>JBDVIC010000025.1:0-1238 GCA_039962805.1 Balneola sp. | reverse complement strand
GCAGAGCATGATGAAGATCAAACTCAGCCCCACGGTGGAAAGATAGCTTTTGGTATCCAAGAAATGACAGCTTTAGCTAAAGACGAACTCATTACTATTGTTGAAGCTGAATTAAAAGGTGCAGGTTCAACACCTCTTTGTGAATCATATTATGAAGCCTATCGTTATCTTGCAGGTTTACCTTTGGGGTATGGTAATCAGGATCTTGATATTAACCAGCATGATAAAGATAGTCCACCTCGAGATGAAAGCTCAATAACTGAGGAGGGTGGTGTGTATCAGTCTCCTTATGCAGGTTGTAGTAATGAAATCTTTGTTATTCTTATTACTGATGGTGTACCACAAAGAGATAATGCGGCAGACGAGGCAATTATAGCATTGCAGGCTACTGATAATGATTCAACGGCATCATCTATAGAGGTGACTGACGCAAATGGTAATGTCACTATCAATTATTTACCTATGTTGGCTGAATACATGCACAACAATGATATAAACACTGATATGGATGGGAAACAAATAGCTACACTATCTACCGTTGGTTTTAGTTCTGGTGCTAATGATGCAAGAAATTTATTAGAGAGTGCAGCATAATATGGTGGAGGCTCATATTTTGATGCTTCAGATGCTAATCAATTAGGGGCGCAACTTCAAAGAGCAATAAGTTCGATTTTGGAAGTTAGTACCAGTTTCACAGCACCTTCAGTTGCAGCAAATAGTTTTGATAGAACAGAAACACTTGATTCAGCTTATTATACTATGTTCTCACCTGACAGCGGAGCAAAGTGGAAAGGTAACCTAAAAAAATTAAAACTAGAAAATAATATACAAGTTGATCGAATGGGTGTGCCTGCAATAGATGATGAAGGTAATATGTTAGCCTCTGCAAAAACATTCTGGAGTACAAGTCCCGAAGCAGATGGAAATAATGTTGAAGCCGGAGGGGTTGTGGAGATGTTTAATAACATGGAAGACCCACGCATAGTTCTTAGTGATATTGGTGTTAGTTTTGGAAACGAGCTTCCCCAATTAACTGCTGAGACTATGTCAAATTATTATACCGAAAATGGTACAGACTTAATTTCAATTTTTGGCGTTGATAATGATGCTGAGGCACAAGAATATGTTGACTGGGCTTTAGGTCTTGATGTTGATGATGCTGATAATGATATTAATACAACGGATCATAGGCCTGACTTATTTGGAGATCCGCTACATTCAAAACCTGTAGTGATTAA
>JBDVIC010000024.1:0-1492 GCA_039962805.1 Balneola sp. | reverse complement strand
TAACTTATCCTTTATGGTTGCCCCATTATCCGAATCAACTCCTACACTATATATAGTTGCAATCGTTCCAACAAAGACCTCACGTGCGGCTAAAGAAGTAATAAGTGCTATTCCTATTTTCCAATCGTAACCAAGCGGTTTTATCGCTGGTTCAATAGTTTTTCCGAGAATGCCAGCATAAGAATGCTCCAGTTTATAGGCAGATAGTATTGATTCAAATTCTGAAGAGTCCAATTGCTTATCTAAAATTTGCTGACTCACTATCTCTTCAGCATTGCTAAAAGATTCCCCAGGACCGTATGAGGCAAGTACCCAAAGAATAATTGAAATTGATAATATGATCTTTCCAGCCTCAAAAACAAACGTTCTACTTTTTCCAAAAATAGTGTGCCACACGTTTTTCCATTTTGGCCATCTATAAATTGGCAATTCCATTATGAAATAACTCCTCTCTTTCGTTTTCAATAAGGTCTTCATAAGAAGCGCTGATAAAATTGCTCCTAAAAACCCTAACAAGTACATACCCATCAATACAAATCCCTGAACATTAAAAATCCATAGGACTGTCTTGCTAGGGACTATCAAGGCTATAAGAATGGCATATACAGGCAATCGAGCTGAGCAGCTCATAAATGGTGTTACAAAGATTGTGATAATTCGATCTTTCCAGCTTTCTATGTTTCTGGTTGCCATGATGGCTGGAATAGCACATGCCACTCCCGAGATTAGAGGCACTACACTTTTCCCGTTTAAGCCAAACTTTCTCATTATTTTATCCATCAGAAACACGACCCTTGACATATATCCGGATTCTTCAAGTATGGCAATAAAACAAAAAAGTAGAGCGATTTGCGGTATAAAAATAACAACTCCCCCAAGTCCGGGTATGACTCCTTCAGCTATCAAATTCGTCAATACTCCTTCAGGCAAATATTGTTTAGACCAATGACTCATTTTAGCGAATCCAAAATCAATCATATCCATGAAAGGTTCAGCCCACTTGAATATTGTTTGGAAAAGCAAAAATAAAATTCCCAAAAAAATTAAATATCCGTAAACCCGATGTGTCAGTATTTTATCAAGCTTATTAGATCTTGTCTCAAAGGAAGTTTCTTCAGGTTTCGTTGATACATTTTGTAGTTTTTGACGAATCGATTTGTATCGCTCAACTGTTTCTCTAGTCTGAAATTGTCGATCACAAAAATTGTACTTCACCTTGGACTCCGCAATAAATTTCTGATCAGCGGTGTTCAAATAATCACGACTATAAGTTTGCTGAGCATATTGATATGCCAGGTAATCATTCTTCAGTTCGAACTTTTCTTTGATAATAGGAATTATTTCTGGAGAAAGAGTAGTTGCATCAAAAAATTCTTTCTTCGGAATGGTGATTTTTTGTGTTAATTTATGCTTGAGCTCATCAATACCTTTGCCAGTTCTTGCATTGATAGAAACAACTTCAGTAGAAAACTCTTCTCCCAATTTCTCTACA
>JBDVIC010000023.1:0-1025 GCA_039962805.1 Balneola sp. | reverse complement strand
CATTGTGATGGTTGGCATCTTGTAAAAACCGACAGCTTAAGTGTTATTCAAGAACGAGTACCGCCAGGGTGTTCAGAAGCTCGTCATTTTCATACAAAAGCAGAGCAATTCTTTTTCATATTATCTGGTGTTGCAACGATGGAACTTGATGGTGAAATATTTACTATAGAACCTCATCAAGGGATTCATATCTCAGCAGGTGCGAAACATCAGCTAAGTAATAAACACCATGATGATTTAATATTTACCGTAACTTCTACACCACCAAGTCATGGAGATAGAGTTGAACTCGTGTAAATTAACCTTATTTTGTCTACCGTTTAGCGCTCATAAAATTGTTATATAGGATAAGCTTCAATGCTAGATTTATTTAGTAATACCGAAGAAGATATGAATAAACTACCTTTTGAGTTTCCTCAATCTGAAGGTTATAGCGTTCAGTGGAATTCGGAATTGAACGGGTATGTTATTCATATTCCTAATGGTGTTCTCTTTTATTCAGAAAGGTTTTTTGATAAAAAAATTAGCGACAGGAGTGTTGAATACTTTTTGGAAAATGACACTTTAGATGCTCAAGTAGTGGGCGCATGGAGAGCAATAGATAAAGAAAAGTTGTCACGTATTAACTTCAAAAATATTGATTGGCAGCACGAGCAAATTAACATGTATGGGAAAAAAGTTTATCAACCTCGTTATACGGCATGGTATGGCGATGAAGATAAAGATTACCGCTATTCAGGCATTTCAATGCAGCCTAAAAGTTGGAATAAAGGTTTACTCTATATTAAAAAAGAAATAGAGAAAGTTGCTTCAGTTCAATTTAATACCGTATTAATGAATTGGTATCGTGATGGAGATGATCATGTAAGTTGGCACGCCGATGATGAAAAAGAATTAGGTAAAAATCCTGAAATAGCCTCAGTCAGCTTTGGCGAAACTCGTCGATTTTTATTACGAAGGAACGACGACCCATCACAAAAATTAGAGTTTCCTTTGCAACACGGAACATTGTTAATTATGAGCGG
>JBDVIC010000022.1:0-487889 GCA_039962805.1 Balneola sp. | reverse complement strand
CTATCACTTGTACAGTATTTAGAGAAAATAAAATCCGTCGAATTTGAACCAACAAAATATGCCGAAAAATACAGATTGGTACCTGTCTATATTCCAGTTCGGCTAAACTCACAAAGCAAACCAGCCTACTAACAAGCGTTTCAAGCGGACTCGAACACGGTTCGGATCTTTAATTTTAATAACCAGACTCGCCGCTTAAACGCAGGGTCGTTATGCACCAATAATCACAAATGAAGCATGTACTGAAATATTTGGCTTTGTTCGTTCTCACAATCTTGATATTAAATATCTTGACTTGGTTTTTTATTGGTAGAGATAGCATACTTTTAAAAGGTGCTGATATCGAACAAACAATATCTTACATCCAGAAGCCAGATACTCTGTTTTTGTTCATTGGCAAAGTTGAAGACGAATACACCTATCGGTATTCAGATTTTAGTAGAAATGCCATTGATAAACTTGAAATAAAGCTTGAATCTCAGAACATAACTGTCATAGTCGATTCTCGAACTTTACCTCTTGATGATCCAAATTCTGATGCACGTTCTCTTTTAGAAAATACTGGATCATATACTTTGGCCTATGATGTTGCAGTTCGCCCTAAGTTCCCATTAGTTACAGAAATTTTCAGAACACTTTGGGTACCTGGTTTTGGAACCGATGATGGTGCTGTTTATTTATGGATGTTTGGATGGCGAGAACTTTACCATACAGGAACTGGTGTATCTTAGTCAAGCATATTTGCTGCATAACAAACGTTTCAATGGGACGCAGACGGAGTGCGATCAACAACTTGTGTGCAATAAAATAAATCGGTTACTTCAACAAAAACTTAATCTCTGCGCCCATTAAACGCAGGGTCGTTAGCTGCCTTAATCACAAAAGATGTTAGACTTAAGTAAATATATTTATCCTAAGCGCATTTATGAGAAGAATGGCAAAGAATTACTTTCGGCTTTAAGAAAATTATCTCTTAAAATTTTAGGAGTCCTATTTGGGCTTATGTTCCCTTTAATTCTTTTTGGCGTTCTACCTGTCACAATAAATGACATAGAGTATTATGGTATTAAAGGCGTTCTATTCTTATTCGTAGCTTTTTTAGTTTTCTATCTTATTTTGCCTTATGCAATGTATGCACAAATCGGAATTGATAAACATGGATCAGAAGACAGCTAACAAGCGTTTCAAACGGACTCGTTTAGGGTTCTGAACTTTAATAAATTAATCCAGACTCGCCGCTTAAACGCAGGGTCGTTATACTGCTTTTAAATAACTAAATAGCTAATGGAACAAAGTTTTTTCGCTGGTCCATTTATTGGAAAAAAGACTTCAACATTAATTCTGTCAAAAGATGAATTGGTTATTCGTGAGCATTCTACAAAGGAATCATGGAAATATGGTTTTTCCCAACAGCTTGGATTTCCAAATCAACCGTTTTCAGAAATTCTAAATAAAGAAATTGATCAAAATTCAGTCCATGAAATTTTAAATAGTTCAACTTTTGTAAAACACCCTCTATCAGAAATCGAGAAAATTGAGCTAATTCATAACGCAATGAGAAACAAAATTTCCATAAAATTTAAAAATGGTTCAGAATCTAAATTCTCGATTTATAATAGAGGTAAAACGGATTTCTACTTTGAGCTTTTTTTAACCAATTATCCAGAATTAACTGTTGAAATAAATAAACCAGAAACCTTAATTCAAAAAGCACTTAATTATTAAAGGGTTCCGCAGTATAACAAGCGTTTCAAACGGACACTGAATCAAGTTCAGCGCCTGGTTCGGATGGCCTAGTTTTCTAGATAGTAGAATTTTAGGTGAGCCCATCTCATTGAACCTGTCTGCCGACAGGCAGATTACCTAACATACCGCAATGACGATAATTAAAGTGATCATACTCATTTCTTTTTTTCCCTAATTCACATTATTATTTGATAAATGACATTAAACCCATTAACAAGGGTCTTTTAATCCCTTTTACTTCAGAACCATGCCGCAACCAGTCTATGATCAAAATTCTCAAAAAATTCTAGACTGTTTAGAGTTCCGGGGTAACTGTACAGACAGCACATACTGTGAGTTCGAATTCGCAACTAGAAAAAAAAGTTCTGTGGCTGTGGTATCTCTGATGATCTTTTTATGGTTCTGTGCTCCATTCAGTACTGCAACAGCACAAGGGGTCGATACGGAGGCGCCTACTCGGCTCGCTCTATTCCTCGACTGTGATTTCTGCGATGAGACATTCATACGACAGGAGATGCCTTATCTAGACCACGTTCGTGACCGTGAGGTTGCAGATGTTCATGTCCTAGTTACCAGAGAGGACACAGGATCCGGCGGTGAGGCACGGACCATCGACCTCATTGGCTTGGGCTTCTTCAATGGGCTGGATTTCTCGACTGTTTTTAATGCACCTGCCAACTCCACTGAAGCCGAACAACGGAGTGGCTTTCTGCAAACTCTCGAAGCCACACTGGTTCCCTATTTGATGCAGACTCCCGTGCGAGAACGATTACGTGTTGCCATTACGCCGGACGAAGTGTACGACGGCGCACAGCCGCAGGCAACGAAAGACCCTTGGAACCATTGGACCATTGAGATCTATGCCGATGGTAGCGCCGACTTCGAATCCCAACAACAATCTTTTGACAACCGCTATGGGGTGTACGTTAGTCGCGTGACTGAGGACTGGAAACTTCAGTTCCGTCCCTTCTTCAATTACAACTACGACCGATTCGAACGTGAGGAAGGAACCATCACGAGCACTTCCCGACGCGACGGATTCACCAGTTATGCCTTACGCAGTATTTCACCGCATTGGTCGGTCGGTGCCTACGGAGACGTTCTAACCTCCACCTTCTCTAACGTAGAATGGCGCTACCGTTTCATGGGCGCATTGGAGTGGAGTCTCTACCCTTACCAAGAGGCAAATCGCCGACAGCTAACGGTTGCTTATCGTTTAGGCTCTTCGCATATCACCTATCGTGATACAACTATATATAACGAAATCGAAGAGATTCTTCCACAGCACCTCCTCAACGCAGGCTACAAGGTCGTCCAACCATGGGGTGGGATTGAAATGGGTGTTAATGCCTCGCAGTACCTACACGACTTATCGCGCCACAGTCTTCAGTTTGATGCAGAGTTCGAGATTCGTATCACAAAAGGGCTTTCCGTTGAGATTGGTGGTTTCCTAGAGCTCATCCACGATCAAATCAACCTTCCGAAGGGTAGTGCAGACCTTGAAGATGTGCTTCTGCGGCGCAGACAGCTTGAAACCAATTACGAGGCAGGCCTCAGTTTCGGGTTTAGTTACCGCTTCGGCTCACTTCTCAACAACGTCGTAAATACACGCTTTGGAGGTATCGGCAACCGAGACCGATTCTGACTTCCGGACTCAGGGTTGGCTCCGTATTTTTAATTTTCAGCTAAGTAATTAATTTGGTTACTTATTTGAAAATCAGTTTTCTCTATGTGGTATAAAAACGTTCGAGCACAAAACATCCTGATCCTACTTTTTGCCTTATTTGGGATAGCAAGTACATTCTATTATGTGAATCTAAAACCTCAGTTAAGTCCTATGGAAAAACACCAGATTCACCAATCTGTTTTTTCAAATATACTTTCCTACATCGCTGAGCATCCGAATGAAGATCCCGAATATTTCTTTATTAGCGTATCCTCCTCAGATCCTTCATCCAGATTACTAAATGATTTTGCTCATAATATTCCAACGGTAAAACCAGCTTCCTCCTCAGAAATGAGTTATGGATTCTCTTCGTATGTTTCTCTCAAATCTGATCAGTCTAAAAGAGGCCTTCTCGTTGACCTTAAGGTTATGGGTAAACAACCCAATGGCAATGTACAAGTGCTTGCTTCCCTGTATAAGTCTCGATCTCGTTCCGCTACCTACGAATACATTCTAAACGAGAATTCCGGTTCTTATCAGATCATTTCTTTTAAAGGCTCTCAGCGATCTGAATTTTTAGAGTGATTCGCTGCTTTTAAAAAACTTCTTCTGCTGTTGTATGAAAAAGAATTTAGTTGTACTTTGAAATAAAAAGTACTTTGAATGAATTCTCAACAAGATTATATAAAAGACATTACTGAGATACGTTCCATGATGGAACGGTCGTCAAAATTTTTATCCCTATCGGGATGGGCCGGCATCATGGCCGGGATATATGCTTTAACAGGTGCCTACGTGGCTCACTTTGTATTTAGCTTCAAGCCTGATAGCGCTACATATATATATTATAATTTTGGCGATCTCCTTTTGCTTGCTCTGGCTGTTCTTTTGGTATCTCTAGTCACTGCTATTTTATTTTCAAAAAAGAAATCTGCAGATAAAGGTGAACAGATCTGGAATTCTGTTTCAAAAAGGTTGTTAGCTAGTATGGCCGTTCCTTTATCGATTGGAGGGGTGTTGGTTTTGTTTTATATGTCTAATGATCTATATGGACTGATAGCTCCAACAACGCTTATATTTTATGGTCTTTCTCTTTATAACGCCGGAAATTTCACCATTAAGGAAGTTAGATGGATGGGCTTTGCACAAATTGCATTAGGTCTAATAAATCTATGGTTTCTAGGGTTTGGTTTACTTTTTTGGGCTGTTGGGTTTGGAGCAATTCACCTGATCTATGGTATATACATGCACTTTAGGTATGAACGGTGATTGCGCGTGAAATTATCATTCGATGACTTACATAAAGCATTTGAAAGCAGAGTCAGATTGGGCATTATGTCTGCACTTGCTGTTAACGAACAGCTTGATTTTACGGCGCTAAAAGACTTTTTGAGTGTTACTGATGGCAACTTGGCTACCCATATTAAAAAGCTTGAACAAGAAGGGTTTGTTCAGGTGAAAAAATCATTTATCGATAATAAACCGAACACTAAATATACGATGACAAAAGAGGGCAGAACCGCTTTTGAAAATCATCTTAATGTTATGGAACAGATCATAAAATCTCAGAAATAGAATGACATCAAATAAACAATTTAATAGACCCGTGTCATTCTTCCTTTCCATACTCATGATCATAACCGGGGTTTTACTAATGGGTTTTATGATTGTAGTAGAAGATGAGCCCGGAGCAATCCCTTTATTATTGCTCATAATTGGTACAGCATGGCTCTTTTATATAAAAAGAAAAATACTGCCTCATAAAAGCTAAAAAATTTAACCTTATACTTTGTAATTAAAAGTACTTTTAATATATAACTCTAAATTAACCGTCATGATTAAAAATATATCTACTTATAAACTTCTTCTCGGTGTCGGCTTAGGCACTCTAATATTGTTACTGATCCCCTTAGTTGCTATGCAGTTCACAAACGAGGTTGTTTGGACGCTAAGTGACTTCATTTTTGCCGGAATTCTGTTATCCGTAACCGGATCTGGATTTGTATTTGTTTTGAAAAAAGATGATAGCAACATGTACAAAATAGGAATGGGCATCGCTATTCTTTCAACCTTTTTGCTGATCTGGGTAAACCTTGCAGTTGGTTTAATTGGTAGCGAAAATAACTTGATCAATCTATCATATTTCGGAGTGATTGGTATTGGGTTAATTATCGCTTTTCTGTCTCGCTTTAAAGCAACGGGCATGTCTTACTCTTCATTTGGAATGGCTATAGGTTTCGTTCTAATAGCAGTTATTGCTTTATCATCAGGTATGCAAAATTATCCGGAGAGCTCAGTGCTTGAAATACTTGGCGTTAACGCTTTCTTTGCTGTTCCTTTTGTTCTTTCAGGAATCTCATTTCGTAATGCTGTTGCGGACCTTAAATCCTGATGTAAAACCCATTACATAGGGTATATAAATATATTAGCGTTACCATTAATTAAATCTCGATGGAAGTTTACCAAATTTTAATCTTCTATTAACTTTTTTTGCCTGTAAATTCACGGTGTTATGACATCACCAACAGGCCAACCTTCCATAGAGATTTTTGGGCTTCTGATTATGGAGCCCATCGTTACGCTTACCGATCTTTTGGTATGTACAGTATGTTTGTACGCCTATATAAAGCTAAGCAAAGCTAATAGACCCGGACGCTCACATCAGTATTTTAGATTGTACTTTTTGATCATGGCGCTCGCAACTGCTTTTGGCGGGATCACCGGACATGCCTTTCAATACGCACTTGATTTCGAATGGAAATTGCCCGGCTGGTTAATAAGTATGCTTGCTGTTTCTGCTCTTGAACGTGGTGTTATCTCTTTTCTATCACCTATTGTCCCAAATCGGGTGAGTAACTTTTTAGAGGTTGCTAATATTGTTGAGCTGATAGGTTTTGCTGCTTTATCGTTTATAACCCTAAACTTTTTCTTTGTCCAAATTCATTCTGCTTATGGATTGGGTTTAGTTGTTTTCCCATTATGCTTTTATGCGTTTTGGAAAACCGGTAATAAAGGAGCAAAAATCATTTGTCTGTCAGTACTTTTTACCACTTTAGCGGCTTTCTTTTATACTTCTAAAATCTCTATCAGTCCTTGGTTTAATCATTTGGATATAAGTCACTGCGTTATGGCTATTGGTACTTATCTTTTCTACAAAGGTGCTGATGAAATGGGTGAAATCTCTGATGTAAGTGTAAGAAAAACAAAAATTCGCTTTTTAAAAGCCTGGAAAGAGCTTTTTTCATTTTCTTAGCAAATTACAAGATTTCACACCCGTAAAAATACATCAAATTACTTATTTTTAGTTGTTTTAAGTCTCAACAAACCTGTTCTTATATTGACACAAACTAACTAACAATTTATGAAACGTTCAGTAATATTTGCTGTTGCAATTTCTATAAGTTTATTGGCTTTTATTGTGTTTCGTACACAATTGGGTCCCGACCATGTCCAAAAGGTTTCGGGAGATGTTACTGCATTTATAAATGTTAGTGTTCTGCCAATGACAAGCGATATTGTTCTTGAAGACCAAACCGTTGTTGTTACTGGTGACAGGATCACACTGATAGCGTCTTCTAAAGATGTTGAGCTTAGTGACGAGGCCACCATAATTAATGGAAAAGGTCGATTTCTATTACCGGGTCTTGCTGAAATGCATGGGCATGTCCCACCAACAAATCCTCCCTCGAATGCTCCTAGATATATGACTATGGAGTATGTCAAGAACACCTTGTTTTTATATACCGCTGCCGGCGTTACTACTGTCCGTGGAATGTTGGGTTGGCCTAACCAGCTAGAGTTAAAGGAAAAGGTAGCTTCGGGTGAGTACATTGGACCCAATCTATATTTAGCCGGACCTAGCTTTAATGGCAACTCGATCGGCTCTGTTCAAGAAGCATTAGACAGAGTAAATGAACAAGTAGAAGAAGGTTGGGACTTATTGAAAATCCATCCCGGTTTATCAACGGAGCAATACGATGCCATGGCAAATCGAGCCAAAGAGCTTGGTATTTCTTTTGGTGGCCATATACCTTCTGATGTAGGTATTATACATGCTATTGAAATGGGGCAAGAAACCATTGATCATATGGATGGTTATGTTGCTTACTTGGATGATTATAGTGGCGAAGAATTGGATGAGAAGATCAATGAATTACTGACCCTTACAAAAGATAATAATGTGTGGGTTGTTCCAACTCAAGCATTGTGGGAAACCATCATTGGCGCCGCTGATTATGAAGCTATGCAGAGCTATGATGAATTAAAGTATATCCCCAAAAATCTTGTTTCAGGGTATAACTCTTGGACAAAAAACTTACTTGATAACTCTAATTTCGATCTTAAAAGCGCTCAAGAACACGTCACTCTTCGGCGACGCTTACTTGGAGAAATGAATAATTCAGGAGTAAAAATATTAATGGGTTCTGATGCCCCTCAACTATACAGTGTACCGGGCTTTTCGATCCATCGTGAAATAAAGCTTATGGAAGATGCCGGAATGTCTCCTTATGATATACTTGTAACCGGAACGCGAAATGTCGGTGAGTACTTTACCGGTAAAGCAGACTTTGGTGTTGTTGCTGTTGATAAAAGAGCAGACTTGATCCTCGTTGAAAATAACCCTCTCAAAAATATTGCTAATCTAAAGCAACTTTCTGGAGTTATGGTTTCAGGAAAATGGATGCCTAAAGATTATATAGACACCAGACTTACTGAAATTGAAAACTTGTATAAACAAGAAGAAGAAGAATAAAGGCCCCTTAGTTTAGAAGTCAATTAAGTCTTTTATAGTTTCGTCAAGTTTGTCGAGTAACCCAGACTTTACTGCTTCTGATATCGCCTCTTTTATAATTGGTTCTAAGATCTCTTTAAGGGCTTGTTGCGTTGTACTAGATCCGGCCTCACCAATATTAGTAAGTTCTATTCTGTCGATTGAAGCGTTTATTTCTCGTTCTTTTTCAAGTTCAGATAAAACTCTAACTTTTCCTTCTTCAAGAACAATTTGTTTAATTATTAGCGCTTTTTCGGACTCATCTTCTGAGTCAAGATCAATGTTCTTACTTAACTCTCTCAGGTTTACTTTTGCCTGCTTTTGTTCAAAAAATATTTCGGGATTTTGAACATGAATTCTATTCACAATAACGGTTTCTGAAAATAGACTTTGAAGATCTAACTCAATTTCTATTCCTTTTAACGAAATCGCTGCTTCATCCGAAAACCCTTCCGGATTATGAACTATAAATCCATCCATTTCCGCTACTCCGCCAAATAGTGAAATGTCTATATCATCTACTTCCACTTCTGTTTTAAGAAGCGCACTTCCTGACTCTTCTATATTTGACTTTACAATTCCATCGATACTCATTCCAACTATTAATATCGCCCCGATAAGTATGGCTGCTATTATTCCTGCTACTTTTAACCCTTTCATATTTTATATTTAGTTAGCATTTATCTACATAAACCCGGTTTTTACTAAATAGTTTCTTTTTCTAACCCTTTGTGCATGAAGACATTCCACCTGAACTCCTGTATTGAATTTCATGAGAAGCTTAAGCTTACAATAGCTGTTATTCCGAAAGAAATGGTTATAAACGTTGGCGGACTTGGCACACGACTTCTATGTTCCGTAAATGGATTCGAACGATTCCACTGTGGGTTAGTCGCTTTTGGCAATGGTCGTGCATATATCACTGTCAATAAAAAAAGGTTGAAAAAGTATGGCATTGAGATCGGTGATGAAATTTCAATGCAACTTGAACATGATCATTCTAAATACGGGGTGGAAATGCCCGAAGAACTGGAAGCTTTGCTAGAACAAGACATAGAGGGAGCTTCTTATTTTGAAGCTTTAAGTGATGGGAAAAAAAGATACATCATACAATATGTGGGCGGTGTTAAAAGCAGTCAGCTAAAAATTGATCGCGCTATAATGCTTATTGAAAATTTAAAAACCATGCCCGGTAAATTCGACTTTCGTTATCTACTTGGTAAACCTCCACGAGAATAGAGTTCACAAAAAAAGGGCTTTGGTTTTAACCAAAGCCCTTTCGATTTTATATTCTAAATTTAACTAGTTCGCAGTACTACCACTGATGGTATGACCAAAGAAAATAGCGTTAGCAAAAAGCTTGTTCGTTCCGTACCAAAACGCTCTGAAATTAGGGTTATCTGTCATCGTAATAACTTTACCGCTACCATAGCGATTGATAACTACTGCTGCAGAATTCCTCATTCTTTCAAGGTTTTCATCAGAAATATATCCACTGGCTAGTGGCGAATCTGTATAAACAACAGGGTTTGAATATGGGTTTTTTCCTTTCTGTAAAAACTGCGTGCTGTTTCTAAATACAGTAAGGTCTTCACTGTTAAATCCATAGCCCATTGGGTGAGTTAAGTCTATTTTAGTGTTAAAAATAGCACCACCTATTACACCCGCACCAGAATCGCTTCCTTGCTTAACATATGGGCGAAGCTCAACTTCTTCGTCTTTATCGCCATTATTACTTGATACGTATTCAACATTGGCTAACCCTTGTTGTTTAGCCCAAGAGATCCCATACTTATAAGCAACTAGCGTTCCGCCGTTTCTGATCCAGCGCTTAATTTCATCTACAGTAGAAGAAGAAAGATCTGCATAGCCATATCCTGACATAACAAGAACGTTATATCTATCTAGTCTGGATCCACGTAAATCACTTTGCTCAACAATGCTTAATGGCATGTGGTAGCGCTGATCCAATAGGTGCCACGCTTCTCCAACTTCTGAAGAGTTTGTACCACTTCCTCCTATCATTGCTACTTTTGGTTCTACCAAGTTCTCGAAGTTATTACTACCAAAATCCATTCCTTCTGGTGTTAATCCTGTAGAAACTGCATAAACCTTAATTCCACTTTCTGCTGCTACTTCCTGGATCAACTTATGAGTTTTATTTTGGTCGTCCTGCACACCAACGGGAATTAAAATAGTTCCATAATCAAACTCTTTTGTCCCTTGAGAAGTAACTGACGTAAATGGAAGTGAAGCTACCTTAGCCCGAACACCATTCGATAAAAGTTTGTACGCTGCTTTTGGTGCATAATATTCATCCCACTCAAATACATATGCGTAGTTACTTCTTCCGCCAATAACAGATCCTGTTTTCTTCCTTGTTCCATCGAAAAGCGTTCCTTGCAGGTTCGTATTGAACTCTCTGCTTCCAAGTTCTGCAAATGGTAAGTTAAACGCATATGGCATAGTCCAAGCAGAAACGTCATAGAATAAACTATCTGTAAACTCTGTTCTACGCTCGAAAATAGCCGTTATTAACTGGTATTGCTGTTGGTTTGTAGGTACTACAAAAGCATTTCCTGCTTTAAAGCTGTTTCCATCAGCATCGAGATCGCTTTCCAATTCATAAACATTGATTTGATGCCTGTTTAGCATTTCTGCCAAATGAAAAGTACGTGCCTGATCTGCTGTTTCACCAAATACATATGCTTTTATAGATGCTGCGCTAGCTGCTTCAGCCTTCTCTTTGTAGAACGTTCGCATATGCTCTAGCAGTTCTTCTCTCATGGCTTGCGTTGCTCTTATTGTTGAAAGAGCGGCAGTAAACTGATTTCTAATTGTAAATGGAAACTTTAATAGTCCGTGAACACTTTCTTGCACATGACCGCGAGAACTAGCTTGCTCAAAAAGGATTCCAACAGAGCCATTTACATCTGGATATGTTGAACCTTTTCCGTAATAAAAATCATCAAAACTTTCTTTTGAGTAGTATAACGACTGAATTTTATCTAACTCTTCCGCATGATACTCTGCAATACCAGCTGTTAATTGCTGATTTCTGTCAGGTGTTAATGGATGTGTTCTGGAAGGAATTCCCGGTTGAAAGAAGAACGTTGAGTTAGTTCCCATTTCGTGATGATCTGTCAAAATATTTGGCTTCCATTCGTGGAATTTTGCAATACGTCCTTTACTTGAAGGATGCTGTACAAGTAACCAATCTCTATTAAGATCAAACCAGTAGTGATTTGTTCTTCCCCCAGGCCATACTTCATTGTACTCTCTGCTTGAAGGATCAGAAACCAGTTTGTTCAAGCTTTTGTGCTGATTTGCCCATTGAGCAAATCGACTTAATCCATCTGGATTAATACTAGGATCAATTAAGATAATTGTGTTATCTAAAACCCTTTCAATTTCTTGCCCTTGTGCAGCCGCTAAATGATAGACTGTTACCAAAGATGCATTTGTACCGCTTGGTTCGTTTCCATGCACACTATGACTTAGCTGAATTACAGCAGGCATATTTGAAATGTCTAACTCATCTGAACTTGCAGCGTCGGTTAACTGAACATGCTCCCTTTTAAGCTCATCTATATTCCTGTGGTTTTCAGGCGAAGTAATGGTTAGCAAAAGTAACGGCCTGTTTTCGTAGGTTCTAGCGTATTCAGTAATAGTAACACGATCAGATGCTTCGGCAACTGCGTACATGTAGTTTACAAGCTGATCATGCCGAACATGCCATTCGCCTACTTCAGCACCCAATACAGATTTCGGAGTTGGGATACTGGTATCATATTGAACACCGTCAGGTAAAAAATAATCAAGTGTTTCCTGTGCGCTAGCATTAATCCCGAATACTAATGCTATAGCCAGTAATAAAACCTTTTTCATAAAATTGTAGTAATTAGTTTATTAATTAGTTCTGTCTGATAGTACATCTACTATATGAAAAATGCTGAAAAACTACTCATTTTTCCTCCATTATATTTTGTGTTTACAATTAGATAATTCTTAATGCTACTCTAAAATTTTACTTATCACAGAATGAATTTTTTTTGTACTCTCCATAAGTCCTCTACATAACCAATTATTATGAAAACTAAGGAACAGACTCGGATCTCCACGCTTAAATATGCTCTTGGTCCAGGATTAATAATGGCCGCTGCCGCTGTTGGGGTTTCTCACTTGGTACAATCAACCCGCGCCGGTGCCGATTATGGCTTTGCACTAATTTGGGCGGTTATCTTAGCAAACATATTTAAATATCCATTTTTAGAGTATGGACCACGCTATGCAATTATAGCCAAAGAGAGCATGATAGAGGGCTATAAAAAATTAGGAAATTGGGCTTTTTGGACCTTCGCCATTTTTACTCTAGGAACTATGTTTGCTGTTCAAGCAGCTGTCACAATAGTAACCGCTAGTTTAGCCGCTGAACTTACCGGTATCGTCTTAACCCCTTTAATATGGAGTGCCATAATATTAGGCATTTGTGTTCTGATACTCGTTGCAGGGCAATACTCAGCTTTAGATGGAGCTATAAAACTGATTATGGTTGTACTTACAATCTCCACAGTTGTAGCGTTGGTTGTTGCTTTCCTAAATGTTGAAATAACTGAGAAACCTCCATCACCTAGTATTTGGACAGTTTCCGGTGTTTCCTTTTTAATCGCCCTAATGGGCTGGATGCCTATCCCAATTGATGCAGCTGCTTGGCATTCGTTATGGTCGCTGGAACGTATTAAACAAACAGGAAAATGCCCTAGCTTAAAAGACTGTCTTTTTGATTTTAAACTTGGCTATATAGGCGCCGGGTTTATCGCCGTTTGTTTTCTTGTTCTTGGTGCCATGGTCATGTATGGCAGTGGACAATCTTTTGCTACAAGTGGAGGCGCTTTTGCACAGCAATTAGTGGGTATCTATACTTCAAGCTTAGGGGATTGGGCTTATATCATCATTATAATTTGTGCTTTCTCAACTATGTTTAGCACCACCCTCACTGTTACCGATGCCTACCCCAGAGTATCTCGTCAAATTCTGGCTACTATCTCAAACAAATTTGATGCTTCATCAATAAAAAGTTACCGCTACTTTATTGTGGTTATTCCACTTCTTTCGCTAGTGGCTCTATATTTTACCGGGAGCAGATTTACATTTATGGTCGATTTTGCAACAACACTCTCTTTTTTAACAGCTCCTGTTCTCGCTTTTATAAATTATAAACTGATTATGTCTAAACATTTTCCTGATGAGCATAAACCTCCAACTTGGTTACGCATACTAAGTTGGGGTGGTATTCTGTTCTTATCAGGATTTGCCTTAATTTATATGTATTGGATCATACGTTTCTAAATAGGAGGAATACCCTTGTCTAATCTTTTTTTCCCTGCTAGAGAGCCTTTCAACGCGTACTCTCATTTAATAGGTGCGATAGGCTCTGTCCTTTTTCTAATTTATCTGATTATGAACTCTTCTGGAGATCCCGGCTGGGCTAGAATTTCATTTATTTTATATGGTGTAACTGTTTTTTTAATGTTTGCATCTAGTGCCATATACCACGCTGTAAATGTATCATTTAAAACAGAAGAACGATTCCGCATGATCGACCATATCATGATCTATCTTGTAATTGCCGGAACCTATACTCCAATTTGTGCCATTGTATTAGATGGTAATTGGCGTCTCTGGATGCTGATTGGTATTTGGTTATTCGCTCTTATTGGCATCATAAAAAAGGTGTTTTGGATGTCTGCCCCCAGATGGTTTTCCACTGTTCTTTATTTGTTAATGGGATGGATAGCTGTTATTCTATTTCCTAAACTTTGGAACCAGTTACCCCATTGGTTTTTCTATTGGATAGCTATTGGTGGATTATTCTATACATTTGGTGCCATTATTTATGGCATTCAAAAACCAGATCCATTTCCTGATAAATTTGGCTTTCATGAAATCTGGCACTTATTTGTATTGGGAGGTGCTTTTTCCCATTTTTGGGCCATCTACAATTTTTTACCCGGATATATAATTCCTGTTTAATGACAAAATCATCCCGTTTCTTACTCTTTTTTCTTCCAGGTATTTTTATTGCCAACTTAGCCGTGGCACAACTGACATATAATGATCTTTACTTCCCCGTTCATCGACCGGCAGGGCTAAATTGGCAACAGCTTAATACAGAGCATTTTCGAATTATATTTCCTGAATACGAAGATTCATTAGCATATAGAGCTGCTACTATCCTTGAGAATCAGTACCCCAAAGCTGTTGATCTTTCCGGAGGAGAGCTCAAAAATTTCCCCATCATACTCTCTAACTATAATGATCTGTCTAATGGGTTTGTTACACCTAATAATTTTCGTTCAGAGTTTGACGCTTCACCTATAAAAGGAAAAAGTATAAACCCTCGTTCGGGTGACTGGTTTGAGGCCGTTCTTCCCCATGAATTACTTCACGCTACGCATGGAAGCCTAATTGTTCCTGCATCTATTCCATATGTATATAGTCTTTTCTCTCCCGATCTTGCTCGAAGTTTTAATTTTTTCCCTGCTTATGGTGTTCATGAAGGTTTGGCTGTTCATCATGAAAGTGAAAATGTTGCAGAAAATGGGGGTCGTAAAAATTATACCTATTTCAACAACCAGTACAATGCTCGTGTAAGCAGTAATGACCCTTGGAGCGCCGGTCAAACGTTTCAGGCTTCTAGATACACGCTTCCATACAATCGCCATTATATTTCGGGTTCCACTTTTACAGAGTGGCTTCATCAAGAGTATGGCGAAGATGTATCAAAGGAAGCTATCAGATATCATCATAAAGTCTTTTTTCTTGGCTATGGATTTTCCCTTAGGCATGTAACCGGAAAGTGGCCTAAAGAACTTTACAAAGAGTATATAGCGGATAAAAAAGCAGAAGAAGATCTCCGCCAACAACGAATTGAAGAGAGTACATCTTCTAAACAGCTCTTAATTGGAACTCCATATAAAGGTGTAACCCAGAGAAAGCCTATCTGGACTTCTCCGTCCGAGCTTACTTTTTTTAGCCTTCAGTATAATGCACCAAGAGGTTTTTATCGGTATGATCTGATCTCCAAGAAGCATCAAAGACTTGCTGAAGTTAACACGGTAGGTGATTACAACGTTGATTATAACAAGAATACCAACTCGCTTCTGTTTTCAGAATACGATGCGGATGTTTTATATCCTTCTACTTATAGGGCTGAGCTTAAAAGGCTTGACCTAGATACAAAAAAACAGTTCGAAATCACGGAAAAAGATCGTGTTTACAGCCCTACTTTATCTGGTTCAAATATTATAGCTCTGCAAGTAAATGGTTCAAGCTCTGACGTTATTTCTATTGATGAGAACAATAACAAAACGACCTTAGCCACATTCAACAACGCTACGCCAGTTTCTATAAAGGCGAACCCAAGCGCGCCCGATCAATTGGCATTAATTATAAACAAACGTGGCGTTCAAGCTCTTTGGATAACATCCGTACAAACCATCCATCAAGATATTTTACAAGCACCAAGAGTTGCTTTTGAAGACGCCTCAATTTTTGATCTAGATTGGCACCCGACAGAACAAAAATTACTTTTTACTGCAGATGCTTATCCGGCTATGAATGTCTATGAGCTAAACCTTTCAAATGGTGATATCCTTCAGAAAACAAACTCCTTGTTCAATGTTTTTGAAGCTTCATACTCACCCGATGCCTCTGCTATTGCTTATGTAGTTCAACAAAATCAGCAGCAAAAAATAGCCCTTCTTAAAGAAGCTGATTTCTTTGATGAAAGAGTTCCCAGAGATGCTTTGCTTTCTGGCTCCGAACTAAAAAATAAACTTAACCGACCATTGCTTGGAGCTGAATTTTCGCAAGACGCTGAAACTTGGGCTGTTGAAAAGTATGGCAAAGATCTTAGTTGGCTCAAACCGAGAGCAGTTCTCCCGGTAGTGCGTGAGAAATCCGGTTCAAATCAATTTGGGGTGTCTCTGCAAAGCATTGATGCACTTAGCAGCCAAAGTTACTCTGCTGAACTTACGGGTATACAGAATAGATTTTGGTACGACCTTTCTTATACGAACAAAACTTTTTGGCCGGGATTTAAAATTCGTTCTTACAGCGACCCTTCTTTTGGTGTAATTGGATTTCAGAATTCTAATCCAAGAGCAGTAATGGTTCAGGAAAGAGGATTTGACTTGAGCATTCCTATGAATTTTACTTTTAATGGAACAACAAGAGGAAAGTCACTTTATCTTTCTCCACGACTTACTGCTGAGCAATTTCGATATTTTGATTTAGCCCCTACACAAATTTCTGATTTTGAAACTCAATATAAATTCGGGGGATTTAGCCAACTAACATGGAATGTACTTACCCAACGAAGAGATGTGCAGCCTAGCTCCGGAATCTCGTTATTTGGGTTTGTAGATAAGGCACTCAATGACCCACAAATTTCTATTGATAACCTTAACGGTAACCCTGAAAGCTTTACGCTTAATGATAGGTGGGCAGCTTATTACGGTATTATTGGGTATGTAGCCCCTTTAAGAACGCTCAATCAATCTCTTCGATATGATATTCAGTTTTTGAATCAAAGTGAGGCTCTGCTTTATAGTCGGAGTACCATCATTCCTGATAGCTTTTCTGATAATGCTTTTCTTCAAACAGCACCTGGTTCTGAAACTTTTAATAACCTAGGACGATTCAGCACTCGATATACAATACCAATTGCTTATCCAAGTGATGGGGGTATGTTGGTTCCTTTTTATTTGCAAGCTATTTATCTCTCTGGGTTTTCACACACTATTACAGATATGGAACAGAACAGCGTTGATAATCTTCTTTCCGCAAGCCGAAGTGTATTTGGTGGCGGGATACACTTTCAATTCAATATTGCTAACCTTACTTTTGATCTAGGTTTCGGCGTATCTTATGAACCAACTCGTAATAAGGCTAAATTTGTATTCGGTGACTTCTAATGACACATAATACTTCTCTCTTTTACTATTCATTGCTTCTTTTCGCCTTCCTTTTATCTGCATCAAGTTGTAAACAATCTAAGCCCAGTAATCCGGAAGACGCACCTATTGGAAACCGGAAGAGTCCCATCGCTATTTCGTCTATAGAACATGAGAACACCTATATAAAAGTTGTTTACGGCCAGCCTTACCGTAGAGATCGTACCATTTTTGGTGATTGGGAGCCGTATGGTGAAGTATGGAGAACAGGGGCTAATGAAGCTACTGAAATTACTATTACTGAACCTGTTCTAATGAATATGCAGGTAATAGATTCCGGGACGTATGCTTTATTTACTATCCCTAACGAAGAGACATGGACTATTATCTTAAATAACGGTTTAGGGCAATGGGGTGCCTTTGATTATAACCCACAGCTTGATGCTTTTAGATTCGAGGTTCCTGTCAAAGAATTAGAAACACCCGTTGAAACTTTCACCATTGAATTTTCTGACCTGCAGGGGTCTGCAACGGTGATGAACCTTTCATGGGATTTAGTTCAAGTTGAAATCCCAATCCGTTTTTACTAGTTGGTTTCGTTTTGCTAAACGAAATTTTATACCAGCTTTAATAATTCTTCAGGCACATCAATATCCATTCTCAACACCTGAGAAGCGTGTGTCTTTCCTTGTGCATCCAGCTTAAGAGAAACTGTTCCACCACCGCCGAGGCTTTCATTCAGAATGAAATTCAATGCTCCGATATTTGGTAATTCATAGCGCTCAACATCTCCTTTACACACGTACTTCATATGTTCTTTCACTTTCTCTGAAGTCAGTACTTTCTTTAGGAATGGATATATATCCGGATGACGAGCTATGATTCCAACGTTAGAACCATTTCCTTTATCACCACTTCTTCCGTGTGCTATTTTGAGGAGTTTTACTTGAGGCATAGTCTTTTATTAAGTTGACCTAAAGTACGAAATAGAGATGTTCTTTTCGACAAGAAAGATGATAGAATTTGTTACGATTCAATTGTCATATTTTTTAATTCTTCAGTAGAAGGTGATGTCCCGCTCCAATAGATAAATGCTATGTTATCTCCATCTTCATAGTCATAAATATCATCTGGGTCTATGCTTATATCTGTACTAGGAAAAAGCTGGTTTTCAGGTGTAGAATGAGCTGTCCAATTTATGCGCGCGAGTGACTCCTGCTCAAAAATAGAGTAGTACAAAACTTCCTCCGTACCATTCTCAACTATCAATAAGTCTTCTTCCCAGCGGTATGATAGTTCATTACTCTCATTTTCAAATACTGAGCAAGAAAATGTAAGCAGAGCAAATAAAAACCAAAGAGAGATTTTCATAATAAGTATATTTAGTTAATGAAGGCTTAACTAACATAATTATAATAACTTGTAAAATAAATATTTAATCTGACAAGTAATATACAACTGTAGAAACTACACGGATATTTTTTATATGCGGATTATTTTGATCTCTCGAGCTTATGCTAAACTGACCTTGGTATGCGGTTTTAATTTTACCCAGCTTGCTATTTGAATCTTCAGCGAATTTCTCGGCAACAGCTCTGGCTTCTTTCGTTGCTTGCTCGATCATATCAGGTTTGATCTCATTCAGCCGTGTAAATAAATACTCTGTTTGAAACTGATAGCTTTGTCCCGACAAAGCCACGCCTTGTTTTCCAAGGTCGCCAACTTTATTCATCACCTTTCTTACTTTCTCTACATCATTTGAGTACACCGTCACAACTTGATTCGCTACATATCGGAAACCATTTTGATCACCATTTCCATATTGTTGAGCAAGTTTATCGGTTACCTGAGGAATGGCAAAAGATATCTCGGATGATTCTACTCCGTTGCTTTCTAAAAATTCAGTGATCTTATCTGCACTCTTTTCCAGCGAGACATAAATATTCTCCAAAGTATTACTCGCTTCTGTAAACTGAATGGGCCAGATTACTATATCTGCAATATGCTCTTGTTCCGCTAGGCCTTTAACCGTGACAGTACGTTCATATTCTTTAAATTGTATTACGGAATTACCCAATAAGAACCCAAATATCGCTAGTCCAACAATTATTGCAGCCCCTAAGATTCCGAATGATTTTACTTGTTCTTTTTCCATCTCTTCTTTCTATTTTGTATTTCTAATGTAAGCTAATTTAATAACTAAGAAAAAGTTCCGGCTTAAGAAATACATGTACGATTCCTCTTTTATGATAAAGCTGGTACAAGCAAAAATGCCTTTTGGCAGATACAAAGATTGGTTTGTAACGGATCTCCCTGTTACCTATTTGGAGTGGTTTCAACGGAAGGGGTTTCCAGCAGGTAATTTAGGTCAGTTTTTATCTACCATGTATGAAATTAAGACCAATGGCTTAGATGATATTCTGGATCCCATCAAAAAAGAACACCGCTGGAATCGTTTTCCATAGTTGTTAACTAAGTAAGCCTCCCAAAGTTGCGGGTTGGCGTAATAGCCAACCAGACAAACTATATCTTGGTACGCTGGTTAGCAAAACTTCGTGTTCAACCACATCACTTTTAAAGAGAAGCATTCGTTTTGCGATTGGCTCTACTAAAAAACCTCCTTCCTCATTACTTATTTTGAGCTCGCCTCCATCTCCCTTTTTCCAATCTTTATTCAAATAAATAAGCACTGTAATTTGTCGATTGCTTTGTGTGTTAAATTGGTCTATGTGCTTTTCATATTTCGATCCTGTCGGATATTTGGCTAGGTGAAACTCCGACCCTGACAAGCTTATAAAACAATACATCCCTAGCTTTTCCCGAAGTTCTTCTATCAAACTAAAAAGAGGAGCCAGTTGACTATCTCTTTCTTGATCAAGCCAATAAATAAGATCTCCACGAACTTCTTTTTGTATCTGATAATCAACACTTGATCCAATCCCTGCTTTTTTAAGCCGCTCATTTTCTTCAACAGCTGAGAAAAAGTCCATGATCTTTTTATAAAGTTCATCAGATATAAAATCATCCACGATAACAACATCTTTTTCAGCTAGCTCATCCATCCATGAGATCCATTTTTCTTCAGAATAAACCACGGGCATTATTTAATAGAGTGATTGGTAACTGGTTTAAGAAAGGCTTTAAACCATGCTAACTTTACTTAGTTAGGTAAATATAAAATACACTTGTTTTGGGTAACGACAATGCTTTTAAAAAACTATTTTACTTTTATGTGTAACATATTTTTTACATCACGTAAAGAAAACCTGACACTAATAAATTATTCAATCATGTCTAAACAAGAAATATTATCCTGGACTTCGTTAGCAACATCTACTTCTGTATTAGTATTCTATTTATTAATGGTTTTTGGCTGGCCGGATGGTGTTCCTGATCTATCGGGCAGATTCTTTAAACTCTTTTTTAATGTATTTTGGATTGCTGTAGTTATTGAGATCATCGTAGAGATATCTGAAGGAAATAAAAAAGTTCAAAAAGATGAGCGCGACTTTATTATAGAGGCCAAAGGCTTAAAATTCGGGTATAACATCCTTGTTATAGCAGTAATGATTTCATTGATACAAGTATTTATAACTAATATTACACTTAACTATGTCCCTGATTTTGCTTCAGTAATTGAAATTTCAACTATATTTCATTTCCTTTTTATAGCCCTGTTTTTTGCAAGCGCCGTAAAAAGAGGTGTTATGATCTACCATTATAGAAAGGAATTTTGATATGGAAGACGGAAACATACTGAATGAAATTAGAAGGCTAAGATTTGAATCCGGAGAAATGACTCAACAAGAACTGGCGGACAAAGTAGGGGTAACGCGCCAAACTATTAACGCTATTGAGGCTGCAAAGTATTCTCCTTCTCTAGAGTTGGCTTTTAAAATTTCCCGTGCTTTTGACAAACCTATTGGGGAAGTTTTTAAGTATGAGCTTACTGACTAGAATCTTTCTGTTCTTAAGCCGTTTTTAACTAAGGAAGAATCTATTATTACTGTAAAATTTATTCTTCCTAAAATCAGATCATTGTTTGTGGTTACATCTACTTTCCACTTTCCTTCCAGCAAATTTGTTTTGTAGGTGTACCCTCTGTAACCACCATCTCTACCGCCTGTAATCTCGAAATCAATTTTGTCGGATGTTTCCCATTCTTCCGTATTTGGGTTTTTCCATTGCCAATGATGGTTCACTTCTTTCTTTAGATCAGCCGGTGCAAATATAGATGTGAAAATAAATAAGCTATCTCCTTCTATGTAGTTTATCTGATTATCGAATTTTGATAAGAGCCCTCCATCCTGATAAGTGACTTCATACACACCATTCTGCTTATCAATATTATGAGCAACTATACCCTCTTCCATAGCAAGTGGAACTGGTGGAATTAAATTGAAAAAGTAGAAAATATTGATTGTAGCGTAGATGACTAAAATTAGATTTATCAGTTTCATCTTATTAAGCTCTCTTCTGGTCGATGGACTTTTTCCATAAATAAAAGTCACTATAAATAGCGTTGTTGATAGGCTTATTCCTCCGGAAACAACAAATATAAATGTATTCATTGTATTTATAATAACCGGAATAAAGAATGTGAAGAACGTAAAGTTCACAAAAAAGTACGTTCCGAACTGTAGGTATTTATTAGAAATTCTCTTCTTTAATAGCTCATTTGCAAACAGGAGTATCACCAGGATAATGAAAAAGGAAACTGTTTTTGTAAATGATACGCTTCTGGAAAAAAAGATCACATAAGCACTACATAATCCACCAATAAAAAACTGAATTGCTAAAGGGAAGTATTCTTCAAAGCGTTCCAGAAATGTTTCTTTCCAAGCATCATCATCTGCTCGATTAAACAAATACAGTGTTACGCTCAAAGAAATTAAATAGAAACATATTATGATCTGATCATACAGACGATCTACACTTCCAAGAGTTAGGGAATCCCATGTGAATCCTAAGATAAAGAAAATAACAGGTGCACTTTTTTGGTGCTTTCTAATAAACGCTCGAAACCGAGATACTTTTATCATTTAGAATATTCCTTTTTCATTTACTTAAGATACAGAGTTAATCCAGAAAGTTAATTAAGATTAAAACCAAAATATTGCATTTAAAAGCACATTTTATTTCATTTTAGAATTGCCCATTCCTAATTCTCTCATTATGCCACAAATCAATGTAACACGCTCTATAACAATACATTCTCCAATCAGTGATGTTTATTCTACATTAAGTGATTTAAATCATTGGGTTAAATGGTCTCCTTGGCTGGTAATGGAGGAGGGAGTCGATATCAATATATCAGGTGACGGAAAATTTTATTCATGGAAAGGAACGCGTGTGGGTGAAGGAGAAATGAAAGTAACCTTAGAGAATCCAAATAATTCTATTGAATACGATCTTACTTTTTTAAAGCCTTGGAAATCGGAGGCAAACGTAAAGTTTTTGTTATCTGATAATAACGATCGCACTACCGTTACCTGGAGTATGAGTAGCAAACTTCCTTTTTATCTCTTCTGGATGAAAAAAATGATGGAAGCTTATATTGGTATGGATTACGAAAGAGGTCTTCTTTTATTGAAGGACTATATAGAGAAAGGAGAGGTACGGTCTAAATTAGATTTTAAAGGGGAATCAACTTTTGCAGGCACTAAATATATAGGTATTAAAAGAGATTGCGCTATTGATGAAATGAGTAATTTTATGGTTACTGATTTTGGAAAGCTTGAGACCTTCATTAAAGATCATTCTGATATTACAACAAACGAAGCTTTCACAATCTACCATAAATGGGATTTGATCAAACGAAGGTCAATTTACACCAGTTGTATTGGTGTTACTATGATGCCGGAAAATTTACCAAATGATATGGTAAGTGGTAAAATTCCTAAAACAAAAATCTACACTCTGCGGCATACCGGACCTTATCATCATTTGGGCAATGCTTGGTCCACATTATACAATATGCACCGTGGAAAAGAATTTAAACCCATTAAAGGAATTGATCCTTTCGAAAAGTATGTAAGTGATCCTCAAAAAACGGAAGAAAAAAATCTTATTACGGATGTGATTTTTCCTATCCATTAAGAAGTAAAGTCATTCTTTGCCTTAGCTTAGAATGACTTTGTATTTTTTCTCTTAATTATCAGCTTCTATCTCAGCTGCCTTTTCCTGAAAACGCATAGCTAAAGCCTGATCAGATTGTAGTGCCATCGCAATACTTTGAAAACGTTCTTGAGAAAGTTCTGCATTCTGAATAGTTGCCATCTGTTTTTGTTGAGCTTTCATTGTAGCATCTTGTAGAAAGGTATTCATTGTAGCCATTGTCTCTATCTCTTTTTCAGATAAATCAGGCTCTGTTGACTGAGGATTTTGCTGGGCCCTCATAATTTCTTGAAAACGCTGTGTACTCATTCCCTCATCACTTAACTTATCTATTACTAAGCTATCTAATTCCATACGAATTCCCTGAATATCCATTGCAAGGTAAACAAATTGTTCTAGTTCAGCATCTGATACTGAATCGGCCGGGGCAACTTGCGGCATTTGCATGCCCTGTTGTGCTGCTATTGCTGTTGTACATACGATTATCGTTAAAATGAGTGCTTTAACGGTCTTTAAAATCTTCATTAAAAAAAGTTCTTGGTGAATAGTTATAAACTACCAAACTATTAAATAGTTGGCGTTATTTTAAATTTTATATGAGCCTTTATTGTGATTTAACATGAAAAGAAGGCCATTATGTATTTGATAGAACTATTTCTGTGTCTTAAAGTTCCAATTCCATAGATTTGGATATACTTTGAAACAACGTTAAAAATAATTCTAAATTACAGAACCTACCTCAAAAACCTCTTCTCCTAATTCTTCGACTTTTGCTTTTACAGTGGCTGCTTCATCAGCTGAAACAACACAAACTAAACCAATACCTAAATTGAATGTTGCCTGCATATCTTCTTCAGGAACATTACCAATTTCTTGAATCATTTTGTACACTGCTGGACGTTCCCAACCATCCCAATCGATATTTAAAGCTAGTCCTTCCGGAAGAATTCGTTTTGTATTTCCAACCATTCCGCCACCGGTAATGTGTGAAAATCCATTTACACCTTCCATTTCTTTCAATTCAGTGATCAATCCTAAATAAGATCTGTGGACTTGTAATAGTTCTTCACCAACAGTACTTCCTAATTCTTCTACATAATCATTTACATCATATTCAGTAAACAACACATTTCTAGCTAGCGAATAACCATTGGTGTGTAAGCCTGAACTTTTGAAACCAAGTAGCACATCACCTTTTTCAATTCCGGCACCGTTTATCACTTTATCTTCATCTACAATACCTACAATAGTTCCCGCCAGGTCGAATTCTCCTTCTCCATAAATATCCGGCATTTCGGCAGTTTCTCCACCAATTAATGCAACATTATTCTCTTTACAGGCCGTTGCAAATCCTTTAATGACATCATATCCTACATGCTGTTCTAGTTTTCCTGTAGAAAAGTAATCCAAAAAGAATAATGGTGTAGCTCCACAAACGGCAATATCATTTACACAATGATTCACAAGATCTTGCCCAACCGTGTCATATTTTCCGGCTTTAAAAGCCACGATCAATTTAGTTCCAACCCCATCTACGGAACTTACAAAAACAGGATTTTTAAAAGCGCCAAGCTCTGGTTTAAAGAATCCTCCAAATCCTCCGATATTGGAAAGCACAGAAGGACCATGAGTTTCTTTAACAACTCCTTTTATAGAGTTAACAAGCTCTTCTCCTGCTTTAATGTCTACGCCTGAATCTTTGTATGTAAATGTCTTTTTTGTCATTTTTTTATCTTTTAAATCCTCTTTAAGAGAGGTTGAATTAGTTCAGAGCTAATGAACTGATTTTCGAATGTGTTTCTTTGTTTATTTTCATTTCACCAACTCTATATGAGCTAAATGATGATTTCCATGCCAAGCATACATAGCTAAAGCATTTATAAGTGTGTAATTGATACCTGATTCGGGATGATTAAAAGTTCTATTCCAATCATCATTCTTTATTGTTTTTAAGATAGCTATCCATTTTAAATGAATTGCTTCTAGAAAATTTAATCCTTCTTCTATGCTCATTAAATCATAATCACCTAGTGTTGTCCAGGTATTTTCATCATATGGGCGAATAGTTGGATTATTCTCTGTCATAGCCAACTTAAAACGAATCAATGAATTTAGATGACTATCACCAAGATGATGTACAACTTGAAAAGGTGTCCATCCATTTTCTCTGTAAGGAGTTTGCAATTGCTCTTCAGATAACTGAGAAATAGATCTTCTCACTTTAGATGGTAGTTCTTTGATCTGATCCATATACATTTCTGCATCAGCAATCTCATGATTGACATCATAATCAAAATTTCCAATTGGGTATCTTTTATCCATCAAATAAAGAATTATAGTTCCTCAAATATACGGTCTTCTAAAACTCTTTGAGAATCCTTTTTCTCACTTCTTATCCACACCCTAAAAGACAAATAAAATGAGATTTATAAATTTAATATATAGTAGTAGAGCGTGTGGATTTGTGGAAAACAAAGTTATTCTTTTTCTCTACATTGCTTGACAAAACTTTGTGGATATCAATGTTGATTAAGTTGCTATATAAAACAAGGATTTAAATAAGGTTCTTTTTTGTTATCAACAAGTATATCTATTTCGCACATATAAAAAGCTATAACTAAGTTAACAGCAAAAGTTATTCTTTTTGAATGTTGATTAGGTGTACAAATTGTGGAAACTTGTTGAGAACTTTGAACGATTTTAGTTATCCAGTTTTTGTTAGAGAGTAATCCACATAGTAATCCACATAAATTAAGTATATGAGAGTAGTTGTTCAGCGCGTAAAATCAGCATCTGTATCTGCAGGAAAAGAAATTACAGGAGTAATTGATAAAGGCTTATTGTTGCTTGTTGGTATTCATGAAGATGATACAAAAGACCAACTAACTTGGATGTGTGAAAAGATCCTAAAGCTTAGAATTTTTGAAGATGAGGATGAAAAAATGAACCTATCCGTGAAAGATGTTGAAGGAGGAATATTAGTTGTTTCTCAATTCACTTTATATGGGAATGCAAATAAAGGAACTAGACCAAGTTTTATTGAAGCAGCAAGACCCGAGAAAGCAGAACCCATGTATGAGGAAATGATCGAATACTTTAAAGAGCATTCAGATCTGAGTATTCAAACCGGAAAATTTGGCGCTATGATGGATGTGGAATTGGTAAATGATGGTCCTGTTACATTGATATTGGAGAAGTAATTTGGCAGTAATTTTCATTTTTATAGATGGTGTTGGAATAGGAAATGAAAGTGATGAAAACCCTTTTCAAGTAGATTCTTATGAAAGCTTTCAAATTCTTTCCGGAGAGAATTTTTTTAAAAGTGGAAAAGGAGTTAAAAACAGCAACCATATATATAAAGCCATTGATGCTAATTTAGAGGTGGAGGGATTACCACAAAGTGGAACAGGTCAAACCACCTTATTTAGTGGAAAAAATGCATCTAAAGTAATAGGAAAGCATTTTGGTCCTTATCCTCATTCAGGAATCAAACATCTCTTAAAAGAAGAAAGTGTTTTTAATGCGGTACAAGAATCTGGTAAGAGACCATATTTCTTGAATGCATATCCTCCCATATTCTTTGAACATGCAGAACGAAGAAATAGATGGAGTTGTACAACACTAATGACTAAAAATGCAGAGATCAGACTGAATTCAACTGAAGATATTTTAGATGAAAATGCACTTACTGCAGAAATAGTACAAAATGCTTGGCGGGAAAGGTTAGGCATAGATATTCCAAAAATTACGCCAACAGATGCCGCTCAAAGATTACTTAATATAGTACCGGATCACGATCTGGTTTTATATGAATATTATTTAACTGATAAAGCCGGGCATAAAAAAAGTCTTGAAGATGCCCGAAGAGTTATGCAGCCTCTTGATGAATTTCTACTTCATATTATTAAGCATAAAAGAAGCGAAGATATATTAGTGATAACCAGTGATCATGGAAATTTGGAAGATCTATCAGTGAAAACACATACTAGAAATGAAGTCCCACTATTTGTAATGGGGGAAGGAATAGATCACTTTAGTAAAGTAGAGAGTCTAGCAGATGTTAAAGAAGGGATAATGATAAGTTTAGAGAAATGAGAAAAAGTAAAATATTAATAGGTATAGTAGTCACTCTGTGTTTAATAGGGTCTGGTTTCTATTGGAGTGTTATCTCAAAACCTAGTAAATCATTTAATAAAGAGAGTATTTTTCATAATGATAATTTCAGCAAACTTAGATTTGCACATAGAGGGGGGTATGAATACGGTCCCGAAAACACTATAGAGACCATAGTAAATAATATCAGAACTAAGAACATCAATGCTATAGAAGTGGATGTTCAAATAACAAAAGATGGGGAATTGATTTTATTTCATGATGAAGAAACAAAACGGCTTTTATCTTCATCTGAAAACAAAAAAATAACAGATTATTTGTCAGATGAACTTTCATCAATCTCACTAAAAGACACGAGTAAGGGAAAAGTTTATGTACCGTTACTTTCAACAACAATTGATACACTGAAATATTTAATTCTTAATGAAGACAAAAAATTCCTCATAGAATTAGACTTTAAGCCACATGGAGAAAATACAGAGAGAGCAGTTTCTGAACTTCTTAGAATAATTGAACAACAGGAAAGGGAATTAGGGAATATTATTTATGAATATTTCTTTGTTTCTACTTTTTACCCAGAAGTAATTTCAGAGATACGGAAAAAATCAGATAAAATAATTATAGCCTTAGGGGTACATAGTGATTCTCCATCAAGTAAATGGGGAGCGAGAGCAGTTATCGCCGCTTCTAATTTTTTAGTAAAAAAGCATGGAGTTAATATAATAGAGCCAAATCATTGTATGCTTACGCCAAAATTTGTTGAAAAGTGGACTGAACGGGGTATCCTTATTAATACCTATACGGTTAACACCTTTTGTGAGAAAGAATATGTGCAAAGTTTTGATGTAGCATTTACTACAAATTGTCCGGGAAAAGTTTGCGTACAAGATGAGTCAGAGAAACTGACCGGAAAGAGAAATTGGTGTAAAAATTGTAGCGAGTAAACAAAAAGGGTTGAGTTCAAATAATGGAGAAGAAAAAGGTTCACTTAGTTTTAGGCTCAGGAGGAGCAAGAGGAATAGCTCATATCGGAGTTATAGAAGAAATTGAAAAACAAGGATATGAGATTATAGAGGTTATTGGTTGTTCGATGGGGGCGGTTGTAGGTGGTATATATTGTGCAGGACAGTTAGAAGAGTACAAAAAATGGATGCTAACTCTTACAAAGAGAGGGGTTTTTGACTTACTCGATTTTACTTTAATGGGACCGGGTTTTGTGAAAGGAGAAAAATTATTCGGAAAACATATTGAAGTAACTGGAAATCAAAAGATTGAAGACTTCAAAATTCCTTTTACCGCTGTTACAACAGATATGAAAAATCATAAAGAGGTTCATTTTAGAGAAGGAGATCTATTCAAAGCCTTAAGAGCATCTGTTTCTATTCCGGGAATATTTACGCCTATTGTTCAAGATGATAAAGTATTGGTAGATGGAGGTGTTTTAAATCCGTTGCCAATTAATTTAGTGAACAAACAAGACGATGCTATAATTGTAGCGGTGGATATTAATTCCAGAACTATAGTTGAGGATTTACTAATTAAGGAGAAAAAGAAAGAGAAAAAGAAAAGTTGGTTTGAGAATATCCTTCCAGATTCAATAAAAGAGTTTGCTAAAAGTGATGAAGAAAAGAAGGAGTCGTTTTCAGTGTTTGAGTTAATGGAAAGCACATTCAGTTTTACTCAAGATAGACTTACTTCACTCATTATAGAGCATTATAAACCAGATATTTTGGTGGAAATACCAAGAGACACCTGCGATATTTTCGAGTTTCATAAAGCCAAGGAGCTTGTAGAAGTGGGTAAAAAAGCTTTCATGAAAGTTAGCCCTAATAAGTAGAAAGAACATTCGAAGAAAAGATCAGTAGAAATTATAACTGAAGTAGACTCAAAATTACAGTATGTTTTCTGCACCATGAAAAAATTTATCTTATCCATAGATCAAGGAACAACAAGTTCGAGAGCTATTCTTTTTAATAAAGAAGGAGAGATAGAACATGTTTCTCAGCAAGAATTCCAACAACACTTCCCTAATGATGGTTGGGTTGAGCACGATGCAGCCGAAATTTGGGAAACACAACGAAAGGTTGTTGAAGAGGTTGTGACCAAGCATGGTGAAGGGGGGAAAAGTATTGCCGGCATTGGAATCACTAATCAAAGAGAAACAACGGTTGTTTGGGAAAGAGAATCTGGAGAGCCAATTTATAATGCCATAGTTTGGCAAGATCGAAGAACGGCTGATTATTGCGATGAACTTAGAGAGCAAGGTTGGTCTGAAAAAATTCAACAGAAAACAGGCTTGGTTTTAGACAGCTACTTTTCCGGCACTAAAATAAAATGGATTCTCGATAATGTTGATGGAGCCAGGGAAAAAGCAGAAGAGGGCAAGCTCGCTTTTGGGACTATTGATACCTGGTTGATTTGGAAGCTTACCAATGGAACGAAGCATATTACTGACTTTACGAATGCTTCCAGAACAATTTTGTTTAATATAGATGATAAAAAATGGGATCAAGAATTATTAGACTTGATGGATATTCCTGTAAGTATGTTACCTGAAGTAAGCTCTTCTAGTGAGATCATTGGAGAGACAGAACTAGATTTTTTTAGTGAACCTATTCCAATTGCCGGTATTGCGGGCGATCAACAAGCAGCTCTTTTTGGACAAATGTGTCTAGAACCGGGAATGCTAAAGAATACTTATGGAACAGGTTCTTTCATTATGTTTAATACGGGTGAAAAGAAGATAGCTTCTAAAAATAATTTACTCACAACTATTGCTTGGGATGTAGCCGGAAAAACAACATATGCTTTAGAGGGCTCTATTTTTATAGCCGGCGCATTGGTTCAATGGCTTAGAGATGGACTGGGTATCATAGAATCCTCGGAGGAAGTTGAGGAACTGGCTCTTACTGAAAAAGATAATGGAGGGGTTTTTCTGGTACCTGCTTTTGCAGGGTTAGGAGCTCCACATTGGGATCAAAAAGCAAGAGGAGCAATGTATGGTTTAACCAGAGGAACGACTTCCGGTCATATTGCGAGAGCAGCTTTAGAGGGAATTGCATTCCAAGTTAAAGATGTACTTACAGCAATGGAAGCGGATTCAGGAATAGAAATTAAAGAACTTCGAGTGGATGGTGGGGCCTCAGTGAATAAAACACTAATGCAGTTTCAATCTGATATTTTAGGAATTCCGATAGTTCGTCCAAAAGTTACTGAAACAACCGCTCTTGGTGCAGCTTACTTAGCGGGACTTGCTGTTGGTTTTTGGAAAAGCACGGATGAGCTACAAAAGAAATGGGAAGTAGATGAGCGTTTCGAGCCTAAAATGAAATCAGCTGAAAGAGAAAGGTTGTTGAATAAATGGAACCAAGCCGTAGAAAAGAGTAAGAACTGGGTTTAGAAAATTGTCATGCTGAACTTGATTCAGCATCTGTAATTGCATAGTCAAAAATTAAAGATTAGTTATGAACCGACAAGAATCACTAAATCATATAAGAGAATACAACGACTACTGGGATATTCTCATAATCGGGGGAGGAGCAACCGGATTAGGATGCGCTGTTGATTCTGCATGCCGTGGCTATAAAACGTTGTTACTGGACATGGCAGATTTTGCTAAAGGAACTTCTAGTCGAAGCACAAAGCTGGTTCATGGCGGGGTTCGGTATTTACAGCAGGGAGATGTTTCTTTGGTGATTGAAGCACTTCATGAACGAGGATTACTTATTCAAAATGCTCCTCATTTGGTGAGCCATCAATCTTTTATAGTTCCAAGTTACGAGTGGTGGAACGGTCCGTTTTACGGAATAGGAATGAAGGTCTATGATGCTTTGGCGGGAAAGTTGGGAATCAAAAAATCTAAAACCCTCTCTAAAGAAGAGGTTCTGGAAAAGATACCAACCCTGGAACCGGAAGGATTACGGGGCGGGGTGATTTATTATGATGGGCAATTTGATGATTCCAGATTAGCAATAAATTTAGCGCAGACAGCATCCGATCTTGGGGCAACTCCTGTAAATTACATGAAAGTAACGGAGCTGATAAAGGGCGACTCCGGTTTCATTGATGGAGTGGTAGCAAGGGACCACATTAATGGAGAAGAATTTCGTATTAACGCTCGGTCGGTAGTTAACGCTACAGGAATTTTTTCTGACTCTATCCTTAAAATGGATGATCAGGATCATGAAAATATCATCCAATGTGCTCAAGGCATACACTTGGTTTTAGATAAAGAATTTCTTCCGGGAGATTCAGCAATTATGGTTCCACACACGGATGATGGCAGAGTTTTATTTGCCGTTCCTTGGCATGGAAAAGTTATAGTAGGTACTACAGATACTCCTATCGATAAACCGGCTTTAGAACCAATCGCTTTAGAAGATGAAATTGAATTTATTTTGCGTCATGCCAAGCAGTATTTAAGTAAAGACCCTACTAGAGCAGATGTAAAAAGTGTTTTTGCTGGATTGCGCCCGTTGGTTAAACCGCCTGAATCTAAATCAACTTCAGAGATTTCCAGAAGCCATCATATACAAATTTCAGAATCCGGATTAGTTACTATTGCCGGAGGAAAGTGGACGACCTACCGCAAGATGGCCGAAGACACTATTGATAGAGCAGCCATGGTTGCAGGGGTAGAGTTCCAAAAAACTAAAACGAAAAACCAACGAATACATGGCTGGCTAAAGAATGTGGACAGAGATAAGCCGTTAAGTGTTTATGGTTCAGACCAAGTGGCGTTAGATAAACTGATATCTGAGGATTCTTCTCTAGCCGAAAAACTTCACCCTAAACTTCCTTATATAATGGCGGAAGTAGTTTGGGCAATAAGAAACGAATGGGCACAAACTATAGAAGATATTCTTTCTCGTCGTACAAGAGCTCTTTTACTAGATGCAGAAGCAGCCATTGAAAGCGCTCCAAAAGTTGCCGAGTTACTGGCTACAGAATTGGGAGAAGACGAGGCCTGGCAAAAACAAGAAGTAAAAGAATTCAATGAAATAGCTAAAAATTACGTGATCAATTAATGGATTATCAAAAGATACTTAATGAGATCAATAACGACTTGGATAGGAATAACTTTGGCGGAAAAGTAGCTAATTATATTCCTGAGCTAGCTAATGTAGACTCTAATAAGTTTGGTGTACATTTATGTAGTCTTAAGGAAGGAAACTATTTTATTGGTGATAATGAAGAACGGTTCTCCATACAAAGTATCAGCAAAGTTTTTGCATTAACTATGGCGTATCCTATGCTTGGTGAAGAACTTTGGGAAAGAGTGGGTGTTGAACCATCGGGAGATCCTTTTAATTCTTTGGCACAGTTGGAATACGAATCCGGTATTCCTCGAAACCCATTGATAAATGCGGGTGCATTAGTTGTTTCAGATGTGTTGGTTTCTAAGCTTAAAAACCCCAAGAAAGACTTTTTAAAATTTGTTCAAAAATTAGCTGGGAATAACTCTATCAATTTTAACGAAAAGGTTGCTGAATCAGAAAAAGATACAGGCTATAGAAATGTGGCCTTGGCAAGTTTGATGAAGTCGTTTGGCAATATTGATAATCTGGTGGAAGATGTGCTCGATTTCTATTTTTATATGTGCTCTATAGAAATGAGCTGTAAGGAACTAGCCCAAACCTTTATGGTGTACGCTAATCATGGGAAGGACCTACAAACAGGAGAAACTATTTTAACCGGGTCACAGGCAAAGAGGTTGAGCGCGATCATGTTAACATGTGGTTTTTACGATCAAGCAGGAGAGTTTACTTTCAAAGTTGGGCTTCCGGGAAAAAGTGGAGTTGGGGGCGGAATCGTTGCAATTTTTCCCGAACAGTATAGTGTAGCTGTTTGGAGTCCTAAGCTGAATAAAGCAGGAAATTCCGTAATGGGAATGGAAGTGTTGGAACGTTTGACGACACAAACCGGCCATTCAATTTTTTAGGAATCCAGGTAGAATTATTTTAAAGAATTGAACTTCTCTTTGAAGCTTTTTATACGTTTTGCATTAACACCCAAATCACCTCGTCCAATTCTGGATTTCGATCTGATGTCAACAATACTACCTGTGGCAGTTGTATCAACTCTAATTACAACGTCATCAATAAATCCAAACCAAGCCAATTTGTGAAACGCTTCAATTCGCCCTTCATCTTTATTAATGTCGACGATTTCCCAAGGCATTTTTTCGGTAGCAGTAACAGCAATTTTAAATGCGTCATCATAGCTAAGTGAAAGAGTTAATGGCTCTAATCCTGAATAAAATTCTTTCTGTTGTGAGGCTGTTTCCTCTCCGGAATAAGGAGTTGGGTTGGACGCATCTTTTCTTAGCGGTGCTATGGCTACAAATTTCGGAGGGTTTTCAACATTGGTAGATATATCGTGTATTGGAGGATATCCCTGACTTCTTTCATTATACCAGTACCCCAAGTTAGCTAGAGCAATAATTGCAATTAATATGCCTGTAGACCCCATAATTATTTGAGGTGTTGATTTAGATTTATGTTTGATGACACCAATGGCCGCTATTACTCCACCAAGTACAGCTGCCCCGGTTCCCCAAGGAATTATTTGGAAACCAAATCGAATGCCCCACCAGCCCCACTGATAAGCATAGCCGGCAAGCACAACTACTAATGCTCCAATTAGAGAAACAATCATTCCTGTTTTTATAAAACGAGCGCTATTTGCTTCATCTTTTAACATAAGTCGATATTAGAAAATTTGTATGTCTTTTGAACGTGAGGTAGAAAAATCCTCATGACAATGTATTCATTCAGAATATTCAAAGCACCAACTATTTTAATAGGCTTTTAAAACGCTGATGGAGGGGAGGGTAACAATTAAAGTTAGCGCAAAAAAAAGTCCCAACCGAAGTTAGGACTTTAAAATAATAAACCGGATTTGGTTACTGAACAGCAGAAGAAATTCGATCAAAAATCTCATCAATGGTACCGATACCATCAATTTCTTTCACTACGCCTTTCGCGGTATAGTGATTTTGAACAGGTTCAGTTTCTTCATGGTATACACTCAAGCGAGTTTTTATTTTCTCTTCGGTGTCATCGCTTCTTCCCTCTCCTCTGGAAAGAATCCTGGAGATCAATTCTTTTTCAGGGACAGTAAGAACCACAAAAGCATCAACAGCTTTATTTTGGTTTTTTGCGATTTCATCAAAAGCTTCAGCTTGAGGTACCGTTCTAGGAAAACCATCCAAAATAAACCCATCGTTATACTTTGGGTCTTTCAATTCATCAGCAACTAGATCAACCACTGTTTCGTCCGGAACCAGTTGTCCGGAATCCAAAATAGCTTTCACCTTAACCCCAAGAGGGGTCTCGTTTTTGATCGCAGTTCTAAATATATCACCCGTTGATAGGTGAGGAATTGAGAATTTGTCTTGAAGTAATTTTGCTTGCGTACCTTTTCCAGCGCCGGGAGGTCCAAAAAGAATAATATTCATCTAAATAAATTTAGCTTTTAAAAGTAAAGCCCGGAAATAGCTGCAAAGCGAGATCCGGATTAAATTCAAAAAATAGAATGTTACTTCTTTTTTCCTTCCTGTACTTTCTCTTTGATACGAGCAGCTTTACCTCTTAGATCGCGCAAGTAAAATAGCTTTGAACGTCTAACGCTACCACGCTTTTTCACTTCAATTTTTGCAATGAAAGGAGAGTAAAGAGGGAAAATACGCTCAACACCAATGTTGCCACTAATTTTACGAACAGTAAACGTTTTGTTAGCTCCGCTTCCTCGCTCGTTTAGCACAACGCCTTCGTATTGCTGAATTCTTTCCTTTTCACCTTCACGTACACGGTAGTGAACATTCACTGTATCACCAGCGGTGAATTGAGCGATGTCGTCGTTAACTATCGTTTGTTCTACAAGTTTTAACTTATCCATGATTCTGTTTATTTGCTGACTAATCAGCCGTTAATAATCTTTCTTAAATTTTTCGTACAAATCTTTTCTTCGTTCTTTTGTCTTTGCCAGAGACTGCTCACTTTTCCATGCTTCGATTTTTTTATGATCGCCTGAGCGGAGTACTTCAGGGACTTTATGCCCTTTAAACTCTGCCGGACGAGTATAAACCGGAGCTTCAAGTAATCCATCTTGAAATGAATCACTTAGTGCGCTTCCTGCATCACCAATAGCGTTGGGTATTAATCTAACCAATGCATCAGTAATTACCATAGCGGGGAGTTCTCCTCCCGACAGTACGTAATCACCAATGCTGTATTCTTTAGTGATGAGAGCGTCTCTCACTCGCTGATCTATGCCTTTGTAGTGTCCACATAAAATTATAACATTTTTCAAAAGAGATAATTTGTTTGCTTCCACTTGATCAAATTGCTCTCCATCCGGTGCTGTAAAAATGATTTCATCATAGGTTCTTTCGGAAACCAGATGGTCAATACAGCTGAATATCGGTTGAGGAGTTAACACCATGCCCGGTTCGCCTCCATAAGGATAGTCATCGATCTTATTATGTTTGTCTTCGGTGTAATCCCGAAGATCATGAATAAAGATCTCAACCAAGCCTTTTTCTTTAGCGCGTTGCACGATGCTGTTTTCCAGCGGACCTGTAAGCAGATCAGGAACTGCAGATATGATATCAATTCTCATTCTAGAGTCCTCCTAGATCTTCTAGGTTTTGACAGATGATGGATTCTTCTTCCTGGTTTTCTTCTACAATGAAATGATCAACGTAGGGAATGAGTAAAGAGCCTGAATTTGACGATATGTTTAAAACGGTTTGCATTGAGTTGCCCATGATATCCATCACAACTCCTATATGTTCACCATCGGTATCATACACATCATAATGAAGTAAGCTTGTGGCTTCTTCTTCTTCAGGAATTAAACGCTGAGCTATATCTGTTTCCAGATACACTCCACTGTTTTTTAATCCTTCTGCCGCTGTGCGATCAGCGATATGTTCAAATTGTACAAAGAACGAAATTACATTTCCTTTCTCCTCCGTTCGAATCTCTGAGATTCTGGCGGGGAAGTAATCACCCCTTTCATTTCGCAAATAAACAACCGAAACAGTATTTAGGATATCCGGGTCGTCAAATTCAAAAATTATTTTGACCTCACCGTGCAATCCATGGGAGCGGTCTACGCGCCCAATTAATGTAAATGGCTGTGTATTGGCGTCCTGATCCATAGGAGCCGGATTTAATTATCCTTCAGATTGTTTGCTTTCCCAAGCTGCAAGAACTGTTTTTCTAGACTCATCGTCAGAAATAAATCCTTTCAAAGCGTCTAGATCAGTATCTTTAATATGATCGATAGCTTCTTTTGCAGTCATGTCATCAGAAGATTGAGATGAACTTGCTTCAGCTTTTGGCTCTTCAGCAACCTCTTCCTTTTCTTCTTCTTTTGCAGGAGCTTCTTCTGTTTCTTCAACAGTTGCTTCTTCGGTAGCAGGCTCTTCAGTAGCTTCAGCAATATTTTCTTCTACTGCTTCAGCGGCTTCTTTTGCTTCTACTTCAGGGGTTTCGTCTGTTTCAGGAGCAGTTTCTTCTGCTACTTCTTCAGTTGAAGTTTCTTCTGTAGTGTCAGCTTCTTCTGTTTCAGCATCTGCTGATTCAGTTTCTAGCTCAACAGCTGCTTTGGCTGCTTTTTCCTGAACCTGATCTTTAAATTCTTTTTCTTCAGCGGCAAGAATATTCTTGTGCTTATCTTTTCTAGATGAGCTGTCTTCTTCTTTTGAGTCGCGGTAAGATTTCCATTCTGCTAAAGCAGCTTCGATTTCTTCTTCGCTTTTTCCCCACATCATTAAATGGCGCTTGTATAAAACACCTTCATTTCTAAGGATCTTGCGAACGGTGTCGGATGGTTGTGCACCTGTATCTAACCAGTAAAGAATGCGGTCTTCGTTAAGCACCACTTCTTTTTTCTCTGTTACGTTGTCATAACGACCAACTCGCTCAATGATTCTTCCGTCACGAGCAACTTTGCTGTCAGCAACTACTAAATGATAGATAGGTCGTTTTTTACGGCCTTTCTTTTGAAGTCTAATTCTAATCAATGTTGTTCTCCAGTGAGATTAATATAAATAGTTATTTACCAATGGGTAAATTTTTGAGTCCTTGAAGTGCCCTGCCCATTTTTCCCATTTTGGACATGGTCTTCATCATTTTTTTCATCTGTTCGAACTGTTTAATGAGATCATTGATCTCACGGACAGTAGTGCCAGAACCGGCTGCAATTCGTCTACGACGAGTTCCATTTAATATTTCCGGATTCTGACGCTCCTCCGGCGTCATTGAATAGATAATAGCTTCAATCGGTTTGAAGGCGTCTTCATCGATTTCGTTATTTTCCAATGCTTTGCTGGCGCCGGGGATCATAGAAACAAGATCGGAGAAATCTCCCATCTTCTTGATCTTTTGAATTTGTTCGAGGAAGTCTTCCAAATCAAACTTGTCAGAGCTAATACGCCCTTGAAGTCGTTTGGCTTCATCTTCATCAAATTCTTTTTGAGCTTTTTCAACGAGCGATACCACATCTCCCATACCAAGTATGCGTTGTGCCATACGGTCTGGGTAGAACGGGGATAGAGCTTCCAGCTTTTCGCCGGTACTCACAAATTTGATCGGTTTATTTACAACAGTTTTTATAGAAAGTGCAGCACCACCTCTGGTGTCACCATCTAACTTGGTAAGAACTACCCCGTCATAATCGATCCGCTCATTAAACTCTTTTGCTGTGTTAACCGCGTCCTGACCGGTCATCGAATCAACAACGAACAAAATTTCGTGAGGATTTACGGCTTTCTTAATTTCCGCAACCTCATTCATCATCTCCTCATCTACATGTAAACGTCCGGCAGTATCAATAATAACGGTGTCCATTGCCAAGCTTTTTGCCATCGCTACAGCTTCTTTAGCTACGCGAACGGCATCTTGTTGTTCAATGGAGTAAACCGGCACATCAATTTGGGATGCCAGAGACTTAAGCTGATTTACGGCAGCAGGGCGATAAACATCGGCGGCAGCAAGAAGAGGATTCCTTTTATGCTCCTGCTTGAGGTGTCTGGCTAACTTACCTGTAAAGGTTGTTTTACCGGAACCTTGTAAACCTGCAATAAGAATTACAGTAGGGGGAGTGTGCGCAACTGCGATATCAGACTTTTCGCCACCAAATGTTTCCACCAGTTCATCAAACACAATTTTTGTGAATTGTTGACCTGGATTAACGCTGGTAAGCACGTCTGAACCGAGTGCTTTTTCCTGAATTTGTTTCGTGAACTCGCGAGCAACCTCAAAGTTAACATCCGCATCTAGCAAAGCACGACGAATTTCTCGTATAGTTTCAGCGATATTTACATCGGTGATACGAGCTTCGCCTTTCAGATTCTGAAACGCTTTATCTAATTTTGAGGATAAACTATCAAACATAGGTTGTATTCAATGCTGTTGGTAAACAGAATTTCTCCGCTTAGTTCAGAGCCGATAAAAATACGGGATTATTCTTGTGTTATCAACACTAATGTGGATAAAGTTTTAGATAGCAGAATCTCGAATATTAAAGGGGAAATAACGAATGTTGAAGCGTTGACGCGTCCTCCTACTCAGTCGTCTTCCTCCTTTAGGTTTGAACTTGCGTCTTATCTTAGTAATAAAATTCATCCTATTAAAAAATGTAAAGCCCAATATTTATCATCTATAACAGCCCTTTAATGATGGTATGTGTAATTTTTTTTGGTTAACTAAAGGCTCTTAAATACTAACTAACGAAACATGGAATGAAAATGAGGAGAATACTCAGTATCTGGGTGGCTGCTTTAGTGATGTTGTTTACAGGCATGGCTGAAGTTTCACTAGCACAAAGTAGTAATACGAATCAAGTATATAGCGAGAAATTGTATGAGGGCTTAGATTTTAGAATGGTCGGGCCTTACCGAGGTGGACGTTCTACAGCGGTTACAGCGGTTCCAAAAGAAGATGGTTCAAACATAAATTTCTTTATGGGAACAACTGGTGGTGGAATCTGGCAAACCGATGATTATGGAAGCTCTTGGGAAAACCTTTCTGATGGTCAGTTGAGCGCAGGCTCTATTGGAGCAATGGATGTCGCTCTTTCTTCGCCTAATATTATATATGCCGGTACGGGTTCTGCTTGTTTGCGCGGAAATGTTTCTGCAGGAAAGGGGATCTATAAAACATATGACAGCGGAGTAACTTGGGAATTCATAGGATTGCCTAATGTTGGTCAGATCGGTGATGTAATAGTTCATCCTCAAGATCCAAATTTAGTATATGTAGCGGCTTTAGGTCACGCTTTCGGAAAGAATAAAGAAAGAGGAGTTTACAGAAGTAAAGATGGTGGACAGAATTGGGAGCAAGTATTTTTCCTTTCTGATAGTACAGGAGCTGTTTCTTTAGCTATGAACCCATCTAATTCCAGAGAAATTTATGTAGGAATGTGGAGAGCACAGCGTAAACCTTGGGCTATGGTTAGTGGCGCGGTAGAAGGCGGTGTGTACAAAACTACCGATGGTGGTGATAACTGGAATAAACTACAAGGTGGATTGCCAACAGGTCCAGTTGGAAAAGTAGGGGTTACAATTTCACCGGTAAATCCAAAAAGAGTTTGGGCAATTATTGAAGCTGAACCAGATGGTGGGGTGTATCGATCTGATGATGGAGGAAAGAGTTGGAGCCACATCAACAGTCAAAACAATCTAAGACAAAGAGCCTGGTATTACACGCATATTATTGCTGATCCGAAAGATGAGAATACAGTATATGTGTTAAACACAGGAATGTATCGTTCTGTGGATGGAGGAAAAACTTATGAAGGAATTTCTGTTCCTCATGGTGATGTTCACGATCTATGGATTCACCCAGAGAACACAAATGTAATGGTGGTAGCTGATGATGGTGGAGCACAGGTAACTACAAATAACGGAAAATCATGGTCAACGTATTACAATCAGCCAACGGCAGAACTGTATGGTGTGGTAGTAGATAATGGATTTCCATATAGGTTGTACGGTGCTCAGCAAGATAACTCTACTATAAGTATCCCTTCGTGGAGTTCAAATAATACAGTACATGCGAAAGAGCATTGGTATTCGGTTGGTGGTTGTGAAACCGGGCCTGTTTCTCTACATCCTGATAATGCAAACATTGTGTACTCCGGTTGTTATGGGGGTGTGATCGATCGTTATGATCATAAAACCAAGCAGGTGCGCAACATGATTGAATACCCGCAGTTGCAATTGGGTGAAGCTGCAAAAAATCTTGAATATAGATTCCAGTGGGTTTCTCCAATACTTGTAAATCCACATGATGAAAATATTGTATATCACGGATCACAATATGTGAGCAAAACTACGGATAATGGTAAGACCTGGGAAAAAATAAGTCCAGATCTAACTACTAATAATCCTGCACATCAGCAATATGCAGGTGGCCCAATTAACTTTGATATGACAGGGGTTGAGATCTACAATACGCTGTTTGCTATCACGGTTTCTCCTCATAGTAAGGATGAGCTTTGGGTGGGTAGTGATGACGGTCGAGTTCATATTACTCGTGATCACGGCGAAAACTGGACAGACATTACGCCTAAGGATTTCCCGAAACTTGCAACCGTTGAAAACATTGATGTTTCTGTGCATGATGAAGGAACGGCATATTTAGCGGCACAAAAATATCGTTTAGATGATTTTACTCCTTATATCTATAAAACTACCAATTATGGAAGATCATGGGAGCTGATTTCTGAAAAAGGAAATGGAATTCCTGAAGATCATACCGTTCGTGAAGTAAGAGAAGATCCAAAGAAAAAGGGATTACTCTTTGCAGGAACAGAATTCGGTCTGTTTGCTTCTTTTGATGGGGGTGACCACTGGCAGTCATTTCAGTTAGACTTACCAACTACACCTGTAAGTGGTATTCAAGTTGCACACGATGACCTGATTCTTTCTACTCAAGGAAGGTCGTTCTGGATTCTAGATGACATAACTCCGCTTAGAGAGTTAAATAGTAGAATTGCACAAGAGGATGTTCATTTGTTTAAGCCTCGTGATGCTTATAGGGTAAATGATATGGGCCCGGGAGGTGAGCATGCTCCTGAAGGTAAACCGCATGGTGCTACAATTCATTACTACTCGAAATCAGCAGACCCTTTATTTATTGAAGTATTAGATAGCAAAAATAATGTGGCGCACACATTTACTACAGACTCAACAATGGACTCAAAACCAGGCTATACTATCATTAAAGCAAAAGAAGGAATGCAACGATTGGTTTGGGATCTTACTTATCCGGGGCCAGATATGGTAGAAAGTGCAGTTGTTTGGGGCTACACGGGTGGAATAAAAGCTCCTCCGGGAACATATAAAGTACGCTTACAAAAAGATGCAGAAAGTATTACGCAAAGCTTTGAGGTGTTAAGTGACCCTAGAATACCGGAAGTAACGAACCAAGATTATTTGGCTCAGTTTGAGTTTTCAAAACAGGTAAGAGATTCTGTAAATGAAATTCAGAATGTATTGCGTGAAGTTAACTCATTAAAAGAGCAGTTATCATGGTTTGCTGAAAGAGCAAAGGAGAACGATCTAGATCCTGAAATTCAAACAATGGCAGATGAAATCGAGAAACAGCTTACTACATATCAAAACAAGCTGAATCAAACAAAGAACCAGAGTGGTCAAGATCCGATACGTTTCCCGCCAAGAATTGATAACCAGTATTTGGAGCTATATAAATTTGCTACAGGTCCGGATGGTTATATTTCTGGTGGAGCAGAAGGCAAGCCTCTTGAATCGGCATATACAAGGTCGGCTGATTTAAATACGGAATGGGTTGAGTTGAAAAAAGAATACTTAGAGATAATCAACACATACATTCCTGCTTTTAATGATGCTATTCAGGGCGGAGATATCAGAGCACTAACAAAGCCGAAAAGGGACTAACGATAAAAATTTCTTTCTTACATTTAAAAGCCTCAATCGATTAATTTCGGTTGAGGCTTTTTTTATATTGGAATGCCAATATCTACTTTAAAGGAAACTCAAAAAATCAGGTTATAGAATTTGTTTAACAACTGATTGTAAGATAAATTGGCAAGTATTAATATTTAAATCAACGCTTTACATCTCAAGGAACTAATTCTATGAGATAATATCCAAAGCATATTAAACATCTATTACAATGAGATTAATATTGTTATTCGGCTTTCTTCTTTTAATGTGCAGCAGTGGATTTTCTCAAGATCGAATTTTGCTTACCAATGGTGAGGTGCTGATGGGAAAGGTAGATATTCGTGTTTCTAGAATTAGAGATAGAGCAAAGCTTAATAGGGCCGAAGTCACGCTGTCTGAAATAGATACTATTTTTCTAGAGTCTGGTGAAGTGTATAAGCCTAAAAGAGTTACTTATTATTTTGAACTAGGCCGATCGGAAGAGTACCGTGATGTTATACTTAAGGAAGTGTTAAAAGGACCGGCTAATCTGTATAGCTATAGCGGAGTCGAGTTTAATTTTGTGCTAGAGGTAAATGAACGGACGATAGCATTACAGTCTCTTCCAGAAGGTACAAACTTGGAAACCATGCGAGGATTTAAAGAGGATATCTCAATTCTTTTGGGAAGTTGTGTTAGTGAAGAAAGAGTGAAAAAACTAAGGCTGACGAGGGATAAGTTCCTTTCTATTGTAAATGAGTATAATGAATGTAAAGACAGTTCTTATGTTCCTTTGGTAAGTCCAGAAAAAAAGGATCATATTTTAGTGTATGAATTATCAGCGGGAATACATGCAGCTCAGCACTCACTTGCGGCGCCGTTTTTTCGATTTAATTCATCTAGACCTGTTAAGGTGGGAGATATAAATCAGGAAAACGTCTCAACCATTGGTTGGGTTGTAAACTTTAGTTTTCAAAAGAATTTATTTAACTCTAAAAATCTGTTCTTCTATTCAGCAGTAGCATTAAGAAAATTTTCTTTTCAAGTAACATCAGAAGATGTGAATTCAGGGCTTTCAAATTTTGAGTTTATTGAAGGAAACTACTTACTAGGTCTTCATTACCAAAAAGAGGTATTTGATAAACTCTCACTTGGAGTGAGTTCAGGATTACTTGCATGGACAACCAAAATACAAGATAATGTTTTTTATAATAGTGGCAGGTATCCTGTAATACCAGATTATAGTGCAAAATTAAGTGGAGTTGGTTTATTTGCACAAGGTGGGTTTTATTACGAACTGAACACCAAAACGAGCTTATTTACAAATGTTCGTGGTAATTTTAGAAATGGTAACAATTTGTTTTCCCAGGATCCTGTAAGAATTGAGACCAGCACTTATCAGAATGATGACGCTCTTCAGGACTTATTTACTGTTATGGTTGGGGTTAGATTAAATACATTTAGAACTAATTATTAGATCTGGAATCTCAACAGGTTTTTAACGAACAGTCAGAGATTAATTATTTGAATAAACTATCATTTTAGCCCAATTATCATGATTTTCTCATATCACAATAACACTAAGAAATTTTACCAGAATGAGTGAAGGCAACGGATTATTAAAAGGAAAAAAGGGAATTATTTTTGGAGCACTAGACGATCGCAGTATTGCCTGGAGGGTTGCTCTTGCTTGTGATAGAGAGGGTGGAGAAATGGTTCTCTCCAATGCACCTATCGCCCTTAGGCTTGGAGCACTTAACGCTCTTTCAGAAGAAATAAATGCACCTATTATTCCTTGTGATGTTTCAGATGATGAAGCCGTTAAAGAAATGATGGAGAAGGTTAAAGAAGAATTAGGGAGTGTTGACTTCATTCTTCATGCAATTGGGATGTCTCCAAACATCAGAAAGAAAAAGGAATACACAGACCTTAATTACAAGTGGTTTCAGCAATCGCTGGATATTTCGGCTATTTCTCTACACCGAGTTTTACACCATGCTGACGAAGCTGGTATTTTGAATGATGGAGGAAGCGTAATTGCGTTGTCTTACATTGGAGCGCAAAGAATTTTTAGCAAATATTCTGATATGAATGATGCAAAAGCTCTGCTGGAATCTATCGCCAGAAATTATGGAAGCCGACTAGCACCTCGCGGAATTCGTGTGAATACTATTTCTCAAGCGCCAACAAATACCTCAGCAGGTTCTGGAATCAAGGGTTTTGATGGTATGTTCACGTTTGCTGATAAGCTAGCCCCAATGGGAAATCCTACAGCAGATGAATGTGCAGATTATTGTGTGGCTATGTTCTCAGATCTCACCAGAAAAGTTACCATGCAGAATCTGTACCATGATGGCGGTTTTGTAACTAATGGTATTTCTGAAGAAATGATGGATGATTTAGCCAAATTATATTCAAAAGACGAAGACTGAGTAATTTGATAAATGTTGATTAGATGCGTGGGTCATTCCTGCGCAGGCAGGAATCTGGATTATTTAAAAAGAATCTAGATTCCGGCTTTCGCCACGGAATGACTTCAATTAGAAAAGAAGTTATTATTAGAATTATAGTTATTGCAAAGATCCTGAAACAAGTTCAGGATGAGCTTATTGTAAAAACACCAATAAACACCAATGCCTGAAATAATCCTCGGAATTGATCCCGGTTCCCGCTTTACAGGGTACGCTGTGCTCACCGAGGAAAAAGGTAAATTAATTGCTCTTCGATGTGATGTGTTGAAAATGGCACACATGGAAGATCATTCAGACCGACTGAAATATATCTTCGACCAGATCTCTAAGATCATTAAATCTAACAAACCCACTTCTTGCGCTGTTGAAACTCCAATTTATGGCGTTGATCCTCAAGCAATGTTAAAGCTAGGTAGAGCTCAAGCGGCGGCAATTCTCGCTATTAAGAATTGTGATCTGCCTGCATTTGAGTATTATCCAAAAGTTGTAAAAAAAGCTATTACCGGAAATGGTAATGCGAGTAAGGAGCAGGTCGCTTTTATGTTGAATAAGATGGTGCAACTTCCTGATGAAAAACTGAAGAATGATGCAACTGATGCACTTGCTGTAGCTTGGTGCCATTATATGAAGGGTAAGGGCTTGCCCGGGGTTACTAAAAAGAAAACACATCAGAATAATAAAAAATCGGATTGGTCCAGCTTTGTAGCTGATAATCCGGATCGAGTGAAGGGTTTATGATCACATTTTTAAAAGGGTTTGTTGAAGAGCTGGAGGAAAATAAAGTACACCTTGATGTGCAGGGAGTAGGATATGGCGTTGAGATTTCTTCGCAAACACTGGTTCACTTAAAGGAAGGAATTGAAGTCAAGTTGTTGATATATCATCACATTACCGACAGTGACCAGCGATTATTCGGGTTTTATTCAAAAGATGAAATGCAGCTTTTTGAAAAATTGATAACTGTAAAAGGGGTGGGACCGAAATCAGGGATTACTATTGTCTCCGGACTTCCTGCGGACCACCTGATTCAGGCTATAACAACAAAAGATGCTGCGGCGCTGTCAAGAGTTCCCGGAATAGGGAAAAAAACGGCGGAAAGAATTATTCTTGAATTAAAAGATAAGCTTGGGGAAGTAACTCGAACAAGCTCCTCAACTGAGGCTGCAAGTGGAAGCGTTACAGATGAAGTTACTTCAGCATTAGAATCATTAGGTTTTAAAAAACGTCAGGCTGAAGACGCCGCTGTTAAAGCTCTTCAAGACGAGGATATTAAAACGGTTCCTGCGGCTATTAAAAAGGCGTTGAGCTATTTGAATAAGTGAATAAAGTTTATTGATTTATAATTCAAAAGTAGAAATCACAAAGGTTGGAGCATTTTCTTCGTTCAAATAACTCCACATTACTTTATTATTTTTAATGGAGTGTAAAGTAGCTGAGTTATTCGGTTTCTGGAAGAAAAACAAAGGCTCGCCATTTCTCGAAAACACAAACCAGCCCTTTCTGAGAGAATCAGAATTTAGTTCAAGCCAAATCCTTTCACCATTGTCAGCTACAATACCGGTAACCATTGGGAAGAAATTGGGAAATTGCTTTCTCGCTTCAGCTTTATGGGGGTTATCGAGCGTATTAAGCAAGCTATCTTTGAAAGAAAGAGGAATCGGTTTAGGTGTTAATGAATGGGAAAACAAGAGGCTTTTTTTACCCTCAGTATTAAATTTATGAACAGTTAATGAGTCAGAACGAACAGCGTATATTTCATCTTCAAAATTTGAAGTAAAATACGATTTTATTCCTTGGGGCTTGTTTGCCGAAAGCAATTCCCCGGAATCTTTAATAAGAGCGTCATTTCCTTTAAAAGTAAAAAGCGTATCATCTTTTACTTCTCCGGTTTTTGTAATTAAGCTGAAAATAAAATCGTTTTTATGTTCTAATGACTGCCCATAAAATGTTGGAAATTTTTGCAGTATGATTTCAGTTCCAATTATAGATAATGGGTAGCCATAATCTTCCGCCTCTTTAAGTTTATAGGATGTTTTATGTTCATACTTGTCGCCTTTTAAAGCGAAAGTTTCAATTTTAAAATAAGCTCGATCTAAAACAATGAGCTCGTTATTCTCCTTATTTAGAATAAACCCACCGATAAGTCCAAATTCACCGGGTCCGGCTCCTTCTCGGCCGATTTTTTGCCTGAAGTTTCCGCTATCATCAAAAACGAAAAGACTTTTTTGGTAAAAATCTCTTACAAGGATATTTCCATGGCGATTCATTTTTAAATCTGATATTCGTCTAAAAAAGACACTGTCTGATTCACTAAATCTAAAAACTGTAGTCAATTCTTTTTCGATAAAAGAACTTGAAGATATTTGAGACGTCTTTTTTTTAGCGCAAGAGAGGCAGAAAATTAAGCTAATGAGGAGAGGTAGTGAGTATAAATGCATTTCTTCTTTAAAGAATATCACACTTAAAATGATGTCATTAAATTGTTTAAATTAAAGTATATATAAAGATATAGATATCAAAGTGAGTTATCTTCAAAGAAGTTATAAAGCAAAACATGATTAGAACTTTTTTTGACCGTAATTCTCTTCCTTAACAATTTGTTCATTTTAGTTTAACAAGATACATTAGTACCATTGTTTTAGTTTTTTACTTAACTAACCTAAATTCTTGTGGCAAAACAAACCATTCTTGTAGTAGATGACGAAAAAGACCTTCTGGATCTAATTGAATACAACCTCAAAAAAGAAGGTTTTGATGTTCTTAAGGCAGAAAACGGAGAAGAAGGAATTGCCGTTGCAAAGGAGAAAAACCCGGATCTAGTTTTGCTAGACATTATGATGCCTAAAATGGATGGGATGCAAGCTGTAGAAGAAATGAGAAAGGACGATCAGCTAAAAAAGATCCCTATTATTTTTCTAACAGCTCGAAGCGATGAAAAGACAGAGGTTGAGGGCCTTAACAAGGGTGGTGATGACTATATCACAAAGCCGATTAGTACCACTAAGCTTATTTCTAGAATTAAGGCTGTTCTTCGCCGATTCGACGAAAAGGAAAATTCGGTGAATAAGTTGGAAGTCCACGATTTAATCATCGATAAAGACCGATACATAGTTTCTCGCGATGAGGAAGAGTACCACCTTCCTCGAAAGGAGTTTGAGTTGTTATTCTTTTTGGCAGGAAGAAAAGGAAAGGTATTAGACCGACAAACGTTGCTTAATAGAGTTTGGGGAGATAACATCTACGTTGTGGATAGAACAGTTGATGTTCACGTAAGAAAAATAAGAGAGAAACTTGGCGATCATTATATAGAAACGGTAAAAGGCGTAGGATATAGATTTAAGGAATGAAAGGGAGAAAAAAGGGAATCCTAATTTTTAAGTTGGGGCTACGAATAGCGCTCTATTCTTCTGCGGCCTCAGGATTAATTTCTCTTCTGGCGTTTGTTATTTTTTCACCGTTTACGTTATTAAACGTCGTGATTATTTCAGTCTGTATTACAATGGGCGTGTTCGTGATTACCTATTTGACTGCTAATTCTTTAGAGTACAAACGTCTTGAGGTGCTTGAAAGAATTTCTAGAAATATATCTAAGAAAAGGTTTGAAGAGTATGAAGACATAACCACGAAATATAACGACGAGATCGATTACCTCGTGAAACATTTGGTTAAGTCAAGCAGAACGGTAGAGCACGAAATTCAACGCCTAAATAGAATCGAGAATTACCGCAAGGAGTTTATTGGGGATATTTCTCATGAGCTAAAAACACCCATCTTTGCTATTCAGGGTTTTGTAGAAACACTACTAAACGGGGCTTTGGAGGATGAAGAAGTAAATAGAGAGTTCCTTAAAAAGACAATGAGAAATGTAAACAGGCTCATTTATCTAACTAAAGACTTGATGGAGATCTCTAAGCTTGAAACAGGTGAGTTGAAGTCCGAAATAGAACCTTTTTATTTGTACGAAGTAGTCCATGATGTGATGGAGAGTTTGCAACATAAAGCGGAAAGAGATGGGGTTGAGATCAAGTTAAAAGACTTTGATAGAAACCTTAGAGTAAAGGCAGATAAAAACCAGATCAAACAGGTTCTCATAAATCTTATTGAGAATGGAGTTAAATATAATATCAAGAATGGATCGGTTATTCTGGATGTCGAGCTTTACAAAAAGGATAAAAGCAGAATCTTACTCAAAGTGAGAGACACAGGTATTGGGATTGATGAAACGGATCTTCCAAGGGTTACTGAACGCTTTTTTAGAGTCGATAAATCGAGGTCACGAGAAAGAGGCGGTACAGGATTGGGGCTTGCCATTGTTAAGCACATAATTGAAGCGCATGGAGAGAAACTCTATTTTGACAGCAAGATAAATGAGGGAACTGTTTTCAAATTTACACTCCGCAAAGTTGATTGATAAGAAAGGTTAAAAAATCCTACCTTCTCAGAACAAGATTAATCTATTATCAATTTTATGGTTTACGCAGTTATAATGGCGGGTGGATCAGGTACAAGATTCTGGCCTAAGAGCACAAAAAAATATCCAAAGCAGTTTTTGAATTTATTTGGAGATGGTACCATGATTCAGAATACTGCGAATCGCGTAAAGGAAATTATTCCCCAAGAACGAATTTTGGTCGTTACGAATGATGATTATGTGGATATAGTGAAGGAGCAGCTTCCCAAGGTTCCGGATACCAATATAGTTGGAGAACCTGTAGCTAAAAATACAGCTCCATGTGTGGCCATTGCAGCTCAACTTTTGATAAAGCAAGACCCTGATGCAGTAATGGTTGTTCTTCCTGCCGATCATCATATTACAGATCCGGTAGAATTTAGAAACATTCTTTCATCAGCAATAGCTAAAGCCGAATCAGGCAACGATCTCGTAACCATTGGAATTAAACCCGACAGACCCGAAACCGGCTTCGGTTATATCCACGCTGATAGTTCTCAGCAAGAAGAGATAAAAAATAATGCGGTAGAGAAAGTAAAGGGCTTTAAAGAAAAGCCAACGGTTGATGTTGCGGAAAGCTTTTTGGCATCAGGAGATTATTACTGGAATAGCGGAATGTTTATTTGGCGTGCTGATGCGATCTTAAACGAATTAGAAAATCAGCTACCTGAAATGAGAGCTTTGCTTAAAGATACTTCTGACGATCTATATACAGACCTGCACAATGCAGCAATTAACGAATTCTATTTTGATTGTGAGTCTGTTTCGATTGACTATGGAATAATGGAAGGAGCAAAGAACGTATACGTTGTTCCCGGGGAGTTTGGTTGGAATGATGTGGGTAGCTGGACTGCAGTTTACGACCTTGCGGAAAAGAATAAAGATGAAAATGCTATCCAAGCTATCAATGTAACATTTGCTGGGTCACAGAATAACTTAGTAGTTTCAAACTCAGGAAAAATGATATCGTTGGTTGGGATGGAAAGTGTTGCCGTGGTAGAGACCGACGATGCAATTTTAGTTTGTGATTTAAATCAAGCACAAGGTGTTAAAGAAATTGTAGAGCAACTAAAAGGAAGCGGTGATCTGGAAAAATTTCTTTAGAGAATTTCTATCACCTGTTGATCGTATGCCAGCTTAATGTGATCAGGAAGTTTTTTGTTTGTGTTTTCGTGCTCAACATAACTATTCATGTGAATTAGGTAGGCTTTAGGTATACCTAGTTCATTAATTAACTCTACCGATTCGGGAATAGTTAGATGTGTTGGATGTTTGGGCTCCCATCTTAAGGCGCTAAGAACGATTACTTTAGCCCCTTTTATTAAGGCTTTAGTCCTTTCGGGAATTTCCTTTATGTCCGTTAAATAACAGAGGTCATTTATACGGAAGCCAAGTATGTCGAGCTTGCCATGCGTACAAGGTAATGGCGTAACCTCAAGGTCATTAAGAGTAATCTTCTCTGATATTTCGTTAAGATCTAAAGAGGTAGCTCCTTGATATTTATTTGCACCAAACATGTAGTCGAATCTTTTTTCTATAGAGTGCATACATTGTTTGGATGTATAAACGGGGATGGAGTTTTCCTGAACAAAATTATAAGCTCGCAGATCATCAAGTCCACTTACATGATCCATGTGTTCATGGGTAATAAGAACGTTATCAATTCGCTTAATTTTGGCACGAATACTTTGAATTCTAAATTCAGGACCGGCATCAATGATTAGTGAAGACTTCTCTGTTTGTATCCATGCGGAACAACGGGTTCGAATATTCCTTGGGTCATTAGAGATGTTTTCTGCTCCAAACCCTCCGGCTACCGGCACTCCCATTGATGTTCCTGTTCCAAGAAAAGTAAGTTTCATTCTTCAAAGTCCAATTCATCACCGGCGCTATGTGGAGAAACGGAAAGACGATCCCATAAAATACTAAGCTCTTTTTTTACAGCAGGTTTTATATATAATGAACGAAGGTCTTCTCCACCTAGAATACGGGCGATAGTTCCAATCTGTGATTCTAATGGTTTGTTTTTATTTACGATAACTAAACGGTCTCCTTGTACAATACAATCGTTGCCACGAAAGGAGCCTCGTTCTTTACGTAATGTGTAGTTGCATTGCTCAAGGAGTTGCTCAAGCTCTAAAAGGAGTTTATCCGGTTTCACAAAGACAATCCTATTGTTAGTAGGTGATAATTCATGTCGTAATCGTACTCATTGTTATCTAAGTCGTACACTGAAATTTTATAGTCATAGCCTAAACTAATAGTTCTACCAAATAATAAATTGAGAAAGTCTAAGCGAGCCTTTGCAGTTAGGGCTTTATTTGATCCTCCGAAAAGACCTCCGCTTGAGCTACTAAAACCATAAGAAGGAATTCCTTCAAGAGAAAGAACCACTTTTTCGGGAATGCTAAAGCTTGTGAATGCTCCAGCCCCTACTCCTAATACGGTTTGTCCAAAATCATTATTGAGTTGCTCTTTTTGAACACTTAAAAGGCTTGTTTGTAAACGTAAAGGTATGCCTAATTGAAAGTATGATGATCGAACAAATGCAAATCGGTTTGTATATTGTAAATTGAGATGTAGAAATCGCTCATCATCTGCTCCGGTTAGTTTATTAACGAAGCTCATAGACGCTGTTAACCCAGGGCTTTCAAATGATATAATTACCGCCGGAGAATTAAAATCTAATCTATTTTGTGGAAGAACGCTTCCGGGCTCATGAGAGTAAGAAAAGTCAACAGGGCCAAAACCAAGTCTAAAGTAATTAGAAGTAGCTTTTTGTTGCACTTCGGATGAAGCACCAACCGAAAACATCTGAGCTGTTAGTGATGCAGGAAATAATAATAAAGTAAATAGGACAAATTTTGCTATCATGGGAATGAACTTAATTAAATCTACCTTTAAAAGATAAAGGATAAACAAAGGTAATATTTCATGAAAACAACATTATTATTTTTATTGCTAATGGTTTTTGGAGTAACAGGTAACATGCCCAATTCAATTTATGAGTTTAAGGCGGAAAATATAGACGGAAAAGTAGTCTCTTTAGAAAGTTATAAAGGAAAGACGGTTTTAATTGTTAATGTGGCATCTAAATGTGGATATACTCCTCAGTACGAAGGATTACAAGCATTATATGAGTCATACAAGGACGAAGACTTTGTAATACTTGGCTTTCCTGCGAACAATTTTAAAGGACAAGAGCCGGGAACTGATGAAGAGATCAAACAATTTTGCACCTTAGAATATGGAGTAGAATTTCCGATGTTTTCTAAAGTTTCTGTAAAGGGTGACGATCAAGCAGAATTATTTACATACCTAACCTCGCTCGAAAACCCAGACTTTAAAGGAGATATCAAATGGAATTTCGAGAAATTTCTTGTCTCTAAAGAGGGTAAGTTATTAAGGAGATTCCGCAGTAATGTTAAGCCTCAAAGCGAAGAGTTGGTTTCAGCCATCAAATCTGATCTTAAAAAATAAAGTTAAAAAGATTTCAATAAATGGTTGACTTGTTTTTAAAATCAGCCGTATATTTAGGGCTCTCAAAGAGGTCCGGTAGTTCAGTTGGTTAGAACGCCTGCCTGTCACGCAGGAGGTCGAGGGTTCGAGTCCCTTCCGGATCGCAAAACCCCTCACATAAAATTTATGTGAGGGGTTTTTTGTTTGTATATTTCAAGTCAAAGAGAATAGGCAATTAAACCCATGTCTTCTATATACCCTTCTTACGATGTGATTGTTGTTGGCGCCGGCCATGCTGGTAGCGAAGCTGCTGGAGCCGCTGCAGAGCTAGGTGCTAAAACATTACTAATTACGATGAATCTCGAAGCTATCGCAAAGATGTCTTGCAATCCCGCTATGGGCGGAATTGCAAAGGGGCAATTAGTTCGGGAAATTGATGCGCTTGGTGGGCTGTCGGGTATTGTTAGCGACGAGTCGGGCGTGCAATTTAAAATGCTCAACATGAGTAAAGGTCCGGCTATGTGGAGCCCGCGTTGTCAAAGCGATCGTATGCTTTACGCTCAAAAAATGCGGGAGAGGCTAGAGCAGAAGGAAAACCTATTCTTTCGTCAAGATAATGTTGTCGACCTAATTTTTTCTGATAGTGATGAAGTTGAAGGGGTTGTTACTCAAACCGGTCAGAGATTCTATTCGAAAAGTGTTGTTCTTACAAGTGGAACCTTTCTTAATGGCCTGATCCATATTGGCGATAGCAACTATGGCGGAGGACGCTCTGGAGAGAGGGCTTCTGTAGGTATTTCTGCAGCGTTAGAAAACAAGGGTTTTTCCGTAGGTAGATTAAAAACAGGAACACCGCCAAGGGTGGATGGTCGATCGATCGATTATACAAAACTTGAAGTGCAGGAAGGAGATGATAAGCCAACACCATTTTCATTTTTAACAGAGACTCTCCCTAAGAAGGAAGACCAATTAACCTGTTGGATCGGCTACACAAATAATGCTGTACATGAGGTTCTGAAAACGGGTTTCGAGCGGAGCCCTATGTTTAATGGCAGGATTAAATCTACCGGACCTAGGTATTGTCCAAGTATCGAAGATAAAATCAACCGTTTTGCTGATAGAGACAGACATCAACTATTTCTTGAGCCTGAGGGCTGGAGCACATATGAGATGTATCTCAATGGGTTTTCTACTTCACTACCAGAGGATGTTCAGCTTGAGGCGTTAAGGACCATTCCCGGATTTAAAGATGTTGTAATGCTACGACCGGGTTATGCTATTGAATACGATTACTTTCCTCCTCATCAAATAAAACGAACTCTCGAGACTAAACGAGTAAGTGGTTTATATTTTGCAGGACAGATAAACGGAACCACGGGATATGAAGAGGCGGCTTGCCAGGGTTTGATGGCTGGTATTAATGCAGCTCTTAAAGTGCAAAGCAAAGAGCCTTTAATTCTGAAAAGATCTGAGGCTTATATTGGGGTTTTGATTGACGATCTAATTAATAAGGGGACAGAAGAACCTTACAGAATGTTTACCTCAAGAGCGGAACATCGGATCTTGTTGCGTCAAGATAATGCAGATTTAAGACTGACAGAAATCGGCCATAAAATTGGTTTAGCTAGTAAAGTAAGATTGGAAAAGGTTCTTGTTAAAAAGAAGGCGGTCTCCGAGTTAAGAGATTTACTCTCTAAGCAAACAGTTCGTCCAGAGATTTTAAACCCCATGCTTGAAAGGTTAGGTACTTCAGGGCTTTCTCAGCCAGTGAAAGCTGATACCGTATTAGCGAGGCCTCAGGTTTCTTTACATGATATGATAGACGCTGACCCGGGATTGAGAGAAGAAGTCTTGGCGATAACAAACGATAATTATGTTATTGAGCAGTCAGAAATCCAGATTAAGTATTCAGGCTATATACAAAAAGAGTTTGAGATGGTGGAAGAGCTGGCTCAGAAAGAAAACTCCCGGATACCAGAGGGGCTAGATTACTCTAAAATAAAAAGTCTTTCTTCTGAGGGACTTCAGAAAATGTCAAAGATAAAACCTGAGACCATTGGCCAAGCAAGTAGAATAAGTGGGGTTTCGGCAAGTGATGTTTCCGTATTAATGGTTTACCTCAAGGGGTAGTTTCACGTGGAACATGAGTCTCGACAAATATCCAAAGATGAGTTCCGAAGATTTGAGGGGTTGTACGAGAGAAACAGGGGTAAGCTTGAAGAGTATGCGAGTATTTTGTTGTGGTGGAATAAGAAAATAAATCTCGTGAGTCGAGATGTTTCACGTGAAACTATTTTACTTCATATAAAACATAGCTTGTATGTTTCTTTGTCTGACGGATTTGTAGAGGCTAATCACGTTATTGATACTGGCGCAGGCGGGGGGCTTCCGAGTATTCCATTAGCTTTATGCTTTCCAGAAAAAACATTTGTTGTAAATGATATAGTTGTAAAAAAAGTGTTTGCTGTCAACGATATAATAAATAAGTTGGGTCTAGCTAAAAGAGCACGAGGGTTGGCATCAGACATTAGGCTGGTAGATATTCCTGAGCAATCTGTGATAATAACAAAGCACGCGTTTAAGCTAGATCAGTTATTTGGATTAAGTGAGGAAAAGCCCTGGAAAAAAATTGTTTTTTTAAAGGGATCTGAAGAGGCTGTTAGTGAGTGGGTAGGAATTAAAGACAAAGTTGAAATGAGCTTGGTAAAACTAGATCCGTCTTTTATGGGTCCATTCTACGACGGAAAAGGGGTTGTAGAAATAAGCCGGAGGGCAAGTGAATAGTTCCGAAAGAAGGCTCAAATTGATGCTGATGCTTCAGCAAAGTAAGAGCGAGAAAACAGCTCAAGAGTTTGCGGAGTATTTTGGTGTAAGTAAGCGAACTATATTCAGGGATTTTAATGCGTTGCAAAAGATAAACGTACCTATTACTTGGGACAAATACTCGGGATATGGTGTTATGCCTGGATTTAAGATTCCTCCACTAATGTTTTCTTCTCATGAGCTGGCTACAATTATAGTTGGGCTTAATTTCGTAAAGTCACAAGTAGACGCCCAGCTAGTTGAAGACGCGAAGGGGGTGGAGGTAAAGATCAAGAATGTTTTACCTAATGAGCTCAAAGAGTTCATGAGTTCTCTTCAAAAGAAAACGATAGTTGACCCTTATTTGAGGTTTGGCTCAGAGAAAAAGAAAGGTGGGAGCTGGTATAAAATTAGTAGCGCTATTTCTCAAAAGAAAAGAATTCAATTTTTATATGAGGCAAAATCAGGGGATAAAAAAACAAGAAAAATCGACCCCTATTTATTGGTATTTTATCAGGATCATTGGAACATGATCGGCTTTTCCCACCTCAGGGGAGATTACAGAAATTTTATTTTAGAAAATGTTGCTGAGATAGAAATTTTGGAAGAAAACTTTGAAGAGAAAAAGAATAGCTCCGTAGAGGGGCTTATTTTTAGAAATAACGAGCACTCTCTAAAAGTGGAGGTGTTAGTCGATGAAGGCGTGTATAAGCGATTTAAAGCGAATTTACCGACTAAAGTTTTTAAGGAAAACGTACAAAAATCCAAAAAAATTAAAGTGTCGTTTTTTGGAGACAATTTAGATTTTATCAATGAGTGGCTGCTGCAATTCGGTAAATCGATTGAAATTATCTCACCAAAAGAATTGACAGAGAAAAGAAAAGTGCTCCTGAAAGAAATGCTGTCTCAGTAATTTGGATATTGAAATAAAAAAAGGCTTCATATATATGAAGCCTTTTTAGTTCTATTAATAATTTAAAAGAAGAGGGGATTTATACTTCTTCTTCCTCTTCATTAGCAACTCTAGTTACGGCTGCGATATTACCTTCATCATCAAGTCTCATTATTCTGACACCCTGAGTATTTCGACCCATAGTTCTGATTCCGGAACATCCCATTCTTATAACTTTTCCTCTTTCAGTGATGATCATTAGATCGTCTTCATCAGTTACTTCTTTAAGAGCAATTAGCTTTCCGGTTTTGGCTGTAACCTTTAATGTTATCACGCCTTTACCGCCTCTAGATTGCTCGCGATAGTCATCAACTAATGATCGTTTTCCAAAGCCATTTTCGGAGATGGCAAGAACGGTAGCTTCATGAGTATTTTTAATAACAACCATGTCAACTACCTCGTCATCCTTGCCTAGATTCATTCCTCGAACACCGGATGTATTTCTTCCCATTTCTCTAGCTTCAGATTCATGGAAGCGAATTGCTCTACCATTTTTGTTGGCTAGAATAATGTTGCTTTCTCCGTCTGTTAGTTCGGCACCAAGTAAAGAATCATTGTCTTTAATATTGATGGCAATAATTCCATCTCTTCTTGGGCGACTATAAGCTTCAAGAGAAGTTTTCTTGATCTGTCCCTCTTTAGTTGCCATAACTATAGAATGCTTCTTGACATAGTCTTCATCGTCTAGAGTTTTTACAGGAACAAATGCTTTAATATGATCGTCTTTATCGATTTCGATAAGATTCACAATTGCACGTCCTCTGGCTAATCTTCCTCCTTCCGGTATTTCATAGACTTTTAGCCAATAACATTGTCCTTTTTCAGTAAAGAATAAAATGTAATTATGATTAGTAGCTACAAATAAATGTTCTACCCATTCCTCATCACGAGTCGTAGTTCCTTTCATTCCTTTTCCGCCACGACGCTGTCTTCTATATCCACTAACAGGCATTCTTTTGATAAAGCCTTTATTAGAGATAGTGACGACAACATCTTCATCGGCGATCATATCTTCGATATTGAAATCGTCTGCAGAATAAACAACCTGAGTTCGTCGCTCATCACCATAACGTTCTTTAATATCAAGTAACTCTTCCTTGATGATGTCAAATTGAATGTCACGGTTAGAAAGAATTTTTCGGAAGCTTTCAATCTTTTCTACTATCTCGCGATACTCTGTATCGATCTTATCACGCTCCAGGCCGGTAAGCTTTTGAAGACGCATCTCAAGAATTGCTTTCGCTTGTATATCAGTAAGAGCAAATTTCTTACGAAGTTCAACATTAGCTTCTTGAGGATTCTTAGAAGCTCTAATGGTTTTAATTACTTCATCAAGATTATCTAGAGCAATTTTAAGACCTTCTAAAATATGTGCTCTAGCTTCAGCTTGATCTAAGTCATAAATAGTTCTGCGAATTACAACATCTACTCTGTGTTCTACATAGTGATGTATTAATTCTTTAAGTCCCATTACTTTTGGTCGCCCTTTAACAAGAGCTAAGTTTATCACTCCAAAAGTAGTTTGCATCTGTGTGTACTTATATAACTGATTAAGTACTACCCCTGCATTGGCAGATCTTTTAAGAATGATAACAACTCGCATACCTTCACGATCAGATTCGTCGCGAACCTCAGAGATCTCCGTGATCTTTTCGTTATTAACAAGCTCAGCGATCTTTTGAATTAAGGTACTCTTGTTAACCTGATAAGGAATCTCAGTTATAACAATTTGCTCTCTTCCACCTCTTAGTTCTTCAGTATTAGCTCTGGCTCTAAGGGTAATTTTACCTCTACCTGTTTCATAAGCTTCCTTAACGCCTTCATATCCATAAATGATACCAGCTGTAGGAAAATCAGGAGCGGTAATGTGCTCCATCAGTTCTTTAGTCTCAATTTCTTGATTGTCGATATAGGCAGAAATACCATCTATAACTTCGGTCAAGTTATGTGGGGCCATGTTAGTAGCCATTCCAACTGCAATACCTGACGAACCATTTATAAGTAAATTAGGCAGCGCTGCCGGCATTACGGTTGGCTCTTCTAGCGTATCATCAAAGTTATACTGAAAATCTACTGTGTCTTTATTAAGATCAGTTAGAAGTTCTTCGGCAATTCGATCCATTCGAACTTCTGTATAACGCATTGCAGCAGCAGAGTCACCATCAACAGAGCCGAAGTTCCCTTGGCCATCAACCAGCGGGTATCTAAGGGAGAAGTCTTGAACCATTCTTACAATGGTATCATAAACAGCGGTATCACCATGAGGGTGATACTTACCGAGAACCTCACCAACAATACGGGCACTTTTCTTGTACCCTCTGTTATGTAGCATTCCAAGATCGCTCATTCCAAAGAGCGCTCTTCTGTGTACAGGTTTTAAACCGTCACGAACATCAGGGAGTGCACGAGATACAATCACGGACATCGAATAATCGATGTACGATGACTCCATTTCGTCTTCTATAGTAATAGGTATAATTTTTTCTCTAGCCATATCTTAAATATAAATCCTTTTAGTTTTGTCTCGGCTTAAATATCGATTTTTGCGTACTTAGCATTGCGCTCAATAAATTCTCGTCTCGGAGCAACGTCATCACCCATGAGAGTTGAAAACATTCTATCTGCAGATGCAGCACTTTCAACGGTAACTAGCTGAAGGGTTCTTGTTTCCGGATCCATGGTTGTTTCCCATAATTGACTTGGGTTCATCTCACCTAATCCCTTGTATCTGGAAACATCAAATTTGCGACGACCTTTTTTCAGCTCCTTCACAATTCTGTCCCTAGTAGCGTCATCCCAGGCATATTCAATATTCTTACCAACCGTAATTCTATATAATGGTGGAGTAGCTATATACATATGTCCATTATCTATAAGTGGACGCATGTATCTATAGAAAAATGTTAGTAGTAAGGTTCGAATATGAGAGCCATCCACATCCGCATCAGTCATTATTATTATCTTGTGATAACGAAGTTTTTCAACTTCAAAAGCCTCATCGCCATGTCCAACACCGGTACCTAAAGCGGTAATCATAGCTTGAATTTCTTTGTTCTCAAGGATCTTGTTGATCTTTGCTTTCTCAACATTCAGTATTTTTCCACGAAGAGGAAGTATTGCCTGAAAACTTCTATTACGACCCATTTTAGCAGACCCGCCGGCAGAGTCACCCTCCACCAGGTAAACTTCACAATGTTCAGGATCTTTAATGGAGCAATCAGCTAGCTTTCCGGGAAGCCCTCCACCACTCATAACACTTTTTCGCTGTACAAGCTGTCGAGCTTTTCTCGCGGCTTCTCTAGCTTCAGCAGCTAAAACAACTTTTTCAATGATCTTTTTAGCAGTCTTTGGGTTTTGCTCCAAATACTCATTAAGCTGATCGTAAACAGTAACTTCAACAGCACTTTGAACTTCTGAGTTACCAAGTTTGGTCTTAGTTTGTCCTTCAAACTGAGGTTCAGCTACTTTCACACTCAACACAGCGGTAATACCTTCACGGAAATCTTCACCGGAAATAGAGATCTTACTGTTAGACTTTATGATCTTATTCTTTTCAGCATAACTTTTAAGCGATCTCGTTAATGCTCGTCTAAAACCGGAAACATGTGAACCACCTTCGCGCGTATTAATATTGTTCACATAAGAGTGGACATTCTCGGCATATGAGCTGTTGTATTGCATTGCAAGCTCAACCGGTACACCTTCAACTTCACCTTGAATATAAATAGGTTTAGCCATGTGCGTATCACGATTCTCATCCAAATATTCTACGAAATCGCTAACGCCGCCCTCAAAGTGATATACTTCTTTTCCTAATTCCTCATTTTCTTCTCGCTCATCGATTAGTTCGATGGTAACTTCCGGATTCAAAAATGCCAACTCGCGCATACGATCAGCGATAATGTTGAATTTGAATTCGACGGTCTGTGTAAAAATAGAAGGGTCGGGCACGAAATTTATAATAGTACCTGTCTTATCTGTCTTACCTTCAGATGTAAGTTGTTTGGTGGTAATTCCTTTTTCGAATTCCATCTTATAGATCTTTCCATCACGATGAATCTCAGCTTTAAAAACAGTAGCGAGAGCATTCACACAACTCACGCCCACACCGTGTAATCCACCAGAGACCTTATAAGTGTCTTTATCGAATTTACCACCGGCGTGAAGCTTTGTTAACACAACTTCAACCGCTGGAATCCCAAGTTTCTCATGTATATCTACCGGAATTCCTCGACCGTTATCTTCTACAGTCAAAGAGCCGTCTTTATTAATTTGTACTACTATATGATCACAGTGTCCGGCAAGAGCCTCATCAATAGAATTGTCAACAACCTCGTTAATAAGATGATGTAAACCTCGTTGACCCGTATCGCCAATATACATTGCGGGTCTTTTTCGTACCGCTTCAAGACCCTCCAAAACCTGAATATTCGAAGCCTTGTAGTCGGTAGATTTATTTTTCGCCATAAATTAGGGGTGATAGCTTGATTAGATGTGTAATTTGATAGCCGAAAATAGTGCTTACACGGGCAAAATCAAAAAAAGTGAGGGGTTATATCAAAAAAAATAGAGATTAAAATTCTAGGGGGAAATTTAGATAGATTTAAAGCCCGTTCTAATGTGGATAATTAAAGAAAATTGTGAATAATTCACTTTTTTGAGAAAAATACTGTTCTTTTCATTGATGTTTGGGGAGAATACTTCTATCTTTGGCGTCTATTTCTCAATGAAAAACCAATTTATATAAGATGTCGCGAAGAGACGATATTACCGGAAAAAAAGCGATGAACGGTTTCCGTTCCTCTAAGTCTAATAATAAGACTAAGCATCGCTTTCATTTAAATTTACAAAAAAGACGCTTCTACATTCCAGAAGAAGATAAGTGGGTAACACTTAAAGTTTCTGCTAAGACTTTACGTACTATCAATAAAAAAGGTATTACTGATGTTTTGAAAGATGCTCGTCGTAAAGGAACCCTGTTAAAAGAGGTATAAGACTATGGCAAAAGGCAACAGAGTTCAAGTGATTTTAGAGTGTACTGAAAAACCAGGTTCATCTAGATATGTAACCACAAAAAACCGTCGTACACAGACAGAACGCATGGAGCTAAAAAAATATAATCCTGTACTGCGCAAGCATACAACTCATAAAGAAATTAAATAATCTGAGACATGGCTAAGAAACAAGTATTCGGTTCTGACGCGTTAGCAGCAAAAGCAGCAGCTCGTCGTATGGCAAAGGTTATCATTTCTACTAAGAATGCGAATGGAAAATATTCGTATCGTGAAACAATGGTAGATCAGGATAACGTAAAAGACTTTATCCAAAGCAATAAGGCGTAATTACGTTTAAAAAAGATTTAAAAGGTTGCGCAATTCGAATTGTGTAACCTTTTTTTTTGCTTAATTTCTAAGAAAACTTTTCGACATGGCTTTAAAAGAACAAATATTAGACGACCTGAAAACGGCTATGAAAGCCAAAGATAAAGACCGCTTACAAGTGCTAAGGTCTTTAAAGGCAAAGCTTCAAGAAAAAGAAATTGCTCAACGCAAAGATGGAGAAGCTACATTATCTGAGGAACAATCTATTGCTGTTCTAATGAAGGCGGCGAAGCAAAGAAAAGAATCTATCACTCAGTTTGAAGAGGGAAATAGACAAGATCTTGCTGATAAAGAGAAAGTGGAACTAGCTATCATCGAGGAATATCTACCCAAAATGATGTCCGAAGATGAAGTTCGAGAATTTGTCACTAAAAAAATCAGTGACCTCGGAGCATCTGGTCCACAAGATATGGGTAAAGTAATGGGACCTATTATGGGGGCATTAAAGGGTAAAGCGGATGGTGGCTTAGTTAGCCGTATTGTTAAAGAAGAGCTTAGCAACTAATGTATACGCTAGACATAATAATCGCTCTCCCGATTTTATATTTTGGATATAAAGGAGCGGTTAATGGTTTAGTAAAAGAGGTTCTAAACATCGTAGGAATTACATTAGCTGTTTTTCTTACGTTCAACTATATGGATGCGTTTGGTAGTATTATTGCACCTTTTTTTGAAGACAAACCTGAATACATACCTTTTGCCTCCGGATTGATCCTGTTTCTTGGTACGCTTATCACAGTTGGACTTCTAGCATATTTAACCAAAAAGTTTTTGGAAGCTGTAAAGCTTGGTGCTGTAAATAGAGTTTTTGGAGCATTGTTTGGAGCACTTAAAGCCAGTATGATTGTAAGCGCAGTTCTTTTGTTGCTTTCAGGATTCAATTACCCTGCGGAAGAAACCAGAGGTGAATCCATTTTATATAAGTACGTAATACAAGTTGGCCCGGCTACTTACGAAACAATAGCATTTATCTATCCTGGTGCGGAAGGTTTTACAGAAACCATTCAAGAAAATATAAACAAATACAACCCGGCAGCCGACCTGCCTATTTTAAAAGATAATTAACGATGTCATTTCCAAGTGTTGAAGATCAATTAGCGATCATTAAGAGAGGAGCAATTGAAATTGTTCCTGAGCAAGAGCTCATCGAAAAACTTAAGAAATCTAAGAAAGAGAATAAGCCGCTTAAGGTTAAACTGGGAGTAGACCCTACAAGACCAGACCTTCATTTGGGTCATTCTGTGATTCTAAGAAAAATGAGACAATTTCAGGATCTAGGTCACGAAGTTATTTTGATCATTGGTGGGTTTACCGCAATGATCGGAGACCCTACCGGACAGAACAAAACTCGTCCGCCTTTAACTTTGGAAGAGGTAAAGGAAAATGCTCAGACTTATATCGATCAAGCCAAAAAGATTCTAGATGAAGACAAGCTTACGCTAACCAACAACAATGATTGGTTGGGTACAATGGATTTTATGGATGTTGTTAAACTATCGTCCAAACTTACCGTTGCCCGAATGATCGAAAGAGATGATTTCTCAAAAAGATTCGAGAACAATGAGGCAATCTCTCTACATGAATTTCTCTATCCGCTAGCGCAAGGTCAGGATTCTGTTTATTTAAAATCTGACATAGAGTTAGGGGGAACAGATCAAAAATTCAATTTATTAGTTGGCCGTCAGCTACAAAAAGATGATGGACAAGATCCTCAAGTTTGTTTGATGATGCCGCTGCTTGTTGGGACAGATGGATCAGCTAAAATGTCCAAATCCTACGATAACTATATCGGGATTGACGAAGCGCCTAACGATATGTATGGCAAAACGTTGTCGGTTCCTGATGAATTGATCTATACCTATTTCGAGTTGGTTACAGATATTGCCACAGACGATCTACCCGCTATAAAAGAGAAAGCTGAAAAGGATCCTCGTAACGCAAAACATGATCTGGCTTTCGCTATTGTAAGAATGTACCATGGTGAAGAAAGCGCGAAAGGAGCTAAAGAGCATTTCGAACAAACGGTAATCAATAAGCAAGTACCGGACGACGCGCCAACTTTTGAGTATAATGCGAACGAAGAGATCCGTCTTTTAGATATCATTAATGAAACCGGATTCTCTCCTAGCAATGGAGAAACTAAACGCATGATCAAGCAAGGTGGCGTTAGCATTGATGATGAGAAGATAAAAGACATTAATCATACCGTTACGTTGAAAAGCGGAGATGAGCTAACGCTCAAGGTTGGTAAGAGGAATTTTGGAATCATAAAAGGAAAGTAATTGATAAAGATCAGTTCGTACAATGTAAATGGAATTAGAGCAGCGCATAGAAAAGGATTTCTGGATTGGGTAGAAGAATCCAATCCCGATGTTATCTGTATTCAGGAATTAAGAGCTGATGATTCTCAAATACCAGATGAAGTTGTAGCTTTAAATTATCATAAGCATATCCATATAGCTGAAAAGAAAGGGTACTCCGGTGTGGCTATATTTTCTAAGCAAGAGCCTCAGGCTGTTTTTGAGGGAATGGGAACCGAATGGATAGATTCTGAAGGACGAGTTTTGATCGTTGAGTTTGAAAAGTTCTATGTTTGCTCAGTGTATGCACCGAGTGGTACAACAGGAGACATTCGACAAGATATGAAATATAAATTTCTAGATGATTTTTATGCTTTTGGGAAAAAATACCTCGATGAAAATAAAGAAATTGTTTTTTGTGGTGATTTCAATATCTGTCACGAAGCAATCGATATTCACAATCCTGAAAAACAAAATAATACATCAGGATTCTTACCTGAAGAGCGAAAATGGATAAGTGATTTTCTAGCGCTGGGCTATCAAGATGTGTATAGAAACTTACACAGAGACGAGCCCGATCTGTATAGCTGGTGGAGCTACCGAGCAGCTTCTAAACAGCGCAACAAAGGATGGAGAATAGATTACCATTTTGCGACGGAAGGCTTAGCTAAAAAAGCTATAAATGCGGAAATTGAAATGAAATGGAATATTTCAGATCACGCGCCGGTATCGATCACATACGATATTTAGGTTTACTCTTTTCTGTTTTTAAGTGTAGTAGTGATGATCTCCTTAAACATTGCTATACCCGTTTCAATAATCTCATCCGGAAAATCATAATCAGGGTTATGTAGTGCAGGAGTATCTACTCCGGAACCCAGCCCAAACATAGCTCCCGGATAACGTTGGGTGAAAACGCCAAAGTCTTCTCCAAACTTAAAGGGATGTTTCTGAGGTTGAACTTTCAGGTTATTATTGTTTGCTGACTCTTCAATGACAGAGCTGCAAAATGGATCATTTTTTGTGGCTGAAAAATAATCAAACCATAGCAATTCAGACTCTAGTTGATGTTTCGGCACTACTTTAGATACAATAGAAGTAATTGTTTCCATGAGTGCTTCCATTTCTTCAGGAGACCAAGTTCGAACGGTAAGATGAAGCTCTCCATCTGCTGGAGAAACACCATAATCCTTAGTACCCATAGTTGAATAAATAGGGGTCAAAAGCGTGAAGTTAGAACTGAGAGGATCATTAACTACAATTTCATCAAACTGATTAATCAATTCTGCGATTGCTAGCGCAGGATTAATTCCGTTTTCCGGTTCTGCGGCATGTGATTCTTTTCCATGGAGTGCAATTGAAACACTCTGTACTGTTGCTGTAAAGGTATCTCCTGTAGTTACTATTTGATGAAGAGGAAATCCGGGTAAATTATGTAGTGCATAAATGTAATCAGGGATGATTTCTTCGAATTTGAGATCTGCTAGTATTCCGGGAGCGCCTTCACCGGTTTCTTCCGCTGGTTGAAATAAAAGAACAACTCTCACATTCTGTAGCGCAGCATTTTGTAGCCATTCTGCTAAGCCCGCTAAGATAACCATGTGTCCATCGTGACCGCATTTATGAGAGATGGAGTTATAAACAGATCGATATTCAAAAGTGTTTATCTCTTGGATGGGCAAAGCATCTAACTCACAGCGGATCATAATAGTGGTTTCAACTTCCCCAAAATCATAAACAGCAGCAACACCGGTTGTACCTAATTCGGTAATAATCTGATCAGGTTCAAATGGGGTTAAAAAATTTACGATTCGCTGAGCGGTTTCATGTTCCTTACCACTTAGTTCAGGAAATCGATGAATCTCTTTACGTAAAGCAACCAATTGTTGTATCATTATCTACCTTCAATAAAAGAATTATACTTAGCGAATGTGGGATTAATGGTAATTCATTGACAGGCTAAAAGTCAATAGTAGAAGCTTTCAGTAATTACTTAACACTTTTGTATTAAGACAAAAGTAGGAATGTCGGTCTAAGTTGGGTCTGAATATATGTGTTGGAGACTTTTTTTATGTACTTTTGTACCGACAAAAGTACCAAAAGCTCCCGACAAGAATTATTGGTGCGAACTCCATTACATCGACTAATCATTACAAAAGGTCTTCGTTCGTATGATGCATATTAAAGAGTCAGCCTGAGTGTAATGATTGCTCCTGCGGAGTCGTCGATTTCATTACGTTCTTGACTCGCCAATAATTCTTAAGGTCGGTTTAGTTGGAGGCTTTTTTGGAATCTACAGAGATGATACTACGATATTATGAGTTAGATGTTGATTAGTATTCTAAAACAATACTGTTAACAACTTCAAAAGTTAGGAACTTAAAATTACCTTATTTAGTTATTGAAGTGTATATTTTTCATATACATTAAATAATTCAACGTGTATCTATGCCAACACATTATGAAGGTTCAAAACAGCAAAAAGACACTCTTAATGCATTCATAAAACTGATGAGAGCTACAGAAAGCTTGAATCAACGATTATGTAGACACTTATCTGAGGCTGATCTTACCGTAAGTCAATTTGGGATATTAGAAGCATTAATGCATTTAGGTCCTCAAAGTCAGAAAGAGCTAGGAGAAAAGCTTTTAAAAAGTGGAGGAAATATTACCATGGTAATAGATAACCTTGAAAAAAATGGATTTGTAACCAGAAAGAAGAACCCCGACGATAGAAGAGCGTTGATCATAGATCTCACCTTTCAAGGGAAAAGTTTTATCCAAGATTTTTTCCCAAAGCATCTTGAGAAAATTACTGAAGAGTTTGATGTTTTGGACGAAAAGGAGAAGAAGGAATTAGGAAGGATTTGCAAGAAGTTAGGAATGAAAGAAGAGCAAAATTAGTTTTCGATTAAGAGTTTATATAACTCCATAAATCCCTCAGGGAGTAAGTTTGGAAAAAGCTTGCTCCCTTTTTTTGTGCAATAAAAATCTAGTCTTTGGGATTGAATAGAAATTAAATTATACTATCTTGATAGTACCTATCTGTTAACCCAAAGATTTTATTACCTATGAAGCAATTCTTAGTGTACTTATCCGTGCTCTTTTTTTTAAGCTGCAGCAACAATCAAAAATCAGAAGGTATTCCTGTATTACAATTAGATCCGAATGAAACTGAAGAAGTGAATCTCAGCTCATTTATATCAGAGGTAGAATATGTTAAGCTAGATTCCGGGAATAATAAATACATCGGTGAGGTGGAAAAAATCCTAGTTACTGATGATAGAATTTATGTGCTGGATCCATATCAAGCTATTGCCTTGTATGTATATGACAGAGAAGGAGCGTTACTTTTTGACATATCAAATTATGGACGAGGACCTGGAGAATTTATGGGACCGTATGATTTCGATATAAATGAAGCTACTAATGAAATTGTAGTATATGACGCAAGTAGTAACAAGCTAATTTTTTACGAAGAAGAAAATGGAAATTTTAAAAGAGAAGAGAAAATCGAATTTTTCCCATCAAGGTTCAACGTTCTGAACGATGGCTACATCTTTTATATGAATAACCAAACAGCTGGAAAAGTATCTCAAAACTACAATGTACTTATAGCAGACAATGAATTAAATATAATTGATAGGAAAATAAGCATTGAAGAAGATCTAGCTGGGTTTCATTATAGCCTCCCAGTTAATTTTACAGCGACAGAAAGCGAGATCTATTTAAGCATACCATTCAACAACACCGTTTACAGTTATAAGGCAGGTACATTTGGAGGGTATCTTACCATAGATTTTGAAGAAGAAAACTTACCCAATGATTTTTTAAAAAAAGATAATACCCCCCGAGAATGGTTAGAGGAGTTCAAAAAGATTACAGCCGCATATAATATTTCTAACTTCTATGAAAATGATGATTATGTTTTCTTTTTATACAGCTATATGGATAATCAAAACTACTATTTATCATCAAAAAAAAGCGATAAAGTGGTCCATACGAACAATGAAAAGTTCAAAGATGATTTAAATATAGGCCCGTTAACAAGGTGGCCGAGTGCCATATGGGGAAACACACTAATTTGGTGGCAAAACCCTAAGAATCTAATAGAATTTGTTGATGAAAAGAAAGATTCAATGAATGAAGCTGAGTGGCTAAACTTTACTAAAGAAAATGAAAAGCTCATTTCATTTTATAGCACACTAAGTGCAGATGATAATCCATATTTAATATTCACAAAAATTGAACTGTAACAGCCGGAGGAATTCTACAAGAAAAGAAGATCTACAATTGATCTTCTAGTTGACCGATTTGATCTCTAATTCTAGCAGCTTCCTCAAATTCCATATTTTTAGCGGCGTGAAGCATTGTTTTTCGCAAATGCTCGATCAGTTTTTCTTTACTCTCAAACGTGACCTCATTCATTGCTGGACTTGCCTTGTACTGAATACCATCATCTGCAACTTTAACCGACTCCAGATAATCCTGCTGGGCTGCTTTTTCTGCTTCTTGTCCAAAGTCCATGCTTTTGTTCGAAATTAGCGATGGATCTACAAGAGGTTTGAGCTCTTTAGTTACAGTTTGAGGAGTAATACCATGCTTCTCATTGTACTCTTTTTGGATCTTACGGCGTCGTTCGGTTTCATCGAGCACTTTTTGCATACTGGCTGTGATCTTATTTGCATACATAATGGCTTTACCACCAACATTTCTTGCAGCACGGCCAACGATCTGAAATAATGAAGTTTCAGATCGCAAAAACCCTTCCTTATCGGCGTCCATGATTGCAACAAGGCTCAATTCTGGTATATCGATACCTTCTCGTAAAAGGTTAATCCCTACCAATACATCGAAATCACCACGGCGGAATTTGTACAGTACTTCAATACGTTCTAGCGCATCTAATTCACTGTGCATATAAGCGGCAGAAACACCCACGTTTTTGAGATACTCACTAAGCTCCTCACTCAATCGTTTCGTCAAAGTAATAACAAGTACGCGCTCTTTCTTTTCTACTCGTTGGCGGATCTCTTCCATTAGATCATCCACTTGGTTATCCAATGGACGAACTTCAAGTTCCGGCTCCATCAAGCCCGTAGGTCTGATCAACTGCTCTGTAAATGCACCCTCACTTTTTTCTAACTCATACTTACTTGGAGTTGCACTCACAAAGATGACCTGCTTCACTATAGATTCCCATTCATCAAAAGTAAGAGGACGATTATCCATAGCCGATGGAAGTCGGAACCCATGATCAACTAGCTGAATCTTCCGAGATCTATCGCCGCCATACATGGCTGAAATCTGCGGAATGGTTTGGTGGCTTTCATCTACAACTGTTATAAAATCATCCGGGAAATAATCCAGCAAGCAAAAAGGTCGTTCACCAGGTTTTCTGGCACTTAGATAGCGCGAATAATTTTCAATACCGGAGCAGTAGCCAATTTCCTGAATCATCTCAATATCAAAAAGAGTACGTTGCTCAACACGCTTAGCTTCAAGGAATTTTTCTTCATCGATAAGAACTTTCGTTCTCCACTGCAACTCTTCACGAATTTGTTTGATAGAATCTTCTAACCGCTCTTTTGTGGTTACATAATGGGAAGCGGGATAAATTTTAAACTCATTCACGTTTTCAATAATGTTGCCGGTTTCCACATCAAAAAGTTGAAGAGATTCTATTTCATCTCCCCATTGTGAAATACGCAACCCTTCATCAGAATAAGCCGGATAGATATCGGTAACGTCACCACGAACTCGAAATGTACCTCTTGTAAATTCATTGTCGTTACGAGTGTAATGAAGATCTACTAAATCGTATAGAAGCGTGTTTCGAGGAATGTTCATGCCTGTTTCCAGAGACACGATCAACTTGGCATATTCTGAAGGTGAGCCAATACCATAAATACAACTCACAGAAGAAACAATGATCACATCTCGTCTTCCGGAAAGAAGAGAACTAGTTGCCCTTAGCCGAAGTCGCTGAATTTCTTCATTAATAGACAGATCCTTTTCGATGTACTTATCTTGAGCGGATAGATAAGCTTCTGGCTGATAATAGTCGTAGTAAGAAATAAAGAACTCAACTCTATTATCTGGGAAGAAATCGCTAAGCTCTCTGTAGAGCTGTGCCGCCAAAGTTTTGTTATGACTCATCACCAAAGTAGGTCGCTGCACATTTTCGATTACACTAGCAACGGTTCTGGTTTTACCTGAACCTGTGATTCCTAACAGCGTCTGAAATTTATCGCCTGCATTTAACCCTTCTACAAGTTCTTTGATTGCATTGGGCTGATCACCAGCGGGATTAAATGGAGACTGTAAATTAAACTCTGACATACATACAATTTTGGAATGAGAACAACATACAAGGTACGCAAAATTAGGGAGGATTCGTTCCGTAAATCTTATCCATATTTGTCTACGGTTGTTTTCGACCTCTTCTGTCTTCTCCTTCAAAAAAAAGAAGGACTCGTTGATGAAATTCGGGATAAGTTTGAAAGTTCTTCTTGTAGATGCTAGGTATTTCGTTAACAGTTTTGACTTGATGTAAATACTGTCACCCTGAGCCTAGATTGTTTAGAGGCTATATTTTTGGTTGCGAAGGGTCTCAAACCTTGAACTAACCAGCTGTACTCTATGTTCACGATTATTGGTCAGCCTATATATGTGGTAGGTTTTGACCATATAGGTAAGACGGGTTCATAGCCCATTACTTACAAAAAAATTCAATTACATTTGAGATCCTTCGACGTACAATATTCAAAAACCATCGGACTAATTTGGACCGCTCAGGATGACAGCTTTAGTTGTGTCAACGAATTATATAACATCTACAATCCTGACCCCGAAGAGTCGGGACGAAGGATCTGCGCAACTTGGAGTTTATATGTATGGAAAATACAGTGAAGAACTAGAAATCTTAATCTGCTATATTAGCTATTGAAACTAAGTTCAGATAAAGATATAAATGTCAGACAAACAAAAAGTCCTTGAAGGTTCGCGAAAACGATTAGATGAAATTGATGAACATATTCTCGATCTGCTTTCGGAACGTGCCGAAGTTGTTAATGCGGTAATTAAAACAAAAGTTGAAAATCAGCTTCCGGTTTTTGTACCCAAACGAGAAGAAGAGAAATCGGTATCTTTTAAAAAACTAGCCTCAGAAAAAGGAATTGATCCCGATTGGGCAGAAGATTTTTTACGGATGATCATGACTTCCTCTCGCGATAAACAGTCGCAAGATAAATTCCCGATAGCAACGGCTGAACCAAAGCATATTTTATATATTGGTGGTGAGGGTGGAATGGGGAAGTTATACAAACGAATTACCGAGCAAACCGGTCATCATGCCTATTCCATCGATAAATCAAATTGGTATGAGCTGGAGGAACTGTCACCAAAACTAGATATGGTGATCGTTACCGTTCCGATCAAAATAACTGAGCAAGTAATTGAGCGGCTAAAAGGACGTTTATCTGACAAAACGATTCTTGCGGATTTTACCAGTAATAAATCAGCACCGATCGAGAAGATGTTGGAAATACATGAAGGCCCGGTTGTTGGTCTTCACCCGATGCATGGACCGGATGTTCAAAACCTGTCTAAGCAGTTGATGGTCTTTTGTCCGGGCAGAAACTCTGAAGAAGCAAACTGGTTCATAGAACAATGCGAGCTTTGGGGAATGCGAGTCATTAAAGCTGATGAACAAAAACACGATCATGTGATGCACATGGTACAGGGTTTGAGACACTTTGTGGCATTGTTGCACGGTTCTTTCATGGAAGAGTATGACCTTCGACCAAGCGATATGCTCGAATATTCCAGTCCTATTTATAGAGCAGAAATGATGATGACAGGTCGTATTTTTGCCCAAAGTGCAGAGCTATATGCGGATATTGTTTTTGCAAATGAAGAACGCCGAGATCTTCTTATGAAATTCTTCAATCATCACCAGAAGCTAGCTGAATTAGTTAAGAATAATGATCGAGAAGGGTTTATTCGTGAGTTTGAAGGTGTGACCGATTTCTTTGGAAAGTTCGCAACGCAAGCATTAAATGAATCGGGGTATTTGATCAATCGTTTAGCCGATAGGTTTGCGTAAAGAGAACCCATCCCTAGCCCTTCCCTTTGAAAGGGGAAGGGAACGTTATACCAAATTGTTGAAGGCTAAAAAATAATAGGTGTCATCCTGAGGATACTTCCGAAGGATCTACACAACTTGATGTAAGATTCAATATTTTAGCGAGCTGAAAAAGCAAAGCCATATTCCTAATGTTCGAAAATAAACCCTGGATCTACGATCACGACGAGCCACTAACCCGATATTCTCTAGGACAAGAAGGGAGCAATCCTCTTATTTGTTTTGGGGTAAATCCAAGCACGGCAGTCCCGGGAAATTTAGATCCTACCGTGGCCTCGGTTGCGCGATATGCGAAGGCACAAGGCTATGACGGATGGTTGATGTTCAATTTGTATCCACAGCGGGCAACGAATCCGGATAAGATGCACAAGCATTTTCAGAAATCGATCCACAATAAGAATATTGAGTCCATTGCAAACTTGCTGGAAGGCCTACCCAATGGACTAGATGTGTGGTGTGCTTGGGGAACGCTGATCGAAAAGCGGGCATATCTTTCTCGTTGTATGAAGGATATCGGCGCAGTTTTAGCCAATCATAAGTGTAGGTGTTTTACGCGTGGTAACATTTCTAAAGCCGGACATCCGCATCATCCACTGTACCTCAGAAAAGAGTCGCCGATGGATGTGTTTGATCTGGAGAAGTATGTTAAAGATGTTTTGAGAGATGGTAAATAGACATTCAAACAAGTCATCAAAGTAATTATCCTTATTCTGACCCCATCTGTCTTCCCCTTGGATAAAGGGAAGGACGTTTTAAGTAAATCTAAATAGTTTTAAAAGCCCAAAATCATTCACGAGCGGAGCGAAGTGATCCTCTAATCTCTGGTCGAATCGGGAGATTGCTTCGTCATCCCGAGTTTTCGGGATTTCTCGCAAGTGGAGTTGATTGGCACAGAACCTGTGTTAGATTTCTTCTCTATAGCCAAGGTCATTCCTGCGAAGGCAGGAATCTGGATTGGTATTAATGGCAGGCTCCTCTAAACTAATCCGGATCTCGGGCATACGCTGCGAGATGACTAGAAAGAGGATTGTTTTTAATGTATTCTCGGATATGAAATAATGATTCTTCATTTCGGATGATATGATCGTAATAATTGCGTTGCCATAATTTGGTTCCGGGTGTTTTGCGCATGAGATTGATTTGTTTGGTTACCGCCGATTTATATCCCCGGATAATGGCGCCCAAATTATTTGATGGTGATTCAAATTTTGTTCGATAAATGGTGCCATTAATCAATGTCCGGTTCCGTAGGGGCGAATCGCGATTCGCCCCTACGATTGGGTTTTTATCAATAATTTCGATAATGCCATGAACATGATTCGGCATAACCACAAATTCATCCAATCGAACATTATCCCTAATTAATTCGGTTTTAAACCATTCATTTGGAGCAACCACCCCAAATTCATTCAAAACCATTTCTCCATCGATCACATTGCCAAAAATATGCTGCATATTTTGCGTACAAATGGTGATAAAATAAAATCCCGGACGGGAATAATCGTATCCCTGTAAACGAATAGATTGACGGTTTGGTAATTTGTTCTGCCTCATGATAAACAGTAAGACAGGTTGAAAAGGAATTCCTTACAAAATTATAAACGAGAGTTTCCCAGATGCTATAGGAATGCGCAATGGACACACCTAATGTGTATCGAAATCCAGATTCATTTTTTGTTTCCTGTTTCCAAAACCTGATATTCTTTTTCATCCAAAAATTCATTGTTATATGATCCGATATTTATTTGTTCTCCTGATCTTCGTCTCCGCTTGTGCTCCTGATAATAAACCACCAATAGAATGGGGAGAATCTCCATGGCCGGAAATTCGAAAGGAGCGCATTAACACGTTGTTGCCACAAGCTATGGAAGCTGCAAATGTAGATGTGTGGCTGGTGATCTGTAGGGAAAACAATAACGACCCGATTGCCGATCATATTGGTGGAGAGAACGCCGGGGGAACTGCCGCCTTTTTATTTTACAGAGACAGCGAAGGGTTTCACTCCAAAGTATTTTCACCATCCGGTGAAGCAACAGCCCTAGCCGATCTTGGTATACATGACGAAGTAATTCCGGTAGACAGAGGAAAGTCAGCCATAAGTGAAGCCGTAGAGTTTCTAAAAGAAAAAGATTTTAGAAACATAGCAGTCAACTCAAGCACCGGCAATTCGCAAGCGGATGGTTTAAGCTATACACAGCGAGTCGATCTAGAAAGTAAATTGGGAGCTACATTGAGTGATCGATTGGTTTCCTCGGATGAACTGATCTATGAATGGCTGTCTATCAAGCTGCCACAGGAAGTAGATATTATAAGAACGGCGGCGGAATTAACGGCGCAATGGGAGATCGAAGCCTATAAGCAGATCGTGCCCGGACAAAGTACGGATGCGGATATAGCTCGGTTTTTGAAAAACAAGATGAAGGAATATGGAGTGACAGACGGTTGGTCGCCCGATCAAAATCCGAATGTGAACTCCGGACCGGATCGGGGTCATTCTCATGCAACGGATAAAGTAATTATGGGCGGAGATGTTATTCAGATCGATTTTGGGATCAAATTATACGACCGATGGGTGAGCGATATTCAAAGATTCGCCTATGTATTAAAAGAGGGAGAGACAGAACTTCCCGAAGATATCAAACACTATTGGGAATCGGCTAAGGCCGGGAACAGAGCTGCCTTCAATGCCATGAAACCCGGAGTGAAAGGGGTGGAAGTAGATGCTACCCAAAGAGCCTTGATGAAAGAGAATAATTCCGAATATGTGATGTGGAGCACGGGACACCCGGTGGGATATGTAGCTCATGATGTGGGACCTAATTTGGGCGGTTCTCAATCACCGTCGGTAAGGCCGGCTGCCCAAAAGCTTTTAAAACAAGGGATGGTATTTGCCTTCGATGGTTTTCATGCTTGGACAAGAGAAGATTCTACTCTAAAAACTATTAGCGTGGAAGAAATGGTGGTGATCACCGAAAACGGCGCGGAGTATTTGATCGCTCCGCAAGAGGAGATGGTTTTGGTGGAGTGATAGAATTAAGCAGTTAGAATGTCTCTTAGCCCTTCAACGCTTAAAGTATCGACTTTACGATGCAGCATACGGTGGCAATTAGAGCAAACCAAAGCAAGATCATTTAGTCCTGTTTTGGTAGAAGATGAGAAGTTTGAAAGAGGGGTACGATGATGACACTCAATATATTTATAGCCTAGTTGCCCATATTTTTGAAAGAAATCAAAAGTGCATGCCTCACAAGGCAGTTTACCTAGCTTAAGGAATTCCGCTTCTTTCTTTTTTTTGATAATAGAAGAGTCTCTTTCACGAAATTTGTGAAGTTTATAAATGACAGCGCCTTCATTAACTTCTATTAAATCATCCTCTTTATCTTCACTTATTAAATAAAGTTGATTGGCTAATTCTAAGTCTTTACTTACTTCTCTCAAACGAGAGGCAATTTTATGGAGACGAGTTGTATCAGATTCAAATTCTTTAAAAACCTTTTCATCAAGCTTGCTATGACTTTGCATTCCTTTTCCCTTATATGAGGGATCAATGGCGAGGAAATTACTTAGCTTTAAAGAAACGCCATTTGGATTTCGAAACTTAGCCTCATCTGGTCGGACATCATGTATAGGCAATTGATTCAAAAGTTGAGATAGTTCTTGAATTTCAGAATTATTAGAACTTATTTGTCCAGGCTCTAATCTTGAATAAAGATCAAGAGCTAATATAATTTCGTCTCTATGCCATTTGGGGTTTTTCAAAAACGATTACGTATGAGATATAAATTTAATTGTTATGTTAGTAGTATATTCAATTTTATTATGAAATAATGTCTTGGTTTATATATGGCTATAAAGTTTGAGAACGAAGAATACATTGAACTACTTAAGATTATAAGTGCTCTTTCAAGATTATTTAGTGAAGGGAAAGCTCCGTATTTAAATTATAGAATAGCCGAAAATATTTTTTGCAGATCTTTTGGGGCAAAAAACCTAGCAAGAAAAGATTCATCGTATGATGCTACTATAGATGAGATAGGTGTTGGCTTAAAGACTTTCTTACTTAAAGGCGACAATAGCTTAGAAAAAGTTGCGGAGTTTAATTCAATTTCATCAACTTTAAGAGAGATGAAGGGCAAAAAATTAGTATTTGAGGTTGCTAAAGCCAGAAACAAGAGAATCAATACGGCTTTAAGGCTATATAAAGTAAAAGAAGCAATATATCATTGTGTGGGACGGAAAGATGGGGTCTTGGAGATTTTTGAAAATGATTACCTACAAATTGATTTAGGTAACATTAAAATGTTGAGATCAACAAATAACAATATTGTTAAGTTTGAAGATCAACATTATGAGTATTCTTATAATATTTCTAAATCGACGTTATTTAAGCGCTTTACTATTAATGAATCTTCATCAATTGAGATTGATATAGTTGATGATCCATTTGGAATACTGCTAAATTTAAAAGATGAACTATTTAAAAAGGAAGAAGCAGAGAGTTATGATTATGTGGTTCTACCGTTATATTCTACGCAAAGTAAAAGCAGGGAAGTAGGCGAAAAAAGTGGTATAAATCAATGGAATGCGGGAGGACGTAAAAGAGATTATGGAGAGGTATATATCCCAATCCCTTCAAAAGTAAGAAATAATTATCCAGATTTTTTTCCTTCAAGAGATGAGCCATTCAAACTTAAAATTCCGACGGGCGAAATATTTGAAGCAAAAGTCTGTCAGGAAAACTCAAAGGCGTTGATGACTAATCCTAATAGAGCATTGAGCGAATGGCTATTAAGAACAGTTTTAGATTTAGAAGAAGGAGAGATAGCCACAAGAGAGAAACTTGACTATTTAGGTTTAGACTCAGTGAAAGTTTATAAGAAAGATGGCCTGTATGAAATAGATATTTTACCAAGCTGGAGTTATGAAAAATTTATCGATCCAGAAAAAGTAACTCACGCGAATTGATATTCAACATTATCTTGATATTTATAGTCAAGAGATTTGAAAATAGACTCGGCTATAAGCTGAATGACATCAACTGTAACCATATTTCCTGCTTGTTTGTACATTTGTGCATCACCTCTAAAATCAGGTAGTTTAATATCAGGAAAGCCCTGAAGACCAAAACATTCTTTTGGAGTTAATTTTCTGATACCGAAGTCATCCTTGATTATTGGCACATTATGACCTCCAGTTCCCATGTTAGCGGTTAATGTTGGAAATTCATTGCTTTTGTTTTCTCTTACATACCTCCTTCTCCATTGATAGCTTGTATTTTTTGAAGTGACCGAAGTCTTAATTTTATCATACATTTTATATCGATCTGTATAATAAAATCGAGAATCTACTTTCTCTTTTTCAAGCATGTCTTGGACATGCTTTTTCTTTTCGATTTTCTTTGGTGGAAATAGATTTTGAAAAACATCACCAGCATTTCTCTCATCTTTTATGAGTTCATTCCAGCGGTTTTCATCCTTAAAACACACAATAAAAGTTCTCTCCCTATTTTGTGGAATAGTTGTTACATCAGATGTGTTAATGACTTCGCAGAAAAATGAATATCCCCTTTTTCTTATCTCATGTTCGACAACTTTTATAGTATTACCGTTATCATGCGTCTTGAAGTTTTTTACATTTTCAAGAAATAATACTTTGGGCTTTTCAAGAAGTAAATCTAGTAGGTCCATAATCCTAAAAAAGAGCTCCCCTCTTTCGTCATCAAATCCCTTTCTATGTCCTGCAATGGAAAAAGCCTGACACGGAAACCCTCCTGTTAGAACATCTACTGACTCAAGATTTATAGTACCGCATTCAAATTCCTTTAAAAGTAAGTTTATATCTTTTTCAAATAAGTTATGGTCAGGGTGATTTAAGCGATAAGTTTCACAAGCATATTTATCTATTTCATTAGACCAAACAACATTAAATTTTTCTGTTCTCTCAAAGCCTTTTTCGATTCCTCCTACACCAGAAAATAACCCGCCTACTGTATACATTATCTGAAATTTTATTAGATATAAAGTTAGTGCTGTTAAATATGTATAGAATTTTAATAAATAGCAGCAATTGTTTAGAGAAAATAATACCAAGGGATGTCACTTGGTGTCATGGAAAATGTTAAAATTCAAACCACCAAAATAACCTTCCCAATATTCTTGCGCTGTTCGATGTAGCGGTGGGCTTCGCCGGCTTGGTCGAGGGTAAAGGTTTTGTCCACACGCGGTCGCACCCAGCCGGTTTCTACGCCATCTAAAATTGCTTTCATCCATAAAGCTGCTTTTTCAGGTTCGTGCCAAAGGTGACCTAAATTAACACCAAACACCCCTCGATTTTTATCCAGCAAGGAAAGCGGTTTAAATGTAGGCATCTTAAGTACTGTTTTGATCAGCTCGAACTGGGCTTTCAACCCGCCGGTTTCATTCACACTTGCGGTGGAGATCCCAAACATTCCTAACCGACCGGTAGCACGTAGAGCACGGTAACTTTTCTTCCATTCGTCACCGCCTAGTGGGTCAGTGATCAATTCCACTCCTCGTTTATCGGTGAGTTTCATCAGCTCTTCGTACCAGTCTTTGTTTCTATAATCGATGGCATGATCCAATCCGCGTTCTTTCAGAAATTCATTCTTGCGTTCGCTTGCCGTGCCATAGGTTGTGGCACCAATGTGTTTGGCAATATCCAACTGTGCTAAACCAACGCCACCACCGGCATTATGTATCAGAACGGATTCTTCTTTTTTAAGTCCACCCATAGCAACCAATAACGCCCATGCAGTCAAATAAGTAACCGGAATGGAAGCGGCTTCTTCAAAAGAAAGCTGCGTCGGCTTTTCATACACTTGTTGTTCTTTCAGCACTACTTGCTCGGCCTGACCTTTAAATCGGCATAACCCGATTACTTCTTTACCGATCCAAGATCTGTCGATCTCTGAACCAACTTCGGTCACGATTCCTGCAACTTCATAGCCCATCACACAAGGCGTTTTTGGTCCGTCTGGGTATTGACCTTTTCGAGCGAGAATATCAGCAAAGTTAATTCCTGATGCTTTTACTTGAATGAGGAGTTCATCTTTGCTTGGAGTCAGATCAGGAACATCCTGAACTTGTAGCACATCATAACTTCCAGTTTTGGTATATACGAGTTGGCGCATGGTTTTTCAAATTGGTTTAATGGAGTGTAGGCAGTTTTAGGGAGAGGGGAAAGCACAAAAGTTAATGCGTGGGAAGAAACTCATCCCTGTCCCTTCCCTTTGCTGAGGGAAGGGGACTTTGTAATTAAAATCAGAGTAATATTACAGAGTCTCCCTCCCTAAAGTTAGGGAGGGAATAAGGGTGGGTAGGAAGGAGAATGTGAATAGGAGTTGGGGAGGTTGGTGAAGAAGTAGTTTTAAAACTCGGGATGACGCAGCAATCTCCCGATACGAGCGATGATAGGAGGATCACTTCGTCCGCATTGGGACTCGTGAAAGGGGGCATTTTATTATAGCCACAAAAGCACAGAAACACGAAAGTAAATTAAAGGGGTAAACCACAGAGGTTTTTGGGGAGCGGGAGGAAGAAACCCATCCCTGTCCCTTCCCTTCGTTGAGGGAAGGGAACTTTAATATTAATATCTGATCTGCTTTTCAGCGTCTCCCTCCCTAAAGTTAGGGAGGGAATAAGGGTGGGTCAGGAAGGAGGATGTGAGTAGGAGTTGGGGAGGTCGGACCAGTCCGGAATCTGGATCGTTATTACGGTTACATCCTTTTAAACCTATCCAGATCTCGGGCATACGCCGCGAGATGACGGTTTTCTTGAATAAGAATGTGAGTAGTATTCGGGGAGGTCTTGATAGATCACTTAAAATAAGTTCATCAATTGAAGTGTATAAAAAAACCGACTAAAAGTAGAGCAAAGAAGCGAGGGCGAACCAACTGTTATATGATAGAACTCTAATCCTAACTGTCCGTGGTGATTGTTAAATTATGCAAAACGAGAGTTAAAAAAAGATTATGGGGCAACAACAGCTCATACTTATAATTTTAGTTACTGTTCTTGTAGGCATAGCTACAGTTGTCGCTATCGATACCTATACCGAAACAGCAACGTCTGCCAATCTAGATGCCATCCGCATAGATCTTGGAACTATTGGTGCCCAAGCCCAAGCTTTTTATAATAAACCTATTGAGCTTGGAGGAGGGGGTAGAAAATTCACGAATATTTCTTTTATGGAAATCACCATCGCTCGCGATTCTTTGAATGATAATAATATGATGTTTAAGAATCAGAATGCTTTGTACAGTATTGAATCAGTTGCAGAAAATGAAATAGTTGTAACGGCACAACCAACAAGCGGCGAAGCAATGAATTTTTCTAATGTCTGGAATACGGATCTCACATTATTGGCTGAGATATCAGTTGGCAATATAGACATCCGCTTTCAAAACTAGCCCGAAAAATACTTCCTAAAAAGGAAGGTCATCATCCATATCGTCGAAATCTTTATCGAGAGTAAATCCTTCCGTGCTAGGTGGTGGAGGTGTTTGATCTTGCTGAGCACCAGTTCCCTGCTCAACTTTCCATGCTTTTACATCCGTATACCAATTTCCTTTATACTCTCTGCTTTGGATATCGATAGAAACAGTTACTTGGGCATTTTCCTGAACAGCTTGGGCATCTATGTTTTCTCCCCATTGGGTAATACAAACTTTACGCGGATATTTCCCTGGAATTTCAAGGATGAAATCACGTTTTCTCCACGGACCGTTTTTCCCCTCACCTGATTGCTCTTCTAATATTTGTACGACTCGACCTTTTAATTGTAAATCCATGCTGTATTTGGGTTTTCTTTTTTTTTCAAAGATATAAGAATATTAACTGGAAGGCGAATAAGTGTTAGCTATAGTCATAATCAGTTTAAAGGTGTTCTCTATATAAATATTAACAAGGAATAATTTTCTAATAACCCTTTAAACAGTATTATTAGCTAAAATACGGGATAGATGCACGTTCGGTTATTATTTACGGGGGTTTTTATGTTGATCACAGTGTTAGAGCTGTGGGCACAACCTGCGTTTAAAAAAACCAGATATACGAAAGAGCAAGGCTTATCACACAATACTGTGTTGGGAATGTCGATGGACGATCGTGGTTTCCTGTGGCTCGCTACTATGGATGGTTTGAATCGTTTCGATGGTTTAGAAATGAAAGTATATCGACCCAACGAAGCTGACTCATTAGCTATTACAGATGGTTTTATTCATGGAATCCATCAACATGAAAATGGTAATTTATGGATAAGCACTAGAGATGGCGGGCTAAACATCTTTGACCCAAAGACGGAAACATTCAGAAGCTTTAACCAAACCAATTCAAAAGAGAATAATTTTCCGGCTAGGCAAATTAGTTTGTTGCACAAGGATAGAGGATCTAATTATTGGGTTAGCTTTTTTGGCCATAGCATGGGCTTACTTGAATCAGGGTCAAATAGATATCATCCGGCAAATATTGTTGATATAGATACTCAGAAAAAACGTAAGTCCACAAATTCATTGATAGAGTTTAACGACGGAAGCATGCTGGTATCGTCTTTTAATGGTTTGTACTATTTACCGGAAAAAGAGATAAGAAAGTTCAAAGAGGATCCAACTTCCGAAGAAATACTAGAGGCCTATCCAATTCCTTTTTCGAAAGCCACTCCTTTTCCAAATTCGAGAAATATGAAAATAGATTCGAATGGAGATCTATGGGTAAATGTAGTTACGTCTGGGCTTGAAAAAATGAATAAGCAGTACATCCCCGACTTTTTGAAAAAAAGCATAGAATCAGGTGTTGCTAGTAATTCTTCAAGTAATGGTGTGGTAGAAAGGGATGGATATCTAATATCGGGTCATCTAAAAAATGAACTTCTACTGGTAAATTTGAGTACAGGGGAACAGTCGTTTTCTAAACTTGACCCATCTGTTAAATTAGAAAGTGCCACCTATTTATTCGAAGATTTGAACGGTGAACTTTGGGTGCATACCTGGGGAGCGGGGATGTACAAGTTGGAGCAAAAACAAGGCATCGAAATTGTTAACTCTACAACAAATCCGGGAATCTGGGAATCAGATTTTATCCTTGGTTTTGAAGAAGATGAAAACGGGTTTTGGATCGGGACAGGAGCCGAAGTTGCATTCTATGATCTGAATAATGGAAATATTTGTGCGCTGAATGAGAGGTTGGCAAACACTAAAGTTGAAGGTGTGTGGAGTTTTGAAAGAGATGATCTTGGTCTGTGGATCGTAACAGTTGATAAAGGCTTGGTGTTTATAAGTTCGCATGAACTTGAAAAAAAGTCCGGGATGAATGCCAAAAGATTTACTTACACAAACAGCATCATTAAAAGTAAAAACCTTAGACAGGTATTCAGAGATTCAAGAGGATGGTTATGGTTAGGGTATGAAGGGGACGAGATACAAATTGTAACAAACCCGGAAGAACTGATCAATGATAAAATAGCTGATGTGATGGAGCTTTCGTCTGAAGGTGGAGGTGAAGCAATAACGATAAGCTCAGAAAATGTTCGGAAGTTCTACGAAGATAGAGATGGATATATTTGGGTTGCAACGACAGACGCCGGCTTTGATAAGATTACGGTAAAAGATGAAGAGCTAATATCAATTCAATCGTTTCAGAATATAAAAGGAGACGTAAACTCTATTCCGCATAATGACGCCAGAAGTGTGTATCAACAAAATGATTCTACGTATTGGTTTGCCACATATGGTGGAGGGATCGCAAAGTGGAATTCGAAAAAGGATGAATATACTCGATATAACACAAGTAATGGGCTTCCAAATAACAGTACATACAGCATAATTGCAGGGAATAATGATCAATATGTTTGGGTAAGTACAAATTCCGGTTTAGCTCAACTTGATACAAAAGCAGAGATGTTTGATGTTTTGACTGAAGAGGATGGAGCGCAAAATAATGAGTTTAATACAGGTGCTTATCTAAGTCTAGCAGATGGAAGGTTGCTTTTTGGCGGGATCAATGGGTTTAATATTATAAGTCCGGAAAAGTTAGAGAAAAATGAGCGGATACCGCCCGTTTATATGACGGAGATCAACCTTTTTGATGAGCCATTACAAATGGATACTTCAGCAACTGAAAAGAAAAAGCTTAAGCTTTCTCATAACCAGAACTTTCTTTCATTTACACTGTCAGCCTTAGATTTTGAGAATCCTAAACAAAATCAATTTGCCTATATGATGGAAGGCGTTGATCAAGAGTGGGTGTATTCGGGAAATAGAAATTATGCTGCTTATCCAAATCTACAGCCCGGCGCTTATGTATTTAAAGTGAAAGCCTCTAATAATGACGGAGTATGGAACGAGACTGGAAAAAGCCTGCATATAATAATAACACCTCCCTGGTGGCAAACGCTTTGGTTCCGTCTTATATCAGGGTTTTTGTTTTTTGCTATGGTAATATTTACGGTACGTTATATTTCTCAAAGAAGGTTGAGAGAGCAAATTCGGAAGATGGAACTAGAGAGTAAATTGCGCAATGAAAGAGAACGGATTTCAAGAGATCTTCATGATCATGTAGGTGCACAATTAGCTAATATCATGTCGGGTTTGTCCTTGGCTGATAAATACAATCAAGTTGACAATAAAGAGAAGTCATCTTCACTAATGAACTCCTTGCGAGGGGATGCGGAAATCACGATCAAACAGCTACGTGAAACTATCTGGGCTTTAAATCAAAACTCTTTAAGCCTAATAGCATTTAAAGATCATTTACAAAGCTACTTTAAAAACCAAACTGCCTTTAGTGAAACCTTAGAGCTTATTTATGATGTGGAGGAAGAAAAACCGACCATTCTTTCTTCCACTCAGGCATTAAATATCTTCAGGGTTATTCAGGAAGCTTCGCAAAACACGCTGAAATATGCAGAAGCAAATTGTTTAGCTATAAAGCTCCATCGTAGAAATGGACATTTGTTTGTGCAAATCAAGGATGATGGTAACTTCAAAGGAGATAAAAGTTCTTTTAACGGTGGATATGGCTTTGGAAACATGAAAAAGAGAACCACAGAATTAGGTGGAAAGATCAGCATAGACACTGAAAATGGTACCGAAGTAAATATTACAATTCCATTATAAATACCAATTTCGGGGTATTGGTTGAGAGTGTTAAATAAAGGATATTTCTTAAAAACTGGATTATGGAAAAAAGGGGCGGTCTGGGAAAAATAAAAGTAGCCATCGTTGAAGATCACGACATCTTTAGAAAAAGATTGATGGAGTTGCTAGGTTTCTATGAAGACCTGGAACTGATCTTTACGGCTGCTTCGGCAGAATCATGCTTGAGTTTCTTGAAAGAAATGGAAGAAGACAGGATTCCTGACGTGATCTTAATGGATATTGAGCTCCCGGGGATTTCTGGAATAGAGGCTACATTTTTGATCAAGGAGAAACAGAAAGACATGGATATTATCATGTTTACTGTTTTCGAAGATGATGAACGTCTTTTTCAATCTATTCAAGTTGGAGCAACGGGTTATTTGCTAAAAGACACTCCGATAGATCAAGTGGTTTCAGCCTTAAAGGAAGTTAAAGAAGGTGGGTCGCCTATAACTCCATCTATTGCTCGAAAATTGATGGGAATGGTTTCTAAGCCAGAAACAAAAGAGTCCAATGACCAAGATGTTATCCCTTTTGATCTAAGCCCCGCAGAACTTAGAATTTTAGAACAAGTGATCGATGGGAAATCAAATAAGGAAATTGCGGAAGCTGTATTTTTAAGTCCATGGACAGTGAAAACGCATATCAAAAACATTTATAAAAAAATGCATGTCAATTCAAGAGCTGCGGCAGTGCGGTTAGCTTTGAAAAGAGAGATCATATAGGGGAGTATTAAAATACCCCGTTCGGGCGATTTATATAGACTTATTTATTAGTGAATTTGAGCTGAAGCAATGGCGTAGCTACACAATTCCAAATAAATAGGTACAATATGAAGAAAATAACGTTACTAATTTTAGTGAGTATATGTTGGTCAGCTCCACTTTTTTCACAAGCCAACAACTTGAATGAATGGATTGATTCTCAATATCTAAGCCCATCTCATAAAGCATTTATATATCAGGTTTCACCAGCATCAAAAGCAGCGGATCTATTTCTTATTAACGCTGAAAGAAAAGCTGAAAAGCAGTTTTCAGAATCAATGAAGAAGTTCAAGGGTAAAGTAGCTGTAAACAGTGATACGACATGGACATTCAGTGAAAGTAAAGCAATAGGTGATAGCTTATATCGTCCCTATGAGTATTCTTATAGATGGTCAGAAGGGGAAGACTTTGCGAATTCAGTCACCAATTATAATTTTTATAGATGGTATGCAGATAGCACTAAATGGTTTCCGACAAGAAAGACATTTTCTAAAAATTTAGAAACAGCTACAGAAGACTCTAGCACAACATATTATTATCAAGGACCAACTGATGAGCCTTATTATGGCACAAGAGGCAGAAACGTAAAAGCCCCAACTCAAGGTGCTGATTATGAATATTATAGAGATCAATACAGCCCAGTAGATGGCTGGGTTAAAAATCAGCGGGAATTAAGGTATCGGGATGAAAACGGATCTGATACATTAACAGTAGATGAGAGTTACAACAAAGATGATATGGTGTACAGAAAGACTTCCGAAAGGAGATACATTTATAATGACAATTATACTTTAAGTTCATACAAGTATTTTAACAATGATGCTGAAAACGAAGTTTACAGCTGGAGCTATGACTACACCAAACTTGGGCAAGATGGCAGGTATGAATATCAAGTTTCAAAAAGATTAGACTATGACACTAAAGAATTAGTTGGAGAGGATAGCTTACAGTTCATATATAATAACGACTATGTAGAGGGGCGAGGCTATACTTGGCAAGATACGGTGTGGACTATCGAAACTTTTTATAGAAGTTATCAACGAACATTTGCGAATCCTGATCCAAATGATACCTATCACCCAATGATAACGCAGGTTGATTCCGTGATCGTTTACAGCGTTTATCCTGATAGTTTGGATGATAATGGTAACATTGTGATAGACGAAGCTATTACACGAACCGAATTCGATTATAATGCTAATGGAAATCAAATTGAGATCAGGAATTATAGCTTGAGCGATGGGCTTTTGGCATTAGCAAATCGAACAGTTCGCACGTGGGAATTAATTGCTGGGCGGTATGTGCAAACTCATCAAGAAAGCTATGGGCGAGACTTCTTCTCTGGAGAGATGTACAAGTCAGGATTTAGCAATAATTTTTATAATGATGAGGGTGTTAATGAAGGGAGCGAATCTTTTAATCTTAACGCTTCTGGGGACACTACATATGGGACCGGGTACAGGTCTTTAACACTTGATGACGGAACAAGGATAAATTTAACTTTAAGGTATGATGTTTCTATAAAAAAAATGGTCGTACAATATTATAGAGCATATAAAACGGAGCAATACGACGTAGTGGGCAAATATACTAACCAAAGCTCGTACGTAGATCCGATTAATTATAGTGGGTCAAGAAGTATTAGCGCTGGTGGAGCCCTTGCCACCGAAATAGTATTCAATGATGGGCCTGTTAATATAAGTATGGGAGATACTCTAACCCTTTTTGTAAGTGCACGAAATATTGATTTAACAGTGCCGGATGTCTCAGTTACCAATATGCCTTCTACCGCCACTTTTGATCCAGAAACAAAAAAGTTTTATTGGATAGTAGATGATGAAGCCCCATCACCGATGACATATACAGCAACTAGTTCGCGTGGAAGTACAAGTATACAAGTGCCTTTTGTTAACGCAGAAGATGTAGATGGCAACACAAGTGTTAGCAATGAAGAGGAGCTTTTTGGGAGGAATCAGTTTATTCTCTCACAGAATTACCCAAATCCATTTAACCCAAGTACGACCATTAGTTTTGTATTACCGCAAGCATCTGAAGTTAGCTTACAAGTGTACAATATGATCGGGCAACAGGTAGCAACATTAGTAAACGGTAGAATGGGAGCGGGTGCACAAGCTGTTCAATTTGATGCGAGCAATTTATCAAGCGGGATGTATATCTATCGCTTGAAAGCAGGTGAGTTTACTAAAACTAAAAAAATGATGCTCATTAAGTAAGTATAAAAGAATAGGGATTGGGGTTAAGGGAATAGGCTACGGTTTATTCCCTTTTCTTTTGATTTGGCTTTTCAGCTTCTCTTTCCATTGGAAAAACAGAGTTAGGCAGTTTGTTGACACTTTTGTCTTGACACAAAAGTGCCCGAAAAGTCAATAAGACTCCAAACTCCTCCCATCGGATTAATTATTACTCGTTGATTAAATTAAAAGCCCGATGGTTCGTCAAACATGGAATCTTAGGGTTTGGAGCTGTTCTCCTATTTTAATAATCCAATATAACTTACTTCATCCTATTGAACTTCATGGCTGAGATCATCCAATTCGGTAAGTTCTTTTTTGGATCTCTTTTGGTCATGTCGATAAACCATCCAAATTTTTTCATGATTGGAACTTTATGAGTTTCTACAAACTCAATTAATGTACCATCAGGATCTTCAATGTATGTAAACCTTCCTGCTGCTTCACCCATATCAAAGCTATCGGCGCTATCTACGGTAAATGGAAATCCTTTAGACACACATTCTCTTTTAAGTGCATCCATACCTTGTACATCAAAACATAGATGTATAAATCCAAGGTCTCCCCAATAACGATCTTCAAATATCTTTCGAGGCTTGCGGCGCCCATCTTCACTTTGAATTAGCTCGATTTCAGTAGGACCAAACATTTCGCTGAAGCCACCTTTTCTTGGTTGAGAATGTCTGAGCAAAACTCGTCTGAATTTTGTTTGTCCGGAAGGTAATCCATTTAGGTCTTCAAAGATGTCCGTCTCGTCATAAACAACTTCATCATAGCCTAAAATATCAGAATATAATGTTCGGGCTTTGTCAATATCCGTAGAGCCAATTATGGCTCCGGAAACACCTCCGGTTAGGCGCTTTTCTTTAGTTTTAAACCAACCTAACCCGTTTACCACATTAAAAATATTACCATTCAGATCCTCTACAAAAAAGTGAAGTTCACCGGCAGGATTTTTTAATAAAGAGGTAAGCACATTTAATCCAGCCATGTTGAATTCTTCGTAAGATTGAGCAACATCATAGGATTTTATTTTCGCACAATTAATGCCAAGGTCACCTAGCTGTAAGTCAAATTCTGCGGCTACAGGTTTCCTGCTTGTATATTGCCAGATCTCGAATCCACCACCCCCTCTCATACTTAGGGTAAGGATCGCGGTTCGGTCATGTGGTTTTCCTCCAGTGTAAGGAAGCATTAACTCAGCGGTTGCTGAATCTTCAAACACTTTGATATCCATTCCAAAATGCTTTCGATACCAGTCTGTTGCTTCTTGAACATCAGGATTCCCAATTCCAATTTGTTGAATTCCCGCAATTACTTTTTCCATAAATAGATAAATAGTGACTTTGATTAAGGTTAGAAGCTACGAAGAAATTTTTTGAACGTCGATGTATTATAATTTGCCATTCCTCGCCGTTCTGTGACAATATCTCCATCAGGTGAAATAACATAAGTTGTGGGTACCACGGTTGAATTATACGTTCCCGGTTTTCTACCATTTAGAAAATAAACAGGGAGAGAGTACTCTTTTCGTGATAAATAGTCGCGTGCTTTTTGATGGTCTTCATCTAACGAAACCATTACAAACTGAATGCTGTCGCTTTGAACATCTTCATAGAGAGATTGAATGTTGGGCATTTCTGCAATACAAGGAGGGCACCATGTAGCCCAAAAATTAAGAAAGATCGTTTTTCCTTTATATCGCTCTAGCTTAAAAGCATCATCGTCTAAGGAAAGTAGAGGTAGGTTGTAATTTGCTGAGCGGGCATCTATTTGTCCTTGTTCAGTATCGGGAGTCATCAATCCCGTCCAAAGCAGCACTCGTTGCAAGTTACCAACTACCGGCACATGCAACCCTGTGAAATAAAGCAAAGCGATGGTACTTAGAAGCACACCCCATTCAATGAGTTCTCTTCGGGCAGATTTTTTCTTTTTTTCGGAGGATTCGTTTTTCATGAAAATAGGGGTATAAAAAAAGGCCTCGCCCAAAAATGTGAACGAGACCTAAAGGTAGAAATTAAAATCTACTTATAGGAAATATTTAACTCCACTCTACGATTCTTAAGCCTTCCTTGAGCAGTATCATTAGTTGTAAGAGGTCTTGTTTCTCCATAACCAATAGCTCCAATTCTGTCGGCGCTAACACCACCATTTACCAGATATTGTTTTACAGCTTCGGCGCGTAATTTTGAAAGTTCCAAGTTATAGTCATTATTTCCACGGCTATCTGTATGACCTTCGATACTTAATCTGAGATCTTCGTCATCCTTCATAATATTTACAAGCTCGTCGAGATCATCAAGAGAAGTTGGGTCGATGTTGGCTGAATTTGTAGCAAAAAGTAGGTTGCTGAAAATAACATCCATTTTTTGTTTTACTTCAGCAGTTACTTCCGGGCAACCTTTGTTGGGTTTGATTCCTGCCAGAGTTGGACAATCGTCTTCCTTATCGACAATACCATCTTTATCGCTATCCGGGCAACCGCCAAATTCTGAAGATCCTGCAAAAGCAGGGCATAGATCAACAGAGTTCTTAATACCATCACCGTCATCATCAGGACATCCTTCCGTTGTTGAACTTCCTTTTACATCAGGACAAACATCTTCACCATCCGGAATTTTATCACCATCTTTATCTGAACATCCTTTGAATTCCGGCGAACCGGCAACGTTTGGACACGCATCTTCAAAATCTACAATAGTATCTCCGTCAGAATCAGCACAGCCACGATTTGATGGCGAACCAGCTGTGTTTGGGCAAAGATCTTGCGAGTTAATAAGCCCGTCACCGTCGTCATCCGGACAACCATTTGTAGCAACTGTTCCGGGAATATTGATACAAGCATCCTCTTTATCTTTTACTCCATCATTGTCAGAATCTTTGGCACCGGATAGGCGAAACTTTAATCCTGCTGAAACTATCATAAAATCATCATGGTCTCGATCATCGATCGTTGTGTTGGCATCGATGTCATCCGAAAAAGTTCTGTTATAGGTCGCTTTAAGTTCAAGTGTTGCTCCTTCCGATAAAGGAATATCAAACCCGGCAACAATGGGCACTTGCCAATATAGCTCGTCTTCAATTGACTCTTGCTCTCCTAAGAAATAAGTACCACCAAAACCAGAACCAATAAAAGGCTGAAAGAGGGCATCTTCCTTGAAGATGATTCCATTGGCAAAATTAAAATTTAACGTGAGGTTATTATTTAGAAATAGCTTTCTAAACCCGGGTGCTATTTCATCAGAATCTAGAGAACCCACATTAAAAAGATAGTTTAGATCAAAAGAGTTGGACAGGTATTGGTGAATTCCGAATCCACCACTTACATCCTCATTAACTTTAAAGAAAAGCATTTCATTATCGAAATCTCCATCATATTGATGGTTCCCCACATTAAAAGAAAGCCATGTTTTGCTGTCACTATCTTGAGCATCGGCATTAAAAGAGAGTGTACCTACAAATAAAAAAAGGAGAGAGAGTATCTTAAACTTCATATTGTAATCCGTTGGTTAATTTTTGGGATTACACTGAAAATCGTAAGTAAAGTTCCGGAAGGGAGTTTTAGCTTTTAAATAAAGGAGGATATTTTATGAAGTGGTTTTTTCTCAATATCCGGTACTTCTACGTTCTCTGCGGGATAACCTACAACCAATAGGAGAAAGGGTTTTTCGTTTTCCGGCCGATTCATTACTTCGTTTAGAAAGCCCATAGGACTTGGTGTATGAGTAAGTGTGGCAAGCCCTGCATTATGCAATGCCGTTATTAACATTCCGGTAGCGATACCAACCGATTCCTTCACGTAATAATTTTTCTCTTTATCACCATCATTATTCAGGCTGTAACTTTCGGAGAAAATTCCGATCAAGTAAGGAGCTTCTTCTAAGAAAGGCTTGTGTTCATCAGTCCGAAATTGTTCCAAATCATCTAGCCAATCTTGGGGCGCTCGACGATGATAAAATTCATGTTCTTCATTTTCAGCAGCTTCTCTCAATTTCTTTTTTACGTCGGCACTTTCAACTACAGCAAAATGCCATGGCTGTTTGTTTGCGCCATTTGGGGCAGTTCCCGCTGCTAAAATACATTGCTCGATAACTTCTTTTGGGACAGGTTTGCGTGAAAAGTCACGAACGGTTCTTCGGCGTTTTAGATCTGAATAAAAATCTTTAGCCCGTTGCTTCATTTCTTCAACAGGATATTCTTTGTAATCGTTATGAGGTTTAAATTTATAAGATGACATAGTTAGTAATATTGAAGAATTAGTTTCTTAATTGTAAGGAATATTGTTGTACAAAAACACGCCATTCTTTTAGTTCGGCAAGTCGCTCTTGGTATCTATCCCTGAGGTCTACTTTAGAAAGGGCGTTGATCCAAAGGTCTGCTTCATCAAACTCGCGAAGAAAAACCAAAGCGTCGATCAACTGCTCATATATATTGAACCAATCTTCGCTGAGCTCTTGTTGAAACGCCATAGAAGAATAGAAAGAAGAGTAAAGAAGTTGCTCCTGTTTTCTCAGTTCTATAGATTTTGAGATACTTAACATCAAATTCGGCAGGTTCAGATCCGAATACCCTTTTTGTTGCGGAAGAGTATTTTTATATCTGTTATTCATAAAGTATGACCATTGCGTTGAGTCGGACCGTAATTGATATGAATATTTAAAATTACGAGCATCTGTAGTATCTAAACGAGGTTTTAGTTCTTGAAGCAAGTCAGATGCATCATCAATACTTCCACTTAAGAACAATGCATCAGCTTTTAACATTTGCAACGTAAGCAAGGTGTCTGTTTGGTCAAAAGCATATAAAGCAGTGGAATACGAACCATGTAAAAGTTGCCGTTGCAGCCAATCTCTTTTAACTAGTTTATTGGATGGATCGAGTTCGTAAAGCTTGTTTATAGTTTGGAGTGCTTTTGAAGAATCTTGATTTGATAAATGAAAATTATAGGTATCCCAGAGTTCAAAGTCTTCAGAAAAAACGTGAGGGCATTCTTTTTGAAATAATGACCTTCTGCTAAAAATAAACTCAGATATTTGTTGATCTACAGAATCGATACTAACGGAATCTAAGTGTTGGTGCCATTCAGTAACGAGCTGTTCGAATGGTTTCGGGTAAGCATCTTCAAAATCATTATTCGGATAAGCTTCTTTGAAGTTTTTAACAGGATAGTTAGCTAACAAAAATTCCACAAAAGAGCCGGCGGTTGTATAACTAATAGCTGAAGCAGAACTATAAAACCCTGAATTTGATAGCGCACTTTTCATTTCTTGTGAAGAAGGGTATGGCTGTTCCGTTGCAATAATTTGATCAAGTGTAGATTCTGAGGACGTATTTCCTGCAATGGCCTCTGCAACTCCTTCTATCATTCCAATACTCCAACTTCCATTAAACAGATCGTTACCAAACTGCTTTGAAATGGCGTGTACTAATTCGTGTTTGAGAACGTCTTCTAAATGTTGCTTGGCTATATGAAGTTGATCTTGTTTTAACCAAATAGGAACGTAGCTTGTAAACTTAGCTCCAACAAGTTTCTTTTTTTGCCATGCATTGGCGTAGACAAAACTTTCAATTTTTCGATCTTTTGGCCACTCAATATCGAGGAATTGCACAATTTGATTAAAGTGGAATTCATGACGAGTTGCCCAGTATTCTACTTCTTCTTGCGTGAAATTTTCTTCTTCGAAGTAGATATCGAAGTGCTCTGTTTGTTTGTGTAAAGACAGTTGCTCTTTTAAGGAATCGCGGGTAGTAATTATACCCATCGTATCCAGATTAAAATAGCTTAGCATAAGAACAAGCCCAGCAATGACAACAATTATCTGATTTTGAATATTCTTATTCCATGAAGGCAAAGTCCAAAGCAACACGATCCATAAAAAAGTAATCCAGCGAAAGAAGATGAGGTTTTTTCCTACTTGTAGAGTCTCGTCATAAATGGGTCCCGGCCAAGTTCCCCAAACATGATTAAAGAAATAGACTTGAGGTAACGTAAGGAATTCGAAAAGGAAGACGCCAAGACCACAAAAAGAAAGAGTAAGAATTGAGAGCAAAGCTGGAGAAGACAATGAGAGCTTTCTATAAAAACGACCAACAGCGGCGCCTAAAAAAACACTAGGCAAAGGAAGTAAGAGCCAAAATGCGAAACCATCAAAAGTTAAACATCCGGAGAAAAGTGAAAATAGAAAGGGGGGAATTCCAATAATCAAAACAAAGCTCAGTATTCTAATGCCGGCAAAGATATCAGAAGAAGCCTTTTTAGTTTTTGATAGAGATATGCTTGACCAAAAAGACCCAATAAGAGTAGCTACAAAAGCAGATTCGAAATGAAAATCTCTGAGTAAGGGCAGAAACAACATGGCAATTCCGACCAACAAAGAGAATGTGATGCTTACTAAATGCCGTTTCACCTGATCAACCCAATTTTAATTCTGCAGCCCAATATACCCAATAGATCAAAACAAATTGAAGAGGTAAACGAGCTAAGGTGAGCACAGTATAAGTACTGAACCCTTGTTTTTGATGTGCTTTTAGAAACATGTCTATGTTCGCCGGAAAAACAGCAATTAGCAAAAGGATCAGACCCCATCCTGCAAGCGTTTTGGAGAAGGGAAGCATGATACCAATACCACCTAGTATTTCTGCAATACCACTAATTAACACCATCAACTTTTGATGAGGAATATAGCTTGGCACGATCTTTACAAAAAAATCAGGATTCACAAAATGATATATCCCTATGCCAATGAAAAGGATTCCAATAACTATAGTATGAGCAAATGGAGAAATAGCAGATGAATTGGTTGCTGTTTAAAATGATGATAACAAATCAGAAGGTCTACAATTGTAACTTTTTAGTAAATCTTAAGTCTAACTAACCAAGTTATGAAACAAGATTTTAAAAGTAACGTAGGGTGCAAAAGATTAAAACAGGAGATCAAAATGAGTAAAGCAAATAGATTTAAATTTCAGGTAACAGTAAGTATGATACTTACTTTTGTGATTATGTTAACGACCGTTAAAATGGGTTGGGCGCAATCATCAAGAGATGCTTACAAAGTAGAGCGGTTTTCAGTAAATGATGATGTAAGGGTAAGTGTAGAAACCTCCGGGGGAAGCATTAATGTTATGGGCAAAAATACGGATGAAGTTACCGTTGAAATGTATGTTCGTAAACGAGGTGATTATGTAAAAGCGAATGAAGAAGATTTAAGAGATTGGGACATTGAAATCTCAGAAAGCAACAATGAGGTTGTCGCTCATGCCAAGAGGAAGAGAAAAAATGGATGGAATTGGAACAGAAACAATGCATCTATTTCTTTTGTAGTATACACTCCCAGAAAGGCAAGAGCAGATGTAAGTACTTCAGGTGGTAGTATTGAGTTGTCTAATTTAACAGGTAACCAAAAGGGTAGAACTAGCGGCGGATCAGTTACTGCAGAAAATATTCTAGGAGATCTTGAAGTTAGAACCTCCGGCGGCTCTATTAATTTGAATGATATTCAAGGAATGGCTGAAGCCCGAACTTCGGGAGGCAGAATAAAAGCAGAAAATGTAACTGGTGGGCTAGACGTTAGAACTTCTGGTGGCAGCATAACATTAGAAGGAGTAGAAGGCAGTGTAGATGCGAGCACAAGTGGTGGCTCTATTAATGCTGAAATAACTGCACCGAATGACTTTGTTAATTTAAGAACATCAGGAGGGAGCATAACTATCTCTGTCCCGGAAGATAGCGGATACGACTTAGATCTTGATGGAAATAGAGTAAGAGCCGAGTTAAAGAATTTTACCGGTGAATATGAGAAAGACGAAATCCGAGGAACCGTAAATGGTGGTGGTGTAAAAATAAAGGCAAGAACTTCTGGTGGTTCTGTTCGTCTTCACTACATATAAGATGTAAGAAATTCATAATTCCAATTGTTAGTTATACAAGGTGAGGGTGGATAGTCCTCACCTTTTTTTATTTAATCTCGCTGAGATTGCAAAAAGCCCATCTTTAAATTCTTGTAAACAAGAGGCCTGTTTTTTGGAAATACAGAAGCCGAAAAGTATTATCAAATCAATAATCCAAAATTGGACTGATAACTAACTCAACTAAGATTTATGAAAACAAAGATACTTGGGAATTTAATATTACGGAAGGTTAGCACTCTGCTTTTAGTCGCTTTATACATTACAGCAATTAATAGTATAGCCCAAAAACGATCGTTACCGGCAGATACTGCTATTGTAAGCACTGATAAGGTGGTAGTTAAAGGAACAGAAATACCTTATAAAGTTACAACAGGTACTCAACCTGTATATGGAGAAGATGGTGAAGCTGATGCGGCTCTTTTTTATACTTTTTATGAACGGACTGATGTAGAAAACAATGAGAAACGGCCTATTTTCATTTCCTTTAATGGAGGTCCCGGAGCTGGTTCTTTATGGATGCACTTAGGGTATACTAGCCCCAAAAGGTTAATTATTGACGATGAAGGATACCCTATTCAGCCATATGGAATTCAAGACAATCCACATTCTATTATTGATGTTGCTGATATTGTATATGTAAATCCTGTAAATACAGGCTTTTCAAGAATTTTAAATGATGGAAAGAAAGAGCAGTTCTTTGGGGTAAATGAAGATCTCGCATATCTCGCTGACTGGATAGACAATTTTATCTCGAGAAATGAGAGATGGAGATCGCCAAAATACTTAATAGGTGAAAGCTATGGTACTCCAAGAGTTTCGGGGCTAGCAGGACAGCTTCAAGGCCGCCATTGGATGTTTTTGAATGGTGTGATCTTAGTGTCACCAACAGGATTAGGTTTAGAGCCCACCGGACCGACACCAAGAGCTAATGTTTTAAAAGTACCATACTATACTGCCGCTGCATGGTATCACAAACAATTACCAGCTGATTTACAAAACAAAGACTTAGATGAAATTTTGCCAATGGTAGAAGATTTCACCTTAGATGAACTTCTTCCTGCGCTAGCTCGAGGAGGATTTTTAGGCGCTACGGAGAAAAACCAACTTAAAAGAAAGTTGGCCCATTTCACAGGTTTGTCGGAAGAGTTTGTTGAGGATTACAACTTAGAGGTTCCTGCTTCAGCATTTTGGAAAGAATTGCTGAGAGATGAAGGTAACACCATTGGTCGCCTTGATTCAAGATATAAAGGAATAGACAGAACAGATGGTGGCGAAAGCTACGATTACGCTGCCGAATATTCTTCATGGAAGCATTCTTTTACTCCTGCCATCAATCATTACGTTCAGGATGTACTGGGCTTTAAAACAGACTTACAATATTATGTATCAGGACCAGTAAGGCCGTGGAACAGAGATGGGAATAGAACCGGCGAAATGTTAAGAGGGGCAATGGCTGAAAATCCATATCTAAAAGTAATGGTTCAAGCCGGGTACTATGATGGAGCAACAGATTACTTTTCTGCTAAGTATTCTATGTGGAATATTGACCCAAGTGGTAAGTTAAAAGACAGGTTTAGATTTGAGGGATATAGAAGTGGTCACATGATGTATTTGAGGACAGAAGACCTTGAAACTTCGAATGAGCACATTAGAGAATTCATTAAAAATTCTTTGCCAAAAGAAGGGGTTCCCGCAAAATACTAAAAGGTCGAATTAGCTAGAATAATTTCAAAGCATTCGGGGCTCTTTCCCGAGTGCTTTTTTTTAGTTTATAAGCACGGAAAGCTGAGATAATATTTAATAACGGCGAAGGGGTATATATTTCGGAGTTTACCTCTTATTCGTAAACAACGAAAAAGTTTGTTCTTATGAGTTTAAACTAAAAATTATGGTTTACTTTTTTTAACACAATAACCATTGAATAAAAATATTTTTGTTAGATTTTGTGGTCTACTACAATTTAAACGCGGGTTTGATCTAAAGTTGATCTAAGATTTAGTACAAATTAATTCATTATAACAATGAATTAATGATTGTTTTATGACTCTTTAATAAGTAATTAAACTATCATGAAATAATACTAGAAGTTTGAATTGGCTGCTTAATATTGAATGTAGCTTAGTAGTAAAGAAGAGCAACTAATAAGGACGCTTTTCTTAATGAGTATGATACAAACAACATAAACAAGAATGAGCATCATGCAATAGATGTGAATTCGAAAAACAAATAGGAGTTCTATGAAAAGAGCGATACATACTTTTCTGGTATGTTTTATCATGTTAATCTCTAACGCAGTAATGGCTCAAAACGGTGTATTAAAAGGTACCGTAATGGACATGAATGATGAAACAATTCCAGGTGTAACTATTATTATACAGCTGGAAGCCAAAACGCTTGGCGCTATAACCAATGGTGATGGTGAATATACACTTAACAATGTACCTTCAGGAGTGCCATTAGAGGTAACTGCCAGAAGTGTAGGATACAGGTCTGAAACTAGTAATATTCAGCTTAATGCAGGGGAAGAGCTAGTTCTTGACTTTACTCTAGCTCAAAGTACTTTAAACTTAGAAGAATTAGTTGTGACTGGGACTGGAGCTGCTGTTGAGCGACAATCAGTAGGACATACTATTTCATCGGTAAAGTTTGATGATGTAGCTAGTGCTACCACTAACAATGTACAGGACGCATTACTAGGTAAGGTTTCTGGTGTTAGTATAAACGGACAAAGTGGTGCTGTAGATCAAGAGCCTAAAATTCGAATTCGAGGAACATCAAGTTTATCGATGAGTAATCAGCCACTTATTTATGTGGATGGTGTACGTGTAAATGGAAATGGTGGTTTTGCTCCTGGTGTAGGTTCACCAATTGGTGCACCATCTGGATTAGGAAATATAAACTTTGACTCTATAGAGCGTGTTGAGATCCTTAAAGGGCCGGCTGCAGCAACATTATATGGTTCGCAAGCAAATTCAGGGGTAATTCAGATTTTTACAAAGCAAGGTAGTCGTGAATCAGCGCCTCAATTTGACATCGAATTAAGTAACGAGTTCATTCAAATGCCAAACCGTTATGACTCAAACACAGGTTTTGTTGAAAATGCTACTGAGCAACAAAATGTAAGTGATGTATTGGGTTTAAATGTTGATTTGTACGAGCCTTTCGAATCTCCAATTCAACTTATTGATCTTTACGGCCTAGGTATGGGTCAGGACATTTCTGGTTCTGTACAAGGTGGTGGTAAAGGGATGACTTATTTTGCAAACGTTAGATATACTCATACAGACGGGCCTTTCGATCCTTCTCCGAGTGTGTTTAATGGTGGTGCAGTAGGTAATGCTAATGACTTATATAAGAAGTTATTCTATACAGGTAACTTGAACTTATATCCTACTGATGATTTCAATATCAAGGTTCAAACATCATACACGAATGCAAGTACAAGTATTTATGAAAGTGGAATTACCATTTATACTCCTACAAGTACTGCTCGTTATGCAAAGCCTGAACAAGTAGGTCAAGTTAGCGAATTTGACACCTTTGGTAGTCCATTCTTTGCTACGCCTCGTGAAGGTACGTATCCGGAAATAACCGATGATTCAAATACAGGGCGTTTTGTAGTGCAAGCTACTTACTTACCATCTGATGAGGTTTCAATTGATGCTTCTATGGGACTTGATTATAGAGATCAAAGAAGTAGACGTTTTGCTCGTTTTCAGTATAACGTAGATGGTGTTGCTCCAACGGGTGACGGATCTGTTTCTATCGGTACCAGACAACAAATGGTTTGGACGTTTGAAAGTAAATTAAACTGGACAAAGAACTTTACGGAAGATGTTAAGTCTACTTTTGTAACGGGTGTTCAAAGTTCAAAAGATCTAGTTAATTCTTCTTCAGGTTCTGGTCAGAACTTTTCAGGTCCTGGTTTAGAGGTTTTAGGTGCAACTGCTACCCAAACCGCTTCTTCTGGATTCTCTGAGATTGTAAACTTAGGAATGTTTGTTCAAGAGCAAATTGACTATAAAGATTTCCTTTATGTAACTGGTGGTCTTAGACTAGATGCAAGTAGTGCATTCGGTGATGACTTTAACTATGCTGCATATCCTAAGGTATCGGTATCATTTTTACCAACAGATGCTTTTGGATTCGAAATTCCAAGCGTTTCTACTTTCCGTGTTCGTGCTGCCTTAGGTCAATCAGGTCAGCAGCCAGGAGCGTTTGATAGGTTTACTACTTATTCCCCAGTTAACTCTCCGGAAGGTGCAGGACTTGTTCCAGGTAACCTTGGTAACCAAGACTTGAAACCAGAAGTTGCAACAGAATGGGAATTAGGTTTTGAATTAGGTTTCTTACAAGACCGTTTAGGTGTTGAAGCTACTTATTGGGATCGTATAGTTAAAGATGCATTAATTGACAGAACATATGCACCTTCTGGTGGTTTTACTTCTCCTCAGTTGACAAATGTTGGTGAGCTTGTTGGTAGAGGATTAGAATTGTCAGTAAATGCAGATGTAATCCAAAAAAGAGGGTTACAAGTAAATGTATTTGCAAACGCTGCATATCTATATGAGCAGGTTAGCTCTTTAGGTGGAGCACCACCGATCAAGATCGATGCAACGTACATCCGAGACAGAATGTTTATTAAAGAAGGATATGCACCAGCTTCTTATTTTGGAACTAGACTTCCAGCAGGTGTAGAGTTCCCATTCGATACAAATCAAGATGGAGTACCTGATAGTCAGGCTCAACTAGAAGCTTATTTTGCAAACCCAGTGAACCCAAGTTCATTCAACTCTGCGGTTATGGTTGCAGGAGCTGATGGACAGGCATTAACAGGTGGATCTAGTTATTTAGATCATTACCTAGGCAAGCCAACTCCGGATTGGGAAGGTTCATTTGGTTTTGTTGCTAGTTTACCAAAGAACTTTACGGTAAGTACTAGATTTCAATTTGCGGCTGGTAACTACTACCACCACAACTTGACAAGAGCTTTCCGAAGAGTTAACTCTGGTATCGGTAGAAACTTCATGCAGTCTACGCAGCTTGAAGCAATACTAAAGAACCCGGCAAGTACTACTCAGCAAAGAATTGATGCTGGTAAGGAATGGGTAAATGAAATATTAGCTCTTTCACCGTTTGATGGATTAAATGAAATAGAGAAAGCAGATTACATCAGATGGAGTAATTTGAGCATCTCGTACAACGTTCCTAAAACAGTACTTACAAAAATAGGCGTAAAAAGTGCTTCTATAACGGCATCAGGTAATAACCTAGCTCTTTGGTCGAAGTATAAAGGGGTAGATCCGTTAGCAACTGGTGAAGCAAGCACAGGTCGCGGAGCATCGCTTCAGGAGAACTTTGGTGGTGGTATGGATACTTATGGTACTCCGCTACTACGCACTTATTCCTTAGCACTAAAATTCGGATTTTAATTAAGGATTAATGATGAAAAAATTAAATATAAACAGGAAAGCAAATATGATGACTTTAATGATAAAGCGTATTTCAAACCTAGCATTGGTTGGGATCGTTACCTTGGGTCTTGTCACAATAAGTTGCGATAAAATACTTCAGGTAAGCAACCCAAATAGCTTAACAGAGGATGATGTAACATCTCCGGCTTCTGCCGAGGGTGTTAAAAATGGATTGCTGAATTCATTAATGGTAGGTACTGGATGGGCTTATGCTTCTACCACTACCATTAGTGATGAGATCTATTGGACCGGTTCATATGAATCGTATAAGACATATAATGAAGGCCGAATTGCTTTTGCCAGCAATGAAATTACTGTTGCGGGATTTCCGAACATAAGTCGCGCTCGTTATATGGCAGATCTTGCAATCGCAAACATTGCTGAATTCGATGCTAATAATGAACTAACAGATAGATCTATCTTAGCAAAGGTGTATTTATATTCAGCTCTAGTTAGAATTACCATTGCGGATTCATACGACAACTTTGTGTACTCCAACAAGCGAGAAACATCTTCTGCTATTGGTGAAGGCAATATGTCACAGGTGTATGACGAAGCAATTGATCATGCAACTAGTGCATTAACAGTTGCGCAAGCTTTAGGTGATCAAACACTAGAAGCCCAAGCATATGGTTTACGTGCAAGAGCAAAACATGCAAAAGCTGTATGGACAAAGTTGAACCCAAGTGGAACAACACCAGCAGATCCTATTGTTACAGGAAGTGGTGCAAGTGCTGATGCAAATGCTGCTTTAGCTTTGATGTCAGTTGATTACAAAGCTAAGTTTGATTATCAATCAGCTTCACTTTCTAACTATCTTGCTAACCAAGTAAATAGTCGTGGAGAGATTTCTTTACTTCCAGAGACAACCGCAACAAGTGATGGTGTAACTTACGAAGGAATTGAAGATCCTAAGACAGGTAACTTAGATCCTCGATTCGAAGATATCCGTAACGATTTTCTAGATACAAGTACTTATACTGAAAATTACTCTCCAATTACATGGTTATCTTGGAGAGAGATGCACCTCATAATTGCAGAAGAGTTCATCGGTGTTGATGATGTACAGGCTCGCAGTCATATGAATACAGTTCGTAGCGAAGATGGTTTGCCAGATGTTGTAATTGGTGATGATTTAACGCTATTTATTGAGCACGAACGTAGAGCCAATTTATATCTTCAAGGAAGACGCTTGAATGATATGTACAGATTTGGATCAGTTTCTCCGGCGTGGTTAGGTGGAGAAGATGCAATTACAACTCCAGGTACATTGCTACCAATTCCTTCAAACGAATTATTAGCAAACCCAGATTTATAAATCGTATGCAATCACGAATATGATTCATCATTATTAATAATGAAACCCTATCAAAGAGTCGTTTCTGTATTATTAAGCATTTGTATTCTCGGCACCACTACGGTGTCGGGATTCGGTGCTTTTGAAATTAAAAAGCAACAGGAAGTAGTTCGTGTTGCCTATATTGGAATCGAATTTGAAGGCGTGAGTAATGATATTCAGGATAATATTAATAAGAAGGTTTCTTCTATACTAAAAGCAGAAGGAGCCTTTTTTTATAAGTCAAAAGAAAATATTGAAGAAGTAGTAGATCAAAATCTTAGAAAGCGTTTAAGTATGGCGCCTGTAAAGGAGGATCTACAAAAAATTGGTAATGAGTTATATGTAGATCATCTGTTTCTTGGGTTTTTAGAAAACCAGAGCAATACAGACAACTCTATTATTCTAAACGGATATATCATTCGTTATGACGTGGCTTCTGATATATTATATACTCTTGACATAAAAAGCTTCTATGAAGAATTGAATGAAGAATTGGAAAAATTCGACGAACAATTGGTCCAAACAATAAAACCCAAAAAGAAAAAAGGGTTTATAGCACGTCACCTCCCAGGCATTATTATGATAGGAATTACAATTGTAGCGTCAGTGCTATTACTAGGTAGTACAGGTGGCCAAGGTTCTGCGAACGGAGGGGGAGGAAGAGTTCCAATAAATTAATAACAAAAGATCAATAATCTCTCACAATCTACGAGAGAAAATTATAATCAATACCACTATTACCCAACTAAGATTATTAAGATTGGAGTAGGGGAAATTAAAAACTAATTAATACTAACATGAAGATATTAGGAAAACATTTAAAAGCAGTGATGCTGATGCTGCTTGCGGTTGGAACAACGGCGGCATTTGCACAGCCTTCTGAACCAGGTAAAAAAAGAGACCGAGGTGAGGGACCATACGAACGATTAATTATTCGTGGGGCAACAGTCATTGATGGCACCGGTGCTCCAGCATCTGGACCTAAAGACATAGTAATTGAAGGTAACAAGATCGTATCTATTCAAGGTGTAGGTTATCCTGGAGTACCGATAAATGAAGATAGAAGACCGGGTGGAGCAACTAAAGAAATTGATGCTACCGGAATGTATGTAATGCCTGGCTTTATTGATTTACATGTACATACAGGTGGACAGCCTAAAGTAGCTAATGCAGATTATGTATATAAGCTTTGGTTAGGTCACGGTGTAACAACTGTTCGTGGTGTGCCTTTTTCAAGTGTTGACTGGTCGTTAAGCGAAAAAGAGCGTAGTGCTAAAAATGAAATAGCGGCTCCAAGAATGGTTAGTTATCACAGAATCGGATCATCCGGAAAAGGATGGGAAGGTGGAGACATGAATAATCCTGAAGATGTTAGAAAATGGGTAAGATGGGCTAAAAAAGTAGGTATTGATGGACTTAAACTAGGTGCTCATGACCCAGAAATAATGGCTGCAGCTTTAGACGAAGCTAATAAGTTAGGTCTTGGCTCTACTGCGCATTTAGATCAAATGGGTGTAGTAAGAATGAACACGTCTGACGCTGTAAAGTTAGGCCTTGGCTCTCAAACTCACTATTATGGGCTTTTTGAAAGCATGTATAAAGATCATGACATTCAGCCATATCCTGTAGATCAAAACTACCAAGATGAGCAGCATAGATTTGGCCAAGTAGCTCGCCAATGGAATATGATTGTTGAGCAGGGAAGCACAGAATGGAATAATCTTATTGAAGAGTTCTTAAAGCATGACTTCACGTTAGATCCTACTATGACAATTTATGAAGCAGGTAGAGACGTAATGCGCGCTAGAAATAAAGACTGGCACGAAGATTACACATTGCCAACTCTTTGGGACTTTTATAAGCCCGATAGAAGAGCTCATGGTTCTTACTGGTTTTATTGGACTACAGCAGACGAAATAGCTTGGAAGAACTACTACAGCACTTGGATGAAGTTTCTTGATGACTATAAAGATGCAGGTGGACGAGTAACTACCGGTTCTGATTCAGGTTTTATCTATAACCTTTATGGCTTTGGTTACATCCGAGAATTCGAATTACTACAAGAAGCGGGTTTCCATCCATTGGAAGTAGTTCGTTCAGCAACTCTTTCAGGAGCTGAAGAACTAGTTAAAGCTAGTGGTGGTACTATCGACCGTGGTATTATCCGTCCGGGTAAATTAGCTGATTTAGTGATCGTAGAAGAAAACCCTCTTGAAAACTTCAAAGTACTTTATGGAAATGGAGCTATTAAACTAGATGGTGTTGATAACATTGAAAGAGTAGGTGGTGTAAAGTATACGATCAAAGATGGTATTGTATATGATGCGAAGCAGCTACTAGAAGATGTCCGCAAAATGGTGGATGACCAAGAGAAACAACTTGGTAAAAAAGAAAAGTATTAAGAAGTATAACTAACAATGCTGCCCTTGATAAATGTTTCAAGGGCAGCTTTTTTTTATCAAAAAGTCTAGTTAATAAAAGGGAAAAGGGTTATGAAGCTTTATAATAGGATATTTAGTACAGTTCTGTTTTCAATATTATTGCTAAGCAGTTTAAGTGCACAAAAGAAATTTAATGATCTGGCTGAAGGACCATACGATAGGCTAGTGATTAGAAATGCAATGGTTATTCCGGGACACGGAGGGCCACCTGTTGGACCATACGACATTGTGATCGAGAAAAACATGATCACGGAAATGATACCTTTTGATCCGGTTACAGCTGAACGTAGGGGTGAGAGTAATCGACCTACAGGCAACAGAGTAATTGATGCTACCGGGAAATTTGTAATGCCGGGAATGATAGATCTGCATATGCATCTTCGCAAAGAACCAATGGAAATTGAATATGTATACTATACAAAATTAGCACATGGTGTAACTACTATTGTACCTGCTCCTGACAGAGGATTAGATAAGGCTATGAAATCCGCGGAGCAAAGTGCTAAAAATGAGATTTTAGCCCCAAAAATATTTCCTATATGGGGATGGGGAACCAACACTGGTTTTGATCGTGCATTTATTGAAGATCCAAAAAATGCCACAAAGGTTGCGACTGAAATGTTCAAAAAAGGCGCACATGTTGTAAGTGTAGGTAGCCTTGGATGGAACCAAAAATTACTGGGGGCTGCCAATAAAGCTGTTAAAGAAGCGGGTGGTATTACAACTTATCACATCCCTCCTAACACAACAGCGGTGACGAATGCAGTGGACGCGGCCAGATTAGGAACTACAATGATCGAGCATCATTATGCTTATGCTGAATCATCATTAGATAGAGCGGTACAAAATTACCCAAACGACTATAACTATAATGATGAAAATGCTCGCTTCCGCCATGCCGGTAAAGTTTGGACCGAGGCGAACAAAGAAAGGTTATTAAATGAAGTTGCAGATTCACTTGTGGCATATGGTGTACACATGTTGCCAACAAGAGTTGTATATGAAGCAAACAGAGATATCTTAAGAGCATCCAGTTTGCCTTGGCATGAAAAATATACTCACCAATCTTTAATCGATTGGAACTTACCAAATCCAAAATTTCATGGTTCGTATCATTACGATTGGACTTCTGATGATGAACAAGATTGGTATGATGCTTATGACCTCTGGGGTGATCTCATTTATGAGTTCAATAAACGTGGTGGACATGTTTCTTATGGAACAGATGACAATTATATCTGGGCAACTCCTGGGTTTTCAAATGTAAGAGAGTTACAATTATTACGAGAAACAGGAATGCATACTCTGGAAGTTCTTAAAGCAGCCACTCATAATAGTGCAATCACTTTAAGGCAGGAAAAACTGGGTTTAGTTCGCCCTGGTTATGTTGCCGATTTATTAATCGTAGACGAGAGCCCTTTATATAATCTTAGAAATCTGTATTCATTTGGGGCAGTAACGGTTGATAAAAATGGAGAAATGTATCGTACTAAAGGGATAATTCACACCATAAAAGACGGAGTGGTAATTGAGAATGACCTTCTAATGAAAGAGGTCGAAAAAATGGTAAAGAAGTCAAAAGAAGGAGTTGATCCTAGTAACATTATGACCTCACCATTTCTAATCGAAAACTAATTTAACTAACAAAAAGAAGACCTCAACTTTATATCTCTAGATATGAGGTTGAGAGCTTTACTATTTAAAAAACCAATGAAACTAACTTACAAAGATTCAAAACTACTACTTATTGCGATGTTGTTCTTTGCAGTAAGTTTTTCATCTAATGATGCGTTTGCCCAAAAGAAGTTTGGAGACCTTGCCGAAGGCCCTTACGACCGACTGGTTATTCGGAATGCAATGGTTATACCCGGTCATGGTGGCCCCCCTGTTGGTCCTTACGATATTGTAATTGAAGATGACATCATTAAGGAAATGATACCGTTCGATCCTGTTACAGCCGAACGAAGAGGAGACTCAAGCAGACCAACCGGAAATAGAGTAATTGATGCTACAGGAAAGTATGTAATGCCAGGCTTGATAGATCTTCACGGGCATCTTCGTCAAGAACCAATGCCACTAGAGTACATCTATTATCTAAAGCTAGCTCATGGTGTAACCACATTCGGGCCGGCGTCAGATCGTGGCATTGAAAGCGCAATGAGAGATGTTGAAAGAGAAAATAACAATGAAATTCTTGCTCCTACAATGTATCCACTCTGGTCATGGGGAGTAGGGCTAGACTACGATCAAGCATTTTTAGAAGACCCAAAGAATGCTGCTAGAGTTGCAAAAGAAATGGTAGCTAAAGGAGCACATCAAGTTTATTTAAATGGAGTTACTTGGAGTGATGAATTATTTGAAGCCGCGGCGAAAGGAGTTTGGGAAGCAGGTGGAGTTACCGGAGTTCACATTCCTCCGTCAAACACAGCTGTAGTAGATGCAGTGGATGCGGCTAGAATGGGAGTTACATTTATACTACATCATTATGGATATGCGGAGTCTTCGTTAGACAGAGCCGTTCAGGACTATCCAAAAGATTATAATTTTGGTAACGAAAATCATCGTTTTAGAGAAGCGGGCAGAGTTTGGCAAGAAGCTGACAAAAAGAAATTGCTTGGTGAAGTAGCAGATTCCTTAGCTGCTTATGGAGTTATCATGCAACCAACTCGTGTAGTGTATGAAGCAAACCGTGATATACTTAGAGCACAAAGCTTGCCTTGGCATGAGAAGTATACGCACGAATCATTAATTCAATGGAATTTACCAAATCCGGCTTATCATGGTTCTTACCATTACGATTGGACTTCTGACGATGAGCAAACTTGGTATGAAGCTTATGATCTTTGGGGTGATCTTATTTATGAGTTTAACAAAAGAGGCGGTACCGTTGCTTATGGTACAGATGATAATTACATCTGGGCAACTCCTGGGTTCTCAAATATTAGAGAGCTTCAGTTAATTCGAGAATCAGGAATGCATACTCTCGAGGTTTTAAAAACGGCAAACCAGAATAGTGCAAAAGCTCTTAGGCTCGAAGATAAAATTGGTCTGGTCCATCCTGGATATAAAGCAGATCTCTTAATTATTGATGGAAGCCCATTATACAACCTTAGATTTATGTATTCCTTTGGAGCAGTTACTCTGGATGAAAATGGAGAAATGTATCGTACTAAAGGAATTGTTAATACCATTAAAGATGGCATCGTTATAAACAATAGTAAACTTATGGAAGAGGTAGCTAAAATGGTTGCCAAATCTAAAGAAGGTGTAGAAGCGAATATTGCCGACGAACCTTTTCTTATTAAAGATTAAGCATAGAATAAAACCATGAAAAAAAGATCCAAGATTTTGAAATCTCTTACTAAACATACAAAATGGTTGTTTACAGTTGCGTTGGGAGTTTTTCTCTCATCTGCATTAGCGGCACAGCAAATTAACCCTGAACAATATGACCAGTTACGGTATAGGCATATCGGGCCCGATGGAAATAGAACCATTGCTGTTATCGGGGTTCCGGGTGATCCTTCTACGGCTGTAGTAGGTGCTGCTTCTGGCGGTATTTGGAAAACAACAGACTACGGTACAAATTGGAAACCTGTTTTTGATGACAAAGAGTCTTCTTCAGTTTCGGCTTTAGCGGTAGCTCAATCAGCTCCAAATGAAATGTGGGCTGGTACCGGTGAAACGTTTTTGATTCGCCCGGCTCATGCCATGGGAGATGGTATCTATAAATCTCTTGATTATGGTGAAACGTGGACGAGCATGGGGCTTGAGAAAACAGGAAGGATTGCACGAGTTGTTGTACATCCAAGAAATTCTGACATCGTTTATGCATGTGCTTTAGGTCACTCATTTGGACCTCAAGAAGAGCGAGGTGTGTATAGAACCACAAATGGTGGTGATGACTGGGATATGATACTAAAGGTGAACGACGAAACCGGATGTATCGATATGGATATTGATCCAAACAACCCAAACACTGTTTTTGCAAGCTTCTGGCAACTTCAAATTGATACTTGGAACTTGCAGAGTGGAGGCCCTCATAGTGGAGTGTATCGCTCTAAAGATGGTGGAGATAATTGGGAAAAATTATCAGGTGTTGGTCGTGGACTTCCTGGTTCAGAAGATCATCATGTAGGTAAAGTAGCTGTTAGAGTAGCGCCAAGTAACTCAGACCGAGTTTATGTATTAACCGAGGAAAGTAGTCCGGGACTTTATCAATCTAATGATGGTGGAGATTCATGGGAATTGGTTTCAAGAAACCACACACTGAATGAACGAGCGCCATACTATACTAGGTTTGCAGTAGATCCTGTTGATCAAGATCGACTTTATTTTGCGTCAGTTCGTTTTAGTATGTCAATTGATGGGGGTAAGACAATAGTTGATAATCCTCCACGTGGTGGTGGTGATAATCACGATATCTGGATAGATCCAACTGATGCAACACGCTTTATGGTAGCACATGATGGAGGTGTTGGTATAACACTAAGTCATGGTAAAAGCTTTGAGCAGCATGTATTGCCTATCGCTCAAATGTATCACGCTCACGTAGATAATGAGATTCCATACAATGTTTATGGAAACCGTCAGGATGGATATTCTTACAAAGGTCCTAGTAATAGTAGAATGGGTTTCATCCCATTAGGACTTTGGGAAGCCGTTGGTGGTTGTGAAAGTGGATTTGGAATTCCTGATACTGTAGACAGAAAAACGGTATGGTCTGGTTGCTATGATGGTGGATTAGAAGTGTATGACAGAAGTAACAAGCACGCTAGAAATGTTCGTGTTTGGCCAGAAGCTGCATACGGTTGGGCTCCTAAAGATCTGAAGTTCAGATGGCACTGGACATTCCCAATCTATATCTCTCCACATGACAATAACAGAGTGTATGTAGGTAGCCAGTATGTTCATGTAACAACGAATAAAGGGCAAAGTTGGGAAGTAATTAGCCCGGATCTTACCCAGAATATAAAATCTCATCAACTTTCCTCCGGAGGTGTTGCGGTAGATAACCTCATGACCTTTGATGGAGCAACGCTATTTGCAATAGCAGAATCTCCGTTAGAAGAAGGTACAATATGGACTGGAAGTAATGATGCGCAAGTACATATAACCAGAGATGGTGGCGAAAATTGGGAAAACATATCAAAGAACATTCCTAATCTTCCTGAGTGGGGAACAATCGCAAATATAGAACCATCAAGGTTTGATGCAGGAACAGCATATATAAGCGTGGATGTTCATCAACAAGCTGACTTTGATCCATACATTTATAAAACAGAGGATTATGGAAGAAGCTGGAAAAAGATATCAGACGGAATTCCAAAATCAGTACATAGTTATGTACACGTAGTTCGTGAAGATCCTAAAAAAGAAGGGTTACTATTTGCGGGAACGGATAACCAAGTTTATTTCTCCCCAAATGATGGAGAAAACTGGTACTCGCTTAGAAATAACATGCCGTCATCACCTATCTATTGGCTTACTATTCAATCTCATTTCGATGATTTAGTAATAGGTACTTATGGTAGAGGAATTTGGATCATGGATGATATACGTCCGCTAAGAGAGTTAAATAGCTCTGTTATGAATCAGGATTTACACCTATTCAGCATGAGACCTGCATATAGATTTTATAGTGTTCAAGGAATTAAAACCGAAAGAAGAACACATATAAGAGGACAGAATGCTCCTTATGGCGCAGGTATTAATTACTATGTGAAGGGTAATCAAGGAAGAGCAAAAGTTGAAGTACTTGATTCACGAGGTGAATTAGTTAGAACCCTAACAGGTTCAGCTGATGATGGTATAAACCGTGTTTGGTGGGATTTAAGTTACGAACGTTCTTTCCAACCAAAACTACGTGTTGCTCCTCCTAACAAACCTTGGGTTCCTTTACGTGATGATGGCTGGAGACCATTGGTAACTTGGGATCTTGATCTGCGCAGAGGACAGCTTGGACCTCGTGTTGTGCCTGGTGAATACACCATAAGGGTAACTGTAGGTGATAATGAAGTAACTAAAAAAGTTACTGTAAGGAAAGATCCTAATTCAACAGGAACTATTGAGGACATAGAAAAGCAAGTATCCTTCGGGCTTGAGATTCGAAACCAGATCAATCAAACAGTAACATTGATCAATGAGATTGAGTGGGTAAGAAAAGAATTCGAAGATCTTATTTCTCGACTTAATGAGATTCGTGATCCTGAAGAGGTTAAGCTGATCGTTGAGCGTGCAGATGCGTTGAACAAAAGAGTAACTGAAATTGAAGGTAATCTATATGACGTTAATCTTACTGGAGCTCGTGAAGATGCTTTTAGAGGCCCAATGAAGTTATATGGAAGGTTAAGTGCTCTAGGTAGCGATATCATGTACAACGGGGGCGATTTCGCACCAACTGATCAACAAAACGAAGTATTCGAGATTCTTGAGGACCGTTTCGATAAAACTCGTGAAGAGTACAATAAGTTTGTTGAAGAAAGGCTAGTTCCATTTTACCAAGATATTGGACAAGGTGGTGAAAGAATCAGAACTATAGAGAATTAGTTTTAACAGTACATTCTTAAAGGGTGTCTTGGCGGATAAAGAGTAATTTCTTTAAAAGTTAAGACACCTTTTTTTGTTTAGATTTTTTCTAAAACAGTAAATTCAAAACGTTATATTGAGGGTTCGATTTTAACCACGGAGAATATGTCCTCAAAAGAAACGTCAACGGTTCAAGCAAAAGAAGAAGCGCTGGAACGACCAATCATTATAAAGGGAGCCCGAACTCACAATCTCAAAAATATAGATGTTGAGATTCCCCGAAATAAACTTACCGTGGTAACAGGGGTTTCCGGTTCCGGAAAATCCAGCTTAGCGTTCGATACTATTTATGCTGAAGGACAGAGGCGATACGTAGAAAGCTTGTCTAGTTATGCACGTCAGTTTTTAGAGAGAATGGATAAGCCTGATGTGGATTTTATGCAAGGTATTTCTCCCGCAATGGCTATTCAACAAAAAACAACATCCAATAATCCAAGATCTACGGTTGGTACTACAACTGAGATTTATGATTATCTAAGATTATTATTCGCACGAATTGGGAAAACAATTTCTCCTGTTTCAGGAAATCAGGTTAAAAAAGATACGCCAAAGACGGTACTTGAAGAGACCTTTAAAGTAATGGATGAAGGAGATCGTTTCTACGTATTATTTCCTATCCCTCAGCACGAGAAAAAGAAATTAGACGAAGAGCTAAAAGTTCTAAAAGAAAAAGGCTTCACTCGATTACTAAATGTGAAAGACGAAAGTATTATCGAGCTTACAGCTGAAGATGTTGATACAAAAAAGATAAAATCTAAAGAGTATAGAGTACTGGTTGACAGATTAGTACTAAAAGATGACGAAGCAACCATTACAAGAATAGCAGGTTCGCTAGAAACGGCATTTCAAAACGGAAGTGGCAGGTTATCTCTCAAAAAGAGAAATGGAGATGAATATCCATTTAGTGAACGATTTGAATTAGATGGCATAGAGTTTACCGAGCCTACACCACAAATGTTTTCATTCAACAACCCTTTTGGTGCATGCCCAAAATGTGAAGGGTTCGGTAAGGTTTCGGGAATTGATGAAGACCTTGTCATTCCGGATCACGAAAAAACTATCCGTGATGGCGCTATAGCTCCATTTACAACTCAAAAGTTTAGCACACATTTAAGAGACTTAGTAAAAGTAGCATCGCAAGAAAAGTTCTCTATAGATACTCCGTATTCAGAACTTTCAAAAGAAGTGAAGAGCATTATCTGGAAAGGAAAAGGGAATTATATCGGAATTTGGAAGTTCTTTGATATGGTAAAAGACCAAGCTTATAAAGTACATATGCGAGTGCTTTACTCGAGATATCGCGGTTATAGCAGATGTCCTGAATGTGAAGGCTATAGAGTTAGAAAGGATGCTCAATACGTGAAAGTGGGAGAGATGCATTCAGGGGAAGTTTCTGAGCTCACGATTGGTCATGCCAGAGAATATTTTGACGAACTTAAGCTGACAGAATTTGAAGAGGGTGTAGCCGGACAAATTTTATATGAAATTAGAAAACGACTCAAGTTCTTAGATGAAGTAGGGTTAGATTATCTCACGCTCGATCGTCTCGCAAACACGCTAAGTGGTGGTGAGTCGCAAAGAATTAGCCTTGCAAACGCATTAGGTAGTTCGCTAATTGGTAGTATGTATGTATTAGATGAGCCGACTATTGGGTTACATCCAAGAGATAATGACAGGCTGATCAAGATATTGGAATCACTTCGAGATATTGGGAATACAGTTTTGGTTGTTGAGCACGATCCTGAAATGATGAAAGCGGCAGACAATGTGATCGATATAGGTCCATTCGCCGGCGTACATGGTGGTGAAATTGTTTTTGAAGGAGATTATCCAAAGCTATTGAAGTCTGATACACTCACGGGAAAGTTCTTGAGTGGAAGAAAGAAAATAGAGGTTCCGACAAAACGTCGAAAAGGAAATGGGAAATCTATACGGGTTGAAGGAGCTAGTGAGCATAATCTCAAAAATATTGATGTAGAATTTCCACTTGGACAAATGTTGGTAGTAACGGGTGTTTCCGGTTCTGGAAAATCTACTTTAGTACACGATACAGTGTATGCCGGTATTCAAAAACACATAGGTTCATACAATCAGAAAGTAGGACGTTTCAAAGACCTTTCGGGAATGGCGAGCGTCCATAGTTTGGAGATGGTAGACCAAAGTCCAATCGGGCGATCATCCAGATCTAATCCGGCAACTTATACCAAAGCTTTTGATGGAATTCGAGATGTATTTGCGAATACTCGACAGGCAAAAATTATGGGATATACTCCCGGACATTTTTCCTTTAACGTTCCGGGTGGTAGGTGTGAGAACTGCCAAGGAGAAGGTGTTCAAAAAATAGAAATGCAGTTTATGGCTGACATCGAGCTTACCTGTGAAGTATGTAACGGTGCTCGTTTCAGAAAGGATGTATTAGCCGTAAAGTATAGAGGTAAAAGCATTCATGATGTACTGGAGATGCCAATTTCTGAAGCAATAGAATTTTTTGTTGATGAAGCAACTATCGTTAAGAAGTTACAGCCACTAGAAGATGTTGGGCTGGGTTATTTGAATCTCGGCCAAAGTGCTACAACACTCTCCGGTGGTGAAGCACAACGTGTAAAACTAGCACGCTTTCTTACCAAACAAAACTCAGAGCATACCATCTACTTCTTTGATGAACCAACTACAGGGTTACATTTTGAAGATGTTGCTAAATTATTGGAGGCATTTAATGAGTTGGTAAATGCAGGACACTCTGTAATTATTATCGAGCATAATTTAGATGTGATAAAATGTGCCGACTGGATCATAGATGTTGGTCCTGAAGGCGGGTTTGCGGGTGGTCAAATTGTAGCAGAAGGTACACCTGAAGATATTGCAAAAGTGAAAGAGAGCTACACGGGTCAGTATTTAAAAGAGTATTTATAGTTAGAGCTTTGAATCCCATATCTTATATTAAGTGAAACTAGATAAGGAATATTTCATATGTCACCTTCTGATAATAAAAAGAATACGGTTAGCTTTTCAGTTGATGCCGCTCTAATCGACAGACTCGGAAGAGAACTTGTTCAAAAGAAGGAAACGGCTGTAGCAGAGTTAGTAAAGAATGCATACGATGCAGATTCAACCGAAATCACTTTAATTTTTGAGGATACAGATACACATGGAGGCTCATTAAAAATTAAAGACAACGGTCATGGAATGGACTATGATCGTTTTGTTAATGCATTTATGCGGATTTCTTCTTCTGATAAAGTCAAGAATCCAATATCTCCAAAATATAATAGACAAAAGGCTGGACGTAAAGGAATCGGTCGTTTTTCTGCACAAACACTAGGATCTAAGCTCACCCTTATTACAAAAACAAGGGAACAGAATAAAGCCCTTCGAATTAGTATAAATTGGGATGATTATCAAGGTGAAAAGGACTTGAATAGTATTAGTCATGAATATGATTTTATTGATATTTCTGATAATGAAGGTACACTGATGATAATTGATAACCTGAGAGAGAAATGGACTGATGCCCAGATCCGTAGAGTTTATAGATATATTTCAGACCTTATACAACCCATTCCTAATACTAATGAAGCTCAGGCAATAGAATCAAAATTTAATGTAAGATTTTATAAAGTCCTTGAAGGGAAGCCTGTTGCAGTTATAGATGAACAGTCGTTTATTTTTGATTATGCAGTAGCCGAAATTAGTGCTGAAATTAATGAAAAAGGATATGCCAGTTGGTCAATAAGCAGTAAGAGACTAGATATTAAAGAAGAAGGTATAAGTTTAAGTGCTAAGGAAGATGTAGAAAAAGTATCGTATTCAGATCTGAAAAACATAACTTTTAAGGCATATTATTTTATATATAGCAATGAATTTATTCCGAAGCGGCAAAGCAGTACAATTAAAAATTTGGCAAATGAAAAAGGCGGGGTAAGGCTTTACAGGAACGGGTTTAGGGTTAGGCCTTATGGAGAATTTAATGATGACTGGGTAAAACTAGATTGGTCGGTAAGAAAAAGGGTAATCCTTCCTCCTCATGGAAATATAAATTTCTTTGGATATGTACAAATTTATGATCCGGAAGCGGAAGTATTTGAAGAAACATCAAGTAGAGAAGGGTTAATTGAAAATGAGGCATTTAATAAACTAGCTGAATTTATTTATAAAGTTCTCTCGAAAGCGGTTTTAAAGGTTGCTGAAGTTAGGGATAAGAAAGGAAAAACAAGCCAAAAGAATTGGGAGCAAAAAAGCACAAGAGATAAACTAGATAAAGCATCAGAAAGTTTAGATCAGCTAGCTAAATCTATAGAAGATGCTACTTCTATAGAAGCGACGGGAACATCTGATAATCATGCAAAGGAGGTTAGAAGGGTTTCTTCTGAAATAAAACAGGCAAAAGATGATTTAGAAGAAGAGCTTGGTGAAAAAGAAATGTTACGAGTACTTTCAAGTTTAGGGCTAATCATAGGTGAGTTTACTCATGAAATCAAACACTTTTTAGACGGAATGAAGTATCAATCTAGCCAGATTATAGAAATGGCAAAGAATACTCCAAAGTTGAAGTTGCTTACTGAAAAATTTCTAAATGATCTTAAAGGTTTAGAATCATATGCATCCTATTTTGATTCCAATATTTCAGAGCAGGTGAATAGAGAAAGAAAGCCAATAGAAATCCAAGAAATAGTAAATGAGTTCCAAGAAAATATAACTCGTGATTTAAATAGATCAAATATCATTCTAGATATTGAAAGAAATGGTAAAGCTTTGTTTACAAGAGCAATGCATGGATCAGAGTGGGCTTCAATAGTTTACAACCTTTATAGCAATTCAAAGAAAGCAATAAGTAGAGCCAATGTAAATGGAAAAATAAAAATCCAAGTTGGTAAAGAAGATTCAAATATATATTTAATATATTCAGATAATGGAGACGGAATTCTAGAAGAGAATAAGGACAAGGTTTTTGATGCTTTTTTTACAACGTCCAATCCAGTTGGCCCTAATGCAAATGATAATGAAGATATTTTAGGTAGTGGGTTAGGATTAAAAATAATAAGAGATATTATTAACGCATATAATGGAACAATCGATATTATAAACCCCATTAAAGGTTACTCTACCACATTTAAGATAACGGTACCAAAAGCAACTAAAGAGGAATACGCACCACATGTCTTGTAAGTATATCTATATTGATGATGAAGATAAGGATCTGGTCCAGCCATACATTGATTCAGTACAAAAAGCTGAAAACTTGGTTATAGAGAGATTAGAACTCGATGAGTTTTCAAAACTTATCTCAAAAATTATTAAAGCGGATAGTGATGGGATATTAATAGATTGGAAGTTAGATGAAAAGGCTATTGAGGGCTGGCAGTTCAAAGCAGCTCCGGTGGCTCAAGAGCTAAGAATTAAAAGTTCTGAAAATATTAATCTAGCTAAACCAATCATTTTAATTTCTACGAATGAAAAACTGAGAGAAACCTATTCAATTGAAAAATCAAGCCACGATTTGTTTGATTACCTATACCTTAAGAGTGATGTAATAGAGCGTGGTGAAGAGATAGGTCAAGAACTAATAGCTTTTGCTGATTCTTATAAAAGGTTAAGAGATTTGACATCTACTAAAACATCTTTCGAAAAAATTTTAGGATTAAAAAATGAGGAGCAAATTGATACAAGAATACTAGCTAGTTTTTCAAATGGAGAAGATCAACTCCCGGTTCATGAATACGCACAGTTCATAATCTATGATTTGCTTAAAGTTCCAGGCCCACTTGTTAAAGAAGAAACGTTAGCATCTAGACTGGGAGTAGAGATGAATGATAATTGGGATGATTTTAAGACAAAGCAATTTGATTTTTGCAAATATACAGGGCCATTTGAGAGTATTTTTAATCGTTGGTGGTTTAAAGATGTAGAGAGATGGTGGGAAGAAAAAGTAGAAAGCAAAAAACCGTTGCAATTATTAAAGGCTGATGAAAGAGTCTCTAGAATAAACGAAAAGATTGGAGCAGACTTAAAGGCAGTTAATCCAATTTCCAAAGGATATAGTGGTCAATACTGGACCGTTTGTCAAGACTTAAACTTACCATTAGATCCAATTGACGGTTTTATGATAGCAGCGAGAAAAAGTTTTCCATGGCAGGAAGAGAGGTATATTAGTAAAAAGTCAGCTGTTGAAAGGACATTTAAAAATAAAGGGTTAAGTATCCACATTTTAGAAAAGGAACGTTACTTAGGTTTTATGGAAGATGAATAATTATTGGGGCTGAATTGTGAGCATAAAGACAAGATCAAAGTACTCCCAAGATTTAGGGTGGCTTCATAGTATTTTAGACCAAAAGGGATTTATTAAGGATTTAAGCCCCCTATATGATTCTATCGAAAAATGTAAAAAGGCTCCTTATGGAAAAGATTTTTTATGGGGTCATGAGATGTATAAATTAAATTTTGGTCCGATTCAATCTTTAAAAAAAATTCGTCCAAAAGGATATAAAAATCTTCAATTGTTACTTTCTGTAAAATGTATTGGGTTATGTTCAGATGAGCCTCAGCATGATAATGTTACTGAACTACGCTTTGATTTAAATGTTAGTGGGGAGGATAAAAATAGACAAAAGGTGATAACTGCTTGGCATTTGGACTGTCATATAATTAACGAAGAAGACGGAGACCCAGAACATTGCCACCCTCTTTATCACTTTCAGCAAGGAGGGGATACAATTTTAGATGTATATGAAAGTGATGAATATAATTTTGGAACAGCGCTTTTTTTAGAATCTCCTAGGTTAACATATCCTCCAATGGATATTGTTTTAGGCATAAATTTTGTCTTATCTCAATTTTATGGAAATCACTGGAAAGAGGTCCTAAAGGAGCCTAAATACAATTCCCTAATAAGAGAGTCTCAGCAAAGACTATGGAAGCCCTATTTTTCAAAAATTCAGTCATATTTTGACTCACCACACATGCATGAGCCTGCAAAATTATTAATGCCGGATCTATTTAATTAATTTTAATGAATAAGGATTTAGCAAACTATATTGAATCAATATCCGACCAAGTTGTTCTTGCGAATAAAATAGTAGTTGGATTATATGTAGAAACGGCCTCTTTGATGGTTCAAAACAATGAACTCATCAAATCCTATCTCTTACTAAATTCAAAAGAACAGAAAAAGTATCAGCATGCAAAGAGTCTTATAGGAAAGAATAAGAAACTTTCATTTAGTGATTTAATTCATCTTTTTGAAAAATCTGTTCCTTCAAAAGACAAAGTTATAAATGGAGTGGTTTATACTCCAGAGCATATTAAAGAATTCATAGTTGAGGTGTCCATAAAAGAGATATCTAAAAATGTTGGAAATGCTTTGGGGGCAGATATTTCATGTGGTTGTGGAGGGTTTTTAATAACTTTAGCCAAAAAGATAAAAGAAACAACGAGAAAGTCGTACCAAGAAATATTTAAAGTCAATTTATTTGGCCTAGATATAACTGAATATAGTATTGAAAGGACAAAAATACTTCTATCATTATTAGCAATTTCAGAGGGAGAAGATAATGCGGAATTTGAGTTCAACCTTTTTTTAGGTGACGCATTAGATTTCGATTGGTATAGTAAAAGTTCAGCTGTAAAAGAGAACGGTGGGTTTGATTTACTGATTGGTAATCCCCCGTATGTTACAAAGAGAAATATGGACGACAGAACAATAAAGTTTCTTGATAACTGGTCAGTGTCACAAATCGGAAATACAGATCTATACATTCCTTTCTTTGAGGTTGGTTTAAAGTTTCTATCACCAAATGGATGTTTAGGCTATATTACTGTAAACAGTTTTTTTCGAAGTTTAAACGCTAGATTGTTAAGGAAACTATTTCAATTTCAAAAATACTATTTAAAGATTATTGATTTTGGAGGGGAGGCTTTATTTGGATCTAGATCAACATATTCTTGCATATGCTTTTTAAAAAAAAATAAATCTGATTGTGTTTATTCTACAAAGGCAACTGGAGAGGAAATTAGGTCAAAAAGGGATTTAGATTACAATAAAATACCATATAGTATTCTAGATTATAAAAGAGGTTGGGTGTTAATAAACGGTTCAGTTTCAAGAAACTTAAAAAAGATTGAATCAACAGGGAAAAAATTAGGAAATCAGTACAAATTCAGAGGAGGCTTTGCAACACTTTGTAATAGTGTATTTGTTTTTAAACCGATAAAAGAAGATGAAAAATTCTTTTATCGTGAACTTGGCGGACAGGTTGTTCCAATAGAAAAGGAAATATGTAAACCTGTAATTAATCCAAATAGAATAAAAACGGAGATAGAAATAAATGAAAAAAAAGAGCAAATAATCTTTCCCTATATAAGAAAAAAGGAAGGGGTTAGTATTATAGAAGAGGAAGTCTTTTCTATTAAGTGGCCTAAGACGTATGAATATTTATTAAAAAATAAAGAGTTGTTATCAAAGAGAGATAAAGGAAGAACAGAAAATTATGAGGCGTGGTACGCCTATGGAAGAAATCAATCCCTTTCAGATATAGGATTAAAACTATTGTTTCCTCATATATGTAAAGAACCGAGGTTTATATTTTGTAAACTCGAGGATCTACTGTTCTATAACGGGCATGCTTTTTTTTCTGATTCAGAAAAAGACTTAAAACTTCTTAAAGCAATTCTAGAATCAGAGATATTCAATTATTATCTAAAATATAGTAGCAGAAATTATTCTGGCGACTATATTAGTTTATCGAAAAACTACATCAAGCATTTTGGTGTTTGTAGCTTTACTAAAGAAGAAGAGAAACATTTCTTATCACTTGATAAAGCAAAAAAGAATGAATTTTTGTTTAATAAATACGACGTCGATATAAAGTAAAAAGTTTTATCGATTCCAGGCGGTCAAATTGTAGCAGAAGGTACACCTGAAGATATTGCAAAAGTGAAAGAGAGCTATACAGGGCAATATCTAAAAGAGTATTTATAAAATTATTTAGAATCGTATGGAGTATACAATTCCCATTTCCACGAGGTGTAAATATCTCCAATAGTTATTTCTAGCAGTTCTTTAAAAATACTCTCTGCATTATCACTGTTACTCATTATGATTACCCCAGTTTTTTGTTCGGGAAACATAATGGAATAGTGATGCCATCCCTGATCGCTACCCTCTTTAAAGGCACCATATCCATGTGGTGATTTCAGTAGTCCCCAGCCCATACCATAGCTTAGCTCGATCTCGTCATTTTCATTCGTTTCTTCCCAGACTTTAGGACCAAATTGTGCTTTGGATTTAATTCTTACAGATGGTTTGAACATTAGCTCAGTTAGTGCAGAATTATTTGAAGCTTCGCTTAACACATGACCGAAGAATTTTGCATAGTCATCAGGGGTAGTTTCCATAGAACCTGCAGCATTGGCTTCATCTTCTGTATCTTTGGGAATAACTTCATGAGAAGAGGAGTGTCCATTCACATAATTTTCTTCAAAACGCTCTTGCCAAACATAACTGGTCATAGTCATTTCCAAAGGTTCAAAAATTCTTTCTTGAGCAAGCTCCTCTAGTCCTTTTCCGGTGATGTGTTCAATAGCATACTGCAAAAGCATTATGCCTTCACCTGAGTAACTGTAACGAGCTCCGGGATCAAAGAAAAAGTGGATTTTTCCATCTCTGTCAAAATTGAATGATCTATCTAACCAACGCCAATTGGGAAAACCAGTAGTATGATTTAAGCACATTCTGGCGGTAATATCTTTGTAACGGTCATCGCCGGAAAGGTTAGCAAAACCTCTCCATTCTTTCTCAAATTCAAGTTGGGGAATCGGGACATCAAAATACTCTTGAAGTGGTGTATCAAGGTCTATGACTCCTTCAAGAACAAGGTCAGCTACTAAATATCCAAATACAGCTTTACTGAAAGATGCCCCATAAAACATTTGATCAGTAGTTAAAGAGTCTTTTGTCTCAAAGTTGGAATACCCAAATCCTTTCTTGTAAACAACTTCATTGTCATTAAAAACAGTAATTGCCAATCCTGATACATCAGCGGCACTCATTAAGGCTTGGATATCTTGTGTAAGCACGACGTTGCTTTTTGTGGTTCCATCAATATGAATGACAGTATTTTGATTTGAACAACTATATAAAAAAAGAAAAGATGACAAAAGAATGAGCTTCATAGAGAATAAATAACATGTAATTTTAGATGTCTTCGACTATTGGTAGATAAAGTTTCAGCGGTGGGCTTTAAGGATTTACAATAAATCAGTGAACTATATGAAAGAGTAATTTTGGAACATATCGTTTTCATTGAGGTTATAAAGAGTGATACCAAAGAATTAATTAACTACACAATGAAAGCATTTACAAAATTCGCTACTATTTTATCAGTTATTGCACTTACAATAGGTTTTTCAACAAAAGCACAAGCGCAGGTGCTTCCTGAGTTTGGGGTGAAAGGTGGGCTAAACTATTCGACATTCAACGACACGGACAATGTGGAATATAAGCCGGGCTTTTTGATTGGAGCCTACGCCGATTTTAATATACCAGCAAGCCCTATGTCTGTACAGCCGGAAGTTTTATTTGCACAATATGGTGCTAAAGCAGAAGATTCAGACATTGAGTTTGATGTAAATTACATACAGATTCCAGTACTTCTAAAGTTTGGCTTTGATACCCCTGCAGCAAGTCCAAGTGTTTATTTTGGACCTTATATGAGCTTCAATACCAAAGCAGAAGTTAAAAACAATGATGGTTCCATAAATCTGGAAGACAATGTTAAAGACACAAGCTATGGTGTTGTTGTAGGAGCCGGCGTAGATATAAGTAAGATTCGATTAGGCCTTAGATACACGGCAGGTTTAACTAATCTAGCGAATGATAATTTTAATGACTCAGCAAAAAATGGAGCATTAGCATTAACCGTTGGAATAGGATTCTAAACTAAAAGATTATACTCAAAAAGCAGTTTCATTAATTTGGAACTGCTTTTTTTATGTCGGGTGATGATTGTAGTTGTTGAAACAATTTCTTGACCTGTTACTCTTTTCTAAACAGTTAGGTTTTTACTTAGCTTCATCGTTTATTTTTGATTAGTTAATACACAAGGCTTAAACTATCTTCAAATTCATCAATAGGAAATTGTGTTTGTAAGGCTGCTCTCTCTTAATTGGAAGATCTTTGTTTCGAACCTGAATAAATTTCAGTTACTCCTGCTGATCGGGTATATCATGTTCTTAGGGATAATGACTGTTAATCTTGTTGGAACGGCTATTGTAGTAATTCTGCTAGATACTGACCCATGGATGAAAACTCAAATTCCGTGGCTCACTCCTGAGATATACACTTTTTTATTACTGGTATTTGCGAACTCGTATTGGGTAATGCATTTCTCTTTCACCAATTTGCGGCTGCTAAATATTGCAGAAAATAGAAAGCTGCTTGGTTTCGGCTTCCCCTTAAAAAGATTGTCGCGCTATTTAATGATCATTGGTTTTTGCCACCCTGTAAATATCATTTATAACTTCACATGGATAGTTTTTTTGATGATACAGGTATCAAATGTATACCAAATATTTGTTGGCTTGGCAGCTATTATATTTAATTATGTTCTCATCTATTCTATCAAGCACCGGTTCATCAAAATTGTAGAACGCAGGTTTATTGCAGTAGTAGTTGGGTTTCTGTTTTTGATTTTTGGCTTGTTCCAAGCTGTTGCTTTATTTGCTGATAACTCTCAGGAAATATTTGTGGATATTATCCCACGAGTTGAAACACTCAACAATTTCTTATCATGGAGTCCAGGGGGATTACTAGTTCAAACAGTAACAGCTAGTTATAGCTGGTTGAATGCCGTAATTATATTCGGTTTTTTGACGGTTCTTATCGGGTTGGTATTACTCGATCATTTCCATAAAACATGCGAAGGCTTGATCAATCCAACCATTAAAAAAGTGGAGCAAAGAACGAGTAAGCTTTGGGTGTTTCTTAAAAAGGTGCTTGGTAAAAATGCTGGTAAGTACTATTACTATGTAATGATTCATCCTTACAACAAACTACAATTACTTACGCTTGCGGTGGTACCGGTTGTGTATGTCCCCCTGTTACTTCAGGTTAAGTATAGCGCAGCTCAAACCATTCTGATTCCAACTATTCTTGCCGGTATACCGGTAGCATTGCTCGCTATGGGGATGGCTAACATGTACGGATATGAAAACCGGGAGCTGTTACTTCATTTACAGTTTCCTATTAAACTGGAGCAGCAACTAAAAGAGCGTTTTCTGGGAGTGATTATTCTTCCATTAATGGTTTTTTATATCATCACGATTTTTGAACTACTCTTAATTCCACAAATCGTTGGGGTATATAAACTGTTCGTTGCCAATACATTCTTTTTTCTTTGTTTTATGGTTCTATTTGTGTGGAGCTCTTATTATCAATATCAAAAAGCGACGTACTCCTCTTTTAGCTATAAACATCCAATAATTCCCCAAAAAGTAACTTTTGTAATTTCTTTTGCAATATTTTCAATGGGGTATCTGATCTTTGTTCCATTAGAAAATCTAGAATGGTACAGAATTACTATTATGAGCGTGGTTATTGTTGTGATAGGAGTTTACCTTTGGAGGCATATGAGCTTTCTTGTAACTCTTTTTAAGAAACAGATACTCACACGACTTTGGACAGAATAACCATTACACTATACTATTTAATTTATGATACCGATTAATCTCGACTTAGGATTTACACAAATATATTTTTATGAAGGAATGTACTTCTTGATTTCTATTGTTCTAGGAATTTGGTGGTGTAAGGTCCGTGTAGAAAAATATGGCGGTAAAGTAGAAAAGTTTGAAGGCTTGGTGGTTTGGTCGATAGTTGCAGCCTTAATAGGGGCTCGTCTATCTCATTATGTGTTTTGGCAATCTGATGTATTTTTCGAAAATCCGGGGATAATATTTAGTCCAACAGGAGCCGGGAACAGTATTACCGGAGGTTTAGTCGGTGGTATGTTGGGAGGCTACTTTTATGTAAAACGAAATAACATGAACTACTGGGAATACTTTTCGTTGCTTTCGCCGGGAGTGTTATTAGGACAAGCAGTAGGAAGAATAGGTTGCTTCTTGAATGGTGATGCGTATGGAACAGCAACGGACTCTTTTTTAGGTGTTCAGTTTCCAAGATACGCCACAACGATTCCTTCATTTGAAACGGAATACAGACTCTCTAGTCCGGCTTGGGAGTCTACAAAAGGATTGCCCGGACAAACGGAAGCATTGAGTGCTCCGGTTCACCCAACCCAACTTTATGAAATGTTTGGGGACTTTATTTTAATTCTGATAGTACTTTGGGTTTTCAAAAAAATATGGGATACAGATAAAAAATCACCACTGATCTTTTTTATCCATACCGGAGGTTACGCTTTACTTCGTTTTGGGTTAGAATTTATAAGAGCAGATAAGGAAGGCGTTACAATGTTCGGGATGAGTAACTTACAAATGGCCCTTCTTCTTTATGGCTTATTCACGATCGGTTACGCAACTAAATATTATTTGAATAAGCGGGCTAAAACTTCTAATTAATGTCTGAAGCGATTTCCATACAAGGTCTGGTTAAAAGTTATGATGATAACATTGTGCTTAAAGAGTTGGATCTGCGTATTCCCAAAGGGAGTATTTTTGGATTGATAGGACCTAATGGAGCCGGAAAAAGCACCTTAATTGGCGTGCTTACGGGATTGCTTTCATTTGACGAAGGATACATTCGAATTGATGAAAAGCTATTCAATGATGAGAATGAAGAAGAGATAAAGAGGGATATAGCCTCTGTTCTACAACCACCGTTACTGTTTGAACAGTTTACAAGCATCGAATTTATAGAGTATGTATGTGAGATCTACGAGGTCGAAAAAAAAGGATTGATTGAAAAAGCTTATTCATTGATGGACTTTTTTGAGATCAAAGACTTTGCCAAAACTAAAATTCATAAACTCTCATCGGGAAGTCGTAAGAAGCTTGCCTTTGTAACAGCTGTTCTAACTGAACCAAAAGTTCTTTTATTAGATGAGCCTTTTGAGGCAGTAGATGTGATTTCAATAGACCGAATGAAAACGGTTCTTAGGAAGTTAAAAGACAAAGGGGTGACAATGATCATAACCAGTCATATTCTAGAGGTAGTGGAAAATTTATGTGATGATATTGCCATTTTACATCAAGGAAGGATCATTGCTTATCTTGACTCTGTAAGTCGTAAAAGCTTAAAAGAACATTCTACATTGCACGAAATTTTTTCTGAATACGTGAAAGTTGAAGGAAAAGACGATATTGTTGATTGGTTGTAAGAGTAGTTAGATATTAGGGACAAGTTAAAGACTTGAGAAAAAGCAGTCTTCAAAAAAGGATCACGATATAGAATATAATCATGGAAACATTTCAAGAAAGCTTCACTCAATTATTTGAAAGAATTATGAATTCTGCCCCGGCTATTCTTGGCGGAATTATTGCTTTGGCATTATTCATTTCGTTTGGGCTGTTAGCAAGTCGTGGAATCAAACGGTTGCTTGGAGCTCGGGCCACTTCTACTAAAAAGCTTCGATTGGTTATGCGGTTAACGCGGTGGACATTCTTTGCCGTTGGTATTGTGATAGCTCTTCACATTATGGGACTAACCAAAGCGGCATCGGGTGTATTAGCAGCAGGAGGTGTACTTACTGTAATTCTGGGGTTTGCATTTCGAGAAATCGGAGAAAACCTACTGGCAGGTTTATTTATGTCTTTCAGTCGCTCTTTTGATGTTGGCGACTTAGTTGAGAGCAATGGAATTCAAGGCGTAGTTAAGCAGATCAATATCCGTGATGTACACGTCCGTACCGGTGATGGGATAGATATTTTTATTCCAAGTGCGATTATTTTTAAGAACCCACTGAATAATTATACGAGAGATGGATTACGAAGGGCCAGCTTTAAATTAGGAATAGACTATGCGGACAACCTAAAAGAAGCCAGATCGCTTCTACTAAAAGCTACTCGAACTGTTGTTGGTGTAATAGAAGATCCGGCCTCGGCGGTCTTACTGTCTGAGTTTTCGGATAACTATGTACAAATAGAAGTGCAGTTCTGGATCAATACTTTCTCGAAACAATCGAACCTTTCTGAAATAAAAACAGAAGTGATGAATGAGTGTCATTCGATCTTAAGAGAAAACGGCTTCACATTCAGTTCTGAAGTCAGTACAGCAGTGGAAATGTTGAAAAATGAATCTTAACGAAAAAAATCTTTTATTAAAGAAAACCAAATGCTGGAGATTATTATGAAAAAAGTAGCCGGATTTATTTTAACAATTTTATTAACAACGTCTTTCGCTTTTGCGCAAGGAGCTGTAGATGGAAGTTCACCACAAGGTGAAAACCTCAAAGTACCAGAAGGGTGGGAGTGGCGTTTTGACAAAGCCGGGGCAGAAGTATCAGTTGGTTCAGACGCGGAAGCCGCAGACATCTTTTTTGTAAATATGACCCCGGGCTGGCATATAACTTCAGGTCCTGCCGGCATTTACTATCATCCTAAAAACAACGCAACCGGCGACTATACACTCAGCTCAAAGATCTACTTATTTGATACAAAAGGGCGAAATAGAGAAGCCTTTGGTTTATTCATGGGCGGTGAAAATCTGAAGAAAGAAAATCAAAGCTACGTGTACTTTTTACTAAGAAATACAGGAGAGTACCTGATCAAGCAAAGAACCGGTTCTGAAACATCAACCATAAAAGGTTGGACCAAAACGGATGCCATGAAGATGTTCACAGAAGAGACCGAATCTTCGGCAGAAAATGATTTTCAAGTTAAGGTTTCAGGAAATGAGTTAACGTTTTCACTGAATGGTAAAGTTCTCACAACTATTGAGAAAGGAAGTTTGAATACCGATGGGATATATGGGTTTAGAGTGAATCATAGTATAAACCTGCATATTTCCAGTCTAGAAAAAACAAAATAGTTAATATAATTTTCATGCATAGTCTGCGTAATAAGTTAATCTTATAACAAAGCTTCATACCATGAAAAAAAGTGTTCTTATATTTCTGATTCTGCCATTTATTTCTTGCTCATTATTTACCAATGAAAATGATGGGCTTGAACAGGCTGTTCAAAGATGGGAAGAATCAAAGAATAGTAACTATGAGTTTGACTACCATGTAGGTTGCTTTTGCGTTGCTCATACGCCGGCTAAAATAATCGTACTCGCCGATACCATTTATCAAGTATTAAACCCGGATACTCGCGATTCATTAATGATAGAGGTAGATGAGAATACATTTAAATATGCAGGAGAGGTATTTAAAGATTCATACAAAACTATTGATGAGCTTTTTGATGTAATTAGAGACGCTAGAAAAAGGAACGCTCATACAGTTAGTGCTGAATATAATTCAGAAAATGGCATCCCCGAATCAATTTCTATTGACTATATAAAGGAAGCAGCCGATGATGAAATAGGCTATACTGTATCAAACTATATGGATTATGTAGTACGGCATCAGGGTAAATAGCCTTGTATAATGGCTACCTGTTTGCCTATAAACTATACTCCTAATTCACTCTTTATAGCATCTAGTTTAGCCTGCTCAGCATCAGAAATTTTGCCGTCACAAGCAGCTATAGCTTCTAATAAGTTATAAGTTAGCTTTTTTCCGTCATCTGAAAAGCTTCTGTTGATATGATCAACAGCTTCATTTGCCATATCTTTAACTTCATCTGTTCCCATGGCGGAAATCTGAGTTAATGTCTTATGGTATGTGCTCATATCATATTTCATATTAGAAAGAATTCTCTTTACAGTTTCCTGTTCTTCATAAGAAATACTCCCATCTGAGCTTTGGATCCAAAAAATCAGTGTATCAATAGAAGTTTCGTCGTTAAGTGCGTAATTACTCATAGTTAGTGTTTTTTAGAATTCGTTTGAAAGTAACGTACAAATTTTTTCCAACAGCTCTTTTTTCTCGTCAGAAATAGAATTTTTAACATTTGAATCAATATCGATCTGAGCTATAAATTCACCATTTTTCATTATGGGAACTACAATTTCAGATTGAACGAAATGGCTACACGAAATATAATTGTCTTCAGCATTTACATCCTGAGAAACAAAAGTTTCATGGCTTACTGCAACTTGTCCACAAATTCCCTTACCAAAAGGTATTGTAGTATGATCTGTTGGTTCGCCTACAAAAGGACCCAGCTTTAGTTGATTATCAACATCTGGATCAACCATATAAAAACCAACCCAATCAAAATGTTCCACGTTATCATGTAATAACTCACAAATAGAAAGCAGTTTTTCATCAAGAGAAAGCTCTTCAGAAAGAATTTTTTCCACCTTTGGGAGGATGGTTTTACTAAGTGATAATGATTCTGTTTTTGTCATAAATAAATGTATCTAGCAAGAAGATATAAGATTGAGATTGATAATAAAGTTAAGCTTTGATAAAAGCATTCCCGAAATACTAAAAGTTTGATAAAAACCTCCGTATCTTAAGATACATATGGAAGAATTTTTTAAAGATATTATCCCTTTCTCATCTCAAGTGATGGGAGCCGGCGCTTTGTTGGTAGCTAGTTTCACTTCATTATTTTCAGTTGTGAACCCATTAACAGCCATGCCGATATTTCTTTCTTTAACGGAAGACAATACAGAAAAAGAGACCGCTAGAACGGCTAGGAAAGCTAGTATTTACATGTTCTGTGTGCTTATCACTTTCTTGCTGATAGGAACTTATATACTAAGTTTCTTTGGAATATCCCTTCCGGGAATTAGAATAGCCGGTGGTATTATTATTATGCGGGCAGGGTTTTCAATGATGAACCCAGAGAAAACAGGAAGAAAACTATCTAAAGAAGATCAAGAAGCGGCAATGGATAAAGATGATGTTAGTTTTAGTCCGCTTGCAATGCCACTTTTATCAGGTCCTGGAAGTATTGCCGTTGTAATCGGATTTGGCTCTCAGGCTACCGGAGTTGTAGATTATATAGTTACAGGGGTTGCGGTATTGTTAACGGCATTTTTAGCTTGGGGAATTTTAAGAGTTGCTCCATGGCTCAACAAGCTTATTGGTAGAGCCGGAATGAATGTGATCACACGATTGATGGGATTTATTGCACTTGCCATCGGTGTTCAGTTTATCATTAACGGGATCGCTAAATTCTTTGTGATTGGTGCATAATCTCCAAGATCAAACCTGAGAGAATTTTTAAGAAAGTGTAACACCAATAACCTTTAGGGGTTCTTTCTTTAGGTCAATTTTATAAGAACTAGAAGCTGTCCTAACTTCTCCATCTAAATGTATATAGTGATCTTTATTCACCTGGAAAGATGCTTCTTTAAAAGAAATAACCTTACTAAAAGAAGCAGGAAGCTTTTTTCCGAAGCTTAAAAGAATGAATGCTAATCCAAGTTTTAGTCTATTGTAAGCAGGAACTACCACTAAATCTAAAACACCATCAGTATTCGATGACTTGGGTGAAATGAGATATTTCCCTCCTTCTACTGCTCCATTAGCAGCAGCTACTAACCACACAGCTTGATTAAAATCAGAATCATCAATAGTTCCGGAAATATGGAGTGAACGAGCAGTTAAAAACGCTTTTAATCCGGCTAGAGTGTATTTAGCAGTACCTTTTAAGAGGATGAATGTAGAGGCATAATAATTCGTCAATCCATCAAAACCTATGCCAGCAGTGTTTATAAAAATGGAGCTGTTTATGACGGGCACATCCACTTCTATAATTTGTTTGCCAAGAATGATTTCAAGATAGTACTCTATGGGTTGCTTCGTTTTTAGCCCAATAGCTTTTGCAAAATCGTTACCACTACCGATGGGTATGAGCCCAAAAACGGCACTCGAATCTTGCAATCCCTTTACAACACTTTGTGCAGTTCCGTCTCCACCACAAGCAATTACAACAGATGAAGATTGTGCTGCTAAAGAGCTTTGTTGGATAAGATCACTTGGTTTCGATACGTAAATGATCTCACTATTTGGAAGCGTACTATGTATCAATTTTTCTTTTGAGCGAATATAGTGTTCAGCTCTTAAAGAATTTGAGTGGGTATTTACAATCAGAGTATAGGAGATCACAAGCGAAAAAATTATACTGAAAGTGAGAATATAATCTTTAATATCATTATTGCGATTTCTAAGTTAACTTCTCAGATTCAAACATTTCAATAAAAGCATAGTATTCTGGAAACGATAGATAGAATTTTAGCCGCATTTTCATCATTCATGTGGGGAACACCGCTTGTAATACTTCTTGTTGGTGGTGGATTATATTTCCTTATTTATTCACGATTCATTCCCTACAGATATTTCTTTCATTCTATAAACATTCTCCGAGGCAAGTACGACGATCCGGATGACCCGGGCGATATTAGTCACTTTGAAGCTCTGGCAAGTGCGCTTGCTGCCACCGTTGGTTTAGGGAATATTTCGGGAGTTGCTGTTGCTATTGCAATTGGTGGTCCTGGCGCGGTTTTCTGGATGTGGGTAAGCGCTATTGTTGGAATGGCTACCAAATTCTTTACATGTACACTTTCTATCATGTATCGGGCAAAAGATTCTGAGGGTAATCTTCAGGGTGGTACTATGTATATGATTATGGAAGGCCTGGGAAAAAGATGGAAACCACTAGCGGCACTTTTTGCGATAGCGGGTTTGTTTGGACCGTTACCTATTTTTCAAGCAAATCAGGTTACACAGATAGTTCGTGATTTTCTACTTGTACCTAATGGAATTGCTGATGCTACCAATCATTTTAATACAGATCTGATAAGTGGATTAGTAATACTTGGGATTGTTTCTTTGGTAATTTTTGGTGGAATTAAACGCATTGGTAAAGTTGCTTCTAAAATGGTTCCGGCAATGGTAGTCATTTATGTGGCGTGTGTTTTAGTAATTATAGGGATTAACATAGACGTATTAGGAAGCACCTTCGCTTTAATTTTTACTGATGCATTTACTGCTCAATCTACAATGGGAGGTGCACTTGGAGCACTGATTGTTCACGGGACGAAAAGAGCAGCTTTTTCTAACGAAGCGGGTATTGGTACTGCAACCCTAGCCCATGGAGCAGCAAAAACTAAAGAGCCTGTTCGTGAAGGGTTAGTGGCTATGATGGGGCCATTTATTGACACATTGGTTGTTTGTACAATGACCGCCCTAGCTATTCTGGTAACAGGTGTTTGGCAATCAGGCGATGATAACGGAATTACATTAACCGCATCCGCTTTTGAAGCTGCTCTTGGACCGTTCGGCGTGTACTTGCTTATCTTTTGTGTATTGATCTTCGGATTTAGTTCATTATTCACTTACTCTTATTACAGTACAAAATGTCTTGGCTTTTTGATTGGGGCGGATAAACAGAAGTACTTCAACTTCTTTTATGCAGGAGCGATTATTTTTGGATCCGTTGCTACTATTCAAGCTGTGCTAAATTTCACAGATGGAATGTTTGCACTGATGGCAATTCCGACCATGACGGTAGCTATTCTTCTTTCAACAAAAGTGATGGAAGCAGCTAAAGATTACTTTGCGAGAATGGAGAATAAAGAGATTTTGTAGAACGATTTTCGTGATTGAACTAATTCGGCGAGGTCTTTGTGAACTCGCCAAGAAAACTCCATGATCAACACCAAACAACTAAATGGCACTAAAGCCTATCAAGGGGAAACGTGGGCATATTTTACTCCTAAGGAATATGAAGCTCTTCCTTTAGAACACAAAGATCAGCTTTTCTACCTAGATAAAGATTCTACTCAACTAGTATATAATGCCGCTGATAACTACGACGTAATTTGTGGAGATGACGGCTGGGGAAATATGCCTTTTAGTGCAGGTTGCTACAAAAAGTCTATCAAAATAGATAAATGGACAAATGAAGATGAGTTGAAAAAATGGCTGTATAATTGTGGTGTTTCTTTCAAATCAGAGGCGCTTTTACTGCCAGTATTTAGTACAGATGATACTCCAGTTTTATTGACGTCTTGGAAAATGGTGGTTAAATATGCAGAAGCTTTTTTTGCTTACGATAACATAATTGTTCTTGATCCAAAACTAGATTGGTGTATGTATTATCATCATGATGATAAAATGCATTTTGCAAGAGGAAGGACTTTTAATAGTAGTTGAAAAGTTTAAAGGTGCATCAAACTGTAAAAAGGTTTAACCCACATTTTAAATCCAATCAAAAAGCAGTTACTTTGTCTTTAGATGTTAACCTAACTACAAAGTAATGAAGCGATTATCTATTTTAATTTTGTTTATAGCTCTTTCTGTATCAGCTATAGCACAAACACCCACTATCAAAGAAAAGACAGAAGGTCTTAAAGCTACACAAGGCTATTTCGATTATTATTATGATGAAGCCAATGATAAAATGTGGCTGAAGGTAGATAAGTTAAACGAAGAGTTTTTGCACGTAAACTTTTTAGCGGCAGGTGTAGGCTCTAATGATATTGGTTTGGATAGAAGTCAAGGCGGTGGCGAACGTTTAGTTTATTTTGAGAAACGCGGACCAAAGTTAATGCTTATTCAGCCTAACCTTGATTACGTTGCTAAATCAAATAATGAGCTGGAAAAGAAATCTGTTCGAGAAGCTTTTGCTTCATCAATTATTCATGGGTTTAAAATTGAAGCGGAAGAAAATGGGTCCTACTTAGTTGATCTGACTCCATTCCTAATGAAAGACTCACATAATGTTTCCGGACGATTGCGTGGAATGGGAGAAGGCTCATACAGCTTAGATAAAAACAGATCTTCTTTGTATGCAGAAGGGACATTCAACTTCCCTAAAAATACAGAATTTGAAGTAATGCTGACTTTTGCAGGAACTCCTACGGGCAGATATTTAAGATCTGTTGCGCCAGATGCAAGCTCAATTACTGTTAGAACACATCATTCGTTTGTAGAGCTTCCTGATGATAATTATGAGCCAAGAGTTTTTGATCCGCGTGGGGGATTTTATGCAACTTCTTATCAGGATTATGCAAGCCCTATTGGTGAGCCTATGGTTAAGCGGTTCATCAACCGACACAGGTTGCAAAAGAAGAATCCTGGTGCGGCGGTAAGTGAAGCCGTAGAACCGATCGTTTATTATTTGGATAATGGAACTCCGGAACCGGTAAGAAGCGCGTTATTAGACGGCGCAAGATGGTGGAACGAAGCATTTGAAGCTGCCGGATACAAAGATGCTTTTCAAGTAAAGGTTTTACCAGACAACGCTCACCCATTAGATATCCGTTATAACATAATTAACTGGGTACATCGCTCAACCCGAGGTTGGTCTTATGGTGGATCTGTTACTGACCCAAGAACAGGAGAGATCATTAAAGGAAATGTATTGCTTGGTTCGCTTCGTGTACGCCAAGATTATATGATTGCTCAAGGTTTACTTGCTCCATTTCAAGAAGGGAATGATGATGATCCTAGAATGTTAGAAATGGCGCTTGCAAGAATTCGTCAACTTTCAGCTCATGAAATTGGTCATACATTGGGGATCTTTCACAATTTTGCAGCCAGCGTTAATGGCAGAGAATCTGTAATGGATTACCCGCATCCAAAAGTAGACATCAAAAACGGTAAACTGGATCTAAGCGATGCTTATGACGTTGGAATGGGGGAATGGGATAAGGTAACAATAGCATTTGGTTACCAAGATTTCCCGAACGGAATTAATGAAAAAGAAGCGCTTAACAAAATTCTAGAAGAGGCACACTTAGACGGACTAAAATATATTTCTGATAGCGATGCCCGCCCTCAGGGTGGAGCACATCCGTATGCTCATTTGTGGGAATATGGAACAGATCCTGCAAGTCAGCTATCTCACGTATTGGAAGTTCGTAAAATTGCATTGAACAATTTTGGTGAAGCCAATATCAGAAAAGGAATGTCTATGTCAGAATTGGAAGATGTACTAGTTCCGATATACTTATTCCATCGATATCAGCTGGAAGGAACCGTGAAAATGATCGGTGGTGTAGATTATTACTACAAGCTCCGTGGAGATAATCAGCCGAACCCTGAAATTTTAGATGCTGCTACACAGCGAAAGGCTCTCAATGAAATGATAAAAGCATTTGACCCGAATGTACTTGCTGTTCCTCAAAATCTACTGGATCTTATTCCAACTCGCCCGGCAGGGATCTCATCATCCAGAGAGTTATTTAGTGGAAACACTGGGCCAACATTAGATGCTTTGGGAATTGCAGAAACAGCAGCAAACATGCCTATTAGTTTAATTCTTCACCCTCAACGTGCAAACCGTTTAGTTGAATACGGCGCAAGAGATAACAACCTAAGTTTAGATGAAGTTATTGACGAGTTGATCGAAAATAGTTGGGAGAAGAGAAAGCAAAATGGTTATTTGGGGTCTGTACAGGATGTTGTGAATTTTGTAGTAGTTAAGAACTTGATTTCTTTACATGCTTCGAGCCAAGCAAACCCTCTTACAAAGGCAGTTGCTCTTTCGAAATTGGTAGAGCTTAAAGATATGCTTTCTGAGCGTACAGGTGATCCTATAGCGCTAGAGTCTTCAATGATGATAGAGGAGTACTTAGCTAATCCCGAAGAGTTTAAATCACCACGCACACTATCTACACCTCCGGGCTCACCAATTGGATCAGCTCCGATGTTTTATTGCGAGTTCTAAACTAGTATTAAGTTGTGAGTAATGAGGTTTGAGCAGATCTAGCTTATAACCTCATTACTCAATACCCAAAGCTAATATATGAAGATCATTCCCCCCGAAATATTACTTGAAGCTTATGGGCAAGGTATATTTCCGATGGCGGATTCAAGAGAAGACACAGAAGTAGAGTGGTATTCAGCGAGAAAAAGAGGAATTATTCCGTTAGATGAATTCCATACGCCAAAGAATGTGCTACGGATTATTAGGCAAGAAAGGTTTTCCATAAAAGTAGATGAGAATTTTCGTGATGTGGTAGTAGCTTGTGCTAACCGCGAAACAACTTGGATCAACGACCTGATCATAAATTCATACGATGTTCTGAATCAATCGGGGAATGCGCATTCTGTAGAGATCTATAAAGATGACGAGTTAGTAGGAGGATTATATGGAGTTACTCTTGGCGGCGCTTTTTTTGGCGAAAGTATGTTCAGAAAAGAAAAAGAAGCGGATAAAGTAGCTCTGTTTTATTGCCATCAAATCTTAAAAGAGAACGGATTTATTCTTTGGGATACTCAATTTTACACAGATCATTTAGGAAGATTTGGTTGTAAAGAAATTGATGCTAATGAGTACGAGTTGTTGTTAGAAAAAGCCTTGAAGACCGAGACCACTTTTAAGCTAAAATAAAAGCCGTATCTGGATTCACCCAAATACGGCTCTGATATGATTTGTATGTATAAGTTCAGATCTAGTACTCTGTAATAACTACTTGTTCAAGAGCTTTTTCTCGGGTTATAGACCCTTTATCAAGTTGATCTAAGACAGACTTTTTAAGTTGAACATCAATACGTTCCGGAATATCTGTATAGCGACCCCGTATATTAACGGTGGTAAGAATGTACTGATCAGAGGTTACAGAACTAACCGTTCTCCCATAATCAACTAAGTACTCTTTCAAGTTAGTTTTAATCTTTTTGTAAGCGTCATTTACTTTAGCAAGGTGTTCTGTTTCTTCTTTTTTAATAGCCTCTTCATTCGCTTGTCGAGATTGAGTCGCAACATAACTACCACTTATAGTAAACCCTGAGTAAGTATCGAAGAAACGATTACTGCTGCTAAAGGAGGCATCCATATTAAAAATGGCTCCAAAATTATCGAGTAGCAAATAGTTTACATTTCCACTTAGACGGAAAGATTCTTCATCCTGATCACGTAAGGCAGTTTCAAAAATATTACTCATTACTTTTAGATCAAGGTATTCTTTATCTGTTGTAGAAGCAGTTTTCACCTTATTCTCAAAATTGGAAGCATTAATTTTTCCTGAGCGATAATCGTCAAGATCTTTTTTGGCAACAGAGCCTGATATTACAGGTAATTTCTCTCTTTTTTCTTGCACTTCCGTTTTATCGTTTGTTGATCTAACGACTAAAGCAGGAAAAGAATGTGAGGGCCTAGATCCATAAATAACCATTACGTTTTCATTGGGTTTTAATTGACCAATAGTAGAGGCGTAATCTTTTAGGAATTCTATAATTCGATCTTGGATATTCTCTTGATTCACTTCTGGATCGCCCTCAGAGGAACTTTCTGAGCTATAATAAAAAGATTGCATAGAACTGCTGTTAGATGCAGATTCCATAATGACTAGTCCGGTACTGTGCTTTACGTTAAAGATGATTCCAAAACCGGGGAGGTAAGTTCCTCGTACATTATCAGAGCCATTAATATTTCCAAAACTAAAAGTAGCTCTGGAGTTTTGGTTATTCTTATTATAAGTCTTGAACATTTCACCGAGAATATTCTCCATGATCTTGATATCACGGTTCATTCGATTGGCATCAAAGTTTTGTGCTAATGCCAGAGGTGATGTTAAAAGTATAATTAAAAGTAGGGGGATGGTTTGTTGTATTCGTTTCATGGGATGTCCTTGTTTAATTTCCATAACTAACAGTTTGTATTATTTCGCCTAATACCTGTTCGTTTTGTTGAAAACGCGTAAACGTGTTTTCTTTAAGATCTTCTAGTCCAGAGCTGATGAGTTGTAAGTCGGTTGTTCTTTGGCTCTCCAAATAAGAAGCAAAGCTGGCAAAAGTTTCTTCCAGTTGCTGGTTTTGTTGTTCTTGGGCACTTGCAACTACTTGTTGTACCAATGCCACGTTATCGCGCTGAATTTGCTGAACGATCTGTTCAACTTGTTCTGCTGAAAAAGACTTTTCAGAGGGTGAAGCTTCGCCAAACCCTAGTTGCATTCCGGTATCGGAGTAAGAAAGATTTAAGCCTGTAAGTGCTCCGGTTACAATAAATACAAAAGCTAATACAGCGATGCCAAATCCTGCTTGAGCAAAAGCATTTTTTGGAATTAGGGCGTTCATAATGGAATGCCAAAAGCTTCCGGATGAAGACTTTGATGGCTTCATAATTACCAGTTGCTCTGCCGGGTCTTGAACCGGTAAGTGATGTAAGAACGACTGGGTGTGAGTGAGTTCTTCAAATTCTTGTTTAAGATCCTCATGTTGATTAATGAAATCCAGAAGTTCAGACTCCTTAGCTTCATCCAATTCACCATACATGTAATCCATGATTAGTAATCGAGCTTTTTCTTTATTCATAATTAAAAACCTCTTTGTTGATATTCCAGGAATCGAACGTCTTTTTTAGCGCTCGTAATCCATAATACATTCTTGACTTTACGGTGTTGATCGGTTCATTTAAAATTTCTGCTATCTCCGGAAAAGTAAGTCCTTCATACTCCTTCATAATTACAACAACCCGTTGATCATTAGGTAGCTGAAGCAGTGCTTTGTGAAGAAGAACCAGCCCTTCATTTCGCAATACTTCTGAATCTGCTGAAGAAGTTGTTTCTGTCTGTGGAGCAACTTTCAAAGTTTCGTAAGAAGTGGCTCTTTTTCTGCCAACTCTCTTCAGTTCATCAAGACAAAGGTTATTTGCAATTCGATAGATCCAAGAGCTGAATTTGTTCACATCATCTAGGGTATCTAGCTTTTGATACGCTTTGATAAATGTTTTTTGGGTGATTTCAGCGGCGTCGTCACTACTTGCAAAATAGCGATAAGCAAAATGATGAATCTTGCCCTGCCACCGACCAACAAGCATATTGAACGCTTGATGATTTCCTCCCAGAAAATCCTGAACTAATCGTGCGTCTTCCATTTTATCGTGTTGCAATTTCCTTTTTCCCGAAGTTGTTTTCGGTTATAAGACGAGTGTTTTATCAATATAGTTTTATGGAGGGATAGATTTTTAATTTTTGTGAAAGGTGAAATTTTTAAAAAAGATTGAAATCTAAATATAAAACCGAATCTTCACTACTCACTACTCACTACTCACTACTCACCAACCCTCTTCTAAACTCCAATTCCAACTGTTCATAGTAGCGTTCTTCAGTAAGGTTAAGGTTTGAAAGAGAGATGCCTAGTAATCGAACTTGTCTAATTCCTACATCTGTATCTTCTAAAAGTTGTTGAACGACCGTAGAAATTTGATGACGATCATTGGTGTAGTTTGGCAATGATTGACTCCGAGTTAGGGTATCAAAATTCTTATAACGAACTTTAAGCGTAATGGTTTTTCCTTTAGTATTGATCTTCTGCATTCCTTCGGAAATAGACTCCGCCAGCTCGTCTAGAAAAGTAGAGATCCAGTTAAGGTCTCCTTTATCATCAGAAAAGGTTCGCTCCTTACCATACGATTTTCGAATACGATGCGGTTTCACTTCTCGGTTGTCGATGCCTCTGCTAATTCGATAATAATAGCGACCGGATTTACCAAACGCTTTAACTAGATCAATCTCACTCCATTCTTTAAGGTCAGCACCTGTTTTAATACCAAGTGCATGCATTTTCTTTTGAGTGGCTTTTCCGACGCCAAAGAATTTTTTGATGTCTAATCCCTGCAGGAATTCCTCGGCTTCTTCAGGTGCAATAAGAGTGAGTCCATTTGGTTTGTTGTAATCGGAAGCAACTTTGGCAATGAATTTACAATAAGAGACTCCCGCTGATGCAGTTAGCTGTGTTTTCTCCTGAATTTTTTCGAGAATTTCTTTGGCAATCAGCGTGGCGGATTTCATTCCCTTGTGGTTTTCAGTCACATCCAAGAAAGCTTCATCTAACGAAAGAGGTTCAACAAGATCCGTGTATTCAAGAAAGATCTCGCGAATTTGCTGAGAAGCTTTCTTATAAGCTTCGAACCTCCCTTTTACAAAAATTCCATGTGGACATAACCGAGCAGCTTTTGAACAAGGCATGGCAGAATGAACACCATATTTTCGAGCCTCATAACTAGCTGTTGAAACCACGCCTCGACCGTTTGGTGAGCCTCCTACAATTACGGCTTTACCACGAAGCGCAGGATTATCCCGTTGCTCTACGGCAGCAAAAAAAGCATCCATATCGATATGGATAATTTTGCGGATATGTTCCTGCTGAATCATAACATATATTATACATATAATATGATTTAGAAAGAACTAGTGAAGAGATTTTTTCTTAGAAATTTTTAATTATAGAGCGTTAACAGCCTCTTTGATGGTAGTTTCTCCGGATACAATTTCTAGGATCTTATTTTTAGATTTTTCATTATTCAAACACTCTAGAATAGTTGAAACTACATCTTCACGAGGTATTTTGCTTTCAGAACTAGAAGAGGGTGCAGTTGTTATTGTTCCATTTCCGGGATTATCAGTTAATCCTCCAGGCCTTACAATAGTATAATCTAGCTTACTATTTTTTAACGCTCTGTCGGCATAATGTTTGGCGATCATATAAGGTTTTATTGGAGAAGAATTCCAAGCATCACGGTTATCCGCGCTGATTACGCTTACCATTACAAACCTTTTGATACGTTCTTTCTCTGATGCTTCGATACATTTAACTGCGGCATCAAGGTCAATTTCTAGCGTTTTATCATAATCAGTTTTTCCACCTGAACCGGCAGTAAATACTATGGCATCAGCTCCCGAAAAAGCATTTGCTAATCCGTCTACGGAGTCTTCTAAATCTCCCATAGTGGTTTCTACACCAATGTCATCGAAATAAGTTTTTTGATTTTCTTTTCTGATCATAGCAATTGGGCTCATTCCTTGTTGGTCAGATAACTGCTTTGAAAGGATTCTTCCAATACCGCCGTTTGCTCCTACTATTAGGACATTCATAATGCTAAAAGTGTTTCGTTAAATTTATTTACCCACTTAACAAGACTTTTATTGATATAGTTGGGATATGCAAAAAAAAGGCTCTGATGCAAAGCACCAGAGCCAGAAACTTAAATCTGATGTCTCAGATCTAATATCTAAATACTATATCTATCCTTCCGCCTGAATTTCTGCAGCTATTTGCTGTACTTCATCAAGCACTCTAAGAAGATTTCCACTCCAGATCATGTCGATCTGTTCTTTAGTATAACCACGTTTTACAAGCTCAATAGTAACGTTCAGAGTTTCAGAAGCATCACCCCAACCTTTAACGCCACCACCGCCGTCAAAGTCAGAGCTAATTCCTACATGTTCGATTCCAATTAAATCAACTAAGTAATCAATATGATCTACAAAATCTTGAACATTAACAGATGGAGCGGTTTCTTCAGTTTCAGCTTCAATTCTAGGTTGAGCCTTTGCTTGCAGTTCTTGGTAACTCGCAAAGTATTCTGAGCGAGCTTCCTCATCCATTTCCCTGATAGCATCACGGGAAACCATTTCAAAGCCCATTTCTTCCGCTACTTCTTCTTCAATTCTTGAAGCGGCTTCTCTAAAAGCAGCATGCTTTTCAGAATCAACGTAGCTACGGAAAGCAACTGTTTGTATAACGCCGCCATTTTCTTTCAGCATCATTAATTCTTCATCGTCTAAGTTTCTACTCACGGACGGATCTAATGCTCTGGCAGAAGAGTGAGAAGCAATAACAGGTGCTTTTGTTAATTGCATAGTTTGCATGTTCGCTTCTTTAGAAGGGTGAGAAAGATCGATCATAATTCCCCACTTGTTCATTTCAGCAATTACTTCTTTACCAAAATCACTTACACCATTGTGTAACCATACATCGTCACGCTCACCGGTGTTAGAATCACTCAATTGGCTATGTCCATTATGAGAAAGTGACATGTATCTTGCGCCACGATCATAAAATTCTTTAACTCGACCTAGTTCCATTCCTAATGGATATGCATTTTCAACACCGATCATAGCAACTTTTTTACCATCAGCGTGCATGTTGCGCACATCATCAGAAGTAAGAGCAAGCCCAATTCTTTCAGGAGCAATTTCTTTCGTTAATCTGTGAATAGCATCAAATTTAGAAATAGCGTTATCATATGCTGCATCAAATCCTTCTTGATTTAAGTCACCTTGTCCGGTATATACGATTAAGAAAGCAACGTCTAACCCACCTGCTTCCATTTTTGGAAGATCAACCTGAGTATCCAGGTTCATGGTATAATTCTTTTCAGTAGTGAAATTACTAGTATTAATATCTACGTGAGTATCTAATGTAATCACGCTTTCATGAATTTCTTTAGCTTTAGCGAGTAGTTCTGGGTCAGTGTTTGATTCAGGAGTACATCCCCAGAGAAGCGCTAACAAAGCAAGAGAAAATATTTTTATGTTATTCATTTTAAATGAGTTAGTTAATTTTTTGAACTTAAACTATACAATTTGGAACTAGATTGAATAGTATTACCTATAAGTGTATAAGAAAATATTTAAGAAAACACTTAAGCCATGCTATTTTTTGGATTTTTAACACTAGGAGCTTTTATCGGATGGTTAAGCTACACGTTCTCGGGATCTCGTGGCATAAGAATGGTGCCAAGTATGATAGCAGGTGCTGTTAGTGCCCTATTTGGAGGGGCTGTAGTGGTTTTATTTGACTTAAAAGGATCTATGATCTATGCGGTGATTGCATCTGTAACTTCGTTGTTTACCATAAATGCATTCAGAAAAAAGAAGCCCATCTTCGAAGAGCCAGAAAATTAGGGAACAAATTCATTCAGATTAGTATAAGCATTCACAGTATCTAACCAAGAACCTGAATGTGTTATATGAATGAATCGTAAAGACCGTAATATCCACCTATTTCTATTTCTATTTTTTATTGCAGTAGGATTATATATGTCCATTTCTGCAACTTGGGACTTAATTTCGACAGACCAGGAAGTGTTGTTTAATTTTGAGAATAAAGACATCCCAATTTTCACCTATATATCTCAACTCTTGATAGGACTTGTAAGTTTATTTTCGGGACTTGTAATGTGGATGCGGGTACATTGGGCGTTTAGTTTTTCACTTTTTACTTCAGGCTTGTTAATGGCTTTTAACCTTAACAATTTGGGGCGAGCGATTTACGATAACCCAACTGAAGCAATTGTTATGGCTATAATTTTGATAATTGTATTGCAAAGTTTGCCATTTTCTATTCGTCAAAATCAAAGAGCCTAATATCCGAAACAAGAACGGCTATGTTTCGTGTACATTTACATGGAACGAGTTTCAGAAAAAGAGATTGAGTGGCTATTAAAATCCAGAGAGGATTTTAATTATCAAGAATCTGTTCTTGAATCTAAAAAGAAAAACCCCACTCTAAAACGCAAAGCATTTAGAGCGGGTTTGTGGGTATTATTGATAATAGCTCTTTCTGTAATCCCCTTTTTTATACTTATAAAAACATCTATATACCTAAACGTTGATAAAGAGTTAAATGAGTGGGTTGCGCTACTTGGGGGAATAGGTGTGACTATCTCAATGCTATTGATGTATGTTATTCTTCTCTTTAGAAAGGTGAATAATAAAAAATTAATGCTCCGCTTTGGATTAGGAGGTGTAGGCGCATTGGTTGGTGGGTTCTGCTTATACGGCTTGCTTTACTTGTCGAGTGTAAATGCAAAGTCAGATTCGGTCAAAGAAGTATATCGTTCTTTGCATCCTATTTTAAGAGTAGCAGTTGCCACAACAACGTTGGCAGAAAACGACCTTGTTATAACAGATATACAAAGATCTGTGGAAGACTATGCAAAGATGGGGTTACCGGTAAATCAGAATTCACTTCATTTCTCACAACCGGATGGTTTTGTGCATGCTATTGATCTTAGAACAAAAGGACATTCTGAAATAAGAAACTTTATACTGCGCCATTCTTTGAGAATGATGGGTTTTGAAACTCTAAGGCATGTTGGCACAGGAGATCACCTGCATATTTCCTTGCCACAATAAAAGCATTAAAAAAGCGCTTTTTCTTGTTTATGAGTTAGAATATTGCGACCATTATCATTTACTTAAAGCAAAAGGAAAATTTCACTATGTCGCATTATAAATTCTACGAACAGGTAAATAAAAATTTCGACAAAGCGGCAAGATATACTCGCTTTGATAAAGGGCTTTTAAATCAGATCAAGGTCTGCAATACTGTTTACCATGTAACATTTCCAATCCGCAGAGATAACGGTGACATTGAAGTTATTGAAGGCTGGCGGGTAGAACATAGTCACCACAAAACTCCCACCAAAGGAGGCATAAGGTACAGCCATAAAGTAGATGAAGATGAAACAATGGCACTTGCGGCTTTAATGAGTTATAAATGTGCGATTGTAGACGTTCCGTTTGGAGGAGCAAAAGGCGGGGTCAAGATCAGTACGAGAGAATATTCTGTTACAGAACTAGAAAGGATAACTCGACGGTATACGTATGAATTGATCAAGAAAGGTTTTATTGGAGCTGGGGTAGACGTTCCAGCACCGGATTATGGTACGGGAGCTCGGGAAATGGGTTGGATTTTGGATACCTACCGACAGATGAAAGAAGATTTGAACGCCGAAGGATGTGTAACAGGTAAACCTATTCAACAAGGCGGTATCAGAGGAAGAACAGAAGCTACAGGTCGCGGAGTATTTTTTGGAATTCGCGAAGCGTGTAAGGTAAAAAAGGATATGGATAAACTTGGACTAAGTGTAGGTGTTGATGGAAAAACGTTTGTAGTTCAAGGATTGGGAAATGTAGGTTATCATGCATCCCTTTATATGACAGAAGCCGGAGCTAAACTAATTGGCGTTTCTGAAATGGAGGGTGCTATTTACAGTCCAGAAGGAATGGACTTAAAAAAATTGATGGAGTTTAGAAAAGAGACAGGGAGCATTATTGGTTTTCCAGGTAGTAAAGAACTGAAGTCTAATGCTGATGCTTTAGAGTTAGAATGTGATGTATTGATTCCTGCGGCTCTTGAAAGTCAGATTACAGGTGATAATGTAGCGAATATAAAAGCCAAGATTATTGCAGAAGCGGCAAATGGACCTACAACTGCAGATGCACATGAGCAATTAAAAGACCGCGGTGCATTAATTTTGCCTGATGCATATCTAAACGCCGGTGGTGTTGTAGTTTCTTATTTTGAGTGGCTAAAAAATATTCAACATGTTCGATATGGAAGAATGAACAAGCGCTTTGACGAAGAAAGTTTAACGAGAGTAGTTCAAGAAATCGAAAAGATATCAGGGAAAAAATTCTCGGCAAACGAAATGGAAAAGCTTGCACATGGTGCGTCAGAATATGACTTGGTAGATTCAGGTTTGGAAGAAACAATGATCACCGCTTACGCTGAACTATCTGCACTCCGAGAAGAGCATAATCTTACGGATCTGAGAACAGCATCATTTATTAGTGCGATCAATAAAATTGGAATTATGTACGAGCAGATGGGGATTTTTCCTTGATAAGTTATTTGTATCATTAGGCTCAATTTTAAAACCGTAGATAACTACAGTTAATGAACGAATCACAAGTATTTGAATTCGCTGTCGACCGCACGGCAATGTATGCTTTTATAGGCTACTTGGTACTTTTGGTTGGTATTGGTTTGTATTCAGCTCGCTTTTCTTCTTCAGGGATAAGCGAGTTTTTTATTGGTGGAAGAAAAACCAACAAACTCATTATAGCTCTTTCGGCTGTGGTTTCGGGTCGAAGTGCCTGGCTATTATTAGGAGTGACCGGGTTAGTATATACTCGCGGTTTATCTGCAGTTTGGGCAGTTGCAGGATATACGATCGTAGAGCTTATCCTTTTTCTTACTTACGCCAAAAGGCTTAGAGAGTTTTCCGAGAAGCATGATTGCATTACCGTTCCTGATTTTTTTGCAGAAAGATTTGATGATAAATCAGGGAGGCTTAGGCTGTTGCTCGTATTCGTCTTTTTGATTTTCATGGTCAGCTATGTCTCGGCGCAGTTTGTTGCAGGAGGCAAAGCATTCTCTTCAAGTTTTGGTATTGAACAAAGTACCGGAGTCATGTTATCAGCCGGGATAATTTTATTATATACTGTTTTGGGTGGATTTCTTGCCGTAAGTCTTACAGATGCTTTCCAGGCATTCTTTATGATATTTGCATTAATATTCCTTCCCATTATCGCCATTCAAGATTTTGGTGGATGGAGCTTAATGATGGATCAACTATTACTTCAGGATGTGGCACTGATTGATCCTTTTGCTATGTCGGTTGGCGCGGCAATCGGATTTTTAGGAATCGGATTAGGCTCACCCGGGAATCCCCATATTCTTTCCCGTTACATGGCAATTGATAATGCTGATAATTTAAAATTTGCAGCTTTAATTGGGACTTTTTGGAATGTTATGATGGGAGCTGGTGCAGTATTAATTGGGTTGATTGGGAGAGCATATTTTACTGAGGTTTCAGAAATACCGGGAGCTGATCCCGAAAACCTATACCCCTTTTTGGCTCAAATTCATTTAAACCCTATTCTTTTTGGGGTAGTAATAGCGTCTGTTTTTGCAGCAATCATGTCAACCGCAGACTCTCAACTTCTCGTGGCAGCATCAAGCGTAGTTCGAGACCTGTATCAAAAAGTTCTTAAAAAAGATGAAGAGGTTTCACAAAAGAAGCTAGTTCTGTACAGTCGCTTAGTTGTTACCGGTTTGGTACTATTGGCATTACTTTTTGGGCTTATCGCGGAAGATCTAGTGTATTGGTTGGTATTATTTGCATGGGCTGGTTTAGGGGCAGCTCTTGGGCCCACCTCAATTCTGGCGTTGTACTGGAAAGGAGCAACCAAGCAAGGAATTATTGCTGGAATTCTTACAGGAGCAGGGACCACTATCGTCTGGTATTTTATTCCGGTACTTAAATCTGCAATGTATGAATTGATACCCGCTTTCATTGCTAGTGGCTTGGTAACAGTGCTAGTAAGTAAGTTTACAAGTGGTAATAGATAGGATGTGATTTTTGAACTGGTACCGCATTCAAATTTATGGTCTCTATATTCTTTTATAGAATCATTTTTATGCTGAACTAGCCGCATTAGAAAAAGAAGCATAAACACCAGAACTAAGAGCAGATTTGTTTATTAGTTCGACCATCAATTTTAGAATTTTATCAGAACAAAAAAAGGGGAAAGTGCCATACTTCCTTAATAAAGTTAAAACCTCTAAATATATAAGGATTAATCAGAGTGTCTTTAAAGAACTAATATTGTTTGTTAAGTAGACAAGGTATTATTTGTGCTGATATAGACAAGTAAAAAAATAATTGACAAAAACACTGTTTTAACATTTATTAACAACTATGAGTCTCATTTAAGTATTTCTTGGGGATTGTCTTATTCCTTAGAATAATAAGGCAATTTTAAAAACTAATGTTCAGGCACAGAAGTTAAATTATCTCAAAACTCAACTGATTAATATGAAGAATAGATACAAACTAAACGAGGCAATACTCTCACATAGAAAGGGGAGTGGCTTAGCAAGGCCCATCTGCTTTTTAGCGATATTAATGTCATTTTTTATCGTTTCAAGTACAACGGCTCAAACTACCATTACTGGTAAGGTGACAATAGAAGCTGATGGTTCGCCATTAGTTGGAGCTAATATTCTTGAAAAAGGAACTACAAATGGTACAAACGCCGATGTGGATGGAAATTATGAAATAAGAGTCTCCGGACCGGGTGCAACTCTTATATTTTCATATATAGGGTTTACTCCTCAAGAAATTGTGGTTCAAGACCAAAGCGTTATAAATGTTACGTTAGAAGAAAATACAACAGAACTAGAAGGTTTTGTAGTAGTAGGTTACGGGCTACAGAGTAAAAAGACTGTTACAGGTTCCATTGCAACAGTTGATGCATCAGAAATGCAAAACATTCCTACTGCTGGTACGGATCAATTACTCCAAGGTAGAGCAGCAGGTGTTCAAGTAAGTTCAGATTCTGGAACACCAGGTGGTGGAGTATTCGTTAAGATCCGTGGAGCGTCTTCAATTTCAGGTGGTAGTGATCCACTATATATTGTTGATGGAGTTCCAATCGAGACCGGTAGTTTTGGTTTGGGATTAGGTGGAGCTACAACCAGTGCAATTGCTGACCTGGATCCATCTGATATTGAAAACATACAAATTCTTAAAGATGCTTCTGCTACATCTATTTATGGAGCAAGAGCAGCAAACGGAGTTGTAATCATTACAACAAAAAGAGGATCTAATTCTAAGCCAACAGTTAGGTTTTCTAGTTACTATGGTGTAGATAGAGCTATTAATGAGCCAGACTTAGTAACGGGACCTGAATATGAAATGCTTAGAAATGAAGCAGCAGCTAACAATGGTCAAGCACAGATATATGCTGATCCAAGTTCTGCTACCGATACTGATTGGGCTAGTACCGTATTTAGAAATGGTAGTGTAAGAAATTACGATATGGATATCAGCGGTGGTAACGATATTGTACGTTACGCTGTATCTGGTTCAAACTTTAAGCAAGAAGGTGTACTTAACCCAGAAACGTTTGAAAGAAACAGTGGAAGAATCAATCTTGATGTTGATGTTTCAGACAAAGTTAAATTTGGAACTAGTACTACGTTCTCAAACTCAAAAAGAAATAGAGCTAGAAATAATGATAACATTACAGGTGTATTAGGTGGTGTTTATTTCTTGCCTTCAAACCTTCCTGTATACCAACCAGATGGATCTTATACTAAATTCAGTATTTTTGAAAACCCAGTAGCTGCGGCTAATGAAATCGATTTCAATATGGACGTTAACCGTTTTATTGGAAACGTTTTTGGTGAGTATGTATTTAAGCCAGGTTTAAATTTCAAGTCTAGCTGGAGTATCGATTATACTCAAGTAAAAGAAGATCAGTATGACAATACGTTTACTAACAACGGTTCTGCGGTAAATGGTAGAGCAACTTCTTATGCAGCGATCAATTCTAGCTGGATTAGTGAAAATACCTTAAGCTATGTGTTCAATGTTGGTGAAAACAACTTTAATACATTAGTTGGTACTAGTATCCAAGAAACTACTTTTGAAAGTACAAGAGCAGATGGAGAGCAATTCCCAAGTAATGACTTTACAAGAATTACAGATGCGGCAGTTCAAACATCATCTTCTTCAGGAACTAGTAATGGTATTGCTTCTTTCTTCGGTCGTGTACAGTACGATTACGCAGGAAAGTACCTTGCATCATTTAGTGTACGTCGTGATGGATCTTCTAAGTTTGGTGATGAAAACCAATGGGGTACATTCCCGGCTGCTTCTGTAGGTTGGGTAATATCTGAAGAAGAGTTCTTCGATGTTGAAACGGTAAGCAATCTTAAGCTTAAAGCTAGTTATGGATTAACTGGTAACCAAAGTGGAATCGGAAACTTCCAAGCCAAAGGATTATGGAGTGGTGCAAGTTATACAGATTCACCAGGAACTACGCCTCTGCAACTTGGTAACCCTAACTTAAAGTGGGAAACAACGAAGCAATTAGATATCGGTTTTGAATTAGGATTACTTGACGAAAGATTACAGATCACTTATGATTACTACCATAAGAAAACAGAAGATTTGTTATTAGCAGTACCTGTACCTGAGTCAACAGGATATAGTGAGTTAGTTCAGAACTTTGGAGAGTTAGAAAACAAAGGGATGGAACTCGCAATTTCTGCTGATGTTATCCAGAAGCAAGATTTAAACTGGAATATTCAGTTCAATATTTCTGGAAACAGAAACAAGATTCTGAAATTAGCAGCTCCGTTTAATGTATATAACAGAGATATATATCGTTACGAGGAAGGAATGCCAATGTATTCATTCTATTTCCACGAACAAACAGGTGTTGATCCAGCAACAGGTGCTCCAATATTCACAGACGTGGATGGAAATGGAACATTCGATCCTAATGTTGATCGTAAGATTGTTGGAGATGCTAACCCAGACTTTTTTGGTGGAATACGAAGTAATTTAAATTATAAAAACTTCGACTTTTCAATGTTCTTTCAGTACAGCTACGGTAATGAGCAGTTAAACTGGAACAGATTCTTCCAAGAGCATGGTGGTACAAGAAATACAAACTTCTTAAGTACGCAATTAGATAGATGGCAAAATCCTGGTGATGTGACCATGGTACCTAAGTTAACCGCTGCTAATTATGCGGGTAATTTAAGACCTTCTCGTTTTGTCGAAGACGGTTCTTATTTAAGACTTAAAACTTTAAACATTGGATATAATATTCCGCAAAGTTTTATTTCTAAACTCGGAACAGGCGTGTCAAGCGTTCGTGTTTATATGACCGGACAAAACCTACTTACATTCACCAACTATACAGGTACAGATCCTGAGACAACTGCAACGGCTTCTACTTCTCTTACCAGAGGTATTGAGTTCTATACCGTACCGCAGTCTAAGTCTATTGTTGGCGGAATAAACATCTCATTTTAATTGATAAACAAATAAGATTATGAAATTTTATAAACTACATATAGTATTAGTCCTTCTAGTTGCTTTAGGGTGTGATGTGTTAGAACAATCGCCTCAAACATCAATAGATGAGACTACAGCAATCAGGGACCAAAAAAGTGCCGAAGCAGCATTGAACGGTCTTTATGATCAGTTACAGAGTGGTAATTATTATGGAGATAACATTCAGATAATAAGCGATGTATCTTCAGATATCTCTCAAAGTATTGGTACTTGGGATTTTTATCGTGAAATGGATACATACGTTACTGTTCCAGGTAATTTAGAGGTTAGAAACCTCTGGGGCCAAATATACAGTGCAGTAAATCATGCAAATAACCTTATTGCAGATGTTCCCGGAATCGAGGCTACTCAAGCCGTTAAAGATCAAATTTTAGGTGAAGCTTATTTCATTAGAGCGCTAGCTTATTTTGATCTATCAAGAACGTTTGCGGGCATTCCAGGTGTAACCGGAACTATGGGCGTGCCTATAGTGACAGAACCATCTCGTGGAATTACAGATGCTAGCTTTCCAACTAGACCTTCTATACAGGCTTCTTATGATCAAGTACTAGCTGACTTGCAACTAGCTGAAGGACTACTAACAGGGCTTCCTAGTAAGAACAGAGCTTCTGAAGCTTCAGTTAAAGCATTGTACTCACGTGTTTACTTATATTTAGGTAACGATGCTCTTGCAGAGCAGTATGCAACAGAAGTAATAGACAACTATGGCTTGACTCTAGAACAAAATTACGCGAGTATTTTTGTCGATGAAAACAGCTCTGGTTCTATTTTTGAATTAGCATATAACACTACCGATGGAAACGGAATCCGTAACTGGTATTTCCCATCAGCTGAGGGGGGTAGAGGTGATATTGCTTTACACCAACCTTTTGCATTAGATGTTATTGGGCGTGCTGATGATGAAAGAGGTGATCTTATCGCACTCGATCCTAATATTGCAGGTGCTTATTACCCTACTAAGTTTGGTAAAAGTGGTGGTGATGATAACATCCCAATATTGAGATTGTCAGAAATGTTCTTAAATCGTGCAGAAGCGAGAGCTAACGCAGCTACAACTCCGGCAGAAAGATTAGCCGCTTTAGATGATTTAAACGAAGTAAGAAACAGAGCAGATCTTGCTGACACAGCTGGTGTAGGAGTTGATACTAATGATGAAATATTAGCAGCTATTGCACATGAAAGAAGTATTGAGTTCATGATGGAAGGTCACAGATTTTACGATCTGGTAAGAACTGGAAAAGCTCTAACAATTCTTGTTGGTCTTGAAAGATTAAACGGCCCAAATGAGACGTTAACAAATGCTGGTCGTCAAATTTTCCCAATACCATCAAGAGAAATTGATGCGAATATCAATTTGGATTCATCTTCCCAAAATGAAGCCTATAGGTAATCGAAATATTTAGGATAGATAAAGAGAAGTGTAGAAATGCACTTCTCTTTTTTTTTTTGCCTTGTACGACTAATAAGTTTTTAAGCTACATCAACTTCTATCAGAATTATGAGAAGAAGCATCAGTGACAATGCCACCACCTCGTACAGTAGCGCCTAAAACGAACCCGGCACTCACTAAAACTAAGTTCTTAACTATGTATTGACCCTCTAAGGTTAAACCAAAAGGAAAGCTTGTCCAAACTACCTCGGGTAAAAGAAATACAGGAAGAACAGTTCCCGGCATTTGAAGGAAAAGCAGCAACAGTGTAGTCCGCATAAATTTACCTGCTATCAAACCAAGACCTATTAAAACTTCCCATGTAGCAAGAATAGGAATGAATACATCTGGATCTACGAAGTAAACAGTATGGCGTACCAATTCCTCTGCAGGACTTAAACCAGGAAAGAACTTCAAGGCTCCAAACCAGAAAAAGATAATACCAAGTCCGATTCGAAGAGTTACTAGACCATATTTAGCCATCCATTGAGTAATCTGAATGTCAACTTTGTCAAAATACTTTTCTAACATATTGGTGGGATTTGTTGATGAGAAACTTAGTTATGAATTATGAAGAAGGTATGAATTTAGATTAGGGTATTTTTTTACTATAATATCTTATTAACATTATTGTTACAAAAAACCAGTATAAGCCATGAAATAAATATTAACAGTATTGCTATCGGTAGCCCTTTTTTCATGCACTGAATCTCCATTACTCCACGAATTAAGTGATGAGAATTTTGCTATTCAGAAATTGGAGGATACAGAGAGCGAACCGTGGAGTTCGGGAAATTATTTTACTACCAATGAAGTAGTTTTACCACCAAGCTCACTTGATGAAGTCAAAAGAAAATTGATTTCTTTAAAAAATGAAGGGTTTGAATTTGAAAATATATGGTTCAATGAAGGAGCGGCAAGTTGTGGTATGCTTACAGTTGTAGTGCCTAGCCAAACAGTAATAGAAGTTGATGAATCTTCATTCACTACTGTAAGTCCTGTGGCTTTAAAAAAGTTCAATGAATTATTTAAGCGAACAAATGATGAGTCTTATTTTTGGTGCCCATTAAATGTGTATAAGATAACGCCTAGATAACTATACTTTCATTTTTGGCAATGAAAGGTCAAGTTTAATAGCAGCAATTCTAATTCCAATAACGACAACAGTAGTTATAAGATAATTGAGGTTAGCTGGAATTTCGAATATGATACCTAGATAAAATACTAGCGCACCCATTAAGCAGGCCGTAGCATAAATCTCTTTTCGAAAAATAAGAGGTACCTCTCGACAAAGAACGTCTCTAATAATTCCCCCGACAACCGCTGATGTCATCCCCATAATGCCAGCCATAAATGGATTTAAACCAAAGGCCAAAGCTTTTTCCATTCCACTAATGGTGAATAAGGCAATGCCAATGGTATCAAATAAAAAGAGGGGCTTATTAATATCGTTAAGTCGATTCCTGATTAGATAAGTAAAGGGTAATGCAGATAAGATGACAATGGGATAGGTCATGTCTCCAATCCAAGTGATGGATTCACTTCCAATTAAAAGATCACGAGTTGTACCGCCACCTATCGCGGTTGCAAAACCAATCACTGCAGCTCCAAAAATATCCAAATCCTTTTTTGCCGCCATGCGGATACCGCTTATGGCAAAAACAAAGGTTCCAATAAGATCAAGAATGGAGAGAATGGTCACGGGCGAAATTTAATATCTAATTTTTTGGCAGAGCCATCTTGTTTAGACTTTAATTCCAGCTGTTGCTTCATATTAGCGGTAGCGCCGACAAAAGCTCGTGCAGAAAAACTAGAATCATCAGCTAAAACTATTGGTAAACCATTATCACCAGCTTCACGAATGGTTTGCTCAATAGGAATTTCGCCAAGTACAGGTACGCCCATTTCTTTTGCCAAATGCTTTGCACCTCCATCACCAAAAATGTAATACTTCTTGTCCGGCATATCTGGTGGAATGAAATACGCCATATTCTCAATAACTCCTAGAACTGGAACATTTACTTTTTTGAACATAGCTACTCCTTTACGTACATCATCTAACGCGACAATTTGTGGAGTAGAAACAATGACGGCGCCACTTAATGGAACGGTTTGTACAATGGTAAGTTGAATGTCACCTGTACCTGGAGGGAGATCCAGAATAAGATAATCCAATTCGCCCCACTCAACTTCCGTCATAAACTGTTTGATAGCACTTGTTGCCATCGGTCCACGCCAAACCATAGCCTGATCTACATCTACCAAAAACCCCATAGAAACCATTTTTATTCCATGACGCTCAATCGGAATTAGTTTTTTTTGTGTGGTAATATTAGGTTTCTCAAAAACATTAAACATAGTTGGAATACTTGGACCATAAATATCTGTATCCATCAAGCCAACTTTATACCCATCTTTTGCAAGTGCAGAAGCAATATTAGAGGCTACGGTAGATTTACCTACCCCGCCTTTACCTGATGCCACAGCAATAATATTTTTCACTCCTGAAAGTATTTGCTCTTGATTCTGTTGCGGTTGCTGAGGTGGTTGTTCCGGAGCTTGCTTTCTTTTGGAGACATTAATCCCAACTTGAATATCAACAACAGCTTCTTTGTCGATAAACTTATGAATAGCTTCTTCACATTGACGTTGAATTTGTTGAGCGAGAGAGTCATTTTTTTCAGGCATTTCAAGTGTAAACGAAATGTACTTATCCTGAATAATGATGTCTTGTATCATATCTAACGAAATAAGATCTTGTTTTTCCGTTGGATGAAGGACGTGAGCAAGGGCTGTTTTAATTTGCTCTTTATTAATTGACATAAACTTTGTTGGGGATGTTTTTTTCTTGATTATTTAACCAGAACAAAGATACGAAGATTTATAAACAGTATTGAATGAAAGAAGGAGAGCAATTGAGCACAGAATTATGAGCTCATAATTTAAAATTCTTAATTCTCTCCTTTTCTCTAAAAATCATTAACTTGTTTATGATTAATACTAAAGTGATTTAAACTAAGTATACGAATGATTAAAAGAACACCATTCCATTCTATTCATCAGAAAGAAGGCGGGAAGCTTGTTGAATTTGCGGGATTTGAAATGCCCGTACAATATAAAGGGATCAAAGTAGAGCATGCTGCGGTGCGTAATAATGTAGGCGTGTTCGATGTATCACACATGGGAGAGTTTTTTATTTCTGGAGAAAAGGCACTTGACCTAATTCAGAAGGTGACTGCAAACGATGCTTCGAAATTAATACCAGGTAAGGCTCAATATTCATGCCTGTGTTACGAAGATGGCGGAATTGTTGATGATCTAATTATTTATATGCTTGCCGAAAATGACTATATGTTAGTTGTTAATGGAGCAAATGTTGACAAAGATTTTGAGTGGATATCTTCTCAGAATTCAATGGATGCAAAATTGGTTAATAAATCAGATGAGTATGCTTTGTTAGCTGTTCAAGGACCGAAATCGGCGGAAGCACTTCAAAAGCTTACCGATATTGATTTGAGCTCTGTTGGCTTTTACGCATTTACTACGGGTAAATTAGCCGGGGTTGATATGATTATTTCCGGGACAGGTTATACCGGAGAAAAAGGGTTTGAACTGTATTTTGAAACAGAAAATGTAGATGTTGAAAAAGTATGGGATGCTATTTTTGAAGCCGGAGAAGAATTCGGAATTGAACCATGTGGCTTGGGAGCAAGAGATACTCTTCGTTTAGAAATGGGATTCGCGCTTTATGGTAATGATATCACAAAAGACACCCACCCACTGGAAGCTCGTTTAGGGTGGATTACTAAATTTGATAAAGGTGATTTTATAGGAAAAGAAGCCCTTCTTAAGAAAAAAGAAGAGGGGAATTCTCGTCAGTTGGTTGGCTTTGTAATGAACGATGAACGCAACATTCCTCGTCATGGTTACGAAATCGTTGATAGCTCAGGCAATGTAATTGGTGAAGTAGCAAGCGGAACAATGTCTATTACTTTGGGTAAAGGAATAGGAATGGGGTATGTAAAAAAGGAATTTGCTACAGAAGGAAACCTCATCCATATTGCAATTCGCAAAAAAACAGGAGAAGCTATAATTACTCGGCCTCCTTTTATCAAGAAATAAGAGAGAAAGAATTTAAAAGAATACAATGGCAAGATTAGATTATATGGATGTATATTTTTCGGTGCAGTCTTTTCAAGAAGAAGATTTGCGTGGAAAATCTGCAGTCATCATTGATGTGCTTAGAGCAGCATCCTCGATGGTAACAGCGCTTAGCAATGGTGCTAAAAAAATTATTCCGGTTGGGGCTATGGAAGATGCCGTAAAATTTGCTCAAACCATGGATAACAAAGACTACCTACTTTGTGGTGAGCAAAACGGCCATAAAATAGAAGGATTTCATTTAGGAAATTCTCCCCTCGAATACACAGAAGATGTTGTAGCCGATAAGACTTTGATCATCAACACTACAAATGGTACAAAAGCGATTAAAAAAGCAGCACTTGCTAATCGGATGTATGTGGGTTGTTTTCTCAACCAGAAAAGTGTACTAAAAGCGCTTGAAGATCATGACGATGATGTAGTATTGATTTGCTCAGGGTGGCAGGGAAAGATGGCCCTGGAAGATACTTTATTTGCGGGTTCAATCATTTATCAAATGTGTAATGGCGAACTTCCGGAAAACACAAAAGATGGTGTTAAGGTTGCTTTTAGCCTGTATGCGAGATACAAAGACGAGCTAGAAAAAGCTATTGAAACGAGTGATCATGCCATACGTCTTAAAGAACTTGTTCCTGATGGTGATATTCCTTTTGTTTGTGAGGTAGATAAATTTGATGTGCTTCCAGGAATGAAGGACGGAATTTTAATCAATTTAAATGGCTAAGAAAAAGCTAAATACAGCAGGAAATTCTAAAGCAGGTATTGACGAAAACCGGAAGCTTGAAATAATCGGCGTAATAATTATTGCGCTTGCGATCTTGCTAGGTTTGAGCATTCTTTCATACAATCCTGAAGATTATCGAGAGGCTACTAAGCTGTCATTTCTAGACCTTTTTAATGCCGATCCTTCCTCACGTTTAGTTCAAAATTGGTTAGGACCTGTTGGAGCTTATCTTTCACATTTTGTTGTTCACCAACTGTTCGGTTATACCAGCTTTATACTTTCCATTCTGATTTTTTTTCAAGGATGGCATATTTTTCGTCGGCGTAGTTATAAAGACTTGAGTTGGATTACTATTCTAGGAATTTGGAGTATGATTCTCTTTTCTACCATTTTAGGGTGGATGAATGAAATTCTTGACTTCCCTTCTGATTCAATATGGAGTGGTGCATCAGGCTTAGCAATCTCAAAAGTTCTTCAGAACTTCACGAGTAGCATAGGGTCTGGAATAATTTTATCGCTTCTCGCTATAATTACACTACTGCTTTTATGGGATAGGGACCTCCAGAAATCGATTGATAATTTGAAGCTGTGGATAGAAAATATTCAGCAAAAACTAGAAGACTCAAGAGTAGCACGCGCTGAAAAGAAAGAAATTAAAGCTCAGGAACGCGAAGAAAGGCTAGCCGAAAGACGAAAAGAGCGCGAAGCATCTAAAGAAGAAAAACAGGCAAAAAAATCTGCCCAAAAAAAGGAGAAAGAAGAACCGGAAGCACCAGCTCCTACCATCGATGATATTGTTGCAAAATCCCATGAACAAGATCTCGAACGAATTGAACAAGAGAAAAGAGCTTCAGATGATATCGATAACCGACAGAAAGCTTCTATCAGTAAAGAGTCTAAACTCGAAGAAAAAGAGGTGTTAGACGAAGACAGCGAAGAATTAGAAGTATCTGTATTTAAAGGAGAAGGAGATGAAGAGGCCGGAGCAAAAGATCTTGATAAGATAAATCGTGATAAGGCAAAAGATGTTCCGGTAATTCGATACAAGTTTCCGACTATTGATTTGTTAGACACGCCAGCTGAAGATAGAACAGAAGTAGATCTAGAAGAGATTCGTGAAAATAAGCGCATTATTCTGGACAAACTAAAAAGACACCGAATTGAAATCGTAGGTATTAATGCGATTGTCGGTCCTACTGTGACTTTATATGAATTAGAGCCGGCACCAGATGTTAAGATCAGTAAGATCGAAAGTTATTCTAATGACTTAAAAATGGCGATGGCGTCAAAGGGACTGAGAATGCTTTCTCCAATTCCGGGTAAATCAGCTGTAGGAATCGAGGTTCCGAATAGCACCCGTGAGATGGTGTATATCAAACAGGTTATCAACACAAAGAAATTCGTTGAAACAGATATGACGCTTCCTGTAGCATTTGGTAAGACTATTGAGAACGAAGTGTTCATGATCGATCTAACAAAAATGCCTCACCTTTTGATGGCAGGAGCTACAGGTTCAGGTAAATCGGTTGGGGTGAACACCATAATTACCTGTTTACTATATAAGTGTGATCCTGAGAATTTGAAGTTTGTGATGATAGATCCAAAGAAGATAGAATTGGCTCTGTACAGAAACATCCAGAATCACTTCTTAGCTATGTTGCCAAATGCTGATGAGCCTATAGTTACTGATACATCTAAGGCGCTAGAAACGCTGAATAGCGTGTGTAAAGAAATGGATGATCGCTATGACTTACTAAAAATGGCGTTAGTGAGAGATATAAAAGCGTATAACAAAAAATTTAAAGCAGGTGAACTAGACGAAGATCTCGGACATCGCCATCTACCTTATATTGTAGTAATTATTGATGAGCTAGCTGATTTAATGATGACTGCAGGAAAACAAATTGAGGAGCCTATTGCAAGGTTGGCTCAGCTAGCAAGAGCTATTGGTATTCACCTTGTGGTTGCAACACAGCGCCCTTCGGTAAATGTAATTACAGGTACGATCAAAGCAAATTTCCCTGCAAGAATTGCTTATCAGGTTGCGTCAAAAGTAGATTCCAGGACAATTCTGGATATGGGTGGTGCAGATCAATTAGTTGGTGCGGGTGATATGTTATTTACCAACGGCGCAGGAATGACACGTCTTCAGAATGCGTTCGTATCTACCGAAGAGGTAGATCGCATAAATACTTTTATTGGTCAACAGGCAGGGTATAAAGAACCTTTCCATCTGCCGATAATACAAGAGGACAATGCAGGCATCCCAGATCCGTTAGATGATATAGACGAGATGTTCCAGACGGCTGCAAAAGTAGTTGTGTTGCACCAGCAGGGTTCGGTTTCGCTCCTACAAAGAAAATTAAAAATAGGCTATAACAGAGCCGGAAGAATCATAGATCAATTATTTAATGCAGGAATCGTTGGACCATATCAAGGAAGTACCGCACGTGATGTTCTCGTTCAAGAAGAAGAAGAATTACAAGAGATCTTTGATGGGCTTGAAAATTTATAGTATCTGCGCCATTTTATTTTTAGTTAGCGCTGTAAGCGTTTCAGCACAGAAGAACACAGTCTTCCCAAAATTGAGAGCAAATTTTGAGAATGAGAAAGTATTTGTAGCAGATTTCGAGCATACATACTTCGATTCTTATACCAATGAGTCTTTGGCAAGTGAAGGTAAAATCTGGGTGTCTTCAGAAAAGTATAGACTAGACAGCGAAAACCAGTTGCTTATTGTAGATGGAGAAACTTCAAGAGTATATGATGAGGTTCGTAACCGTGTAATAATTAGCGATTATGAAGAAGAAGACGATGATTTCGCTCCTTCTAGAATGTTGAATGGAGTGGATTCTACTTACACAATTGTGGAAGAAGAAATTGAAAAAGGGCAAACTAAAATCATAATGACAACCGAAGATGATTTCGCTCTTTATCTTCGAGTAGAAATAGTTGTCGACAAAAACGCTAACCCAATAAGTATAACGGCATTCGATTTCTCAGATAATGAGATTATAACAACGTTTAAAAATGGTGCTTTTTTACCTAAAAACAAAGAGTTGTTCGTGTTAAGATATCCGCAAGATGCAGAAATAGTTGATACCAGGTATTAGTCTTGAAAACTACACTTAAAGTTCTAATCGGTATTGTTGTCGCAGGTTTTTTTCTTTGGATAGCTTTCAGAGAAGTAGAAGTTGACCAAATAATTGAAGCATCTAAGAATATAAGCTACGGCTGGGTTTTTCCTTTTATTCTAGCTGTTTTGTCGGCTCACTTTTTTAGGGCAGAAAGATGGCGCCTACTTTTTAACGATAAAGAAAAAACTCCCCATAGAGTTACCCTCTTTACCGGAGTGATGGTAGGTTATCTATCAAATATTCCTTTTGCACGATTGGGTGAGGTAACGCGCCCTGTTTATGTGGCTCGCCAAGTAGGTGAAAGCAATAGTAAATTGATAGGAACTATCGTACTGGAGCGCATTATTGATATGTTGAGTTTGCTATTATTGATGGCGTTCGTTGCTGTATTCATGATTTCAGATCCAGAGATACTGAAGAACTTATTTGGCATTGACATTACTGACTCAGAGGTTTTGCTTTCTTTTGCGTTGAAAGCAGGAAAATTAATTGGGTTTTTAGTACTAGGAATTGCACTTATCTACTTCTTGCTCAAAAACTTGAGCAAAAAAGTAGAAGCGATAGAAACCGGTTTTAAAAAGGTTAAGGAAGTATCTGCTACTTTTGTTGATGGTGTACTTGCTGTTAAAGAGCTGAAGAATTGGCCTCTTTTTATTTTATACACAGCACTGATTTGGGTGTTCTATATCGGGATGACATACATCCCGTTTTGGATGTTTGATATGCACAGTATCTATGAGTTGTCGTATGCTGATGCATTAGTGTTAACTATGGTGTCAGCTGTTGGGATTATAATTCCAACACCCGGAGGTGTGGGAACATATCATCTCTTTATTACAAAGAGTTTATTCTTGTTATATGCCGTTCCGGAAACTATTGGTTTGGCTTATGGAACAATTACGCACGCTTCTACTTTGGTAGTAATCATTGTTAGTACACCAATTTTATTGGCTATAGACAAATTCGTTGCGTTAAAACATGCCGCTAAGCAACAGGGAACAAGCTCTGAATAATACGGTACATCTTTTGACGTGTATAGGTTAACCTTACCTAAAAATTTTAGTACATTCTTAAAACTTCTTTTTAGATGATGAAACGAACTTTTTTTACAGCGATTTTATTCTTCCTTTCGATTGGTGGGTGGGCTTTTGCTCAAACCGGAAATACCCAGAATTCTTTATTGCCTGAAATAGACCCTCAGGATATAGAAATTAGAAGTGAATTTAGAGCTCGCTTTCCAGGAATTCGGAGGCAACCTATTTTGGGGTTTAATCCTAAGCCTAGAGTTTTTCAAATTGATCCAAATCGAACTCCCTTTATGGAGTCAGATAAAGATGCTGTTGCCAGCATCGCCCTTACACAGTTAGATCGTCCTGCTCCACCTGTAAAAAAGATATTATCGGAGCCATCCAGAACAAATGCATTTATAAAAGCAGGTGTTGGAAATTTTATTACACCTGAACTTGAGGCGTATGCTCTAAGAAAATTAAATGAGCATAGTGTGACTTCTTTAAATTTAGATTTCACAAGTTCAGATGGGCATTTAGATGATCAAGATTCTGGATTTCGGTTTTTTGATTTGAATGGTGTCTATGGAACAAAATTAAATAGTGGTATACAGCTTTCAACGAAAGTTGGGGTATTCAGTGATTTTAACCATCTGTATGATCTTCCAACAATACCATCCGGAGGTTCAGGTACATCTGAAAAGGATTATCGAGGCTTTAATGCTGGAGTGATACTTGAAAATAACACGAATGCACTTGAGGGTTGGGAATATTATCTCAACGGAACCATTTTAAGTTTAGATCTAATGGCACCAAATGCTGCACTTAGAGGAGAGCAAACCGAACAATTTGTGCAGACAGGGTTTGAGAAAAAGTGGGCAGGCACAAAATTATATGATGTATTCAATGCTAAGATTGATGTAAAAGGTGGTAGCTATACAGTAAATAGCTTGGGTGATACTCAATGGATACAAACGAAAGCTACATTGGGTTACAGCACATTGTTTAATTATGAGACAGAGCTCAAGGTAGAGGGCGGATTAGCATATATCGCTGATGGATTCAGAAGTAAGCCTTTATTTGTTTCAGAAGCGGCGCTAAACCATACAATCAAAGAAGGGTTAAATTTAACAGGGAAGGTATATACCCGCCCGGAAATTAAATCTATGTGGGAGCATCATCAAACTAATAGATTTTTGAATAGCAGTTCTCAAACGCAGTATCAATATACGTTTGGTGTTGATGGAGGAGTAGAATTTAAACCAATCGAATCCACAAAATTATTCGGGTCGGTCTCATACAATGTTATTGACAACTATGCATTTTACGCACGCGAAACAGAGAATTTTGGGTCAGGTGATTTCCAAGCTTTTTATGGCTTAAACTATGCTGATGCTACAAAATTTAGATTGGAAATGGGAATTACCCAGCAGCTAATTGATGATAGATTTTGGTTTGATGGATTTGTGTATGCTCAACGTCCCGAGCTTAAAAGTGGAGGGGACATTCCATTTGAAGAACGATTAGGTGCAGAAGGGACTTTCTCGGTAAGTCCTGTTAATAAAATTAAAGTTAGTTCTTGGGCTCAATTCGTTGGAGAAAGATTCGATCCTAATCCTAATAATACAGAGAACTTAAAAGGGTATATTCTTTTAAATGGAGGCTTAGATTATCAGATTAATGAAAAATTTGGCGTTTATTTCAAAGTGTTGAATATTCTAGGACAAGACTATGAAGTTTGGGAAGGGTACCAAGAGCGACCTTTTCAAGTCTTCGGAGGTGTAAAACTAACATTATAAGTTATGACTAAAGACTTTTTAAAAGCATTCGGGTTAACTATTCGTGATCAAGTAATCATGAAGAATTCTGTAGAAATAAAAGGCTTAGGTACTTTTAAGGCAGAGCACACTAGCCAGCAGCAAGAAAAAAGATCGGACGGCAAGCTTGTGATGCAGCCCCCAAAAGACACGATCGAATTCAAAGCTGATTTGGGAGAGTAATATGATTATTGATAATGATAAATTTGTTGCCCTGCTAGCTGAGAATTCAGGTATAGAAAAGGAAAAAGTAGAGAGCTATCTAGAAGAACTTATTGTTGAAATAAAAGCTGCTTTTGATGAGGATGAAGGATATGAAATTGATGGATTTGGCATATTTAGTAAATTAGGCGCAAACGTTTTCTTTATTCCGTCTGAAGAACTTGAAACGGAAATAAATTACAAATATGTAGGGATGGAGCCCATAGAGTTACCGGGCTCTGCCACAGAGGAAACACCAGCTGAAACTATGAGCGATGAAGACGAGAATCCATTGCAGGGGTTATTGGATGGAGAGGGTTTTGACGAGGAAGAAGACCCCTTTGCTGAATTGCTTGATGATACTGACACTGAAGAAGAAAGTGAGGAACCTATTTCAGGTGAGTCTGCCCAGTTAGATGATGAAGACATTGAAGCGATGGTTGAAGAAGAAATTCAACATGAAGAGACAGAAGAAAGTCAGGATAAAGAAGGTAGTGAAAATATAGACACCCCTATTGAGGGTTCTGAGGACCTAGAAGAAGAGACTCTCAATGACGAACTCGAAGAAGATGTAGAAGAAACTCCGGGTCCGGATAAATGGGGAATTGATGCACATAAGGAAGATGATCAGGAAGATGCGTTTGCAGGATTGATAGGAAAAGACATAGCAGAAAGTTCTGATTTACTTGATGAAGAAGATGTTTTCTCGGAAGAAGGAGAAGAGAAAAAGGATTTTTCAGAAGATGATGAGGAAGAAATCGATTTTTCAGCACTAGAAGATGACGGGAAAGAAAGCGACGATTTTGATGATCCTTTTATGGAGTTAGAAGAGGAGCAAGAAGAAGGAGAAGAAGACTTTGTACCCGTAGTTACTAATGTTTCTTCAGAGAAGACAACAACAACTGAAGAAGAAACTAAAGAAGAAGACTCAGAAGTAGGTATTAAGAGCAAAACACCTTCTTTAAAGAAACCGCGAAAAGAAAAGAAAAGCTCTCCAGTATTTCTGTACATGATCCTTGCGTTAGTAGTGCTGGGCGGGAGTGGTTATTTGCTAGCTTATTTTGGCATTGTTAATATTAAAGGAATCACCCCAAATAATACACAAGTAGCTCAGGCAAATACTCAGGTTAACCAGCCCCAGCAAGCAGAGCCTCAAACAGTTCTATCGGAAGAATCAGCTAACGATCCGGCGGAAGACGAAGGTAATGTAGAGAGTTCTGCTGATAACCCTGCGGAAAATACAGGAGGGGATACAGAAATTGATATTCCTGAAGAAGAGAATACAACTAATAATGATGAGGCTCCGTTAGTAGCTGATGAAGAGCCCCGTGACGCCGAAGAAATTATCAGCCCGGTAAATATACAGGCAAATGGAGAGGTTTACGGTTTGATGGGAACTGCAACTGAAGCTGGGAACAACGGCTATACTATTGTACTATATACATTGAGCCGCAAAGCTGGTGCCGACAAACAATTTGAAGTATTATCGAAAGACGGTTATCGGGTAATTATTAAAGAAAACCCATCCGAAAAATATGGAGTACTTTACAGAGTGAGTATTGGTCAATTTAGGTCTCTTGCCGATGCGGCTATTGCGGCTGAAGAGGTAGACTCCAAAACTTTAGGAAATTATATCATCACCAAAATCTAAAACGAACACAATTCATGAACTTCCTTCTTTTATTACAGCAAGATTCTACAGCTGTTGCTGATTCATTAGCTGCGGCGCTTGAAGGTGAAACAGTAACTTTATTCGATCTTTTAATAGAAGGCGGGATTTTAATGATCCCGATCTTTGTATTATTTATGATATCTATATACGTAATCGTTGAGAGGTGGAGAGCGTTAAACCGTTCTCATACTGATACAGAAAGATTTCTTAGTTCGATTGAAGGAATGTTAAAGTCAGGAAGGCAGTCTGATGCAAAAGATTATTGTGATGACCACGATAAGCCGTTATCTAGAATTATTAAGGCAGGTATAAAGAGATTAGGAAGGCCAATCAGAGATATTGAAGACGCCATTGACAATGCCGGGAAAAAGGAGATTTTCTTTTTAGAAAAGCGAATGAATTGGTTGGCAACTATTGCTGGTGTGGCACCACTATTAGGGTTTACAGGTACCGTAACCGGTATGATCGAAGCTTTTATGGATATCCAATCTCTACAAGGAAACGTGAATCCTAGTGAGCTTGCGGGTGGTATTTGGGAAGCACTTATTACCACGGCAGCAGGACTTATTGTAGGATTGATTGCGTTTGGATTCTATAACTTTTTGCTAGGCAAAATTAATCGCTCAATTTTTGAGCTTGAAAATGCGTCGGCAGATTTCATGGATTTACTTCAGTCACCAGCACCTAAAAAGCAGGCATAACTATGGCACGCGATTTTAGAAGAGGAGATAAACGGCTAACTCCACTGTCTTTGTTTTCACAATCTTCATTAACAGATATCGTACTTCTGTTATTGATCTTTTTTTTACTTACTTCATCATTTGTCACGAATTTTGGAATCAAAGTTAATATTCCTGAAGCTGAATCTGGGTCAACCACTCAAAATGAGTTTATATCTGTGGCAATAACGAAAGATGGTGAGTTTTATGTGAACGGAGACTTAACTGCTCGTGGGTCTTTAGCATTACAAATACGTTCTGTACGCAATAATAAGCAAAGCAATACGATTATATTAAGAGCAGATAAGGACGCAAAGGTAGATGATGCCGTAAGAGTTATGAACATAGGGAAAGCCCTTAGCCTCAAACTTGTAATGGCAACGGAACAAAGCTCAATGTAATAGAAGCGTAATAATGGATAAATCTAAATTTACAGAAGATGATAGTTTTGCATTAACGGTTACGTTAAGCATTAGCATTGTTATGGTTCTTTTTTCTCTTTGGTACACCCTGGATATGAACCAGAATTTTCGCCCTTCTTTTATAGAGGTTGAGTTTGGTGAGTTTAGAACAGGAACGCTAGCAGAATTTTCAGAAGTAAAAGAAGAAGAAGTTGCACAGCGTCCCAATCCATCAGAAGTAGAAACAGCAGAGCCTGTAGAAGAAGCTCCAAAGCCAGAAGAGCAACCTGAAACTCCAACCGAAGAAATAATAAAGCCTGTCGATTTACCGGATGAAGTAGAAGAAGTAATTGATGAAGAGAAAGTTGAAACTCCCGAAACAGAAGTGGTAGATCCTACCAAAGAAGTTGCTGAAGAAGTAAAAGAAGAGATTGAAATCCCACCACAAGCTAAAGAATCATTAGAAGTAAATGATGGAGCTGAAGAAAGTGGAGATATAAAAGGTAATACAGGAGAAACTAACGCAGATGCGGGCACAGGTGTAGACGATGAAAAATCAGCACCCTACGAATTAAAGTGGGAAGGAAACATTGAAAGGGATCCTATGGTGCAGCCACTTCCTCAAAATACTGCAAACTCAGAAGGTGTTATTTCCGTACGGTTTCAAGTAAAACCAGATGGTACAGTTGGTTTGATAATACCACTTAAGAAAATGAACCCAGAGTTAGAGAAAGAGGTTCAAAGAACACTTAGAAGTTGGAAATTTTCAAAATTACCGAGCGGTGTTCCTCAACAAGCTCAATGGGGAACCATTACATTTAGATTTGTATTCGGATAGATTATAATTGATATGAGAAAACTAGCAGTTGGTTTCTTTCTAGTCTGCACGGCATTTATATCAGCTTGTACTCCTGACGGTAGTAATGAGTTTGAGGAAGTGAATTCTTGGATCAGAGATAACATGGAAGAAAATTATCTTTGGAATGAGCGAGTTCCTAAAAAGGTTGATGGTTCTATTCCCTCAGGAGCATTTTTTGGAAGTATGCTCGATCCGAATGATTACTACTCGTTTATAACTAATAGCCCAGACATATTAGAGTCCGACCTAGATGAGACATTATATACGTCAGGTGTGTCTCCGGTTTTTGGCAGGTTCAGTAGTTCTTCCGGAATTTTTATACTAGCTCAATTCGTTTATCCTCGTACTTCTGCAGATACTGCAGGTCTAAAACGTGGTGATATAATTCTAGCTATTGATGGGCAACCACTTAGTACATCTAATTACCAAAGTCTTTTTTATTCCGAAAGTGATTCTGTTGAATACACCTTAGGAGAATACGATGCAAGCCAAAACCTTATTACAGAGATTGAAGAAACGGTAACGGTGGCTCAAAGAGAAATGGAGTTAAACCCTGTTATTTATAACGACGTTATAGAACAGGGAGGTAAGAAGATCGGTTATATGTTTTACTCAGAGTTTTTTGAAGGAGAAAATAACAAATATATTGATAGCGTAGATGTAGTATTGCAGGATATGAAAATGGCTGGGATTACAGATCTTATTGTTGACCTAAGATACAACCCCGGAGGAAGTTTTTCAGCTGCAGAGAATTTAGCAAATGGATTGGTTTCAACATCAGCAGCTCAAAACGAGGAAGTATTTGTTAGGTTTACATACAATGATATTATTGAGCAACAAATAATTGATGAAGAAGGCGCCGATTCTGAAAGGTTAGTGGTAAATTTTTCAAATGACCCTGAAAACTTGGGTCTTCAAAAGATATATTTTTTAGTTACAGGCGAAACCTCAAGTACAAGTGAGTTGCTCATAAATGGCCTTATACCACATATGGATGTTGAAATAATAGGAGAAGAAACGAGCGGAGAACTCTTCGGAACTACCATGATTTCAGGTGAATCAGCGACTCCTCCTAATACATATTTGATGGTTCCAATAACTCTTAAATACGAGAATTCTGAAGGGGAAACAGATCTAGCTTTAGGTTTACAACCAGATATTGAAGCAATAGATGATTTATTTGAAGCATTTCCAATTGGAGATATAGAGGACCCGTTATTGGGCGCTGCTATTCAAAGTATTACATCTGGTGCAAAAAGTGTTTCTTCATCTAGTTTTAAAGTTTATGAGTCTCTTATTAACCTGAGAGCTAAAAAAAGAGGGAAAATATTATTCCGAGATTGAGTTCACAGGCTAATCATAAATAATCTCGGTTCACAACTTTTTACTCATTAGTTGTTTCTAATACAATACATTTCATATTCGAATTGTAACAACTAACTATAATTAACCCCGGTGTTCATATGAATGTGTTTAAACGCCTAGCCTTTGCATCGTTATGTGCAATGTTTGCTATTTTTCTTAATGATGTTTCGGTTGCCCAGATTTTTGGTCACGGAGCAGAAACCCAATCCCCAAAATTTGAAGAGAGTCTTTTCAAAGATCTTTCTTATAGAAGCATAGGCCCATACAGAGGAGGACGATCTATTGCTGTTTCAGGGCATGACTCTCAGCCTTATACTTTCTATACCGGTTATGCTGGTGGTGGAGTTTTTAAAACTACAGATGGAGGAAATAGCTGGTTTAATGTATCTGACGACTATTTTAAAACTGGTCCTGTAGGAAGTATTACTGTAGCACCTTCTGACCCTAACGTTATATATGTTGGAATGGGTGAGACTGATATTCGAGGAAATATTGGTGCAGGAGATGGTTTATATAAGTCAACTGATGCAGGTAAAACATGGAAGTATTTAGGTTTAGGTGAAGTACAGTTTATTGGTGACATTGAAGTTCATCCGGATAATGCTGATATCATCTGGGTTTCTGGAATGGGTCAACTATTTGGCAATGAAGGAAACGAAGAAAGAGGTCTTTATAAGTCAGTAGATGGCGGTGAGACTTTTAAGAGAGTTCTCTACAAAAATAAAATGACAGGTGTACTTGATGTTGCTTTAGATCCAAACAATCCTCGTATTTTGTTTGCGACTACGTGGGAAGCTTATAGAAATGCTTGGTCTATGAGTAGTGGTGGATCAGACGGAGGAATTTACAAAAGTACTGATGGTGGTGAAACATGGGAAGACATTACACAATCTCCGGGTTTACCAAAAGGTCTACTAGGTAAAATGAGATTAGCCGTTTCTCCTGCTAACTCAAACAGAGTATTCGCAATTATCGAAAATGAAAATGGTGGTTTATTTAGATCAGAAGATGGTGGTGATACTTGGACAAGAGTAAGTGCCGACAGAAATCTACGTCAAAGAGCGTGGTATTATACACGTGTTGTAGCTGACCCTCAGAATGAGGACGTTGTATATGTAATGAATGTAGCTTTCTTAAAGTCTAGTGATGGTGGTAAAACATTTAGCCGTATTGGCACTCCTCATGGTGATCACCATGATTTATGGATAGCACCTAGCGATCCTCAGAGAATGATTGTTGCTGATGATGGTGGTGGACAAGTAACGTATAATGGTGGAAAAGGTTGGTCATCTTACTATACAACAGCTACTGCTCAGTTCTATCAAGTTACAACTGATAATCAGTTCCCTTACCTAATTTATGGCGCACAGCAAGATAACAGTACTGTTGCTATTAGAAGTAGAACAAGTGGTTCTTCTATTGGTGATAGTGATTGGTGGCCGGTCGCTGGTGGTGAGAGTGGTTACATTGCTCCTGATCCAGACAACCCGGATGTTACTTATGGTGGTAGTTATGGTGGATTCTTAAATAAGTTTGACGCTGAAATAGGATTAAGTGACCGTGTTGATGTTTGGCCGGATAACCCAATGGGTGCTGGTGCAGAAGATCTTAAGTACAGATTCCAATGGACTTTCCCGATCATTATTTCTCCACACGATTCAGATGTACTTTACACTACTTCACAGCATGTTCACCGTTCTACAGATGAAGGAATGAGCTGGGAAACTTTAAGTGGTGACTTAACTCGCAATGATAAGTCTAAGCAGGGTGAATCTGGTGGTCCAATTACCAAAGATGATACCTCTGTAGAATACTATAACACAATTTTCTCGTTTGCTGAATCTCCATTAGAAAAAGGTACCCTATGGGCCGGTTCTGATGATGGGCTAATCCACATTAGTAGAGATAATGGCGAAACATGGGACAATGTTACTCCAAAGGGTTTACCGGAATCTTTAATTAGCATTATTGATGCATCACACCATGATGCTGGTACGGCCTATTTTGCAGCAAATAGATATAAGTTTAACGACTTTGAGCCAATGCTGTATAAGACTACTAATTACGGTAGAACTTGGACACGCATTAACAATGGTATTCCTGATATGGACTTTACAAGAGCTATTCGTGAAGATCCAAATAAAAAAGGATTGCTTTATGCAGGTACAGAAACTGGTATGTACGTTTCATTTGATGACGGAGCTAACTGGCAAAATCTTCAGTTAAATTTACCTCCTGTTTCAGTTACAGCGATAGCGGTTCATAAAAGAGATAAAGATCTAATTGTTGCTACCCAAGGTAGAGCATTTTGGGTGCTTGATGACTTAACTGTTCTTCATCAAATGACTGACCAAGTAGCTAAAGCGGAAAATCATTTATTTACACCAGAAACTTCATACCTATTTGGTAGATCAGGTGGCTGGGGAGGCGGCGGCGGAGCTGTTGGTGAAAACCCAGATGCCGGTGCTGTTATCTATTACACATTAAAAGATGAAGTAGATGAAGAAATTAGACTTGAGATTATTGATGGTAAAGGGGAGACAATTCGTACGTATTCAAGCACGAAGGATGCTAACGGAAAGCCATTAAGAAATTCTGATGCTTTTTTCACTGAAGAAGATGCTACGCCAAGAAATGTTGTTGCAAACACTCCTGGCTTAAATAAATTTGTATGGGATTTAAGCTACCCAGAGGTAACTAGGTTAAATGGAGTACAGATTCTTTGGTCAGGTAATACCAATGGTCCTAAAGCGATCCCTGGTTCTTATACAGTTAAAATGTACATCGGAGATAAAGTTGTTGGAGAGCGTGATTTCAAAATCGTGAAGGATCCAAGACTTACTGATATTACTCAAGCTGACTTTGAAGCACAGTTTCAGTTAGTTCAAACTGTGAAAGCTAAGTTGGATGCTACTCATAAGACGATCAACCGTATAAGAGAAATAAGAACGGAGATCAACGAATTGATGGCTGAAGCTAATGATGACAACGACCTTGAGGAAAGAGCGAAGGCGATGTTAGAAGCTATGTCAGAAATTGAAAATGAGCTAGTTCAAACAAAAGCTGAGTCAGGACAGGATGTACTTAACTTCCAGATCAAGCTGAATAATAAGCTGGCTTCGCTATCTAATACTATTGAGACTGGTCATGGTCGACCAACAAAACAACAGTATGAAGTGTATGAAGATCTAGCGGCTCGTGTAGATGCTCAGTTTAAGCGTCTTGAAGAAATTTTAGATGAAACTATTATTGAAGAATTTGAAAGCAAGGGCGGAAGAATTCAGAACTAATCTAGTTTAAACATATAGATTTCTAAAAAGCTCCAGTGCATTGCACTGGAGCTTTTTTTATGGAGAAGAAATAAAAAGAATAAGCCCATGGGCGAAATAGAAAGGCTGAATAAAAAACTCTACTAGCTACTACTAAGTCTTATCTGAAGTGGTATCATTGGATCCATGATCGGTCTTCTCTCCAATAAATTTATTCAAATAACCAAACAGATAGTTAATAATAATAAGAATGAGAGTAGTTCCTACCCCTAACCAATATTGTTTCAGTGCAATACTAATTCCAATTCCTGCAGCCATTAAAATTGTAGCTGCGGTGGTGAGGTAGCGAACAACTTGATCTGAGGTGCTTTTTAAAATTGTACCTGCACCAATAAAGCTGACACCTACAACAACAGCATGCACCATTCGTACGGGGTCTACTCCGAGTCCATCAGGTGGAATAAATTGATTGAAGTCAACAATCACTACCCTTCCTAATGAAACGAGCAGAGCTGCTGACCCAGCAATAATCATATTAGTTCGAAAACCAGCTGGTTTTTGCTTCCATTCTCGTTCTAATCCTAAAATACCACCTAAGATAAGAGCGATAGTAACGTCTATAAGTATTTGTGCTTGTTCAAGCATGTGCCCGAAATTAGTTACAGTTTGAATATTCTAAGTATAAGGGAGGGGTAATGTTCCGGAAAATTACCATGTGTAGTCTAGGAAAAGAATATAAGATAGGTGAAAGGCTGTCAGAGTTATCTTGATAGGAAAACCTAAACTAAATAAAAAAGGGTTGAGCCTCGAAAGACTCAACCCATAAATAACTAAGAATTAGGAATATTAAGAGCTTATTTAGGCCAATAAATCTCTGGTAATCCGTTACTACTTAGTACTCCATTATAATTCTTTACAGATTGATTCTTAATGGAGTTAAGATCTCTTTTCAAGTTTGACCAAACCTGTAAATAATCTCTTGTCACATCTCGAGAACCAGCTGTAACAGGTATATTCCCGTTGCTCATCTGATTTAAGAAATCTTTGTATTTAATAAGTAGTCTAGCTTCAAATTGATAGTTATGCTGACTAGTACGCATTTCCTTTTGTAAGATCTCTGCGATCCACTCATCAATAGTTTGGTTTAATGCAGCGCCTTGTTCATTCACTTCTTTATTGTCTGAAACATCTAAAGCAAAATTAATTTGACGCTGAACTTGGCGAAGATCACGAACACCTTTTGCCATTTCAGTTGCAGCTTCAAATAAAGATGCGGATAATCTGTCTCGCTCTGCGTAAGAAGCAGCTGCATTAGGGATACTGCTCAAAATATTAGGGTGGATCTTAAGATCGAACTCTTGAGTTTGAGAGAAGTCACCAATTGTAAGTTTTGCTTTATATGTACCAGGCGCAGCATCGTATGCAGATAAGTTACGGCTAGTAGCGGTTACTTCTTTAAGGCAATCAAACATACCAATTCGCATATTCCAACTATAAACATGAGCACCTTCACTTCTTTTTAACTGTGGTCTTTTAAAAGAATCACAAGCTGTTGGAGCTTCGTTTGTAGCTTCGGAATAAACAACTTTTCCATTGCTATCCATTATTTCCATCGACATTGGGGTGTCTTTTCCTACTTCTTTATTAAGTACGTAAGTAATTTGAAGATTAGAAGGTGCATTTTCACCTGGCGCAACATCAACACTATATGAAATGGATACTCCCATATTATAATCACGAGGCTTATATAAGTAATAATCTGCTTTTGCTACCTCATCAGATATTTGATGCAATGGAGTTAGATCGTCTAAGATCCATAATGCTCTACCTTGGGTAGCAACAACTAAATCCTTACGCTTCACTCTAATGTCCGTAATTGGAACTTGAGGCAGGTTGTTTTGTAATGGTTGCCAGTTGGCTCCATCGTTAAAAGAAACAAACATACCATTTTCAGTACCTACATAAAGTAATCCTTTTCTGTCAGGATCTTCCCTTACTGATCGAGCAAAGGTATTGTTAGGAATGCCATTAACAATTTTTTCCCATGACTTCCCATAATTTTTAGTTTTATAGACATATGGGGTAAAGTCATTCATTTTATATCCTGCAACAGCTATGTAAGCACTAGCTGCATCGTGAGGAGAAGGCTCTACTACATTGATAATCGCTTCAGGTAAACCTTTTGGAGTAACATTGGTCCAAGTTTCTCCTGCATCCTGAGAAACGTGTACTAACCCGTCATCAGAACCAACCCAAATAACTCCTTCCTTAACAAGTGACTCTTCAATGTTGAATACGTTGTTATAGCTTTCAGCTGTAATTTGCTCATTAGAGATAGGTCCCCCTCCTTTACCCTGATGATCTTTGTTATTACGAGTAAGATCTTCACTCATAACTTCCCAGTTTACACCTCTGTCTGTAGATTTCATCATAAATTGAGAACCATAATAGATAACAGAAGGGTTATGTGGAGAAACCAAAACAGGTCCATTCCAGTTAGCGCGGTATTTTAAGTTTTTAGGTTGCTCGCCACTTACACGTTCTGGATATGGTCTTACCATTCTAACGTTGTCAATCTCGCTATCCCACTCAATGAAGTTACTAGCAAAATATGTGGAATAAATAAAACGAGGATTGTCAGCATCTAAACCTACAGTAGAAGATTCTCCTGCACGAATAATATCCCAGTGCATCTCACCGATACCACCATCAGATGTTCTACTATCGATAACAATTGAGCTATTATCTTGCTGTCCGGAATAAACACGGTATGGATACTGGTTATCAGTTATAGCACGATAAAATTGACCGGTTGGCTGGTTTCTAATTGAAGACCATGTTTCACCACCGTTGTAAGTAACAGAACCACCACCATCATTTCCATTGATCATGTTGTTGCTATCATTCGGATTGATCCACATATCGTGATGATCAACATGACTTCCTCTCACTCCTGAGAATGTCTTTCCTCCGTCAATAGATTTCATGGCTAAACTATTCAATACCCATAACTCATCTTCATCTGAAGGGTCTGCTATAATATGCATATAGTACCATGCACGAGCATAAGTAGTAGGTTCGTTTGTTGTTTGTACAAAACTTTCTCCACCGTCATTTGAACGATAAACCCCACCTTCTTTACCTTTGGCTTCAATGGCCATATAAACAACCTTCGGGTTAGCCGGAGAAATATCAATCCCCATTTTACCTTTTAGCTTTGGTAGACCTTTGGTTATTTCTTTCCATGTTTTACCTGCATCAGTTGTTTTCCAAACTTTACTTCCTGGTCCACCACTTTGAACATACCAAGGCTTTCTGTTAAAATCCCATGACGTTGCCATCATAATATCAGGATTAGAAGGGTCGACGGTCATGTCAGCAATACCGGAGTTTTCATTTACATATAAAATTTTCTCCCAGTTTTCACCGCCGTCTTTTGAAAGATAAATTCCTCTTTCCTCATTAGGTCCCCATGGATTTCCTTGAGCGGCAACATAAACTATATCAGGGTTTTTAGGATGAACAAAAACGCGGCTGATATGACGCGTTGCTTCAAGCCCCATGTGCGTCCAGGTTTCACCTGCATCTGTAGATTTGTATACACCGTCACCATGAGATGTTTTCACACCACGAACAGGTCCTTCACCTGTTCCAACATATATAATGTTATTATCTGATGGAGCTACTGTAATATCGCCTGTTCCATTTGTATTAAAGTAACCGTCAGAGAGATTCTTCCAAGTAGTACCACCATCCGTGGTTTTCCAAATACCACCACCCGTTGTACCCATATAATAGGTAAAGACATCACCAGGGATACCTGTAACAGTAGTTGATCTACCACCACGGAAAGGCCCAATATTTCTATAGGTTAAAGTTTCATATAATTTTTCATCGACCGGATAATTCGAAGAATTGTTTTGCGCAATAGTGGGAGAGTATAATCCCATGCAAAATATTAGCGCCAAAAAGGATAGCTGTTTCATAGATATGTAGTTAAATTCGCAGTTTAGTTAGTTTAAAGAGAAGATTTACCAGTTTTGAACGTACTGATTATTTCTACCACTAAAAAAACGCAATAAATTTTTTAACAAAGTTGAAACAAATAGAGCCAACTCATTACGTCGCAGTATCTTATAAAACAATAATTTAATAGATTAACAAAATATTTACTACTGGAAAGCTCTTTTACATTAATAATCAGTCACTTACTTCTGGTTCTTTATTATCGTCTTTTAAAGGATTCCTGAAATTGATATCCCTTTGGGGGAATGGGATTTCAATATCGTGCTCTCTGAATTTCCTTACTATTGCTTGATTCAGTTCATTCAAAATTCTGTAATGATCTTTCACATTAGCAACCCAAACAAGAAGCTTCATATTCCATGCGGAATCCCCAAAAGAGCGCAAATGGACATCATGCTTTGGGGTATCTAGTATAGACTCATTCTCTTCAGCAACTTCGTTGAGCGCTTTCAATACAAGATCGAGATCTGAGCTGTAGGAAACACCCACATCAATAACTAAACGATAGGTAGGGTCACCATAAGAATAGTTGACCACATCTTTAGAAATGAATTCTGAGTTAGGTACTATAATTGAAATATTATTTAATGACTTCACAGTGGTGGATCGAATATTAATTTCTTGAACATCGCCTTCAATACCATTTACCAGTACTCGATCTCCGATACTAATGGGTCGTTCAAAAAGTACAATTAAACCCGAAATGAAATTTGAAGTCACATTTTGTAGCCCAAAACCAATACCAACTGAAAGAAAACCAAATATGACTGCCAAGCCGGTAAGGTCAATGCCAACAAACTGAAATGAAATTAGCACTCCTATAATCATGACTACATATTGAGTCATCCTAGAGAGTGTAAATCTCAATCCTGAATCATTTATAAAACGAGGTAAGATTTTATTATTGAGTAAGCGTTTTATAAAACTGCCTAAGAAGGAAAAACCAATAATAAAAAGTATGAATATACAGATCGAAAGAAGGGTTACAGGGGTATCCTTCAGTTCAAAGAGAGTTGTATTTAAGAGTTCACTCAAGTAGTTGAATACTTCTGTAGGTGTAAATGTTTCTAAAGTTGGAAGAGTCGAGGTTGAATCAGTTTGCATGCATTCTATTTTGGGTTAATAGAAAATAAACAAATCTGATGTAATCAAGCTAGATTAATTTGGAGGATGTGGTGGTTCTCTATTCGGTTTTACGTTCTTACCGTCATCCTTTTGGGGGCGGCGAGACTTGATCATAGCATGAATAAGCGAATCCAAAGTTTGTAATTGCTCAGGGCTACAAAGTGCTCGTACATTTACAATATGCTTGTAAGTTTGCAATTCCATTTCTGAAACAAGAAACCCAATTTCAGAGGCCAAAGAGTCAGCGATTTCAGGAGAATTATTCTCCGATCGTGATAAACTAAAAACTTGACGTCTTTTATCGTTGATAGAATTTTGGAGTGCTCTTGTTTCTGTACCGTGGATTGTATTTAAAGAATCGTAAGCTTGTTTCTGAGAGTCAGAGAATCCGAGTTTTTTAGCAATATATTCAGCTCGTCGTCCCTCTCTGTCTTTATAATCACGATCTTTTTTTTGATAGGTAGAGCTTGCAATAAATACAATTAGAACCAGGTTTAAAACAACTAGTAGGGATAATGCGACAATAGTAAAACGTTTGTTTTCAAATAAACCCATATTTTACTCCAAAGAAGTTAAGGTTGCGTAATCAGGGAAATAGTCATCAGAATATTCTGTAACAATATCTTCGGGCTCATTATCAATATTGAGGTTGGATGTATAGAAAAGTATTACAGAGATATTTAAAATCAGAAAAATAAAAACAGCGGCATATTTTTGTGCTTCAGAAAATGAAAATATAGTTGCTTGCTTTTGTGGCTGTTGAGCGTCAATCGCATCGAAGCGAGCAAACAATTTATTCTCGAAGTCCTCACTTGTAGTAAAATGAGAAGGCTTTTCTGCGCTACTCATCAACTCATTTAAATGCTTTTGTATGTCTTTGTTAGCTTTCATAATTCTTTTAGTAAAGGATTAGGCGAGATCTGGTGTAAAAACTTGTGCGCTCTAAAAATAAATTTCATAATTGCTCTCCATAATTTTTTTCAGGTTCTGTTTACTTCTATGAACTAAAGATTCGATGGACGATATACTCTTCTCCATAATAGCTGCAATTTCCTTGTAGCTAAGACCATCTTGTTGGCTCAATACAAAAGCAGTTTTCTGTGTTTCAGGAAGTTGGTTGAGGCAATCTTGAATAAATTTTTGTTGCTGCTTTTGATGGAGGTCTTCTTCAGGGCTAGGAAGGTCTGAGGCCGTTTGACTAACTTCTATATCTGCTTGATCTGAACGAACTCTTTTTTCAAAATAAGCAGCTCGTTTTAAACTACGGCGTTTTTTAAGCTCGTCTAATGAGCGAGAAACTGCAATTCTATACATCCAAGTAAAGAGGGAGGCTTCTTCTTTAAAATTGGAAATGGTTTTATAAACTTCGGCGAAAACATCTTGAGTTAGATCTTCAGCGTCATCAACATCTTTTAAATATCCATAACATACGTTCAAGAGAGGATCTTTGTATTCACGCACTAATTGTTGAAACGCGACACGATCCTTATTTCTTAATCTTTGTATGAAATCTTTTTCTTCCACTAAAGCCAATTTAACGATTTAGAGGGGAGAAGAAATAATTTTTGATAAGTCTGAGTGTTTAATTTAATTAGTAGTGATATTGAGCCTTTTAACTTCACTATTATTTGATTTCTGCTTTAACACGCCAGATTTCATCTGCATAATCAAGTATAGTTCTGTCACTGGAAAATTTTCCAATATTAGCCACATTCAATATTGCTTTTCTATTCCATTCAGAAGAGTCTTTATATAATATATCTACCTTTGCTTGTTTGTTTATATATGCTTCATAGTCCGCTAGAACCATGAAATAGTCACCTTTGTGAAGGAGAGCGTCGATAATTGGTTGAAATAAATTAGGGTCTTCACGACAAAAGAAACCAGTGCGAATCTGATCGATAACTTTCTTTAGTTCATCGTTAGCATTGTAGTAATCCCAAGGGTTATAGCCTTGTTGGCGAAGTTCATCTACCTCATCAACAGTTAGCCCAAAAATAAAGATGTTATCGTCACCAACTTCTTCTTTTATTTCAACATTGGCTCCATCAAGTGTCCCAATAGTGAGAGCGCCATTTAATGCAAATTTCATATTTCCAGTTCCGGAAGCTTCCATACCAGCGGTAGAGATTTGTTCTGAGAGATCCGCCGCAGGGATCATCATTTCAGCTAAAGTAACTCTGTAATTCTCAAGGAAAACACACTTTAGCTTTCCATTTACGTCAGGATCATTATTAACAATCTTACTAATGCTGTTAATCAGTTTAATATGGAGTTTTGCCATGGCATAACCGGGCGCCGCTTTCCCTCCAAAAATCACCGTACGCGAGACTATGTCTATATCTGGATTTTCTTTGATTCGGTTATATAAAGTAGCCACATGAAGCGCTGCCATCAGCTGACGCTTATACTCGTGAATTCTTTTGATCTGAATATCAAACATGGAATTGGGGTCAACATCAACTCCGTGTTCTTTTTTGATATAGTCGGCAAGGATAGTTTTGTTTTGGTATTTGATCTCGGCAAATTTCTCTTGAAAAACAGCTTTTTCTGATGAGGGAGCTAGCTTTTTAAGATGATCAAGGTTTGTAATCCAATCATCACCAATTTCGTCGGTTATTAACTGAGACAAGTTAGGATTACATTGCTTGAGCCAACGGCGAGGAGTAATGCCATTTGTCTTATTGGTGAATTTTCCCGGATAGAATTCATCAAAATCTTTGAACATAGTTTCTTTAACTAATCGAGAATGAAGCGCTGCAACCCCATTTACTTTTCGGGAGCCTACGATACCAAGATGAGCCATATGCACTACAGGATCATCTCCTTCACCTACAATGCTCATTCTTTTCATGCGGGCAGTATCGTTCCCATACGTCGCTTTAATCGAATCCATAAAACGATGATTGATTTCATGAATAATACTTAAATGCCTTGGCAAAAGATTTCTCATCAAAGAAACAGGCCATTTTTCTAGCGCTTCAGGAAGTAAAGTGTGATTAGTATAAGCCATGGTATTTGATGTTATATCCCATGCTTTTTCCCAAGGCAGGTGGATGTCATCCAATAAGAATCTCATTAATTCCGGAATGGCTAAATTTGGATGTGTGTCATTACATTGGATGGCTACACGCTCTGGGAATTTATTCCAGTCATCATTCCCATTCTTAAAACGGCGAATAATATCTTGCATGGAGGCTGATACTAAAAAATACTCTTGCTTTAATCGTAATTCTTGGCCCACAAAAACTTTGTCATTGGGGTATAAGACACGTGTAATATTCTGCTCAAGCTGGTTATCTTTTACCGCGTCAATATACTGTCCTTGATTGAAGCTCTTTAAATCTAAGGTAGCATCAGATTCAGCTTTCCATAATCTCAGGTTATTTACAATTCCATTGTCATAACCGGGAATTGGAGTGTCATAAGCAACGGCCTGAGCTTTTCGAGTATTTTCCCAGGTATAATAGGTTTGATTATCCCCATTTTGAACAGAGCCTTGATGCCCATAAAATTCTACAGGATATTGAATTTTAGGTCGGACAATATCCCAAGGGTTTCCATAACGTAACCAAAGATCAGGTTTTTCAATTTGGAAGCCATTCTCCATTGTTTGGTAAAAAATACCGTAATCATAGCGTAAGCCGTAGCCAATCGCAGGGATTCCCAGTGTTGCCATAGAGTCGAGGAAACAGGCAGCTAATCGACCTAGTCCACCATTCCCTAATCCTGCATCCCATTCGGCATTTCTTATATCATCGTAATCCAGCCCAATATCATTTAGTGCATCCGCTACTTCTTGCTGAACATCCAGGTTTACAATCATATTATCCAGCAGACGGCCTATAAGGTATTCCATGGATAAATAATAAACCCGTTTTGCTCCTGATTCATGATAATGACGCTGAGTAGATAACCACCGTTCATTAAGGCGATCCATCAATGTAAAAACAACACTTCGGTAATTATCCCAACTCGTGGCTGAAAACTCATCCTTAGCTAACGTGTGGCGAAGATGTAACTTAATATCTTCACGAAGGGAATCTTTGTCCATTCCCGTTCGTAATTGTGGGGTAAAAGAATTCTTCTTTGAAGCCATATTAGTGTTAGAAATTAAAGTCTTAGAACGGTCTTAAATTTAACTAACCTGTTTTTTATAAATACCTAGATCAGGTTTAAAAAGTGGACGGGTTAAGTTTGCAGGAAATCCAAGACTATGAAACGATTCATACGCATGAATAGCAACAAAATCTTGTTCAAAAATTCCAAAAACCGAAGAACCACTTCCACTCATTGAGGCATAACTAGCTCCAAATTCATAACATTGATCTTTAATATTTCCCACAATCCCTAATCGGGGGAAAACGGCAGGCTCGAGATCATTCATAACCAAATATTGCCACTCCTCTAAAGGTTCTTCTAAGAGTACTTTTTTAAGCGAGAATTCCGGCTCAGGGTTTACTATCGCAAACTGATAGGCTTCCGGAGTGCTGCTAGGTTCTCCCGGAAATGCGGTTACTATAAAGCCATCTGGTTGGATATCTAAAGGTTCAATTTCTGTCCCTAAACCTGTCGCAAAACCAGCCTCACCTTGAATAAAAAAGGGAACATCAGCTCCAAGCTGTTTTCCCAATTCCATTAACTCTGCCTGTTGTAATCCAAGATTAGCAATTTTATTTATCATTCTGAGGGTAGTGGCCGCGTTACTGCTTCCACCTCCCAGACCAGCTCCAGCAGGGATATTTTTTTGAACATTGATGTGAAAGTGATCCTTCAGGCCGGCTTCTTTTTCTAAGAGAGCCACAGCTTTAACAATTAAATTAGATTCATCCACAGGAATTTTTTCATCGCTCATAATTAAGCTGTTTCTGCTAGATGGGGTAATCTCAAATCTATCAGCCCATTCTATAAAGCAAAATCCCGTTTCGATATTATGATATCCTGATTCTAGTTTTTCAAGAACATTAAGTCCTAAATTTATTTTCCCGTATGAGTTCGAAATCCAAACTTCTTTCATTTAAATAAAGAGTGACTATGTGACAAAGTGAGATGTAAGCTTCGCTTGCAGTTACAAAGTTGGTTTAAATATAAACTAACTTTGTAACCAAACACGAAGTGTTGATGTAACTCTGTCACTTTATTACTCCTCCTCCAAGAATTTTTCTTTATTATCCATCATATACTCAAATGCAGCGTCGTGATCATTTGGAATTTCACCATTCAGAATGGCTTCTTTTATAGCATCCTTAATATCCCCAATGGTCTTGCTGGGTTTGATTTCTAATGCTTTCATGATCTCTTCACCAGAAACAGGATTTTTCCAGTTTCTGATATGATCCTTTTTTTCTACCTCTTTGATCTTTCTTTCAACACGGTTAAAGTTCTTCTGAAACCGTTCTACTTTATTCTCATTTTTACTGGTGATATCAGCCCGGCAAAGCGTCATCAAATCATCAACATCATCGCCTGCTTCAAAAATCAAACGACGAATGGCACTATCACTTACTATCTCGGAAACTAACGCAATGGGCCTTAGGTGTAAACGAACTAATTTACGCACATATCTCATTCTTTCGTCCAGAGGGAGCCCTAATTGGCGAAAAATTCCTTTCGTCCACTTAGCACCCAAAGCATCGTGGCCGTGGAAAGTCCACCCCGCTTTTTTATCGAATCTTTGAGTTGGAGGCTTTGCGATGTCGTGCAGAATTGCAGCCCATCGTAACCAAAGGTCGCCTCCGTATTCAACCACATTATCTAATACCTGAAGAGTGTGCCAAAAATTATCTTTATGCGACTGACCATTTTTTTCTTTCACCCCTTGAAGCTGATGCATCTGTGGAAAGAATTGTTTTAACAACCCAGTATGAAAAAGGTGAGTAAACCCGATAGAAGGTTTCTCTGTCATTATAATTTTATTAAGCTCGGTAATGATCCTTTCTTTCGAGATGATGTCCAATCGTGGGGCCATTTCACAAATAGCGGCATACGTTTTTTCTTCAATCTCGAAATTCAATTGTGTAGCAAAACGAATGGCTCGCAACATGCGAAGAGGATCGTCACTAAAAGTTTGAAGAGGATCGATTGGAGTTCGAATTATCTTATTTTTTAGATCTTGAATTCCATTAAAAGGATCGATCAAGGTTCCATAATCTGTTTCATTAAGGCTCCAAGACAAAGCGTTTATTGTGAGGTCTCGACGAAGTTGATCATCTTCTAACGTGCCATCTTCCACGAGAGGCTTGCGAGAGTTTTTACGATAACTTTCTTTACGGGCGCCTACAAATTCCAGTTCAAGATCATCAGTTTTTACTAGCGCTGTTCCAAATTGCTTAAAAACGGATAAATGAGAGCCTTTTATTGAAGCGTGAACTTTTTCTGCTAAAGAAATACCTGACCCAAGCGTAACAAAGTCGAGGTCTGGGTCTGTTTGTTTAAGTCGATCTAAGTAAAAGTCTCGCACATATCCACCAACTACATATACAGGTTGGTCGATAGCTGCTGCAGCTTTACTTATAATCTCAAAAACAGATTTGTGTGAAGTGGGTATTTGTTGTGGGAAGTCCATCATCAAAAGATACCAATCTTATAGGATGCTTTCATTGATTTGTTTAGTAAAAATTAAATCTAGCATAAAATAAAGGTGTATAAATTATGGGATTCACTTCGAATTGGTTAATAGCTACAAATGGAAGTAAGTATGCAAGTGAAGCTGTTAAACACGCGGGGATACTAAGTTCTTTATTGAAGAATAAGCCTTCTGTTACCATTCTTGTTGTTGCAGAAGACAAAGATAATGAGGACAAAGCAAAAGGTATCGTAGAAATGGCGAATTATTTATTTGAAAGAAATAGTGGGGTAGACACAGATCCGGAATTATTAGTTAGAATTGGTGAGCCTGGAAAAACAATAGTGAAAACAGCAGAGGAGCTGGAATGCGATCATATTTTAATAGGTGGAGCTGATTTCAAATGGGATGTAAATGACGGAAAGCCCGGCGGAATTAGTAATCATATTATTAACAAATTTAATGGTGTGATCACCGTAGTTAAATGATCTATGAGGAAAATTTTGAATGAAGTATGAATTTTATTAAAATAAAACGAACAAATTATTGATTATGAAAACTATAGCCCAGTATTTACTTCTAGTACTTTTCCTCACATCGTGTAATGTATTGAATTTTAGCGAAGGAGAGTTAACCACAGCTGTAAAGTTAGAATCCAGTGATGTTTCAAACGTTCAGGATATTGAAGCAACCTTTACCATTAGAAATGGTACGGATGACCCTAAGACATATGCGTTTACTTCAGGGTGTCAGTCTGCTTTCAAAGTATTAAAAGAAGGAGTAGAGGTTTTTGATTCTTATAAAGGTACGGGTTGCACAATGGCTACATCCAGTTTGACTCTTCAAAAAAGAGAAAGCAAGGTTATTACAATGCAGAGACCTTTCGATATCGAATTAGGTCCAGGTAATTATATCATCAAAGCTTTCTTGATCGGTTATGAAGATAATGTTAGTGCCTCTAGAGAATTTGTTGTAGCAAATTGATCATTCGATTTCTAGAACCGAATGATCGCCTACATCAATTTTTCCTTTCACATTCTTCAGTGAAGTATAAGCACCAATAGTAGATCCGGAAGTTTCTACTTCTTCCAGATTGGCATTATCACGAATAATAGAATTCTCAATAGTCGAGTTCTTTATAACCGTTCCAGACTCAATACTTACTTTTGGTCCAATAGTTGAGTTTTCAATGGTAACATTTTCATCAATAAAGACAGGTTCGTTAATCGTACATCCGGGGAATCTTGAGTGATCAAACTTGGTGTTTTCTTTAGCAACAATTTCTCCGGTCGTCTCCAACCAAGCAGGAAGTGTTCCACAATCCAACCACTCATCTACAGTGGCAATTTTAAATACTTTGCCCTCATTGATCATGTTATCAAGTGCTGCCGTTAAGAAGTACTCTCCGCCCGGGCCTTTTAATCCGTCATCCATTACTCGGTTTACCTGGCGCTTTAATTCTTCTCCATCTTTGAAGTAATACACACCAATTATCGCTAAGTCGGAAATAAACTCTTCCGGTTTTTCAACAAACCCTGTAATTGTTTCACCTTCGTGTACGGCCACGCCAAATCTAGATGGGTCTTCTACTCTTTTCAACCAGATCACACTGTCAGCGCCATCTAAATTGAATTTTTCTTTACTATCAAACAGAGTATCTGCAAAAGCTACAATTACCTCGCCTTCAAGATCTTCATTTGCACAAGCTACGGCGTGAGCGGTACCCAAAGCAGGAAATTGTACCCTGAAAGTGGTTTTGGCATTATGCCTGTCACTCATTGCAGTAAGCTGATCTTTTATATCTTGTCCGAAATCCGGGCCTAAAATATATACGATCTCATTTATCTTTCGGTCTAAGGTCCGAATGAAGGTTTCCACTAGGCGTTCTATGATCATAGTACCGGCTACAGGTAACAGTGGTTTTGGTACAGTATGAGAGTGAGGGCGAACACGAGTTCCACGACCCGCCATAGGGATAATTAATTTCATATATTTGTCTCCGATTCGAAACTTTGTTTGAATTGTGCGGTGAATATACGTGCGTTCTCATACAATTTCGAGGCGAAGTGTATTTATCTGCAAAAGTTCACCTTTTAATAATCTACAGCTTGGACTGGTACCTTAGTTTACTTAATTATTTTTCGATTGTTTTCTGCATCATTTTGTTCAGATATCATTGGTATAGAACCCGCTTCTTTATTCACACCTTTCAGCAAATGGGTTATAAAGGGAATGAATATTGGAGTTGGCTTAGGTCTCATTGGGATGAAAAAGTTATACCAACAGATTTAGGGGTTTTCAATCTTGTATTACTTCTTGCCGTAGCTGCAGATGGATTTTTCGGTTCACCGATCACCAAAAACACACTAGCCGTTATATTCTTTGTTTATGCTGTATTTTGGTTAAGCTCTGTGAAGAGATACAAGCAAGAAAAAGTAAAAAAGCCATTAGTACTAACAAACAGAGTGAAGCGCTTGATGGTACCGGTGATTTTGTTAGGGCTCACTCTTCCTGCTTTTTTAACATACGAAGCATACATGGGTAGATTTTTATATAACTATGATCCCGAGTTTTTGTCTTTTGATGTTATACTTCTCGTTTTTGGATGGGTGTTTACCGCGATACTAATTCCGTTCTATATACTTTTAGCCAGTTGGTTTACTAAGCCGATCGAAAATAACATACAGGAAGGGTTCAAAAAACAAGCCAGGAAAAAACTGGCATCCATGCCTCATTTAAAAGTAATAGCTATCACTGGTAGTTATGGTAAAACGAGCACGAAGTTTATGGTTCGAGATCTGCTCAAAGAACGATTTAGCGTTTGTTCTACACCGGGTAGCTACAACACCCCAATGGGTATTTGTAAGGTGATCAACAATGACCTGCAGTCGCACCACCAAATATTAATTTTAGAAATGGGTGCAAGATATGAGGGTAATATCCAAGAGCTTTGTGATATTGCTCAACCAAATATTTCTATTATTACGAATGTTGGTGTAGCCCATCTGGAAACATTCGGTTCTCAAGAAGTGATTGCAAAAGAGAAAGGGACCCTTGTTGATAATTTACCGATGAATGGTGTAGCCATATTAAACGGGGATGATGAGTATGTACGGGAAATGGGCAGTGAAAGATCTGATATTGAAAGAGTTTTAGTAGGGTTGAATAGTGGAAATATAAAAGCAGGACAAATATCATACAACACAGAGGGAACTCGATTTGAAGCAAAAATAAACGGAGAGAGTGTTTCATTTCAAACCAAACTCTTAGGTGCTCATAATGTTCAAAATATGCTCTTGGCTATAGGTACAGCACATTATTTAGGAATACGACCCAAAACAATGTCATTAGGAGCAAGTAATATTGAACCGGTTGAACATAGACTTGAGCTTAAAAAAGCAGGTGAGTTTTTTATTATTGATGACGCGTTTAATTCTAATCCGGTAGGCGCAAAGAATGCCGTAGAAATTTTAGGCCAGTTTAACTCCGGAAACAGAATAATTATAACTCCCGGAATGGTAGAGTTAGGAGATATAGAGTTCGAAGAGAATAAGAAATTTGGAGAAGCGATTGCCGCGGCTAATCTAGATAAGATTATTTTAGTGGGGGAAGAAAGGGCAGAGCCAATATTAGAAGGGATAAAGTCAGTCGAAGGTCAGGGCGAGAAAGTTAGTGTTGTTAACTCGCTTTTTGAAGCTAACGATTTACTAAAGTCATTTGTGCAAGCGGGAGATGTAGTGCTTTACGAAAATGACTTACCGGATGTTTATAACGAGTGATCTAACTACTCATATCTAACGGCGTCGGCAGGTTGTACTTCTGAGGCTCGAGTAGCTGGAAGCCAACTAGCGGCAATGCAAAGGAACAAGCTTCCCAATAGGATAATAGCTACATCCGAAACTTGAATGTGAATGGGATAAGCTTCAATTAAAAAAGCGGTGGAAAGTTTAATGAGTTGAAATTCGAGCTGAACCCAGCTGAGAAGTAACCCAATTAGCCCACCAAAAACACAGCCAATTAGACCGATATACAAACCTTGTTTTCTAAAAATGGACTTGATGGCTTTTTTTGAATACCCCATAGTAATAAGGATGCCAATGTCACGACGCTTCTGAATAACAATCATTGATAGAGAACCTACGATGTTAAGAATAGCGACAATAATTATGATCATTAGGATTGCATAAGCGCCCCACTTTTCAAGATACATAACATCATAAAGAGGCTTTTGAAGGTCGTACCAAGAAGATACTTTAAAATCTGGTCCTAGTTTTGATTGAAGAACAGGTTTTATCTTTTGTGCAGTTTCACTATCAATTACTTGAGCATCAATTCCTGATATACTATTTCTGGTTTTGAATAGTCTTTGTGCGGCAGTGAGATCTACAAATACTTGAGCACCTCCGCCTATTTGTTCTAGCTCGTAAGAGCCACGAACTTCAAAATGGTAGAATCTAGGCGCAGTTATTTGAGTAAGTGTTCTCCTCATTGCAGATGCACTGAGCAATGCGACTTCGTCACCTAATTCTAGGCCAAGTTCTTGCCTTAATTGTTCGTTTAAAACAAGTCCCGGTTTTTTATTTCTAACGCTTACATCAAAAACACCGGTCTTTATACTTTGTTCAATTTTGATAAGATCTTGAAAGCTTCTGCTCTCAATGCCACGAATTTCAACAACTTTATTCTCATTGTCATTACTGGTAAGCAATGCCTTTCCTTCAACATATGGAGATAATAAAGTTATTTCGGGGAGGGATTGGATAGTATCTAAAAGCTCTTGGTTTTGAGTAAAAGTACTAGCTCCTACAGACTCAATTCTCAAGTCTGGATCATAGCTCAGTAAATAACCTTGAACAACATTAAAGAATCCATTTAGGACAGAAAGCACAACGATAAGCAATGCGGTGCCAATAGTAACCCCAATGATACTTATGAAAGTAAGTGTAGAAATTAATGAGATGTGCTTTTTAGAAAAAAGGTATCTCTTCGCAATTTGTCCGGTATAATGCATTAGCTTAAAATAGAAAATGAATGCCTAGAAAACACAACGAATAGCACGAAAGATTTTATATAGATTTACTATCTTCTAGGCCTTAATTAATGAGGAATAATGAGTTCTACACTTAGTAAAGAAATAATAAAGTCGATTGGTAACGGCACATATAACGATCCGTTTTCTATACTCGGGCTACATACTGTTGAAGTTAATGGAAAGGAAAGCTTTGTAGTTAGGGTTTTTCGGCCGGAAGCAGAGGCTGTTTCCGTTAAAATAAAATCTTCTAAGGCAATAAAGTTAGATCAAGTATCGGAGGAAGGACTATTCGAAAAAGTTATTCCTCGAAAACAAAAGTTTGAGTACTCATTAAAGATCACTCCTTTTGAAGGCAAAGACTTTGAAATATCAGATCCATACTCGTTTCCTTCACAGTTAGATGAATTTGATCTCCAGATTTGGGGAGAAGGAAATCATCAAAAAGCTTATAGCTTTATGGGTGCGCATCCGAAAAAAGTTGGTAAAATTGAAGGAACTCAGTTTGTGGTCGCCGCACCAAATGCATATCGAGTAAGTGTAGTTGGTCCTTTTAATAATTGGGATGGTCGTGTTCATTCTATGAGAAAGCTACAAGATCAAGGAATTTGGGAAATTTTTATCCCTCAAGTTAAAGAGGGAGCTCTTTATAAATATGAAATCAAAGCTACAGCTGAAGACGCTCCATTTTTAAAAGCGGATCCCTATGCGTTTGAAGCCGAGGTTAGGCCAGATACATCATCGATAGTTGCCAATATTGAGGGATATAAATGGGGGGATGATAAATGGATGAAATCGAGAAAAAATGCACAAGCTATCGATCAGCCTATTTCTATTTATGAATTACACGTAGGTTCTTGGAGAAGGAAAGTTGAGCATGGTCCTGACTTTCTGAATTATAAAGAGCTTGCCAAAGAATTGATTCCATATGTTCAGGAAATGGGGTTCACTCATATTGAACTTTTGCCGGTTGCAGAGCATCCATATGACCCTTCTTGGGGATACCAAATAACTGGATATTATGCCCCCACAAGTCGGTTCGGTTCTCCTAAAGATTTTATGTTTTTTGTTGATGAATGCCACAAGGCGGGGATAGGTGTTTTGTTGGATTGGGTTCCTGCTCATTTTGCAAAAGACGATCACGGACTTAGAAGATTTGATGGGAAAGGATTATATGAGCATGAAGATCCACGGCAAGGAGAACATGCCGACTGGGGCACTTGCATTTTTAATTTTGAGAAAACAGAGGTACAAAATTTCTTGGTATCAAACGCAATGTACTGGTGCGATAAATTTCACATTGATGGACTTAGAGTTGATGCAGTAGCATCAATGTTATACTTGGATTATTCCAAAAAAGAAGGGGAATGGGTGCCAAATAAATTTGGTGGTCGCGAAAACATAGAAGCCATTAGTTTGCTTAGAAAGTTTAATGATGCTCTTCATAGCGAGTTTCCTGGAGTTATTACTTTTGCTGAAGAATCAACTTCGTGGGGAGGGGTTTCTCGTCCAACAAAAACAGGAGGCTTGGGCTTCGATTATAAGTGGAACATGGGGTGGATGAATGACACGCTATCTTATATCCAAAAGGATACGATTCATAGAAAGTACCACCAAGACCAACTTACATTTTCTTTGGTATATGCCTTTTCAGAACATTTTACACTTCCTTTTTCTCACGATGAAGTAGTGCACATGAAGCATTCAATGCTTTCTAAAATGCCGGGTGATGACTGGCAGAAATTCGCAAATTTACGTCTCTTGTATACCTATATGTACACGCATCCGGGTAAAAACTTATTGTTTATGGGAAGTGAGTTTGGTCAATGGTCGGAATGGAATCATCAGAATTCGTTAGATTGGCATTTATTGGAGTGGGGGAAACATAAAGGACTTCAACAATTAGTGAAAGACCTTAATAAGGTGTCAAAAGAGGAAAAAGCACTACATGAAATTGACGCTGATTGGCGTGGATTTGAATGGATAGATGTGAGCGATGCTGATAATAGCTTAATCTCTTTTATAAGAAGGGGAAAAAATGCTGATGACTTTGTAGTAGTGGTTTTAAATTTTACTCCAACAGTACATCATGGTTACCAAATAGGAGTTCCAAAAGATGGGAAGTATGAAGTGGTGATGAATACAGATTCTGAATATTATGGGGGTAGCAACGCCGGTGATTCTGTGATTAATGCAAAATGGGGAGACTGGCATAATCAGCCTGCATATATAAACGCTACCATCCCACCACTTGCGGCATTAATTTTAAAGCCAAAGAGCTAAGATGAGATTCCCGCGCTCTTGTGGTACACTGGTTCATCCAACAGCGTTTCCCGGGAAGTATGGTATTGGAGGTTTTGGTTCGGAAGCTAGAATCTTTCTAGACTATCTAGAAGATACAGGGCAATCGATTTGGCAAGTACTGCCTCTAAACCCACCTGGGTATGGCAACTCTCCTTATACAAGCTATTCAGCATTTGCAGGCAATCATTATTTGATAGCACCAGATATTTTGGTAAAGAAAGGATTGTTATCAAAGAAAGAGGCAAAAGAAGCAAAGTTGCCATCCGGTGTAAAAGTGGATTATGAAAAAGCATATGCGAATAAAGACAGGCTTTTTAAACTGGCATCAAAAAGGTTCTACGAGTCAAAGACCGATTATCAAGAGAAAAAATTAGCGTTGTTTAAGCAAGAAAGTGAAAACTGGTTAGGTGATTATGCCTTATTTATGGCTAGCAGTTTAGATAGAGGGATGAAACCGTGGAATAGTTGGGAAGCCAGCTTGGCTAAAAGAGATTCAGGTGCTTTAGATGAAGTAAAAGAGAAATACAATCTGGAGATTCAGCATCAATATTGGCTTCAATTCGAGTTTTTTACCCAATGGAATTCATTAAGAGAATATGCCCATGATAGAGGAATCCGCGTGATCGGAGATATTCCCATTTATGTAGATCATAATAGCGCAGATGTATGGGCTAATTCACAATTTTTTGAAGTTGATGAAGAAGGAAACAGGAAGCTTGTAGCCGGAGTACCCCCTGATTATTTTAGCGAAACGGGACAATTATGGGGAAACCCTCTATATAAATGGAAGGTTTTAGCAAAAGACAATTTCTCTTGGTGGGTAAAGAGGTTTCAGCACATGTTTTCAATGTATGATGCAGTAAGGGTGGATCATTTTAGAGGTTTTGACGAATACTGGGAAGTGGAAGCCTTTCAGGAAACTGCAGAAAAAGGTCGTTGGGTAGGAGCCCCTGGTGAAAAGCTTTTTGATGCTGTGCGAGAGCAATGTGGAGAGCTACCTATTATAGCAGAAGACTTAGGAACAGCTTCGCACGGCGCAGAAAAATTACGGGATAAATACAATTTCCCAGGAATGAAGGTTATTCAATTCGCTTTTGATTCTGATTCGACAAATAGTTTTTTGCCACATAACTATCCGCAAAATTGTGTGGTGTATTCAGGGACCCATGATAATAATACAAGTATAGGATGGTATAATTCTGCATCAGAGGAAGAAAGGCATAAATCAAGAGAGTACACAGAGTCTGATGGAGAAGAGCTGAACTGGGAATTTATTCGATTAGGGATGTGCTCACTTGCAGACCAAGCTATATTTCCTTTACAAGATTTCATGGATTTAGATGAGTCGCATAGAATGAATATTCCGGGGACACCAATTGATAATTGGGGCTGGAGATACACCTCGGACATGTTAAATGACATAAATAGAGAAAGGATAAAGAATTTGGTAGCTAATTCGAGCAGAAAATAGCATAAAAAAGCAGTTCTTTAATACGACCACAAGAATGAGTATATTTAGGGCTTTGAATTTTAGGACAATATGGCGTTTGCATTAAATAATTTACCGAAAAGAACTTCCAAGCCTCGCTCAAATGGTATGACCTTTGTGTTAGATAAAGGTTATAGCGTTAGACAGTGCGAAGACTTTTGTGAAGTGTGTTCTGATTCTGTTGACGTAGTAAAACTAGGGTGGGGAACTTCAGTAGTTACTCAAAATTTAGAGGATAAACTCGCAGTCTATGAGAATGCAGGGATTCCGGTTTATTTTGGGGGTACGTTGTTTGAGGCTTACTTATTGAGGGGGCAGCTAAACGATTATGTAAGGTTACTTAACAAGCATAATATTGACACTCTAGAAGTATCTAATGGAACAATTTGGCTTTCTGACGAAAAGAAGCAAAATATAATCAGAGAACTCAGCAAAGACTTTAAGGTTTATTCTGAAGTTGGGAGTAAAAACCCAAATGAGATAATACCTCCATATAAGTGGGTGCGTGTAATTAAGGAGGAGCTTGAAGCGGGGTCCGAGAAAGTTATATGTGAAGCAAGAGAAAGTGGAACAGTAGGTGTATTTAGGCCTAATGGAGAGATAAGATCAGGATTGATTGAAGAAATTACCGACCAAATATCAGCAGAAAAGCTTATTTTTGAAGCGCCCCAAAAGGTTCAGCAGGTATGGTTTGTAAAAAAATACGGCAGTAATGTGAACTTAGGCAACATTCCACCTAATGAAGTGATTTCATTAGAAACGATACGCCAAGGTTTACGTGGTGATACTTTAATGGATTTTGTATCCGTGGAAGATTCTGTATTCCAAGAGATGATGAAAAACAATTCAATTTCAAACGACGAGAAATAAAAGATTATTTATGAAAATTTTATACGCAGCAGCAGAGATTTCACCATTCGCAAGAATGACATATACAGCGGATCTTCTAAGGTTTCTACCAGCTTCTTTGCAGGATAAGGGTTTTGAGATTAGAATTTTACTGCCAAAATATGGATCTATAAATGATCGTAGAAACAGGCTTCATGAAGTAATTAGGCTTTCAGGAATTGAAGTTGAAGTGGGCGATGATGTAGAAAGCATGAAAATAAAAGTGGCTAGTATACCAAATGCAAAATTGCAGGTATATTTCTTGGATAACGATACATATTTCAAGAGAAAAGGACTTTTCAAAAAGCCAAATACGGATGAGTTTTATGAAGATAATGCAGAAAGACTAGCCTTCTACAATAAAGGAGTTCTGGAAACAGTTATGAAGCTTGGTTGGGAACCTGATATAATTCATTGTCATGACTGGCCTGCTGGTTTGATTCCATTGTTGGTGAAAACAAAATATAAAGACGAGGCGATATTTAAGAATACTCAAGTCATTTATAATTTACACCATCCGGAGAATGAAGGCCAAGCAGATACAGCTAAAATTCTTGAATTGTTAGGGCTTCCTGATGACATAGATATCAACAAGCTTACTGATAATGGTAAGGTTGATTTACTAAGATTAGGACTTCAGTTCAGCGATCATGTGGTAACTGGAAACTATCTTAAAGATGAATTTAACGAAGCATTTGAAGCATTTGGAATAAAACCTCATCAAATTCAAGGGTCTCCAGAAGATGTGTCAGATAAATTCGCTGAATACTATAATAAAATAGCTAAGTAATAAAATTTTTATAAAAACATTGATGCAAAAAAGCATTTCAAAAGCCGCAATAACTTGGCGGCTTATTTTGTCTGGATTTATCGTAATTAGTTTAATTTCTTGTGAAGACACAAACACTGTTGGAGGAGGAGTTGTAGAACCGGTTGATATCATTATTGATACATTGTATGTGAATGATTTCGAGCAGCAGCAACTTGATATATTTTCGGGAGGTCTTTCTAATCTTCCTATGGGTAAATATAGCGACCCGTTATTTGGAGACTTTGAGATAACCGGATATATAAAGCCAGTCTTATTAACAACTCCAACAAATCCTCTAAACGATTCTACGGATTTAAAACTTTTGTTAACAACGAACCTTGATAGAGCGTATGGAGACACTACAGAGGCGGTTGATTTTTCTATATATAAGGTAACACAGCGCTGGAGAGAAAATGAAGTATTGGCAACAGACAATATAACTTATGACAGCGGAAATCTATTGGGTTCTTTTACTTATGTAGATCAGGATAGTATTATTATAGACATTTCGGAGTCGTACTTATTGGAATATGCGGAATATGTAAATAATGACGACGATGACAGAGATTCACTCTATAATTTTGAATTCTTTGGATTAGCTATTGTGCCAGATGCGCCTTCTTCTCAGATTATATTTCCAAGTATAATAGATAGTAAATTCTTGACGATCAAAGAAACAGACACAGTTTCGGTTGCTTTTCGAGACCACGCTTTTACAGTCAATAGAGCAAATGAGTCGGTTTTTAATGACAGGATTTATTTGAATAATTTTCTAGAAAGCTTTTATCGTATTAATTTTGAAGATTTGGCAAATGGTATTGATCCAAAAAATATTTTAAAAGCAGATCTGTATTTATATGAAGATAGATTGCAAATGGGAAACTCTTTACCTGTTAATCATACTAGGCCTGAAATAGAATTTTTAGATTTAAGGTATGCCAACAGTCAAAATCTTAGATATGATTTACAATTGGTGCAACCTGATTTTGTAGCTTTTAGAGATACATTGGATAACTCTTTTAAGTTTGATATTACTCAACACATAAATAGTTACTTATTTGGTGAACCTAGCGAAAAAGAATTTTATTTAACATTAGGCGTTAATGGTGGGATTCTCAATGCTTCAACTTTTTATGATAGCTCTGCTACAACTGAATTGAGACCGAAAATAATTTTAACTATAGCATCAGAATGACAAAGAAAGTAATTTTATCAAGCGTTCTATTATTTTTTCTTTCAATAGGCAGTGTTAAAGCACAAAATGATGAAGGGCAGTCCGGAACAGTATACTCCTTATACGGAAGTGGAATGCCTCTTTTAAATAATACTGCTCAAGAGAAAGGGATGGGAATTTTAGGTGTTTCGTTTACTGATAACCAATCTGTTGGGCTTACAAATCCTGCACAGTGGGGATCTGGTATATATACAAAGATTGCGGCTAATTTTGACTTTACTAACTATTCAATAAAAGACTCACTATCCTCAGGTAACAATTCACTATTAAAAATCGGTAGTTTTCAGGCGATCTTTCCTATTTTAAAAAATAAATTGGGAATGTCGGTAGCTCTTTATCCTGAAACCAGATCCAGTTATAATGTTAATTCTGTTCGGACATTTAATGTAGGAGGAAGAACAAATGAATTTCTCTCTAATAGAACAGGAACGGGGGGAGTTACAAAATTCGAAGTCGGGTTTGGACTGAGGCTTACAAACAATATCTCGTTAGGATATGCTCCATCTTATGCCTTTTTGACGGAATCAGAAAATGAAACTATTGTATTTGCGGATAATACGATCGCTTCAAATAATGTAAATACCAGAATAAATGGAACGGCTGTTTCTCATAGATTTGGACTTTCGATTGGGAAAACCAATTTTTTGAAGGCTGATGATTATATCCGGATTGGAGGCGCTATTACATTGCCTACAAACTTTGATTCAAAAAGAAAATCAGAAACAATTAAGCAGGTTGGGTTACAATCTGTAGTGGTAGAAGTAGGAAATACAGGAACCGCTAATGTAGGTCTACCGTTAAAAATGAGTGGTGGAGTATCATATTTTTTCAATTCTAAGTTCAATGCTTCAACAGAGTTCCAGCTAGAGAAATGGGATGAAGCAGAGTATGGGTTTTCTGCAAGTGAGGAAAATGCATTTACAAATAGATATATATATGGGACAGGGTTTCAATACCATCCATATAGAAGCAGGTCAACAAAATTCTTTTCGAAATTTAAATATAGTGCCGGTATCTCATACGATTCAGGGCATTTAGAAATAAACAATAATAAGATTGAAACCTTATGGTTTTCTGCTGGTCTGGGGTTAGTCTCACCAGATCTTCGAACAAACTCCTCTTTTGATTTAAGTTTTCAATATGGATTAAGGGGAACAATCTCAAATAGTCTAGTTAAAGAGAATATCTTTGCTATTAATCTTTCTGTAAATTTGACTGAACTCATGTTTTTACGAAGAAAGCTTAATTAATTTTAAAGTAATATTCTTATAATTAGATCTGTTTATAATATACTTGATAACAATAATTGTGATATGATGAAAAGTTCAATACTAATACTTGGTTTTTTATTTGCGAGTTCTACCCTTGTAGCAGCGCAAACTGAATGTACGGAAGAGCCGCCTGATGGTTTAAAGCCTATCGCTGCATTTTCAATTTTCCAGTCTAACTATAAAAATAAAGATTACCCATTTGCTCTGAAATTTGGTAGATGGATACTTTGTTCCAAGCCTGAAGATATTGAAGGCATGCCTAGTTTCGACTTATCTCGACAGTTAGATAAATTTACTACTATTTATCAAGAGTTGGCTAAGGAGCAAACTGACCCTTCTATTAAGGCAACATACTTGGATTCTGCTTTAATGATCTTTGATGAAAAGCTAGAAGTGGCACAGGGTGATCAGGACAAGGTGTTTTCAACTCATCAACAGAAAGGTAGATTTTATCTTGAGAACAACTCTTTAGTAACTGATGCGGTTCCAAAGGCATATGAGCAGTTTCAAATGATGTTTGATTTGAACCCTGAAAGAACCACTAAAGCTGCGAAAGGTTACTATGTAGATAATCTACTTAGAAACTACGTAAATAAAGGTGAGACCGAAAAAGCACAAGAAGTAATTAATGAGGCTTCTAAATATGCTACCGGAAATTTAGTTCAAATTCTGAATAACTATCAAAAAGATCTATTTGGTAGTCCGGAAGATGTGATAGCTTATTACAAGCCTATCTTAGATGACGAGCCTGAAAATATTGAAGCATTAAAAGCTCTTGAAAAGGCATATCAAGAACAAGATAATCAAGAAGAATTAGCTAATATTCGTCGCACATTACATTCTGTTCAGCCAACGTTTGAAAGTGCTAAAGCATTAGCTGAAACTGAAGAAAGTAATGCTCGTTATAGTCAAGCTGTAGAGCTTTTTAAAGAAGCTTTAACAATGGCAGAAACTGATAATGATAAAAAGGAAATCAACTTGAAGATTTCTAGTGCTTATATCAACCAAGGAGACATCCAAACTGCAGATAAGTTTGCTGATACAGCGATAAGTTTAGATCCAAATTATGGACAGGCTTATATTGCGAAAGCAAGAATTTATGCAACAGCAGTTACAAATTGTACGGCTGATAGAAAGCTAGAAGCTAAAGACAGAATGGTATATTGGTTAGTTATTGATTATTTAAATATGGCTAAGGCTAAAGATCCTTCTGTTGCTAGTACAGTTAATTCTCAACTAGGAAATTACCAAGCGGTAACGCCGACAGGTGAAGACAAGTTCTTAAGACTTGATAACCTCGAAGACGGTCAAAAAGTTAAGATCGATGGTTCAGTAGCTCCATGTTATAGCTGGATTAACAAAACAACTACTGTTCGTTAATTTGCTATCAGCAAAAACATTTGTATCTTTTCATACCTAATTAAACGGTGCTCAGTTCTGAGCACCGTTCTTTTTTACTTCGCTCTCCTTTGTATTTCCAACTTTTATTGAAATAACACTTCTTTTACTTGAAGAGGAGACCAACAAATATTTATATGGCACGGAACAGAAAAAACTACAAGAATCGTAATAACAAAAATCGAAATAATAAAAACCGAAATAAGGGTAGCAATGTCTTTATTCCGAAATTTTATTGGAAAGAAAATCAAGGTGTTTCTGGTAGATGTGCAGGCGTCTTAGAGATCAATGAAAAAGGTTGGGGCTTTATTAGAAAGCTAGACTACGAATTTAGTTACAGCCCACAAGATCCATTCCTAAAGCCGGAAGAAGTGAAAGCACTAGATCTTCGTCCGGGGCTAATATTGGAAGCTGAATACGAAGAAGATAAGAGAGGAAACAAACATGTCTGTTCGGTAGACAGGATAAACAGAAAGGAAGTAGAAGCATGGACTAAATCCAGTCGTTTTGAACGCCAGACACCTATAATGCCTGTAGATTGGATAAAACTTGGAGAGCCTTCAGACAATGTTGAGATGAGAGTGATCGACCTTGTAGCTCCTATTGGAAAGGGACAAAGAGCTTTAATTGTGGCGCCTCCAAGAACGGGGAAAACGGTGATGCTGAAGCAGATTGCAAAAAGTATCACAGAAAATCATCCAGACATACCGCTTAGTGTTTTGCTTGTTGATGAGCGCCCGGAAGAAGTGACAGATTTTATCCGTTCTACGGATGCAGAAGTTTTTGCGTCATCTAATGACAACAAAACAGAAAGCCATATTCGAATTACAGAATTAGCTTTAGGCTACGCTAAGAGAAAGGCGGAGATGGGGCAAGACTCAGTATTGCTTATAGATTCTCTTACCCGATTGGGAAGAGCGTATAATGCCGTTCAAACGAATAGTGGTAGAACATTGTCTGGAGGTTTGGATATTAGAGCGCTTGAAATACCGAAGAAAATATTTGGTTCAGCAAGAAAAATTGAAGGAGGCGGATCTTTAACTATTATTGCAACATGCCTGATTGAAACGAATTCCAGAATGGATGATCTTATATTTGAAGAATTCAAGGGAACGGGAAATATGGAACTTGTACTTGATAGGGAACTGGCTAATGACCGTATATATCCTGCGATCAATATTACTGCATCTGGTACTAGAAATGAAGAAAAGTTTATTACAGATTCTTTAGAAGAGCGCAATATGGTTCGGAGATACTTACTTAAAAAATCTCCAAAAGAATCTATGTTGGGGCTCCTTAAAGTATTGGGCAATACAGAAAGCAACCAAGAATTACTTAATCAAATTGCCGGTAGTAATTAAGGAAATAGAGAAGAACCGACTTCAATTGAGTTGAAGTCGGTTTAATAATCTTTACTATGCTACAGCCATTGATGGATCAATCTCTTTTGACCAAGCTGTAATACCGCCTTTTAAATTATAGATGTTTGAAAACCCTTCTTGTTCTAAGAAATCAATAGCTTTTCCGCTTCGGTTACCAGAACGACACATCACTACAACTTCGTTATCTTTTTTGTCTTCAATCTCAGTCAAACGAGTTTGTAGATCCCCTAAAGGGATGTGTGTACCATCCAAATTTGATACCATATACTCAAATCCTTCTCGTACATCTAATAGAAAGAAGTCTTCTCCACTTTCTTTTTTGTCTTTAAGTTCCTGTACAGTTATTTCTTTCATAGCTAACTTATTATTTATTCGTTTTTATATCGATCTAGTTTGAATTGCTCGCCTAAATATAATTTTTTGGCATCTTCATTCTCAGCAAGAACATCGGCGGTACCCTCCATTAAGATGTTCCCTTCAAACATCAAATATGCTCGATCAGTAATAGCCAATGTTTCATGAACATTATGATCTGTTATAAGGATGCCAATATTTTGCCTTGTCAATTGAGCAACAATTTCTTGAATATCCTCAACAGCAATAGGATCAACCCCGGCAAAAGGTTCATCCAAAAGTATAAATTTTGGTTCGGTAACTAAAGCTCTGGCAATTTCAGTTCTACGCCTTTCTCCACCTGATAGCGCATATCCTTTACTATTAACTACTTTATGTAAGCCAAACTCATCAATAAGTTTATCAACTCGTTGTTTAATCTCTTTTGAAGGTACAGAGAAGAACTGAAGAATAGATTCTAGGTTTTCACGAACGGTGAGATTTCTAAATACACTAGCCTCTTGTGCTAAATAACCAACACCCATTCGTGCCCGTTTATACATGGGCTTTTTCGTGATATTGGTATCATTTAAATAAATGTTACCGGAATTGGGAGTTACAAGCCCAACCATCATATAAAAAGTAGTTGTTTTCCCAGCGCCATTAGGGCCTAGTAATCCAACTATCTCACCCTGTTTTACATTGATAGAGACTTCGTTAACTACGGTTCTTTTCCGATACCGTTTTACAAGCTTCTGGCTATGTAATGTAAGATTTGTTTGGCTGTGATCACTCATGATTCAGTTAAGGTACTAAATCTTAAGCAACTGACAAGGATTCTAAGATGGAGTCGAAGATCATTTTCCCATCTCCCGAACCTAATATTGTTTCCATCGCTCGTTCAGGATGTGGCATCATACCTAGCACATTCCGTCCTTGGTTCGTAATTCCTGCAATATGATCGATAGATCCATTGAAATTAGATTCCTGAGTAAGATTACCCTCAGCATCAGAATATCTGAATAAGATTTGATCATTATCCTGAAGTGATTTTAAACCAGCGTCATTGATATGATAATTTCCTTCTCCATGAGAAACGGGGATATCAAACACTTGCCCTTTTTGTAAGGAACTAGTGAATAATGAATTGGTAGTTTCGCAGCGAATAAAAACGTTTTTGCATACAAATCGAAGATCTTGGTTGTGCATCATTGCACCAGGAATCAATCCTGCTTCCAACAAAATCTGAAAACCATTACATATTCCTAAAACGGGCCCACCTTTTTTCGCAAACTTTACTACTTCCTGCATAATTGGAGAAAAGCGAGCGATAGCTCCGGAACGAAGATAATCACCATAAGAAAATCCACCGGGGACGATAAGGAAATCTATACCTGAAAGGTCGGTGTCTTTATGCCAAAGGAATTTAACATCACTATTCATGATGTGTTTCATTGCGTGATATGCGTCGTGATCGCAGTTAGAACCCGGAAAAACTATTACTCCAAATGTTGCCATGTTAACCTCTAATTTCGGTTACAAGTTGAATTTCTTTTAAAACACCTTCCATTTTCAAACAATCGAGGAATTCGCCTTCATGTATCAAGGCTTTGCCATTATTGTGAACTTGAAAAGTTAGATCCTGAGCAACAGAAAGATTACATCCCTTTGCTTTCATGATCTGCTCGATAACTTCATCGAATGTGTGTATATCATCATCAAAAAGAAACAAGCGCCAAGGAGAGTCGATACTCTCTTCAACTTGTTCTTCTGTCTTTGTCAGCTCATCAGTGTCAGCGACTAAAATCTCTGAATTCATAAAATGAGCTGAGATTATCATCAATCCTCAAATGTGATCTCGTAATCTTCCATTACTTCATTTGCCAATAATTGTGCGCAAGCTGATTCTACAATTTTAGTTGCGGCATCTTGGCTGTCAGCGTTAACATCTAGTTCGATGAACTTGCCTATTCTAACTTGCTGAACATCGTTTAAGCCTAAATTTTGTAGCGCATGGTGAGCAGCTTTCCCTTTAGGATCGAGTATAGATGGACGAAGTGTTACGTTTACTTTTGCTTTGTACATGAGTGAGCGAATTTTAAATTGAACCCAAATTTACGGCTTCTATTGCTTAGCTGCTAAACGAGAAAGCATGATTTCTTTAAGTTCTTCAGGTTTTTTTTCGTCTGCGGGTAACCATTCAATAAAATCCCAGCGTTTAAACCAGGTCAATTGACGTTTGGCGTATCTACGGGATTGAGTTTTAATTTTTTCGACAGCTTTTTCCAGTTCCATTTCTTCATTCAAAACAGCGATAATTTCTCTGTAACCCACAGCATTCAATGGTTGAATTTCTTTTGAATACCCCATTTCCAAAACTTTCTGTGTTTCGGGGATGAGTCCTTGTTCCATCATTTTATCAACTCGAAGATTGATTCGATCATATAAAACTTGGCGGTCTCTAGACATTCCAAAAACAAGTGTGTTTTCAGGAAGTACAAATTCATTATTTGTGTGAAATGAACTAAAAGGCTTTCCTGTTTGCATCCATACATCCAGCGCGCGAATTATACGTTGACGATTCATTCCGTCCATTGTTTTAACATACTCAGGATCTACAGATCGGAGCTTTTCAAAAACAGGTTCGATTCCCTCCGCATTAATACGCTGTTCTATTTCGGCGATATTAGTTTCGTTTGCTGATGGGATATCATCAATTGGGCGAATTAAGCTTTGAAGATGAAGCGTGCTTCCTCCAACAAAAAAGGAATGATCATATACTTCCAGAATTTCCTTTTCCCATGCATGAGCTCGCTCTGAAAATGCTTGAACAGAATCTGCTTCGTCCAACTCTAAATGCGAAATATTGTAATGCTGAACTCTGGAAAGCTCTTGCTGAGTTGGTTTTGCAGTACCGATGTCTAAATGCTTATAGCATTGACGAGAATCCACAGAAATAATAGGAATACCAAGTTCTTCTGCAACCTGAAGTGATAGTTCCGTTTTACCGGATGCCGTAGGACCAAGGAGTATTATTCGCAAGAGCTAGTTTTTTGGATAAGTTAATGAATTCTTTAAGAGGTATCATATCTAAAAGCGTACACCTTAAACTTACGGTCATTGCCTCGCGTAGGCAGTCATCAATTTTTTAAAAAACTATACTGTAGTGAAATCCTATGTGTATATCCTAAGTTACTGGAAGTACCTGCAAAGCTAGCAAAGCCGTAATCTAGATTGAATTTCAGAAATTGAAGTCCGAGTCCAAGAGTAGGTGAAACAGAAAATCCGCCTTCGAGATCTGTGATAAAGTCAGTAACCCCTGTTCTAAAACTAATTACATCTTTAAAAGTTAGTTCAGCTCCAACATGTGGTTCAATACTCATGCTACCTATATTGATGTAATAAGCTTGTCTGTTTTCGAATAGTAGATCGGTATCAATGGCCGTGATTAGATCAAAGTCACTAAAAGTAAGCTTCTTAGAAATCCCAAGTTTAACAGAGGGTAGAACATACTCATTTTGTCCACTTGGTATAGAATCATCAAAAACTTCCTGAAATCCAGTGAATTCATTTTCATTAACGTCCCACATTTTTTGCATGGTAGTGACATCTCTAACAGAAATTCCAAAATCAGCTAAGTTTGTAGAAAGTTGCGCGCCAACATCCAGGCTATATCCCCAGGCTTCGGCAAATGGACCTAAACGCTGATTAATAATTTTTGCTGAAACCCCATATGAAAAGGTTTCCGAACTTTGTTTTGCGAAAGAAAAGAAAAGGGCTAGATCAGCAGCACTAAATCGAGTTATATAATCTTGGGGATTTTCTCTGGGTTGATTTCTATCAGCATCCCAAGCATTTAAAGTATTGGCAATGTTATCTACTCCTTGCCGAAAAAAGCTAATGGCAAACACCGCATCTTTAGATTGAAGAGGTAGAGCTAAAGCCCCATAGTCGTAGCCTACAATGCCGTCAAAACGCTCTGAATGCATATAGACAACCTGAGGTTCGTTTATGTGGGATAAGCCTGCCACATTCCAATATCCAGCGGTTACATCGTTTGTAATAGAAGCATTGGCAGACCCCATACCCAATGCACGAGCACCTGCTCCGGTACTCAAGAAATCATTTCCATACTTAGCTAATGACGACTGTGCGCTTCCTGTAGCAGAAAAACAAAGTATAAAAAGAAGCGCTGAGGTGAGGCTTTTCATCAAATGCTGCAATAAAATAGGTAAAGGTTTACAGTAGCGCTTTAACGATATATAAGTGTCCTTATTTGGTGTTATTTTACCGGTTCCAAATGTTGCGGAGAGAGCCAGTATTTCTTAGTATAAGCACACGTTCTCGAAAGGGCAAGATTGGGTAGAAAGATTGTCTAAATAACTCTAATTACGTATTCATGAAATTTTCTGTATCAAGTAACGAACTCAACAAAGGGCTGTCTGCCGTAATCGGAGCAGTACCATCAAAAGCTACACTTCCAATTTTGGAAACCATTTTATTTCAATGTGAAGATGGGAAATTGAAATTGTCAGCTACAGATCTTGAAATTGCTATTGTCGAGTATATAGATGCTGACATCGAGGAAGAAGGCTCGGTAGCAATTCCTGCGCGTCGCTTGCTTGAAACACTACGCCAGTTACCGAATATTCAGGTTTTCTTTACTGTTGATGAAAGAAAGAACATTAATTTTAGAACCGATAAAGGTAATTATAAGCTTGTTGGTGATGATGCGGATGAATTTCCTGAAATTCCAACGTTAGAAGGTGGAGTTGAAATTAGTACTTCTGCTGAGAACATAAACAACGCTATTGATAAAACACTATTTGCTGTTTCTAGTGATGACCTTCGCCCGGCAATGATGGGTGTGTATTTTAAGATCGGCACCGAAGAAAGTAAATTTGTAGCTACCGACGGATATCGTTTGGTTGAATATGTAAATAAAGAGATCAAAGGTAGCAGCGATACAGAGTTTATCGTTCCAGATAAAGCACTCAGTTTGGTACAGAAGAATACAAATGGCGATGATTGTGAAATAACAGTAACCAATGATCATGCTCGTTTTAAAAGTGAAAATACGATTGTAATTACAAGATTGATCAATGAGCAGTATCCAAATTATGATTCAGTAATTCCGAGAGACAACAACAAATTCCTTACAATTTCTAAAGAGCAGATGCTTTCAACGGTTCGTCGTGTAGCAATTTTCTCTAGCTCTACTACTCGTCAAATTAGGTTGGAATTAAATCCTGATAAGCTAACCATACGAGCTGAAGATTTGGATATGAGTAGCGAAGCAAAAGAAACTATCGCATGTGAATATTCCAACGACGAATTAGAAATTGGTTTCAACGCGAAGTATTTAGGTGATGTGTTAAGCAATATCGATGATGAAGAAGTGAGCTTTGAATTTTCTTCACCAAATCGTGCAGGTATTGTACGCCCATCAGAAAAAAGTGACCACGAAGAAATTCTTATGGTGGTTATGCCGGTGATGTTGAATAATTATTCTTAATGAGCCAAATAATTACGCTTACTTCCGATTTTGGTCTTCAGGATCAATATGTAAGTTCGATGAAAGCCGTAATATTAGGACTTGCTCCTGATGTAAGGCTTATCGATATCTCTCATGATATACCCGCGCAGGATATTATGGCAGGAGCATGGGTAATTCGTAATTCATCTTTTCTATTTCCAAAAAACACCGTACATCTAGTAGTTGTAGATCCGGGAGTTGGAACCGATCGCCACCCTATTGTTTTAAAAGTAAACGATCAATATTTCGTAGGACCCGATAACGGGATCTTTTCTCTTTTTTATAGTGAGTTTAAGTACGAAGCTATTAAACTCACAAATACCAAGTATTGGAGAGAAGATCGTTCGAGAACATTTCATGGGCGTGATATTTTTGCGCCTGTAGCTGCTCATCTCATAAATGGTGTTTCCTTAAAAGAACTGGGTGATCCAATTAAAGATCTTGTTTCCTATCATTGGGCGGTTCCAATTGGCGATAAAGACGGACTACAGGGATGGGTTGGCCATATTGATCGATTTGGAAACCTTATCACCAACATCTCTGAGGCTCTTATTGAAGAAAAGGTAGGTCGACGAAAAGTGCGTATTTATATTGGAAATACAATGATCGATCATCTTGTTAATACTTTCGGTGATGTAGAAGAAGGCGACCCAGCCGCTTTTATTGGAAGTTCAGGTATGTTAGAGATCGGGATTAATAAAGGAAATGCCGCAAAGCTTTTAAGTGTTGATAAAGGAGCACAGGTGTCGTTAGTTCTTCAAAAATGAGAGCGTAACACCTAAGCAATATTCACGTACTATTTCCAAGAATCTAAGATGGGAAGGACTATGAGCTTTGAATTAAAATCTCCGGAAAATGAGCGAGCGGCTATTCAGGTGCCGAAAGAAGTTTCGAATTTGACGAAGCCATTCAGTGGTACGTTATGTTCGCAGGATGGAGATGAATACGATGTAAAGAACAACATTATAGACATTCTGGGCCATCAACCAGGGTTTTCAAGTGTTGCATCTTATACCAATCATTGGAAGCTTACCGCGACTATCTACGAAGAAATATGGAGAAAAAGGTCACTTTCTTTACTTACAGGTGAAGACTTCCCTATCGAAAAAGAGCATGAATTATTGATAGAATGGACGGAGCCAAAAGAAGATGGTAAGTACTTAGATCTAGGCTGTTCGACTGCTTTATATGGTCGGGCACTTAAAGCAGCTCAGCCAAAAGCAGAAGTAGTAGGTTTAGATTTTTCGATGCAGATGTTGGAAGAAGCACGCATAAAAGCTGAAGCAGATGAAACAGACCTGTTTTTTGTGCGAGCGGATGGTAAAGAACTTCCTTTTTTCAGCAAAACATTTGATGGAATTGTAATGGGTGGTACACTCAATGAGTTAACAGAAGAGTTAAGAGTGATGTACGAAGCCCGTAGAGTTCTTAAAGAAAATGGAGTGCTTTTCATGATGCACCTCATAAAAGCTGATGCGTGGTATGGACGTTTACTTCAAGAGTCGATGGGAATTGGTGGAATTAAATTCTGGACCAAAGATGAAAGCAATAAGCTTTTTAAACAAGCAGGGTTTAAAGTAGAAGAGCAGATCACCAGAGGCATTGTCTGCTTTACTAGATTAAAGGGAACGTAGTTTTTTTATATATATTTATGTTGTAATTTCAATATTAGTATATATATAAAGGAAATAATAGATTGAGAAAAAGAGATTCCAACAAAGAAGCAAGACTTCATATAAAGAGGGAAAGAAAGCGTCAAAAAAGAATAAGAAATTCAAATTCACTTCCGTTTAAGAAAAGAGGGTATTTAGAAAAATTTCAGATTAAAAGTGACAAAAAAAGAATTGAATCTTTTGAAATCGATGTCCAATCACCTTTTTTCGCGTATTTAAAGAGACAAGATTTTTTTCGAAAAATCAATAGAACTTATTTTCTAGCACCCAAAGAAATTGATTTTTTTGAGAATTATGAGAGAACATTAAAATTCATCCAAAAAATCATTTCATCTAAGATTAATAATGTAGACAGTCGGGTTACTATTGATTTTTCATTGTGCAAAAAGGCGAGTCAAACCCCCCTTTTTTTGCTAAAAATTATCTTAGATAAGATTGATAATGAGTATGAAAGAATGAACTCGAAGCTTCAGGTTCTAAGAATTAGCAATAAGGTAGAAGTCAAAGGGTATAAGGCTAGAAATGTAAGGCTTAATTTATTCTTAAGTGAACTTATAAAAGAAGTCGACTTGGATAGGGAGGGGCAGGTTCCTTTAATGTCGACAAGATATATACAAGGTAATTCATATAGGAAAGGGGTTTTATATAATTTAAAAGGAAGTATATGTAGAAAAGTGGTTTCATTTATGAATGAAGTGTTAAAACAACATAGCTTTGAATTGAGTAGTGATGGTAGGCATAAGCTAGATGGGTTGATATCTGAAGTTCTAAGTAATGCAGAGGATCATGGTAAGTTAAATGAATACTATGTTATGGCTAATTTTTCAACAAATAGAGATAGTGACAGTGAAAACGAAATTGTTGGGGAAGCTAATATATTCATTATGAATTTTGGACCTAGCATTTATGAAAGACTTATTGAAACTGGAGATGAAAACAGAGAAATTATTGATGACTTGGATCAAATTACAAATGTGATATTGAAGAAAGTAAATAAATTCAGAACAAGCGATTTATATACCTTATATTCTTTACAGCATGGTATAAGTAGACTTAAATATGTAGATGAGAGTAGAGGAACTGGAACAATGAAGTTTTTAAGAGCTTTTTTTGATTTAGGGGATTATGAAGACAAGGGAAAAAATTTTATTCCACGAATAAGCCTTATAAGTGGTAGTACAGGAATTTATATTGAAAACAATCATGCTCCATACTTTGATACAAATAAAAACCAATGGTATGTTTCTTTAAATAAAGAACAAGATTTAAGAATGCCACCATCAGATGATAGTTTATTCAAATTAGAAACAATATTTCCTGGCACTTTGTTATCAGCTCGTATTTTCTTCAATACAAATCATATGTTAAGAAAAGTAGAAGGGGGAGGGAAAAATGAACGAGAAAATAATTGACTTAGCACAAGCAAAAAAGTCGTCTTCTACTGCTTATGCAGGAAGACCAGAAGGCGAAGAAGCCAGAAAAATTTTCAAGTTAGATTCTATTGATAAGGATAAAAGTATTAAAGTTGAGGTTGTATTCCCTCCTAACACAACTTCCCTTAATCCCTCTTTTTTTCTAGGTTTGTTTTTTAAAAGTTATAAAAGGTTAGGCAAAAAAAGGTTTAACGATAAATTTAAATTTAATCTAAATAGTGTTGAAGTAAGTATAAAGGAGAATATAAGAAAAGACATAAGTGATGGGATTGAAGAGTGTGAGAGAACTATAAATTCCAATAATTCTATTCGTGCATTGTTTAAGTAATGTTTGAGTTTTCATTTGAAATATATGAGGTTAGTAAAGAGAATTTAGTAGATTATTTAGGAACCATTCTTGTGCTCATTCTTTTTATTATTGAAAGAGTTCTAAATGGTCGCAATCAAAAGAAAGATTCAGAAAGAAATTGGTACTTAAATGTAATTGTTCAGCCTAATCTAGAAGAGCTCAAAAGTTTTTTTAAGAACTATAAACGAGTTACTATTGAATCTTTTAAATATTTATACTCATTTACTCCTGAAAAAAATAATAAAGTCTTTTTAAATATTAAATCAAAGGAATTTGATAGAATAAAAGACTTAAGAAGAGGAGAAATTGAGACTTTCTTGTTGCTAATTAATTCCTTCGATGTTGACTTGTATTCATCCTTATCTACTGTCATTAGAGATATGGAGGATTGGATTATTAAAAAAGCAGATGAAGAGTTGGATATAGAAGAGGTTTTGTATGATTTTGAAGATGAATATTCATTTATAGTAAATGAATTTATGAAACATCTATATAAGCCTATCTAAAATCACATCTCTTCCGGTGCTGTAATACCAAGGATTGTCAAGCCATTTTCAAGAACCTGAGCGGTTGCTTTAGCAAGTTCAATTCTAGCCTGAGCCAAACTTTCATCCACACCAATAATTCGGCAATCGTGGTAGAAACTAGTGAACGCAGAAGCTACATCGTTCATAAAGTTGATGAGTCGATGTGGTTCACGAGCATTAGCGGCATTAGCTATCATTTCCGGAAAACGAAGAATAGTTTTTATCAACGTTTCTTCGGCATCATGCTTTAACAGTGATAAATTCACGTCTTCTGAGAATGAATATTCTTCTGTTGTTTTGCGAAGAACACTCGCTATTCTGGCGTACGCATATTGTAGATAAAACACAGGGTTTTTGTCACCAGCTTCCTTGGCTTGTGCAATATCAAATTCCAAATGAGTGTTTGGAGATCGCATTAAGAAAAAGAAACGGGTTACGTCAGAACCAACTTCATCCATCAATTCATCAAGAGTTACGAAATTCGCTTTTCGAGTGCTCATTTTAAAAGGTTGACCATCTTTCACAATCGTCACAAACTGATAGATTACCACATCTACTTTATCGGTGTCATAACCGAGAGCTGAAATTCCTGAAAGCACATCCGGGTAGGTTGCAATATGATCAGCACCAAACACATCTAAACAGAGATCATAACCTCTATCCAGCTTATTCATATGGTAAGCAATATCGGGAAGTCGGTAGGTTGGTTCGCCAGTACTTTTAATAAGAACGGTATCTTGTTCTTTCCCAAATTCGGTAGTTTTAAACCACACAGCTCCATCTTTATCGTAAACCAATCCTTTTTCACGAAGTCGCTCTACGGTAGAATCAATAGACCCATCAGAATACAGACTGTGCTCGTTAAAGAAGGAATCCATGTTGATGTTCATTCTTTCCAGCGTATTGCTGATGTCTGCAAAAATAGCTTCTTCTGCTTTTTCTTTGAAAGGCTTCCATTCTTCTGAATCAGACGAAAGGTCTTTGTTTTCTGAAGCTAATTCAGCAGCGATATCGCGGATGTACTCGCCTTCATATCCACCTTCAGGAAAGTCATGTTCTTTACCGAGTTCTTCAAAATATCTAGCTTGCACACTTTGACCAAGTACACGCATTTGTCGACCGGCATCATTGAAGTAATACTCACGATCAACTTCGGCGCCTGTCCATTCTAGCAATCGGGCAACGGTATCGCCGAGAACGGCATTTCGTCCATGACCAACAGTAAGTGGTCCGGTAGGATTAGCACTTACAAATTCGACTAGTACTTTTTTACCGGAATAAGAATCTGTTTTCCCAAAATTTTCTCCTGAATCTAAAATAGTCTGTAATTCGTCGTAAAGGTAATCTTCCGCGTAACGAAAGTTAATAAATCCCGGACCAGCGATTTCTACTGAAGCGATCTTCTTTTCATCATAATTCAAACCATCAATAATTTGTTGAGCAATTGCCCGAGGATTATTACGAAGTGGTTTTGCCAACATCATAGCTACATTGGTGGATGCATCGCCATGGCTGGCTACTTTAGGGGCTTCGGTCTGGATGTCCGGAAGTTCTTCGAGATCAAATTGTTGTAAAGATTCAGCGATTATTTGCTGTAAGTAGTCGTTCATTTCGGAATTCATTTCTAGATTCAGCTTTAAGATAAGGCTGATTCAATTAAGAATTAAGAATTATTCAATGATCAATGCTTCTTTCTAATTGATTTTGAAGATGTGATTTTAATTTTTCCAAGTATTGCTAAAATTTCTTCGATTTCAATCAATAATGATTCTACCATTTTCGACTCTAAAACATCTGCGTCTCGAAGCAATCTTAACCAATATTTGGTTTCTCTGGCTTCCTTATAGGAGATTGAAATCTTATGGATAAAATCTTTTTTTGATTCAGCACCAATTGCTTCTTCTGTATTTGCACCAACAGAAGTTCCGCTTTTTAAAACCTGTTTTGCAATATCATATTGATTGGTAGATGTGCACAAATATTTATTGAGCTTTACTATTCTTACAGCAAATTGATAAGTTTTATTAAGGATTATATTCTCTTTCATAATTTATAAAATTGTTAATTGATCATTGAATAATTCTTAATTAAAGCAGCCTTCGCTGCGTAAGCTCACAAAATCATATCCCGCAATAATGATGTGATCATCAACAGGAATGCCGAGTAGTTTTCCAGATTCGGAGACACGCTTTGTCAACTGAATATCTGCCGTAGATGCTTTTGCGTTTCCAGAGGGATGATTATGAAATAAAAGAATAGAATTAGCTTGATGAACAATCGCTTGTCGCATTACCTCAGCAGGTTCAACGATAGTGGCGTTACTTCCACCCGAGCTTATTTGCTGAAATCCTGTGAGTATCTTTTTATGGTTGAGAAAACCGACAATGAACACTTCTTTCGTTAAATGTCGAATTTTAGGGCTAAAGTAAGCTGCGGCATCTTCAGGAGATGTAATTTGAATTTCTTCTCCTAATCCAGCCACTTGAATTCTACGTGCGAGCTCAAAAGCAGCTTCAAGTGTTATGGCTTTTACTTTGGCTATTCCGGGAATAACTCGTAATTCGCTCCATTGTTTTCTGATGAGCGCATGCAATCCATTGAAGTGATCGAGCAGAGCTCGTGATGTTTCAATGACATTCATTTTTTTAGTTCCGGTTCTAAGAAGTATGGCTAAGAGTTCGGCATCGGATAACGAACCAGCTCCGTATTTTATAAGCTTTTCCCGAGGCTGTTCGTCGGGACGCATATCTTTAACAGTTCGGTTTAAAAAGTCTTCGGATGAAAAGGTTTCTGAATTCATGGCATAAGGTTTTTAGCCAAGTAAGACAGGTTTGGGAGGCATTCCTTACAGAAAAAAATTTGAAGGAAGAATAATGAACAAGGAATATCGAATGAAGAAATATAAGTTGGTTATTGGTTATTGGTTATTGGTTATTGGTTATTGGTTATTGGTTATTGGTTATTGGTAGAGTATTCCAAAATATCGCCGGGTTGGCACTCAAGGGCTTCACAGATAGCTTCAAGCGTTGAGAAGCGAATAGCTTTGGCTTTTCCGGTTTTTAAGATGGACAGGTTGCTCATGGTTACACCAACTTGTTCGGAAAGTTCGGTAAGGCTCATTTTCCGTTTGGCTAACATTACGTCAAGGTTTACGATTATTGCCATGAACTAAACCGTTAGCTTTTGTTCTTGGTGGAGATCTTGAGCTTTTTGAAGAACAAGCGATAATGTGAAGACCAACACTGATATAGAAAAAGTACCAAAGCTTAAGTCTCCCAATTGAACTGCAATAGTTGAGGCAGAATCAAAGTATTGATCAAAAATTTTATGGCTAAAGATTTTTGTTAACCATTTAGAAATCCAGAAAATCAAAAAGATTAAAGAGATGATTCTAAACCTTTTTGCATTGTCTTCTTCAAAAACAGCATTATTCTCAACACTCAATAACGCTTTTCTAAATAACCACAAAGCATAACTTGAGAATAGAAAAAGTAGAATTGTCGAAACACTTTGAATAATAAAATGATAAAAATGATTTTCAAACAGATAAGAAAGGCTTGTAGAAACGACTCCATTTTTAAGTTCAAAAGAGTTAGGTATATCGTTTTTAACAAACTGTATATCATCAGATAAAATTACTTGAGAAGTAGTTAGGTAATTGAATTCTGAATCAGGATATAAGATTATATATGAAGTGAAAACTGGAACTACAATACATGCCGCTAATGTAGTAATCAGCATAAGATTAATGATTAAAAGACTAACAGAAACCGCTGTCTTTTCTTTGAATATATTTCCCATACCTAAACCGTTAATTTTTGTTCTTCATGTAAAGAAATAAGATGTCCATAAATAAAGCTGAAAATCAGAAAAAGTACACCAACCACAATTAACCAAAGAGATTGGAACGAAGGTCCAACTTCATATCCAAGAAGAGTAGGGTTATACCTTAGAAAGCCGGCTAAAACAGTACTATGAAGAATTCTTGTTATAGAAATCAGAAAAATAAGTAGTCCGATCCAAAGGAATCGTCGTTGGTTAATGGGGTTAAAAGCATTATTTGTAAGTAGTGAAGATAATACCTTAGAGAGCAAATAAAGAATTAAAGCAATGGATAGAAAGGTAAAGATACGGAAGAAGAAAATTAGAACAGTTTCAATAGGAAAGCTTTTAAAATCAGGTCTGTAAAAGACTTGAGTATAAGATTCAGTACCTACGTTAGAGTAGAATTTCTTTGATTTTTCAACAAGGAATTTATTCGGAGGAATATTTTTATTATAAAAATTATACATCTGTTGTGGAAGTACATAAGATTTTGTGTCCAGGTGAATTAGTGGGTCAATCTTCGGAATATGAAACCTTTCTTCGCCTATTGATACACCAAACTGGGTTTGAACTGAGGATCCATGTATATAAAAAAGACTTAAACTAGCAATTCCAACCCAAGAGCTTGTAATCAGTAATTTTATTAAATATTTATTCATGTCATTATAGTAAGTTCTTCACAAAGAAAATTATATAATTCCTGAAAAGCAATAATTATTTATTGATAAACAATAAATATATGATGCAAAATAATAATCGTGATGAATGTCTTATTTTGCAGACCCTTTGCAGATATGCTCAGGATGGCCAACCGTAATTTGGATAATGTTTAAACTCATCATTGAATATTCCTTGTTGGATATTCAATAGTCTACACTGCCCACTAGCGTTTAGGTGAAATAAGAATTTATAGAAAAGTACCTCTCTATAATCAACTAGGTTTTTTAAGAAGGAATAGGCGGTTTATGTTAAAACCGAAGCGAAGTTGTTGGAATGAAGAGCCATTGCTGGAAGAAAGAACAAGGGCATCGTTGAGCGCTTGTGATGTAGACAGGTACATTTGAAATACGTGTCCACCAGTTTCAATATCAACCCCAAAAGCAACGTTTTGATGAAATTCTGAACCTGCAATGGTAGGGATATACTGCGCCGTTAATGCCGTTCTTCCATTTAATTTGTACCTAGCAGAAAGAGCTGTTGTGGTATAAAATTGTTCCTCCGGATAGCGAAAATTTGGGAAAAAATTGAAATCAGTTCTTGGGGCAAAAAAGTAAGCTATAGCGGGGCTTATTTGTGCAGAAAAATCTGGAGAGAATTTACGAGCAATCATTAACCCTGCTGTAATATTAGATCGCTCATTAAAAGATGGGGCTTTTGTTCGACCATTATTTAGCACATAATTACTTTCAGTAGAAATCCCGTAACCGGTATAAGCTGATAAAGAAATTGGTATTGTGTTATCTATCCGTTGTTTTAATAGATGAAAACGAGCCGATAAGTCATAATTGTTTTCTTGGCTAGAACGCCCTAATGCTAAAGAGAAGGTGGAGTTAAAGCCATACTCGAAGCTAAAACGTATATTGGCGCCATTGTCAATGCCCCATAAATCTTCAACACCGCCATCAATAGTACCAAACGTGTGCATTATTGAATAATGAAATTCATGTTTACTTAGTGGAGTAACGGTAAACACATTGATATGCCTTGGTGCCATAAATGTGAGTTCAATAAGGTCATTTTGAACAGTTCTTTTTCTTTCTAATTGTGAAAAACCACTATCAATAAGAAGAAAAGAGAAGACAGTTATGAGACAAATTAGACGAGACATAGCTTTAATTTTGAGATGAAAGTGTAGCAGAAATAGATACATCTTGAGTTTCGCTAAGTTCTAGAAACATTAGCTTGGGTATACCAATATTATAATCTCCTAGTTTAACTTTCCAAGAAGCATTAAGTAAAAGATTGGTTCCTTCTTGTTGAAGAGTGCCTGAAACAGAAATAGATTTTGTAACTCCATGAATAGTAAATTCTCCTTCCACTATAACCTCTTGAGAAGCTTTACTCTGTAAGTCGAAGGGGGAAGTAATGGAACCGGTAAATTCCGCAAAGGGGTATTTCGATACTTCTAAATAATTATCTCGCATATGTTTGTCTCTCAACCTATTTCCGGTTTTAAGGGAGGCAAGATCTAAGTAGAAGTCTACAAGGCTTTTGTCAAAATCAATTAGACCTTGTAATTGCTTACTGGAGCCATTAAAGGTGAGTTTGGATGCTTTAGAAGTAAATATAATTTCACCTGTACTCGTTGTAAAAGACTGGGCATCCGCAGAGTTGACCTTTAGTATAAAGAAGAAAGCAAGAAGTATCGCTAGCGTCTTCATATTTATTTCGTAATGGTTAGTACATCATTATTAACTGATGTTCCATACTCTGGCAAATCTGAAGTTGCTGGTCCTCTTACAACTTGACCCTGAGTATCGAATCTAGAACCATGACAATTACAGATGAATTCAGAGCTTGAGAATGTCCAGCTATCGGTACAACCTGTGTGAGTACAAACACTAGAAAATGCCCTGTAAGTAGAACCATCAATGTTAACAACTAAAATATTGGCACTACTTTTAGTGATCAGTAACCATCCACCACTATTTTGTAAAGAGCTTACATCGCTGTGGGTTAAATCTATGGATGTAGTTTGACCAGAAACAGTAATTGCTGATGAACCACCACCAGTGTTGCCACCGCCACCTTCGTTACCTGAACTATTATTATCCGTTGGTGAGCTAGAACAGCCTGTAACAAAATTAATTCCTAAAGCTGCAAATAATGCAGTAGAGCCAGCCCTTTTTAGAAAATCTTTACGAGTGAGAGTATTTTTTTTATCCATAGCAATGCCAATAATGAAGGGGGTTTATGGCATTGTACGTAAATTAAGTTAAATAAGATGGGTTATGTATTGATGGATGTTACTCTCCACCACCCATTAGTGGTTCGTTGAAAGCTCGAATACTGGAATTTGGCAATCCATTTGGATGGAGTTCTTTGATCATGTTGATGGTTTCAATCACGATCTCCAGATGCTTTTCTTTTGAGTTTTGATAGAAAGCCTGTGCTGCTCCGGAAAGTTTTGGTTTACCATGAAGCGGTTTATCACTTACGCAAAGTAATGTGGCATGAGGAACACGGTAGCGGAAACCATTAGTAGCAACAGTCGCTGATTCCATATCCACCGCTAAGCTTCGGCTTTGATGAATTTTCTCAACCGTGTCTTTCTTAGAAAATTCCCAATTCCGGTTAGCAGTGGTAAATACGGTTCCTATTCGATGTTCTAAGCTGTGGTTATCTAATGCCTGTTTTAGGTAAAGATTAAGCAAATAGTTCGGAATTACAGGAATTCCAATTGGGAAAAGATCATCAAGTAAACGGTCGTCACGCATGTATCCATTTGCTAATACGAAATCTCCAATTTCTTGGTGATTACGCAGCCCTCCACAATGACCAACCATGATCATGGCATCGGGACGAAGTACAGAAACATGATCTGTGATAGTTTTGGCGTTTGATGGTCCTACACCAATGTTGATGAGTGTAATTCCCTTGTTGTCATCAAGTTTGTGATGAAAAGCCGGCATCTGAACTCCATCTCTGGCTGGTTTTACACAATCAGGGAATTTTTCCAGAAACACTTCCACATGCATGTCATAATTGGTGAACAGTATATAGCGTTGAAAATCGCAAGCATCTGTTCCAGTGTAATGTTGAAGCCGATCCAGGGAAATGTCAGTTCGTTCAGGACTGAAAAGAAATAGTTTTTTCTTGGTGATATCCCAGTTGCTTTCATCGGTATGATCCAGCAACATAGGATTGTTTAATTCGATAACATCTCGTGAAGGCTCTATTTTGATATCAGCCTTTTTCTGAAGTAGTCGAAAAATTTCTCTTTCCAAATAAGAGCGTAATGCTTTTGGCTGCGCTAGCTCACCTTTTATAATTGGGTTATGTTCAGACCAAGCACGTTCCACTAACATCTTAGGATACTTTCCTGAATCATAAATTTTCTCCATCAGGTCGCAAGCATTTTCCGTAGCTTTCTTGAGTTCTTCAGTAGATGTGAAATCGGAATGTGATAAAAGCAATGAGTCTGGCATGAGCAAAAAACTATTTAATTATACAATAGAATCTTGGAAGACTATCCAAGAACAAGTGGAATATACGACGAATATATTCAAGGTATTAAGTAGAGAAATGAAGATTGAGTCAGAAGGTCATAAAGCTACTTTTTCGATTATTGAAGCACCAGATTGGATCAATGTGATTGCACTTACTGATAATGAAGAAATCGTTTTGGTAGAACAATATCGCTATGGAATTGAAGAGCCGACTTTAGAGCTTCCGGGAGGAATGGTAGATGATGGAGAGCAATCAAAGGAAACGGCTATCAGGGAATTAAAAGAAGAAACAGGATATGCAGGTAATGAAGTGATCAGTTTAGGAAAAGTGAGTTCCAATCCTGCAATACTCAATAATTTTACACATACGTATCTGATTAAGGGATGTAAACGAGTTTCTGAACAAAATCTTGATGGAAACGAGCGGATTAATGTTCACGTAATACCACTTCAGGAGTTTTTGAATCTGGTAGCAAATGGAGAGGTTCATCATTCACTAGTGGTCGCGGCAGTGGCGAAGTATCTTCTTAAAAGTGAAAGGTGAAATTTGTAAACAAGTAAGGACTTCAGTCCGGAACACTTAAACTAAGCTCAAAATGAAACAATCATGAAATCAGTGATCAAACATCATTATACTACAAATTTAAACTGGACAGGAAACTTAGGGGCTGGAACATCGGATTATAAATCCTTTGAAAGAAGTTACCAGATTGAAGTAGATGGAAAGCCAGTGTTGGAAGGTTCGTCCGACCCCGCGTTTAGAGGAGATGAAACTAAATACAATCCCGAAGAATTATTCTTGGGAGCCATTTCTTCATGCCACATGCTTTGGTATCTGCATTTATGTTCTGTGAATGAAGTAGTAGTTACAGAATATCGAGATGCAGCTAAAGGAGTAATGATAGAGAATAAAGATGGCAGTGGTCAGTTTGAATCTGTTACTCTGCACATTGACATATTCGTGGAAAAGGAAAGCATGATCGAAAAAGCGAAGCTGTTGCATAAAGAGGCGAATGAAAAGTGTTTTATTGCGAATTCATGTAACTTTGAGATAAATCACGAGGTGAGCATTAAGGTAAAAAAATCTTGAACGATTAACTCATGAAAACCCGTTCATCTAATCTGACAATTCATCAACTAATAAAAAAGAATGATCGAGACAGGAAAAAAAATTGATACAGATTTTAATCTGAAAGTGGTTCAAGATGGAGAAGAGAAAGAAGTAAAATTCTCGGATCTTTTGGATAGAAAAACGATTGTATCAGTATATATGAAGAATAATACATCTAGTTGTGATAGGCAGACATCGAGTCTTGCCGAAGAGTCTAAATGGTTTGATGACCAAGGGTTTAACTTGATCGCGATAAGTAAGGATGGTTGTAGATCTCATAAAAACTATGCCGAGAAGCAAGGAATAAAGTATATATTAGCTTCGGATCCAGATTATGCATTCGCAAAAGCTACAGACTCTCTAGTAGAGAAGAAGATGTACGGAAAAACTTTTACAGGTCCTTCCCGATCGGCTTTTGTTATTGATACGGATGGTACTATCTTGGCAACCGTTGAAAAAATTGATTCAAAAGCACACGCTGAAGAGTTGAAAGCTCTGATTGAAAGCCTGTAATTAAAAGAAAGAGTATGAAAAGTCTCGTAATAGTAGAGTCTCCAACAAAGACAAAAACAATTAGTAAATATCTTCCTAAGGGATACGATGTAGATTCGTCTATGGGTCATATTCGTGATCTTCCTTCATCTGCTAAGCTGATTCCGGCTAAGTATAAAAAGGAAAGCTGGGCTACGTTGGGAATAAATCCAGATGACAGATATTTTGCTATATACGTGACTCCGCCTGATAAAAAGAAAATCGTCAAGCGCCTTAAAGACAAGCTGAAAGATGTAGATGAGCTTATTCTTGCAACGGATGAGGACCGTGAAGGTGAGGCTATTTCGTGGCATTTATTGGAAGTATTGAAGCCAAAAATTCCGGTTAAAAGAATGGCGTTTCGTGAGATCACTAAAGAGGCTGTATTAAATGCTCTTGAAAATACGCGTGATGTTGATATGCAATTGGTGCATGCTCAGGAAACCAGAAGAATTTTAGATAGACTTGCCGGATATACGGTTTCGCCTCTGTTATGGAAGAAAATATCTCCGGGTTTATCGGCAGGTAGAGTGCAATCTGTTGCTGTAAAAATGTTGGTAGAACGCGAGCGCGAACGAATGAAATTCAGAAGCGGTACCTACTACGATCTTTCTGCAATGCTTCAAAAAAATGGAGAGAATGATGAATTCAAGGCTGATCTAACTCATTTGAATGATAAGCGTCTTGCTAGCGGAAAAGATTTTGATGAGAATACGGGAAAGCTCAAAAAACCGGATTCTGTTGTTTTATTAGACGAAGAAAAGTCAAAGGATCTAGTTGCACAGCTGAAAAAAGCGAATTGGGAAGTCACCAATGTTGATGTAAAAACACAGAAAAGAAATCCGGCGCCTCCTTTTATTACATCAACACTGCAACAGGAAGCAAACCGTAAGTTTAGTTTTTCAGCGAGAGACACAATGAGTGTTGCGCAAAAACTGTATGAAAAAGGTTTTATCACCTATATGAGAACAGATTCAACAAGTTTGTCATCTCAAGCGATAACAGCTGCTCGTGATGGAATTGTTGATCAGTATGGAGAAGAATATTTATTTAAAAGTGTTCGAACCTACACTAAGAAAGGTAAGTCTGCTCAAGAGGCTCATGAGGCAATTCGTCCATCAGGATCGAAATTTGTTCTACCTGAAAAAACCGGATTGAAAGATCGCGAGCTTAAGTTGTACGATTTGATTTGGAAGAGAACGATTGCTACACAAATGGCAGAAGCGGAGCTCGAATTTACAAATGTGACTATTACGGCTGCGAATAAAGAAACATCGGCAGATTTTAGAGCAGGTGGTAAGAAGATATTATTTCCTGGCTTTTTCCGGGCATATGTAGAAGGAAGTGATGATCCTGAAGCAGCGCTAGATTCACAAGAAAAGTTTCTTCCAGCTATGAAAGTGGGTGACGGAACCGATCTTCAAGATCTGGAATTTAATTCTCACGAAACCAAGCCTCCAGCACGCTATACAGAAGCAACGTTAGTGAAAGAGTTGGAGAAAAGAGGTATTGGTCGCCCTAGTACGTATGCAACAGTAATCAGTACTATTCAAGATCGTGGCTACGCTAAGAACGAAAGCAAGATGTTAATTCCTTCGTTTACAGCTTTTGCAGTTACATCACTTTTGGAGCAAAATTTTCCGGATCTGGTAGATAGTGCCTTTACATCAAATCTTGAAGACAAGTTGGATGAAGTTGCGAATGGAACTCAGGATCCGGTTGAATATCTTGACGATTATTATAAAGGAGAAAACGGACTTCGAGCACAAGTTGATAAGCAGGAAGACAAAATTGATGCTCAACAAGCAAAATTACTAGATCTTCCTTTAGAAGGGTTGGAAGGAATTCAGGTTGCAGTGGGTCGCTTTGGTCCATATGCAAAAATGCAAAAAGATGGGGAAGATGTTTCTACTTCTTTGCCGCAAGACATGAACCCAAGTGATGTAACCGCGGAGAAGTTAGAGCAGTTGATCAAACTTTCTGAAGAAGAAGACAAGCCGATTGGTGTTCATCCTGATGAAGGACTTCCTGTGTTTTTATTGACCGGTAGATTCGGACCTTATGTTCAGTTAGGTGAAGTAACAGAAGAGAATAAAAAGCCTAAGCGAGTTTCTTTGCTTAAAGGAATGACACCAGAAGATGTGGACCTTGATCTAGCCCTTAAACTATTGACACTTCCGAGGTTGCTTGGTGAGCATCCTGAAGATGGTAAGGTTGTACGAGCAGGAGTTGGTCGTTATGGGCCATATGTTGTACATGATGGAAAATTCAAATCTCTTCCTAAAGATGACAATGTTCTGGAAGTTGAATTAGATCGCGCGGTAGAGCTTTTAAAGCAAAAAGGTGCACCTAGAAAAAGCTCTGAGCTAAATGATCTTGGTGAACATCCGGAAACTAAAAAGCCTATAAAAGTTATGAATGGTCGTTATGGACCATATATCAAGCATGGGAAAAAGAACATCGGTTTACCAAAGGGTACAGAACCAGAGAAGTTTACATTAGATGAAGCCGTAGCTTTAATTGCTGAAAAAGGCTGATCGAATATTGAATATTCAGCAGAGAATACTCAATATTAAAAGGAAGAATGCTGTTTCCTGATTTGCTGGATAAATGGCTAATTAAAGTAATGCGTTAAAATTATTATGAAGGATTTTATGATAAGCCTGCTAAATAATTTGGGAGAGTTTTAATGCGAGGGCTACTACGTTTGCTTAAAGGATCGTATTCCCTACTCCTCCTTACTATAGGCTCGTCTATTGTGACGGGGGTTTTTTCGACATTAATAATTAAGCAGATTCATGCGTCTTTAAGTGGCACAGAAAACTTTGATGTTTCCAGATTTGCCATTGTTTTCTTTTCGATGATTGGTGCCTATATGATTGCATCTCTACTTGCCTCTGTGAGTATTGCACATATTAATCGAAATATGATTCATAGACTAAGGCTTGTGCTTTCAGAAAAAGTTCTGGCTTCTTCTTATGAGCTGGTTGAAAACCTTAAGTCAAATATCCTTCCAGTTCTTACAGACGATCTAAATCACATCGCAAATCTTGTAAACAGATTACCTAGTGTAACTACCGGACTAGCCACTGTTCTTGGAATTTTGATCTATCTTTTTTGGCTTTCTCCACTAATGGGAGGGTTAACTCTTGGGGTTTTCTTAATAGTTTATGTTATTAATTATATAAATCTAAAATTCGTTGGCAAGTATGCTCGTCTTAATAGGTCACAATCCAATGTAATTTATAAGTTGATTGAAGGCTTAGTGTATGGTATTGCTAATTTAATGCTGCATAAACGCTTTCAAGATCGCTATGTAAATAAAAACATTGAGGAAGAATCTGAAGTTCAGATGAAATGGTATTTTAAAGAGATGGTTTTTAACTCGTTTAATAATCGTTTTAATGATGTTGTTTTGATGGGATTTTTAGGGGTTATAATACTTCTTGTGTATCAATATGAAATCGTTACGGTCTCTTTTTTTAACACCTATCTTACACTCATTCTATTTATGCTAGGGCCTTTGTCAACCGTGTCAGGCTTTTTTGGAACGATTAAACGTATCGAAGCATCATTAATTCAGATCGAAAAGCTCGGAATAAAGTTAAATGAAAGAAACAAAGAAATTTACGAGCAGCCTTCTACGGAAAAATCAATAGTAGATCAGCAGAAGAAAGGTTCAGCTCCCTATTTAATAAAGTTCGACAATATAGAATTCACATATCGTAATTCTGATGAATCTTTTAAACTCAGTGATATCAATCTTGAGATTAAAAAAGGGGCTCGGCTATTTATCGAGGGAGGAAATGGTTCAGGGAAAAGTACATTGATAAAGTTAATGTGTGGTTTGTACTCTCCTCAAAAAGGAAGTCTTTTATATAAGGGTATCGAGATTTCAGATTCTAATTTAACAGAGTACAGAGATATGTTTGCGGTAGTATTAACCGATTCTTATTTGTTCAATGATTTAGGGCATCTATCGGATGATCAATTGGAAAAGGCGACGTTTTACTTAGCCATGATGGAAATGGATAAAAAAGTTAGCATTATAGATAAAAAGTTTACGACCATAGAACTTTCAGAAGGTCAGAAAAAACGTCTTCAGTTGGTGTACATGCTATTAGAAGATAAAGAGGTTTACATATTTGATGAATGGGTGGCCTATCAAGATGCACACTCGAAAGAATTATTTTACACAAAAGTATTACCACATTTAAAAGAACAGGGAAAAACCGTTATCAATATTGCTCACGATTATTCTTACGAAAATCTCGCAGACCAAATTATCAGAATGGAAAATGGGAAAATGATAGACGGTAAATATTAAGTTATGCCTCCAATTTACGCGTATTTTTTACCTCAGTTTTATAGCACTCCGGAGAACGACAAGTACTGGGGAAAGGGCTTTACTGAATGGACAAATGTAAAGAAAGCAAAGCCTCTTTTTGAAGGACATAAAAGACCGTTACTTCCTATTGATGGGGATTATTATGATTTATCCGACCCGGAAACAGTAAAAAGAGTTCTCCAAAATACCGTTGATATTGGACTTGATGGAGTTGCATATTGGTATTATTGGTTTGGAGAGGGGAAAAAAACATTAGATAAAGTTCCTAACATCCATTTAAGGGATCTATCTATAAAGCAGCATTATTTTTTTGCTTGGGCAAATGCACCTTGGACACTTTCTTGGATTGGGAAAGAAAAGGAGGTTATTTTTAATCAATATTATAATGTAGAAGAAATTGATGCCCACATCGATGATCTTCTTCCTTATTTTCAGGATGAAAGATATATTAAGTTAAATTCAAAACCACTTTATCAACTAAATAATCCTCTTGCAGACGGTGCTATTGAATATGTTATAATGTTACATGAAAGGTTTAAAGAAAGAGAGGGGATTGAAATAGCTTGGATATTCCCATCATTTAAAACCACTTCCGAGCTTTCAGTTTTGCCGCATTACAGAATAGGGTTTCCTCCAGAAGATGTTCGTGATAAAAGCAAGACTTTTAAAAGGAGAAAACAGCTAGCTTCTATTAACCCGTGGAAAAAACCTGTTGTAACTTCAACGGATGAGTATATACAACTTTTTAAGAAGCACCTTGATCTAAATAAAAAATTCAAGAACTTTGTACCTACTATTTTAAGTGGATGGGACACAACCTATCGATACCAGAATTCCGGCTCGGTAATTTCAGGGACAATTAAGGAGCACATTATAAGTCAAACCGAATGCATAAAAGAGGGTTTAGAGATCGAAACTTTACCATTTATTATGATTAAAGCTTATAATGAATGGGCAGAGGGTAACATTTTAGAAAACTATGAGTTAAATGGAGAAAAATATGATCTGTCAAATGTTATTCATGAGGTTTTAAAGTGAAGCTGATTTACTCCTTTAAAAAAATTTGCCTAATAATCGCTTTCTGTTTAGTACAAGCAGCAATGTTTTTTACATCATTGTCTTTGGCTCGAGCTCAGTCAATACTATACAATAGATTCGATGTTCTAAATCATCAATCCAATACTGACCTAGATTCAAATAGAATAGCTTTTTCAAGATCGATACAGTATCAACAAGATGATGCTGGAGACTATTTTTCCGTTTTAGCCATTTATAGTCATTCTAGTTATAACAGTGAATTTGCCCAAGGATTCAATGATGGCTATCTCTGGCAAGGGAGAGGTTTTAACCAATCATTCTCTTTTGGCATACAAGGGAGAGCGGGAAATTTTGAATACACTTTAGCACCTGTTATTAATTACAATCAGAATCGCTCTTATGATTTAAGATCAAATTATGGATCTAATGCGTTGTACCAAAATAGGTTTACTAGGAGTATTGACTATGTAATGCAGTATGGAAACGAAAGTAATTTAGAGTTCTACTTAGGTCAATCAGAAATAGCTTACTCAATAAGGAATATTCGTACTAGTTTAAGTACTCAGAATACTATTTGGGGCCCCGGTATTTTTAATCAGGGATTGATGAGTAACAACGCAAATGGATTTCCTTATCTTCAAATAGGAAGTGAAAAACCGTGGCAAACTAGGGCTGGTAAAATAGAAATACAGTGGGTGTTCGGCACGACAAAAGAATCAGACTATTTAAATAATGACCCTTCTGATGACTATGCAGTATTTAACGGATTTGTGTTTGGCTATCAACCGAGCTTTTTCCCAGGTTTATCGGTAAGTCTACAAAGATCGTATCAACAGCTGAATAAAGATCGAGAAAATGCACTGGATTACTTTAGTTTGTTTACTGATTTTTTAAGAACGAGTCAAACTAATTCGGAAGGGACTGTTACAGAATCTGCGGATCAGATGGTTTCCTTTGGTTTAGATTGGCGTTCTAAGAATGATGATTTCAAGGTGTACTTAGAATGGATTCGTGGCGACTTTGCTTCAGATATTATGGATTTATTGGCTCAACCTGAGCATAATGGAGGTTTCATTTGGGGATTTGCAAAAAAAATCAAGCTTCAGAATGAAGGTTCTATTCGTTTTGTCTTCGAAAATGCAAATCTTGCTGTTTGGGAAACAGCTCGTTTAAGATCAAGTGGCTCTTTGTATCAACATGGAAAAGTTACCAAAGGATACACCAATAATGGTCAGGTATTAGGTGCGGCGATAGGACCTGGTTCTAGTTTTCATTCTATCAACATTGCATATACAAAAGGCAAAAGAACCATTAATTTTGAATATTTCAGGACACGCTATAACGATGATATATTCTATCTAACTTTATTTGATCAGATTGGAAACTACCAAGATATACAACATTATGTTGGTATACACTGGAAAGATCAAATCGGAATGCTTGAGTACCAGGTTGGAGGGGCTATTGGAATGAGAGATGACTATTTATTTACTCCAGACGATTTTAGGATCAACTTACACCCACAAATGATTTTAAGATACCATATTGGCGGTAATTGATAATTATATCTATGCGATACAGTATTATTATACCTCATAAAGACCGTTTATCTCTTCTTGAGATATTATTGAATAGCATACCTAAAAAAGAATATCTGGAAATTCTAGTAATAGACGATGCGAGTGATGAAGGTATTCAAGTTGAACTGGGAAAACTTGTAGAAAATAGAGCTAATCATAGATTAATCAGAAATACGGGTAAGAAATCAAAGGGAGCAGGCTGCGCTAGAAACAAAGGTTTAGAAAATGCGACAGGTGAATATGTGCTGTTTGCTGATAGCGACGACTACTTTTCCGAGAAGGCATTCGGTTTTATAGAGAAAGAGGTGGATGGATCATCTTCGGATCTTATAGTTTTCATGACTAATTCAGTAGATGAAAAGGGTAACAAATCAGCTCGTACCGCCTATTATAAATACCTTTTGGACCGAGCACTATCAATTCCTGACCCATCAGTAAAAAAATATTACTAAGAATTGACGCCCCATGGGCGAAGGTATTTAAAAGAATTTTTTTAGAGAAAAATGGGATCAAGTTTAAAGAAATTCATTTTTCGGAAGATGTTTACTTTAATACTGGTGTAGTATTACAGGCAGAGAGTATTATGATTTCAAAGTTTGTTATCTATACTGTTTTAGATCATGGTGACTCATTAGTAAATATAATAAGTGAAAAAAGTTTTGATCAACGTTTCAATGCTTGCTTGGAATTTAATAAAACAATTCAGAATGACCCTATGATACGAAATGCACAGAGTGTAACAGGAGGGTTTTTATGGCAGTCAAGAAAGTTTGGCTTCAACAAAGTTGTTGAGACATTTCAGAGATCTCGCCAAGAGAATGTCCTATTATTTTACCCGGTTCATAGATATATAATTTCTTTTATTATGAGAGTAATTGGCGCAAATAAGAATAGAGCAAGATTTTACTTAGTTTTCGGGCGTTTTTGAGTCAGTGACAATAGTCGTTTAATACTACAAACCTAAACCTCATATTTATTGTTGACGGTTCACGGTTCAAGAGCTATTTTATTTGTAATTTATATTTAAAACTTGGCATGCAAAAGAGAAGTAGTTTCTATTTTAAGTACCCGCCGAACATCCAAGAGCTAGATCTTGCGACAATGGTGAATTTGTTTCGTACTAGAGGTGAGCCGGTAAAAGCTTCTCCGGGCAAACATCTTGCGTGTGCTGTTACTCACCACCTACTCCGTGAAGGAAAGCATTGGTTTGGCCTTCACTACTCCCAAAAGACTTGGGACAATTTGCTTACCAAGGGCAGTGAGGGGTTCCCAATGACGGAAGCAGAGTTAAATGTTTTGGGGAAATTATACATAGCTCAAGATGAAGCTCCTCATCGTGAAGTGATTGAAAAGAGTTCAGGGGTTACCGAAAAATTAGCTTATCTAATTGTAAATGATTTGAGATCATTTGGCTTTATACTTGAGGATGAAGGTGGTTTCCTTACCATAACGCCACGGGGAGAAAAAGCACTTCATGGGATTGCTCGTCGTATTTACGAAAAACGCTTTATGCCTGAAATGCTTAATAACTTTGAGATTCGAGATGATGACCCAACTATTGAGCGAGCTCAAAAATCAGATCAAGAACAGAGAAGTTTATTTTAGTTTTTAAAACTTCTCACTGCTTCAGCTACTCGCTCTGGAACACGAGGGTCAAATGGACTTGGGATAATCATTTCTGCATTCAGGTTTTCCACACTATCCGCAATTGCTTTGGCCACTTCAATAAACATAGCCGAAGTCAGATTATTTGTGCGAGCATCTAAAGCTCCTCGAAATAATCCAGGAAAAGCCAATACATTATTAATTTGATTAGCGAAATCAGACCGGCCTGTAGCTACAATACCTGCTCCAGCTTCTTTTGCTTCATGAGGCATTATTTCGGGAATGGGATTCGCCATTGCAAAAATAATAGGATCTTCTGTCATGGTCTTGATCATGTCTTTCGTTAATACCCCTGGCGCAGAAACGCCAATAAAGACATCAGAATTTTTAACTGCATCTTCAAGATTTCCTGTTACACCAGACTTGTTGGTTAACTTAGACATCTTCTTTTTCGTGTCATTTAAGTCTGTACGGTCTTGATGGATAATCCCTCGACTATCACACATAATTACTTCTTTAACGCCTGCTTCAAATAACAATTTGACGATTGCTACCCCGGCTGCACCAGCTCCATTTATAACTACTTTAAGATCTTTAAGTTTTCTGTCTGTTAATTTACACGCATTAAACATTCCTGCCAAGGTTACAATAGCTGTTCCATGTTGATCATCATGAAAAACAGGAATAGGTAATTCTTTTTTGAGGCGTTCCTCAATTTCAAAACAACGGGGAGCAGAAATATCTTCAAGATTTATTCCACCAAATGTAGGTGCAATCGCCTTAACCGCAGTAATAATCTCTTCCGTATTCTGGGTATTTAGAACGATAGGTACAGCGTCAACATTAGCGAATTTTTTAAAGAGAACCGCTTTACCTTCCATAACAGGGAGAGAAGCTTCAGGGCCAATATTTCCAAGCCCTAAAACGGCAGATCCATCACTTACTACGGCAACAAGATTTCCTTTCGCTGTATAATCATAAGCCTTATTAACATCTTCAGCTATTTCACTACAAGGTTCAGCGACACCGGGGGTATAAGCGATACTGAGATCATCCTTTGTATCTAGGGGCATTTTTGATTCAATGGATATCTTACCCTGAGCTTTTTTATGGGCTTCGATAGAAAGTGCTGCGTAGTCTTTTTGTGACATAAATTGTTAGTTGTTGGAATAAATAAAAAAGGCATCAAACAATTTGCTTGATGCCTACAGTATAAAATACGGTTTATTTATTAATCATTCCTTCAACATTGAAAGAATTATTTGATTGATCTACGTCTGCTAATCGCTGTGTAGGGTCAATAATCACTGTTTTTATAGATGAGGCAGATTTAGAAATATCAAAAGTATAGGTTGGGTTAGTCCACTCCCAGTCTTCTAAAGTGGTGCGCTTAATGTTGTTTTCAGCAGGTTTCTCACCACGCATAATTCTGAGAGGGATATAGAATATTTCTGAGGTTCCATCTTGGTACTCTACATAAACATCAATAGGCATCGGCATTAGCCCTATTCGTTCTAGCTCTATCACTGTTTTATTTTGATCACCAACTAAGGCTCGTATTCCATAATCAACGGTTTTTGTAGTATTTACGAAATACTCGTTATACCAATCAAGAATCATTCCGGATTCTTTTTCCATTACCCGAAGAAAATCATTTGAAGTAGGGTGCTTCATTTTCCAAGTATTGAAATAATTCAACATTCCTTTGCGGAAAGTCTCATCTCCAATTACATAACTAAGCTGCGCCAGATACACAGAGCCTTTAGAATATGCAGCGGCACCATATGCACGGTTTGTATTAAAGTGATCAGCATGAGTGGTAAGGGGCTCTTCTAATCCTGATTGAACAATTCCGTAATATCCTCGATAAGATCCTGCGTAAGGAGTGTCAGATTCACGATCAAAAATATGAAGCATAGTTTCTGCAGAAGCGAAACTGGTAAATCCTTCATCCATCCAAGAATAAAGAGCTTCGTTTGTAGCTAGAACTCCTTGGAACCAACTGTGATAAAATTCATGCACTGTTACGCCAATAAGGCTTCCTAACGAACGCCCTCCAGTAATGAGAGTTCCCATTGGGTATTCCATTCCGCCATCGCCACCTTGCACTGTTGAAAATTGAGGATGAGGATATTTTCCAAAGTGCTTATTTGCATATTCGAAGCCCTTTATGGTTAACTCAGGAAGTTGCTCCCAGTTTTTTCGAAAAGCAGCATTTTCTTCATCAGTGGCTGTTTCGCTTACTTTGTCTTGATAAAAGAAGTGAAGTTTAGGACCGTTGGGAACTTGAGCTGTTGTATGAATGAAATCTGGATCTGCACCCCAAAAGAAATCAATAACATCTTCAGCTATAAAGTGGTAGGTGATTTTTCCCGGTTTTCTTCTATTAAGCTTGGTACCTGGATCTTCATAACCGTGACCGATTTCATTGGGATTTTGTAAAATACCGGTTCCGCCAATCACATATTCTTGATCGATAGAAATTTTCACATCAAAGTCGCCCCAAACACCATGGAACTCACGCCCGATATATGGATTCGGGTTCCATCCTGTATAGTCATATTCAACCATTTTAGGATACCATTGGCTCATTGAAAATTCTACACCTTCAGCGCCATCTCTACCTGATCTACGAATCTGTAAAGGGACTTGGGCATCCCATTCCATATCAAAGGTAGATTTCCCGCCAGATTTGATAGGCTTATTTAGCTCAACTACTAAAATAGTTCCATCATGTGTAAAAGAAACATCTTTTCCATCTTGCTTGAGAGTTTTGATTTTCTGATAGCCAATTTCATCATCTGATAATTTTGATATACGGTCTCCAACTCTTCTATCAGGATCAGCAATGGTTCTAGAACGAACATCCATCATGCTATTTGGCTGAAATGCATTAAAGTAGAGATGGAAATAAACTCGTGATAACTCATCAGGAGAATTATTTGTATAGACTACTTTTTGTGAACCTTTGTATTGGTGGTTTTCAGCATCTACATCAATATTCATTGTGTAGTCAATCGCTTGTTGCCAATATGCCTTCTGTGCTGAAAGCTGTAAAGTGAAAAGCCCCAAGAAGAGCAAAAAAGTTAATTTCTTCATTTTAGTGTACGTATTTATTATCAAATGTATTAAAAAGTGTAACTTGAAAGGAACCTACAAAATTGCAAAAACACCAATCTATTTACACTTTTTTGGAAAATAGATTAAGTAGCTAATTATCAGTAGGAAGTCACTTAGGTTCAGTTTTGAAATATTTATTTTATAATTGTGTAAGCCTAAAAACTATTTCTACTGGCAAAAGCTCGGCTCAGTGTTGCTTCATCGATGAATTCTAATTCCGTACCCATTGGAATACCATAAGCGATTCTTGTAACGGTAACCTCATAAGGAAGCAATAATTTATTGATGTAATAGGAGGTAGCTTCTCCTTCTGCATCCGGATTCAATGCAAGTATAACTTCCTTGATCTCTTCATTCCCACCGATTCTTTGTAGAAGCTCTTTGATGCGAATATTATCAGGTCCGATATTATCCATGGGTGAAATTACCCCTCCAAGAACGTGGTATCGACCTCGGAATTCATTGGTTTTTTCTATGATATAAACATCGTTGAATTCTTCGACCACACAGATGGTACCGTTTTGGCGTTTCATGTTTTCACAAATAGAACACGGATCGGTATCACTTACAGTACCACAAATATTACACCGGGTAACTTTGTTTTTTAAGTCGATGATGGCATTAGCCAGGCGAAGAGCATACTCATCGTTTTGTTTCAATAGATGAATGGCGATACGTTGTGCTGACTTCCTTCCCGTGCCGGGAAGCTTGGCAAGCTGTTCAATAGCTCGTTCTAAATACTCTGAGGTTATCTGCAAGGAAATTAAAAATTAAAGATTAAAAATGAAGAATTAGCACTAAGTGCTACAATTTTAAATCTTTCATCTTTCATTTTAAATTTGTTCATAGTCCAAATTTTGAGAGATCCATTCCAGGAATTCCACCCGGCATCATTCCTTTATAGGCTTCTTGCATTTGGGATTTAGCTGCTTCATCTGCTTGTTCCAAGACTTTGTTTACACCGGCAACAACTAGATCTTCCAACATTTCCTTGTCATTAGGATCGATTACATCTTCATCAAATTTAATGGAAAGAATTTGGCGTAAACCATTGGCTTTAACTTTCACCATTCCGCCACCTGCTTCTGCTTCAACAATAACTTCTGCCAGCTTAGCTTGGTTTTCCTGCATTTTTGCTTGCATTTCCTGTACTTTGCCGAACATGTCGGCCATATTAAAATCACTCATAATTCTTCTTTCTTAGTATTCTAATTCAGCTCCAAACCGTTCTACTAAACCACGAACCATAGGGTCTTTTTGTTGTATTTCTTTGAACCGTTCGTAAGGGTTCCGAGCTGTAGTTTGTTTTGTTTTCTGTGACACCTCAACATTAAAACGAAGTGTTACACCAATACATTCCTGCAATTTTCTTGCCAATTCTTTGGCTTGTTCATCCAACATTGTTTTTGCTAACTGATTGTCACATTCTAATGACAACTCGGAGCCTTTTAAACGAATTGGTAAAGCACGCTCTGTTTGCATTTTTAAAATGGAAGAAACTGAGCCGTTTAAAGATTCTATGAATGTTGGCCAAGCCTCTTTAACGTCTTCAATTTTAATTGATTTAGTTTCGGTTACTGTTGAAACTATTTCTGCCTTAATCTCTGTGCTAACTTCTGAGGGTTGAGCTTTTTTAGGCTGAGAGAACCTGGTCTTTAACGCTGGAGTACCTAGATCAAATTCATCAATCTCGTTTTCAGTTGAAGCTGGTTCTTCAAGCTCAGTGCTAAGATCTTTGTTTACGGGCTCTTTATCAGAACTTATTGCTGAAGTGTTTTCAGAAGCTACTTCTTGATCATTCTGTTTCTCGACTTCATTGGCAGAGTCTTTAACCTCTTCTCCTTTTGGGGAAGAACTGCTTACGAAGTTACTAGAGTTTTTTTTTACTTCTTCTAGATCAGCTAGAAGTTTAGCAAGATTTTCAGAACGCTCCATATGAATGAGTTTGAGCAAGGTAATCTCAAACTGAATTCTTGGTTGATTAGCATCTTTGATCTTTATTTGAGCCTCTGACACAATGTGAAGCATGCGCATCAGATCATCTCGAGAAAAATCAGGAGCAGATTGCTTGTACTTAGTTTTTGTGTCGTCTGAAGCTTCAACCAAATAAAGTTGCTTGCTGTGATGAGCGATGTACAAATTCCTTAAATGTTCTGTGAGTCCAATCAAAAACTCTTGAATGTCATAACCCTCTTGAAGCAATGTGTTAATAAGCTCAAGACCTTTATCAGCATCATGATCTTTTACACAAACCATAAATTGAAACAATCGGTCTGTTCCAACAACATTCAAGGCTTGTAATAACTCATTATGAGTAATAGTATCGCCACAGAAAGCAATGGCTTGATCCATTAAGCCTAAAGCATCTCGTAGCGCACCATCCGCTTTTTTCGCAATTACATGTAGAGATTCTTCATCAATGGAGATCTGTTCATCAACAGAAATTTTTCTGAGCCGGTGTACGATTTCTTCAACGGCAATGCGTTTGAAGTCGAAACGCTGTACTCGAGATAGTATAGTAGGCAGAACTTTGTGCGGTTCCGTTGTAGCAAAAATAAAAATAGCATGCTCTGGCGGTTCTTCCAGCGTCTTCAACAGCGCATTGAAGGCTGCCTTTGAAAGCATATGAACCTCATCTACAATAAACACTTTGTAACGGCCATTCTGAGGAGGAATACGAACACTTTCGCGTAGATGGTGAACATCGTCTACTTTGTTATTAGAGGCTGCATCCATCTCAACAATGTTGAGCGTTTGGTTTAGCGACTCTCCATCTATTGTGCCGTCAATGTCGTTGATGGTTCTTGCAAGAACTCGTGCCATCGTAGTTTTACCAACACCACGGGGGCCACAAAACATATAAGCGTGAGATAAACGATTTTGTTTAATCGCGTTCATCAAAGTACTGCTTACGTGATCTTGAGAAACAATATCCTCAAAATTCTGTGGGCGATATTTTCTAGTAAGTGCGCGGTAGTTTTCTGACATTCTTAAGCTAATTTTGCTAACGAATGGAATGTACAAAAAGAAGAGCTTGGATAGTAATTTTCAATTCAAATTGGCTATAAAATTGATGTAGGGATTTAAATTGGAGTCGAATAATTTCAATTATTGTATGTTATTATAAACTCTGTAATCTATTAAGCATAAATCGCACTTTAACTTTATACTTTACGTTCATACTTATATCAGCGATGAAGAAAGAATTATACATACTACTAGTTATTTTTATTGCAGGTGCTGTTTCTGTGGAAGCACAAGTGCAATCCAGAGCTAAAATTTCGGGGACTCTATCGTATGTTCAGGGTCTGGAAGCTTATGAGAATGAAGAGTATGAGCGGTCGCTGGAATTGCTGTTAGAAGCAAGAAAAGAACTGGGAGCTGAATCTGGAGTCAACTTTGCGATATCTGATACATATTTTGCTAAAAAAGATCTAGTAAATGCGGCTTTGTACGGAAAGGAAGCTGTTCAGCAAGATCCGGAAAATAAGTGGTATAGATTAAAACTCGCAGAAATTTATAGAAGTGCCGGAGAGAATAATGCTACGATTGAAGAGCTACAAAAACTGCTTCAATTTCATCCTAACGATTTTGATGCGTTATTCATGCTCGCAGATACATATAAGGATTATGGAGAGTATTTAAAAAGCAATCAAGTATTAGATCAAGCATTGAAATTAACCGGACCTCAGCATTCTATATATCTACTAAAGTTTAGGAATTTTGAAGCGCTGGGAGTGAGAGATTCAGCAATTACACAGTTAGAGGCACTGAAAGAATTAGATCCGGATAACTTGACAACGCTAAATATTTTGAGTGAATATTATACTAGTTCAGGACAGGAAGGAAGTGCCAAAAAAGTTCTTACAGAAGCGTTAAATAGAAATGCTCGTGACCCTCAAACCTTAATGAATTTAGCTGGAATTTATATTGAAGATCAACAATGGGACAGTGCCGGTGCTCTTATTCGTACTTTCTTAGCTGATAAAGTTATTTTGCCAGAGGAAAAATTAAGTGTTGCTCAATTCTTATATAAAAAACAGCAAGACAGTCCACTCAATGAAGAGCTTAAAAAAGAAGCGGGTTGGGCGATAGATACTTATACAGAATCTTCACCGGGTTATGGACCCGCATTCACGTTAGCGGGACAGTATTATGCTCAAGTCAATGAGATTGATAAAGCAATTGAGAAACTTAAAAAAGGAAATGACTTACTTCCTCAAGATGATATTGCTTGGAGACTTCGATTACAATTATTGTTGAGTGAAAACAGATTAGAAGAAGCAATAGAAGTAGGGCAAGAAGCTGACGAAAACGTGCCGGATGATTCGTTTATTCAATTTTTTGTAGGCTCAGCATATATGCTTAGTGATGAGAATGAAGAAGCAGTGTCTTGGTTAGAGCGTGCTTCACGAGCTCCGTCAAGAAGGCCTTTTAAGTCGGTAGTGTATTCCACACTAGGGGATGCAGAAAGTAATCTTGGTAAAAGTGAAGAGGCAGATCGAGCATATGAACTCGCATTACGTTATGACCCCGAAAACCACAACGCAATGAATAATTACGCATATAATTTATCTGTACGAGGTGAAAAGCTGGAACGTGCAGAGGAACTCGCTCTTAGAGCCATGGAATTGGAGCCTGAAAATGCAGCTTATTTAGATACAATGGGGTGGATCTTTTATAAAACCGGCGAATATGAAAAAGCTAAAAGATTCATAAAGGCTTCCATAGATCTAGATCCAGAGACTGCCGGAGCAGAAGTGCTAGAACATTTAGGGGACGTTTACGAGAAACTGGGAGATCTCGAAGAAGCTCAAAAATTATGGAAACAAGCACTGGAAAAAGATACTACAAGAACTCACTTGAAGGATAAAATAAAAGGATAATGCGCCAAGGCTCACACTCATATTTACTATTAGCATTTATATTTCTAATAGCGTCGTGTACATCTTCTAAAACTCTTTCAACAAAAGAGGAGCTTTACCCTGTCGAAATTCCTCTGAGTGAAGTGATTAATAAGATTCCTAATTACACAGGAAAGCTGGTGTCCGCAAAAGGAAAAGGACGAGCTTTAGTTAGTGAGCCTGGAAATAGTGATCGAATTACTATCGATTTTGAGACAGACACTGCATTGAGCTTGTTAACTTTTAAAAATAGAATTGGTATTACCGGGGGCAGTATGTTGGTGGATTCAGATTCAATTCTCATTTATAACAAAATTGATAAGTATGCGCAAAAAGTCTCAGTACAAGATGGGCGTATGACAAATCTAAATGAATTGGCTTCTGTTAATTTATTAGATCTAATGAACTTTAAGATCAAGCAAGAAGATGTAGAAAGAATACTGCAATCTGATACGGAGTATGTTCTTGGCTTTTATAACAAGGGAATTGCCCGTATAAATAAAAAAGATGGAACGGTTAGTTATGTTGAGCAAGCACGATCTTCAGGACTACCTTATTCTTCACTTACTTACGAAAGTTATGGAGTTATTGATGGTTACACTTTGCCAAGAAAAATCACGATATTAAGCGCTGATAGAAACTCTCAGGTTGTCTTTCAAGTCAGATCATTGGAGATAAATCCAAATAGTATTGATTTGAAAATAAGTATCCCCAATGATATAGCTATAGAACGGTTATGAAATTTCGTGTTGTAATATTTCTTAGTTTATTTACAATTGGAAGCGCAGCATCGCTTTATGCACAGACGTATGAAGAAAAGCGCCAAGAGATTTTGAACAAGCAGAATAATGCGCGTGCAGAAATAAATGTACTGGATGCGAGAATAAAATCTTACCAAAAAAGAGTAGCAGAGGCCGAAGAAAAGTTTAATAAATCATTTAGACAGTATGAAAATCTAAATAGTTTGATAGCTCTGCAAGATGATAAGATCGGTAACCTTAGTACAGAACAAGCGCAGATTCAAGAAGAGATAAATCTTACTCAAGCTGAAATACAAGTTCGTCAGGATGAGCTAAATTTATTGATTGAGAGCTATAAAAAAATCTTGCTTTTCGCATATAAAAATAGCCGATCATCAAATTTAGAGCTTATGCTTACTTCAAATTCATTTAACCAAATGTTGATACGGGCACAGTATTTAAAAAAGTTTGAAGAGCAGAAGGCAAAGAAAGCAGAACAGATACGTAGAAGAAAAGACGAGCTTGATCAAATTCAGATAGACCTTAAACAAAGTTTGAATAGAAATCAGATAGTCTTACAAGAAATTCAAGATGAAAAGCAGGTCTTAAATGGGCAAAGATCTCAGCAGAAACAAACTGTTGAGAGCATAAGAAGCCAACGTACAGATCTTGTGGCAGAGCTTACTAAAAGCCGAGAGCAGAAAGAGGCTCTACAAAATGCTTTTTCAAGCTTGATTGCAGAAGCTGATCGAATTCAAGAATTAGAAAATGAACGTCTGGTAAAATTAGCACGAGCCCGCCAAATTGCAGATGAGAGCGTAAGAAACAGAGAGGTTGCCAAGTATTCTAAGTCATTAGTGAGTGAAGGCGCCGTCAGTAACGAAATGTTGATTGATAATGAGCGGGTTTTTATTGCTTCGAAAGGAGCGTTACAATGGCCGGTGAATAGTAAAACAGTTTCTAAGAAGTTTGGGAGAACCAGAAACCCAATATATGGTACGGTAACAGAATATCTTGGTGTCAATATTGTAACCGACCCCGCGGCTCCCGTAAAGGCTGTGGCTGATGGGTATGTATTTCAAATAATTTCAATTACGGGCTATGGTGATGTAGTAATGGTTAAGCACGGTAGTTACTACACTATTTATGGGAACTTGAGCCGTATTGACGTTCAAAAAAATGATATTATAAATGCCGGAGATCGGGTCGGACTTTCAGGAGTTCAGCAATCTGCATTGAGTGAAAGTTTATTCTTTGCTGTCCGCCATAAAGATTATCAGAATCCCTTAGAGTGGCTACAAAAATAGATTTTTCGTTCAATATTACGTACCCTCCTAAAAAGCTAAACGCATAAACTAACTACTACATTGGATAACACCCCGCGCTTTATATTCTATTTGTCAGGTCTTTTGATCATTTCCGGAGCATTTACTTTGCTCACCTCCGACATTTTACCACGAGTGAATGATGGCACTGCTGTTGGTACCATTATATTTTTCATTTTTGGATTAGTCTATATGAATATGGTTAGCATTACAAGCCGTAGATATATGCGTAGACAACAAGGTCCGACAGTTGTTCCTTATGTATTTGCCATTTTTGTTTTTCTGCCACCGGCAATTTGGGTAAATATTTATCAAGATGGAACAGCGACGTCCCCAAGTGTGTATATACCCATGCTTTTAGTGGCTTGTGGAATCGGTGCTTATTTTGGACACAGAATGGGATTAAAAGCTCAAATAAAGTTTCAGCAAAACCTTGAAGCTTATTTCGCACAAGACCAACGGCTGCATAGTGATCCTCAGGAAAGTGAGGAAGAAAATATTAAATCAAACGAACAACCATGAAATCACTTCGACACCTATTCTCTTTTAGTTTAATTTTGCTTTTTTCAGCAAGTAGTGTTTTTTCTCAAACTATCACTCCAGATGAGTTGCATAAAATTGGTGTAGCTCCATCTGCTGAAAGAATTGAAAATGACATTCAAACATTGGTCAATTTTGGTACTAGACATACTTTGTCTGACACCGTTTCGGATACGAGGGGGATTGGAGCCGCCAGGCGCTGGATTAAAAGCGAATTTGATAGAATTTCGGCGGCATGCGATGGCTGCTTGGAAGTATTTTATGTTAGCGATGTAATTTCGGGTCAGCGCAGAATACCGGACCCTGTAAATATTGTAAATGTAGTTGCGATACAAAGAGGAACTGCTGATTCTAATCGCTTTGTGATGATGAGTGGAGATATTGATTCAAGAGTATCTGATCCATTGGATGGTGTTTCAGATTCTCCGGGAGCTAATGACAATGCATCAGGAATGGCAGGTGTAATAGAATCTGCAAGAATTCTAACTCAGTATGAATTTCCAGGTTCTATTATGTATGTAGGATTATCTGGAGAGGAGCAAGGCTTATTTGGAGGGCAAATTCTTGCCGAGCATGCAGTTGAGCAAGGGTGGCGAATTAAAGCGGTGTTAAATAATGATATGATCGGAAACATTAAAGGAATTAATGGTGTGATTAATAATACTACGGCTAGAGTATTTTCGGAAGGAACGCGTGATGTGGAAACCGAAGATGAAGCTCGTGTGCGTAGATTTACAGGTGGTGAGGTGGATTCACCATCAAGGAATGTAGCTAGGTATGTCGATAAAATGGCAGATTTATATATACCAAATTTAGATGTAATGATGATTTACCGATTAGATAGATTTGGTCGAGGAGGTCATCACAGACCTTTTAATGCCTTAGGTATTCCTGGTGTTCGTATCATGGAGACCAATGAAAATTATGTAATGCAACATCAAGATCTTCGAGAAGAAGATGGGATCAAATATGGAGACACGATTGATGGTGTAGATTTTGATTATGCTGCAAAACTAACCGGGTTGAATGCAGTGACGATGGCAGGCATGGCATGGGCACCTAATCCTCCGGTAAATGTTCAAATTAGTGGAGCGGTTCGTCCAAGTACAACACTGGCTTGGGATGAGCTCAACGCTCAACAAAACCCTCAATTAGCGGGATATAAAATTTATTGGAGGTTAACGGACTCAAATCAATGGGAAAAGAGTGTATTTGTACCCGTAGGAACTACCGAACACACTTTAGAAAATGTTGTGATCGATAACTATTTATTTGGCGTAGCTTCTGTATCAAAAGAAGGGTTTGAAAGTCCTGTTGTATTTCCCGGAGCCGCAGGTTCATTCGGAGAGTAGGTTTTAATTTAGAGTATGAGAATTAGGAATAAGTTTCATCAAAAGATTCCTAATTCTTTATTTCTCTATCCCTAATTAACAACTTCGAAAGAAATCTTTTTCCCACTAACCTCTCTCAGTAAATGAGATTTTCGTTGTGCTCCCCAAATTTCAAGCTGGGGATCTGATTGAACTTTGATCTTAAAGACTAGCTCTTTTTCTCGTACTTCCAGTTCTAGTTCTTGAACGTTTTGATAGTGTGATCTATCAAGACCATCTGCTACCCGGAGGATTCCCGCTAATTGTTTGATTCGCTTTCTTGCTTCAGGCTTTAGCTTCCAATATTGTAAATGTCGTTTTTTAGGAGTTGAACGACGATGATATCTCGCCACATTGGCTATAACCTCAATTTCTTCTTCCCTAAATCCTTTAAGGGTAGAGTTTCTTATGATATATAGTGCATGTTTATGATGCTTGGAATGAGAGATGTAATAGCCGATGTCGTGCAAATAACTTGCGTATTCTAGAAGCTCTCTATCACTTTCTTTGAGTTCCAGATCACCTTTAAGGGTATCAAAAATTTGTAAGGCCATCTTGCTAACATGCATTGAATGGGTTTCATGCCAATCACATTTTCTAAGCAATTCAAAAACACTTCTCTTTCTAGGGTCTGTCATATTCTCTGCCCAAGGCAGCCCAATCATGTCCTTTTTTAAATAGCGAATGATTATTCCTTCTCGAAGTGCTTGAGTCGAAATCTTTACTTTTTTTATGTTGAATTCTCGCAGTAAGAAATTGACTAATACCACACCTGTATTAATAAAGTCGATGCGTTTCTCATCCAATCCCTTAATCTTTCTCCGTTCGCCTCGGTTTAGTTTTATGAAGTCCTTATAAAAAGCGAAAAAATCTTGTGCAGAATATTCCATTTCGTTTAGTGTCACTTCAACAGAATGGTTTTTTCTTGCCGCAATCATAGTGGCAATATTTTGCATAGTTCCGGAAGAGCCTACAATGGTGGTTGTCTTATGCTTACTTAAGGCTGTTGATAGCTCATCAAACTGTTCCGCATAGTGATCTTCAAGTTGTCGTATTTCTTCAGGCTTTATCGGGTCAGAGGGCTTAAAAATATCAGTCATTCTAGACACACCGATCTTTTTACTCGTAAGAAAATGGAAGGTTGTAGAATTAGCTAAAATAAACTCAACACTTCCTCCACCAACATCAGTTATTAGAACAGGTTCTTTAGAAAGCTTGATACCATGCTGAACGGCATAGCCAATCAATTCTGCTTCGACATATCCGGGGATAGCATTTATCTTGATATCATAACGATCGATACTATCTTGAATGAACTCACCACCATTTTCTGATTCACGAATGGCACTTGTAGCGTAAGCGAGAATCTTTTCTACATTATGGCTGTCGCACAGTACTTTGATATTTTTTAGCGCCTTCATTCCTCTAGAAAAAGCTCCTTCAGATAGGCGCTTCCCCAAACCTCCTTTTGCCAGCTGAACCATTTCCTTGAGGTCGTCAACTTTTCTAAAACTTCCGTCGGAATATAGATCAACGATGATAGCATGAAACGAGTTTGTTCCAAGATCAATGGCTGCTATACGCTTAATAGGTACGGTTACTTTGCTGTTTTTCCCACTTATAATCAAAATACTTAGCCTTTATGTGATGAGCTTAAGCATAACCAAAAGATGAATGAGTTGGTAGTATTCAAATCTTAAAAGAGAGATAAAGTGGAACTGATAAGAATAATTGTACAAATGAAATTGGAGATATTGATTTGGTCACTGTTTCTTAACAAAAAATATATTGGAATTAGTTGATACTACCCGTAACTTTTGACCCTTGTTCAAAAAATGACTGATAGTCAATTATGGGAATTTCAGAAAGAAAAGAGCGCGAAAAAGAGCTCAAAAAATCAACAATGTTGAAAGCTGCTGAAGCTTTGATCTTGGAAAAGGGATTAGACAACCTCAATATGACGGAGGTAGCAGAACGTGCGGAGGTCAGCAAGGGTTCTCTTTACCAATATTTTGAGAGTAAAAAGGACCTGGTATTAGGTATTTGTGATAAAGCAACAACATTGTTGTACGAAGATGTGCAAAAAGTTCTTACCCAAGATAAACCGGGAATAGAATTAGTGCACATGATAGGTGCGACTTTCATGACTTTCGTTACGGAGCATCCGGAATATTTTAGAGCGATGAAGTATCATGATAATCTTAAGGAAACTAATGATTTAGGTGGTAGTGAATATTTAGATTCATGCAGTGCAAACACACAAGGTTCGTTTACTTGTATGGTGCGTGCTATTCAGATTGGAATGCAGGATGGGAGTATAAACCCTAATTATGAGCCTAAAGAGTTGGCGCTAATTCTTTGGGCGACCTCTCATGGGATGGTGAATATGGCTTATAGGCACTTAAATACACAGCATTTCAACTTGTTAAAAGAGCTTGAAACAAATCTTGCGTCACTATTCGATAATTTTATGAAAGTAGTTGGCTGTGGAATAGCAACCGACTCTCAAAAAGATAACTATGACTCACAGTCATTTTTTGAAACAAATGAAAAATTCTAACGTAGTCAGCAACTGAAATTTAAATGGTAAAAACTAACATAAGTATAATGGGTAAAAGATTAGGGCTTCTGCTTAGTGCGGCAATTTTGATGACTTCAGGATTGAATGCTCAGCAAGGTGACAGAGAAACAGAGATCACCTTAGAACAGGCCATAGAAATGGCGTTAGCTAATAATCCGCAAATCAACAGAGCATTATTAGCAATTGATGATGCTGATGAACTTGTTAATATCGCTTATTCTGAAGTGTATCCGGATATAACTTCTTCTATTAATTATACCAGAAACATAGAACTTCCGGTGCAATTTTTACCAGCGGAAATAGTAGGTGGTACGCCGGGGACTTTAGCTCCAGTTTCTTTTGGAACAGATAATAACTGGCAAGGTGGGTTTACAGTCACGCAGAACCTCTTTAAAGGAGAGGCTATTGTAGCTTTAAAAAGCTCTGCTGTATTTCGAAAAGTTCAGGAAGAAAATTTTAGAGCGACAAGTCAAGATATTATTACTCAAACACGAATAGCTTATTACGCTGTTCTAGCGGCTCAAGAGCAATATCGTTTGCAAAATGCACAAATTCAGAGGCTGGAATCTAATTTAGAAGAAAATAAAGCACGTGCAGAAGCTGGCTTAGTTGATGATTATGCAGTGTTGAGATTAGAAGTTCAGCTTAGTAATCAAAGACCACAACAAATTGAAGCTAAGTATGCGGTTGATGAAGCTTATAGAAGTTTAAATGTGGCCATGGGACTTCCAATTAGTTTTGAGTATAAAGTGATTGGAGACCTTAATAAATTTGATATCCTTTCTGAGGATGCAGGGACCCAAGCTAATGCACATCTAAAAAAAGTGGACAAAATGAATCCATATACTTTTAATACCGGTATTGTAGATTCATCAGCTTTAACAGAAAATAGAGGTGATATCAGGATTGCGGAAGCAAATCTTCGTCTGCAAGAAAAAGAGATCCTAGCAGTTAAAAGTCGATTTTTACCCACCTTGACAGCTTCTTATAATTTGCAATGGAGTGCTGCAGAAGCAGGAAGTCCTAGTTTCTTTGAAGACGCGCGTAGATTTCAAACATTAGGTGTAAATTTAAGCCTCCCACTATTTCAGGGTTTTTCAAGAATGGCGAATTTAGATCGAGCGAGAATTCAATACAAAGATGTTGAAGAACAAAAACGCATGGCAATTTTGATGGCTCAAAATGAAGTAGCTAGTGCCGGAGAAGAACTTGATAAAATATTTGAAACGGCATCTGCTCGTAAACAAGCTGTAGATCAAGCAAAGATCGGATATGACCGTGCTACCAAGAGATTGGAAAATGGATTAGGCTCTCAATTAGAACTGACAGAAGCTGAAATCCAAGTTCGAGAAGCTGAAGTGAATTATGCCATTATGGTATTTAATTACTTGTCGGCGAAAGCAAATTATGACCTGGCAACTGGATTGGTACCGTTTGTCGATACACAAAACTAACTAAAGAAATTATTTAACTACCTAAACCCACGAAATGAAAGTTCAAAACTATATAATCACACTTACTGTAGCAGCTTTGTTATTAGGCTGTGGCGGAGAATCTCAGGAAACTGCGTCACAAGAAGAGCTGGTAAAAACGGTAAACATTACTACTAAAACGGTAGCTCCTTCAACTTTTGCAAGCTATGTTCGAGTTGTAGGAACTGTTGAAACTTCAAATGATATCTTGATATCTGCAGAAGTAAACGGAAGAATGATAGAACACAAAGTTGCAGAAGGAGCAACCGTTCGCAAAGGAGAAACTATAGCAAAAATTGATGATGCTAAGTTGAAGCAAGAAAAAGTCAGATTAGAAGCGATGACATCTCAGGCCAAAGAGCAATTCGATCGTCTTAAAAAAGTGTATGAAGAAGATGGTATAGGTTCTGAACTTGATTACCTAAATGCGAAATATGCTTATGAGCAAAGCAAATCATCGCTGGAATCAATAAAAATTGATATTGAGAATACAAACATAAAAGCTCCTTTTAATGGTGAAGTTGAAACTATTATGATTGAAGAAGGGGAAATGGTGAGTCCCGGTATGCAAGTTGTTCGCTTGATAGGCTCTGATGCTTATAAGATTTCTGCAGGTGTACCGGCTCGATATTCCGAAGCTGTTAATAAAGGAGATAAGCTGGATGTTTGGTTTGATTCTCAAGTTAGAGATACACTAAATGCATCAATAAATTATGTTGGTGGAAGTATCAATCCACAGAACAGAACATTTAGAATAGAAACGATGCTACCTGCAGGTAAAAACTATAAAGTAGATATGATTGCTAATTTAAGGCTTCAAACTTATGAGCAAGAAAATGCCTTGGTTTTAAGTGAAGAATTTGTGTACTCAAAAAATGATAAGTATGTCGTTTATCTGCTTTCAGAAAATGAGGAAGGAAAAGCTATCGCAAAGGAGCAAGAAGTAACTCTTGGTCTGTCATATCAGACGGGTGTAGTCATTGAAAGTGGTCTGAACGCGGGTGACAAGCTTATTACTCTAGGTTCAGCATTTTTAGACGATGGAATGCGTGTTACTGTAAAAGAAGACCAAAATTTAGCATCTAATTAATATAACTCGGAAACTATTATGAGTACCGAAAATAATAACAATGGCATGTCTGCGAATGGATCTTCTGCTTCAAAAGAAGAAAATCGTAAGGAATTCGGGCTGTCTACATTTTCTATCAATAACCGAATAAGCGTACTGGTTTTATTGCTTTTGATAGCTATCATGGGAATTGTTTCATATCTGACTATTCCAAAAGAGAGCTTTCCGAGTATTAATATCCCAAACATTTTTGTAGTAACGATATATCCGGGAGTATCTCCGGAGGATATGGAAAGCTTAGTTACTAGAAAATTGGAAGATGAACTGGGTAATATCTCAGACATCAAGAACATGACATCTTCCTCTGCAGAGGGTTATTCAAACATCAACTTGGAGTTTGAGCCGAGTGTAGATATTGAAGACGCCCTACAAAAAGTGCGTGAAAAAGTTGATCTGGCAAAACCTGAGCTTCCTGAAGATGCCGAAGACCCTGTAGTTCAAGAAATAAATTTATCAGAATTTCCGATCATGAATGTAAACTTATCGGGGAAATACGATGAGATTATACTGAAGGATATTGCTGAAGACCTGCAAGATGAAATTGAAGCGATACCTTCCGTGTTAGGTGTTGATCTTACTGGTGGGCTGGAACGTGAGGTGCAGGTAGATGTAGATCTCGCGAAAATGAAATACTATAATATTAGCTTTGGTGATATTATTCAAGCAATCTCCAGTGAGAATGTGACAATTCCCGGTGGAGATATTTCCGTGGGTACAAAGAAGTTTCTACTTAGAGTACCCGGTCAGTATGAAGACACAAAATTACTTGAAGACATTGTTATAAAGGGTGAAAACCGAAGTCCTATTTATGTTCGGGATGTGGCGAAAGTAACATTTGGTTTCAAGGAGCGAGAAACATATTCGGAACTAGAGGAGGCTCCTGTAATTACTTTAGGAGTTAAAAAGCGTACGGGAGAAAATATACTCGATACCGGTAATGAAGTGAAAGCAATTCTAGATGAAGCTCTTCCAACTTTACCGCCTACCACAACATATGCTATAACTAATGATCAAAGTATAGATGTTGTTAACATGGTTACAAACCTGGAAAACAATATTATTTCAGGTTTGATCCTTGTAGTTGGTGTTTTGTTATTTTTCCTTGGTGTTCGAAACTCATCGTTTGTGGGGATTTCAATTCCGCTTTCAATGTTTCTCTCATTCATCATTCTTGCTGCACTTGGAATTACAATGAATATGATTGTGCTTTTCTCATTAATACTTTCATTGGGGATGCTCGTTGATAATGCCATTGTAGTAGTGGAAAATATTTATCGTTATTTAGAAGAAGGGTACGATAGATTTGAGGCTGCGAAGAAAGGAACCGGAGAAGTAGCAGTTCCTATTATTGCAGGAACAATGACTACGATTGCGGCTTTTGCACCAATGATATTCTGGCCGGGAGTTGTTGGCCAATTCATGAGCTACTTGCCTAAAACATTAATTATTACATTGGCAAGTTCTCTGTTTGTGGGTTTAATAATTAACCCGGTAATCTGTGCTTTGTTTATGACAGTTGAAGGAAAAGAAAGAGAGGCTAATTTAACTCCAAAAGGGAAGAAAGTACTTTACGGAGTAATAGCGCTTTTCTTAGTGATTTTCTTGGTGTCAAACTTTATTACTTGGTCTATGTTGATCATCCTAGGGGTAATTCTTTGGGCAATAAACCGATTTATACTTCTACCTGTAGGAAGATGGTGGCAAAAAGATGGTTTAAATATTTTAATAGAGAAGTATGAAAACTCATTGATTTGGTCACTAAATCACAGGCTTTCAGTCGTTGCTATTTCAGTTACAGTACTGATTTTGAGTGTAGTAGTGCTTGGAGCATTTAACCCCGGTACTGAGTTTTTCCCGGAAGATATTCCTCCACGTGATGTATATGTGCAAGTAGAAACACCTATTGGTTCTGATGTAAAATACACGAAGAGCATTATTGAACAAGTACAACAACGTGTTAAAAACCTTCCAAACATAGTAGATGTAAACAGTGTTCTTGCAACTTCCGGAGCTAGTATAACCGCAGACCCTGGTTCAGGTGGTGGTGGGAATACTCCAAATAAAGGTACCGTTGCACTTAATTTTGTTGACTACCAAGAACGGGAAGGCGATGTGTTTGAAGCCATGGAGTTTCTAAGAAATGACATGAGTGAAAATATTGTAGGCGCTAAAGTTACTGTTGAGCAACCACCAAATGGTCCACCAACAGGTAAGCCTGTAAATCTTGAGATTTCCGGACCCAACATGGAGGAACTAAGCCTGCTTTCGGATGAAATTTTAAACATTCTGGAAGAAGATTCTGTATTTGCTAAAATGGATGGTTTGGAGTCAAACCTACCTGAAGCTCGGCCTGAGATTCGAGTAGATGTAGATCGTGAAAAAGCGGCGCTATATGAACTCTCTACCAATGTAATTGGGATGACTATTCGTCAAGCGATCAATGGGGTAGAAGCTTCTAAATTCCGTGATGGAAAAGAAGAGTATGACATCATTGTTCGGTTAAACGATCAATATCGTGATGACCTGAGCACTTTGGGTGATTTAACAATTCCTCATGAAGGCAACCAAATACCTCTTTCTGAAGTAGCAACATGGGAAGTAAAAGATGGACTAGGTGGAATCAATCACAAAGATTCAGAGCGTGTGATTACGATTAGTGCCGATGTCCGTTCAGGCTTTCAGGCAAATGCGGTACTCGCTGAAGTTCAAGGTGTGTTATCTAATTATTTAGATGATATTCCTGAAGGATATAACTATAGTTGGACCGGACAACAGCAGGAGCAAGACGAGTCATTCGAATTTCTTGGGGTTGCTTTCTTGATCGCTATTTTCTTGATTGCTTTTATTCTGGTTTCACAGTTTAATTCTATTGCAAAGCCAATCATCATATTGAGTTCGGTAATTATGTCGATGGCCGGTGTGTTCTACGGGTTAGTAACATTCCAGATGGCATTTGGATTGATGGCATTTCTTGGAATTATTTCACTTGCCGGAATTGTCGTAAACAATGCTATTGTATTGATTGATTATGTTGATATTCTTCGATCCCGCGACGGATACAACCTAAGAGACGCACTAGTACAAGCAGGAAAAGTTCGTTTCCGTCCGGTAATTTTAACAGCGACTACAACGGCTCTTGGACTTGTTCCATTAGCAATTGGATTCAACTTCGATTTCATTGTGCTAGTTGGACAGCCTCTTGAATTCTTTTCAAATATAAGTTCATACGTTTACATGGGTGGCGAACAAGCTGCTTGGTGGGGCCCGATGGCAATAGCCGTAATAGTTGGATTGTTATTTGCTACACTGCTAACTCTAATATTGGTACCTGTGCTTTACAGCTTGATCGAACGTACAAGAAGAGGGTTAAATAAAATGATGTTTGGCAAAGAAGAGCCTGGGATTATCAAAGACCAAAGTGAACTAAACGGTAATGGTAAAACTAGAGAAGTGGAGCCTGTAACAGTTTAGTGTCAAAATTACTTTATAAATTTTACAGCCCAACACTGTTTTCAGTGTTGGGCTTTTTTATGTAATATCCAGAGAAACGTTGACTCAAATACTTAAAACATCAGATTATGGCAAAACTGGATATCAATTTAAAGTTTCTAGAAAAATATAGAAATGAAGGATTACTACTACTTAGAGTCGGAGTAGGTATTAATTACATTCTGATCCATGGTTGGGGAAAGATCACTGGAGGTGTTGAACGATGGGCGTCTCTTGGTCAAGTAATGCCTGATTTTGGACATGACGAAATAAGTATATTTTGGGGATTAATGGCAGCATTGGCGGAGTCGTTAGGAGCTCTACTATTTGTACTAGGGTATAAATTCAGATTTGTGTCAGCGGTTCTTGGTTTTACTATGCTAGTTGCTGTTTACGCGCATTTAAGTGGTGGTGATAGTTGGGGGCAAGCAGCTCAAGCTCTTAAAATGGTATTTGTTTTCTTTGGTATGATGATGATAGGATCGGGTAAATACGCCTTGGATAAAAATTAAGTAAGCTCTTAAATATTCAATCCATTAAAAAAGGGCGTTAAGTTTATTTAACGCCCTTTTTTTTAAGATATAGAATCAATTATTCTTCAAATGTTCTTCATAGAAATTAAAGATTCGTCTATACTCATCATACCAAGCGTCAGGGTCGCGGAAACTGTGACGCTCACTTGGATACATCATCATATCGAAATTCTCATTTCCTGATTGGATGAGACGTTCTACATATTGTGCCGCATCTTGGAATCCAACATTATTATCTATCAGTCCATGAAGAATTAAGACCGGTTTAGTAAGAGAATCTGCATATGTAATAGGCGAACTTCTCGCGTAGTTAACTGAATCAGCTTCAGGAGTTCCTAATCTAGGGTAAGTGTACCACGGGTTAGTGTAATAGTAATTTTCCCAATTTGTTACTGACCGTAAAGCAGCTGCTGCATCGAAGGATTCGGGAGCAACACTTACCGTATAAAGAGCCATAAATCCACCATAACTACCTCCATAAATACCAACACGTGAGGTGTCGGCTGCGGGATGTCTTTCTGCAAGTAAGTCTAATCCATCTTGGATATCTTCAGTTTCATACTTACCCATCCAATTAGTAACGTCTTCACGGAATTTACGACCATACCCGGTACTGTGGCGATAGTCAACTTCAATTACATAGTACCCTTGTTTAGTTAGGTACTGGTTAAACATGTATTCTCTCCAGTAGCTAAAACTCCACCCTTTAAATACATTTTGCAATGATCCTGCTCCATGAACAAAAACTACAACAGGATTGCCGTTTTCTTCATCAATATTGTCTGGTTTTAGGATAGATGCAGAAAGCTTAGTTGAACCATCCCTGCCGGTGAAACGAACATATTCTTCTTTTTGCCATCCCATTTCAGAGAAACCTTCCGGTACTGTATTTGTTAATTTAACCTCGGTACCTGGCTTTCTTATATCGGTTAAATAAAGCTCAGCAGGTTCATTGAAATAGGTTTTACTGTAAGCTAAATATCGTTTATTAGGACTTAATTCGAAATCTCTTCGGTGTCCCTCAGCTTTCGTCAACTGATCTTGTTTGTTTGAAGAAAGAGTTAGTTTATAAAGTTGTATATCACCTGGGTCATTCTTGCTGGTTGCAATTACCATAGACTTTGAATCTAGCCATTCAACAAAAGGAATATCGTATTCACCTTTAGTGTGTTGTGTTAAATTCGATCCATCCGGGTTTACGGTATAAATATGATTCCAGCCATCTTGTTCACTTTGGAACATCAATAAATCGGCATCAGGAGCAAATTCCATAGAAGTTCCGTATAACCAACCTTTGGTAGAATCTTCGAAAATTACATGGGATGTATCATCCTTAAAGTCATAAATTTTTATTGTTCGATGTTTCATTGGTGCATCAATCAAATCTAAAGCAGCATATCTTCCCGAGGGGCTAATATCTGAACGAGGAAAACCTTTACCATCAAGTAGTTTAGAAATTTTTCCGGTTTCAATATCGACAACCGAAACAATGAAAGAGCCTATACCTCTCGTTGAACTTCCTGTTTCAACATAAGTACCCACGTACTCAGGGAAGTAATATTCTCTACTATCAGAATTATCACTTTGTGAAAGTAAAAGCTTTCCCGTAGTTGACCATCCGGAAATTCTATATCCAGGTTCATCTTCTTTTTTATTGGTTACTTGTTTAATTCCCGACTCTTTAACTCCGGCAATCCAAACATCTCCATTTGCTACAAAAGCTACTTTTGAACCATCATTATTCCATGTGGCATTGTAATCGAAGCCTTTTGAGGCAATTAATATTCTTTCGTTTTCAAAATTGGCGTCAGCAATTGCAATATCTCCTTTCTTTTGATACAGGATCTTCTTGCCGTCAGGTGATGGGGTGAATGAACGAACGAGATCATCCGGAGCATCATCCATATTATTCCCTTTTAGATCAACTTGGTACATCGAAGATCTTTCTTCACCTTCCTTTTGCCAATTGAAATAAACGTGTTTTCCATCATTAGAAAAGGAGACAAGTGACGGACGGTTTCCCGGAATGTACGGCTCATGGAATATAGATCTTAGACTTAGTGTGTCTAAAGGTGTTTGAGCTTGAACTAAGTCAGAGCTGACAATTATAAATGCGAATAGTAAAAGAGAAATTTTTTTCATTATGATATAATTTGTTGATGCAACAAGGATAGGAAGATTGTAGGATAAAAAGTTTAAAAAGAGAGTAAAAGTTTAATAAGACTAACCTTATATCTAAGAAAGTATCTTTATAAAAGACTATTCATCGTCCTCATCATGGGTTATTAGTCGTACACCTCTCTTAAAGGTAAGATAATGCCAAACCCATTCAGCAAATACTCTAAATCTATTTCGAAATCCTATTAAAAAGAAAATATGGATGAATCCCCACATAAACCAAGCCAGCAATCCACTGAAGGTAAACCCTCGAATATTGGCAACCGCTTTTGCTCTACCTATTGTGGCCATTGTACCTTTGTCTAAGTAAGAAAAAGCGTCCCTTTTTTGCCCTTTTTTAACTTCATGTTTGATGAGTTTACCTAAGAATTTCCCTTGTTGAAGGGCGACGGGAGCTATGCCGGGCAGGGGGGTTCCTTCTTTATTCTCGAAGTAGGATGCATCCCCAATAACAAACATGTTCTTATTCTTGGTAACAGAAAGGTCTTTGTTTACTTTAATTCTACCCATTCGGTCTTGTGGCTCGTCAAGATTTGAAATGAGAGATGGAACTTGGTTACCGGCAGCCCAAATTATATTGTCAGATTCTATTTCTTTTCCATCAACGAGTACTTTGTTTGAAGAAATTTTTTCTACCGGTGAATTTAATAAAACCTCCACGCCCATACCTTCAAGAGTCCAACGTGCTTTTTTAGAAAGTGAGCTTGGATAGCCGTTTAAGATTCCATCCGCAGCCTCAACCAAGTATATATTGGTTTCACTGCTATCAAAAGTTCGGTAATCTCTCATCATATTACGCTTGGCAATTTCTGCAATTGATCCAGCCATTTCAACACCTGTAGGTCCTCCACCAATTATTACATAGGTAAGATGTTTTTTCCTTTGTTCGGTATCAGATACTTGCTCAGCTTTTTCCAAAGAAACGAGAATCTTTTCTCTAATATCTAACGCATTAGATATGGTCTTTAAACCTGGGGCGTACTCTTTCCATTGATCATTCCCGAAGTAATTGTAGTTTGTTCCGGGAGCTAGAATTAGGTAGTCAAAGGGGAGGGAGTCCTGCCCCTTAATATTAACGAAATTGTTTTCTGTATCAACGGAAGTTACTTCTCCCAATAATACTTTGATATTCTTCCTTTTTGAAAAAATTGCTCGAATTGGAATTGCTATATCACCAGGAGATAAAGCAGCAGTAGCTACTTGGTAAAGTAACGGCTGAAATACATGGTGATTAGTTTTGTCAATTATTGTGACATCAAATTCCTTTGAGTACAACTGTTTTGCTACAGATAAACCTGCAAATCCTCCACCTACAATTACTACTTTAGTAGACATATATGAAGTTGTGTTTGTTTAGTATTTACGACCCTACCAGAGAAATAACTTTGGCTCTCAGAAAGTTCGCTCAGGCTTTATCCATTTGAAAACTTTCTAACTCTTCATCAATTTTTCAATCTCATCTGCTTCCTTAGGTACATTCGTCATATTGTCGATGCCATCATCAGTTATAATGATATCATCCTCAATACGAATACCACCAAAATTAAGCAGCGATTCTATTTTATCAGTATTCAGGAACTGATTTTTTTCTGAGTCTTGAATAGCTGGTTTTAAAACTGCCGGTACAAAGTAAATTCCAGGCTCAATAGTAACTACCATTCCAGGCTGCATTTCGCGACGAGCGCGTAAAAACTTAATTCCGGGACGATCAATTTTGTCTACGCCTTTTGGATATCCGCCAACATCATGGGTATCTAAACCCAGAAAATGTCCAAGTCCATGTGGGAAGAATAGTGCAAAGATATTTTCGTTCATCATGTCATCGACATCACCCTTAACAATGCCAAGATCTTTTAACCCTTCCATCATTGTACGGGCGGCAAGTAGATGCATGTCTTCCATTTTTATTCCGGGCTTCATAGCATCTAGGACTTTGTTCATCCCGCTAAGAACCGAATTATAAATACCCTTCTGAATATCAGTATAAGTTCCATTTACAGGAAATGTTCGTGTGTAATCAGAAGCATAACCATTGCACTCAAAACCGGAATCCATTAAGAACAGATCTCCGTCTTTGCTCTTACTGTTATTTTCTACATAATGAAGAATAGAGCCGTTTACACCCGTTGCAAAAATCCCATTATAAGCGTCTTGCATTAAGCCATTTTCAAGCTGCACTTTGTTAAAGATGGCTTTTATCTCATACTCATACATGCCAGGTTTAATAGATTTCATTACCTCTAAATAAGCGAGATCATTTACTCGGCATGCTTCTCTGAGTTGATCCAATTCCCAATCAGTTTTTAAAACACGGCAATAAGTAAGTGCATCAACAAGAGCTTCGGTTTCTACATGGAAACCTCGGTCTAGGTCTTCTACAAACTCAGCTTGTTCTTCGTCAATACAATAAACCGTATCAGGCTTTAGCTCATTAAGAACATGAAGAATATCATTTCTATAGTGCAAATGATCAGGCTTGTATTCCTCTATGTATTGTTCTTTAGTTTTTACGTAACCATGCCATACAGCATATTGAGCATCTCTCTCCGGAACAAAAAGGTGATATTCTTCTGTTTTTAGATCGAGTAATAAGGAGCATTCAGCTTCATTCACTCCCGTTAAATACCAAAAATTAGATTCTTGGCGGAAAGGGAATTCGTAGTCGGTATCATAGCGGTACATAATATCGGCACCTTGAATAAAAACTACACCGTTTTGATTGTCATCGAATAATGAAAAAAGCTTTTCTCTGTGTTGACTATGCATGGTTCTATAATTTATAAATGAATAAAAAATCTATGATTAACTGCCAATAATTCAAATAAAGGTGGAATCAAAAGCTACTATAAATAAAGCTCTACAGTAGATAATAATCTCTTTAAATCTTCAACTTTTTCTAGCTGTTCTTTTCGTTCATAGCTTTGAATAAGATTACGGAGTGTTCTTACAAGAATATCCATATCAGAAGCCATTTGGAAATACTCCGGTTTGGGTTCAATATTATTCTTCTTCAGAAAGAAATAACATTGATCATAACTAACTAAGGCTCCGTCATCATACGGATCAGCTAAAAATTCTTCTCGCTCTCCAATATAAGTAAGCATAAAATGAATGGGCATGTTTACACCAAATACAGGAAGATCTAATCTACGCGCTATAAACATTACTATCATACTCAGTGAAATGGGTAATCCCTTTCTGCGATCAATTACTGAATCTAAAAAGCAATTTATGGGATTGTGGTAATCTTTTTGGTTGCCACTGAAATTCAAATCTTCGAAAACAAACTTAAATAATTGCTTTGCTTTTTTGGGCTCATCAAGCTTGTATCTAATACTTGGGGCTACCATTTCGGCAAAGTGATCTAGCTTGTCTTTATAGTGCTTAGTATCAATCGTAGGGTTGCCAAATCGGGATAGCAAAAATATAATGGATTCGAGGTCTTTTCGGTTCTTAATCCCGTTCTCTAGCAGATCAACGAAGTCCGTCTGTAAGCTCTCAAAAGTGAGGGTATGAATAAGTTCATTAACCCTAAATTTTTCCTCACCTTGTGTCAGATTTAAACGGTATTCATCAAGTAATGGAACTACATTTTCTCCAAGTTCTACAAAGCGTTTGTTCACGGATTCTTGCACAAAAGGATCAGGGTCATCCATCAATACAAGTAAGGATTGTATTTCATTTTTTGAGATCATAACAACTCAAAGGTAAGGATTGAAAAATACAACAACCAAGAAAAGCTAAAAGGATTCGAACCTTCTAAACAGGCATAATTTATGGTTTATTGAAACTAATGGAAGTTAAATGTACTATCTAATTACTAACAATACATTTACCGGACTTAATGAAATATTGGAAAAACGTACTTTTTAAATTTTACCATCGAGTGGTGAATAGCATCGCTTTTTATCCAACACTGATAGCACTAGGCTTCTTAATTTTTTCCATTATTGTAATGCGGATTGAATTTAATGATCTGGTAATTGAGCTTAAAAATAACATTGAACGTGTTTTAGTTCATGATCCCAATAATGCCAGATTGATTCTAGGCACCATTGTTGGAAGTATTATTTCATTGATGGTATTTAGTTTTTCCATGGTAATGATTGTCCTTAACAGGGCAACTTCTACGCTATCACCGAGGGTTATTCCCGGATTGATCTCTGATAAATTTCACCAGATCGTTTTAGGATTTTATCTAGGAAGTATAGTTTTTAGCCTGATATTGATCGTGAATATAGACGCTCCAGGGGTAGAGTTTTCGGTTCCTTCATTGGGGATATTTTGCAGTATGGTTCTGGCTATAGTCTGTTTGGGGCTTTTCGTTTACTTCATTCACTCTATTTCTCAGAAAATTCAAGTGGATTACATTCTCAACGATATATATAAACTCACCAAAAAGGAATTAGGCAAAGTTGATACAGATAATGCTAAGAAAGAGATGCCGGATACATCGAATTGGACTACTTGTGTAGCTATCGATTCAGGCTACTTGAAAAGAATTGATGGACCAGGGTTAACAGAGTTCTGTAAGAAGCATGAGGTTAAACTTAATGTAACGGTCTCTATTGGTGCATTTGTGGTAAAAGAATATCCTTTTATAGAAATCAGTAAAGACCTGGAAAAAGATGTGAAGAATCAGTTACGTTCTTACTTTACGTTATATACTGAGGAGCGTGTTTCAGATCATTATCTATTCGGATTCAAGCAGATATCAGAAATAGCAGTAAAGGCATTAAGCCCGGGAATCAACGATCCCGGAACCGCTGTGAAAGCTCTGGATTTGTTGTCTGACCTTTTTGCAAAATTGATGGAGATTGATGAACAAAATTACATTCCGAATGATGATGAAGAACCATTAGTGTTTGTACAGCCAATGCCTTTTGAAGACGTGATGTTTCAGATATTAGTACCCATTCGTGAATACGGGAAAAAGGATGTATCGGTGTTAGTACGGTTACTGGATTGCTTGAAACATATGATCTATTCTGATAGCCATAGAAAAAAATTTACACCACTTTTAGCAGAATACGTGGGTAATTTTTTGGTTTGTTCCAAAAAGTACGTGGATAACGACCTCGACAAGAAAAGCATCAACCAGAGATTAAGGGAAATAAACAGGAGATTAGACGAAGAATACAACTTTGATTTATTGTCATTAACTCAGTGAAAAGTATCCCCAATTTGATAATATTATCATTAGCTTTATCTCAATTATAAACTCATTCAAATCACTCAATGAAAATCAACGTTTCTTCCGAGATCGGTCACTTGAATGGAGTAATTGTACACACTCCTGGACACGAAGTATCCTTAGTAAATCCCGAGCTTAAAGATGAGCTCCTTTTTGATGACATCATTTTTGAGGAAGATGCTCGAGAAGAGCACCTGGATATGTTGGATCTGTTTAAAGCTGCTATGCCAAAAGATGGGAAAGTATTTGAGATCGTAGACCTTTTTAAAGATTCTATTCAGAAAGAAGACGCTAGAGCCTTTTTCATTGAGCAGTTGATTCGGGAATTTCCTGAAGAAAATTTAGCGGTGATAGAGAAGGAACTCTACGAACTCGACCCACAACAATTATTAGAATTTAGCACACAAGGAATATTACCCGGGGGGAATAAATTCTCATTATTGCCATCTCCGAATTTGTTATTCACGCGTGACTTGGCGGCTGTTGTAGATGATACCATCTTGATTTCGAGGGCGGCAACTAGAACACGGCTCCGAGAATCATTGATGATGGAAACATTGGTGGAATTCAATCCACTTTTTGAATCCGTACGAGATCAAGCTATTCGTATTTCAGGAAACCAATCTATTGAAGGCGGTGATGTTTTAGTAGAATCAAAGGATCTTGTACTTATTGGTATGAGTGAGCGCACTTCGTTTACAGGCTTAATGAAAGCAGCAGATGGCTTATTGAACCATGGCGTAAAAACAGTGCTTGCAGTCGACATTCCAAAGCAGCGTTCATCTATGCATTTAGACACGATCTTCACGTTTGCCAGCAAATCAGAATGTATTGCATTTCCTCCGGCAATAATGGAGCAAAAAGACAATGTGGTGGCGTTGCAAAAAGTGAATGGTGCTATCCAGGCTGAATCGAGATCATCTTTACAAGATGCATTAAACGAGTTCTCTGAAAATACTTACGATTTTATAAAATGTGGTGGGGAAGATCGCACCAACCAGTTTCGGGAGCAATGGACAGATGGTGCAAATGTATTTGCATTAGCTCCGGGAGTAATTGTTGGTTACGAACGAAACACAAATACCTTCAATACGTTGATCGATTATGGTTATTCATATATGAATCAGTTTGAGTTTATAGAGGAATACGGAGAGAAAGGATTGGATCTGAATCAAGAAAATAAGATTGCAGTTAGTTTTCAGGGACATGAACTTTGTCGTGGACGGGGCGGCGCTCGTTGTATGACCATGCCGATTTCAAGAGAAGAAATTTAAAAATAGAAGAGCAATACATTGAGCTACGACGATCAGAAGTCACCTATAGAAACAGATTTTGAAATTATTTCCAGAAGTGAAGGGCCAAAGAATAAGCCGGATGTTAAAACCATCCTGAAACACTTAGCACTGTTCTTATTAACCTTCCTTTCTGTTTCTGTAGTAAGTTCAATTTTTGTTGGTTTTGGTGAGGGGGTTTCCAGTTTTGGTCCACTTACCCTGCCTGGTACAGAAGACCTGATAAGAGGAGCTTTGTTCGCTTTTCTGTTGTTAAGCTTCCTAACCTTTCATGAATTTGGGCACTACTTTGCAGCGGTTTATCATAATATAAAAGTGAGTTTGCCATACTTTATTCCTTTACCTGCAGGGATAGGCACTTTAGGTGCAGTAATTCGCATCAAAGAAAGGATTGATCATACTAAAAAGCTTTTTGATGTTGGAGTAGCTGGTCCGATTGCAGGTTTCATTGTTTCATTGATCGTTTTGATCGTTGGTTTCGCAACGTTACCGGAACCAAGTTACGTGGAGAATTTTGCAGGACACGAAGAGCTAAAAGCATATGTGGCTCAAACGGGAGAATACCCTACAGAAGTATTATCCGAATCTGAAGGCATGATCATTATTTTTGGAGATACGATCTTATACGGATTTTTGAGTTCATTATTCGATAATGTGCCTCCGCTTTGGGAGATGTATCACTATCCATTTTTGTTAGCAGGATGGTTCGGTTTATTTTTTACGGCGCTTAATTTAATGCCTGTTGGTCAACTTGATGGAGGACATATTCTCTATTCATTAATTGGCTATAACAACCATAAGATTGCAGCCAGGCTTTTTTATTCTTTCATTACCATACTCGCCGGAATTGAATTAGTCCCATTTTTCCATGATCTGTTAGGAAAGTATGACACCTCTTTCGGAGCACTTTCGTGGCTTATCTGGGCAATCATGTTGTTTTCGGTGATGCAGCTCGCTTTTAATAAAGAGTCGAAATGGGTAAGCACAATGTTTCCCGCTTCATTGATAATTTCGGGACTTTATATTTATATGATTGCAGGACCGCAAGAAGGTTCGCCGTCATTAATATGGGGTGTATGGACCTTATTCATCACATTTGTAGTAAAAGTAGAACATCCTCCGGTTACATTTTATAAGCCACTTTCTAAAGGAAGAAAAGTGATAGGCTGGTTAAGTATGCTTATATTTATCCTTTGTATTAGTTTGAACCCAATATTTACACAATAAAATCCATGAAAAAACTATTTATCCTGTTTCTAATTGCCGGGCTTGCTGCTTGTGCAGATACTAAAAAAGAAGATATGAACACTAAGTCGCTTGCTGAAAAAGTGGACTTCTTTTTAGAAAACGATCAATACACAGATGCGTTGACATTACTTGAAAACCAAGACGAATCTGAAGAAGTGATGACCCTAACGGAAAAAACACACTTGAACTATGGGTTGTTTTTGGAATATCGCGATTCTGATGTCACTAACATGAGAGACAAAATGAATGGAGCTTTAGAGCAGTATGTTAAAGTACTAAGGATTAATCCTGATAATGAAAAAGCAGTAAGCGAAATTGAACAGATCTTGGGAATCTATTCCACTTTCGAGAACAGAACTCCGGATGAAGAGGTTATGGAAGACCTTCGTGAACTGGGATTTGAAGTTTAAATAATTAACTAGTCATCCTGAGGATACTTCCAAATGATCTTCACAGCTAAGTAATGCTGAAAGTTAAATTTGAAGATTCTTCGCTATTGCTCTGAATGACAAACAAAGTAATGAGTAACAACAACACACCAACCATACAAAACCGAAAGGCTCGCCACGATTATAGCGTTGAAGAAACGTTTGAGGCGGGCATTGTTCTGAAAGGAACAGAGGTGAAGTCTATCCGCGCTGGAAAGGCTTCATTTACGGATGCGTTCGCATTTTTGAAAAATGATGAGGTGTTTTTGAGAGAGTTGTATATAAAACCATATGAGCATGGTTCGTATTACAATCACGATCCAAGAAGAGAACGAAAGTTGTTACTCAACAAGAAAGAAATTCGCCAGCTCGATAAATTCGTTCAGCAAAAAGGATATACGCTCGTTCCGTTAAAAATGTATTTCAAGAGAGGAAATGCCAAGGTCTTGATCGGAGTAGCCAAGGGTAAAAAGAGCTTCGACAAGAGAAACACCATCAAAGAAAAAGATGTGCGGCGCCAATTAGACCGCAACGTAAAAGGAACGTATAAGGTTAATTTGTAGAGTTTTTCTTAAAAGTGCAGATTATTCTTATAGAAGTCATATAGTTAAATGTCACTTTTGTCTTGACACAAAAGTGACCAAAAAGTCAATAAGATTCCAAACTCCTTCCATCGGAATTAATTAGTATTCGTTGATTATGTTAAAAGCCCGATGGTTCGTCAAACAAGGAATCTTAAGGCAAGGTTATATGCGAATAAAAATTCTAATACGAAGTTTCAGCAAGTTGAGCCTTTAGACTTGGGTTAATATCATGAATTTGATATCCGTTAGGCGGGAAAATTTCCTAATTGCGGCTTTGTTATTTAGAACGGATGCGAGAAGGTACCCTCGTAAAACAAAACCCCGCCCTTTCGGACGAGGTTTTCATATTCAACAGGAAAGTCTATAAGCCGGATTTTGTTCCTCCGCCAAAGGCAGATTCGGTAATCATTTATCTAGTGCACTCCACCCGATGGCGTCACGACTAGTGGCGTATACCATCTTACATGAGCTTGCACCCCGCGAGGTTTACCGTGCCTCCTCAGTCGCCCTTGGAGCGGTGAGCTCTTACCTCACCTTTTCACCCTTACCCCACCGAAGTAAGGCGGTTTGTTTTCTGTTGCACTGTCTATCTCAGTATCATTCCTGATAAAGAGCCTCTGCTACGCCCAAAGGATCGCAGAGCGCGGTACTTGTTGGTGTCCGGACTTTCCTCCCTCCCGCACATAACATTCAACGGTCAATGCTTCTTTCTAAACGTTCTTTTAACCTTCTAATACCCTGTCCATGATGCTTAAGTTTTCTTTCTCTGGTTAAAGCATCATTTTTGTCTTTAAAACCTTCAAAATAAACCAGTTCATAAGGCGCACCACTTTTGGTTGATTTCACCTGACCGTTGTTATGTTGACTTAATCTTCTTTTAAGATTATTAGTGTATCCAACATAAAACTTCTTACTAGTTTTACTTTGAAGTAGGTAAACATAGAAATACATAAAAGAGCATTGAATGTTATGTGCGGGAAGGCGATTACCCGACTTTCCTTCTTTCAAGTTACGGTTTTTTTTAATGAGCTGATATCTTAAATGGATTCGGAATTAAATCTCCCTTTGAAGGGAGATGAACATCCAAACAGTTCTTTGGGTGTTCCGAGGGATGCCAGGCTCTTTGCCACTGCGTAGTTATTTAATCTTACTACCATCCCCAACAAACACCGCTAACTTCCCAGATGAAAATTCGAGTGTGACTGGAGAAGCAGTTACTCTGTTTGATGTAGCGTCTTGTGTTCCGGGATTTAGTGTTACATTATCTAGTGGATACAGGACACCGGAAGAAATAAAATTCTCAATATGTCCCGAAACGGGAAAGAAAGAAATGATCGTGTCCAATGGAATATCCTTTTCGTAAGGGGAGTCAACAAGGAAAGTCCTTCCATAATCATCTTCAAAAACAAGAGAGTCGAAACGCTCATGAAATTCAACCATAGAAGATAAATTCTTTTGTTGATGATCGACCCGCTTGCCAAAAGCTCCGAGTACAGAACAAGATCTTGCACCTTTATCTAGTGCATATTGTAATGCTTTGTCTAAATCTGTGCTGTTTTGTTCTTCTATTTTTAATACATCAATATTCTCGTGATTGGTATATTTAAAACTATCTAAGTCACCAATTACAATATCAGGTGTAAACCCATATCCTAAAAATACATGCCCACCGCTGTCGGCACCAATTTGTAGATCAGCTTGTTTAATATGTTTTTCAAGTAAGTTTTTGGTGGGAGGGGTTCCTCCACAGATGATAAGAGCGTGCATAATTTTTGAAGTGAAACTCGAAAAAATTCATCCCAAAAAGAAATGGAATTCTACATTTATACATCTATTTTTGCAATCAAAAAGGGAACCCTATGTTTGAAAAGTTAATTCCGGAGTTATTATCACATAAAAAGGTTGGTGTGTTTTCACATGTTCGTCCGGATGGAGACTGTCTGGGATCGCAAGTAGCATTGTGTCTTTGGCTGGAGAAGAATGGTGTAGAGTCTGCTGCTTTTAATGAAGATGAGGCAAATAAGAACCTGAAATGGCTCACAGAGTTTAAGAATATTGAGAAGCCTGATGTCTCGGCGCTATCTGAGTTTGACGCTTTTGTTTTTGTTGATGGAAATGCTCTACATCGTTTTGGAGAGACGGCTGAAAAGATCACTGAATTAGGCAAGCCTTTATATATGATCGATCACCATCCGCAGCCGGATGAGGTGTTTAAAGAGTTTGTTTCAAAGACGGATGCATCTTCGACCTGTGAGCTGGTTTATCATTTATACGCAGAACATGATGCTTCACAAATTGATGAACAATCAGCTAAAGCAATGTATGTAGGGATAGTTACCGATACGGGCTCTTTTCAGTTTGACAGTGTAAAACCATCTACGATGAAAGCGGCAGCTTCTCTATTAGAGCGCGGGAATTTCACTCCTGATGAAGTGGTTCAAAAGGTGTATTCTTCTAAACCAATGAAACAAATAAAGTTATTAGGGTTGGCATTAGAAACTATTACTTTGCATGAGAACCAACAAATTGCCACTATGTACGTTACCAAAGCCATGTTTGAAGAAACAGGAACTTCTAATGAAGACACCGAAGGATTTGTAGCATACCCATTAAGCATAGAAGAGGTGAAGGCGTGCATTTTCTTTCGTGAAGATGACGACAATCGTATAAAACTAAGCTTGCGTTCTCAAAGTGATATTGATGTGAATAAATGGGCGAGAGAGCTTAACGGTGGTGGTCATAAAAAAGCGGCAGGTGCTTGGGTTGAAGGAAGTATGGAAAACGCTATCCAAAGCGTTATAGATATTGGAAAGAAACAATGGACAAATGATTAGAAAATGAATAAAGTAGCTACTATAGCAAGTTTACTCATAATATTGGGTTGTTTTAGCTGTAAGAAAGAAACAGTTCCGGAAAAAATTCCAACAATTTCTCCCCTAAAACTAGAAGCTTCCCCGGCTTCGGTAGATTTGTATGCAGATGAAGTTGATTCCTCAGAAAGTGAAGGAGAAAGTATATCAGAAAGCCGAAGTAACGCCATTACTCGAGCGGTAGAAAAAGCGAGTCCGGCCATAGTGAGTATTACAGTTACCGAAGTTGAAAGAGGATATAACCGTGTGATGGACCCGTTCTTTTCTAGGTTTTTTCAAATGCCTGCGGAACGAGAGGTAAAAAGTATAGGTTCGGGATTTATTATAAGCAGTGATGGTTTAATTGTTACTAATGAGCATGTGGCAAGTAAAAGCGCACGAAAAATTATGGTGGCACTATCAAATGGAGACGAATATGAGGCAGAGTTATTGGGCTCAGATGAACTAGCTGACTTAGCATTACTCAAAATTAAAGAGCCAAAAGGAAGACTACCTGTATTAAAATTTAGTGACTCTGAAACAGCGATGGTTGGGGAATGGGCAATTGCAATGGGTAATCCTTTTGGGTTATTTGATGATGGTCAAGCATCAGTAACCGTTGGGGTGATCAGTGCTACAAAAAGAGATTTTCGTCCCGACCCGAACGACCCACGCGTATATATTGATATGATACAAACCGACGCCGCAATTAATCGAGGTAACTCAGGTGGACCGCTAGTGAATAGTAATGGAGAAGTAATAGGGGTAAATACTTTTATATTTACAGGCGGAACAAGTAACGGTTTTGTTGGTTTAGGTTTTGCAATACCTGCGAATCGAGTTAAAAAAATTATTAAACAGCTTGAAGAATCAGGTGAGGTGGCCTTAGACTTTGATCCTGGTATGGAATTCACTAGAATGACAACACAAATCGTGTATCAGTATGGAGTTCCATCAATTCATGGATTATTTGTAACTAGTGTGAATAAAAATGGTCCTGCTTACGAGTCTGGTATTATGCCCGGTGATATAATTACAAAAATTGGGGATGAGAGAGTAAGTAGTGAAATGCATGCGTGGGCTTTGATGCGTGAATTTGAGGAAGGTGAGAAAATGTCGATAACATTAGCAAGAGGTAAAAACCAGTATCAAGCATCAATGAACCTTCGTAAAAGAGTAAAAGGGAAATGAGCTCAGAAGACAAAAAACATACTATTTTAGTAATTGATGATGAGAAAGCTTCACACATCATTGTGAAAAACCTAATTGGCAAGAATTATGATTTGATTCATGCGCAAGAGCCTCAGCAAGCCATTAATGTTCTTTCTGAAAAAAAGATCGACCTTATACTCACTGACATTCATATGCCGGGAATGACGGGTTTAGAATTCTTAGAAGCGATAAAGAATGACACCGATAAAAATAACATTCCAATTTTAATGATGACTAGCCTTCCTACAATAGAAAAGGAGCAAAAGGCGATGGATCTTGGAGCTAAAGACTTTATTAAGAAGGAAGAATTTCATTCAAATCCTACAGGAGTGTTAAAGCGGATTGAGATGAAACTTGTAACCAATTTTGTAGTTCCTGATCTATCTAAAAAACTAGCGGCAAGTCAAAAAGCTTTGGTTCAGGACATGATGGTGCGGATGGAGACCATGGACTTTCTAAATGTATCACAGGAGTTTTGTAGACAGTTAGCCAAGCTATTTGAGCTAGAACATCTTTCTTTTTGGAAGTTATCAAAAGAGAAACCAAATCTTCTTGTAACGGTTGGGGCTAAAATTCCGGCTGATTATAATCCAGAAGATCTCTATACAGAGTTAGTATTCAGACGGATGATCAAGAACAGGAAGCCATACTTTACTAATAATATTTACAATAGTAAGCAGGGTGTTTTTATTGAGAGTTCTCGTGAGGAGGGGTTTTCAGCTGAGATAGGCGTACCTATGTTTGCTGTTACTGAATCAGATCTTATTAATAATAACATGAAGATTCCGGACAAAGCTCCGATTTTTGGTTATATGCTAATGAAGCGGAGTAAAGTATTTTCAACCAAAGAATATGCAGTGCTTTCAAAATTGGTGATTCGCTGTAGTACAATGCTTTGGCGCTTGTACAAGACTATGTAGTGTTGGGTTTTTACTATTTTGTTTTTTTCTGTATAAATTTTTCTACTCTGGATGTATGCTTTTCATCCACCCATAGCTTAGCAAAAGGTTCAATTTCACTTTCCATTCTTTTATATCGATCTGGGTCAGATACCCCGCAATTTCTCTTTAACGTATGGATAAAACCTCGTCCGTTTTTTGTGAGAGGTTCAGCCCAATCTAGTACTTCATTATAAGAGAGAATAGCATTTATGAACTTGTGATTCAGTAATTCTTCAGCAGATTTCACCTCAGCTTTGCCTTGCCATTCTAATGCTTTTGAGCGGCCTACTTTTTCTATGAGTCTTGTAAGACCACCCCAACCCGGAGTTAAATAAAAGCGACCTTGTGTAAACCCAAATTTGGAGTGCGGCGCAGAAAGAATAAAATCAAATGCCGACATAATCTCTATTCCTCCACCATAAGCATCGCCATTTACAAAAGCGATGGTCCAGCAGGACAACACTTCTATTCTATTAAGTAGGCTCTGCATTCGCTGCGACATTTTAACCGCTTCATCCTTTTTTGTAATAGAATGGAATTCCTTCAGGTCTCCTCCTGCCACAAAACTTTGTGAACCTGATCCGGATAAAACAAAAACTCTGATTTGTGAGTTTGGTTGTTCTAACTCAGTTACAATTGATTCCAGATCATCAATAGTCTGAAAGTTGATAGCATTACGTGCTTTGGGGCGGTCAATAGTAGCCCACAGAATATGCTCCGATATTCGTTCTGTTTTAATCATTACACTTATTTCGATTCGCTGATAAGCCAATTAAGGTATTCTTCATTTCCTTCGCCTTCAGCTAAAGTTAAACTGATTATGCACGGACAGTCGTAGGAGTGTGTTTCCTTCACGAATTCGGTTAAGCTCTTTGTTTTTGATGTATGTGTTTTAACAAGCAGTATTGCTTCTTCATCACTTTCTATCTTTCCTTTCCAACGATAGAAGGAGGTCATTCCAGGAATTATATTTACGCAAGCAGCTAAATTTTGCTCAATAATCTTACGACCTATTTCTTTAGCCTGCTCGCTTGATTGGGTGGTGATATATACTAATCGAAGGTTTTTGTGCATGGTGATTGAATTTCATTATTGATTCATTAAAACCCAAATTTTTTATTCTCTGGTTATAACAGCCAGATTATTCAATACATCAAGATTTTCATACCGAGAGGTGGGGTTTCTTTAAGAGAACTCCTGATGAACGGAAAAAAGAGTAGTAAAAAAGACTAGTAAAAAATCTTGGAGCTCTGATCTTTTTATTTTTATTTGCTTTGAACACTAAATAAAACATTAACTAAATAGTATTTGACATGAAAAAAGTATTCATAATCATATTTTTTATTGGCTTTAGTTCAATTGATGTTACGGCAGAGATGAAAGAAATTTGTGATACTATATATGAGCGTTGTATAGATTCTAACCCCCATTCTGGTTGGTTTGGCGCTAAAAAAAGTATCGCATATGAAAAGGCATGCAAAAATTCCAGAACGGCCTGTTTTATATATGCAGAATAGATTAATTATAAAATTTTATCAATCATGAAAAAGAGAATAACATTTTTATCAGTATTTATGACCATGTTTTTTGCAATTATACTTACTGCTAGTGTAGGTGTATGTGAAGATATATTTTGGTATTGTTGGGACAATCAGCCATACGATCATGCGTTTGGCGAAGATGGTGTGGAATGGAGGGCATATTATCAAGGTTGTAGCACAAATTATTACTTGTGTACTGGAACCGAACTTCAATAAAAATGAATAATACGAAAAGTAATAGAAAAACCAAGCTTCCTAAGTTTGGTTTTTTCTACGTATATATATGGGTAATGACTTTACTTTTTTTGTGCATTGGTTGTACAGATAATCCTAAAAAAGGAAAAAATTCCTCTAATAAAACTCAAGGCATACAAGCCGTTGGTAGTAATTTTGGTGAAATTGAGAACCTTGATTATATAGAGAATTCCATATTTCGGCTAAGAGTAACTAGTAACGGTAATATTGTTTATGTAGATGATGAGAAATGGAAGATTTTCATGATTGATAAGGAGGGATTTGTTTTAGATTCCATTGGAGGAAAAGGGAGAGGGCCGGGGGAATTTGCTCTTATCAATACCATTAGATTATACGAGCAGTCCAATACTATTCAAGTATTCGATAAGGGATTGCAACGAGTTTCTTACTTTGAGTTCAGCGCCGATAAAATAAATTTATTAAGAGTAACAAAACTGCCTGATTTTAAAGAGAATCTTTATTTGCAGGATTTATATGTGTACAAACAACAAAATTTTGGAGTTTTCAAAAAGTACGATAACAGTGGGAATTCCGACTTTAGAAATGTTATGGTGTATTTGTTAAATGACAGCTTGGAAGCAAGTAAGAAGTTGTTTGATTTTGAGGGTAATGAATTAATAGAGTTAAGAAATAAAAGATTTATGGAAAATCCACTTGGATATTCGATTCATTGGGTTTTTGAAGATTCATTATTATATATATCAGATTCTCAAACCAGTGAAATAATTACCTATAACTTAGATGATTTTTATAGCGAAACACAGCAATTTGATTCTTTAAAAAGAATCAAAAATGAGAGTTCGATTGTAAATTATTTTTTAGCGGAGTTTGATTATTTAAATGAGGATCAAGAGATACTCCATAATTTAAAAACCCGTGAGTTTATACCTGCTTATTATGATTTTAAAGCTGAAGGCAGCAAGTTGTATTTAGTTGTATTTAATTATGGTTTACAAAAGCAAGAAATATTAGTGATAGATTTGAAGACAAACGAGGTTAAAAGAATTTCCAGCCTAAATATTTTTGATATACAAGATATAGAGGGAGGAGTTATATACGGAATATATAGAGATGATGAGATTGGAAGAAATACCATCAGGTATATAGATGGTGAATAATTATCTAATTTGTTATACAGTTTAGTAAAATACATGGATATAAGTTTTATAGACCATATTTAAGTGCTCATAAGAAATTAGATAAACTTAGATATTAGGGGTTAGGTAATTCATGATTAAAAATGATTTTTCTTCTCAGTTCAAGCGAATAACATTACTATGTTTAGCTTATATATTTTTAGCAGTTAGTTGCAATAAAAGTGACCAAATTAAAAACAGTAAATTTGAGCAGTTTGTAAATAACTTACCTACAAAAAAGTTTAGCCTGACTCAGATAAATAATGAAGAAGCAGATATCTCTTCTGTAAATAGAATAGTTGTAAGCCCTGATAAAAAAATCTTAATTGCTGATTTCTCGACATGGTCTATTCACCTGCTCGATGAAAATGGTGAATTACTCGATTCCAAAGGTGGAGAGGGACGAGGCCCTTATGAGTTTCTTGGTATAAATAGTTTTAAGCTATATAAATCGACAAATATTGTACAAGTTTATGATGGAAAACTAAGTCGAGTTACTTTTTTTGAAATACTTGATGATTCCTTAAAACCATTAGAAATATCAACATTCCAAGCACATCAAAAAGGTTATAACCTGGCAGATTTATATAAGTTCAATAAAAATTTTTATGGGCTTTTTGAGTTGAATACGAACATTTTTAATGTAAGCACAGAGCAGAATTTAAGATTATTCTCATTAGACGAGAATTTCAATATTGCAGATTCACTGATGAGTTATGCCGGGGATGAAGAAATTGAAATGGATTTAGCAGGAAAGACTTTTATGGTCGAAAATCCTTTAGGTTTTAATACTAGGTGGGGATTTCAGGACTCAACTTTCATTATCTCTAACTCAGAAAATCTGGATTTTACTTTTTATAATCTTAATAACAACACTAAAAAAGTGAATTCTTTTAGCGCTGTGCCAGCTTTGGAAAACCTGAACCAAGATGCAATTTCTTTTTACCGGAAGCACTATCCGGAAATGATAAGCTTCAATTCTAATTTTGAGAAGAATTTGCTTGAAAGAAAGCAACTGCCATACTTTATTAATTTTGGGGTAAATGAAGATGATATAATTGTATTGCTAAGTAACTATGATAATGTTGCTAAAGAACTATTAATACTTTCCAGAAAAGAAAAAGATATATATAAAATTGAAATCCCTTCTGATTTCTTTATGCATGGTGTTATTGGGAAGGTTATATATGGTGTTCGGAAGGATAGAAAAAGTGATATAGATTTTATAACGATAATTGAATATGGTGATTAATAGTAAGATGCATCCGCTGATAAAAAAAGGTATAAATTTAGTCATCAAAAATTGGAATTTCTTAGGTATAACCACTATCTTTGCAAGCTCTAAATTATGCGAAAGTGGTGGAATTGGTAGACACGCTAGATTTAGGATCTAGTGCCTTAACCGGCGTGGGGGTTCGAGTCCCCCCTTTCGTACTTTCCTATCTAAAAAATACCTGTATATAACAGCTGAATTGCACATAAAAAAGCGGAGCAAAAGTGAACATTTCTGTTAAAGAATTAACAAAAGTTGATAAAGAACTTACCCTAACAGCAAAACGAGAAGACTTACAAGAAACTTTCGATAAAGCGTACAAAAAATATAAAGGGCAAATTGCTCTGCCGGGCTTTAGACCGGGGAAAGTTCCAATGGGAATGATCAAGAAGAGATTTGGGACAGAAATCGAATACGAAGAGATCAACAAGTACGTACAGCAAGTATTTGAGAAAGACGTAGTTCCAGAGTATAAACCAGTTGGTGAAACCGAAATGGTTGATATGACTTGGGAAAACGATGAGTTGGAAGTGATCTTTAAAATAGGAACAGCTCCGGAAGTAGACCTTAAGGATCTAAGTAAGATCAAAGTGAACAAGATGGTTCATGATGTAACAGATGAAGAAGTTACTGAAGAAATTGAAAGAACCCTTGAGCGTGAAGGCAACTGGGAAGATGTAGATGGCAAAGCAACTAAAGATTCTAAACTAATAGTTGATGTAATATCTCTGGATAAAGACGGGAATCCCGTTGAAGGTGAAGAAGATGTTGATCAAGTGATCGATCTTCGTCAAGAAGGTGCAAAAGATTTCTTAAAATCATTGAAAGGTAAAACTACCGGTGACGTAGTTGATATGGAACTTGGAGACGGTGATGAAAAAGATCGCTTCAGAGTTACTATTAAAAAAGTGCAGAAGCTAAACAAAGCGGAAATGAACGAAGAGTTTATTTCTAAAAACAGCAATGGCGAAGCTAAGACAGAAGATGAATTCAAAAGTTTCATCAAGAGCCAGATGCAGAAGTACTACGATCAAACATCAGCAGACTTATTCAAAAATGAAGTAGTTGAAGCTTTGGTTGACGCTCATGATGTGGATGTGCCGGAAGTATTTTTAGAGCAAGTGCTTAACTCTTATGTAGAGCAGCAAAAACAACAGCAAGGTGGTTCTCTTCCGGAAAACTTTGATGAAGTTGTTTATAAAGAAGAAATGAGAGAGCGTGGCTTGCAAGAAGGGCAATGGTATTTTATTAGCCAAAAATTGCAAGAAACATTTGAAGATATCGAAATAAAACCCGAAGATATCGACGAGTTCATTTCTGTTGAAGCAGCTCGTTATGGTGCTTCTCCAGATCAACTAAAACAATACTATGCACAGAATCCAAACTTGCTTGAGCAATTGAGAAGTAGCATTCGTGAGAACAAAGTATTTGTTAAGTTGGAAGATGAAGTCAAAATTGCGGAACTGGACAAAGAAAAGTACCGTAAAATGCAGGAGAAGAAATCTAAAAAATAAATTTATTTAACGGCTATGTTTTATAATTCACTGTCATCACAACCGAAAAACAGTTCAATTGAACCAATAGAGAGCAACCTTGTACCCATGGTTGTTGAAACTACAAGCCGTGGAGAAAGAGCATACGATATTTACTCTCGCTTGCTTAAAGATCGTATCATCATTTTAGGAAGTGGTGTAAACGATGCTGTGGCAAGTTCACTGGTAGCTCAGCTATTGTTTTTAGAGTCTGAGGATCCGGAAAAAGATATCAATTTCTATATCAACAGCCCGGGTGGATCTGTATCTGCCGGTTTGGCGATATATGATACCATGCAGCATATTAAATGTGATGTAGCTACAACATGTATGGGTATGGCTGCAAGTATGGGAGCTGTTCTTCTAACAGCCGGAGCAGAAGGCAAAAGAAGCTGCTTACCTCACGCAAGAGTAATGATCCACCAACCGCTAGGAGGTGTCCAGGGTCAAGCGAGTGATATCGAGATCGAAGCCAGAGAAATTCTTCGTGTTAAGAAGGAATTAAGCCAAATTATTGCAGATCACAGTGGTAAAACGCTTGATGATATTATGAATGATTCGGACAGAAATAATTGGATGACTGCAGACGAAGCTAAGAAATATGGCTTGGTCGATAATGTTGTTGCGAGAGCAAAAGCTGCGAAATAACATTTTATTAATTAGATTTACACGCTATGAGCGATAAAAAAGAAAACAACGATATTGTAAATTGTTCATTCTGCGGACGATCTAGCTTAGAAGTGAACAGCATGGTTGCTGGTCCTGGGGTTTATGTATGTGATCGCTGTGTAGAAGACGCATCAAGTATTATTAAAAGTGACTTAGCCTCTTTAGCCCAAAGAAGAGATAAGCCGAAAAAGCCTCTTTTAAAGCCGGTAGAGGTTAAAACTAAGCTTGATGAATATGTGATAGGTCAAGAGCAAGCAAAGAAGACTCTTTCTGTTGCGGTTTATAATCATTACAAGCGTATTAATCATAATAATACAGAGATTGACGACACTCAGATCGAGAAAAGTAATATCGTCTTACTGGGTCCAACGGGAAGTGGTAAAACGCTACTCGCACGAACACTAGCAAAAATTATAGATGTCCCATTTACTATTGCTGATGCTACTGTGTTAACAGAAGCAGGCTATGTGGGAGAGGATGTTGAAAGCATTTTAAGCAACTTGTTACAAGCAGCGGATTATGATGTAGACCGTGCTAAACAAGGAATTGTTTACATTGATGAAGTTGATAAAGTAGCGCGTAAAAGTGATAATCCTTCAATAACTCGAGATGTAAGTGGTGAAGGTGTACAGCAAGCACTATTGAAAATTTTGGAAGGAACAGTTGCAAACATTCCACCAAAAGGTGGAAGAAAGCATCCTGAGCAAAGCTTTATTCAATTAGATACGTCGAATATCTTATTTATCTGTGGTGGTGCTTTTGCAGGACTTGAGGATATTATTTCACGTCGTATGTCAACAGGTTCTTTAGGTTTTCACAACGCGGATAGTATCAAATTTGATAAGAACCAGCCGGATATTTTTACTCATGTAGAACCGGAAGATCTTCAGAGTTTTGGATTAATTCCTGAATTGATTGGTCGATTACCAATGATCTGTGGGTTGCATGAACTTTCTGATGAAGCATTATTGGATATTCTTCAAAACCCTAAAAATGCACTTTGTAAACAGTATAAGAAGCTGTTTAAAATGGAAGATGTAGATTTGGAATTTGAGGATGAAGCACTGAAGGCAATTGTGAAAAGAGCAAAAGCTCGCAAAACAGGAGCTAGAGGATTGCGCTCTATTATGGAAGAAGCAATGCTTGACATCATGTTTACATTGCCATCTATGAAAGATATTTCCAGGTGTGTGATTACAGCAGAGACAATCACAAAGAAAGCTCCACCTGTTTACGAAAAACAAAAAGCTTCTGCTTAATTAAAGCCCCTTTTTTAGGGGCTTTTTCATTTCATAAAGATTCATACATTAGATGAAGAACTAGATTCTATCTATGAAACTCTTTGTACCATCTAACAGAATTAAAATTGTACTTGTTCTCCTACTCATTTTTTTAGGAGCTGGTTCTGTTATTTATAACCAATATCTAGTAAGCAAGATCTTAGAACAAGAACGTTCAAGCGTAGAACTATGGGCAAAAGGTATTGAGTTTAATAGTGCACCGGTTTATGAACAGGCAAACACGAAATTACTCAATGTCGCGCGCTCGTTAAAACAATATCCCAGTGTTCCTGACAGCTTAATAGATCTGATTTACGAAGCAGAAAATGCGAAAAGCTCATTAGACTTTGTAACGGAGGAGATCATACTGAGTCCGGAGCGATTTGAAGTGCCAACGATTGTAGTGGGAGAAGGAAATTTTATTACTGCTTCAAAAAATGTTGATTCAACAAGACTTTCAACTGAAAGAGAAAAGGAACGGTTAATACGTGAATACAGAAGTTTAAACCCGGCCGTTAAAATTGTTATTGGTGATGAGAAAAAACAGATCGAACAATTTGTGTACTATGGTGAGAGTCCAACTGTGCAGTTACTTCGCTATTTCCCGTTTATTCAGATCTTATTATTGGCACTACTTTTAGGCATTGGTTACACATCGTACAAAAGTATTACCAGATCGGAACAATCCAATCTTTGGGTTGGGATGGCAAAAGAAGCTGCTCATCAGCTTGGTACTCCCATCTCAAGTTTGTACGGATGGATTCAGTTAATGAAAGACGAATATAGATATGACGAGACAGCAACAAATATTACCAATGAAATAGAGAAAGATGTTCAAAGGCTCGCAGGTGTGGCCGAAAGGTTTGGTAAAATTGGTTCCGAACCAGAGTTAAAGCTTATGGATATTGAGCCGATTTTAGAACAAGTTATGGCGTATATGGAGCGAAGACTACCCAGACTTGGTAAGGCTGTAAAAGTACAAAGGGCATTGGAAGCAAAAGGTTTAGTTATGATAAACCCGGACCTGTTTCAATGGGCGATCGAAAATTTGGTTAAAAATGCTATGGACTCACTTCCTTCATCCCAAAAAGATTCCTTTATAAAAGTATCTTCAATAATCGAAGGGAATGAGATATTGATAGATATAGAAGATTCAGGCTCAGGTATTGACATCAAATATGTTCGAAATGTATTCCGACCAGGATTCAGTACTAAAAAGAGAGGGTGGGGATTAGGTCTTAGCCTCACTCGAAGAATTGTGGAAGACTACCACAAAGGTTCAGTTTACGTTTTACGATCAGAGCTTAATGAAGGTACTACGATGCGAGTTACGTTAGGACTAAAAGAAAAAACTGAAAAATTAAGCCCAATTATAGATCAGTCGCCGGTATAACCTCTTTTTTTGGCGTAATCGATTAATTCAGTTTTAAGAAGGTTTCTTCCACGGTGTAACCTAGAGCGAATGGTCCCAATAGGTACATCAAGCATATTTGCGATTTCTTCATAAGTGTATCCTTCCACATCACAAAGCAAGACCACTGTTCTGAAATCTTCCGGGAGCTGTTTTAACGCAATGGACATTTCATCATCCATGAGCTCTCTAAACATCAGGTTTTCAAGATCAGTAGTTTCTGTGCGTTCAGCTCGTACAGATTCATAGTAAGAGGAAACTTCGTCGTAATCGACTTGTTGTGGTCTTTTAGAAGTCTTTCGATAATTGTTGATGAATGAGTTTTTAAGAATCCTAAATAACCATGCTTTGGCATTGGTTCCATTCTCGAAACTGCTGAAAAATCGGAAGGCTTTTACGATGGTATCTTGAACGAGATCTTCTGCATCACTAGGATCCGTAGTTAATCGGAGAGCAAAATTATACATCACATCTAGGTGAGGGATAATCTCCCTATTAAATTCTAGCTGCTTTTTGCTGTTGTCTCTCATTAGATATCCTTCTCGTAAATCAATGTAGTTTACTAAACACTTATATACAAGAAACTTACAATGGTTTCTTTTTTATTGAATTCTTAATGTAGCAAAGCCATATTTAAGAAATAAATAGATAAATGCTATTGATGAGTTAGGTAATTTCTTATAGAATAAAAAGCACCATCAAGTCATAGAGAGCATGAGTCCAGGCTGCTACTCCAAAACCTCGCCAAACATAAATTCCATTTAGTAATAGTCCGAAGATAAATCGGTATAAAAATGAAGAGAGCGTGAAAGCATCACCCATAGATCCTACATAATGAACTAAACTAAATAATAATGCGGATAAGACAATTGCGGCAGTCATAGCCGCCCAATTTTTATTGTTGAAAACACGCTTAAATACAATGATTAGTAGTGACACTAGAATAACTCTGAAAAAAAGCTCTTCATACAAACCAGCACCAAGAGACAATGCAAATTTCTGCAAACCTGTAAGTGATGAAATGGGGTCACTCGCTGAAATAGCAAAAATGCTTGAGATAAAAAAAGTTGCAACCAACGTAACCAAAGCGGCATATATGATTGATTCAGCAATCATCAGCGGAAAGAATTTGAACTGCAATCTTTTAAGTTGTTCTCGTTCTTTATAGAGAATAAAGATACCAAATAGAGCAACTACTAACAGTGTTATTGAAACAGCGTTTACTCCGAGTAAAGAAAAAATAGATTTAAACCATGAGTCGACACTGATACGAACAATTTGAGAAGCATCAGGTTGTGAAATAAGGATAAGCAACTCATACGCAAGAAAAAGGGGAAGACTAACTAGAAAACTATAGAGTAGATTTTTTGTATCTGAAAAATATGATTTAACGCTGTTTTCCATTAACTATCGGTATAAATAGATACTGATTGTGGTTGATTAGGAATCAGTCCAAGTATTCGAAAAGCAGTGTGAGAAAGTTTCAATCCCGAATTAGTTATTCGATCATTAATCCGAACATAAATTCCTTTCCCGTTTTCTGGATTTTCTACAAAAATAACTGACCCGATAGAAATATTTGAATGCGCGGCTGTTAAATTATCCGGATTGTAAAGTTCTCCATTCGTTGTAGAAACTCCTTTTTCAGAATCTGAATATACCATCACAGAAACAGAGCCAAGATCTTGAAGGTTGGCTTTTTCAAGATATGGGTTTTCAAATGTTCTGGAAGGAGGTAGTAGTACTGTGATATTCTTCGAAAATTTTAAATCACTAATATTTATTTGAGGATTTAACGCTTTAAGCTCTGCTTCTGTCATCTGAAATTTTTCTAAAACACTGTTCAAATTATCAGAACTTGATAGTGTGTACAGTGCAAACGTTCCTTGTGGAGATGATTCATCAGAAAACTCAGAAACAACCGGTGCAACACTTACAGACTTTACCGCTAGTTGTTGCCCAATTCGTAGGTTGTCACTGCTTAAGTTGTTCAAATCTCTAAGTTGCTGAACAGTCATATCGTTTTCTCTGGCGATCTTGTACAAGCTGTCACCGCTTTTAACGATATAATAAGTGTTTGGTGTAACTGATGAGGTAGTGATTAAAGATGTAGTGTCTTCAGGGATGGTAGTTTCGGGCAACTCTGGAGTTGAAGTTTGAACAAAATAGATCAACTCTTGGCTGATAGTTAGTTCATTTCCCGTTATTTCATTCCACTGCTTCAGTTCAGCAACGGTAACATCCAATGTCTTAGAGATACTATAGAATGTATCACCTTGTTTAACGGTATAAGTTTTTTGTTCTTGAGCTTTGACTGTACTAGCAAATGCAGCAAAAGTGATAATTAGTAAAGTTGCTCTTAAGATTTTATGCATATCAATTCTCATAAATTGTCTTCTAATTCCATTTCTAAATTAATTAAAGCGCCTTGCAGTTCTGATTTTGCATGAAGACTCTTTAATCTATTTGTAACGACGATACCATCTTTATAGCATGATAAGGCTAAATTGTTCTTCCCTAATTCTTCATAAAGCTTTCCCAAATGGTAATATACTCCAACGTAGTCAGGGTCTGCTAGTTGTATGTTCTTAAATAGCGAAAGTGCTTTTTCTTGTTGGTTTACTTTAAGCAATTCTAAAGCTAGCGCAAACTTAGAAAAAGAATCATCGGGGTTCTTTTTTACTTGCTGCGCCAATGTCGAAATTTTTGAATTCAAATCAGGAATTTTTAAACCTTTCTTCGATCTCTGCGATGGAGTCGCCTCCAAATTTCTCAAGAAAAGCATTCGCGATAACCGGAGCTATTACACTCTCTGCTACAACAACTGCTCGTGGAAGTGCACAAACATCAGAGCGTTCATAACGAGTTTCTGTCTCTTCAAGTGTGTGCATATCAACAGTACTCAATGGGTTTAACATAGTTGGGATAGGTTTCATTGCCCCTCTAATAATAATAGGCATACCTGTACTCATTCCACCTTCAATTCCACCAGAATGATTGGTTTGGCGTTGAAAGTCAGTGCCATTGTGAGTTATTGGGTCATGTACATTTTGGCCATCGCGCTTAGCCGCTTCAAAACCGAGCCCGATTTCAACCCCTTTCATAGCTTGAGTACCAAGAATCGCTTGAGCTATTTTACCATCCAATTTTTGATCCCAGTGGGTAAAACTACCAAGTCCAACAGGAACTCCGGTTACTATAATCTCATATATACCACCGAGCGAAGAACCTGCTTTTCTTTGTATCTTAATTTCTTCTCTCATCTGCTCTGAGAGATCATTATCTAAACAACGGACATCAGATTCGTCAGCGGTTTTATAAACATTTTCTGCTCCATTTGTATAAAGAGGGTCGGCTATATCTCTGACAGAATCCCAATCTTCATAGCCTACTTTACCGATCTGTACTACATGTCCTCCAATTTCGATTCCAAAATGCTTTAAAAATTGGCGAGCAATTCCGCAACAAGCTACACGCATAGCTGTTTCTCGAGCACTGGAACGCTCAATGACAGGGCGTATATCATCAAAACGATATTTTTGAGCACCTACTAAATCAGCATGACCAGGTCTTGGAAGCGTGATCTTTTCTATACCGTCAGCTTCAGTTTCCTTGTTCATTACTATTGGCCAACTAGCAGCATCCTTTTGGAATGCTCGGTTTTCCATAATCATGGAAATAGGTCCACCCATTGTTTTTCCAAAACGAACTCCAGAATTGAAAATGGCGCGATCTTTTTCAAAAGCCATTCTCCCGCCACGTCCGTATCCTTTTTGCCTTCTAGCTAAATGTAAGGCTAGGTCATCTTCGGTGAGAGGTAAACCTGCAGGCACACCTTCTACTATACCGGTAAGTGCCGGTCCGTGAGATTCACCTGCTGTTAAATATCTAATCATAAGTTTATTGTTTCGGAATTTCGTGTGCGCTCGGCTAGTGGACGTTTATCATTACAAACTTCTTGCCGGAACTTATCAATTTGTTTTAGGTCACCGATTAAAATTAAGGAATCTCCCACATTAATTTGTGAAGAACTATCGGGGTTGAACTGTATGTTTCCACCCTTTGGGATAATGGCGATAATTAAAACTCCATATTGTGTTCTAAGATTGATTTCTGCTAGAGATTTTCCGTCAAGCAAAGAACCTTCCATAATTAAAGCTTCATCAAAGGTGTGATCTTGCATGGTGTATTTTGTAATGGAGTCAACAAACTCATCCACGTGTGGGCGAAGGATGACATTTGCCATTCTATCAGCACCAATTTCGTATGGTGAGATTACCTTATCTGCTCCGGCTCGGAGTACACGATTCCGGTTGGCGTTCTCGTTAGTTCGTGCAAGAATAAAAAGGTTGGGATTTAAATCACGAGCCAACAAGGTTGTAAATACGTTATCCTGATCGCTAGGAAGGGTACATATCAATGATTGCGCTTTTTTAATTCCAGCGTCTAGAAGAGTCGCTTCATTTTCGGCGTCACCTTCAATAAAGGGTATATTAGCCTCTTTTAATTGCTCAATGCTCGAAGGTCTGTTTTCAACAACAACTAGTGGTAATCCTGCGCTATTGAGAACTTCTGCAATTCTATGTCCAATTCTTCCGTAGCCACAAATAATATAGTGTTGGTCCATTTTTTCAAGTTGTTTTTGCATAGCACGTTTATAAAATATATCCCCTTCAAAAAGAAGTTGAGTTGTTTGAGATGCGATGTAAGAAATTACTCCAATTCCTGTAACAAAAAGAAGCATGGTAAAGACGCGTCCTTCGTTAGAAAGTGTATGTAACTCAGTAAAACCAATAGTAGAAATAGTTATAAAGGTCATGTATAAACCCTCAAACCAAGTCATATCTTCAATTAAGTGATAGCCTGTAGAGCCAAGAGAAAAAATCACTAGCATTATAAAAGAAGCCGTAATAATGTTTCTTAATCCCGGATTTTCCGTAAGCTTTTGAAAGGAATTCATGAATTATAAAGCAGTTTTAATACTAAGTTGAACTACCCCTCCCGTTTCACTGTATGAGTTTCTACTAATATCTATAATCAATTTTTTTACATTAAAGCCGATTCCCATCCCAACACCGGCAAAATCAAAGTTTTCTTTTGTCTTATTGAGTTCATGAAGATAACGATTATAACCTAGTCGTATATGGAAGCTTTCACTGAAATCAAATGTCCCGCCGAGAATTACATGCCGAAAAGCATTATCAAAAAAAGAAGGTGTTGCCGTTTCATCTAAAGTTCTCATGTCCCAGTCATTCAACCTTCTAAAAGTTAAGGCGATTTCTGCGGGAAAACCTTCGGGCTTTTTTGAGATTCCCACAGATACATCTAAAGGCATTGGTTCACGCGTTCCAGCATAAGTGGAAAGTTGTGTGCCTAAATTTCGCACAGCTGCACCAAAACTAAAATGACTAGCTATATTTTTATAATAGATACCACCTGAAACAGAAAAGGCACTTGATTTATATCGCTCATAAGATGAATGGATGAGATCTAAAGCCACGCCACCACTCCAATTATTTGCAAGTTTTGTTGCGTAGGCACCGGTTACTGCTAAGTCAATGGCACTAAAACCTCCTAATTCTTCGCCATTCTCATCGATTGTTTTAAAATCTCCATAGCCAATGAAACGAATACCTAGCCCGGCATAGTTATTCTTGTTAATTTGCCGTGTTCCATTGGTGAAACCCATTTTGGAATCGGCAAGTAAATTTACAAAGGTTGCTGAAACTTGATTGCTTTCTGCACCGAATAAGTACGCTGGATTTATATTCATGGAGGAGAAATCTCCATTATATAGCCCGGTATGGTTACCACCTAATGCAGAAGCGCTGGCATTAGGTGTTACATCCAGAAACCTAAAAATAGTAGAGCCATCTGATTGAGAAAAAACAGAAGTCGTCCATAAGCAAAAAATGCTTAGAAGAAGTAAAGATTTAGTTTCTTTCGATTTCAAAATGACAATTAGGTAAAATGTTTTGTAATATAATCAATTGAATATGGAAAGACCGAAAATGGTTCTTAGAAACAAGAAAATTCTAGTTATTTAATGGAAGCATTAAAACAGTTAGGGCAATACGCATTGCTATTATATCAGGCTTTACGTTCAGTAACGGAGTTTAGTACTTACCGGGAGAATCTCTTCAATGAGTTTGTGAAAATTGGATATCAATCGATTCCAATTATTATGCTAGTTGGTGTCTTTACAGGAGCCGTACTTACCCTTCAAACCGCATACCAGTTAGATACCGATCTGTACCCGGCTTACATCGTTGGATCTATCGTTTCGCAGTCTGTAATAATAGAACTTGCAGCAGTAATAAGTGGATTGGTATTAGCAGGAAAAGTTGGAGCTAGAATTTCTACCGAACTTGGTACTATGCGAGTAAGTGAGCAAATAGACGCGCTTGAGTCGATGGGTTTTAATTCAGTTGCTTTTCTAGTGTTGCCACGAATTTTTGCAGGAATATTGATGTTCCCAGTACTTTACATTATTGCTTCAACACTAGGGATAATCGGAGGTGTGGTTGCGGGTGCAGCGGATGGCATCTTACCTGCGGCAGAATTCATGAAGGGAGGGAGGTCGTTCTTTTTCCCGGAAGATGTAGTTTTTGGGATATTAAAATCTTTTGTGTTTGGGTTTGTGATAACGTCCATTTCTTGTTTTAAAGGATATTTTGCCTTTGGCGGAGCAGAAGGTGTAGGGAACGCTACAACTCAGGCTACGGTATTAAGTTGTATTTACATTTTGTTAGCTGATTTTGTATTAGCGGCTATACTTTTATAATTATGATAGAAATTAAGAATCTTACTAAGAGCTTCGGCAAGAACCTGATTTGGGAAGATGTTTCTTTCAAAATTGAGGATGGAGAAACATTAGCAGTTATTGGAAAGTCAGGCTGTGGGAAATCAGTATTATTGAAACATCTAAATGCTTTGTTATACCCTGATTCAGGTGAAGTTATTATAGACGGACATTGTGTTTTTGATTTGAACTATTCTGAATTAAGATTGATGAGGCAGCGTTTTGGTATTTTATTTCAAGGAGGAGCCTTGTTCGATTCAATCAATACTTTTGAAAATATTGCATTCCCATTGCGGTACTTTACTAAAGACACAGAAGATGAGATAAAGAAAAAAGTAAATGAAGCTTTGGAGATGGTGAATCTTGAAGAAGCTGGAAGTAAGGCAACATCCGAACTGTCAGGAGGGATGAGAAAAAGAGTTGGTTTAGCCAGAGCAATTATACTGAAACCGGATTATTTATTGTATGACGAACCAACATCAGGACTTGATCCCCAAACATCGGAAGAAATTAATGAATTAATTGTAAGTATGGCTGATAGCTTCGATCTTACATCAATAGTAATTACGCATGATATGCATAGCGTACTGTCAATTGCAGAAAAGGTAGCCTTCCTTGATTCTCAAAAGTTAAGCTGGTTTGGAAGCATTGATGAAATGAAAAAGAGTGAACACCCCCCATTGGTTGATTTTACAACAGCCAGCGAATATAAAATAAAGGCATAGAAAGTGGAAGATTCGAAATTTAATCTAAGTAACGAGATGAAAATAGGTCTTGTAGTTTTAGCTGCAATAATTATTGCAGTGATAGGCTTTAGAGTGATGAGAGACCAACCAATTTTCCGTCAATCAAACTTCTTATATACAACATTTGATCGAGTAGATGGATTGCTCCCGGGTAATTTTGTGCAAATTAAAGGAAATAAAATTGGCTCAGTAAAAGAAATGGTATTCTCTCCGGAAACGGATAGCACAAAGGTAACTCTTGGAATTACAACAGAATTTATGATACCAAAAGGATCTAAAGCTGTTTTAAAGAAGCCAGGACCTCTGGGCGCGGTTACCATTGAGATTGTTAGAGGCTCGAGCGAAGACAAGATTGAATGGGGAGAATACATCCCTGGTGAGATAGACGGTGGAATTTTTGAAACGTTTTCGACAAAAGGAGAAACTATAGCCGATGAATTAACAAAATCGTTAACTCACTTAAATGGGTTAATGGTAAAGTTAGATTCTTCTGTTTATGCGGACAATAGAGATCCAATCAGAAATACGTTAACAAGCTTTGAGAAAACCGGTAAAGATGTGCAGCAATTAATTGCAAAGCGAAAGCACGACATTGATTCTATGATCGTTAGTATGAGCCGTATCACTCAAAACTTGGATGAAGTCACCGGGAATAACAAAGAAGAAATTGATTCTATGCTAACCAACTTGAACAACGCAAGTTCAGAATTGGAGAAATTGAGCAAAGAGTTAAATAAAACCACACTTACACTAAATGACATTTTAGTGAAGATGAATGACGGGACAGGGACGTTTGGAAAGATGATAAATGATGAATCTTTATATACTAATTTAGATAGTTTATCATTCAATTTGAATGAATTAGTTAAGAATATTCAGAAGGATCCTAAGAAATACTTAAAGCATATGAGATTAGTTGAAGTTTTTTAACGAACAAAGCTCTTCTTAGACTTTTAATTCCCTGCTTATTCCGTTATATTTGCAAGCTGTTTTTGATGCATTGCATCAATGTCAAAATCAAAAAATTTAAAGAATTGTTTTAGAGGTTACCTGCTATGGGTTTAATGGAAACGTTGAGAAACGGCACCAAATACATTGTAATTATACTTATTGTTTCATTTGGATTGATTTGGGTGCTTGCCGATGTAGACTTTTTTGGTGCTATGAATGCCGGACCAAGTGAATTGGGCGAAGTAAATGGAGATAATATCTCTCTCCAAGAGTACAATCAAAGAGTTCAATACTACAATAACTTGTACGTACAACAAACCGGAAATAGCATGACTCCGGAAGTTACTGCAATTTATGAGCAACAAGTTTGGGATGAATTGATCAATTCTAGATTGATTGCCCAAAAAATGGATGAATTAGGCATAACAGTTACTGATGCTGAATTACTAGATATGGTGTATGGTGATAATCCGGACCAAATCATTGTTCAAAATTTCAGTAGAGCAGATGGTACTATTGACCGTGCTAGTATCGATCAAGTGTTAACAAATCCTGATTTTTCTCAGCAAGCAATTAGTTTAGACCTTCAGCTTCGTCAGAAAAGAAGACAAGAAAAATTGACGAATTACATCACTGCCGGTGTTCAGGTTACAAAAGAACAAGTAGAAGAAGCATACATCAAGCAGAACTCTTTTGCAGATGTTTCATATGTTCGTTTTCCTTTCGGTGAAATTAGTGATGATGAGATCTCAGTAACAGATTCTGATCTTAAAAATTATTACAACACTAATAAAGAACAGTATAAAAGAGAAGAAAGCTATAGAGCAAGTGTTGTAAAATTCAGCCTTCTGCCAACAAAAGAAGACACCACTACTATTTTTGGTGAGCTTGAAGAATTAAGAGCTGATTTTGCAAGTGCTGAAAACGACTCACTATTTTTGAATAGACAACAATCATCAACACCATATTCATCTGCTTTCATTGACAAAGATGATGTTCGTGAAGAATACAGTGCTGTATTAGATATCGAAGAAGGGGAAGTTTCAGAGCCATTCTTAAATGCAGGTCAAGTTAGCATCATCAAGAATGTGGAAGAAAATAGAAACGAGATCAAGTTTGTAGTGTTTTCAAGATTGATCGAAGCGTTGCCGGGAACTGTTAGAGACGCTGATGAAGCAGCTAGAGATTTTCAGTTATTTGCAGATGAAGAGACTGATTTTGAAACTGAAGCTGAAAGAGCTGAAAAAGAGATTACCTCAATTTTTGCAACCAAAGGAAACGCGTTTATTTCAGGTATAGGAAACAGCCAGCAAGTGTTAACCTTCTTGGAAGGAGCAAGTGTAGGTGATATTTCAAGAGTTATTGAATTAGGTACTGACTTTGTAGTGGTAAGATTGGATGAGAAAACCAAAGAAGGCTACCGACCACTTGATGAAGTAGAATCTCAAGTAGAGACTTTTGTAAAGCTTGAAAAGAAGAAAGCACTTGCAGTAGAAAAAGCTCAAGCATTGCTTTCATCTAACCAGACTATTGAAGCTGTTGCAGAAGCAGCAGGCAACGACTTAGAGACTGCAGAGGGAATTGCTGCAAATTCAGTTGTGCTTACCGGCGCAGGAAGAGAGCCAAAAGTAATAGGAGCGATCTTTGAGATGGAAGAAGGTGCTACTTCAGGAGTTATTGAAGGTAGTAGTGCAGCTTACATAGCTAAGATTACTTCTAAACAAACAGCTAGCGTTGATAATTTAGATGAAACTACAAGAATGCAGATTCGAACTAGATTAGAAGGTGAAGTTAATCAGAAGTTTGGAGCTATTTGGTTAGAGCAATTAAGAAACGAAGCTGAGATCGTCGATAACCGTAAGCGATTGATCCAAAGCTAACTTGATTCATATTTTATTTTAAAAGGCGAGGAGTTTACTTCTCGCCTTTTTTTGTTTAATACTTTTGAACCCGGTTTTACCTCCTTACCTTTCAGTATGAGCATTTCAAAAACTACAGATCAACAATGGATGAAGGAAGCGTTACTTCTTGCAGAAAGAGGGAAGGGAAATGTTTCGCCAAATCCCCTTGTTGGTTGCTTGGTCATTGACTCGAAAGGAGAGAAAATTGGAGAAGGATATCATCGGGAATTTGGCAAACCACATGCTGAAGTTAATGCATTAGTCTCTGTCAAAAATAAAGATAGTCTAAAAGGCGCAACAGTGTATGTTACCTTAGAACCTTGTTCTCATGTTGGAAAAACACCTCCATGCGCTGACTTATTAACGTCACTTCCTATAGGGAAAGTAGTTGTTGCCATGAAGGACCCTAATCCAAAAGTGAATGGAGCCGGAATTCGAATTCTCAAGAATGCCGGAATTGAAGTTGAAGTCGGTGTATTAGAAAAAGAAGCGGAAAAATTGAATGAATTTTTTATTCATCATCAAACTTTTGGTAGGCCACTTATTACGCTTAAAATTGCTCAAACAGTAGATGGGTTTTTGGCAGCAGCAGATGGAGATTCTCAATGGATTTCAGGAAAGCAATCACGAAAAAAAGTTCATAAGTGGCGAAGTGAATACGATGCAGTAATGGTAGGGAGAACAACGGCAATGGCTGATAATCCGAGCCTAACTGTACGACATGTAGCTGGCAGACAGCCTCAACGAGTTGTGATTGATGGGCCATTTGAGCTTCCTCGATCACTGAATCTGTTTTCTGATAAACACGAAGAAAGAACCATTATTTTAACATGGAATAAACAAGCTTCAAATGAAGCTGCGGATCCTATGCTAAAGGTGCTGTCACAGAATTACTTTAGAGGGGAGATTATTCAAACATCTAAAACAGATGGGCATGTTGATCTTAGGGAAGCCTTTAATTTATTAGGAGAAAAGGGGATTACGTCGGTACTTGTTGAAGGTGGACAACAGCTTTCTTCGTCACTTATAAAGCAAGGGTTGGTCGATAAGCTTTGTATTTTTATAGCTCCGAAATTACTAGGTGCAGGTACTCGTTCTGTGTTAAACATCGGTATCAATAAAATGAATGAGATTGCAGATCTAAAAGATGTAACTTGGGAAAAAGTGGGCGATGATATGTTATTAACCGGATATTTTTAGGATTATGTTTACAGGAATCATACAAGAAGTTGGAAAAGTAAGATCAGCTAAAAGTCTAAATGGTGGAGGAATGGAATTTGAGATAGAATGTAGTTTCTCCGAAACATGTCATGAGGATGAAAGCATTTCTATCAATGGTGCTTGCCATACAGTTACAGCATTTAACGACGAGGTTTTTACCGTGCAAAGTGTGGAAGAAACACTTAGAAAAACCTCTATGGGTGAACTTAAGGAAGGGTCCTTGGTGAATTTAGAAAGATCTCTAACATTACAGAAAGGAATAGAAGGTCATTTGGTTCAGGGGCATGTGGATACCATTGGAACAATAAAAAAGATAGAGAAAGAAGAGACGGGTTGGTTAATTACTGTTTCGTATCCAAAAGAAAACCAAACTATGATTGTTGGGCGTGGAAGTGTTACAATCGAGGGAATTAGTTTAACTGTGGCTAGAGAAGAGGGAAATGAATTTACAGTTGCGATCATCCCTTATACTTGGGAGCATACAAATCTGAAGTACAAAAAAGAAGGTGATACTCTCAACCTTGAATTTGATGTAATAGGTAAATATGTAGTTAAGTACTTGGCTTCTATTGCTTGAGCTTTTCAAGCTAGGACTTATAAGATAGTTAAAGCGTAACAAGGAATACCTTTTTTGGATATAGAAATTCAAATCGTAAAGTTTATTCAGCAACATAGAATAGAAGAGTTAGACTCTTTCTTGTTGTTTTTAACTTCATCAACTACTGTAGTTAGTATTGTGCTTTCGATTGTATTTGGATGGCTTATTTACAGAGAGAAAGGGGATGATAGATCGTACTTTTATTCCTTTAGTATTTTGTTTGTTCTGTCCCTTGCATCACTATCCAGCTTTGTACTAAAAATATTTTTCTCGAGAGAAAGGCCGTTTAACTTAAGCTCCGAAATTTTACAATTAGCCCCTGTTACCACTTTTTCTTTTCCTTCCGGACATACAACCGCAGTGTGTGCCATTTTATTTGGATTAGCGTTTTTCTACCCAAAAAAGAGATTTTTAGTTCCTGTACTTATTTGGGCTTTGTTAGTAATGTATTCTCGATTGGTGCTTGGAGTACATTTCGCTACCGATATTGTTGCAGGTTCTTTATTAGGATTCATGGTAGCTCTTGGTTGTAATTATGGACAAAGACATATTCAGAAAAAAGGCTAATATAACCCGGTTGAATATCAATAACGGTTGTAACCGCGGCCTGAAGGCGAAGAACTTCTTTCTAAGTTTTTGAGTATTGGTAATTTCTGGAATAAACTTTGAACTTGTGCGCTATTTAATGTCAGCCTGAAAAAGTAGTACTGGTTCTCACCAAATGGATTAACTTGAAAAGTTAGATCCCAGCATTCTAAGTTACGGGTTAGTCCGAATTGAGAAGGTGTTAGTTCTTTTTGTATAAAATCATAACCCATTCTGGTGTTAAATCTCCATTTTGGAGTAAGTCGAAAGGAGATGCTGTTTGCATTAAGTGTAGCAGACTTTCTGGGTTTTTCATTGAATTGGTAAGTCCATCTATAATCGAAATTAAGAGAAAAACTCCAAGGAGAATTTAAGGGGGTTACCGGCTCTCGATTAAAGTGAGGATCAATAGGAGAAAACCTCGATTGATTGTATGGGTCGTACGTTTTTCTATAAACCGGAGTGTAAACTTCGGGTCCATTACTTCCTCCTCGAAAAGAAGTACTGGCAGAAATACTAAAATTTTGAAGCTGAGCCAGCTTATCTCTATCCTCTATTAGAAAGCGATCAAATGCGCGACCAACGCTATCCACTTGATAGAGTGAAAAATTTGCTCGTGCAGATATATTGATGCCATTTATTGCATTGGAAGATAGAGAGGTAGTAATATTGCTAAAATTCAAGCTATCAGCGGCAAAATTATAGGAAGTGCTAGCGGATAAATTATCGATGAGTTTGAGCTTTTTTTCGCTTACTTCTCCAGTAGTGTCTCTGCTTACTATTTTAGTTTCAAACACATTTCTTAAAGAAAAAGTTACAGCTTGTCGTTCTCCCGCACCAGGTCCGCCAAAAATTTCATCTGAAAAAATGGAATATTTCCGTGTGTTTCCAAGTGTGTCTGTTTGTACTGTTTTATAAAATCCCCACTGTTCATCGCTAAAATCCGGACTGTAAGAATAAGATAAGCTAGGTGTTATTGTGTGTCTCAGGCCTTCAAATTTACCTAGTTTTTTGTTAGAAACACCGTAAAATGTAGTAGAGAAAGATAACCCTAGATTAAAATCACGAGCAGCGGCAAATCCTCTTACTTTTTCGGTTTCTACTCGGTTAGAATCTGCGTTAAAGGTTTGTCTGGTTGTTGTAGGATACCAATATTCATTAAAGTTAGCGTTTCCCGAAAGATTTAAATATGGACTAGAAAGCAGTTTTCCAACACCAACGCTGGCAGTTTGTTGGAATCCAAATTTATAATGCTCATTATTTCCTGTTGCTTCACGATATTGAGAAGGATCAAATAGGGCATCTAAAAAGGTCACTTCAGCAGAATCAGCGTCAATAGGGTTATATTGAAATCGTGAGTTAAAAGTATTGTTGTAACGTAGAGTTATACTTTCATACCACTTAGGATCATCGCTCTCATTAGACTTAAATGGAGTTAAAGTTTTTAAACTAAAAGTACTGTTGGGACCTGTTAATGTGGTTGTGTTATTATTAAAGTCTTGGGTGAGTTGAGAATTGATACTAAAATTAAAATCATTCTCCGGATGGCTGTAATTGTAAGCAAGCTTTGATGTAGAAGTAGTAGTGGCTCGGTCGTCAATATCATAAGAATTCCTTGTAAAGAAATCTCTAGTCCTGAGATTAATTCCAGCGTTAATTCTAGAATAAGGTGAAAAATCTTGGTTATGATTTATACTTAGAGACTTTTGTACAGTTGTGGTAAAGCTGGGATCGGTTTTCTCTAGCCCTTGATCTCTGGAATATCCAATTTGAACATTTCCATTGAACTTATCACGCTTTCTGTATTGGAAGTTAGAGTTAGCATAAAAAGTACCTGATGTAAAAACATCTGTACTTACTTGGCCGGTTAAATAGTCGTTAAAATATTGGAACCAACCTAAGTTCTGAAGTCCTATACCTCTGGAAGATTGAGCTTCAAATGCATAAGTAGGAGTAAGTAAACCAGAGCGGCGTTGTTCAAGACTTGAAGGAACGTACCCAAATGGAAAAAGTATCGGATAGGGTATATCAAGAATATAGAGTCTCGCATTAGCAAAAAAGACCTCTTCTTGCTCTACTACTTTCATTTTTTTGGCTTTGATGTAGTAATACAAATAATCAGGTGGACAAGTAGAGTATATTCCATCTTCAATAAATACTTCATCTTTATTGACATTCTTTACTTTTGATCCGATCAAATACCCATCAGGAACCTGAATTTTTGCTTCCTCAAACTTCCCCTTCTGTGTTTGGTAATTGAAGAGAATACGGGTGCTTTTTATTTCATCAGTGTCTCTTTTTAAAACTGGATATGATAGAGTATCTGTCGCAGACCCAGCATGTGCCTCCACTTGATTCTTTTCAATATCCATCTCAATTTCACCAGCTGTTAACTCGCCGGCAGAATGTGAAACTTTAGCTGAGCCAAACAGAAATGCTTTACGACCTTGTCTTAAATCGATAGTTAATGAGTCGCTCGACTGAAATTCAACGGCATCTTTTACATTACTCTTTTTAACTGCCGGGGCTTTCGATCTCTGGGCTACTTGAGGTTCTGTAGAGGTACTATCGGATTCTGTTTGAGCCATAGAGATCTCTGTTGCGAGTAGAATAAACACACAAGCGCAAATAAAGTGGATACTCACATATACAAGTTTCTCAAAAATCATTCAGTGTATATTACGCAAAAGATTCAAATGCCAACCCCGCAGCGCCAAGCAGAGCGCTATCATTACCTAGATCTTCATAGATGATTTCTAAGTCTTCTTGAAAAGGTAGCATCATATATTGTTCTATGATACTTCTTGCGGATTTAAATAACCAATCACCAGCTTGTGAAACGCCCCCACACACTACATATTTCCGTATGTCAAACATGTGTGTATAATTAATAATAGCATACCCTAAGCATTCACCTGCATGGCTTAAAATTTCGATAGCAAGTTCATTTCCTTCATTAGCTGCGTTTGTTAAATCAACGGGTTCCAGCTTATCAAAATTGAGGTGAAATTCTTCATACAAAGAATTGTTGGGATGTTTCTTTATTTGGTCAATGGCTAATTTGCTTAAAAACCGTTGCCCTAAATAGGCTTCAATAGTTCCTGGTGTAACGCTATTTGTTGAAGGCCCTTTATAATCTATAATTACATGACCAAGTTCACCGGCCATTCCATGGTTACCTTTATACAATTTTTTATTGATGATAATCCCACCGCCTACACCTGTACCTAAGGTGATCATAATAAAGTGATCAAAATTTCTACCTACCCCAAAATGAAGAGAACCAAGAGCAGCTATATTTGCATCATTTTCAATTTTGCACGGTAATTTAGTTCGATTTGAGATTTCCTTGGCAGCATGTACTTCATTCCATCCGGGTAAGTTTGGTGGGTTTCTAACAATGGATTGTTGCAGGTTAACCATTCCGGGTAAACCTACACCTATGCCACTTACTGAATGTTTGGCTACAATATCATTAATTAACTGTGCGATTCTATCTAAGAGAGCGCTCTTACCGAGATGGGCGTTTGTGGGAATGGAAGTTTGTTCAATAATACCTAGATTTTCCTGAACAATGGCTACTTTAATATTCGTGCCACCTAGATCTACTGCAACAACTTTCATTTAATGGATCTTGGTAATTAATCTGATCTACGAATCTTATAAACTGTTTCACCAGGTTTTCTCATGCCGTATTCTTCACGTGCAATTTTTTCCAGCAGTTGAGCGTCTTTATTTAAATGATCAATTTTATTTTTTAATACTTCTGTTGAAGCGTTAAGTTGCTCAATCTTCATCTTAAGATCTGCTTCTTGATTACTTAATCCTGCCCTTGTAAGTAGGCTATAACTATCAATAAAACCAAACCAAATCAGAACAAAAGCTGAAAGTATGATTACAAGCACTGATTTTTTCCAATGAATAGGATTTAAGAATGCAGTTTTCATATGTTGAAATTTGAAATTTTACAATGAGATAATCGAAAATACGTTAATTTACCTATTAATGATAATTCTAAAAGTAATCTATGCAATTTAAAAGCTTCGTCTTATTTGGGATACTTTTTATTACTTCCGGAAGTGTGTTCTCTCAAACCACTGCAAACGAAGAATGGATTAAGACTTATTTTAATATGCCCTCCGATACTTCTGTTATGTTTGGGGATAATAAAAGTAACAGTTCTTGGGATCTTATTTTTACTCTTGAAGATCTAATTGATTCAGCTAAATACAGTGTAGATTTATGTATTTATGACTTAGAGGAAATGAGAATCGCTAATGCTTTAGTTAGAGCAAAGGAAAGAGGACTTCGTGTACGACTTATTACCGATAACCATAATCGTACAGATGCTGGTGAATTAGACGAAAAGATTTGGGAGAAACTTCGCTTAGGTGGAGTAATTTCAATTGATGATGATGGGGATGTGTATATGCCAAATGGTGAGATTATTGATTCAGATTTGGTAAATGCCGGAGCAGACATGCATAATAAGTTTGCTGTTATAGATATGCTTTCCGAGGATATAAATGATGATTTTGTATGGACGGGTTCAACAAACTTAACTTATACGGGGGCATACAATACCAATAATACCATTGTGATTAAAGATGCTGAAATTGCGAAGGTATATACAGAAGAATTTAACCAGATGTGGGGTTCAGATGATGAAACACCGAACCCAAATCAAGCAAAATTTCATAAAGATAAAGACGATGTTTCTCAGCATGTATTTGATGTAGGTGGAGTGAAAGTAGAGGTTTATTTCGCACCTATAAACAGGGATAGATCAAAGCCTAGTGTGAGCGATAGAATTGTAGAAATAATAAACACGGAAACTCAGTCTGATGTCCGTTTCCAAGCATTTGCTATAACTCCTAACATTCCCATAAGTCAAGCTATGTGGAACATCTCTATCGATCCGGATATACAATTAGAAGGAGTTATCGACCCTGGCTTTTTTAGCCGATATAGAAATACGGGTGCTATTTGGGGAAGCCCGGAGGCTCAGCTAGCAAATCGAATGATAGTTCCGGCAAGAGAGACCAGAAAGCTCCATAGTAAATTGATATTGATAGATGTGAATGATGATTCTCCTGATGATGAAGCTGTTGTAATTGCGGGATCATATAATTTTTCGAATAATGCAGAACTAAGCAATGATGAAAACACTCTGATCATTTATTCAGATGAGATTGCGAATCAGTATTATCAGAATTTTAAGGAAGTCATGAACAGGGCACAAAGAAAAAGCTATGGCCCGTCTCCTGATATAGATCCGGAAAAATGGTATAACGTGTATGCCATAAGAGACGGAGCAGAGTTTGAGATAGAAGTGGTTCCGGGTTTTGGATATCCTGTACAATTACTAGGAGTTGATGTTCCATCGATCTATGCAGGTGGAGACTCAGCGTATTATTTTTCTGGAGCCGCCACAGGGTATATAAGAAACTTGTTGGAGGGTAGGCGAGTCAAAGTATTCGATTACGATGGAGGAGCTCCGTATTCTGCTTATAACCGTTTCTTTGCTTATGTAACATTAGACCGAGAGGGAACGGATGTTTCTTTAAATAAGGAAATGTTGACTAGTGGATTTGGTACTTATTCAAATGATTTTAGGCAACATAAAGATTCCATAGCAGCATTTAAGCAATATGAAATTGAAGCAAGAGAAGAAAAAAGAGCAATATGGAAAAATGAGTCGAAAATAGGCACTAAAGTTCTAAGAGCTAAAGAGATTGATGGCGGAGCTGCGATTGAAGTTGTATATCCTATTAATATTAATACAGCCAACCAAGCTACGTTGCAACTATTGCCAGGTATTGGTGAGACTTACGCTTCAAGAATAGTTGATTATAGACTAGAAAATAAAGGGTTCTCAAGTATCGAAGAATTACTAAAAATAAAAGGGATTGGTCAAAAGAGGCTAGCAACAATTCGCCCTCTCATAACAATCAATTAAACAAGAGCGTATTCTTGCAGAGAAGATTTAAGTGTGAGTAATAGCTTCCCAATAATTTGAGATATACGAGCTTCGCTTAAGCTTAAAGTTTCAGCAATTTCCCTAAGCGTATATTCTTCATAATAGTATAAGGCTAGAATTATTCTTTCTCGCTCTGATAATTTTTGAATAGCATTTTTTAGCTCTTGAGCATTTTCGTGATCAAGGATTCCTTGGTCAGGAAGTTCAAGGTTATTATTCTCAATTCTATTTAATAAAGAATGATCAGAATCTGAACTGAAATCCATATCTAAAGACAAAGCCACTCGTTGTTGAACATTGGTTAATAGCTTATAGTAATCTTTAATATTCAGGTCAATTTCCGTTGCAACTTCAAAGTCATGAGGAGCTCTGCCTAATCGCTGCTGTAAGTCATTTATGGCTTGCTGAACAGCGCCGTATCTTGACCGGTTAGTTCTTGATAATTCGTCGATAGAGCGTAGATAGTCAATAATGCTTCCGCGAATCCTGTAATAAGCAAAAGTATTAAACTGAACTTCTTTGTGAAGAGAATAACTTTCGAGCGCTTGAAGAAGACCAATAATTCCAATGTTTACTAAGTCATCTCTGTCCCATAGAGGAGTTTGAGGGCTTTTTATCTTGCTAACAATACTTTTAACTAAAGGTATTGAATGCGTTAAGATCTGATTTTTAAGCAATGAGGTCGGTTTGCTTTTATAAGCAAAAACTAATTCTTGTAAGGCCATTTTTTGTACCACCGATTATTTGTATTGATCCCAGTACTATTATAGGTAAATTATATTTATTAAAAAATTTTAATATTAATTTTTTTTAATATTTAAAACAGGGTTGTAAGTACTTTAAATCACTTTTTTTAAAGAAAATCATTTAGAAAAAAATCAAATTGTAAAATTAAGATCTAAATACTGTTAGTTTTCTGAGAGTTGCCGATAAGGAAAGGGTGGAAATGAGGAGGGTTACCCAAATTAAGAATAAACTAACATGTTGAAGTCAGGGATGTATAAGAAAGAGATAATGGTTGATGAAAGTGCGCACTCAATCGCTGATGAGTTATTAATAGCGGGTGATCTAAAAAAATTAACAAAAGAAGAAAGGGAGTTCTTGTTAACAGATGCCGCGGTCATGGATAAGATTGTCTCTAAATTGATGAGTGATTTAAAACTTCTTTGAAACAAAAAACCCCTTCCGAGATCAATCGTAAGGGGCTGGTCAAGAGAGATTCTTTAAAAATCTTTTTGTGATCCGGGAGGGACTCGAACCCTCGACCCACGGCTTAAAAGGCAGTTGCTCTACCAACTGAGCTACCGGATCTTCCATCGCTTTCGCGAAAGGCTTCAAAGATACGGGTTTTTAACCTTTATGCCAATCTAAAATCAAGGAAATCCCACCTTTTTTATTGGTTGTCCGAAATTATGGAATAAAGGTCTGACTCAACGCTTTTTTTAACTTCTTCAATAATTCTGCCAATCTCTTTTCCATTTTTATAAATAATGAAAGTGGGTGTTCGTTTAATATTGTTTTTCTCTATGATGTCTTTTGGGCCGCGTCTTCTATATTCAAGAGCGGTGTACTGTGCAGTAATAGCCGGATTCTCAATTGTTTCCATAATTTTAAACAGAGCCGGTACTTCTCTCTTACTATCGTGGCACCAGGTTCCCATAAATACATCAATTAAAATAGTATCTTCAACCCTATTCAGTTTTTCAATGATCTCAGTATTGGGTTCATATCTTTTTGTATAGAGATCAAAGACAGTAACCGAACGAATTTGAGATTCAGTAACAGGTCCGCTTAAATACTCATCTTGAGCAAAAAGCGAAGAGGTTAAAACGAGTGTTGCAACAATTACTAAAGAATATATTTTCATAAACTGCATTTCTAAGTTCAGTACATTACATTTAACTATCATAAGCAATCACACGATTAAGTAAAAGCATGGCTAGTATTTTTTCAAAAATTATACAAGGTGAAATTCCTTGCTACAAAATCGCTGAAAACGATCACTTTTTTTCATTTTTGGATATCAACCCAATAGCGGAAGGGCATACTCTTGTAATCCCCAAAAAAGAGGTAGACTATATTTTTGACCTAGATGAGGAAACTTTAAATGGGTTAGTTAGTTTTTCAAAAAAAATCGCCAAGGCTATTGATAGTTCACTAGGAACGATAAGAACAGGGATCATTGTAGAAGGGTTGGAAGTACCTCATGCACATATTCATTTAGTTCCTATTTATTTTGAAGGTCAGCCTGTAAGTTTAAAACGTAAAATAGAAGTCGCAGAGTCCAGAATGAAGGAACTTGAATCATTAATAAGTAACGCTGTGGAGTTATGAAAATACTAGTAATTAATGGGCCTAATTTAAATCTCCTTGGAACCAGAGACACAGGCACATATGGCACAGGCACTCTTAGAGAAGTAGAAGAGTTTATTTCTGAGAGTTTTCAAGATCATGAGATCATATTCTTTCAGAGTAATATTGAAGGAGAGATTATTGATAAACTGCAAGAATCTTTATCAGACGGAACAGAAGGTTTAGTTACAAATTTGGGGGCGTATACACATACTTCGGTTGCCTTAAGAGACGCCTTGGAACCTATTCATTTCCCAAAAGTTGAAGTGCATATATCAAATATACATGCGAGGGAAAAATTTAGAGAAACATCATTAACCGGAGAGGTGATGGATGGAATTATTACCGGTTTTGGAAAGCATAGTTATATTTTAGGGGTTCAAGCAATCGAACATCTTTCAAAAAAATAATCTTGAAACAACTTAAAGAACTTTTTTCTGATACTCTTATTTATGGAGTTAGTAGCGTTTTTACACGCTTCATAAGTTATTTATTGGTTCCGTTTTATACCGGTGTTTTCAATACGGATGAATATGGAATTATAAGTCTTATATATGTTCTAGTAGCTTTTCTAAATGTAGTATTCACTTACGGAATGGAATCTACATACTTTCGTTATGCTAAAGATCGTGAGAAGGCAAAAGACATTTTTAAAACTCTTCAAGTATGTCTTTTTGGAACGACTATTTTATTGGTAGGGATTGTATGGGTGTTAAATCCGATTATAAATCCCATTATTGGTCTGGCAGAGCCTTTTCCTCTACTCACATTGATGCTTGGAATTTTAGCTTTCGACACACTATCAGCAGTTCCTTTTGCAGAGCTTAGGCTAGCTAGAAAGCCAGTTCATTTTGCGATTCTCAAGTTTTTGAATGTATTAATTAACATCAGTTTAAATCTGTACTTAATTCTTGAAGTCAATTTAGGTATTGAAGCGGTACTGATTAGTAATGTGCTGGCATCTATTGTGACCGCTATTATAGTATGGATACTTACCTTCGATATGTTGAAGGGAGTTTGGGACGGAGAATTCCTAAAAAAGGCGATTGTATTTGGTTTGCCTTTTGTACCTGCGGGTATTGGTTATGTCACTAACGAGATGTTAGATCGTATTTTTTTAAAAAAATTGGATTCAGAAACTTTAACATCATTGTATGGCTTAGCTAGTGATGGGTTAGAGTATACCGGTGAGGATATTGTAGGAATTTATTCAGCGTGTTATAAATTAGCGGTGGTAATGCTACTTTTTGTCACAGTATTCAAGTTTGCTTGGCAGCCATTTTTTATGCTAAAATCCGATCAAGAGGATGCTCCCAAGCTTTTCTCCGAAACATTTAGATACTTCAATCTAGGAGCTGCTTTTATCTTTGTGTTTTTCTCATTATTCATTTCTTTCATTGTAGAAATACAAATACCATTTACGGATGCGACTTTAATAGGAAAAGATTATTGGCTAGGATTAAACATCGTTTCCCCGCTATTAATGGCTTATTGGTTTCAAGGGTGGTATATAAATTTTTCAGCTGGAATATTTATAGGAGATAAAACTAAAGTTCTCGCATTCATTACTTTGATTGGTGCAAGTATAACACTGGTTGGTAATATTATTTTTGTGCCAAGTTTTGGGATGATAGCCTCGGCATATACAACACTTGGAAGTTATGCAGTAATGGCCTTGATTATTTATTCTTACTCAAAGAAGGCATTTGATGTCCCTTATAAATTATGGCAAGGTTTTTTTGTTATTGCCATTGCAGAGTTTAGCTTAGCATTACAACCATTGGCGGTAGAAATTATAGGCTCCAAGATATGGGCAGCCACAGTCCTATTTATTATATCTATGAGTATTTTGGGGTTAATGACTGTAAAAAACTTTTTTCTAAAGGAATAATGTTACGTTCTTGTTATAATTTAGACTTGAAATGTAAATAGTGATTTAATTATACTGAACTATGAAAAAAATAATTTTTTCTTTACTTCTTTCACTCGTTATGCTATCGGGGGGTATTGCTCAACACAATCAGGCAGATACCACGATGACATTCGAAGAATATAATCCAACATCAACCTTGGTGATTCCGGGAGAGAAAGTTACCAGTGCAAAATTTCCTTTTATTGATGTTCATAGCCATCACTGGAGAATGGCCACTCAAGACTTAGATAAATTGGCATCTGAGATGGATGACTTAAACATGAAAGTGATTGTAAATTTGAGTGGTGGTTCAGGAGAACAGCTAAAAGCAATTACAGATAATATTCGTAAAAGCGGGAAAAACCGGTTTATTGTTTTTGCTAACATCGACTTTAGTGATATAGATGATGAAGACTGGACTGAACGAACGGTAGAGCAGCTCGAAAAAGACGTAAAAAATGGCGCAAACGGTATAAAGATATTTAAGAATTTAGGGCTGAATGTACTTGACTCAAAGGGTAACCGAGTACAAACAGATGATCCAAGAATTGATCCTGTTTGGGCTAAGGCTGGGGAGCTTGGGATACCGGTTCTTATACATACTGGTGAACCAGCAATATTTTGGGCACCTATTGATGAGAAGAACGAGAGGTGGATAGAGATGAAAAACTTTCCGGACAGGCATCGTGGAGACTCCTCTCGTTATCCAAGTTGGGAAGTCGTTATGGCTGAACAGTGGAATGTATTTAGAAAACACCCTGAGACAAATTTTATAAATGCCCATTTTGGTTGGATGGCTAATGATCTAGAACGACTTGGAAGGCATCTCGACGAATTTCCTAATGTATACACTGAAACAGCTGCAATTATTGCCGAATTAGGTCGTCAGCCTAATTTTGCTAAAGATTTTTTTATCAAATATCAGGACAGGCTTTTGTTTGGAAAAGATACCTACAGGCCTAGTGAGTTCCATACTTACTTTAGAGTATTAGAAAGCAATGATGAGTATTTCGATTATTTTCGAAAACGTCATGCATTCTGGAAAATGTATGGATTGAATCTTCCTGATGATGTGTTAAAGAAAGTGTACTACAAAAATGCCTTGAAAATTATACCAGGCATCGACAAAAGTTTATTCCCAGAAAACTAATCAATCACTAAAAAATAATTTTATGAAATCACTATTAAAAATCGGAGCATTAGCAGTTTTTGCAATTCTTCTTTCTTCAGAATTTAGCATTGCTCAGGAGCGAGGCAAAGGAGATCGCCCAAGCCCTAATGCATCTGTAAGTCAAGATATTGGCTCAACCACTGTTACTATAACTTATGGTCGTCCAGGACTAAAGGGAAGATCGCTTTCATCCCTGGCTCCAAATAACAAAGTATGGAGAACAGGAGCTAATGAATCAACAGCCATTACATTTTCAACAGATGTTATGTTTGGTGGAAAAGCAGTGAAGGCCGGAACATATTCCTTATATACTATACCAGGAGATGACTGGACGTTTATTATAAATAATAAACTAAGCTGGGGAACTCAGTATGATGAATCGGAAGATGTATTGCGTGTACCTGCAGCAGTAACAACAGAAGGTGCTTCAAGTTTTGAGCGATTCACTATCTATTTTGATACGCTAACTGATAAAAAAGCACATCTTAATCTACAGTGGGGAAATACTCTAACTGCAATACCTATTACTACTAAGTAGTTTAGTAATAAATACATTTATTTTTACTTAAAAAGGAGCTTATGGGCTCCTTTTTTTATGGATGTATTATGGACTTATCCAGGTTTTTTATTAAAGCTATATTGTGATAAATTATCCTGAATATTTAAAACTGAATTTGAACTTAATAATAAACGGATGCTCAGAAATAATGCGGATATAAAGAGTGTAATATACATAGTAATTACCACCTCCTTGTTTGTCGCGCAATGGGTTTGGCTTGGTTTTAATCCTTTTCTATATATTTGGTTTTTATTTATGGCGGTGGCCGTTTCAGTGATGACTCATAACCACAATCATCTTCCAATGTGGAAGTCAAAGAATTTGAACATTCTTACAGATTGGTGGCTCACTGTGTTTTATGGATTTCCGGTGTTTGCTTGGATACCTACACACAACAAAAACCACCACAAGCTGAATAACAAAGAAGGGGATCATTCTATAACATATAGAGTAAGTGAAAGAAATAATTTTTTAACGCTTATCTCATATCCTGCAGTAAGCGGGTATCACCAACAAAAAGCGATATTCGAATACTTGAGTGAGACCAAAGTTAAGAACAAGAAAAAGTACCGTCTTTGCATTGCGCAGTATGTAATATTAGTACTGTGGATCGGTGCATTTTTATTACTTGATTGGAAGAAAGCTTTACTGTTTGTCATTATCCCACAGCAAGTATCATTATTCAGTGTATTGATATTTAATTATGTACAACATGTACACGCTAATGAAGAATCAGAATGGAATCATTCCAGAAACTTTACCGGAATACTGAACTTTTTACTTTTTAATAATGGACTCCATACTATTCATCACCACAAGGCTGGACTTCATTGGAGTATGGTTCCGAAGGCACATAAAGAGATTGAGCATAAGATAGATCCGGACCTATTGGAGAGAAGTTTTTGGTGGTATATAACAAAGACTTATATACTCGGAATTTTTATCCCAAAATTTAGAACAAACTCTATGCGTCTAGAAAGACTGAGGAATGAAAAGTAAGCTCACGATGTAAATTTTCTTCATACATAGAGAAACAAATCTTATTTTGATATAGGTACGTAATAAAAGATAAAATGAAGTTTCAAAAGTATGAAGCCATTTAAAATTGAAATAACGGCAATAGAAAAAGGTCCAAAAGAACTTAAGTTGCAACTTCCTATCAGTGCGGAAGCTATAAAAGAGTTGCCGGGTAAAGATCGATCTGATTATGTGCTTACAAAGCTGGAGTCTTCCATACTTTGGGTAAATAAAGAAAAGGGAATCAGTAAAGAGATCGACTACATTGTTCTTTGTGCTAAATACAAAGGGCAAAGTGTAACATCGGAAATGAAGGACATGACGGTAGCGGTGGCCTATGTAATAGATAACTCTATTGAACAAGATGTGACACTAAACCTAAAAAAATGCAAGTACGTTGCAATTGGTACGGCTTCAGCAATTAGTAAATGGAATATTTTTGGGTAATGCTATTCTTGTAAGGATTACTTGCTGTTGAGCAAATTAGCACTCACTTCCTTGTAATAATCTTCGTACTGCGTTACTACCAATTCCTGATTAAAAAGCTCAGCTCGTTTACGGGCATTTTTACTCATTCGGTCATGAAGTTCAGCATTAGAAAGAATTTCTACGGCATTTTTGGCCATGCAGTCTATATCGTCCAAAACACATAGATATCCGGTTTCTCCTTCTATATTTACTTCAGGTAAACCCCCTACATTCGAACTTATAACAGGTACGGAACAACTCATCGCTTCAAGTGCTGCAAGTCCAAATGTTTCAGATCCGGATGGGATTAAAAAGAGATCAGCAATAGAAAGGACTTCTTCTACTTGGTCAAGCTTTCCTAAAAATCGAACATGATCACAAATACCAAGGTCTCGACATTGTTGTTCTGTTCGTTGGCGATCAGGTCCATCTCCAACCAGTAAAAGCTTAGCGTCAATTCCACTCTTTAAAATACGATCAAAAACAGAAACAACTTCAGGAACACGTTTTACCTTTCTAAAATTGGAAACGTGTACAACTACTTTCTCCCCATCAGGGCATATTGCTTTCTTAAAATGACTTTTATTTGATTTCTTAAAGCGTTCTAGATCAATGAAATTAGGAATCACTTTGATCTCAGTTTTAATATCAAAACGATCGAATGTTTCTTGGCGTAAATAATCAGAAACAGCAGTCACTCCATCACTTTTGTTGATCGAAAATTCTACAACATGTTTGTAACTAGGGTCACTTCCAACTAAGGTGATGTCAGTACCATGCAGGGTAGTTACTACAGGAACGTTGATACCTTTTTCTGCCATGATTTGTTTGGCTAAATACGCACTTGTTGCATGAGGAAGTGCATAATGAACATGAAGAAGGTCCAGATCTTCATACTCAATAAGGTTTACCATTTGGGAAGCTAAAGCCAAAGCATATGGAGGGTACTCAAACAGAGGGTATGCATTAATAGCTACTTCATGATAGAAAATATTGGAGTCAAGTGTTTCTAAGCGCGCAGGTTTGGCGTAACTCAGCATGTGAATTTTATGGCCTTTTCCGGCAAGCACTTTTGCCAATTCTGTTGCAACTACACCGCTACCACCAAAGGTTGGGTAACAAACAATTCCAATATTCATCTTTCTTATCTTTTTTATTTAAGGTAGCTAATATAGCTTTGTTTTAAGATTGGTAACACAACCTTTAACAGTTTGGTTTCATAAAAAATTTACGATGGCTTTAAAGGATTATGTATATTCACCACCTTGAATCAGTAATATAATTGAACTTATTCCATGGCGGGACATTCTAAATGGGCGAACATTCGCCACAAAAAAGCCAAAGAAGATTCTAAACGGTCAAAAGTCTTTACGAAGATCATTAAGGAATTAACAGTTGCTGCGCGGGAAGGCGGTGGAGATCCCAATGGAAATCCGCGACTATCACTCGCAATAGATAATGCCAAAGCGGTTAATCTTCCTAAAGATAATATGGAACGCGCCATTAAGCGTGGGACCGGTGAGGGTGATGATGCGGCTAGTTATGAAGAAGTTACTTTTGAAGGATACGGCCCGGGTGGTATCGCGTATTTTGTAGAAGTTACTACGGATAATAACACTCGCTCTGTTGCTGATATACGCCATATTTTTACTAAGCACGGCGGTAATATGGGGACTACAGGATCCGTAAGTTTTTTGTTTGAGCAAAAAGGAATGATTCGAGTACCGATAGAAGATAAGGACGAAGAAGAATTTATGATGGAAGCTATTGAAGCAGGTGCAGATGATATACAATCCGAAGATGATTTTTTCGTTGTTTATACCGCACGTGAAGATCTTTTTAACGTTAGGAAAGCATTAGAAGATGGTGGAAGCAAGATCGAATCTGCGGAGCTGATAAGAGAAGCGATGACGGAAACCAAAGTTGATGCTGAAACAGCTCTTTCAAACCTAAAAATGATGGATAAGTTTGAAGAGAATGACGATGTAACCAATGTGTTTACAAATATGTTGATGGATGAAGAAACAATAAAAGTTGCAGAAGAGCTTTAAATACAGATGATAAAATCACTATTGTACATATTAATGGCATTTCTATTCATCGTTTCAAGTGATGGACGGGAAGGAAATGTAGCTTACGAAGAAGGAAATTATGCGTTGGCAGATTCATTGTATAGGCTAGCCATTGAAAGTGAGCCGGAAAATTCTAAACTATATTTTAACCTGGGAAATGCTTTAGCAAAACAAGGTAAAGTAGAAGAGGCGATAGAAGCTTATTTGAATTCTCAGGAATACGCAGAAACAGAACAAGATAGAGCGGTGGCACAATATAATATTGGGACTTTGTTAGCAGAAAATGAAGATTGGAAACCTGCTGCATATCATTTTCGAAACTCGCTAAAATTTAATCCGCTGGATGCAGAAGCAAAGCATAACTATGAATTAGCTACGAAAAAAGCAGAACAGGAAGAGCAAGAGCAACAACAAGATCAGCAGCAACAAAATCCAGAAGAACCATCTGAGTATGCAAAAGCTATGAAGAAAAGGGCAGAACAGTTGGTGGCGGAACAAAAATATGAGCAGGCGTTTAATTTAATGCAGGCTGCGTTAAAAAATGATAAAACTGTACAGAACTTTAATGATTTTATTGAAAGAATTAATACTGTAAGCACGATTGATAATTAGTTATGAGATACCTTACTACATTTTTATTTACGCTTTTAATCACCATGTCTGTGCAAGCACAAGATGCGGATAGTTTCTTCCATAACGGTGCAAATTCATTTATAAACTCTCAACTGGATCAAGCTACCCAGATTGTAGATGAGGGGCTGTATCAATATCCAAATGATGCTAAGCTAAATGCGCTGAGAGAAAAGCTTGAGGAAGAAAAGGATAAGCAAAAGCAGCAACAACAACAGCAGCAACAGAACCAAGAGCAAAACGAAGAAGAGCAGGAGCAAGAAGAACAGGAACAGCAGCAAGAACAAGAGCAACAGGAGCAAGAACAGCAACAACAAGAAGAGCCTAAACCTCAGGATGGGGAAGAAATAGACTCTAAAGAAATTAGTAAAGAAGATGCTGAGAAGATCTTAAAAGCTCTAGCTCAAAAGGAGAAAGAGTTGTTGAAGGATTTCAAGAAAAAGAAATTAAAAGATAGTGCTACGCATGACAAAGATTGGTAATAAGCTAGCCATCCTGTTTATTTTATTGATTACGTTAGGTCTTTCTTGGGAAGGGAATGCTCAGGATGTTAGTGCAGAAGCAATACTTAGTGAAACGAATATTTTTGAAGGAGAGGCTGTTCAACTTGATATTTCAGTTTCAGGAAACTCACTAACTACACTTGAGCGACCTGAAATTCCTGAAATTCCTGGGCTTCGATATTTGCCGAATCGAACTATAAGTTCAAGCAATTACAGTTATGTGAATGGAAAACCTTCCCTAACTCAAACATTCGGATTTCAATTTATAGCACAAGCACCAGGTACATATGAAATTCCTGAGATAGAGGTTAGTGTTAATCGTAAAACCGTTTCAACTAAGCCGCTTTCTTTTAAAATTTTAGACCCAAAAACAGCTGAGAATGCCGATTCAGATCGCTCGCCAGATATTTATGTGCGACTGGAAGCTTCTACCAAAACTCCCGTTGTGGGGGAACAGGTAATCGCTGATATTGTTTTGTACTTTAAAAGTGAAGTAGAGGTATCGAATTACAACACAGTACCGGGGTGGAAAGCCGAGGGGTTTTGGAAAGAAGAATTGAATAATCCTTCTCAGGCACGATCGACTTCTGTAATTATAAACGGAATCAGATATAAAAGAGCTCGACTTCTGCAATACGCTCTTTTCCCAACTAAAGCAGGTGAGTTAACACTCAGCCCATATAACATTACCGTTCGTATTCGAAATAATCGCCGAACTTCCAGAGATCCTTTCAGCTTTAATTTTGGACAAGAAAACAAAGAACTCAAAACGCTCCCATTAACAATAGATGTACAACGTTTGCCTGAAGTTGACAATGCAGAATATATAGGAGCGGTAGGTGATTTTGAGGTTACAAGATCGGTAACTCCGAAAACGGCTTATGTCGGAGAAAGTATAGAAGTTATTACAAAGATCACAGGTTCTGGAAGTGTGCCACTATTGAATAAGCCCGAATATGATTTTCCGGAATCACTCGAACTTTATAATCCGCAAGAGACTACAAATATTACTCGAGATAATCGTTTGATAGCAGGAACAAGAACGTATACTGATATATTAATAGCACGAAACAGCGGAGATTATGTTATTCCGGAGAAACGCATTGCTGTGTTTGATCCAGCTAAGAAATCTTTTAAATATGTAACTCTTCCGGAAGTTCAATTTAAAGCTGAGATTGATCCTAATGCTACGGTTACAAAATTAGAGGATATGCGATTAGACATTGAGCCTATTACCGGACTAGTTCAATGGCGGTCAGATTCTAGCATAGCTCTTACTAAGAGAAACTCGATTTGGGTAATGGTTGGAATTCCATTTCTGTTATTTATGGGAGCTTATGGATACAAGAACTATTATGATAAGCTAAATAATGACAGTGGTTTTGCTAGAGCAACTAAAGCGAAAGATAAAGCAATTGAGACTTTAAATGAGGCTGGTAAATCAACGGATATAAAAGAAGGTTATCATAGAATTCAGAAAGCCTTATCTCAATTTATAGCTGATAAGCTAAATCTTCCTGAAGCGGGGATATCAGCACATAGATTGATCGAGGAAGTGAAAAAGAAAAGTTCGAATGAATCTGTAGTCACGGAATTGAAAAGAATTTTCGATAAATGTGAAAGCATCACTTATGCTCCAAACATTTCACAAGAAGGGTTAAATACAGATATCAGTAAGTCGAAAGAATTGATTAAAGAGTTGGGGAAAGTTCTGTGAGAAAAGTGGTAGTACTGATTGTTTTGATGTTTGTTTCCGGTACTGTAGTAGCTCAACCATCGCCACAAGTTAAGTTTGATGGCGCAAATGATTTACTTGAAAGCGGAGATTACAGAAATGCTTTAAAAAGCTATAGAGAAATTGAAAGTTCAGAGACGATTTCTGGGGCACTGTACTTGAATATGGGTATTGCTGCTGTTCAGCTTGATTCTTTAGGGTTGGCAAAATTCTATTTTTTAAATGCTCAGAAATTTGACGGAACAACTGAAAGTGCATCTCAAGCTCTAGAGTTTGTAAACTCTCAATTCAGTCGTCAGTCGGCAAAACTTCCTAAGCTTCCATGGGATAAAGCGGTAGACGCTCTTAAAGTGAATCCAGGAACGTTCGGACTATTTTTAATTGGATATGTACTTCTGTGCATCACTTTGCTTTTAATTATTACACTATGGTTTAATTTAATTTCGATTCCTAAAGCAAAGAACGTAATTGCAACTTGTATCACGGTTTCGGTTATTATTATTGCACTTGCCTACTATGTAGATTATGTTGATCAACGCTATGACGAAGCTCTTTTAATAAAGGCAGAATCAACCGTATCCACAGCACCGGGCGAAGATAAAGAATTGGTAAGCATGGCTTATGAAGGCTATGACATAATTATTGATTGGAAAAAAAGTGCTGACCAAGAAAACTGGTATTATATCAGATTGGGGAATGGGCAGTATGGTTGGATAAAAGCCGAAGGCATTAAAATTTTATAAAGCGAGAAATTCCATGAGTAGATCACAAGAATACATCGACCAAAACAAAGATAGATTTGTAGAAGAGCTATTTGACCTCCTCCGCATACCAAGTGTGAGTACAGATTCATCCAAGAAAGATGCGATAAATGAAGCGGCTAATTTTCTGTTGAGTCAATTCAAATCTTTTGATCTGGAAAAGGTTGAGCTATTCGAAACTCCCGGGAACCCTATTGTATATGCAGAACATTGTCCGCATGATGATAAACCAACTGTTTTGGTGTATGGACATTATGATGTACAACCATCAGATCCGGATGAATTGTGGGATTCGCCTCCTTTTGAGCCGGTCATAAAAAATGGAAATGTATATGCACGTGGGGCAAGTGATGACAAAGGTCAGTCGTATACACATGTGAAAGCTATTGAATCTTTTGTGAAAACCGGGCAGGAAATTCCTGTAAATGTGAAGTTTATTTTGGAAGGAGAAGAAGAAATTGGTTCCCCCAATCTAGTTCCATTTATAACGGAACATAAAGATATGCTTAGCTGTGATATGGTGTTGATCTCCGACACGTCTATGTTTGGGGAAGACATGCCTTCGATCACTTATGGTTTGCGTGGATTAGCATATATGGAAGTAGAAGTAGTAGGTCCAAATCGTGATCTGCATTCCGGCGTATATGGCGGCGCAGTAGAAAACCCACTCAATGTTTTATGCGAGATGATCGCCAAGCTAAAAGATGAGAATGGCGTAATTCAAATTCCGGGTTTTTATGATAAAGTAATTGATCTAACCGAAGCCGATCGCAAAGCTTCAGCAGAATTGCCATTCGATGAAGAGGCGTATAAAAAGTCACTAGATATCGATGCAGTTCATGGTGAAAAAGGATATACCACTCATGAAAGAGCATCTGCTCGCCCAACGTTAGATGTTAATGGAATTTGGGGAGGCTATATGAAAGAGGGTGCAAAAACCGTGTTGCCTTCTAAAGCGAATGCGAAGATCAGCATGCGTTTGGTACCGGATCAGCATCCAAAAGAAATAGCGGAGTTATTCACGGAATACTTTAATTCCATAGCTCCTGATACGGTGAAAGTGAAAGTTACTGACCATCATGGCGGACATCCTGCAATCACCGATCTTTCTTTTTATGGATTAAAAGCTGCTGCTAAAGCATTTGAAGATGTATTTGAAAAGGAAGTACTTTTCTCACGAGAGGGTGGTTCAATTCCAATTGTAGCTGATTTTAAAAGAGTACTTGGCGTAGAGTCGATTTTAATGGGCTTTGGAATCACGAGCGACGCCATTCATTCACCAAATGAGAAGTTTTCTCTAAAAGATTTTCATAGAGGGATCAAAACTTCCGCAAGATTTATGGAGCTTCTAGCAGAAAGCTAAGGGAGGATTCAATATCCAATAATGAATGTTGAATGATGAAGTTGGGGTTTGTCAGAATTAGGTCAACCCGAATTTATTTCAGGATCTTACGGACTGAGTATTTCTTCCTAAATCTTACAGAATAGAACGGCTAAGCGAACTATTTATACTTTCGCGCCATCCAGAGTGAGAAAATAGCCCAACCAATTTCTAAGGCTGTAACAATGGGTTGACTTGGGTCTTCAAATCCAAATCGTATAATTCCAACAAGGCGAGCCAAACCGGCTGACAGAAACACAAAGAATAGCATCATTAAAGCAAAATAAAACCTATTTCTCTCGGCGGCAGACCACATTAAGAAAATAGCTAAGCCTAGTTCTAGTCCACCATAAAAAGCAGTTATTTCTACCAGAGTGTTTGGACTATGGTGCGTAAATCCAACAAGATCACCTAAAAGTTCAGGCATAACCAGAAATGAAATTGCATACACGGCCAAAATCACCGAACTAATACGTAAAAAAATAGCGGATCTTTTTTCTAAGTTTTTCATAAGAATTAGTTATTAATTTTTGAGTGTTGAGTTTTTTCTCCTTTTAGAATCTCTCTGATCTGAGTCATAAGTTCCTTTTCAGCGAGTATTAAAAGCTTGTCGTTAGGTCTCATTTCAGTTGTGCCCCTAGGAACAATAAATGATCCTTCACGATTTATAATTACGATAAGCGCTTTGTCCGGGAAATTCAGATCAACTACAGTTTTACCAACCACAGGATCTTTACTATTGATCACGATTTCTTTTAAAGCACTTTTCGTATCAATGGAAGGTTCGAACTCGATAGGGAATTTGGTTTTAGGCGGAATAGGAGAGTCTACACTTAGGCGTCGCGCAACCCATGGGATAGTTGGCCCTTGAATAATTACCGATGTTACCACTACAAAAAATACAATACTGAAGATCATTTCTGCATTTTCTACTCCGGCAACCAATGGGAATGTAGCCATAATGATAGGGACGGCGCCTCGCAGACCAGTCCATGAAACCATTAATTTACTTCGAGCATTAAATCTGGAAAACATCAGCGAAATAAAAACACTCGCAGGTCTGGCGACGAGAATAAGTACTAATGCAATAAGGAAGCCTGAGACATAGATCGTCATAATTTGTTTTGGGAATACCAGAAGCCCAAGGCAAAGGAACATGGCGATCTGCATAAGCCAGCCTACTCCATCAAAGAAGTTGATCAAACTGCGACGATGGATGAAATTGGAATTACCGAGCACTAATCCTGCAAGATAAACGGCTAAAAAACCACTCCCTCCCAAGAGGTCAGTAACAGCATAAATTAAAGGAACGAATGAGATCGTTAATACAGGATACAGTCCATCATATTCAAGATTAATTCTGTTTGTGATCCAGGTTATCACCTTGCCAAATAAATACCCCGCCGCTAGCCCAATAATGATCTGGCGCAAAAAGAGGAAGAGTAAAGACAACCCACTAAATTCCGGTAGGGTCAGCAATTGGATGATCCCAATAGTTAAAAAGATCGCAATAGGATCGTTGGTGCCAGACTCAAATTCCATGAGTTCTTTCAAGCGATATTTGAATCCCATGGCGTTAGATCGGAGTACAGAAAATACGGCTGCTGCATCCGTTGATGAGACGATAGCTCCCAATAAAACTCCTTCTAGTAAACTAAACCCAAGTAGCCAATACGCAAAGCCTCCAACAACAAACGCACTTATAAGTACACCAAGAGTAGAAAGCGCAATGCCGGGGCGAATAATAGGTTTTACTTTTTTCCATTGGGTATCTAATCCACCGGAGAACAGAATATAAATAAGAGCGATGATACCAAGTGATTGAGCCAGTTGATAATCATCAAAATAGACCCAGTTTAATCCATCTGAACCGAAGATCATACCTACGCCTAAAAAAATGAGTAAGGCCGGAATACCATATCGACTTGCTAACTTACTTGAAAAGATACTGATCAAGAGCAGGATGGCAGCAGTTAACATGTAGACAGATATGGTCATAGGCTTTTCGGGGTATTAAGATTTTTGGGAATAGGAGAACTGCTATGAATACTTAAAAATAGAGAAAAAAAGCAAGAATATTGAATGCTGAGTTAGCTGGTTTTGCGAGGAACGAGTGCGGCGAAGCAATCTCCAAAATTGGAAGTTCTCCTCATTCCAAACGTCTCTTCGGAATGCAGAGTTGAAGCTCCGCTTCATGAAAGCAAGAGCTTCCCAAGCTGTGTTTCGCAGCAGAGCTACATAACGAGATTAAACCTTAAGAGGTTGGTAATCAAGAAAAAACTTAAAGCCATTTCGTAAGATCCCGAAACAAGTTCGGGATGACCTAGCTTTTTTAAAGGGATGATTAAAGAGGAGTTTTCGTCATCGAGTTACCTACCATCTATAATATTGAATCCTGCGCTGAACTTGATTCAGTATTGTTTCGAGATCTGTGTAAGACTAGAAATACAGAAAGAGTTATTCCGCCACCTTTACTCTGATCGGGTGGTTTACAAATTTCTTGCCGTTCAGCTGTTTGATCGCCTTATTCGCTTCGTCTATTTTGGGCATCTCCACAAAGGCAAAACCTTTAGATTTACGTGTGCTTTTATCCAATACCAGATCACAACTTTCTACCGTGCCATACTTTTTGAAAAGCTCTTCAATTTCTTTCTCTGTGATACTTCTGGTAAGGTTGCGAACTAATATTTTCATAGGACAAAATGGTATTTGGATTCTGCTTATTCCATGAAATATTTAAGAAATAAGCTTCAACTAAAGGTCTCGCTTCTAATCGGAATTCCCTAACGGAAGTTTGAAAGGTAATTCGCTAAAAAACTCCCAACATGCTGAATGGTTAAATTGCAGCCAGTTTGAAATTACATTACCAAACTAAGATTCCGGTATCAATTATACTCGCAAGCCAGCCTATTAACCCTATGGTATATACAATAGCGACAAATGCGTTCAAAAATTTAGTGTCTTTAAAAATGGAGATAGCAAAAAGAACAAACCAAACTCCAAGTGTGCCAAATTGACCAATATCCAGAGGAATACCTGCTTCAAAATGTTCAAAGATGCCATCGGTAGCATCCACAAAAATAAAGAGGATTCCCAACGAAAAGAACCGCTTTCGATTCGCTGTAAAATGTTCATAGAAATCAACCACTTCTTCACCTTGAACAGGGAATAACAATCCACTCATTAAATATGTTACGATCGAATACGCCAAGAGGTTTAAAAAATGTATCATGCTTAGCTCATCGAGAGGAGCAAGGGTAAAGCTGCTTATCCAAACTAAGACCACGGCAAAAAGCATGTTGAAAGTCCACAAGAGATGCACCCAGTACACCTTAGATGCCTTTCTAGTGTCTAATATCAGGGATATGCCACTTAGTAAATGTACTACAGCCAAGCCAAGGATTATGGAAATGAATACAGATAAATGCCCGAAAATGGTCATGAGAAAAGATTAGTTATTGAAAGAAGCTAGTCATTTCGACTTTAAAATTCGAGCAATCATGAGATCTTTGAGTTTGTGTAGGTTTGCTTTTGCGAGGAACGGATGTGACGACGTAATGCCCTGAATTAGAAATAGATTATAGCACAAGCGAGACGCTTGCACTAGGTTGGGTTGACGTAATCTCCCTATGGAGATAAATAATCTTTTCTCACTTCTCGTATTGAGAAATAATGGTAGCAGAGGTAACCGATTTATTAAAGTACTTTTCTCTGACCTGTTTGTAATTGTGGTTACTAAAAAACTCCTTTGAAGTATTTTCGTCAGGAAAGTGGATAGTGAAGACTCTGTTTATGGGATTTTCCGATTCACTAATTAGCACATCAGATACTTTAAAATCATAGCCAAAGCCACCACCATATTCTTTTAAGATCGGAAGCATCCCTTTTCGGTACTCTTGATATAATTTTTCATCGATTACTTGTAATCCAACCAGTCTTTCAAACATGATATTTGGTGCTAATTTTGATTAAATCTTACGGACTTAATTTATCGCTGAAATACATTACTTGATAGTACTTCTTGAAAAAGACGAACCCTTTGTGGTATGAATCAGCCTGTTGGATTATGAAGATTGGAAATAAAATCTACTGCACGAGCGAGACGCTTGCACTAGGGTGGATTAAAACAATTTTAGCAAAAACTTATATGTTTTAATCGTAATAGCTCCTATTAAAGTCGCCGATAGAGAAATAATTGTTATTAAAATCACAATAGTGCTTACTGAAAGAAAGTTTTCCCAAACGATAAAAGCTGTTGCAGTCAATATTGTTATAAAGATTCCTATAAGTGAACTAGTGACTAAGTCTTCATTCAATATCTTTTGTCTTGGTTCAGCAAATTTCATTTTTACTGACTTATGGATACAAGATGCTTCTATAATTGGTTTATCATTATCAGTTGAACTGATTAACAAATCAAAAGCAATTGATGTATCTCGATTTAAAACTGGAATTTTATATTCACGATGGCTCATCGTTCTATTAAGAGAATCAGCTACTTGATTCTCTAATAAGGAAGAATATTCGTCAGTCAAAAAAAGAGGGGTGCCATTCTGAGCATAATAACCTCTGCTAAGTGTTATCCAACTATTGCCAATACAATCAATTCTTAGCTTAATATTCTCTAAATCCCTATTACTATTGTTAGAAACCTGAATAGAAATGAAGGAAAGGTGTTTTTGTTCGTATCCATTATATAAAACTTTTAAATTACCCCAATGTGGATCAACCTCAGAAGTTGCGAGTCGCTGATAAGACCTTTCCCAAAACAGTGTTGCTGTTCTATTTCTTAATTTTGTGAAAATTTGAGAAATAATCGCACCAGTAATTGCACTAAGCAACACAAATAGAATTGAAGCTTCTTCCATGTAGTAAATCTATTATTAAAAACGACGAATTTAGAATTAGCAAATTTAATTTCTTAGAAGCAAGTGAGTAATTTTACAACTGCAAGTCCATAGTCATTCTTTCGCCGTCTCTTAATACAGTGATGGTTGTCAGTTGCCCTTTTTTGAGTTTATTCAACATACCCATGTATGCGTAAATATCAGCAAGATCTTCACCGCCAATGCCTACAATAATATCTCCACCTTGGACGCCGGCTTCCGCTGCAGCTCTGCCCTTGGTAACACCTGTAATTTTCATTCCTTCGCCTTCATAGCCGTAATCCGGAAGTACACCTAGTGTAGGTCCTTCGAGGCTCATAGATTGACGCTGTTCGCCCGGAGCTTCTTTAAAAGCAAGTTGGTCAGGTGTTATGTCATCCAGGTATTCTATTACTCTAGCAAGGTGTTGCAGAGCCATTGCTTCTCCTTCTGCATTTATATATTCGGTATCATCAGATGGGCGATGGTAATCAGCATGGGTATCAGTGAAGTAATGTAGAACCGGAATTTCTTTGTAGTAAAAACTGGTGTGATCGCTAGCTCCGGTTCCATCTTTAACTAAGTTTAATTGCAGAGAATCGGTGTTGGCAATATTCATGATATTCTCCCAATCATCAGCAGTACCCATTCCAAAGATCATCAGCTTTTTATCAATCATGCGCCCGATCATATCCATATTGATCATAGCTATTGCGTCGTCAAGTTCAACAGTTGGGTTTTCAACGTAATGAGCAGAACCCAAGAGTCCCATTTCTTCACCTGAAAATCCTAAAAAGAGGATATCTTTTTGTGGGCGATTATTAGAAAAATACTGAGCTAGTTCCAATACCCCAGCTGTACCTGATGCATTATCATCTGCACCATTGTGAATTTTCTGTTCTTCACCACGGTATAGAGAACCGAATTCACCAAAGCCTAGGTGATCGTAATGTGCTCCAATAATAATTACTTCATCCGTATCAGCAGTTCCTTGAAGTAATCCAGCTACGTTTTTAGAAAGACGTTTTTCTCCTTCGGCATCATCGGTAGCATGTGGGTTATTCAGTCGCGCGGTATTGATGGTAAATTCCTGAAAATAGGTTTCGTTATCACCGGCAGGTTCTAAACCAAAATCACGAAAATGATCAGCGATATAGTTAGCGGCTAAAGCTTCATCAGGAGAACCTGCTTCACGTCCGTTTAAAGAATCACTCGCTAAAAACGTAATGTGTGTTTCAACATCAAGTGCAGTAATGTCGTCAGATAAATAACTTCTATTATTTTGTGTGCAAGAAATTAACACTGTAAAAATAGTAGCAAAAAGTAGAAAATGGGATCTCATAATTGGTTGTTTTTGATGATGAAACAAAGGGTTGATAATGCGTTATTTTAATTCAACACCCTGAGTGGTGAAAGATAAGCCTTGTTGCCCGTAAGTGGAAATCATAATGGCTTCAAAAAATGGGCTGTTTGAAGTTTTTTTAACTTTCCAGTTAAATAGGAAATTAGCACCTGTACCTCCGGCTTTATCACGTTCGTCAATAATGATTTCAGCAGTTTCCATTGGTGCTAGATAAATGGGTGTATCAAAGTAGGTACGGACTGAAGCTCCATGGTTATCGAAATACTCTGCTTTTTCAATATAGATCGTATCCACAGGATTTGGGTTTCTCATACTCACGGTTACAGTAAGGTCGTGCGTTTTGTGTTCACTTTGGCTGTAGATCTGAGAATAAACCGACAAATACGATTTACCGGATTCTAGGTTTTCTATCTGAGAAATATCTGCGGCACGGTTATTCCAATCTACCGGATCAACAGAGCTAAGCTCGGTTCGTTGATCACAGGAGATCAAGAACACACAAACGAACAAGAGTAAAATTGGTCGTAGTCGTTTCATATCAGGGCTTTAAAAATCATACCTAAAGGTAATAGTTTTTTTCGTGTTTTGATGAAATAGTGTGTAGTTTTACAACCGTAGTTTAACTACAAAGGTTAGGGGTGCTTTGGCAAAGAGCCAAGGCTGAGATAATACCCTAATACCTGAACCGGGTAATACCGGCGGAGGAAAACCTGCTCGCTAATCTATTTTGAAGCGCTTGTTTCGCCTCCTCTTTTTTTAATAATCAACTAATTGTGCCGTAAGGCATTCCTAAAGAAGAGGAATACATGTTTAAAAATACTAAGATATCGCTCATGGTGGCGATACTGATCATTATGTCTGCAAATTCATCATTTGCACAAACCATATCCGGTAAAGTACTGGATGCACAAACCAAAGAACCGCTAATAGGTGCTACTGTTTTACAAAACGGAACCACCAATGGGGTTTCTACAGAAGTTGATGGTTCATTTGAACTATCACTTATTGAAGGACTAAAAACATTAAATATCAGTTTTACCGGGTATAAAGCTCGAACTATTACAGGAGTCAGAGACCAATCGGATATTGAGATCCTGTTGTTACCAGATACCTTTATCGCTGATGAGGTTTTGGTTGAAGCAACTCGGGTTGACGAATCAATCCCCGTTACGTTTTCGAATCTCGATCAGGATGAAATTCAAAAACAGAACCTTGGTCAGGATGTCCCTTATTTGCTTAACCTAACACCGTCTACCGTGGTTACTTCGGATGCCGGCGCAGGAATAGGCTATACCGGAATTAGAATTCGTGGTGTTGATCCTTCTCGTATTAATGTTACGATTAATGGGATACCTGTTAACGATGCAGAATCGCACAGCGTTTTTTGGGTGAACCTTCCGGATATCGCCTCTTCCATTGAAAACATTCAAGTACAGCGTGGAGTAGGAACTTCCACTAATGGTGCTGCAGCTTTTGGAGGATCAATTAATTTACAAACCAGTAGCAATAGTTTAGATCCATATGCAGAAATAAATACGGGAGTAGGTTCTTTCAACACTCGTAAAGCTAATATTCAGTTAGGTTCAGGTTTAATGAAAAATGGCTGGAGCTTTGAAGGAAGACTATCCAATATCGTATCTGATGGATTTATAGATCGTGGGTCATCAGATCTGAATTCATTTTATCTTTCTGGATCAAAAAGAGGGAAACGAAGCTTGCTAAAAGCGGATATTTTCTCCGGTGATGAGGTTACTTATCAAGCATGGTACGGCGTTGAGGAAAGTGTACTTGAAAGTGGAAACCGTACTTTTAATGAAGCCGGAATGGAAAAGTCGGGATCACCGTATCAAAATCAGGTAGATGATTATGGACAGGACTATTATCAGCTACATTACTCTTATAATCTGCAAGATAATTGGTCGCTGAATACTTCGCTGCACTACACAAAAGGAGCAGGCTATTACGAGGAATACAAAGGCGGAGAAGATCTCGCTGACTATGGAATCACTCCCGCTAATCCGGGCGACCCAACCGAATCAGATCTGATTCGGAGAAGATGGTTGGATAATGATTTCTATGGAGTGGTATTCTCAACAAAGTACACTCATTCTACAAGCTGGAACCTGACTTTTGGTGGAGGATTAAACAAATATGACGGAGACCATTTTGGAGAAGTGATCTGGGCTCGTTTTGCAGGAAATAGTGAGTTTGAAGATCGGTATTACGATAACAATGCGATCAAAACAGACGCAAATGTATACGGTAAGGCACAGTACTTTTTTAACGAGAGTCTAAGTTCATATCTGGATCTTCAAGTTCGCACAATCAGCTATGAGTTTGATGGAATCGATATTCAGAATAATACCGTGGTTGATATCAGAGATACGGATAATCTTACTTTCTTCAATCCTAAATTCGGGTTAAGCTATTCACTGAATGATGCAAATAGGTTGTTTGCTTCTTTTGGAGTGGCGAGTAAGGAACCTACTCGTGATGAGTATGTGGAATCATCAGTAGCAAGTCGCCCCGACCCTGAAACACTGTACAATGTTGAAACAGGATATCGTGGAGATTTCGGTCAATTCTTTGTGGGTGCTTACGGATATGCCATGTTATATAAAGACCAATTGGTAGTTACCGGACAGATCAATGATGTTGGTGGGGTAGTTCGTGAGAATGTGCCTAACAGTTCACGTTTGGGAATTGAGCTTGAAGGTGGGATTTCTATAACGCCTGAGTTAAGTTGGGCAGCGAATGCCACATTCAGCAAGAACAAGATCGAGAACTACACAGAGTTTATTGATGATTACGATAATGGTGGCCAGTTGGAAAGAAACTTCACTGATACTGATATAGCTTTGTCACCAAGTGTTATTACTAATTCCATTCTTGGGTATTCAGCTAATGGAGCAACGGTAGAATTGACTACGAAATATGTATCTAAGCAGTATTTGGATAACACTCAAAATGATGCCCGTTCCATCGATCCATATTTGGTGAACGATCTGAGACTAAGCTATTCATTTTCAAACTTGAGTTTTGCTAGAGCAATCACGGCAAACCTATTGGTTAATAATCTACTGGATGAGAAGTATGAAACCAATGGATATACTTTTGGATTTATATCAGGTGGAGAGCAACGATATAATTACTACTATCCACAAGCTGGAAGAAACTTCTTACTACAAGTGAAGTGGGAATTCTGAGAAAGCTGTTAGTCTACGGAATGAATTCCTTGCTTTGGGAACTGAATAGGTAAACAAGCGAGGACTTTAGTCCGGTGGATAAGAAGATGAGGATCTAATATTTTTAAAGATCGTTCAAAACGGCAAACAAAAAAGCCCGACTCAAATGAGTCGGGCTTTTTTAATATCATATATGTCTGCGGAATAAATTCCTTGCCTTGTGAACTAGAATAAATCTGAGACAAGTAAACAAGTGAGGACTTTAGTCCGTAGCAAACTTACGCCATTACTTTAGCAACAGCGTCAGCAGCTTCTTTTAGAAGTACAGCTGAAATTACGTTCATGCCAGAGTTATCAATGATCTCTTTTGCTTCTTCAGCATTAGTTCCCTGAAGACGAACAATGATAGGTACATTTTTAACTTTTTCAGCAATTTCCGGATCTTTAACAGCTTCAATAACACCGTTAGCAACACGATCGCAGCGTACAATTCCACCAAAGATATTGATAAGGATCGCTTTCACATTTGGGTCATCAAGAATAATTCTGAAACCATTCTTTACTGTTTCAACATTAGCTCCACCACCAACATCTAAGAAGTTAGCAGGCTCACCACCAGATAGCTTAATGATATCCATTGTTGCCATTGCAAGTCCGGCACCGTTCACCATACAGCCTACATTTCCGTCAAGCTTGATATAGTTTAAGTCGTACTTAGAAGCTTCCAATTCAAAAGGATCTTCTTCTGCTTCATCTTTTAATTCAGCTAGATCAGGGTGACGATATAATGCGTTTCCATCAAAAGTTACTTTAGCATCAAGTGCGAAAATCTCATCATCCGGAGTTACGATCAATGGGTTGATCTCAAACATATCAGAATCCGTTTCTTCATAAGCTTTGTAAAGAGCCATGATGAATTTAATGCAAGACTTGAGAGCTTTGCCTTCTAAGCCTAGAGAAAAAGCAATGCGACGAGCTTGGTTTACTTGAAGTCCCATTCCTGGTTCGATCCACTCTTTAATGATCTTCTCAGGAGTTTCTTCTGCAACTTGCTCGATCTCAACTCCACCTTCGGTAGAAGCCATGATTACATTTTTACTAACAGCACGGTCTAGTAAAACCCCAACGTAAAATTCTTTTTTGATGTCCACACCGTCTGTCACATATATAGTCTGAACTAGTTGTCCTTCATCGCCTGTTTGGATAGTAACAAGTACATCACCTAACATTGATTCTGCAGCTTCACGAACTTCTTCGATCGTTTTGCAAAGGATAACACCTTTAGCATTATTCTTTTTTGTATGACCTTTTCCACGTCCACCTGCGTGTATTTGGGCTTTTACTACAAATAGAGAAGCTCCATCTTCTTTCATTTTTTTTGCAGCTTCAACAGCCTCATCAACAGAAGTTGCCGGAATTCCATCAGGAACAGCAACATTATATTTCTTTAAAATTTCTTTGGCTTGATACTCGTGGATTTTCATGTAACAGTGTTCTTTTAAGTGTTAAAAAAGCGATTTTATCAATCCTTTAAAATAGGGAGAATAGGGGCTAAAGGAAAGAAATTGAAAAATTGGATTACTTCATTTCACAAAACGTTGTGATTTAAGCTGAATGTGGCTTAAATTTGGGTAAATCAAAATTGAAGATCCATTGCAGAAAGCACAGATCATGACTGAGGAAGACTTGAATCGCACATATTTGCGATTTGCTCATCAATTCCTCGAATCTTACGAAGACCCTAAAAGGCTTGCCATTGTAGGCATGCAAACAAGAGGCGTCTATATTGGACGCAGAATTGTGGAAGTCATTAAGCAAAAATTTGATATCGAGATAGACTTTGGAGTGCTTGATGTTACTTTTTACAGAGATGATTTTAGATCAAAATTAAAAATGCCGGAAGTACAGGTTACTGAAATTCCTTTCGATCTTTACGACAGAGATATTATGCTGGTAGATGATGTTCTCTACACCGGGCGAACTGTTCGGTCGGCTATGGACGCATTAATGGGGTACGGGCGACCTAGAAAAATTCAGTTTTGTTGCATGGTTGATCGTGGGCATAGAGAGCTTCCTATATCTTCGGATTACACCGGCTTATATGTGCCAACACATGAAAATGAAGAAGTGCGAGTAAAAGTAAAAGAACTAGATGGTGAAGATGCTGTGTATTTAGTAGATGTGACGGAGGAAAAAGAATGAGCATTGATTTAGAAAAGTATAATTTCAATCAAAAGCACCTACTGGGTTTAGCAGATTATTCGGCAGAAGATATCTTATATGTGTTGGAGCAAGCGAAATACTTTAGAGAAATTTTGGATCGTCCTGTTCCTAAGGTTCCTACACTACGTGATAAAACGATAGTAAACTTGTTCTACGAAAATAGTACAAGAACGCGTCTTTCATTTGAGTTAGCCCAGAAAAGAATGGGAGCTGATGTGGTTAACTTCTCAGCAAGTAATTCATCTACAAAAAAGGGCGAGTCGCTAAAAGATACGATTCAGAATATAAGCTCGATGAAGATTGACATGGTGGTGGTTCGACATGAAAGCCCTGGAGTGCCTCATTTTTTAACTCAATGTGTAGACGCTGCCATTTTGAATGCCGGTGATGGAGCACATGAACATCCTACTCAGGCATTGCTGGATATGTTTACCATGCAGCAAGTTCACCCTGATCTGAAAGGGAAGAAAGTCGCAATTATTGGTGATATATCTCACAGTCGCGTAGTGCGTTCAAATATAATTGGGCTGAAAAAACTTGGCGCAGAAGTAGTGATATGTGGACCTAAAACATTAATGCCTGTTTTTGTCGAAGACTTAGGAGTTACTGTTTCACATAATTTAGATGAGACGCTGGCTTGGTGTGATATAGCTATGGCATTGAGAATTCAATTAGAGCGGCAAGGAAACTCTACCGAGCTTTTTCCATCCTTGAGAGAATACCATGAACGCTTTGGTATTAAACTAGAGCACCTCGAAAAATATCCGGACTTTAAAATAATGCATCCGGGCCCCATCAATAGAGGGGTTGAAATGGAAAGTGAAGTTGCAGATAGTGATCGTGCAATTATACTCAATCAAGTCACAAATGGGGTTGCAGTACGAATGGCAGTTCTTTATTTGCTGAGTGGTGGCAATAGAGTTTAAGCGCTTGTGTATACTAATAGAAAATTTGTATTCTCTATTTTAAATTAGTTTCTCAAAATCGAAAAGAACATAAATCATAGTAAAGAAATCCTGACAGTAACTATTGCAATTCCGGTACTGAATGAGGAGAAATATATTGAGAGAGTGTTGTCTTTGTTTTCTGACAATAAAGAAGATAATATAATTCAAATTTGTGTTGCTGACGGCGGAAGTGTAGACAGAACACGAGAGATAGTTCGTCAGTATTCGGAAAAAGATGAACGAATAATACTGGTTGAAAACCCAGAGAAGTTTCAGTCTTTCGGACTCAATAGGATATTGGAAATTGCAGAAGGGGATTTATTTTTAAGAGCAGATGGACACTGTATCTACGCGCCTGATTACGTCAAAAAAAGTGTGGAAGCTATTAAGAAATCCGGTGCAGTCAATGTTGGTGGAACTCAGAGATATATAGCTAAAAATAGAGTTCAATCGGGAGTTGCTTTATCAACAAAGAATTTTTTCGGCAATGGCGGCGCTAAGTATATGGACGAGACTTTTGAAGGCTACGCAGACACTGTTTTTTTAGGTTGTTTTAAAACAGATGTTCTCAAAAAATTAGGTGGTTTTTCTGAAGTAAATCGTACTAATGAAGATGCTGAAATTAATTTACGGATTAGAAAAGAAGTAGAGGGTAAAATATATGTCAGCACAGATATTAAAACTTGGTACTACCCCAGAAGTAGCTTAATAACTTTACTTAAACAATACTTTAGGTACGGAAGGGGACGACAGATCACTAATCAAATACATGAAGGTGATATACCATATAGAAGCAAAGCACCCTTCTATTTTGTGAGTTTTATGCTCTCTTTTTGTGTATTAGATTTTATTTTAATTGATAAACAGCTCGGAGCGTTTTACATTCTGTTGGCCATTACTCTTTTAATACTTTTTGAAAGTATTCGCTTCAGTTTTGAGAAGCGAGAATATTTTGAAAATGAAATTTGGAGTGGAGCTAAAGATCGAATTCCCCATCCCTTAACAAACTCGATTTTTTGTTTCATGTCTTTAGTGGTAATGAATGCAGGACATTTTTTAGGCTATGGTTTTCAGCTTATAAAAACTGCACTTCTTGGCCGTATAAACTGGTAATCATTTTGTGGGGAATAAAATCATTAAAAAGATAGTACATATATCTACGGTACACTCGTGGCGGGATCCCAGAATATTTGACAAGGAGTGTTGCTCTCTAGCCGATCAGAATTTCGATGTCACCCTAATAACTCCAGACGGTATAAATGAAAAGGTAAGGGGTGTTTCTGTACTCCAAATGTCACCTTTTTATAAATTTAGGCTGCTCCGTTCTACTATAAGTAGTTATTATATTGTGAAACAAGCTTTGGCACTTAATCCTCATATCATTCATTTCCATGATCCTGAAATAATTCCTGCAGCATTGTTTTTCAAGAATAAGAACGTCAAATTTGTTTATGATATTCATGAAGACTATGTCACTGATATCAAACAAAAAAAATACGTTCCATTTTTTTTAAGGAATATCATCGCTTTTATAACAAGGTTTTTTGAACGTAGGGCACATAAAAATTTCACTACAATTATTGCTGAAAAGTATTACGGTAAAATTTTTCCAACAGCTAAAGAGATATTAAACTATCCTATAATTGATTGGTCTAAAGACATCGTACTAGATCGAGAGAATGCTACTCAAGTTTTATATACAGGAAATATTACGAAAGATCGAGGAGCAATGATTCATAGCGATATATTAATGAATGTTGATAGATCGACTGTTTCCGGAATAACGATGATTGGTAGATGCGAGAAAAAGCTTTCTCAAAAAATAATGAGTTATATTGGTAAAGATAATTTAGACAGATTAAATATTATTGGTATTGACGATTTCATTGAGTTTGATAAGATCATCGATGAGTATAAAAAGGGAAAATGGATTGCAGGATTAGCAATTTTTCCAAAAACACCACATTATGCAGAAAAACATCTCACTAAATTTTTTGAATATATGGCAGCAGGCTTGCCAATAATTTATTCAAACTATGAAGAGTGGGAGAATTTGTTAAAACCATTGGATGTTGGAATATCTGTAAACCCTTCGGATAAAGATGGAATATCAGAAGCTGTAAGATTACTCAAGACCGATCAAAATTTAAGAAAGAGAATGGCGTTAAATGGACGTGATGCTGTACTTAAAAAATTCAATTGGAAGACTGAAGCGGAGAAATTAGTGTTTTTATATGAGAGTATTAGTTAACCAAAAAGATGTTTTTTATATGCTTTTAAAAAAGGGTGGTTTCCATAGCGATTTGCAACAGATCTATTAATAACTGAAGGATCATAGCTTTTATACTTAGATATCATTGTTATGATACTTTCTTCTAAGTTATGATCGGGAGATGTCATTATTCCAATTTCAGGATTAATAACCTCACTATTTCCGCCAACTCTTGTGCAAACAATTGGTAACCCACATGCACCCGCTTCTAAAATTGAAACATTGAAGCCTTCTCTTCTGCTAGGTAAAACATAAAAATCCGCAGCCTGATAATATGAGATTAATTCATCGGGCTTAACAGGTTTGTGAAGAGTGATATTGGAAAGTGGATTATTCTCAATACTTTTTTCTACGTCCTTTGAATAGATTGAGTCATCCTTCTTTCCTATAATATGAAAATGAATATTTTGAAAACGTTCATTTTCAGAAGCTATCTGTACTAACCTGTCTACTCCTTTTTCATGTCTAATATTAGAAACAGTTAGGGCATGAATTTTGTTTTTATCCCACTTTAAAGAATTTCGAATATCGGTTTTATTAGAAGTAGAAATTGGGATGTATTTTTGTGAATCCACAAAATTGTAAGCTACCTCAATAGGTGTCTTTAAGTGATTTATTTTGGTTAGTATATCCTCTTTAAGTTTTGGTCCGGAGGTGAGAATTAGATCAGCCTCTCTTAGGGAATCTATCAGCAAAGGAAATAATGTGCTGTTATTAACATTTTGATACCAATCACTTCCATGAATAGTCAGAATTACTTTTTTTGTAAGGGTCTTGATTCTCGGAATAGCGAGCCCATCCGGATATAGCCAGTGTATATGTATAACGTCATATTTTTTGGCTTGTAAGAAGTGAGATAAGTTGTTTGAAAGAGAACGTTGGATAACCGTAGGAAATCGCTTGTTCGGAAAAGAAAGGTAATGAATACGCTCTGTTCGAGTAGCTGGGCTGTGCAGTTGACTAGAGCGATTTTCCCTTCGTTTTGTGAAGGGTAATGTGAAAGGAGTGGGCACTATCAGATCTACTTCTACTTTCTCTTCCGAACTAAGTAATTCAAGCTGATCAAGAATAAACTTCCCCTCATGAGGATTTAACTGTGTAGGAAAAAGATGACTTATTATTGCAACTCTAGGCATTATCGAATCTCAGGATTTAGACTCTGTTCATATTGAGTCAATTTGAAATATAAAATAGAATTCTGGAAAATCAGACCGAGTGATCTTGTCATCGAATAGAATAAAAGAGCCAAATAAATACTGTTAGAATTAATACCAATGTAAAAGCTAACTATTATGAGCGCGATTCTTAGAAATGAAAAATACGTTGAATAATGTTCTAATTTTAGAATAAGGAATGTTTTTCCGGTAGGTGAAGAGATGAAATCTAGAAAAAGCATAGGGGCTAAAATGATTGCAAAACTTCCAGATTGGGTAAATGAAGCACCAAAAACCATTGGAAATAACAACTCTCCATAGAAAGAAATGATCAACGTAGGTACAGCACCAATAAGAGCCAAATAGATCCAGTTTTTTGTGAGAACATTTAGCATTGGCTTAGACCTTTGGATCAATAAGGAAAAGTTTTTGTATAAAACCTGACCTAAAGCAACACCTATAAATGATATGGGGATACTTAACACTCGGTATGCAATGGCATAATATCCTACATCGGTCGAAAAGAAATAAATAGAGATTAAAAAGAAAGGAGCTTCAATCGAGATGCGATCGATTAATAAAGTAGGAGTAACATATTTGGGGTATTTTTTAAATTTTAAGGCTATCTCTTTAATATCAGAATATTCCCAAACTCGTTTATATTTTTGATACAGATGTTTACTAAAATTCAAGAAGCTAGCTGTTCTCCCTGTTAAATAGCCAATCAATAATCCCCAAAATGTTAAGGAGAATAGTCCAATAATAATTTGGGTTAAAGCTGTTAAGGTAGAAAGTATGATCCTGTTATTTGATGCAACTTTAAATTCTTTTTGATCGACAAACCAGGAATTATAAATATTAATGGCTCCCAGAATAAACGTTCCAAATGGAATAAATAGAATCCAAGATCTGGGAATATCAAAAGGGATAGCAATATCGATAAAGAATAAAACCCCACATAAAAGCAATGTTAGCAAGCAGCCTATTACTAATAATATCTCAGAAATAGTTGTAAGGATAGTTGTTTCACTTTTCGTTTTCGCCACAACTATCGCTTGATCATATCCGAGCGTGAAGATGGAGGAAAGAATAAAAATGAGTGAATTAAAAATGGATATATATCCAATTTCGGCAGGACTATAAATTCTAGCAATAGCTATTGAAGCAATAACAGTTACTATATTGCCAATGACCACACCTTTTGTTAGAACAGAAGTTTCCTTAAATATTTTTGATGAGAATGCTTGTTTAAGAAAGCTTGACATCTTGCATAGATTTTAAGTGGGCAAAATAAAGACCTAACAAAACTATCCAAAAGTCCATTACTTGTGCAGAAAGGAAAAGGCCATTTGTTATGTTGGCAATTCCAAAAGACACTATAATTGAAGCAATAATTATATCAAAATAATAGGGCGTTCTTTTTTTCTTCCAAAATCTTGAGAATGAGATTTTTAAAGGGTATAAATAAATACCTAAAAACGAGATCAAGCCAATAATTCCATAGCGCCTTAATATGAGTAAGTACTCGTTATCAACCACTACAGGGTGTAAAGCTTTTGCGGGTCCCCATCCAATTATTGGGGACTCTAAAAAAATCTGAAAGTTAAAGAACCACACGAAAAATCTTAATGATAAGCTATCATCATTTAGAATATCAATTCCAGACTGGAATCTTAAAATGATTTCATAGGATAAAAAAGAAATTGATAGTAGAAAACCAATTGTAATAAAGCCGATCAAGAGAGAGAGTTGCTTTTTGCTTACTCCACTAGTAAATACCCCTAAAACTAAGAGGGAAAGGGTAATTAAAAAGTATATAAAAAGTACAGTTCTAGACCCTGCAAATAGTAAAAGAACAACTAATATTAATGTGGCAAAGAACGTGTAATACTTTTCAGCTAAATTTTTACTGAATAGAAACCTTGTCAATGCGATAATATGACCCAATAATAGTACGGAAGAAAATGTGTTAGGGTTTTTGAAGGTGCCGGTAATTCTATCGTCAAAGATATGAAGTCTATCTTGTAGGTAAAGTGGAGCTGTTAAAGTGTCTAAACCAAAAAGGCTATAATACTGTAATAAACCAAAGATACCTGACAATAGAATTAGAAATAGCACATAATGGAGTATCTTTTTGATTTGATGCTGATCAATGGTGATTGCAGAGAACACAAAAAACACCATTAAGTACTTTGCCGTAGTTACAAATTCAAAAAAATCACGCTTTCCATATGGCACATCAAGAAAGAGAACACCATAGATGGAAGAGACGATGAATACTAATAAAAAAGCACTGTAAATTTTTATATATATGATCGCTCTTGGATCATGGGTATTTTTTTTGAATCCATTTAATAAGATCAAAGGACAAAAAATATAAATTAATATTTCATCTGGTCGAATTAATGGTAAGGATGAAGATAGATTCAGCGGAGGTGCAAGTAGGGCAAATAGAACTATTAAATAACCGAAATCTAATATCTGTAACTCAAATCTATACCTTATTAAGTAAATGAATGAGATAGCTCCAACAATGATAACGGGATATAATACCGGCCAATCTAGAAGTACAGGAACCGAAATGATTACGCTAATAAGTAGACCAACAAGAATATAGTGGAAATAATACCGTAGAGTTATTTTACTATCTTCAGGAAGCAAAATATTAAGTTGTAATTTTTTTTGCGAATGACTTTATATTAGGAATAAGGAAGGCATAGCTGAAGATGTAAAGAAGACTTAAAAGCCCCCCGCAAAGAACTATTAATATTACAAATATACTACGAGTAGGGGCGCTTCTTTTCTGGGGAATTCTTGGTGAATCAACAAACTGTAAACTAGGAGTATCCTTAGCTTCTTGAATTTTTAACTGTTCATATTGTTGCGTTAAGAATTCATATACTAAGTTTTGTACCGCCAGTTCTCTTCGAAGTCTGGAGTATTTTAAGGCTAGTTCAGGTGTTTCTTTATAGTTAGGAAATACATTAGAAATAGAAGTACTGGAATCACTCAAAGATACCATAGAGTTAAGTTGTTTTTTCAATTCCTTTATAATGCTTTCTCTTTTTTGAACTTCCATTGAATTAGGAGTAAAAGTATTCTCTGCTATTTCTAGTTGTACTTCTTCAATTTTGATCCTGCTTTCTAAATCAGCGATTGCAAGAATTGAAGCTTGAATTTGCTCCGGTAAGGCAATAACTCCGGTAGTTTCACTGAATTCTTTAAATTCATTTTCGAGATCAATGATATCTGATTTATTTTGCTCATACCGTCTTTCAATGACAATTCGTTCATAGCGTGCTTTTTCTGTTCCAAAATTACTATAAATTGAATCCAGCTCTTCAACCATAAATAAACAAACCTGGTAAACTAGGTTTTTTACTTCTTCTTCATTCTCTTGTGGATGAAACAATTCTGTTTCAAAATTCACAGTTAACTTAATTGTCGTTTCCTCTGTTATTTCAACTACATATCTTTGTGTGAATTCTTTGATAGTTTCTTCAAAGGTGGTGGTGCCAAATCGTTCAGCTAGACCAAACTCATTAATAGTTTTTTCAGCCAGTTGTGTACTATACAGAATGGCCATTATAGTATTAGTTTGATCACCGTTGGGTGAAAGACCAGACTCACCTAATATCCCAGAGAGCCCACGTGTCATATTTAAAGGTAAGATTGAACTAATTAAACTCTGTGATCCGGGAGAAAGCATTGTTGCACTTGCAGAGTATTTCTTCGGGATAATTAAAGCGAGAGTGACTGCAACAACAGAGATTATAATTACCTGAATTAGTAAAAATTTTCTCCATTTATATAAGAGAGAAAAGAAAGCTAATAAATCGAATTTATTTTCATTCATAAATTAGAGTATCGGTGCTTAGATTCTTTTTAGAGCCACGTATGTGGTTATTATTCCGGTAATAGTAGTAATGGCAGTCATTATCAATTGCGTTCTTTGATTACGAAGCTGCGCCTTTTGTATATCGTACGATCGTTTTGCATTTAGATCTTCAACAGGTTTACGGTCTACAAAAATTTTGTCTCCCGAACTCAACTCTGTGTCACCCACATTAAACCAAGTTGCATTACCGGCTTTTAAAATAAAGACTCGTTCTCTATCAGCGGAAAGAGCAAACCCATCAGCTTGTGCAATATATTCCGATACCGTTTTTGCATTAGAAAACCCGAAGTAACCAGGCTTATTAACTTGACCAAAAACAAAAATTGTTTGCTCATCGCGAGGAATGTAGAGCCGATCCCCATCAAATATTTTTATTCCTTGAAGCTGTTCATTATCCGTAAGGTCTATGAAAACTTGGTTTCTAGACAACTTGGTTTCAGCGTCCAGATATTCTAAACCCTGTAGATACTGATCGGAGGTTCTCTTCATTAAATCAGCATTGAACTGATTAGGGATTTCATTTTTCCGCCCGCCACTTCGAACAAGATAAGCGGCGGCTGGAAGAGCTTCCTCAGAGAGCCCTCCGGCAGTTTGAAGTAGTTCTAAAGCGGTAGTCTCTCCACTTTCTATGGGGAAGTTACCAGGTACATCTACTTCGCCGTATATCCATGCGGAGGCTGAAGCATCAAATTCATTTCCAAAAGGAGCTACTACTCGATCATTAGGGAGAAGTTGGAAAGAGTCCCATTCGTCTGGCTCGACAACTATTTGTTCTATACCGGTTACACTTCTTCGATAGATATATAATTTTGAGGTATCAGCAACTTCTTCAAATCCTCCTCCAAAACTTAGGATAAGGGCAGGGGTGTCTCCTTGTTTAAACTCAAATTCATAATCAGCTTTAACGGCTCCTGAGATACTAATTTTCGGGGTTTCCCTGTTCAATGGAGTAATACTGATCAGATCACCATCTTGCACGAAGGGATTGCTGGAAAGATCTCCGGTGCGGAAGTACTGTAGTAAATCAGCTTCTGACTCAGAACCATCAGTATGGAAAATTTGAATCGACCGGAGGGAATAGTTACCATTTTTTAGAAATTCACTGGAATTTTGAAGTGATTTTGATGGCGTTCTATCTCCCGAAGTGATGGATGAAAAAATAGCTTGGTCAATTCTAGATTGAGCAGGTATTATATATTTACCGGGATGAGGCACCCCTCCGGTAACATGGATAATTGCTGGTCTGGGGTTTTCAATAGTAATAGATACTACAGGATCTTTAATTTGTTTAGAGACAGATTCTTTGATCTTAGTTTCTGCTTGTTGAATAGTTAATCCACTAACTTTAACTGATCCAGTTATCGGGATGACAACAGATCCTTGAGGATTAACTAGGATGCCACGAAGGGAGACCGGAGTTGCGGCGTCTATTTTGATCGAGATTAGATCATTCGTTCCAAGAATATAATTTTGAGTATTAAGCTCCCCCTCAAAAGGTATAGCATCTGTAGCAAGTTGAAATCCCATTGGGTCAATAAAATATAGCCCCCCAAAAATATCAATGGAGCCAAGTTCAAAGCTTGTGTTCCTGCTTTGGTTTACTTCTTCATTGTTTTGAGCAACTAATAGAAAAGGAAAAAGCCCTAATAAAAGTAAAAAAAATAATCGCTTTGAGGGTTTCAAATGACTCATTTAATAATTTTAGGATTATGATATTTTTTCACAGGAAATCGTGCCATTACAATTCCGGCAATTACGGAAAGTGCACCAATATATTGAAATAGAGTGAGTACTTCATCCAAAATAATAACACCAAAGATCAAACCAAGAACGGGCACTAAGTTTTGATAGGTTGAAGTTCTAACGGCGCCAATTTTCACAATTCCATTATTCCATATCAAGTAAGCTATTCCAACCGAGAGCAAACCGCTATATATAGCTCCTCCATATGCTTTTGGAGAAATAGAGCTCCAATCTAGTTTAAGAAGAAAAGGCATTCCAATGAAACCTAAACAAATAAACCCAATCAATGCCATAAAAGCAGAAAACTGAGTAGAATTATAAAATTTTAAATACTTCTTAGAAAAGATGGTATAAACTCCCCAAACAATTGCAGATAAGATCGTAATAATATCACCTAGGAAGGTTTCGGATTGAAAAGAGATCTCATTATCGCCACCTATTACAATGAATGTAACTCCGACAAAGGCAAACACAACACCAATAGATTTTAATAGAGTTAGCTTTTCTTCCGTAAAAAATTGGGATAGTAATGCCACCCAAATCGGAATGGTTCCCAGCATAACAGAAGCATTAGCCGCTTTTGTTAGATTTATACCGATGATGAAAAGCATTTGGTAAAGCAGGTTACCAATCAGACCAATACCAACTAAAGCCCAAAAATGTTCTTTTTTAACTTTTAATGAAAATCCCTTTTTAACGGTTGCGGCATATAAAAGGATAAAGGCTAGAAAGAACCGGATGGCATTGAAACTATAGGGATCAAATTCATCCAGTGATATTTTAACTACACTAAAGTTTAGCGCCCAAATTATAGCAATACCAATAAGAGTAAGGTCGGTAAAGTATTTCTTGATCAATTTAGAAAATTTATGAAGCAGAAAATACGATAATCACACATATAAACCGATTCAAAACTAAACCATCTATTCAAATGTTAAGCTTTAGCAGGTACGTCTTTATCCTTATTCAGGGTCTTATTAATGTATAATTGCTGAGCAATAGATAACACATTAAAGATCAGATAGTACAAACTTAATCCCGAAGCAAAGTTGTTGAAAATGAACAATAACATAACAGGAAAGATGTACTGAAGCACTTTCATTTGTTGCGCCATTGGATTGTTTCCACCTCCGCTGGCACTCATGCCACCGGTAAGTTTACTTTGAAACATCATTGCTATCGACATCAGTAATACAAAGCCACCAATTGAATCTCCTAAAAATGGAATAGAGAAAGGTAGGTTGATAATGTAATCAGGAGCAGAAAGATCACTTGCCCATAAAAACTCTTCTTGTCTAAGAAGGATCGAATTTTGGAAAAATCTCCAAAGTGTAATAAGTATCGGAAACTGAAGAAGGTTAGGTAAACAACCACCAAGTGGATTTACTTTATTCTTCTTATACAGCTTCATGGTTTCTTGTTGCTGCTTCTGTGGATTATCCTTGTACTTATCTTGAAGCTCTTTGAGTTGTGGCTGTAACTCACGCATCGCAGCCATACTCTTATAACTCTTAAAAGTAAGAGGAGATAGAACAAGCTTAATAGAGGCAGCAAAGATGATAACTAAGATTCCATAGTTACTGATAAAACCGCTAAAGAAAGTGAAAAATGGTATTACAATAAATCTTACAAAAGGATCAGAGAAAAAGCGGAGCCAGTTATATCCAACTTCCACCATGTCGTATGCATGCTCATCTACTTTTTTGATGTCATGATATTTAAGCGGACCTACAAATAATTTATATGATAGCACCCCATTATCAGGAATAGAAGAAGTGATAGCAGATGTATATTTGTGCTTTGTCTGTGGGTCATCCATTTCACCGGTAACTTCACCTGTTACAAATGCACTTTGTGTTGGGTGAAGGGGTTTGATGAATTGTGTAAAGAATTTAGTTCTTGTAGCTGTCCAGTCGATATTTCCATTGAAATTGCTTTCCTGACGACCACTTTCATCTACTTTGAATTTTTCTAATTCATCTCCTAAAAACACATAAGCTGCTGCATCAATGCCTTCTTGTTTCTTGTCTTTCTCAGAAGAGTTCAGCTTTGAGTTCCATCCAAAATCAACAGCATTGCCAATTATATAATCTCTTACGCCAATAAATTCTACATCAAGATCGATCTCGTAGGTATCACTAATAAACGTATAGGTATAAACAACCTGACGGCCATCACTCAGCTGAAGAGCATATTTTAATTCTCTTGTATCACCTTCACCAACAGTAAGTGAAGATCCTGAATTGATTTGAGTAAAAAGTAAATTTTGAGTATCAACGTTGTAATTCTCAGTCGTTAAAAACCCAAAATTATAGGCTGACTTTGAAGAATCAGATATTAGTTGAAACGGAGCTCCTGCCCAAGCGTCATATTCTGAGAAGGTAAATGAAATAGGGCCTGCTCCTCTGTTAGAGAAAACAGCGGTGTATAGAGGTGTTGTAACAGTAAAATCAGATTGTTCAGAAACTTCTGAAGTAGAGAACAATCCCGTTTGTGGAGTCTGTATCTCCTGAGTTTGATCTTCTCTGATGGTTGGTTGCTGCAGATCTTGTTGACCTTCAGTAAAAGAATTTGGTGTGTCAATTTCAGTTGCTTCTATTTGAGCTAAGCTATCCTGTCGAGCTCTTTCCGCAATTTGAGCAGCTCGTTCTTCTTCGCTAGGCATAGAAACAACGAACCATGCTACCATAATTAAGAATATTAGTCCAAGTCCGGTGGCAGTATTTTTATCCAAAAGTCAGCGTTTTAAAAAGGTTGTTTTGTAGAAAGCAGTTGGGTACGAAGTTCATCAAGCATAGTTACTGTATGTTTTTGAACATCCGCAAAATCGAGATTTGTAGTTCGTGCTATAAGTACGCAGTGTACACCGATATTAAGCTCTTTGATGACATCAAGAATACGGTGTTGATTTAAGCGAAATGATTCTCTCATAAGTCTTTTAGCATTATTTCGCTTTACAGCGTTGCCTGTTTTTTTAGGAGAAATAAATCCGATTTTAAACTCCTCTTTCGAGGAAATAAACGTAGCGTAGCGAAGATTCACCAATGGTGATTGAATGAGCGATGATCCTGAAAATAAATTCTGGAAATTTCGCTTACCACGTAAGATTCGAGATTTAGGTAAGTTAAATCTACGAGGTGGAGCAACAGCTATGTTACTTTGCTCCTTTTCGCTCATCACTAACACTCAGCTTGTGGCGGCCTTTAGCTCGGCGACCTGCAATTACTTTGCGTCCGTTCTTTGTAGACATACGCTCTCTAAAGCCGTGCTTATTCTTGCGTTTTCTATTACTTGGTTGAAATGTACGTTTCATTATATTTGGATGTTTTTGCGTTCAATTCGTATCCGAAAAAGGCTTTAAATATAAGGATTATATCATAAAATCTTAACTATTATTTCGAACAATATTTATGAGTTTAACTTATGATGAACAAGTCAAAAAATTGTCGCATCTTTAAGCATGAGCAACTCAAAACAAAGGGAATTTAGAAATAGACTTCACGAAATAATTTTTGAAGCAGATACTGCTACAGGTAAGTTTTTTGACCTGTTTTTGATGGTGAGTATTGTTGCAAGCGTAATAGTGGTCGCATTAGACAGTGTAGCTGATTTAAGAATAGAATATGGCGAACTCTTCATAACTCTGGAATGGTTCTTTACCATTCTTTTTACCATTGAGTATGTACTTAGAATTATATCTGTTCAAAAAGCTCGCGGTTACATTTTTAGTTTTTTTGGCTTAGTAGATTTTTTCTCGATCCTTCCAACCTACCTGAGTTTGATTATTCCGGGAAGTCAATATTTCCTAGTGATCAGAATCTTGAGAGTACTTCGTGTTTTCAGAGTGTTGAAATTCACACAGTATTTGGTTGAGGTTGATCAGTTGAGGGAGGCAATGAGGTCCTCAAGAAGAAAAATTACGGTGTTTGTTTTCACTGTTGTTACCATCTCCATAATTGTGGGTTCCTTAATGTATGTTATTGAAGGACCTGAACATGGATTTAGTAGTATTCCACGAGGGATTTATTGGGCAGTAGTAACACTAACTACGGTGGGTTATGGTGATATTTCACCAAGTACTCCAATCGGACAAATGTTTTCTGTTTTAATAATGATTTTCGGGTATGGAATTATAGCGGTCCCCACTGGAATTGTTACTGTTGAGTTAGGCAAAGCAAGCTCGAAAAACAGTTCTACACAAGTATGCCAATATTGTTCTAGAGAAGGACATGATAGAGATGCAGTACACTGCAAATATTGTGGAAATACGCTTAATCCATAGGGGTAGAGTTTTTCGGAAATAATAGTGCTACTTGTGTTCCTTTCCCTAAGGAAGAATCGATATGAAAGTCTCCATTCTTTTCAACTAATACATTTAAAGCTTCCATTAGCCCTATTCCAAATCCGGTTGTACTACTGCTTATCGCATAGTCTTTTATGTATTCTAAACTATTTAGCTTGCTTAATACAGAGCTTTCTATACCTTTCCCTTCATCAGCAACAACAATTTCTATGTGTTCTTTTGATTCCGAAAAAATAACCTGAACAGGGCTGTCTTTATCCGAAAATTTAATCGCGTTAGATAAAACATTGCCAATAATGTTGATAGCGTCATTTGTTGCTATTTGACTGATCGTAGCGTTTTTGGGTGTGAGGACTTCAAAATCAAGACGGACATTTTTTAATACACTTTGCATCGCATATAAAGACTTTAGTTTAGTTACTACAGTGCCTATATCTGTTTGTGGTAAGCTCTCTGTTGTATCTTCCAAATCTTCACGAAGGCTGTTTTCAGAGTATTCAAGAAGGGTTTTAGAAGATTTTTTTATCAACTTAGCTTTTTTAATAATGTCAGGGTCTGAAGACTCTATTTCTAGCAAATCACTAAACCCAATGATTCCTGAAAGCGGCCCTCTAATATCATGACGGATTTGATTCATTTGGTTGTTCTTTTTAGTAATTAGATCCTGGGCTTTGTGTAGCTTCCTTTTTTGGATTAAATATGTCGATATCTGCTGTTTGATCTCTGAAAACATTTCATATTGAATTTCAGAGAGAGCAATCTCTTCAGTGTGAAGTAAACAAATAGTGCCAATAATAGCGCCATTTTCATCACTAAAAGGGAATCCTATGTAATAGCGTAGAAAGGGAGAATCCACTACAAGGGGATGGTTTTTAAAGTCCGGGTCTTCCAGGAAATCTTTGATCTCATAAGTGTCTTCTTTGGTAATAGTTATATTACATATAGACATTTCAATGGGAATGTGATCAAACTTCATCCCATTTTGGGCAACCGTCCACTGATTTTCGCTATCAAGGAGGTTGATCTGAGAGTATTGAGCGCCTGATATAAGGCAGGCAAGTTTTGAAAACCCTTGAAGTACACTGTCTTGCTCATTATAATCCAAAGCTAGATCTAATACGGAAGCAGTTCTTTTTCTGGCTTTTGAAAATTTATTTTCCATAATTTTTATTAATTAACCCGATTTCAAATATCAACTATTTATACAAGGACCAAACGATAAAACTTATTTTGATGGTCTATTATTAATACGAATGTAGCTCAATTTGGGATTGGTTCAAATAAAGGCGACCTTAAGGGTAGCAAGTTAAAGGTCAGGTATCGGCATTTCTTTAGTACAGTATTGTTTTCCCTTCTCTAGTTTGTAACACAATTTAATTTATCACAGCCGAAAAAGTGAACATTCACATCCGTGAATTATTCTGTACATGTGAGCAATATTTATATTTTTATTTATAATGGAATACGGTAAAGTAAAATGGTTCGATGCTGAAAAAGGTTTTGGATTCATCGCACCAGAAAATGGAAGCAAAGATGTTTTCATGCATAGAAACAACATTGAGAACCTTGGTTTTAACGAAGGTATCAACGATGGTGAATCTGTAGAATTTAAAATTGAAGAAACTGATAAAGGACTTAGCGCAGTTGATGTGTACGTTCTTGAATGATCAGTAATTCAATAAAGATTTTCAAAAGCCCGGTTTCGAAAGAAGTCGGGCTTTTTTTATTTAAGGGTGTTTTTGCTCACTCCCAAACTACCGTAGTTCCTTCATCTTCGCCATCCACTACGATCTTCTTGAAATTCCCTTTCTTGTTCATATTGAATACGATAATGGGTGTGTTATTTTCACGACAAAGAGTGAAAGCAGTTAGATCCATAACAGAAAGGCGTTGTTTTAGTACATCATCTCCAGTGATCTGATCATACTTTTTGGCGTTACCGTTTTTCTCAGGATCGGAATCATAGATTCCATCTACTCTTGTTCCTTTTAGAATTACATCCGCTTCAATTTCAATGGCACGTAGCGCACCAGCTGAATCAGTAGTGAAATATGGATTTCCGGTTCCTGCACCAAAAATAACAACTCTGCCTTTTTCCAGGTGACGAATGGCACGTCGGCGAATAAAAGGCTCTGCAATTGCTTCCATTCTTATAGCACTCATCAGGCGGGTCTTAACTTCTTGTCGCTCTAGTGCGTCTTGCAAAGCCATGCTGTTGATCATGGTAGCGAGCATACCCATGTAATCTCCCTGTACTCGATCCATACCTTCGGTAGCACCTTTAACTCCACGGAAAATATTTCCGCCACCAATTACAACACAAACTTCAACGCCTTCTCTTTGTACACTTTTAATTTCTTCGGCATATTGAGTGAGGATATCACCGTCGATACCATGCCCTTGAGTTCCTAGAAGAGCTTCGCCGCTGAGTTTTAAAAGAATGCGCTTGTATTTGTTTGCCACTGTAGTGTGTTTTTGAAATTAATGGTCAAAAAAAAGGCTGTTTTGAATTTTCAAAACAGCCTTAAGGTATAAAAAATTTAATTAAGCCTCTTCGCCTAATTGAATTCTATGAAAGGACTTAATAAGTGGAGTGTTATTTTGCTCCAAGTATTGTTTTACCGTAACGCTGGTATCTTTCACAAATTTTTGTTCAAGTAATACGCGTTCTTCATAGAATCTACGAAGTTTACCTTGAGCAGCTTTTTCAGCGATCTCTGCAGGTTTACCTTCGTTAATTAATTGTTCTTTCGCGATCTCAAGTTCTTTTTCAACAGTAGTTGCATCAACTTCATCACGAGTTACAGCAAGAGGATTCATCGCTGCAACTTGCATAGCAACATCACGAGCAACATCTTCATTGGTAATATCGCCATCAAATTCAGCAAGCACACCTAATTGATTTCCTGCGTGAATATAATCGATGATAGAGCCTTCAGTTGTAATTAGAACGCAACTAGATATTTCGATCTTCTCACCGATCTTTCCAACCATTTCCTGTAGGTGATCAGCAATAGCTTTGCCGTCTACTTCAGCTTTTAAAAGGTCATCGATATTGTCGATGTTGCCTTCGTAAGCAGCATTAAGAAAACCTTCAGCTTGCGCTTGGAAATCTTCGTTACGAGCAACGAAGTCAGTTTCGCAGTTTACTTCAATAGCGGCAGCTTTTTTAGCATCGTCGCTAACTCTAGAAAGAATTAATCCTTCTTTAGCATCACGGTCAGCACGCTTGTCAGCAACTTTTTGACCTTTCTTGCGGAGCAGTTCAACAGCAGCTTCAAAATCGCCGTCTGTTTCGGATAATGCTTTTTTGCAATCCATCATGCCCGCGCCGGTCATGTCTCTTAGTTTTTTTACGTCAGCAGCAGAAATACTCATTTCTCTGAATAGTTTTTTTGAAAGTTAAAATTATTCTTCTTCGTCAGAAGAGTCTTCTTTTTTTGCATCAGCTGGTTCTACAGCCGGCTCTTCTTTTTTCTTAGACTTCTTTTTGCGAGAACGAAGTTTTGTTTTTGCTTCCGGAGCATCATCAGTGTCTTCTTTTGCTTCGGTTGCTGCTTTTTCCATTACTTCTTCTTCTTTATGTGCTTCTCTTTCAGCAGAACCTTCAATGATAGCGTCTGCGATCTGAGTAGACACTAACTGTATTGTTCTTGCTGAGTCATCATTACAAGGAATAATGAAATCAGGCACATCAGGATCACTATTAGTATCAACCATAGCGATTACAGGAATGTGAAGTTTAATTGCTTCGTTTACTGCAAGGTGTTCTTTAAGAATATCTACTACAAATACAGCGCCCGGTAGACGTCCCATGTTTGCAATACCACCTAAAGTGTTTTCTAATTTCTCTTGCTCACGGTCAAGCATTAAGCCTTCTTTCTTAGTAAGCTCAGCCATAGTACCGTCTTTCTTCATCTTCTCAATTTCTTCCATACGGCTAATACTCTTACGTACCGTTGAGAAATTGGTAAGCATACCACCTAACCATCTGTGAGTAACAAAAGGCATTCCTGCACGGATTGCTTCTGTTTTAATGATTTCAGTTGATTGCTTTTTTGTACCTACAAAAAGGATTGTTTTACCGGCTCTAGAAAGCTTTTGAATTTCATCAAGAGCGTCTTGTAGATAGCCTTGAGTTTTTTTAAGGTCGATAATGTGGATACCGTTGCGTTGCATAAAGATGAAATCTTTCATCTTTGGATTCCAACGGCGTGTCAGGTGACCGAAATGTGCACCAGACTTTAATAGTTCTTCTATAGAAGCTGCTTTAGGCATTTTTTTAGATATGTGTTTTAGGTTAATCCGCTATGTGGGTCTACCCCAAAAACCAATTAGCCATTTGGCTAACACCAGGTATTGAGTCGCCACATATGTGTGGTTTAATTTGTTTGTTGCGTAAATGTATTAACGCTTAGAGAACTGGAACTTCTTACGTGCTTTTGGCTGACCGTATTTTTTACGCTCTACCATTCTGTCATCACGTGTAAGTAATCCATGACTTTTCAATGCGTCATGAACATCTTCGTTCTCTCCATCTAAAGCGCGAGCAAGTGCATGTGAAACTGCTCCGGCTTGTCCTGATTTACCACCGCCACGCACAGTAACTTTGATGTCGTACTTGCCATCAAGTTCAGTTACGTTAAGAGGCTGTGTAGCTATGTTTTGCATAGCCTTTACAGGTAGATATTCTTCAATTGGTAATTTGTTGATTAAGAATTGACCTTTTCCCGGCTGTATATATAAACGTGCCGTTGAGGTTTTTCTTCTTCCGATGTAATTAGCTTGTGCCATGTTATAAATCGATTAAAGCTCGATGATTTCAGGGTTCTGAGCTGCTTGGTTATGAACGGGTCCAGCATAAACTCGGATGTTTGTCAATAATTGACGACCAAGCTTAGTTTTAGGAAGCATTCCTTTCACAGCTTTCATTACAAGAGAGGTAGGATCTTTTTTCAACATATCTTCCGCTGTTGTAAAGCGCTCACCACCTGGGTAAAAGGTGTGATGGAAATATGTTTTATCGGTCATTTTTTTACCGGTCAACTTCACCTTTTCTGCGTTGATAACGATTACATTATCACCGGTATCCATATGAGGAGTGAAAGTTGGCTTGTTCTTGCCTCTCAAAATTGATGCTATAACACTACTCAAGCGGCCCAATGGCTGGTCTTCAGCGTCGACCAAAACCCACTTCTTTTCAATATCCGAAGGTTTTGCTGAGTATGTTTTAAAACTTAAAGTATCCACGATTAAACTCGTTTTTGTGTTTTCTTGGAAAGTCGAAAAAGATAGGGGTAATTCTGCTATGTATCAACATCTAATTATATATTTAATTACTTAATTTCGTTTAAATGCTTTAAAGAGGATATTAGATTATAAATATTTTAATTGGATGAAGACCAAATAGGGAATTTAGTTGATTATTGATCAATAAAGATTAATTTACTCATTCTCATAAAATAATATGTTATGCGATTTTTATCACTTTTATTAGCTGGGCTGGTATTGTCATGCAGCGAAAATGTAACCTCAACGAATCCAGTTCCGGAGCTCGAAAAAGAATTTGCTATCAACCATGGTGAAGAGTTGACTTTCGAAGGAACCGACGTGTCGATTCAATTTGTAGATGTGGTAGATAATCGATGCAATGTAGGAGATATTGTATGTGTTTGGTCTGGTGATGCTACGATTCTATTGGATATAAATGGTCATCAAGAAGAACTCAATCTGTATTACCCAGATCGAGATCATGACTGGCAAAGCAAGCCCAATTCAATTATAAGTGGTTACGAAATTAAACTTATAAGTTTAAGCCCTGAGCGTCGGAAAACCGGTGATGAGCCCAAAAACACATATACAGCAAAGCTAATAGTAAATCCTAAATAGTATTATTTAGCTTCTATCTTATCTCACAGATTTTCACCATTTTGCCGGTCAATAAATCACTTGACCATGTTTAAAGGATTACGAACTGTAATTTACCCTGCTCCAGATCTGGCTAAAGCCAAAGAATGGTATACCGCTGTACTTGGGGAAGAACCATATTTTAATGAACCATTTTATGTTGGTTTTGATGTTGGAGGTTATGAATTAGGCTTACAACCCGAAAGAACTCCGGGGACGGCAGGTTCTATCGTGTATTGGGGAGTAACTGACATCAAACAGGTCTGGAAAAAGATCATTGAATTGGGAGCAACTCCTGATGAAGAGATCACACATGTAGGTGGAAATGTATATGTAGCTACAGTAGTTGATCCTTTCGGAAACCTGTTCGGAATTATCCAAAACCCAAATTTTGAAGCAAGAGAACACTAAATGTATAAAGTAATTGGGCTCGCCAAAGAAATAGAATCACCTGAAAACCCAGGAGCTCTTGAAAAACGAGTTGCACTAGTACCTGATGATGTAAAACAATTAGTCGATTTTGGGTGCGAAGTTTTTGTTGAATATGGAGCCGGAGAAGGAGTCGGTTTTTCTGATGAAGAATACACAGCAGTCGGTGCTATTCTTCAAACCAATAAAGAATTATATCAGAATAAAGATCTGATCATCAAATTTAAAGGGCCGGCAATGGAGAGCATTCCTTTAATGAGAGAGGGGTGTACATTATTTTGTATGGCTCACTTCAGTTCATTTCCAGATAGGGCAAAATTACTTGAAGATCATAAGATCAATGTAGTAGCTATGGAGTATGTAGTTCAATCACCGGAAAAACTTCCGATAGAGTTAGTGCTTGGCTCATTAGCCGCTGATAATTGTATCGAAATAGATATTAGACGAGCAAGTGTAGACCAAGATGAGTTTCATGTGATCGGCTACAGTGAAAGAATGGCCGGAACTATAAGAAGGCTGATGAATCATTCCCCCAAAAAATTAACGCTGTATCCATTAGATGTCACGTTAAATGAGCTAGGTGAAATAAGGCGTAATTCGATCTTCGTTTACGATTCTTCGGTAAAGGGAAATTTTCAGGGATTAATAGCTCAGCTTCAAGAGAAAGAAGCTCGCCTTTATGATATCGATGAATTTATAAAAGAGCATGGGGAGCTAGGTCTAAAGTACTACCGTCATGTAAACCCGGCTCCAAAGTTTGGCAAACGTAAGATAGAGGCTTTGCATGAAACAGGTCGTGCCGGAGCGAGTTATGGATTGAAATTATTGAACGATGAAAGTGCTAAGAGTAAATCTCCAGAAGAGGTAACAGCTGTAGTTCTTGGTTATGGAAATGTGGGAATGGGAGCAATTGACGAATGCTATCGCCAAGGGGTTAGAAAAGTTTCAGTACTTGGAAAAGTTCAAACTCAAAAAGGAATTATCGAAGATTATTTGAAAAATGCTGACTTGATCGTAAATGGCGCTGAACAGCCGGAACACTTGAGAGGAGTGAACTATTTGGTAACCAAAGAGCACGCTAAAAATTTATTAGAGAAAGGGACTGTGGTTATTGATCTGGTTGGAGGTAGTGCAACAAATAGAAGTGCTGTTGAAAACGTGATCGAATGCACATACCTCACAGATCCTTATTTCGAAGAAGATGGGATTTTATTTTCGGCACTTTGGGGTTGGCCAATGATGGGATTTATGCGTGAAACAGCAATTAAGTATAGCGGACAAATTGCAGAGATCTTAATTGGAGAAGATAAATTCATAAATGGACTGGAAGAACTGGCTCCCGGAGTAGAGAAAGCGTTGGTTTGTGGGAGGTTTTAGATGAATAAGCCCCTTCTCAAAAAACTAAATATAAAAGAAGGACAAGGCGTATTGTTATTAAACTGCCCAGGCGAATTAGCTACTAACTTTGATGGGGTAGATACAGCGCAAAATTTAGATAATAATGATCATGTGCTGGTTTTTATCGAAAATGAAAAAGAGTTAAAAGCATTATTACCGGAAAGCCTTTCCCTTTCTAAAAAAGAAGGAAAGTTCTGGGTGGCATATCCTAAGAAAAGCGGAAGTATTTCATCTGATCTGAATCGGGATATTATTTGGGGATATTTAAACACACTAAAATTGAATCCAAATAAAATGGTTTCGATGAATGAGGATTGGTCGATGATAAGCATAGTTCGGCAAAGTGCTCAAAAGAAACCCTCAAAATTTGGACAAGACCCTCCAGGCGTAGATCGGAAAACGAAAACGGTTATTCCTCCCAAAGATCTTCAAATACAGCTGGATGCTAATCCTGAGGCAAATGCCTTTTTTGAATCATTGGCCTTCAGTCATAGGAGAGAATACGTGGGCTGGATCCATGATGCGAAAAAAGAAGAAACCAGAGAGCGTAGAATTAGAAAAACCATTGAGCTTTTATTGGAAGGGAAGAAGACTAAATAGCTATCTTATTTGTTGAGAAAGTTTTGGAAAGAATTGTCTTTATAGGCTTCTGAAGAAATATATTCCAGAACAGGTTGAAGATCTTCAGCGTGTATGAAACCTGATAGGTTTGTCAAATAATCCCCATGTAGGTTTAGAAATACTATTTCAGGAACCGTTTTGACATTTAGAATTTTCGAGAGCATAAAGGGGGTTATATATCGGTTTTTATAGTAATACCTTGTTTCATTGTCATCTCTGTTTAATCGAGTAAGGATAAATTTTTCACTTAACTCCTCATTAAGATCAGGATAAACTTCTCGTTTCATTTTGAGGCACCAACCACACCAAGGAGCCCAAACATCTATGAAAATAGGCTTCTTGGTTGAGTCTGCGATTAAAATGGCGTCTTCAAAGGCGTGCCATTCTAATTTTTGTTGAGCATCGGCAGTCTTTGGGCTTGCAATATTTATGAACATACTCAAGATCATAATGCTAGAAAATGATGTTAATAATTCTTTCAGTATATCTTTCATAGAGATTTTATCGGAGGTTAAGTAAAACACCAAATGAAACGGTACGTCCTACTATAGGACCCCAAGTATAAATAGTGTCAAATTCCTCACTAAATGGATTACTTGAATCAACTAATGGACTTCCTTGTGAGTAGTTGAATATATTTTCAGCAGAAATATATGCTTCAAAGCCTATACCTCGTTCACTATTTACGTCCAAAAAATCCTTGCTGATCTTAAGATCGTGGGTGGTGTATACCGGAGATTGTCGATCTCTTCCAAAATTAGCGACGTAACTTTCCGGCATCCGTTTTGAGCCCACTAAATTACTTCCATAACTAATGGATGCATCTAGCGGAAAAATGTTATAAGTAGCTCCAAAATTTCCAAGAAAATCTGGGGCATAAGTAATTGCTTCACGATGTCCGTTTTCTTTTGTGTATACATCCATCAGCGTAAAACTAGCATTGTAGCTAATAGGTAAATCTGTAAAGTTGTGACTTATACCTATCGAAAAACCTTGAGTAACCGAAAATCCATCTAAATTTTCATAGACAATTAAATCGGGATCTTGGTCGTAATCGGGAATAATTTGATTCGAAAATCTAGTGTAAAAACCATCGATGCTTATCGTCATAGGATTTACTCCAAATGGAATTACTTGTTCTAAACTTGCAGTAATGCTCTGAGATTGTTCAGGGTCAAGGTTCTCATTAAACACTACGGATCTGGAACCGGTTAAAGCGGCGTGATCTTCCGTAAACACATTTACTACTCTAAATCCTGTCCCCGCACTTGCACGCATGGTTGTGTATAATCCAGGGCTGTATTTTGCTGATATACGAGGAGCTGTGACAAATCCGTGCTCGTTATGGTGATCAACACGAAAACCGCCAAGTAGTGTGAACTTTCCTGCAACTAATTCAGCTTGAGTAAATACACCGGGAATGAAACGAAGGTCTTCACCATTAGCAGTAGCAGGGGTATTATCGTCATATGTTTCATAGCGGAAAGTAGAACCCAATAACATTCGGAAATTACTGTAGAGAGGTTGATCCCAAGTCATTTGAGCAAAGGTGATCTTTTGGGTCGCATCATAAAATGTGTCGCCATAATAGCTGTCTTGAGAGTGATAGGTAAGGGCGGTGTTGATACGAAGGCGTTCACTTAAACCTGCAGGTCTGTATTCTGCTAAGAATTCTGCTCTTTGTGTGTAAATAGATTCCCCATATATACTACTGGACCCTCTTAACCGATCATCAAAAGCACTTACACCACCAGTCCTATTCTCATTAAGATATTTTGCTGCAACATTAAACCGTTGTTCACCATTGTCACTTCGGAGCACTGCTTTGCCAAATAGAGCGATCCGTTCTTGGTCAGGCTGATCATTAAATCCATCTGCATTTTTATCAAAATAATGTTGCTTCCTATTGAGGTCGGCACTTATAAAACCTTTGAATTTCCCCATTTTAGGTGATAGTGCAAGATTGATATTTCCTTCTTGCGTGATGCTTTTTCCATAAGCGCTTAGAGCAAAAGACGGAGTGTTATCAGGGTTTTTAGTGATAATGTTGACAACCCCTCCTAATGCTTGTGTTCCGTAAAGAGTAGATTGTGGACCTTTAATTACCTCCACTTGATCGATGATTGAAGGGCTAATTCCATTGAGACCATATACTGAGGCTAACGCTCCCATAATAGGCATTCCATCTATTAGAACAGCAGTGTTGGGTCCTTCTACACCGTTTATCCGGATAGCATTTGTCCCGCAAACTCCACAATTCAGCTGGGTTGATAAGCCATTCACACTACCAATAAGATCCATGATATTTGCACTTGTTTTGGTTTGACTTAGCCGTTCAGCTTTAATCACCTCAACTTTAATGGGTGAGTTTTTAACATAGGTTTCTCTCATCGTACCTGTTACAACAACTTCTCCAAGCTCAACAGCTGATTCTACCATTTGGATATTGGATATCAACGTTTGACCTGACTTTATTTTAATTGTTTGTTCGATTTCTTTAAATCCCAAAAAAGAAGCACGTAATAGGTAGGTTCCTTCGGGTAAATTCGGGATATGAAACTCTCCATCGGATCTTGAAGAAGTGCCTTTCTGTAATTTCAATATCGTAATATTCACACCTGCTAGCGGCTCTCCATTATGAGTTACCGTTCCTTTGATACTTCCAAAATTGGTTTGAGCAAAACTACTTGTAGTTAGAATTATGCTTAGAGAGATCGATAAAGCTAGTTTACTGGTGACTTGCATAGCGAAGGGTGTATATGAGCGATTCGTTTTAATGTATCACTAATAATAAATTTAGTCAAAGCTAAATTTTAATTTAGATGAAGGGAATATTAGTTAATAAGAGCAAAAGATTATTTAAGAAAGTGTTTGTGAATTTTAAATAGTATTTAAAGGAATAGGACCAAACTTTTTGCAACTAAGGGAGTAATGGTTATTATCTCAAGAACCGATCTGCCGACAGGTAGGTTAATCCACAAAAGAATATTTATTTATGGTATTGTCTCTATCCAATATTTCGAAAACCTATAAAAATGGCGTAAAAGCGCTGGATAACGTAACTATTGATATTTCTGCAGGAATGTTTGGGCTACTGGGTCCAAATGGGGCAGGAAAGTCATCCTTAATGAGGACTATTGCTACTCTTCAAAATCCAGACTCAGGTACAGCAGATTTCAATGGAATAAATATTCTTGAAAATAAAATGGAGCTACGCAAACAACTGGGATATTTGCCTCAGTCTTTTGGTGTATATCCGAAGATGAGCGCGGAAGACTTGCTACTTTATTTTGCTAGACTAAAAGGAATTATAAGCAAAAAAGAGCGAGAGGCTATTGTACAAACGGCATTAGAGATTACCAACTTATGGGAAGTTCGTAAGAAAAATGTGAAGGGTTATTCAGGTGGAATGAAACAGCGATTTGGGATAGCTCAATTACTTCTAAATAGTCCAAAACTCATTATTGTTGATGAACCGACAGCAGGCTTAGATCCTGCGGAAAGGCACCGTTTTTTAAATGTACTTCGTGAGATTGGAACCAATAATATTGTGATTTTTTCAACTCACATTGTGGACGATGTTAAAGAACTTTGTACAGATATGGCGATCATGAATGGAGGAAAAATTCTGAGCCATCATACCCCAACCGAAGGAGTGGAAAAACTTAAAGGACAGATGTGGACAAAAAATATTCAACGAGAGGAGTTGGAAGGACATGAAGCGTCTTTCAATGTGATTTCCTCAAACTTCAATCAGGATAATTCACTGAATATAAGAGTGCATAGTGAAATTCAGCCCAACGAAAGTTTTATCTCAAGCAATCCGGAATTAGAAGATGTCTACTTCGTAACCCTTCATAAAGACAGCGAAGCGATAGCTGTTTAGGAATCAATTACTATGTTCTATTCTATATTTTCTTTTGAGATTCGTTCTTGGTTACGAAAGCCTGCTTTCTATGTATTCGGTGGAGTGATGTTTACGATTTCAGTTTTTATTATGTCTGCCGCTGCCGGGATATTTGAAGGAATTACCGCAAGTATAAATTCAGTTACTATTGTTAATTCAGCAATTTCTATCAATGGAATATTGGGTGAGCTTAATGTCTTCATCTATTTCTTAATTCCATCGATAATTGGTGGAACTATTTACAAGGACTTTAAGCATGAAATGCATGCGATCACTTTTTCTTATCCTTATAAGAAATGGGAATATCTGCTTGCTAAGTTTTTAAGTGGGCTAACTATTACAATTTTGGTTGTTGTTTTTTCAGCTCTGGGTTTAATGGTGGGAACTATTTTACCGGGTACTAATCCAGATCTATTAGGACCATTTAATATCATGGATTATGTACAGAGTTTTATAATCTATGTTATTCCCAATCTGTTTTTGTATGGAGCTATTATTTTTGCGGTAGTTACTTTTTCCCGAAGTACAAATGCAGGATTTATTACTGTTTTAGTATTACTAATTATCCAAAGTTTTGCCGTATCACTAGCTCTCGATCTGGATAATAAGCTTCTTTCTGCTCTTATTGATCCGTTCGGAAGTCAGGCCAATAATTATTATTCGGAATATTGGACGATCTACGAACGAAACGAGAATCCACTACCATTTGGTGAGATCATCTTGTACAATCGATTACTCTGGACAGGTATTGGGGTTCTGATCTTTGGGATCGTTTACCGCACTTTTAGTTTCGATCAAGAAGCATTCACTTTTAGTTTCTTTAAACGGAAGGAAGGGAAAGCTGTTACTAAAAAGAATTTTGGTAGTATCATGGCTATAAAATTACCTAAAGTGAATGTAGACTTCTCTTTAGGAGAGTATTTGAAAACAGCTTGGGCTATTTCAAATACTGACTTCAAGTATATAGTTAAGAGTTGGGCATTTATTATTATATCTATTATGGGGATTCTAATATCCCTGAGTACGATACTGCTAGGCGGCGAGATCTATGGAACTAATACCTTGCCGGTAACTTGGCAAATGCTAGAACTTCCGGGTACGTTCTTTAGCCTATTTATAAATATTCTGACGTTCTTGTATGCAGGAATGCTGATTCACCGAAGTCGTACAGATAATGCAGATCAGTTGGTTCATGCAACGCCAATTCCAAACTGGACAATTCTTTTGTCTAAGTTTTTTGCGCTTATCAAGATGCAGATTGTCCTTCTATTTACCATACTTTTGGTTGGTGTAAGTGTTCAAACATTCAAAGGTTATTTCAATTTTGAACTGGGGATTTATCTATTCGACTTGTATGGAATCACCTTCATTCATGTAATGATCTGGGGATTATTAGCCATTTTTGTCCACACGTTGTTTAAGAATTACTACCTAGGGTTCTTCTTTCTTCTTTTAGTTTCTATTGGGATCAATTTTTTAGATGTGATCGGAATAGAGCAGAATATCTATAAGTACAATCAAGGACCGGGTACCGCTTATTCTGACATGAATGGCTACGGCTCTTTTATAGCTCCATATTATATCTATAAAATATATTGGCTGTTACTGGGTATTGCTCTTTTTGTGCTATCCATAATCTTTTTTAGAAGAGGAGTTCCAGATTCCTTACAAGAACGTATATCAGAAGCGAAGAAATCATTTTCACCTATACTAAAAACAATTTTTTCACTCAGCTTGATCGGTTTTTTAGCAATGGGGTCGTGGATCTATTACGTGAATAACGTAGCGAATGAAAACTTGTCTTCGAAGCAGTTAGAGAAAAGACTAGCTGATTGGGAAAAGAATTATGGGAAATTTGAGCATATTCCCCAACCTCGGATTGTGGATGTAAATGTCGATCTGGATATTTTCCCTGATGGTCGAGATTTTGAAGCAAGAGGCAGGTATATCTTAGTTAATAAAACTCCAGTAGCCATAGATTCTATTCACATAGATCATGGTAATTATATCAGTGGCTTTGATTTCGAAAGACCTTACCAGCTGGTTTTAGAAGATGATTCTATGAACTATGATATTTATCAGCTTGAACAAGCTTTACAACCGGGAGACTCAGTAGTATTTACTTTCAATATTTCAAATAAACCAAACGGGGTATTTAGGAATAATTCTCCGATTCGTAAAAATGGGACATTCATAAATAACAGCCTGTTTCCAAGAATTGGGTACAATCCTGCAAGTGAGCTAACCGGAGAGGAATCGCGTGAGAAGTTCGGTCTTCCTCCAAAAGAGCGTATGGCATCACCAACTGATTCAGCGGCCTTACAAAACACCTACATCGCTTATGATGCCGATTGGATAGATTTTGAGACTACCATTAGCACATCGCCGGAGCAGATTGCTATTGCTCCCGGTTATCTGCAAAAAGAATGGACAGAAAACGGGCGCCGGTATTTCCACTACAAAATGGATAGCAAGATGTTGAACTTCTATTCATTTATATCGGCAGAATTTGAAGTTGCTGAAGATTCTTGGAATGATATAGCTATTGAGGTTTACCATCACAAAGGTCACGATTACAATATTGATAGAATGATCAAAGGTGTAAAGCGATCGTTAGAATATTACACCAAAGAATTCAGTCCTTATCAGCACAAGCAAGTTCGGATCATAGAATTCCCTCGAACGGGAGGAGGGTTTGCTCAGTCATTCGCAAATACCATCCCTTACTCAGAAGCGATCGGATTTATTGCAGCTGTTGACGAAGAAAATGAAGATGGAGTAGATTATCCGTTTAGCATTACAGCGCATGAAGTGGCTCATCAATGGTGGGCGCATCAAGTAATAGGAGCAAATGTTCAAGGGGCTACTGTTATGAGTGAAAGCATGTCGGAATACAGTTCTTTGAAAGTATTAGAGAAAGAGTATGGTGAAGATAAAATGAGAATTTTCTTAAAAGATGCTCTTGATAGATACTTGATAGGCAGAACCATTGAGTCGAGAAAAGAAAAACCACTGATCTACAACGAGAATCAACAGTACATACATTACAATAAAGGTTCCTTGGTTCTATATGCACTTAGTGATTATATCGGCGAACAGAATATGAACGCGGCTTTGAGCAAATATATTGATGCCGTTGCATTCCAAAATCCACCATATACTACGGCATTAGAGTTTGTAACATATTTGGATGACGCTACCCCTGATTCGTTGAAGTATTTAATAGACGATATGTTTAGAACCATTACGCTGTATGATAACAGCGTCAAAGACGCGAGTTTTCAAACATTGGAAGACAGCACGTTTAAAGTGAAGTTGGACTTTTACACAGCAAAATATCGAACCAATGAAGAAGGAAAAAGAATGTACTCTGATGCTTTGGGAGATAGTCTTTCTTTAGAAGTAGAAGGTAGGCGAAGGCCGATTGAATCACTTCCGCTAAGAGATTGGATTGATGTAGGCGTTTTTGGATTAGATGAGGAAGGTAAAGAGAAAGTGCTTTACTTGAAGAAGCATAAGATCTCCGAAATTGAAAATTCTATTTCAATAACGGTAGATGAAAAGCCAACTTCAGCAGGGATCGATCCTTATAACAAACTGATCGATACGGATTCGAACGATAACAAACGAGCCCTTATAGAAATGGAGGATTCCGATGAGTCAGATCAGTAAATCCACCTTCAAATTTCTTACAGACTTAAAAAAGAATAACAATCGGGAATGGTTCGACAATAATAAAGAAGCCAGATATAAACCGGCTCATGAAAATATGGTCCAGTTTGTTGAGGCTGTAATTTCTGAAATGAAAAAGGTCGATAATATTGAATCGATGTCGGGGAAGAAAGCTCTTTTTAGAATATATAGAGATGTTCGTTTCTCAAAAGATAAGTCGCCGTACAAACCTTTTTTTGGTGCCCGAATGCGGAGGGCTACAGCCTGGTTGAGAGGTGGATACTATATCCATATCGAACCTGGAAATAGTTTTATAGCAGGTGGTTTTTTCAACCCGAATTCTGAAGATCTTAAACTAATTCGAGAAGATATAGCTCACGATGCGAAACCGCTGCGAGAAATTCTTTCTGATGAAGATTTTAGTAAGATATGGGGCACTTTTGAAGGTGATGCGGTTAAAACTTCACCGAGAGGTTTTGATTCCGATCATCCAGATATAGATCTGATTCGTTTCAAGCAATTTCATTTAACTCATCATTTCTCTGATGAAGAAGTTCTTGCAGAGGACTTTATTTTTGAAATTCTAAAAGCATTTTTAGTGATTCGCCCATATTTCAATTATATGAGCGAGCTTTTGACTAGGGACTTGAAATAAAAAAGCCGACTTCAAGCTAATGAAATCGGCTAAGTACTAGATTTATACTTTGTGTAATTATTAGGCTCCGGTGCAAGGAGTATTGTTAGAACTAGAATCCCAGCAAACTCTGTCTTCGCCACTAGTATCGAAATAACCGGTTCCGGTAGAAGAATTCCAGAAAATCACAGTAGTTTCATTGTCACCGTTTATTGTTAACGTATTATCTGGAGTATTTTTGTTATAACTCATTGTTGAAAAAGAAGCATCATCAAAAGTTATATTGAAAGAAGCTTCAGTCTCGCTTGTAATCAACCAGTCGTAAGTCATAACTGCACTTGTGCTTTCTTCCTCAAAAGAGTAGAAATTCCATTCTCCTTCTTTACCTTCATTTTTCACATGACCATCAAAAAACTTATAGTTCTCAAAACTTTGTTCTTGAGTGTTAACAGACAAATACATAGCCCAATTAACCTGACTATTAGTTTCTTCAGCTGTAAGTTTTATAGAGATAGAAGAACCTTGTCCACTAGCAGAATAATCCCATGTCCATACGTCATCTATTAATTCTGCGTCTTCATTTTGTGCAGACTGAATAAAGCTTTCCGGCAAACTACTGAACCCCGTAATTAATGACTCCATTGTAAAGGTTAATGATTGTGCAAGCTGGAAATTTTCACCGGCTACCTTGGCAGCTTTATTGTTTTGGTTAAAAAAATCGAAGGATGGTCTTACTGAAGAAAGGTCCGGAATGGAAGGCGGTTCTCCTGAGGGTGAATCATCACTACATGCTGAAACGATTAAGATGGAAGTAAGTAATAGAATAAGGCTCTTGATAGATATATTTTTTCTCATAATGACTATTTATTAGTGTTGTTTAAGTAACAAAAGTATGTTTTTAGAAAAAAAAAGTCTAGCTGATTTTAAAAAACCAAGTTTTAGGATAGTACTACTCAGTTTGATAAGCTGAAATTAAATAAAGGAACTAAATTAGAATAACTTTCTTTAACCTATTATCTAACATAAACTAACGGAGAATTTTATGAAGAAGACAATTGGACAAATTATGGGAGCCGGAGGGTTAATTGGCGTTCTGTATTTTGGATTTAGATACTTTCAGGATTCAGAATCTTTTGAAGCTTTCGGCGCTGATGTAGCAGTAAGCACAGGTGATTATGTCCCGATTCTTATTTCCGCAGTAGTGATGTTAGCGGGAATTGTGATTGCAAGATCTAAGTAATCGAAGAGACTTTAATTCTAACTAAACGGAGAGAGCCATGTTAAGATGGAGTATTACATTATTTATAATAGCATTAATCGCAGGTGTACTAGGTTTCGGAGGTATTGCAGGAGCCGCAGTGGGCATAGCGAAAATATGTTTCTATATATTTTTAGTTTTGTTTGTGCTTTCATTACTATTTGGTAGAAGAAAAAAATCCATTTAATAATGATATATGGGGTATCAACAAGCCCTTGAACAAACTATTGGAGTTCCTTTTACAGAAGGTAACTCTGTGACAATATTGAAAAACGGGGATGAAATATTCCCCGCAATGTTGCAAGCTATATCGGACGCACAGCATTCAATTTCCTTTTTAACCTTTGTGTATTGGAAAGGCGATATTGCTGATAAATTCGCAAAACTTTTTGCTGAGAAGGCAAGAAAAGGTTTATCAGTTAAAGTACTACTAGATTCTTATGGCTCATTCCCAATGCGCCAAGAACTAGTCGATCTTATGAAAGATTCAGGGGTGAATGTAGTTTGGTTTAGACCTCTTTCTAGGTGGAAGATATGGAAGATCGATAATAGAACTCACCGAAAGATATTAATTTGCGATGGGAAAATTGCTTTTACCGGAGGAGTTGGAATCGCCGAAGAGTGGAATGGCAATGCAAGAAATAAAGACGAGTGGCGAGATACTCATTTCAAAATCGAAGGTCAGGCGATAGAAGGGATTAAAGCTGCGTTCACAGAAAATTGGATTGAGGCAGGGAACAACCTTGAAATAGAGAAAGAGGACAGTCCAAAATGGGAAGCCTCAGGTAATGTGAAGATTCAGACAGTTCGAACCTCTGCTTCGGTGAGATGGAGTGATATAGTTTTGCTTTACCAATCTTTGATGGAGCTAGCCGAGAAGCGGATCTTAATACAAACGGCCTATTTTAATCCGGATGACAAACTTGTAGAACTTCTTTCAAAAAAAGCGAAAGAGGGGATAGAAGTGAAGATCATTATTCCTGGAAAATATACTGACCAGAGAGCTACAAAGATCATAGCAGGGGAAAGCTTTGAAACGCTCTTAGAAGCTGGAGTTGAGCTTTTTTTCTACCAAAAAACTATGATGCATGCAAAGGTGATAATGATCGATGACGAGCTTTCCTGCATCGGTTCTGCTAACTTCAATCATCGTTCTATGCTCAAAGACGATGAAGTAAATTTGGTTATGATTGATGAAGCGACCTCAAAAGAACTAAGAAATCATTTTAATGAAGATCTTGAGTCTTGTGATCGCGTTACCAATTTTAGATGGAAGAAAAGAGATATGTTAAGGCGTGCTTTTGAAACAGTCTTAATGCCTTTTAAACAACAACTCTGAGTTTTTATAGCCTAATTTGAGGCTCGGAATTAATACCACAAAGCTTTTCGCTTATTTCCCATAATTGTTTAGCCGCATCCATGTCTTGAGCAGTCTTCTTTGGTGCTACAGCTCTTTTGTTTTTGAAATAAGCCCCATTAGCATCTTCCACGTCATCAGAGCTGGCCAAATAGATAGAAGTTTCAGCACCTTTTTCATTCGAAGTCATAAATGCGCTAAACACTTTGTAAAACACACTTATCCACCATTTTCCGCTATTCCCAAAATTAGATCTTACAACACCCGGGTGTAGACAGTTTGATGTTACATCAGTTCCCTTTAATCTTTCAGCAAGTTCTTTGGTAAAAAGAATGTTGAACAATTTCGAATTTCCGTATGCCTTCATGGCACTAAAGTTTTCTTCTAGCTGAAGGTTGTTGGGATCGAACTCTCCTGCACGATGAGCAGCCGAAGCTACGTTAATAATTCGTGCTTTTTTTGCGGATTTAAGATTTTCAATAAGAAGATGGGTGAATAAAAAGTATCCAATATGATTTACAGCAAATGTTTCTTCTAAACCATCTACGGTTTCGTTTCTATCGGAAGCGATAAAACCATGATTATTGATAAGGATATCTATTTTCTTATATCTAGATATGATCTCTTCTGCAGCAGTACGTATTTCCTTTTGGATAGAAAAATCACAAATGACAATGGCAATACCAGCATCAATAACAGATTGTAATATTTCATTCTTAGCAGCTATGGCTTTGTCTTCATTTCTACAGACCATAACGATGTACGCTCCTTTTTCTGCTAAAGCTTTAGCAGTTTCAAACCCAATTCCTGAGTTAGCGCCTGTAATTACACAAAGTTTATTGGTCATATCCATGATTAGATCTTTTTAAATTTCTACACGATAATCTAAACTCAAAGGTTCAGAATTCCTTATTTTTTTCATAAAATTAATAATTATGATTCAGGAATATCTCAATTCAGTAGACAAATTTATAGTAGTGGGTGACAGAGTTCTCATTAAACCGAGAGAAATGGACACACATACCAGAAGTGGTTTGGTATTGCCGTCATCTGTGAAAGAAAAGGAAGAAATTCAAAGTGGATATATCGTAAAAACAGGTCCGGGTTACCCAATACCGAATACTGATTTTGAAGAAAGCTGGAAGGGAAATGAAGATACTAAATACATAGGCATGCAAGCCGAAGCCGGAGATCTTGCTATTTTTCTAAAAAGCAGAGCACATGAAATTGAATTTGAAAACGAAAAATTTCTAATTATTCCACATTCTGCGGTTCTACTATTAATCAGAGATGAGAATTGAGTTTCCCCTAATATAAAAATGGGAATAGGTGAATTTAAAGAAGTCTTCACGTATTCCCTTTATTCCTAATTAATTGCCCCCACAGCAACTGCAGCCACAAGGACTAATTACGCAATCACATTCAGTGCAAGTACATTCTGTTAAATATTTCATCGTATTATGATTTAGTGAGTATTCTATGTTTCAATGAACATGTTTTACTTATAAGACGAAGGGTTTTCCAAAAGACGCAAAATTTAGCAGGTACACGCATATTTATCTTTATGAGCACAATCACTTTCCCCTTTTGCATTTGTGGAAAGGCAGCACTTTTTAAAATGCTCATTTAATTGTGCTCTGCCTCTTTGTACGCGTGATTTTAGCCCGGAATAAGAAGTCCCAATTCGTTCGGCATATTCTTTTTGTGAAAGGTCTCCGAGGTCGGTTGCAAGAATTGCTTCTCTATACTTTTCAGGAAGTTCTTCAACAAATAAGTGAAGGCAGGTTTCACAAAAAACATTTATGTCATCATCGTCAAAAAGGTGAGCATTATTCTGTATTAGAGTTTGTTCTTTTTGACGTGATTTTTTGGATCGATAGTAATCGAAAATAGTATTTCTGGTAACGGTAAATAACCAACTTGATAATGAGCTTTTATCATTTAGAGTTTCAAGCTTGGTATGAATTTTTATAAAAACCTCTTGAAGTATATCCTTAGCAATATCTTCATCATTTACTCGTGATAAAATGAAAGCGTAAATCTGATCACTAAACTGATTCCAAATTTTCGTGGTACTCATTTTTTATTAATTAGACGAACGTTTTTGATAAAGACGCAAAATTCAATGTAAAAAAAGGTGGACATTAAAGCATTTCTCGCCAAGAATTCAGCTCTTTAAATGCCTTTACCATCCCAGAGCCATACCAACTAAACCATTCTCCATTTATTAATTGAATTGAGGCATCAGGGCAAATTGCTTTGATCTCTTTAATGTGTTTCTCTTTAAAAGGATAGGGTTCACTACTGAGCAAAATGAGTTCCGGGGATTTGCGCTCTAGATCTTCTAAAGAGATTTCTGGATATCGAGTGAGGTCTGAGAAAATATTTTCCAGATTATAATGCGAAAGAATGGAGTCGATATAAGTTTGATTTGCAGCAACCATCCACGGGGCTTTCCAAATAAAGTATGCTGTTTTGATTGAGGGGAATTTGGGTGTTTCCGCTAATAAATGCTGAATTTTTTCGATCAGTTCATCTGCATTTTGAGAAAGGTCGAGATCATTTCCAAGTATTGAAATTGAGTCTAATGCTTCATGTATGGTATCAATTTCCGTGATATTTACATGAACTTTCTTTTGGAGTAACTCAATATCTTCTTTCCGGTTTTCTTCATGATTAGCAATGATATAATCCGGTTTTAGCGAAAGTATTTTTTCAATATTAAGAGTTTTGGTTCCACCAATAATAGGAACATCACTCACTAAGTCTACAGGATGTATACAAAAACGAGTTCTTCCGATTAATCTGTCTCCAATTCCAAGGTCAAGAACCAATTCGGTGAGGCTGGGAACGAGGCTGACAATTCTCTTGTAAGTCATTAGATATAAATTTTTTGGAATGCGAACTTAGGTTCAAAAATAATGATTACACTAGAGAATTCGATAACTGATTACAGAATATATGGAACTAGGAATTTTTACTTTTGTAGATAACAACGTAAGCCCAACTACGGGTGAGAAATTGCATCCTTCACAGCGATTACAGAACCTGATGGAGGAAGTGAAATTAGCAGATGAAGCAGGATTAGATGTATTTGGGATAGGTGAGCATCATAGAGAAGAATATGTAGCATCTGCGCCGACCGTTTTACTTGCAGCAGCGGCATCGATAACTAGAAATATTCGATTAACAAGTACAGTTACGGTTCTCGGATCTGAAGATCCTGTTCGAGTTTATCAGCAATTTTCTACTCTTGACCTACTTTCTAAAGGAAGAGCAGAAATAATGGTAGGACGTGGTTCATTTATCGAATCCTTTCCGTTATTCGGGTATGATCTACAAAATTACGAAGAGCTGTTCGAAGAAAAACTAGATTTGTTACTCCAGTTAAGAGAGAATGAAAAAATAACATGGGAAGGAAATTACAGGTCTGCGATTGATAACAAGGGAATATATCCTCAACCTATGCAATCAGAACTGCCGATCTGGAGAGCGGTTGGAGGAACGCCAAAGTCAGCCTACATGACTGGTGCTTTAGGACTCCCACTTGCACTTGCGATAATTGGAGGTAATCCGGCGCAATTCAAGCAGTTTGCAGACTTACATAAAAGAGGTGCAAGCGATAATGAAAAACCGGTTCAAAAGTTAAGTATTAATTCACACGGATTTATTGCAGAAAGTTCACAAAAAGCAAAAGAGATAGCTTTTCCTGCATTTAAGCAGACTATGGATAAGATCGGTAGTGAACGAGGTTGGGCACCTATGAGCCGAGCACAGTTTGATGCTTCTGCGACATTAGAAGGAGCAAACTTTATAGGGAGCCCTCAGGAGATCATAGATAAAATATTATATCAATATGAAATTTTTGGTCACGACAGGTTTTTGATGCAAATGAGTGTTGGAAGTGTGTCTCATGAAAAGATGATGAAATCGATAGAGCTTTTTGCTACTGAAGTGGCACCGGTTGTGAGGAAGGAATTGGGAAAGAAATAACCACAAAGAGTTACTGATTTTTTAGTGTATTCCGTTTTCATCCGCAGAACCTAAAGGATCTGCTTGCTTAAGGAGCCTATTCTTCTGAGAACTTTAAACAAGAAGGACGTTTACGTCCGATATCCGAATATTTGGTGCTTTATAAACTAAATCGTTTCATGATTTCCAAAGCGTTTCTGGTATAACCATCACCAAAAAGGTTAGCATGCACCAAAATAGGATAGAGATTGCAAAGGGTGATGCGCTCTTCAGCCCCCTCAGATAATGGATATTCAGAATTATAGCCACTATAAAATTCTTGAGAAAATCCTCCAAATAACCTAGTCATGGCGATATCCATTTCTCGATGACCATAGTATACTGCGAGATCATAAATGCTTACAGTGCCATTTTCAGAGTACATATAATTCCCACTCCAAAGATCACCATGTAATAAAGTAGGCGGCTCATCCGGAAACAATTTTTCAACAGTTGAATGTAATTTATCGATATTTGATAGAATTGAACTTGGAAACTTACCTGAATTTATACCCAGTTTTAATTGTGGTTCAATTCTTTCTTGAACGAAAAAATCTTTCCAGGTTTTATGTAATGTATTCTTTTGACGAAGCTTTCCTATGAAATTGTCATGATCTAATCCGAATTGAGTTGAAGTGTGCTTGTGCAATTTTGCTAACTCTACACCAAATTGGAAACTAGAGCTAGAATTTTCTACACCGGGCTCGATCAAGCTTAATAGCATGAAGTCTTTTCCACTTAGAATTACCTCAGGAATTACAAAGTCAGTATTTGCTTCAGAAAGTAATTGGAGTCCTTTTGCTTCAGTTGCAAACATGGTACTTGGTACGGCTGCATTCCATTTTAAAAAAAAGGAATCTCCATTTTGAAAAGTTAAAACGCTAGCTTGATTGATATCCCCACCACTTTGAGCTCGAGTTGAGATGATTTTCGAATCCAGATTCTTTTCAATTGTGACCTTTATGTGCTCAGGAATCATTCTCTACATATGGTTTGAGTTCCTCCAAAAGAGCATCGCAACTTCTGTCCAAGATCTGAAATACATTCTCAAAACCCTGAATTCCACCGTAGTAAGGATCGGGAACACTCCCGTCTTCAGGAGAAGGGTCAAAATCTCGCATGAGTTTGATTTTATGAGCAAATCTGTCTCTTCTATCCAGATCATGAATATTTGAGAAATTTTCTTTATCCATTGCCAAAATAAGGTCAAACTCTTCTAAATCAGGATACTCAAATTTTCGTGCTCTGGAAGGGAGATGAACTCCGTGACTGTTGGCAGTAGCTTGGCTTTTACTATTAGCACCCTCGCCTACATGATAAGCTGCCGTACCGGCTGAGTCGATATAGAAATAACCTTCCAATCCAGTTTCTCTAACTTTATGGATAAAGAGCCCTTCAGCCGTTGGACTTCTGCATATATTACCAAGGCAAACAAAGCACAATTTGTAGGGGTTTTCTTTTGTTATCGCTCTCAAATAAGATTTCATAAGAAGCTTAAAATTTTAATGTTTGAAAAATGTTGCGTTAAAACCCATAGATACAAAAATTTTAGTGCTTTTTTGAGTTCCTTACAAAACTAATAATGCGAACACAATGCCTGATTTTTGCTAAGTTTTTGTATATTTGAGGCTTAAAATTATTCTGTGAACAACATATTTATATGTCGAAGAAGTTTGAAGAAATAAAAAAACTTAACTTTCCGAAAGTGGAAGTTGAGACGATGAACTGGTGGAAGGACAATCAGATATTTAAGAAAAGTTTGGAAACTCGAGAAGATGGGATTCCATTTACTTTCTTTGAAGGACCTCCAACAGCTAATGGAAAACCGGGAATCCATCATGTGATGGCACGAACAGTAAAAGATATGTTCTGCCGGTACAAAACCTTAAAAGGATTCAAAGTTGAGCGAAAGGCCGGCTGGGATACGCACGGATTACCTGTTGAGATCGAGGTTGAAAAGGCTCTTGGATTAGAAGGACGTTCACAAGTAGAAGAATATGGCATTGCAGAGTATAACGCACAGTGTCGCGAAAGTGTACTCAAGTACAAAGATCTGTGGGATGATTTAACATCCAGAATGGCGTACTGGGTGGATCAAGAGAATCCATACATCACTTTTAAGAATGAGTATATCGAGTCGGTATGGTGGGCTTTTAATAAGCTGTTTGAAAAAGGGCTGGTATATAAAGGGTACAAGATCCAGTGGTATTCGCCAGGTTCAGGAACAGTGCTTTCTTCACATGAAGTAAGTTTGGGTTATAAAGAAGCACAAGACCCATCTATATATGTAAAGTTTAAAGCTGATGGAGAAGAGAATACCTATTACCTAGCTTGGACAACAACACCGTGGACAACGGTTTCTAATATGGCTCTTACCATCAACCCAAAACTGACTTATGCTAAAGTTAGTTTTGAGGATGAGAACTATATTGTAGCCAAAGATTGTGCAGAACAGGTTTTTGGAGAAGGGTTTGAAATCTTAGAGGAAATATCCGGACATGCTTTACTAGGCAGAACTTATGAGCCAATTTTTGACTTTGCTTACAGCAAGTTTGATAAGTCTGAAGCTTGGAAAATAATTGAAGCAGAGTATGTAACTACGGATGAAGGTACCGGAGTTGTACATACCGCCCCTGCTTATGGTGCTGATGACTTTGATTCTTGCAAAAGAGCGGGAATCCCGATGTTTAACCCGATTGATAGAGACGGTAAATTTACAGCAGAAGCGCCAGATTTTGAAGGACAATGGTTCAAAGAAGCTGACAAAGATATTTCGCGAGCGATCAAAGAAAAGAATTTGATGTTCCGTCATGAAACCTGTGTTCACAATTATCCTTTTGATTGGCGAAAAGGAACTCCGCTAATGAGCTATCCGGTAGACTCATGGTTCATTAAAACAACCAGCGTGAAAGACCGCATGGTTGAGTTAAACAAGAAGATCAATTGGAAGCCTGAAAGTACAGGCACGGGGCGCTTTGGAACTTGGTTAGAGAACAACGTGGATTGGGCTGTTTCAAGACAGAGATATTGGGGAACTCCTATTCCAATTTGGGTAAGTGATAAAGATCCTGAGTATGTGGAGTGTATAGGAAGTATCAGAGAGTTGCGTGAAAAAACAGGACTTAATGAACTGGAAGAAATTGATCTGCACCGTCCTTACATCGATGAATTAACGTGGGACGCTCCGGATGGCGGAACGATGAGAAGAATTCCTGATCTGCTTGATGTTTGGTTTGATTCCGGAGCTATGCCTTTTGCTCAATGGCATTATCCATTCGATAACGATCATGAGTTCAGTTATAATTTCCCTGCAGACTTTATCGCAGAGGGGGTAGACCAAACAAGAGGATGGTTCTATACATTACACGCACTTGGAACCATGCTTTTTGATGAAGAAGCTTTCAGGAATGTAATCTCAAATGGTTTAGTACTTGATGAGAATGGCGAGAAAATGAGTAAATCTAAAGGAAATACAGTAAATCCTTTTGAGCTCATAAATAAGTATGGCGCGGATAGTGTTCGATGGTATATGATGAGCAATTCATCTCCATGGGAAAATCTGAAGTTCAGTGAAGATGGGTTAAAAGAAGTTCAAAGAAAGTTCTTTAATACTCTAGTGAATACATATTCGTTTTTTGCATTATATGCCAACATTGATGGATTTACATACTCAGGTTCACAGATTCCTACTAATGAGCGCCCGGAAATAGATCAATGGGTAATTTCCAGACTCAACACTACAATTAAAATAGTGGAGGGTTTTTTAGAAGATTACGAACCGACAAAGGCAGCTCGGGAAATTGAAGCTTTTGTAGAAGAATTAAGCAATTGGTACGTACGTAGAAATAGACGCCGTTTTTGGAAAGAAGGTAATACACTTGATAAAACAGCAGCTTATCAAACTCTATACGAATGTTTGAAAAGTTTAAGTAAGATGATAAGTCCAATTGCTCCATTTATGGGAGAATGGCTATATCAAAACTTAAATGAAGTAACAGGACTTGAAGAAGAATCAGTACATATTTCATTCTTCCCAACAGTTGAAGAAACAGCGATCTTCAAAAAGTTGGAACATAAAATGGATATGGCTCGATTAATTTCATCGATCGTATTGAGGATCAGAAATCAAATTGAGATGAATGTTCGTCAGCCGTTGGCTAGAATTATTCTACCGATTAAAGATGAAGCTGAGCGTGCGGCCATTGAGTCTGTAAAAGACATCATTTTAGAAGAAGTTAATGTAAAAGACATCCAGTTTGTAGACGATGATTCTGGTATTGTTCATAAATCAGCTAAGGCTAATTTCCCGGTTCTAGGAAGAAAGCTTGGGCCAAGAATGAAAGCTGTAGCTGCAAAAATTGCTCAGTTGAAGACCGATGAAATTACTAACTTTGAGAAAGTTGGATCGATCGATATTACTTTAGAAGATGGAGAAGAAATCCGTATAGACGAAGATGGTATCGAGATCGTTAGAGCTGGGTTAGAAGGATGGCAAGTTGAGACGGAGCGTGGTTTAAGTGTTGCTGTTGATACAGACTTATCTGATGAATTAAAGCTCGAAGGATTAGCCAGAGAATTTGTTAACAGGGTTCAAAGTATGCGAAAAGAGGCTGACTTTGACGTTGTAGATCGAATTTCTATAGGGTTTTCCGGCTCAGAAGAGTTGAAAGAAGCGGTTGTTTCTATGAACGATTATATCAAAACAGAAACATTGGCAGAAGAAATTGAAGCAGAAAACTTAGAAATTTCCGATTTCGTGAAAGAGTGGGAAATTGGCGAAGCTGATTGCAAGATATCTATTCGCAGAACAGTTAATTCATAAGAATAATATTATGGCTGATAAAAAAAATACTGGGGAAAGAGTATCTCCTTATAACGATGAAGAATTACAATACTTTCGTGACATAATCGAAAAGAAATTAAAAGAGTCTGAAGACGAGTTAAATACGTTACAGAAATCACTGCGCGAAAGTATGGAAAATGCTTCTGATGAGTCTGCGTATTCCTTTCATATGGCTGATGCAGGAACTGACGCCCAAGAAAGAGAAAAGACGTACGTACTTTTAAACAGAACACGTAAATTCATTAAGTATTTGGATGATGCGATGAAGCGTATCGACAATAAAACTTATGGAGTTTGTAAAGTTACTGGCAAGAAAATTGCAAAAGGCAGGCTCGAAGCAGTACCTCACACTCAATTAAGTATTGACGCGAAATTAAAGCGCAGATAAAATATAAAAAGCTTTGAATCGAACTAAACTTGTTGCGCTTTTAGCACCGGCCGGAATTGTTCTGATACTCGATCAGATCACAAAATACATTATCCGAACTTCGCCTGAGTTACAGAATAAAGTTTTGATAGAGGGATGGTTACGCCTTTATTATACTCAAAATCCAGGTATGGCAATGGGGATTGACTGGCTGCCAACTGTTGCGGTAAGTTCGATAGCTATCCTTGCAGTAACCGGTATTCTAGTTTATATACTCAGATCGATAGATAAAGCCACCACCGGGTATCTGGTTTTGATGGGATTGATATTAGGCGGTGCTTTTGGAAATATATCTGATCGTATTTTTATGGGATATGTGGAAGGAAACGGAGGAATTCTAGAAGGTCATGTTGTTGACTTTATTTACTTCAGTTTGAAAATAAAAGATTGGACGGTATTCCCTTACATATTTAATGTTGCTGATATCGGAATCTCGGTTTCTATTATTTCTCTATTCGTTTTCAGCAAAAAACTGATTCCGAAAGAAAATATAGAATTAACAGAAGAGGGTAGTGTTGATAATGGCTCTGTTGAGGTAGAAGTAACTAAAGAATAGAAAGTTAGTTTAGTTACTTTCTTACCGGATCTTCCAAGAAATCGATGCTGGTATCAATAGGAACCTGATCCACGATTTCCAATCCAAAACTAGTTATCCCTATTCTTTTAACCGGATTGTTAGACAGAAGTCGAATTTTGCTGATACCAAGAGACTTTAAAATTTGAGCTCCAATTCCGTAATCTTTAGAATCGCCCTTTTTAGGATTATTATTTTCTTCCTCTGGTTCAACGTTTCCTTCTTGCATCACTTTTAGTGTGCGAAGTTGATTTACAAGTACAGAACCACGTTGATTTCGATTCATGTATAAAACAACACCATTACCTTCACGTTCAACTTGAAGCATGGCTTGGTGCAGCAATTCACTTGTGTCATTTAAACGGCTTCCGAAAATATCACCAATTAAGTCAGAAGAATGTACCCGAGTTAGTACGGGCTCATCTTTATTCCAACTTCCCTTGGTTAGCGCCATGTGAATGTCGCCGGTAAGATTTTCTTTAAAAGCACGAAGTTTAAAATCGCCATACATTGTAGGCATATTAATATCCATGACTTCGTGCACTAAAGATTCAGTTTCATTGCGGTAAGCAATGAGGTCTTTAATGGTGATGAACTTCATGTCATGCTTTTCAGCAATCTTCATTAGATCAGGTACACGTGCCATTTCACCATTGTCATTCATGATCTCACAAATGATACCAACTGGTTTTAGTCCGGCTAGGTTAGCTAAATCGATAGCAGCCTCTGTATGGCCGGCACGTCTTAGCACACCTCCATCTACTGCTAATAAAGGGAAAACATGTCCCGGGCGTCTAAAGTCGACTGGCTTCGCATCTTCATTAGTCATTTCCCGAATGGTGTTGGCTCGATCGGCGGCGGAAATACCAGTCGTTGTTAATCTCTTGTGGTCAATTGAGATAGTGAAATTCGCTTCATCTGGATCGGCTCCATCGGTAACCATATGAGTAAGTTTGAGCTTGTCTGCAAGAGATCTTGTAACAGGTGCGCAAACTAAGCCACGACCATGAGTAACCATGAAATTTATGGCTTCAGTTGAAACCTTTTCGGCAGCCATGAGAAAATCGCCTTCATTTTCACGATCTTCATCATCGACTACAATTACCATTTTGCCATTTTTAATATCTTCAATGGCTTCAGGTATAGAGTTAAATTTTATAGAATCACTCATGGGGTAATAGACTTACTTTTTGTCTTTTTTATCCGGCTTATTAGGATTTACATCGTTAATAGCGCTTTTCAAAAATCTGATTTTTGTATTTCCACCTACTTCAATTAATACAGAATCATCGTCAATAGAGCTTAACACTCCGATCATTCCTGAAGAAGTAACTACTTTGTCACCTTTCTTCATTTCAGAAACCTTTGCCTGTATTTCTTTCTGCTTTTTGCTCTGAGGGCGAATGATGAAAAAGTAAAAAACTACAAAAATAGCACCCATAAAAATCAGGCTGGTAAATCCACTTCCTTCACCTTCAGCGGGTGGAGCCATTAAAAAGAACGTATGTAAACTCATTGGTAAAATTTTATTGATTAATTAGAAAGGAAAAGGTACGACTTTATAGAGTGAATCTCATCCATAAAATAGAATGAAGAGTCGTGTAAAAAACATAAAAAAGGCGATGAGTAACATCGCCTTTAGAATAAAATAAGAAGAAAAGGACTTATCCTTCGTTCACCTTTTCAATATTTTCAAGTAAGCCTTCGGCTTCTTTAATGAGATCGTCAGCTTTTTGCTTTGCCGACTGAACTACTTTATCTCCTTTATCTTTAGCTTCAGAAATAAGATGTTGTTTCTCTTCTCTAAGCTGATCAATAAGGTCGTTCAGCTCATCTTTGTAGTTGCTTAACTGATAAGAGAGACGACCTCTTGTATTCTTGCCTGTATCCGGTGCGTAAAGTAACGCTAAGATACTGCCTGCCAATGCTCCTGTTAAAATTCCTGCGATAAAATTTCCTGACTTGTTCATAATGAATCTCGTTTTTTTATTTTGTATAGTATACTTAAATATTCATATAAGTTCTATTAAGAACGCTTATAAGTGTGCACAAATGTACTTTCTTAAACTAGTCTCGCTTTATTTAGTTTCAATTTTTGTGGTTACTTCTTTTAACGTAAATGCGAGGCAGGAAGTTCAAGTTGATTCGTTGATGACCGGATTGAATGTAGCAGATTCCGTTGATGAAAAATTCTTTTTCCTAGAAGAGCTTTACTACCATTGGCTCAACAACAATTATGATTCAGCAGATGTTTATGCCGGTAAATATCACCAATTAGCAATTGATGAGGGAAACAAGAAGAATGAATCAATCGGGCTAAATTATAAAGGAATTGTTTATGATTATCGGAAAGATGTTGAGGCCGCAAGTGAGCTTTATAATCAAGCATTAGAAATTAGAAAAGAACTAGGTGATGAGAGACTGATAGGGAATAGTTTAAGTAATCTTGGAGCACTTTATTTTCATAATGGAGACTATACCAAAGCATCAGACTATTATTTCAGATCGTTAGATATTAGGGAGAAAATTCAAGATTCAGTTGGGTTGAGCCAGAGCTACAACAATTTGGGCATCTTGTTCAGAAACCAAAATGAGTATGAGAAAGCTCTAGAGTATTATTCAAAGTCGGCTGAATTGAAACAGGAAATAGGGAGACGATATTCAGCAATGTATACTTTACTGAACATCGGAAGCCTCTATATTTTTATGGAAGAATATGAGAATGCGGTTTCAGTTTCCGAAGAAGCGCTTTTGATAGCAGAAGAATATCAGGATAAAGTTTCCATTGCTTCGTTAAAATTAAATATAGGCTCGGCAAAATCTTCGTTAAAAAATTATAGTGAAGCGAGAATATTGCTAAAACAAGGAATTGAAGCGTTGGAGGAGATGAATGAGTATTCATCAGCATTTGAAGGTTATACCATGCTGATCACCACTTACCTTGAGGAAAATGATATAAGTGAGGCTCTGAAATATGTAAACGAAGTCAAAAACAGACAGGAATTGTTTAAAGAGCCGGCTCGAATTCAAGAGTTCTATAACATTGCCTCTCGAGTGTATATGGAAGCAGGTGATTATAAACAGGCGCTGCAAATGAAACTTGATGAAGCCATAATTAAAGATTCGTTGTTTGACGTGAGTTCTAAAAATGAATTGCTGGAACTGGAAACAAAATACCAATTAAGCGAGAAGGACAGAGAACTTTTTGCGTTAAATGCAGAAAATGATATCCGAGAGTTAGAAATCAGTCGGTCAAACCTCGTTCGGAATTTTAGTCTATTTCTAGCATTGGTTCTTATTGGTGTTACGATATATGGGAGAAGAAATGCCCAAGTCCGCAATCAATTAAACAAACAATTAACTACTAGTTTAGCAGAGAAAGAATTACTGATGAAAGAAGTTCATCATAGAGTGAAGAACAATCTGCAAATCATCTCAAGTTTGTTAAATATACAGAGTAGAAGAACTGAACATGAGTCTGCAGCAGTAGCTTTGCAGGAGAGTAAGAATAGAGTTCAATCTATGGCTCTAATACATCAAAGCTTGTATCAAAAAGATAACATCACAAACGTGAAGGTTAAGGAGTACATAGAACAGTTATTAGATACGTTAATGAATTCATTTGGTGTAGAAGAAAAGGTGACGTTGAAAACAGATATACAAAACCTAGAACTGGAAGTAGATCTGATTATTCCATTAGGGCTTATTATTAATGAGTTAGTTACCAATGTAATTAAATACGCATTTGATGATGAAGGTGGAGATTTAATAGTTACATTAAATGAATTTAAGGACATTCTTAGATTAGAGGTAGCCGATAATGGCAAAGGAATCAATAGTAGTGAATTACGAAACCAGTCGTTTGGAATGAGTATGGTTGAGTCGTTATCAAAAAAATTAAAAGCTGATTTAGTGATAAGCTCTGAAACTGGCACCTCTATTCAACTAGATATCAAAGACTATAAAAGGGTTTCATGAGCAAAAAAAGAATATTCGTTGTTGAAGACGAACCTTTCATTCGGGAAGATCTAGTTGAAACACTAGAAGAGCTAAATTATGAGGTTGTAGGAGAAGCCGTTTCGGCAGATGAAGCATTAGGCAAAATTTCTGAAATAAAAGAATTAGATATTATTCTTCTGGATATTTCTATTGAGGGAGCCCGAGATGGAATTGATCTGGCTCATCAATTAAATCATAAGTTTGGTGTTCCTTTTTTATTTATTACCGCTTTTTATGATGAGGATACACTAGAGAGAGCTCGGTCTACAGATCCTGCAGGTTATATTGTAAAGCCATGGGATAAGAATAATCTTAAAGCGAATATCGAAATTGCATTAGCAAAGCAAATACCAAAAGCTGTTGAACCGCAAAAAAAACTCGATTCTTTTTTTATTAAGCATAAATCTGAAATGATCGCAGTAAAACCAAGAGATATTATTTATGCAGAGAGTTATGACAACTATACCTATGTTTATACTGAGACAGATAAATATTTACTAAGCCATACTTTAAAAAAAGTTGAAGAGAACCTGAAAAGTGCTGGATTCGCTCGTGTGCATAAATCATATCTCGTTAACCTATTTCGGATAGATAATATATCAGAAGGGCAGATATTTTTATCAGGCAAAAGTATTCCGTTAGGTCGAGCTTATAAAAAACAATTGTTGAGTCAGATCAACTATATATAAGCCTGAACCGTCTTCACAATGTTGTTTCCTAGATAAGACTGCCGTTCACTAAAAATGGCAAGCTTTATTACCCACTCTTTAATTTCTTAAACCACAAAGACATCAAATAGGAGTGGTTTATGAGAACGAAAAAGATACTAAGCTTAGTAATACTCATTCAAATGGGGGCTTCAATTGCATTATATGCACAATTTAAAAAAGCAGTAACTATTGATGCAGCCATTGGTTCTGTAAGTGATGTACATGCAGCCGATATAGATGGAGATGGGGATCAAGATTTAGTGTATGCTGAAGATTGGACCAATAAAGACTTCGGTTGGTATGAGAATATAAATGGCAAAGGGATATTCATAAAGCATGTAATTGCTCAAGAAGACAAGGTACAAAGAACATATGTAGCCGATATAGATGGAGATGGAGACCAGGATATTCTGTTTTCCGGAGAGACAGATGGTGAAATTGCATGGTATGAAAATGATGGTAGTGAAAACTTTACAAGACACTCTGTTATTACCGGCTTAGATGATCCCCTTGGTGTGTACGCCCAAGATATGGAGGGTGATGGCGATATAGATCTGTATTCAGCATCGGAAGGTAATAACACTATTTCCTGGTATGAAAATGATGGTAGCGAAAACTTTACTGCACATAATGTAACTACAACGGCATTGGGTGCTATTGGGGTTACAGCCATTGATGTAGATGGAGATTCTGAAATAGACCTTGTACCTGTGAATAGCGGAGAATCAGGGGCCTGTAGCGAATGTAAACTCTCGTGGTACAAAAATGATGGTAGTGAAAACTTCACCGAACAGACTATTTCAACTAATTCAAAACTAAAAAAACAGGCAGCTGTACAACCCATCGACATGGATAAAGATGGGGATATTGATTTGATAGTAGCTGTTGGCACCTATGATAAAGTGAGTTTTATGGAGAATGATGGTAGCGAGAATTTTACTGAACAGATATTGACTAGCAATTTTGACGATCCAAGTAGCATCAAAGTTGTTGACTCAGATGGAGATGGTGATCTAGATATATTTGTAGCTTCTTATAGTAAAGACAACATTGGATGGTTGGAAAACAAGGGGAATGGGAGTTATACAAATCAAAGTATAGATTCCACGGTTGATGGACCAAATGGTGTCGAAGTGGCTGATTTTAATGGCGACTCTAAATTAGATATAGCTGCTCCATTAAAAGGAGATGATAAAGTGATTTGGTATGAACAAATAGTGCCAAAACCTAGTTTCCCAAATTTCAAGCAAAATGACATAGCTACTTTTACGAACGGGTCGGGAGAATTCGATATACAATCAATAGACTTAGATTTTGATGGAGATATGGACTTTGTAGTACAGTCCCAGAATAATGATGAGCTATCTTGGTACGAGAATAATGGATCAACTGTATTTACTCATCACTCAATAGCAGTAGAGTATAATGCCCATAAATTACAGGTAATTGATTTTGATTTTGATGGAGATCTGGATGTTGTAACACATAATGTGTTTTCAAATAATGCTTACTATTATAAAAATGATGGTAGCGAAGCATTTTCCAAAACATCTTTATTTGCCGCGGCTGGAAATATTCAATCATTTTTGGCTATCGATCTAGATGCAGATGGGGATAGTGACCTGATCACAGTTAATAAAGATCAAAACAAGCTCTACTATTACAGGAATTCAGGCAGTAATTTTAGTTCGTACAATATTGGTACGGGAACTAGTGCTACTGGAGAAGTGTACTTTGAAACAGCCGATATTGACAAGGATGGAAATACGGATGTGGTTACCGCATTTAATAATGATGATACAATTATCTGGTATGAATTTAGTGGAACGACAGGGTTTATTGCTCACTCAGTATCCACCGGTGCAACCTCAGTAAAGAGTATTGCAGTTGAAGACCTGGATAAAGATGGTGATGTCGATATTATGGCAAGCCATAGTGGAAAGTTAGTTTGGTATGAAAACGATGGGAGTGAAGTTTTTATCGAAAATGAAATTTCTACAGATGGAAGTAAAGATGAGATTAAAATTTTAGATCTGGATACAGACGGTGACTACGATATAGTTATTGGTAAAAGTATTGCTGATGGCATAGAGTGGTATGAAAATGATGGAGCGCAGAGTTTTAAAAAACATACTATTGCTGAATATGCTGAAGCGCAAGCGGTAGAAGCTATAGCAGTAGTTGATTTAGATGGTGATCATGACCTGGATATACTTTCAATAAGTGAATCTGATAAAAAAATATCTTGGTTTGAAAATATAACCTACGGGGACCTTCTAACTTTAGGAGGGGCAGATGGAGCTATGTGGCGTTTAGTTAGCTCACCAACGGCAGATGCTACTCTTAATGATCTGGCAGAATCTATAGACATTCAAGGATTTACAGGAGGGGCTAACCCGAGTGACGATAAAAATGTATTCTATTATGATGATGCAGGAGCTTGGGAAACACCAACTAGCATAAACACTTCCTTTCGATCTGGTTATGGTTATGCAATTTGGGTGTATGGTGATAAGGCTAATCCTATTAATCTCAGAGGAAATGAGCCCAAAGAGGATGTAACGATTAACCTGAATAAATCAACATTACATTCTTCGGCATATTACACATTAGCTGGAAACCCATTTTACAGTAACTATAATTTAAACGCACTAACTGTAAACGCGGGAACCGTTCAAGATAACGTTCATTTTTGGGATGCTAATTTTCAATCTTATAGGGTAAAAGACAGAACACAAGGAGCAGGATATATCGTAAGTCCTTATCAAGGTTTTTGGGTAGAAGTAAGTAATGGTAGTAGTGCTACTTCATTGACATTTCCTACTTCCGGGAAAACAGATAGTGGAACAACTGATACATGGCTACATAAACAAGTAAATCAAAAAAGGAGTGATATTTCCTTCACATTAGAATCAGCTCAGGGTACACATGATAAGTCTTTAAGATTGAGCTTTAGAGATTATGCGAGTATTGGTTGGGATAGAGCAGATGCAGCTAAGCTAGAACCATTGAATGACACTTTTGCTACCTTGAGTTTTGCATACAATACAGACGGAAAGGAATTAACTAAGTCTGTAGAATCTCTTCCCTTTGATTTACAAAACGAAATAGAGCTTCCTTTGAAACTGAATAAGAACGGGGTGGAAGGTGAATTTACTCTAGCTTGGGAAGGAATAACAAGCTTGCCAGAAGGTTGGGTTTTAGCTTTTGAAGACGTGAAAAATGGTACAAGAATACATTTAACAGAGGCTGAAGAATACACTTTTACTAGTAATGCTGATGAGAGCGATGAAGAAACCCGATTTGTTCTTAAGCTCGAAAAAAGTGTATCAGTTAGTGCAGAAGAAATGGGTCAACCTAGTACATATATTTTAGAGCAAAATTATCCAAATCCGTTTAACCCTAGTACAACTATAAGTTATAGTCTGGCCAAAGCTGGACAGGTAGAGATATCTGTATACAATCTTATAGGGCAACAAGTAGCCACTATTGTGAATGAAATTAAGAGCGCTGGAATTCACTCCGCTCAATTTGATGCATCATCACTATCTAGTGGGATATACATATACAGGATCAAGACCAATGGATTTTCAATGCAAAGAAGAATGACATTAATTAAATAACCGTTGGCAGTTCATTGAATCAGTACTAAGCAACTTACTTGTGCTTTATTTCGAATCTTAAATTCATCTATTATGAAAACAGTAATCATTTTAACTATCTCTATCGCGATCATATTAATAGCAACTGCCTTTGTTACTGCGCAACCGGGCTTACCATCAACGCCAAGTCAAGCACCTATTGATGGAGGTCTAGGCATATTGGCAGCAGCAGGAGGCGTATATGCTTATAAAAAACTTATGAAAAAGGATCAAGAGATTGATGTCTGAATTATGAGGGAATATCTCAAAAGCCAAGGTTTTGAAAATGCCTTGGCTTTTTTATTGAATAAGAAAGAGAACTACTTAGCTTGTTTTTACTTCAGCAGTTGAAACAGCATTCTTCTTTCTAAATATAGAACCGATCCAGTTCACTATTTGTTTAAGTCCTACAGAAAGAGCTGGTGTTATAAATAGGGTGAAGAGCACACCAAAGAAGAGTCCACCGATTACCGTTTTAGCCAATGGAGACCAAATTTCAGCCCCCGCTCCAAGCTCAAGTGATAGTGGAATCATAGAACATATCGTGGTAATTGCAGTTAACAAGATAGGTCTCATTCTACGTTTACAAGCAATCATAATTCCTTCTAGAAATTCTGAACCTTTTGTAAGATCGTAAGTCATACCTCGAGTTCTAAGATGCATATAATCTACCAGTACAATTCCATTATTAACTATAATACCTACCAGCATAAATAAACCAATATTACCGGTGGTACTTAATGGGGTTCCCATTATGAAGAGTGAAAATAATGCACCAAAAAGTGCCATTGGAATACATAACCAAATTACGAATGGGTCTCTGAAATTTTCAAAAAGAGAAGCCATTATCATAAACATTAATACTAAAGCTGCTAACCCTGCAAAAAGGAATTGTTGCATTCCCTCTTGAGTTTCTCTGGTTGCACCAGTGAAATCATATCGGTAACCTTCCGGCATAACAACCTCGTTTTCAATAAAATCGGTAATTAATGCTCTATATTCTTCAGCCTCTCCATCAAATTGAATACTAACATCTAGCAGAATCTCTCTATTTCTTTTCTGATAGGAGTCTACTCCTTTGGTTTCAATAAACTCACCTACTGCTACAACTGGAATTCGCTGGTCTTCATATTGTAGAACTTCTAGGTCAAAAAGGTCTTCACGATCATTTAGAGAAGTTTTTGCAGTTCGAACTTCAATAGGAATCTCCCTTGAGTCGGCTCTGAAATAGCCGGCTTGATTACCTAATGTTTGTGTTCTAAGATTATTTGCAACATCTCTGATGCCGGATCCAAGTAAGCCTACTCTATTTCTATCAACAATGAATTGAAGTTCTGGAGTAGGGTCGGTTCTTCCATTATCTACAGAAATTATATTCGGATCTTCTAAAAACTTATCTTCAAGTTGTTTAGAAATTTTCTGGAGTTCAGCCATTTCAGGACCAATCAAGCTTAGGCGAATAGAGCCTCCACCAGATCTAAATCCACGTCCACCAAAATTTATTCCCCCACCTTCTACTGAAGCACGAACAGTAACACCGGGAGCTGTAAGCTCTTGGCGAAGGGAGGCTGCAAGTTGACTACTTGTTATAGTTCTTTCTTCAAGTGGAACCAGTTTTAACGTAAAACTCCCACGATTTGTAGAACTTGAAAAACGGCTTCTACCTATGGAGGAAACCACGGTTTCAAGTTCAGGTTTATTAAGCAAGATTTGCTCAAAGTCGTCCATTACTTTTACAGTATTAACGAGCTTTGTACCCTGAGGCAAGCTAACATTTACATCTACTTCCCCTGAATCAGTTTCTGGAAAGCCTTCTTTAGGAATTGAGGAATATATGAACCCGGTACCAAAGGTCAGAGCTATTAACATTAATGTAGGAACCCATTTATGACGGAGTATCCATTTTAGTAAAAAGGCGTAAGCATTTTCAAGTTTACTTATAGCTTTAAACATGAAATTTCTTTTGTTGAACTGTTCTCCGTTTAAAACCAGTACAGAAAGCACAGGCACTAAAATAATTGAAGAAAGAAAAGAAATAGCAATGGCAAAGCTAATTGTGATGGCGAATTCTTTGAAAAATATGCCTTGAATTCCCGATATCAGAGTGATTGGTATAAATACACCAAGAGTAGTTAGTGTTGAACCAAGTAATGGACCAACAACTTCATTTGTTCCAATTAAAGCGGCTTTGTAACTGCTATGGCCATCTTCAAGCTTTCGTGCAATACTTTCTGATACTACAATAGCATTGTCTACTAATAATCCGATAGCTAATGCCAAAGCTGAGATGGTGAATATGTTTAAAGTAAGATCTGCAGCATACATGGTTGCAAAAGTTGCCGCAATAGAAACAGGGATAGAAGTAGCTACAACTAACGAAATTCTCCAACCTCCCATGAAAATGAGAATCACAACTATTACTACAAAAAATGCAATTACCGAAGATTGAGAAAGGTTACTGATAGAGTCTTCAATAGCCTGGCCTTCATTTGAGAGTATTCTAAGCTCTACTCCAGGAGGTAAAATTTCATTGATCTCAGGTACGGCCTGTTTTACAGCATTTACAACATCAAGTGTATTAGCATCTGAGTTTTTTTGAACATCAATAGAAACACTGTTATTTCCATTTACCTTAATAATACTGGTTACTTCTGTGAACCCGTCGGATACATCGGCAACATCTTCTACACGAATAGGAATACCATTTTCAGAAACCTTAATTATTGTTTTCTTTATCTGATCAACGGTTTCATACATTGATTCAGCTCTAACACTATAACTTATGTTCTGTGCAATAACATTACCGATAGGCAACTGAGTATTGTTAGAACTAATGGCTGTCTCTAATTCTGAGGGCACAATGTTATGTTGAGCTAGTCTCATTGGTGATACATCTACGTAAATTCTACGTTCTAGCCCACCTTGGGTGTCAGCAGATGCAAGCCCAACAATTCTTTCAAGACTTGGTTCAATAGTCTCAATAGCAATATTACGGAGTTCATCAAGACCTTTTATTGGAGAATTGATGCTTAACTTCATAATAGGTCTGCTTTCAGGGTCAAACTGGAAGATCACAGGGGTATTAGCCTGCTCAGGTAATTGTGCACGAACTTGATCAATCGCTTTCTGAACCTTGAGCTCTGTTTTCCTTATATCTGTTCCTTCGAACAATCTTAACATCACAAAAGCACTACCACGGCTAACTCGTGCTTCTAAAGATTCCACGCCCTCAATAGCCGATACAGCTCCTTCAATGGGGGTAACAATTAAACGATCTATATCTTCTGGGGCAACATTTTGGTAGCCAGATGAAACTGCCAATACAGGTATGTTAAGGGATGGAAATAGAGTTACTCGAAGATTTGTAAGAGAAAATATCCCAAACCCAACAATGATCAAAGTACACATGATCACTGTAATTGGTCTCATTAGGATACCGTCGGTAAGGGTGAATTTTTTCATGATTTTATCTCTATTGAGTTAAGTAGCGTAAAGGAATAACCATCGAAATACATTAGTTAAGAACCTCTTCATTTTCTTCTAAAAGAGGATCAATTTTATGGACGGAATCAAAGCCCATTTTCTCAACTCCACTGTTTATCAATTTGTAGATACTAGGTACTACAAAAAGCATAAGAAAAGTCGACATTGTAAGTCCACCAATTACAGTTCTAGCCATCGGACTCCATGTTTCTGAGCCGGAGCCTAATTCAAGAGCAAGCGGTACCATGGAGAGAATAGTGGTTAGGGCAGTCATCAAAATAGGACGTAACCTTCTAGTTGCCCCTTTAACAATAGCTTCATGTCGTTCCATGCCGCGAGCTTGTAGAATCTTTATATAGTCAATCATCACAATACCATTATTTACAACAATACCTGACAATAGGATCAGACCTACCATAGAGGTTACACTAACAGCAGTATTTGTAATTCCAAGCATTATAAGAACACCAGATAAAGCTAATGGAATAGTAAATATTATAATGAAAGGTTCAATCAAACTTTCGAATTGAGAAGCCATAACCATATAGGTTAGAATCCCGGCGATAGCGAAAGCAATCATAAGAAATTGAAATGACTCAGCTTGTTCTTCAGCCGATCCAGCTAAAGCATAGCGGTAGCCATCAGGCCATTCTATTTCATCTAATAGAGTTCGTGCTTCTGCAGTGGCAGTTTTTAGATCAACATTATCAAGCTCAGTATAGATCTCAACAACCCTTTCTTGGTTTATACGAGTTACATTAGTTGGGCCAGTATATCGTTCAACTCTAGCAAGATTTCTAAGAGGCATCCACTCGCCACTTGGGGTTTGTATTTGTATGTTTTCTAAATCTGTAGAAGCTGCTTTCTGTTTAGGGTCGAGTTCAACTTTTACTTCAAATTCTACACCTTGGTCTACAAAGCTTGTTGCAATACTTCCTTGAACAGCATCACTTATGGCACTTGCCACTTGATTAGTGCTCATGCCTACGAGTGAAATCCGTTCTCTATCCATGATCAAGCGTAGTTCAGGGCGCCCTTGGTCAGCAGTACTGTAAGCACTTACTACACCTTCAATTTGTGTGATACGCTCTTTAACTCCATCAGATAGTTCTTTCTTGATATCAGGATCGTACCCTAAAATTTGAACAATAAGTCCATTTTCTCCATCAGGGCTTAGTGGATCTTGTATCGTTTCTTTAATATCGACACCAGGAACAATTCGGAGCTTATTTAGAATATCACTTACAATATCAAATTGGCTTCTATCACGGTCGTTTTGGGGAACAAGTTCAACGCGAACAGTTCCGGTAAATCCACCAGGATTGTCAGCTCCTTCAATGCCTTCTTTATCTCCATAATCAGATACTACAATTCTCGCTTCAGAAACCTCTTGTCGAATAACACTTTCAACTTGATTGATAGATCGCTCTAGTTCAAGTAAGCTTACACCGGGTTCTCTATTCACTTCTAATGTGAAAGCATTTTCATCAACGCGAGGAAAAAATTCTCCGCCTAATGTATAAAAGATGGGTAGAGTTGCTCCGAAAAATAAGATAGAAATAGCAATAACTAACCAGCTTCTTTTAAGAGATGCATCGAGTTTTCCAGAGTACCAGCGCTCCAACTTTTCAAGGAGGTTGCCAAAGAAATCTGCAATTCTATTTTTTGATTCAAAAGATTCCTCACTGTCTTTAAATAGCTGAGAAGACATTAATGGGATTAATGTTAGTGCCACCAACGATGAAACAGATAATGAAAAAGAGATAGTTAAAGCGAGATCACGAAATAAGAATCCGGCAATACCAGGAACAAACAGAATGGGAAGAAACACTACGAGTGTTGTTAAGGTAGAAATAACAACAGGCATTGCTACTTCTTTAGCTCCAAGAATAGCGGCTTCTTTTCCACCTTTTCCTTCTTCACGAAAACGGAAAATATTTTCTAATACTACAACGGCATCATCAACAACTAAGCCTACCGCAAGTGTTAAACCAGAGAGAGAAATGATATTTAAACTCAGGTCTGCGAAATTCATTACGGCAAATGTAGTAACAATAGATACAGGGATAGAAATGGCAATAATAAGTGCAGATCGACCGCTTCTTAGAAATGCTAGTAAAATCAGAATTACTAATATTATTGCTTGAAGACCTGTAAGCAAGAGATTCTCAATAGATAATTTAATAAACTCTGCTTTATTGGTTAGCACCTCTACTTGTACATCGTCCGGTAAACTTTCCTTAATTTCGTCAAGGCTATTTATTACTTCTTCAGCGGCTACTACAACATTGGCATCGCTTTGGCGATATATATTGAGAATCACCCCATCTTCACTATTTACCTGAACATTTCCAATAGGCTGTGCAATACCATCTTGTACATCAGCAACATCTCTTAAAAATAGAGTTTGTCCATCTCGTGTTGCAACAACCGTATTTTTGATTTGCTCAACACTCTTAAGTTCGCCCATGGTACGTAAGGAGTAAACCGTATTTCCTTCAGTTAACTGACCCGCAGGAACCTGAATATTCTCTGAATTTAGGCGAGTAGATATTTGTCCAATAGTAAGGTTATACAACCTCATTTTTTCGTTATCTATTGTAACGTTAATTTGACGCTCCAAACCTCCGGAGGTTTCCGCTGAGGCTATCCCGTTAATACGTTCAACACGTTGCTCGAGAACCTGAGTAGCGTATGTTCGTAAGTCACGGGGACTTCTAGCTTCAGAAGTAACAGCAAGAACTACTATAGGTTCTTGATTAGGATCGTAACTGAAAACAAGTGGTGTTTCTGCATCTCTAGGAATAGAGCGAGAAACAGAACCTAATTGTTTTCGAACATCATTCTCTGCCTCATATAAATCAGTTCCCCAATTAAAGTTTAGTTTAACAACAGAAGCACCTTGACTCGAAAGTGAACGAACACGGCGTATTCCACTTATACTTCCCACATTTTCTTCAATAGGGCGTGTAATTAGAGTCTCAATGTCTTCAGGAGCTACACCTTCATAACCTGTAAAAATGGTAATGGTAGGGAAGCTAACATCAGGATAAAGATTAAGGCGAAGCTGAAGCACTCCGAAAATCCCAAACCCAATAAGTATCAGGCTTGTCATTAAAAAAGTTATCGGCCGTTGGACGGCAAGTTTAGATAATCCACCCATGTTAGTTACTCGCAGAATTTGCAGTTCTTACACTATCCATATAGGCACGTCTTTCATCTTGTGTCATATTCTGCATGCGTTCTCTCATTTTAGTACGATCTTCTTCACTCATATTTCCGGATGCATTGCCTCCGGGTCTACCTCCAGGATTATTAGGCCTATTACTACCATCTACACTTTGCTGCTGTGGAGATTGAAAATTAGATCCTGTAGCTACACGAATTTTACTCCCATCTTGTAATCCTTGTTGACCCGTTACAACAATTTCCTCACCGGGACTTAGTCCACCTATGATCTCAATTTTATCTCCTTGCTCAATACCTAGTTCCAAACGGCGTAGTTCTACCGTAGAATCTCCTTTTGAAATAAAAACTGAATATGAACGATCCAACTGAATAGTGTTTGATTCTGGTTCTACAACCGTTTCTACTTTTTCTACCATAGCGCCTCTAGGTATAACAATAGCTCTAGGCTTATTGATGATATCGATAACGTTTTCAGTTAAAACACCGGGGTAAATAGATGATCCAATATTAGTAAGCGTGATTACTACTTCACCTAAACCAGTAGTAGCATCCAATTGTGGGCTTTTACGTGAAACAATTCCTTTTGCAGTGGATTCAGATTCGTTTGAAACTCTCAGGTTTACTTCTTGTCCAATTTTAACAACTTTCCAGTCTTGAACAGGAAGGTAGATTCGAGTTTCGTAACCAACTAAATTGGCAATTTCGAAAAGGGCTTGCCCTGAACTAGCAATATCACCTTCTTCACCTATCCTCGAAGTTACAACTCCACGAACAGGAGATCGTACTTCTGTGTTATTAAAGTTTTCTTGAGCCTGAGTAACTGCAGCTACAGAAGATTGATATTGAGTAACACTGCTACGATATGTAGCATAAGCGTTATCATACTCAGCCTGGCTGATTGCTTCTGTGTCTAGAAGTCTCTGCTGTCTGGCAAACTGAGTACTGTCGCGCTGAATGGCTACTTTGCTCTGTTCTAATTGAGCTTTTGCTTGGCTTAGTTGATCTTTGAAAGTCTTATCGTAGATTTTAGCCAACAACTGACCTTGACGAACGGTATCACCTAAATCAACATAAAATTTTGTTATACGATTGCTAACTTGTGGGGTAATTGCTACTACATCTTGAGCTTTGATGGTACCGAAAGAGCGAACTTGTTCTGCAATAGGCTGTCTGGTTACAGGTTCTGTTTCAACACTTGTAATTCTTGCGTTACCAAAATTACCAAATCCTCCAAAGCGGTCATTCTGAGAGGTGCTATTTTCGTTATCGTCTCCACACCCTATCAATAAAAAGGATATAAGTACAGCAAATAATATTGTTTTGTTCACGTCTGTATAAAATTAATTAGTTTATGGTATTACTACCTAAAGGTTCGTCATTATTCGGTTGCATTCTACATTCTGCCACATAAAAAAACTATTATTGTTTTACATTATGTAAGGCATAAATGGATTGCGTATTATTAGGCGAATAATTCTCAACAAACTCTCACTATTTCATGAAATTTTTTATAGACACTGCAAACCTCGAAGAAATACAAGAAGCAAACGATTTGGGAGTGCTTGATGGCGTAACCACAAATCCAAGTTTATGCGCCAAAATTGGAGTGCGTGATTTTGAAGGTCACATAAAGAAAATTTGTAATATTGTTGAGGGAGACGTTTCTGCTGAAGTAGTTTCAACTACCTACAATGAAATGATCGAAGAAGGTAGAAAGATCGCTAAGATCGCAGATAATGTGGTTGTTAAAATTCCGCTGATCAAAGATGGTATTAAAGCCATTAAGACTTTTTCGGATGAAGGTATAAAAACAAATTGTACGCTCTGTTTTTCTCCAACACAAGCGTTAATTGCCGCTAAAGCAGGTGCAACGTACATATCTCCATTTATGGGTCGTTTGGATGATATCTCTAGTGATGGCATGAAGTTAATTGAAGACATCGTTCAGATCTATGTGAACTATGGTTTTGAAACAGAAGTTCTTGCAGCAAGTATTCGCCACCCTATGCACGTAGTTGAATGTGCTAAAGTTGGTGCTGATGTGGGAACCATGCCTTTGAATGTAATTATGGGAATGTTAAACCATCCACTTACCGATTCAGGTTTAGCTCGTTTCCTTAAAGATTGGGAAGACCTACAAGCGAGTTTGAAATAATTATATATAGATAGGTTGTCATTTCGAGCAGAGCGAGAAATCTAAAAATTCTCTTTGTTTACGAGTAATAGATTTCTCACATTCGTTCGAAATGACAAATTTATATATGGCTGGATGAAAGTTTTTAAATCAGTTCTCACTCTTTTCTTATTAATAGCATTAATTTTTGCATTCAATACACAATTTGGATCAGTTCCTCCATTGGGGAAATTCTTTGATCCTCAAGCTGGCTTTTGGGCAAATGCAGAAACTTCAGTACCTGAGTCAGAGGAGTTAGAACTTGAAGGGTTTGACGGGAATGCCTCTGTATATTTTGATGATCGGAGAGTCCCTCACATTTTCGCAGATAACGAATACGACCTTTATTACGCCCAAGGATATGTGGTTGCACGCGACCGTCTTTTTCAGCTAGAACTTCAAACGTTAGATGCAGCAGGTAGACTCGCAGAAAAAATTGGAGATCGTGCGCTAGAAAGAGATCGAACTACCCGAAGAAGAGGAATGCCATACGGAGCTGAAAAGGCGCTGGAAATGATGAAGGCAGATCCTAAAACTTGGGAAATCGTTAATGCCTATGCTGATGGAGTTAATACATATATATCTTCGTTAGATTCAGAAGACCTACCACTCGAATACAAAATTCTGGATTTTGAACCTGAAGAATGGACACCAATAAAAACGGCGCATCTTTTAAAAAATATGACAAGAACGTTAGCCGGTGGTAATAGTGATGATGCGACTAGTAATACAATAGCCTATTTCGGAGAAGAATTTATTGAGAAGTTTTTTGAGACAAAACCAGCACTAAATGACCCTATCATTCCTCCTTCAAGAGAATGGGATTTTGATGCTATGCCTGTTCAAGCACCGGATACTTTATATAAACCAGCTTCCGCAGTTGAGCTGGGAGAATATGAACGTCCTGAGGGTATAGGTAGTAATAATTGGGCTGTTTCAGGATCGAAGACAAAGTCAGGGTATCCAATTTTAGCAAACGATCCACATCTAACATTAACACTTCCATCCATTTGGTATGAAGTTCAGTTACACGCTCCCGGAATCAATTCGTATGGAGTAAGTCTTCAGGGTACGCCGGGGATTGTTATCGGATTTAATGAAAATGTAGCCTGGGGAGTTACCAATGTTGGTTCCGATGTAATGGACTGGTACGAGATCAAGTTCAAAGATGATTCTCAGAACGAGTATTGGCATGATGGAGAATGGAAACCCACCACAATGAGGGTGGAGGAAATTAAGGTTAAAGGTGAAGAAACAGTATTAGATACGGTGATCTATACACATCACGGTCCGGTTACCAAAGCAGAGTCAAAACTAGATGAAGAAAGAGAACCCGCATATCATGCATTAAGATGGATAGCTCATGAGGCTTCAAATGACATTAGAACGTTCTACGGACTAAACAGAGCCGGAAATTATGATGATTACGTGGAGGCTTTGAGTTACTATGTAGCTCCGGCGCAGAATTTTGTATTCGCTAGCAATGAAGGTGATATTGCTCTTTGGGTGAATGGTAAACTTCCAAATAAATGGAAGCATCAAGGGAGAACAGTAAGTGATGGAACCGACCCTTTATATGATTGGCAAGGTTGGATTCCTTTCGAGCATAATCCGCATGTAAAAAATCCTGAAAGGGAGTTTGTAAGTTCTGCAAATCAAGAGTCTGCTGCTCCCGATTATCCCTATTATTTAGATGATGATTTTGCTCCGTTCGAAAGAGGAAGAAGGATCAATGAGCGACTTGCAGAAATGAATGATATCACCGCCAAAGATATGCAAGAGCTTCAAATGGATGACTTCAGTCATTACGCTAAAACACTTCTACCTTCGCTTTTAGAATGGGTTACTACTGATAGTTTAGTAGAAAATGGAGATGAGATTCTGGAATTGATGAAAGACTGGAATTATTACATGGAAGCAGAAGAGATAGCTCCATCATTTTTTCGTCATTGGTCAGGAAATTTTTATCGAGCTGTTTTATATGATGAATTTGGGACCACAGATGTTTCATTAAGACTCCCTTCTAGAGATCGGTTTGTGGAGATTGTAAAGTCAGAACCAAATTTCGAATTTATAGATAATGTTGAAACGGAAGAAACTGAGACTAGAGCTCAAATAGCAACGGCTTCTTTTAATGAGACGGTGACAGAGCTTACGAATTATCTGGGAGAATTTGGAGACGACTGGAAGTGGGGGTATTTCATCGAGAATGATGTAGATCATCTAGCGAGTATTCCGGGATTAGGGCGTCAAAATTTATTTAGTTCAGGATCAGGTGAAGCAGTAAATGCAACCAGAGGACAACACGGACCTTCTTGGAGAATGGTTGTAGAGGTTGGTCCAGAAGTGAAAGGATATGGGGTATATCCCGGTGGAGCATCAGGAAATCCGGGTTCACCAAATTATGATTCTATGATAGAACCATGGAGAACGGGGAATCTCTTTGAGCTCAAATTTATGAAAGAAGAACCCAGTGAATATTTATACAAACTAGAATTCAGATAAAAGACATAGGATGTAAGATTTGAGACTTCTTACATCTTATGTCTTAAATCTTATATTGATAACAAATGATCTTACTATTACTACTTATTATCACAGGCTACCTGATTAATCTCGTACTACCATGGTGGGGGATAGCAATTACTGGATTAGTACTAGGTTTTCAAATGAAGCCGAAGTCAGGGAAAGCATTTGGAATAGGATTTTTAGCTTTATTTCTACTGTGGGGTGGACAAGCACTTTATACCCATTTGGTAAATGATGGGATTCTCTCTACTCGAATTGCTGAAATGTTGGGAGTTGGATCGCCCCTTTTAGTTGTACTAATTACAGGAGTACTTGGTGGCTTAATAAGTGGCTTAGCGGTATTGAGCGGAAGTTTATTAACTAATAAAGACAAGTAGTAATATTATGGGAGCATTAAGTGGTATTGAATTAACATTTATAGCGAGCATTTTATTAATCATTTTTGGTGGGATCTTTTTTGGTTTACGCAGAATGAAGCAGAACAGTAAAAAAGATGATAAATAAAAAAAGCCTCAACCGAAGGTCGAGGCTTTAAAGTGCTAATTGGAAATTTAGTTTATTCCAAAACGGACACCAGCTCCAATAACAAGTTGATCTGCATCACCGCCAAGCCCAGCGAGTTTTAATTCCCCGAATAGACTTCCGAAGCTTTGAGCATACTCAATTCCGGCGCCAAGATTCAACCCGGCTTCAGAATCTGTAAAGTTTCCATTTCCAGTATCAACACTAATTCTCAAAACATTAATTCCAGCTAATCCATAAGCTGATAGTTCATCTTCAGAATAAAAAATGTAATGGCCGTTAATGTTGAACCCAAAATAATTAACATTGTTTTCGGGTAAGTAGAATACTAGGTCTACTCCCGCTCGGAACTCTTCGTTTATGGTATAGTACCCATCTACTTTAATACCCAGGTTTTCTACCTCACTACCATATGCCAGCCCCGGACCGACTACGATTGATCCTTCTTGGGCAAAAACATTAGTTGACCCGAATAAAAGGATGATAAATGACGCACCTAGTACAATTTTTGAAAAATTATCTCTCATTATGTATTTATTTAGTTAGTAATTAGTGCTTATAAAGTTAATAAAAACTTTAATTTTAGGAAATCAATATTAAAGAATGAGTAAATCCGACTTTAAAACAAGTAATCTTAATTGAATCCAATCATGACCTTTCTTATCTTCATCGAACTCTAAACAAAGCTTCTAAAAAAAATAAAGTGTCAGCAATCTACAGCTTTGAAAAAGCGGTACAGCACGCCATAAAATTAAGGTTGTGCAATTGATGCCATTTCCATTTTCCCATATCATTTTCCAATCCGGCGCGATATTCGTAGTCGGATTTTTTTTGACCCTCAACTTATATTTTAGAAACAGCATACATGTCTTTGCCTAAACGAAAAAAAGCAATTTTAGCATTAAGTGACGGAACTATCGCTCATGGATGGGCAGTTGGTCACCAAGGTATTACCGGAGGTGAATTATGTTTTAATACATCGATGACCGGCTACCAAGAAATTTTTACAGATCCAAGTTATCATGGTCAGCTGATGATGATGACCTATCCACACATTGGAAATTACGGATCGATCTCTAGAGATGATGAAGCACGAGATGTTATGGTCGCCGGAATTATAACCCGAGCTTTTTCTTGGGAATTTAGTAACCCAATGGCCGACGGAAGTCTTCAGGAATATTTAGAAGATCGCAAAGTGGTTGGTATTTCAGGTGTAGATACTAGAAAACTGGTTCGTCATATCAGAGAAAAAGGTGTGATGAATGCAGTGATCTCATCAACTGAATTAGATGAAAAGAAATTAGTACAGATGGCGAAAGACTGGGAAGATATGACCGGACTTGAGTTAGCTTCAAAAGTATCCAGAGAAGAAGCACAAACAGTAAACGGCGAAAGTGATTTTAAAGTAGCTGCCTTTGATTACGGTATTAAGCAAAACATCATTAATAGCTTGAATGCTCGAGGTTGTACTCTTAGAGTATTTCCTGCAAAAACATCACTCGAAGAAATCAAAGAATGGGATGCAGACGGGTTCTTTTTCAGCAATGGCCCGGGAGACCCAAATGCAACCGCTGAATATGCTTTAGAAACAGTTGAGTATGCAAAATCAACAGGGAAGCCTCTATTTGGAATCTGTTTGGGTCACCAGTTAATGGCTTTAAGTGAAGGAATAGAAGTAGGCAAAATGTTTGTAGGTCACCGAGGAGCAAATCATCCGGTGAAAAATCTGAGTACGGGTTTAGTTGAAATATCGACTCAGAATCATGGATTTGCAGTGACTGAAGGAAGTGTAAATGAGGATGTCGCTGAGGTTACCCATGTTAATTTGAATGATGGAACAGTAGAAGGATTGAAGTTCAAAAATTTCCATGGATTTTCGGTTCAATATCATCCGGAAGCTTCCCCTGGGCCACATGATTCGGCATACTTGTTTGACGAGTTTATTGACATGATGAGAAAAATAAAAGATTAGAATTAAAATCCTCCCTTTAGGGAAGAGTTTTAAAAGAATTTTAAACAACACAGCATAAATTAATAGAAATGCCAAGACGTAACGACATCAACAAGATTTTAATTATCGGTTCCGGACCGATTGTAATTGGTCAAGCTTGTGAATTTGATTATTCAGGAACGCAAGCTTGTAGATCATTACAGGAAGAGGGTTATGAGATCGTTCTGATCAACTCAAATCCGGCAACAATTATGACAGATCCCATTATGGCGGATTCTATTTATATGTTGCCTATGACTACAGATTCAATTAGAGAAATTGTAGAAAAAGAAAAGCCGGATGCTGTACTTCCTACAATGGGTGGGCAAACAGGATTGAATCTTTGCCGAGATTTAGAGAAAGAGAATTTCTGGGAAGAAAAAGGCATAAAGATCATTGGTGTAGATATAGATGCGGTTGAGCTTACCGAAGATCGTCAGTTATTCCGTGATAAAATGGAAGAAATTGGTATTGAACAATGTAAAAGTAGACAAGCAGAATCTCTGCTAGATGCTAAAGAGATCAAAGAAGAGCTAGGTGGTTTACCGATTGTTATCCGTCCGTCATTTACGATGGGTGGAGCCGGTGGTGGTATTGTTTGGAATGAAGATGAGTTTGATCAAAAAGTGCTTCGTGGATTAGAAATGAGTCCGGTTCATTCTGTGCTTATTGAAGAATGTATTTTTGGATGGAAAGAGTATGAATTAGAACTACTTCGTGACTCAAACGACAATGTGGTTATTATTTGTTCAATTGAGAACATGGATCCGATGGGCGTGCACACAGGTGATTCTGTAACGGTTGCACCAACTCAGACTTTATCAGATAAGCAATTACAGATACTTAGAAATGCAGCCATCAAAATGATGCGCTCGATAGGAACTTTCGCGGGTGGTTGTAATGTACAGTTTGCGATGGAACCGGGAAGTGATCGTTTTGTAGCAATTGAGATCAACCCAAGAGTGAGCCGTTCTTCAGCATTGGCTTCTAAAGCAACAGGTTACCCGATCGCAAAAGTTGCAACAAAACTAGCCGTAGGGTATAACTTGGATGAACTGAAAAATCAGATCACTGGGAATACATCAGCGTGTTTTGAGCCAAGTATCGATTATGTGGTATGTAAAGTGCCTCGTTTTAATTTCGACAAATTTGTAGGAGCTGATGAAGAACTATCCACCCAAATGAAAGCGGTTGGAGAAGTGATGAGTATCGGTAGAAACTTCCCTGAAGCGTTGAATAAAGCGTGGCAATCAATGGAAGTTGGGCGCGATGGTCTTGGCGCCGATGGTTATGAAGAATTGGATCGTAAGCATGTAAGTGAGCGACTAATGAAGCCATACTGGGATCGTTCATTACAAATTAGAAATGCATTTAAACTAGGTGCATCCGTTGAGGAAATTGCAGATATCACGAAAGTAGATCCATGGTTCTTGCAGCAGATTAGGTATATGGTTTCGCTCGAAAACAGAGCCGAAGGCCAAACTTTGGAAACAATTGATAGAGACGAATTCTTTGAATTAAAGCAGGCTGGTTTTTCGGATACACAGATAGCTTGGCTATTGAGCAAAAGTGGAGCTGAGATTTCAGATGAACAAGTTCGTGAGAAACGAAAAAGCTTAGGCTTGAAACCCGTATTTAAATTAGTAGATACATGTGCTGCAGAATTTCCAGCTAAAACACCATACTATTATTCTTCTTACGAAGAGGAAAACGAAAGTGAAGTATCTGATCGTAAAAAAGTGATCATTTTAGGAAGTGGTCCTAACCGTATAGGTCAAGGTATTGAGTTCGATTACTCCTGTGTACACGCGGTTCTTGCGACAAAAGAAATGGGTTACGAAGCGATCATGATCAACTGTAATCCGGAAACTGTATCTACAGATTTCGATATTGCTGACAAGCTTTATTTTGAGCCGGTTTATTGGGAAAGAGTGTTGGATATCATCGAACATGAAAACCCGGAAGGCGTTATTATTCAAGTGGGTGGACAAACAGCACTGAAACTTGGAAAGCGTTTTGTAGAAGCAGGTATCAAGATCTTTGGAACGGCTTTTGAAATGATCGATTTTGCTGAAGATAGAGGTCAGTTTTCAGATTTACTTACCAGACTGGACGTACCGTTTCCGGAGTATGGAACAGCTTTTGATGAAGAGGAAGCACTTAAAATTGCAAATAGAATTGGCTACCCAGTCTTAATACGACCAAGTTATGTGCTTGGTGGGCAGGGAATGCGAATTGCTGTAAAAGAAGAAGAGCTGAAACGATACGTTTCCAGAATTTTAAAAACACATCCGGAAAATGCATTCCTCATTGATAAGTACTTAGAGCATGCAATAGAAGTAGATGTTGATTCTGTGTATGATGGAGATCAACTTCACATTTCGGGGATGATGCAGCATATTGAACCTGCAGGTGTACATTCGGGAGATTCCACAGCGGTACTTCCTCCTTATTCATTGAGTGAAGAGGTAATGGACACTATCCGGGAGTATCAGAAAAAAATCGCTGAAGCAATGGAAATCGTTGGTTTTTTAAATGTACAGTACGCAGTTAAAAACGAGAAAGTGTACGTAATTGAAGCAAACCCACGAACAACCAGAACGGTTCCATTTTTAGCCAAGGCCAATCAAGTTCCGGAAGCGGCTATTGGTACTAAAGTAATGCTTGGGGCTAAGCTCAAAGATTTTGATTTGAAGTCAAAATTAGAAAACTGGGCAATTAAAGAGCCGGTATTCCCTTTTGATAAATTCCCTGGTGTAAAGAAAGAATTAGGTCCTGAAATGAAATCAACGGGTGAGAGCATTTACTTTGCCAAAGATTTCAAAGATGAACACTTTAAAAAGCCATTTGAATTTAAGAGTCTTTATCTAAGTAAGTAATGATCATTGATTTCTCTGATTGAAACTGTCTTACTAGTATATGTAAGAATTATATAATCAAATTTAGAGAGAATTAATATGGGACATATTGAGAAATCAAGAATCAACAAAAGGTATAAGCATAGCGAACTTACAGGGAGTGTAATTGGCTGTTCAATGAAAGTACATGCTCAACTTGGGTGTGGGTATCCTGAGGTTATTTACCAACGAGCATTATCACAGGAACTTAGTAACTGTAATTTGGAGTTTGCTAGAGAGGTAGAAATACCTATTTATTATAATAGTATGAAAATTGGCTACAGAAGAGCAGATTTTATAATTGAAAATAAGATAGTAATAGAGTTAAAAGCGGTGGGAGAAATTAATAATGCCCACTACAATCAAATTTTGAACTATTTGAAAGCATATCAAAAAGAAATAGGACTTCTTATAAACTTCGGCGAAGAAAGTCTTAAATTCCGACGGTTCATAAATAAAGTAAATAAGTAATCAATGCAATCAGCGCAATTAGAGATTAGAAAGGCAAAAAGTATTCTTAAGGAAACCTTTGGATATGAGGATTTCCGACTTCAGCAAGAGCAGTCAATTACTCAGGTTTTAAATAAAAAAGATGCGTTGGTAATTATGCCAACGGGTGGAGGGAAGTCTCTTTGCTACCAAATTCCGGCACTTATGTTCGATGGTTTAACCATCGTTATTTCTCCGCTAATTTCTTTGATGAAAGATCAGGTAGAGCAACTTCGTGAGTATGGAATAGATGCAGTGTACTTAAATAGTTCACTCAAACATGAAGTGTACGAATTTAATGTACGGAAGGTGAAATCGGGAAAGGTGAAGATGCTTTATGTAGCTCCCGAGACACTGATGATGGAAAAAACCCGAGAGATGCTTGCCGACCTGACAGTAGATTGTTTTACGATTGATGAAGCGCACTGTATTTCTGAATGGGGACATGATTTTAGACCTGAATACAGACAGATCGCTAAGTTAAGAGAAGACTTTCCGAATGCAGTTTGTATGGCGTTAACGGCGACAGCAACTCCTCGTGTTCAGGAAGACATCAAAAATATTCTTCATTTTGATGACTCAGAAGAATTCATTTCCAGCTTTGACCGCGATAATCTTTTTCTGAAAGTAGTTGATAAGAAAGACCCGTTAAATCAACTTCTGGATTTTCTGTTTACAAGGAAAAAGCAATCTGGGATTATTTACTGTTTTTCTAGAAGACAAGTTGATGAGCTATCCGAAGCATTGGAAGACGAAGGATATTCAGTGAAGCCTTACCATGCAGGATTAAGTGATGGTATGCGTGCCGGAAACCAACGAGCATTTATCAGAGATGATGTGCAAATTATAGTTGCTACCATCGCATTTGGGATGGGGATCAACAAGTCGAATGTAAGATTTGTAGTGCATTACGATATGCCTCAAAATATTGAGTCTTATTACCAGCAAATTGGTCGTGCAGGACGTGACGGACTTAGAGCAGATTGTTTGTTGTTATACGGATCATCTGATACACAAAAGATCCAGTATTTCATCAACAAGAAGAAAGGACAAGAACGAGAAGTTGCTGAAAATCACCTGAAACAGCTGGTTAAATATTTAGAGACATTAGAATGTCGTCGTAAGCCATTGATGAATTATTTTGGAGAGACTTATCCAAATGATGAGTGTGGAATGTGTGATAACTGCCTTTCTGTAGATGATGATGTAGAAGATCTAACGATACAGGCACAGCAGTTTCTATCCACCATTATCAGAAGTGGAGAGAAGTTTGGAGCAACTCATATTGCTGATATTTTACGCGGCTCAAAAGCGAAGAAGATCGTTGAGAATGAGCATGAAAAAATATCAACATATGGGATAGGACTCGAATTCTCTAAGGATCAGTGGATGCAAATTTCTAAAATGCTATTGCGTCAAGATTATATCAGCAAAGGGGAATTTGGAGGGCTGAGACTCGAAAAGCCAGCTTTAGCTGTGTTAGATGGTTCTGAGAATGTATTTGGAACGATGGATAGGAGTAAAACTTCTTTAGAAGGAGAGGCGGTTGTTCGTACATCATCAGAAATTGAAAATGAATATGACGAAGCTTTATTCGATCTCTTAAGACTTCAGCGTAAAGAACTAGCAGACGAACAAGACATACCACCTTATGCTGTTTTCCCGGATACTACCCTGGTTGAAATGGCTTATTTTTATCCGCAAAGTAAAAAAAGTCTAGAACCACTTTACGGAGTTGGTTCTGTGAAAAAAGAGAAATATGGGGATAGTTTTGTAGGTGTTATTAAAAATTATGCTGCAGAACACGGAAAAGAAGAGAAGAAAAAATCTATAGCTAAACAGTTCAAAAAGAAAACAAGTGGCCAAAAATTTGAGATCATTGGTGAAGCTTTCAATGCCGGCCGATCAATTGAATTATTAGCTGAAGAGCATGGAGTTAAGAGTATGACCATACTCAAACATTTGAAAGATTTTCTTGATGATGGAAATAGTCTGAGATTGGAAGGTTTGCTAGAAGCATCTGAGCTTTCTTTAAGGCAACGCGATCAAGTAATGAAATCTTTTGACAAGAAAAATCCTTTGATGCTAAGACCGGTATATGACGACCTGAATAAAAAGATCGGTTATGATGAACTTAGAGTAATGCAATTGTACTATTTGGCGAAGCAAAAGTAGCACTAAATTCAGATAGTATATCCCTAATTACAAATTTGATTCGTTAAATGGTCTAACGGTTTTATTTTACCTACATAAGAAGTAAACTTACTTATGATTTTAGAACCCGACATTTTATCGAAATTATCTTCTATTGAGCTACGAGCTAAGAAAATTGTAGAGGGGTTTATTTCAGGATTGCACAAAAGTCCCTATCATGGTTTTAGTGTAGAATTTGCGGAACACCGTCCCTATAACACGGGAGATGATTTTAAGCACATCGACTGGAAGCAATACGCAAAAAAAGAACGCTTTTATGTAAAGCAGTATGAGGAAGAGACTAATCTAAGGTGCTATGTTTTACTAGATACCAGCTCATCCATGTTGTTTAAACACTTTGGAAAGTGGAGTAAGTTAAGATATGGCATTCATTATGCGGCTTCATTATTGTATCTAATGCATCGCCAAAGAGATGCTTGTGGACTCATTCCTTTTTCATCAAAAGTGGAGGATTTTATTCCCGCAAAAGGTACTTATGCTCATTTAAGGCAGATATATCTGGAGTTAGAAAAAGAGCTTTTAAGGGAAGGGAAGAAAGAAGAAGTCAAGCGAACTACTGCGACAGCTGATGTTATTCATGAAGTTTCTGAGCGACTGAATCATCGGAGTTTGGTAGTAATAATTACCGATCTGTTTGAAAATGTAGAAGCTCATGATGAATTAATTTCGGCGCTGAAACATCTCCGCCACCGCAAGCACGAAGTACTACTTTTTAATACGCTGGAAAAGAGAAGCGAAAGGGAGCTAGACTTCTCGGATAACAAGTTTGTATTTGAAGACATGGAAACGGGGATAGAGATGGAAGTAATGCCTGCTCAGGTTCGAGAAGATTATATAGCCAAAGTAGAAGAGCATACTAAGAAATTCAAAATGGCGTGTAGCGAATTTGAGATTGACTACGAGGAAATGGATACAGAATCCGGGTTCGATGCTGCTTTACTTGCCTACCTGAATAAGCGTAGAAGGTTGGGCTAAAATGCGATACAAAGATGTCGTGCAGAATAGCTAAGTCGTTATATTTTAGATAATTCGTTGACACTTTTGTCTTGACACAAAAGTGTCCAAAAAGTCAATAAGATTCCAAACTCCTCCCATCGGAATAAAGCAAATGACTTTGATAGAATATAAAGTCCGATGGTTCGTCAGACAAGGAATCTTAGGGTAGTTTATGTGCGAATATGAAGAAAAGATGAGCAGATATTGCTAACTATTCAATCATCTTAGTTTAAAAACTGGAATAGTAAGAATACAATATTGGCAGATCTTTATTCCAACGGACACCGATCCTTCATTCATTGATAGGGAATCCAAATAGGGTCGCCATCAAAACCCGGATAAAAGGTTACTTGCTCTTTATTATTTCCATCCGCATCCATAATAAAGATTTCCCAATCACCATTGATCATTCCTGCATAGGCAATTTTTGTCCCGTCTAACGAATATCGACCTATATATTGGTCGGGTTCATCAAATGTTAGCTGAGTAAGATCACCGGTTTCAACATCCATTGTATATAGATCTGCATTTCCATTTATAGAGATATAAAAAAGAAGTTTTTTACCATCAGGGCTCCAAGCCGGATGACCGTGTAATTTTAGATTATTAGTAAGGTTTCTAAACTCGGTTCCGTCAGCATTGATGATAGCAATATCTCCATTATTAGTAGAGTCGGTAAGTACAAAAGCAATTTGTGAACCATCAGGGCTCCATACCGGGTTATATGATTGCATAGCGTGTTCAAATAAAACTTGTTCATCTCCACTATTAAGATCTCGAGTAACGAGCGAGTAATTCTGTAGATGATGTTCTATCGAATAAGCGATTCTGTTAGCAACGGGAGACCAACTCGGAACTTCGTCGGCGGCAGGATTAGGTATTGCGAATTTTATATTATTAGAATGTAGATTTTTCTGATATATGTTTCTTCCATTGGGCTCTTGTTGAGCAAAAACAATAGAGTTGTTAAAGGGATTATACCGAGGAGCACCTATTGAGGAGTCAGCAATTATAAATTCTTCGGTCTTTAAAGAAAAGGGATCGAAGATATATAGATCTCCATGATTGGTTCGTGAAGAATAGAAAACAATTTTACCAGCAAGAGATTTCTCGGAAGGAGTGCTTATGGTAGGGGTAGGGGTAGGAGTTGTAGGTTTAGGTGTATTGGCTGCATCCGGATGCACCTTTTTTGAGCATCCATAAGCAATAAAAAGTACCCCCAAAAGTAAAACCCCCGACAGATTTTTCATGGCATAAATCTACACAACTTTACTGTTCTTCAAAATTTTGTTCAGTAAGAGTGGAGAGATTCTTTTTACTATTAATGCCATGCGTTCTTTCCAGCTCGAAATGACTATTTCTTCTTTCTTTGCAGATAGTTTTGACCAAATGCGGGAAACCATTTCATCAGCATCCATAGCAGAGTCGTGTAGGTCTCCCATTTTTCCGAAAGAAGTACCGTCACCGGTCAAAGCATTTTTAGTAATATTCGTTTTAATAGGCCCTGGGCAGATCAGTGTTACAAATACATTGTGTTCGTACATTTCTTGTCGTAGAGAATCAAAAAAGCCTTGCACTGCGTGTTTACTTCCGGCGTAAGCTGTACGATATTTTGTACCAATTTTACCGGCTACACTACTTGTTACAATTATATGACCGCTTTTTTGTTTGATCATATGAGGAAGAACTTCTCGGGTTAATCCTACAGAGCCAAAATAATTCACCTCCATTATTTTGCGAACAGTATCAAGGTCGGTTTCTTCAAAAATAGAACGCTGGCTAATTCCTCCGTTATTTATCAAAACATCTATAGAGCCAAATAAAGAAAATGCATCAGCAGCTCTAGTCGCAAAAGTATCAGACTGAGTAAGATCGAGAGTAAGAACTTTTATTCGGTTATTATCTCCGCCAAGTTTAGATCTTACTTCCTCTAAAGCTTCTAGTCTGCGAGAAGACAGAATAAGATTTGCACCGTTTTTGTAATAAGCCTTAGCTAGGGCTTCGCCGATTCCTGATGAAGCGCCTGTAATCCAAACAGTTTTATCTGTGTATTCCATTTCTTTTAACGTAGAGTGAGTTTAAATATGAGGGTTTGGCTAATTTAAAAGACGAATGAATATGTGTATCATTCGGTTAATTTAGTAGCGCTAATATTAGTATTTTTAATTAGAACACAAATTAAACCAGAAGCTGTGACGGAAGCAAAAACCATTTTGTTAGTTGAAGATGAGATCGAATCAGGAGAAATGCTGTCAAGCTTTTTAGAGCTAAAGGAATTTGAGGTTCTATGGGCTAAAGATGGGAAAGTAGCTCTGGAATTAATAGATGATAATGCGCATAAGATCGACATCGCAATTCTGGATATAATGGTTCCATATCATAGTGGAAAAGAGATCTGTAAACATATAAGAGAGCATCCGGTGGTGTCTGATATACCTGTGTTATTTTTAACTGCAAAGGATGAAGAGATAGATGAAATCGAAGGCTTAAATTTAGGAGCTGACGATTATATAAAGAAGCCGGCTAGCTTGAACTTAGTGAAAGCACGTATTGAATCTCAGTTGAGGAGAATGAATCCTGAGAAAGCACATTGGCTAAAATATGATCACGTTTTTTTAGATACCGAGACCAAGCAAATGTTCATAGATGAAACTGCGATCGATCTTACCCATACAGAATATATAATTGCAGAGTTATTTTTTAAGCATCCCAAACTCGTGTACTCTCGCGCAGAAATTCTGAAGCATATTACTGACGAAGAGAAGTACATTTTTGACCGCACTGTAGATGTCCATATCAAAAACCTTCGAATTAAAATGAAAGACGAAGGAAAACTAATCAAAACATATCGAGGGTTAGGATATGGCTTTAATAGAGAGTTTTTAGAGAGATGAATATTCAATCAAAATTAGCGGTTACCTATATAGTTTTACTTAGCATCGGAGTTGTAGTAATAAGTTCCTATGCCATTCTGAGTATTCGATCTTTTTTGTTAGCTGAAGCGATTCAGAAATTTGAAAATGATGCGCATACTTTTGCTATCTCATTTGATGAATCAAAGCCTGGTGAGAACCTATTAAGCAAGGTAAAATTTGTAGCTGATTTAACGGGTTATAATGTAGCCGTTTTTGATTCGGTAGGAGAGCAACTTATTGCTTATCCCGAGATGGGATTTATTAATGCTGAAGAATTTTTGAACAATGAAGTGCAAAAGGAGTTAATTGAAACCCAAAAGCCTTTGATCATTAATGAGGAAGAATTAGAGAATCTCATTGTTTTTGAAAGAATCCCAGACCACAGTACAGAAGCAAGATTTCTAAAAATCAGCCAACCCAAAGCAGAGCTATATGCAGCGGAAGCTAGTATTCGGCACTTGATATATGGTGCAATGGTGGGCTCTATTTTGGTAGTTATAATAGTTAGCTTTTTCTTCGCACGATATTTAGCAAAACCGATTACGCAACTTAAAGAAGCTGCTTTAGATATTTCAAATGGAAATCTAGACAGGGAGATCAATTTAAAGCGATCTGATGAATTTGGTACGTTAGCACATTCTTTGAACCAAATGGCTCTTACTTTAAAAGCAGACAATGAGGAGCTTAAAACATTGAATGAAAAACAGAATCAGTTTTTTGCCGATATCACACATGAAGTAAGAAATCCTTTACACACCATATCGGGCTCTTTAGAAATGATCGAGCTAGAAGATCTTTCAGCAGAGAAAAAGGTGAAGTATCATCAGCAGGCAAAAAGACAGATTCAAAGAATAGCTCGGTTATTTGAAGATATAAAAACACTTCAGCGATATGATTATGATGACAGTTTTATCCATAAAGAAGAGTTTGAGTTAAAATCTGTAGTGGATAATGTTGTTGAAGTACACCTGCCAATGGCTAAAGGAAAACAGATTGAAATAAATACAGCTTTAAATTTATCATCTAAAGTTTATGCTGATCCGGATAAAATTGAGCAGGTAATGGAAAACTTAGTGTCTAATGCGGTGAAATACACAAATGCCGGACAGATAGATATTATTGCCGATCAACATGAAGATGTTGTTACGGTAAAAGTGAGAGACACAGGAATCGGAATTAGTGAAGAACATCTGGAAAGATTATTCGACCGATTTTATAGAACAGATAAAGCAAGATCGAGAGATAAAGGGGGTACCGGTTTAGGTCTGGCTGTTGTAAAAGGGATTCTACGAGCTCACGATTCGGCGATCATTGTATCAAGTGAAGTAGGTGCCGGAAGTACTTTTAGCTTTACGCTTAATACTTGTCCTCAATAACAAATTTATAAACAAATACAGCGGTACAAGCTCCTAAAAGAGGTCCAACAGTATAAGTTATAATGTCTTTGTAAGAAGAGCCGCCAAGAAAAAAGTCGACTATAGAAGTACCTATGGAAATTGCAGGATTGAGGATGGTCCCTGATATGTTCTCTCCTAAGATTACCGACGATACAAGAACGAACCCCATAACAACTGAATAGGTCGCCACACTTTTGTGAGCGGGATTCCCAACCCAAGCAACCAAAGCAGTAAGGGTTAAAATAAAAGTGAGTAGTCCCTCAATACTTAACTGAGAGTAAAATCCGGAGTTTAAAGGAGGCTCAACATAGAAAACCATTGAGGATAGAAATAATACTGTAACAGCGGCTAAGAAAGCTCCAATAATTTGAAAGACGATATAACCGATTAGCTCAGTGCCGGACAATTTCTTAAGAAAAAAAGCACCAATACTTATAGCAGGATTATAGTGCGCACCAGAAGTAAGCGCACCAATGTAAATTAATGCACTAAGCATGAATCCAACAGCAAGTGCATCACCTGAAAGCCCATATGCGAGAACTAAAAAGTAGCTCCCAATGCTTTCTATTAGGTATTTATTGTTTTTTAAACCCAAAAATTTAACCAATTTGTCCTTCGGCATTTAGTATCGGAAGCTAATCCGTGAAATGTGTAATTGCAACATATTTATCGGCGAATATTGTTTCTTTTTTAGGTAACTTTAACATTAATAAATTTTCTTACGAAGATAACTGCAAAAAATAAAGGCGTAAAAAATTAAATGAGTGTTTTAGATAAACTTAAAGTCCGTTGGGGAATAGAAAGTACATTTCAAATTTTTATAATTTTAGTTGTATTTGCATGCACCGGATTTACAGCTTTATACGCTCGTGAATACGTGTTCGATTTACTGGGAGTTACAGATGAGTTTCCATTTTGGCAACGAGCTTTGATCTGGACGGTTACAATTCTTCCTCTTTATAACGTGTTCTTATATATCTATGGGACTATTTTTGGTCAGAGAAAGTTCTTCACTTGGTTCTTGAAAAAAACCTTAGGTCGCTTAATTCCGGGATTAAACAAGCCTTCTAAGAACGAAGCTTAAGTTCTTCTTTAACTTTTTTGGGTAAACTATCTGCCACCAATTGGTATGAGTGTTCAATAAGCTCTTTCAGTAGCTCGTCATCTACGTCACCGGAAGTTTTAACTGAGTTCCAATGAATTTTATTCATATGCCAGCCCGGGCTTATTCCGTCATATTGTTCACGTAACATAATGGCTCGCTCAGGGTCACACTTTAGATTTATAAAATCATATTCATCAATATTTGCGAGAGCGAACATCTTATTCATCACTTTAAAAACGAGCGTTTGCTCACCAAAAGGAAAAGTTTCCGTCACCCCTTTTAAGGCGAGACAGTAGTTTCTAAAATCTTCAATATTCATAACGCATTATTTTGTGTGTAACCAAGATGCAAAAATCTAATTTCAAAATCTCACCCTGCGCTTAATGCTTTATGTGGTTATCTTTACGGTATGAATATTTTAGCTATCGAATCTTCCTGTGATGACACCTCCGCAGCAGTATTAACTGTGAATGGTATACGCTCTAATGTGATCGCATCTCAGTCTATACATATAAAATTTGGAGGTGTAGTTCCGGAATTAGCTTCGAGAGCTCACCAGAAAACAATTTCCCAAACGGTAGCCCAAGCGTTAGAAGAGGCTGGAATTTCATTACAAGAAATTGATCTGATAGCAGTAACTCAGGGACCCGGATTGATGGGTTCGTTACTGGTAGGTTTGTGTTTTGCAAAAGGGTTGGCACTGGCAAATAATATTCCCATAGTTGGCGTAAATCACATGGATGCGCACATTTATGCTAATTTTATAGATAACACTCCTGAGTTCCCATTTATATCGCTTACGGTCTCGGGTGGGCATACACAGCTAGTGCATGTAAAAGCTCCATTCGATCATGAAATTTTGGGTAAGACTCGAGATGATGCCGCCGGAGAAGCATTTGATAAGATCGGCAAAGTGTTTGGTTTAGAATATCCCGCGGGACCGATGATGGACAAACTTTCGAAAGAGGGAAATCCCAAGTTTCATAAGTTTCCACAAGCTTTGTTGAGAGAAGGGTTAGATTTTAGCTTTTCTGGATTGAAGACCAGTGCGCTTTATTTTGTGCAAGACCAGGAAGAGGGTTTTATAGAAGAAAACCTGAATGATCTTTGTGCGAGTGTTTCGGAAGCAATCACGGAAGTATTAGTGAAGAAACTTAAAAGAGCTGTAGAACAAACCGGAGTAAAAACCATTGCTTTGGCCGGTGGGGTTTCGGCAAATTCGATGCTACGTTCCAAAACAGAAGCTTTGGCAGAGAAAATGGGATTGACTCTTCATATTCCAAAGATAACATACTGTACCGATAATGCAGCTATGATCGCCATTACAGGAAAGATGAAAGCCGATCTTGGCGAGTTTGATGGGGTAGATATAAAGCCCTTTGCTTCCTTGTAGGGATTTAAGATTAAAAATGAAAGATAAGCAATAAGGCCATCCGTCATCCTGAGGATACTTCCGAAGGAGCTTGTCGACTGAGAAATCTAAAAATTGAGCTTTAAAACTATTGCAGGATTTCTCACATCCGCCTGCCTGTCGGCAGACAGGTTCGAAATGACAAGGTTTGAAATGGGAATGAAATAAAAAACCCGTCCTGTTAAACAGCAAAACAAAGTGAAGCGTGATACTGAATCAAGTTCAGCACAGGTTTCAGCATTTGTTTCGACTCATATTTAAATATGGCTGTCGTGCAAATCATTGACACTTTTGGCTTGACCCAAAAGTGACCAAAAAGTCAATAAGATTCCAAACTCCTCCCATCGGAATTAATTCATAATCGTTGATTAGATTAAAAGTCCGATGATTCGTCAAACAAGGAATCTTAGGGTGAATTTATGCTCGGTAAATACGCAAGAAAAGTCAGCCGTCATCCTGAGGATACTTCCGAAGGATCTGCACAAATAGCTACAATGAGATTCTTTTCCGACCCACCCTTGTTCTCTCCCTAATATTAGGGAGGGAGACTTCGAAAGTTAACTCAGAAATGAATTAAAATGTCTCCTTTCCTTGGTTAAGGGGTGGGGTGGTCTTACTCCTTGTTTTATTTGGGGCTTTTTCTAAGTTTGTTATCATCTCAAAATTCTGTTTCTTCAATTAAAACAATAACTCGACTCACCGCTTAAACGCGGAGTCGCTATAAAAGTTAACTCAAATAATTAATCAGAAGATGCTAAATAAGATTCAAGGGCGACCATTATGGTATAAAATTTGGGCTATTTTAGTGGGCATCACGGCACTTTATACCTTAATTGTCTTTGTCGGGGCACTTTTAGATGATTCATTAGTCAATATTACAGCTATTGACTATTTCCTACTGTGTTTTGTTCATCTATCATTGTTACTTGAAATGTATCTTTTCCCAGAAAAAGAAAATAAAAAGCCGAACCAGAATTAAGAATTGATAACACCCAATTTTTAATTTTTCATCTTTAATTTGAGTGACTCCGCCACCGCTAGTTGATCCACACGTTCGTTCAGTTCCAATCCCGAATGACCTTTAACTTTTATCCAGCTCACTTTGTGGGGTTTCATAGCTGAAAGCATCGCTTCCCAAAGCTCTTTGTTTTCAACGGGCTTTTTATCCGCTTTGCGCCAACCTTTTTTCTGCCAGTTTTCGATCCAGCCTTTGGTCATAGCGTTAATGATAAGAGCGCTGTCACTATGAATTTTTACATGGCAAGGTTTCTTGATCGCATTCAATGCTTCGATCACTGCCTGCATCTCCATTCGGTTATTGGTGGTATGTTTGTCGCCACCCGAAATTTCTTTCTCTTTCCCTTTCCAAATTAAGATAGCACCCCAACCACCGGGACCCGGATTTCCACTACAAGCTCCATCGGTGTACACAATTACTTCCGGTAAACTAGACATATCTCTCTGTTATAATATTCAATTTCTCTTTGGTCTCTTTTGCTTTATGGGCAACGTGCTCCATCCAGTTCTCATGATCACTACCGGCATAAATAATTCCTCGGCTAGAATTTATAAGTGGAATTCCTTCATGATCACTGAGAGCTTTTGCCAATTCATCTACTGAACCACCTTGTGCACCAACTCCCGGAATTAATAACGAAGCCGTTTTATGAAGATCGGTCACCGACTTAGAAAGTTCTGCTTGTGTAGCTCCGATCACCATCCCTAAATGTCCTTTTGAAGAAGTAGAACGTTTCTCTAATTCCGAAGCAATGTACTGTCCCATCATATCAAATCCTTCAAAAGGCTTTTTTAGGAAATCATCCGCTCCGGGATTGGAAGTAAGTGCGAGTGTGTAAATACCTTTGGTTTCATCGCGAGTAAAAGCATCCAAAGTTTCAAAACCCATCAGTGGATTGAGAGTAATGGCATCTACATGAAATTGATCGAAAAAAGATTTTTTGTAGTGTTCGGCTGTAGTACTGATGTCACCTCGTTTTGCATCAGAAATAACAATATGACTATCTGGAATATGGGCCAGCACTTCATGAAATACAGCTAAACCTGACGAACCCAATGCTTCAAAGAAAGCAAGGTTGGGTTTGTAAGCAGAACAAAATTCTTGAGTATGGTCGATCACTGTTTTACAAAAGAATATCACCTGTTCTTCGGGTTCAGAAAATTCTGCTTTTACAGAAGTGGGGAGTAAGCTAAGGTTGGGATCTAACCCAACACATAAAACAGATCTTGAAGATGTTACTGCCGAATGCAGTTTTTGTATGAAAGTCATATATATAATTTTTCTCAGCGAGAAGATAACATTTCTAAGAGGGAAAATGCGAAGATAAAAACTACATACATCGCAGAGCTATATTTTCATATATATAAAGTGAGCCTGTGAGGCAAAGCTGTTGAATACCGATTTTTATGTGATCATTTTTCTTACATTCCATTGAAATTCTTAATTAATATTCTTTTATGAGCATGGTTAAAAAGCGCATTCACTATCTTTTATTTCTTTCCATAGTTTTATTCTCCGTATCAAAAGCTAATGCTCAAAATATTGATATTCCTGTAATAAAAGATGGGCAAGCTCAAATTATACCAGAATTTGAAGATCAGAATGAGTGGTTGCGTCATGATCTTTGGGTAGAAACTGAATTTGATACTGATGGAGATGGAAAGCTGGATCGTGTACACGTTGCTGTTACTCGCCCAAAACAAACAGAATCAGGTGATTTAAAGCTCCCCGTAGTTTACGAAAGCAGCCCATATTATGCGGGCACTCCCCGACCTCCATTTAACTTTTTTTGGGATGTTAAACATGAATTGGGAGAAGAACCTCCGACTCGTATTAAGGGACCTGAAATTCAAATTCGAGATCAACGTCCTATTATTTCCAATTCGCAAATCAAAAAATGGGTGCCACGCGGCTTTATCGTTGTACATTCATCCTCACCGGGAACAGGGCTTTCTCAAGGTTCACCAACGGTAGGTGGAGACAATGAATCATTAGCTCCAAAAGCAGTAATTGATTGGTTAAATGGAAGGGCAGATGGATATACAACTCCAAATGGAGACGAAAAAGTAGAAGCATTTTGGTCTACCGGAAAAGTTGGTATGACCGGAACTTCATATAATGGAACATTACCATTGGCTGCGGCAACAACCGGAGTGGAAGGTTTGGAAGCAATTATTCCGGTTGCGCCAAACACATCTTATTATCACTATTACAGATCAAATGGCTTAGTGCGGTCCCCGGGTGGCTATGTAGGTGAAGATGTCGATGTTCTGTATGATTTCATTCATAGCGGAAATGAAGAGCATAAAGAGTATAGCAACAGAGTGTATAGAGACTCGATCATGGCGAATGGAATGGATAGAGTAACCGGTGATTACAATGATTTTTGGGGAAGTCGAGATTACTTGAATGATATAGAGCCTTTAAAAGCGGCTGTATTAATGGCTCATGCATTCAATGATTGGAATGTTATGCCGGAGCATAGTTATCGTATTTATGATGCTGTAAGGGAGAAAGGAGTGCCACACATGATCTATTATCATCAAGGAGGTCATGGAGGTGAACCGCCTATGGAGCTTATGAATAAATGGTTTACTCGATTTCTTTTTGGTGTAGATAATGGTGTAGAAGAGTTGCCGAAGTCTTGGATTGTAAGGGAAGGAGACGATACTGATAAGCCAACTTCGTATCCTGATTACCCACATCCGGAAGCTGAAGAAATCACGTTTTTTCCAATAGGGGGAGCTCCAGAGCGAGGCGGATTAGCATTGAGCAAAAGTGGTACCCAGAAACTAGAAACTATGATAGACAATTACTCATTTGATGGTACGGCATTAGCAAAAGCTGAATGGACAAATCATCGATTAATGTTTGTTACGCCAGTGCTTTCAAACCCGATTCATATTTCAGGAACTCCTTCAATAACCATAAAAATGGCGAGTAATAAGCCTGCAGCAAATCTGTCGGTTTGGTTGGTGGCTCTACCATGGGAAGAAGGTCGCGGAGTTCAAATTACAGATAATGTGATAACTCGAGGATGGGCTGATCCTCAAAATTACAAATCGATAACTGAAAGCGAGCCACTTGAACCGGGAAAATTTTATACACTTACATTTGACTTGCAGCCAGATGATCAGATTATACCTGCTGGGCAGCAACTCGGATTAATGATTTTTAGTAGCGACAAAGATTTTACTCTTCATCCTGATCCGGGGACGGAGATAACTGTGGATCTAAATGGTACATCGCTAACAGTTCCGGTGTTAAACGGGAAAAATTCAATCTCATTTGAGAAATAGCCCAATAAGATTCGGCATAAATGCACTTTACGGATATTTTATAAAAATTTTAATGGATGTTCAGTTTTATTAAGTAGATTGAAGCTTGAAATTTCAATTAACTACTGATTGTACCATGAGCATTTTAAAAAAATTGAATAAGATTACTGGAGCTGTATTTATGGCTTGTGCGTTAATCTTTGGGGCTTCTTATGAAAGTTTAGCGCAAGATGATTCTGCTAAATCTGATTCTACGGAGAAAAAATCGAAAGAAAGCGACCTGCCTTTGGAAGCCGGACGTGAATTTTCATTCGATCTGAATGAAGGATCATGGATCGCTTTGGATGTAAGTCCTGATGGTGAAACCATTGTATTCGATTTTTTGGGAGATCTTTACACGATGCCAATTTCCGGTGGTGATGCAACTCAGATCACTAAAGGAATGCAGTTCGATAGCCAGCCAAGATTTAGTCCTGATGGGAAAAAAGTAGTGTTTATTTCGGATGCTTCAGGAGGAGAAGGTGTTTGGATCATTGATCTGGAATCTGAGGACCTAGAGAAGAAGCAGATCACCAAAGGAAAGAATAATGAATATCAATCTCCTGAATGGGCACCGGATGGCAAATATATAATTGCGTCAAAGAATTCGCCGGGGAGTCATAAGATATGGATGTACCACATCGATGGAGGTTCAGGTGCGGCATTAGTTAAAGAACCGAATAATCTAAGAATGACGGAAGGTGCATTCAGCCCGGACGGTAGATATGTATGGTTTTCCAGAAGAAGTGGGAGCTGGCAATACAATGCTTCATTGCCTCAATATCAGATCTCTACCTATGATCGCGAAACAGGGGATATGACAACACAGGCTTCAAGATATGGGTCGACATTTAGAGCAACACCATCAAACAACGGGAAATGGTTGGTGTATGGAACTCGATATGATGAACATACAGGTTTGGTGATCAGAGATATGAAAACGGGAAGTGAGCGTTGGTTGGCTTATCCCGTTCAGCATGATGATCAGGAATCACGAGCTTCCAGAGATGTGTTACCGGGAATGTCGTTCACTCCGGATGACAAATTTGTAGTGACTTCATATGGTGGGAAGATCTGGAAAATTCCAACAGAAGGAGGAGAGGCCGTTGAGATCCCTTTTAATGTAAAAGGAAGTATTGAGCTTGGGCCGGAGCTAGACTTTGAATATCCAATATCTGATAGTGAGGAATTTGACATCACGCAGATCAGAGATGCGGTTCCTTCACCAGACGGAAAGAAAATTGCATTTACCGCTTTGAATGAAGTGTACACAATGGGTTTCCCAAATGGAACGCCCAAAAAGTTAGTAAACCTTGATGAAACCCAAGCACAACCGGTGTGGTCGCCTGATGGAAATTGGATCGCTTTTGTAACCTGGCAGCCAGAGGGTGGAAAAGTATATAAGGTGAGATCTAACGGAAAGAACTTGAAGCAATTGAACGAAGACAATGGGGTTTATCAGGAACCTGTTTGGAGCAATGACAGTAAAAAAATTGTGCTGATAAATGGAGACTCAGAAGGCTTTAGAAATGCTACACAAAGAACGGCTTTCAGGGGGACATCAAATATAATCTGGTTAAGTGCTGATGGCGGACCGGATAATTTTATAACGTTTAGTAATGGACGTTCAAACCCACATTTTGTGAAAGGGAATGACCGTATTTTCTTATCCGGATCTAACGGTTTGACTTCCATACGCTGGGATGGTACAGACGAAAAAGAGCATCTGAAAGTGCAAGGGAGTCCGGCTCCCGGTTCTTCATTCAGCCCAAGAGCTTCTTGGATCAGAATGGCTCGTGAAGGAGATCAGGCACTAGCACAATTAGGTTATGACCTCTATGTAGTTACAGTTCCTCAGGTAGGTGGCGATGCTCCTACCATTAGAGTTGGAGGTTCTAGTTCTTTCCCAACTCAAAGATTAACAGACATTGGAGCTCAATTCCCTGCTTGGGGTTGGGAAGCAAATAACATTCATTGGTCGATTGGTAACGCTCATATTCGCTATAATCTGGATGATGCTGAAGCATACAAAGACAGCGTAGAAGCAGCTAAGAAAATGGAGAAAGAAAAGAAAGAAGAAACCAAAGATTCTGATGAAGATGAGAACGAAAGTTCTGAAGAGGAAAAAGAAGAGAAAAAGAAAGATGAAGGATATCAACCTTTAGAAAAACGAATTAAGGTAAAAGCGAAAAGAGACACTCCTGAAGGAACAATTGTTTTACGTGGTGCAACTGCAATCACGATGAATGGAGATGAGATCATTCGCAATGCAGATATTTTAGTAGAGAATAACCGCATTAAAGAAGTAGGAGCCAGAGGTTCTTTTACGATTCCAAGTGGCGCGGAAGTTATGAATATGAGTGGCAAAACTATTATTCCCGGTTTTGTAGATACTCATTCGCATTTTCGTCACCCTGTAAATCTGCACCGAGGACAATTTTGGTCTTATTTGACAAACCTTGCTTTTGGAGTGATCACAACCCGTGATCCACAAACAGCAACTACCGATGTTCTTACTTATGGAGACTTAGTTGATTCGGGAGAACTGCTAGGGCCTAGAGTCTATTCGACAGGACCGGGTGTTTTCAGTAGTGAAAACATTAAGAGTTTAGATCATGCGAAGGACGTACTGAAACGTTATAGCTCTTATTATGATACCAAAACGATTAAGATGTACGGTGCCGGAAACAGAGAGCAAAGACAGTGGATCATTGAGGCTGCACGGGAGCAAAAGTTGATGCCAACGACGGAAGGTTCTTTGGATTTCAAAGAGAATCTTACTCAGGTTATTGACGGCTATCCGGGACATGAACATTCATTTCCGGTATTTCCACTATACAAAGATGTGATCGATTTGGTATCGTTTTCTAAAACAGCTTACACCCCAACATTGTTGGTAGCTTATGGCGGTCCTTGGTCAGAAAACTATTTTTATGCTACCGAACGACCGCATGATGACCCGAAACTGAATTATTTCATGCCTCATGAGAATCTGGATTCAAGATCTAGACGAAGAAATGCAGGTTGGTTCATGGAAGAAGAGTATGTGCATGAGGAACAGTCTAAATTCCTGAAAGACTTGGTAGAGAATGATGGAATTGCCGGTGTGGGTAGTCACGGTCAGTTACAAGGGCTTGGCTATCATTGGGAGCTTTGGGCGATTCAGAGTGGAGGCTTGAGCGAACACGACGCTTTAAAAGTTGCAACCATCCATGGGGCAAAAGCCATTGGATTGGAAAGAGATCTTGGAACCATTGAGCCGGGTAAACTGGCTGACTTTGTGATCTTTGATAAAGACCCACTTCAAAATATTCGAAATACCACAGCTATCGGGTATGTAATGAAAAATGGAAGACTGTACGAAGCAAATACATTAGACCAAGTTTTCCCTACAAAGAAAGAATTAGGAACTTTCTGGTGGCAAAATAAAGGTCCTAAGAATGTGCCAGGAGTTAAAGAAGAATAGTGTGATGGTATTATAGTGTTAGAAATTATTTCCTAACACTATAACTCTTGGCTTCGGTTTAATATGGATATAGTCTCATTCTTGGTATGAAATATTTACTTCTAATCTGTTCGGTCTTTCTTTTGCTGGGATGCACGTCAGAGAAAGGAGTAAAAGGAATAGAACTGAACATTGTTAAGGAATTTGATCTCACAGAAGAAGTTCAAATCCTTTTGTATAATATGTACACTGTGGTAAGTCATATAAAAGACAAAGAAGAATTGGCTTTTGCGAATTCCAGATCTCCGGCTCGTATTGTAATAACTGACTATAATGGCAACTTAATAGACACTTTAGGAAGTCAAGGAAGAGGCCCAAATGAAGTAGAAAGTGCACGATACTTCGGGTTTGATGAAGACGGAAATGTTATGATACTTGATAAAGCGTTAGCATTCTTTAAAAATTTTGACAGAGAAAATAAGACGATAACCTCATACGATTACCCAATAAAAAAAGGAATTTCAGTCTCCTCGAGAATTCTGCAACAATGTAAAGGGAATTGGTATTTGGGTTTACAAATGATCAGTGAACCCTCTCTTCCAAAGACGCCTATAATTGGAGTGTTTGATTCCATATTTACTTTAACAGATACATTGGGTGGGTATGACCCTTATTTTGAACGTGGATCTGGTATTATGACGGAGCCAATTGTTGATGTTGATTGCGAGAATCAATTGATATACACATCTCACGCAAAGCTCCCCTTTATACAGGTATTTTCTATTGAAGAAGGGAAGTATGTTTCTAGATCCCAGAATATCCCAAGCTCTTTTATGCTATCCGATAAGTTTATTGAGATGGTTACAAATCCGACGGAAATTTCAAGATATATGACGGAGGAACAGAGTTTAAATCTAGGTATCTATCACTCAGAAAAACATGTTTATCTCGTTTATAGAAATGATAATTATTCAAAGCCCAATGAGAGAAATTTGAATGTTCGAGACCATTATGTAGCTGCTTACACAAAAAATGATATGGAGTATCTTGGAGAAGCAAAACTAGATGGAGCTGTTCTAGGAACTACTAATAACGGAGAATTGATTGTTTTAAAAGACGAAAATAATTACACCTTTCAGTTTGTAGAAGTAAATGGAGACCTTTTGCGAGGAACGGATGTGACGAAACAATCTCCAGAATGAGGCAATTATTTAGGAGATCACGTCGCTAAGGCTCGTGAATAGAAATCTTTTGTAAGGAGTGATGTGTCACGGCAGCCTCCGCCTATGACCTCATCTGTCTTCTCCTACAATAGGAGAAGGACTCGTTGATGAAACTCAGAATATATTCGGGATTTCCCCTCCTTACAGAAGGAGGGGCATACTGGGCAGAAAGGAGAATATGGGAGGAATTGGGGAGGTCAAACAGGAAAAAGGACTTATGAATGGCACTTCAAGAACAGCCGCAATCAGGGCCGCATTCATTTTTATCAGAGTTCTTAGACCTTTTGATCGGATCTACGATGAACCGATTCACTAAGTACACCACTACGATACAAAGTAATGCAAAAGCTACGCCCGACTGAAAATTAAGTCCCATTACCAATTACTCCCAATTTGAAAAGCTATAAACGAACAGAGATAAGCTAAAGCAGTCATATAAGTGAACATTGCTACTGGCCACTTCCAGGAATTGGTTTCTCGTTTAACAATCGCGATAGTACTCATACATTGCATAGCTAAAGCAAAGAAGATCATCAATGAAATTGCGGTGGCAATAGAGTAAACAGGTTTTCCTGTTTTGGGATTAATATCACTCTTCAGCTTCTCTTTTAATGTGACGTTATCACCATCTCCTTCACCCACACTATAAATGGTATTCAATGTTCCTACCATTACCTCACGAGCAGCAAAAGAAGTTAGTAAGCTTATTCCAATTTTCCAGTCAAAGCCCATGGGCTCAATAGCCGGCTCAATAAACTTGCCGAATTTTCCTGCAAAACTGTTACTTAATTGGTACGATTCGAAAGTTTGTGTAGTAGCTATTTCAGCTTCATATTGCTGAGTGTCTACTTTAGGGAAAGAAGCTAGAAACCAAAGTACTATAGAAATAGCTACAATAATTTTCCCGGCTTCGGTGATGAATATCTTGCCACGTTCTGCAGTATTCTGAAAAACCGCTGACCATTTTGGCATTTTGTAACTAGGCAATTCCATGATGAATGGAGTTTGCTGTCCCGTTGGGAAAATTTTCTTCATAACAGCAGCAGCTCCGATCGCCATTGCAATACCAAAAAAGTATAACCCAAAAAAGGTAATTCCCTGAAGGGTAAAGATCCCAAACACAGTTTTAGCCGGAATAAAAGCGGCAATTAAAAGAGCATAAACAGGTAGCCTAGCCGAACAAGCCATAAATGGAAGAACCATGATAGTAATGATTCTATCTCGCCAATTTTCGATAGTTCGTGCCGCCATAATTCCAGGAATGGCACAAGCAAAACCAGACATCAAAGGAACAACAGAACGGCCATGTAAACCCACTTTGGTCATAAATCCATCCATCACAAAAGCAGCACGAGCCATGTAACCGGTTCCTTCTAACACATAAATGAAGAAGAATAAAAACAGGATCTGTGGAAGAAAAATAACCACGCCTCCAAGTCCGGCAATTACTCCCTCTACTAGCAGATCATTTAGCATGCCCGGAGGAAGAGTGTTTGCTATCCAATTACCACCTTCAACAAAAAGAAGATCGATCATGTCCATAAAAGGAGTGGCCCATGAGAAAATAGCCTGAAACATTACCAACAGAACAAAAATGAATATAATCGGTCCGGCTACTTTGTGAGTAACAATAGAATCAATTTTGTCTGTAATAGATTTCTTTTGATTTGCAGCTTGACTAGATGAACCGGAAGTACATTCCCCGATAAAATTATATCGTTGAAGAACTTCTGAAGCCATTGGATTTCCACCTTCGCTTTCGATAAGTGCTCGAGCTTCTGCAATGGCTTGTTTCCCAATTTCAGGATGGTCAAAAGTGTAGAATGGATCTATAAAATCTCCCTCACTAATTAATCGCAAACTTTCGATATAGTGAGCACTTTTTGGAATGTTTGTATGTGGTCTAATCCACTTCTCAATTACAACACCCATTGCTAGATGAAGTGTTTTGGAAGGGTTCCACTTTAGTGATGATGGAACCTGAAGATCAAATTCTTGAACTTTGCTCTTTAGTAGTTCTATATCCTTCTTTCTCTTAGCAGAGATTGGAACGACCGGAATTCCAAGTGAATCGGATAATTTCTCCGGGTCGATAGAAATGCCATTCTGGTCTGCTACGTCCATCATATTCAGCACAAGCATTACAGGGATATTCAAATCCATAACCTGTGTAGCTAAATATAAATTTCGATCTAAATTACTCGCATCCGCAACAATTAAAACTAGGTCTGGAAGCTCTTCCAACTCATGACTTCCAATCAAAGTTTCGTAAGCAACACGCTCATCTAATTTCTTATAATTTAGACTGTAAGAACCGGGGAGATCGATTACTTTGTGAAGTACCCCACCAATAATAGTGGTACCTAATTTACGCTCAACTGTAATACCGGGGTAGTTTGCTATTTTTTGGCGAAGACCGGTTAATGCGTTAAAGATACTGGATTTTCCTGTGTTAGGATTTCCAACAAGAGCTATAGTAAGAGGTTCTTTAATCATATTTGTTCTTCAACTTCAATACATTTTGCTTCTGATTCTCGTAAGGATAAAAGGTAACTACGTACTTTAATTTCGATAGGAAATCCTAATGGAGCTCGGCGAACAACCTCTAGCTGAATGCCGGGGGTAATTCCCATTTCTAGAAGGCGGGTGGTATCAACCCCAGAAATATTTTTTACGATTACTTTTTTTGAAGACTGAATATCAGATAGGAGTGTACTCATCAATTAAACGGTACTTACAAGGATCGATTTAGCTAGATCATTAGCGATAGCCAATCTAGTTTCTCCTACTTGGAGAATAATGTTGTTTTGATTAGAAATGATCTTTCCGTTGGCCCCTTCAAAACAACCAAGTTCGTTTAATCTACATCTGTCATCGCAATTGCAGTCGAAACATCGAACTATAATATTTTCGCCTTCCTTACTATTGTTAAGTGGGTACATTATACGCCATAACTTCTTATTTAAAAGTAATCTAAATAAGATAAAAATTAATATGGACTAAAGGAACTTATTTTTTAGAAATAGTCTGAAGATTGAGGCGAAGAAAAGACTGATTTAAACGCTAAAGTACAGATTCAACAAAAACCTCTTCAAATCCATGAGGTGGTTATTTAGTTTGCAATCCACCAAACAAAAAGAAATAAAAGTACTGAAAAGGAAACCGAAATGGGAATTACAAGATTGTAGATTTTAAAGATGGGGTTATCTTTCCAAGAGCAATAGTTTCTTAAAGAACTGAGTGGAAAAAGTAATAGTAGAAAGACTATAATTGTAGTGAAGCCTTCTTGATTAGCTGAAGAATATTCGATTTCATTATTGTTTATGAGTTGGATTCTTTTATAGTCTGAAATTGTCAAATTCTTTTCCTTAACTATTAATGTATCGCCTATATCAGCGATCATGAATAAATATAAAGATGCTGAGTAGCTGCCTTTCTCAGTAATCAGTGAATAAGAATCATACGTTTTTGACTTTACCGTATACTCACCCTCTTTTTTGTCCAAAATTACCTGTTTTGAAGTTAGAGGCTCTGTAAATATGTTAGAAATAATTATATATAAAGCAGCAGGAAGGCAGATAGTTAGAGACAGTACGCGAGCAAAAATATATTTCGAGGGTATTTTTTCTGACATAAATAATTATAAAACAGATTCAACAAAAACCTCTTCAAATCCATGAGGTGGACGATCTAGTGTCCAGGTTTCGAAATAGAAATGGCGTTCAGTTTTAAATTTTTTGCCGTTTATACTAAAGAAGCGAAATGCATCCGGAAGTAATTTTTGTAATGGGTAAAACAGTGATTGATAAATGTTCTTTTTGCTAAAAAGATGGAGATTAAACCCATTTGGAGCTTCGTCTTTATAAATTATAACAAGTCCATTTTCTAATGACTTTTTTAAAGCAGTTTTAAACTCCGGATTCGAACGATGTAAATCAGAAATATTAGGCGTGAAATTATCATTGTTTTGGATGACTACCACTTCCCCAAATTCAATAGCATTAATAGCAGAATCTAAATCATCAAAAGGAGCTGTCTTGGTAGAGAAATTTTCTGATTGAAGCCCTTTCTCTAGAGCATCTAAGAATGATGTATATTCAGTGAGAGTATTTATTCCAAAGGTCTCATTTTCTAGATCAGATGCTGTAAAATATAATCGAGAATACGTTGGGTCCGGTCTCATAAAATCAGCTAATACAGAGTTTGCATCCGAAGTATTGGAATCAATTTCTGTCGGAGCTAATTCAGCTAGCCGCTGATCATGATTAAAGATGAGTTTCAGAATTTGGGAGTTGTTCATAATACATCATCCTGAACTTGTTTCAGGGTCATTGTGAAGTTTATAAATTTAAAATCCATTGATTAGTGTAATCAAAGATAAGAGATAATTGTGAAGGTTAGAATAAAGTTCTGAGCTAATTCATAAGATCCTGAAACAAGTTCAGGATGACGTAACTCCAGGCCGAAAAAAATCCCACTCACAATTTCTCATGAGTGGGATGTAGTGGGCGACTCTATCACCCCATACAAATTGTCTAAAAGCTTAGATCATTGTTGCGATAACAAGAGCAACAACTGACATCAACTTAAGAAGGATGTTAAGAGATGGTCCTGAAGTATCCTTGAAAGGATCTCCAACAGTATCACCAACAACACCTGCTTTGTGAGGCTCAGAACCTTTTCCGTATTCCACACCGTCGATAGTAACGCCTTCTTCAATCATCTTCTTAGCGTTATCCCAAGCACCTCCAGCATTACTCTGGAATAATGCCATAAGAACACCAGCAGAAGTCACACCTGCAAGAAGTCCACCAAGCATTTGAGCGCCTAATGTTGGGTCGTCACTGATGAAACCAGGAACAAATCCAAATAATACAGGAACAATTACTGCTAGTAGTCCTGGAAGAACCATCTCGCGGATAGAAGCTGTAGTTGAGATCTCAACACATTTTTCATATTCAGCTTTTCCATCAGCAGCATCAAAAGTTGCTTTGTCGGCATCTGACCAATCATCGTATTCAGTTTCACCGTTCTTATTCATTACGTCAAGAGCAGCTCTCAATTCTGGAATATCTTTGAATTGACGACGAACTTCTTCGATCATACTCATTGCAGCACGACCTACTGCGTTCATAGACAATGCAGAGAATAAAAACGGAAGCATTGCTCCAACGAATAGAGAAGCCATTACAGTAGGGCTTAACACATCGATTGCAAGAAGTTGAACTTCATGCGTTGCGTTGTAAGCTGTGATAAATGCAGCAAAAAGTGCAAGTGCAGTCAGAGCTGCAGAACCGATCGCAAAACCTTTACCGATAGCAGCAGTAGTGTTACCAACAGCATCTAGTTTGTCAGTACGCTCACGTACTTCAGGTGGAAGGTCAGCCATTTCAGCAATACCACCAGCGTTATCAGAAACAGGACCGTAAGCATCAACAGCTAACTGGATTCCTGTGTTTGCAAGCATTCCTACAGCTGCAATAGCGATTCCATAAAGGCCGGCAAAGCTATAAGCACCTATAATTGCAATAGCAATAATGATAATAGGAATTGCAGTCGAGATCATCCCCACTCCAAGACCAGCAATAATATTTGTAGCAGCACCAGTTACAGACTGCTTCACAATTGAAAGAACTGGTTTTGTACCTGTTCCTGTGTAGTGTTCGGTTACTAAACCAATTAATAAACCTGAAGCTAAACCAAAAATAGTAGCCCAGAAAACACCCATGCTTGTATATTCAATTCCGTTGAATGTCCATGTAGCAGGAAGCATCCACTTTATAATGAAGAAAGAAGCAACCAGCATTATAGCAGCAGATAAAAATTCACCAAGATTCAATGCTTTTTGTGGATCACCACCATCTTTAACTCTTACGAAGAATGTTCCTAGAATAGAAGTAAAGATTCCGGTAGCAGCAAGTACCAAAGGAAGCATTACTGCAGAAAGGCCGTCAAAGTTATCAGACCATTCAGGCATTGCCATAAAAGCAGCACCAAGAACCATAGTACCAATAATTGAACCTACATAAGATTCGAAAAGATCGGCACCCATTCCTGCAACGTCACCTACGTTGTCACCAACGTTATCTGCAATCGTAGCCGGGTTAAGTGGGTGATCTTCAGGAATACCAGCTTCAACTTTACCTACAAGATCAGCTCCAACATCAGCAGCTTTGGTATAAATACCACCACCAACACGAGCGAAAAGAGCTATCGAAGATGCACCAAAAGAGAAACCTGTAACAACAGCTAATACTTTGTTAACAGCTCCGGCACCTTCAAGTCCAAAAATATTTGAGAAAAGGATGAACAAAAGTGAAAGACCAAGAACTCCAAGTCCTACTACACCAAGTCCCATTACAGAACCACCGGCGAATGCTACTTCAAGACCTTTTCCAAGGCTTGTTCTAGCAGCGTGAGTTGTTCTTACGTTAGCTTTTGTAGCAACTTTCATTCCGATGAATCCCGCAAGTCCGGAACAGATCGCTCCAACTATGAAAGATATAGCAACCATAGCGCTGGAAGTTTCAGGATTTGCACTAAAAGCTAGAATTGCAGCAACAACAAGTACGAAACCTGAAAGCACTTTATATTCAGCTTTTAAGAAAGCCATTGCGCCTTTAGCGATGCTGTCTGCGATACGCGCCATTCGGTCGGTACCCACTTCTTGTTTTGTAACCCAAGAAGATTTCCAAGCGGTAAAAATAAGAGCTATTACTCCTGCCACTGGTATGAAATAGATTATGTTATTCATAATTCTCTTTTCGTTAGTTTATAATTATAAAATTCAATTGAAGTAGTTCATTGCCCTTTCAATGCCAATATTCACGAAAGCAAGGGCTGCATCGTGAGCATGTTGTACAGCTTGATCTTTTTCTTCAAGCTCGTCTTCATCAAAAGGAGCTAGCACGTAATCTACTTGTCTACCTCTCGAAAAATTATCACCGATACCAAATCGCAAACGTGGAAAATTGTTGCTACCAAGCCGCTCAATAATATCAGAAATTCCGTTATGACCGCCCGCACTTCCATTAGGTTTCATCCTGTTAGTCCCTAAAGGAAGATTTAAATCGTCATAAACGATCAGGCAATCTTTACTGTCTGTGTTGAATTTAGCTAAAGCTTTCTTAACAGCTGTACCACTTCTATTCATAAAAGTAGTGGGTTTTACCAGAACAATTTTTCGCCCCTTGTGCCGCCCTTCAGCTATTTCAAATGGTCCACCACCTGGACCAAATGAAATGGAAAGTGTTTTTGCAATTTCATCAACAATATCAAAGCCGATATTATGGCGAGTGCCTTCATATTCATTACCGATATTTCCTAACCCTACGATTATGGACATGGTATTGAATTAGGCATCTTCGCCATTATCACTTTAATTAGTCTTCAGTTTTTTCTTCGTCAGAGCCTTCGCCTTCTGCGCCTTCACCATCTGGTGTTTCGCCTTCAGCTTCTTCACCTTCAGCAGCTTCTTCGCCTTCAACATCAGCGGTTAAGCTATCTAGGAAGTCAGCACCTTTAGGAGGACGAATAGTTACGATCGTTCTTCCTTCTGCATCAATTGGGGTAATTCCGTCAAGATCGAGTTCACCTACATGAAATGATTCTCCGATCTTTAAATTACTAATATCGATAACGAATTCTGAAGGAATGAACTCAGGAAGTACACGAATACGAACTACTTTCATTGGTTGGAATAAACGTCCACCATTTTCAACCACACCGCGAGCGTTACCGGTTACAGTAACAGGAATTCTCAATGTAACTTTGTGATTGTCTGAAAGTACGTAAAAGTCTACGTGAATAGGTCTGTCAGTAACAGGGTCAAACTCAACTCTCTTAACAAGTGTTTTGTATACTGTATTATCGAAAGTTAATTCAACAAGTTTAGTTTGTTGAGTTCTTAAAATTCTATCTAATTCTAATTCATCTACCGAAAAGTGAAGGTTTTCCTTCACTTCGGGACCGTAAAGAACTGCAGGTACTTTTTTCTGTGCGCGAAGCTCACGATTTGCTTTTTTACTAAGCTCACGTTCTGCGGCTTCTATTGTCTTAAATTCAGCTTTTGCCATTTTTGGATTTACTTACTTATTCATTAATTGTCGAAGAGAGCACTAATAGTGTCGTTCGTATGAATACGTTGTATTGCTTTCGCAAATATATCAGCTACGCTCAACACTTTGATTTTATCAGAAGGTTGGCGAAGTGTTACCGTATCGGTTACTAAAACTTCATCAATAGGTGAATCTTCGATTCGTTGGTATGCCGGTCCCGAAAGTATCGGGTGTGTACAAATGGCAGTAATATTTAAGGCGCCTCTTTCTTTCATGGCGGCCGCTGCATTTGTAAGTGTTCCGGCGGTGTCAATTAAGTCATCTACTATCAACACATTCTTTCCCTCTACATCACCAATAATATTCATTATTTCCGATTCATTAGCTTTTGGGCGTCGCTTGTCAACAAAGGCAAGACTGGTTCCCAGCTTTTTTGAATAGGCACGTGATGTTTTGAGGCTTCCCACATCTGGGGCAACTACCACCAGATTTTCAATTGGGTTGGATTTAAAATGTTCGATGAAAGCCCGGCTTGCATAAAGATGATCAAGCGGGATGTCAAAAAATCCTTGAATTTGTGCTGCGTGTAAATCCATGGTCAAAATACGATCTGCGCCTGCTTCAACGAGCAGATTTGCCATGAGTTTAGAACCTATAGATACTCGAGGTTGATCTTTACGATCTTGACGGGCATATCCAAAATAGGGTATAACCGCTGTTACTCGTTTTACAGATGCACGTTTAGCGGCATCTAACATCAATAACAGCTCCATTATATTGTCACCAGGAGGGGGAGTGGGCTGAATGATGAAAATATCTTCGCCACGAATACTTTGCTCAAATTTGACATATAATTCACCATCAGAAAATTCCTTAATGGTAACGTCACCTAGAGTTGTACCGTAAGACTCAGCTATCGCTCTTGAAAGAGCGGGGTTGCTTCGTCCTGAAAATATTGCGAGAGGAGTATCCATTTAAATTGCTAGCACTGAAAATTTCAGGATTACATTAAACAATAAGACGGCTCCTGTTGTTATCTTATTGAGTGTTTGTTGCCCGGGGAGGATTCGAACCCCCACCAACTGGACCAAAACCAGACGTCCTGCCATTAGACGACCGGGCAATTGTTGTCTACTCGACAGACCCCAAAGATAGAGATAGATAAAAAAGCAATCAAGATGAAATTACTTTTTTTAGTACTAAACATTCGGAGCATTTCTTTTGCCTACAATAGTGGTTAAGCTGGTGCATAGCACCTAGCTTTTTTTGATATACTGAAGGGGAAATATCGAGTTGTTCGAACTTAGAAACTAAAACTTTAGGGATAGGAGCTTTATAAGAATCCCATTCATTATTTACGGTATTAATTAATTTCTTGGAGCAATAAAGTGTTCCTAAAAAGTAAAGCGCGGGGAGAAAAACGGTAGCAAATAGAATTTTTGGGTGCCCCGCTTTATGAACTCCAAATTTTTTACACCATACAGACCAAAGTCTTAAAACATTTTCTTCTAAAAAATTATTAAAAGGAGTTTGGAGAATAGCATCCATAAACAGAGTAGCCGTCTTTATTCTTTTTGCTGGATGAGCATTGGGACGGCAGCCTTTATAATTCCAGTGCGAGACGGTGTTTTTTTCAAATGCGAATTTATAAGCTTTATCTTGAAGTTCTTGAATGGAGCTGTATTCGTATTTTAGCAACTGTTGAGCTAGACCCTGCATCGCCTGTCTATTTTTACTTATCCCAAAACCATCGAAAACTGAAATAATAAGAGCATGCTTCCAGGCCAAACTCTGCGAGATTCCGGGAGTATAAAAATGAAGAAAATCCTGAACTTTCTTTTCTAGGTATTCGTGGTGCGCTTTATTGATCTGTTGCTCAAAAACATCTTTCGAGATATAATTTAAATTAGCTGCACAGGGAAGAAATTTAGAGGAGTTAATATTTGAAAGAAACTTCTCTAAATCGGAATGTAAATAGGGGAGGAGATTGAGTGTATACGGAGTGTGTTGAGATTTTGTAGTTACCATTAGAGGATCGTTTTCAACTACTACATGTAATATTACATTATTATACTGGCTATCTCTATGATGGTTATGCTGTTTCCAACCTTTAGATTTCAAGTGTAGCTCAACCGATCCATTCCATTCTATATTATCGATCAAAATTTTTGAATGTTTGAAGTCGGGACCATCAGACGGATTAAGTAAGCCTGGGTTTAGAATGCGTAAACGCCTACCACATTCGGTTTGTAAGTGCTCTGTATCAAATAACTGCTCGTTCCATACCCATTGTAGTATATCCTCAGAATATGGAAACGAGGTTTTAGGCATCTTCTTCTAAATCTTCTTCTTCAAAGTGAAGCAATTCTGTGGCTTCATAAAGATCGGGTAAATTCTCTTTAACACTTTTCTTGATATTTCTAGAGACATCACCGATTCTCTTTTCTCCGTCTTCTAAAATCCTGTGACTTTTATCTTCGATCCATTTCCGGTTCTCTTTTCCTGATTTCGGAGTTAACAACAAACCTGTAACTACTCCTCCTGCAAAGGCTGCTAATCCGGTAAGTAAAGTTCCTATTCCTCTGCTCATGACAAGCCTCATTAAATTTTTATAAAGGTTAACACTGTAAAGTAATAAAAATTTAAGTTAGAAATTGTTCATAACTTCGCATTCAAGGGCATTTATTTGTTACCTTTGGAAAAATAATTCTGAGTTGATGAAACGGCAAATTGTTTTAATGGATAAGTCTCGCATTCAACGTTCTGTTCATAGAATGGCGATAGAAGTGTGGGAAAAATTGAAAGGAGAGGAAGAACTTGTTATTTTAGGTTTAAATGAGAGAGGTTTTGCGATAGCATCGCTACTCAGAGAATATTTAAATCCATTGATGAACGCTTCCGGGATTGATTTAGTGAAGTATGATGTGAAAAATCTAACTCACAATGAGCCACTCCCAAAATGCTCTGAAAAATTTGTACTGATTGTAGATGACGTAATTTTTTCTGGAAAAACAATGTTTGATGCTTTATCCACAATTATTGGGTCAGGTGCTCCGAAACGGATTGAGATACTTTCATTGTTGGATCGAGGGCATAGAAAGTATCCGGTGGAATCAACAATAACAGGAATGAAAATACCTACAAAAGTAGGTGAGCATATTGAAGTTATGCTTTCAAAAGAGAAACCAGAGCAAGTCGTGCTCTTTAAAAACAACTAATACATAACTATTCTAATGGAAAGATTTACTAAACTTATATTAATTATTGGTGCAACTTTGTTTGTATCAAATTCACTGAATGCTCAAACCATTGTTGTCCCGGATACACTAGATGGTTGGAACCAAACCTGGGTAGCTAACCTCAATGGCTCTCAAGCTTCTTACAGTAATTGGAGTGAGGGGGGAGTAAATACTGTAAGTGGTGCAGCATCAACCGTTTTTACGAAGATGTATCGTCAGGATCAGTACACGTTCGGTTTTAGAACTAACTTACGATATGGTCAATCTAGAGTGGATGGAGATACAAGAAAATCAGATGATTTAATTTCACTTCGACTTAGAAGTACTTATGACTTACAAGAAGGAAGCAAGGTAGCGGCTTATGGGGCTATTCAATTTAGAACACAGTTTGCAGATGGATATGATTATGGTGCTAAAGTAGCTGGCGGCGATTCTCTGATATCTGGGTTTTTTAGTCCGGCTTATTTAACCGAAGGAGCTGGTTTAGAGTATAATGCAAGTTCAAGTTTACAAATGGAAGCGGGTTTAGCTCTCAAGCAGACATTCATTTCTGATGGTGATTTGTCTCCAAACTATGGACTTCCTTTAGGTGACACTTTTCGTTCAGAGGGTGGTTTAACTACTGGGATTTCATTTCAAGCTCCTATTGCTGAAAATATTCAATACTCTAGTAACCTAGAAACATTTACCAGTTTTACGGATGCCATTTCTAAAACGGATGTGTTTTGGGCAAACGAGTTAGTAGGTCAAATCAATTCACTTATAAGCGCTTCGTTTCAATTCGAAATGCGTTACGACGATGATTTCTCTAGTGAGGTTCAGGTGAAGCAGGTGCTTTCAGCAGGTATTTCAGTTAACCTATACTAAAATGAATAAACAGGCGAGACAAGCACTAGACCAGGCGCTTGATAGCCTGCAAGATTGGAAAGAATCATATGGAGCGTGGGATGAAGATTCCACGCTTTTTGTTTCTGACAGTAAAGTTGAGGAAGTTTTTTCTAGACTTGCTCAAAAGTTGAAATGTAATTACCCATTTCATCATCCTGTTTATGCGGGACAAATGCTAAAGCCCCCGCATCCTATAACTTGGGCCGCTTACGCTATGGCGATGAGCATTAACCCGAATAACCATGCCTTGGATGGTGGTCCTCCCTCCTCAGAAATGGAAAAAGAAGCTGTAGCTGAATTAGCAAGATTCTTTGGTTATGGGGATATTTTCCTAGGACATTTAACTGCAAGTGGAACCATTGCAAATTTAGAAGCTCTTTGGATAGCAAGAGAATCTCATCCCAATAAGAAGATAGCCTTCTCTTCAAATTCACATTATACACATCAAAGAATGTGTGGCGTTTTAGCGGTAGAAGGAGTTAAAATTCCGGTATTAGAAAATGGTTTATTCGATCTTGAGTCAATCAATGCCAAAGAAATTGGGACTATAGTAGTAACTCTTGGAACCACAGGATTAGGAGAGGTCGAGCCACTTAGCCAAATTTTACCGTGGGCTAAACAGCATGGAATTCGAATTCATATTGATTCCGCCTATGGAGGTTTTTTCCGGTCTTTAAAAGACTCGGAACTCATTGACGGAACGCAATGGAAGCTAATGCAGGAAGCGGATAGTATTGTAGTTGATCCACATAAACATGGGCTCCAACCATATGGTTGTGGGTGTGTGCTTTTTAAAGATCCGTTGGTGGGTAAGTTCTACAAGCATGATTCACCATATACCTATTTTACATCTGATGATCTTCATCTAGGTGAAATAAGCTTGGAATGTTCAAGAGCCGGTGCTGCTGCAGTAGCACTTTGGGCAACCTTACAGTGCTTTCCTCTTGAGGGAAAAGAAGGTTTTGGTGCGATTATGGCTCAATGTAGGAAAGCAGCAATCAAAGGGTTTGAGCTTCTTTCAGAGAGTTCGACATTGAAAGCTTATAAGAAACCCGAGTTAGATATCCTCGGGTATTTCCCATCTAAAGCAAAAACTACGTCAGAGATTTCAGAACTTTCTAAGAAGGTGTTTGATGTTGGGATGAGAGAGCAAACATTTTATCTATCTCTTTATAAAGTTCATGTGGAAGAATTTATTCGATTACATCCTGAATTTGAAGCCGACTCTGATACCGTCACGATTCTCCGAAGCGTATTTATGAAACCAGAGAGTGCTGATTTTGTAGAACAATTGTTTTACAGGATTGAGTCTTCTTTATAAGTCCGTGAAAAGCTCATTGAGCTTAATGATTGAAATAGTACTTACTTAGTGTGTGGGAAAGGACTTTAATATTAACAGGTTTGCTTAAAACATCTACCATTCCTGACTCTCTATAAAGGACAAAATCATCCTTTAATACATTAGCAGTAACTGCAATGATTTTAAATGGGATATCTTTTTTATAGTGTGCAATAATTTTTCTGGAAGCCTGTGTCCCATCTAATAAAGGCATTTGAATATCCATAAGAATAAAATCATATGTATTTTCAGGGTTAGTTGCTGCTTCTACTGCAAGCTTACCATTTTCAACGACCTCAATATTTGTGATACCAAGGTTATTAAGCATTTTAGTTAACACCATTTGGTTGATAGGTACGTCTTCAGCAATAAGAATTTTCACATTAGACAGATCATCGTCCTCTGGAGATAGTTCAATTTTTTCAGGTACTGAAGGCTGAAGCGCTAGTGGAAGTTCAAATATGAAGGTAGATCCCTTTTTTAACTGAGATGTAAATGAAATTTGGCCACCCATTAATTCAACTAGTCTTTTACTGATAGTTAATCCTAGTCCGGTTCCTTCAACTGTATTGGCTAATTTTGTTCTAAAGAATTTAGTGAATAATTTTTTTTGGTCTTCTTTTGAGATCCCTATTCCTGTATCAGAAACGGAAAATTGAACTGAGGCAATTTTTGAGTCCTTATTTATTAGTTTTGTTTGAATTATTACCGAACCATCATTGGTAAATTTTATGGCATTGTTTACAAGATTGATAAGAACTTGGCGAACTCTGTTTATATCTCCGTATAAGGTGTTAGGTATACTTGCGTCATGTTCATGATAAATGTGCAGAAAAGCTTTTCTATCATCTATTTTTGGCCTAAATATCTCTAATATATCGCTGATCTCACCTTGAAGATGGAATTTATTCTCATTCAATTCCAGGTTTTGATCTTCAATAGTAGTTAGGTCTAAAACATCACTAATCAAGCTATGTAGCATATTACTACTATAGCTTAAGTTTTTAACCATCTCAATTTGTTCCGCGTTTAAATCTGTTTCAGATAAGATCTCAGAAATTCCAACAATTCCATTAAGTGGGGTTCTCATCTCATGACTGATGGTAGCTAAGAACTGAGATTTTGCTTTATCTGCAGACTCAGCTTTTACTTTTTCTACTTTAATTTCCTCTATAGCATTGTTTAATGATTCACGATCATGCAGATAAGACCGTTTAAAAACATAGAGCGAAAATCCGAGTACAAGTAAGGCAATAATGTTAGCTATAGATATATCCCTTATTCTGTTAATCTCTTGTAAATAAGGAGCAGCAACGCCGGGATAGTAAAATTCATAAAGAGAAAAGGAAATGACAATAAGAAGAGTGGTAAGTATAAATAACAAATAGGATCGAATTGGAAGTACGAGCAAGCCTGCAACAAATACTAAAATAATGAATTGAAGGATAGATCCTCTCACCCCACCTCCAGGCAACCAAGCGAGAGCCATTAATCCAAAACATAAACCGAAATAACAAATAGCAATAAGTGTAAAAGAAGCACCTTTTTTTTGAGCTATATATATACCAAGAAACGCTACAGTGCTTGAGAGGAAGATGACTTTATTGATAAGCTGATAATTCGCAATAAAGCTAAATATGCTCCAAAAAGTAAACACAATAATGGTGAGAAATATCGCGATTTCAAATAAATGAAATTCGATTTTCGCATTTTGATCATTACCAGGAAAAATGTTTTTTATACCCATCGCCAATGTTTAATATCAAATAATATAGCTAAAGAAAACTAGCGATACGATTTTTGTAATAATATTTTTTTACAAAAATTCAGGTTGTGATTACTTGACGACTAACGAATCTCAACGATCACTTCTATTTCAACTGCTAGATTTGCAGGTAACGAACCCATTCCAACTGCGGAGCGCGCATGCTTACCATTTTCTCCAAATAATTCCACCATAAAATCGGAGTACCCATTTATAACTTGAGACTGTTGAGTAAAATCAGGTGTGGCGTTGACCATACCTAAAACTTTAACTACTTGCTTTACTTTGCTTAAGTCACCGATCTCATTTTTAATAACTGCAAGATGTTGGTATGCAATAGTTTTAGCTGCTTCATAACCTTCTTTAACAGAAAGATCTTGGCCTAATTTTCCGGTAATTAATGAACCGTCGTCATTTTTGGAACCTTTACCAGATAGAAAAAGAAGGTTTCCTGAGCGGACAACATGAACAAAACTAGCAGAAGGTGCTGAAATGGTTGGAAGTGTAATTCCAAGTGATTTTAGCTTTTCCTCAGGAGATGTGTTTTGAGCTTGTACAATATTTGTACAAAGAAAGGCGAAGAGGAAGATGACGATATATTTCATAAGAGTAAGTGAGTTCAATGCTTTTCGGATAATATAGAACAGAAAAATTAAAACAAACCTGTTATTAGAATTTTAGTTAGTTCGAAATCTTAGGATTGGACTATGATTATTCGAAAAACCCCGTCGTCATCCCGAATTTATTTCGGGATCTTTGTGAGGGTTAGAAAATAAATCTAAACCAGTTCGTGAATTAAGGCTCTGAAACTAGTTTTCATTTAGCGACATGTGGGTTCGGAATGACTAGAATTTTTCTAATCCTTAAACAAAGCCCAAAAAGAATCACCAAATTTGTAGGCTAGAAAACCAAAGGAAATCACTCCGAAACTCAGAGCTATCCAAGTATAAGTTTCTACATTTTCGAAACCATAAGTAAATACTCGAATTCCCGAGAGAAAGAATAATAGAAATCCAGCGAGCAATCCACAGCCTAAGTTCTTTTTTTTCTTTTTTTGCTCAGATTTATATTCCTCAGGAGTTGGGACTTTAATGTTCATGGGTTGCAGTTAGTTACTAAATCTGTGTGTAACTTTTGTCTTGATACAAAAGTGACCAAAAAATCAATAAGATTCCAAACTCCTCACATCGGAAACATTTTTATACTCCGAGTAAATCTGATCCGATGTTTCGTCAAACAAGGAATCTTAGGTTTAGTTACAATCCTTCGAAAAGCTTTGTGGCTTGATTTTGAAGAAGGTTTTGAAAAACATTGAATGAAACGGATCCTCCTTTCTCTTTAACTAGCTTTAAAGATTTTTTCCAGACGGTATCATTTCTAGCGTTATCTAAAAAGTTGTGTCCTTCCCAAGTTAAAGATCTAGGTAACCAACAAAATCCATTACTTGTAGTTAAATCTACTGCATTTAATAAACCAGCCTCACGAAGTAGTTTTACATGGTAATAAATCTCTTTATCTGAAGAACCATCAATTGTAAGTTCTATCCAATTTGACGGGCTTGGGTTTTCCTCTGTTTTAAGAAGAATTTTTTTAATAAGCTCGAAGTCTCGTTTCATAAGATGTCACTAACTCTTCATTCTCAATTCCGAAGGCTAAATATCAAACGAAATACCCTGCGAAAGCGGTAACTCTTCACTCCAGTTGATGGTATTGGTTTGTCGGCGCATGTATGCTTTCCAAGCATCAGAGCCGGATTCACGTCCGCCACCCGTTTCCTTTTCACCACCAAAAGCACCACCGATTTCAGCGCCACTAGTTCCAATATTCACATTAGCGATTCCACAGTCAGAACCGTGAACACTTAAGAAGTTCTCAGCTTCACGCATATTCAATGTAAACATTGCGGAGCTTAATCCTTGTTTCACCCCGTTGTGATAGCTCATTGCTTCATCAATGGTGTCGTATTTCATGAGATAAAGAATTGGGGCAAAAGTCTCTTCCTGTACAATTTTAAATTCATTCTTTGCTTCTACAATTGCCGGGCGTACATAGAAGCCATCTCCATCTAAAACTTCTCCACCGAAAATTATTTTTGCGCCTTCTTTTTCTGCTTCTTTTAAAGCGTTTTGCATGCCATCAACGGCTAACTGATCAATCATTGGACCAACTAATGTATCAGGTTCCAATGGATCTCCGATATTGATATTTTCGTAAATGCTCAGCAAGCGATCTTTGAATTGATCATAAACAGATTCATGAATAATCAATCGACGAGTAGAAGTACAACGTTGTCCACATGTTCCAACTGCTCCAAATACGGTAGCTCGTATTGCCATCTCTAGGTCAGCGTTTTCAGAAACTATAATGGCGTTATTACCACCAAGTTCTAAAATGGTTTTACCTAAACGGCTACCCACCACTTTTGCTACTTCTTTACCCATTCTAATAGAACCGGTTGCTGAAATTAATGGAATACGATCATCTTCCGTCATCCACTCACCCACTTCACGATCACCGGTAACTAAGCAGAATATTCCTTCTGGTAGATCATTTTCTTTTAAAACTTTGGCTACGATCTTTTGAATGGCGACTCCACAAAGAGGAGTTTTCTCAGAGCCTTTCCATATCATGGTGTCACCACAAGCAGCTGCAACCATTGCATTCCAGCTCCATACTGCAACGGGAAAGTTGAAAGCGGAAATGATTCCAACGGTACCGATGGGATGCCACTGCTCGTACATTCTGTGATTAGGTCGTTCACTATGCATAGTTAAACCATATAATTGTCGGCTTAAGCCCACAGCAAAATCACAGATATCAATCATTTCTTGAACTTCACCAAGTCCTTCTTGATAGATCTTGCCCATTTCATAAGTAACAAGTTTTCCTAATGGCTCTTTAAATTCACGAAGTTTATCACCGATCTGACGAACAATTTCTCCACGTTGAGGAGCAGGCATTTCTCTCCATATTTTAAATGCTTCTTGAGAAGCTGTAACAACTTCTTCGTATTGTTCTTTTGTAGTTGTAGTTACATTAGCAATCGTTTTTCCATCAACAGGAGTGTAACTGGTGATTGTATTTTTGCTTTCGAGGTAGTTTTGTCCGGTACTTGTTCCGGCATTAACTCCTTCAATTCCCAGCTTCTTTAAAAAGTCCATATTCTTAGCTTACTTCATTTTTGATTTGCCTAAAGATAGAAAAATCATCTTCCAAATAATTAAGAAAGTGAAATGCGAAGTATTTAATTTTAAATTACCTTCCAGATGAATTTTAACATTCCATAGCCATTGAAAAAAGCATCGAATAATCAGATTAAATTGTTAAGAAAGCTCGGACAGAAAAAACATCGAGAGAAAGAAAGTCTGTTTATAGTAGAAGGAGAGAGGGCGGTTGAACAGGTTTTAGAGAATGGAGTTGTGAAGGTGAAGGAAGTATTTGTTGAGCAGGAAACAGCTGTCAGCTATCAGCAGTCAGTTGTTAGCTCTTTCCATATCGACCCAAATACTTTCTCTGAAATCTCCGCCACTGAAAACCCTCAAGGTATCCTTGCTGTATGTGAGATACCAAAGGAAACTACATTAAGTGAGCTTAAAAAACGAAGTGGATTAATTATTGCGACCGACCGAATTCAAGATCCTGGAAATTTAGGAACAATAGTAAGAACGGGCGTTTGGTTTGGAGCCTCAGCCATTTTGTTGGGGAAGGGAACGGTTGATCTATTTAACCCAAAAGTAGTTCGTAGTACAGCTGGTGCAACAGGAAATTTGGCACATCTAAGTTCAGATCTAGATAAAGAACTCCAAGAATTTGAGAAAGAGGGCTGGAAAGTTCTACTGCTCGATGGTAATCCCGGAGCCGAAGCAATTAACAAAGTTAAGTTACCTGAAAAGACAATTCTTATTGTCGGGAATGAGGCGAATGGAGTTAACCGGAAACTCATCAGCCCAGCCAGAAAAAGAGTGTTAATTCCTGCGGTAGAAAATAATAGATCGGTAGAAAGTTTAAATGCTGCCATAGCACTGAGTATAGCTCTCTACGAATTTAGTAAGTAAGTTATCAAGAGTTGAAGGAATTTGAGTTTATTAACTGAGTGTTAATTTCTTACGAGTTTTCCACATTCGTTGCATATTGGTTTTTGATTAGTTTAATTAGTACAACCGTTCTTTAACATCATCTACCAAAAGGTTTCGACCTTAAAAAATCAAAACGATTAGCCCATGCCTAAGAAGAAAGCGAAGAAGATCTTCGTACTCGACACTTCCGTGCTCTTATATGACTATGAAGCCGTTAAGAATTTTGAAAAAAATGACGTTGCAATCCCAATAACAGTTCTGGAGGAACTGGATACTTTTAAAAAAGGAAATACTGTAATTAACCTACATGCCCGTGAATTCATAAGGTATCTGGATGGCATTTCTGATGAAAATATGCTTCAGGATTGGATTCCTTTAAATGGGAAATCTCACGGAAAATTAAAGGTGATCAGTAATGGAGGCAAGCACGTAGATGCTAACAAAGTATTTGGTGCTACAAGAAATGATCATCATATCATAAATGCAGCTCTTCGATTAAAAAATGAACATGAAGGTGTAAGGGTAGTATTAGTTTCAAAAGATATAAACCTTCGTTTAAAAGCTCGTGCATTAAACTTAGATGCGGAAGATTATGAAACAGTTCAAGTAAAAGATATAGATCATCTTTATAGGGGTAAAACAGAGCTCGAGCTCGAAGTTCCATCACTTATAAGTAAGTTTTATGAGAAGGGCAGGATCAAGCCAAAAGACATTATGGAGATCACTCCGCCCAGTAACCATTATTACATTATGAAAAGCCATGGTTCATCAGCTCTTGGATGGTATAACGCAAAATCTAAATACATAGAGTTAGTTGAAAAGGTAAACGCGTATGGAGTTCAACCTAAGAATGCAGAGCAAACATTTGCAATGCATGCACTTTTAAATCCGAATATTTTACTTACAACTATAACAGGAGCTGCGGGTACAGGAAAAACACTTCTTGCTTTAGCGAGTGCTTTGGAGCAAAAAAGTAGCTTTAAGCAGATCTATTTAGCACGACCAATTGTGCCACTCAGTAATCGTGATATTGGTTACTTACCGGGGGATGCCGAAGCTAAGATCAATCCCTATATGCAACCTCTATGGGATAACCTTAGTTTTATAAAGCATCAGTTTAAAGAATCGAGCAAGCAGTACAAGAAGATCGATGAAATGATCCAAACGGATAAGCTTCGTATTGTGCCATTAGCATATATTCGTGGTAGAAGTTTATCGAACGTGGTGTTTATTATTGATGAAGCTCAGAATTTAACACCTCATGAAGTAAAGACAATTATCACACGAGCAGGTGTAAATACGAAGGTGATTTTTACAGGAGATATTTTCCAGATCGATACACCTTACCTAGATACACAAAGCAACGGGCTTTCTTATTTAGTTGATCGAATGGCAAAGAGCGATTTGTATGCCCACATCAATTTAGAGAAAGGAGAGCGATCAGATCTAGCTAATATTGCAAGTGAATTGCTTTAGTTGTCATATACTCGCTCAGAAATAATAAGAGGACATTCTGTTTTTGGATGAGGAATTATATTCACCGGATGATCAAAAGCATCAAATATAATTTTTTCTGTTAATACACCGAAAGGAGAACCTTCTGTTAATTTCTTCCCATTTTTAAGAATGACAATATTATCAGAATATTGAGCGGCGAGATTTAAATCATGAATTACAATAAATACAGCTACATTTTTTGAGCAAAGCTGCTTCAGTAAATGCATAATTTCATGTTGATGAGCTACATCTAAACTAGCCAACGGTTCATCTAAAAACAGATAAGAAGGTTCATTTGCTTCAAAAGCATCCCAAATTTGAGCGAGTGCTCTAGCTATATGAACTCGTTGTTGTTCTCCCCCAGAAAGTGTTACATAAGAGCGGTTTTTCAGTGATAGTAACCCAACTTTTTGTAAACAGTTTTTAATAATTTCTCGGTCTGCTGATGAACTGAAATATCCAGAGAATGGAGAACGACCAAGAGCGACGACTTCTTCAACGGAGAAAGAAAAATCTAAGGTCGTTTTTTGGCTTACAACAGCTCTATGTTTGGCTAAAAGGCTAGGTTTTAGTTCAGCGATATTTTGACCTTCAAAAAGAATATCGCCATTAGAATAATCTGATTCCCCGCAAATTGCTTTAAGGCACGTGGATTTTCCTGCTCCATTCTTGCCAATAACGGAAGTCAATATTCCCGGTGAAACAGAAACTGAAAAATCATCCAGAATTTTTTCCCCTGATTTTGTGGTAACCGATATGTTATTTGCTGAAATCACAAATGCGTAGAAATAGAACGGTTTCTAATTAAAAGCCAGAGGAAAAATGGAGCACCAATTGCTGAAGTAACAATACCAATAGGTAATTCAGCAGGGATAACAACCATTCGTGCAAAAAGATCTGAAGCGAGTAACAATAATGCACCTAAAAGGATAGATCCGGGCATCAAAAATCGATGATCCGGACCGATCATTAAACGTAGTAAGTGAGGTACTACTAATCCTACAAATCCTATAATTCCCGAAACAGCAACAGAAGCTCCGATACCTAAAGTAGCCAGAAGAATAATCGCTTTTTTAACAAACTGAGTATTAACTCCCAGATAACGAGCTTCATGTTCTCCTAAAAGCATTACGTTCATTTGTTTAGAAAAGAATGGTAATCCAATGATTGTGATCAGTAGAAATGGTGCTGATTTAGCAACAGTATTCCACACAGAACCACCTAAGCTTCCCAGTGTCCAGAAAGTTAGATCACGAATTTGAACATCATCAGCGGAGAAAACAAGAAAGCCAATACCCGCAGCGGCAACAGCGTTAACTGCTATCCCGGCTAAAAGCATAGTAGCTATATTCGTTTTACCGGAGTTTGTTGAAATAGTGTATACAAGAAGGGTCGCGATAAGTCCCCCAATAAAAGCAGAGATAGGTAACAGTGCAGAGTATATATAATCAGGTAAAAAGCTAAATAGTTGCGCTCCCAAAATAATAACAAAAGCAGCCGCAAGAGCTGATCCACTAGAAACGCCTATCAATGTGGGGTCTGCCAATGGGTTTCTGAATAAACCTTGTAATGCTGCTCCCGAAATAGCAAGCGTTGCTCCAACAAGGATTGCTAAGATAATTCTAGGTAATCTAATACTATAAATAATAGCTGATGATTGTATGAGTTCATCTTCGGCTAGCTCAATAAACCCTAGTTTATTCCCTAAAACTTTGAGCACAACAGAAGGCTCAATAGAAACAGCCCCGATTCCTATTGAGAGTATAGAAAAAGCTATAAGTGAAATAAAAAGTCCAGCAAGTAATACAGAGCTTTTGCTGAACTTTGAGAGATTAAAAAGACGTGATGTATGGGTAGCAGACACGTGAGTTAAATATTAACTCCTGGATGGATTAACTTCATTAAATCCAAAATAGCTGATCCAAACCTAGGACCAAATCCTAGTAGGTAATTACCTTCCATTCCAATAATATTATCATTAGCAACGGCTTTTACAGCATTAACACCCGGTGTTTGTTTTATTCCGGTGCTTATTTCATCAAAGCGGCTTTGCATCATTAATATATAATCAGGGTTTGCTGCAATGATGGATTCTAGAGATGCTTGTTTATATCCTGAAAATGAATCAAATGCATTTTTACCACCCGCAAATTCGATCATAGCTTGAGCTGCAGTGTTATTCCCTGCAACCATGAAGTTACTGCTTCCTCGAACAGCTAATATAAACATCACTTTTGGATTGGTCTTTAACGTTGATCTTATCTCTGTAGAAGTTTTAAAAGTGAGCTTATTTTTTTCGATTAACTCATTAGCTTTTTCTTCAGCATTTAATGCTTTACCGATCACTGAAAGTTTATGAATTACTCCTTCAAGAGACTCGGTCTCTTTTATTAAAAGCATGTCCGTTCCGGCACTTCTAATTTGGTCAATAGCAGATTCAGGTCCTGCATCATTACTAGAAATGATTAAGCTTGCTCCAAGGGAAAGCACTCCTTCTGAGGTAAGATTTCTTAGATAGGGAACTCGAGGTAATTGAAAAACTTGTCTCGGAAAAGTACTAGACTGGTCAGTGGCAATTACGTTACTTCCTTTACCAAGCGCGTAAACAGTTTCAGTTATAGTACCGCCCATTGTAATTATACGATCGGTGTTACTAACTGTAACACTGACTCCATCAGAACTTTGAACAGTGGTTTGAGCATTGGTAGCCATAGTAAGTAGGCTGCCAATTATCAAAAACAGGGTTAATGATCTCATGAAAGAACCTGTTCAGCTTTTAATTCGTTAACAAGTTCTCTCCAGCTTTCCAACTCAGGTATACCTGGTTTTCTTGCTCCAAAAAAAGTGGCGATATTGTTGTCGTCGGCATCAAAAATTTCTACAGAAGTTACGATACCGTCTTCTGTTGGCTTTTCTACTACCCAAGATCTACTGATGTGATCTTCTCTTAAATGAAGATTAAATTCAGAATCTAACACATTTAACCAGTTACCCATTTTCTTAATTTTTTCAACTTTTCCTGAATGGATTTGGATTACGGCCCCACTAGAAACAAATACCATAATAGGAACTTCTTTTTCAGCTGCTTTATTAAGCATGGTAGCTGTAGTTTCATTTTCCACACGTTGAGTAAAACGTCCTTCTGCAATCTCTAATGCATGCGTTCTTTCTACTTTGAATTTTCTAAGAAGACCATAAAAATCATGTGTGTCTTGTAACTCAGACCATTCCTGCAAGAAAGCTTCTGTGTCGATAGCTGTAGAAGTATCTTTCTCCTTGGGTGCTGGTGCAGGCGTGATTTTTAGTTCAGCATCCTGATCTTCATGGCTGAACTTTTCCACCAAGTTTGAATAATCATCTAGGTGCTCTTCATTCATAAGGTAAATTTTATGAGCAGCAACACCTTGCTTATTGAAAAACTGAATACTATGAAGGGTTCCTCTTGGGTTTTCTACAGGCACTGCATAGGCAAAACCGAATTGGCTAGGGAAGATTCTAAGATCTATGTTTGGATCTAATACCAAACCAGCGTGTCCATTAAAGCTTATGTTATGATATTCTCCTTTTCTTTCATGAACAACAGACTCATTTCGTGTAAGAGCCATCACGTAACCGAGGGTTTCAATATCTGTAAAAATACCCGGCCAGTCTTCGTTTAAGCGAGTAGCGTTTTCTAAAGTTGCTACTAGCTCCACTTCACTTACACCGAGTTTATCAGCAGCGTTCTTTATTCTTAATTTCGGCTCTTCTTTTTTAAGTTCTTGCCAATCTTTTTTTAGCGATTCTTTTGTATTTTCCAAGAGATATTAGATTTTGTTATTTAGAAGGAATCTAAATTAGCAAAATTATTGGCATAAAAAAACCCGTTTTTTCATAAACGGGTTTTTGTAAGCGAAGTAATAGTCCGTATAAAATACGGATCATTATCTCATCTATTCGAAGCTTGTAGATCCGTCGGTTTGAACAGCATATTCAAACGTGTAGTATCTAGATTCAGGTCTTATAAAATTAATAAAGTCTTCAGAAGAGGTATCAGGGTTACCTTTGTAATAACTGATAATCCTAACTTTTGCATATATGTCAGTAGCTGTTTTTATAACTATAGTTAAGTTATCCTTAGGAAGAATAGCGTGCTTAGGACCGGTTGGAGCTTCACCTGTATATAAATACCAGTCTGTTACACTTTCTCCATAACTAGAAGTTGGAGCTTCATCCACATCAGCATAAGCAATATTTAAAGATTGAATTCCACCACCGTTTTCGGTATTTGCGATAATTGTAGTAGCATTTAATCCGATATCCCATTGTGAAGAAGAAGAATCAGAAACCATTTCACCTGTCTCAAGGTCATAGTAAGAGAAGCTGTCTTCATGATACAATTGAGTAGATTCAGAATTTTGCAGTGCATACTCAAATGTGAAATACTTACCGGAAGGTCTGGATTGCATGCTTTCAAATTCAGCAGAATCGGTATCAGGGTTACCTTCGTAATAACTGATCATTCTAACTTTAGCATATTTTCCTGTAGAAGTTTTGATGATGAGGGTTTCATCTTCGTTTGGAAGAATAGCATGCTTAGGGCCGTTAGGTGCTTCTCCTGTGTAGGTATACCAGCTGCTATTATTCGCTTCAAAACCTGTAGTAGGAGCAGTCTCCACATCAGCGTAAGCTGTTTCAACTAATTGAATTCCACCATCATTGCCGGAATTAGCTAGAATTGTAGTACCACTAAAAGCGATATCCCAATCTGCAGAAAGAGAGTCTGATACAGTAGCTCCTGTTTCAAAATCAAAGAAGGTATAGTTTTCTGTGTTATCAGGATTGTCTTGTACATCACTTGCAGTAAATTCACTCATGGTGTTAACATTAGCAGGAACGTCTTCAACTATTTGTCCTTCAACAGGAGCCGGTCCGTTTGAGCCTGAGTCCTCACATGCAAAAAAGCCAAAAGCTAAAAGCGTGATAAGTAGAGTTAGTTTATTATTTAATGAGTTCATAAATAGAAATATGTATTTAATAGATGTTGATATTTAATTGTGTATAAAAAGTAGTGCCGGGGTTTGAGGGCAGTAAAATCTCATTTTGGTAATTATTGAGATTGTTAATGCCGACTCTGAGCTTGAACCTCTTCCCCAATTGTTTTGCAATAGATGTGTTAACCATGGTATGATTTTCAGCGTACTCATTTTCATCAGGAGTGTTGTTAACATTGTTATCGCTGAACCAGTATTTACCTCTGTGTCGAATTCGGAGGCTGGCATCTAGACCAATTTTCTCGAATGCATAAAACAATTTGAAGTTTGCCGTATGCTTAGAGCGATTGAAAAGAGGGATGTATTCCTTTTTGGTAACAGTTACTACTTGACCATTTTGGACATCATCCTGTTCATAAGTTATTTCTCTTTGAGCATCTAAATATTGGTAGCCGGCAGAAATATTTAAGCCTGGAATGAAGTCGGGGGTGTAGCTAAGTTCTGTTTCAAATCCTTGGGTATAAATTTTGTTGAAGTTCACATACGAGAACACGGATTGACCGTTAGTTTTAAGAGCTATACGCTGCGTTTCAATGAGTTCATCTACGTTGTTTCTGAATCCATTGATCTTAAAAGTGATTCTATCTGTTAAGAATAGGTCGAAACCTAGATTGTAAGCGATAGAACTTTCAGATTGAATATCTGTGAGTTCACTAGGGTTTACATAAAGTTCTTCAATCTGTCCATCTTGTTGAAGTCGTTCGATTCCTTCTTGCACGGTAGATGTCCCAAAAACACTATAACCGGCAATTGGGTTAGTGAAGTTTAAAAATAGCTGTCTAAAATCAGGAGCTTTGAATCCACCACCAAAAGAACCGCGAATATGAATTAATTTACTTGGTTTGTATAAAGCAGAAAACTTAGGACTTAATTGCGAAGAGTATTCACTATGAGCATCGAATCTAAACCCAGAGGTAAGAGAAAGCTTTTTATTTAGCTCCCACTCATGTTGCCCAAAACCAAAATAACTGTCAAAGAAAGGAACGTCTGCATAAATATCAGCCGTTAGATCTTCTCGATTCATTCCTATTCCGGCAATTGTAGTGTGCTGATTATTCCAAAAAGTAGAGCTTTGTAACTCATATTTATTCAAAGTTTGTCCAAAGGAATCATTGAAATATGATTCACCGGTGCTTTGAAAATCGAGATTGCTTTCACTTTCAAAGCTGCTTAAAAATGCTGTAGCTTCAAATAACTGTTTATCAGATAGCAATAACTTGAGGGTAGGTGCTACACTGAAGTTTTCCTGAAATTCAGCTCCTTTAAGATCTTCGGGTTGATTAGAAACTTCAATTCTATCGTTGTAATTCTGATTTTCTCTATAATATCTGGAATTAAGTGAGGCAGAAAGTTTCTCAGAGAAGCGATACCCAACTTCACCAGAAAAGGTATAATTATCGTATTTCGGAATAGTTGGAGCTACTGTTTTTGCATCAAGGTCGTAGCCATCTGATGAATTTATATTTCCGAAAATTTGACCTGAGAAACCACCCTTTTTAAAGGACAGGTTTGATGAACCGTCATAAGAATTATGCGTTCCATATCTTCCGGTTACGTTCCACTTAAATGGTTGTTCTGCTTTTTCAGTGATTATATTTATCACACCTGCCAAAGCGTTGCTACCCCACAATGCGGAAGAAGGACCTTTAACAATTTCAATTTGCTCAACATTGCCTACCGCTAAGCGCTCTAAGTTCAAAGTGCCTGCAGTTCGTCCTATAACGGGTTGGTTATCAATAAGAATAAGCGTGTAATCAGGATCGAAACCTTGAACTTGTATTCCTGTTCCATGATTTGATACGACGTTCATTCCAATTTGCTCATCTAGAATATCAGTTAATCGGATACTACCGGTTGTTTCAATTTCTTCTTGATCAACGATTGCAACAGGAACACTAATTTCATCTAAGCTTTTTTCCGACCTAGATGCTGTAATTAAAACTTCTTTTTCTTTGTATACTTTTGTTTCCAGCGTAACATTTACTGAAAGAGATTGATCAGCTTTTATTTCAACAGGAATTACTTCTTTTATATAACCAAGACTAGTTACTATAAGAGAATAACTTCCCGGTTTTATGGATGAGATGGAATACGTTCCATTATTATTTGTTACACTCCACTTGGATTCACTGAGATAGACAGATGCCTCAGAAATGGCATTTCCATTGACAGAGCTAACGGTTCCTGTAATAGATCCGGATTGAGCAAAAACAGCAGTTTTAAAGCCTAATACCAATAAAGATACTACTAGGCATTTAAATGATTTCAAAAGGGTAATTTCTTTTATTTAGATTTATTCCAAATAAAAGGAATGAATATGAAGAGTTTATGAAGACTGAAAATTAATCTTCTAAAACTTGAACTCCTTTCCAAAAAGCGAAGTGGTCTTTAATTTCTTTTGCAGCATCTTTAGGTGCAGGATAATACCAGGCAGCATCAGTATTAGTTTCTCCATCTACTTGTATAGATTTGTAACTAGCTTCACCTTTCCATGGGCAGGTTGTGTGATAATCACTTTCAATAAAGAATTCTTTATTTATAGAATCTGCAGGGAAGTAATGATTGTTTTCAACAACAATGGTATTAGAACTTTCAGCGATTGTTTTTCCATTCCATACTGCTTTCATAATTCTGAATTTTTTTGTGAGTTCACTAAAGACCATCCTAAAAAGAGCCACCCTGCAATAAAGCAAAGCCCACCAATAGGTGTTATTGCACCAAGTATACTTATACCTGTTAAACAAAGAGCATATAAGCTTCCTGAAAAAATTATAATTCCTGAAATAAACAGGTAATAAACACCTCGTAGACTTACACTAAAAGTAGAGGATAGTAACACTGATACAAGCAGAGCAAATACGTGCCACATTTGGTAAGTAACAGCGGTATTCCATGTTTCTAACCTTTCCGGTGTAAGCATATCTTGTAACGCGTGTGCTCCAAAAGCACCTAGAGCAACCGCTAATGCTCCTAAAAAACAAGTTATACCAAGAACTAAAGATTGTTTCATTATGATATAAACCCAGCTTGTTTGTGCGACCCGTCGCAAAATGGCTTGTTATCTGAAGCTCCACATCTACAAAAGCTCATTTTCTTACAAGTTTGTGTAGATCTTTCAGCACCTTTCAATTCGTAGTTACCTTCAATTACAAATGGGGCGTTATCAATTAGTTTAATAATCAATTCTCCACCGTGTGATTCAAGTGGTTCGAGCTCAAGTCGCTCCGGATTATAATTCGTACCCGCCTTAAATCCTGCTTTAAGATGTGAATTATCACAAAGGGGTTTATTTTTTGAAGCTCCACATCTACAAAAAGCCAGCCTAGTTTCTCTAAGAAGTTCATTTCCTGAGGAGTCTTGCACAACTAAATTACCATGCGCATAAAGGGGGCCATCTTCATCAATAAGTAAAGTATTAGATGAAGGCGGGGATTCGGCATTATCTTTATTTTTGAAGTGATATTGCAAGGCGCCCGTAGGACATCGTTGAATAGTATCCACTATTTTAGCTGAGTCAGATTCCTTGTCAGGGTCAATCCAAGGTTTTTTATTTGGATCGAATACGTCAGGTAAACCATGAACACATTCCTTAGCGTGTATACATCTTTTTAGATCCCATGTGACTTCGAGTTCTTGGTTTTCGTAGGAAAATTTTTTCGTATCCATAATCAGAATTTAAGAGTGTAACTTACAAAAGGAACTAAATTTTCATCTGCAATAGCAAAAAATCCTAGATCAAAAGCACTTTTGGACCCAATAACTCGTCCGCCAAAAGATATAAGAGATTCTGTGTCAGTATCTCCCGCCGGAAGAATTATATTCTCTGAGAGCAAAGCAAAGCGTTCAGTTAATCTAAACTGACCGCCTAAAATTAGAAGAGCATTAGAAGTACTGTTGCTCGAGAATCCAATTCCAGTTCCAGCGGTTAGATCAAGTCTGCTTCTGGAATATGTAAATGAACCAAACAATGATGTAACGCCTTCGTCGATATCAAAAATTTTGTAGTACTTAATATTTCCAGAAATGGATATGGTATTGTTAAATGAAGTACCTGCTTTAGCTCCAATAGAAAACATTTGGTCAAGTACATCAATACCCGGAATCATACTAAAGCCTGCATCCACACTTAAATAATTGGAGATTCCATAAGAAAAATTCGAAAAGAAAATGTATGTATTTTGATAATATCCCGATCCTGCATCAAGCATTTTACCAGTTTGTGTAATAAACAGCTTATTTTTTGCGGGGTTTTCCCTCCAACGAGAAGTGGTATTATTTGGGTCCACAATTTTGACGTTGATTATACGATCGTATCTAAAATTAAAGAGACCATCGGGAGTTTTTACCCCTGCGGATTCATCGTCAATAGAAACAACCGTTCCGGAAAAAGTATTTTCATCAGAGAGAGTGACAACAACTTCTTTATTCTCTTGCTGAGCTTTGATAAAAGTAGCTTTAAACTTAGAGATTTGAGAAAACGCAGCACTGGAGAAGAACAGAGAAAGCAACGAGGCGAGAAAGACCTTTTTTATTATCATAGCAAATCAGCGTTTAGTTGATGACACAGTATTAAAGATGAAGATTTCTTCTGCAAAAGAAAAGGGACATCTTGTGTCCCCTTAATCACGAGTTTTAATAAAATAAGTTACTCTTGGTTAAATGTATTTTCGAAAAAGTTTTTCATTTCAGCCCATGAAGCTGAATCTGCTTCTGCATTGTATGCAAGCGGGAGTTCAAATTTCTCCCCCATACTAGTGGCATTCGGGTTTGTATATGCATGCACCGCTCCGTCATAGTTAACAAACTGAAAATCAGCATCAGTTTTTGCCATAGCCTTTTTAAAGGTTTCAATTTGTCCAGCTGAGACAAAAGGGTCGTCCGCACCATTCATAACTAGTACTCGAGAAGTTAGATCATCGCCGGGCATAACAGGTAGTTCTAGCCCTGCATGAAATGCAGCTACTCCATCTAAGTCGAGGCCATCATTTGCCATAGCTAGAATTACACTTCCTCCAAAACAATATCCAATGGCTCCGATTTGATCTGGGTCTACATATGGATTTTGTTTTAATGTTTCAATAGCTGCATTAAAGCGTGCTTTGGCAGAGTCGAAGTTCCCCATAACGTTAGACGAAAACTTCATGGCATCTTCAGGGTGAGCGGCTTGCTTACCGTCTCCATACATATCCACTGCAATGGCTACATAACCCAATTCTGCTAGCATATTCGCTCTTTCTCTAGTGTAAGAATTGTGTCCCCACCACTCATGAACGACTAAAATTCCTGGTCTTTTTTCTGTAAAGCTGTCATCATAAGCGATGTATCCATTCATCGTTAAGTCGTCAGTAGAGTAAGTGACTTCCTTTTCTACGATGCTAATTTTTTCCGAATCATTTTTTTCTTTTTGAGAACAACCTAAAATCAGTGTTCCAAATAAGAAAAGAGATGCTAAATATTTCATCATATTTATTTTGTAGTTAGTGTTCGTTAGGCAATTTTCAAACACAGTTATACTTTCAAAAATTCCATCATTTTTTTTCTTAACTTTGTGCAAACCTTTAATAGATATATAGTATGAACAACAATAAGATTTTAGTACTTGGATTATTATTTACGATAGGATTTGCAGCAGTGCTATTTTGGCCAAAGAATGAGACTGCAGGAGATTTAGAGTCAATGGTAGCAGAAACAGCGTCAGATAAGATTGAAGTTGTAATGTATAAGAACCCGGGATGTCAGTGCTGTACAAAATGGGCAGCTTTTATGAATGAAGATAAGTTTGCAGTTATTGAAACTCCTATTCCAAATCTTATGGAAGTAAAACGAGAAAAAGGGGTGCCACCAAGATTTGAATCTTGTCATACAGCTATGGTTGGTGAATACTTTGTAGAGGGACATGTACCAATCGAAGATGTGAATCGTCTTTTAGAAGAAAAGCCGGAAGGAGCTATAGGGTTAACGGTTCCGGGAATGCCAATTGGTTCTCCTGGTATGGAAGTTCCGGGAAGAGAAGCTGATAATTATGACGTGTATTTGGTTAAAGCTGATGGAACTACTGAGGTTTTTGCTTCTCACTAATTAGTTTTCTTATCAAAATATAAAGTATGTGTTATTACATGTACAAAAAGGCTCAAACATTTCGGTTGAGCCTTTTTTGTTTTAATACATATTTATAACTCTGAATGAAGGTTTTTGTTTTTAATATCAACGCAGATTATGTAATGCAATCTACTAAACAAAAGCATACGTATTTATAATTGAGCAATTAACCCGGCTCATTTCTTAATCAACCCAGAAAGCCCACACAGTGAAATGTTTGGGCTTTATTTTTGGGATTAGTTAGAGCCTAAAACCGGTAAACTGAGATTCACCTCACCGGCTTGTGTAAATGTAAGTTGCACATATATACTATCTCCAGTTGATAAGTCTGATTTTAAATTCATCAGCATTATATGAAGACCTCCTCGTTCTAGAGTTAGCTCTTCTTGAGATTCTATAATGACCTGCTTCATTTCACGCATACCGGCTAGCCCGTCTTCTGTGGTATAGGATTCATGAATTTGTGTCATTTTAGCAACATTGCTATTTACGGAGACTAATGTGTCTGCAATATTTAATGTATTCTTGTACACTAAATATGCACCACTCATCTGGCTTTGTGCTCCCGGACGAGCCCAATTGGTTACTTCTTGTGTTTCTAACAAGGTATTGGAATCTTTTTTAGGAGATTCACCGCAAGCTAAGGACATTAAAAAACCGAGAATAATTAATAGTGTTGTTTTCATTAGAAGTTATCCTCGTACAGTTTTTAGGTCTTCAACTATGTAGTTGACGGGAGTCATACTTCCGCCATATTCGAAGATCACTTGCCCCTCTTTATTTATCACCATGATTTTATCTGAATGGTTCATGAAGTAAATTTCTTTGCCATCGTCTCTTTCTTGTGTAAAAGAAACCTGTGAGCGAACCCGAACACTATCCATAAGTTCACTCACTGTTGCGCTATCTGCAGTTAAAAAGTCAAAGTTCTGTTCTAGGTCAAAAACATTTTTATACTGTTTTAATACGGAAGGAGTATCCCGTTTCGGATCAAAGGTAACGCCTAAAAATTGAACATCATCAGGGTTCCCAAGTGCTTTTTGAACTTTGATCATGTTTTGTGTTACTAGAGGACAAATGTCCGGACAGTTTGTATATATGAAGCCCATGATCACATATTTGCCTTTATAATCATCAGGAAAAGTAACAGCTTCTCCATTTTGATTTACTACTTCAAAGGGTCTATCTGTGAGATCATCGATTACTTCTGGTCCTGACTTACATGCCATCAAAAGAAGTAAGACGGGTAAAATTTTTATTAAGTATTTCATTGTAGTAAATGTGGTTTTAATTTTTTGTAATAAGTTTGAGAGAAAAATTAAGACCTAGGAGGAGGAGATAGAATGTCTGGATATATGGTGTATAAATTGAGATTGGAGTAAAGACCATATTTTTCTGACTTAAGGTATGGTGAAGATGGATTTTTGTGGCTTTCTAAGAGACCATACATAGAAGAAAATTGATAAGAATATATTGCTTTATCTGAATGAGGTTGCTCTTGCTCGCCACCATGTTGGTGTTCAATGTTTTTCCTCAGGTAGCAAAAACCGTCGCAGTCGTCATGCTTATCGGTTCCTCTGAATTCACACATTTGTGAAGATATAAATTCATAGTTCACTTTATAACTCAGAAATGGTGTAGCGGATTTAAAAATCACCAAAGTCGAAAGACAAAGCAGAAATATGGTTACTGTTTTTTGCACAGGTCAAAAATAACCATTAAAAAAACGAATTACAGCCTCAAAAAGTTAAAAACGGCAAAGATTAATGGTGGTGCGTAGCCATTTCATGATGATGTGAATTACAAGGTTCACATTCAAATTCTAAGGTTGAATGATGAATATCAAAATCATCATGGAGAATTTTTTTAATAACGGACTTTATGGTTTCCATTTCTGTAATATCGTTTTGATCCACAACAATATGACTTTCCATCATTATTTCAGATTCGTCCAACCTCCACACATGAATGTGATGAGCGCCTCGTACTTTAGGAATATTTTCAATTCTAGATCTCAATTCAGTTATATCAATTTCAACAGGCGTTGATTGCATAAGAATATCGATCGTTTCCCGAAGCATGTGGTAAGAATGCCAAAGAATATAGATTCCAATCCCAATGGTTAGAATGGTATCAACTACATACCAATTGTATTTTAAGATCAACCAACCGCCTATAATAACTCCAATAGATGAGAGTCCATCAGAAAGAATATGTATATAAGCACTGCGAAGATTTAGGCTATCTTTTGCTTCTTTAAAAAGTAGCGCTGCAGTAATAAAATTACCTAATAGACCAACTATGGCAACCCAAAACATAGTAAAACCGTCAATAGGCTGAGGATCTAAAAACCTTTCAACACCTTCTTTAATTAGAAATAACGCTACAATTACTAAAGTTACTAAGTTTATAAAAGCCCCAATAATCTCTGCTCGCTTGTACCCAAATGTTTTATTCTGGTCGGCGCTTTTTTTGGAGATTTTCCTAGCTGCTAAGCTTATACCCAAAGAAAGAGTATCGTTTAGATTATGAACAGCATCGGAGAGAAGAGCTAATGAATTAGACAGAATACCACCTACAAATTCAGCAATAGTAATTACTAAATTTAGAAAAATTGAGACCCAAAGTTTTAGGGTAGATGTATCATCAAAGTTGTGATGATGGTGATGTTTATGATCGTGTGACATACTAAAAGATACAAAGTGTGAACGTTTATATCATAAAAGACGCACATCGAAAAGAAAGATGCTCAAATAGTTCAATTCACTTACTACTTATGAAAAGAACCAAATGCTAAAGCTGCCAATCATAGAGATTAGCATAATAAAGTAGGCTTGTTTTACGGGCTTGTCGGGAAGAAATTTATAAAGAGGAGTTTCATTAAAAAAAGAGATCAATTTTTGTTGCTTAGTTCTATCTATTTCATCTAGCTCCTCATTGTTTTTTAAAAGGATCTGAAGGTCTTCTTTAACCTGAGTGCTATTTTCATTTATAAATCGAGCAATTGATTCAGGAGTAATTCTTCCCAAACCACTTAAAATTAAGTAAGTAGGAATTCCCACAATGCAGATTGCAATGGCTACGATTGTTTTATCGTAAATACTAAGTGTTAAGAAGAGCCCTAATAAAAGACTTATTAATGCGGATAAACCCATAATACATAACAATGCACTTAAAATAAGCCTGAGCTTCCAGTTGTTTAACCCTTCGATAAGTATTTTTGAACCTTCCATGGCGGAATTTAAAAAAAAGAATGAAACCTGAAAGCTTTATTACCGGTTTCTAATTTTTTCATCTATCAACAACTGCATAAGACTTTGAGCTGCTGATCGTGAAATTTCTTCAATTGTGTTTTCTTCAAGAACATCGTCCATCTCAAATGTTACAGCATCAGCCCCAAATGTTTTAAAAATCCAGTTTTTTGAAATAGGAGAGCTGGTATCAAATTCTTCTGTGACAAATTTTACGTTAGGATTAGCTTCTTCAACAAAAGGAATCCAACGTTGGGTAAGATCGTCAGGGAAAGTGTTAACAGATTGCTCAATAGGATAGAATAGATTTTCATTGGTTGAATGAAAATCGATGCCGTAATAAACCGTTTGTAAGGGACTATCTAATATAGGTAATAAAGCGTCTCTAACAAGCTTTGTTTCGGGTTGATTAAAATTCTCCCAATCTCTGTTAAGGTCAATACCTCCCGCATTATGCCTCCAATGACCATTTAAAACTCCGTCAATATTAATGAGAGGAAATGCTCTTACTATAAAATGGTTCCTAAAATTCTTAGCTAAAGGAGTGTCTGAGCTTAGCTCATCAATAAAGTATAGAGAAGCTAAAAATCCGGTGACTTCAGGTGGATGCTGACGCCCCATTATAACTAATACACCCGCTTCTTGGTTTGGATCTACTTCATTAATAGTTAATTCTTTAATGGGATTTCCCAACTTGCTTAACCCAATATCTTCTATAGAAATTGAGGATTTTTTGGCCATGGTTGAGAGCCATTCTTCATAGTACTTAGTATCAGTAATTATTTGGGCGCTTACAGTTTTTGGGTCTTTAGTTAGCTCAATTTCAAACTCTAGGGTTTTAGAAGCAGTGTCGTAAACAGCCGCGCTCATATCTATTGGGGTGAATCCGGTACCCGAACTTATTTTTGGAACATATCTATGCCGAGCATTGTTGTAATTTAACCGAAGTGTAACCGTCTGAGCGGTATCGCTCCAAATACTAAAAGCATACCACGGGCTGTTGTTTATAGGGGCATTTTCCGGTTCAATGTAGACTTCGAAGGTGGAGTCGTTTAAAGCATAAAAGTCGTTAAGCCGAGCTCCTTCAAATTTATTGGACACCCAAACAGTGGGTTCTCCGGTGCCAATAATTCTTCTGTATTGCGGATTTACTTCCTTATCTTGTGTATCTGTAACATTAGGGGGATCATAAGAAAAACCAGTAAATTGTTCGGTAGATTTACAGTTTAAAAGCGAGACGAAGATTAGAGATATAAATAAAAACTTATTCATAGTACATTGAGTATTCAATTAAATACATTTACGACCGAAAGTACGAAATTCGTTCAGAATTATTTAGATGTAAAATTTATCAGATAGATAATAATTGAATATTGAAACATCCGCTTAACATATATTTTAAAGTTTACGCAACTCTATTGGTTTTCTTATGTAGTTCCAGTGGTTTTGTATATGCTCAAGAGCAAGATGAAGGGAAGCCGGAGAGAGTTTGGAATGTCAAGATAGAAGGTAATACAGAATATAAAGGTATTGTTCTGAAGGATTATATTGCTAATGAAGCTCCATCACTTTGGAAGAAGATCACGTTTTTCAATGAAAAGGGATACTATGTTTCCATTCCGGAAATACGAAGGGATGCTATTCGGATAGAGCGATTTTACCAAAGACGTGGGTTCAATGAAGTAGAAGTAACATATCGATTAGATTCAAAAAATAAAGAGTGGAAGAAAGAGCTGGTTTTTATCGTTGCTGAAAAAGCCCCAATTAGAATTGATTCAGTACTAATTGTTACCAATGCTTCACCTAAGGATAGTTCTACTATATACAATAGTGATGAATTCAAAAGGGAGCTAAATAAACTGCCTTTTAGAAAGAATAAAATTTATCAACCTGTTTTAAAATCAGATGTAGAAAGTGAAGTAGCTCAAATATTAAGGAATTTAGGTTACGCCTATGCTTCTACTCAAATAGAGGCAACAGTTGATACTATGGCGAAGAAAGCGAATATATTAGTTGAAACAACTCCAGGTCCTAGAGCACGGTTTGATTCGATTCTTGTTGAGGGAGAAACAACGTTGGGCGAGGAATATGTGGTAAGAGAAACGGGGATAGAGAAAGGTGCGTATTTTAATGATGATGCAATGAGGGAGGCTCAAAGGGAGCTTTTTGGACACCATTTATTTAGGTTTGCTTTAGTTTCAATTCCTGAACAGCGTGAAGACTCGACATTGAATGTACTATTGCGAGTTAAAGAGAGGACATTGCGTTCTGTACAGTTAACTTTCGGAGTGGGAAACTATGATAGATTAAATGAACCTCTTCAGCTAAACAATTTCTACAAGCTATTAAGAACACAAGCCTCTTGGAGCTATCGAAATGTAAGAGGTAAAGGTGAGTTATTTAACGCTTCAGCCAAGCTTTCTGCATTTGATATGAGATTAGGAGCGAGTTATTTATTCCCCTACGTGTATAACACCAAAAGTAATATCACTGTTGCTCCATTTGTTCAACGTAGAATAGAGAGATCATATTCCATTGATACAGGGGGGATAAGAAACAGCTTTGGATATAATTATAGTGAGCAAGTTACAGGAACCTTTTCATATGATTACACGCTTAATCAGGAATTTGATGTTCAGGAAGATGAAGAAGGAAATTCCGTAGTTAGTCCTGATAGTATTCTTAACTATAATATTTCATCGTTCAAGTTTAATGTATACGCTAGCAATGGAAGCCCACGTGGTGGTAACGGGTTTATAATCCAGCCGTTTTTAGAATTATCGGGATTATTTAATGAAGCTTCTTTCTCATTTCAAAAAGCAGCTATTGATATTCGAGGATATAGAGAATTGTCGAATAGCTTGGTTGCTGCTGGACGAGTGAGTGGAGGTTCTATTTACTATGCAAAACAAGATTCATTACCTGCAGATATTCGTTTCTATAATGGAGGGTCTAGTGAAGTAAGAGGATGGGGACGACAAGAATTAGGACCGAAAGAAGCTGTTTTTGATACAGTAGGGTCATTTACAGGGTATGTTCCAATAGGAGGGAAAGCTACCTTTAGTTTTAACGTTGAGCTTAGACAAGAAGTAAATCGTTTCATAAAAGGATTAAGCATAGCAGCTTTTCTAGATGGGGGACAGGTATGGGAAACAATAAGAACGACAAGCCAACGACCTATACAATACGGTGTTGGAGGTGGGCTGAGATATAACTCACCAATAGGTCCGATTCGTGTAGATATTGCATATAAAATTAACCCAACTGATGCTGATTTAAATATTTATCAAGGCGATAAAAGTATGAGCTCTGGTTGGAATCGATGGGGTCTTCATTTTAGTATAGGGCAGGCATTTTAGTGGAAGAAAAGAAAACACATATCTTTCAAAAACTGCTAAAAACCTTTCTTTGGGTTATAGTCACTCTTTTTGTGTTATTGATTAGTGCTCGCTTTGCACTGAAAACGAAATTTGTTCATGATTTTGCCAAAGCAAAAATAGAGAATATTGCCAATGAGAGTTTAACCTCTGAAGTTAAGATCTCAGGACTGAGTGGCGACCTTTGGGAAGAAATCCAATTAACAGGGATTTATGTTGGTGATACAGATACATTGGCATATGTAGATACATTATACTCAAGATATGAGCTACTCAGTTTTTTGAGTGGAACCTTCAAGATCGAACAAGTAGATGTGATTGAAGGAAAAGTAAATATCGTTGAGTCGGAACAGTCTGCGGATTCAGTTACTTCCTTTACAATACAGGATATTGTGAAAGCAGACACCTCGGAATCTACAGGTTCAAATTTTAAGTTTGATATCCAGAGTATAAATGTGAGTAAAACCAATATCTCGGTTTACTCTCCTTCACTATTGCCTGATTCATCTCTCGAAGTCAAAAACATTTCTTTAACGGCCGGGTTTTCAATGGCTGAAGAGATCGAAGCATCACTTTCAAGTTTAAGTTTTAATATTAAAGAGGGGCGTTTACCGGATGCCATCAAAGTAAAGGCATCTGGTGAATACATAGACCAAACGATCACTCTTGAAGACCTTGTGTTGAACACTGGGAGATCTATGTTACAAGCCAATGCCTTTGTAAATCTAAAAGACAGTGTGTTGGATTCTAACCTTGATATGAAGCCAATTTCAACAAGTGATATACAACCGTACTTAGATCAGGAAATTCCAAAGGAAGAGGTGCAAATAAGCTTAAAGGCAAAAGGTGGAGTCGACAATATAGAAATTGAATTAACTGCTGATAGTGAATTTGCAAAAGATATAGAGGCGATTGCAAACATAAGTTTTACGGAGGAACCTACACTAACAAAATTTGGAATTACAGGTTCAAGACTAAATATAGCGGCGCTTACCAATGATTCTGTTAAAGCATATACGGGAGTGTTCCAATTAACATTAGATGGTGAATTAACCAGAGCGTACGAAAAATCAGATGTTACTTTTGGTTTTACTGTTGAAGGAGTACGATATGAAGACTATACATTCAGAAGATTTTTCGGAAGTGGAACGCTAAAAGAAGGTCAGTTATTAGCTAATGCAGATGTAACTACAAGTGCTGAAGAACGAATCATAACCAATGCAAAGGTGATGCAATTATTTGCAGAATCTCCAAGCTGGGAAGTTGGTTATATACTTCAAAATTTAAATGCTGCGAATTGGACCGAAAATGACATAGTCACTGATATTTCATTAAATGGGTTTTTCGTAGGTCAGGGATTCGAACTTTCTGATAATACATGGGAGTTTGGACTTTCTAATGAAATGATGTCCAAAAACGACCCATCTATAATTACCAAGTTTTCCAATCAACAAAACTCTCAGGCAGATGAGAGCATCAAAATTGGAGAGCAATCGATAGAATTAGTTTCAGTAAATGGTACAATTAACAAAGATTCTATTACAGTAGAGGGTTTCTCACAAATAATCGACTCAAGAGTAAATTTCAATGCTGCGGTATCTAGTTTTTTATCAGATCTGCCAAATTTCAGGTATGATTTATCTACTAATGATTTTAATGTAAACGAATTAGTGTTTGTAGAAGAATTCCCAACTTCTATTAATATAGATATATCGGGGGCCGGATCAGGTTCTAGTTTAGATGATCTAAAATTGACCGGTATTGCACATTCAGACACTAGTATTGTAAACGGTGCTGATATTAATTTACTGGATGCTAGATATGAAATTAGCGAGGGTATATTAACGATTCCGGAAGCAGAATTAAGAAGTGAAATCGCTAATGCCAATTTTAGTGGAAGAAGAAATATCAGAGATGAGAAAGACCCAAATAATATTCTTTCCTTTGATGCTGAGATCAAGAACACTCAACCGCTAGCTACTTTAGCAAATTTGGAAATACTGAAAGTTGAAGGCACACTTTCAGCCGATTTTAAAGAGAATGATGAAGGTGTTTTACAATGTATAACCACATTCGATTTCATCGATATAGTAGCTGATGAACTTTTTCTGGCAAGCAGAATTTTGGGAAATGGTAATGTGGTTTTACGAGAGCAGGAAGAAGGAACATTTGATGTAGAAGTAATTGAACCTCAAATTTCGGGCACCTCATTTCAAGACATAAAAATTACAACCAATTCTGTTAAAACGGCAGACTCTCTGTATGGAGATTATACTCTAGACATAAAAGATGTAGAAAATGGACAGATATTAAATTCCGGAGATTATCAGCTTGAATTGGATTCTATGAATGTAAATGTGGTGATGAATAAGTTAGATTTCATCACTAAAGAGAGACAGCTCAACTTACAAGAAGAGTTCAATATTTCTGTTCGAAATAGTGCAATTAGAACAGATTCGCTTATTCTTACTTCAAAAGAAGGTGCATTTTTATCACTTTCAATTCCTTATGCAGATTCTGTGAGGCAACAAATATGGCTAGTTGGTGAAAGTTTTGATTTTGGAATACTTCAAGAAATTCTTTTGACAGAACGATATGTAGACGGAGTACTTTTTGGTGAAATCAACATAGACAGAACCAAAGATGATTTGGTCGGAAATGGGAATATAGAGCTTCAAAATTTGGATTACGACGGAGTTGAAGCTGATGTGGTTAGCTTAACTTTTGATGTGAAGAATAAAAGACTTGATTCAGAGCTGGAGGTTATCTGGGACAATAAAAAAGTAATATCTGGAAAGTTAGATGTGCCTTTTGATTTGGGTGATCCAAAGGATTTCTCAGATAAATTTTATGATCAAGAGGTAACAGGGAATTTAAATATAGTTCCAACATCGTTAGATAGATTTAAAGTCTTTCTCGAGAAATTAGATGTTACAGGTACTAGTGGGATACTAAGTGTTGACATTGCTTTATCAGGCACAGCTGGGGCTCCAAATGTAGAAGGATCTCTGAATATTGATGACCCTGTATTATCAGATATCCGATTAGATTCGGTATTTGCAAAGTTTGGATATAACCATGAAGAAGAGAATATTTTCATTAACGCAGAAGTATTAGCGGCTAAACAGAAAGCAGCAGATGTAGATATAGATCTACCATTTTCTTACAATTTTAAAACATTTGAAGTAAATACGGTAGATGAAAATCAGCCTGTATCTGCTACGGTTACAACAAAAGACTTTAACCTTTCTGTATTTAATGATTTCTTAGATAAAGACTTTACGAAGAACTTAAGGGGTACATTGAATGGGGAACTTACCCTCGAAGGAACCGAAAATAGTTTAAGTTCGTCGGGCTATTTCGATCTGACAAAATCTTCGTTTGAGGTGCCAATTGCCGGAATAACATTGGATGGAATACAATCTAGAATTGAATTCAGTGAGTCAAAGATCGTACTTAAGGAGTTTAAAGCAAAAAGTGGAAAAGGGGAGTTCCAGGCAAATGGAGATATAAATTTAGATGGATTAACCCCAACAACATTAGATATTACAGCAAAAGCCAATCAATTTAAGCTGGCAAATACTGATGAATATAACTTAGTAGTTGATATAGACTCAAAACTTCAAGGGCCGGCATTAACTCCAACATCAACAGGTAAGTTCTCTGTAAAAAATGGCTTTGTTGTATTGGATAATTTCGGAGATAAATCGGTAGAAAAAATACAATTGGAAGGAGAAGAAGAAAAGTCATTTAGCTTATACGATTCTTTAAATATAGATATGCAATTTGGAATAGAGCGCAACTTCTTTGTTAGAAACCGGCGCTATTTAGATATGGAAATCGAAATATCTGGTGAGCTTGAAGCACAGAAAGAGACCAACGGGGAATTATCTTTATTTGGTAGCTTAACAGGAGAGGGAGGATATCTACGACCTCTCGGAAAAAGGTTTGAATTAGAAGAAGCCGAACTTGGATTCAGTGGTCCGGCTGATAATCCCGAACTAAATATTAAAAGTGTTTATGTACCCGCATCCTACAAAGGAGAGCAAGAAGTTCAGCTATATTATATTGTAACGGGCACGGCTGAAAACCCACAGTTTTCTTTTGAAAGTACTCCCACAATGGAGAAACAAGATATTATTTGTTACACACTTTTTAATAGGCCTTGTTATGCTTTGGAATCATGGCAGAACGCTTTTACTGAAGGAAGTGGAGCATCACCAACAGATTTACTTACCGGTGTTCTAATTGATGAGGTAGAGGCTTTAGCCACAAGGGAACTCGGTGTAGATGTTGTTCAAATAGACAATACAAGAGTAGGAAATGAAGTAGGCACTTCCATTAAAACGGGATGGTATTTAAATGAAAGAACATTTTTTGCTATCGTAAACGAGATAACAAGTTCAGATCCTAAGACACTCTTTATCCTAGAGTACGCTTTGTCAAAAACATGGGATCTTATTATAACCGAAGGAGAGGATTCAAATCGCAGGGGTGTCGATTTTAGGTGGCAATTCGATTATTGATTCTGATCGAAAGCACAACTTTCACCACGGCAACATTCTTGGGTGTTAATTCCACAATTTGAACATTGCCCATGGCCGTGCACCCAAATCAATTCTGCAACCTGTCCACAATAAAGACAACGTTGAACTTCAAGACCTTCAGTATTCTTGTGATCTATGTTTGAATGGTGTTCGTTCATTCACCCGAAGTTAATTCTTGATAAGCTGCATCAATATTTCTACTTAAAGTGAGAGACCAACCCGGCGCTGAAAATACTTCGAATCCAGGAATTACTTCAGCTTTAGTAATTTCATCTTTCGTTTTTCCGGCGTCAATTCCTTTTTGAGTGTATTCAAGCAGGGCTTCTAAGAAATTACTTTTTAACATCAGATCATCTTTGCTACCGGTAATTTCATACTCTGAATTTCCATGACCAAAAATATAAATCGTATCACTTTCGAGTTCATCTATTGTTGTACGAAGTACCTTGATCCAGTTGGCAATATTTGCACCACCATTAATATCAATGACTGGATAAGCACGGTTAAACATAAGGTCGCCCATATGTGCAACATTCGCTTTCTCGAAATAAACCACAGAATCTCCACCGGTATGTGCAGGTCCGAAATGCATCAGGTGCAACGTTTCATCTCCAACTTGTTCCGACCAGTTGTCAGAATAGGTGAGATCGGGATAAACTTGAGCATCCATGGCTTCTTGTCCACGCCCTGAAACTGATTGCTTCTGCAAAGCAGGGACATTTTCATGAGCTACAATGTGTTTTGCAAAACCTTTGAACACTGGATTGCCTGCAGTATGATCACCATGGTGATGGGTGTTGATCAAATAATCCATTACGTGATCTGTTTTTCCTTTCAAGCCTTCAATGCAAGTCTTTGCAGAGTCGGGGAATTGAGAATCAACGGCTACGAGTGAATTTTTGGTGGCAAGCCAACCAATTGTGCCACCGCGACCTACAAAAGTACCTACATTTCTACGTATGGTTGTAAAGGGAGATTGTAAAAGGGAAGCTAATTTTTGAATAGGAAGCATAGATGCTGATCCTAATAAGGCTGAACGAATTAAAAAATCTTTTCTATTCATACAAAAAGTGGTTGGTTAATCTAAAGCAAGATAGCGCCCGGGTCTATGGTTGACAGCTAGAATCAAATTAAGAAACACCGAAGCCAATACAGAATAAACAATAGCCATAATATCTACCAGAAAAAATGCGCCTAAAATAATTATTACATCTACACACATTTGGAAACGCCCTGCATTGACGTTGTGAAATTTTTGGAGATAGATGGATACAATGTTTAATCCCCCTAAACTAGCTTTGTGTCGAAAAAGCATTAGCAAGCCCGTACCAATCAAAAAGCCTCCTAGAGCGGCTCCGTAAACAGGGTTTATATCCCCAAATTCAAAAAGCTTTGGAACATAATCTGAAAACAGAGAAACGAGGAATACCGTGATAAAGGTTTTTAGTGTAAATACTTTACCCAGTTTCCAAGCAGCGAGTATGTAGAAAGGAATATTGATCACAAAGAAAACCTGACCAAAAGAGAATCCTGTTGCATATTGGGTTAAAAAGGCCATTCCGGCAGTACCACCAATGAGAAAATTCAGATCAGCTAATAGAGCAATCCCAAAAGAGAGCAGTACGGCAGCAACAGATATGGCCATGAAATCTTCCAAGAAAGTATGCGTACGAATAGAAGGATCGATCCCGTCTTGTATAAGTTGTTCGGTAATTTTGTCGTCTGGAGGAGCCATTTATCTTTTACTTTAAATATGAGCTTTAAGATAAGGCTATTTCAACTTCTGATTAAGAGCTAACTAAGAGTTTTATACTATCAGTTAAATCAGGTTCCTTGATGAGGAATCGAGCTTAAACTAATGGCTATGAATCAGAGGTTGGGTTATTCTGGGTACCGGGCTTCCCTTCTTTAATGTTGTTGAAGATCCTCATGGTTGGATAAGCAAGGTCTATAACATCAGATTGATCAAATTCATCAAGAGCACGTTCCCAGATCGCTTCTGCACTTCCTCGTCTACGGCGCGGATCAGTTAGGTAGCGAATGGATAGCATAATACCACTATCTTTTACGCTGGTGTATACAATAGGTGTTAAATAACGATATTCGATCAAATACGATTTAGCTGCTTTTTTGATTTGAGCTTCAGCGCGTTCAATAAAATCTTTAGACTCTTCTTCAGAAATATTACTTAAAATCTGTTTCGCCAGTTTCCAGTCGCTCTCAAAAGTGACCATGATTCCGATTTCATTCCAGATAAATTCAAAGTCACTGGTATAGTTTGCCAGCTGTTTTGAAAAAACTTTATGGTTAGGAATATGTATTACACGTCCTGTACTTTGGTCTGCGTCTACCCAGTTTCCAATTTCGAGAATAGTAAATTTAAAAGGTCGTACATCAATTACATCACCTTTTGTGTCTTCTATTTCGATACGGTCACCTACATCAAGAGGCTTTCTCCAGATGATAAAAAGCCAGGCAGCTAGATCAGTAATGGGGTCTTTAAGTGCGATAGCTACACCAGCGGAAAGTAGTCCAAAATAGGTAGAGAGATTTCCTAGGGCACTAAACCAAATTTGAGTTATTAAAATAACGCCAATACATGCCAAGATATAGGTGAGATTTTTTCTCCACTTATATACCGTTCGTTTACTCTCAATATTTTTATTTACAACTCGGAGAATTAAATTTCGTGACCCCCAAAGAACAAATACAACAAGGATAGTTTTTAGGATCTGGGCTGTAAGCACAGGGGAGCTTTGAAAAAAATCGGCGATGCTATTTAGGATGTCTTCCATGGTCTGATAATAACCTTATCAAATGACAGTTACACACTTGGGATAATATAGAAATTTGAATATCTTTAATGCTCCGAAAAAATTTAAGAATTTATTATGCTTTATAACATTTTGGTTGCAGTAATTACAATTATCTGCGCACTTTTAATATTAGTTGTTTTACTTCAAAACGGTCAAGGCTCCGGACTATCAGGTATTAGCGGTGGCGGAGGCGGTGGTGGCGCACTAGGAGGTAACTCTGGTTTAGGTGCTCGACGTACTGCTGACTTGCTTTCAAAGGCTACAGGAATTTTTGGAGGAGCTTTTTTAGTCTTATGTATTCTTGCAAACTTTGCGATTGATAGATCAGGGACAGCTCCAAATAGAAGTATATTACAAGAAGGCGGAGCTCCGGTTCAAGATCTGAACGCTCCTTCCCAAACTCAATCAGCGGTTCCTATTCAAGGTGATGATGCAGGAAGCACTGATGATTCAGGAACAGAAGGCGATAACTAATCGGTTTTCTTAAACAATTTTTTAAAAGACCCGCTCTTAATCAAAGTACGGGTCTTTTTTTATGCCCATAGTTTCCTTATAGATTAAGACTATACATCTCATTCATATTGAATTAAAAATTTAGGGAAGGAAATACTCACTCTAATTGTTTTAACATTAAACTAAAACATAAAAGGATTGAGTATGAATTTTCACGAGTCACTAAATTGGCGATATGCCACCAAAAGAATGAATGGGAAAGAGGTTCCTCAAGAGAAATTAGAACGAATTTTAGACGCAATCCAACTTGCTCCAACATCAATGGGGCTTCAGCCTTTCAAAATCTTAGTAATTACAGATCCTGAACTGAAGGAGCGTATTAAGCCAATTGCGTTCAACCAAAACCAGATCACAGAAAGCTCACATTTATTGGTATTTGCTGCATGGGATTCTATATCGGATGAACAAATTGATGATTATGTGGAGCTAACACGTAAAGAGCGTGATCTACCGGAAGATGAACTGCAACCTCTCCGGGATATGCTGGAAGGAACAGCAAAGAAATCGGATGAAGAGATCTATCATTGGTCGGCACGCCAGACATATATCGCCCTAGGATTTGGTCTTGCGGCAGCTGCGGTAGAAGAAGTGGATGCATCTCCAATGGAAGGTTTCAACCCGGTTGAATTGGATGAATTATTGGAGCTGAGAGAAGAAGGCTTGAAAAGTGTTTCACTAATGGCTCTGGGCTTCCGAGATGAAGAGAATGATTGGTTAGCACCTATGAAGAAAGTTCGCAGACCGAAAGACGAACTTTTTGATGAGCCGAAGCTTGCTGAATTCGTTTAAGTCAATTTGAGATCATAGAAAATTAAAAGCCGCATAGAGATATGTGGCTTTTTTTATTTGCCAATACAAAACCGAGAAAATATCGAATCTAGAATATGTTCGTTGGTAATCTCGCCAGTCACTGTTCCCAGTTCATTCAAAGCTGCCCGCAGATCGATAGAAAGAAAGTCCCCGGTCATCCCATTGGCTAGGCCTGTTAGAGCCGCTTGAATGTGTTCTTTGGTTTTTTGGAGAGCATCTCGATGACGAGAAGAAGTGACTAGTAAACTTGAAGCATCGTAATGTTTATTTTCCAACGCCCGATTTTTAAGATGCTCTTTTAAGTCTTTGATCTTTTCTCCTTCAGCAGCGGAGATTTTTAGATCAAACTCTGTTCTCCATTCTTGATCAGCTTCAATGTCAGCTTTAGTTCCGATCAATATAAAAGGCGTTTCGCCGGACCGTTTTTGAAATTCAGCAATTTCTCTTCGTTCTTCATCATTAAAAGGCTGAGATAGATCTTTCAGGTAAATAACCAGATCAGCTTGTTCAAAAGCCTTCTGAGATCGTTTAACGCCTTCTGCCTCGACAATATCTTCAGTTTCACGAAGTCCGGCGGTATCAATAAGTTTGAACAAAAGACCGTCGAAATTCCAATCTACATCAATTGTATCGCGTGTAGTTCCCGCAATTTCGGTAACTATCGCTCTGTCGCTTCCAACCAAGGTATTTAGCAACGTAGATTTTCCTGCATTTGGTCGGCCGATCAACACCGTTTTTACGCCATCTTTAACTAAACGCCCGGTTTCGTAGGTATCTAATAAATTGGTGAGTTCCACATCTACATCTTCGAGTAATTTTTGAAGCTGTTCTTTATTGGCAAACTCGACATCTTCTTCTATAAAATCGAGTTCCAATTCGATCATAGCGGTTGCATCAATGATCTGTTGACGAAAGGTTCGTACGTGGTCTCCCAATTTTCCTTCTAATTGCTGGTGTGCGGCATCCACTGCTTTAATGCTTTTTGCATGAATGATATCGGCAACAGCTTCCGCTTGATCTAGGTCTAATTTTCCATTTAAAAATGCACGTTGTGTAAATTCTCCCGCTTCTGCGGCTTTTATTCCTACACTTAGAATGGTTTCGAGAACTTTCTGTGTGACCAAAACCCCACCATGGCATGAAATCTCGACGGTTTCTTCACCGGTGTAAGATCTTGGAGAATGAAAAAGAGTAACTAGCACTTCATCAACGGGAAGTCCTTTTTTATCGACGATCTTCCCAAAATGAACCGTATGAGAATCTAACTTAGTAAGATCTTTTTCCTGAAAAGCTTCGTTTACTTTTGAAATAGCATCTTTTCCTGAAACTCTGATCACAGCAATTCCACCTTCTCCTACCGGAGTGGCAATAGCGGCAATAGGCGATTTTTGTATGATTGAATTATTCTTCTTTGTATCATTCATAGGTCAAATATAAGCTTAATCATCTACTATGAATAATCGACTTAAAGCATTTTTAGTTTTACTTTTTTCAATTTCAACAACGGCGGTTTTTGCTCAGGATAATATCTCAGCGGATCGACCCGGCGCAGGTTACGGTACATATACGGTTCCAACAAAGGCTTTATATTTAGAAGCAGGAGCTTCTATCAATGGAGATTTTTCTGATGTAGGACAAGTGTTCTTAAGAACTGGAATTGCTGAAAATTTTGAAGCACAACTTGGTGCGGGCTCTCTGTTCTTTATTGACGGAGTAGACAAGCCGAGAGTTGCAGTTCAGTCACTGGCTTTTAAATATGGATTGGGTTCTTTTGCGGATGAGAAACTTAATCTTTCGTTGTTTAGCAGAACCAATCTTCCTTTTTTTAATGATGATTACGAATATTACTTAACGCGATTTATGATCTTAGCAGATTATTCCATCAACGAAGATTGGGGAATTAATTCCAATTTTGGATACGGCGATTTTGTGGATGGATTAGAAAATGGCTCATTCAATTTCAGTATAACTCCCGGTGTTTCTATACAGGATAATCTTGCAGCATATTTCGGATATGCTGTGACATTCGATGAAAATTTTTCTAGTGATTTAATCGAAGGAGGAGTGCAATACTTTTTAAATAATACTCTACAACTTGATGCCGGCATTATACATGATGGAAACGATCTGTATTTGACTATAGGTGTTGCAAAGAGGTTTTAAGTTGAATTTAACGTCATCCCGAAACAAGTTCAGGATGACCTAATTGTTCTTATAAAAAGGATAACTATAGTTTCCCAAAACAAAAAAGGCTTCTCTCAATGAAGAAAGAAGCCTTTGATAACATTATGATGTCAAACTCTAGTGTACTTTGCCCATCAATTTTCTGATTGGCTTAGCAAAAATCAGTAGTACAACACCTGCACCAACCGTTGTATAAACGATCATCATGTATTGATCAGGCATTTGGGAAAGAGCTTCTGCTCCATCACCGGAGATCTCACCACCTAAACGACCTGCGATCAGGTTTCCTAGAGAAACTGACATAAACCATACACCCATCATTTGGCTGTAAAATTTCTTAGGAGCTAATTTGGTAGTTAAGCTTAACCCAACAGGACTCAAACTCAGTTCCCCAAAAGTGTGGAACATATAAGTTAACAGTAACCATGTTGGCGCAGCAAGCTCACCTGATGCAGCTACTTTTGCGGCGAAATACATAACTAAGAATCCAATTCCTAGAAGTATCAAACCAAATGAAAATTTAACAGGAGAGGAGGGATCTAAATTCTTTTTAGCTAACCAAACCCACATAGCACCAAAGAGAGGGGCAAATATAATAATGAATAGTGGGTTAACTGCTTGCAAAGCACCGGCAGGGACAAGGAAACCAAAGACTTCACGATCGGTAAATCGATCGGCAAATAGGTTTAATGTGGAGCCTGCTTGCTCAAATCCAGACCAGAATATAGCCGAGAAAATGAACACGATACCAATTACATAGACCTTTTTACGTTCATCATCATTCAAACCACCTAAAACGATAACATATCCCAGAAAGGCAACAGCAGCAGCAACGATAATATACCCTGAAATATCTGCTATAAATACAGCATCAACAGGAATCACTTTCATAAAAGCGAGAGCAAGTAATCCAATTGAAACAAAACTAACAGCATACAAGCCTTTTTTAAGTTTCTCTTTTCCTGAAATTTCTTTCTCTGTATTGAAGCTTGGCTCATCACCAATCCCATCTAAGTAACCAGCAGTCATTTTGTATTGAATCAAACCAAGAAGCATGAAGAAACCTGCAGATGCAAATCCTAGATGCCAATTAACTTGCTCACCTAAATAGCTGGTGATAAGTGGGGCTAAGAAAGCACCAATATTAATACCGGAATAGAAAATTGAAAATCCTGCATCACGCTTAGCGCTTTCAGAATCAGGATAAAGAGAGCCAACTATAGAACTGATGTTAGGTTTAAGTAAACCGGTACCAACAGCGATTAGGATTAAACCAATAAAGAATGGAAAGGTATCAATACTATTTACAACAGAAGCGTCTGTCATTCCCAAAACTTCTAAAATACCTGGTATAGCCATGGTAAAATGACCAAGGGTAATAATGATACCACCATACCAAACCGATTTTTTAAGACCGAACAAGCGGTCTGCTAAATAACCGCCCGGTAAAGCAAGAATGTAAACTCCCATTGTATAGAGTCCGTAAATTGCTCCTGAAGTTTGATCATCAAAACCTAAACCTCCATCCATTATTGTTTTGGTCATGAAGAGTATGAGAAGTGCACGCATACCGTAATAGCTGAAGCGTTCGAACATCTCAGTAAAGAACAAAGTGGCAAGACCTCGCGGATGCCCAAAAAATGTTCTCTGATTATCATTTGCCATAAGAAAATTAAATTAATTAATGTTAGTCGAGAAAATCATAAAGTTAGTGATGATACCTAAACACGAACACTGGTGCAAGAAGTGATTGTTTAGCATATTTTTGAAACTAAATAATCGTACTTTCGTGTACTGCTAAGTTCATAACCTATATTCTCCATGGAATTATTGTTTATAAGTATTGGTATTATTTTGATCCTCTTAGGATTGGCTGGAGCATTTCTACCCGTTCTCCCGGGACTTCCATTTAGTTATGCAGCCTTGCTAGTGTTACATTTTAGTGGAGTTGCTCAGTTTAGCACGTTCTTTTTAGTAGCATGGGCAATTGTAGTCATCACTATTTTGATTTTAGAGAACGCTATTCCTGCCTATACAACCAAGAAGTTTGGAGGCACTGTCTATGGAGTTACCGGAAGTACTATCGGAATGATCTTGGGGATGCTTTTCTTTCCACCTCTGGGTTTCTTTCTTGGAACACTTGTTGGTGCGTTTGTTGGGGAGATGATCTATAAACAGGATATGAATGTGGCACTTAAGTCGGCATGGGGATCTTTTATAGGATTCTTAACAGGAACAGCTATAAAGGTTACTGTTGCAGCTATGATAGCATTTTCTTTTTTCAAGGCTATTATTTAAAAATTTAAGTACAATCTACTTTATTAGAACCATTCTTTTGGTGGTGCTGTTACTTCCAATCTGAAGTTTATAAATATAGGTACCACTTGCTAAACCACTCGCGTTAAATTCTACAGAGTAATTTCCCCTTCCTCTAGGTTCATTTACTAAGGTCGTAATTAATCTTCCACTAGTATCGAATACTTCTAACCGGACGTCTCCTTGTTGTGTTAATTCAAATTCTATAGTGGTACTTGGGTTAAATGGATTAGGGTAATTCTGGGATAAAGTGAAGTTAGAGGGGGTTACATTATCTTGTTGGAAAGGCTCTGGTAGATCAGTTTCAAATACGCCATTTCCATGCGAGGCTAAGCGGAGTTTTCTATTAGAGCGTGAAATTACAAGCTCTATTGCAAATATAGCATCGGGGATATTCCCATTTATATTTTCCCAACTTTCTCCATTATCTAGAGATTGGAATACTCCTATTTCATTGCCAACAAATATGTGAGTGGGATTCTCAGGATCAATTGTGATTGCCCAAGTTGGTACATCCGGTAAATTAGAGCTAATATCTATCCAAGAATTTCCGCCATTATTAGATCTAAATACATGAGAACTTCCAAAGCCACCAAACGTAATAAAGATGTTAAGATCATCGAGCGGATCTATCGCAAGGTCAGTAGGGTAACGGTCAGGTAAATTGCCTGTTATAGTTTCCCAAGTAGTGCCACCATTAGTGGTTCTAAAAACATTCGGACGTGTAGCTTTTGGGCTAGAAGTTGCGTAAACCACATCAAGATCTTGATGTGAAGCAACCATAGCAGACATTGCATTTCCATCTAGTGGATTTCCATTGTTTGTTTTAATCCATCTATTCTCTGTACCTAACCATTTTATTATTTTTTCTCCTCCTAAATAAAGAGTTTTATTGTCAACTGGACTAAGAATTAAAGGAGTTATAAAATTTGTTTCATTACGAGGAAAAAAGCCATTTCCTGGGTAGAAGTTGTCACCATATCGATCATTCTTAAATAAATCATAAGAAATAGTTGGAATGCCATATTGAGCAGAAAGATAAGCAATGTTATTATCATCTTGATTCAATGCTGTCCATGACCCATCTCCACCATAAGCTCGCCGCCAGTTTAAACTTCCTTCATAAATAATACTGTTGTTATCCTGAAGACCGCCCAACATTAGATCTTTATCGGTATCTGAATTTGAAACCCCATTATAAAATTGCACTGTTTGATAGCCTGAATTACAATTCTCCATGGTTAAGCCGCCATCCGTAGTTCGAAAGATCCCACCATCATTTATAAAATAGATTGTATTTGGATCAGTGGGGTGAAATACTATATCATGATGATCTGCCCAATCGATTAAATTAGGGTACACATCTGCTGGATAATTAATATCACCAGGAGTAGCTCGTTCTGGATCAACCAGAGTAAGGTTTTGACCACCTTTAGTGGAACGATAGTAGACTTGAGGTTGCCCTACGGCCCAAACTTCTTCAGGGTTTGAAGGATTGATCCCGATCGCATGAGAATACCATCCCTGAAAAGTTCCATAAAAGCTATTGTTAGCAAAGGCGAGTGACCAGGTATCTCCTCCATTTTCAGATCTCATTAGCCATGTTCGGTTAGCATTACCAGTTGCCCCAGCCGATCCATCGCCGTTACCAATACTTGCCATAATTATGTTTGGATTCGATTTAGAAATATCGAGTACAGCTTTTCCAAGAAATTGAGAAGGCCCTCCACCTGATGTTAAATCCATTTTGTCAAAAGTATCTCCTGAATTTTCGGTTCTATAAACACCGTGACCAAGACTTCCCATACCTCCATTTGCTGTAAATACCACAGTAGTATCTAATGGATTTATAACCACATCAGTAGCCATTGTTACATCATGAATTAACTCCCAAGTTTTACCACCATCTCTTGAGCGGTACGTACCTTCAGTAGTTGCAGCCCAAATACTTTCAGAACGAAGTGGATTAACTTGAATTTTTTGTACTGACCTCCGTTGATCTAACGTCCAATCGAGACTTTTTGCCCAAGTAGTACCACCATCTTCACTTTTCAGAATCCCAATACCGTAGCTTCCTCTTGTAGTTCTTACCGGGCCAATACCAGGCATATTTACGTCCGTTCCGTATGATTCTCCAGTACCTATATACATTATATTAGGGTTTTGAGGATCAATTGCTATTGCTGCAACACCCAATACAGGAAAACCTGTTCTTACTCGTTCCCAAGCATTTAAACCAACTCCACCTGTTGTGCTTTTCCATAATCCACCGCTTGCAGAACCTGCAAAAACAATATTTGGCTCTTCATGATTGATAGCTAAAGCAAGCGTTCTTCCTCCAATATTTGTTGGTCCGAGGGGATCCCACCTTGTTGTAATTTTTGATTTTGCTTTAGAGATTTTAGCTTGTTGAAAAGCCTCAGAAAACCCTGTTTTTGGAATATCTTTATTAGGATAACTCCGCACATCCCCTAAATAGTTTAAAGAAAGTTTAGCACCAGGTTCTGTTTCGTGTTCTTTGTTGGGTAGGTTGGAATTAGAGAAATAGATAAAACTTGCTATGCAAATGCTAATAAGTAGAGTAAATAAAAATAGGAGAGGTTGTTTTTTCTTTAATCTCTGAATCATTCAGTTTATTCTAAGAAGTGAATCCGCAGTTAATAACAAGAGAGTATCACTATGGATGGTAAGCTAATTCAAATCAGGGTATTGGAAGATAATATTAGTTTATTGCTACATAATGGCAAGTAATTTTATAAGGATATAAATCTATTGTTAAATCCATATAAAAAAGTATTTCACTTAGTGAAATATTGCCTTATCGCATAAATTGTAATGGCAAAACACATTAAAGCCCCACTGCCGAACAATATTCTGGCAAGCATGACATTACTCGAATCAGAAAGAATAGAAGATCCTCCTGAAAACTGAGCAGAATCACCAAAAAGGGCAACCCATCCCCCGATAAGAGCAAAAGAAAGCACAAGCAGCCCGCCCAATAAATTATTGACCGGAGATTTTTCACCAAGAAGTATCATGATTCCCGCTAAAGAAAAAACGAATCCACAAAGTCCGATCACCCATAGCGGGGCATGAATAGTTGATTCATCAGCTTGAAAAATACCAAAAGCCATACCAATAAATGGTAAACCAATAAGTGCGAATATCCAGCCAAAAAATTTAGTCTGTTTTTCGGATAGTTTTTTTGAACTCATCTTAAAGCAAAAGTTTAACGGGTTTGCAATAAATTTAAACTTAATTACTAGATCTAGAAATTAGCCAACAAAAAATGCTAATACAATGAATTCAGATCACACTAGGAATAATTACCTGCCTTTTTATCGTGAGCTGTTTAGGAACTCAAGAAAAAGACACAATAATTATATTTTTATGATAACCGATCTGATGCTTTATACCTGAACGAACTTTATTTTGTTCTCTAAATTTTTCGTATTCGATGGAAGAAACGGAGCATCTATTCAAGCTCTTTCTCAAGTAAATTAACCAAGGATCTCTGCTCATCCATTAAACCTTGAATGTACTCCGTGTAAAGGCCGGCTGTTTCGAGTTTAAAAGAGACCATATTCCACAACTCGAGGTCTTCGTTGAACTGAGTATAATCGATGGAAGGTCCTCCCTGTATAAGCAAGCTTTGATATCTTTTTAGGGCAACAGCCTGATAATTGAATGATCTTATAATAAAAGGTTCCATTGTATTCAGATATTGGTCCACAATATAAGTATCCATGCTATTAGTGTATTCAATAGTCGTATTAAGCTCAAAAAATTTCTGTTTTAAATCTGTATTCCGGACTTTTGAGAGGTATCCGCTGTTTTTAAATTCATTTAGTACTGGATACGACAGATCCACACTCCACGCAGTAGAGAGGGCTCCAAGCGTATTTCGTAGTTGTTTTAATGAATCAGGATTTCCCGTGTTGAGCAGGTTCAGCGTTCTTTTGTTCAGGTCAATAATGAACTGATTACTTATCAAGAAATCTTGTTTTACAGGAATATCAGTTTCTATTTCTTCTATTATCCTTTCATAATAATTTTGTAATTGCTCTTGTTCTATTCTGTTCTGATTCCAGTTATTTACTTGAAGTGCGAGTAGAATACCAATCATAACTAGAGCTATTTCACCAATAGCATATAGGAGATAGGTACGAACTTTATTTTGTTCCATAAGTTTTTTCCGAATGGTTCTAAAGAATCTAAGCATGACTTCTCTTTAAAATTGAAAAGCCATTCTCATGCAAATGTTGGAGATCTGGAGCTAACTTAAAAGCAATAGATGAAAATCTGGATTCCCGCCTTCGCAGGAATGATGTGGCATAACTTATAACTTGGAGGAAGCAAAGCATACTTATCCCGTTACTCCATCGCCATCAATATCTTTGCCAATATGAGTTTCTAAAGCTTCCAGAGTTTTTTGCAAGAGTGCTTGAGTTTTTGCCAACCTTGTTTCTAAAACTTCAACTCGATCTTCAAGAGTTTTAGCTTTCGTTTTTTGATCTTCTAGTTGGCTTTGTTGAATTAAATCCCAGAAAATTCCCATAGTGTATAATTGTAGATTCTAAATTATAAATGTTGAATTAATTCGGTTCAATTCAACATTTATAATCCATAATTACTAATTTTCTTCCTGCCATTCTTCTTTCCACTCTTCTTTCTCTTTTAAGAATTGAACTACATTTTCACCCATTATCCCAAGATCAGCATAAATCTTCTTTTCAAACGCTTCAAAATTTTGTGACTCTTTTATTCGGAAAAAAGGAATCTCGGATGTAATAATTAATGGATAATTTGCTTTGGAGTTTAATTCGAAATAGAACTTTTCCATCGCAGCTACAGCCTCGTCATATTGTTCGGTAGCGATTTGGCACCATAGTTTAACATCTAATTCGTTATAGATTTCTATGTGACCACTCTCTTCCATTTCGGCCAATCTTTTATCTTTATATTCACATAATCGATCAGCGATTATTTCAACTTCCTCCACTTTTCCTGCTTTATCAGCTAATGTGAGATAAAAGATCGAAGCAGTTTGTTGGTCCTCATTAACTATTTCTTTCCCGGGTTCATCCAGAAAATCAGAAAATCTCATTTTCAACAAATCTAACCCTTCCTGATATTCTTCTCTCTCATAATGAAAAGCCAACAGATCTATTACAAAGAATTCTACTGTTCGTTCTCCATAGGTTTCGATGAGATCATCTACAATTCTTTTAGTGGTCTCAAAGTCACCTCTGGTCTGACTGGTTTTCAAAAGGTTACGAGGACCTGCATGATTCTCAGGATACTTTTCAGAGATTTTCTTCCCAAAATATTCAGCCATATTCAGCATGTTAAGATCTCGAGCGATATCTGAGACCATCCACATAAAATCCATGTCATCCGGGTTTTGCAGATGTCCTTCATAAGCAAAGGTAAAAGCATTATCGAGTTCTCCATAGGGAACATCACGCAGTAACCATGCTTTGGCATAATAAGAGCCATTATAATCAGGAGTTCGTTTGATATTGCGATCAATGATATCCATTGCCTCATCATACCTGTTTTCCACATCTGCCAGATGACGTGCGTAGGAATTGGATATATACGGACTCAACGGATCCAGTTCATAGGCTTTAAATAATTGAGCTCTGGATTCTTGAACTCTATTATTTCTTCCCAGTGCACTTCTGTAATCCATACGAATAGAAGCATCATTGGGGGCAAGTTCAACAGCTTTTTTGAGCGTTTCTTCGCTTTTTTCGAATTGAAATTCAAAACCATAATAATCTGCCAGTGCCTGATGAGCTTTTCCAAGATCTTTGTCTAACGAGATTGCCATTTCCGCATTCTCTCTCATTAGCACTTTGGTTTCGTCCGCATCTATGTTTCCATTCTGATGAAGGTTATTGTATGCAAGAGCTAAACGAGCATAAGCTTCCGCAAAGGTGGGATCGAGTCGAATCGCTTCTTTATATTTTTGAATGGCATATTCAATATCATCCGGTTGGTAGGTGATTTCCCGCTGAGTAGCCTCCAGAAAGGCGTTGTACGCTTCAATGTCCATGGTTGGACGACTGGCTAACTGAGCTTCCTCTTCAGGAAGTAATCGCACTTTTAGCTCTTCCATAACATGCAGAGATATTTCTTCCTGTATATCAAAAATATTGTCCACTGTAAATTCACGATCATAGGTTTCGCTCCACATATGGAAGCCGTCCGAAACACGGATCAGCTGAGCTGTAATTCGAAGTCGGGTTCCTGACTTGCGAACGCTACCTTCCAGAATATTTGCAACTCCAAGTTCGCTACCGATCTCAGTTAGATTTTCATTCTGCCCTTTGAATTTGAACGAAGAAGTTCGCCCTGCTACCTGCATATCTTCTACTTTGGCAAGAGCGTTGAGTAGTTCTTCTGAAAGTCCGTCAGAGAAATACTCGTTTTCTGAATCACTACTCATATTTACAAATGGTAGTACTGCAATAGATGCCGTTTTAATTTCAGCAACAGCACCTGCTTCTTCTAAAATGGAAGCTTTTGCAAAGAAAATTCTCTCTACTACTACAAAGAATAGAGCAATAGAAAGTACTGAGATAATAAGACCATTTAGTTTTTTCCCGGTTCGGTCTGTAACGGATTCTGTAATATCTACTTCCTGAGATTTTTTAATTCCTTCTGGGGTTAACTCAAATGCCCAAGCAAATAAAAGTATAAGGGGAAACCCAATTCCAACTACTACAATTACAATAGTATCAAACCAATCAGGGATATTAAGCGGAGCTTCAATAACAGTAACGATCTGAATGATCAGCCAACCGGCGATGGCATATGCAACGGCTACTTTAAAGACATTACGGCGTTTAAGTTCTTCTATAAATTTTGAAATGTTCATAATGCTTCACGGATTAAAAATTCGAAATGTACCGCGGTCATTCTGAGCGAAAGCGAAGAATCTGCACAGTTAATAAGATTTGTAGATCGTTCTCCTGAATAATCGGGATCAGTATGACAAAGTTGACGAGAAGTAATTCTTAATTTTAAATTCTTCATTTTTAATTCTTTTCTGCCTCCCATTCTTCTTTCCACTCGCCTTCGGATTTCAGAAATTCAATTACATTTTCTCTTTGTTGATTTAATTCTTCATCTAGCTTTCTCTGAAGGTTTTTAAAGTTGTCTGTGTATTTATCAGGAAAATTATTCTTTATGTCCCATAACATTATATATACCCCTGGAAAATCCCGATGCATACTATATAGTTGCTCTAACTGTATATAATATTTTTCATAATCACCTTTGGCAAAAGAACAGCTTGATTGATTCAATAGATAGGCTACATCATCCTGATTTTCAGGAAGCCATTGCTTAGATCTCTCCGCATAATCACAAAAGGCGGTCACTAAAATATCGGACTGTTCTGTTTCACCAGCTCTTTTAAGAAGCTCAACTAATAAATATGCTTGATCTGCATTCCTTCGAGTAAGTGTTTTCAGGGTATCAGAAAATAGACCGGGATCAGATAATTCGAAGTATGGCAAAACACGTTTAATGTCACCTGTTTGCATAGCAAAATCATACATGTCGCCAAATATTGTTCCATCATTTGGAGGGGTGTTTGTGGAATCAAGATATCTAAGCACATCTTCTTCAAACCGGTCATATTTCCCAACGGTATAGTGCTCATAAAACCCGACAATTCCTCTATATTCGAAACTTTGATTATACTTTGTTCTCAGAGTGTTAAAATACTGAGTAGCTAATGGTTTTAAATTTAGGGCTGTTGTTTCGTAAATAAGGAAAGAATATGCTCGTGGAAAATTTGGGTCGAGCTGTATTGTTTTGTAGTGATTTATAAATGCTTCATCAAACCTTCCAAATGGAGCTCCTGAAGCAATGTTTCCTTTTAAATAATAGGTTGGAATAAAATCAGGATTAATACGGATGTTTTTTTCGAAGAACATTTCCATCTCTTCATAATCTCTATTCCATAGACTTACCCGTGTTCGATTATATATGGTAAGCGGATTAAGTGGATCTTTTTCAAAGCCTTTTTCATACCATGCCATCTGCTTTTCGGGTTCCCCGAATTGCAAATACAAGTTTCCAATCCAGTTATAATTATCAATTAAATTCGGATTTAGCTCATTACTCTTTAAATAAAACTTAAGTGCTTCTTCAAAATTCGATTCATTTTCATAATATGCACCAAGAGCAGCGTGAGCTTCTGCAGATTCTTTGTTGATAGCCATCGCTTTATCAGCAGATTCTTTAATATTTTTCTGCATATCGTTTAATGGGATATTTCCATAATACCCTTGCTGATTGTAAGCGATAGCTAAATTTGCATGTGCGGCAGCAAATGAAGGGTCAATGCGTATTGCGGTTTCATATAAATCAATAGCTGCTACAATCTCATCGTAATTTCGATTTACTAACAGTTGGTTTCCTTTTAAATAAGCTTGATAGGCTTCTATATCTCTGGTAGGAATTTGATCAAGCTCTGCTTCTTCAGATGTTAATAATCGTACTTTTAGTTCGCCAAGAACTTTCTTAGAAATTTCTTCCTGAATTTCAAAGATGTTGGAAGCGGTAAGTTCGCGATCAAAAGTCTCCGACCACATATGGAAACCATCATTCACTTTTATAAGCTGAGCTGTTATTCGAATTCGATTTCCTGATTTTCGAACACTTCCTTCCAAAATGTGATCTACATTTAATTCATCTCCGATCAATTTTAAATTTTCGTTTTGTCCTTTAAATTTAAAGGAAGAAGTTCGCCCCGCAACTTTCATGTCTTCAACTTTGGCGAGGGCATTAAGTAGTTCTTCAGAGAGCCCGTCTGAGAAATATTCCTGATCTTGTCCGGCAGACATATCTACAAAAGGGAGTACGGCAATTGATGCAGTTTCAAATCCAGTTTCTGATTGGTTTTCTATGAATGCTGCTTCAGCAAAAAAGACTCTTTCTATGAGAAGAAAAATTACGGCCATAGAAAGAACGGTGATTATAATACCATTAAGCTTTTTTCCTGTTCTACTTGTAACAGATTCAGTGATATCAACTTCCTGAGATTTTTTAATTCCATCGGGAGTTAGCTCAAATGCCCAAGCGAAGATCAACGCCAAAGGGAATCCTATGAGTACAAACACAGTAAAGAAAGGAGCAACCCATTCAGGGAATTCTAGTTGTGGTGATACGGTAGAAACAACCTGAATGATCAGCCATCCTGCAATAGCATAAGCCGTAGCTACTTTAAAGACATTCCGACGTTTTAGCTCCTCTATAAATTTTGAAATGTTCATAACACTCTGCGGATTAAAAATTCAAAATGTACCACGGTCATTCTGAGCGAAAGCGAAGAATCTGCACAGTTAATTAGATTTGTAGAACCTTCTTCCGAGCATTCGGGGTCAGGATGACAGAGTTGACGAGAAGTAATTCTCAATTCTAAATCTTTCATTTTTAATTCTCTGCCCATTCTTCTTTCCATTCGTTTTCTTCTTTGAGGTAGATAATAACTTCGTTTCTCATTCCATGAAGATCTTCAAAAATGAGTTCTTTGGTTTTTATCATTTCGGGATGGTCTTTATAAAGCAGAAATACATCTCTAAGAAAAGCTAAAGGATATCCTCTTTTTCCCTTTCTCAAAAAGTAATATTCATTGAGTTGATCTATTCCTTCCTCTACATTTCCGTTAATGAGGCTACAATTCATTGACATCCATAAATCGTTAGGAGCTAAATAGGAATCAGTGGTTTCCTTGTCCTGATTTTTGGTGCTATAATCTTCACATATACTGTTAATAAAGAATTGAGCTTCTTTTTCTTTGCCTTCATCAATTAACACGGTCGCATAAAGAAATACCAGATCTAACGCGTCTCTTTTTAACAAATCATTGTTGTAAGAATCAAAATCATACGTTTTGTTAGCAATCTCAGGCCAATGTTTATCTATCATTACTAAAATCTCTTCGTTTCTCCCTAGTATGAATAGGTTACTGGAATAAGAAGAAGTCATAAATTTTTCAGCCTGTGGACCAAATTGAGTTTTCATAGCATCCATTGTACTAAGAGCCAGCTCGCTTTGCCCCATCAATGTTTGGGTTTCTAACATGCCACCAATAGCATCAAAGTTGCTGGGATAAAGTTCTAACATTTTATCTGAATAATATTTTCTTACAGGAATCAGATCCATATCAGAAGATAGCTCAACGATCAAACTTAATATTTCCAGAGATTCAGGATTTTGTTTTAAAGCCTTATGTGCAGTTATAAAAGCTTTATCTAGATCTCCATTAGGAATTAATGCCAGTGTGGAGATCTTTGTGCGGTGAGCTGATGTATAGTCAGGGGCTCTGGCAATTACTTTATCCAGCAATTCAATCCCCTTTTCATATTCTTTTTTTACCAGTAAAAATGATGCGTAATTTACTGCGATCGGATTACTCAAAGGGTCTAATTGATACGCTTTTTCTAAATATCTATATGCTTCTTCTTCACTTCGGCTTTTGATAGCTATATATAAACTGTTATAGGCATATGCATCGTTTGGGGTTAATTCAATTGCTTTTCGATATGCATTTTCAGCTGCTACTAACGCATTTTCTTCAAGTCGCTGGTTCTGATAAAAACCAAGCGCCCGATATACAATTCCAAGGTTTGGGTTGATCAACAATGCCTTATTAATATTGGCATCCATTTTTTCAAGCATCTCAGCAAATGACAGGTTTCCATATTGGTTTAACAAGCCATAAGCAATTGCTAAACGAGCGTAGGCTTCTGTAAATGTTGGATCAATTTCTATTGCTTGTTCATAAAGTGTGATAGCTGTTTCCAGATCTTCCGGGCTACGACTTACTTCTAATTGCGTTGCTTTAAGGAAAGTGTTATAAGCTTCAATATCTTCAGTCGGACGCTTTGCAATTTCCACTTCATCAACTGGTAGTAGGCGTACTTTTAGTTCTTGCACAACTTTACGGGAAATTTCTTCCTGTATGGCAAAGATACTCTCCAATTCTCGGTCATAGGTTTCACTCCAGAGGTGAAACCCGTTGTCAGCCTGAACAAGCTGAGCAGTGATCCTAATCTGATCACCATCTTTGCGGACACTACCCTCAAGAATATGTTTTACTCCAAGTTGCTCAGCAATTACTCTCAAATCCTCATTTTTGTTTTTAAAACTAAATGAAGAAGTACGTCCCGCAACCTGCATTCCTTCAATGTTAGCGAGTCCATTTAATAGCTCTTCTGAAAGTCCGTCTGAGAAATATTCATTGGATTGATCCGAACTCATATTAACGAAAGGAAGGACGGCAATTGACGCGTTTTCAATCTTAGATGAATCTGAATCAAAAATGGTTGATTGAGCAAAAAAGATCCGTTCCACTAAAAGGAATATTAATCCAAAAGATAGTGCACCTATAATGAGTTTATTCAGTTTTTTTCCGGTAGATGCTGTAACCGACTCTGTTATTTCAACGTCTTTTGATCTCTCAATACCTTCGGGAGTAAGTTCAAAAGCCCATGTAAATATTATAGCCAGAGGGAAGCCTATCAAAACAAAAATAATAACGGCTGTAATTAGCCATTCAGGCAAGTTTAAGTAAGGAAAAGTAGTAGCGCTAATTTGAATAATAAGCCATCCTGCTATGGCGTAGGCAGTGGCGACGCGGAAAACATTACGTCGTTTTAATTCAGAAATAAGATTCTGTAAATCCATAATTCCTTGTACCCAAATTTTTAACCTTGTTAATAAAGCAAAAAAAAGCATCAAATGCTTGAATTTCGAAGGACTTGGATTAATTGAGCAAGTTACAGACCTTAAAGAATGACAGCTCAAGAAAAAGAACAACTACTCTTAATTATCAGATCTAAGATCGAGACCATAAAAGTGAGTATTTCGGAATTAGAGGAACTGATAAAGCCGATTCCTTTAGATGCTTCAATTGGACGTATTTCTAGAATGGATGCGATCAATAATAAAACGATCAATGAATCATCTATGCGTGAAAAAAAGAAAATATTACAACGATTGGAAAAAGCGCTAGAGAACTCTGACTCTAAGGATTTTGGGTTGTGCACGAAATGCGGAAATGAAATACCTTTTGGAAGGTTGGAATATATACCTCATACAACAAGATGTGTTAGCTGTGTTGGATAGTTAACATTATCTCCAAAGTAAATTCAGCTTGCTATTCCTTTTCATTATTTCCTGTAGTATTATTTGATCCATGAAAAACGCTCTTCTCTTTTTAACACCGGTTTTGATTTGGGGATCAACGTGGTACGTAATTAAATTTCAGGTGGGAAATGTAGACCCAATGCTATCGGTTTCGTACCGCTTCGGAATTGGAGGAATATTGATGTTAGTGATATGTTCGCTTTGGAAAATGAAGATGAAATTCACCAAAAAAGAACATGGATTTATTCTCCTTCAGGGGTTACTGATTTTCGGATTTAATTATTGGCTTGTTTATAATTCTGAATTATATCTCACTAGCGGATTAGTAGGCTTAATTTTCTCACTACTGGTATTTTTGAATATTCTAAACGATCGTGTTTTTCTGAAAACTCCTTTTGAAAATAAGGTGATCATTGGGGGATTTCTCGGCTTAATTGGAACAGGATTGGTGTTTTGGAAAGATCTTTCAAACTTCTCCTTTACTGATGGAAAAGTCATTGGATTGGCTTTTGCAGTAGGAGGGACTTATTTAGCTTCATTAGGAAATATCACATCAGCGAGAAATCAAAAAGCAGGTATCCCGGTCATTCAATCAAATGCTTTTGGAATGATCTATGGTTCAGTGGCTATGTTTTTGTTAGCTGTTGTACTAGGCAAAGAGGTCAGTTTTGAAACTTCACAAAGTTATGTTCTCTCATTGCTGTACCTGGCAATATTTGGCTCTGTAATTGCTTTTGGTGCTTTCATGAAATTAATTGGAAATATCGGCGCAAGCAAAGCTGCTTATGTTTCTTTAATTGCTCCGGTAATAGCACTTACGATCTCTACTTTTTTGGAAGATTATACTTGGTCTTCAATTAGTTTAAGCGGAGCAGTTATGATTCTGATCGGAAATGTAATAGCTCTTCGCGTTTCTAAAAAGAAAGAAAAAGCCTTCCCAAGAGTTCAGGAACTGGAAGTTCCGGTAGAGATTTTGGAGGATAAACTACCGGATAGATTGACCAAATAATTCCTTTTTTTGCGGACGTGAACGTCCTTCTTACGTAAGTTTATATAGCAAGTCCTTTAGAGCCACAGATTATCAGCTTTGTTAACTTAAGATTTAATAAAAGCACTAAACAAACTGCCCGCTGTTTTCACACTTTGGTCATTCACATCAAACTTAGGATTGAGCTCACAAATATCAGCTGAAATTAGTTTGTCGAAATTCTTAACTACATCAACTAGGTTCAAAGCGTGATTTAATTTCAAACCATTCCAAGCGGGAGCACTTACTCCGGGAGCTATAGAAGCTTCAAACACATCAAGGCAAATAGTTAGGTATATGAAGTCACAATCTTCGATAAATTTCTCAGCTTTGATCAGTGTTTCTTGCTCATTATTGAAAATTTCTGAATTTAGAACATGTTCAGTTCCTAGCTCCTCGGCTTTATTAAAAAGGGAAGGAGTGTTGTTATCTCGGTTAATTCCATATACAAAATATTTCAGATCAAGCTCGATCTGTTTGGCGTGTTCATGAGCTTGAAGAAATGGAGAGCCTGAATGCGGGATTCCATTATGGGGACGTAAATCGAAATGAGCGTCTATATTTAAAATACCGAGCTTTGCTGTCGGCTTATGCTGCTTCAAATAAGAAGAAATTCCCAAAAAATGACCGAATGCGGTTTCGTGTCCACCACCAATAACAAATGGTTTATTGCCGGATTCTAAAATAAAATGAACGGATTTACCCAATTCTTCATGTGCCGTTTCAAGATCTTTATTTTGAGGGACTACATCTCCTACATCTAAAAACCCATCACTATCACCATGCCAGCATAAAGAACCAATGCTATTTCTGAAGTGATCAGGACCTTTAGCTGCGCCAACTCTTCCACCGTTTCTTTCTACACCAATATCTGACGGAAATCCCAGTAAAACAGACTGATTCTTGGATTTTAGGTCACTCAAATTCAAGCATTGAACGATTTGATGATACCTCAATTGATTTAGATCGGATCTCGAATCTACCCGTCCTCTCCAAATTTCGGGATCACATGATTGATATAATTTTGAACTAAAATTCAAAACAGTCCTTATTGATTACGGTTGTAGATGGTTTTAACTGACCTTGTTGGTAGAAGATATTTCTAAAATCGTCTGTTTCAAAAACTGTGAATTTTGCATCGGTTCCTTTTTTTAGGATTCCTGACTCAATCCGTAAAGCTCTCGCTGCTCTGTACGTAATACCTGCTAAAGTTTCAGCGATAGTCAATTTCTCAGAAGCACCCAAAATGGAAGCTTGTGTAATCAGATCTCCCATTGGAGCCGAACCCGGATTCCAGTCGGTTGCAATAGCAAGACAAGCATTATTGTCTAGTAGTTTTCGACAAGGAGTGAACTGCATTCCTAAGCCAAGTGATGCACCCGGCAAGGCAACCGCAACGGTTTCAGATCTTCCAAATAATTCACACGATTCATCATCCGTAAATTCTAAATGATCAGCAGAAACGCATCCTTCTTCTATTGCCATACTTGAGCCGCCGGGATGAAATTGGTCCACATGCATGGTAATATCAAAGCCTTTAAGCTTTAATGTTTTTGCATAAATTCTCGCCACATCGATATCAAAAGCGCCTTCTTCAACGAAAATGTCTGCGCGTTGCGCAAGTTTTTCTTCTCTGATAACAGGAACAACTTCATCTAATAAGTAGTCAAGATATTCAGCATGAGTTCCATCAAAATCTTTGGGTTTGATATGTGCCCCGAGAAAAGTGGGTATCAATTCCGCAGGAGTTTGCTCATTTGCTTTTTTGATAGCTCGAAGCATTTTGAGCTCGTCTTCCAGGTTCAATCCATATCCAGATTTAACCTCAATAGTTGGAATTCCTCTTTCAATATGTTTCTGAGCTCTTTGTAGAATTAACTGAACTAACTCCTCTTTAGAAGCTTGTCGAGTTTGAGAGACGGTATCAGAAATCCCGCCTCCTGTAGCGGCTATTTCTAAATAGGATTTTCCTGCAACTCGCATTGAATAATCACTCACTCGATTTCCTCCCCAGCAAATGTGGGTATGGCAGTCTATGAAAGAGGGGAGAACAACTTGATCTGAATGAGTATTTAGCTTTTTTTCAGCATCTGGATGAATGGATTTTAATTCTGAGTAAATCCCAAGGTCAAGGATTTTTCCTTCTTCAACCACAATTCCGGCATCGGATAAAACTTCCAGTTGTTCATCCTTTAGCGAACCTTTCATAGGTAATCCATTCATGGTTAAAAGTTGCTTAAATGGACCGTATAGAATTTTTGAGTTCATTAATTTAGATTGATTGTTCGGTTTTTAATGCTCATAGTTTTGACTCCATCTGTCTTTCCCCTCAGTAAGGGGAAAGACTCGTTGTTATAATTTGAGACATATTAAACTATAAAATTCTCCTCCTTTTGAAGGAGGAGACAGAGGAGGTCTTAATATTAAATTATCAAATCATGTTCATTTCCAACTTCCGTTGCTTTCTCATACCCGGCATCGTGATGACGGAAGATGCCCATTGCAGGATCATTAAACAATACTCTGCGAATACAAGCTTCGGCTCGATCGGTTCCATCGGCTAAAACCACCATTCCGGCATGTTGGCTATATCCCATTCCAACACCACCACCATGATGGAAACTGATCCAGGTTGCTCCTCCTCCTGCATTACTCATAAGATTTAGTAGAGGCCAATCACTCACGGCATCTGAGCCGTCTTTCATCGCTTCGGTTTCTCGATTTGGGGAAGCAACCGATCCACAATCCAAATGATCACGACCAATTACAATCGGAGCTTTTACTTTACCGGTTCTAACTAGGTCGTTGAAGATCAGTCCGGCTTTTTCTCGCTCTCCCATTCCCAGCCAACAAATCCTGCAAGGCAGTCCCTGGAAAGCGACTTTTTCTTTAGCTTCATCCAACCATTTAATAAGATTGTGATTTTCAGGAAAAGCTTCTTTCAAAGCTTGATCAGTTACATAAATATCTTCGGGATCACCGGAAAGTGCAGCCCAACGAAACGGACCTTTTCCTTCACAGAAAAGCGGACGAATGTAAGCAGGTACAAAACCCGGGAAATCAAAGGCATTTTCAACACCGCCTTTCTGTGCATAAGCGCGAAGATTATTTCCATAATCAAAAGTAATAGCCCCTCTTTCTTGAAGAGTTAGCATATGGCGAACGTGACGAACCATGCTTTTTATTGATTTTTCCTCGTAGGATTGAGGGGCTGATTTTCTAAGTTTTTGGGCTTCTTTTAATGATATTCCATGAGGCACATAACCGTTAATAGGATCATGTGCAGAAGTTTGATCGGTTAAAATATCCGGAGTAATTCCATCTTTGATCAATCGTTCTAATACATCTCCGATATCTCCAACTAACCCAACTGAAAGATTTTCTTTATTGGCTCTGGCTTCAGTTACCCATTTTATAGCTTCTTCATAAGAATGAGTCATTTTATCGATATAACGAGTTTTGATTCGTTTTTCGATTCTGGCCGGATCAATATCTACACCTAAAAAAGTAGCACCTGCCATGGTTGCCGCCAGTGGTTGAGCGCCACCCATTCCTCCAAGTCCACCGGTAACCAAAAGTCTGCCACGAAGATCGCCATCAAAATGCTTTTCTCCGCAAGCTACAAACGTCTCGTAGGTTCCTTGAAGAATTCCTTGAGTACCTATGTAGATCCAAGATCCGGCAGTCATTTGTCCGTACATCATTAAACCACGCTCTTTCAACTCGTTAAAATGATCCCAGGTTGCCCATTCAGGAACTAAATTACTATTGGCGATCAATACTCTTGGCGCTTCAGGATGAGTTCGAACAATTCCAACAGGTTTTCCGGACTGAACTAACAGGCTATGGTTTTCATCCAGATCAAGCAGGCACTCAACGATCTTTTCTAAAGATTTTCGATCTCTAGCAGCTTGACCATTTCCGCCGTAAACGATGAGGTTTTCAGGGTCTTCGGCAACTTCAGCGTTTAAATTATTGAGCAACATTCTAAGTGGAGCTTCGGTTTGCCATGACTTAGCATTCAATGAAGTTCCTGTTGGTGTTTGGTAGTTAGGATGTTGAACGTATTTCTTAAGAAACTCTGAATAGTTCATCGTACACTCCATTTAAGTCTATGTTTAATTTGTTAGCCACTTCTTCAGCTTTTTTTGAAATGGCGTGAGACTGTATTAAGTCTTGAGCTTTTTTAATATCGTTAGCAAAAACCCTGTCTTCATCGGCGTGGTCAATATGCTCACGAATTAATTCGTGGCAAGCATCAAGAATAGGCCCCGATCTCATGGGTTTTCTAAAGTCAAAAGCTTGTGCTGCACTAACCAGTTCTACAGCCAGAATTTTTTCTACATTATCTATCACCTGATTTAGTTTTCTGGAACTAATGGACCCCATACTCACGTGGTCTTCTTGTCCGAGCGAGGTAGGTACGCTATCTGCTGAAGCAGGAAAACAAAGCGCTTTATTTTCGCTAACTAAAGCCGCAGAAGTATACTGAGGAATCATAAATCCTGAATTTAGCCCGATATCGCTCATGAGTAATTTTGGCAATCCGGGATGTTCACCGTTCAATAATAAATAAGAACGTCTGTCAGAAATATTTCCCATTTCATGTGCAGCTAACGTCAAATAATCGCAAGGCATGGCAAGTGGTTGACCGTGAAAGTTACCACCACTGATAGATTCCTCTGCTGATAAAATGATTGGATTATCAGTTACAGAATTAATTTCGATATCGACCATTTGTTTTACATGAAGCCAAGCATTTCTGCTAGAACCATGAACTTGAGGCATACAACGAATTGAGTAAGGGTCTTGAACTCTGCCACAGTTTTCGTGAGAGGCTACCATTTCAGAGTTTTTCAACATCGATCTTAAGCGATGGGCAACTAGTCGAGAACCATCAAAAGGACGTACCTCATGAAGCCGTTCATCAAAGGGACTATCACTTCCGAGAACACCTTCCAAGCTCATTGCTCCAATGATGTCGGCAGTATTTAAACAGTGATGAAAGTTATAAACTCCCCAAACAGCATGTGCGGCAATGAACTGAGTTCCATTAATTAAAGCGAGTCCTTCTTTTGCTTGCAAGTTGATAGGCTCTAGATCGAGTTCGCTATAAACTTCAGGAGTTTCTCGCCATTTTCCTTTGTAATGAACTTTCCCCAATCCTATCAGCGGTAAAAAAAGATGAGCAAGAGGAGCTAGGTCACCGGAAGCCCCAACCGATCCTTGTTCAGGAACTTCAGGGATAATATCGTTTTGAATGAAGTAGATAATACGATCTAAGGTTCGTTCTCTAATTCCAGAAAACCCCACACTTAAATTATGTGCTTTCAGCACCATCATAGCTTTAGCTATTTTTAGATCGATGGTGTTACCAACTCCCACACTATGACTTCTTAGGATATTATCCTGAAGCTTAGCAGTGTTTTCCTTAGAAATAATAGTATTGCAAAGGGGACCAAAACCTGTGTTCACTCCATACACTACTCTGCCACTTTCTACAATTTTAGAAACATTTTCGGAACTGGCTACAACTTTATCTCGTGCTGTTTTATTTAATGTGATTGAGAGTGTACCCTCACAAATATCTATCACATTTTGAATAGTTATGGTATCAATGCCGAGATTAAACATATTCACAATTAATCAGTTAGTTAAAATAAACATCTCCTTCATCACGGCTTCCAAGAAAACAGGAGCCTAGACTTCGATCTTTGCCACGAAATGTCTTTAGAGTGTATCAAAATAGATTAATGCTATGATGTTTTGAAATACTTTAAATGTATATATTGATGCTTATGGGTAATCAAATAGAATTTAGGCATCTTAAGTATTTTCAAGTTGTAGCGAAGGAGCTTCATTTCCGCAAAGCCGCTGAAAAGTTGTTCATCACACAACCGGCGTTAAGTCGACAGATACAACAACTAGAGGAATATGTTGGTGCTGAATTGTTCAAAAGGGATAAGCGAAATGTATCTCTTACTCCGGCAGGGAAGTATTTACTAAAAGAGTCACTGTTCTTATTTGAACACCTAAGCTTTATTAAAGACAATATTCGGCATATTTCAAAAGGGGATGAAGGGGAGATTAGAATTGGGTTTGTGGGGTCGGCTATGCAAAGTGTAATCCCTGCACTGCTCAAAAAGGTGAACAAAGAGTTGCCAGGGATCCACTTTGTATTGACAGAGCTTACTAATCAACATCAAGTAGATCTAATTCGTAATGATCAGTTAGATATTGGATTTATCAGAACCATGAGGCTACCGGAGGGATTAAAAAAGCTAGATGTATTTGAAGAGCCGTTTTGTTTAGTCTTGCCAAAATCACATCCGATTTCAGCAAAGAGTTTTAATAATATTTCAGATCTAGAAAAGGAGAACTTCATCCTTTTTTCTAGTCAATACAGCCATGGTTATTATGATAAGATCATGAGTATTTTTGAGGATCAAGGATTCTCGCCCAAAGTTGCCCACGAGTCGGTACATGCGAATACTATATTCCGATTAGTAGAAAATGAGTTAGGAATCGGAATTGTACCAAGCTCTTTAAAACAAGGATTTGATCTGGATATAAAATTTATTGAACTGAATAATATTCCTCAAAGAACTACGCTTTCTGCCATTTGGAAAGAGGAGAGTAGAAATCCACTTTTGGGAAGGGTTATACCTTATTTGAAAAATCCTGTTTAAATAAGGAGAGGCTTTAGGTTTGGAATTATTTTAGATGTTCTTACTAAACTCAATAGTACTATCTAAAAAATCTTTAATTCCTTTTTTTTGATTATTCATCTTCAATATGTCAGAAAGTGGTAGAGCAGCTCCTTTTAATTTTTCAGGTAGCCATGTGCCAAATTCAAGATCAGGCTTGTTGGTATAATCAATCTTTCCATTTTTAACCCACTGAGTAACATAGAAATAAGGTTCGTCAACTAGAGGATCATTAACTGCATATCCAAAGCTGAATGATCTGACAGCGCTTTCTCCATTATTAAACTCTATAGGTACGTATACACCATGATCAAAATGATGAGGCCATGTTCGTGCTGGTGTTGCTTTAGGGTTTTGGGCAAATACATCATTACAAAATTCATCCGCTATACTGCGATGGTTGGCTAATTCAACCAGTAGGTCCTTATCTACATTAGGGAAAACTCCTCCTTCATCTGTTGAATGCTCAGGAATATCATAATGCATCTCTAACTTTAGAGAAGTTGTATCAATTTGCTTTAGTTGAAGTGCTTGACTAAGCCAAATCAATGATTCTTGTTTTGTTTTACCAGCTAATGGAAATGAAGCTAGTTCTATCCCGGTTGGGCCGGATATTTTAAGACTCAAAGTTGGAATATGAAGCATAACTCTAGCACGATTGTTTATAGAGTCTCCATAAAAAGAGCTGGAAGCAGAGTCCCAGCTCATGTTGGTGTGGCTATCATCTTCTTTTTCCTCTAGCAAATATTTACCAGAGATAGCAATAAACTGCACAGCATGGTGGAGTGCCAGCTGTGCTTTGTTTAATTCTTGAGTTTTAAAATCAGAGGAAAATGTCATATCGAGGTTTTTATTTCTCTGGATTTCCAATTACAACTTCTTCTTCTATATAACCCCCACGAGTCGATAGAATTTTTAGAGTCGCATTTGCTCCATCAATACCATTTAATTGGACTTCGAAAGTTGCAGATTTCTTTTCACCTGCATCAGTATATCCGGCTTTAATGGTTTTGTTGTAAGTAGATGGATTTAGAATTTTCACCTTTGCATCTTCAAAACCTTTGGTTAAGTCATTCTTGAATGATAATTGAATTCTATCTTCCTGAACAATTTTTACCAATTTAGCTTGCTCGAGTGCCACAGGAAGTTTTCCGGTGTTTTCCCATTTAACCGTTACTTCATAAATGTTATTATTCTTTTTCGTAACGGAAACATCATTCAATTCAATTTGAGGTAGTTCCATTGCCATAGCCAGATTAAACAAAGCTTGTTTTTTTGCCCAACCTTCAAGCTGCCAACCGGGACCGTTTTGACTGAAAAATTTAGGATGGAAACCACCAATTTCAACTTCACCTAAAGTAGGGTGATCGAAAGGCTCCCAGTCACGGAATCCATTTCCATTATTCTCACGGTCATCCCAAGTAATACCATCAAAGTCATCATAAATGCCGTCATTATTATAATCCTCCATAGCTCCGTTATTCCATAGCTCATCTCCATACCATATTGAGCCGAAATAGAAGTACCCAAAATCAGGACCGTGTCCAAATAGCGGAGAAGGAGTTGAAGGATCACCTGTAAATCTATTAATTGGATAACGAGTCATATAGGTTTCATACACATCACCCGCCCAAGGATAATTGGTAATCTCAAGTCCCATCTTATCATATTTCTCATAGATCTTAAGATCAGAAGGGTACATACGCTCTTCACTTTTTGAAGTAGAGGGAGGGCGGAGGTGCATTGGAACTCTAGTATCCATTGAATTTACTACAGAAATATTTGGGTGCGTTAACATCCACATTACCACAGATCTTGATTCAGGTTCACTAAGAGGGAACTCACCAGCCCCATTTTGAGTAAATCCTCTTCCGGTCTCGTCTCTTCCGATATCAGGGCGCCAGTTTTCTACGTAATTTCTGTGAAGATCTAATCCGCCAATACCGTCTTCATTAAATCTGCCATCACCATCATTGTCAATTCCTTCTGAGTATACAAACCACTTTCCTTTTCCGGCTTGCACCCTTTGCATTAAACGACCTTTTGGATCTCTAGGATCAATAATATAATTGGCTTCATCCATTTCATCTTCATTGGCTTTTCTACGAATTTGATATATAACACCATCACCATCCAGATCTTCTGAAGCATCTTCATCAAAAAGTCCGTCTCTGTCATTATCGTGTGGGCGAACTGAACTCCTATTACTTTGTGCGGTATGCAAATATAGATTAGATCCATCAGGGTTATTCTGAGGACGTAAATAAATAGCTTTAGTATCAATTAAATGAGTAATTGCATCATCTTTACCATAGTTTTCGAGCAAATGATTAGTTAGCCAAAGAATTGATTCACTACTTGTTATCTCACCACTATGACGTCCACCTTCAAAATAAGCAGCTGGTTTATCCGTGTCTTTTCCTGTTTCCTTATTGGTTATGGTCATTTGTAGAATAGGGCGTCCTTCAAAACTAGTTGCGACCTGATATAGGTCTACAATCTCAGGATACATTTGGGCCCATTTTTGATACCAAGCATACATAACATCTACGGTGTGATAACCATCAAACGTCAGTTTGTCTCCGGCTTCATAAATTACCTCAGTATGTTTATGCTGCTTGAAGAAGCTAATTCCGTGACGCTCACCTTTTACTGTATACATGGCTGTATCTTTATCAGATTCAGGCCACACTTGAGGATCTAATACTCTATAATCTTGCGCGTTAATTTGGACAGATGCGACCAAGCACAAGGCAAAAATTGTTAAGCTTCTCATAATATATAGTTAGTTACTTTATCAGTTGATTATACCGGCATATTCCACTCCGGATAAGTGATGCATTTCCTTCTTCCATGTTACTAAGTCGTAAGGAGAAAATTCTTTAAAAGATGTATACCCGCAAGCTCTTGTTAAAACTTTCATAAGTTCAATACTTCCGTGAAAAAAATTGTCTAGCATAGCAGCTGATTTATCGATCTCAAAACGGGCTCGTAAATGATCTTTCATAGAAGCAATTCCTACCGGACAATTATTGGTATGACACGCACGCATCCCTAAGCAACCTATTGCTTGAATAGCTGCATTTGAAACAGCAATACCATCTGCACCCAAAGCCAGTGCTTTTGCAAAATCTGGAGCTGTACGCAAACCCCCAGTAACGATCAAAGTTATCTCATCTGAGCCCAAGCCCTGTTCATTAAGATATTTTCGGGCTTTGGCGAGTGCCGGGATAGTAGGGATTGAAATATGGTTTCGTAATACAGTTGGTGCGGCTCCTGTACCGCCACCTCTTCCATCCAGAATGATATAATCTGCTCCGGCATCCAAAGCGAATTGAATGTTTTCTTCTATATGATTTGCTGAAAGTTTAAAACCTATAGGAATTCCACCAGTAATTTCTCGAACCTCATCTCCCATTCTCCTAAAATCTTTTGGAGTAGACAGATCATCAAATTTAGGGGGAGAAATAGCTGATTTACCTTCTTCTAATTCACGAACTTCAGCTATTTTCCCTTTTACTTTTTCACCAGGGAGGTGCCCGCCTACTCCGGTTTTTGCTCCTTGTCCACCTTTAAAGTGAAATGCCTGCACCTTGGTAAGTTTATCCATGGAAAACCCAAACTTTGCGGAGGCCAATTCATAAAAATATCTGGAATTTTCAGCTTGTTCTTCAGGAAGCATTCCGCCTTCTCCGGAACAGATCCCTGTACCCGACATTTCAGCTCCTTTTGCTAAAGCAATTTTAGCTTCTTCTGAAAGAGCTCCAAAACTCATATCAGAAACAAAAAGAGGAATGTCCAACTCTAGTGGTTTTTTAGCTTTTGGACCAATGGTCAATTTTGTATCAACTTCTACATCTTCAAATTGTGGGGCAGGAGAGAGTTGAGCGGTTTGGAACTGAATATCGTCCCAAGTTGGTAGTTCTTGGCGGCTAACTCCCATGGCTTCAACATTGCCATGTGCTCCTTCTTTCATTCTATTTTTGGCTAGATTCTGAATTTCACCATTAAAGGGTTCATCATCTGTGCCGTGAATGTCTTGGTAATTTCCTAAATATTGGTCACGTTGATATGGTTGTGGGTTTTCTTTTTCCCAAGCAGCTATTTCCTCTTCATCAACCCAGACTTGCCCTTCATCTACCCAAGAGGTAAAGCGGTGCAGAGCTTCATCATTGTTATATTCACTTACTCCAGTTTTATAGCGATAGTCCCAGCCGTGAACTCCACAAATTAGATTATCACCATCAATATGTCCGTCAGCAAGTAAAGCTCCACGATGGTGACATCTGCCAAAAAGAACCGAGTGCTTATCTCCATATCGGATTATTACTAGATCAACATTCGAAACTAGGGCATAAGAAGGGGTGAGGTCTTCAAGCTCTTCCCATTTAAAAATTGATATTGGAGACATATAAGGTTGAGTTTATTAGACAGCAATAAACCAAAAATTGAGATTGGAAGAAAGGATATCACAAAGATGTAATAGAAGGGGGAAATAAAAAAGCCTCTTCAAAATTAATTGAAAGAGGCTTCGTAGTACGAATTTGTATGCGTTGGCTTAGTTAAATAACTTTTTAACCCAACCAAATACACCTCCTGAACGATCGCCGTCACGTCCACCTGATAACCCATCATATGTTGGGCGTGGTAATCCAAAGCTTTTTTCTGCTTTTTCTGGTTTCTTTTTCTTACGATTGTTTTTTGAGTTTCCACGTCTGGTTTTATTAGACGAGTTATTTTGGTTTTTACCCTTGCTCTTATTCTTATTGCCGGAGCTTTTACCTTTCTTTTTCTTCTTTACCTCTTCCGGTAGTTTGATTTCTTCAGGAGCATAACCCACTTCTTTTGTAATTGTATCGATATCATCTCGATCCATTTTGGAAACTAGAGAAACCATTTGCCCGGCTTTTTTGGCGCCAACTAGTTCTGCTCTAAAGCGATATTCCTCGACTTCACTTGGTACATCGTAGTTTATAACTTGGGTTACTTTGTCAATTTCGATGTTTGTTGCTGATAATCCACCAACAACAAGAATTTTCATTTCATTAGAAGTGAATTTTTGAAAGCGTTCATCATATGTTTCTTTATTCGTGTTTTCATCAACACTAACAACGCCCCAATTCTTTTTAAGAATAATTCTGAAAAGTCGATCCGCCGTTCTTTTAGAAGCAGTAAAAATAATGATGCGCTCAACCTTGCTATTTTCAAGATGTGCCATCAACGTAGAAATTTTCATTCTTGGTGGCACATTAATATAGCCTTGCTCTAAATTCTTAGGTACCGAAGGCTCATCTTTTTGGTCTTTCTTTAATACTACAGAAACGGAAGCTTCTTTTAATTTTTCTTTAGGAGCTTTTTCTGATTCACTATCGCTGTCATCCTGAGTTTTTTCAGAAGTTTTTTTCTCTGGATTTAAAACGACTTTCACTGAAGCTTTTTCTAGCTTTTTATTTACAGCCTCTTGATCAAGTTCGGCAGCCTGAACAGGTTCTTTTTGTTCTTCAGTATCCTCATTGGTGTCATCCTGAACTTGTTCCGTGGCCTCTTCTGAATTTTGAGCGTCTTCACTACCTGACGTTCCATTAGATTCGTTGCTTTCAGGATTAAGAACAACCTTCACAGAGGCTTTTTCCAGCTTCTCCTTGATCTCTTCTTGGTCAAGCTCAGCTGGCTCACTATTTTTTTCTTCCATCTCAGTTGATTGAAACCCAATCAATTCAGGATCCTTAAGCGCATTTTCAGCGAGTTGTTTAGTTGCATTATTCATCAAACCTGAGAATATGAGTACCTGTGGTTGGTTCTCAATAAAATCAAAGATAGACTTTATCCTGCCTACCAGGCTAAAGTTCTCCATATTATGCGCTTCATCGATCACAACACATTCAAGATCGCTGAAGGTTTTTTTGGTTTTTTCCAGTATGTCAACTAATCGTCCGGGATTTGCTACAATCACGGGTGCCTCATCTAAAATAGCTTGCTCTTGTGCGACTTTATCTCCTTTCATGGATAATGAAGTACTGCTTACTTGTGCATGATACCCCATCGCCCAAATCATTTCATCGATCGCATTTGCTCGCTCTATAGATGGTGTTAAAATTAATATTCGTGTGCCGGTTACCTCTCCGTTTGCTATCAACTTCTGCAATGCAGGGATTAAAAATGCTCCGTTATCCTCACTTTCATTCTTAACAAGCAGGTGCTTGCCTTCTAGTGCTTGGGGAATAACTTCTTGCTGGAGAGGGGTTGGCTTTTCAATTCGTGTATCAACCAGTCCATTCAATAAATCAGGACTCAGGTCATATTGTTCAAAAGACAATGTTCCACCTCGTTCGTTTGGCGTTATAGTTCAATTTTCAAAGATCAAATGCTCATATTCCTTCTTGAGCAAGTTTAAATATACGAAAAGTGTAGCAGAGTTGTTAAAACTGAAAGTAAAAGATGAGAAATGAAAAGAGATGATTGAATCTCCAATAATGAACCGGGAATATCAAATAGGCCGCTATAATTCCTAATCCTTCCTTCTTAGTTTTCTAATTTAGAGTATTGCAGTTTGTGAGATATCAATAAGCTTAGTAATGCAAAAGAAGTAAATACAAAGAAACCTATTTGCAAGCTGGATGCGTTAGTAGTCATCATATCAAAGTAGGTAGTAATGTTTTCTAAATCTTTAAGTTGTTCTGAAATGATTCCCGAAAATCCGATATAAGCCATAAATATGGCGACAACCATTACATCAGCCATTGACCATTTGGCAGTTTTAAAGACCATGAATTTAATAACCGGATTTTTCTGCAGTTTTTCCGAATAGATATAAAAGAGGGAGGAGGTTAACTTTGAAACAGGGAATAACACACTAAAAGATAAGACCAAAACACCGACAGCAATTACATCCGGTTTCACACTTTGAATCATCACAGAAACCACTTCCAAAATACTTTTACTTTTGAAATACAGCACTTGATCTGTGAAAGTGATCGTTTCTCCCATCAACTGAAATTCCATTTTAGAAATTCTGGCGTCTATATTTATCATGGGAAGAAGTAAGCCTACTAATAGTAGACAGCTACAAATAATGGTCAGGAGTAAAAAATCCGCTTTTTTGAATTCTTTAGTGAAGAAAAGCCCCAATATTAGGATCAATACAATGCTAAATAATAATATGGAATAGGGTTTTTGCTGATACTCGAGCAACCCAATTTTAGAATGTAAGATCAATCGAGCGGTTTCTTTATCAGGAGCATCATGTTTAGCTAGTACTTTATTATAGATAGTGTAATCTATATCCGAAAACGTTTTGTCTGAATAATCTTCCATTTTTTGCAGAAGGAAATCTTTAGCCAGCTCTTTGTTCTTTGGGTCATTAATAAAAGCGATGATACTATCTGTGAGTAAAGGGATATCATCTTTCATGACACCAAATACATCTGTAATGTTGGCAACACTTCCTTTTAGGAATCCCTTTAAGCTACCAGAATTTCGTTCATGAAAACTTTCTTCGAGTTCATCTACTGCTGAGTTTAGAAATTCAGATATAGTTTCTCTTAACTCATCTTCTTTTTGATCTTCTAGTTCGAACTCATTTAATCGCTTTACAATAATCTCAGATAATTCTGCTTCCCATTCATCAACACTGAAAATGCCATACTTAACCTTGGAAAGTTCTATCAGTTCTGTTTGAAGAATTCTTTTCTGAGACTCCAACCTATATATAGAAATAGATGAAAGGAGTACTCCCATCAGCATAAAAATTAAAAGCGGTATTTTATAACGTTTCAAAACTCCCCGATTTATTAGTCAAAGAAATAGTAATGAAAGAGAGTGGCTAGCGCAAATGTAATGTACGGCTAGGTAAATATGTTCTCATCATTCAATACACCCCTCAGAATATCTTTACTCTTTGAGGTATTGATCTGGGCTTTTAGCTGAATGAGAATGTTATATAACCCGACGTGTACTTTGGTAGTATATATAAAGTGTTTATTACCTCGTGGTTCATTTGAAAGCGGGGCATCTTTTGTATAATGACGGATCTTACTATTGTATTCTGGAGCTCCAAAATCGAATACATCATTTTTATACGGTTGTGCAAATACCATCCCATAGTTTTTAGCGAATTCAAAATATTCCTGCTCTTTATCGCCGTCTTTAGAGTTTGGTTTTAGAACTTCTAGTTTTTCGAATAGAGCTCGTATTTCTTCTTCATTTTCCTGAAGGTGTTTTGGAAGTAATTCTAGATAATCAGCAAAAAATTTAGTTGGGAATTTTTTAACACAACCAAAATCAATCACACCGAGCCTTCCATCATGTGTAAAAAGAAAGTTACCCGGATGGGTATCTGCATGAATATAGTTATGCCCTTTAATTTCCTCATGAAAGAAATCCCATAATAGTTGTCCAAAATGATTTCTATCTGCTTGGGAAGGGTTTTCTTTTAAAAAGTCACCAAGATGTCGCCCTTCTAAAAAGGTCATGCATAAAACTTTATCAGTCGAATATTCTTGAACCCACTCTGGAATTACAATTTCGGAACCTGAGAACCTTTTATTGAAGAGGTCTATTTGCTTTCCTTCATGATTATAATCGGTTTCTAGCAAAAGAGTGTTTTTAATCTCGTCGAAGTAAGGGTCTATATTAACTCCTTTTTTAAGGAATCTTTTCGCTATAGTTTTACCCATGGCTAAATCAGAACCTATAGTTTCTCTAACGTTAGGATACTGGATCTTGATTGCTACTTTTTTTCCATCCTTTAGTTCAGCTCTGTGAACCTGGCCAATTGATGCAGCCGCAAAAGCATTAGACTCAAATTTGGCAAATAGTTGTTCGGGATATCCACCTAATTCTCGTTTTATAATGGAACGCACCAGAGCTTTATTAATAGGAGGAACGGAATACTGAGCCTGACTCATTACCTCAGCAAATTCTTCAGGGAGAAACCTTTGGTCCATACTCATACCTTGAGCAATTTTTAGAGCAGTACCTCTTAGTTTGGTAAATTCTTTAAATACCTCTTGTGCGTTATCAGAATGAAATTTCCCGTCATCTCCTTCTTTTTTGCCGGAGATCTTATTTTTTAAATAACGCTGTGCATAGTTCTTGCCTACTTTGATACCTGTTTTTGCAATGATGGTACCGCGCTCTAATTTTGATGATGGAAAATCACTCATTTTCATTGTCCTCTTCTTTGAACCAACTTGTGATCCATTCTCCAACCAACGGAATGTTCTTAGCAAGTCCTGCGTGACTAATTAAATATTTTGCGAGGTCAAACCCTTTATCTATGACCTTATTATATACGGCTTCTTCCACAAACCCTACAAGCTTATCGGTAAGCGCAAAAGTACGCTCCTTCCCTTCACTGTCATCTTTAATCCAAAATTTAACGATGTGTACATATTCTTTGGCAATGAATTCATAGAAATAATCCTTCATTACAAATCCGGCACTCACAGCGATCCTTCCGTCTGTAGTAAAAAAGTGCTTAAATAGATTGCTTACTTCTGAATGGAACTCTGAATCGCATCCTTGTTTAACGATCATTGAGTTGAAACTGTCTTCCACAAACTCTTGGCGTTCCTCCATCATATCAAAAAGAGTGAAAACAAAGTTCGATATTTTTTCTCCGATAGTATAAGTCTCAAAGTCAGCAATCTCTTGGATCATTGCTGTATAACGAATTACTAATGAGGGGTAATAATATTCAAGAATAGAGTTCTTATTTGGAAACAAAGCATAGATTTCAGACGCTGATTTTCCGGTCGCTTCAGTAAGCTCTATTATAGTAAACTTTTGGTGAGCAAGAGTTAAGTCAATAGCCGCTTCGCAAAGGTCTATTTTAGTGTTAATTTGTTCTGCCGTCATCGTGTATTATTAAGTTCGTTTTCTAAACTATTTGGAGTGAGAAACAGTTCGATTTGGTACGAATTAAATATGCAAATGTTATAAGCGTTTCTTTTATTGGAGGGTAAATCAAAAATCTATGAGCCATAGTCATCAGCGGGACATTTTGTTCCTTTCACTTTCGGGGATATTTCTTACATCTTTAGTACTAGGAAATGTGATTGGTACTACAAAATTTGTTACAATCTTCACTCTTACTTTGCCTGACTGGTTGCAATCTATTACTCCTTCATTGGTACGTGATGGAAGTCTTTATACAATGAGTGTGCCGGCAGGAGTAATCGCTTATCCATTTACATTTTTAGCTACAGATCTGATCTCTGAACTTTTTGGACGAAAGAAAGCGCAGTTAGTAGTTTGGGTGGGTTTCTTTATGAACTTCTTTATGCTCTTACTAATGTCAATTAATCACTGGCTTCCGGATACATATGGAGTAAGTGGGGGATTAGATCTTTTTGAGGGTGTCTATGAATTTATGATAGGTAATACTATTGCAAGTATGATTGCTTATCTGGTAGCACAATCAGTAGATGTTCGGTTATTTCATTTCTGGAAAAAGAAAACCAATGGTAAACATTTGTGGCTACGGAATAATGCTTCCACTATGTTTAGTCAATTAGTCGACTCAACGGCGATACTTATGATCCTATATTTTGCAGGGAATTTAGGAGCAAATGTGAAAACTTTAGGAGCAGTTTTCATTCTAATTCTCAATTCTTACCTGTTTAAATTTTTCTTTGCCCTGTTTGACACACCATTATTCTATTTAGGAGTGAGATTGTTTAAGAAATTTGATGAAGATCCCGACCGAAATAGCCTTTATTGAGCTCTAAACAAAGGTGTGAAAAGAAGTAGAAAAAAAGACAAAAAATATTGAAATAAAACTTGCCCTAAAGGGGGGGAATGCCGTACCTTTATAATCCTTTCAAGGGAACAAAAATGCTGATCCAACAACACGTTTAGGTCAGCTTTTTTTATCTCTGAAAGGTAAGTAGTTCTTTGGAAATTATTGAAGCATAAGACAGATTGTTTGTGCGAGCTTTATGAAGTTATTCTTTTGAATGATGGAGTGTAGGGTCGGCTCACAGAGTATATAAATTTATTTTTTACAATGGAGAGTTTGATCCTGGCTCA
>JBDVIC010000021.1:0-859912 GCA_039962805.1 Balneola sp. | reverse complement strand
TGCCTTCTGCATACCACAATTTAAATACAGATTGGGATTCACTTAAATATTTACCTGATCAAATACTTTTAGATACTTATTCAGCAAGTGTTGCAATCATCTTTTATACTAATGACGATATGATAGAAAAAGTTTGGTGGATACTTTGGATAACATAATCGGTTGTATAACAAGCGTTTCAAGTCGGATTCGGGTACTGGCTCCGCATTTTCTAACTTTTAGCTAAGAAATTAATTCTGTTACTTTCATAAAAACCGAAAACCCTCGCCGCTTAAACGCAGGTTATATGGCTTTAAATTCTGATATGAGAATTACTTTAATTTTACTGCTACTTTTTTTATTGGTTTCTGCCTGTAGTTCTAAAAAAGTAGATCGAAAGTCAGAGACTAAAGTAGATCCAATTGCAATTCAATTAAGCAACTCCGCAATGGAACGTTTTCAGGATTATATATTTGGAAGAAATGAAAATATCGACTCTTTAAAAATCTCGCTGACTGAATTAGACAAAGCTATAGAAATTGAACCTACACAAATAGACCTTTATTCTAACAAGGCTAATATTCTTCTTGAACTTAATCGAGATGAAGAGGCAATTCAAGTTTTAAAAAAAGCTTTAACAGTTAAATCAGATTTCGCAGAAATTATGACAACTATTGGGTTCCTGAATGAGAAAAGAGGAGAAACTGGAATTGCCCAAGAATGGTACCAAAAAGCTATGTATGCTTATGATAAACGTATTGATGAAGACCGTTTTGTAATCAATTCAAAAGTCAACAAGGCATTCTTACTCTTCTTTACGGAGAATGAGAGTTCAGCAAAGGATGCTTTTGAAAAATTATTAGATGACTATCCTGAAAACGATGAAGTAAAATTTTCAGCTGAGATATTTAACGATTTCGACAAAGAAAAATTTCTAAATGAATTATCACACTAAAAAATCAGCTATATAACAAGCGTTTCAAGCGGACACTGAATCAAATGGTCCCAAACTAGCGCCAGCGTAACTAGTTAGCTAATCATCTTTGAAGATATCAGCGATTTCATTGGCATATTTCTCTGCAATTACCCTACGCTTCACTTTCATAGTTGGAGTAATTTCGCCGGTCTCAACGGTAAACTCATTAGGCAGTAATCTGAAATCACGGATCTTTTCATGAGAAGCTAAGTCCTTTGAAAAAGAGCGTATCTCTTTTTTGAATAGATCTTTCACTTCAGGATGAGAAATCAATACTTCATTGGTTTTGTAGTCTAAGCCGTTGTCTTTGGCAAATTTTGCTAATATTTCAAAGTCAGGGACCACAAGTCCTGCCATAAAGTTTTGAGCTTCCCCAACAACAACCATTTGATCGATCCATTTGCTGGTCTTGAACATATCCTCTATCGGACCCGGATAGATGTTCTTACCACCCGCATTTACGATCATATGCTTAATTCGATCTGTGATCTTAAGATTCCCTTCATAAAATCTACCAACATCACCAGTATGGAGCCATCCGTCTTCATTGATCATTTCTTTGGTAGCTTCCTCATTACGCCAGTAGCCTTTCATCACATTCGGGCCTTTACATAGAATTTCTCCTGCTTCTGAACTTAGTGTAGTTGGATAATCCTCACCACTTATCTGAGCAATGATCTCGCCTGTCGTCAAGTCCTTTATCCCAACTGTTACGCCCGGAATTACCGCCCCAACTACTCCGGTAATTTCTTCTCCTACTCTGTTTGCAGCCATTACAGGAGAAGTCTCCGTTAAGCCATAACCTTGTAGAATTGTAAGTCCTGCAGCCTTAAAGAAATCATCGATCTCCGGTGGTAGTGCTGCACCTCCGGAAACGAAAATACGAACCGCTCCACCTGTTCTTGCTTTTAATTTATCGAACACCAGTTTATCAGCGATCTTCTTTTGTACCGATACCAATCCTCTTTTTCCCGAAGCGTACTTGCGACCTGTTTCAACCGCCCAATTGAATATCTTTTTCTTAGTATCGCTACCCTCTTCCACACTTTTAACGATCAGGTTGTAGATCTTTTCAAAGAGGCGAGGCACACTTATCATGATCGTAGGCTGAACCTCCGGCATATTCTTGGAAACGGTATCAACACTTTCCGCATAATAGATCTCTGCCCCACAAGAGATAATGGCATAATATCCGGCTGTTCGTTCGAAAGAATGGCATAGAGGTAGAAAGGAAAGAACTCGATCTTTATCATCCCAATAAATATGTTGCGTAGCTGATTTAACATTACTTACTATATTTTTATGAGTAAGCATCGCCCCTTTTGGTCGGCCTGTAGTTCCGGATGTATAGATCAAAGTTGAAATATCTTCTTCTGATACCGCATTCACTCTCTTCTTCAACTCATCTTTGTATTTCTCAACTTGCTTGGCTCCTTCATTTAAAACATCATCAAACAAGTGAACAAAATCTTTTTCGCCATGAGCTTTCACTTTTGGTGTATCAAACGCTACTACTTCGGTAAGAAATTCACAATTATCAAAAACTTCTACTGCTTTTTTAAGCTGAATTCCTGTTGAAACGAAGAACAATTTAGTTTCAGAGTCTTGAAGAATATACTCACACTGGCTAGCCGGTAGCGTTGTATAAAGAGATACATTCACACCACCAACCATTTGTATAGCCAGGTCAACGATCGCCCACTCGTATCTATTCTCACTCAATATCCCAACCCTGTCTCCATGCTCTATATCTTTTGAAAGCATGTAAGACGCCAACGAATTAACGTCTTCTATTACCTGATCCCAATAAATAGGCAAGTATTCAGATTTCGGATTAGCTTTGCGATAAAATACGGCTTTATTATTCCCAACATATTTGTTAGCCAGATTTACAGGTAGTTCTGCTAAAGTCTCAAAAGGAACGATCGTAGGCATACTCTTAAAATTTTGTTCAATATTTCTGCAGGGAATATACTATTCTTCCAAAGAAATTCTTGGGTTTCAAATACAAGTCAACAAACCGTATATTAAAAGAAAATTATTTACATGGCACATCCAGCGCACGAAGAAACAATTGAGCTAGTTAAAGAGATTTTCAGATCATACCTGAAAGAGCATAAACAACGACAAACCCCTGAGCGATTTATGGTTCTTGAAGAGATCTATAGAGCTGATGGACACTTTGATGCAGATGATATTTTCTATCGAATGGAAGAAGTGGGAACTCGTGTTTCGCGCGCAACAGTATATAACACACTCGACTTACTAGTAGAATGTGGACTTGTTCAGCGTCAACAATTTGGAAAGAGTCAGTATTACTATGAGAGAGCTTATGCTTACCAACAGCACGATCATATTATTTGTAATGACTGCGGACATGTGCTGGAATTCTGTGATCCTAGAATTGGGGAAATTCAAGAATTAGTTGGCAAAATCCATGGGATGAATATCGAATCTCACTCCCTTCATTTTTATGGAACCTGTAAAGATGAAAAAGCTTGTGAAGGTCGCCAAGAAGAGAATCTAAAGAAAGAAGCCGCTGAAGCGTAGGGAATTAGGAATATGGGAATAGGTTAATTAGAAATAGAATACTCACTGTATTAAAAGTTTGAAATAATATTTTATCGAAATACCTATCAATATGGACTTATACTCTTCGAATACACACTCTAATGAAGAAGGAATTGCAGATCAAGTTTAGTGAGGTCAAAAAAAGAGATTATTCACCTATTCCTAATTCCCGTATTCCTAATTGATTCTATCCTGAGATATACGTTTCGGCAATATACTTTCTTGAAGCTAGTCGGCTTCCCCACCACCCCATGAGTACTGATAATCCCATCATTGTTCCCACCAAGAAATACCATCTGCCAAACGGCCATTCGACTAAGCCAATGTCTGGCACATAAATTGGTACTAAAAATTCGAATATTGCGTACACACAGAACACCGATAATACGCCCGCTATAAATCCCTGGATAATCCCCTCAACGATAAATGGACTTCGAATAAAACCATTCGTAGCTCCCACTAATTTCATAGCTCTAATGAGATCTTTCTTCGCGTAAATAGTTAGTCTGATTGTATTATAAACCAGTACAACAGCTGCAAGTAAGATCAAGATACCTAGTCCACCACCAATCAAACTAAACAAGCTTAGATTGGATTCTAAAGCCTGAAGAAGTGCTTTGTTATATTCAACTTCATCAACACCACGCATATTTTGGATACGAGAAGCTAAACTTTCAACCAACTCTGAACCGGAATCAGTATTTACATCCACTTTAAAAGAAGCGGGTAAAAAATCAAGCTCTATAAGTTCTGTGACTCCTGCTCCTAATTCCTGAGCGGCAATTACGGATGCACTATCCTTGGATATGTACGTGACATTGGTAACCAATTCTTCATTTTCAATTTGAGAGCGTACATCCTCCGTGGAGCTTTCATTCATATCGAATAAGAACACCTCGATCTGAATTTCCTTCAGACTCATTGCTTGGGTATATACGTTATAAGAAATTCTCCCTAAGATACCGAGCAACAGCACCGCAATAAACAATGAAAATATTGAGGTAGACACTGCAAGTTTAGCACGCTTAAAACCTGCTGTACCTTCTTTAATTACGTATTTTATACTCATATTAGTTTCTGAATTGAGCTCTTATTCCTACAATTAATCTTCGTGGCGGCATCGGAAAAGATGACGCTTCAAAGTAGCCTGCCTGACCAAAACCATCAAGTGCATTTTCCCATCTAATTACTATCATCATAGCACGAACACGAGCAGAAAGTTCTGCATCTAATCTAAAAAATGCCGGAACATATGATTGCTGTGCCTGATCATTAGTCAGCGAGTTCGATTGCCAGTAATTTAATTCTGTATTGTAAAACTGACTTTCGTAATTCATCGGTGAAAGCAATGTACGTACACCCATCTTTATAAAAGTAGCTTTATCAAACGCATATGTTTTATAAAAAAGAGAATTTCTTATCCAAAGTTTATTATCTCTGAAATTAAACGGGACTTCATTAGGTTCAAGGTCTTGAGTTAAAGAATACTCATAAGCTGCTGAACTTTCTAATTCGAATTTAGCATTCTCGAAGCGAATATAACCTGACCCAAATGAAAGTTTTTGAGAATTGGCATTACTGAAGGTGCTGTCTGTATTTAGTACAACTGGGTTAGAACTGATTTTGACACGACCGGATACTCCTACCTTCCAAAAGTTGCCCAAGCTTATGTCTACTTCTCCGTGTATAGATGAAAAAGATTCATTTTCTAAAGCCGTGTTCCCATTGTAATTCTTTGATTGCCAATACAATGATTGAATGGTTGGCATCTTACTCACTTGACTTCCTATAAATCTAGCCGTGAATTTACCGGGCTTATTGATACTTAATCCCGTTGAAAATTCATACCCGGAATGCTCTGTGTTTCTAGAAATAATCTCTCCAGAGCCCAGAATCTTCACATTGCTCAATATATTAAGCTCGCCGGAAATACCGCCGGTCATGGTCAACCAATTACCAACTCCTAAAGTTGAACCTGATTTCTGGTTTATATAATCAGCATCCACTTTTGTTTTTATGGATAGGATCTTTGTTTCAAAATTTCGAAATGCTCGCACACTATACCCAACTAACTCTCTATCTAAAGTGTCAGCATTTATGCGCAGAACTCTATCATTTTTTGTACGAGAAAAGATAAGACCTGCTGTTTCAGGTTGTGTTGTGTCTGCCCTTTGGTAAAGACCAACTTTCATATCATTTCGTAATATTTCAGAATTACCCGAACTACTTCTCGGAGTAGAGGTGAATTCACCAAAACTAAATGTTGCAGGTTCATTTATTACATATCCACCTGACTCATCGTTATTGAATACATTTCTCATGATCATCCCCTGGATCTGATATCTATCTCCAAGATGATGATAAACTCTTGCCAAGATCTGACTCCCTTCTGCATTATTATTCGGGTAAAAACCGCCATCTCTTCTATCCCAATAAGAGAGTTCGATATTAGTTCCCGGGGCTGTATTCTGTGCTACAAAAAACTCAAGATTACGATAATCGTTAGAAGCTTCATCAAAGTTAAGATAGCTGATAGGCTCAGTTATATAATAGTCCCTGATATTTACATACGAATCAAGACTGCCTCGGTAGGTTTCCTGAACGTTCCCAATTTTATGATGAGGCACATAATTGTAATTAATTAATCCTGTAACCGGATCATTCAACGAGACATCATCAAGCCATAAGTTCTGTTCATATTGATCGTATCCGGAAATATTAAAAGCATCAGTCCTGCCAATAGTGCCTTGTCGATATGAGATCACATCACTTCTATAAGCGCGGAAATCTCCCCAGTTAGGATAAATATTCCATCTCAATAAACTATCGTTAGTTACTGTTTTAGCAAGAAATGGGCTTCTACTTTTCCAAGGTTTCACCACTTTTATAACCACTTCCTCCTTTTGAGAAGAAAGCACACTGTCATTCTTGGTGACTACTTCTTCCGGAGTAACCTGAACAGAGTCAGTTTTAGTAGAATCCGAAACCTGACCAAATACATTTATAGTGGCCATTAAAGCTATGATATTGATACAAAGAAGAACTCTCAACGGTATTGTTTCTCCAAATTATACGGCATTTCCTCAATCCCATTTAGAACTCTTCGAGTAATTTCTAATGCCATTCTCATGCTTCTTTCTTTGTTTAACAACCGGTCTTTGGTGAATAATGCTTTAACTGCAAAATGCTCATCTTTGCTCCAATATCCTATCCAAACCGTACCAACCGGTTTATCCTCCGACCCTCCACCCGGTCCGGCAACTCCAGTTGTCGATATACCTATTTCTGATCCTAATTTCTCGGCAACGCCTTTAGCCATTTGCAACGCAACTTCTTTGCTAACGGCTCCTACCTTTTCCAGATCAAGCTCCAAAACTCCCAATTGCCTAATCTTTACCTCATTGGAATAAGAGACAATTCCACCCAATACGTAGGCACTACTTCCTGCGATATTTGTTAGCTCGTTTGCGATCATTCCCCCTGTACAACTTTCCGCAGTGGCAATTGTTTTGTTCTGAGCTTTAAGAACTTCTCCTACCGATTCTGAAACGGTAAAATATTTTCCTTCACCGATGATATACGTGGAAGCTTTATCATAAATATGGTTAGCTAATTTATTAACAGAGTCTCTTGCCTCCTGTTTTGTGGAACCTTTTCCATTTAATCGAAGAGTCACACCACCAGCCATTGGGAGAAAAGCCAAACTCACTCCTTCCACAAAAAAATCAGATAGATCACCTATAACTGTATCACTGAGTGTACTTTCTCCTATTCCAACCGTTTTTAAATATCTGGAATACAAAAAGCCCACATCACCAAAAACCTCTCTGAGTTTTTCAGCAATGGGATTCTTCATCAGGTATTTCATTTCGAATGGAACCCCCGGCATACAGGCTAAATAACAATCGTTTTCGTGAAACCACATTCCCGGAGCCGTACCCATTTTGTTAAATAAGACCTCGCAATTTTCCGGGACCTCAGCTTGCGCGTGATTCGATTTTGAGAATGGAATATTTCTGCTTTCGAATAGTTTTTTAATATGCTCAAGCACAGACTCATCCGATTTCATAGACATGTTAAAAAGTTCAGCTAGCGCAGCTTTTGTAATGTCGTCATGTGTGGGGCCCAAGCCGCCTGTACATAAAACTACATCAGAGACTTCCATTGAGCGCGTAATAGTCGATTTTATCAGCTCTAGCTCATCGGAAATTGTATGAACCTCGGTAACTTCAAAACCGAGACTGGTCATAAACTCGCCCATCCAGGATGCGTTGGTGTTTATGGTGTCTCCAATAAGGAGTTCATTGCCGATTGAGATGATCTGAACTTTCATAACGTTAAAATTCTTAATTCCTTTGCCCAAAAGCTAGTTTTCATGTCATTATCTCCTTTCAATTTCCTATCTTCGAAAAATGAAAAGTTTACCGAACATTCTCAGCTCACTTCGCATCGTTCTTGCACCGGTATTTTTATACCTATACCTGCAAGGAGGGCTTGTTTGGGGACTGCTTAGTATTTTAGTTTTTACGATAGCTGCTATCACAGATTACTTTGATGGACACTACGCCAGAAAGTATCAAATTGAAACTTCGTTAGGGGTTTTCCTTGATCCCCTTGCCGACAAGGTACTCACTTTTAGTGCTTTTATTGTGCTGCCATTTATAGATGAATCGCAATTTCCTTGGTGGGCTGTAGCGCTGATTATTGTCAGAGATGTTTTTATGACTAGTTTGCGAGTTTATGCCAATAAGAAGAACATGCAAATGAAAACTAGAAATCTTGCGAAAACTAAAACTACCATTCAACTTACATTTCTCTACGTAGCTTTGTTATTAGGAGTTTTTGAAGGAACTGAAAACTTTATTGCACATTGGGCTGAAGTTATCCTTTCTACGGGCGTTATGTTTTGGGTTATGATGTTTGTGACATTTGTAACTGTGTATTCAGGTCTAGAATATATTTTCACCAATAAGAAATTATTCCGCAGTTCAGCCTCATCATGAAATCGCTGAAACTTTTTATTGGCTCTGGATTTGGCTCCGGACTTATCCCCTTTGCCCCTGGAACATGGGGCAGTATATTAGCCTTATTGCCAATCTACTTTCTTATCACAGCAGGTAACATATTTCTGCTGATTACCTTTACTGTTCTTTGTTCACTGCTTACTTATTGGGTTACCCCCGCCTGTGAAGAAGCTTGGGGAGAAGACCCTGGAAAACTAGTAATGGACGAATGGGCTGGTCTATCGCTCACATTTTTAGGGTTTTCTTTGGTCGGTGATTTAAAAATCGATGCTATTTTAATTATTTCGGGATTCCTGTTATTTAGGTTCTTCGACATTTTAAAGCCACTAGGCATCAATAAGCTTCAAAAATACGATGGCGGAACCGGAATTTTACTTGATGATTTACTTGCAGGATTCTATGCGCTTATCTGCTTAAAAACTCTTATTTTCTTTTGGTTATAATTATAACCGACTTTCTCACTCCCCGTTGAGACAAACACAAGAATACAGACATTTATGATTATTGACGAAGCGTTTGCACGCGAACTAGCGGCAGACTTATTAGATATTAATGCAGTGATACTAAGACCACAAGACCCTTTTACTTGGTCTTCAGGATGGAATTCGCCTATTTATTGTGATAATAGGTTAACATTGAGACATCCCGCTATACGAAAGAAAATAGCACAACATTTCACTGCTTTTATTGAACGAGAATTCTCATCAACTGAAGTTATTACGGGAACTGCTACGGCAGGAATTCCTCACGCAGCTTGGGTTGCTGAAGCACTAGACAAGCCAATGGCTTATGTGCGCTCTAAAGCAAAAGCTCATGGAATGGGTAATCAAATTGAAGGCGGTGTGGATAAAGGTCAAACAACCTTGGTCATCGAAGATCTAGTTTCGACCGGCGGTTCTGCAATTTCAGTGTTAGAAGCACTTCAATTTGTGGGAGCAAAAGTTGAAGCTGTATTATCAATATTCACCTATGGCTTCGCTAAAGCAGATGAGCGCTTCAAAGAGATCAATGTTCCAATTTACAGCTTAACCGACTACAAAACGTTGATCAATGTGGCAATAGAGAAAGGAATTGTTACAGGTGATGATCTTGACCTTCTATCGAGTTGGAGAGACAACCCGGATACTTGGCCTAAATAAAATTTTTAGTTAGAAAAAAGAATAACAGTGAGTAATAAGAAATTTTTTATTGAGACCTACGGCTGCCAAATGAATTTTGCAGATTCAGAAGTCGTGAATTCAATTTTGATCGAAGATGGTATGCAGTTAGCAGAAACTCCGGAGAGTGCTGATGTTGTTTTAGTAAACACCTGCTCCATCCGAGAAAATGCCGAAACCAAAGTTTGGAATCGACTAAAAGAACTTCGTAAGATCAAAAAATCGAATAAAGAACTTACTGTAGGTGTGCTTGGTTGTATGGCCGAGCGTATTAAGGATCGTATACTTGAACAAGAGCACTTAGTTGATATTGTAGTTGGTCCTGATGCATACAGAGACATACCTCGTTTGCTTGCTGAAGTTGATGACGGTAGAAAGGCCGTAAATGTACTTCTCTCTTTAGAAGAAACGTATGCCGACATTACCCCTGTCAGAACAGTTGGTAATGGCGTATCAGCGTTTGTGTCTATTATGCGTGGTTGTGATAACATGTGTGCCTTCTGTGTTGTGCCTTTTACTCGTGGACGTGAAAGAAGTCGGCCGATGGAAAGTATTTTAAAAGAAGTTCGCCAGCTTAGTGATGAGGGAATTAAAGAGATCACACTTCTTGGACAAAATGTTAACTCATACCAAGACGGAGAAAATTCTTTCGCTAAATTGATGTTGGCTTGTAGTCAGGTTAATCCGGAAATCAGATTCAGATTTTCGTCTCCACACCCTAAGGATTTCCCGATCGAGTTGCTCCACATCATCGCTGAGCAACCGAATTTATGTAATTATATTCACATACCTGCCCAAGCCGGAAGTGATTCTATGTTAGAAAGAATGCGCCGACCATATACTCGTGAGCAGTATTTAGAACTCATCGACCAGATGAGAGCCATTATTCCGGGTGTTTCTTTTTCAACTGATATCATTGCAGGTTTCTGTCATGAAACAGAAGAAGAGCATCAGCAAACAATGAGCTTAATGAAAGAGGTTGGTTATGATTTGGCTTACATGTTTGCTTACTCTGAAAGAGAGCGTACACTCGCTCACCGTAAGTATGAAGATGATGTGCCTGAAAAAGAAAAGAAGCGTCGTCTTTCTGAGATCATTACTCAGCAAATGAATATTCAAGGTGAAAGGAACAAAGAAGAAATAGGTAAACGTCATCTTGTGCTTGTTGAAGGAACTAGTAAAAAGTCTGAAGAACAGATGAGCGGTCGTACTGACACCAACAAGATCTGTGTTTTTGATCGTCGTGATTTTGAACCGGGTGATTATGTTGAAGTTGAAGTTACAGACTGTACTTCTGCAACATTAATCGCTGACCCGATCAAGAAAAGTAGCATTGCTGAATTCTTTGGAGTAGCTGTAGAAGCCTAAGTGAGAAGCCGCAGAACATATCTTTTGCGGTGGGCATTTTGCGCATTATTTACTTTTGCAGGACTTACTTTATCCATTGCTCAAGAAAAAGTCGGAGTTGATTGGGATATCCCTGCAAATTTAACTGAGTTTGAACGAGAACTTGATTTCTATAAAGATCACCACATTTCGTTCCTCATTGTTGATCAATCACTAACTGTTGAACAAGCTTCTTTGCTTGATTCAGCTCAAATTCCATTTCTTCTACGACTAGACAATAAGTTTCTTACAAAAATGCAGTTTCAGGCAGATTCCCTTTCTTTAAGAGAATCTATTGAGCAACGATCAACACTTTATGATTCTTCTTCCACATTTAAGGGAATTATTGCTTTTTCTCATAGCTACAACCCTGACGACTTTAGTGGTGGTGGAGTGAATCTTTATGCTATCCAAGCTGACTCATTAAAAGCCTCTGGTACTGTTAGTGAGTTTATAGATACTGCGGTTTTCTTAGATCCGGAAAACACCTCTTCTTCTTCTATCTATTCCTTCAAGCAGAAACTATTAACACGTGGCTCTATTATTGTAGATAGCAATTGGCTTACTACAGTGTTTAATGAGTTCCCTGATTTTAAGGATTCTTTTTTAGCTGAAAGTGGCATTACTCCTGATATCATTCCCCTTCCAAAAACCCCGAAAGAACGGCCGCTTGTCCACTGGTCAATTCTCATATTGATATTACTTTGGGGAAGTCTAGCGGTTAATGTAGCCACCAACCCGACCTACCTAGAAACTATTCCTCGTTACTTTACCTCTCATCGCTTCTTTGTAGACGATATTATGAGTTACAGAGAGCGCTCATCAGCTAGTGCTATTTTTCTACTGTTTCAACATGCTCTTTTTGGTGGATTGGTAACTTACATTCTTGCCAAAATTTTTATTAGTCCCGTTGGATTGGAAGCACTTTATTTTCAACTGCCTTACCTAGGTATAATGGGACAAAATTATTTCTCCCTTTTTGTATTAACCGGCGTTCTTATTCTTGCGATTGAGCTCATAGCTATACTTTGGCTTTATTTCCCTAATAAAGAGATGACTCATTTCAACCAAGCATTGAATCTATTTACCTGGATATTCCATCTCGATTTTATCATAGTCACCTTAATGGTAACTGCTTATTTTGCTGAATGGAGCTCCACTTTCATTGTAATTCTATCGGTTCTTTATCTGTTGATATGGTTCTCTAGCTTCAATATAACAGCGCTTGGAGCTTCAAAAAGATTAGGGATGAATCGTAATGCTTACCTCATTAAAACAATTGTGCTTCACTCCCTTATAACTATATTGTTCCTTTCCTTTCTTCTTCCTTTTGATACTCTATGGGATATACTGGAATTGGTTATCTCGGTTTAGGATCACTGATTTTTTGATTTAGAACTGATTTTCGCTGATATACTCATCATCGAATATCTAAAAAACATTCAATCAGTGATCAACTTCCTATCCCAAAGTCCTGAAAACAGAAACAGAAGTGCTGTACTGAATAACAATCCCCAGATAACGACGATCGCTAAATTTTGCCAAAACTCATCGGTTCCATAAATCACCATAGGTAGTAAGCCCATAACAGTAGTGGTGGTAGTTATTAGAATAGGACGCATTTTTTGGCGGAATACGTTGTACCAGGCTCGCACTCCACCAATTCCATTTGCTCGTTCAATTTTTCGCTGATGAATAAGTAAGATGGCGTTATTTACTACTACACCTACACATAACAGTGCCCCTGCAATAGCACCTCTATCAAAGCTAAGATCGTTGGCTAAGGTTCCTAACATAATTCCAATGCCACTGAATGGAATAGTTAGAATCACAAACAACGGTCCTGTCCAGCTTTCTAAAAGCGCTGATACGATCATCCATACGCTGAGTATACTCAACAAAGCTACCAGCCATAAATTTTTTGTCTGCTCATCATTATCAAAACTGAAGCTTGAATATCCGTACTTAATTTTTGCTCCTACAGGTACAGGAACTTCTTCCAACATACTTTTAGTGAAATCTTGAGCCATTCTGTAGTTCCCTAAAAAATTAAAGGTAACTACACGCTCATAGGATTGATCTACTCTTCGGATCTCTGTCAATGCTTTTTCTTTTTTGATAGTCCCATATGCTTCCAGATCGAAATTGGAAGTCCCTCCTCTTCTCATCGTTTCCATCAGATCTTCTTCATATAGTCGCGAATTCTCTGTTCGTCCTATTAAATACATTTCTTGCCCTTCAAACTCTACTTTCCCTAGCGAGTTTTCCGGATTTATATCCATAGCTAATGCATTTAAAACTTCTCGCCGATTAAGACCACTTGCCAGCATCTTTTTATCATTCAGTTCTAAGTTATACTGATAGAAATCGTCTCTGCTGTAATAAGAACTATTATTTACATCTACTTCACGAACTCTTCTATTTTTCTCTAATCTACGCTGTATCTCTCGCGCCAAATCATAAAGTTCATTATATGCATATCCTGTAAGCGTAATTCTTTGTGAGGATGAACTGCCTCCAAAACCAGTACTATGATTCTGACCTAATCCTGAAACTGACGTAGAGAAATTACCAATTTGTGAAGCTAAATAGACTGCTTCTCCTAAAAACCAATACGGATCAGTTTCACTTAAATACTCATTCTTAACAGAGAAATTTATATACGCACCAAAATCTTCCGATAATTGGGCTTCGTAATATGAAAACGCATCTTCGTATGGTTTTGCAATATCCTCATAATTCTTAACAACTTTATCAATTTCAGATAGTGGAGTCCCCTGAGGACTTCGTATATAAACTCGTATAACCTGCTCCGCGTTTCCTCCCCACGGACTTCCAAAATACGTTTCCTTACTGAACTTATACGTCAAGCCACCTACTAATGGATCAATATCATCTCTGTTGTCAAAGTAGATTTGTGTAAATTCCGGCCAAGACGTTTCTTCCCAATCCTCGGGGGTTTCTATCACAAATAGTGGAATCCCGATCACTAAGATCAGCGCTAATGCCAATCCCCATCTTAGCTTATTTCTGAATAAGATGGATTTAAATATGAGTCTCTTTAAAGCGCTACTCAGTTTTTTCCTTTTTCTCTTCTTAGCCTGTTTATTTTTTGAATCTGGCGTTAACCAAATAAGTGCATAAGGAATCCAAGTAAAAGCTATGATTACCGAACTGATTAGCGTAATGGTTAGTGCCACCGCAAGCGGAAGTAAAAACAACCGAAGTTCCTCAAGCGCAAATAATAATGGAATAAAAATCCCCACCGTTGTAAATGTACTTCCCAATACCGGGACAAAAGAATTTGGCAACTCTCTTCGTACATGATCAATTCTTTGAGTTCGATCTTTAGGAAGACCTGGATTGATCTGTTCAAACACTACTACAGCATTATCAATGAGCATACCCAGTGCAATAGTTAGTCCAGCAAGCGTGATCACATTTAATGTGTAATCAAACAGAAATAGGATCGTAATACTCAATAACACGGAAAACAGAATACTTCCTACGATTACGATGGGTGCACGAACTTCACGTATAAATAAAAGAACCACTATAAAAACTAACAGCCCACTAAATATCGCTTGGTTTGCCAGTTGATCAAATTGTTCTCTAAGTTCTTCGGTAGAATCAAGTTGTAAACGAATGGTCATTCCTAAAGGCAATACCTCTTTAATTCTATCCATTTCGGCTAAAGAGAGTTCCGCTAACCCCATTGCATCTGCACCCGGTTCTTTATTTAACCGTATGGTGAGCGCCGTACTACCATTTACTCTACGGATGCTTTTCGATGGATAATCACTAACTGAAACGGTGGCGACATCACTTAACCTAAGTTGACGAATAGAACCCGGTATAGATATTTTCAAGTTTGAAACATCAGTGGTGTTTTTGAAATCAGGTGGTAAAATCAAACTCAACCTAGAACTACCTGAATCCATAAAACCGGATGTTCTCCAGCTTAGCCTTTCTCTAATTTCTGCTGATATAGCTGTTGCCGATAAATTATACTTTTCAATGGCTAAACGATCGAACTGAATAATTAAAGCAGGGTCATCCACGCCTTCCAAATCCACACTCGAAATACCTTCTATACCCAGCAGTTTAGTTTTGATAGACTGACGTGCATATTCAAGAAGCGCTTTCCCGGGCAGATCTCCACTTAATGTGTACACAATAAAGGTTTGCTGATCTTCCAGTTCTTCGGGTACACTTCGTGAGATCTGAGCAGGACTTACACTTTCGGGCAACACCTGTTCTACCGAAAACAATTGTTCACGAAGTTCCAGTGATCTAAATTCGACCGGAGCATTTTTATTGAATGTTATAGTAACACGAGATCTGCCTGATTGGGTGATCGACCTCACTTCTTTTACATCACGCAGATTGTTAGCAGCGCTTTCCACTTTTCTGGTAATCTCTTGCTCCACAATTTCAGGAGCTGTATTTCCCCAACTATAAAAAACGGTGATTCTTGGAAGGTTTAGCTCCGGCGCATTTTCTACGGGAATATTCACCCATGTAGAAAGTCCGACAATACAGACGATCAGATAGAAAAAAGAAATAAGATATTTACGCCGAAGCAGTTCCCGCATAGGTCATTAGTTTGCCATCAATGGAATAACTTTCTGCTGATGGCTGATGCTGAAATGCTTATCAACAGCTAAGGTATCACCAGGATTGATTTCTTCATGATCGATCAATACCCACTTTGTATTCATTTCTTGTGGTGTTACATAGATCCACTCTACTTCGTTATTATTCAGCTTAAAAACCAACGTTCTGCCATCTCTAGCTAACAAACTTTCACGAGGCATTCTCACTTTTGATGTAGCACTTCGTACAAAGATCCTGCCTTCTACAGTCATGCCTGTTTTCAGGGCTCCATCAGGATTTCGAACTTCAACAATAGCCTGACCTGTTTTTGATTCTTGATCTATTTCAGGTGAAATTGCCACAATTTTTCCTGTATAATTTTCATTGGCCGGACCTGTCAATTCAACTTCCATATTTTCTTTGAGTTGAACGATTTCTTTTTCCAGCACATCAAAACGGATCTTAACAGTATTAGTATTTACAAAACTTCCTAACTCCCTTCCTGCACCAACATACGCTCCATCCGAAATAACTTTTTTCGTAGAGATATATCCGGAAAAAGGAGCTTTAATTGTAGTGTAACTCAAATCAAGCTTTGCCCTTTCATAGTTGAGTTCCGCTTCAGATAAACCGGTATTTATTTTCATCAATGCGTTTTCATTGGTATCTGAATTTATTTCTCCTCTTAACCTCAATTCCGTTTCATACTCGTTTTTAGCTTTCAAGTACTTATTCTGGGCATCATTTTTTCTAAACTCCCATTCCTGTTTATCAAACTGAAGTATTATATCACCTTTTGACAGTGACTTACCGTCAACAACATTATGTGTTTCTACAAAACCACCGATTCGTGGCGTTATCAATATTTTTTTATCGGGTTCTACTACTCCTCTACTTTCAATGTAATACCGAAGAGGCTCGTTATCTGCCACGGTAAAAACCACTTCCGGGAGAATTTCTATGCTATCCAAATCGGGACTTTCCACCTCTTCTTCTTTCCCTTTACAGGATGTTATCACTGCTCCCAGCATCATAACTAAAATCGAATATCTAACTATATTTTTCATGTCATTGCCTGTATTGCTAATTCACCAATTCTTAATCTTTTATATAACGCTTCGGATTGAAATCCTCGCTTGTTTACTTAAATAAATTCTACACTAATTAACTTTCTTACTACTAATTTCTCTATTGCTACTGCGGACTAAAGTCCTTGCTCGTTTACTTGGATGTTCGATGTTGGTTATTGGTTATTCACTTATTCCTAATTCTTAATTTCCTCCTCTCAATCCAGTTAAAAACCATCGGAATTAAATACAGAGTAAGTAGTGTACTTGTAAACATTCCTCCCATCAATGCAATAGCTAAAGACTGTCGAAGCACGTAACCGTCACCAAAAGGTATCAACATCGGGATCAAACCTAAGATCGTTGTTAAGCTTGTCATTACAACAGGACGAAATCTATTTTTACCAGCTTCCTTAACTGCTTCTTCTAAATTCCCGGTTTCTTCGTAATAACGCCGCATGAAATCCACCTTCAAAATGGAGTCATTTACCGCAATTCCGGTCAAGATCAATATCCCCATAAAAGACAGAGCATTTAAACTCACGCCTCCTAAATACAGAGCGAATACCGACCCTATCCAGGCAAAAGGAATGGCGAGAATTATAATAAACGGATACTTCAGGTTTTCATACTGTATCGCAAGAATCAGATAGATGAGGAGAACACTTATAGACAAGAGCATTCCTAGCTCTTTCAGCAAATTAATAAGTTGTAGTGCTGTGCCTCCAATTTTGACCTCATGGCCGGTTTGTTGCATAAAATTATTAATCTGATTGTTGATCTCATCACCTTGCCACCACCAATCCACAAAAGTGAAATCAGAATTATAAGTTAATATAGCAGATTGCTCCAATCGTTCAATTTGCTCGGCTTCATCCACTATGTTGATATGAGCTATCTCAGAAAGCGGAATTACTTTATTCTTTATGTCGAGGCTGATTTCTGATGGGTCTGTAATACTTTCACCTATCCCCAATAAACGAATAGCAATTTGCTCATCCTGACGATTCCAATCCGTTACGTACATTCCTCTTGTTAAGGATTCCAGATAAGCGATCACATCTCTTTCTGAAATTTCAAAAAATAACAAGCGATCATTACGTAATTGAAGCTGATAAGCTTCCACCGTTTGTGGGAATTTTTCCGATAATGTCACTTCGTCAAAACTACGATTCAAATGCTCATTTAAAGCAGCCCCTATCCTTTTGCTGAAATTACGGTCAATGCCTACAATACTGAATTGCACAGGAGCTTCTACGGAAGAACTGCTCCCACCTATTCTGGAATCGCCTTGTTGAGTAAACTTCCAGTTCTGATACACATCCTGAAACCTAGTGAAAAGTTGTTCTACTTTATCTGCTTCATCCCAACTTGCAACCGGTACTGTGATCTTAAACTTATTAAGACCTTCATCCTGAATTGAACTTAGACTCGTATTATCAGTATATCCACCAATAGATAAAATGTCGTTATTCTGAGTCTCTCGCTTTATAAAACTCGTAAGTGTAACTGAAGCCTCCTTTGCTGAACGGATAGATGTATTCCCAGGCATAGTAACCAAATATTCAACCCGCTCTGGTTCTCCTTCCGGTAGTGCATTCTTAGGAACGATCATAAATATATATACAGCTAGTGCTGCAATTCCCATTGTGAAAAGTAACGGGATCATTGATTTGTTGATGAACCTGGATAAACTGAGTTCGTACCTTTCAATAATTCGATCTAATCCATCCGAAACCTTCGTTAAAAATCCTCCACTTCCTTTCCCGCTGAACTGAACTACAAAAACCGGCAGAATTACCAAGGCAACCAATAGCGAAGAAACTAAACTGATAGAAAGTGTAGCTGCCAGATCTCGAAAGAAAGCACCTTCAAATCCTCCAAGAAAAATTAGAGGTAGAAATACAGAAATAGTCGTAAAAGTAGAAGCCGTTACTGCCAAAGCAATTTCTTTGGTTCCTTTAGTAGCCGCTTCGTATTTATCTAAGCCCTTTTTTTTATACCGATTGATGTTCTCCAACACAACAATAGAATTATCCAACAATAGCCCAATTCCCAGTGTGAGTCCACTTAAAGAAATGATATTCAACTGAATGTCGAATAAGTACATGATTACGAAAGTGAGGAAAACACTTACAGGAATTGAGACCCCAATCGTAAACGGACTTCGAACATCATCTAGAAATAGAAACAAAACTATAAATGCTAGAAAACCACCTATGATAAGCGTTTGCAACAAATTTGAAATGGAGTTTTCTATATACGTGGCATCTTCTCGAATTACCCCGATATCAAATTCAGGATTTTGAGCTATTATCTCATCAATCGCATTTTTAAGGGTTTCGAAAACGGTAACTGTATTGGCTCCATACTCTTTTTTTACCAATACATTTAACACTTCTTCATTGTTTAAAAGGGCGAAAGAAGATGGATCTGCTTCTCTGATTTCGACATCGGCAATTTCAGCTAATGTAAGTACACGTCCATTTGCCAATGAAATAACCGGGATAGACTCAATGTCTTCAATAGTCTCTATTCTACTTTGAATCTTGATAGCGTAGCGATACCATCCATCTCGTAATTCTCCAGTAGATGAAAACACATTGGCGTTACTAATGGTTTGCTGAACTTGGGTAAGTGTAAGACCATATCGATCAAGTAATTTTGAATCGTAGTTGATCTGAACTTCGGGTTCAACCTCACCTACTAATAATGCTTGAGCAATTCCATCTTGCTGTTCTAACCGCCGAGTAAATACCTGGTCAGCCCATCTTTTGGTTGCCAATCGGTTTCCAAAATCTTGGTTGGATGCGTCTTTCAGTGTGACTGCAATAGTTGCTATAGGTTCATCGGAAGCAGATGAATAAACCAATTGAGGTCTCTCTGCATTTTGTGGTAATAATGGTCGGGCTTGGTCAAGCTTTTCTCTCACATTCAGAAAAGCCAGATCCATATCTGTTCCCCATTTAAAGGTGAGAAATATGAGACTTTGTCCTTGGCGTGATAGACTTCGTGTTTCTTGTACTCCCCGAACCGAGCCTAAGGTTCCTTCCAATCGCTCGTTGATTCTATATTCCACATCCGCAGCCGGTGCACCTTTGTATTCGGTACTGATCAAAAGTGTGGGGGGATTTACATTTGGAAGCAGCTCGATAGAAAGTCGTGAAAGGGTAATCCCACCAAAAATGAGTACCGCCATTACTAAAATAATAGAAGCTATAGGCTTTCTTAAGAGCAAACGAGATGATTAATTAATAAACACTTAGGAGTATAGTATAATTTCTTTGTTTTTGGAAACCTACTAATGAAATAGTTTTCTTTTTATAAGACGAGCGACTAGGGTGAATGGGTTTAGAAGGCTGGAATTCAAGAATTCATTCAAGCTCTATAAAAAGTAGCACCAAAGTATTTTGTTCGTTAGGTGATGAAAAAAACTGTTGAAAACTTCCCTTCTTGCCTCTTGGGGTATACTCAGCTTCTTTTTGCACAGTGATTGTATTAACAATACTATTTTTATAAGTAGCTACGGGAGCTCCAAACCAACCTAATTCATTGTTTGAAATTAATTTTAGATTCTTCGAATCCTTATCTTTTTTGTCATAAAGAAGTGCATAATTCTCACCTGAGTACTTGTAATGGATATACATTTTATTATCAGTTTCAAATGCTTCGAATATACTGACATAATCCCCAATCTCGCTAAAGAAGGTACCTCTATCTTTATAGGAAGCGGCTAATATATCTCTTGGCACCCAATATTCCCCAAAATTAACTTCATAAGCCGGTTTAACATAAGCCCCTAAGGTATCTTTAAATATTCTGAAAATTGTTTGATCATATATTGGGGTCACACTTAGAGAATCACCGAAATTATAAAAATACCTATTTGAATGACTGCCTTTCAAGGCATGGGTTTCAAATGGAACAGCCTCAAGAATTACCTCCCCTTTTTCTAGGTTTAAAACCCTTAATTGTTTTTTGGAAATATTGCTCTTGAAACGACCAACTTCTGCAACAAGAATATTGGTATCCATCATTTTAAAATTCTGAATTTGTATTTTCTCCGAATTCAGAATAGTTCTTAAATAAGTACCAGAACGTTTATCATAAAATTTCAAACCCGTTGTAGTAGATATTAAGACAGACTTTCCTTCTATATCAAAATCATAAATAGTTTCAAACTCACCGGGCCCTCTACCGGGTCTATTGATGTGAAAATTAAAATTCCCCTCTAAGTCAAAACTGAGTATCTGATCCTGAAAATTACTTTTATCCAACATATAAATATTACCATCGTCAAAAATAATTTTCTCAATACTGCTAAAGTATAAACTATCCGGAATTTCTAGTTTCAGGTAAGAATGATTTTTTACTAAACTCTTTATGTCAACATTTTTTGCATTAAGAGGATTAACCCGAATTTCAATATGATTAGTAGAAACCGGTAAATTATTTATTGCCTCTTTCTTGTCGCAGGTGACTATAAATAAGCCTAATAGTGTAATCACTAAATGTTTCATGTATCTAACTAGTATAAAATCTATTCTACCTCAATTATATTTACAAAACGATTAAGATTTTGGCTTTCGTAAAAGCAAATAATACAACTAATTAATAAACACTAGGAGTATAATATAATTTCTTTGTTTTTGGAAACCTACTAATGAAATAGTTTTCTTTTTATAAGACGAGCGAGTTGGGTGAATCGCTTTAGAAATTAGAAAACGATGATAATTTTTATTTTAAAAAAATACAGAGTCTCTTATTTAGATTGAGCCATCCATTGACACTTTTGGCTTGACCCAAAAGTGACCAAAAAGTCAATAAGATTCCAAACTCCTCCCATCGAAATTAATTATTACTCGTTGATAAGATTAAAAGTCCGATGGTTCGTCAAACAAGGAATCTTAGAGTGGGTTTGTAGCTTTCTTTCTTTTTAATTGAAAGCCTTGAATTAAAGAAGGGTATCCTTTAAAGGTTTCAATTCAAAAAACTAGAACTACTCTTCCCTTAATATTTTCCTTAGGAATAAAACCCCAAAACCTTGAGTCCATGCTTTCATAATAGTTATCACCTACCATAAAATAATGGTTGTCCGGAACTACTATTATTTCTTCTTTTGAAAAAGTAAGACTATCAGCTAATGTAGTGTCCGCTAATCTTGAACTTTTTAATATATATTTGCGATAGTTAAGAGCTGAGAATAAGCCTACTGAATCTGTACTATTGGCTTCTTCTATCATCATTTCAAATATTGGATCATGTGGGATTTCAATTCCATTAACTAAAAGAAAATCTCTTTCCATCCACAATGTATCTCTCGGAATAGCGACTATTCGCTTTACAAAAGTCACGGGGCTATGATTTATTTCAAATGCCACTATATCTTCTTTCTTAAAACTACTCCACCCAAATCCTCGTATTGTCAAGACCGTCTTTCCAGACATAATCACTTCTTCCATGGATTGTGTCATTACTTTATAGGGTTTTATACTGAGAAGTATTAAAAAAAAGGTGACACCTAGAACTAAAAAAATATAGATTTTTAACTTAGACACCCTAAGAGTTATTTAATATTTCATTAACTCGTATGAACAAAAATCTCTTTCATTTCCCTCATAGTTGCACCCATCAATTAGCAGCCTATTTTTTGAATTTCCATGTTACTAAAAAAATGATTCAATTTAGCTGATAAATCTCCTTTTAAACTTTGCTTTTATAATTATTATTACTGCTCAAATCACGATTTATTTAAAAAACTTTTATCGTACCTATATACTAATAAATAAATTTCATTATCTGATTCCTCACTTATAAAAAAGATATTGTTATCCGAAAGCGAAAACTCTTGAAACTTAAAAGGAACATCAATCGAAAATCTATATTTTCCATTCACAGGATTATATACATCTATTAGTTTTAAATCAGAATATTTATGATTTGAAAACCCTACTAACAAATTGATTCCAAACATATATATATCACCTGAAGCTCTTCTAACGTCCTTTGCTGGAGAAAATAATCTCCCTTTCTTTTCCATGATTTTTTCATTTGGCTCAAAACCATAAACCGGAATATCAAAGATGAGATTTCCAGTTTTGTCGTATTTTTTTATGCTATTTACATAGCGACTTGCGAAGTATAAATTGCCCTCCTCATCACAGTCAAGTTCTCCATCTGTATAGTAAGGCAATCTTTTGTCTACATCTTTAATTTTAAAAAAGCTTGTATTATTTACTTCATTTTCAATATCGATATAATGGAAAATTCCTTTGGGACTATATTGTGATGACAAAATGTAAATTTCCTTTTCATTTTCACAAGCCGCTATTCTAGAAGGCCTCATAAATTTTTCTTTAGTTTTATACTCTTCTATAAAGTTACCTGACTTAGACCATCTAATAATTTTACCTTTTTCTCTGTCTGCTATTGATATTACGCCATTATTATTGATTTTTAAGTCCATTACCATTTGAAATTCCTCAGGACCTCTACCTTTACCTTCTCCCATAAATTTTACTACTGATTCTTCATTATTGTAATGTACAATTTGAAACTTCACGTAATCAAAAAAGACAACATCCCCCTTCTTATTTGAAGAAAGTAAGTTTGGTCTAAAAATCTCATGATCAGACAGCTTAATTTTTTCAACCAACTCTAAGCCTATTTCTTTATAGTTTCTTTCTTGTGCACTTGTGAATTGAATGCTAAATAATGTTAATGCTGAAATAATAAATAATGCGTACTTCATATTTCTGTATTTAAGACCTCAAGCTCTAATAGAGCTTGAGGTTGAATTAATTTATTAAATTTACTCAATTTCCACCCTTTTTTTGCCGTTACAGTGTCTTATCACTTGAACACCTCCAACTTCAAAGACGACGTATGAATCACAGTAAACAGGCTGTCCATCACAACCTCTGTTTCCACAAGGTCCAGCATATGCTTCCTCTATTCCTACTGCTGATTCTAGATTCACCATTGCTCCTTGAGCATTGTTAAACTGAAATCCACTTACAAGAGTAGCTAATGCTAATATTGCTACAAATTTATTTATATAATGTTTAATATTCATAATTAACTCCTATTTAATTGTTCGTTATCAACCCTTTTGGGTTCATATTTTTTGCAATGCTTTCACCAAATATTATCCAAATAGACATTGATAATAGAAGGGCATTTCTAAAAACCATCGATATATCAAATCTTCCAAAGCTAAATCTTCCAAAGCATCCACAAGCAAATTCCCATCCATTTGTATAACCTAGTATTGCCACAAATAAGAAAAGAGAACAAGTAAAAAGAATGAGCATTTTGGTTAGCTTTTCTTTAATACCAAAAAATAGACTAGCACCTAACAGTATCTCTATAGCTGCGATTGAATAAACTATTGCAAGTGATGTATTGTACTCTACCTCAAAAAGAAAAATGAGAATGTCTCCTGTATTTTCAGGGCTAAATATTTTCAATATTCCAGCGGATATAAAAATAAATGATAGTATCCATTTGAAGTAGATAGATAAAGAGCGATTCATCACATATTTGTTAGTTTTAATTTCTGAGAACAAAATTTATAATCGAGCAAATAGTTTCAAACTCTTTAGTTATCTATTTTTTATACGATAGAATCGTACCTAAAAACACTACCCATTTTTACCATTCATTTACAGAGAGCTTCCCTTCAACAATCTCTTTCTTTAATTGTGTCGGTGTTTTACCTGTGTATTGTTTGAGGTACTTATTTAAAGCGACTTCGTCTTTCAACCCTATTTCTTGAGCTGTGCAATAGTTTTTCAGCTCGGGATTCTCTCTCACATATTCAATCCAACTCTTAATTCTAACTTGAACTAAGGCTTCTTTTGTGCCTGTTCCAAACTCTCCTCTAAAAACTCTTGCAAAATATTTAGGATCAGAATAGCCCATAGTTTCAGCCCATTCACAGACCGTTCGTATGCTGCTTATGTTTTTCTCTAACAGCGGTATTGCATTTTTAATGTCATACATAACTCTTTGTTTAAGATTATTGTTAACCTGAAACCTAACATATCATGTATGTCCTTCCCCTTGAATTTTATGCACTTAATAAAACAAATCTAAAAAATAGATGCAAATACTTAAATAATAAGAGTTAATTACACTTGCACTGATTCTATTTCTCAGTAATGAAATGAGATGATTCTTCGGAGGTATCCTCACAATGACTGTGATATGAATACATGAATCTTTTACGAGAGTTTTTAGTACTGACGCCTGTGCTGATGGAGATAAATAGCAGTACAAAAGTACTAAGGGCTAAAGAACTGAATGCTATAAAAAGACTTAGTATATAGCATAAGGTTACCTACTTTTGGCTTGACCCAAAAGTAACAAAAGGTCAAGACTAGGAATCAGAACCGGAGTTCGCTATTCATTCGCTACAAGATGTCAAAGGTCTTCGTTCTGATGTCAAGACTTTCACAATCTAGCCTGAGTGACATCTTGCTTACGCTTCTGAACTTGCTCACTTTTCCCGTTTCTGATCCCAAGGCCGAATTTTGTCAATGAATTATCTGACATCTATAAGAATGACCATAAAACTTTATAAGAAATCGTCTATCAAACTATCTGCTTCCGCAACCTAGCCACCGGCTCATTCAATTGCTCCCGATATTTACTCACAGTACGGCGTGCTACTTTATATCCTTTCTCATTAAGCTGATTGGCTAACTCTTGATCACTCAATGGCTTTCTCTTGTCTTCTTCATCGATAATGGTTTGAAGAATATTTTTGACCTCTCGATTTGAAACCTCTTCTCCACTATCGGTTTCCAAAGCTTCATTGAAAAAATACTTGAGTTCATGAACTCCAAAATTTGTCTGAACATACTTCCCATTCACCACCCGTGAAATGGTAGATATATCCATTCCTATTCGTTCAGCAATATCTTTTAAAATCATAGGCTTTAAACTATCGCCGTATTTGAAGAAATCTTCCTGCAAAGCCACCATCGTCTTCATCACGTTCATTAACGTATTTTGGCGTTGCTTAATGGATTCAATAAACCAATTTGCCGAATCGATCTTTCCTTTTATAAAATTCTGTGTTTGTTGATCCGGCTTTTCTTTTTTCTCTTTGATGTCTGTCCACATCTGCTTGTAATCGGGTGAGATCCTAAGCGAAGGTGTATTTCGTTGATTCAGGTTGATCAAAAACTCCCCTTTATCCAGATCGGATTCATCGGTGTTTCTCCAATACACTTCAAAGTCAGGCTCAATATAATTCTGAGACTCTTCCATGTCGGTACCTACCGCTCCGGGACGCGGATCCATGCCTTTTATCACATCAAATGCATCTTTCAACTCTTCTTCAGATACACCAAACTTTTGCAATAGTTTATTGAAATGCTTCTTTTCAAAAGCTTCCCAAGCATCTTTAACGATATCAATTGCCAGCTCTCTGCCATCTACTTCATTGGTGGTTTGTTCTATCTGAACCAATAAACAATCTTGCAAACTTGTTGATGCAATCCCAATCGGATCTAACAACTGGATCTGTTTTCTAACCCGATCTACATCCTCAACCTCAATGTACACGCTGTGATTAAACGCGATGTTATCTGCCACTGCCTCTAATTCTCTTCGGAAATATCCGTCTTCATCCAACGAACCTAAGATCTGATCAGCAATCAAATGCTCTTCATCAGTCAAGTCTAATAAATTTACCTGATCTTCTAATTCTTCCAATAAAGATGCGTGATATGGGTCCGGAAGATCTTGCCATTCTTGCATATCAGGATGAGTTGGCGTTGAATAGCTTTCACCTTCAAATTCAGTATTGGAATCGTATTCATCCCAATCTACTTCATGCTCCTCGAGTGTTTCCAGTCCATCTTCTTTCTCCTGTGAAACTGGTTTTTCATCTTCAACTTCAATACGCTCTTGCCGAAATTCTCCCTGTTCAGCTTCTTCCAAGATCGGATTCAGCTCCAACTCTTCCTTAATACGTTGCTCTAAGGCAATGGTTGGAAGTTGCAGTAGCTTAATAAACTGAAGTTGCTGTGGAGACAGTTTTTGCTGCTGACCAAGCTGCTGCTTTTGATTGATATTTTGTTGATTGCGCAGCATTTCTATTTTCCTTCTTTCTCCCTGATATAATTACATGCTGCACTAAATTCTTCAAACCACTCTTCGCCGTATCGTCTTATTAACGGCTTCTCTATAAAATCAGATAGATATACCCCTTCTTTATTTCCTTTATCACAAGCTGCGGAACACAAACTCTCTACATATTCAAAATTAGCATAATCAAAATCAGCAAGTCGTTTTAAACGAACCGGAAATAGGTGACAACTCAATGGTTTTTCCCAATTAAAACGACCTTCAAAATAAGCACTCTGGATGGCACAATATGAAACATCATTTTCACCATACTTTACAAAAATGCACTCAGCTTCATTAACACAAGCAATTTCATAGCCCGCTTTTTCACTTCCTATAACTACGCCATCTCGATCAGCTACTTCTACAGCTTCAGGTCTTAATTCATCTTTTAGCAGGCGATAAGCTTTATGTAGTACCGGGATTTCCTCTTTTACAACCGGTGCGCCGGCATCTCCTACCACACAGCATGCCCCTTTACAGCGTGGCAGATCGCATGCAAATTTAGCGGTTGCTATATCTTCACTAAGAATGGTGTCTTGAATTTTAAACATAGATCAAAGATACAAATAGTGAGTGGAAATTCTTCTCTTATTAAAAGAATGATATTCAAGATTCAAGATTCAAGATTCAAGAAAGATGTTCGAAATTAAATGACAGAGAAAAATTCTTTCTCACTTCTCACTTCTCACTTCTCACTTCTAGCCTCAAAATTTTCATAATTTATAGTTATAAAATCTGCTTTTCTTATTAGCAACTCCCCTGTTAATATTTTATCTTTAATGATTCTGCAAGCTGGCAAAAAACCGGCTTGTTTTATTTGAAGCATTTATGCAATCAAGGTGGCTGGCTCACCTTTTTTTATACGCACCTAACATCAATTTTTAAATCCTGAGCATCTTGGAACCCGAATTATCAGCACGATCCGTCAGCGTTGAAATCTTAATTGAATTCGACCGCGAAAAAAACTTAGACTACTCATTTGCTAACGAGCTGGACACTCGTGAAAAAGCTCAGGTTAGGGAGTATGTCCAAAACATACTTCGTAAAAGAAGTTATCTGGATTTCTTGATCGATCATTACTCTTCTGTTGGAATCGAAGAAATGAAACCAGAGTTAAAGAATATTCTTCGACTCGCTATTTATGACATGCTGTTTATGGACAGCACTCCGGATTATGCTGCTATCAACGAAGCAGTTGAGATCGCTAAGTACATGCTGGGATCAAAAACCGGCGATCTGGTGAATGCGATCTTGAGAAACATGCAACGTGAAGAAGACGGACTTCCTAAGCCTGCTTTCAAAGACAGAACGAAATTAGTAGCTACTACTTTTTCTCATCCTGAGTGGTTAGTAGCTCGATGGAATAAGCGTTTCGGCGAACGAGAAGCTTTCCAATTGTATCAAGCAAATAACAGCCGACCAAATTATTACGTACGAGTTAACACTATTCGTACTAAGCCGGAGAATTTTGAGCTCCGCATGGAAAAAATGGGCATCGATTTTGAAGCAAGCGATTGGCTTCCGAATTTTTATAAAGTAGATTCTGTGCAACCTTTCATTGAAAAAGGATTATTTGCTAAAGGATTATGCCATGTACAAGATCTAGCTGCAGGTTTCGCTCCTTTCATTTTAGATCCTCAGCCCGATGAAAAGATTTACGATTTATGTGCTGCTCCTGGTACTAAGTCAATTATGATCGCTGATCTTACAGAAGCTAAAAGTGATATTCTTTCTGTAGATATTTCAGCCGATCGTTTAGAACTACTTGCTGAAAATGCATTGAATTTTGGTGCCGAAAACATCAAGATTCGTCGTGGTGATATTTTAGAATTATCTTTACCTCTTGCTGATGCTGTTTTATTAGACGCTCCTTGTACAGGAACAGGGGTATTGAGCAAGCGTGCTGACCTCCGTTGGAGAAGAGACGAGCAAGGGTTAAAAAATGCTGTTGAACTTCAAGAGCAATTGCTGGAAGAAGCAGCTAATATGGTTAAACTTGGTGGCCGCTTAGTGTATAGTACTTGTTCGCTGGAACCAGAAGAGAACATGGAACAGATCCATAAGCTTCTTGAAAAAATGGACGATAATTTTGAGCTACAACCGCTTGAAGATTTCGTCCCGGAAGAAGTTCTGATCGAAGATGGTAAAGCTTACCAAACTTACCCTCATAAGCATGGCTGTGACGGACATTTTGGTGTATTACTGAAAAGAGTTAAGTAGAAGAAGTGACTGAGTGAGTAGGTGACATAGTTACAAAGTGTACAGTACTTTGTAACTATGTCACTCTGCAACTTCAAACTATGTCACCTAATTTTATAAAAGAGAAATTCCTTAATTAGTAGCTGAAGTGAGCGAGACAAAGACCCCAAAAGAAATTCCTGCACAGTACGATCCTTCCCAAGTTGAAGACAAATGGTACAGCTATTGGATGGAGCAAAATTATTTCCATTCCACTCCTGACGAAAGAGAACCCTTTACCGTTGTAATCCCTCCTCCTAATGTAACGGGTGTGTTGCACATGGGACACATGTTGAATAATACGATTCAAGATGTATTGGTTCGTAAAGCCAGAATGCAAGGTTTTAATGCTTGTTGGGTTCCCGGAACGGATCACGCTTCCATCGCCACCGAAGCAAAAGTTGTTCGTAAACTCCGCGAAAAAAGTATTACTAAAAAAGATCTAACTCGTGATGAGTTCATGGAACATGCCTGGGAATGGACGCATGAACATGGTGGTATCATTCTGGAACAGCTCAAGAAATTGGGAGCTAGTTGTGATTGGGATCGTACTACTTTCACAATGGATGACAAATATTCCGAAAGTGTAATTGATACTTTTATTGATCTGTTCAATAAAGACAAGATCTACCGTGGCGCCCGAATGATCAACTGGGATCCGGCTGCAAAAACGGCCCTCAGTGATGAAGAAGTAATTCACAAGGAAGTAAACTCTAAGCTCTATCATGTTCGCTATAAGATCGTAGATTCTGATGAGTACGTGACTATTGCTACTACTCGCCCTGAAACTATTCTTGGTGACACCGCTATTTGTATTAATCCTGATGATGAACGCTACACTCATCTTCATGGAAAGAAAGCAATTGTACCTTTAGTTGATCGTGAAATTCCTATCATTCTGGATGATTATGTAGATATGGAGTTTGGAACAGGTTGCTTGAAAGTGACTCCTGCTCACGATTTGAATGATTACGATCTTGGTCAGCGCCACAACCTTGAAACCATCAACATGATGAATGCCGATGGTACTGTGAGTGAAGAAGGTCAGCTATACGTTGGTATGGATCGTTTTGATGTTCGCAAGCAAATATCTAAAGACCTAGATGAAGCCGGGAATTTGGTAGAGATCGAAGATTACAGAAATAAAGTTGGATATTCAGAACGAACAGACGCGGTGATCGAACCTCGTTTGTCTCTCCAATGGTGGGTGGCTATGAAAGAACTCAGCCAACCTGCTCTTGACAATGTGATGAATGACAACATTCAGTTTCATCCGGAGAAATTCAAGAACACGTACCGTCATTGGATGGAAAATGTTCGCGACTGGTGTATTTCTCGCCAGCTTTGGTGGGGACACAGAATTCCTGCTTATTATTACGGTGAAGGCGATGACGATTTCGTTGTAGCTAAAACCATTGAAGAAGCTGTAAAAGCTGCTCAGCAGAAATCCGGTAACGAATCTTTATCTGCTGCCGATCTACGTCAAGAAGAGGATGTTCTGGATACATGGTTCTCATCTTGGTTATGGCCAATTTCAGTATTCGACGGATTCTACGAAAAAGAGGAAGTGGACTACTACTACCCTACCAATGATCTAGTTACAGCTCCTGAAATTATGTTTTTCTGGGTAGCACGAATGATCATTGCCGGTTACGAATATCGTGGCGAACTGCCATTCAAAAATGTGTATTACACGGGAATTGTACGCGACAAGCAAGGTCGTAAGATGAGTAAGAGTTTGGGGAATTCACCTGATCCTTTAGAGCTTATCAATCAATACGGAGCAGACGGCGTTCGGATGGGAATGTTGTTTTCTACACCTGCAGGAAATGATCTTCCTTTCGACTCAAAGATCTGTGAACAAGGAAGTAAGTTCAGTAATAAGATATGGAATGCCTTCCGATTCTTAACCATGAATATGGAAGAAGGTGTTGAATACACACCTACTACAGAAATTGATACTGAGAATTTGGTAGACCGATGGATGATGTCGAAGATCCATCAAACCATCAAAGAGGTGGAAGAAGATTTCCAAAAATATAAACTCAATGATGCGCTTAAGAAAGTGTATTCGCTTATTTGGGATGATTTCTGTGATTGGTATATCGAATTAGCCAAACCTGCAAATTATGGTGATAAATTTGACAATGAACGCCTAAATGTGGCACTAGGAATGTTTGAGCAACTCATGAAGCTCCTCCACCCTTTCATGCCTTTTATCAGTGAAGAAATTTGGCAGCACATTCAAGATCGCACACCAGAAGAAGCTCTTTGTATTTCAGAATGGCCAGAATATGCTGCTGATAAAGTATCGACAGAAGATGTAGCACTTTTTGAAAGTATGCAGGAAATGATCTCTGCTCTTAGAAATATCCGTTCAGAAATGGGTGTTTCTCCTAAAAAAGATATTGAAGTTCTGATCAAATCTGATAATGCTGAACAGATTGAAGCTAATGAATGGATCATTCGCAAACTTCAAGTCATCAAATCATTGTTCATCGCCAAAGATCTTAAAAAGCCAAAAGCTTGTGCTTCAGCATTAGTTGGTAATGATGAGATCTATGTTCAAATGTTTGGCTTGGTGGATGTAGACAAAGAGATAGAGCGAATCAAAAAAGAAATGGAACGAGTAGAAGGTTTCCTTAAAAGTGTAAATGGAAAGCTGAATAACTCTAATTTTGTTGATAACGCTCCTGATGCCGTTGTTGAAAATGAACGTAACAAAAAACGAGATGGTGAAGCTAATCTCGAAAAGCTAAAGGAACAGCTCAAGGATTTTGAATAGTTCAAATTCAACTAGCTAGATTTTTAAAAATTATGTCGTTGATTCAATTTTAAATTATAGTCATCCGAAAGATCTTCAATCATGCTTAATGCGTATTTTAGTTTTGAAGATTCATCACTTTCGCCAGCCTTTGCCAAAACGTCTTCGTTCAGGCAGGCTCTGATTGACGACCGAAAAGAGAGCTAAATTCTCATTCATGAAAACATTTTCTCTACAATCCGAAGAACCTAAAGGAAAGCCAGACTTTCTTAAAGGTCTAAATGAACAACAACGCAAAGCAGTAACCCACTCTGATGGTCCGTTGTTGATCATTGCCGGTGCCGGTAGTGGAAAAACACGAGTTCTTACTTTTCGAATTGCCTACCTCCTTCAGCAATTTAAAGCTGCTCCAAACGAAATTTTAGCACTTACATTCACGAACAAAGCAGCTCGTGAAATGAAAGATCGAATCAAAAGTTTGATCGGTGACAAAGCTTCTAAACTTTGGATGGGGACCTTCCACTCTATCTTTTCTAAGATTCTTAGATTTGAAGCAGATAAAATTGGTTATGGAAAGGACTTCACTATTTATGATACCAGCGATTCAGAAACGGTTATAAAACAAATTCTCCAAGAGCTGAATTTTGACCCCAAAGAGATCAAGCCGAAAACCATTCGGAATAAAATAAGCGATGCCAAGAATCAGCTTATAGCACCTGATACGTATCAAAATAGATTTGTAGGAAGTACGCTTGACGATATTACCGCTCGTGTGTATAAAGTTTACTGCACTCGTTTAAAAGAAAGTAATGCCATGGATTTCGATGATCTTCTGGTAAAACCTATTGAGCTTTTTGAGCAATTTCCTGAGGTACTTGAAGCGTATCAGAATAGGTTTAAATATATCATGATCGATGAGTATCAGGATACAAACCATGCACAATATAAGGTTACTAAGATGCTGGCAAGCAAGTTTGGTAACTTATGTGTTGTAGGTGATGATGCCCAAAGTATTTACTCTTTCCGTGGAGCTGATATTGCCAATATTCTGAATTTTCAGGAGGATTATGAAAATGCCACTAAAGTCCCTCTGGAGCAAAACTACCGTTCTACGAAATCAATTTTGCAATGTGCTGACTCCATCATCAAAAAGAACACAAAGCAGCTAGATAAAACACTGTGGACAGAACAGGATTATGGCGATCCAATTATTCTGTTGGACAATTATGATGAGCGGGATGAAGCCAATCGAGTAGCTAGTTACATTTACGACCTAAAAATGCGTCATGGATATAACAACAATGATTTCGCTATTCTTTACCGCACAAATTACCAATCCAGAGTTTTTGAAGAAGCATTAAGACGAAGAGACCTAGCTTATCAATTAGTAGGCGGACTCTCCTTCTATCAGCGAAAAGAGATTAAAGATGTGTTGGCATATTTGACGTTGCTCGTCAATCCAAATGATGAAACGAATTTAGTTCGAATCATTAATGAACCTTCTCGTGGAATTGGAAATAAATCTATCCAGGATCTTAGGAAAAAAGCACGTAGTGAAGGCAGATCGGTTTGGAGTATTCTTCAAGATGTTGAATCCACCGATGTGTACAAACCGGCTAAAGTGCGAATTCGTGAGTTTGTTGATATGATAAACAGGCTCAGAAATGAAATGGAAAACGGAATCGGGCTAACCGAATCTACCCGAAGTATTCTTGAACAATCAGGTTATGTACGTGCTTTGGTTGAAGAAAATTCTCAGCAATCTATGATGAGAAGAGATAATATTCTCGAATTTCAGAATGCCATTGCCTATTACGAAAAAGGGAATGCGAATCCATCACTGAGTGCTTTTTTACAGGAAATAAGTTTAATTACTGATGCAGATAAGTTTGATGAGAATAAACCTGCAATCACATTGATGACAGTTCACGGTTCAAAAGGATTGGAATTTCCAACCGTGTTTGTAGTTGGATTAGAGGAAAACCTCTTCCCTGTTGGCGCTCGTGCAGGCTTTGATGTAGATATAGAAGAAGAACGCCGATTGTTTTATGTAGCAATAACCAGAGCAGAAGAACGACTATTTTTCAGTCATGCCAGAAACCGCTATAAATTTGGAGAAGAACAACGCCAAATTCGTTCACGTTTTATAGATGAAGTTGATGCCGGAGTAGTTAGGACAGAAACAGGCGCTTCTATTACACAAAAAGCAGATCGTTTCTCTTTGGATGAGTCTTCTTCACCTAAAAAATCAACGAGTGCAACTTCCATAGAATATGATTGGGAAACCCCCGTTAGTGGTAAGACTTATAAATCGGCTAGTGGGAGTACTATTGAATATGATCTTCAAGAAGGAGAAGATCCTTTTCAAGTTGGTGCTATTGTTGAACATGCTAAATTTGGTCCCGGAAAGATCATCAGCAGAACAGGATTAGGAATGGATACCAAAGTTGTTGTATTTTTCAAGTCGAGAGGACAAAAAAAGTTGATGCTAAAAGCAGCACCACTTAAGGTTATTGGTTAGTTAAGGACGGCTTTATTACATGTATAAATTTATTTCAATTATTGTATTGGGATTTTTTTGTGCCCCTATTACGTTGGCGCAACCTGTACTCACACCTAAGAATTTAGCACTAGGTGGTGGCGGAAGTACATATATCACGGATTTTAATGCCAACTTCTATAATCCTGCAAACCTTCTCATTAATGATAGAAGTCGAACAATTGATTTAGGATTTTTATCAGGAGGCACATTTTTCAATGGCGTCCTAAATTTTGAAAATCCTTGGACTCAAAAAGATAATTACTTCGATCATTTCAACGAATATTCAGCCGGACAATATAATATCACTGCTAATGATCGTATGGATATTATAGACACTCACTACAATAGAGAAAGGTTAACATCAGAGCACCAATCCCGATTTGAGATAACCGCATTTGGAGTTAAGTGGGGCAAAAATGATAAAGCTTATTCATTTGCAGCACGTACAAGAGTCGGCTCTACTTTTGAAACAGGAAGAAATTGGTATTCTGACCAAGAAGTCATCGATAATACAGGAACTTTCTCCAACCAAAATCTAATTCATAGATATCAAGTACTTCATGAATTTTCGTTCGGATACTCAGAATCTATCGGCCTCCTTAATGGATTAAGTTCTAGGTTAGACAAGTTTATGATAGGTATTGCGCCTAAATTTATTCTTGCCGGTCCCTACCAAAATGCAGATTGGAAAAATTCCTACACACAAAATAGTAGCTCTACAGATATTAACAGATCTCAAAGTTTTGAGTATCAATCAGCGGGTAATATTTCGGCGGCAACTTTAGACTATCTCAACGGAAGCTCTGCCGATCAAGCAACCACTCAAAATCTGGAACCTTTAAAAGATGAATTGATGAATATTCATGGTTTTGGGGTTGGTTTAGATGTAGGTGTAACCTATTTATTAACTTTTGGAAGTGATCTATCCACACTCGATTCAGATCGGCATTTAACAAAACGGTCTTTGAGAATCTCATTCTCGATCAACGATATTGGTTTCGTCAACTATAATGACAAAACCACAATGCTCGAAGAGGTTAAACAATCTTCGGTAGCTTCCAATTTTCCTAACACCGCAGACCAAGCTTTTGTTGGAGCACCGGGACAGTTTTTGAATTTTGTAGATCAATATGGAGATGGAAACCCATTTGCTGAAAACAATGCTGAGTTTGCTGATAATTCCTTTTCAACCCTACTACCTACTTCTTTTAATGGAGGAGTTTTACTAGAACTCAATAGAATAAAGCTTATGGGTGATATGAGCATCGGTATTTCTAAAAATGCTTTTAATAACACTAAACTAACTACTTCACTAGGCGCTGAACTCCGACCATTGAATTTCCTCCCACTACGAGGAGGACTACAATTTACACCCGGACTGCCCGGTTCGTTCAATGTTGGAACTGCAATAGAAACTAAGTTTTGGGATTTATCACTTGCCATGCTGGTTTCAGCGCGATCATTCACTACCGCTACGCACTTATCCGGTGCTGGTTTAGCAGTTTTACAGTTTCATCTATAACTGACAGTTTGCCTTGGCATGCTGTCATGTATAAAAAAAGCATGACGGTTTGCAATACCTCAAACTTTGGCTTTGTATTTGCCTAAGGCTATACCAATAAAAGAAATTTTGAAATATTATTTATGAAAGACCGATTTAACAGTTTTGATAGCTTCGATGAATCAGATGCGAGTTTTGATGATTTTGAGCAGGCTATACCTTTGATGTCAGAAGAAGAAGAGCGAGAGTTGACAGAATCCGTTATTCCTGATGAACTTCCTATTCTACCACTCAAAAATACCGTTCTATTTCCGGGAGTTGTTGTTCCTATAACCGTTGGTAGAGATCGCTCACTTGCTTTAGTGAAGGAAGCTTATGCCGGTGATAAAATTATTGGTGTTGTTACACAAAAAGAAGAAGATATAGAAGAGCCGGATGCTAAAGATCTCCACAAAGTGGGAACCATGGCTCGCATTATCAAGCTTATAAAAATGCCTGATGGTAGTAAAAGTATTGTCATTCAAGGTAAATCAGGATTTGAAGTAGAAGAGTTCACACAAAGCGCTCCCTTTTTTAAAGCGAAAGTCAAACCATTCCCTAAAGAAATGGATATTCAGGGAGTTGAGCTGGACGCTTCTATACGAAACATAAAAGAGACAGCAACTAGGATTATAAATCTTTCTCCGAATATCCCATCGGAAGCAACCATTGCTGTTAATAATATAAACAGCCCTACTTTTTTGCTGAATTTTATCTCGTCAAATCTGAATGTAGATATTGATAAGAAACAACAGCTTTTAGAGATTCAGAAGTTTTCGGATAACCTCAACAAAGTAATGGAATTCCTGGAACAGGAAGTTCAAGTACTTGATATGAGTGAAAAGATTCGAACCAAGGTTAAATCTGATATCGACGATCAACAACGAGAATTTTACCTGCGCCAGCAAATGAAGGCGATTCAGGAAGAGTTGGGAGAAGATGCGGAACATCAGGAAGTTGAAAAGCTGAAAGAGAAATTAGCTGCAAAGAGACTCCCTGATCATGCTCGTGAAGAAGCTGAAAAAGAGCTTCGAAGATTGGAAATGACGCCCAATGCTTCTCCAAACTATGGAATCATTCACAGTTATGTGGAATGGATATTAGATCTTCCTTGGGATGAATATTCCGATGATAAACTAGATCTGAAATTCGCAAAAGAAGTACTTGACGAAGACCACTATGGTCTCGAAAAAGTCAAAAAGCGTATCATAGAATATCTTGCTGTTCTTAAGCTTAAAAAGGATATGAAAGCTCCTATTCTTTGTTTTTACGGACCTCCGGGCGTTGGTAAAACATCTTTAGGTAAATCTATAGCGCGCTCCTTAAATCGTGAATTTGAACGTTTTAGCTTGGGTGGTATCCGTGATGAAGCAGAAATTCGTGGTCACCGACGTACATATATTGGCGCCTTACCGGGAAGAATCATTCGGTCCATGAAAAAAGCAGGTAAAGGAAATCCTGTTATTATGTTAGATGAGATCGATAAGGTTGGTGCTGATTACAGAGGAGACCCTACTTCTGCCCTGCTTGAAGTGCTAGACCCTGAACAAAATGATACTTTCAGTGACAACTATTTAGAGCTTGAATACGATCTTTCAAAAGTTCTATTTATTGCAACTGCCAATAGTTTAGATACCATTCCGGCCCCGCTTAGAGATAGAATGGAGATCATTAACATTAGCGGTTATACGCTTGAGGAAAAAACAGAGATCGCTAAAAAGTACCTCATTCCAAAACAGGTAAAAGAAAACGGTCTTAAAGAGGAACAGATCTCTATTAATGATGAAGCCATTCATAAAATTATAGATCAGTTTACTCGTGAATCAGGTGTTAGAAATCTGGAACGTCAAGTTGCGGGAGTTTGTCGTGGAGTTGCTGCAAAAGTAGCTAAAGGCGAGATCGAAGAATTTTCGGTTGATGTTGATGATGTAGAAGAATTCCTAGGTAAACAAAAATATTTCAGTGATGCAGCAGAAAGAACTACCGTACCGGGTGTTGCTACAGGTTTAGCTTGGACACCATTTGGTGGAGATATTTTATTTATTGAAGCAAGTGTTTCCAAAGGTTCCGGAAAACTTAATATTACCGGTCAATTGGGTGATGTGATGAAAGAGTCGGCTATGTTGGCAATTTCTTATCTAAAAGCCCATGCTGAAGAAGTTGGCATCCCTGAAGAAGCATTTAAATATTGGGATCTTCATATTCACGTTCCGGCCGGAGCTGTGCCAAAAGATGGTCCATCAGCTGGTGTTTCATTAATGTCTGCTATCGCTTCTATTTTCACCCAACGAAAAGTGAAAGGGACAACTGCTCTAACCGGTGAAATCACACTTCGTGGACTTGTTCTTCCTGTTGGAGGAATTAAGGAAAAAGTTTTAGCTGCAAAACGTGCCGGAATAAAGCAGGTTTTACTTCCTAAGAAAAACGAAAAAGATGTAGCTGAAATTGAGAAAGATGTGATTGGAGATCTTAAAGTCGACTACTTAGAGAGAATGGATGGTGTTCTTGATCTGATGTTAGAAAAAGAAGCCCAAAATGATCCCAAAGAATTCTTTAAGGTAACCGATGCTCATAAAAATTCAGTAGCCGGAAAAAAGAATACATCTAAAACTATTATCGAAAATAATAGTTAATCATTTACGCTTTAGCAGAAGTTCCAATTACTAAAATCTTGGAACTTCTGTTACACTCTCTTCTTATGTAATTGTTCCATAAATACCTTTTATGGATTAAATAAGTAATTGTAATCATACAATTTGAATGAGATAATGACAACCTATGTTGAATAATCATAAGGTAAATTCTAACCTAATCTTTTGATTATGTCAAACAAACTAAGTAACAAGAATGTAGCTATTCTAGCTACTAACGGATTCGAAGAAGTAGAATTAACAAGCCCTAGAAAAGCGCTGGATGACCAAGGTGCAGAAACATTCATAGTTTCCCCAGAATCAGATTCTATCCGAAGTTGGGATGGAGATAATTGGGGTAAAGATTTTGAAGTAGACATTACATTGGACAAAGCTGATCCAGATAGCTTTGATGCACTTTTACTTCCTGGTGGGGTGATTAATCCTGATATACTTAGGCAAAACGAAGATGCTATAGAGTTTATTCAAGCATTTTTTAAAGCCGGTAAACCTGTTTCTGCAATTTGCCACGGACCTCAATTGCTGATTAATGCAGATGTTTTACAAGGACGTGAACTTACCTCTTACCCTTCCATTAAAGTAGATCTGAAAAATGCAGGTGCACGATGGATCGATAACGAAGTTGTAGTTGATGAAGGCTTAACAACCAGTAGAAGTCCTAAAGACTTAGATGCCTTCAATGCTAAAATAATAGAAGAAATAAGTGAGGGTGTTCATGAAGAACAAAAAACTATATAACTAGCTTATAGCTTTTATTTTAAGCTCATTCTTTAAAAAGGAATGGGCTTTTTTTATAAATAAAAATGATCGGCTACAATTCATTATTTGTCATCTCTCTTTTACTGCTTATTTTCAAGAATGAAAACAGGAAGAGTCATAGAATCTACAGGCAGTTGGTACAAGGTTAAAATTGGTAGCGATATTATAAGCAGCCGGCTACCGGGAAAATTTCGTCTAGATAAAAAAGAGGTGACCAATCCTATTACAGTTGGGGATAAAGTAGATCTAGAGATAAATAAAGATGGATCCGGAAATATTCAAAAAATTCACGATAGAGATAATTACATAACTCGCCAAGCTACCCATGGCAAACGTGGCGAACATATCTTAGTTTCCAATCTTGATCAAGCCTTTGTTATTCAATCAATACGACAGCCAAAGCTAAACGAAGGATTCATCAATCGGTTTTTGGTTACATGTGAAGCTTACGACGTTAAGCCTGGTATCATCATTAACAAAATGGATCTCGCTAAAAAAGGAGATCATGAATTTGTTCAAGATTTAAAAGATATCTACTCCTCTCTTGGATATCCTGTTTATACTTGTAGCATTGAAGATGAAGACTCAATCGAAAAGTTAAAAACCATCTTTAAAGATAAAATTTCTGCATTCATTGGTCCTTCAGGAGTTGGAAAAACAAGTATTCTAAACGCTATTGATCCGGAGTATAATCTAAAGGTGGGAGAAATTTCAAGCTCATCAAACAAAGGTAAGCATACCACAACTTTTGCTCGCCTGATTCCCTTAAACATTGGCGGATATGTCGCAGATACACCTGGTATCAGAGAATTTGGATTGGTAAATATTGAAGATTGGGAATTATCTCTTTACTTCCCGGAGATGCTGGAACCACGTGAACAATGTAAATTCAACACATGCACACATATTCATGAACCGGGTTGTGGAGTAATTAAAGCTTTTGAAGAAGGAGAAATCGATCCTAACAGATACCATTCATACATTAGTATGCTTGAATCGTTAGAAGATTAGGATTTTCAAATACCTCAAAAAGGGTATTCAAAATCTGCTAAATATTACAGATATTAAGCCCTCAACTAAATCACAGGAGAAAAAATGAGTAAAATCTACAAGACATTTCAAAAAGCTATATTAGGTGGCTTTATATTAGGATTTATGGCCATTGTGCCTGCACAAGCACAATTCGGAGACATTGGTGCTTTCTTGCGAGCTGGTGCAGCAGATGCTGAACTTTTGACAAAAGAATATATTCGCCCTCTTCCAACAGGATTTGGATCAGGCTTAAACGCAGGTTTTACTGAAGGAGCTACACCAAAAAAGACATTAGGGTTTAGTTTACAAATTCGTCCATCTTTAGCTTTAGTACCTTCATCCGACCAAAGTTTTGACATTGCAAATCTAGCTTTAACAAACATTAGACCAGCTAATCCTAACAATACCATTACTCCAACAATTTCTGGAGAAAGTACTGTAGGACCGGAACTAATCATCGAAGATAACAACGGCAATGAACTTTCTAGATTTGATATGCCAAAAGGTATTGGTATCCCTGCTGTTCCTGCTCCTATCATACAAGCTGGAATAGGTTTGATCAAATCTACGGATGTAACTCTTCGTTATATGCCGGAAACAACTATAGATAGCTTCGGTAGTTTTAGTGTACTTGGTGGAGCTATCAAGCATGGAATTAATCAGTATGTCCCAGGAGGAAAGGTTCTTCCGGTAGATATTTCTGTACTAGTTGGTTTTAACAAAGTTAATTTAGATGCTGACTTAGATGTAAAACCAAGAACTGGTTCTGTTCCTAATGGCCAGCCTGGTGATTTTGAAAATCAAGCAATAAAAACTGAAACCAGTACTTTTGTAGTGAATGCCTATGTTGGTAAAACATTGCCTTTCATTTCAGTATATGGTGGATTAGGCTACCAAAAAGCATCTCTTGATGTGAACATGATTGGAGATTATCCTGTAGAACTACCTTTTAATAGATATGACGTAATTACAGACCCTTTCGCATTTACTTTAGATAGTGAAAGCAGTGCTCATCTAATTGGTGGTTTCAGATTAAAGTTAGGTATTCTTGCTTTCTACGGTGAAGCTACCTTAGCTAATTACTTTACTGCAAATGCTGGTATTGGTATCAGTTTTAGATAATTTTTCGAAAATACTTAGCACAAAAAAGGCGCTTACTAAAAATAAGCGCCTTTTTTATTGGCTTTTGTAAACTCTAAAACTTAAATAGCAGCTAATACAGGATTTGCTACTTTCTCATCAGACTCAATAACACCATCTCTAAGCCGAACAACTCGTCTGGAATATTCGGCGATTTCATTTTCATGAGTAACTAAGATAATAGTGTTACCGGCTTTGTAAAGTTCTTCAAACAATAGCATGATCTCATCACCAGTCTTTGTATCAAGATTCCCTGTAGGCTCATCAGCTAATAAAATAGAAGGCTTATTTACCAAAGCTCTTGCAATAGCTACACGTTGGCGTTGTCCACCTGATAGCTCATTTGGTTTGTGATCAAGTCTATCTCCTAACCCTACCTTTGCAAGCACCTCAGAAGCCCTCTCTTTTCGCTCAGAAGCTTTAACACCTGCATAAATGAGTGGTAGTTCAACATTAGCTAAACAAGTAGTTCTTGGGAGCAAATTGAACGTTTGAAATACAAACCCGATCTCTCTGTTTCTAACTTCAGCAAGCTCTGCATCATCCATTTGGCTCACACGATTGTTATTCAAGATATATTCGCCGCCGGTTGGTGTATCCAAACAACCAATCATATTCATTAAGGTCGATTTACCCGAACCAGATGGTCCCATAATGGCGATATACTCATTTTCAAGTACATCAAAAGTAACGCCGTTTAATGCTCTTACTTCCGTTTCTCCCATCTGGTAAAAACGAGTTAGATCTTTAATCTGTATTATTGGTCTGTTTGACATATTTCTTTTTAATTTATGGATGCAAGAGAATTAGATTCCTTTTCTGGTTTAACTTTGTCTCCATCATTCAAATTCCTTGATAATGTACGATAACTTCCAACTACAATTTCGTCACCTGCACTAACTCCTGATAAAATCTGTGTATGGAGATTGTCACTAATACCCGTCTCCACTTCTTGTCTTACCGCAATACCATCTTTTACAACGAATACTACTTTTCGAATATCTTCTTTTTTGATGATTAAATCTTCATCTATGTCTTCTTCAGACGAATCACCTTCATCATTAGTTGAGTCATCTCCAGATTCAGACTTTTTATCTTTTGCATAATCTCTCACCGTTACTGATTGTATAGGAATAGAAACTACATTTATAGCAGTTTTTGTTTCTATATCAACAGTTGCTGACATACCGGGTTTAAAGTTAGGAGAAAAATTCTCACCAGGGTTTTCAGCAATTTCAGATTGTACCAGCTCATCTCCTTTCATTGATAGATTATGTTCTGCAATGATACGCACTTTAACCTGATAATTAGTAACCTGCTCGTTAGAGCCTGCACCGGTAATTCTTGCAGAGTTTGCAATTTCCGTTACAATTCCATTAAACCTTCTTTCTGGATAAGCATCAACTTCAATTCTTGCAGTATCAAGTGACGCTATATTTACAATGTCATTTTCGTTCACTTCCACTAATACTTCCATTTTATCAAGCAAAGAGACTCTCATCATTTCAGTACCAGCCATTTGTGAATTACCGAGTACTCTCTCTCCAAACTCAACAGCAAGTCCAGTAACTGTTCCATCTTGAGGCGCTCTAATCACAGTTTGTTGTAACTCTTCCTCTGCTTTGCGAAGCTGAGCCTCAGCACTTTGAACCTGATATTGTGAAGCTTTTAAACTAGATGTCTGTGAATCAAAGTTTGACTTCGTTTGAATATAATCCAATTCAGAAATTATATCTTTCTCATACAGTTCTTTGTTTTTTAAATGAGCAATCTCAGCCTGAATTAAACCAGCTCTAGTCTGCTCTAAACGAGCTTTCTGAGTGAGCAATGCCGCATTTAACTCGTCGATTCTGGCTCGGAATATGTCTGGTTTAAGGCGTACTAAAAGGTCTCCTTTTTTAACAAAATCACCTTCGTTAACTGCGAGTTCGATAATCTCTCCGGAAACATCCGGACGAATAATTACCTCAACTTCTGGTTGTATTTTCCCAGATGCTGAAACCAATTGAGTTATAGTTTTTAATTTAGCCTCAGCTGTTTCAACCACTGTTCCTTCACTAGCACCGCCTATTACTCCAGCAGCTCTAAGCCCGTAACCAATCGCAATTAATGCGATCAAAAATACCCCGAATAAAAGCAGTATTCTCCCAGTTGATGATTTTTTCTTCGCCATTTTCTATACCTTAGTTGTTATTTTTTAAGTCTCTTAGTTGAAACCAATATCCTCGCCAGAAAGCTGCCCAACATAGTAGTCAAGTAGCTTTTCTTGGAAAATAAGGTTGTATAAAGCACTTGTTTTAGAAGACTGAGCATTAAAGTATTGTGTTTGCGCTTGACTTAACTCAATAAGTGTACTCGCACCTACATTATATCTTTCTTGCTGAGTTTCAAATGCTTTTTCTGAAGCTATCAACGATTTCTCTGCTGCCTTCAGTTGTGATGAATATGAACTATAATCATTTAAAGCCTGAGTAACTTCCTGAATCACTTGTAACTTTGTATTCTCTAAGCCCAGTTCTGCATTCTTAAGATTTACTTGAGCTGATTGAATTTGAGTCATTCGGTTCCAATTGCTAAAAATCGGTAAGCTCAAAGAAAGCCCTAATGACTTATTTACACGTTGATCAAAAAATTGATCACTAAAACTAGCCGTTCCACCTGTTCTTGGATCTCTTGCTTGATCACTATAGCTAGATGATAAAGAAGCAGAAGCACTTAAAGATGGTAACAAACTTCCTTTAGCTAATTGTAACTGATATCTAAGTGACTCAATATTAAATTCCGTGCTTTTAAGATCAGCACGATTAAGCAAAGCTTGTTCTATCAAATTATTAACATCCTGTGAAATAGAAATAGAGTTCTTTGCTCCTTCCGGATCAAAATTTGGAACGGCAAACTCATATTCTAATAAAGGATCGATTTGTAACGAACGAACCAATTGTAAGCGCGATAACTTTAACGCATTTTCTCTTTGTGTGATTGTAAACTCATCATTAGCAACAGTTGCTTCCTGATTATACAAATCAACACTTGGGCGCGATCCAACTTCAACCTGAGCTTTTGTTTGTTCTAATAATTTCTGTGATGTTTCTAAACTTTCTTTAGCATCATCTAGTTGTTGCTTATTCAGCAAAACAGTTAAAAAGCGCGTTGCTGTTTCAAAAATGATATTTTCTTTAGCTCTTTTTAGATTTTCTTCACTTGATAATTTACTCGCCTTACTAGATCTAAGGGTTAAAATATTATCAAATCCATTGAATATTGGGATGCTTGCACTAATTCTACCTGAACCACCTGAAGAAGTAATATCTGTAAACGACAAAGTTTCCTGAACAAACTGCTGACCGGTTTGAGTCGAATAATTAGCACTAGATGTTAAGTTTGGTAAGAAATCTGCTTTTTCACTCGTAATTCTATATTCAGCTAAGTCTAAATTATTTTCAGCTTGTTTTAACTGATAATTATTTTCTAAAGCAATTTGTATTGCCTCATCTAAAGTAATAACTCTTTTTTGTTGTGCCTGTAAAGAAGTGCTGATAAAAAGCACCGAAAATGCCGCTAAAAGAAAAAGGTTTTTCATTGATATAATCTTTTTGTGTTGATGATTCGCTTACACGAATTGATGAATATATAGTTTCGTTTTTATGGAAATTTTAAAAATAAATAAAATCCATACACTATTAACTTAGACGAGTTTTCTCTCTATTTCTCTCGCAAATTTCTTTTGCCTTCAATAATTTCGCTAAGAACTGATAACCCTTTTTTTGCTAGGGCTTTTTTAATTTCTGAAGCGATAAGGGAACTGGTTCCAGTAGATGCACTTGATGATTTTGGTTTTCCAATTAGAAAACCTACTAAAATTGATGCTCCAACTACATGAAGCGGGTATTTTCTAATTATAGCTTTCGGGTCTAAACTCTCTGCAACTTCGTCTTTTACTCCATCAATCGACTTATCAATGCCTTCTTGAATTCGAACAAGTTCATTCTCCAATTCAACTTTCTTCTTCTCTATCTCTGATATTCTTTTGCTGGACATTGTCTACTTCTCCTCTGACTTTTTTTCTTCCAAAAATTTTATTTTCTCATAATCTCTTTTCGATTCTAGAGCCTCAATTACATCTTTCATAATCTGATCTTGAATCCGACGAGTAATATTTTTAGGCTTCGATAATAAAAGTATCAAACCAAATATAAATAATACCCCACCTATTAGTCCAAATCCGGCGGGCATACTATTCAGTAATTCACCTAGGTAAAAACCCAATGCAATTAAACCAAATAAAAGCCCAGTTGATAAAATTACTAGATTAAAAGTATGTTGAATTAACTCTCCTATCCAAAGAGTGGCTTTATCACTAAAAGTTAGAATCAATAACTCAATTCGAGTTTCTACATAATCTTTAAACTCGTTGGATACCTGCTTAATACGTTGGCCTAGCTGATCCATAATTAATCTTCATCTCCACTCAAGGCTTTTCCTATTAAAAAACCCACTGTTAATCCAATCAATACACTTTTAATCGGATGTTTGCGTACAGTATCTTCAGCTATAATCTTAGCATCTTCAATTCTTTGTTGAAGCTCTTCATCTTCCATTAGTTGCTTACTCTTTTCTAAAGCAAGATCGATCTTATGGTTCAGACTTGATATGATTTCATCATTCATGATTAATGCCCTTTTCTTTATAAGATAGTAAATAGGAATGGAAGCTTAAATCATTCCTTTTAAAAAGTTATTCGTAACGTAAACTTTCTATTGGGTCGAGTTTTGAAGCTTTAAACGCGGGATAAACACCAAATACAAGTCCAATGAGTAGCATTCCAAAGAAACTTATTAATAATGATGCCATAGGAATAACCGGTTCTGTGTCAATTAACACTGCCATTATGTTACCGGCAGCAACCCCTGCGATAAGACCAATTATGCCTCCGATCTGACAAATAAAGACCGCTTCCATCAAAAACTGGTTTACTATGGCTTTTCTAGTTGCCCCAACTGCTTTTCGTACTCCTATTTCACGAGTACGTTCTGTTACAGATACGAGCATAATATTCATTACACCAATTCCGGCTCCAAATAAAGTAATTCCACCAACTAAAAAGCCAGCTAGGTATAGAATACCTGTGAACACATCAAATGTGCCACTTAAAGAATCATTTGTTATAACTTCAAAATCATTATCGTCTGCAGGATTAACACCTCGAATCACCCTCATGATTCCTGTAATTTCATCTATTGTTTCCTGAACTTTAGAAACCTCTGGGGCACGTAATTGTATTCCAACCCCACGATTTCCACCATATACATTTATTCCTGTTGTATAAGGTATCACAACAATATTATCGAAAGATTGACCAAATACTTGCCCTTTTTTTTCTAAAATACCGATAACAGTGTACTGTCTTCCATCAATTCGGATTACTTTTTGAAGAGGATATTCTGTTTTAAATATTTCCGTTTGTACGTCTTTACCTAGTATAACTACTTGTCGAGCATATTGGATATCTTCTTCATTAAAGTTTCTTCCATCCTCAATTTCGAAAGCGTTGTTTTCAAAAAACTCAGCATTCCCTCCTCTTATACTTACATTAGGATCCGTTTCTTCGCTCTTGTATACAATTTTTGTAAAATTGAAACTCGTAATCGGATTCATGCCCTCTCCGATTCTCATACGCTCTTCTAATTCTTCAGCGTCTTCAAATTTAATACGCTTTCTGTTTCTTAAACTTTCATCTAGCGGTCCCATCTGAACTGCCGGGTTTTTCTGTACCGTAATTACATCACTACCCAACATACTTAACGTATTAGTAAAGAAGTTATCAAGCACGGCAACAGCTGTGGTTGATACGATCACAGAAAACACACCTATAACTAAGGCTAAAAGCGTTAAAAAAGAACGGATCTTATTTGCTCGAAGTGAGCCAAAAGCTTGAGAAAAGGTTTCTTTAAAATTCATTATTCAAATCTAAGTGATTCAATGGGGTCAGATTTTGCTGCTCTGTATGCCGGGATGAATCCGAATAACAGACCTACAAAAGTACAGATTAGAAAAGCTAACGCTATAACTCCAAAATTCATGGTTGCTGTAAAAGCTTGGTCTATGAAAAAAGTAGCGATGGCAGCAAGTGCAACTCCGGCAACTCCACCGGCTACACAAATTGCAATTGCTTCAATTAGAAATTGACTTAATATTTCCCAGGATTTTGCCCCTACTGCTTTTCTGATACCAATTTCTTTAGTTCGCTCTCTTACAGATACGAACATAATATTCATAACTCCTATTCCTCCAATGAGTAAAGAAAGGAACACAAGTCCAAAACCTACTGAATAAAGACCATTTTTAAATCCTTCCAATACTTCTTTGAATGCTTCCGGTTTATTCATTGCAAAGTCATTCTCTGCGGTTGCATCTAGCTGCCTAACCTGGCGCATTAAACCCTCAACTTCATATTGCCCTTCAGCGAACGTTGCTTCGTCAGGGAATTTAACCCCAATTTGAATACCTCTTCTTAGCCCATAAATTTGGTTGTAAGTGAATATGGGCATCAACGCTACATTATCTGCATCTCCAAGCCCCAAAAAGCTACCTTGTTTTTCCAAAACTCCAATAACAGTGAACCGTTGACCACCAATCCTAACCTGCTTTCCAAGCGCGATTTGTTCCCCAAATAAAGCTTCTTGAAGCGAGGCTCCAATTACAACTACTTTAGATCCTCTTCTGGTTTCCTCTTCAGTATACATTCGTCCGGTTTCGATAGACAAACCCTGTACTTCTAAGTGATTGGCTGTGGTACCACTAAGCTGAACATTTTCAGCGTTATTCTCTTTATGCCGAATATTACTTCCTCTGTTGGCAGATGCAGAAACATTACTTGCGTACTTACTTCTTTCAGCTAAAAAATCTACGTAGTCAATTTGCATCTCTTTTCTTCCAGCGATCTCCCACCAATCCTGATCTCCATCCCACGCCCATTTTTCGATATACACCACATTTGTACCCAGCATAGCCATACTACTGTCAAAGGTCTCATCCATTCCGGTAGTAACAGCATCTACCACCGTCACCATAGTAATTCCAATGATTATACACAGTGCAGTAAGAAATGATCTCACTTTATTTATGCTGAGTGCTCGAAAGGCAATTTTAATACCTTCAATTAAGCTATTTATAAATCTCATAATATTGTTTAGTATAATTCAGGAACCATTACGCATATTATTCAAGTTCGTTTCACTAACTTGAAAATAATTCTCTTTTAAAATTTTTTATCCATGAAATTAGACGTTTTAGTATTTGCTGCTCACCCTGATGATGCCGAATTAAATATTGGAGGCACCATTTGTTCCTTAGTTAAGCAAGGTAAAAAAGTTGGTGTTATTGACCTTACTCAAGGTGAAATGGGTACGAGAGGTACTGTTGAAAGTAGAAAAAAAGAAGCCGATAATGCTAGTTCTATTATGAACCTGAGCTATCGGGCTAATTTAGATCTTGGAGATTCCATTTTAGAAAACAATCGCTCCAATCAGCTTAAAATAATTGCTGAAATTAGAAAAACAAGACCTACAGTATGTATAACCGGAGCGCCACACGATCGACATCCTGATCATGGAAAATCTACACAGCTCGTTTTAGATTCTCTTTTCTACTCGGGCTTACTAAAAATAGAAACTGATGATCTAGAGCCTTGGAGACCTTCGAGTATTCTCCACTATATGCAAGACCGCCCCTTTGAACCTGATTTTGTTTTCGACATTACTGAGACCTGGGAGTTAAAGAAAAAGGCTATGCTGGCTTTTTCTACTCAGTTTAATGTAAGTGAAGCCGGTCAAGAACCTGAAACATATATTTCTACACCCACTTATTTCAAGCAGTTGGAAGCTCGAGCTAGATACTTTGGACACTTAGCAGGCTTTGAGTTCGGGGAACCTCTAAAATATTATAATGGTCCTGCACCTTTATCCACCTTCAACGAGTTCTTTACAGCAAAAAGTAAACGGTAATGCTCAATAAAGAGAATCAGAAATTACATCGCAGCACTATTTTTCGTCATTTAGATGGAATAGGAACCGGTCCAACAGCTTTGATCCTACAGCAACACGAGGTGCTCGACTATCTTATTAGTAACAAGACCGTTCTACTTAGTGAGCTCACGGAAAAATTCAAAGCTAATGAAGGATATTTAAACGTTGCTTTGCGCATTCTTTCTTCTCAAGGCTGGCTGAATCATTCCATAGACAATAAAAAAAATAAGGTTTCCTACTCAATAAATGGCAAAACCGAAATAGCTTCTGATCTTATTTACCTATATCAAGAAGCTGTCGACATTATGGGGTTTTACCAAACCTTGAATCAGGATACTTTCCATAAAGCACCTTTTGCCGAAATGGAGATAGCTTTCCAGAATTATTTAGATCTCCTTCAATCAGATAATAGATCTGATATTTTCCGACAAATACTGGCTCATATCGAAGGAATATTACTTGGACCGGTTATCGTATTTTTAGGCATGAGTGGTATGTTCCATAAGTATTTTATGGAAGCCAATTTTAAGCCCGAAGAGTTTCATAAAGATCCATCCAACTTCAAGAAAGTGCTAGATATGTTTAAACATGTTGGTTGGTTCATAGAAAAAAATGGAACTTATAAGTTTACTGATGAAGGCTTGTTTTTTGCTAAACGAGCTAGTGCGTATGGGGTCACAGTTTCATACCTGCCTATGTTTATGAATCTAAATGAACTCATTTTTGGAAACCCCAAAGCTATACGAGATACAAAAGCCGGTGAACAAGAGAAGCATGTAAACCGTGAAATGAATGTATGGGGAAGCGGTGGTGCTCACTCTGCCTACTTTAAAGTAGTTGATGAGATCATCATTGAAATTTTTAATCAGCCTATATCCAAACAACCAAAAGGGGTTTTAGATATGGGGTGTGGGAATGGCGCTTTTATACAACACCTTTTTGATGTTATTGAAAAACATACATTAAGAGGAAAAATGCTAGATGAATATCCTTTAATACTGGTAGGTTCAGATTATAACGAAGCGGCATTAAAGATTACCAAAGCAAACCTTATACAAGCTGATATTTGGGCAAAAGTAATTTGGGGTGACATCGGGAAACCTGATCTTTTAGCCAAAGAACTTCAAGAAAATTATGACATTGATCTAAAGGACTTACTTAATGTGAGAACCTTTTTGGATCATAATAGAATTTTTTCACAGCCTGATACACTCACAGAAAATAGAGCTAGTGACTCGACCGGAGCTTTTGCATTCAGAGGTTCACGTATCAGTAATAATGTAATTGAAGATTCTTTGCTTGAGCATTTTAAAAAATGGGCTCCGTACATAAAGAAATTTGGATTGTTAGTGATCGAGCTCCACACTGTCCCCCCAAACATAACAGCTCAGAATATAGGTAGCACAGCTGCTACAGCTTATGATGCCACCCATGGATATTCAGATCAATACATTGTAGAAGTAGATGTATTTGATAAGATCATTAAAGAAGCCGGATTAACAGCTAATGACAAACTCTGTAGAAAATTCCCGGATACTGACTATGCTACCGTAACCATAAACCTCTTACATGGAAACACTTCTCCAGTTATTTAAAATTCTTTTCTATTTCGTCTAACAAAAATGCGTGAATAGATTCATTGCCACCAATAATCGATTTTCCGAATAGCCAGTTATTTTCATTGTTCCAATCTGTAACCTTTCCGCCGGCTTCCTTAATAATCAAAGAACCTGCGGCTACATCCCAAGGACTTAACCCATATTCAAAAAAACCATCGAATCTTCCACAAGCTGTACAACAAAGATCATAAGAAGCGGCTCCAGGTCGTCTAATACCATGTGTATTTTTCATCAGACTTTTTAATAGAGCTAAGTATTTATCTACATGCTCAAATTCTGTATACGGGAATCCTGTTCCGATCAGTGCTTTCTGAGACTCTTTTGTATCAGAAATTGAAATCTTTTCCCCGTCTAAATATGCTCCCTCTCCTTCTACTGCCCAAAAGGTTTCCCCTTTAGCTACTTCCTTTACTAACCCTACTTTTGGAACACCTCCATCCCAAAGAGCTATAGACACGCAATACACAGGAAACCCATGAGCAAAATTAGTAGTCCCATCAATTGGATCGATAATCCAAACTCTGCCTTTTGGTAGTTCAGTTTTAGTATTAGACTCTTCCGCTAAAAATTCATCGTCAGGAAAATTCTCTTTAATTGTATTAATAATCTCTCTTTCAGCTGCTAGATCTGCATCTGTAACAAGATCATTTTTTCCTTTCAGTTCAACCCCAAAAGTTCCTGTTGATGCATATTTAGCTATAATATCAGCTGCATTTAAAGCCGCTCTTTTACTAGTTTCGAGTTCTTTTTGGTACGTTGAATCCACTTCTTTTTATGTTTTAGGTATTTCGAAATTGAGTGCTTTAAACTAACTGAAATTTTAGAGATATTTGAGCCAATCATTTCACCCAAATCTTCGTTCGATGATAATACCTATTGCAAGCGATCATGCCGGTTATTCCGGCAAAGAAATTGTAAAAAAAATACTAGAAGAAATGGGACACACTCCTGTTGATTTTGGAACACATACGGAAGAGTCAGTAGACTATCCTGATTTTGCAGTTCAGGTGGCTGAGCGCGTAAATAGTGGCGAACACGAGCAAGGTATTTTGGTTTGTGGAAGTGGTCAAGGTGTATGTATGACGGCAAATAAATATCCAAAAGTACGTGCTGGACTTGTCTATTCATCTGAATCAGCAGAAATGACACGATTGCATAACAATGCAAATATCATGTGTTTACCCGGGCGTGAATTGAATGAAAAACAGCTACGTGAAATTTTAGAAAAATGGCTTACCACAGATTTTGAAGGTGGTAGACATGAGCGCAGAGTAAATAAAATCGAAACTCTTACCCAAAAGTAATTCTTCGGATGAAATCATTAAATCAGCAAGATTCCAAGATCTTTGATCTACTAGAAAAAGAAACCAATCGCCAAAATTTCAATCTTGAACTTATTGCTTCTGAAAACTTTGCGTCACGCGCAGTTATGGAAGCTTCAGGGAGCGTACTAACAAATAAGTACGCAGAAGGATATCCCGGAAAGCGTTATTACGGTGGATGTGAATTTGCTGATGTTGTAGAAGATATTGCACGTGATCGCGCAAAAGAATTATTTGGAGCTGACTGGGTTAACGTACAACCACATTCAGGAGCTACCGCTAATGCTGCTGTATATTTAGCTTTTATGAAACCCGGTGATACTCTTTTAGGTTTCGACCTTTCTCATGGTGGGCACTTAACTCATGGATCTCATGTGAATTTTTCGGGAATTTATTTCAAACCGGAATTCTATGGCGTAGAAAAAGAAACCGGTCGTCTTGATTACAATAAAATTCGTGAAAAAGCGAAAGCTGTTAAACCAAGAATGATCTCTATTGGAGCTTCTGCTTATTCTCGAGATTACGACTATGAAGCCTTTAGAAGTATTGCTGACGAAGTTGGTGCATTTCTATGGATGGATATGGCTCATACCGCTGGTTTGATCGCTACGGGAAATTTAAAGAATCCACTTCCACACGCTCATGTTGTAACTACAACAACTCATAAAACACTACGTGGTCCAAGAGGAGGAATGATCCTCATCGGAAAAGATGGAGAGAATGAACTAGGAGTTGTTGCTCCAAAATCCGGTAGAGTTAAAAACTGGAGTGAAGTGTTAGATTCAGCCGTTTTTCCGGGCACACAAGGTGGTCCATTAATGCACATAATTGCTGCTAAAGCTGTTGCCTATGGAGAAGCGTTACAAAATGATTTTAAAAGCTATCAAACCCAAGTTCAGAAAAATGCAAAAGCAATGTCTGCTCAGTTTGTAGATATGGGTTACGATATTGTAAGCGGCGGAACCGATAACCATCTTATATTGATCGATCTTCGAAGCAAAGGTGTAAACGGTAAAATTGCAGAAGAAGCTCTTGGGAAAGCGGCTATTACTGTAAATAAAAACATGGTTCCTTTTGATACAGAAAGTCCATTTGTTACCTCAGGAATAAGAATAGGTTCACCTGCAATGACAACCAGAGGGTTTGGAGAAGAAGAATTTCGACAAGTAGCTAAGCTGATTGACAAAGTTATTCAAAACCCAACTGATGATTCTGTACATAAAAGTGTCACTAACGAAGTAAAAATACTTTGTGAGAACTTTCCTTTATATGATTTCATAACAGCATAATCTCCGAAATTTGGCTGAACGACAAATAATGAAAAAAGATCCTCCTAAAGCTCCTAAGCCGGAAGATAGGACTAAGGATATGTCTTTTCTAGAACACCTGGAAGAACTCCGTTGGCGTATCATAAAAGGTATGATCGGCGTTATGGTAGGTGTAGTCATAGCCTTTTTCTTTTCAGATTTCTTTGTGAACGAAATCCTGCTAGGTCCTACGAAATCTACTTTTTTTATGTACGACCTGATCAAGATCGATGCCATTGATCTTACACTTCAAAGCAGGAAATTGCCGGGACAATTCTTCACATTCTGGGGAGTCTTATTTATTATTGGGTTTGTAATAGGTTCGCCAATCTTCTTTTATCAAATGTGGTCGTTTGTCCAGCCTGCATTTGAAACTAGTACTAAGCGGAAGACATTTATTAGTACTTTCTTTATCACACTGTTCTTTTTAATTGGAGTCTCATTTGGATACTTGATCTTAGTACCATATGCCCTTCAATTTTTTACACAGTTTCAGATATCAGATGTAATTCGTAACGATTTTGATATTAATGGTTATTTCAGTTCTCTCACGACTTGGGTTCTTTCGTGTGGAATGATATTTCAAATACCTATTCTCAGTTACTCATTAAGTAAAATAGGCCTGCTTACACCAGACCTTCTTAAGAAATTCAGAAGACATGCTATTGTAGCTAGTTTAGTACTTGCTGCTTTCTTAACCCCTCCTGATCCGGTTTCTCAGATACTTATCGGGATTCCATTAGTTGTACTTTATGAATTTTCTATTGTAATAAGTAGGTTTGCAGTAAGGCAAAGAAAGAAAGGTTTGGAAAAAGCTTTTGATGAAAATCAGTCTTAACAATTCAAGTTTTTTTCACATAATCGCTTTATCTTTTTTTAAATAATAAAATGTGTTTTCAGCTGTTTTATTCACACAATCTAAAATCAAAGACAAGACTTTTGAAATTCAGAAATTCACTATTTGCTTTCCTATTTTTATTTATCGTTTCATGTGGTGGGGACGATCCTTTTCTATTTGAAGACGATTTTTCTACAGTTCCCGATGCTTTCTCAACATCAGGAGTAACACCTGATACCACAGAGAGTGGCTTAATAATTTATGAATTGGAAGTAGGAAGCGGTGAAATTGAAGTTGGAATACGAGACGCAGTTAGCGTTTATTATACCGGAAGAAAAACCAATAGCGAAGTTTTTGATAGTTCTTACAAAAATGGACAAACTTCTCCTGTATCATTCACTGTAGTGAACCTTGTTGATGGATTCACTGAAGGCTTAATTGGTATGAAAGAAGGAGGAAAGCGAGTATTAGTTATCCCTCCTAGTTTAGGTTATGCAGGCTCTACAAGTACGCTTAGAAATGACACTCTAGTCTTCGACCTAGAACTTAATGCTATTGCTTATTAAGATATTTTCTTTCTATTCTTTTAGCTAAGCTGGTTGTTATCTCATAAGGTATGGTGTTAAGCACATTAGCCCATACCTTAGGATTTAAATTCGCTCCATTGAAAATGGAAACTTCATCTCCCTTTACAAAACTTGACCTTTCCGAAAATACGCCAAAGTAATCCATACTAATTCTTCCAACCTGTTGAACAAATTCACCATTTATTTCTACCTGGAATTTTCCGCTAAGTAGCCGCTGAATTCCATCACTGTAGCCAATAGGTATAGTTCCTACATATCCATCTTTAGGAGCTACCCAAGCCTCTCCATAACTAACCGACTCTCCTTCTCTCACCTTTCTTACTTGCATTACATGAGATTTCCACTCAATAATTGGATCTAAATCACTAGATTCAGAACTACCTGCAAGATAGCCATACAAACAAACACCGGGTCTCACTGCATCAAATTGAAGGTTTAAGTCCTGATAATAGAAAATTGCTCCTGTGTTAGCTGTATGTCTCATCAAACTAGTAGGAAATTTTGAAGAGATCTTCTTAAATCTAGATAACTGGATCTCAACACTTTTGCTTGATGGCTCATCTGCTGTTGCAAAATGAGTATAGAGCCCCGTACATATTAGCTTATCAAACTCTTTAAACTTGTTATATGCCTCATCATATTCTTCCGGAGAAATACCCAATCTCCTCATCCCTGTATCAAAATTTATATGGTATTCTGTGCCCTTTTCGAGAATTTCAAACGTAGATAGATCCGCAATTGAAGCCGTTAAATTGTATTCTTTGTAGATCTTTCCATGTGTTTCTTCTGGAATTTCAAAAACTAATATGGGGATTTTGATACCCGACTCCCTCAATGCTATTCCTTCCTGCAATCGTGCCACACAAAACCATTCAACTTGCTCCGATAAATGCTTAGCTATAGGAAGAATTCCATGCCCATATGCTTCATCCTTAACCACAGCCATGATTTTTACACCGGGATCAAGCCTCGATCTAATGGCTTTCACATTAGCATCTAGTTTGGACAAATTAATAGTGATCTCAGATCTCAAAAATACTCCTTATTAAAACCATGATTTTTTATGCTTCTTCAAAATAACAGAAGCCGCATTTAAACCGGCAGCACCAAAAACTCCACCTCCCGGATGACACGAAGCACTGGATAAATATAAATTTTTAATCGGTGTTTCATATTGGCTCATTTCAGGAATAGGTCTGAACATAAACATTTGATCGAAACTCATCTCCACATGCATAACATTCCCTCTTAGCATCCCATGTTTTCGTTCAATATCCAAGGGTGACTGAATATACCAATCGATCAACTTATCCTTCATATTAGGAGCATAACCTACCACCACATCGTAGATCTTTTGTGCTTCCCGTTCACGAATATCATCCCACTTCAATCCATTAGCTAATTCGTACGGATGCCACTGTGCCCAAACAAACATCGTATGATTTCCATCCGGTGCTACATCCGAGTCTATAGCTGAAAATGTCATCGCTAAAGCCGCCGGATTCTCAGGAGGCATTCCTTTCGTATAATCCCCAATTGCATTCTTCATGTACTGAACAGACGGAGCCAATAGCTGTATTCCATTGTGTATGTACGGATCTTCCGGAGCAGCTGTATATTGCGGTAATTCTTCCACTGCGCAACGGATAACCATCCCAAACCCATTTCCTACGTGTATATTCTTGACCTTGGTGAATAAGGAATCATCAAGATGGTCTCGTCCAACCATCTTCATCATAGTCGTTTGAACGTGGGCATTCGAAACAATAATTTCTGCTCTGAATTCCTCTCCACTCTCTGTTCTTACTCCAAACGCTTTTCCATTTTCGATCAAGACCTTTTCAACAGGATGATCTGATTTAACTTCTCCTCCATGAGCTTCGATCAGGTTTTTCATCGCTTGTGTCAACATCCCACTTCCACCTCTAGGATGCTTGGCACCACTTTCGTGTAACATCGATTGCCATCCTACAAAATCCCCTGTAGCTGAATGATCCGGCAACGGACCTGATTGTGCTGCAAACCATAAAAGAGCGGCTTTCATATATGGATTTTCGAAGGTATCATCTACTACTTTACCGTAACTAGATAAGATCTTTTGCAGCCCTGAAGTCTGCTCTCCTTTTTTAAACATCGCCCCATCTTTGATCTGATTGAGCGCCATTTCAGCAAAAATATTCTTTGTTGTAGGTGGCGTGGTAAAAACCTTGAGCACCCCTTTATTGATCTTTCCCCAAAACTCAATGAATTCCTTATAGTTCTTAACATCTTCCGGAGCTACTTTTGAAATAGACTCTAAAGTACGTTCTACATCTTTAAAGAAATGAATAACCCCCTTTCCAGTAGGAACCGGGTACGACATGATCGGATCCATTTCAATATATTCTAGGCCATACTTCTCCAACTCAAGCTCTTCAATAATTCCTGTCTGGTGGATCATAATATGAACGGAAGAACCCACATCCATTTTAAATCCATTGGGATTTTCTTGAGACTTAAACATGGTTTCGGTACAAACGGCTCCACCAATAGTATCTCTTCGCTCAAGAACCAGAACCTTTTTTCCCGCTTTCGCCAGATAACATCCGGTAGTAAGACCATTGTGCCCTGAACCTATAATAATTGCATCGTAATTTTGCATAGTTGAAAGATAAAACGAATTGATGGAAACCAAAGTTTTATTAAGTTGTTTCCGTAAGATTTTTATGTAGCAGATACTCTAATGAAACCAGGAATTTTGGGATCCTTCGGAAGTATCCTCAGGATGACAGCCTTATATTTGTTAACAAATTATCTAACTTCTGTAAGAATGACTAAACAACCAAAATGAAGATCGGAAAATTCGAAATTGAACATTTAAGTGAGGGCATCTTTAAAGCTTATGAAGATGGTTCATTTCAAAAAGTTGATTCTCAATCGATCACAGGAATTCCCGATGAAAGCTACGGGCAAGAGCTTACTGCTAAGATCGGTATCGATCCCATCCTTATCAGAACCGGAAAGCAGAATATATTAGTTGATACGGGTTTAGGATGGGGATTAGATCATAAAAGTTCATACACCGACACTTCAAATATTAGAACCAACTTAGATATATTTGGTCTAACTCCTGACGACATAACTCATGTTGTTCTTACCCATCTTCACTTTGATCATGCAGGAGGTTCCACTTTCGTGAATAAAGAGATCAGCACACAAGCAACCATGGGTTATGCTAACTATTTCGTCCAGAAAAAAGAATGGGCATATGCTCTACAACAAGTAGGCGTTGATCAAAGTCAGAAAGGAGCGCATTATGAGTTAGATGAGTTTTACAAGCTTGCGGCTGAGCAAAAGCTGGTATTTGTGGTAGACTCACATTTCGAACTGATTCCCGGCATAACACTTATTCGAACCGGAGGACATACACCCGGACATCAGATCGTAAAAATTCAGAGCGAGGGGGATACTGCATACATTTTGGGAGATCTGTTACCGAGCGAGTCACATCTCAATCAATATGCAATGAAGTTGATGGATGTAAATCCCCTACAATCTAAAAAAGCGAAAACGCTTTTATTACGTCAGGCTTATGAAGAAAATGCCGCCCTTCTCTTTTATCATTCTATACATACTAAAGCCGGTAGGTTGATGAAAGACGTGGATAAAAGGTATGTGTTGGAAGACATGAAATGATTCTGAATTAAACTCAGCACAGGTTTCAGCATCTGTATCAAGCTAGTTTTAATTTTCCAACTGAGGAAATTATTCCTCCTTCCAAAGCCCCTGCTCCACCCTCCTCACCTACCCGAGCCTAAAGGCTCTACTTGTTTAAGTTATATTCTTATATATCTCCTTCTAAACACCCGAACCTCCTCTGTCTCCTCCTTGGTTAAGGAGGAGGGCTCGTTAACCCAACTTATATAAAGCTTGGAATCCCCCTCCTACCGCAAGCGTCTCGCTTGTGCTATAACTCCCTCCTCATTTAATCTCTAACAGCATCGGTGTACTTACTTTTGACAGTAAAATTTTACCAAACCATAGAATATGCTACTGTTTATATTATATTCTTGAATTAAACACTCGTCATATTCTTATGAATTAATAGGATATGATGGTAAAACTTACACATGTAACTAGGATATGATGAACTCAATGCGTCATGTTCTAATGTTAGTAGACATACTCTGTACGGAGACAAATTCTCGCACATGGAACAAACTCAATTTCTCAGAAATACATATTACGAACCAACAACCAAGAATGCAGAGGAACTTGTAAACTTTCTAACCTCAATTGTAGGAAAACCCTTGAAAGTTGATCATCTGAGACATTACCTCCTAAAGACTAGCTGGACAACTAAGGACCTAACACTCAAAGCAAGATCCCATCTTCAAGGAGGTTCACAATACATTGAACATCTCCTAACTGATGGAATTGATAAACATAAAAACATTACCTGCCTTAAAACCACAATTGCTGATATAACTACCTATGTTGACCAACTCAATGTTAATGATGACACCTCATTTTTGTTAATCAGTACCAACACATTGCCATCGACAATTCATTTTAAGCATGCAACTTCTCTGTTTTATAAAAAGGGACTTTCAACAGAAACCAATGACAGTTATCAATTTGATCTTTTAGTCCTCTATGCATTAAGGCTTTCCTTAGAGAAACGAATTCACGGCATTTTAAAGACTGATTTTATTAAATCGGCAAACAACAAGCCTATTGGGCTTAGTAGATTGATTGAAATTGCTAAAAACCTTGACAACATCAATTACTCTGAAGGGATCAAATGGAATCAAATCAAGTGGGTTAACGACTGGCTGAACCATCATATTCACAGAACCATACGTCCTTATCCATGGATTATATACCAAGCAATTAAAGTGATGGAAGAATTATTAGAACCTAAGCGATATGAGACAGAAACTTCCAAGGGATTCTCCTTTTATGGCTCAACTACTACTTCTGACCTTGAAACGCTTAAAAACGAAATTGAGTCAAAAATTATGAGAGAGATTCCTAACGCAAAAATTAAATGGGCTCATACTCATGAAGTTCAAAAATTGAAATAGACGGCTACTAACAGATAATATCATCCATAAGCTAACGGTGCGATTTGCAGAAGCTATTGGTAAAGGATACTTTAATTGATATTTGAAACGCCCAGCTTACGGATGATAGTTTGGCGTTGTACATAATTTGAGAAACTAAATGGGAATAGAAATAAAATCTAACCCAAAAAACTCTCTATCAAATCTTCAGGGTGGCTGGTTGGGGTGACAGGAAAATCAAACCAGTGTGATATATCTTTCTCGAAGCCTTCGTTGTTTAAATACGAATGTAGTGCAGTATTTAAACCCTTTGTGTATAACCTGTGTTCGGTTCCTTCCGGATCTTCATGCCATAGATCGTTCTGGGCAAATCCTTGAAACTCCGGTCCGGTTACTTTTATTCCAAAAGCATCTGGGTTTTTACCAATAGGACTATGAACCGTAGTTGTGAATAAGTGCCAAAATCCGGATTGAATACAGTTTTTCTCAAATAATTGTTTTACCACTTCCAATGAATCAACGGTTTCTTGCTGAGTTTCAGTAGGAAATCCATACATGAGATAGGCATGTACCATAACTCCATTTTTAGAAAAGTTATTGGTAACTCGCGAAACCTGAGCTATATCAACGCCCTTTTTCATCTTAGCTAATAACCTGTCTGAGGCTACTTCCAATCCACCCGTTACGGCAATACATCCTGCTTTTGCCATCAATTCACAGAGCTCAAAATTAAAAGTCTTTTCAAACCGAATATTGGTCCACCACGTGATCTTTAGCTCTCTTTCTATCAACTCTTTTGATAAAGCTTTCAGCATTTTAGGAGGAGCAGCTTCATCCACAAAATGAAACCCCGTAATTCCTGTGTCCTTGACAATTTTTTCGATCTTATCGGCCAACTTCTCAGCGGTAGTAAGTTGATAATTCCCGATGTAGTCGAGATTTACATCACAAAAAGAACACTGACTCCAATAACAACCATGAGAGATCGTCAACTTATTCCATCGCTTATCCGTCCACATACGATGCATTGGATTCACAACATCCAGAAATGACACATATTTGTCGTAAGGCAATCCCAAGTAATTTGGAGCAGGTAAATTTTGATGATGATGAATAGTATTCGGGAGTTTGTTCTTGTACACTACTTTATCATCTTCCAGTACATAGGTTCTTTCCAACTCATTTATGCCAATATCTCCATCAAGAAAGTGCATCATATTTAGCAGTGGTCCTTCCCCATCATCCAACGAAATAAAATCAACAATCTCAAAAATTCTGGGATCCTCAAGACTGCGAAGCTCTGTATTACAATATCCCCCACCAAAAGCTATATGTATATCAGGATAAAACTGCTTAATGAATTGAGCACATCGTAAGGCAGCAAACAAATTTCCGGGAAAAGGAATAGTGAACCCTATAAGATTCGGAGCGTGAGTCTCGATCTGCTCTTCCAAAATATTCAGCATCTCATCTTCAATAAGTGTAGGCTGATATCTCAAAAACTCGTCTAATTGATCAAAGCTGCTTGCTGATGTGGCAATTTGTTCGGCATACTTAGTGAATGCAAAAAACTCATCCACATTTGCTTGAATAAAATCACCAATTTCTTCGACGAAAAGCGTGGAGTAATGTTTTGCCTTATCAATGATTCCTTCATCTCCGGCTGCCCATTTAATTTCCGTATTAACATTCTCTAGCCTATGACCTACAGGTAAAAAATCAGCTTCCAGAATTGTATGTGCAGTTTCAATATCATGTTTTTGAAGAAAGCCAATGACTATATCAACTCTTGAAATGTATAGCTCTTTCATTTCACGTAGCGCCGGATAATGATCATTCCCCAACTCTTCGTCTTCTTGAAAGATCTCTCGTAAAAAATCACCGGTAAAAACAGAAGTGAACAATTCAATGCTTAGATCACAATGAGAAACCGAAACGTCATGTTCTTCCAAAAAACCTTTAAGATATGCCGTTGCCGGATAAGCCGTATTCAGCTGTGTAAAAGGTGGGGTTACTAAAAGGAGTTTTGATTGCATGGCTTAAATATAATGCTCTTTTAGGGGAAAGGTTTAATTCTCTTTCTATAAAATATTGGACACTTTTCTTATGATAAGAGATCGTAGATTCTAAATAATTCGATGACGAAATTCGGCCTTGGAATCAGAAACGGGGAAAGTGAGTATGTTCAGAAGCGTAAGCAAGATGTCACTCAGGCTAGATTGTGAAAACCTTAACAATAGAACGAAGACCTTTGACATCTTGTAGCAGGTGAACAGCGAACTCCGATTCTGATTCCTAGTCTTGACCTTTTGTTACTTTTGGGTTAAGCCAAAAGTAAAAAGCACCTAATTCAATAATACTTAAAATCAGTCTAGAAGATTCTTCGTCCCGACACTTCGGGATCAGAATAACCATCCAAATTAATATAATTAACAGCCTTTAGATGTGAATTACTTATTCATCGAAATAAGGAACTCTTCATTCGTTTTGGTGCCTTTGATCTGCTTGAGTAAAAATTCCATTGCCTCAAATGCATTCATTTGCGTCATATAACGGCGAAGAAGTACTACTTTTTCTCTTTCCTCTTCAGCTACAAGTAATTCCTCGCGACGGGTTCCACTACGGAATACATCAATAGCAGGATACATTCTACGATCCGATATACGGCGATCAAGAACAATTTCCATGTTACCGGTTCCTTTAAACTCTTCGAAGATCACATCGTCCATTCTGGAACCTGTATCAACCAAAGCCGTTGCCAGAATTGTAAGAGAACCACCATTTTCGATATTACGGGCAGAACTGAATAATTGTCTTGGGATCTTTAATGCTTCGGAATCCACACCACCACTCATGGTACGTCCACGGTTGCTTGCTTTTACGTTGTAAGCACGTGCCAATCTTGTTATAGAATCTAAAAGAAGAATTACATCATGGCCACTTTCAACCAAACGCTTTGCCTTCTGGAAAGTGATCTCTGCAAGATCAATATGATTTTCCGGAGATTCATCAAACGTAGAAGCAACTACTTCTGCTCCTTTAACTGTACGTTCCATTTCGGTTACTTCTTCCGGGCGCTCATCAATAAGTAGAATTAAGATCTTCGCTTTTGGATGATTGGTAGCAACCGCATTTGCAATTCCACGAAGTAATGTAGTTTTACCTGTTTTAGGCTGAGCAACGATCAACCCACGCTGACCTTTTCCAATTGGCGCGAATAGATCAATAAATCGAGTTGAGTAGTTACTTGGATCAAATTCCATCACATAACGCTCATCCGGGTGAATAGGCAACATATCATCAAATTCCTGTCGATTATCCATATCACGAGGAATTCGTCCATTTACACCTTCAACACGTAACAATGCAAAATATCGCTCACCAACTTTCGGTGGACGTATAATACCAATTACACAATCACCACTTTTTAATCTAAATCTCTTTATTTGTGATGGTGATACATAAATATCGTCCGGACTGGCTTTGTAATTGTAATTCACTGACCGAAGAAATCCATATCCATCCGGTAAAATTTCAAGAGTACCTTCATTAAAAAGATACTGCCCTAACAATGGTTCTAATTCAGCAATACGTTCTTCTAAAGTCTCTGCATTAGATTCCGGTAAAAGGTCGTGCTCTTGCTTCTTCTTATTACGGTTGTTGTTATTGTGGCGAGGCTTCTTCTTTTCTTTTGGCTCTTCTTTCTTATTGTAAGAAACTATGTGAGAATCTCCACCGTAGGTTGCCAACTCATCATTTTTCTGTGAGGATTTATCTCCATTTTCCTCACGTCTTTCACTTTTCTTCTCTTCTACTTTTTTGTCTTCTTTCTCAGCCTTCTTCGCTTCTTCAGCTTTTTTTGCGTTTTTAGCTCTCTTTGCTTCGCTAGCCTTGGTTGGAATAACTTCCTTTGGAATTGGAGGTCGTTCGCTTTTAGGTCTTAATTTTACAGTAATGCCTTTGGGCTTTGAACTAGAAACTTCACGGATGTTATCAATTAGATCCTGTTTTTTAACACCTGTCACCCTCTTTACACCAATCATTTTGGCAAGGATCTTTAACTCGGGTAATTTCTTCTTCTCTAAGGATTCCAATTCCCCAGCCGTTAGATTTACGGTCTGATTATCTGACATAAAAAATTGTGGATATTATTATTGTATAAATAATGATTCTTACTGAATTTGGGATGAGCGACATATTATCAAAATTGGATAACTCTTATGAAGCTCGATCAGGTAAGGAAAGATTGATGGGACTAACAATTACTAACCCATCGCTTAACTGTACTGTAAAAGTAAAAACTTCCTGTAAAAATAACTAATGAAGTCTCAAATTCCTTGAAAATACTTTTATAGCTCTGTTTATCTATTTCCTTAGCATCTACTAAATCCTTTACTTCGTTAATAGCCGCCGCTCTTTCAGTACTTAACTCATGATAATATAATTGCTTACAGCCTTTCATTAATTCTACCGTTTCAAGATTCAGCTTATCTTTCATCATTGAAAAAACTATAACAAGCGGTTTATCTGAAATATTTTTTGCTGTATCTAATGTAGATTTTAATGCTTGCGTGTTATGAGCACCGCTAAAATACCAATCTTTTTCACTCAATAATTTTTCAAATCTAGCGGGAGCTCCACTAAAAATTTCAATTGCTTCACTTAAATTAGAAGAAGAAACAGGAAATTCATTTTTCAATGCTTTCACTACATAAAGAACAGAGGCTATATTCCATTTATTCACTTCTTCTTTTAGCTGAGTATTAAATACAAGTTCCCCACTTTCAATACTAAGTATTCCGTTATCCCAAACAGGAGCTAGGTCTTTACTTCTATAGATCGGAGCTTTTTTACTTCGAGCAATTTCAATTAGAACCTGCTCATTCTCATCAGAAATATTCCCTAAAATTACCGGAGTTTCATTTTTAATGATCCCTGCCTTTTCTCTAGCAATATCTGCTTCGGTATTTCCCAGAACATCTTGATGATCTAATCCTATACTCGTTATCACACAAGCTTTGGGGTGGACAATATTTGTAGAATCTAACCTCCCTCCCAATCCTGTTTCAATGATCGCTATATCAACTTTTTCTTTAGCAAATAACCAAAATGAAAGCGCCGTACTAATCTCGAAGAAAGTTAACTTACACTCTTCAAGTTGGTTAGAATACTTGTTAAAAAATTCCAGAATCAATGCATCATCAACTTCTTTTCCACTGATACGGAACCTTTCGTTATATCGAATTAGATGAGGCGAGGTGAACATTCCTGTTTTATAGCCTTCTTTAGAATACACCGCTTCTAACAAATAACACGTTGTCCCTTTTCCATTGGTTCCGGCAACATGAATGGAGGGATAAGAGTCCTGAGGGTTTCCGATCAAAGCACAAAACTTTGAAATATTATCTATAGCAAAGTTCGAAGCGGAAGCCCCTTTATCTTGAAACTTGGGAATCTTATCTAAGTAATCCCAAACGTCTTGAATCGTTTTAAACGCACTCATTATTTAAGATACTTCTTTTTATAAGCTTCGAATTGAGTAGACAACTTTTCTACAACTTCATTATTCACTTGAAATGAATATTCTTCTAGAGAGGCAACAGGCTGTATCTCCATCACTGAATTGGTACAGAACATCGCTTCTGCTTCGTAAATATCATTCAGATCAAATTCGCCTTCTAACAATGATAGCTCTGTATCATTTTTTATCAATTCCATTAAAATTAATCTTGTTACCCCGGGTAAGAGATCACACTCAACAGAAGGGGTAAAAACATGATTACCTTTCACCCAAAAAACATTAGCTATGGTGGTCTCAGATACCCTTTCATTCACAGTCAGCATTAAAGCATCATCTCCACCCTTTCTCTTTGCTTCCTGTGCCGACTTAATGTAATTGATAGAATTACTAAGCTTCACTGTTCGGTTTAACGCAGCTGATGGAATTGCTTTGGTGTCGACCAACTGTAATTCTAAAGGTCGCTTGTTTTCTTTTACTGAGCGAAGTGAAATAATGAATTTTGATTGGTCAGAAATATTCAAATACCCACTTTCACCCTCTCTTACGCATTGAATACGAACAACTACATCCTCGTTTTCACACTCATTTGCTTTGAGAAGCTTCTGAATTTCAACACTCAGTCTTTCTTCTGTTAAATCTGATGTCATCTCCAGATAAGAGAGTCCCGATCGTAGTCGTTTAAAATGATCCTCGAAGTGTAGAAACTTTCCATTATAGCTTCTCAGTGTTTCAAAACATCCATCACCATACATAATAGTTCTGGAATTGGCAGGAAATAAAGGCTCATCATTTGGAACAATTGTCCCATTTATATTGACGTACCCGCTCATTCTTCGATCTTAGTTTGCAATAAACTATAACCCGCATTTTCTTGATAACCCACATGAGCATATTTCAACTTCCCTTTCTTATCTAATAGAAGATATGAGGGAATACCGGGGACTTTAAGTTCATTATACAACGAAGCGCCATCTATATGGATAAAACCATCTATAAATTTTGCATCTTGAATATCTTCCGTAGCATCAAGAACAAGCGCCGAAATAACAGTCAGCGAATCTGTTTGATCAGATAGAGTGTACATTTCTTGCAGTAATAGATCTGATTTCTCCGACCAACTCGACCAAAAAACTATTACAATATCATTTCCTTTGAATTGATCTATGGATACTGAGTCTGCTTGGTCTATCAATTTAAGAGGTTGAGTCAAAAGTGAATCACTTTCTTGAATAGATTCAATAAAGCGCTCCTTTTGGGTCTCTTTATACTTCAGTGAAGAAATAACGATAGTGATGGCTGTAAGTATAGCTACAACCGCCATAAATGCCGGAAAGTATTTGTTGTCTAATTTCATGAATAGAAATTAAGTATAATCTGCTTACTTAACTGCTTTTATAATTCTTTATGATATAATCATTCAGAATAGATCTGAACTCTTCTCCTATTCCATCACCTTTTAAAGTCTTGAAATGCTCGCCATCAACATAAACCGGAGCTTTAGGTTCTTCGAAAGTTCCCGGAAGTGAAATCCCGATATTCGCAGCTCTTGATTCACCCGGCCCGTTTACCACGCAACCCATTACAGCTACATCCATCTCTTCTACACCCGGATAAACTTCTCGCCAAATCGGCATTGATTCAACAATATAATCTTGTATCTCTTCGGCTAGTACCTGAAAGTAAGTGCTTTTAGTACGTCCGCAACCTGGACAAGAAGTTACTTGTGGAATAAAGCTCCTGATCCCCAAAGATTGTAACACTTGTTGAGCTACCTGAACCTCTAACGCCCGATCTGCACCAGGTTGGGGTGTTAGCGAAACTCTGATCGTATCTCCAATTCCTCGTTGTAGGATAACAGAAAGCGCCGCTGAACTTGCCACCATTCCTTTCATTCCCATACCTGCTTCTGTAAGCCCTACATGTAAGGGATAGTCGACCGCTTTTGCTAAACGAGTGTAAACTTCTATAACATCCTGTACTCCACTCATTTTGCAACTAATGATGATCTTATCAGAGGCTAAACCTACATCTTCTGCGAGCTTTGATGACCTCTTTGCACTTTCAACCATGGTATCCAGCATCACTTCTTTTGCTGACTTTGGTTTTTCAAGATCGTTATTTGCATCCATTTTTTGAGCAAGCAACTGCTGATCTAATGAGCCCCAATTCACACCAATTCTTACCGGCTTATCGTACTTAATAGCTTGTTCAACAATAGTCGTAAAATTTTCATCTCTGGTTTTTGTACCGGTATTTCCAGGATTAATACGAAATTTCCCAAGAGACTCTGCCATATCAGGATATTTCGTCAGCAACACGTGTCCGTTATAATGAAAGTCTCCTACTATCGGAACTGTAACTCCACGATTGATCAGCTTTTCTTTGATGTGTGGAACCGCCTTTGCTGCAGCATCATTATTTACTGTGATTCGTACAATCTCTGATCCTGATTGATGCAAATGATCGATCTGATCTACCGTTTCATCAATGTCTGCCGTATCGGTATTGGTCATAGACTGAATTACAATTGGAGCTCCACCACCAACCGGAACATCTCCAACCATTACCTGAATTGACTTTCTTCTTTCTATAGAAGCCATTTATGCCCTAATTTTTCTTACTTAATTCGAATAATTTCTGTTTCTCTTCTTTTGTCAAAGCATCATAGCCACTCTTAGATATCTTTTCTAAGATCTCGTCTAATTCAGACTGGTCTACTTCTTCAACAATTTCCACATCCTTAACAATGCTCATATTTTTATTCTTAGGCTTTGTAGAAGGACTCGGCTTTAATCTCCCGAAAAGATACTCAAAATACCTAATTACTTTACTTAGGTCTGTTCCATTTTGATGAGCCTTGATCAATAAATACCCACCTAAAGCGCCGCCTATATGAACCAGCCTTGCCACGTTGTCACCGCTTCCAAGAAACAGCACATCTATAGCGATCCAACCAACTACAAAAAATCGAGCTTCAATTGGTGGAAGTAGAAATAGCATGATAGGCGTTCTTGGATAAAGCATAGCAAATGCAACCAAAATACCTGTTACAGCACCTGATGCTCCAATTACTAAAGCTCCTCCAAATATCTGAGCCAAACCTGCATCTAAAAGTGCTCCGAGAATTGTCGCTCCCAGATAAACCACGGTAAACGATCTTGGTCCTATTGTTTCTTCAACCGCTCTTCCCATCCACCATAACCAAAGCATGTTGAATAGAAAATGAAAGAACCCACCATGAAGAAATGAATAAGTGATCAAACGCCACGGTTGCGTAAATACTGTTGGGAAAGAAGGATCGAATCCGAAATTTGGTACTAACCAACTATTTAATGCAGCACCACCTAAACTCTGAATTACAAAAAATGCGGCATTAATTGCGATTATCGTACGAATAGCAATAGGCATTCGCATGAAGCCTCGCTTAACAGTATTTCCAAATGAATCGTATGATTGATTTTTCATCGTCTTCTTTCTGATCAGTTCTTATGCATATTCCGAAGGCTTTTTCAAACCCCAAAGTTTGATCAAAATAAAGCCTACTGCTAATCCTCCCAAATGAGCAAAGTGAGCAATTCCGTCACCCGGTCTAGACAGCCCATTAAACAATTCAAGTGCTCCGTAAAATCCTACAAAGTATTTTGCTTTGATAGGTATTGGGGGAAATAGAAGCATAATTCTTCGGTTAGGATACATCATACCGAAACCAAGTAAAATTCCAAAAACAGCGCCTGACGCACCAATTGTTGAGCCGCTACTTACAAACATTTGAATGATTCCTGCACCGATTCCCGTTAAAAAATAGTACATCAAAAATCTTTTGGTTCCCCAAAGCTGTTCTAAAGCTTGACCAAAGATCCATAATGCAAACAGGTTGAAAAAGATGTGGTAGAAATCAGCATGTAAGAACATATAGGTGACTAACTGCCATGGCATAAACCCATTCCCTAAAGGCTGTAACACTAAAAACGGAGCTAAAGCTGAGCCAAGTGGCGTCCATCCTGAACCGAAAAGGTTTATGGTTGCCAAGAAGAAAATTAAATTCCATATCAGCAAATATTTAATAGCTGGTGGGAAAAATGAAAACTGTGTATTCGGTGAAAATTGATTCAAGGGAAAACCTATCGCTGATTTTTGGTTCTATTCTGATTTTGTTTGATACGCCAATATACGTTGATACCACTTAAAGTTACGCCTGGAATTCCTTACCCAGGATACGTTGTATCACCCACAAGATAAAATTCTGAGAATGGGGATTGGTTTGGTATCCACTTTAGCAAGCTGCGTGCCATGCTTTGTAGAGTGCCACCCAATCTGCCTTTTTTGCGGTATCCATAATTCAAGCAAAACTACGCTCTTTTTGTAATTCCAGAAACATAACACTTTTAGTCCTTTCGAATGTTCCCTGATACTAGTTATACAAATTTTTGCTTGATCATAATGAGAGAATCAGGGTTAGAGGCCAATTACCTAGTACCCGCTGCGGAATGAATTCCTCGCTGGCTAACTTGACATAATTCTTATCAAGTACACCAGTAAGGACTTCAGTCCGCACTACGTCGTTGATTGTAAAATATGTACATGTTTCCAGTAAATAACCTTTACAAAGATCCTGAAATAAATTCAGGATGACGTCCTTTATAGGGATATGAGCTTGTAAATTAAAATATTCCCAATTGAAAAATTCTTAATTCTTCATTGATTCATTCCTAATTCCTCAATGCGCTTCCAGCCAGTTATCTGCAATACCTGCTTCTACACTTAAAGGAACATCCATCTCAAAAGCTGATTCCATCAGTTCTTCGATCTTCTTCGGAACTTCATCCAGTTCACTTTCATGAATCTCAAAGATCAATTCATCATGAACCTGAAGTAACATCCGGCTCTTTTTGTTATTCTCTTTCAGCCAGTTGTGAATGTTGATCATCGCTAGTTTGATCACATCGGCAGCAGTTCCCTGTATTGGCATATTGATCGCTACACGTTCCGCAAATCCACGTACATTCCAATTTCCTGAATTGATGTCCGGTACATATCTCCTTCTACCGATCAATGTTTTTACATAACCGTGTTCTTTAGCAAATTGCTTCGTGTCATTGATATAATTTAGAATATTAGGGAATCGCTCGAAATATTCATCGATCATTTCCTTGCCTTCCGCGTTTTCAATACCCAGATTCTGAGCTAATCCATAAGCGCTTAACCCGTAAGGAATTCCAAAGTTCACTTCTTTGGCTTTGCGTCGATGATCAGCCGTTACATCATCCAAAGAGTCTAAATGAAAGATCTCTTTAGCCGTTCTGGAGTGAATATCTTCTCCATTTCTAAAAGCCTCTATCATCGCTTCATCTTTCGCTATATGAGCTATCACTCGAAGTTCTACCTGAGAATAATCCGCAGACATAATTTTATATCCATCATCAGCTATAAATGCTTTTCTGATCTCACGACCTCTTTTAGTTCGGATCGGAATATTTTGAAGATTTGGATTCGATGATGACAATCGTCCGGTAGCCGCAACACTTTGGTTAAAGTCCGTGTGTATTCTTCCCGTTTCCTCTTCAACCAAAGAAGGAAGTGCATCTACATAGGTCGATCTCAGTTTTGCTAGCTGGCGATATTCCAGTATCAGATCCGGCATTTCATATTTAACGGCAAGCTTGGTCAACACAGATTCATTGGTAGAATACTGTCCGGTTTTGGTTTTTTTCCCTGCAGGCAAACCAAGTTTATCAAACAGAATAGTTCCCAATTGCTGAGGTGAATTGATATTGAACTCCTCGCCTGCTTTTTCATATATCTTCTGTTCCAACTCTTTTAGATCCGTTGCCAGATCTTCAGAAAATCCTTCGAGCATTCCCACGTCTAATTTCACTCCCTGATATTCTATCTCTGCGAGCACTTCCATTAACGGAAATTCGATGGTTTGAGCAACTTCTTCCAGTTCATCTTTCTTCAATTGTTCACTAAAGATCTCATACAGTCGCAAAGTAATATCTGCATCTTCACAAGCGTACAAATACACCTCTTCAGGAGTTAGATCTGCCATGGAAATCTGTTTCTTTCCTTTTCCAATCAGTGCTTCAATAGGAACCGGTTCGTAATTCAGATACTTTTTCGATAGTTCATCCATTTTGATCTTCTGAGTCGCATCGATCAGATAGGCGGCTATCATGGTATCAAATGGCTTAGCCTTGATCTTAATTCCGGCTCTGTAAAGAATTAGCCAATCGAACTTATAGTTATGGGCGACAAGTGTTTTGTCTTCATCTTCGAACAATGGACGAATGATCTCAACTACTTCCTGCTCATCTAAAGCTCCTTCTACATTTACCGGAATATAAGATCCCATTCCCGGCTTAGCAGAAAATGAAAATCCTACTAATGAAGCAGAAACCGGATTTGGAGAATTTGTTTCAGTATCAAAGCAGATCACTTGCTCTTTCTTCAGGTCTTCAACAAGCTTTTTAACTCCTTCAATATTGTTGATCAGTTCGTAAGCATTCTTTTCTTCATCCAGTTTATCTGTAGGCTCTTCTTCCACAAAAGTCCCAAACAGATCGCCTTGATCTCCGGCTTTATTCTCTATAGGCTCTTCCCCTAAATATCTCTTTGTCAGGGTTCTGAATTCCATTCGTTTGAAAAATGCTCCCAGATCATTCTTATTGGGACCATTCCATTCTAATTCTTCCCACTCAGCCGTATTAGGCACATCCGTTTTGATGGTCACCATAAACTTGGCGTGCATTGCCTGGTCTGCATATTCCTGTAAACCCTCTCTTTGCCTTTTTGCTGAGATTGTATCGGCTTTTGCGATGGCTTCTTCCAAAGAACCAAACTGGTTGATCAGTTTCGGAGCTCCTTTTTTCCCAATTCCAGGCACTCCCGGCACATTATCAGATGCATCTCCTATAATTGCCAAAACATCGATCACCTGATCAGGGTAAACACCAAAATATTCATGTACTCCTTCTCTATCAATGATATTGAATCCACCGTCTTTGTTATCCGGCTTCATCATTTTCACATGATCATGCACTAATTGCATAAAATCTTTATCAGGTGTGACCAAATATACATCTACATCGTCCGCATTTGCACCAGAAGCGATCGTCCCGATTATATCGTCGGCTTCGTAGCCATCTTGTTCAATGTTCTTGATGCCCCAATTTTCTACCATTTCTTTGATAAGCGGAATTCCAACTCTTAGTTCATCGGGCTGTGGTGGACGTTGTGCTTTGTATGTTTCATCGGCATCGTGACGAAATGTTGCAGCTTTTGTATCCCAGGCAACAGCAATGTGAGTTGGCTTTTCTTCGTCCAACATCTTCACCATCGTGTTAGCAAAACCAAGCACAGGTCCGGTCGCAATTCCTTCGGAATTTTTGAGTCGTGAGTTAACGAATGCGAAATGAGCACGATAAGCCAGTGCCATCCCATCAAGTAAAAAAAGAAGTTTCTTTGACATATAGTCTTTTATTTGTCGAAATTGTGGTCATTGAAACTAAAGGTTTTGACATTAATTACGAATTCAGATTACAAATCATTTGAATAATTTTGCTCAACAAATTCAACAACTACCCAAAGTAGAACTGCATGTACATTTAGACTGCTCTTTAAGCTTTGAAGTGGTTCAGGAGCTTCTCCCCGGAACCAGTCAGAGTGAGTATGAGGAAAGATTTGTAGCTCCTGATAATTGTGGAAGCCTAACTGAGTATATAAAATGTGCATCGGCTAGCATTGACATCATGCAAACCAAGGAGCAGTTGGAATTGGTTACTCTGGACTTTATAGAGCAGCTAAAAGCAGATAATGTTATTTATTGCGAAGTTCGATTTGCTCCTCTTCAGCATTTGAATCAGGGCTTATCAGCAAGTGATGTGGTAGAGATTGTACGTAAAACTATTACAAAAGCTACTGATGGAATTGATCTGGAAGTTCGACTAATACTCTGTTCTCTTCGACATTTTTCAGAAGATCAAAGTTTAGAAACCATTCAATTAGTTCATGATTTTAAAGGGACAAATGTAGTGGGATTTGATCTGGCTGCTGATGAAGCCGGTTATCCAATTGATGAGCATAAATCTGCATTTGAATTTGCCAAAGAACACGGAATTCCCTGCACATGTCACGCGGGAGAAGCCTGTGGCCCTAAAAATGTATGGGAAGCTATTGATGAACTTCATGTTCAGCGAGTAGGTCACGGTGTTCGAAGTTATGAAGATCCATCTTTGATGGAATACCTAAAACAAAAAGATATTCATCTCGAAGTATGTCCCACCAGTAATATTAAAACGGGGATTTACTCTAAACTTTCCGATCACAACATCCATAAGATATATAAGGAAGGTATCTCTTTGAGTGTTAACACAGATGGCAGGTCGCTGTCTAACGTAAGCTTAGAAGATGAATATCAAAATTTGTCGAAGCACTTCAATTGGCAAATGCAAGATTACATCAATGTAAACCTAATGGCTATCAACGCCGCTTTTATAGATGATAGCATTAAAGAGAGATTAAGAAAGAAGCTACTCGGTTCTCAAAATAAAGGTTAAAATATGGCCTTTGAATCTTTAGTGATAAAGTGAGAATTGAAAAAGCGTAAATAAGAAGTCATTCAGGTGAAACTGAAATCAATAGCAAGAAATGCACTAAGACCTTTGACTTCTTATAGCTTTGAAATCTCGAACGCACTAAAGATTCATCGCCTTGATCTTTTGTTACTTTTGCATCAAGGTAAAAGTAAGAACCACTAAACTATGAAAAGATTAATCAAGCCAATTCAAAACTTTTTAGTTATTATTACGAACAAGGCACAAATAAATAATTATAAGCGCACACTTTGAGTTTAAAGAACGAGACACAATCAGGTTACGGAACCAAGAAATTCTATCAGGAATATGTTTCCGGAATGTCGAAAGATCGTTTTTCCAAGGAGCTCACCGCAGATACAGATCGCCTCAAATTATTATACAAAGAAGCCGTAGAGGATATTGAACGCCAACAAGGTCAGAATCTACCCGGACATGTTAAATTCCTTCGTGTGTTTTCAGATCTTACCCAACGATTGAATCCAACTCGAAGACTAGCCTTTGGTTTAGGATCTATCAGTTTTGTAGCGCATTACTTGGTAGATATATTTGGGCTTCAAGGAATTATCTTCTTCTCGAACCTACTTCTACCCTTTGGATTTATATCGATGTTTCTGCTCCTACTTGTAGAACTTCTCGAAAAATCAGATGTGCAGAAAGAAATTGATCTGGCAAGGGATATCCAGTTAAGTCTATTACCTGCTACAGCTTTGAATAAAAAGAATTTAGAAGTTTACTCTTTTGCTCATACTGCTAAAGAAGTTGGTGGTGATTATCTTGATGTAATTGATACCGATAAAGGAACCTATGTAATTATAGCTGATGTTTCCGGAAAAGGACTTTCAGCCGCACTTTACATGGTACGGATGCAAGCGTTGGTAAATATGTTGGTTACCAAAGAGCACCCATCTCCAAAAGACCTTTTTATACAGCTAAACGATTACGTTAAAAGTAACAGCAAAGACAAAACCTTTGTTACCGGTTGTGTTGGTTTCTTCCCAAATGATAAGCAAGAGTTTGAGTATGTACGCGCGGGACACAATATTCCTATTTATTATAGCAAAGAGCGAGACACTACATTCAATTTAAATGCTGAAGGTTTTGCTTTAGGCATGACCAACAGTGCCCTACTTGAGAAACATCTTGAAGTAAAGAAATTTCACTTCAAACCCGGTGATTCCGTTCTTTTTTATACTGATGGATTAAATGAATCTCGTAATTACCGAGGTGAAGAATACGGCGAAGAACGCATCCAATCTTTGATGGAGATCTATGGTTCCCTTCATGCCAAAACTATCGTCAAAAAATTACAAAGCTCACTAGAAGCCTTCATCGGACAAGAAGCTCCACTCGATGACGTAACCTTCACCTGCGTACACAGACCAGAATAAGAATCACTGATTGTTTCGATGATTTTGATTTTCGTTGAATCCTTATATCTGCTTTCCTAAGATTCCTTGTTTGACGAACCATCGGACTTTTAACCTTATCAATGAATAGTAATTCATTCCGATGGGAGGAGTTTGGAATCTTATTGACCTTTTGGTCACTTTTGCATCAAGGCAAAAGTAAAGAAGAATGATATTCAATATTCTTTTGCGAACCATTCTCAATCTTGAATTGTTTAATCCTTAACTTAATTATTCAACTGTAAGTAGAATCACCTCTCTCATGATCTTTATCGACAACGAAGGAATAACCGATCCGGAAATTAACTTAGCACTTGAAGAATACGCACTCCGTAATTTTGGAATAAATGATGATTACCTCCTTTTCTACATCAATGCTCCGTCTATAATTATTGGAAGGAATCAGAATACACTTGAAGAGATAAATGATGATTACGTTCGTAAAAACGGTATCAAAGTAGTACGAAGAATGTCCGGTGGTGGAGCAGTTTATCACGATCTCGGAAACCTCAATTTCAGCTTTATTACTGAATACAAACCTGAAAACCTTCATAATTTCAAAAAATTTACCACACCTGTAATTAATGTCTTGCAAGAAATGGGCGTTGATGCTGAGATGAGCGGACGTAATGACATTTTAGTAGAGGGACGAAAAATTTCCGGTAATGCACAATTTTCATCGGGAAAAAGAATGTTCAGCCACGGTACACTTCTTCTGGACAGCGACTTGGATGAAGTTACCAACGCATTAAATGTTAAGATGAGTAAGATCCAATCTAAGGGACACAAATCCGTACGCAGCCGAGTAGCAAATATCGTTGAGTTTTTAGATGCTCCTATCGCCGTTAAGGAATTTAGAAAAAGGTTGCTTGAGGGATTGTACCGAGATAGAGAAAATTTCGAGACGTATCACCTCACTGAAGAAGAATGGAAAGCAGTACATGATTTAAAAGAAGAAAAATACGGCAACTGGGATTGGAATTTTGGTCGATCTCCAAAGTTTAACATTCAGCGTACCAAGAGATTCTCTGTGGGAGAAATTGATCTCCGTATCGATGTTCATGAGGGTAAGATCAATGCTATAAAAATTTATGGGGATTTCTTCGGCAAAGAACCAGTCACTGAAATTGAAGATCTTTTAGTAAACACTCGCTATTCTCCCGAAGATATCGAAAAAGTTCTTCTCCCTATTGATGTTCAGAGCTATTTCGGAAATATAGAGAAAGAAGAATTCCTGCAACTTGTATACGGTGAAGACGAGGAATAAAAAAAGCCAACTCGATTGCTCGAATTGGCTTTAGTTTGTGGAGGTGCGGGGAGTCGAACCCCGGTCCGAAACAGTAAACCTACAAATATCTACATGTTTAGTTGCTGATTTAATTTCGCGAGAAGCCTAGCCCAACAACTAAGCGACTTCAAGCTATTCTGTATAAGTTTCACGCATTGTAGACAGAAAACACCAATACGCTATCCTATCTTGTATGATGTTCAGCCTGGCACTGATAGGCACGTTAGCCAGGGGAACAGCTTAGTCAGCTTACGCTGCTAGGCGGTATGAGTAATTATTGTCAATTACATTAATTTCCATAATGGTTATTATTACGAGATCCATTGGACAATCTCGACATGCAACCTGCGATATTACGCGTCCCGTCGAAGCCAGAACACCCCCATCTTTGTTGCGTTTATAATATACGAAAAGCTTAAGACTTTATTTCCTTCTTTATTGAAGGAAAAATTCAAAATTAGATATGAAAGATTTAAAATTATCAATCATGAATTATTAACTTAAAAATAACCTTTATGTCTGTGTTTAGGTTATATATATTTATTCCGTGCATAACGATTTTCAATTATAAATCTTTCATCTTTAATTCAAGAAAATGAAATTTGGCAGTGTTGATAATCCCGGTGAACTAGATCTTTCTTTACCTGAAGACCATCCGGATACATACAAAGTTCTCGAGAACAGCAATTCGAAAGAGTTAGATATTTATGTAGGGTGTGCTAAATGGAATAAAAAAGACTTGAAAGGATTTTATCCACGAGGCACTAAAGATGAGTTGGAGTACTACGCCAAGCAGTTTAATTCAATCGAGCTGAACGCTACACACTATAGAATTTTCGGAGAAGACATTGTTTCGGGATGGAGGGAAAAGACAGGAGACAATTTCAAATTCTTCCCTAAAGTGGTTAACAGCATCAGTCACTTTAAAAGATTGAAAGGTGTGGAAGCATTGGTTGAGGAATACACACTTCCGATTCGGGCTTTCGAAGAAAAATTAGGTATGATCTTCCTTCAATTGAGAGACGACTTTAAACCCAAAGACTTTGATCGCGTGGAACGCTTTCTCGAAATATGGCCTGAAGATCTGCCACTAGGAATTGAGATGAGACATACCGACTGGTATAACGATCAGACTGTAGCAGACCGAACGTATGAGTTATTCAAAAAACATAATGTGGCAAATATTATCACAGATACAGCAGGTCGGCGTGATTTACTGCATATGCGTTTAACCACGCCAACAGCTTTTGTTCGATATGTTGGTGCAAATCATGAAACTGATTATTCCCGATTAGATGAATGGGTAGATAGAATTAAGATCTGGAAAGATTTAGGACTAGAGAATTTATACTTCTTTGTTCACCAAAATGTAGAAAAAGAATCACCCCTACTTTCAGCGTATTTTATTGAAAAATTAAATAGCTCAATAGGAACACAACTCATCCCGCCAAATAAAAAACCAGAATCTTTAAAATTAGATCTTTAGGTAATCATTTGTTAACAATAAAAACTAGAATTCTTCTCAACTTTTTGCCGATTGCTTCGTTAAAGCAACAAATTTCTGATGTTGTCTTTCTATGATAAAAAAACTGATTTTTCTATTAGCTCTTTGGCTTCCTTCAAATATACTCGCTCAAAATGCTTCAATCAGCGGTTACGTAACTGATAAAAGCTCAGGAGAAACTCTTATCAGTGCAAACGTAGCATTACTCGAAAATAATCGAGGTACTTCTACTAATACACTTGGTTATTACTCTATTACAAACTTAGAGCCTGGAACTTATACTATAGCAGGCTCATATATTGGTTTCGAACTATATCGGAAAACTATTACACTTTCAGCCAATGAAACCTTACGGCTTGATATAGAACTAACTCCTGATGTAGTAACAAGTGAAGAGATCGTAGTGACCGGTGAAAGAGCATACGATCGCCGAAAAGAAATCGGTACTGCTGAAATTAATACAGAGCTGATAAAAACACTCCCAAAAGTATTTGAAGCGGATGTATTCCGTTCGATCCAACTCCTTCCCGGAGTTAAAGCTGCTTCGGATTTCTCAAGTGGCTTGTACATTCGTGGAGGAAGCCCGGACCAAACTTTGATATTACTTGATAGAAATACGGTGTATAACCCAAGTCACTTTTTTGGTTTCTTCTCTACGTTTAATCCAGATGCTATAAAAGATGTTCGATTGTATAAAGGTGGGTATCCCGCTGAGTACGGAGGTCGGTTGAGTTCGGTACTAACTATCTTTAATAAAGATGGAAACCGTAACGAAATGGAAGGCACAGCAACTGTTGGTATGCTTGCATCAAGAGTGTCGGTTGAAGGTCCACATAAAAAAGGCTCTTGGATGTTTTCAGCACGAAGAAGCACTTTAGAACCCGTATTAGCTGCCTTAAGAAGTACTAGTGATAACATTCCGTCAAGCTTCTATTTCATAGATTTCAACGGTAAAGTAAACTATGACGCCACCGAAAATGATAAGCTATCACTAGCTTTCTACTCAGGGCAAGACAAAGTTAATTTCCCTTTTGGTAATGATGCTGAGTTTAAACTTAATTATGGGAATAGGACATTAAGTGGAAACTGGACACATATCTTCAATGAAAAACTCTTTTCTAATTTTGTAGTAACAGGCTCTCAATATTTCAATTATCCTGAAATTGAACTCGGTGGTACCCCGATTGAGCGTAGAAATAATATTTATGATTATTCTATCAAAACCGACCTTGAATATTTACCTAATGAAAAGCATGATCTAGCTATCGGACTTTGGGCAGGAACTTTAACCATTAGACTTAATGATCGATTTGATAACGAACCTAGTTTTAGTTCAAGAAGCCATTCTAAATATGGATCAGTTTACATTTCTGACACTTGGAGGCCATCCGATAAATGGAAAATCGTAAGCGGACTTAGAACTAGTTATCTATCAGATGGAGATTATTTACGATTAGAGCCACGCCTTTCCCTTGAGTACAAAGCGAATGATAGAATTAGATTCCAAACCGCATACGGACGCTATAATCAATATTTAACACTTATCACTAATGAGGCTTTTTCTGGATTTGACGTATGGCTAACCGCTGATGATGGTGTAAAGCCGTCTTATGGTGATCAATTTATTATTGGCACAAAGACCATCCCCTTTACCGGTTTCGGACTTGATGTAGAATTATACTACCGTACCATGAATGATATTTTTGAACTCGATCCATTTATTCAAGATATAGCCGGGCTTGATTACCCTGACCTTTTTCGTATTGGGGATGGAGATGCTTACGGTGCTGAAGTATTCTTTGAGAAAAGAGCCGGTAGATTAACCGGGTTTATAGGATATACCTTTGCTTATACTTGGAAAAAATTTGCGGGCTATAACAATCCTATTAATGCTCCTGATGGAGGTGGACGTCGTTATCCCCCGAAATATGATCGTAGAAACGACATGAACATTGTTCTAATGTATCAATTAAGTAGAAAATGGAAGTCTACTGTTTCCTTTAATTACGCCACAGGTCAGGCGTATACAGAAGCTCTTGGTCAATATTCTGTGGGAAATACTCCTTGGGCTAATGATGCGTTGAATACTTTTACTGTTGGTAAGATTAATGCTTCTCGATTACCCCCTTATCATAGAATGGATGTATCATTTTCAAGACTTGGAACATTCTTTGGCATGGGTGAAGCCGAATGGCAGTTTCAAATTATAAATGTGTATTCTAGACGAAATATTTGGTTCTATAATTTTGATTTCGATGAAAACCCTGTAAAACGAAATGAAGTACCCTTACTGCCATTACTACCAACTATATCATATACTGTAAAGTTTTAACTCATGCGTCTATTACTTTTAACTATTTTTATTTTTACGCTATTTGTAGTCTCATGCGATCAATATCCCCAAGATGATTATGAGCAATTTTATGTAGTAGAAACCTATTTGGTAGCACAAAATGAACTACCTGAAATTTACCTGTCTACAACTGCACCGGTTACTTCGAAATATTTATTTCAGGATTACGCAGTTTCCAATGCTTCAGTAACAATTGATCTACTTTCTGATGATAAAGATTCATCGATAGAACAATTTTATAGTTACTCAATGGATCAGCAAAATCCGGGTGTTTATAAACCCCGTGTTTTACATGAGGTACTTCCTTCCCGCACGTATAGAATCCGAATAGAAGATTTACCTAACGACCCTTCTGCTTCAATAGTTGGTTATACAACTGTACCCGATACTTTTAGTACTCTTAGCGAAGTACCTGATACTGTCGTCTATCAATCAGGTGAACAAATAGAACTTAAAATAACAGAAAGTGTAAACCCCGATCGGCAGAGCTATTTTATATTTACAACTATCTCTGAGTCTCCCGAATTTGAAAGTTTTACTCCTTTATATTTAGACTTCTATGATGAAGATGAAGAAGATCTTGGAGACTATGTTAAGACAAGTTCTGGAATCGTAAATGAAGAAAATTTCGATATTCATCCAAACGGAACACTTACTCTAAAATATCCATGGATAGGGGTAGCTTTTTTTGGCGACAACTTGATTGTAGCAAATACTGTAGATGATAATGTCTATGATTTTCTACGTTCCCAATCAGTGCAACTTGGTGGATCTACTCTTTCTCCGGGAGAAATTCCTAATGTGCTATATAAGCTAGAAGGTGGAATTGGTATATTTGGTTCATTAGCAGCCGACACAATTCGTACTTATATTAAAAGACCATCAGAATAATTTTAAATGAAGTATTTATTTTCACTTTTTATTGTAGTCATTCTTTCCTCATCAGGTTTCTCTCAAACCTCTGGAGAATTTGAAATTGGTAGAGCTAAATACCGTGGTGGTGGTGATTGGTATAACGATCCTTCCTCACTTTCAAACCTTATAAACTTTACAAAAGAGCAGTTTCCAATAAGTATAAATACCAAGTATAAAGATGTTTCGCTTGGTAGCAGTGATTTGCACAGCTATCCGTTTATCTTTTTAACAGGACATGGAAATATTACTGTCAATTCATCGGAAGCTAGTAATCTGAGAACTTTTCTTGATAACGGAGGATTCTTATACATTGACGATGACTATGGTATCGACGAGTATGCTCGTAAGATGATGAAGCAAGTTTATCCTGATGAAGATTTTATTGAGATTCCTTACTCACATCCTATTTATAATAACGTTTTTGATTTTAAAGAAGGACTTCCAAAAATTCATGAGCACGACAACCTTTCCCCTAGAGGCTACGCCATTTTCAGAAATGGAAAAATGGTCGTCTTTTATTCTGTGGAATCCAATTTAGCTGATGGTTGGGCTGACCCTGAAATACATAATGATCCGCCGGCAGTAAGACAAAAAGCTCTTCAAATGGGAGCTAATATTCTCATTTATGCTTTAACTGCGCTTTAGTAAAATTTCGGATTACTCATAATTGGCAATGGCTTCCTTTATTGTTCTTAGCACCAAATTTAGTTCTTCATCAGTAATAATTAATGGTGGGGCAAGTCGAATTAACGTGTTGGAATGTAGAGTCCAACCAAGTAAAATCCCTCGATCAAAACAATAGTTCACTACGTGCCCTGTCATCTCTTTGCTCTCAAGCTCTAACCCCAACATGGCTCCTACACCTCTAACCTCTACAATACCGTTTCCAACAAGTGCCTTCTTTACCTGTCTCTCTATTTCTTTTGCTCTTTGAAGATAATTACCGTTTAGCAATTCTTTTAAATTAGCATGAGCCGCAGCGCAACTAACCGGGTGACCTCCAAATGTAGTCACATGGTTTAATGGTGGATCATATTTAAAAGTCTGAAAGATCTCTTTTGATGAGACAAATCCACCAATAGGCATACCTCCTCCCATTGCTTTTGCCATGCATAAAATATCCGGTACTACTTCGTAATGCTGAAAGGCAAACAACTCTCCGGTTCTTCCAAAACCACTTTGAATTTCATCAAAGATTAGAAGCGCTCCTACTTCATTACATTTTTCTCGAATCGATTTTAACCACTCTATTTTTGATGGAATAATTCCTCCTTCTCCTTGAATAGGCTCAAGAATTACAGCGGCTGTTTGTTCGTCTATGCACGCTATTGCTTCATCTGAATTAAATTCTGCAAATTCCACATTTGGCAGTAAAGGAAGATAAGGATCCCGGTAAACATCTCTCCCAGTCACACTTAGCGATCCCTGAGTATCACCGTGATAGCTATTCTTAAAAGCTACAAATTTAGACCTTTTAGTATATTTTTTAGCAAGCTTAAGCGCACCTTCATTCGCCTCTGTACCACTATTTACCAAATAGATCTGCTCTAATTTTTCAGAAAGTTGCTTTAGTAATAACTCGGCAAACTCCAACTGAGGCTTTTGAATAAACTCACCATACACCATTACATGAAGATGCTTATCTATTTGTTCATGAAGAGCTTTAATAATTTTAGGATGATTGTGACCTAAACTACTAACCGCAATACCTGATATAAAATCAGTATACCTATTTCCTTCTTTTGTATATATATAAAGACCATCTGCATGAGATACTTCTAATGAGATAGGCGAGTCACTTGTTTGAGCAATTAGTTTTTGAAATAATAGCTTATTCAATGCTTATTGTTATTTATTGAATTAAAAATTTAATGGTGATTTAGTTACAGTAATTTACAATATTGTGGCAATTATTAATTGATCTATTTAAATGAAATCAATCCTGCTAATTACATTTGTAATTTTTTCCCTGATTAATTGTTCAAACAGTAAGAAAACCGCTGAAGACTCCACTCAAAATAAACCTGTTGCAGAGCTACCTTTAGCACCGGGACAAATTCAAGCATTATTGGAAATTATAGATCTTGAAACAGATACAACGCAAAATATTGTTTCTGCCAAAGTTTTAGAAGTTAAAAACTATGGAAGCTCTACCTCTCCAGTTCCAACTGAATCCATTATTAACTTCATGGTAGATAGTGACACTTTTAAAAAATTGGGCAATTCACTAAAACCTAATGCTACCATCAATGCCATTTTATCTAAAATAGAAAGTGGTAAGTCCCAAAAAACTTCTAATTACTGGAAATTAATTTCTATCAATAACTGAATATGAAAAAAACGTTACAAAGTATTTTAGCTATCACATTGTTAGGTCTAACTGTTATCATGGTAGGACTTTTTCTAACAAATCAAAAAGATACCATCAATAATCAGATAGGTAACTTCGTCTCTGGTGAAGAGAAAACAATTAATGATCGAGCAGAAAACTCGAAAGACCGTCAAGACCACTTCTTTCGCTTAATGAGAGATCCTGCTACGAATAAAATACCTGATAATATTCGTGCTAAAGAACTTGAATTTGCACACAAACTAGATGCCTCTCAAAGATTTAAATCTTCTCAAGCGAGTGAAGAAATAAATATTGTCGAGGCAGGACCAAATGATGTTGGTGGTAGAACTAGAGGCTTGGGTATCGACTCTAGAGATTCAGATATTATATTAGCTGGGGGAGCTTCAGGAGGAATGTGGAAAAGTATTGATGGAGGTGATAGTTGGACACAAACGAGCGATCTTGGTCAAAATCTTGGTGTAACATCATTAGTTCAAGACCCTAATAATCTTAATACTTGGTATTATTCCACAGGGGAATTCAATGGAGCTTCTTCACGAGCTCGTGGTGGTGGTGGTCAACTATATGGGTCTGGAATTTATACCTCCAACGATAATGGCGATAGTTGGACTCAAATACAGGCTACGGCAGATAATGATGTTACTTTTAATTCAGAATTTGATTACATATCAAGAGTTGAAATAAGCCCAACTACAGGCACTGCTTTTTTTGCGAGTAATGGCGATGGCATATATAGATCAACTAACCAATTCAATGCTAATACTTTGGTATTAGGGGGAGTTAATCAACACATATACAGTGATGTACAAGTAGCCTCTAATGGAAATGTTGTTGCCGTTATATCAGCTCCATTTAGTGGTCAGACTCAATCAAATCCTTCTGGTGTTTATATTTCTTCTGATGATGGTCTAACTTGGACTAACGTTACACCTAATTCCTACCCTTCAAATCCTGGCAGAGGTGTATTAGGGCTATCTCAATCTGATCCCGTTTTTTATGTTTTTGTCGCTGATAATTCAAGTCAAGCTTCTCTTTATGCTTTTGATACTTCTGATATCAATAATGTAACCTCAGAGGATAGAACAGATAATATTCCAAATTTTGGAGCACCTGTAGGAGACCTAAACCTGCAAGGTGGGTATAACATGGTTTGTGAAGTTCATCCTACAGATCCCGATATTGTTGTAATTGGTGGAACTAACTTATTTAGGTCTGAAGATGGTTTTACAACAACACCTGACGACGATGATAGTAACGGAATAACCGATAGCAATGAAAAATCTGATTATTGGATTGGTGGATATTCAAAAGCTAACAATATCGCCCAATATACTAATCACCATCCCGACCAACATGCTGTTGTCTTTGATCCCAATGACAGTAACAGAATATTTAGTAGTCATGACGGCGGGATAAGTGTAGCTGATGATATTACATCATTTTCTATTCTTTGGGATGATTTGAATAACGGATATAATGTAACTCAATTTTATACTGTTTCATTACATCCTGATGCCGGCGATGATAGGATTATTGGTGGAACCCAAGATAATGGCTCACCTTATTTTAAATATAATAGTATCACTGGAACTACTACCTCAGATGATGCTTCTTCAGGCGACGGAGCTTACCAATATCTTGGAACTAATTATATGACGACGTCTTCACAAAGAGGACGTTTAATTCAATATGATTATACTCTATTAGGTGACCCAACCAATTTTTCGTATATAACACCGTTAGCGGCTTCAAATCAACTTTTCATACATCCTTATTTAGTAAATCACAATGATGAGGATATAATCTTTTACCCCTCCGGTCGAGATCTGTTCAGAAACGATATGGGAACAACCTTAGCCAATAATCAAGATAACCCAGACGGAATAAATGAAGGTTGGACAGAGCTATCAAATCTTGATACTGATCCAGGTTCGTTGATTTCAACGCTAGCTATTACTACTACAAATCCAAGTGATGTTTTGTACTACGCTTCATATTCAGAAAACGATGCACCTAAGATTTATAAATTAAATAATGCATCAACAGCTACTGAGACTTCAGATTTAACAGTAATCGAAATTACCGCAGAAAACTCTACTTCAGTGCCTCCCCAAGGAGCTTATATACATGATATAGCTATCAGCGAAGACAATGGAAATGAATTAATTGTTGTAATATCAAATTATAGCACAGAAAGTGTTTACTACACCTCTGATGGTGGCTCTAGTTGGACAGGAATTGGTGGAAACTTAGAACCGGCCAATGGAAATGGTCCCTCAGTAAGAACAGCAGCCATTACCAAAACTTCCAATGGCGAAAAAACATACTATGTAGGTACCAGTACAGGTTTATATGCAACAAATACTCTAGATGATGAAAATACTGTATGGAAATTTCAAGGTGCCTCAACAATTGGCAATACTGTCATTGAGTATTTGGATTACCGTAAATCAGATCAAACTCTTGCAATAGCTACTCACGGTCGTGGTATATTTATTGGAAATGTTTCTACTTCTGTTTCAAATGAAGGAAATATAGTATCAAATACGCCAGCAAAATTTAACTTGGAACAGAATTATCCGAATCCATTCAATCCAAGTACTAGTATCTCATACTCACTTCCTACTTCTAGTAATGTAACTATTTCAGTATATGATATTAGTGGAAGAAAGGTGTCTACCCTACTTAGTAACCAATCTACTTCTGCAGGAACTCATCAAATAAACTTTGATGCCACTAACTTAGCTAGTGGAATTTATCTGTATCGTATTGATGCTAATTCAGTAGCTGAAAACCGCTCTTTTACACAGATTAAGAGAATGACTCTAATCAAATAAAATCTCGATAAATAAAAAATCCCTGCTCTTAATAGAACAGGGATTTTTTTATGGAATCGAAAAAGTAATTCTACAATTTTGATTGAGCTAGAACTGCCTCTACTATTTTTTCAGAAGTAATTCCGAAGTGCTCATATAATTCTTCGTAAGGAGCTGACTCACCGAAACTATCAATACCGATAGATACTCCTGTGTTTCCAACCCATTTTCCCCATCCAAAAGTTGAACCTGCTTCTACTGATACTCTATTTGTAACCGAGCTTGGTAAAATTTCTTCGATATAAGAAGCACCTTGGTTTTGAAATAACTCCCAACTAGGCATGCTTACTACTCGAGCATCAATTCCCTTCTCTATCAACATGGATTTAGCTTCCATTGCAAGTGATACCTCTGATCCTGTACCGATCAAAATTGTATCAGGAGTTTCTTTATCAGAATCTGATAAAATATATGCCCCTTTTTCAACTAATTTCGCGCTATTGTTCTCTGTTCTTTCATATGTCGGGATATTTTGTCTTGTAAGAACGATAATTGATGGAGTAGTTGTATTCTCAATGGCTGACTTCCAAGCATAGGCCACTTCATTGGCATCGCCAGGTCTAAGTACATTTACATTCGGCATTGCTCTTAAACTAGCTAAATGCTCTACAGGTTGATGTGTAGGTCCGTCTTCACCTAAGCCAATACTATCATGAGTCATTACATAGATAGAAGGTGTTTCCATAAGCCCTGCAAGACGAATTGACGGTCTACAATAATCGGTAAACACAAAGAAAGTGCCTCCAAAAGGAATTACACCACCATGTAATGCCATTCCATTTAAAGCGGCAGCCATACCATGTTCTCTTACACCGTAGTGTACGTTCCTTCCCACAGCATTAGAAGCTGAATAAACACCTTCATCTTTAAGGTTAGTTTTAACACTTCCTTCTAAATCTGCTGAACCTCCAAATAAATTTGAAACTCCATCTTTTAAAGCATTAAGCACTGTACCTGATGCAGATCTGGTTGCAACCCCTTTCTCATCTGCATCAAAACTAGGAAGTAGCTCTTCGATGTTATCCGGTAAAATACCATGAGTCCAATCCTTAAATAATTTCGCTAGTTCAGGTTCCGAAGATTTAAATTCAGCAAGAGAACTTTCCCATTCTTTTTCGAGCTTATTTCCTTTGTTAACTTCATTTCTGAATACTTCCAATGCTTCTTCAGGAATAAAGAATTTTTTTTCAGGATCCCAGCCATACCCTTTCTTGGTAAGCTTTATCTCATCTTCTCCCAAAGGCGAACCATGAGACGACGCAGAATCTTGTTTGTTAGGACTTCCAAATCCAATATGTGTTCTACAAATTACGATAGAAGGTTTCTCAGTTTCATCTTTAGCCTGTTGTATAGCCTTTTCTATTTCCGAATGATTATGACCGTCAATTTCCTGAACATGCCAACCATAAGCTTCAAAACGCTTAACCGGATCTTCTGTAAATGCTAGATCTGTAGATCCATCTATCGAAATTGAATTGGCATCATATAGATAAACCATTTTTCCTAGCTTAAGATGACCAGCTAATGAAGCAGCTTCATGTGAAATACCCTCCATCAAGTCACCATCACTTACAATAGCGTAGGTATAATGATCCACTATCTTATGTGCTCCTGTATTGAATTTACCACCTAAAAAGCGCTCTGCCATAGCCATTCCTACTCCGGTAGCAAAACCTTGTCCTAATGGTCCGGTAGTCATTTCTACTCCGGGTGTAAGATGCTTCTCCGGATGACCTGCAGTTTTACTTCCCATCTGCCTGAAATTCTTTATCTCATCTAAACTAAGGTCATATCCTGTTAAATGAAGTAAGCTGTAGATCAACATAGAACCATGACCTGCAGAAAGAATAAATCGATCACGATCAAACCATTTAGGATTCTTAGGATTGTGCTTTAGAAATTTGGTCCATAGAACGTATGATACATCAGCCATTCCCATTGGCATACCTGGATGTCCGGAGTTTGCTTTCTGGACAGCATCCATTGAAAGGGTTCTTATTGTGTTTACACATAGCTGATCTAATGAAGCCATAGATAAAGAGTAGTTAGTTTATTTGGTAGTAGCGAGTTTAGAATTAAAGATAGGGAATGCACTCTTTAGATTGAAGAAATAAATCCTATTTAACTTTTTTATAGGCATAAAAAAAGCTCAGCATAAATTAATATGCTGAGCTTTAATAAAAGTGCTAAAATTAATTTGTTGAGCTACACTTTAACTCAAATTCCATTGAATGCTCAGCTGGTCCTTTAAAAGAGCCGAACGCTGCATCAGTGTATGCTGAACAAGCTTGGGCTTTAGAGCCTTTCATTTGATAAGCAAAACCGATTTCAAAATAGATTTTTGCTTTATCTGTTTTACCACCTTGCTCAAGTTCTAGTGCTGTATTAGCATTAGATATTGCTGAATCATACTTAGATTGCTTGTTGTAAGCTTCTGCAAGTCTGTAATATACATCTGAAGATTCCGCATCATATTCAGTTGCTAAGTTAAGAAGATCAATAGCCTCTCCATATTGCTTAGATTCAATAAGCTTCGATCCTCTGAATAATAACTCATCGTGAGCAGCATTCTTAGCTTGGCGAGCTATTTGACCTTTATTTGTTTTATCAGCAACAGCAATAGCCTGATCAAACCATCTCAATGCATCATTTATATCGTCACTTAACTTCTTTGCCACTAATCCTTTAGTGTAATATGGCTGCGCATAATTTGAGTTCGCCTGAATTGCACTATTTAATTCATTATCTGCTTCTTGATACATTTCTCTTTTAAAGAGCATTGTAGCTTTCTGGTAATATAACTGTGGTACATAACCCTGAGCAGCTTGAGTTACTCTCGTATCTTCATACTGCTTACCGATTTCCACAGTTTCTTCAAAAGCAGCAATAGCAACATCTAAATCTGCAATCTCTTTTGAAGTTCTGAATGCGTTAAACAAATTTCCAGCTTTATTAAGCTGTACCTTTGGAATTTGTTGCTCAGAGCGAGTTTTAATATCGGTTCCCTGAGGAGTACCTAATTCTTCACCGATTTGAGCTGCTTCTTTATAAGTGGCAATAGCTTTGTCATATTCTTTCGCTGTAGCTTGCTCTGCAGCGCTGTTATATAGATTTACAGCATTTTCATACGTACCTTGAGCAAATACATTCGTCGCAAATAAACCAACAAATAGTACCAATAAACTTTTATTTAGAACCTTCATTTTTCTAATATTGTATTGTTAATTATTTCAAAGCTTTCAATTTAAATAAAAAAGCTCCATATCTAAAATATATAACCTATGTATTTTGAATTTTATTGTTTTAAGTGAAAAAAGTAACTTAATGTTCCCTTAAAATCTAGAAATTTGGCTTAGGTTCTTTCTTCTCATAAAAATCACAAATAATTTTCACTGCCTCTTCTTCGCTATCCGTAACATGAAATAAATCAGAATCTTTGTCTGATATTGTACCTGCTTCTTTCATAGTCGAATTGATCCAATCTACCAATCCTTTCCAATATTCTGTACCAAATAATATGATCGGGATTTTTGTGCTTTTATGAGTTTGAATTAGTGTGAGACTTTCAAAAAGTTCATCTAATGTTCCAAACCCTCCTGGAAAAACGATAAAACCTTGAGCGTATTTTACGAACATTACTTTTCGAACAAAGAAATAATTAAAATCTACCGAATACTCCTTGTTTACATATTCATTCATCCCTTGTTCAAAAGGTAGTTCAATTCCTAAACCTACTGATCTACCTTCTCCTTCAAAAGCTCCTTTATTTCCAGCTTCCATAATACCAGGTCCACCCCCTGTAATCACTCCAAATCCTTTCTCAGTAATCAGTTTTCCTACTTTTACTGCCTTTTCATAATATGCATCTCCTGGTTTAGTTCTGGCTGAACCAAAAATTGAAATACACGGACCTACTTTATAGAGTGTATCATAACCCTCAACAAACTCTCCCATAATTTTAAAGACACTCCATACATCATTACTGTTATCTTTCTGATAACGACGCTGTTCTTGTCTTTGTACTTTATCTGATGATTTCATTCTAAAATTTGATTGATAGTGAAACTGATGGAATATCTCCTAGTAATGGAGAAGTAATGTTACTCGGTTTAAATGATCTATTCATAGAAAGGTCATCTGAAACATCAAACGGACGAAGGTGCGCAAATACATAAGCATCAACAGCATTTAATACGTACGACAAAAATACTGTCACATAAATAAAGTCCCTTCTGTTTCGCAAGAAATCACGATTACTTTTTAAACTACTTACATTTTGGCCTACTAGGCGATCTGGTGTTGGCCCAAACTTAAGGTCTGTATTCGTGTCAAAAGAATTATAGTAAGCAGCTCTATAATCATGATACTGCTTGGTTAAATAAACGCTATAGTAACTCAAGCCTCCTATTAAACCATATACTATGGGCACTTTCCAAGCTTGTTTATTTGTGATTTGACCCCAGCCTGGTATTATCAACGATCTTCGAACAACCGTGCTTGGATCTGGATATTCAATTTGTGAGGTATCAGCTAATACCGAGTAAGAAAAAGAGTTCTTGTTAAGATCTGCCTTCGTTAGATATTGACCCTTAGCAATTCCCGAAAACAATAGAACAATGCATCCTAATGCAATATTAAATCGAATCAAGAATCCCAAGAATGCGCTCAAGATCATCTTCCGAATAGTATTCGATTTTAATTTCTCCACCTTTTGCTTTTGGATTTATTTGAACTTTAGTGCTGAACGTCTGTCGTAACCGTGATGAAATGTTATCATAAAACGGATTACTCTTATCTTTATTAGCAGAGACTTTCTTCTTAGTTGAAGTTGAAGAATCCAAATTTCTGACGGCTTCTTCCATTTGGCGGACTGACCATTCACCAGATACTGCTTTTTTAAGAAGTTGTTGTTGATCGGAAGCATCTTCAATTGTAATTAAAGAACGAGCATGTCCCATTGCAATTTGGTTTTTTTTCAATGCTGTCTGAATAAAATCAGGCAAACTCAACAACCGTAGCATGTTAGTTACTGTTGTTCTGTTTTTACCAACACGTTCTGCAACCTGAGCTTGAGTATAGTCAAATTCTTCCAACAAACGCTTGTAAGCTAACGCAACTTCTAGTGCATTTAAATCTTCACGCTGGATGTTTTCAATCAACGCAAAAGCCATACTTTGCTCATCATCTGCTTTTCGAACGTAAGCAGCTACCTCTTTTAACCCAGCTAACTTAGAGGCTTTAAGGCGTCGTTCTCCACTAATAAGCTCGAATTTTTTCTCCCCAATATATCTTACCGTAAGAGGCTGAATAATACCATGCTCTTTGATCGAATCGGCAAGTTCATGGAGTTTTTCTTCATCAAATTCCTTTCTAGGCTGATGAGGATTAGCACGAATATCTTCAACAGGAATATGCAGTACAACATTTACAAGTTCTGCTGTATCTATTTCCTTACTTTCTTTCTCTTTGTTACCCTGTTTAGCAATTGGTTCTCTCGCATTCTCAGTACTTTTTTCTTCATCCGACTGATATTCAGGGAAATAAACACCTAATCCTCTTCCTAAAACTTTCTTCGCCATTATCTTTATTCCTTAATTAGAAAGTACCGGGCTGTTCTTAAATAATTTTTTATTCTTCTTTATGATTTCGCGTGCAAGTGACAAATAATTCTTACTTCCTGTACTTGTAGAATCATACAAAAGCGCCGGTTTACCAAAACTTGGAGCTTCAGCTAATCTAATGTTTCTAGAAATAACTGATTTGAATACCCGGTCATCAAAGTAACGCTTCACTTCTTCTGCAACTTGGTTTGACAGCCTTGTTCTTGTGTCATACATAGTGAGCAACACGCCTTCAATATCTAATTCAGGGTTCAAATGTTGTCTCACAATCTTAATCGTATTTAGTAATTGCCCAAGCCCCTCAAGTGCAAAATACTCACATTGTACAGGTATAACGATAGAGTCAGATGCTGTTAATGCGTTTATCGTCAATAAACCAAGAGATGGTGGACAATCAATGATTATAAAATCATATTTGTCTCTTAGATCGCCTATAGCTTTATCCAAAATACGCTCTCGATCTTCTCTATCGATCATCTCAATTTCTGCACCTACAAGATTGATATGAGCCGGAATTAAATCTAGGAAGTCCAATTCTGTTGATCTAATCGTATCTTCCGTATCGGTACTACCAATCATAACCTCATAGATCGAACTAGTAACCGTTTTAACATCGATACCCAGACCACTTGTTGTGTTACTCTGTGGATCAATATCGATCACAAGTGTGGGATGCTCAATTGCGGCTAAACTAGCTGCTAAATTTATAGCAGTAGTTGTTTTACCTACTCCTCCTTTCTGGTTGGCTATGGAGATGACTTTACCCATTAAATACTCGCTTATTTTCGTTCTTTGACATTAAAATCAATATAAAGCGAGGCATCATACCATACAAAAATACTTATTAACATCAAGAGAGAAAGTTATCCACAATTGAGTTAATTATTAATCGGGGAACTGGTTAATAGTACTCCTTGCCTCTGTTTTGATGGAGAAGCAGTACTATTTACTGGTATAAGTTTTTCATAACTTTTTTCATATTCATCCCCAATATTTTGAGCTTTCAACGCATCTATCCTGTCCGAAACATTAATTACTTCATTTCTATCAACCCAGGGCTGAGCCGTTGTTGCTTTCGAAACATTTGCAGTATTGTTAGTTGGAGATATCGTATCCAAGTCTGAATCGGATACATACAAACCTACAGATACCAACAATAGAATTGTAGCTGCAGCAGCCACACTTCTACCTACCCACCCTACTAATTTTGAAGATCTTCTCAACTGTTTTTTTTGATCCGAAATTGCTTTTTCTCGGACCTTAGCTAATACATCTTCCGGGGCATTCTTTAATGGTAGCTTTTTAAACTTATTGTATGTACTCCTTAAACTTTCAACTTCTATGAGTAAGTTTTCGTTACTCATCATTTCTCTTTCGAATTCGATCTCCTCAGAGGGATCCATCTCCCTCATGAGGTACCGAATACAGTCTTCATCGTTTATTTGCATGTTTGAACTCATGTTGTCTTTCTTCCTCAAAATGCTTGCGCAAATTAATCAACGCATAACGCATACGTCCTAGTGCCGTATTTATTGATACATTAGTCAATTCTGCGATTTCTTTAAAGGGCATTTCGTAATAATGCCTTAAAAGTACAACGGTGCGTTGTTCCTCCGGTAATTTAGCAATATGAGACATTAAACTAGACTTTGTTTCGCCTTCAATTAATTGCTCATCAGCGTCAACCCAACTCTCATCTGTCATTCTATCGAAGTAATCTGAGCGAGAATCTTCATCGTCGTACCATGAGTTAACGTCAATGTATCGCTTTTGTTTTCTTATGTGATCAATTGTTGCATTATGTGCAATTCTCATCACCCAAGCAATCCATTTACCTTGCTCATTATACGTGTCATCCATTTTTGTGACAACCTTGGTAAATACTTCCTGAAAAATATCGTTCGCAGTCTCAGGGTTGTTTATCATGCTATAGATGTACGAATATATTTTAGCTTGATGGCGGTTCATCAATTCATTAAACGCCGCTTCATCAGCTTTTTTTCTAAAATAGCGTACCAGATCTCTATCTCTAAGATCTTTATAAGATTTTTTTGTTGTCCTCTTTAATAGTTCCATCACGTCACCCGTAGTTTTAGGGATTAACTCTTTACCAACGTATATAAATGAACCCGAATTTTCGCAATTAGATTCAATCTATAACATTAATTAACACAAAGAGCATATTACCTCTTGTCTTTACAATTACGAAGAGCAAAGACAATTGGCTTGGGTCTATTTTAATTATTGAGACTCAGGCTTCATATAACATGTTAATGTTAGCCTATAATCACATCAAGATAAAGGACGAATTAAGGATTAAAATAGTTGTACACTTTTTCAGCTAATTTCTTTCCAACCAATTTTTGGATAGATTCTTTTGGAGCGCTTCTGATTTTCTTTACAGAACCGAACTCTTTGAGTAGAGCTTGAGATGTTTTCTCGCCAACTCCGTCAATTTCTGTTAGCTCTGTAACTAGTGTCCGCTTCGACCTTTTTGTTCTATGAAATGTTATTGCAAAACGATGTGCTTCATCTCTTGCTTGTTGAATTAACTTTAATGCCGATGATTTTTTGGGAATCATCACTGAATTCATCTTTCCCGGTATAAATACTTCTTCTAATCTTTTTGCTAATCCAACTACTTCGCATTCTCCATAAAAACCAATCTCTTTCAAAGCTTCTACTGCAGAACTTAACTGACCTTTACCTCCATCAACTATGATAAGATCCGGAATTTGAAGTCCATCTTTCATCACTTTGGAATAACGGCGTATTAGTATTTCTTTCATTGATGCAAAATCATCGGGACCAACAACCGTTTTAATATTGAATCTCTTGTACTCACTTTTTCGAGGCTTAGCGTCTACAAAACAAACCATTGAAGCTACAGGATCACTTCCTTGCAAATTTGAATTATCAAAGCATTCTATGCGACGAGGTAATCGCTGGAGATTTAAATGTTCTTTCAACTCTTTAACAGCATGCGGAATACGATCTCTTTCAGCTTTTGCTTTTTCAAGTCTTCGCTCATTTAAATGAAGCTTGGCATTAGATTTTGCCATCTTTATTAATTGGGCCTTCTCTCCTATTTGTGGAACATGAACAGGTACTTTCTTTCCCTTTTCCTGATATAGATACTGAACGAGCGCCTCATCATCTTCCATTTTAGCACCGATATAAACTTCATCCGGAATTGCTGCCGTATATTGCCCTGTATAGTAGTCTTCTACAAACGACTGAAGCAGAACCCCTTCTTCTAACCCATCAATATTCTTTAAGAAGCGATGAAATTTCCCTATCAATTTTCCTTCACGAACCTTAAAAAGTACCCCACAAGCTTCACTTAATCCCTTGTCGATAGTTAGAGCAAATACATCACGATCTACTTTCTTATCGGCAACCATTTTCATTTTCTTACTGTACCGCTCTACAGCTATCAAGCTATCACGTAATTTTGCTGCTTCTTCAAATGCCAATGCTGATGAAGCAATCTCCATCTCTTCTTTCAGTTCACGAATCAGTGCTTCCGTTTGCCCATTCAGCAGTCGTTCAACTTTAGAAACGATTTCATTATAACGCTCATCATCCCAATCACCCGAGCAATTTTCCAGGTAATCATCAAAACAAGAGTGCCATTTGGGAATTCCACGTGTGCGATCAATATTTTTGATAGAAACAGCGCATGTACAAAGATCAAATGCCTTGCGTATTGTTTCCAGCATACGCTTCATATTTATAACACTATCGTATGGACCGTAATATTTACTACCGTCTTTAACCAATGTTCGCGTCGGAAAAACTCGTGGTTTGCTATCTTTTGTGATACAGATGTAAGGATAGGACTTATCATCCCTGTACATGATATTGTATCGGGGCTGATATTGCTTAATGAAATTATTCTCGAGTATTAGAGCTTCCGCTTCTGAATCTGTGACCACAACTTCGAGATCTTCGATCTTGGAAACCATCGTTTTGATTCGTCCATCCACTCTACGAGAATCTTGAAAATATGATCTCACTCGGTTTCGTAGCCTCTTAGCCTTACCTACATATAGCACACTCCCATTTTTATCTTTATAGATATAAACTCCGGGCGACAGCGGGAGATTCGCTACTTTTTCTGAAACGTCGATGTTTATTTTTTGGTCACTCACGAATTAAAGGTAGTGGTTTTCAACCACTGATTTGATGATAATCTGCTTTTTTGAGTATGATTTTTTTTAACATCCTATTCTTTCAATTAAAAATTGCTTTCCGTATTTAGTTCAAAATCAATTCTAAATATGGATAACAAAATTCCTAATGGTTTAGTTTTTTCTTCGCGTTCTCCAAAACGACGAAAACGAACTTTCATTTTAGTTCCCATTCTAATTGTTATACAACTGGGATTGATTTGGCCGGTCTATCCAATTATGAGTGCTGCAAAGCCCTTTATTCTTGGGCTCCCTCTCTCTTTCTTTTGGGTTATTCTGATGGTATGCTGTTCCTTTTTTTCTCTTTTGATCTTCTTTAAGAAAGACACCGAAACTCAGGAGGATAATTAACTTGGTAGACTGGGTAATAATTCTTGGAATTTGTGGAATCTACCTTGCTATAACTTTAGTTATGGGAATCATCCCGGGAAGAAAAGTGAGTAACAGCACCGCCGGCTATGTTGCGGGCGATCGTTCGATGAATGTCTTTATCCTTTACTTCGTATTAGGAGCTTCCATTTTTTCTTCCTTTGCATTTTTAGGTGGACCAGGGTGGGCATACTCACGTGGTGCGGCTGCTTTTTATATAATCGCTTATGGCGCTTTAGGAATGGTCCCCTTTTACTTTTTTGGCCCAAAATCTAGGAAGCTTGGAGTTAAACATGGATTTGTAACTCAAGCTGAATTACTCGAAGACAGGTTTAATAGTAAACTTCTTTCTGCACTGCTTGCCGCACTTACAGTGATCGTCTTAATACCGTACTTAACTTTACAGATGAAAGGTGCCGGCCTTGTTCTAAATACTATCAGCGAGGGAGCAATTCCGGAATGGTTAGGCGCCGGAATAGCCTATGGAGTAGTTCTTATATATGTATTTTTTAGTGGTGTAATGGGTGTTGGTTGGACAAACACTTTTCAAGGCATTTTTATGTTGATCATTGCCTGGTTTCTGGGATTATATCTACCAGAAAAAATGTATGGTGGAATTGGTCCAATGTTCGAACAATTAATGGCTTCTGATTTTAAAGATGCTCTTACAGCACCAGGGTTAACAGCTAGCGGTGTTCCGTGGGATTGGTGGGGATTTAGTTCCGCTGTTCTCATCTCTGCTATTGGCTTCTCGATGTGGCCTCATTTCTTTATGAAAGCTTTTGCAGCGAAAAGCGATAGAACGATTAAACTGACGGTAGTTCTCTACCCTACTTTCCAGATATTTTTAGTTCCGATACTTATCGTCGGATTTGCTGCCGTGTTAGCTTTTCCAGGAGTTGACCCCGCAGACTCTATTTTGCCTTATACACTGTTACAGATGGACCTTCCCATCCTACTAATTGGACTGGTTTGTGCCGGAACGTTAGCTGCATCGATGTCTTCCGGAGATGCTATTGTGCATGCAGCAGCTTCTGTTGCTGTTCGAGATGGTCTTTCTAAATCACAACAAATTGCTAATTGGATAAAGGTCGATGGAAATGAACGGGCTTTGATCAGGATATTTGTAGTGATAATTAGTTTGATCGCATACTACTTTGCTGTTATTTCAGATATGGACATTGTATCTCTTTTGCTTGGAGCTTATGGTGGAATAGCACAAATGTTCCCGCTGATTTTCGCCATGTTTTACTGGCCTAGAGCTAATGGTAAAGGTGCTTTGGCCGGACTAATTGGTGGAATTTTGGTCACACTCTTTTTCTTATACAATCCTGAACTTAAACCTCTTCCTGTTCATGAAGGTATCTATGGTTTGATCGTAAATTTAGTCTTATTAATCGGGATCAGTTTGGCCACTAAACCGGAAGAAAGAGAAAGGATTGAGCGGTATACTGAATTATGAAATACATTGATTTAATGCATCTACATTTAATAACTGTAGTTCCATGTTTCTTTATCGGCACATTGTTGCTGATAATACAAAAGGGAACAAATGTGCATAAAAATTTAGGTAGAATATATATGTGTCTAATGCTGGTGACAGCATTCATAACTTTATTTATGCAATCCCAAGTTGGACCTAGAGTTTTAAATCATTTTGGATTTATTCATAGTTTCAGTTTTCTAACTATTTATACAGTACCCACTGCTTATTTAGCAATTAAAAAAGGAAATATTCAGTCTCATAAACGGAAAATGATACTTTTATACTTTGGAGCAATAATAATTGCCGGAGGATTTACATTCACTCCCGGAAGATATTTACACAGTATTTTCTTCCTCTAATTTTAGAATTTTAAAAAATTATGTTTCAGGTTTTAATAGATGGAAAATTGACACTATCTACATTGTTAATTGAATCATTTTGTCATCCGAGCCGGAAGAAAAAGAAAAGATTGAAAGATATACCAGTCTTTAAAATCTGATTATTTAATAGCTGCCAATTATATTAGAAATATGACGCATAGAATTTATTTTGCCCTGATGTTTTCAATAATGAGAAAATGTTAACACTTTAAGTGGTTCAATTTATAGCATAAAAACCGTATTTTTATACCCTGTAATTATCTCTTAAATCAGTACACCCTCAAACTTTTTAATACCAAAGAAATACAACATGCTTAAAAGAATATTAGTAGCCCTAGATCGTGACTTAGATACCCCTGTAGCTACTCGCTATGCTATTAAATTAGCTAAAACTTTTAACGCAAGTCTAACAGGACTGGCTGTCGTGGATTTATCTACCATTAAAACCGTTGTTGGCGGAGGTGGAATTGGTACTATCCATTATGCTCAGCAGCTAAGAAGTAAAATGGCTGATGAGTCGAGAGAAGTTGCAGGAAAATTGCTACAAAATTTTAAGGAGCTTGTAGAATCTTCTGATATCGAGCATTCTAAGTTTATGCATGAGGGTGTTCCTCACGATCGCATTATTGAAGATTCTAAGTATCATGATATGTTGGTTATTGGGCGTGAATCTCATTTTATCTATAATCGCCCTGATGCAGAGACAAAAACTCTAGCTAATATTGTGAAACGTGGTGCAGGTCCTACTCTGATGGTTACCGACTCATACAGACCTGTAAACCGTGTTGTTGTTGCCCATGATGGTAGTAGAGCTTCTTCACATGTTCTACAATGGTTCGTACAGCTAGAGCCTTTTGGTAAAGACATCGAAATTGATATTGTGTACGTTTGCAACACAGAAAAAGAAGAGGCGACAGATAAGGGAAAGCTTTTACTTCATCTTGCAAATAACTACCTCAAAGCACATGGTTATGAAAAGATCAACGAGTTGTTGCTCAATGGGAAAGGAGGCTCTGGAAAACAGATCCTTAATCATGTTACTGATACAAACACTGATCTAGTTGTGATGGGAGCTCATTCTATGACCGGTATAAAAAAACTAACATTTGGTTCGGTCACAAGAGAATTGGTTAGAAAGAGTCCTGTGCCTTTATTTTTAAGTAGTTAAAGTAAATTCTCACTTATGAATTTAACCACTGATCCCAAAACTGTCGAAGTTTTTGAAAACTACCCTAAGCCGGTGCAGAAACGAATGCGTCAGCTTAGGGAATTGGTACTAAGTGCAGCTTCTGAAGTTGAAGGGTTGGAAGAACTTGAAGAAACACTGAAATGGGGTGAGCCTAGTTACCTCACAAAACATGGCAGCACAGTCCGTATGGATTGGAAAAAGAAGACACCTGATCAATTTTCCGTCTATTTTAAATGTACTTCAAAGCTAGTCCCCACTTTCAAAGAGCTCTATAAAGATACATTCACTTTTGAAACCAACCGAGCTATTATATTCAAGACGGATGAACAAATTCCTGAGAAAGAACTCAAACATTGTATAACTCTGGCGTTAACCTATCACAAAGTAAAGCATCTTCCCTTGCTGGGAGTTTGACAGCTTATTCCTTTACTACTTGTAGCTAGAATTTCTCTTCTTATCTCAAATAGTGAACTAAAAAATCCATAGCTTTGAGCTATGAAGAAAAAGCCCTCTACAAGAACAAATCCTGACATTCCAATTATTTATGAAGACAATCATCTTTTGGTGATTGACAAGCCTTCAGGAGTACTATCTCAAGAAGATCATACCGGAGACCCTGATGTACTTACACTTTGCAAAAAGTACATCAAGAAGAAATACAACAAGCCCGGTGATGTATGGATGGGACTGGTTCATCGTTTAGATCGTCCCGTTAGTGGAGTAATGGTCCTCGCGAGAACATCAAAAGCCGCCTCACGATTGTCAGAGCAAATTCGTAAAAACCGAATGGATAAAACCTACTGGGCAATGGTTGAAGGCATGACTCCCCCAAGTACAACATTGGTTCACTATTTAGAAAAGGATAAACGTTCTAATAATGTATCTGCGTACAACAAACCAAGAGGTAAAGCTAAAGAATCTAAACTAAGTTTCGAGACCTTAAAACAGAATGCAAACTTTAGCTTGGTCGAGATCGATCTATATACCGGACGTCCACACCAAATAAGAGTACAGCTAGCAAAAATAAACCATCCTCTTTGGGGCGATTACCGTTATGGAGAAGAAGGAAGCAAAGATGGAAAAGAAATGGGTTTGCGAGCAGTCCGCCTTACAATTGAACATCCAACACTCAAGAAAAAGATGACTTTTGAGGCAGACGTTCCCAATCAACAGCCTTGGAACTTCTTCGAGTATTGATATTCATATTACGATAATCTCTCAACGTCATCTCGACGCGAATGCGCGAGATCTGGATTTGTTTAAAATTCTTACACCTGAAGTATTGATCTAGATTCCGGCATTCGCTGCGGAATGACCTAGTTAAACTCAACCGATTTAATCTTTTTGAATACTAATCCAGACTTTCTAAAAGTTGCTTAAACTCATCTTGAGTAGTTTTTCCTTTATCTCTGGCATACCACAAATGAAGATCTTCTGCCGCTTTGCTATTTTCGTAATTGATATCTGCTCTTTTTTGCATATAGTCAACATGTGCCACTTTTGGACGAGGTCCCCAGCTACCCAGAACTTCCAAACTTTCTTTATCAAGAATAACCACTTTTGGGATAGATCGACTTCCTTCTGTTAAAAATTCATCCATCACTTCCGGAAACTGATCTCTGAGAATTAACTTTAGTTCAATTTTATCATTCAACTCGACCATCTTGTTTACAAAAGGTAGAATCTGAGCGGCATCTCCACACCAACCTTCAGTTATTACCATCCAAATTTGCTCAGTTGAAATGCCATATATGAGTCTCTCTAATTCGTCATTGATCTTTGCACGCTTATCCCATCTTGAAGTTCTTTGAGTATTCATCTTCGTATAATTGAGCATACTCTCTGAGTTTTCCTCATTAGTTGTTCTACCCTGCTCAAGTAATTCAGCAATTAGTGCTTTATACTCTTCATAATTATAAGCGCTATCAAGAATCTCTTTATTAATGGCTGTCAATGTCATGCAATCCTTAGTTTTTAATTCACTCAAAATTAGCAAGTATTTTGATCAGTTTTGATTGATAAGCCTGATATGCTTGATAGTTTATACACTCTGCTCTTTTTAAAAAAACCTTATAAGAGAACACCTCTATTCCTTATCTTTGATGCATGCAATCCGTTTTACATCATATTGATTTCAAACAAATTCTTTCCGAGAAAACGTGGAAAAACCGACAAGCTCAACATGAACTCAAAGTTGATGCTCTTGTAGGGAATTATCTCATTGAAAGATCTCAGCACAAAAAGAATCCGGTTATGGATTTCTTGTTTCAATATTACGCCTTTCGTCCTTCCATGCTGAAAAGGTGGTCGCCCGGATTTGGAACAGCTTTGGAATTTACCAATGAGTCAGAACTTCCGGAGTTTGAAGAATTAAAGATTGAGGATAGTGTTGCTTTGATAGGACAAGATACATTTCCAGAACGAAGAATACGTTCCACAAATTGGATTTTGGAAATGCTGAAAAGCACACGTGATCGCAGACCTTCTTTTGGTTGTTTTGGAATGCACGAATGGGCAATGGTTTATAAAGCTGAAAAACCCCGCCACGACCAAGTTCCACTTAGGATGGAACCGGAAGAACTTGCTACATTTGTAGAATCACGTCCGTTGCTTTGCACCCATTTTGATGCATTTCGATTCTTTACCGAGCCTGCTCAACCCATGAATAAATTTGAACTATCGCGTGAGAAATTCGATGAGTCTGAACAACCAGGGTGTATTCATTCAAACATGGATCTGTATAAATGGGCATTCAAATTATATCCATGGATCTCAAGTGATCTGATTCTAGAAGCTTTTGAGCTTGCTGTTGAAGCTCGAACGATTGATATGAAAGCAAGTCCCTACGACCTAGAAGACTATGGCTTAGAGCCCATCAAAATTGAAACGGAATCTGGACGAAAAGAATACAAAGAGCTACAAGAAGCTATTTTTGAAAAGGGAAAGCCTGTTAGGGAGAAAATCATTCAAGAGTATGAAGTTTTTCTGGAAGCGGTTAGATCGAACTAGGCAGACTGATCTTCCCCAACTCCCACTCTCCTCCCACTACACATTCATTCGCTAAATGAGCCATCAACATCGCTTCTTTTGCATCAGGAGAGAAACCAAATTCATTCAGATCTTTGAGTTCTGCTTTCTCTAAACGTGATTTTAATCCGTCCATAATTGTAGCGTTATGAAGTCCACCACCTGACACAAATAATTCATATTCCGCATCACCAACTACCTCATCAATTGCTCTAGTTATACTTTGGATAGTCAAGTGAGTAAGCGTTGCGATCAAATCTTCAGGGTTAAGCTCAATTTGATAGCCTTCCATCAATTCTTCAACGAGCGCTAAATTGAAATCTTCTTGTCCCGTTGTTTTGGGAAAGGGTTTTCTAAAAAAAGGTTCTAATAATAAATATTTCAATAGCTCAGAATGCACCTTCCCACTTGAAGCAACTTTTCCATCTTCATCAAAAGGTTTATCGAAATACTTCGTCATTGCTTCATTGATCAGTGTATTCGCAGGACCAATATCTGATGAAACTACTTCCTCTTTGCTTTCTATTGAAGACAACCATGTGAAATTGGCTATCCCTCCCAAATTCAGTAATAAGCGGTTCTTCTCTTCTGATCTAAACCATAACTCATCAATAATTTCTGCAAGCGGAGCTCCTTCCCCTCCTTGTGCCACGTGTTTTTGGCGGAAATCTGAAATGGTTATGATCCCTGTTTTCTCAGCTATATGATCTCCATCAACAATTTGAAGAGTGCTGTTCATTTTTCTATTAGGAAAATGATAAATGGTTTGACCGTGACTCGCTATCAAATCAACTTGAACTGATTCTACACCCCACTCATTCAATGCCTCTAAAACGAATTGAGCATACAAGTGTGCCAGTTCAGTGTTCAGTACACACACTTCTTGTAAACTAACCGATGATTGAGACTGAATAGCTCTAATTCTTTTTCTCAACTCATCCGGATAATCCACTGTTTTAAACTCTAATAGTGTCAGTTTTTTCCATTTAAATTTACACAAAGCAATATCCAGCCCGTCTAGTGAAGTTCCGGACATTAAACCAACAATGGTGCGTTGGGGTTTTTGAGCGATTTCAGATAACCGAAGAAGTTGCTTGTTCATGATTCAAACTCGGGGTATTTTTGCATCAAATCAAATCCATCTACATGAGCAATATAGAAGAATTCGAACATCAATCATTTGAAGAAGATCTCCAATTTTTAATTAAGACATTGAAAGAAAGTTTCGAGTCTACCGATACACAATATTTTGTGGATGATCATAACGATACTCTTTATGTGAAGTTGGAAGGATTGGATGAATATCCTGAAGATGAAATTGAAGAAATAGCCAGCCCCATATTTGAAGTTCTGGATCTAGACTTTGATGAGATTATACTGTTACCTCTTTAAGAATTTAGTGGATGAGGGGATAGGTGGATAGGTTAACTTGGTTACATTATGGAAGATTTTGAACAACATCATTGGGTTGAAGAATCTGGAAATGAGTATAACCCAAACAAAGATTTTCAGACACTTAAGGCTTGGCAAAAAGCTAGAGATACTAAACTATTCTTTTACAAAAATATAGTCCCACTTCTTCCAAAGGACGAAAAATTTGGGCTTTCCTCACAGATTAAAAGAGCCTCGATAAGCATAACAGCAAATATTGCTGAAGGCTATGGCAGATTTCATTATCAAGAAGGAATTCAATTCTATCGTATTTCAAGAGGTTCCGTTTATGAACTTAAAGATCATTTAATAAGCTGTCATGATCTCAATTTTATAGATGAAACATTATACAAAGAAGGCCTAGAACTTATAGAAGAAGCAAAACGCTTGATTAGTGGTTTTATCAATTACCAGATTAAGCAAAAGAAGGGGTAATAAATTATTTCTAAATATTCTCTTATCGACATATAACTTATTTACCTTTTCACTTTTAAAAAAGCGCTTTTTTAAGGTTTTTTTGAACGAATTAAGTATGTATTTTTAGTTCAATTAATCTTTGTTAAGTACTATGAAAAGTTCCAACTCCGGATACACCATTAGATGTATCAACTGCAACACTATAAATGATGAGCGCGTAACCAGTACGTATTGCACAAATTGTGGTGGTGTGCTTACTGTTGATTACAATGAGGTTCGGAAAGAGATCCAATATCCGTTAAAAAACATCATACCTGATCCTCTAAAAACAGATTACACTTCTCTCAAAAGATTAGACCGATTATCCGAAAAATATGGAGCTGAATTACACGCAAAGTTAGAACTCGAAAACCCTACGGGCTGTTTTAAAGATCGAGGTAGTTACATTGAAGTGTTAAAAGCCATTGAGTTAGGTGCCGATGCCATATGTTTAGCTTCCACCGGAAATATGGCAGCTTCAGTTGCAGCTTACGCATGCTACTTTAAAATACCTTGTTTTGTATTTGTACCTGAGCAAACTCCTGACGCTAAACTAGCACAATCTACGATCTACGACGCAACTATTATCCGGATAAAAGGTGATTTCAGAACCTGTGAGCTACTTTGTAGAAAATTTGCTAAATCAGGGAATTACTACTTAGCCGGAGATTATGTTTTCCGCCAGGAAGGTCAAAAATCTTTCTCTTATGAATTACTAGAACAAGGGGTAATAGATTATGATTACATCTTTGTACCTATTGGAGCCGGAACTAATTTTGCGGCGATTTACAAAGGCTTAGTTGAACTAAAAGCAGCCGGTGAAATAGATAAAATTCCGAGTTTTGTTGCTGTTCAACCTGAACAAAGCTCGCCTGTAGTAGAAGGTATCTTCAAAAAAGAAAAGATCATCAAAGATCAGGTTAACACAATGGCTGATGCCGTTGCTGTTGCTGATCCATTCGATTTCTATAAAGTGCTAGAAGGTATAGATAAAACCAACGGACACGCATTTACTGCTACGGAAAATGAACTTCTGACTTCCATGAAAGAAATGACTACGGAAGAGGGAATTTTTACAGAACCGGCATGTGCTATTCCACTCGCTTGTTTCAAAAACAATCTAGATATCTTTAAAGGCAAGAAGTGTTTATTTGTGCTTACAGGTACAGGACTTAAAGCCGCTCATATCGTTGCAAAGTATTCATTGTCTTCCCCTATTCTCGCTCCTGAACTAGAGACAATTGAACAGTATATCGATTCTGGATTTCCAGCATTACAAAAGAACAGCTGGGGACAATCCCGAGATCTTTTCTCCGGGAATGTGACTCTGGATGAAAACCATGAGAAGCTCTATACAGAGTATGTGAACGGCATCAACAAAAAAGGAAAAACCCTTAAAGAGGAAGAGATAAAAGCGTTGAAGTCTATGATTTCTACTTCTGATGCTGACCTTGAATTCCCTGTTGAAGTAGTAGATTACAAGATCACTATGCGGAAACACGGATTGGTTGCTGCTGCTGTTAAAATGAAGATCAACGGTGACGAAGAAGTCGTTTCATTGGAACAAGGTGTTGGACCAATGGATGCCGTTCTTGCGGCCATGAAAGCTGAGACAGATTCATTTCTAGCATTACATATCATAAACCATGAAGTTGAAATTCTAAGTCCTGATACAGACTCTTTGGTAATAGTAACTCTTACTTTAGAGAAAGAGGGACATAAGTTTACAGCAAAAGGTGCTTCTCCGGACACCATTGAAGCCCTAATTCAGGCTTTTGTAAATGGATTAGCTATAGCAAATAAAGCTGCTGCTGTATAGATTAGTATAATCAAATGCGGTGTTATGGTCATTCATGTCAATCATAACGCATCAACACTTTGGCACTCTTTTTGATTAGAAAGTTTCAAGATTCTTATTTCTTTTTACAGCTCAAACTATGTCTCTATTCAAAATACTAAAGTATATAATGATAACATTTTTCGTTCTAGCAATTGTTCTGATAATTGCTACTTTTTTCTATATGCGTCAAGCTAAATTTGGTCAAGCTCCTTCCGGACAACACCTTGAAGAAATTTCAAGATCAGATAATTTCAAGGATGATATGTTTCAGAACCTTCAATTTACTCCTGATCTTTCCGAAGGACATTCTTACTTCAGTATTTTATATAAGCAGCTTTTTGTTAAGCATCCGCGGACAGCCCCAAAAGATCCCATCCCTTCTTCCAAAACCGATCTAATTAATTTGGCTGAAGATGAAAACGTATTGATCTGGTTTGGCCATTCTTCCTACTTCATTCAACTTGATGGAAAAAAGATACTGATCGATCCTGTATTCAGTGGCAATGCATCTCCAATTCCAGGAACGGTAAAGGCCTTTAAAGGCACCGACCAATATACCGTCGATGATATTCCTGAAGTAGATTACCTTCTTATAAGTCACGATCACTATGATCATTTGGATTACAAAACCATCACAGGATTAAAAGACAAAGTGAAGAATGTGGTATCTGGACTGGGTGTTGGTTCGCATTTTAAAAAGTGGGGATTTTCGGACGAACAAATTACAGAGCAGGATTGGTTTAATGAGTTAGAAGTCGATTCGAATTTTTCCATTCATACTATGCCAACGCGTCATTTCTCAGGACGCGGATTTACTCGGAAAAACACCCTCTGGGCTTCTTATGTGATTGAGTCCCCTTCCCAAACTATATATGTAGGTGGCGATAGTGGCTATGGAGATTTCTTCAAAGAAATTGGAAACAGATTTGAATCTATTGACCTCGCAATACTTGATAACGGTCAATACAATGATGCTTGGAAAGAAATTCACATGCATCCAGACCAAGTATTACAAGCAGCTCAGGACCTGAAAGCCAAACGCCTGTTCCCTGTTCACTCTTCGAAGTTTGTATTAGCAATGCACACTTGGGATGAGCCGCTGAAAAGAGTTACTCAATTAAATCAAGACAGCGAAAATCCCATTCCGCTTTTTACTCCTTTAATCGGAGAGAAAAACGATTTGAATGACACTACAAGAGTATTTGAGAAGTGGTGGGAAGGAGTTAACTAGCTCTATCAATTCTAAAATTCAGCCTTCGCAGGAATGAGGGGTTGAGAGTTGTAGATGTTAGCAAACCTGATAACCCAAAACAACGAACACGGTCATTCTGAGGATACTTCCGAAGAATCTGCACAGCTATTAAAAAGCAATCACACTAAGGCTCAGGTTTGAATGTGGAAAAAGTAGAACATAGTCCTTTAGAATGATAGAGTCGATGTAATGAAGTTTGCACCAAAATTCTACTTGTGAGCTTTTGGCACGTGCTAAACCCGAGATTCGGAGGTTGCACAAAAGTACAGGGTAAAAAGATGAGTAATTAATTAGTTACTCACTCTATAAGATCCTTCGGAAGTATCCTCAGGATGACCCTGGATTTTGCTTTAGCACAAACCCCTTAAACCACTCATTAGTCATCTCCACGCGAATGCAGGAGATCTGGATTGATTGTAAAGGCTGTTCTTTGTAATCACGATTGGATCCTCGGCATACGCCGGAGGATGACTGAGTCCCCTCTTCCCCATTTCCAATAATGGTACATTTTACCCTCTATCCTAAACTCCTGCTTAGAAATAAGTTACCCCTTCTCACCTCTTTGTAATAGAATGTTATTTAGGCTTTGATATAACCTTACTTTTATTGATTTTAATAGCGATAATTTAGGGATACAATAAGATATATACGGCTCTACTCTGTGATGAAAACAAAAAGAGTTCACTTTAATTTGATGTGCAAAAGTGACATCGCATAAACATTCAATTTTATATCAACATCTAATGAAATAACATAAATGCCTATAGACCTTTCAAAAATATTAGTAGTTGGTGTTTCTTCGAGAGCACTTTTCAATCTCGAAGAAGAAGATAAAATCTTTAGAGACAAAAATATTCGTGGGTTTCGGGAATACCAATTAGCCAATGAAGATAAGCTCCTAGAGAAAGGAACTGCATTCCCTTTGGTTGAATCTTTGCTCAAACTGAATACTCATGTTGATAAGGAAACACCAATTGTAGAAGTTGTAATCATGTCAAGAAACAGCCCTGAAACAGGAGTTAGAGTGTTAAAGGCGATTGAACATTACAAACTTCCTATTACAAGATGGGCATTTTCAGGTGGTGAACCACTCGCACCATTTATTGATGCGTTTGATGTTGACCTTTTCCTCTCACGAGATGAAAGTGACGTTCAGAAAATCATTGATACAGCTAATTGTGCAACAGCCTTGATTTATGACCCACCTGAAAATTTTGAACCTGAAACTGATAGAGTAAAATTCGCTTTTGATGCTGATGCAGTGGTATTTTCAGAAGAGTCTGAACAAATCTACAAGGAGCAAGGAATAGAAGCCTTCCACAAACACGAAAAGGAAAACGAAGATGTCCCATTGAATGATGGACCTTTTGCAGTACTTCTTAGAAAGCTATCTGATATTCAAGACTACTTACCAATAGAAAAGGAACTTTCACCACTTCGAATTGCTATTGTAACAGCTCGCAATGCACCAAGCCATATGCGAGTAATTAAAACACTAAGGTATTGGAATGTTTATGTAGATGAAGCTTACTTTATGGGCGGATTGCCAAAAGAAAAAGTATTAGAAGCCTTTGGTGCCCATATCTTTTTTGATGACCAACACACACACTTGAGCGATTCGAGTAAAAAAGTTCCTTGTGGCAAAGTATTGTATAAATCGAATTCCGTTCTCAAAAATTACGAGAAGGAAATTATTGTTGAACCTAAGAAAGTAAAAGAGAAATAATATGCCAACACTCCATTGGATAGGAAAAGAAAAAGTTGTAAATCACCACCAAGATGTGCCTTACAGAGTTTTGGAACACAAATATGGTTTTACAGAAAACGGAGAACAAAAAGAAGAAACCAACAGCGGAAATAAAATAATTCACGGAGACAACCTTGAAGCTCTCAAAAGCTTACTACCAGAATACGAAGGAAAGATTGATATAGTTTATATCGACCCACCTTACAACACGGGAAATGAAAATTGGGTGTACAACGACAATGTGAACCACCCGAAAATAAAGAAATGGTTAGGTGAAGTTGTTGGGAAAGACGGAGAAGATTTAAGCCGGCACGATAAGTGGCTGTGTATGATGTATCCGAGACTTCAATTATTGCATAGACTGCTTTCTAAAGACGGGGTGATTTTTATCTCAATCAATTTTCCAGACGAGCATCATCATTTAAAATGCATTTGTAATGAGATTTTTGGAGAAAATAATTATTTAGGAGATTTAACTTGGGAATCTACTACACAACCAATCAACTCAGGTTCCGCAAGGTTCAATCTTCAACAAAAGACAGAGCCTATTTTATTTTTTTGCAAAAACAAAAAATTTCAAAACGGGTTTATCCTTGAAGAAATTGAATCAGGTTTAAAGTACCCACATCAAGGTAAATTAGGTAAATGCCGGTTTGAAATAATTGAAAAGTCTGATGCAGGAGATTATCAAAGGGATACAATGAAGTTTCCAATACTGGGCCAGTTACCCAGAGAAGGAAAACGATGGCAAATTGGAAAAGATACTGCTAAAGATTTGGAAAGTAGAGATAGATTGGAAATCGTTAATGATATGGTTAAAAAAGCAGTATATCCAGAAGATGAATTAGACAAAAAGAAATTTTATCCGTTTTGGTCACACTTTAGTGCTGCTGATGTTGGGTCTGCTCTACTAGGGAAAGATATATTAAATGAAGTTATAGGCAGAGCAGTTGGTTTTGATACAGTTAAACCTCCTAAACTAATTGAAATGCTAATATCTCATTTCCCATCTGACTCAATTATTCTTGATTCTTTCGCAGGTTCAGGAACTACTGCACACGCTGTTTTAAATTTGAACAAAAAAGATAATGGTAATCGCAAATTTATCTTAATTGAAGTGGAAGATTATTCAGAAGAGATTACTGCACAAAGGGTAAAACGAGTAATGAATGGATATGACTTCCAAGGAAAGAAAAAAGAAACATATAAAAGCTATCCTGTTAATGTTACCAACTTGAAAAAATCTGATAAAATACTTGAAGAATACAAAAACCTAAAAAACGATGATTCATATTCAAAGGTATCTATTGAATCCAAAAACGGAAACATTTCAATTGTAACAGAAAAAGAAGTAACGGGTAAAACAGAAGGCTTAGGCGGTGCATTTGATTTTTACGAACTCGGTTTACCACTCTTTGACGAAAATCAAAACTTAAACGAAGAAGTCGGCTTACCAAAAATCCGAGAGTACATTTGGTTTTCAGAAACCCGTACCTCGTTTACCGAACCCAACGCAGAGAATTACTTTTTAGGTAAAAAAGAAGATTCTGCCTACTATTTCATTTACGAGAAAGACCGTTTAACCACTTTAGATTATGATGCCTTGGAACTCATAAAAACAAAAGGCGAGCAATACATCATCTATGCTGACAATTGCTTATTGCCAAAGGAATTTATGGCTAAGAAGAACATCATTTTCAAGAAAATACCAAGAGACATCACAAGATTTTAAATTATGGAATTAAAGAGCTATCAACAGAAAGTAATTGAAAATCTTGAAGAATACTTGACTTATGTTCAAAAGCAAAAAGATTTAGGCAAAGCCTTCAACCAATATTGGGAAGATAAAATTGGTCCGTACAATCCTTTGGATGGTACAGGAATGCAACCCTATAAAAACAACATCCCGAATGCAGCACACGTTGCAGTCAAAGTGCCAACCGCAGGCGGTAAAACCTTTATTGCCGTAAATGCTTTGCATTCTATTTTTCAGGCTTACGATTCCAGCAAACCCAAAGCTGTCATTTGGTTAGTGCCTTGGAGTAACCTACTGCAACAAACGGTTGATGCACTTTCCAATCCAGAGCATCCTTACAGACAAAAGCTCAACACACTTTTTAATCACCGAGTAGAAGTCTATCAAAAAGAAGATTTATTACAAGGCTCTAACTTCAATCCTACAGTTGTAAAAGACCAGTTGAGCATTTTTGTGATGAGTTTTGCCAGCTTGCGAGCAAGAAACAAGGACGACAGAAAAGTTTACCAAGAAAACGGTCAGTTAGAAGCCTTCGTATCGCAATTCAAGAACAGCGAACATATTTTAGACGGTGTAGACGATACGGCTCTTATTAACGTTTTGCGTTATCTCAATCCTGTTTTAGTTGTCGATGAAAGCCACAATGCCGAAAGTGATTTAAGTGTGGATATGCTTAAAAATCTAAATCCGTCATTTATCCTCGATTTAACTGCAACCCCTAAAGACAATAGTAACATTGTAAGCCTTGTTCCCGCCATTGAACTGAAAAAGGAACATATGGTAAAGCTTCCTGTAATCGTTTACAACAACCACGATAAAACGGAAGTCATCAACAATGCTTTGCACTTGCAACGTAAGTTGGAAAACCTTGCTAAAAAGCAAGAAGCCGAAGGCGGTAAATACATCAGACCAATTGTGCTGTTTCAGGCACAACCCAAAACCAATGAAGACAATACCACTTTCGAGAAATTGAAAAAACAGTTATTGAGCTTGGGAATTCCTGAAAATCAAATCAAAATTAAAACTGCCAACATTGACGAATTGAAAGGCGTTGATTTGATGAGCAAAGAATGTGAAGTCCGTTACATAATCACTATTAATGCACTAAAAGAAGGCTGGGATTGTCCTTTTGCCTACATATTGGCTTCATTAGCTGACAAATCAAGTGCGGTAGATGTGGAGCAAATTTTAGGTCGTGTGTTGCGTCAGCCTTATGTACAAAAACACAAGTCGTTTCAGTTAAACCTTTCTTATGTATTAACAGCTTCAGCCAAGTTCAACGAAACATTGCAGAGCATTGTAAAAGGCTTACAAGAGTCAGGATTTAGTGAGAAGGATTATCGCAAAGTTGATAAGATGACCGAAGAAGAAAAGAAAACGATTACTGCTGACCCAGTGGAATCTTTCCTTTTCCCTGAACAACAAACGGAACAAGAAGAAGATGAAAACATTGACACCAATCGAGTAACGTTTGACCCAAATGCAGTTGAAGAAGAAACCGAATCTACAACGGTAATTGAAGAAATTGAAGCATTAGCGGAAGATCAGAACCGACAATTAGAAGAACAAATAAAAGAACAGGAACAACAGCCTGTTGACGAAAATATTTTTCAAGAAATGGGTGATAAAGTAAAACGCTACAAGGTCAAAGAAGCCAACAAAGATTTTATAGATAAAATCGAGTTTCCGCAGTTCTTCATCAAGGTAACCGCAAGTGACATTTTCGGTACAGATGAAGAATTACTAAACAGAGAATCTTTACTCAAAGACTTCAAACTGTCTGACGAAGACATCAAAATTGACTTTGACCAAATCTCTTCTGACTTGTATAAAATCGACTTGGAAGAAGCCAAGAAAAACGAGTACAGACCTTCATTCACTAAGATTGAAGACAATTTGGTAAAAGACCCAATTGCGGAATACATTTTAGCAAAACCAAAAGAGAATCAGATAACAGACATCACACATCAAATGATGCAGATTATCGGAAATATGTATCCGATTCCAGACCAAGAAATCAAGGTTTACATTGGTCGTGTTCTGAATAGTATGAACACCGAGCAATTGAGAGATATTTTGGTTCGCAAATGGAGTTACACGGACAAAATCAAATCTAAAATCAGACAATTAGCGGACTCGTATGCTGAAGGTCGATTTATGGATTTAATCAAGTCTAAGCGAATCAACACCAAAGGAAATTGGAATTTAAGCAAGGAGATTGTTCCAGGAAATACAGGTTCTTCAATTGGTAACTCTCTTTACGAAAAAGAAGGTTCAATGAACAACTTTGAAGAACGAGTAGCAATGGAACTCGGAACATCTTCAAACATTGAGTTTTGGCATAGGAATTTAGAACGTGGAAAAGGTTTTTATATCAATGGATTTAAAGCCAACCACTACCCTGACTTTATAATGAGAACTAAATCGGGCAAAACAATTTTAGTAGAAACTAAAGGCGACCATTTAGACAATGCCGACAGTGCTGCGAAATGCCGACTTGGAAACGAATGGGAAAAGCAAGCAGGAAATGACTTTGCCTACTTTATGATATTTGACAAAAAAGAAGTGGACGGAGCATATACGTTAGACAAAGCAAAAGAACTGATTGGCGGAATGTAAAACAAACCTACCCCAAACATCGCACTGTTGCTCCTCTTTTTCCTCAATTTATAGATAATTTGGCACTCTTCTCAGACTTTGAACCCGCTCATGCGCATCAACGATTTAGTTGATGCTTATGCGTTCGCCAGTCGATGCCTATGAATTGTCCGATGGATGCGCATCTTTTTAGGGAAAGAACCGCAACAAAAAAAGGCATGACCACAATGCAGCCATGCCTTTAGGGATTACTAGTTTTGGTTATCATGATTTTTCGTACTCCAAGTTATTTAGCATGTTAGCGAACTTGGAACCCGGTCGGAATAGAATGCGCGACTTACGGATGTTAGAGCTGCTTACCTCTTCTTCGGTATCGCTCCCTTCGCTAGATACACTCAAGCGGAAATTACCAAGTTCACCGATGGTCACAATCTGACCTTCACTTAATAATTCGGGTACAACTTCTGCAATGGCATACAATACCGCACGGATATCGGCACCCGTTACCGTACTCATTTGTTGAATACGCTTTGTCAGGGCTTCAATTCCTTGGTTACCTGAACTCACTAAAGAAGCATAAAACTTCTTGGTTCCTCCACCCACAACACCTGGTTCTCCTCTTTCTATGATTTTATACTTTATTGACATCTCGTCTCCTGTTCGTTAATGGTTAGCGTAGCTTTCACTACTAGATACATAACGTCATGTAATTATATTACAGTATCTTATAGTTAGTCACATAAAGATGCTAGAGGTTTGGAGCGGAGGAACTGGAGAATATTGAATTATCTAACATCTTCAAGGATAACGGCATTCTTTGTTATGGCACCACCCATTAGTCATCTCCACGCCTGTCCGCCTTAGGCGGGCGAATGCAGGATATATAGATTGATAGTGAGGCTGTTTGCTGTGATCACGATTTAGATCCTCGGCATACGCCGGAGGATGACTTTTCCTTTACCCCCTCTCCTTTCATTGCTCTATATATGAACTGAACGAAATTAAGGTTGATTCAATTGACTTAAATGATGAATGACATCTTCATCTATTTCTTAAGTCCAAGCTATCTCAAGTAAATGAACATACTACTTACGGGTGCAACAGGATATATTGGTAAACGGATCCTTCCTTTGTTGGTGCAAGAAGGTCATCACGTGATATGTTGTGTGAGAGATAAATCCAGATTCAATCCGCCTTCTTCTTTAAAAGAAAATATTTCTGTCATAGAAATAGATCTCCTAGATGCTTCCTCGCTTTCAAAAATTCCTACCGATATTGATGTAGCGTACTACTTAGTACATTCCATGTCCTCTTCCCAGAACTATGCAGAATTGGAGCGGCAATCTGCCTTAAACTTTCGTGCGGCTCTTTCAAACACAAAAGTACATCAAGTCATTTATTTAAGTGGCATTGTAAATGAATCTAGTTTATCTAAACATCTTGAATCCAGAAAAAAGGTAGAAGACGAATTAGGCAAAGGCGATTACAATTTCACCTGCTTAAGAGCCGGAATAATTGTTGGATCAGGAAGTGCTTCTTTTGAGATAATGCGGGATCTGGTTGAGAAACTCCCGGTAATGATAGCTCCTAAATGGCTGCTAACACGATGTCAACCTATTGGTATATCCGATGTTCTGAGGTTTTTGATAGAATGTATCTCTTTGGAAGAAACCTACAATAGAAATTTTGATATTGGGTGTAATGACATTCTCACTTACAAAGAAATGTTGCTGGAACTTGCCCGTGTTAGAAATCTGTCTAGAAAAATCTGGACAGTTCCTGTAATGTCTCCAAACCTTTCGTCCTATTGGCTTTATTTTGTTACTTCAACATCCTATAAACTAGCTCGATCTTTGGTTAGCAGTATGAAAGTTGAAGTGGTTTGCCGAGATAATGAGATCAACCGGATCTTAGGGATCGAACCGATCTCGTATACACAAGCTTTAATACGGGCATTCGATAAAATTGAGAACAATGAAATAGTCTCAAGCTGGAAAGACTCTTATTCCAGTAGTGGTATCTCAATCGATATTTCGGAATTTGTTAATGTCCCTGAGTATGGATGTTTCAAAGATAAACGAACAAGCAAATTTGAAAATAGAAAGTCCACTATCGATAAGATATGGAGCATTGGTGGAAAAAATGGTTGGTATTTTGGAACCTGGCTTTGGAAAATCCGGGGTTTTTTAGACAAGCTGGTTGGCGGGGTCGGTTTACGGCGAGGTCGCACGAATCAAAACACGATCTCTGCGGGTGATTCATTAGATTTTTGGCGTGTACTTTATGCAAATAAAGAGGAAGGTCGGTTGTTGCTTTTTGCGGAAATGAAGCTTCCCGGAGATGCCTGGCTTGAGTTCAGAGTTGAAGAAGATCGACTGATTCAAACCGCTACTTTCCGTCCATTAGGTCTTTCGGGACGCCTGTATTGGTTTGCAGTGCTTCCTTTTCACGGAATCATTTTTAATGGATTGTTGAGTCAGCTTTCTAAAGCTGATAAATAAGAGCGGCTAGTTAGTTACTCGATAAGATCCTTCGGAGGTATCCTCAGGATGACATTTAGCCTTTAAAGTATCCAATCCTCAACCTTCTCTTCGCAAAGAAAGAATAAATAAAACACCCCAAGCAAAAACTTGGGGTGTAGATCAAACTATTACCTCAACGCTTCTTCTAATTCTAGTGATGCATTGCTTCCCTCATCACGATACTTAACGATAATCGGACATGCCATACTCAATCCTTCCTTCTGAGCCCACTCTCCTTTCACAGGTCTTGATCCCGGAATTACTACTGCACCTTCAGGGATTTCAGAACCACGCTCGCGAATTTCTTCATTCACAGCGTCATATACCGGAATAGATTTTGAAAGTGTAACACCCGGAGCAATCACTGCTTTAGATCTCACTAAAATTCCTTCCACAATTACTACACCTGCTCCGATGAAACAACCATCTTCAATGATCACAGGATTCATTCCAACCGGCTCTAATACACCACCAATTTGAACTCCGGCTGACAAGTGTACATTCTTACCGATCTGAGCACATGAACCAACTAGTGCGTGGCTATCAACCATAGAACCTTCATCTACAAAAGCTCCCACATTTACGTATGCTGGAGGCATAATAATTACGCCTGAAGCCACATGTGCTCCACGACGAACAGAAGAACCACCCGGTACTAAACGAACTCCATCTTCCGGCTCAAAAAATCTTGGAGGAAGATTATGCTTATCTACAAAACCTTCGTAAATGCCTTCGTATGAAGTATTTTCTCCATTCTTGAAAGACTCGAGGATGGCTTTTTTAACCTCTACATTAGCCTCCCATCCATTTTCAGTTTTGTTAGCAGCTCTAAGTTCGCCTGTTTCTAATTTGTCTAAAACTTCTTCGTAGTTCATTTCTTTTTTTATGTTAAAAAGTTAAGGGAGTTACTAAATGTGAAGCATTATCACTTTGTAACTTCTTTAATCCAAAGGTTAATTTTTCTATCTGACTCAAGTACGGCCTCTTCTCCTTCCGAAGTAAGGTCATTCAAAGAAAGCGGTAAACGGACGGTTGTGTTAGTGATCCATCCTTTATGCTGAAGCAGTACTTTTGTTGGAACCGGATTTGATGCAGAAAACAATGAATTTGCTGATTCTTCCCAATCCTGATAGAGTTCATCAAACCTTCCATCTATCATCAGATCTACCATTTTTCTGGTTTGCGCCGGCCACACATTAGAAGCCACAGAAACGAGCCCAACGCCGCCTTCTTTTATAAATGCTTCTGTTAGTCCATCATCACCTGAGTAAAAATCCAGATCAGGGCTGTGTTTTCTAAACTCTTTAAATTCTTCCACACTTCCACTCGCTTCCTTCACCCCTGTAACATGAGGAAATTTCTCAGCAAGTCGGGCAGGCGCTTCAGGATCTAATTTTATTCCCGTTCTGGATGGCACATTGTACAATACACACGGCGTTTCCGTAATAGATAGCAACTCAGAAAACCATTCAAATTGCCCTTCTTTTCCAGGCTTAGCGTACAATGGCGTTACAAGTAACAATGAGTCTACCCCAACTTCATCGCAGTATCTGATAAATTCTTTCTGAGCAGGCAAACTGTGTCCACCAATACCAACCATCAACGGTACATCTAAATTCAACTCTTTGGCAAACTTAACTACTGCTCTTTTTTCCTGAGGATTCAAGTTCAAGCCTTCCCCCGTACTACCCAACACTAACGTACCTACCTTAGCTTGTTCCTGTTTTAATAAAAGATACTCTAAGCTTTCGTAGTCTACACCCCCATCTGTATTCATTGGAGTGATCATTGCAGTAAAAAGTGGGAAATCTAGTTTTTTCATTGGTTATTATTGATGAGATCAAATAGTTGCCCAAAGGTAAAAATACCATTGGTTAATTTCTGTTCATTGATCAGTTGTTCTGTCGCCCAGATAGCTCCTTCAGCAAATAAGCCTCTATCCAGCGCATTGTGTTTTAAAGTTATTTCTTCTGTAGCTGTTCTAACCGTTAATTCATGAATTCCGTTTACATCGCCCACTCTTTCTGAGGTAACTTCAGCATCTTTGGCTAACCATTCTTCCCAAGAAAGAGCAGTGCCACTTGGCGCATCTTTTTTATGAATATGATGAACTTCATGGATCTTAAACTCAGGGTTTTTCAATATATCTGATCCTGAAGAAATCGTTTTTATCGCATTCCGAATGATGTTCATGCCTAAGCTGAAATTTGTAGCTAACACCCATTTCGTTGCTGCTTTTTCTACTTGTTCATTCAGGTCGGCAGGCCACTTAAAACCGGTACTACCCCAAGCTGCAGGGATTCCTGATTCCAATACTAATGGCAGAAGTTCTTCTACGGCATCTCCCGGTACAAAAATTATGACTGCATCACTTTGCTGTAGTTTTTCCAAAGTAGGTGGATTAGACTCATCGAATGCAAACGCCAGGTTATCCCCCAACATTTCTACAACTTTTCCACCTGTTTTTCCTGTACCTATTACTGAGATCTTCATACTTCAATAAATGTTTTATGTAATAATTGTACGATTTCTTCACCATCAGCTTCGTCAACTAAAAAGCATACATTGTTTTCGCTTGCACCATGGCATACCATTCTAATATTAAACTCTTTGAGTGCATTAAACACAACACCACTAATGCCGGCTGTTTTGTTTAGGTTATTACCAATTAAAGCAATTAACGAGTAATCCCTTTCAATTTTAACATCACAAAACTCTTTCAGTTCACTTACAATTTCCGGGCTCAATTCTACTTTATTTGCTGCATTTACAGCAGTATCAAGCGTAAGAGAAACACTTACTTCACTTGTACTTACAAGGTCTACTGAGATCTTATTCGTAGCCAATGTCTGAAATAATCTCGCCAAAAACCCGTATTGATGAAGCATATCTAAACTCTTCACCGTTAACAATGTTTGATTTCTTCTTAATGATAACGCTCTTATTACCGGCTTTTCATCAGACTTATGAACAACCAGTGTTCCCGGATTTTCAGGTTCTTTAGTAGATGCCACTCGAACATTTACTTTTCCTCTTATTGCCGGTTTAAGCGTAGCAGGATGAAGTACTTTTCCTCCAAATACGGAAAGCTCTGCTGCTTCGTCAAACGTTATTTTTGCAATAGGTCGAGCTTCTTTCACTACTCGTGGATCGGTAGAATAGATACCGGCTACATCTGTCCAAATCTCTAGCATATTTGCTTGTAGTGCTTCTGCAAATAGAGCAGCGGAGAAATCACTTCCGCCTCTTCCAAGCGTTGTGGTATTCCCAAATATATCTGAACCGATAAATCCTTGTGTGAGATATACTTTATTCTGAGCTACTATTCCGGAGATCTTTTTCTTGATCACATTTAGATCCGGTGTAGCATTACCAAAATTAGAATCTGTCTTCAAAAAATCACGAGCATCTACCCATTCAGCATCGATCCCATTCTCTTTTAGAATATGGATAAAGATCTTTGTTGACATCATCTCCCCAAAAGAAACCAAGCGGTCTTTCCAACGCTTATCTCTGGCAACAAGGTCGATATGCTGGCGAAGTTGAGTAAGTTCTTCTTTAAAAGTTCTTTCTGCTTCTTCCTTATTTTTTAAGCATTCAATAATGGAAAGGTGGCGCTCTTTAATACGAATTACTATCTCTTCCTGAGAAGTAGGATCCAATTCATTCGAACTTAAGGAAACAAGATCATTTGTTGTTCCTGAAGTAGCGCTAATAACAATTAAAGTTCTTTGAGCATCAGAAGCTACAATTTTGGCACTATGTTGCATTGCTTCATAGGTACCTACACTTGTGCCTCCAAATTTTGAGACGATCATAAATTTTCTAAATGTGTGAAACTAAAAATAAGAAGCTCAGAACTAATTACATGAAAGCTTTTTAATTTTTTACGAGCTTTGATTTTTTAGGATTCTTCTTTCAAATCATCCCGAAAATGTAGTATTCTCTTATAGTTAAAAATACTAAGCTCATCACCCAGTGAATACAACTAATTTTAAATCTACATTTTTCTTATTTCTAGCACTTTTGATTGGGGTTTCTTGTTCAGATAATAAAATTGATGCTTCTTTTACTATTGAAGAGCTAGAAGCACGATTATCAGAAATTTCTTCTATTCAAGATGATCAACAAAGAGAAGTTGAAGCTGATTCCCTTTGGAGTCGACTAACTCGAGAAGATCAAATTCCTTTCAGAGATGGTACCACAGCATTATTTCTGTATCGTGGAGATGCAGACTCTGTTAGTTGGAATGGAGATTTTAATTCTTGGGGTGAAGATAAAAGCTTCCAAAACAATGGAACTGCGATTCAAGGGACAAATATTTGGGTATTCAAAACTACTTTTCCAAGTGATGCGCGTTTAGATTATAAAATTGCGGTGAATGAAAGCTGGATCATTGACCCCGTAAATCCACACTACCAATGGAGTGGATTTGGACCAAACTCTGAGCTGCGAATGCCAAAGTGGAAACCGGAACCATTGAAACAAAGAATTCCCGAAGCAAGAAAAGGGAATATTACTGACAACATCCGATTCAAAAGCTCAAGTTTAGGCTATAACGTCCAATACAAAGTGTATACTCCTGTAGGCTATGAAAATCTTACCGGGCTTCCTGTAATTTATATATTGGATGGACAGGAATATCTTGATGACCGTTTAGGTGGTGCCGCTATTATGCTCGACAATCTTATTCATCTAAACGAAATAAACCCAATTGTAGCTGTATTCGTTGACCCAAGAGTACCTTCGGATGAAGATATTAATCGAAGAACGGATGAATTTAGCGTCAACTCAGAATACAATGATTTTTTTGTTAACGAACTTATTCCTGAGATCAATAACGATTATAAAGTTTCAACCGAAAGATCTAATACTGCACTGCTAGGAACGTCTCTCGGAGGCTTGAATACTGCATATCTTGGCTTCACGAACCCGGAAATTTTTGGTAGGCTTGGAATTCAAGCTCCTGCGTTTTGGTATAAAGAGAAAGAAATATTTGGGCTCGTTAGAGATACAGAGAAGGTAGATTTTAATATCTACATGAGTACCGGAACTATTGGAGATAATCTAAATGATGCTCGAAGAATGAAACAAGAATTTGATCGACTCAATTTGAGCTATACTTATGAAGAAGTAAACGAAGGTCATTCTTGGGGAGCATGGAGTGCTCAATTAGATGATATTCTCATTCAATTTTTTAAGAAATAGAAATGCTTAGCGACAACTTATTTAAAGAAAAATCATTTCTAGAGCATAAGAGCATTGTACAAGGTATTAGTGTTCTTCAGATCTTGACTGGTATAGGTGGTTTTGCAGCACTTTATGATGCTTTCCAAAATGAAACTATAGCCTATTTAGCTCTCATTATTTTTATCCCGATTTTTGTACTAGATATAGTCGGTGGAGCTCTATTGTTCAGAAATAAGATATTAGGCTTTCGCATTTCTTTGGCAATGCAAGTAATTCATAGTTTCAAATTTAGCATACTGGGATTAAGCTTTGGAGCCTCGATCCCGATTTACCTTTATATTATTTTCAAGTTTTGGGGATTTGGGTTTGATACAGGTTTCGGCACAACAGATATCACCTTTTTTACTGGTGCAAACGAAGCATTTATATCATTAAATATTATTACTGTTGTATTAGCGATCATTTTATTTAAGATTCAAAAAAAGCAGACTACAACTACGAATTTCAATTAAGAAAACTTCTATGGATACACCTCTAATTACAAACGACGCTGTTGTCTTCGGGCTGTTAATGGCCATTCTTGTTGCGATCTTCACTACTTCCCACAGTGATAAACCCGGCTGGAAAAAGTTCTATCGGTTTGTGCCTTCACTTCTTCTTTGTTATTTCGTGCCTTCTATTTTCACGACATTAGGAGTGATATCCCCGGATGGATCTAGTTTATATTATGTGGCATCAAGATATCTTCTTCCAGCAAGTTTGATACTACTCACCCTGAGCATCGATCTTAAAGCAATTATGAATTTAGGATGGAAAGCCGTGATGATGTTTTTTGCAGGGACATTCGGAATCTTTATTGGAGGTCCACTGGCTTTGCTAATTGTTGGGGCTATTAATCCTAATATTGTAGGTGGAGCCGGACCTGAAGAAGTATGGCGAGGTCTTTCAACCATTGCCGGAAGTTGGATCGGTGGTGGAGCAAATCAAACAGCTATGTACGAAGTTTTTCAACCAAGTGATACGTTGTTCAGTGCAATGATCACCGTTGACATTATCGTAGCTAATATTTGGATGGCTTTTTTACTCTACGGTGCGGGTATGAGTGATAAAGTTGATAAATGGTTCAAAGCAGATTCTTCCGCTATCGACAAACTAAAAAAGAGCGTCGCTGATTATCAAGCAAGTATCGCAAAAGTAACCACATTGGTAGATCTAACAAAGATTGCCGCCATTGCTTTTATCATTACTGCAATCGGACATATTGTTGGTGATTTCATGAATCCTTTCATTGAAAACAATTACCCAGGATTAAAAGAACTCAGTTTAAACTCTCAATTTTTCTGGATTATTGTTGTAGCAACGCTAGGTGGTTTTGCACTTTCTTTTACAAAAGCTCGTGAATTAGAAGGTGCCGGAGCATCAAAAATAGGAAGTCTCTTTCTATACATTTTAGTAATGACTATCGGTATGAAAATGGATCTCAATGCATTTACAGAAGTACCGGGATTCTTTGCTATTGGATTTATTTGGATCATCATTCATGTGCTCATTCTTCTCGGAGTTGGGAAACTTATTAAAGCGCCGTTCTTCTTTACAGCGGTTGGAAGTCAAGCTAACGTAGGAGGCGCTGCTTCAGCTCCTATTGTAGCTTCTGCCTTCTCTCCTGCACTTGCTCCTGTTGGTGTGCTATTAGCCGTTCTGGGTTACGGAGTTGGGACTTTCGTTGCTTATTGGTGTGCAATTGTAATGAAGTTTATCTCTTAGAATCATTTTTAGAGATAAACATTCCTCTAATAAAATCAACGATCCTTTTTCAAATATGGTTATTGGATATTCGTATCTTTAAAGAGATTAGAATTTAAATCAATAACCTTTTTCGTTTTGAAGAGAGCACTCAAGTTCTTCCTCGTTTTTTTAGCCGCAGCCGTCGTTATTCTTCTAGCCGCAGGCATTCCAAATTATTCAGCCTTTAAAACATTATTCTCAAATACAGACGGGATGAAAGAAGGTTACGAATATGTAGAAAAAACCTTCTCTCTTAGAGGTCTAACAGAATTTATTGGAGAACACCCTGAATATATGTCTGTGGTGAGCTTCAATGTTAACCAACCTGATTCTGGAATTTACTACGGTGGTGATATTCCACGTGCCCAAGGTGCGATGTCTAATTTATTCCTGCTTATTGAATATGAACGTCAGGTTTCAACTAATCAGATCAACCCACAAGATGAAGTTGATATAGATGATATCGAGCAATTCTTTCTACCACAAATAAGTGAAAATTCTCATAACACTAGTATTGAGTTACTCGAAGCGGAATCTGAAGATGGAACATTGACTCTTGACGAAACCGTGGCTGTAATGATCCAAACTAATGGATTAGCCATTGCTGACTATATTTGGTTTAAGCTTGGAAAAGAAAATGTTTTCAATGTGATAGAAACCCTCGGTCTTGAAGTAACAGAACCCCCTCTTCCTTTTTCAGGCTTATACCTTTCTATACAGTCAACCATTTCTGATACATCAACTACGAAATCTAGAGAAGAAATCATTGAATTAGCAGATCGATTTAATAACAATGATACTTTTAATGAAGAAACGAAAGAACTCTTCGATGATGAGCGTTTGAATTTAAGTTTCATTCAAGAAAGAAATGCTCTAGCTGATTTCCCACAAACAACGGCAATGGAAATGGCTACGTTGATGTCTCAACTTCAGAAAGAAGAACTGATCTCTGCAGAAGTATCTACAGGTGTAAAAAACAAAATGGGTTGGGTTTTTGAAGGAGAAGCAATCAAACGAAGCTTCAAAGATTACGGTGCTATCTACGATAATAGAATGGGTATGTTAAGTGGAATTGATTTCGGAACCTCTATTTACGACGGGCATACTTCTGCCCAAGCTGTATTCTTCGATCAATTACCGGTTGCATTTTTTATCCATCTGTCTGCAAATCATATGCAAGAAGATTACCAACAACGCTTGATTTGGGATCCTGCTTTGTATCAAACAACTATTAAAGAAATCGAAAAAAATAACTAATGTCGAAATATCGATTACTCGCATTTTACTGGCTCATACCTGCTTACCTAATCTTTTTAGTAGGGCAACAAACGTTTGTATATATAGGAGCTAAAACCACCTTTGAAGAAGGAACACAGTATGAAGCTGAAATCCTTGATATGGAAATAAAACAGATAGCCGCACAAAGTAATGGCTACGTCGTCATCGGTTTTGACACGAATTCAGGGACCAGAATAGAACGTAAAATGACCATTTCAATTCAAATGGCTCAAAAAATAATGGGCGTTGCAAAGTTTGATATAAGCTATAAAAAAGGATCGTATCCTGAGATCGTGCTTCATCCTACTTATGAGCTCCAAGTTAAAACTTCTATGTTCAACGCAGCCGTAGCTTTTCTTGGTCTGATCGTTGCGCTAATTGCGGGCATTTATGTTCAAAAATTTTCCAATCGTAAAAGTGCAGATGAAACTGCCGATGATTTTAATATAGAACGGGTTGACGCATGAAAGGTACATTATATTTAATTCCTACAACCCTTGGTAAAACAGCACAAAACAATGCTATTCCGGAATATACATTATCTATCCTTCGAGGATTAGAATCTCTGGTTGTAGAGAATATCCAAACTTCGGTGAAATTTCTTCAGTGGGTGGGAGGCACTATTCCCGAGTACAAAATTGATTTCTATCAGCTCAATAAAAACACACCCGATACAGAAATCTTCTCATTTTTAAAGCCTTTGAAAAATGGGAAAGATGTTGGTTTACTTTCGGAAGCCGGTGCACCCGCTGTTGCAGATCCCGGTGCTAAGTTGGTGAAAATGGCTCATCAAAATGGAATTAAAGTTGTTCCTTTGGTTGGACCTTCTTCCATCTTACTTGCGCTTATGGCTTCCGGCTTTAATGGGCAATCTTTCTCCTTTCATGGCTATCTCCCTATTGACGGTAACAAGCGTAAACAAATGCTTACACAATTAGAAGGCGAATCACGTCGACATGATCGCACACAGTTATTCATGGAAGCTCCTCATCGAAATAACGAGATGTTTAAAGCAGTGTTGGAGAATTGCACACCACAAACATGGTTTAGCGTGGCAACGGATATTACATTAGAAACGGAAGAAATTGCTACTAAACCTATCTCAGAGTGGAAATCCGGAGAAAAGCCAGACCTACATAAACGTCCGACTATTTTTTCTATATATGCGAAATAAACTGAGCTTTATCTGCTCAGTCATTTTGCCTCACTTTTAGCAGAACCTCTTAATCCTGACTATTCTTCTACTCCTTTAATGGGGGCACCACTAGGTAGCAATTTCCTTCTGTTAAGTTCTGTAAGAATAAGCTCTGTGATCTCGCCTTTCAGTAGAAACTCATAACGAATATCTAATACGTACGCTTTCACTTTTAAATGGATCAAGTAATTTTTATCAATAACCTGATTTTCCGTGATCACAACTACAGGCTTATTTAAATATACATAGCGGGACGAAATTGCCGCTTTATACGCGATCTCTTTCACCAAATCGATATTGGAATCAGCAGGAAGGTATATTGAAGCTACAACCTGACAATCTAGGGCACCTGTATTTGTATTAGAAACTGCATTGTTGACAATATCAGCATTAGGAAGTGTGACTAAAGAATCATCCGGTGTTACAATCCTGGTTGACCGTAATCCTATTCCAGTTACTTCTCCATAATAACCGTCGATCTCGATCTTATCACCAACCTGAAAAGGACTATCTAGAATAATGATAAACCCACCAAAAATGTTCTTTAGGATATCCTGCGCCGCGAAACCTACTGCAATACCAATAGAGGCTCCCACAGTCAGTATCGTTTCAACAGGCGGATTTATAATTCCACCTATAACGATAAAAAGAGCCATCGACCACAATATCACATTTAAGAAGGGTATTAATCGCTTGATCAATAATCGATAGGCCGCCTGATTCTCTGCTAGCTTTCCTAGTAAAAAAGTAATGAATCGGTTTAGCAAAAATGCCAAGATCAAAACAATGATAGAAGAGACGATCTTCCCCATTGAGAAAAGCTCTTCGAACGGAACGATCTTTGAGTTCAGTTTAATAGATGCCGTAGAATCTACAGTCGCAGAATCTGGTTGAACAGCCAAAGTATCTTGTGCCTGAGCCACAAATGACGTGCACCCTATAATCAGAAACAGGAAATATGTAAGTAGCTTCTTCATAATTAATGGATGATGTTTCTACGTTTGAGTAATCTAAGTACTTGTCGATATACAAGCTGATTCAGGTAATAGCCACTATCACCTTCTATCAAGACTCCTCTCGATTTTAAACGAGTTAATAACACACGACTTTGTGGGAGTGTTAAATTTAAAATTCTACAAAGCTCTGAGACTTTAAGTGTGTCATGTAGAACCACTGCTGCTAGAGTAAATAAGGTTTCCGGTTTTAAGATCTCTAGTGTTTCAACATTAACCGGCTGAAAAGGTAATATCGTGAGAGTTCTTCCTTCTACCTTTTTTATAGAACGTAGCCAAAGTATAGTTGCTACAGAAGTATTCCCTTCCGTTAAGTCAGACAGTTTCTCGAAATATATCTCTTTCAAATATTCCTGAACTGCTTTAGGGTCATCTAATCTCTTTTTGTAATTCCGAGATTTTCTGGTCGATTCATCTGCTTCAAAATTTAACTTGTAAACGCTTTTCTCATGACGATTCATGATCACATTTTTAATATTCGTCTCATTCAATGAATCTGTCCAAAAAACATGAGTAAAGTGAGTTTCAATTCCTTCTGTTTTATTCAAAAATTCCCACGCATAACGGGAACAAGTAGCTACCCAAAATACTTTTCCTTTGGTCTCTGAGATAATTAACCAAAGTGCTTCTAATGCTTCAAAACCATTGATATTTCTTAAATATAGTTTCTGAATTCCTTCCAGATTTACAACTATTCTTTCTTCTCTCGCATTTATAGCATTTACAATAGTTTCGGGACGATTGGCGTCAGAGACTTCAAAACTACTCCCCATTAAACTCAAGATCTGCTCAATTCTCCAAATCGATTGCTTTATTTCGATATTAATGACTTTCTCATCACTAAGATGTTCTTCTTTTAAAAGATGAGTTAGCGTTGACTTCCCACTCCCTTTCTCTCCTACAATCGCTACACTACTGGGAAACCCTTCTTTCCAGCTTTCGAATGCTGTTCCTATCACACGGATATTATCAGAAGCATTAACATATAACTCTGAGCTTATGGGCTTATCTATATCGAACAGTTCTCTATAAGATTTGGGCAACTCATTAATTTTCTGATCTGTTTCGGTCAGAAATGTACTCAAGCCAATGGTCTTAGATACAGATTTATCATTGATGATATTGAACCCAAATATGGCTTGGATCGGTATTATCACCTGACGAATTTTTCGGCTAGCAAATCGCAAAAATATTGCCGTAGCATCTACTGTTTTAGCCCAATAAGCAATACTTAGGGTCCTAACTCTGCCTGCCCAACGCTTTAGACGTAGTTTATAAATTTTAGATTTTGTACTGATGACTTCTTAATAAATTAGTAATTATCAAATGTACTACTTTTGTAACATCATACATAGATATACACCAAAATTTATTCAATTCCTTACCGTTAAGCACTTTGAAAATCATGCTTTCTATGCATCCCAGAATGTATTAAATTCACATAATCATCTACAAAATTATGTATAACAAAAATTCCCTAAAAAGAATGCCGAAAATTCATTCTTGGTGCGCGTTTTCTTTTGTTCTCTTTATCTGTTTTTCAACATTTAGCGGCTCTTTATCTGCTCAAAACGCTCTTTCTCGAATTTCCACTGTAGATCGCAGTGATGGAAAAGGTGCTGTGATTCGATACCATTTTGAAGAAGCAGTAGATTCATTTGAGGTTATACAACCCGCTCCCGATCTCATCCAAATGGTTTTATATGGAGACATAGATACTACCGGAATACAAATGCCGGGAGCTGGCGAAAAAGTGGATCAAGTTTATTTATATGAGCTCGATTATGGTTTTGGCGTGGATATTTATATTGGAGAAGGTCACGCTTATATTGCTGATGCTTATCCGGATCAAAACCAACGTCACTTGTTGGTAGCATTGACAGAAACATCTTTAGAAGAGTTGGATGCCTACTCTCAACAATTCATTGCTAAAACTTGGTATGACGAAACAACCTTAACAGAGATAGATCTCCCACCGGTTAATATATCTCCCGAAACCGTCTCCGACTTATATAATCCTACAAGGAATAAACTAAAGTTCGATAAGGTAGTAATTGATGCAGGACATGGAGGGCACGATCCCGGTAACCTTGGATACAAAAGAGGTGCTAAAGAAAAGGATGTAGTACTTGCCATCGCAAAAAAACTTGGTAATTACATTGAAGAAGGCATTCCCGGTGTAGAAGTCATTTATACAAGAGAAACCGATGAATTTATTGATCTAGATGAGAGAGGAAGTATAGCAAACAGAGCCGAGGCAGATCTCTTTATTTCTATACATGCGGATGGATGGCATCAGTCTTCGGTTCGTGGAGCTTCTGTTTTCTTTTTAGGCCTTGATAGGAATAACCGTTCATTCACGGCTATGAAAGAAGAGAATCAAATTTATTCTGATCATGAGCATGAGCTAGTAAAAGATCTATCAGAAGAAGATCTGATAATTTATGAATTAGCACATAGTGGTAATATTGCAAATAGTGAAAGAATAGCCTACATGGTTGAAGATCAAATAAAAAACCGTGCACAAAGAAAATCCAGAGGAGTTAAAACCAAAGGCTTAGCTGTATTATACCAATCTACTATGCCGGCAATACTAGTTGAAACTGGCTTCTTAACCAACCCTGCTGAGCAAAGGTATTTAACTAGTGATAGAGGACAATCGTATATAGCTTCTGCCATTTATAGAGCTGTTAAACAGTACAAGAAAGAGCAAGACGAAAGTCAGTCTTTACAAGCCAATTCTGCTAATGACTAAACCTTTGATTATTGGAGTTGCCGGGGGAAGTGGATCCGGAAAAACTACCGTTGTAAATACCATTTCAAAAACTCTTGGGAAAGAAAAGCATCTACTTCTTCAGCACGATTCCTATTACAGAGACCTTAAGCATCTGCCCTTCGAAGAACGTGTAGAACATAACTTCGATCATCCTGCTTCATTGGAAACAGAATTACTTATCAGACATATCAATGCTTTAAGTAAAGGCTATCCTATTGAAGTTCCTCAGTACAATTTTGCTAAACATATTCGAAAAGAGAAAACAACTAAGGTAACACCTAAGGATGTTATCCTGATTGATGGGATTTTAATTTTAAGTGAACCAGAGCTTTTGGAACTGATGGACGTTAAGATATTTGTTGACACTGATGACGATATCAGGCTTCTTAGGAGGCTAAAGAGAGACATTAATGAAAGAGGTCGTACTGTAGAAAATGTAATGGAACAGTATCAAAAATTTGTGCGCCCTATGCATCTCGAATTTGTACAACCTAGTAAGCGGTACGCGGATGTAATTATTCCAAGAGGAGGTAAAAACAGAGTAGCTTTGGATATGGTTTTAGCCCTGATCAATGAAAAACTTTCTAAGCTTTAATAAAAGCTTCCATACCTTTAAAAATTAAAAATTCGTCTTGAGTTGAAGTGCCCTCAATGAGTTCTGATATTTTTTGTGCATCACCACCGGTGATAAATAACTCAAAGTCTCCAAACTGCTCACTATATCTTTTTAATGCAGACTCAATACCTGCTTTAAAAAACCCAACCTGTCCCCACTGTAAAGATTCTGCAGTAGTTTTACCGGGCCATGTTGAAGGTATCTCAATTTCTATATCGGGAAGTTCCGGAGCTGATAACTTAAAAACATCTATTATGCTCTGCAATCCCGGCATAATCACCCCTCCCTGATAGATACCTTTCTCGTCCATATAATCGATTGTACAAGCACTTCCTGCATCAATGACTACAACAGGAGCCTTTGCTTCTTTGAACGCCCCCAGGCAACCTAAATACCTGTCAACGCCTAAAGTTCTAGGAGAGCTATAGCTGAGCCGTTCTGGAGCTAAATTTTCAATAAGAATTTCTTGAATACGATGATCAACTATCTGATTTTCTAAAAGTTTAAAATGATCTTTACGAACACTAGCTACTACAAGATCCTCATAAGAATCTTTATGATTGTTTAACCACGAAATTAGATAAGTAATGGACTTAAAATTATCACTGGCCTTAATCCACTCTTCTTTCTCTTTATATCCTGCTTTTATAGAAGAATTTCCTATATCAAGAAAAAGCGTTTTTTTTGAATTTGATGAATCGTTTTTGCTCATGAATTTGTATTACATTTAGAACAGTAAAAGAATAATCAATCTAACGGATAGAATGAACTTAAAATCAAAGATTGCAATAGTAACCGGAGCTAGTAGTGGAATTGGAGCTGAATTCTCAAGAGATCTCGTTAAAAAAGGGGCTACAGTTTACGGATTGGCACGTAGCATTGATAAACTAGAGACAATCAAAGAGAAATTAGGAAATAGTTTTATACCCGTTCAACAGGATGTCACCAAAAGTGATGAGTTAGAAAAATGGGCAACTGAAACTTTCTCAGATGACCACACTCCTGATATTTTAATCAACAACGCGGGGCTTGGTTATTTTGCAAATGTAGATGACCTTAAACTGGAAGAATGGGATAACATGCTGAATGTGAATCTCTCAGGTATATTTTATCTCACTAGGTTGATTGTTCCTATGATGAAGAAGAATGATAATATATGCCACATCATTAATATATCTTCTGTTGCAGGAATAATGGGTAACCCTCAGCTATCTGCTTATAATGCTACAAAGTATGGATTAAGAGGTTTTAGTGATGCTTTGTTCAAAGAACTAAGATATGACGGAATTAAAGTATCATGTTTTTTCCCGGGCTCTATAGCTACAAACTTTTTCCAAGCCATTGATGCCGTTGACCAACACCCTAATATGATGAATGCTTCTGATGTATCAAATACGCTCATACATGTGTTAGAGACACCGGATAATTTCTTGATCAATGAATTGATAATGCGACCTCTTAATCCAAAAAGCCCGGGATAGTAATCTTGAAAAAATTACTCATCATAGTTTTTCCATTCTTATTACTGTTAGGCTGCAAAGAAGAAAATTATATTCCTAAGCCTGAACCACTGATGGAGGAAGCCCAATATCTTGATCTCTTATTAGAGCTGAAGATTTTAAAAGTTTACCAAAGTAGAGGCGCTTCCGGTAAAGTCGTGGACTCATTGTATACAGAAATATTTTTACAGCATGATGCTGACACCGCATTGTTTAGAAAAAGCCATGCCTACTATCAAGCTCAAACTGTTCTACAACAAGAAAGGGTTGATTCACTAATTGTTCGACTAAATAAAGAAATTCAGCCTTTTAATGAGTTAAACTCGGATGAAACTCAAGAAGAGGAAGTTAAAGAGTAGCTCGACTGGTCGTTTGAACTGATTTGAATGCGATTCTCCTTTACTAAAAAAGAAAGTATAGAGTGGATTTGTTCATCACTTATATTTAAATGAGATTGAATCATTTTCATAGAACAATCTCCATTCGACAATAGCTGTAAAGTTTTTTCGATCAACTCTGTATTAAATCGTCCTCTTTGATTATTGTCGTTTTTTAAACAATTATCACAATGTCCACACGGTTTATTTTCCGTATCACCAAAATAATGACGTAAGAAAACTTCTCTACAGGTATCAGAGTTAACAAATTCATTCATCTTCTCTAATTTTTGTAGTAGTACCGCTCTATGTTGTTCAACATTGTTTTTACCAATTGGTAATTTTGCTGATCTTGCTTCCAAAACTCTTACCAGATCTCTCTCTTCTTTCACAGTAAAGATCACTACATGGTCGTTTTGCATCAGTACATTCAATGCTTTGATCAGGCCATTTCTGGAAATATCTAATGCTGATAACAAACTCTCTTCTTCTACTTCGATCATATCATAGAACGCTTTAGGATGTAACGTCCTTTCCAGCTTATCAACAAATTCTGCTTTATCAGCATTATTACACCGCTCTTTGAATTTCTGTAGCATGGATTGATTCAAAGTAAATTGTATGGAAAAGCTCGGCTTTACATCTTGCTGTAATGCAATTACACCAAATTGCTCCAATAATCTTAACGAAGATCTTATTATCCCGGCTGATTCTTTAGATCTCTTTTGAAGAGCACTCAGACTCAGCTCATCATTTTCTGTCATTACAGCGCCTTCTGCCAATTCAAAACTATCACATAAAGTCAGATACACTTTTTCCAATTGTTCTCGTGTGGGATAGCTTTTTTGAATTCTGTTCTGAGCAGTTAAAAAATCTGACGGCTTATAATATAAAATTGGGAATGCCTCTTCCCCATCTCTACCTGCCCTTCCTGCTTCTTGATAATAGGCTTCAATAGAATAAGGCATAGATTCATGGATCACATAGCGACAATTTGGTTTATCAATCCCCATACCAAATGCATTAGTGGCTACTACCAATGGAGTTTCTCCCTTGATCCATCGTGTTTGAATGTCTTTACGAAGTGAACTCTCAACCCCTGCGTGATATGCTTCAGACTTTATTCCTTTTGATGAAAAGACTTTAGCCCAGTATTCACAATTTTTGCGCGTACCTCCATAAATTAAGCCATCTCCTTTGGTAGAAGCTTTCATCACACCTTCGGTCATTTTCTCACTTGTCTTCTGAGTTTCAACAACCCACCATTTTAAATTCGGACGAGTAAAGCCCAAGGATACGATTTGAGGATTTTCAAATCGAAGATTGCTAAGAATGTCTTTTCTTACTTCAGGAGTAGCTGTAGCAGTTAAAGCTATCCAAGATGCACTTTCAGAAATAGACTCTAAGTTTTCTTTTATTTCTCGATAAGCTGGTCTAAAGTCATGCCCCCATTCTGAGATACAATGAGCTTCATCAATAGCTACCAGATCTATAATTAAATTAGGAAGTTCATTTTGAAATAATTCAGTGCCTAATCTTTCCGGAGCACAATACAAGAGTTTGTACATGCCATTGCGTGCATTTACTAAACGCTGCTCAACTTCATAAAAAGGAATAGTGTTATTTATAAATGTGGCAGAAATTCCCTGATCATTTAATTGCTGTACTTGATCTTGCATGAGCGCCACAAGTGGAGAGATTACTAAAGTCATGCCGGAGTAAACAGTTGCAGGAACCTGAAAACAAAGAGATTTCCCTCCACCGGTAGGAAACAATGTCAACGTATCTCTGCCTGATAGAATAGACTGTATAGCAACATCCTGACCTTTTCTAAAAGAGTCGTATCCCCAAAATTCTTTTAAATTAGCCTCAGCCTGACTAAATTGATTACTCACTTTAAAACCTCAATTTCTTTATCTAAAAGTATTGATATCATTTTCCTCATCAAATAAAAACATGAAGAACTTCATTTATCTTTTCTTGTTTACGTTTATTCTCAGTTGTGCTTCATCATCCCCTAAAGGGGACATAAATTATCGAGATGAAATGAGAGAATTTGTTATCAATATAGCAGATTATGCTCGTACGCAAGATCCCGATTTTATTGTTATTCCACAAAATGGACATGATCTTCTTCAAAAAGAAAATGGAGAAACTGCCAGTCAATACTTGTCTGCGATAAATGGTTTAGGTCAAGAAAGTTTGATCTTTGGTTATTACGGAGACAATACCGTTACCCCAACCGAAAGCCGAGAATATCTACTTCAGTTTCTACAAACTGCTAAAAAAGAAGGGAAAACTGTTTTAGTTACCGATTACACTGACGAAGATGAAAAAATGAAACGTTCTTATGAGCGTAATTCTTTAAATGGTTTTATTTCCTTTGCTGCACCTGAAAGAGAATTAACCTTTATACCCGATTCCACGAACTTTCTAAAAAACGAAAATAGAAGAGACATCACTTCACTTTCGAGCGCTAAGAATTTTCTCTATTTACTGAACTATGAAAACTATGATTCAAAAGAAGAACTTATTTCTTCATTACAGAAAACAAATTTTGATGTTTTTGTAATGGATGCTTTTTATGGAGACCGCATGTTTTCTCCCAATGATCTAGATCAGCTAAGAACCAAAGCAGATGGAGGAAAGCGATTGCTCATCAGTTATATGAGCATTGGAGAGGCTGAAGAATATCGTTACTACTGGAACGAAGATTGGCACATTTATGAGCTAAGTTGGATTGAAGAAGAAAATCCTGATTGGCCCGGAAATTATAAAGTAAAATACTGGGATAGAGATTGGCAGAAGATCATCTTTGGAGAACCTGACTCCTATACCCAAAAAATTATTAATGCCGGTTTTGACGGAGTATACTTAGATATAATTGATGGATTCTGGTACTTCGAACAAAAGAATAAATAATAGTTTAAATCTACCCCTATAATTACCAATTTTTAAAATACACTTTCAAAAAATTTATGGATTGTAAAAAAAATGAATTCGATTTAGATCCTTCAATCACTTACTTGAACTGCGCTTATATGTCTCCACTAATGCATAGTGTTGAAAAAGCAGGAATCGAAGGCATCAAAGGAAAACGCAGACCTAATTCTATTTCAGGAACAGATTTCTTTACCGATTCTGAGATACTCAGAGAAGAATTTTCGAAACTTATAAATTCACCCGAGCCAAACCGATCAGTTGTAATCCCATCAGTATCTTACGGAATGGCAAATGTAGCCAATAACCTCTCCCTTTCATCTGACGATAATATCATAGTTGTTGGAGAGCAATTCCCCAGTAATGTGTACCCATGGATGGAAGTCGCAAAAAAAGCAGGAGCTCAGATCAAAACAATTTCTCCGCTTCATGATGTACTGAATCGAGGTGAACGATGGAATAACGATATATTAGCGGCAATAGACGAAAATACAAAGCTGGTTGCCTGTGGACATATTCACTGGGCTGATGGAACTATCTTTGATCTTAAAGCAATACGAGCTAAAACAAATACAGTAGGTGCGTGGCTAGTAATAGACGGTACACAATCAATAGGTGCACTCCCTTTTGATATACAAGAAATTCAGCCTGATGCGCTTATTGCTGCCGGATATAAATCCATGATGGGGCCTTATAGCATTGGTATGGCTTACTATGGCAAAGCTTTGGATGATGGTACTCCAATAGAACAAAACTGGATTAATAGATTTGAAAGTGAAAATTTTGCAAATCTTGTGAATTATAATGAAACCTATCAATCTGGTGCCCTACGGTATGAAGTTGGAGAGCATAGCAATTTTATACTAGTACCGATGCTTTTAGAAGCTGTAAAAAAATTGAATACCTGGAATCCTATAAATATTCAGCAATACCTAATTGATCTGGTGGAAGAACCCATTGAAAAACTTAGGAAACATGGTTTCCTTATAGAAGAGACTAAATATAGAGCTTCTAACTTATTTGGTATTAGATTAGGTTCAGATCATTCTATGGAAAAAATAAAAGCACACTTAGATAATGCAAATGTATTCGTTTCTTATCGTGGTGATGCTATCCGAATCTCTCCGAATGTATATAATGATTCCAAGGATTTAGATGTATTAGTACACTCTTTAATTTCTTAATAAAACACTATGAATACTTCTAGACGTGATTTTTTAAAGACCATAAGTACCGGGACTTCCCTATCTCTTCTCTCTCTCATTTCACCTATTAATGCGAGGTTTACTGAGAAATTGGATGAGAAATTTGCAACGAAAAATTCACTCAGTTCCAAAGACTATTCATTATCAGATAATGTGCGTTATTTGAATCATGGCTCAATTGGTACTATTCCTAAGATTGTTCAGGAAGCACATCAGGAATACCTCACAATGTGTGAAACTAATCCATGGTTTTATATGTGGAGTGGAGAATGGGATAAACCTATTCAAGAAGTGCGTTCTAAAGTAGCTTCATACATTAATGCTGATATCGATGAGATTAGTTTCCCTCATAATACTACGGAAGTGTATAACCTCCTTGCCCTAGGCTTAGACCTCAAAAAAGGTGATGAAGTACTGTTTTGCAACTTGAACCATGCCGGAGCTAGCATTCCTTTTCATATTCACTCAAAGAAGAGAGGATATTCTGTTAAAGTTTTTGATATCCCTACAGATAATATAGCATCTATTACAACCCAGAATGTTGTAGACCTGTATGATGCTAACATTACAGATAAAACAAAGCTCATTGTCATGCCACATATTGACAATACTTTTGGTTTACGTCATCCGGTAAAAGAAATAAGTAAACTAGCTCGCAGCAAAGGTGTAGAATTCATTTCTATTGATACAGCTCAAACTATGGGAATGATTCCTATCGATGTAAAAGACCTGGATATAGACGTAATAGGTACTAGTGCACACAAGTGGATTCAGGCACCTAAAGGCGTTAGCCTTGCATATTTCAGTAAACGAATTCAAGATCATATAGATCCAATCTCGGTAACCTGGGGGCAAAGCCAGTGGCAAGATTCAGCCCGAAAATTTGAAGATTATGGAACTAGGAATTTACCGGAAGTTCTAACACTTGGACATGCATTAGATTTTCAGCAGCGTATTGATCCTTTAGCCAGAGAAAAGAAACTCAAAGAGCTTTGGAAACATGCTAAAAGTTTAACTTCCAAAAATCCTCTTACAGAATGGCGTTCTCCCGAAGAGTGGGAATTGGGCGGTTCACTATTTGTGATTGAATTAAAGAACCATGCACCTTCAGAGTTTGCTAAAAAGGCTTTTACTAACTATGGGGTCGTATTCCGGGCTTTTGATAATCACTCAACTATCAGAATTTCACCAAATACTTTTAATACCAAAGAAGAACTTAATCAGCTTTTTAGCTTAATCGTCTAGATCTATCTCATCAGGTGCATCATCATCCGATACTAGATCATCAACATCTGAGTCATCGATCAAGTCGTCCTCGTCATCTTCAATATCTTCTTCAACTATTGGAGCTGGTTTTTCTTTCTTCGGTTTTTCTTCAGGAACGCCCCCGGCTCTCTTAAGCAAAATCGCGATGTCATCATGATCATTCTCTGTCGCCATCATCATGGCTGTATCGTCATTTTTGTCTCTTATTTTTACGTTGGCTCCGGATGAGATCAAAAATTTGACTACTTCATGATGTCCATTTTTAGCTGCTAACATTAACGCAGTGTGCCCCCATCTTTGCTGAGCATCTACATTAGCGCCTTCTTCTATCAGTAACTTTGTAGCTTCTATATTCCCGGTTCTTGCAGCTACTATTAAAGCCAGATCTCCAATCTTAACTCCTTTCTCAATCAAGTACTTTGCCATCTCAATGTTTCCAGCTTCTATTGCTTTATTGAGTGCTGTACCTCCCATTTTTGTTTCGGCATTCAGCTTTGCCCCTGCTTCAACCAATAACTTCACAATCTTAAAATAGTTCTTCTCGGCAGCAACGATCAAGGCTGTAGCGCCACTTGAAGTAGCTTCGTTGATATCAATTTTAGTTTTAAGAAGTGCCGCAACTTCAGCTTCGTCGCCTGATTTAGTAGCAGCTATTAATTTTGGTTGATCCATTTGCTAGTGTGTTAAAGTAAATTTTACAGATGATAAAAAACCCGTGTGTATTCTCAAATTAATTAATAATAAAACCTGAATTATTTGAAAGAATTATCAAGTTCAAAACCATTAATAAAATCTGTAGAGTTCATTCTTTTTTTGCCGGGAAGCTGAAGCTCAAGAATTTCTATTGTTCCTTCTTTACACCCAGCCAACAATTTACCATCACTTTCTTTAAGCTGACCGGAAGCTAAGTTAATGGATGGTCCTATTTTGGAACGATAGATCTTAACCTTTTCTCCATTCAAGGTAGTCCAGGCTACGGGAAAAGGATATAAACCTCGAATCAGATTATGTACTTTTTTAGAAGATTGTTCAAAATCTATTCGGGTATTCTCATTAAATAGTTTGGGAGCGGGGGTAGCTTCATTATCATTCTGAGACTTCAGCTGGTAGCTATTTTCTTCAATCATGTCAATTGCATGTAAAAGCTGAATACTCCCCTCTTCCATCAATTTTCCGTAAATATCCCCTGTAGTATCATCGATACCAATATCTATTTTCTTCTGAAGTATAATATTACCTGTATCAACTTTTTCATCTAGAAAGAAAATCGTACATCCCGTTTCTTCTTCCCCATTAATAACTGCCCAATGTATAGGTGCAGCCCCTCTGTACTTAGGCAGTAAAGAAGCATGTAGATTTATACATCCTATCTTTGGAATCTCTAATACACTTTTTGGTAGCACCCTAAAAGCCACTACTACAAATAAGTCCGCTTCTTCGGCACTAAGTTGCCCTTCAAATTCTTTTGACTTCAGATCTTCAACTTCTATTACTTTCAATCCTAACTCAAGAGCTTTTGCTTTAACAGGTGTTGGAGCTTTACCGGCCCCTCTACCTCGCCTTTTATCTACATTGCTAACAACCGCTTTAATAGTGTGGTGAGAGTTGTTAATAGCCTCTAAACTTGGAATAGCGAAATCCGGTGATCCCATGAAAATAATATTCATCTATTTTCCTCTTTGAACAATGGGATATTCTACTTCAATATTTCCTACATCTATATCCTCAAGATCTGATTTAACCATTCTTTTTCTGAAAGTACTTAAATAGTCAATAAAGAGAATTCCTTTAAGGTGATCAAATTCATGCTGAATAATTCTAGCCATCCAACCTGAGAACTCCTTTTCTTGCTCCTTAAAATTCTCATCCTTATACCGAATTACAATAGTCTCTGGGCGAAAAACCTTTTCTCTGACATCTGGAATACTTAGGCATCCTTCATCCATAGAAATATTTTTGCCTTTTTTTTCAACAATTTCCGGATTAATAAAAACTAAAACCCCATGCTTTTCTTCATCTTCTTCTAGCACCGGGTCACCATCCATCACAAATAGTTTGAGAGATTGTCCAATTTGAGGTGCAGCAAGTCCAACTCCATCTGAATTATACATGGTTTCTATCATGTCATCAATTAACTCATTAATTGAATCTGTGAGTTCTTCAATAGGAACTGTTTTTTCTCTTAAAACAGGATCATTGTACGTTACAATGGGTAGAATCGACATAGTGTGTTAAATTTTTGAATCTAAATAGCTCTGTAAGATAAGGGCTGCAGCAATTCTATCCACACGTTCTTTTTGTCTTCTCTTTTTTTTCGGGATACCTATTTCCAACATTAAATCATTTGCTTGATTTGATGTATATCTCTCATCGATTTTTATGATAGGTATATCTTTATAAATCTTTTTTAATCGATTTATAAACTCTTGAACCATTTGGGTTGCACTACCTTCTTCTCCATTAGGAGTGAGTGGCCAACCTATTATAAAGCCCTCAATAGGAGACTCTTCCACTATACGAGAAATTTCCTGAATTATCTCGTCTGGCGAAAAAGTCCCCACTGGTGAGGCTATAGTTTTTAGTAGATCGGTTTGGGCGAGCCCACAACGTTTTTTGCCAACGTCAATTCCGATTAACCGCGCGTACGATTGCACTACTTATTTCTTTTTTACGTCTTCTAGTGGTTGACGCAAGAAAGATTTAAGCAATTTACTAGGCTTGAAGTGAGTTTTACGGTGCGCAGGCACGTAAATAACTTCATTCGTTTTAGGATTTCTAGCCTTTGGCTTAGCTTTGGTCTCTTTAACTTCAAGAACTCCAAAATCCCTAATTTCGATTCTGCATTCCGTATCTGCAGACATCATGATTTCTCTTAATGCAACAATCACAGCGTCTACCCATGGCTCCGCTTTAATCATTGCTTCGTCTTGGGCTTCTGCCACTCGACGTACAACGTCACGTTTTGTATATGTCATCATATTATTTCTGGTTTATGTGTAGTGAGTTTTTTACTCACTTTGTCCTTCTTGATTAGTGTTCTCTTAACTTTTGCTTTTTTTGAAACCTATAAGAGATTGTAACCATTACAACTAATATAGTTACAACTTTATATTCACAAAAGTTAATATTGTTAAAGTTATTCATATCTTAATACGCTTTTCACGCCTTCAACACGCTCAAGCCTTTTCATAATTTTCTTTAAATGAGGTAATCCATTAACATAAAGCGAAATTATCCCCTCAAACATCCCGCTATCACTGTTTACATTTATACTCTTCATATTTGTTGAAAGCGACTTAGATAGTACATCTGTGATATCATTGATCATACCTACTCTGTCTTCACCTATTACTTTAACAGCACCAAGAAATTGGTTGTCTATTTTTTTAGCCCAATCCACTTCAACAATGCGTTCTTCTTCGGTTTTTATTAGATGAAGAGCATTATTACACATCGAGCGATGAATTTTAATATCACCTGTTCTACTAATAAAACCGATTACATCGTCACCGGGAATGGGATTACAACAGTTAGCGTATGAGTATTTCACATTGCTTAACTCACCATTAATAATGAGTGATTTACCATCTCCAACAGAACGAGCTTCCGATATATATTTCTGCTGAATTTCTTCTTCTGTAGCTTTCGTAACTTCTTGCTGTTCTTCCTCAATCCTTCCTGTACTCTTATACTTCTTTACCTCGTTGTACAGCTTGTTTACCTCAAAGGACCCCATTCCTATAGCATAAAAAAGATCTTGGGTTGTACTGAAGTCAAATTTCTTGGCAAGTTTAGTAAGTTCTTGATCATTCGCCTCAACATTTCCACGATCTGATCTTTTCTCCCAAATTGTACGACCTTCATCAGAAATAGCACGCTGCTTTTGCTTGATGTATTGGCGAATTCTTGATTTGGCTTTATGCGTTACAACATCGTCAATCCAATCTACATTTAAGTTGATCTTATTTGCTGTAATAATTTCTACCTGATCACCATTAGAAAGCTTTTGCCTTAATGGTACCATCTTGCCATTCACTTTAGCAGCCATGGCTCGCTCACCTACTTCGCTATGGATATCAAAAGCAAAGTCTATCGCAGTAGCACCGTTTGGCAGTGTCGTCAACTCACCCTTAGGTGTGAACACATACAGCTCTTCTTGATACAAATTTAGTTGAAAATCTTTAACGAAATCTGTTGCCGCATCGGGCCTAGGATTATCCAGTACATCTCTTACCCAGTTCACAAATTTATCTAAACTCTCTGAACCTTGCCCGGCACCTTCCTTATACTTCCAATGTGCTGCAAGACCTTTTTCAGCAATATCATCCATCTTTCGAGTTCTAATCTGAACCTCAACTTTACTACCCCTGTTCGTAATAACTGTAGTATGCAAAGACTGATAACCATTCGCTTTAGGAACAGAAATAAAATCTCTAAATCTCTCAGGAATCGGCGTATACCAGTCAGTGAAGATAGAATACACTCTCCAACAATCTTCTTTTGTGTGAGGTTCTTCTAGAATAACCCTGATCGCAAATAAATCATAGATTTCTTCAAAAGGCTTTTGTTGCCTCTGCATCTTTTTATAGATGGAGTAAATATGTTTTGGACGACCTTTGATCTCAAAATTGAGTTTAAGCTCCTTCAATTGCTTTCGAACCGGCGTCATAAATTCTTTTATAAATTTTTCACGCGCTTCTTTTTTCTCCTTCAGCTTGCGGGCTACAAATTTAAAAGATGTTGGGTCTAAAGTTTTAAAACAAAGATCTTCTAACTCATTCTTTATTTTAAATAATCCAAATCGATGAGCCAAAGGAGCATATAAGTCCATGGTCTCATTTGCGATCTTTAATTGCTTTTCTCTTCGTAGGTGATGTATCGTCCTCATGTTATGCAGGCGATCAGCAAATTTAATTAACACCACTCTAATGTCTTCAGCCATAGATAGCAGTAACTTCATAAAAGTTTCAGCTTGCTTGCTATCTCTGCTTTTAAATACTCCTTCTATTTTGGTTACGCCATTTATAATGATCGAAACCTCTTTACCAAACCAATGTTCAATATCAGCGAGTGTTACAGCCGTATCTTCAACAGTATCATGTAACAATGCAGCAATTACAGAAATTTCATCAATATTAATTTCTCTAGCTACAATTTTAGCAACTTCAACAGGATGGTAATAAAACGGCTCACCGGAAGCCCTTGTCATGCCATCATGAGATAAATAACAAAGCTTGAATGCTCTTTCTATCTTTTGCTCATCTACTTCCCCTATATACTCGCGACATTCCTCGAGTAATTGCTTCAAATCCTGCTTTTGAGCTCTTTTGAGTTTCAGGCCTTCTAAGTCTGTTCTTTCTATTTCTTTTAGTTCACCCATTCTATCATCTAAGACACTTGACGTTTAACTTCCCCCTAAGATTTTTTTTTTCAGGGGATTGGAATATAAAATGTATAAAAAAAGCGGTTATGCAAAACACATAACCGCCTTTTAACTAGCTATTTTTTTTAAAAACTAAGCACAACTCCAAAGATAATTCGACCTGTTTTATCATTAATGTCAGGTATTTCCAGATTCCGAGCAGAAAATCTATATTCTACAAAAGGCTTAACTAACGGAATAACTGTTACCTTTGCTCCTAAAAAAGTATTCCAATAGATGTTTGACTCTTCATCTTCATTAGGTTCTTGTCCGGGAGGAGGTGTATTAGAAAAATCTTCTGCAATTAAATCTACTGTTTCCGAGCCTAAACCAGCTCCTATATAAGGTTCTAGTAATCCTAATTTAATACCAGCATAAGTCGCTAATCCAAAGTCATAATTTTCAATAGTTCTATCGTAACTGAATGAAGTTTCATCAACCATATTCGTTTCACTGAAGTAACTAAAGTGAGCGCGCAAGCCAATATTCACTAATGGGACACCACTTAAGATTCCCGATTGTAATCGAATACCAAATCCATTCTGTGGTTCTTCATCTCTAAGCTCATACGAAGCTCCAATTTCGATTTGAGCAAACGCAGAAGATGCAAAAATCACACAAATAATTACCGGAAAAATCTTTTTAATCATAGCTATACTCTCCTTTTATTGGTTAATAGAAGTTACAAAACACATTTTAGTATGCCATAGAAAAATTATTAAAATCAATATTGAAGTAGTGCATGATTAAGTTGTATATTTTGCGCCTTCCAAATGGTTATCGACTGGTGTAATTCCAATCTTAACATAATTTGAAAGTGATACCACGCCGCAGTGGTGGAATTGGTAGACACGTTGGACTTAAAATCCAATTCGAATAATATTCGAGTGCCGGTTCGAGTCCGGCCTGCGGTACTAAACGCCTTGTAAGACATTGTTTTTACAAGGCGTTTTTGTTTTTGGTAGAACATAGGTAGAACAAAGCCTCGAAATTCTAATATTTCTCTCCTCTAATTTTGTGCGTATTTAAGGCATAGTTAACCAACAGCCTTCTTACTCATTTTACATTACTGATCCTTCACTCAGTTAAACTAACTTCAACTAAACTGTGACTAAATGAATCTATTTACATTCTAATTACTAAAATGAACTTGAACTACACAAAGTTGCTAAAGAGTTATTTTATTTCTAAAAATAAGATATAACCCTGTACTACTCGTAGGAACAATAATTATTAAGTAAAAAGAATGGAAGTAATAGTTACAACCCGTGAAGAACTACAAGAGCTTATCAATAATGCTGTGGAACATACCTTTAATGAATTAATGCCTACGGCTATTCGCTTAGCAAAGCAAAAGGAATGGTTAACTACTGATGATGTAATGGAATATTTAAGTTGTAGTAGACGTACTGTACAGTACTTAAGAGATGAACGAAGGATTTCTTTTCACCAAGAAGGGAGAATCATACGATATCATATAGATGATCTTCATGAGTATATGAAACGAAATCGAATTAGGGTTTGGGAGAGGTGAAACCCAATAAGCTTGAGTACTCAACCATTGGAATCCCTTTATTCCCATTATACTCCAACTCAACTTCTTTCATCTCAAGTAGCAGCTTCACTCTATTATGATTTTTGATAGAAACATCTGTATCAATCCATTGAAAGCCATGGCCGAACTCTTCCGGTTGTAACCACATGATGCACCGAGGGTATTCTAGGTAGGCAATACCAAGAGTTAGACCTCCTCTTATTACATATATAAATGTACCTTTCATGAAGTAATATACACTTTAACCATTCCTTTCCAAGAAATGTGTATTTCCTTGAACTCGTAACAATGTGTGGGCTTTTGTAAGAGTGCCTTTACCATACCGGTTATTGATCTGATCAATAGCTTTGAACCTTTCTAACTCCTTTGCCTCATCCGAAAAGAATAAATTTAACTGATCTGTTTTATCTATCTCTTTTGTACCAATGATGATATTACGAATCTCCATCTTGACTCTGCAAGCACCGGTAATGGCGGGGAGTATTTTATCCATACAGGCTTCAAAGACAAGTTTATCTATGTTAGTGTAGCCATCTAGAGCAAACCTAAAGCCTACCCCTGGTTGGTCAGTTTTATTGAATCCAAACATTCCACTAAAAGAACTAGCCTTAATTCCATAGGCTCGAAGCCTATAACATACCTGCTCTACTGCTATGGCAAACTCCCCTTTGATTCGTTCCACATCACAAGAACCTTCACTGAATGTATGACCATAGCTCACCCCCCATTTGGGAGTGTAGTTATCATTCTCCTCAAGTACTCTAGCTTGGTCTTGTCCTGTTATAGTCTCATATAACATCTTCCCAAAATTCGCCCCAAACAACCTCATGAAGGTCCTATCAGTTCCCTTATCTACTACGTCACCAATAGTTCTAAATCCTTCAGCTAAAATATGCTCATATCTTTTACCACCGACTCCCCATACTTCATCTACATCTAGTGGGTAGATATAAGCACGTTCATCTTCTCCGGTAATAATGGAAGTAATACCTTTAGGTTTATCTAAACTACTCGAAAGTTTGGCGTATGTTTTAGATCGAGCGATTCCAATAGAACCATATAGGTTAGTAGCTTCAAATATGCTGTCTTGTAGGTTTTGAGCAAAGGCTCTGATCTTCGATTCGGGTTTACCCACTAAGAAAGAAACATCCATAAAGTATTCGTCCATCGAATAGCGCTCTACGGTATGTGAAAACTGCTTAAAAATGTAATGTACTTGTTTCGAGATAGCGGTATAGGTGGCATAATCTACCTGAAGCATACACACATATGGACACAACTTATAGGCTTCGAAAGCACTCATTCCAGTCTTGATACCAAAGGCTCTGGCTTCATACGAAGAAGTAGCTACAATCCCTTTTACTTGTCCATTGTCTTTTCTCCACCCACCTATGATAAGGGGTAATCCATACATTCTATTTCTAAGCTGCTCCACTTGTGCGTAGAAACAAGCAAAGTCAAAATGTAGGTATAGTCTTTCTTTCTTACCTCTGTGTTGATGCTCAGGGTAAACGGTATTGTACAAAGTGATTCTATGTACATCGTTCTCTGGTTGGTAAGAAAAGTCTTTTTTTGTCCCCATTTATTTTCCTCACATATTGATATGTATAAAATATGTGTATAGTTTAAAACGACCAAATAGTATTGGTCATGAATAAATTCCCACTTATAGAAATACTCGTCTTTTTTTGTCGGCACAGCAGGCTTCCTAAACCTATCTGGAGAAAGGAGTTTACACATCAATTAAAACGAGTGAGGTCATGTCATAGTAAAAGTGTTGGTGGTATCAAGAAGTCTTTTTATAGTATTGAAACTATGGATGGGCAAATCTTTGAATTAGAATTCGATCAGGAAGAATTGTTATGGTCTTTAATTCAGTGTGAAGCTCAGAAAGGTCTAGTTATTGACCGGGTATTAGTTCATGTGAAAAGACATAAACATCAACCTTCGGATGCTCATAGAATGATACCCATCCGTTTTGAGATCTTTCCTAAGGAAATTATTGAAAGAGCTACTCCCATAGAGTTCGCCCTTATTGATAGATTACGTCCCTACCGCTTCAAAAGAGGTAAACATGGATCAATACAGGTAAGTCGCATTGAAACCTCTCACATGGAGAATACCATGATCACCAAGCATCTACATTTTGTTGCAGAAGATACCGAACAACGGTTCTACCATTTAGTGTATACGCTTGACCAGTTAGACTGGCGATTTATGCAAGAAGTGGATAGAGAGTTTTTATTTGTGAGGTAGAAATCACATGTAGCAGAAGTCAAAAATAAATACAATTATTACCAAATAGGTTAAAATGATTTTTGATTTATAACCTATTATGTGTATATTTGGTTATAACTTCAATAACCATGGATGTAAATTGCTCGAATACAAAGCTGCAGAATATCTATGAAACTGGGAAACCTTCGAAGAAATATAGGCTCTCTCAAGATATCATAGATAAGTTTATAATGCGTGTGGATGCATTAATAGCAGCAGAGACTATCCATGATTTATGGAAGCACCCGGCACTTAATTTTGAGAAGCTAAAAGGATCTGACGAAGTATATTCTTTACGGCTCAATAAACAATACCGTCTTGAGGTAAGCATTGAATGGACAAACAATGAAAAGACGATAGGTGTTATCGATGTGCTGGAAATCAGTAATCATTATGATTGAGTACTGAGTTTGATTAACAATAACGTTCGTATAGTGAGGAGGCAACATGGCTCTGCTTAACAAGGTTAAGCCGTCTAAGAACATCGGGCCTGGAGAACACATTCAGGAACTGATGGAACTTAGAGACTGGACACAACAGGATCTGAGTGATGTATTAGGAGTTTCAACAAAACATGTGAATAAACTTCTAAAAAATGAACAATCATTAACTTTAAATATGGCCAAATTACTTGGAGAAGCATTTAAGCTATCTCCAGAGTTTTGGATTAATCTTGACACGAGATATAGATTAAGATTAGAGGAAGAGAATGAGGAGGATAAAGATGTAGATTTACGATCTAAAATCTATCACTACATGCCAATCAATGAGATGGCAAGAAAGGGGTGGATTAATAAACCAGATAGCACGGACGAGTTAGAGGAATTGGTTTGTGACTTCTGGAAAACTAAATCCATAGACTTCAATCTCATGTCGCAGGGAGCTAATTTGAATTTCCGTAAGTCAGAAGCTTATGAAGGATTCAACAAGTTTGCTGCCAACTGCTGGTATCAAATGGCGAAAAATAAGGCTTCAGAAAAGAAGGTACCCGAATACAATAAGATGAAGCTTACAAATTTTGCGAATGAGCTTCATTCATATACAAATGCAAAAAAAGGAGCCATTGAGGCAATTAAAAGTCTTAATGAAGCAGGAGTGAAATTTTTAATTCTTTCACACTTGCAAAGAACCTATATCGATGGGGCTTCATTTATCGCAAATGGATCACCGGTAATTGTATACACTGCAAGATATAAGAGGAACGATAACTTTTGGTTTACATTCGCTCATGAAATAGCCCATGTATTAAAGCATTTAAAGAAAGAGGGTGACTATGTTTTAGATGAAATCAAGAAGGAAGAGAGTAAATCTAAAAAAGAGCAAGAAGCAGATGATTTTGCCTCTGATGTTTTAAGGCACAATGAAATTCTGGCGTTCTTTGATAATGATTTAACATATATCACTCAAGAACAAATCGAAGAATGTTCGAAAGAATTGGATGTAGATACAGGAATTATTATGGGTGCTTTAGCATACCACAAGCAAATATCCTATAAATACCTACACATTTTTACTCACGATATAACAGAAAAAATACCTGCCGAATATTTTATATAAATAACATAAAAAAGCCAGGGATAAGTTTCCGCACCCTGGCTTTTCAAAATCGCGGAGCACAGAGTAGACTGCACTACAGCGTTATTAGCATTTCAATGTAGTAAGGTTTCTTCTCTGTGTCAACAATAACATAAAAGACATGGAGGTATTTCAATGTCTATTTCTGAAAAGAAACCTGAAAAAAAGGGGGCCAAAAATAAGGTCCTTCAGATCATTATAAATGGTCAACCAAAAGAAGTCGATGAAAAACGACTTTCATATAAGCAAGTCATAGAACTTGCATTTCCGAACCCTCAGTTCGGACCAAATATCGTTTATACTGTCACCTATAAGAATGGCCCTAAGCCAAATCCTAAAGGTGTGATGGTAGAAGGCGACGTCGTTAAAATTAAAGAAGGGATGCTGTTCAATGTTACGCGCACTGATAAATCGTAGTCCAGATTTAAAACGACTCAGAGACGAAGGATACAAGTTGGAACCCAGGAATGGGTTCCTGCTTGTACACCGTATTCCTTACTTGAATTCTTCCTTAGAGATCAAGGAAGGCACTCTTGTTACGGACTTGGATTTAGCGGGTGACAAAACTGTAAAGCCTAAGAACCATGTAATCTACTTTATTGGAGATCAGCCTTGTAACAAAGATGGTATGCCAATTAGTGGTATTCAGCACAACAACGCTACAAGGAAGCTTGTAAGTACAATTACTGTTAATCGTTCATTTTCAAATAAACCGAATGGTGGATACAGTGACTACTACGACAAGATAACCCGATACAGTGATATTATTTCAGCTCCGGCAATATCCATAGATCCTTCAAGAACGGCTAAAGTTCATGAAGTAGTTGAGGTTACTGAAGAAGAGTCCGTATTTAAGTACATTGATTCTAATTCAACCAGAGCTGAAATAGTAACAATTTCCGAAAAGCTGGTAGGACAGAAAATCGGAATAATAGGCCTTGGCGGAACAGGCTCATATGTCCTAGATCAGGTAGCCAAGACACCTGTGTTGGAAATTCACCTCATCGATGGTGACCACTTCTTACAGCATAATGCGTTCCGTGCCCCAGGGGCAGCGTCAATAGAGAAGTTAAGAAGTCAGCCATATAAAACGGATTATTACTTCGATATCTATTCCAAAATGCATCGTGGAATCAAGTCACACCCAGTATTCATAGATACATTGAATATCTCAATGTTGGATGAACTGGACTTTGTTTTCATATGCATTGATACTGGAGAAATTAAGAAGACTATCTTCGATTATCTCCTTGGAAGAAAGATTGCTTTTATTGATTCTGGCTTGGAAGTTTCGGTAGCTGAAAACAGCTTACTGGGAACAGTTAGAACAACTTTGGTGACGGATCAAAAAAATGATCATATACCCAAAAGAGTAAGCTTTGCCAGCCGAGAAGACGAAGATTATAAATCCAATATTCAGATTGCTGACTTGAACGCTTTAAATGCTCTCATGGCGGTATTTGAATGGAAAAAACACCTCCACTTCTATCAGAATCTTGAAGGTGAGTATACGACCATTTATTCTACGAATATGAATGAGATTTTCAATGAAGACCATAAGTCATAAATTTGTAGAGTACATACCATCCCCTGAAAACCAGGAAGAAGGAGTTGTATATATTACAACAACATACAATACTGCTGTTCACAAGTGCTTTTGCGGTTGTGAACAGCAGGTAGTTACCCCACTTTCCCCAACAGATTGGAGAGTAACCTACGACGGTGAAAGCATTTCACTTTATCCTTCCATTGGAAATTGGTCATATGAATGTCGATCTCATTATTGGATTACGAATGATAAGGTAGTTTGGACAGAAGATTGGTCAGAAAAACGTATACAATTAAATCGTAATGCGGACAAAAAATTAAAGGAACAAGTTTATCTGAAGCCTTCAACTAATAAAAAGAAGAAAAGAAACCTGTTGAGTTGGTTAAGGAGGATATTTTTGAAGGAGTGATTATACTAAATTACCGAATGCTAATAACCATCATTTCTCGAGAATAAGTTTAGAAATGTTGGTTATTCTAAATTAAGTAGCATCAAAACAGAGTTGGTCTTTCTAACAACCCAGGAAAGTTATTCCTAGAGTTACTGACCTTAGGTGAAGCAATATAGGTTTCCATATCATCTACAGGATAAGGCTTGAGCATATCTAATAAGTACTCAGCAGAATGATCAGGGTTGAGCCAATCATCAAATTCGGAGTGATGCAGAAAGGCAGGCATACGATCATGTACTTTCTCAACCATACTATTCGGATCAGTAGTTATGATTGAAAATGACCCCATTCCTTTATTAGGACTTACTTTTGAATAGATACCAGCTGCACCCCAAAACTCAGTACTTTTAGGATGAAAGTAATGCGCCGACTTACTTCCCTTTGGTCCGGAAAACTCATAGAACCCATTCATAGGTACAATGCATCTAATCTGCTTCTCTTTAAAATCCTTGCCCCACATTTTACTATCTAAAATACGATCGTCTCTAGTGTTGAAAGTAGAGTACTTAAAATTTGGTTTACCATCTTTAGGAAGCCACTTCATATACCACCAGTACATATCTTCCAGAACTCGATTACCACCTTCATTAACCCGAGCTACAGGCATTACAGATGTTGGTGCTACATTGTAGTTAGGCCTGAGTTCTTCCTTTCTTTCAAGCGTACCTAGAAAGTGATCTATCTCATCCATTTTATTAAAGAAAGCGTATCGTCCGCACATAGCTAACTAAGATTAAGTAACAATTAATTGAACTGAATAAAACTAATTAAACCTATTTAGTTTCTAAAACACAACAATGTATTTAATTGCTTAGGAAAGAGTTTGAATCACTATTATATATTCGAATCATATTAACAAGGTTAATACAGGGAAGATTACTTATAACGCTTTGTAGAATATTTAAGGTTAGCATAAAACCTATCAGGTGAAACCAAACCTACCATTAGCCCCTGTCGTCTTATCCTTCCCCAATGATCAGGGTTAGCTTTATAGTATTCAGGAGATAGATATTTGACGTGGAATAATTCATCGATACTACTCTCAATATGTAGATACCCAAAAGTAGCAGAACGATTTTTTAACTTAATTATAGTATCTTTAGATAAAGTCGTGATTGTTTCAAGTACAGAGATTGCGATTGGTTTTAAAAAAGAGGCGGAGGATTGTTGAGAACACCTTGTTTGCTGTTCAGCCCTCCGCCCTTTACGCCTACCTTGTGATTTAGCTAAGTAGCCTACACAGGCAGAAAATGAAAAAGATTGTAACCTAAATATGTCTCGCACATGTATTTTTACAACTGTTCTAGATACCAGCTCTTCTTTCTCATATATATATCCGAAACCCCTTATATGATAAACACTTGTAATATTATCATATCCTATCCAATTCCAGTCCTTAAGTTTTTTCAGCCTTCTATATATGATTGACTCACTAACTTGAAAGACCTGAGTAAGTTGTTTCATCCTCCTCTTATCTATAATAACCCTACTGTCAGAAGTCATCTTAAGGTAAATGAACAGAGCTATTTCACGATGTCTCTTATTCTTTAACGCTAACTCAAGTATTGGAAGCGGAACCCATACTAGTCTAAACATCGCCCTTTGGACGGATGTAATTAGCCTTTAGAAAATCCATTATCCCCTTTCTAGGATATAAGATCTTTCTACCATGTTGAGTGTATGGTATCTGCTTACTATCTCTCATATGTTGGATTGTTCTGCTACTCCAACCGGTTAGCTTCATTAGCTCTTGTTTGGTTAGCCACTCTTTCTTTCCAAGTTCCTGGATAAGCTTAGGAACCTCATCTCTGATAATGCTTCGGAGTACCTTATCGAAGTATAATTCTAGCTCTTTTCTCTCAGCTACAAATTGTAATTGGTCGCCTTCTAATTTATTATAATTCATGGTCTTTGCGTTTCGTTATTTGTTTACGAAAGCAATGTTAAGCAGGTAATTCCAATGCAAAAAAAAAGAAAGAATTATAAAAAGGAAGAATTAATTTTTCTTTTTTCTGTTATGTATCTTTCTATATCGAGGGAGATATTTTTCAGGTACTTTTGCCTCAATTCTGTCCTTAATTGAGGCTATACTAAACTGCCCTTCCTTAGCTTTAAATTTTTCGAAAAAGATGTATTCAGCGACATTATCAACATTTATTGATTTATCTTGCACCCCACCAACATGCCAATATTTTTTATTCTTTGGATAAGGGAAATCGCTTAGAAACTCATTGAAATATTCTAAAACTTGCTCTCCAGAAAAGTCTTTATTAGGCTTTCTGCCTGATCCAGCTTTTACATCATCTTCAGTATCAACATTAAAATCTAATTTCGAAAAGTGTTCAGGCAGTTCATTATCCAGATTACTAATAGACTCAAGTATTATACCCTTCAATATTCTTATATGAATCCAATACTCTATTACTTTTTTTTGTGCGATAAGTATATACATCTTTGAGTCTGATGGTATTTTCAATAGAGGAAAACAATCAGGTATTTGATTAACTCTTTTATGATTATCTCTCGCAAGCATAATGAAGCTTATAAATTCAAACAACTCTTTCTGTAATTCTGAGACTGTATGTTGTCCATTATCAATCTCTCTGTAAAAAGATTTAGCTGACATCATATTTGTTACTCGTCCAGTCTCAATAAACTTATGCAATGCTTTATTATATCTCTTATCTAAACCTTCATTCGGATGAGGTTGATTAAGTTGAACAATATTTTTTAACTGATTTTTAAGTTGATCTTCTCGATTAGCAACTTCTACTTCCAAAAACTCAACAATGTTTGTGAACTCGGAAACAACATTTATATAGTCACTCCTTTTTGTATACGATTCCGAATACTTAAGAAATATTTTCTCTTGTTCCTCATATGAAACGTGGTCTAGAAAATTTAATAAATATTTATCTGTGACCTTTCCTTCAATAGGAAGTATGTAAAAAACCTGTACGCCAACCATAATAAACCTCTTAATTGGTCAGTTTATTTTCAAAGACTTTATCCATATATATTATCGTAGTCAAGCTCATGTACAATTTTCACACCTAAATTTTGCATCAAATTTATTGTTCCAATATCAGTTTCCCCAGTTGATATGAACCATGCTTGCATATCATCATTAAATATTCTGAAATATTTTCGTCGTTCTATCAATAACCATCTGAGAAATACCTCATCTGCTCCAAATCCAAACCCAAAAAAAATCATTGGTGAGTTAAACCATATATGAAGCCAAGTATGATATCCATCCCACCTCTCAGTCCTCTTTCCTTCAAATAATCTGTCATCACCACGATGGACAAGTTCTCTAGCTTTTTGAACTGCCCCCATATAATCGGTTAACCCCAAACGAATGCTATCAGCATATTTTACCATTCCATGAACATGCCAAATACCGAAATTTCTTCTCGGATTAGTGAATTTTTCTAAACCGTAGTATGAGTCCCAGGGATAGAAATGTGTAAAACCTTTTCTACCTTCCCTTGTCCTAAATAATTCTGCTCCAATTGATTTCTCTAAAGCATTATCAAAATTGGTCGTTAATACAGGAGCGTTGTACCCTTTTGCAAGATCCATTAGTCTATAATGAGGGCCTAAATCATCGCTATCTTTAACTTGTAATTCATTTACTATTCTATGCTTCAAATCTTTATGATCTAATCTCGATAATTCAATAATGTCATAAATCTCTGTGTAGGTTAACCCCTCTTTTTCAAATGGTTCTCGAGTAATTGAATCAAGCAACTCTGCCCAAGATGGCATAATACTGGAAGCATGATTCACCCCATTACCTATAAAAAAGGCTACCTCATTTAGATTGTTATCTCTTATTATTCTCTCTATTGTTCTCATTTCATTTCCCCGATATTATTTTCTCAAATTGACTCTTGCATCACTCTAAATGTATAACCTTCGCTTATGGCGTCTGAATCGAAGGATTCACTTACCAGATACGTTAAACCACAGCCTCCTTCACATTCTTTTTCCTCACCTACATCATAATCCCACACAGCATTTGAAGTACCGCATTCAATACATTTGATGTGTGTTGTCGAGCAATAACCACATTCTGCGATTTCAATTTCAGCCCCTGTATTCTTTTGACCTCTTTCATCAATAAGATTTCCTCCAGGGTAAAAGTCGATTATACTAAGCCTCTCATGAACATCGCTACAAACTTCGCAGTACTCTTCATCATAATCCTCTGAATAGACACTACAGAAAAAAGAGTGCAAAGAAGATATTTCATCGTAATGTTCTTCTTTTGATAAACTTTTAATATCAAACTCTAAACAGAACTTTATATCTGCTTCTGATAGAAAGTATTTGTGAATCAATCCCTCTCTGAATTGATCATTAAGATCTATGTACTCTCTTTCCTCCTCATCCCAGCTATCAGATATGAAGTCCTTATAAATATCCTGAATGATACCACGTGAATAATCTTGCATTTCTTGAGTACAGCTCACTAGTTGATGTACTTTATCAAGAAATGAACTCTCATTTGCAAAGTAAATATTCCCGCTAGTGTGAGCTAGCTTATTCCTCACATCAACTAGTTTTCTAAACTCAGATACCTTTACCTTTGGGCAACCAATTAGTCTGAAAAATCCAATAATTGTTCTTTCATTCTCCTTCCAAAAACCAAACGGTGATTCGGCTGCAATAAAGCCATCTTCTATCCGATCTTTAAAAGTTAGAGCTTTTCTAAAATCATCTTCTAGAGCTTCTTTTATCTGCCACACATTGAAATAAACAAAACTCATAAAGAGCATATGCAGGCTTAAATACGCAAATTGGTACTTCCCAGCCTCATAATTAGTCTGATAGGCTTCCCATAGAAATTGCATGTATTCAGTGTCGGGAATACTCTTGTATGATTCAGGTAGATATTTCGCAAGCTCTAATCCTTCTTCCATTAAACAGTCCCTCTAATCATCTTCACCCCAAACCTTAGCAATTCTATCTTTTATCTTCTGCTCAAAAATATCAATAAGCTGCTTGTTAGCACTCACCAACTCCTGCTCTCTTTTGATTTGAGTGACGATTTGGCGTTGTATCACAACGGGAGGTAAAGTGATACTTAATTCTGTAACTGTTTTCTGAGATATAGATGGTTGTCCACCTACTTTCGCAAATCTATTTATATTTAATTGTGTTAATAATTGACTAATAAATTGCAGCTCTATTTCTTTTAAAAATGATGTCACATATAAACCATTATCCGTAACCCAAGACTTTGGTTCAGTAATATGAACGGCTCCACAATACGCGCCAACTCTCCCAATTACTATTGTTGGTTCATCAAGAAAATACTCATTATGATAGCCATTGATTCCATTTCCTCCATAAACGGGATAAGGTCCGTCAACTATATTATTCGAGGTTAAGCCTTTGCCACTTGAAAGCTTAATAATTTCACCCAACTCCACCATCTCCCAATCTGGGTTAATATCTATGTGGGGTTTGTAGTTCTCGACTACAGCTTTGGCACCATCTATAACTTTTTGATACCCTTCTATTTCTGCTACTATTTCTTCTTGAATGGATAAAGGTGGGAGGGGGATTTTAAGCTTTTTAAGACCTGCTATAGTTAAAGCCTTATAAGCTGCGCCAATTGATAATGTGATTAGTTGATTTTTTAATCCTATTTCTAAAACATTTTTGATATATGCAGGTAAAGCGCCAGATATATTTTTTAGCCATATTAGATTTCCATCTTTAAAATAGAACTCTCTTTCATCTTCAATTAACCAAGGTATCCCAAGAGTACCAACAGCTGAAATTAGTATATCACCTTTCTTAGGCACACCAAATTTTTCCTTTATTTCATAGAATTTTTCTTTTGAAATATAGAGCTCTAAGCTTATTTCTTTGCCTTTATTTAACTCTACAATTTCTTTCGTTCTATAAAATGGAATACCTTTATCAACATATTCTTCTTTGAATATTCTCTTACTTGAGGTGATATCGGAAACTTCTCCAAGCTCAACATAATCGTAAGTTGAATTTTGTTGAATTACTGCCCTATACCTCTCTCCACTTAAATTATAATCCCCACTCTTGGCAATCTCAGCTTTTGAAACAGTGTGTGCTATTTTTGTTTCTGCTAAATCACCTGTTCGAACAAATTCGTGAATCAATTCTACAGCTTCTTCTAATTGCCCACCTTTTACCGCATTCCGTTGGGCACCTAATCCAAAGCCATCGTTATCAATTTTAACAAAAAGGATTTCATCGGATTGTTTGGCTACTTCTTTATCCATTAACAAAATGGAAGTCTTAACACCACTGTATGGGTTAAACACACCTGCTGGCAAACTAATTACGGCATACAAATGATTTTCAACCAACATTTTGCGTAATTCTTTGTATGCCTTTCCACTTTGGAAGATGATCCCTTCTGGCACAATGATTCCCGCTTTGCCATTAGGATTCAAATGTTCGGCTATATAATCTACAAACAGTACCTCACTACGGTTACTACTAATCGTAAATTTCTTATGGGGACGTATACCACCTTTCGGACTCATAAAAGGTGGATTTGCAAGAATCACATCGAAACTCTCATTCCACCGTGCTTCACTACTCAGTGTATCGTACTCATATATATGCGGATCAGAGAAACCATGAAGGTATAAATTCACTAAACTCATACGCACCATGTCGGGTGAGATATCATAACCCACAAAATTCTGTATCAATTTTTTACGAGCTTCCGGGGTAAGGTTATCGCCTAGGTTATTAAATGGCTTCTTATCAAACTTGTTGTACTGTAAGATGTTTAACCCTTCGGTATTCTCTTTGGTGTTCTTCAGTAAAATGTGCTTATAGGCTGAGATCAGAAATCCGGCCGTACCACATGCAGGATCTAATATGGTATCATTCTTCGCAGGATCAACGATAGCCACCAAGAAGTCAATAATGTGGCGAGGAGTCCTGAACTGCCCTGCATCCCCTTGGGAGCCCATTACAGAGAGTAAATACTCAAAGGCATCTCCTAGCTTTTCACTATGAGTATATTCAAACTCACCAATGGTTTTCAGAAATAGTTTTAGTGTCTCAGGATCTCTATATGGAAGAAAGGCATTCTTAAAAATATCCCTAAAAAGGGGCGGAATATTAGGATTCTTATCAATTTTTGTAATAGCCTCAGAGTACAACGTAAGTAATTCGGTAGCTGTTACTTTTGCGTCAAAAAGATTATCCCAACTGTATTTCTCAAACTCTATAGTTTGTTCTTTTTTAGGGTCTTCAGGATCCTGAATAGTGTAATCTGTAAAAAATTTCGGTTTCCCTCCTAGTTCAACGGCTTCTTTATCCATATCGTCCATGAACTTATAAATTAAGCCGATGGTTATTTGTTCTATTTGCGCCTTTGGATCCGGTAATTTGCCAACTAAAATATCTCGGCAATCATCTATTCTTTTCTTGGTAAGTGTATCTAGCATATTGTTTTTTTAGGCAGCGAAGCGATCTAAATTTATATAGTCGTTAATATATTCTGGTACTACCTGTCTGTATTTAGTATTAACTTGTTTGAATTGGGAAATTGTTAATGTTTGATGAGTGTGGAGGGCGTGAAAGTCTTTCGTTTCAACAATCCTTCTAATGTCTTGATCTACGATATATGCTTTAAAGAAGTATTTCAGCGCTCGTATATTTACTTCTTCTTCAGGTGGATATATAGATACAAATTTTCCGAACTCTTCCTCAAGTAATTCGTCTTTGTTCTTGAATTTCGGAATGATTCCGAAAACTTTTTCAACCACTTCTCTGATTGAAATTTTCCTATCCACTCTAGCTGCTTTGCGCAGTTTTTCTAAATTGAAGTATTCCTCTGGTTTATCAAAAATCTCGTTCTGTATATGACTAACAACGAACTCCCAGTTTTCAAGTTCAACATGTTCTTTGATTAAGTCATCCATTACAATTCGGTCTTCAAATTTCTTAAAAAGCATTCTATCAATCTTCATGCCTTCATAACCAACAGGTGTTTCTACTACACTCTTTATAGGATCTGGTTTAAAGCTCTCAAAAATATCAATATCTATTCCGCCACCTCCACCTTCGCCACCTTTACCAGGCTTAGGCAGATTCAGTTTTTCATCGTAATTAAACTTTTCTTCGAAGTACTCACAGTTTGCAAAAAAATCAAATAGTTTGAAGTATTTCTTATCAATCTTCTTCACTTCCAACTCACCCAGTTCATTCTTAAAAGAATACTCGAAAGTATGGGTTCTTGTCCCTCTACCTTTTATCTGAACAAAATCGGATGGACTAAAGATAGGACGCATCATACATAGGTTTAATAAATCCGGACAATCATATCCAGTAGTCATCATTCCTACCGTAACACACACTCTTGTCTTTCCAGATTTATACCCTTCTAAGAATTTACTCTTCCCATTCAGATTATTATTTGAAAAGTTAATAGTCATTTGTTGGGCGTCAGAAACAACGGAAGTAACTTGTACAGCAAAGTCTGAATTGTATTTCCCTGGATATAACTCTTCAGCAAACTCATTAAGGATTTGTGTAACTCTTGATGCGTGATCTTGACTCACACAGAAAACAATAGTCTTACCAACTTCACCTGTAATCGGATCCATCAAAGCATTCTCAAAGAAGGTCTTACAGAATATCTTATTCGTCTTTTTAGAGAAAAATTTCTTTTCAAAGTCTCTAGAAACGAAGGTCTGTTCTGAATCTCCATCCTCAGTTGTTATAATTACAGAATACCCTTCATCAGAAAGTAGTTGAGTAGTAATATCGGTTCTGGCGTCTAGTACATGTGGGTTTCTTAGAAAACCATCTTTCACACCATCTAATAACGAATATCTGAATGTTGGATTACCACCTTCGCACCCAAATGTAGAATAAGTATCTCTAAGTATTCTTCGTTCAATTTCTCTAGGGTCAGTTTTTTTAACATTGTTGATATCCACACCCTTTAAGTAATCTCTAGGTGTGGCAGTAAGTCCAAGTTTATAACCGTGGAAATATTCGAAAACAGCTCTTGAATTCCCTGAAATTGTACGATGGGATTCATCAGAAATTATTAAATCAAAATCGGTTGGTGAAAAGATTCTTCTATACTTGTCATCTACTAATAGTGATTGAATGGTAGTGACGACAATTTCAGCTTTATGCCAGTCTCTTCTATGCTCCTTAAATACATACGTAGTGTAATCAGGTGATAAATAATTCGTGAAAGCCTTCTTTGCTTGATCTTCTAGTTCTAGTCTGTCAACTAAGAATAGTACTCTCTTAGCATTTTCAGACCTTAGAAATAACCGGATGACTGCGGCTGCAGTAAGAGTCTTACCAGTACCGGTCGCCATTTCAAAAAGGAACCTATCTTTCCCTTCTGCAACTGAACTTTGAATCGCCTTGACCGCATCCAGTTGATAGTACCTTAGAAACCTTAAACCGTTATCCCATATAAAGTCTTTACTAGAATCAATAGAGCCATTCCAACCTGGTCTAACGCCATAATCTGGCATTTGAACTTTAACTATATAGTCTTCAGAAATAGCTTCATTTATTAACTCTAACCTATTTGGTTTCCATTCTTTTATAGCTCCAATTTCTTCAGGAGATGGAAACTTTAGAATTAGTTTTGGATTCCCTTTTTCTAAATCCCAAAAATAATGTACTACTCCATTAGAGAGTATGATGTATTGAGTTCCAGATGCAATGGCATATTTTCTAGCTTGTTCTTTAGCTGCTAGTGGGTTAATGTCTTCCTTCTTTGCTTCGAGTACACAGCATGGCTTATCATTAGAATCGAGTAGAAGAAAATCTAAAGAACCTTTCTTGGTATTTTCAAAGTCATTACCCCATTCATCAATATCTTCTTGAGTTATTTTTACATGATTTTCTAGACGTATATTAGCTTTGCCTTCTTTGGAAGCGAAGAATCTCCATCCTGCCTCTTCGAGCAATTTATTTATTTTGATCCTAGCATGTGCTTCATTTGTACCCATGGGTAAGAATTAAGTCCCGAATATGAAATAAAACATATAGTTATGGGTGGGTATATAATGAAAACTTAGGTTTGAAGGAAATTAAAAGAAGTGAAAAGTATTACTGACAGAAATCGAATACTGTAAAACCACCGATATGGCGAAAAATACCCGAGCTTTTACCGAGCTTTCACCGAGTTTTTGTTCATGATTACCCTTCGATGAATTCAACTGCTTCAACTAAAATATATTGAAGTAATGCTCTCTATTGCTTAGCATTTCCTTTTTCAGAATAATATAACACAGCTCTACTAAACTAGAATAGAATGGTATACTTTCGGTATACTTTTGGCATACTTTTTCGGACTACTTTTTATCAAGCATTACTCTTAAAACTCCTCTAATGCTTAATAACACAAATGTAGTATATAATCTTATTTGGTAGTGATTTACTTAAAAGAGATTCTCCATCTCCTTGTCCAGTAGGCTTTCATTGAAACTGTTTAGATACGTCTGAGTAGTTTTCAAATCAGAATGAGCTAGGGCATTGGAGATAGCATACACATTCATACCCATATTAGCAGCGTGTCGTGCAAATGTATGTCTAGCTATATGAAAAGTGATATTAATATCAATGTCTGCTAGTCTCCCTATCTCTTTTAAATCTCTATTTACCTTTACATTCTTACCCGACTTCTCCATATCAAATACGACCTTATTCTCAAGGTCTCTCTCTGTATTTACCAATGGGAATATATACTCGCTGTCATTATTAGTTTTAATATAGTGTCCCAGTATTCTTAAGCTTTGGTCATTTAGTTTGATGTTCTTCCACTTAGGTTGTTTAGTATGGGTAGACTTACTCATTAGATACTTCAACCTACCATCTTGGATATTGGTCCATTTTAGTCTACATAGATCTCCAAATCTGATCCCAGCATTATAGAAAGAGAACAGGAAGTAATTCCTTGTATTATACAATGACTCATTTTCAACCAGATCTAATCTTTCTATTTCTTGAATCTGTTCAAAATTTAATGCCTCTTTCTTTGAGTATTGACGTGTAGGTATCTTATAATCGTCGAATGGATTCTTTCTATGAATCTTTCTTAGCTTAGCATCTTCGAATACCATTTTAAACCTTTCAAAGTCCTTATTGATAGTGTTCTGAGCGTTTCCAATCTCAGTTCTTAGAAAGATTTCAAAATCCTCTAAAAATGCATTATCTATATCAGAGAACATTAACTCATTAGAGTCTAAAAATTTTAGCAGCTTATTCTTTAGCACTTTGGTTTGCTTACTTCGCCTTACAGAGCCTGACTTTTCTAACCTTATACAAAAGCTCTCAATGTACTCTAAGAAGTTCAGTGGATTTACGCCTTTTAGTTCTTCAACAATTCGTTTAGCTGACACCCTATTATCTTCTTCAAGCCTAAAACCTATCTTTTGTGCTCGTCTAAATAACGTCTCTAGTCTTTGATTATAAGTCTTACTAGTAGGATGTGACTTTCTCACTTCAGATTTGCCTTCATTCCAGTGTTTCGAGTCTATTTTTATACCGGTGTTATAAATCGATTTCTTCCGATTATATATAACTCTCAAGTAGATGGGTATTTGTGAGTACTTATTCTTCTTATCAGGTCTTGAGATAAACGTATAGGATGGTTTCATATTAGGTGGAACATAGGTGGAACATTTTGAGCGCCAAACGCACATCAATGTTTGTTAATGATTACCCTAATAATTTAGTGTACTTAGAAATCGCATGTAAAAGCATCTAATATCATTTGATAACACTAAACCTGTCCGGCCTGCGGTACTAAACGCCTTGTAAAACATTGTTTTTGCAAGGCGTTTTTGTTTTGGAGCTTTTTTAGTTGATTCCAACTTTATCAGATATTTGATATCTAAACGTGAACGCAGTTCCTCCATCTGTATCCAGGCTAAAATTAGCTCTTAACTGCTTTACAAGTACTGATATTAATCGGAATCCAAGTGTTGCTGGTTTTTCAAGTTTAGTTGTTTCGGGCAAGCCCGAGCCATTATCTGATATTGAAATGATCACTTCTTCTCCTTCTGATAAAAGATCTACTTTAATCTTAGGGTTCTTATTTCCGATTCCATATTTAAATGCATTTGCAAGCACTTCATTGAGTAACAAACCTGTTGGTATTGCTTTATCAATGCTTAAAACTACAGGTATTGTGCTCACCTCCAATACAAGATTTGTGTTTTCTCTCTGCTTCTTAGGATGTAAATTATCAATAAGGTCATTGATATACTCGTCCATCCTTATACTTGAAAATGTTTCATTTTGATACAGGCGCTCATGAACCAATGCCATTGATTTAATTCTTGAAACCGTATTTACGTAGTTATCCTCTGATAGTCCTTTTTCTGCCATATTCTGTTGTAACTGTACTAAAGTCGACACCAAGGCTAAATTATTTTTTACTCTATCATGTACTTCCGATAATAAATGGGTCTTTTCTATTAATTGATCTTTTAGGAGGTCTTCGCCATTTTGAATCTCTGCACTCCAGCTTTTTATGCTTTTCATAAATCTAATCGAAAGCGTAGCTCCTGTTATTAATAAAATCATACCCAAAGAAAGGGTCACCAAAATAATTACTAAATTTAGAAATTTAGTTCCCGAAGCCAAAGATCTGGAAAGTTCAAACTGTAAAAGAGTTAACTCCTTATCTAAATAAACTGTTCTTGCTATATAATCTGACTGTAATTGTGGAGTGAATTTATTTTCAGCAATTAAAGTGGCGGCGTCAATTAAGAGTGTTTCAATATCATAGAGAAACATGTCAGACTCATTCCAGATCCGAATAGATTCTTTGAAATCAGGAAATTCATGAAAATTTTCAAACGTATTGATCATTTTCCCAATATCGTACGGGATAGTATTAGTTTCTATAAATAAACTTCTCACCAGCTGCCTATCGGTATCTTCCTTCATAAGCTCCGTTCGAATAGTTTCCATTTTTCTGATAAGCCGAATGGAGCTGTCTGCTTGAGTTTTAAATTCTTCATCCTGAGTTCTTAAATAATTGACCAACTGAAATGTCACTTCTTTCCGTGCTGTTGTCCAATTAGTTTGTAAAGTGGCAAACCCTCTTAAAGCAGAAATGGAATTTGTGGATACAATGATAGATATCAATAGAAATATCCCTAGTATTACAAATACCGTCAAAATACTTACCATTTTCTTATCAACATTGAGCCTATTGATAGAATTATTTTTAGACTGACTTATTTTGTCATTCATCAAAATCGGAAGACATGTACCCTGAAACCATTAAATTTATTTGTCCTTTTATTACTGAATAGAATAGCATTTAAACTTGAATGAGGCAAGAATGGTCGATTAGTCACCTATAACTCTCAATAAACGCTCAAAAGCTGATTTATTTGTCAAATAAAAATACTTTAAGTATTTATACTATAACTTTAGAATTGATTGCTAATAAGAATTTTCTTTATCGTTGAATCCCCTTATTATACGCATTGATTTAAGATAGAATAAAAATATGGACAATAAACAGAAAACGGTCATGATCGTTGAAGACGATCTTATCCTTAATCTGCTTTACGAAAGCTACTTAGAGAAACTTGGTTACGGAGCCGAAGGCGAATTAGTGTATGGTAAAACAGCCATTGAAGTTGCTAAACGGATCAAGCCAGACCTTATACTTATGGATATTTCTCTTGAAGGTGATATGGATGGAATAGAAGCCATGCTTGAGATACGTAAATTTTCAGATGTACCCGTTATTTATATTACTGGAAATTCAGATCCCTATCATGTTGACAGAGCTAAAGAAACTAACTATTTAGATTACTTAGTAAAACCAATCGAGTTTGACGTTTTAAAAAAGTCTCTTGAAAAGAACTTTGAAAAGCTCTAATCCTCTCTAACAAAACATTCATCTTTTTTTACTTCCATATAATGGATGAGAATAAAGATTCTGTTATTTTATATACATGAATTTTATAAAAGCTAAAAAAGCAAGTAGAAATCGTTTTATGCGATGGATTCTACTTATGCTTGGTTTGGTTGCGATTATTGCACTAACCGGAATGAATGTCTTCAGCTTATACGATATTAGAAAACGTGTAACTGAAAGTGAGAGCGAGCGCCAACTTAAAAAAGCGGAAGAAATTACTACGTTGGTTCAAAGTGAGATCTATGACCCTTTCAGTAAATTATTGAATATTGACAAACAGGAAGAAGCTTCTCTTGAAGATGATGGGAAACTCTCCAATACCTTGGAGAAAATATTTACCGATTTAGCTGACAATCCATATACCTCCTCTATTTACTACACTCCTGCCGCTCAAGATCCGTGTGAAGCCGGTACTTCAATTTACTATTTTGATCAAAGTAAAAGGAAAATGGAGACCACCGAGCATTATAGCAGCTTAGTTTGCGACGGTGTTGGATTGATCCGTTCAGCAACTCGTATTCAAATCAATAATTTTGACCTCAGATGGAGAGCAATGATTGAATTTGATGCTCACCGAAGCATGAATATTGGATTTATAAACCTAACTGAAAACCGAGTTATTGGCTATTTTACTTTTATCCTTAACAGGGAAGCCATTATAAATGAATTGATATCTCCATTAATTGATCAATATTTTGGTGGTACTGAGAATGAGGGAACTGTAGTATGGTTACATGATCATCGAAGAGATATGGTTCTTGCTTCTAATAATCCTTACGTAGATTTTAGCGTCGATCTTGTCGACAACAGAGTTCGTTTCCCTCGTTTTTTTGGTGATTGGATTATAAAAGTCGCTTTTCTTAATCCACCAATTACATCTGCGTACCAAGATACTTTTAGAAAAAACATTATAGTTCTTGGGGTTGCAGTTTTGTTTTTACTAGGGTCTTTGCTTTTTATGTTTTATACCGCACAAAAAGAGAGGGAGTTATATTTGTTACAGGCAGGCTTTCTTGCCAACGTAACTCATGAACTAAAAACTCCGCTTGCTGTTATGCAAGCAGCCGGAGAAAACATTTCAGATGGGCGAGTAGTTGAACCGGAAAGGCTCAAAAAATATGGCATGCATATTTATAATGAATCAATACGTTTGCGTAAAATGATTGAAAAATTACTCGACGTTGCTAAATACGATGCTGGACAGACTCTCATAGACCGAGCTCCTCAAAATCTTAAAACTATCGTTGATAACTACTTAAATGAGAATCAAGGATTTATTTATGAAAAAGGCTTTGAAGTTGAGTACGATTCTGAAGAAGAAATTAATTTTAACATACTTGCAGATTCAGATAGTCTTGAAACTATTCTTAGCAACTTAGTAGAGAATGCTATTAAATACAGCTCTGACAAGAAAAAGATCATTATCAATCTTTTTGAGGATGATTCTCTCATCAAATTAACCGTTAGAGACCACGGTGTTGGCATCAAACACAGTGAAATTAAAAATATTTTTAAGAAATTCTATCGGGTTGAAGAAACTTTAGTTGCAAAAACAAAAGGACATGGATTAGGGCTAAGCATTGTCCGTAACTTGGTATTATTAAACGAAGGAGATATCTCTGTTGATAGTGAATATGGAAAGGGAACCACATTTACAATTTCATTCCCAAAACTAAATACCTAAGAAATTAAATACTACTCCGAAAAAAATAGTATTATTAGCTATAATATTTTTTAAACTGAATTACACATGTCTGAAAAGAGTTCTAAAATTCTAATTGTTGAAGATGAGCCAAGCTTAATTTTCACACTCCAAGATACACTAGAAGGCGAAGGATTTACTGTTTTCGTAAGTGAAAATGGTGAAGGTGCCGTTGAAATGGTTAAAGAGCATAATCCTGATCTTATGATTCTGGATATAATGTTGCCTGGTAAAAGTGGTTATGATATTTGTAGTGAAGTACGGGCGCTTAAATACACGTTCCCAATTATTATGCTTACTGCAAAAGATCAAGAAACTGACAAAGTGAAGGGATTGGAATTAGGAGCAGATGATTATCTAACCAAGCCTTTTGGAGTTAAAGAACTACTTGCAAGAATCAAAGCTCGTTTAAGAAGAGCCGGTACTTACTCCAATACAGGAGAAGTTGATATCCTTCAGTTGGGAGAGGTAAAACTAGACTTAGCAGAAAGTGAAGCTGTTCATCCTGGCGATAAAAGAATCGAGTTAACAGCACGTGAAGTTGAGTTGGTAAGATATTTATTATCTCATGCAAACAACCCTGTTTCTAGAGATGAACTACTTGAGAAAGTATGGCGCTATGAGTACAGCACCAACACTAGAACTGTAGATGTACATATCTCAAAACTTAGAGCGAAAATAGAATTACACCCAGACGATCCTCGTTACCTAATAACCTTACATGGTGTAGGGTACATGCTGAAATCTAATTAAGAATTAGATTCTACAAACTTAACAAAATTTGATACCTGAGATTCCAATAAGGCTTTCTTAAAGTCATCCTTAAGTCCTAATTCAGGATTAAATTCATTGTTAACTCTTGATATAAAAACTCTTTCAGGAAACTGTAATGCATTTCTGTAGTTCACTATCATCTGAAACTGTTCCACAGATCTAAGAGACCCAAATGCTCCCGAAGCCACACCTATAAAAGCCATTGGCATTTTGTGAAAAGCATTCGGAAATGGTAAATAGTCAACAAACATTTTAAGGATACCGGGAAAACTTCCATTATACTCGGGAATGACAAATATAAGTCCATCCGCATTTAGAATTGGTTCTCGAAATTCAGTAATCGCAGAAATTTCTTCGCCATATTTCCCTCCAACAACCTCTTTTAAAGGAAAGTCTTCTAGACTTATCACTTCAGCTTCTACCAATTTATCTTTATAAATTGAAGCTACATATTTTGACACTTTTAGTGCCCAAGAATTTGGCCTGTCTGTACTGCTTATTACTTTAATATTCATTCACTTATTTTGTTGTGCTAGCAAAACTCCAATACAACGTTATAGAGTTTTTTTAAAATTTTTTATTTCAACTAGAATTTACGATTATCGTCGATTAACGGGTTTCAAAATAAATCGTGTACTGAAGATATAATTTCCAGTACTTTATTACTGAGTACATATGAATCTTTTCTTAAAAGATCCTAAAATAGTTCTAGTTCTTGGAGTTGTTTGTTTAATCGGCTATGCCTCTGAAATTTTCCTTTTTGATGCTTCATTTGAACTTACACTCTTAAACATCTTTTGTTCGGGTTTGACTACCCTAACGTTAATATGGTGCATCGTAAAAAAAACTAATCCTGAGATTTGTTTAACGGCATACGCGATCATCATACTAGTAAATTTGTTAATTGCTCCTTTTTTGCAATTCTCCGAGCCTAATTTCTCCGCTTTTTTTATTAGAAATTCACTGGTTTTTTTGGTTTTGATGCCTCTTTTAGGACTAACCATAAATAAAAAGGTATTTTTAACGTGTACATTTATCTATCTCATTCAATATGCCGTTATAATGTACTTAAGCGAGAATTTATTTCTTGTGACTTCTTCAGGGCTTGTAGTAATGGTAGTTATTGGTTACGTATATGTAATTTTTTATCTCTTTAATACATTAGAGAATAGCCATGAAAAAGCTTCAGTCCTAATTGAAGACTTAAAGTTAAAAAACATAGAACTCAACGAAAAACAAGAGGAATTAAAATCACTAGTTCGAACAAAGGATAAATTATTCTCAATTATCGCACATGATCTAAGATCTCCTTTTATGGGTATATCCGGGTTAAGCAAGATGATTACTGATATTTCAGAAAATGATGAGAATAGTAACATATCTAAATATAGTACGATGATCACCGAAACGACTATTCGTATGAACACCTTGTTTTCAAATTTGCTTGATTGGGCAGCCAGCCAAACCGGAGAACTTGAAATGAAACCTCAAATCCAAAACTTGGATTTTTATATTGATGAGACATTAGAATTACTATATGACATCCAGAAAACGAAGCAAGTGAAAATAGAGAGAATAGATACTGCACTTGACATCTATGCCGATCCCAACGGGATAAAAACTATTTTGAGAAATCTGATTTCAAATGCATTAAAATTTACTCCTGAACATGGATCCATAACCATCTCAGCAGCAAACCAGGCTAGTAAAACTGTTATTTCTATCTCTGATACCGGGGTCGGGATTCAAGTAGATAAATTGAATGAGATATTTAGCGATAATACTTTTATAAGCACAAAAGGGACTAATAAAGAGCCCGGAAATGGTATCGGCTTACAACTTTGTAAAGAAATGGTGAGTCGACATAATGGAAAGATATGGGTCGAAAGCGAACCTAATAAAGGGACCGCTTTTCATTTTACTTTACCACATAAAAATAAAGAACTCTGATTTTAGGACCCCTTTTTTATCTCATTCAGTCGTTTAATCAATAATCCCTCTCGTCCCTCTCTCCCCGGATCGTAAAATTTCTTGTTTTTAACTAACTCCGGTAAATATTGCTGGTCTACCCAGTTGCCATTATAACTATGGGGATATTTATAATCTTTTGAGGCATTCTCCGTATCCAAATATTTCGATGATAGTTTATTTGCGGTTCTATCTTTCAAGTAAGTTGGTACGCCTCCTACTCCTCTCTCTCTGATCTCTTTAGCCGCTTCAAAAATACCTTTGGTACTATTACTCTTCGGACAAATACTTAAATACGTGCACGCATGTGATAAGAAATACATTCCTTCGGGCATTCCTGCTTTCATAAAAGCCTCTTGGCAAGAATTTACAATGGTAATAGCATTTGGTTCTGCCATACCAACATCTTCACTCGCAAAAATTAATAAACGTCTAAAAATAAAGTTCGGATCATCCCCGCCCTCCAACATTGCATTCATCCAATACAATGCTGCATCTGTATCAGAACCACGAAGAGATTTTATAAATGCCGATGCGTAATGATAATGCTCATCACCTGTGCGATCATATCTTATATTCCTTCTTTGAATACTCTCCTCGGCAATTTCTCTATTGATGATAATGTCGCCTTCAGAATTTTTCTTACTAGATAGAATAGCAACTTCGAGTGCATTTAAAGCATTTCGAACATCTCCACCTGCATAATCTGCAAAATGATCTAAAGCTTCTTCCTCAACCTTAATTGACTTTCCACCCAAGCCCTTCTCTTCGTCTGCTAAAGCTCGATCAAGCATCCGTCTTACATCTTTTACCGTTAAAGGAAAAAGCTCAAATAACTGGCATCTAGAAAGTAGCGGATTTACTAATGAGTAAAACGGGTTTTCAGTAGTTGCTCCAACTAAGGTAATAATTCCGGATTCTAGATGAGGTAAAAGCGCATCTTGCTGTGCTTTATTCCAGCGATGGATCTCATCCACAAAAAGTATGGTTTTTCTCCCATTCAACTTCTTTAATTTCTCGGCTTGTTCTACTACAGTGCGTAATTCTTTGATCCCATCAAGAACCGCGTTAATTACTTTAAAACTAGCTTTGATCTCTTTGGATATGACATGAGCCAAAGTGGTTTTCCCCGAACTTGGCGGGCCGTAAAATATCAACGAACCTATGATCCCACTTTCAATCATTCGTTGAAGCATCTTTCCTTCTCCAACTAAATGCTCTTGACCAGCAAATTCATCGAGCGATTGCGGGCGCATTCTAGTAGCAAGTGGTTCATCAGAGTAACTATTCTTAGACTCATTTACTTGATAGGAAGAGGCGTTTTTATCTTGAAAGAGATCCATTGAATTAGCTTATTTAAAATATGTGCAATATATGTCAGTATAATTCATTTAGCAATTATATTAACTTTTTTTGATTGCCGTATTTACTAAGGTACTCGTCCAATTTAACCTTCTTGCGCGTACTGTTGCTAGTCATATAGCGAAGTTTCCCAAATATCTCCCGTTCTTGCCAAGCTCTATCAAAACGTCCAAAACACCAAAATATACCTGAATAGCTATTTGGATCGCGACCATCAATAGCGTACTTATTATTTAGCTCTATTAAATACTCTAAGGCTGTACGATGATCCGGGGTCCATTCTATGACTTTTTTACCCCACAACATTCTTAAATAATTATGTATGATTCCTTCTTCTCTAAGCTGAGTTTGTGCTGCATTCCATAGCTCATCATGCGTTTTTGAGTTCTCAAATTCTTCTAAGCTATAAACATATTCTCGCTTATCATCTGTATGCTCTTCCATTGTCTGCTTAGCCCAATTAGGCAAAGATTCAAACTCATCATAATTATCTACATGATGAGCAAAATGAAAACCAACTTCTCGCCAAGTGATCACTTCGTCCAAAAAACTCTCTATATTTTCATCACCATTAAAAAACCCACTATTCTTTCCGCCGTTTGGAGTTAGGTCTTCCAAGCTCCACCCATCCGGTTGATGCTCGAATACAGCTTTCACGATCTCATACTCGCTAATTTTTCCAAAGTGTAGCCATGGACTTAGTCCACTTGTCTTCTTTTCATCCGGGTGATTTCTTTTCTCATCGTACTCCAATAAACTGTGCCCAATAAACTGTCCCATTTTACCCAAAGCTGATTTTCGGGTTCCTTCCATCTCAATACTTCCTACCGCATGATCTATATCCAGCTGAGAAATACTTCCATCAATATCATTCAACATCTCATCTGCTTTAGGATATCTTTGTCTGAACTCGTCGGATAGTTTAATTTCATCCCTATTCTCAAGTTCATCAATGGAGTCTTTTTGGGGAGGATTTGTAAAAGCTTCCTTAAAGTGCTTCTGCATTATTTTTCTAAATAGATAAGCAGAGTATGGATCTTTCTCAGTTACACCAAGGGGAATTATTCCATTGGAATCTATTGTAATGTAGGGCACATCAATTTTATCAGCCACACGCTCATTATGTTTTCTAATAATGAAAACAGGATATTCATCAGAAATAACAGCACATGCCTTTGATGCTAAATTATAAAAAAGACCTTTACCTGCTCCAATCTCTGGTTCCACAAAGCTGAAATAATTTATTTTTTTTGAATGAGCAAAATCAAGGTTTTCTTTCATTCCCTGCATAATAAAAGAATGAAACCGGTCACACGCCCATGGATACTCAATCGACAATCCTTCGTATATGAGAAGTGGTTTTCCTAATTTATTAGCCCATGCAATTGCATAATCTAGTGCATAATTGTATTGGAACCTTCGGTTGATCTGCATCCAATAAAGAACATAGTCTCCATCTTTATTAGGTTCATGTTCATTTCTGGCAAACTTTCGGTAGCTGTTTATATTCTTCATAGGCATTTAATCTTTTCGTTAAACCAAATGCTTATGAATGAAATTCCCTATTTCGAATAAGTTCTCTGATATTTAAAAATTTGATCAGAATACGGACGTATAATTGTGGTTGCTGTGAAATCACTGACCTGATTCGAAGAAATACTGATAGTCACAGATGTATCTTGTGGATTGGTAACCATTCTGTATTGATAGTCTGATTTTTTCACCTCAGGAATATTCTCGGTACTTATTTTGGACATCTCTTCGATATCATTTAATTCTAAAACTTGTTCTACTACAATAAAAGAAACATCGGTTAGCTCCGTCCTCATTAAATCGTATGTTCTACTAATCTGTGCGCTATCTCTGGTATTTTGATGTACACTCATTTTAATACCGCCTTTAATTATGGACGTACTTATCACTAGCAACAATAGAGCACTTCCTACATACCAAAGAGCAGTTGGGTTTTCTCTTTTTTCGGATTGCAAAGTTCCCTTAACAAATAAGAATGGAATGATCACAAACATAAATAGAATGCTTACTGCAATTCCAATTCGTGATTCTTTGTAATAAGAAGGTACCTCAGTTTCCCCTGAGAATTCGTTTATCGATTCAATCACAGATAGCCCTAGTACCTGAGCCGATGGAAACGAGTTAGGTACAAGCACATTATAAGCATTTGAATGAGTAACAGAATCAGGAATTAAAGTTAATGCTCCAATGATTATTATGGCAATCAATATTGAAGAGATCCAGGGTAATAAGTTATTAGTTTTGCCTTTCATGGCTAACCCCCTCACTTGATAATGTGGTTTTTGTTTGAAATAAACCTGCTGAGCCATCCCAATTTTTAAAATCTTTGCTTCTGCTTTTTGACAGTTCTGCAGTTACATAAATCGAAAAACTATCTGATGCTTGATCTTTTTTGTAGGAAAAGTTCAAGTCTTCTTCCAGTTCTATAGTTTTTACTCGTAATTTATTATTGTCCTCTAGTCGATCTCCAAAAAAATCAACAGCAACTTCTAGAACAGATCTGTCTGATTTCTGGTTTGCAAGCATATACTCTCTATATACTTCTAAAAGTTCTGATCTTACTTCAGCTTCGATAATTGAACTATCAATAGTAACTCTTACCTCTCTGAGTATATCTCTCTGATAATCTGCTTGGTAATAATCAAAACTAAAAATGACCACTGAGCTTATCAGTAAAAGAGAAAAGAGTATTATTGTTGTTCTCTCTGAACTAGCTTCTCTATAGTCCTTTTTTCCCATCTTATATAAAAGTACTAGGTAAACACCCGCTCCAATAAGCGCAGAAAATAATCCTATCCAGATATACCCCATGTAAGTAGGCACTAGATAAAGAAGTGCAAGGGATACAATCCCTCCAATTAATATTTTTCTTTCATCTTTCATGATCCTATTTATTTTATCCCTAAGTACAAATTTTTATTTGTAATTCAAAAATTGAAATAAATTTTAGTCAATCTAGTGTGATCGTTTGTGCCTAATCTATTCTAAAAGTTCCGCTGATTTCATACAGCTATTTTCATTGGTCTAATATTTTTTTGATAATACTATTGACTTAGTATTAAATACTATTATCTTAGTAGAAGAAATAATTAATCACTTTACCATCAAATTTTCAATAAGAATGAAGATATTTTACTCAGCCCTTTTTTCTGTAATGTTATTTTCGAACGTTTATGCACAGCCTCTAGCTACAACCTTTGAGGATGCTGAAACAAGAGGAATTTCGATCAGTGAATTAGATAGTACCTATCCTAGCGCTGCTCATTTTGAACCTGAAAAAGGCGTATTTAAAGAAAGACAGGAAAAATTTCTTACTCAGTATCGGGATTTACACATTAACCTTGGAAAGTATCTCACTAAAAATGGATTTGATTGGCCTGAGACAACTCGTTTATTCACTAGAGTTTATTTTGATTCCAGTGGATCTATAGATTACTTCCTGATAAATCCGGCAAAAGCCAACCTTTCAGAAAACCAACAAGAACAATATTTTAAGTTATTAAACGAATTCATTAAAGATTATAAACTACCTATCAGTGCTGATATAGGTTTTGCTCAGTGTAGCCCTATAAAGTATGTAGCCAAAAAAGAAGGATAATAAATACTATGAAAAAATCACTTACACCACTTGGAGAAAGCGAAATGGAAATTCTTCACCACGTATGGGAACTTGGTGAAGCAACTGTTGCAGAAGTGCAGGAAAAAGTTCTTGAAAAAAGAAAAGTTGCATACACAACTGTAATGACCATTATGAAAAACCTTAATGATAAAGGGTTTTTAAAATACCGAAAACAGGGTGTTACTTACGTTTACAGTGCTGCTATTAAACCGGAAGATGTACAGTTTAGTCTTATAGATAATTTGATTCACAAGGTGTTTAAAGGCTCTCCCTCAGCTCTTGTACAAACACTTGTTAAAGGTGAAAACCTAAACGAACAAGATATAAACGCTATTAAGAAGCTTATCGATAACATGGAGGATGAGTCATGAGAAATTTATTCGAATATATCCAACAATTGGGTTCATCAAGTGCTGATGTGATCTGGTTTCCCATTCTTGTTTGGACAGCCATAGCTTCAATCACTTTTATTGGTCTTAGACTTTCTAAGTCTATGAACCCCTTATATCAATATCATATAAGAGTAGCTACATTATTGGCTTTACCGATGGGATTGATATCAGCGTTGCTACTCCAAATGTATTCTACGTTTAATTCCACATCAACTTTTGATGGTTCTATTTTTATTGTAGAAAACCCACTTCCTACAATATACACATCAATAAACCAAGCTGCGGTAGATAGCTCTATCAATTGGTTTGATATAAATTTTATTATTGGATTAACTACTACTGTATTTATAGTAGTTGCTGCACTTTTGATCGTAAAATTAATTGTTAGTTATCTACAGCTTAGAAAGCTACACAACAGTTTATCCACTGAAAAACTAACTAACACACAATTTATTTCTGGGATAAAAGATGGCTATGTTTCCGTAGCTTTTCATAGCCATCCTTTAGTTCCTTTCACCTTTGGTTGGAAAAAGCCCATCATTGTTCTTCCTGAAAAGATAAAAGGCGATGCTGAAAAATTGGATATGGCCATTCAGCATGAACTCGTCCATATTCGAAGAGGTGACTACTTGCTTCAACTAACCCTTTCAGTGATCGAGTCCCTATTTTGGTTCCACCCTATTATCCATATTGGCTCAAAAGAGATTGAAACCTACAGAGAAATCTCGTGTGATCAAGAAGTACTGAACACTTCTAATGTTCAGCCCAAAAAATATGCCAGTTTATTATTAGAGCTTCTTCCTTTAAACAAAGAATATGGAAGCTTCACCGTGAGTATGGCAGTAAAACAGTCAACATTAAAGCAAAGAATTGAAACTATGAAACATCATAAAATGCATAAAACATCTTATAAACAAAGTCTTCTACTCTTGCTCTCCATTACGTTAATGGTAATAGCACCAATCGCTTGCTCTGATTTGCAAACAAGTAATTCTCTTACTGTTGAAGAATTAAGCTCAATGAAACTGAAGATGGATAATCCTCAAATTTCTATTAACGGCAAAGAGATTGTTAACCCATCAAGTTTTGCAAATCAACGAGAAATTAATGCTCTTAGTGGTATATCAATAGGAGTAGGTAATTATGGACTATTCGTCTTTTCTACTCAACGATTTGAAGACGCTACACTTGCAGGAACGGTTGAGGAAAAAGTAATTGATTTTACCATTAATCAATTAAATGTACAGCTTCAAAATGAAACAGAAGACTTCATAGAAGGCGTCGGAGAAATTTGGGTAAAGCATTTCCCTAACCGAAAGGCTACAACTTTTAGCCATAGTACTTTTTCCTATGCTAGTTTACAAGATGGAAGTTATGAATCTAAACTTATACCTGAACAATCTATAAATGAAAGAGATATGTCCAATGAAGAAACATTCATTGTAGTTGAAAGTATGCCCGAACTTATTGGAGGACAAGCCGGCGTACAGAGCAAGGTGGAATATCCCCCTGTTGCTATAAGAGCCGGTATAGAAGGTCGGGTTACTGTACAGTTCATTGTAGATGAAAATGGTGATGTTGTTAATCCAAGAGTAATCCGTGGAATTGGCGCCGGCTGCGATGAAGAAGCCTTAAGAGTTGTAAGTCAGGCCAAGTTCAAACCCGGTGTACAACGTGGAAGAAATGTAGCAGTTCAAATGGCCTTACCTATAATTTTTAGGCTAAGTAATTCCGAATTTAAGCAATCTGAAGATACACAATCACCACCACCTCCTCCAATCAAGGTTGAAACTCTTGAGTCTTCTAATGGTAGAGTAAAGGTAAAGCTTTCAAGTGGTTTTGGACCTTTAGTTGGGGCTTCTGTCCTTGTTAAAGGCACAAATAAAGGGTCGGCAACAAATAGTGAAGGAATTGCAATAATTAATGGGCTAGAAAAAGGCACTTATACCTTTGAATTTTCATATATAGGTTTTGGAAAACCTGTAAAAGAAATAACTGTAAATTAATTCAACTTTTTTGAAACTTCTTAAATTTGCTTGCGTAATCTACTATCGATTATAACCTAATTTGTATGTTATGCCAGCAAAATTAAGAAAATCCAAAACTGATAAAATGCTTGCCGGAGTTTGTTCAGGTATTGCACAATATCTTGGATGGGACCCAACCATTGTTAGAATTCTTTTCGTTATTCTTGCTTTCAGTTATGGATTTGCCGTTATCGCCTATTTTATATTAGCTATAGTAATGCCGGATTAAGGCTAGCTGGATAGAATTTATTACATAAAGGTTCACATTTTAAGGATGTGAGCCTTTTCTTGTTTAATTAGTTTTGCATTAGCATCTTGTACCAACAAAATTATACGCTATGAAAGTTGGAATTGTTGGTGATGCTACCCGTACCGTAGCCTGGGAAAAACATTTACGTCCTCATGGAATAGTGAGCGAAGTCGACCTCGTTCCTACTATAAAAGACCTTGATGAAGTTGATGCTTGCCTTATCCTTGACGACTCTCCCTCCAACTTAGATAAGTTATTAGATGCAATTCAACTGGGATTTAATTGTTTTCTAATTTCTAAACAGCCAACTGATCCAAAAAAGCTTGAAAAGATTCACCGTGCAACGAAAGAGTCTGGTGTTAAAGTCCAATTCTCTCATTGGCCTTCACTAGCGCCGGCTACGCAATGGATGATGGATGAAATGCATCGCCCCCAAATGCTTCATTTTTCTAGATACGTAAACCGGTCAACGTTAGTAGATCCGGTTAGTGAATTCCGAAACTTGTGGATCGATGAACTAGGACTTTGTTTAAAATGGATAAATACAGGAATTCATCAAATTGAAGCACAATCTGTTTGGCTGGATTCTAAGAACCCCATATCAACACATCTATTTCTTCGGTTTGATAATGGCTCTACGGCTTCCATTATAATTTATGTTTCCTCTGCAGAAAACAGACATCAAAGGTTGGCGGGAAATAAAAACGAAATCTTAGATTGTGACGTTGCTACTCAAGCGATTCGCCGAGGTCGATTAAACGACAGTAATCATCTGTTTTTTGGAAAACAGGCGTTTGATCCGGCACAATCTGCTGAAAAAGCAGCGCTTCTTTTCTTAAAGGCAATTCAATTAAATACCGAGACTTCGTATTCAAGCTACGATGCTTTACAGCTTGCCAATCAGATTCAAAAAGTTGAACAAAGACTTTCTCTCTTTTCTTGATATTCCAAATACAAAGATCTTATTTTGGCTTCATAGCTTTAAAAGCTTTCTTCAGTTTCTTCCTCGACATCAAGTCGTTTACGAAATTAAATTGCCCAGCCTGAAGACGCTCTCCTCCATCAATAACTACATTCTCTCCTGTCATATATAACGCCATGTCAGACATCAAGAATGTTGCAAGATTAGCTAATTCCTTGTGCTCTCCATAACGCTTCATAGGAATTTTGCTGATAAATTTTTTCTCGATCAATTTATCCGGAACCAATCTAGACCACGCTCCTTTGGTAGGAAATGGACCAGGGGCAATTGCATTAACTCTAATTCCATATTCGGCCCACTCGAAAGCTAAAGAACGCGTCATTGCTAACACTCCGGCTTTGCTACATGCCGAAGGAAGAACAAAGGCGCAACCAGTACTTTCTGCATAGGTAGCAACAATATTTAAAATAGAGCCTTCTTTTTCATTATCGATCAAATAATTTCCAAAAGCGTGTGTACAATTAAAACTTCCATGAAGCACGATATCAACGATAGCTTTGAATCCACCGGGTGTTAGATCCTCTGATGCAGACAAAAAATTCCCCGCTGCATTATTAACGAGTCCTTCCATCGAGCCAAAACCAGCAACAATTTCCGCTACCATTTTAGTTACTGCTTCATGATCTCTTACATCACAGATATAATACTTTGCTTCAGTGTTTTCTCCAGAATCAGCAATCTCTTTAGTAGCCTTCTGAAGCTTTTCTTCCGTTCTTCCACAAATTGCGATATTAGCTCCACACTCAGCAAATCCTTTTGCCATAGCTAATCCAAGACCACTCCCCCCGCCTGTAATTAGTATAGTTTTTCCTGACAAAGTATCTTTCGTAAACATGTTCTTTCCTTTAATTTTTAAAACTAATTAGCTGAGATTCTCAAAGATTCCTGCTGCGCCCATTCCGCCGCCAATGCACATTGTAACCATTCCGTATTTTGATTTACGGGCTTGCATTTCATGAAGTATCTGAGTGGTTAATTTTGCGCCGGTACAACCTAAAGGATGCCCCATTGCAATAGCTCCTCCATTCACATTTGTGATTTCCGGATCGATCCCTAATTCTCGTATAACAGCTAGCGATTGAGCCGCAAAAGCTTCATTTAGTTCAATTAGATCAATATCATTCAATCCTAAACCCGTTTGCTTTAACACTTTTGGAATAGCCTCAACAGGACCAATTCCCATTAATTCTGGTGGTACTCCGGCAACCGAGAAACCTACATATCTTGCAATAGGAGTTAGTCCGAGTTCTTTTACTTTCTCACCACTCATTACGATCACACCTGCAGCGGCATCATTCATTTGAGATGAATTTCCGGCTGTAACAGAACCTCCTGCTTTAAACACTGCTCTTAGCTTAGCTAAAACTTCTTTACTCGTATCGGCTCTTGGTCCTTCATCTTGTTTGAATGTGAATTTCTCTTCAATAATCTCACCACCTGCACTCACTTTTTTCTCTACCACTTCTATTGGAGTAATTTGGCTGTCAAATTTCCCATTCTCCCAAGCAGATATAGCTCGTTGGTGACTTTGATAGGCAAATGCGTCTTGGTCTTCCCTATTTACTCCGTATTTGTTTGCCACATTTTCAGCGGTTAACCCCATGCTGATGTACAATTCAGGTTTGTTATCTACAAGCTCGGGATTTGGTTGTACAGACATACCACCCATTGGTACAAGCGACATTGACTCCACTCCACCTGCAACAATAACATCTGCGGCACCAACCATAATTCGTTCTGCTGCCATTGCAATAGTCTGTAATCCTGATGAACAAAATCTGTTTACTGTTACACCCGGAACAGAGTCCGGCAAGCCACCAAGTGCCGCGATTTGTTTAGCTACGTTTAAACCTTGTGATGCTTCTGGAAATGCGCATCCCATGATCACATCTTCGATCATTTCAGGAGTAGTTCCCGGAGCTCGCTTCAATAGGTCTTTGATTACTGCTCCACCTAGTGAATCCGGTCTTGTAAATCGAAGTGATCCTTTATTAGCTTTCCCACAAGCTGTTCGTGTTGCTGCAACAATGTAAGCTTCTTTCATTTGAATAGTATTGAGTTATGAGGATTAAGCTATGAGTTAATCCTTTAATTTCTTGTTCAACGAGTAAATCATTTTTTGAATTTCATTTATTTCATTGCTTAACTCTGTAAATTTTTCGACAGCGATTAAATTTAAGTTGTGAGAAATCGTTAATTGGGTTTCTAGTTCATACGATGAACCATAAGCAATCTCTAAAAACCGTGAGTATTCCTTATCGGAACTTCTACCCGCTCCCTCAGCGATATTTGAAGGAATAGAAACTGCACATCTTCTCATCTGACTAATTAATCCATATTTTTCTTCCTGAGGAAATTCTGAAGTAGCTTCATAAATTACTGTTGCTAGTTCTACTGATCTTTGCCAAATTTTTAAATCTTTATATTTTCTCACAGCTTACTCCTCAAAACTCAAAGCTAGTTCCGTAGCGGTTTTCCCGTCTTTAACATATGCTCCATTCTGGCAATCGTTCGATCATCTTTAAGACACTCCAGAATTGCTTCTCGCTCCAGTTTCAGCAGATAATCTTCCGGTACTTTTTGAGCTTCACTCAAATCACCTCCGGCCAATACAAAAGCCAATCGCTCAACAACTACTTTATCATAATCTGTAATGAATTTAGATTCATGCATCACATATAACATCAGTTTCATTGCTGAAAGCGCCGTTTGTCCTAACACTTTGATATCTGTTTTAGCCGGCGGTTGATATCCGGCTTTTGCCATAGCCCTTGCCTCTTCTTTTGCTACGGCTAATTGAAGATCTCTGTTCATTACAATAGTGTCTGAATCTTTCAAAAATCCAAGCTCCCGTGCTTTGTGTGCACTATCGGATACTTTTGCCATTCCCATCGTTTTAAAGGCTTCACGAATAAATGGAAGAGGATCTGCATCATCGGTTAATTTGCCCATGCCCCGCTTGAGTAACTCAGTACTACCTCCTCCCGCAGGAATCAAACCGACTCCAACTTCGACCAAGCCCATATACAATTCATGATGAGCTACGATCTTATCAGAATACAAGCAAAACTCTGTTCCTCCACCTAATGTCTTACCAAAAGGAGCTGCAACTACCGGAAATGGTGCGTATCGTAAAGCAACCGCTGTTCGCTGAAAATTTGTAACAGCAGCAACAACTTTTTCCCATTCTCCAGATTCATTGGCTTGCATGGCTTCCATCAAGTTCGCTCCAAAAGCGAAGCTATCTCCATCATGGCCAATGACCATTGCATCAAAATCTTTGGCAACTATTTCTAAAGATCTTTCAAGGGTTTGAACCAGCTCAAATCCAAGTGTAGCATTCCGTGTTTTAAACTCAAATAATGCTACTCCGTCTCCCATATCATAAAGAGCGGCAGAATCATTTTCCATTACAGCAGTATTCTCCTTCTTAAGGTGAGCTACTTTTAATTCTCCTTCTGCTGATGGATTTTCATCCTTCATTGATTTTGAGATAGGATCGTACACTTTCCCATCTTTGTAGAACGAATCGAAGCCCGCTTCCTTCATTTCTTTGATAAGCCTCGGAACTGCTATCCCTTCTGCTTCGACTCTTTCAATTACAGCATCAATGCCTAAAGCATCCCACCGTTCAAACGGACCTAATTCCCAATTAAATCCCCATTTCATCGCACGGTCTACATCTTGCGGACTATCAGAAATTTCAGGAACTCTATTCGCCGCATACAGCAATACATCCCGTTGAGTTTCCCAAATAAACTGCCCTATTTTGCTATCATGAAATGCCAGAAACTTCAATCGCTTTTTGGTATCTCTGATCTTTTTTGCTTCCGCAAGCACAGGGTCTTCTAGCTCTTGCTGAGATTCATACTCCAACGTTTCAGGATTAATTACTTTATACTCGGTTTTGCCATTTTCCCGAACCTTGGTGTAAAATCCTTTTCCAGCCTTATTACCTATCTTGCCTGATTCTACCATTTTCTTGAATTGATCAGGCAGATCAAATACATCCTGCTTTTCATCATCTGGAATGGAAGGAATAATATTATTTGCTACATGTAGCGTTACATCCAGTCCCGCCATATCTCCTGTTCTGAATGTAGCTGCTTTGGAATATCCGGTTAATGTTCCTGTCAGCAGATCTATTTCTTCGGCTCTGAACTCACCATTAAAGAAATAAGGCATCATGCTTCCAATTGAGAAAATACCCACTCTATTTGCTATGAAGTTTGGCGTGTCTTTACATAGCACCACTCCTTTTCCTAAAATTCTCTCGCAAAACTGCTGCATAAAAGTTGAAATCTCAGTAGAAGTATGTTTTGTTGGAATCACTTCCAGCAGCTTCATGTAGCGGGGAGGATTGAAAAAATGAGTACCTAAAAAGTGCTCTTTGAAATCCTTCCCACAATCTTCGCCAATTTCTGTAATCGGTAGTCCGGAAGTGTTCGAACTCACAATAGTATCAGCCTTTCGGACTTTTTCTATTCTCGACATCATATCTTTTTTGATATCCATTCGCTCAATAATTACTTCGCAGATCCAATCAGCCTCTTTGAGTAAATCAAAATCATCTTCAAAGTTCCCTAGAGTAATGCGGTTGGCAAATTCCGGTAATCCGAATGGAGCCGGTTTCATTTTCAAAATCTTCTGAACACTCTCTTCTGCAATTTTATTAGGGCGTTTGGGATCATCACTTTTAAGATCTAAAAGCATGACTTTAAGTCCTGCATTAATACAATGTGCAGCAATTTGGCTACCCATTACACCAGAACCTAAAACTGCTACTTTTCTAATTCTTCGTTGTCCGTTACTCATAATTATTCTTGATAAATACTGTCGATTAACTCTTTATGGTTCTTCATCACTACTGGTCTTTTTATACTTAATTTCGCTGTCAGTTCCCCTTTTTCTATAGAAAACGGTTCTTCAAGCAATACAAACTTCTTAACCTTTTCCCAGTGTGGTAGCTTCTTGTTTACTTTATCTACTTCTTTTTGAATTCTTGATATCACATGTTCACTTTCGACCTTATTGTTTTCCGGCAATATATACCCGAATTTCTCGAAACGTTTTTCCATGTTTTTCCAATCCGGTACTATAACCGCGCCACAAAATTTCTCTTCTGATCCCACTACCATCGCTTGGTCGATAAAACCGTTATTTACGAGAGCATTCTCGATAGGCTGAGGAGCTACATATTTTCCGGTAGAAAGTTTAAACATCGATTTTTTTCTGTCGGTAATAAACAACCATCCATCTTCATCTAAATAGCCAATATCGCCGGAGCAAAACCATCCATCTTCTGTAAATACTTCCTTTGTTTTATCAGGAAGTTTGTAATACCCCATCATTATGTTTGGACCTTTTATCAATATCTCTCCATCGTCTGCAATTTTCAGTTCTACATCAGCGATGGGATATCCAGCAGAGCCGATCTTGATCAAGTCAGGCTTACTCACTGTTGCAATGGGCGATGTTTCTGTTAAGCCATACCCCTGACCACATTGATATCCAATTCCATTAAAAAATCTCATTACCGGAGGAGCCAAAGCAGCTCCGCCTACCATCATTCCGATGAGATTGCCTCCTAATCCTTCGTGGATCTTGGTATACACTGCTTTGTGAGCGACCTTGAATTTCAGCTTTTCTAATCCGGTTGGAGGATTTTGAGGATCAAAGTTTTCTGCAAGATCAATAGCCCAGTAATAAAGTCGTTTCTTTAGCCCTGAAAGTTCTTGTCCTCTTACTTTCAGTCCTGCCATAATTTTCTCGAGTAAACGAGGTACTGTGGAAAAATAAATAGGCTTTATTGTGATAAAATCGGTCTTAATTTCATTTACATCTTCTATATAATAAATAGGAACGCCGGTGCTTATATAGATATAAGATGCAATGCGCTCTAACATATGAGCCAAAGGTAAATAAGAAATTATTTTTGGGTCTTTTGCTTTGCTTGCATCGTAAGGCATACGTTCATCGGAAGCCAATACATTAGTCGTTAGATTCGCATGTGAAAGCATCACTCCTTTCGGGACTCCGGTTGTTCCGGAGGTGTAATTTATATTCGCAAGATCCTCGGGCTTAATATCAGATTTGAGTTCAGCTAACAAGTCTGGTTTTTCTTCATGAAGTTTAGCCCCCATTTCCATTACTTCTTCAAAGCTCTTCAGTTTTTTATGCTTGGAAGGCTGAATAGAGATGATAGCTTCTACCGTAGAAATATCCTTCATCAGTGGTTTTGTTTCAGCAAACAACTCGTCATTTGAAACGATGTGCACCTTAGCTTCCGAATTTTCTAAAATGTACTTGATCTGGTCGGATGGTTGCGTTGTATACACAGCTACATTCACAGCACCAATAGAAATTACGGCTTGATCACAGATCAACCATTCCGTGCTATTTTCAGAGTGAATAGAAACTCTATCCCCTTTACGCACCCCAAGCTCGTACAATCCAAGAGCTAGATTTCTGGTTTTTGTTTTGAATTCGTCAATGGACGTTTCAATCCATTCACCATTCCTTTTCACTGCTGAAAAAATTCCAGTAGTGTTTTTACTGATACCCGATTCTATAATATTCGGGATTATTTCCGGATCATATTTCATAAATTTAAAAGCTTGTTAATCACTCTTTGGTAAGTAACACTTTCCACTTACATTTAAAAGCGCTTTCTTGGCTCAATTTCATTAACTTAACACTGTTAATCAAACGTTATTTTATGTTTATTGAAGATTCTTTAAAAGAGAAAGCAAAATTGTACTTCGATCCCACCAAAAAACACATGGGACATGCTGTAGGAATTGAGTTCGAGTATATCAGTAAAAATAAGCTGATAGCCACCATGCCTGTAAATGAAAATACTGTGCAACCTTTCCGGATTTTGCATGGAGGAGCTTCGGTAGTGTTGGCTGAAACACTTGTATCAGTTGGAGCGTGGTTCTCTCTAGATGATGAAAATAAAACGGCAGTCGGGGTAGAAATAAATGCCAATCACATTCGCTCGGTTAAAGAAGGCGGATTAGTTAGAGCAACAGCTACTCCAATTAAAAAAGGATCTCGCATTCATGTTTGGGAAACTAGAATTGAGGACGAAAAGGGAAAATTGGTTTGTGTGAGCAGATGTACTTTGGCGGTTGTGAACATAAAGAGTTAATAAGGAATAAGTAAATAGGAGAATTAGGAATACAACGTGTAGTTCGGGTATTCTTTTCTAGTCTTTATTTATTTTTTGGCACAAGAGGACGCTTGCGCTAAGAGGTCTTAAATTATAACTCCCATTCCCAATTCTGAAACATATCTTCTTTTTTTACTCTGCGATTCTCTTCTATGTCACTAATTAATGCTTCAGTACATTCAATAACACTATTTGAATAATTTTTAACCAAAAACTCTATTGCCTCTTCAAATTTGATGTCTTCATTTGGAAACATTTCTTTGTACATACCATGTACTGAAAAATTAAATTTCCCACCATCAATAGGATTATAGCTAACGTTATTCCCCACAGGTGTTACTTTATTGTGAATAATATCACTTCTTAATTTATATAACTTATAAACGAATCTACTATCCCAACCTTTAATCATTTCACTTACAGTAGAATTTGAAATTGTGTTAAGATTATAATGAAGTTTAGATTTTCTAGATGAATTATTTTTTATAAATTTTGACATTTCAATCCAAGATATATTTCTAAAGGCTTTGTCTAAATGATCTATTTTACTGTTTTTTAGACTTAATGGATCATACCCTTTGACACTACTTCTGATATCATCTCCATAGAAAATGTACATTATGTATGTGGAGAAGTAATCATAAAAAGACATTTGATTAAAAATAAGATCATCCAATATATAATTCATTTTCCAACCTGCATTAAATGATAAATAACTTCCTTTCTCAAATCCCCTTGGCTGTTTAAGTAAATTAGAATAGTAATCTAAATGGTCTCTTATTAAATCAAGATGGAAGCCTATAGCTCCATTTCTGTAAATCAAATAATCCCTCATTAGATTCATATCATCACAAAAAGTATTTACCATCTTTCTTGAATAATCGAATGATATTGTTCGAAGATTATTATCAATCTTGCCAAGTCCTTTTTTGATTTCTTTAAGATTCATGAAATGGTCACCTCCTCCTCAACCCTAATATTCTCTTTACTTAACCCATCCAACATCACATCACTTTCAGAATTGATATAGGATTTAAACTCGCTAAATTTCATTTTAATTATTTTAATATCAATCGATTATAGGGAAAGCGTGTGTAATTGAAAAGTAATTTTATCATAAGGCTAATTCGACCTTAGTATTTAAGGCGGCATTGTGAACCTGATCTGAATGCGTCTCCAAAGGAGGAATAATTCTTTCAGGTGAGGAATGTTGATCTTTTTCTGAGTGAACGAAGACCTTTAGAATTATTCAGCAAAGGATCGGTGAACCCGTCTTAAATACTTTGTCTTGATCTTTTGCTACTTTTGTATCAAGACAAAAGTAGTCAACCTTATTCTTTGCAAACCTGGATATGCTCTTCAAACCCTTCTCTTCCGTAAAAAAGAAGCTTTGATGGGAAATCTACTCTAGTCATATGTAGTTCCTCTACAGATCCTGAATCAAGCCTGCCTGTCGGCAGACAGGTTCAGGATGACGGAATTATTTGAGCTTGGTAAAATCTGAGATCGAATTATCTAACTTATAGAGGAGTTGCCTACTTCTTCCTAAACTGTACTTCTTTCCATTCTTTGAATAGGTGAGCTACCTTTCTTCGCTGGTATTTCCCTGTAGAAGTAACCGGAATCTGATCGCCGAATACTACCACTTTTGGCATTTTAGCGTGTGGCAGATGTTCTTTGCAATAAGCCAAAATAACTTCCTCATCGGGTTCAGCTCCATTTTGTAGTTCTACATACGCTCCTACTTCTTCGCCGTACCAGTCGTTTTCAAAACCTACCGCAATTCCTGCTTTCACACCGGGGGCTTTGTTAATGATCTCATCTATCTCAAGTGGTGCAAAATTGATCCCACCTCTAATGATCAGCTCTTTTATTCGTCCTGTGATAAAGTAGTAAGCATTTCCTTCTTCATCATTTTTATAGAAACCTTCATCCCCACTTCTGAACCAACCATTAGTAAATGCGTTTTCGTTAGCTTCTGTATTATTGAAATATCCCTTCATCACATTTACACCACGAATCACAATTTCACCTCGCTCTCCTTCTTGTAGCGAATTTCCTTGTTCATCATGAATGGCCATTTCGTTAGCAGGTATTGCTACACCTATACTTGGATAACCAAAGTCCTGCATCCACTTTTTATGATTTGCATCATTGATCGCTAACGGCATATAGCAAGAATAGCAGGTCGTTTCAGAAAGTCCATAACCGTGTATGATGCGCTTGCCAAATCGCTCTTCAAAGTTCTTAGCTACGTTAACGGTGAGTGGTCCGGCACCACAAATAATATGGCTGAAATTATTTAAACTCGGTGTTTCTTTGCCTTCATAAAAACTGGTTAGATATTGAAGCAAAGTAGGTACCACACTAACAACTTCAACTTTTTCTTCTTCAATAATTGGGAAAAACCGATCGATCTTGAATTTCTGATTCAGCACTACCGAACCTCCAACTAAGAATGGAGTCATCAAGGTTACTACAGTTCCATTTACATGATGAATGGGAAGTACACACATCATTCTGGTTCTTGAAGTGATGTAGTGCCAATCACTAATGGCACGTGCATCCTCTAACAAATTCCGTTGACTTAGAACTACTCCTTTCGGATTACCGGTTGTTCCCGAAGTAAAAACAATGAGTGCATCCGCTTCTGAATCAAAATCGGGCTCTTTTAAACTCCCTTCTTCTAAAGAAAATGAAGACAATTCTTTTCCACATTCAATTACTTTTACTGAAGAAAGATGATCATTAGTCTCTATAATTCCGTGTACTCTTGAAATATAATCCTCCCTAACTAAAGCCAGTTTTACTTCAGCATTGCTAAGGATGTAGTCTATTCGTTCATTATCTTCACTGAGGTTTACAGGAACCACAACCAAACCACAGAACCATGCTGCATAATACTGAACTACGGTATGCCAGTGGTTGTGAGAGATCGTAGCAATTTTATCTCCCACTAGTAATCCTTCGTTCTGATAAAATCGTGCCGTTGCTAACACGGCTTCATAAAATTGACGGTAAGTAAGTTCTACTCTCGCCTCTTTTAGATTACGGTAGATCAAAAATGTATCCTCATTTCCAATGCCTCTTTTTAGCAATTGAACGATATCCGTTCCTAAATCAGGAATTGATTCAGATAATGATCTGGCGTGATCTATTTTGTCTTGGAGAGAATTGAACTTCATTGGCGGATTTTACTGTTTTGCAGGTATTCGAGGAATCATCATAATTTCTTTTTGGCGACCATCTATATACCATACTCCGGTTTCATCAAAGAAGGCATCTTCTTCGAGCATAATGCGGATCTCTTTGCCCCATTCTTCAATAAATGTTGCTGCATTCAATTCAATAGAATATGCGGTATTCAAGTGCAGTGGATAGTCACCTGTGCCGGGAACACCTCCTTGTGCATCCCACATACCTAAAGTGGTTCCTGCAGCATGACCATGATATCCAATTGGGTGGGTATAAATACTTGGCTTTATGCCTTCAGAGATAGATTGCTCTCGAGACATTTTGAGTACTTCATTTCCGGTTCTTCCTTCTTTAAAATTGTTTGTGAAGATATCTTGCAAACGGTTGCCGTTATCAAACGCTTTCTTAAGATACGCCGGTACTTCGGTTTCTCCGGGACGCAAGATATAAGCGTGCTGCTGAGTGTCAGTATTCAGTCGTAAATATGTAATTCCAAAATCTACATGAATCAAGTCGCCAGGCATTATCACATTATTCTCAGGTCGACTAGAAAACGAACGGAGGTGATCAAAAGATTCTGGGTCTGCTCTTTGAATAGAAACACTTGGGTGGAACCAAGCTATCAATTTAAGCTCGCGAATTTTTTCTCTGAACCACCAAACTACATCTTCAGTAGTTGTAACGCCCGGTTGTATTACCGCATCAGAAAACCCTTCCGCAATAATATCGTGCGCTATTCTTACTATTTGAGGGTAGATAGCCATTTCCATAGCAGTTCTTGTCTCTAGCCACCCAACTGCAAGCTTTTCAGCTGAAACAACTCTATCTGCATATTTTTTACCGATTGCAGCTTTCATTTCTTCTAGATCCGTAGCTACAATTCCATCTGCTAACCCCCAATGCTCACTCTGGTTTACAGCAATTTTCTTTGGGTCTCTTTCTTCGATTACTTCTGCTAAGCGTTTCCATTGATCTGGTTGGACTTCTTTGTCCCAAGCTTTCTTGAAAGTAGTACCTACGTCATATCGCGCAACAGCTAGCGCCTCTATTCCTTTATCTCCACCTCTATCATACATCACAAGAATAGTTCTTCGTCGAGCAGCTAACCACGTTGCAGGTAATAGTGTTTCTATCACAGGATCTTCATTATACTCTCTGGATACCACCACCCACATATCAACTCCTGTTCTCCGCATAAGTTCAGGAAGTGTATTTTGAACCTTATCCTCCAAAATATCATCTATCACTCGTGCCCGTTCTTTCATGGGTAAAATTTCCGGATATGATGTTTGGGCAGATACGTTTAAAGCTATTAAGCTAAATAGGGCAATTAGAAGTGATATTTTTCTCATCGTAGTATTAAGTTAGTTGATTGACTTAATATCTTTAGATTGAGTGTATGGTGCAATCAAAAAAAGAGCCTTAAAAAAGGCTCTTTTAAAAAACGATAAGTAATAGCTATAAACTACTTTATTAACTTTAACACTCTATCAAATCTAGGTACACCTTTGTCATGTGAGTACCATACCACAAAGCCTTTTCCTATAATGTGATCTTTAGGTACAAACCCCCAAAAACGACTGTCTTCACTATTATCTCTATTATCACCCATAGCAAAGTAATAGTCTTGCTGAACGGTATAGGTATTAGTTTCCTCACCATTGATCAATATTATACCGTCTTTACGTTCCAAACGGTTATTTTCGTATCGCTCGATCAGGTCTTTGTAGATGTACCAATTGTTATTATTCAATTCAATTTCTTGACCTTCAAATGGGATGACGACCGGAGGAAAATGATCTTGGCTCTTAAACGCTTTTGCAAAATCATAGCTAGATCTTGTAGATGCATATCCTCTATCAGTATTTCCCTCGTCAACCATATTAAGCCATAAAGAGTCTAATTCCGGCCAAGCCTGAATCTCCTCTACCGCTTCCTTGGTTAGATTTACTAAGTACGTATCATCACCGATATAATCCATAAATATGTCTTTACCGCCCGGTATATTTTGTAATGCGCCGGCTCCAACAGACTTAATTTTAGCTTCACTCAATCTTACTCGCTCACTCATTTTTATAAAGTAATGCCTCTGTAAGCCTTCATGATATTCTTCTCTGTTCCCATTTACATATACTACTTTATCTCGAATTTCAAGAGTGTCGCCAGCTATTGCTACAGCCCGCTTTATATAATTGGTTTTTTGAGAAATTGGTTTTATTTCGTGTGGTACATTAAACACAATTACGTCATTACGTTCTACATCTCTAAACCCTGGTATTCTACCAGAAGGAAGTTTTACACCGGGCAAACACCATTGTGTAAAAGGAACACAAACACCCATTGGTGTGCGTGGACCATAGGTCAAATTCGATACAATAAGAAAATCACCCACCATTAAATTTTGCTCCATTGAAGGAGTTGGAATCTTATAAGATCCGAATATTAGTGCTCTTAGAATTGCTGCCGCAAAAAAAGCGAAGACCAATGCATCCAACCATTCCCTAAGCCAAGACTTTGCTTTTTTATCCTCTTCAGCTTTGTCCTTCTTTCTTTTCCAAAACGAGCTTTTACTTTGCTCTTCTGTATTATTGTCTTCCAATGTATTCTTCTAATTAAGTGTTATGTGAGAAGGTTGCTCAATAGGCTTCACTTCATGATTCTTACCATCACTGCTTATCAAATACCACTTCATTCTTTGTTCTTCAAAGTAGTAATCTGAGAATTCAGCCGGTTTAGCATCAAGTAATGCTTTCTCAAACGTTCTCATAATTTGAGGCATTAAATCTACATACCTGCTTGCAGCACCAAAAGTTACACCATTCCCGAAAGGTCCTGTAAAATCTAGTACAATTAGAGGTATTGGCTCGTCTGAGATCGGATCTTCAACAAAAAACCAATACTCGAATTGTATAGCCTTAGCTAATCTAAAATTCTTTTCTCGAGAAAGAGATTCAAGCGTTTTTGTTGGATCGCCAAATGCTCCTTGAAGCATCGCTCTAATATCTAACGAAGACATCCCATCAATAGTGGTTTGCCCGTATAATCCTTGACCCGTTAAGCTATACATTTTGATTTGTGACGCATACTGAGAAACTTCATCCGCCTCTACCTTTGTAATTGTCGGTTCTTCAAATTGTGCCATAACTGAGTTTGCTGTTAATAGTCCAAATCCGAAAATTAACAATATCATTTTTTTTGTAGCTATCATGCTTACCTATCTTCTTCATCCATTGATAGAACAGCCAGAAATGCCTCTTGTGGGATTTCGACTGATCCTACTTGTTTCATTCTTTTTTTACCTTCTTTCTGCTTCTCAAGAAGTTTTCTCTTACGTGAAATATCTCCACCATAACATTTAGCTGTCACATCTTTCCGTAGTGCTCTTACAGAATCGCGCGCAATAATTCTACTACCTATTGCTGCTTGTACAGCTACCTCAAATTGTTGCCTTGGAATAAGTTCCTTCAATTTTGCACAAACTTTCCGTCCTTGATAATATGCCTTATCTCGGTGAGTAATACTCGAAAGAGCATCCACGGGTTCCGCATTCAATAAAATATCTAAACGAACCAGATCACCTTTACGATAATCGATAAATTCATAATCTAAAGATGCATACCCGCGAGTTCCGGATTTTAGCTTATCATAAAAATCAAAAACAACTTCAGCCATCGGTATTTCATACGTAATTTCAACCCTATTATTTTGCATGAATACCTGATTTACATAAACTCCACGTTTATTTTGACACAATTTCATAATTGGACCGATATAATCAGCCGGCGTTAAAATACTCGCCTTGATGTATGGTTCAAAAATAGAATCGATCTCAGCCACTTCCGGCATTTGACTTGGGTTATCAACCTTAATTGTATTTCCTTCTTCAAGCTTAACCTGATACTGCACATTCGGAACAGTAGTTATGATGTCAATATTGAACTCACGGTCTAATCGTTCTTGAACAATTTCCATATGGAGTAATCCAAGAAATCCAGCTCTAAATCCAAATCCAAGTGCTTTAGAAGTCTCTGGTTCGTAAGAAAGTGAAGCATCATTTAGCTGAAGTTTTTCTAATGCCGATCTCAGATCTTCAAAATCTTCTGCCTGAGTTGGATAAATTCCAGAAAACACCATAGGCTTTGATTCTTGGTAACCCGGAATTGGCTCAGTTGCAGGATTAGCTACCGTTGTTATAGTATCACCAACACGGACATCCTGAAGGGACTTAACACTTCCAATCACATACCCTACCTCGCCTGCCTTAAGCTCTTTAGTCGGCTGATATTTCATCCTTAAATAGCCAATATCCTCGGCATTATATTCTTCCTTATTTGCCATGAATTGGAATGACTGCCCTTTTTTAAGAGAGCCTTCCATCACACGAACGTAGGCAACCGATCCTCTATAGGTGTTAAACACTGAATCAAAAATCAGTGCGCGAAGCGGCTTATCAACATCTTGTTTTGGTCCGGGAATTCTATCTACAATTGCTTCAAGTAGATCAGGAATACCTTCCCCTGTTTTTCCTGATACATGAAGAATTTCTTCTCGGTCACAGCCAATAAGGTCTATAACCTGTTGCCCAATTCCTTCAGGGTCTGCGCCCGGTAGATCAATTTTATTAAGAACCGGTATGATCTCGAGATTCTGTTCTATTGCTTGATAAAGGTTGGAAATTGTTTGTGCTTCAATACCTTGAGCAGCATCTACAACAAGAATTGCTCCTTCACATGCTTTAAGTGCGCGCGAAACTTCGTAGGCAAAATCAACGTGACCGGGAGTATCAATCAAATTAAAACTGTAATCTTCACCATTAGGGCGCTTGTAGTCAATTTTAATTGCGTGACTCTTAATAGTAATACCACGTTCTCTTTCCAAATCCATGTCATCAAGAACCTGCTCCTGCATTTCGCGTTCGCTAATAGTTCCTGTAGATTGAAGTAAGCGATCAGCGAGCGTAGATTTCCCGTGATCGATGTGGGCAATAATGCAAAAATTACGAATGTTGTTCATGTATCCTTTTAGTCCGTCTCTTTATAAGCTAAGAAAGATACAAATAAGGATTGAGGTACTAAAGCGTTTGTTTAAACTAACCCTATTATTTTACTACTGCTCTTTCAAGACTCTCTGACCAATAGTCTTGAATACATTCCCAGGTAGGATTAGAATGAGAAAGTAACTTCGATTTAAAGGAACGCGGAGCTTCTTTAAGCTCTGATTCACGCTTTAACGCTTGGTTCACATCGTAATATTCTTCCACATGAACCAATTTATTGAGCCCGAAATTACCTTTTGTGCAATTCATTTTTAACGCTCGGTGCTTCTTTAAAATATTCTTTAGATCGTTTGTTAATCCGATATAGATCATTTTCGAGCGATTGCTAACAATATAGATATAGAATTTTGGTCTCATACTAGGTTTTTTTGATTTGCTAGTAAGACAGATTCAAACCAAATCCTTACAAAAATAATTGAATTTTCTTTAGGACTCTCTTTATCCTGCTTCCGGACCTAATAATTCTACATGAAATCTGAACTTAGAAGATTCCATAGCCATGATTTTATATAGTTCTTGAATAGTCTCAAATACTGTATCGGGGTGACCAATAATCGTCGTCGCTAAATATCCAACTTCGATTTGTACATCAAATTGAGCGAGGTGCTCCAATAACTCCTGAACTTTCTCTTTTGGATTGTGCGTTTCAAGCGGGATGTATGTCAGTTGTGCTATCGTTTTCATGTAATAGTATTATCTTAATTTTACCAGAAGTTAACGATATCATCAATAGGCTTCAAAACATCTTTAAATTAAATAGACTTATAAATTCAGGTAAAATTTTACTGATTTAAAATTTATTTAACATCTACGGCTTTCCCCATAACGAACTAATTGCTATCTTTGAATCGTGAAAGGAAAAAACTTACATATCTCCCATCTACATCATGATGTCCATCATCTTCATTCAGGGCATCATCACGCATAAAAAGCGTACTTTTTCCAAATTTTCTCTCTTAACTTACTACACAACACATTACTGACTTATGACCCGATCGAAAGATTCTTCGACCTCATTACGCATTGCTATTCAAAAAAGTGGCCGTTTAACAGACAAAACCGTTAGTCTGCTTCAAGGAATTGGCGTAGAGTTTGATAACTACAAGCGAAACCTGATGGTTAAAACCCGAAACTTTGATGTAGAACTTCTGCTTCTTAGAGACGACGATATTCCTGAATATGTACAAGATGGAATATGTGATCTAGGTTTTGTTGGAGCCAATGAAAGAGCCGAAAAAAATGCAAATGTCACCGTTCTTCGTGGACTTAATTATGGACGATGCAGGCTATCAGTGGCTGTACCAAAATCCAGTAACCTTGAATCGCTACAAGATTTTGAAGGCAAAACCATTGCTACCAGTTACCCATTTATTACCGGAAAGTATTTCGAGGAACAAGGAGTAAATGTAAAGATGGTTGAGATTTCCGGAGCTGTAGAGATCACTCCCCTATTGGGTGTAGCACATGCCATTTCAGATCTAGTTTCAACAGGTGGAACACTTCGTGCAAACGGTCTCGAAGAATTGATAACAATCATGGAATCTGAAACTGAGCTCATTCAAACCAACCAAGAGCTTTCTAATGGTAAAAAAGAACTGATCGAAAAATTCTTGGTGCGAATTGATGGTTATCAGCAAGCAAAACAAAGTCGCTATATCATGATGAACGCTCCGGCTGACTCTATCGACAATGTGAAAGCCATTATCCCATCAATGAAAAGTCCAACCATAGTTCCCTTAGCAGAGAGCAATATGGTAGCTATTCACACTGTAATTCCGATTACAAAATTTTGGACCGTGATGGAAGAGCTGAAAGAAGCAGGTGCAACTGATATTGTGATGTTGCCTATTGAAAGTATGATCGTATAAAGTATTGAATACTGAACTTCGAATATTGAATTCCGAATGAAAACATATACCTACAAAGAATTATCGAAACAGCAGCTCAAAGAATTGATGCTCCGACCAAAAATTGACTTTGTTTCGATTTTTCAGACCGTTCAACCCATTATTGATGACATTAGATCAAATGGTAATAGTGCATTGCGATCTTATACTAAAAAGTTTGATGATGTTAGTCTAGATGAGTTTGTCATCGACCCAAAAAGTATAGAAGTCGAATTAAGTAAGGATATTAAACAAGCCATTGACACTGCCTTTAATAACATCTTCCGGTTTCACAGGGCGCAAAGAACGATGGGGCTAAATGTTGAAACCATGCCGGGTGTAAAATGCTCTAGAGTTATCAGGCCTATTCAAAAAGTTGGATTGTATGTACCCGGAGGAACTGCCGTTCTTCCTTCATCGGCAATGATGCTAGCTATACCTGCTATGATTGCAGGCTGTGAACAGGTCGTACTTGCAACTCCTCCAAAGAAAGATGGGAATATAGCTCCTGAAATTGTTTACATAGCTCAAAAAGCGGGAGTTCATAAAATTTTAAAAGCCGGGGGTGCTCAAGCAATAGCAGCACTTGCTCTAGGTACTGAAACTGTTCCAAAAGTGGATAAAATTTTAGGCCCCGGAAATCAATTTGTGACAGCGGCTAAAATGTTGCTTCAAAACAGTGATGCACAAATTAGCATTGATATGCCGGCCGGACCTTCTGAAGTTTTAGTGATTGCGGATAAAAGTGCCACTCCAGCTTTTGTGGCTGCAGATCTTCTTTCTCAAGCCGAACACGGAAAAGACAGTCAAGTTGTACTGGTAGCCACTAATGATTTTGATTTCGAAACTTTGGAAGCCGAAATCCAAAACCAATTGAATGAACTTCCTAGAAAGCACATTGCCCAACAAGCACTTGAGCATAGTTATATTGTACAAACAGATTCTCTGGAAGAAGCTTTTTCTTTTTCCAATGAATATGCACCTGAGCATTTGATTGTCAACACTTCGGATGCTGAAGATTGGAAAGATTCTATCAAAAATGCTGGCTCAGTATTTCTTGGTAATTACACTCCTGAAAGTGTCGGTGATTACGCTTCTGGAACAAATCATACTTTGCCAACTTATGGGTATGCTCGCATGTATAGTGGTGTGAATCTTAGTTCCTACCAAAAATCAATAACTATGCAATCATTAAGCCAAGAAGGGTTAAAAAATATCGGGCCTACTGTAGAAATACTTGCTGAGCTAGAAGAACTTCAAGCTCATAAAAACGCAGTGAGTATTCGCCTGAAATCTCTCGAGGAGGAAGGATGATTGATGTACTAACAAACTCTTTATCATTAAGAGAAGGTCATCCTGAATTTATTTCAGGATCTTTCGAAAAGGCTTCGAACTTATGTCCATATAGGTCTTATATAAAAACTTCACAAAGATCCCGAAACAAGTTCGGGATGACTATACTAATATTTCTGCAATGCCAATGAGTACGAAATTCAACATTAAAAATCTTGTACGAGATAACATTCTTGACCTAAAGCCATACCGCTCTGCCAGAGATGACTTCAATTCTGGAGTTTTATTGGATGCGAATGAAAATAGCTTTGGTTCTCCCTTTGAAAATGAGCTGGAACTGAATAGATATCCCATGCCTTATCAAGAAAAATTGAGAAGTAAAATTGCTCAGTTCAGAAAAGTAGAAACAGACAATGTGTTTGTAGGCGTTGGAAGTGATGAAGCCATTGATCTTTTATTTAGAATTTTCTGTGCGCCGGTCAAAGATAGAGTGATCATTAATCCACCCACTTATGGGATGTATAAAGTATCTGCAAATATTAATGATGTTCAGATCGACAAAGTATTACTAACGGAAGACTTTCAGCTACAAACTGAAAAGATCTTGAACAGAGTTACCGATTTCACAAAACTCATTTTTGTGTGTTCGCCTAATAATCCAACGGCAAATGATATTAACAGAAATGATATTATTGAACTTTTAGAAAACTTTGATGGTCTTGTTGTGGTTGATGAAGCATATATCGACTTCTCAACACAGCAGAGTTTTGCAAGTTTAGTTGAAAGCTATCCGAATTTGGTAGTGCTACAAACTCTATCAAAAGCATTTGGATTAGCTGGTATTCGATTGGGAATTGCTATTGCAAACCCTGAAGTGATCAATTACATGCTGAAAGTAAAAGCCCCTTATAATATCAATAAGCTTACCGCTGAAGCGGCATTAAAAGGATTTGATCACATCGAACAAGTTCATGAAAATATTGCGGAAATTAACAGAGAAAAAGAACGCATTATACAATCGCTAGGGGAATTAACTCAGATAGAAAAAGTGTTTCCGTCTGATGCGAACTTCTTATTGTTCAGAATTGATAATGCTTTTGAAGTCTATCAAATGTTGGCAAAAGCAGGAGTGATTATTCGATATAGGGGTAACGAACCTCATTGCGAAAACTGCCTGCGTTTAACCATTGGTACACCCGAAGAAAATAACCGTTTTTTAGAAGCTTTAGACCAAGTTTTAAAGAACTAATTCAATATTGTAATAGAAGTAATTTTAATTGAACCACATGATTTTATCCATTGATACTGCCGCACTCAAACCATCAAAATCTGAATTCTTATTTCGTGAGTTTTCGCTTTCTGCATTAAAGAAAATTTCAGAATCAGGATTTAATATTTCTATGATCGGCGACTCTTTATCAGATGAACAATCCAAAGTTTTATCTCAAGAAGGAATTGAATTCACAGAAAATGATTCTAGTGAACTTTCAATCATTACGACAGAAAATGAACTAGTTCTTAAAAATGATAATAATAAGATCATTAAAACTTCCTCCTCATGGTTAGAAGTAGCTCATTCATTGACCAACCCGGAACGAAGTGCTTCCATTAGAAGAGAAACTTCAGAAACGAAGATAAAAGTTGATATAAACTTAGATGGGAGTGGAAAATCATCTATTGATACAGGTCTAAAGTTTTTCGATCACATGCTAGAGCAAATTGCTAAACATGGATTGGTCGATTTGAACATCGATTGCAAAGGCGATCTTGAAATTGATGAACATCACACCATTGAAGACGTGGCCATTACATTGGGGGGAGCGATTACTCAAGCTCTTGGAAATAAAAAAGGTATTGAACGATACAGTTTTGTTCTACCAATGGATGAAGCTCAATCTACAGTAGCACTGGATCTTTCCGGACGTCCTTATCTGGTTTTTGATGTACCGATGAAAAGAGAGTATGTAGGTGATTTCCCTACTGAAATGTTAGAACACTTTTTTTATAGCCTAACAATGAACTTGAAAGCAACACTTCATGTTAGTTGCAAAGGTGAAAACGATCACCATAAAATTGAAGCATGCTTTAAGGGTTTCGCTCGGACTTTAAAGACAGCTATAGAAAAAAACGAGCGTATAAAAAACCAAATTCCGAGCTCAAAAGGCTCTCTTTAGTTTATGATTGCAATCATTAAGTATAAAGCCGGAAACACTGCTTCTGTATCTAACGCACTGGATCGATTAGGTGCAGAATATTTTTTTGCAGATACCCCACAGGAATTAGAAAGTGCAGATGCTGTAGTTTTTCCCGGAGTTGGTCATGCAAAATCAGCTATGGATTCATTAAAAGAACTAGGCATAGATACTTGGCTTCAACAGACAAAAAAACCTGTTTTAGGAATTTGTGTGGGAATGCAACTTTTGTATGAAGGTTCAAGTGAAGGTGATACCGAAGGACTTGGTGTTATTCCGGGTTATTTGAAAAAATTTGAATCTGATTCACATAAAGTGCCACACATGGGCTGGAATACTGTTCAAATTCCAACAGAAAATCACCTAGTTCAGGGGCTTGAAAATCAGCATCTTTATTTTGTTCACAGCTTTTACGCGCCTGTTTCTGAATACACTCTAGCTTCATGTAATTACATCAATGATTTTTCGGCAGCTGTTACTAAAGACAATTTTATGGGCGTCCAATTTCATCCTGAAAAATCAGGGAATGTTGGCTCCAAAGTTCTTCAGAACTTCTTAGATTTAGTAGAAGCTCAACAAGAAACCAATTCTATCTCTACTCAATGAAAGTTATACCTGCCATTGACCTCTTGAATGGTCAAGCCGTACGTCTCCATAAAGGTAAATACGATGAAGCTACTATTTATGACGACAAGCCTCTTAACACTGCTCAAAAGTTTAAAGATGCAGGATTCGAACATATTCATATTGTTGATCTGAATGGTGCCAAAGAAGGATCTTTTGTAAATCTTCCGATTATTAAATCCATTATCAGTGAACTTGGAATTTCTGTTCAAACAGGTGGTGGAATCCGTACTTTTGAAGATGTAGAGGATTTATTAAATGCAGGCTTATCTAAAATAATATGTAGCTCTATGGCTATAAAAAATGAAGAAGACTGGATAAAAGCCCTACAAGAATTTCCTGAGCAAATGATCTTAGGAATGGACCTCAAAGATGGAAAAATTGCTTATTCCGGTTGGCTTGAAACGGCTAGCGAAGATACTTTCACTTTCTTGGAAAGAATGATCCAACATGGGTTAAAAGAAGTTCTTTGTACTGATATATCAAAAGATGGGACTTTATCAGGACCGAATCTAGAACTTTATATTTCTCTTAAAAAAGCTTTTCCTGAAATTTCACTTATTGCTTCAGGTGGCGTAGCCAATCAACAAGACCTGATTGAATTGGATGAGGCTAATATTGATGCTGTTGTAGTAGGAAAGGCCTATTACGAGAATCGCATAACTCTTGAGCAAATGAAAAGCCTGAGCGAATAAACGATCAGGCTTTCTAGTTTAGAATAATATCAGGTCTTATCTATTTACCTTAGATATACTCTTGCGCCAAAAGTAATTGATTCCAGATAATCTGCATCATTATTTGCAGGGATATTTCCTTCAAGCATTAGATCAATACCATTATTTAGGTGAAGATCAAAACCAACAGGAACTAATATCGAATGAATTGTTTCAGCAGCAAAAAGTGGTTGATAATTTAGTCCTGTATAAATACTTACCGGATCAAAATCAGTACTTAAATTTAGACCAAGTTTTAATCCTAAGTCTCCATAAGAGTATAAGCCTGCCAAAGCTGCGACATCGACATTACTCTCTGAGTTTTGATTTAAAGCTGTTTCAAAATGACCACCGAAGTAAGTTTCTTCATCAAAAAGTCCCAACTTCAGATGTCCTGTTACTCCACTTTGGATACCATAAGCACCACGGAGAATGAACATAAAGTCATCTTGATTTGTCAAAAACACAGGTTGTAATCCAATTGAGCCGGTACCCTTTTCTAAGGTTTTAGCATTTGAGAAAAAGCCATCCTGAGCATTAGTAGTACTCGTAATACCAATTGATGTAAATAAAACTGTAAATAGTAGTATTAGTTTTTTCATTTCCTTTTAATTTATTGTGATTCAAGACATTGAATAGAATTAAAAGGAAAATGTTTCGGGATTTAATACTCTATTGTTATTTGATAAGTGAAAAGAAGAAAAGTGAAAAGTAAACAATACACTTTTTCACTTTTAAAGCTACTCCTCTACTCTCTTTATTTTTGCCCCAACTGCATTTAGCTTATGCTCGAGGTTTTCATAGCCACGATCTAAGTGATACACTCTTAACACTTCAGTTGTATTTTCAGCCACCATAGCGGCTAATACCAAACTCACACTAGCTCGTAGATCTGTACTCATTACAGAAGCACCTTCAAATTCAGTTTTTCCGAAAATGGTCACTGTATTTTTCTCTAAACGCATATCAGCACCTAGTCTAGTCAACTCAGGTACGTAACTAAATCGATCGTAGTAAACGTTATCCGTTACGGTAGAAACACCATTAGCTTGTGTCATCATAGTAGCCCACTGAGCTTGCATATCGGTCGGAAAACCGGGATACACTTGTGTGGTAATAGAAACAGCATCTAACTCTTTGGGAGCTTTTACTTTAATTGTGTTTCCTTCTACTTGAACATTAGCTCCTGTTTTTGTCAATAACTCCGGTAAGTTTCCTAAATGATCGACATTACACCCTTCCAAAGTAAGTTCTGATTCCGGATGTAAAACTCCCGCGATCATAAATGTACCCACTTCAATTCTATCCGGATCGTTTGAAATCTCTACCCCTTTCAATGACTCTACTCCACGTACAGTAATTCTTTCTGTACCAATACCGGAAATATCAGCTCCCATTTTTACCAACACGTTGCACAATTGCACAACATCAGGTTCCATAGCTGCATTTTCGATAGTAAATTCCTCTGTTCTCAAAACCGAAGCTAACAGTAAATTTACAGTAGCTCCAACACTACTTGGCTCTAGTTTAAAACTAGATGGTTTTAAATTCTTTTCAGCTTTGGCAATTACATATCCCTTATCCAACTCGATATCAATTCCCATCGCTTCCATCCCCTTCAAATGTAGATCAACTGGTCTGGGACCCCATGCACATCCTCCTGGGAGCGATACTTTTGCATACCCATGTTTTCCAACCAAAGCGCCTAACATATAGAACGAAGCTCTCATTTTACGAACTAAGTCGTATGGAGCTTCTAAGTGAGATACATTTGTTGGATCTATAATCAGTTTGTTTTTCTTATCCTGAAAATCAACTTTTGCCCCTACTACTCTCAACACATTATTGAATGTATAAATATCTTGAAGACGTGGAATATTTGTGATCGTTGTTTCAGAATCTCCAAGTAAAGAAGCCGCTATAATAGGAAGAGCTGCATTTTTCGATCCACTGATCTGAATAGTTCCGTTTAGTGGCGTGCCGCCCTCAATAATAAATTTATCCAATGTTTTCGATCTCCAGTATAGGTGAATTTTTTTCTAGTGATTGTCCAACTTCCACAGAAATTGAAGAGACCGTTCCATCTATAGCTGCTTTCAGCTCGTTTTCCATTTTCATTGCCTCAAGTATTACCACAGGCTGACCTTTAGTAACTTCATCTCCTTCTGCTACTAAAATATCCAGAATTTTACCCGGCATTGGAGACTTTAAAGAGCCTTCTGCAACAGCATTTCCTGTTTTAAAACCTAATCGATCAAGTAATAACTCTTGTTCATCTTTCACTGAAACTGAAAACCAATTTCCATTGATTGAGAACTCAATATTGGAACCGTCATAGTTTACATTATCTATTTTATAGAGTTTTGTTCCTATGCGAAGTAACTTTCTTCCATTTTGAGAAATGAATTCATACTTCCCTTCAAGATCACCCGATTTAAACGATTGTTCTTTTTCGTGAATTTCTACTTCGATTGGTTCTTCTGAAATACGCGCTTCAAATTTCATATAGTAGTTTGTTTTATACTTTTAAGTCCAATTTTGGTGGCTCTAAATGAAAAATCTCTGATGTTATCACTATCATAAAAAAACATTTTACTGTCTTTATCAGTCTCAATATTCACCACTTCTACAAAACGATAGTTTACCAAATTCATAATATCATCACGAAGCTCTCCAAATTTAAATCCGGTCTCCTCCATGATCACATCAAATGATTCGGGAAAAATAAGTCGTTCAATTATGGTTCGTTCAGATTTGGTGAGTTTTCTCATAAGCAAAGAAGATAGAACTTTGGAGATTGAACATCCAACATGGTTCTTTATTTAACAGGAAGAAATAATGTAACTGTTTGCTCCTTACTTAGGTTAGCTAAATTATTAAATACTTCATAAAAGCTTTCTTAGCTAGCAAAAAGTAGCTACTATAAAAATCCTCTTTAGGAATCTTAAAACTAAACATTAACAGAATGAATCTTCGCGACCTATCTACCAATTCAGAAAATAAAGTTTCTAAAGAAGCTCGTTCTTTAAGTGAGTTTGTTAGAGATGAGTCCAATTCACTTAGCGACCGACTTATAGCTTTCGAAGATATCATAAACTTAGAAGTTGGTGATACTAGTTTAAGTAGATCCCGAAACATTGAACGCGATCACGACTTTCGCCAACTTTTTTTAAAATTTGAAGGTGATAATCCAACAGGCACACAAAAAGATCGAATTGGATTTGCTCAGGTTTATGATGCCATGCGTCGTGGTTTTGACACAATCACCCTAGCTACATGTGGTAATTACGGTGCTTCTGTTGCTCTTGCTTCAAATTTAGCAGGGCTAAAATGCAATATTTATATACCTGAGGGATACCATACCGATCGGCTTATTGAAATGGAGAATTTGGGTTCCAACATTTTTAGACTTCCCGGAAGTTATGAAGATGCTGTTACAAAAAGCAGTGAACTCGCTTTAGATCAAGAAAGTTATGATGCCAATCCAGGTGGAGATAATAAGAGCTTACAAATTATTGCCTACTCCCAGATAGCTTTCGAAATTTATGATCAACTTCGTGATGCTCCTAAAATATGTGCTGTTCCGGTTTCAAATGGGACATTACTTGCCGGCATTCATCGAGGATTTGTTTCTTTATTTAAACGTGGAAAAACATCTAGGGTCCCCAAATTTCTAGCCGCTTCTTCTACTCTGAAAAATCCCATTATACATTCATTTAAGAAAGACCTTACGGAATGCGAAGATCTGAATCCAACAAAAATCAAAGAAACGCTCATAAATGAACCATTAATTAACTGGCATAGTTTTGATGGTGATGAAGCTCTTTCTGCAATCATAGAGTCAGGTGGATATGCATACAATATCAGCGACAAAAGCATGAAAAAGATGAGCTCTTATCTTAAACAACATGAAGGTAAAAATATACTTCCGGCTTCAACCGCAGGCTTAATAGGATTATTGAACCTGAATGATAACGAAGCCCTTGAATCGGATCGTTATGTTGCTGTTTTAACTGCTAAAAATTAATTTTTCATAACCACCTCAGAATCATTTACATCAGTTAAAAAAGAAGTACATTTAATTCTGTTTCGCTCACAAATTCATCCACAATCTTCAACTATTATGAACCCTAAAAAACCCATCGACGGAAACGCAATCGTCTTCTGCCAAGGCATGTTCAACACTCCTGAAGGCAAGACTTCTCACGGGCTTGTACGCTTTACTGAGCGCTATAACGTTCTTGCCATTATCGATAAAAGATATGCAGGTAAAGATGCCGGAGAAGTACTTGATAATCGTCCGAATGGAATTATGATCTTCCCTGATTTTATTACTGCTTACGAAAGCTTTACTGAACAAGGCATGGAAGTATCAAATTTTGTAGTTGGCCTTGCTCCTGATGGTGGTCGCCTTCCAAAAGAACACAAAAAGGAAATAGCTCTCGCCCTAGAAAAAGGTTTGAATGTAGACTCAGGATTACATGATTTTTTAACAAATGATCCGGAATTAGTGAAACTGGCAGAGAAAAATAGCTGCCGAATTAGAGACGTTCGAAAAACACCTGATCGTGACAAACTTCATTTCTTCACTGGTGAGATCGAAAAAGTAGACTGCCTGAAATTAGCTGTATTGGGATCAGATTCTGCTATAGGGAAAAGAACTACTGCATGGTTGCTTGTGCATGGTTTTCAGAAAAAAGGATTTAATGCTGAAATGATCGGGACAGGTCAAACCGGCTGGATGCAAGGTGCAAAGTATTCTATGATCATGGATAGTTGTATCAATGATTTTGTATCTGGTGAAATAGAACACGCTGTAGTTAGTGCTTGGAAAGAAGCTAAGCCTGATGTTGTTGTAATTGAAGGTCAAGGTAGTTTAATGAACCCCGCTTATCCTGGGGGCTTTGAAATTTTAGCAGCCGGTCGACCTGATTATGTTATTCTTCAGCATGCACCCACACGATTAGAATATGATGGATTCCCAGGCTACAAACTTCATTCATTGGCAGAACAGATCAATGCTATTAAAGTAATTTCAGGAAAAGAGGTTATTGCAGTAACACTTAACCATGAAGGATTGAAGCCGGAAGAAATTGATCCTACTTGTAGAATAATAACCGAAGAAACAGGACTTCCTTGTTTTGACGTACTTGCTAATGGAGCTGATGAATTAATCGAGCTATTAAAAGAGAAGATCAAGAAATAATGAAGATCACCGGAGTTTCTTACCATCGGTACGACCTTGAGCTTACTGAGCCTTATACCATTGCTTATGAAACCATTTCTGATGCAACGAATTATGTTTTGCAACTTGAATCAGACTTTGGTTTAACTGGATTTGGTTGTGCGGCTCCTGATCTTACTATTACCAATGAAACGCCAAAGCTTGTTGAAACTTCACTCACAAATACCATTATTCCAGCTCTGCAAGGAAGCAATCCTTTTCATTACGCTCGCATTTTAGATGAACTTAGAAGATCTAACGAGGTTCATTCATCTGCCTTAGCAATGGTTGATGCCGCGTTGCATGATTTGATGGCTAAAAAAGCTAATGTGCCATTATATGAGTTTTTGGGAGGCTATAGAAGTTCTATTCCAACAAGTGTTACCATAGGGATCTTACCCATTGCTGAAACCTTAGAAAAAGCTACTCAGTTTATAGAGGATGGATTTTTTATTCTCAAAATAAAAGGTGGATTAGATGTAAATGAAGACATTGAAAAGCTAACTTTGATTCGAAATAAATATCCAAAAGTAATTTTAAGATTTGATGGTAATCAAGGTTATTCAGTGGAACAAAGCATTGAGTTCTATAAAAAAACGAAAGAGATTGGCATTGAAATTTTTGAGCAACCTCTGAGTATTGATGATGAGCACCTGCTTGAACATCTCATTTCTAAGATATCACATCCTGTAATGGCCGATGAAAGCCTTAAAACTTTAGACGACGCACATCGACTAACCAAGAACGATTCCTCTGATATGATCAACATAAAGCTAATGAAGATTGGTGGAATTTTGGAGGGAATGCATATTAACTCTGTAGCAAAAGCAGCTGGAAATGAAGTAATGGTTGGATGTTTAGATGAATGCAGTTTAGGAATTTCAATGGGACTACATTTCGGATTAAGCCGCCCCAATATTGAATTTGCAGACTTGGACAGTCATTTGGACTTTGAAAAAGATCCTTTCAAAGGATTATTCCATCTGGAAAAAGGATACTTATACCCGAGCGATAAGCCGGGGTTGGGACTTTAGTTCTTACCATCATAAAGTAAATAGTAGGTTATGAACTTTTATGTGCTACATTGATCTGAGGCATTATTGCTAAAAGAAATTCTTTTAGAGATACGCTTTTAAACTATTGGAGTCAGATATGTCGAAAGGAAAGTCAATAAAGAAAAATTCAGGTAAAACTGCTCCGGCAAAAACATTAAAAGAGAAAAGAGCTGCAAAAGCAGAAAAGAAAAAAGGAAATAGTAGTTTTCTGCCTCCTAAATAATTCAGAGAGGCAATTAGTCGAATAATTCTTTCACTGAATCAATTACTTTCTGTAACTCAGCATCCTCAATTTGATAATGAAAGGTAGCTCTTATGGTATTAGGTCCAAACGGTACCATTCGAATTCCTTTCTCTTCAAGTTTTTCTAAAGCTGATACAGCCGACTCATTTCGTACATCAAAAATAACAATATTAGTTTCTACACTTTCGGTATCAATAGATAATTGAGAGCACGTATTTATTACGTTTGCTAATTCCTTAGCTCTCCGATGATCTTCTTTCAGCTTTGAGAAGTTGTTTTCAATAGCAAAATCAGCGGCTGCGGCAAGCAATCCAACTTGACGCATTCCACCACCCCACATCTTTCGGAAACGTCGTGCTTTTGCAATGTTTTCTCTAGAAGATAATAGCATGGAACCGACAGGAGCGCCTAATCCTTTACTAAAACAAACTGAGATCGTATCCGCTATTGTACCAAAAAAAGAAGCTTCTACTCCCGATGTAATCATTGCATTCCAAATTCTAGCTCCATCCATATGAACACTGAGATTCTGTTCATCTGCAAATGCTTTTAAATCCTCTAATTCCTTCTCCGTATAACACACTCCTCCTCCCTTGTTCGTAGTATTTTCAAGGCAAAGCACAGTTGTTTTCGGTTCCCAATCAAAATTTCCACGAACCGAATCTTTAATATCATCTACATTTAATTTTCCATTCCTGCCATGAATAGGATTGATCTGAACACCGGCTAAAAACCCAGCACCTCCTGTTTCATAATTAAAAATATGTCCTTTGTGATCAATTATTATCTCTTCGCCAGGATTAGTTAAAACCTTTATTCCCAATTGATTACTCATCGTACCACTTGGGACGAATAACCCGGATTCCATCCCAAACATAGCCGATATCTTTTGCTCAAATGCTATTACAGTTGGATCTTCAGCGAAGACATCGTCCCCTACTTCAGCGTCTATCATAAACTCTAACATTTGTTGAGTAGGCTTTGTTACGGTATCACTTCTGAGATCGATCATTTTCTTTTTTACTTTTTGGTTTCCTAGAGATACTTTTATGTCCGTTTAAAACGTACATTTGTCTCCGTGGATAATCCGTATAAAATTGCCGTAGTTCAACACCCACCTGTTTATTTAAATCTAGACAAAAGTGTTGATCTAGCTATCGACTTTATTAAAGAAGCTTCATCACATAAAGTGGATATGGTAGTTTTTCCTGAAACTTGGTTACCTGGATATCCCATTTGGCTTGATTATGCTCCTAAAGCCGGGGTTTGGGACTACCCTCCTGCGAAAGCTCTATTTCGATTGTTATTTGAAAATTCGATCGCAATCGATGATTCTTATTTCAAAGCACTATCTAATTCAGCAGTAGAAAATAACTGTTTGATAGTAATGGGAGCTAATGAGCGAGTTGGAAGAACGCTCTACAATACAATTTTCTATTTTAAGCCTGATGGTGAATTTGATCTCCACCGAAAACTAATGCCAACATACACAGAACGGCTAGTTTGGGGAATGGGTGATGGGAGTACACTTCCTACCATCGTGCATAAAGAAACAAAGATTACCGGACTGATTTGTTGGGAGCATTGGATGCCTTTAGCCCGAGCAGCAACCCATGAAAACGGCGAACATATTCATATTGCACAGTGGCCAATGGTGAAAGATCTCCATCAACTTGCGAGTCGCCAATATGCTTTTGAAGCTCAATGTTATGTGATTGCTGCCGGGTGTACTCTTACCAAACAGCAGATGATTGACGGTATTATTTCGATTGCAGGAAACAATAACCTCGCATTAGAGCTCATTACATCTATTCCTGTTGAAGATGAAGAATTTATCCTACATGGAGGAAGTTCTGTAATCAAACCTAATTCTGAATATCTTAAAGAACCATCCCAAAACAAGAATGAAATTATTTATACAGAATTGGACATATCTGTGTTAAGCGAAGGAAATTTATTCATAGATACTAATGGACATTATTCTAGACCCGATGTATTTCAGCTTCAAGTGAACACTAAAGATCAACAAAATGTGGTATTTGGGGTAGACTTTGAAAATAGACGCTAAATATGACGTAATTATTGCAGGCGGCGGCATGTCGGGGTTGAGTCTGGCTTGGTATCTCGCTAAAGGAGGGTATAGTGGAAAAGTTTTGGTTGTTGACTCTACCTTTGCTCCCATTAATGAAAAAACTTGGTGCTTTTGGACAAAAGAGATACCTCCTTTCAAACAAATTATATATCGAACTTGGAACAAAGCTTTTTTTTCAGCCTTAGATCTGAACACTTTTCTGTATCTAAAAGATTACTCCTATCACTCTATTAGAAGTTGTGATTTTAAAGAACTTGTACTTACTGAATTAAAACAGCATTCAAATTTCGATCTCTTGGAAGAGAATATCTTGGATATAACTTCCAACTCTTCTAAAGCTGTGTTACTTACAAAAAACAGCGACAGCTATCTAGCTAATTATATCTTCCAAAGCGTTTTTAAGCCTAACTGGAGAAAGCCAAAATACCCTCTTATTCAGCATTTTCTTGGGTTTGAAATAAAGACTGATCATGACATTTTTGATCCTGCAACTTTTACCATCATGGATTTTGATAATTCATTCGAAAAAGGTCTCGCTTTTATGTACGTATTACCTTTTAGTCATAATGATGCTTTGCTAGAGTTTACTGTGTTCTCAGAATCTGTTTTAGAAAAAGAGATCTATGAGCAGAAAATTGAATCCTACATGATGGATAAATTTGGGCTGCATAATTCGGAGTACTCGATAAAACGTACTGAATATGGTGAGATTCCGATGCAAGATCTTGACTACCAGCCTACTTATGAACAGAATATCATCAATCTTGGGACGATGGGGGGATTAACAAAACCCAGCACAGGATATACCTTTTTAAGAACACAAGACTACACTAAAAAATTAGCTCAATCTATTATATCCGGTCAAGAGCCTATTCTACCAACTCGTTCTAAATTCCGGTACCGATATTACGATCAACTTCTTCTTCATATTCTATCAAATTCTACGGATGAAAGTTTGCGTGTCTTCCATGATCTTTTCAAAAATAATGGCTTCGATGAAATTCTGAGTTTTCTATCTGAAGAATCCAGTTTCGCTCAAGATCTAAAAATCATGAGCAGTGTCCCTTCCCTGCCCTTTTTTAAGGCAATTGGTAACAATTTGATAAAATAATTTCAGGCAAATTTTTCTTATGTTTTCCTGTTGAATACGAGTTCTCTTAAAGATAATATGACACAAGAAAAAGGTTCACTTTCCGAAATCGCTAAACTATTTTTCCGATTAGGGTGCATTGCCTTTGGCGGGCCTGCCGCTCATATAGCCATGATGGAAGAAGAAGTGGTGGAGAAACGAAAGTGGCTAACTCGCCAGCATTTTCTCGACCTCATCGGAGCTACCAACCTTATTCCTGGACCAAATTCAACCGAAATGACTATGCATTGTGGTCATGAGCGAGGTGGTGTTCCGGGATTATTTGTAGCCGGGATTTGTTTTATTTTTCCGGCCGTAGTAATTACAGGAATTTTAGGATTTCTGTATGTCGAGTATGGACAACTTCCCGAAGTCGAGCCTTTCGTTTTTGGGATCAAACCGGCGGTGCTAGCCATCATTGCTGCTGCTGTGGTTAAACTTGGGAAGAAAGCGCTCAAAGGTTGGGAACTCGGAGTTTTGGGAATACTTGTTTTAGTAGCCAGCTTACTTGGGGTAAATGAGATCATTGCTTTATTAACCGCGGGTGTTGTAGGTACTTTTTATTTTGCAACGAAGTCTAAGTTTGATGCAAGCCCAAAATCTTTCCTCCCATTTCTATTCTTGCAAGCCGGTTCTGCTGCAATTACAAAAATAACAGCACTTAATGTATTCTGGACATTCCTCAAAGTCGGTTCCATTTTATATGGAAGTGGCTATGTGCTTTTTGCTTATTTAGATGCTGAACTTGTAATGAGTGGCTGGCTCACAAGACCTGAGTTAATAGATGCTATTGCTGTGGGACAGCTTACACCAGGGCCTGTGCTTTCAACCGCTACATTTATAGGTTACCAACTAGCGGGATGGCAAGGTGCTTTAACCGCTTCTCTCGGAATGTTTCTTCCCTCCTTTCTTTTTGTGTGGTTATTAAACCCGCTTATTCCAAAAATGAGAAGCTCTAAAACACTAGGTTTCTTTCTGGACTCAGTAAATGTTGCTGCGGTTGCAGTAATGGTTGCCGTTCTGTTTGTGATGGGGCAAGATACCCTTACTGACTGGCGAGCTATTACTATTGCAATACTTGGTGCAATTTTCACTTTTGGTCCCAAGAAACTGAATGCAATGTGGATAGTGGCCGGTGGTGCTATTCTTGGTTACTTACTGATGCTGGTGTAGCTAGCATTATCTAAACTTATCCATTTTAAAAAACAGGTCATCCCAAACTTGGTTCGGGATGACCCTACGTGAATTATCATGTAAAAACTGTCATCGAATTACTTAACACCTGCAAGGATGACAAATATATCAATTGAGTATGGTATAAGGTTGTCACCAAATTATCTAAGCTTAAAAAGCAATTTCCATATGTACTTGCAATCTCAGGAAATCATCTGATGAAACATAATCCAAATACCCGGCACTAGCTTGTATCTTTAAATTATGCCCGGATATATATTTTGACAGTGCAAATGTCATTTCAGAATGCTCAGTTAATGAAGAAAAGTTATCATCTTTAGTAAGATTAGCATATCTACCTGAAACTCCGAAATTATTCGTAAAAACATATCCTAAAGAACCCATATACGCTGTACCTGTTCCAAAACCTGTATCTTTTTCGGCTTCTCGGTTTGCATATTCAGCATGAATAGACACTCCTCTATATTTCATAATTACATCAGCTAATAGAGTTTGCAGGTCATTTTTTATGAGTTCACCTCCATTAGTAAAAATAAAACTCCCGGAATGTCCCCGACTTCGAACAGCACCATCATCAAAATCATACGCTACACCCATAGATAATTTCAGATCTTCTTCTCTTGCTAGATCCGGGCCTGTGTAGTCTCCTTTATCTGTAAAATTTCCAAATGGTAAAAACTCAATTCTTCCTGTGTAGCTATAACCTCCAGGGTTTTTAGTCGTAATATCACGTCCCTCTCCAATCGTCATGGCACCCATCTGTCTGATCACTGCTTTTCCAATTGCTGATTCATTTCTAAACTGAATTCCAACATCTCTATCAAGGTTGAAACTTGAATTCAACAAGCTTCGATCTACGAATTGTACTTTTTGAGAAGAGATCAACCGTTCTCTGTTTCCAGGCAGAGTAGTTTGACCAAACCAGATCTCGAAATCTGAAACCGGATTGTATTTTATGACGGCATCTAATACCGTGTTTGCCGTATTACTATTTTGAGGAAGTCCACCGGAACTCGAATTTCTTGTATCCCTGTTACTAAAACCCAATTGAACTTTATATGTGAATTTCTCTGAATAAATATGTCCATCAAGTTTTAAACGAGCTCTTCTAACTAATGCTTGATCAGAGTATTCATCATTATCTACATCCCACTCCCCTATATACAAACTTTGAAAGCGCATGCCAATCTTAAGACTATACGATTCATCTTCTGGTTCGAAAACTATCCCTTTTCCTAATGTATTTACTTCCACATTCTGAGCGTAAGAGACTATAGATATTGATACAGAGAAAAGAAATACCAGTGCTAATTTAGAAATGAATCTCATCTTTTGATTTTACGGATTTAGATTTTTGAAAAAGAGAATGTACCGATTATACGAGCATACTTACAAAGTAGATTACCATAAATTAATACACAGTTAACATTGAGGTAACATAAAACCTCGCTTAGAATGATTAACTTCTTTCTCAATTTTCACCTCCTAGACAACTACTATGGAATTTGGGTTATTTGAATTTTTAAATCTTATGGGATCTCTTGGCTTCTTCATTTATGGAATGAAAGTGATGAGTGAGGGAATCCAAAAAGTTGCCGGTACAAAAATGCGGCAAATACTTCGGTCGATGACTTCTAATAGGTTTAAAGGAGTTTTGACAGGTTTTGCTCTAACCGCTCTTGTTCAATCTTCTTCAGCTACAACTGTATTAGTTGTTAGTTTTGTAAATGCAGGACTTCTTGCACTGGTGGAATCGATTGGAGTGATAATGGGTGCAAACATTGGTACCACTGTTACTGCATGGTTAATTTCTATTGTCGGATTTAAAGTAAAAATTGCGACTTTTGCTCTCCCAATTATTGCTATTGGGTTTCCATTGCTGTTTGTAGGCAAGAGCAGAATGAAATCATGGGCAGAGGTTTTAATTGGTTTTGCCCTCTTATTTATTGGTTTAGCTTATCTTAAAGATTCTGTTCCTGATCTACAGGCTAATCCTGAAATACTACAATTTTTGTCTCAGTTTACTGATCTAGGATTTCTATCAACCTTGATCTTTGTATGTATAGGAACCCTACTTACTGTAACCGTACAATCATCCAGTGCTGCTATGGCTTTAACCTTGGTTATGGCAAATAATGGCTGGATCGACTTTAACCTTGCTGCTGCAATGGTTCTTGGTGAAAATATTGGAACAACCATTACAGCGAATTTGGCAGCTTTGGTTGCAAACATTCATGCAAAAAGAGCCGCTGCTGCACACTTCATTTTTAATATATTTGGTGTTATTTGGGTTATCGCATTAATGCCGGTAATGTTGAATATAATAGATGGATATATGGCAAATAATTATGGCGCTTCACCATTTAATGATCCTGAATCTATTCCAATAGCTTTATCTATTTTCCATACGGTATTTAATATTATGAATACATTACTACTCATTGGTTTTGTAGGATTCATTGCCAAAACCGTAGTTCGATTGATCCCATCTAAAGGAGAAGATGAAGAATTTCATCTAGAGTATATTGGTACTGGAATGATGCAAACAGCCGAACTTTCATTAGAAGAAGCAACCAAAGAAATTGCAAAATTTGGTGAGATCACAAGTAGAATGTCCGAGTTTCTAAGAGAACTTATAGAAACTGATAAAGAGAAAAAGCAGAAAAAGTTGCTTAAGAAGATCAAAAAGTACGAAGAGATCACTGACCGTATTGATGATGAAGTAGCTAACTATTTAATGAAGGTTTCTGAAGGTTCTTTGAGTGATGAATCTACACGTAGAGTTTCAAACCTTTTAAGTATCTCCAATGACCTGGAGAGAATCGCTGACATTATCTACCAAATGTCTAGAGATCTTGAGAAGTTCTATGAAGGTGATATCATTTTTAACAGCGAACAAATAAAAGGGTTAATAAGCATGCTCGATGTTATAGATGAGGCGTTTGAGATCATGAATACAAATCTGAATGAAGATTATGATGATGTATCCATTACTCCTGCTGTTGAAAAAGAAATGGCTGTTAACAAGCAGAAAAAGAGACTTCAGAAAAAGCACGTAAAACGCATCGAAACTAAGGTATACAACATCAACAGTGATTCTGTATACAAAGATCTATTTTATGCCTGTGAGAAAGTAGGTGATCACATTATCAATGTGAGTGAAGCTATCACCGGTGAAAAGGAAAAAGATCTAGATGCTATAGATTAAGCATCCATTCAAATAATTTGAGCCCTGTTTCATGAATAATGGATCAGGGCTTTTTTTTGGGCATCAAATATTAACTTCAAAATTTTGATAAAATTATATTTATCTACATATTTAAATATAATTTTGTTATTAATAAATCGAATGACTTTTTTTTTATACCAAGATGCAATAACTACAGATGGACCAATAGCTGATAATCAAGAATTGTTATTCACTTCTCTCCTAATTCTAATTTGCGTAAATCTAATTGTTGAAATAGCAAAATTCACCTCTTCGTTTATTCTTTCAAATAAAGAAAAGAGAAATCATAAACATCTTTTAATTGATGAAAAAAGGATAAAAATTTTGGAAGAGATTTATAAGGATCTAGACTCATTATCAATTTTTAATCAAGATGAACAAGAAAATATTCTAGAAGGAATAAGAAATATTGAAAGAAAAATACAATCTAATATGATATATATTCCATCTAAAATACATAATATTTGTATCGATGTACTTGATTACTACAAGTCTGTATTAGTTGATTACAGAAAAAAGGATTTTGAAAAAGAAGCAAACTTGCTAAAAAAGTATTGCAATGAATTCAATAAATAGACTCATTTCGGCACCTAAGTTTTTTAAAGCTAAATATATTATTGATTTTATCAACAGAAGTGAGGCGATATTCTCTCTAAAAAATAAGCATGAAAACAAATTTGTTCTAGATTTAAGCAGGATTCAACAATGTACAATGATAGGTGTATTGTTAATTTACAAATTTATTGAGTTCTCAGTTAAAAATAACTGCTTCAACGCTCCAGCTTTTGCAATGAATGATATTGTAAGAGAAGCAATGGAAAAGTATGGATTCAAACCACTTATATTTTCATACATAAAAGATAAAAAGAAAGCTGAGAGAGAATTTAGAAAGTTAAATGTTTCAATTACCGATGAATTCATAATTGCCCCACAGGCACTTTTGAGAAATGATAAATACAGTGCGGAAACTTTAAATTCAAAATACCTCCCTAAAATTGAAAAATATTATTCATTTGACGAAAAAATTGTCTCTATGATTTTTCTCTGCTTTTCCGAAGTATTATTGAATTTTTGGGAGCATGCTGTAGATGATACACAATCAATTATTGTAGCTAATGGTAATAATTCCAATCTAGAAATTGCTTGTGCTGATAATGGTGAAGGAATAATCAGTACACTAGAGAATTCTGAAATCTATACAAATCGGAATAATCCAGATTCCGTTATCACTAAAGCAGTAAAAAAAGGTGTTACATCGAAATCAGGAACGAATCATATGGGTTATGGTTTATGGCTTATAGATGAAATTGTAAACCGAGTTGGTGGTAGGCTCCATGTCTACTCCGAAGGTGGTTATTATATAAGAGAATTTGGGAAAGTAAAAAATGGAAAATGTGGTTTTTGGCAAGGCACTATTATTTATATTTCACTCCCGTTAGATCAGCCAATTACACTGGCGGATATTGAAAAACCTGAATTGGATAACAAATTTAATCTTAAAATTAACTGGGCATGAAAGTAATAGATTTGAAAAAATACGGGCCAATAATAGGAAGTAGGAGTGTCGGTGACGAGATTTTTAATAAAATTAACGCTTCTTTAGAAACTGAAGAGAAAGTAGAAGTTAATTTGTATAACATTAAGTCAATGGCCACATTTTGTGCAAAACAAATATTTGGCAAATTGTATCTGGAATTGGGCTCAGAAAAATTTTTTGAGCGAATAATTTTAAAAAACGCAGACAATGATTTAAGAACAATTATACAAATCGGAATACAACATGCCCTTAAAGAAAATAATTAATGATGCCTTTCAATCCATTTTTAAATATTGAGCTAGAAATGCTACTACTGCTGTTTCCGCACGGAGCCTATTCTTCCCTAAAGTAACAAAAATTCCTTTCTTACTTTTTACCAGATCAGCTTCTCGTTTAGAAAATCCACCCTCTGGTCCAACGAGCAATAGGTTTTTATCAGAAGTTAGTTTTTCCGGAACTTCAGACTTTTCATCTCCTAAGTAAGCCATTACAAGATTATGTCCCGCGTAGTATTCTAATACATCATCCAGTGAATTTCTGATCACTAAATTTGGTAAAAAATATCTCCCACTTTGTTTGAAAGCGCTTATGATCTGCGTAACCAAACGTTCTTCATTTAATCTGGAACGCTCCGAATGATCCGCATCAAATACACAGATTCCCCACGCATCTAATTCAACAGCTTTTTCTATGGCAAATTCTAATCGATCTCTTTTCTTTATAGCTCCGAATGCCATCACTTTTTTTATAGTTGGCTCCGACTCCGATTCAGTTTCAACTATATTAGCTGTAACCGATTTCTTAGAAATTTCCTTTATAGTGCACTTGCAGTGATTTCCCATCCCATCAGCAACAAAGACATCATCACCCACTTTATATCGAAGTACCTTGGAAATATGAATAGCTTCCTGACCTGTTATCTCAACAATTGTCTTTTCATTATTCCAACATTCCTGTGGGGCGTAAAAGAAATTCATGAGTTCTTCTTCCTTTTGTAGTAAGCTCTTGGCTCAAATTCTGTTTCTCCGGTTTCTAAAACCATCTCAACATAAGGAGCACAGATCCTGCATCCGTTACTACAATAGTTATCGATTTGCAGATCTTCTAAATCAGTATAGCCTTTCTCTTTTGCATATTCCTTGATCTCTTCAAAACTACGCTCATGACAAATACACCGATTTACTAAGAAATCACTCATGCCTGTTTAAAATGCTTTCCGAGCTTTAAACCTTGACCTTGATAGTTGCTTTCGATTTCCTCTCCATAGGTAAAGTCCGGTAATTCTGTATTCGGTTCAAACTGCATGCTGAACAATGTCTGTCCATCTTCGATCATAAACGGAACATCATGTGAACGAACTTCCAATACCGCTCGAGCTCCTTTGTCATCTACTGAACCACCAAAACCCGAATCAAAAAAACCAGCGTAATGTGTACGAAGTTCACCGGACCCTGTGTCATAAGCCATCATCTCACAAGCTAGCTTTGCCGGAACCCGAATCCGTTCTTTGGATGCAAAAATATAAAAAGCTTCCGGCTCTAGAATAAATGTAGACCCTGAAGAAGCGTAAATTGGCTCCCAAAACTCATCCACTTCGTAATGGCCAATATTCTCTAAATCGATATAATTATTATGCTTTTTAGCTTTATATCCAATGATCTCCCCTTTCTTCCCTTTTAGCTGAACACTCATGAATAATCCTTTATTCACTTTGATCTGCTGCATACTTACCGGCTTAATGTTCTCGTCAAATAGAAGAGGATCCGAATCGTGTATTCTTAAGAGATCCTGATCAGGGACAATTTCCAAACCATGTCTAATGCGAAGTTGGTTTAAGCGCTGACCTGTTCGCACCTTAATAGAAAACGATTTAGGAACGACCTCCAGATATAGCTGACCTTGATAGCCCGGAGTAATTTCTTCAAAACGATGTGAGTAGTCAGTGATCACTCGCGTAAACACATCTAATCTTCCGGTAGAACTTTTCGGATTGGCTTTCGCTGATAAATTCTCCGGCGAAAACAACTTCACTTCTTCCGATTGATCAGAAACTCCATTTTGAGTTGAATAATGAGATTTAGGCAACTTCAGTCGCTCTAGTAAAGGAATTATATATACACAATTCTCTTCCAATACAGCGCCATCTTTAATTGAGAAAGAATACTGTTCTAGTTTCTCGAGCTTTTGTTCAACCGTTTCATTCTCAGGAAGAAAACTACAACGCACGCGATAAGCCACTTCACCCAAGCGAAGGTCTAAAGAATTAGGCTGGAACTGATTATCATCTATAGGATAATCCGGGTGTGAATCTAATATTCCAAGATCACGAAGGATCTTCAATTTCTGAACAGGTAAAATACCTTTGGTGTGTAAGTGTACTTCTTTGGAGTTTTTCGACATTGCCTATGCTGTTACAATTTTCGGTAAGATAACAAGGCTGATACTTTAGGCAAACTGGAATTATATGTTTAAGTCTTCGGTCAGGCTTTTCACTTATTAACTTAAATTGTTTAAACTGATCAGACACTATGAATAAAACTTAGACATGTAACTGGGATATGATGAACACAATGCGTCATATTCTTATTGTTGGCGTGTATTAAAAAAACCGTTAAAAATTGAGAATAGTAACTTGGAATTGTAATGGAGCATTTAGAAAAAAGTTCGACCGAATTGCGGAACTGAATGCAGATATTTATGTAATCCAAGAATGTGAAAATCCAACTGAATCAAAACACAAGGAATATCAGAATTGGGCTGAAAATTATATTTGGAACGGAGACACCAAAAACAAAGGACTTGCAATTTTTGCTAAACCTGAAATCGAACTTGAAAAATTAGATTGGTCAAATGAATTCAAAGACCATAGTGTAAAACATTTTTTACCGTGTCGAATAAACGGAGAATTTAACTTATTAGCTGTTTGGACTCATAGAAATAACTCGCCAAACTTTGGTTATATGGGACAATTTTGGAAGTATCTTCAAGTAAATCGAGACAAAATGAAAAACATTCTGTTAATTGGAGATTTTAATAGTAACAAAATATGGGATGAATGGGACAGATGGTGGAACCATTCAGATGTCGTATACGAACTCAAAGAACTTGGAATTGAAAGTTTCTATCATAGGATAAAACAAGAAGAACAGGGTAAAGAAAGTATGCCGACTCTATATTTTCAGAGAAAATTAGAAAGACCTTATCATATCGATTATGTTTTTGGTTCAACTGAATTTGAAAAAAGATTGAACAAATTAGAAGTTGGAACTGCTGAAAGATGGTTGGATTTTAGCGACCATATGCCAATAATAACTGAATATGAAAAAAATAACGACACGCCAACATCGGCTATAGCATGAAATCAGATAGTAAAGGATGAAATTCAATGGAATTGAAAACGAAATACTAGAATTTAAAATAATAGGTTATGAACTTCCTGAAAATCCAGGTCCTTCATATGAAGCCAATTTTTTATATATCGAATTAAATGTAGAAAGTATTTATGGCAACTGGCAAACAGATAATTGTGCACTTTCAACCACAGATGTTGAAAAAATAATTGATTGGTTTTACAGACTAAAGCAGAATAAAACTGTAATACGAGATTTGAAATTTATTGGGAAAGGAATTTCATTTGAATATGTCAAAAAAACTAATCGTCAAGTACAATTTCGTATACTATTACATTCGGAATGTATCCCAAAGAGTATGAAAAGTTTTGATACATATCATATTAATTTCAAACTAAATGAAAAAGAATTAAAAGTAGTTCATGAAAGTTTGCAAAAAGAACTTAATGCTTTTCCAACTCGAGGTTTTGAAGAATAAAGCTTATGTACAACAATGTATAACCGCAATTACGGCGGATTGTACTACGTACGAATCACTCTGAATTGCTAAAGTCTGTGTCAAACCGAAAATAAACGCTAGTTTAAACTGTAACTGACGGTTATACTAGACGGTTGCCGGCATTTAAAGATTAGTAACAAGTTTAAAGTCAGTATGAGAAGTGTTACCCAATAAATACTAATAGTGGAATTATGCTAACTGATATTAACCCAAAATTACCAATGCGTAGCAAAGAGGCTACAAGAGAGTTTTATTTAAATAAATTGGGGTTTAAAGAAATAGGCGATTATGAGGGGTATTTAATGGTTCAGAAAGATGAAATAGAAATTCACTTCTTTGAATTTAAGGAACTAGACCCCAAAGAAAACTATGGACAAGTTTATATTAGAACTGATAGTATTGAGAATCTTTATCAAGCCTTATTGGATAGTGGAACAAATATTCACCCAAATGGACCATTAGAAACCAAACCTTGGGGACAAAAGGAATTCTCAGTACTTGACCCGGACACTAATCTATTGACATTCGGACAAAGCATTTAAAACAACGAACAGCCAAGAATGGTTATTAAGGATATTTTATAATTTAATATAGAAAGATAAAGTCAAATCAGAGCAAATGAACCCAAAAGAGTTTCCTCAGTTAACCGACAAAGAATTGCTGGAAGTAGCGGAAAACAATAAACCATCCCCTATCATCGATGCTTTTTTTATTGGGTTTTTGATTGGTATCATTATCTATAGTGTAGTCGCAAACGCATGGGGATTTATTACCCTACTTCCTTTATTTCTGATCTATGTATTTCTGAAGAAACCAAAAAAATATGAAGCACTGAAATCAGAGTTAAAAAAGAGAGATTTATAAAGAAAATTATAAAAACAACACCCGAGCATAATGAACGTATAGCAAAAACCAACGAGCAACATTCGGATTATGAAAAAACTGACCACAATTTTAATCATTCTTTGTTCCACATTTAGCCTCAAAGCTCAGAACTCTCCTAACAATTTCCGATTTGGAATAACTACAAGTCTTGATAAAAACCTGAATTCTGAAACAATGGCCTTTGATCAGTACACAGGTTATTCGGCGGAGTATGACAAAATTAATTACAGATTAGGATTGAATGCAGAATATCATTTTAATGAGAAGCTTTCCGCAAGCAGTGCTATTCTATATTCTAATAAAGATTTTACAGGAACATTTTTTTGCCACGTCTGTGATTTTATAGTCCCTCCAAGTCCTAAGTCCATCAATTTCCGGTTTGTCGAAGTTCCGTTATTATTAAGGTATTACTTTCTACCCCGTAGATTAGGCTTATTTGGTGAAATAGGAGTTAATAATCAATTCTTATTAAATGAAGAAATAGCAGATAAAAGATATGTACTTGGAATCAAGTTAGGAGCCGGATTTGTATATGATCTTAACCAAAATTTAGCGCTTCAATTTCTCATAGATTATAATAGAGGGGTAACAAACCTTTACAACGAATCCGATTTTAAAATAAAGTATCTGGGATTTGGATTAGGCGTTATAAAAAAAATATAAACCTTAGGGTATCAATATAGAAGTAATGCTTAAATTAGTTTCCACCCAAATCACTGTTTTATGCTTCTCCATCACTTATTAATAAATACTACTTCTGATACATCATGAAAACAACACCCGAGCATAATAAACGCATAGCAACAATGACCTTCTCTTCCGTTTATCCTCATTACGTTACAAAAGTGGAAAAGAAAGACAGAACTAAAGAAGAATTACATCAGGTTATAGAGTGGCTCACGGGATTTGATGAGCAAAGAGTCCAAAAATTTATTGAGGATAAGGTAACATTTGAAACCTTCTTTGAAGAAGCTGCATTAAACCCTAATTCTCATCTAATCACAGGGGTAATATGTGGATATAGAGTGGAAGAACTTGAAAATCCGCTAACACAAAAAGTACGTTATTTAGACAAATTAGTAGACGAGTTAGCAAAGGGTAAAAAAATGGATAAGATCTTACGAGGTGATTAAAAGCTAGAGAGAATAACTATTGATAAACCGCTGAATACCCATCATTAAATGAACTTATATTTATTAATTGTACTTCTGTTTTGCTCTACACTTTTTGCTTGTGGTACAAAAGATGACAAAGAATTTGTGTTGTTTCTTCACAATAGATTTTTAGAAGAACACACATTAGAGGAACTACATCCCGAGTATGGAAGGACAGAATATTTAGAAATAATCGAGGAATTTAAAAATGCCGGATTTAATGTAATTAGTGAGCAAAGAAACGGGAATGTAAATGCCAGAGATTATGCTCAAGGAGTTGTGTCCCAAATTGATAGTTTGATAGACAAGGGAATTGAATCTAATAAGATTACCGTAGTTGGCACTTCAAAAGGTGGTTATATTGCTCAATATGTTTCCACCTTAGCCAATAACCCAGATTTGAATTTTGTGTTTATAGCAAGCTTTAGAAATAGCGATATTCAACAGATACCTGAAATCAATTTCTGCGGAAATATCTTAACGATCTATGAAAGCTCTGATCCATTTGGAGTTTCGGCGTTGGAAAGAAAAGCGACTTCAACATGTGAGATCCAGAATTTTAAAGAAATAGAGTTGAATACAGGCATGGAACATGGATTTTTGTTCAAACCATTAAAAGAATGGATTGAACCTACAATAAATTGGGCAAAAGGAAATTATAACTGAAATAAATAATGATTCAACACTCTGAATTCCAAATGATTAAAATATTATGAAGCTGAGAAACTTGATCTTGTTATTGCCAGCCATACTGATCTTACAAGCTTGCTCTTCCACAACTAACAGTACGGTATTTTGGGTAAGTGGATTTAAAACTGAATGCGATGCCGGTGCAGGCAAAATGGATTGTCTAAATGTGTATGAAGGTGACGATCTCAGCAATGCGAATTGGGAAGTTTTTTATTCTAGCATCGAAGGATTCGAATTCGAAGAAGGCTATCTCCAAAAAATTGAAATTGAAAAAATAGAGCTAGACCCCAAAAATGTTGCCGCTGACGCTTCTTCTGTTGTTTATAATCTAGTTAAGGAATTAGAGAAGAGACCAGATAAAAGAATATCTGTAAGCGGAAATTGGATCTTAGCTCGCATAGATGGTGCTCCTATCAACAAATCAATAGTTCTACCTACTATGCAATTGAACCTAGATCAAATGAGACTTTCCGGGACAGGGGGATGTAATAATTACACCGGTTCCATTGATGAGCTTACTTTTGATGCTGTGACTTTCGGTCTTATTGCCAGCACCAAAAAAGCGTGTGTAAATAATAATATTGAGAATGATTACTTAACAGCTCTCAATAATGTGAAAATTTATGAAATTGATGAAGCAACTCTTACTTTTATGGATAGTGATGGCACTGAAATTATTGCTTTTATAAAAGGTGATTAAAATGGACACAAGAAAAGAACTAAAAGAGCAGTACAAACAAATGGAAGCGCCCATGGGTGTTTTTCAGATCAAGAATACTAGTAACGGTAAGGTTTTTATTGATCACAGCACAGATTTAAAGTCGAAGTGGAACAGACATACCATGGAGCTGAAGTTTGGTAGCCATAAAAGTAAGTCTCTACAAAAAGACTGGAATGAATTTGGAGAAGGCAATTTTATATTCGAAGTACTATCAGAATTAGAAAGAAAAGACGAAGAAAACATCGATTACAACAAAGAGCTTGAGACACTCCAAGAACTGATATTGGAAGAATTAAGTAAAGATCGTCTTTATAATTAAATTTTCGTCAGCGATTACTAATATTCCTTAATCCATATTGAGCTTCATAGGAACGCCATAAAGTTACATCGGGTTTAGTTACTCTCATTTGATAAAGCAGGCTATTTTAGATCTTCTGCTATCAACAAACCTGAATAAAATTTTCCATGAATTCCACTCCCGTCGAGTATTCAATTTTAGACCTAGCCATAGTCACAAAAGGTAGTTCTATTCAAGAAACACTCTCCAACTCCATTACGCTAGCTCAAAAAGCAGAAGAATATGGTTATAAGCGTTTATGGTTTGCTGAGCATCACAATATGGCAGCCATTGCAAGCAGTGCACCTGCCGTTTTAATTGGTAGAATTGCACAAGCTACCTCTACTATAAGAGTTGGCGCCGGAGGTGTTATGCTACCGAATCACTCTCCTCTTATTGTATCAGAACAGTTTGGTACTTTGGGTGCATTATTTCCTAATCGCATTGATTTGGGGTTAGGCAGAGCTCCTGGAACCGATCAGGAAACAGCACATGCAATTAGACCCGGATTCATTCAGGCTACACAAACTTTCCCGGAGGATATCACGAAAATTCAGAATTACTTTTCTCCGGAAAACCAAACAGCCAAAGTTCGAGCAACTACTGCTGAAGGTGTTGATGTACCGCTTTACATTTTAGGTTCCAGTACAGATAGTGCACACTTAGCTGCACAAAAGGGACTGCCCTATGCTTTCGCAAGTCACTTTGCTACCGCTCAGCTGTTCGATGCATTGGATATATATCGGGGGAAATTTCAACCTTCTACCAGTTTAGAAAAGCCTTATGTAATTGCCGGGGTCAATATCATTATTGCTGATACCGATGAAGAAGCGGAAAAAATGTCTACTTCTTTTATAAAAATGATCATTGGGATTATAACAGGTAAGAGAAAGGAATTTTTAGATGAAGCTTCGGAGATGACACCTGAACTCAAAGAAATGTCGCTCCACCCTGCTATTCAACAAATGATTCGCTATGCATTTATTGGCAGTAAAGAAACGGTAAAAGAACAAGTTAAAACCTTCTTAGAACAGACCGAAGCTGATGAATTGATTGCTGTGACTAATATCCATTCTCAACAGGATCGGATAAAATCATACGAGTTGTTTGCTGAGATCATTAATGAGCTGAATGACAAATAATTGTCTTTGAGCTGGGACATATGAAAGTCGTAATTTCATATTAAAGCTCTATTCCCCACTTTACCTTGATTTCACTAAGTAGTACTATCATCAACGGTTGCACTCCTAGCTAACTTGGTTAATATATTTTTAACCAACCTTAATTTTCTAAGACATAAAACTTACGATGAAGCCATACAACTTATTGGTACTAATAATTTTAGTATTCACAATTACATCATGTAATAACTCTGGAAATCTCAACCTCGATGTTTCTGACAAAGCTCTTCTAATACACAGCGCAAATGTTATTGATGTGACAGATGGTACCGTCTTAGAAGATAAAGCCATTCTTATCGATAACGGGACTATACAATCCATTGGAAAGTATTCTGATTTAAAATCTTTAGTAAGCTCCAATAATGAAATTGACGCTAACGATAAGTTTATCATTCCCGGATTATGGGATATGCACCTTCATATCGAAGGCGATGATCTTGTCGAAGATAATAAAGCTCTATTTCCTGTTTTTATAGCTTACGGAATAACGACTGTACGAGATATGGCGAGTGATCTTGGGGAACAAGTTTTAGCATGGAGAAAAGATATTGAACAAGATAAATTCCTAGGACCTCAAATATTTACAGCAGGAAGAAAGCTTGAAGGAATTAACTCCATTTGGAAAGGAGATCTTGAAATAGCGAGTGAAGAAGAGCTGCAACAAATGCTTGACAAGCTTGAAGATTATGATGTAGACCTAGTAAAGATCACTGAAAATACTTTGTCAGGAGAGCTTTTCCTCAAGAGTGTTACTCAAGCAAAACAAAGAGGCTTTTTAGTGTCTAGTCATGTACCAATAGATCTTAGCATCAATGAATTAGCTGATGCAGGACTTTCTAGTATTGAACATGCTAGTTATTTGCTTCGCTTGGGTGTGAATGAAGACAGTGTGGTGCAGCAAATCAGATCAGGGGCAATGACCAAAAGCGAAGCCAATCAATTTTACTCTTCCAACTTTAATCAAGATACAGCCATTGAAGCTTATAATAATTTAAGTAAGTCAGGAATTGCCGTTGCCCCAACTCTAATTGGTGGCAAACAGCTTGCATATTTAGATGAGGACAATCATGCTGATGATGAATTCTTAGATTATTTAACTAACCGATTTACTTCGAATTACCAGTGGCGCATTGATAGAATGGCGAATGATACTCAAGAGCAAAAAGAGGCACGAAAAGACCGTTACCAATTGATTGCCAAACAACTTCCTTACATACAAGAAGCAGGTATTCCCATACTTGCCGGAAGTGACGCTGCCGCTTTAAATACATTCGTGTATCCTGCTCTCGCCCTGCATGAAGAATTAGTTTTATTTCAAACAGCAGGATTAACTCCTTTGCAAATACTACAAAGTGCTACTATCAACGGAGCTAAGTTCATGGGCAAATCAAGTTCAATGGGAACTATTGAAACTGGTAAGCAAGCAGATATGGTTATTTTAAACAGTAATCCATTACTCAATATAAAATCAACACAAGATATTTTTTCTGTTTTTAACGACGGCGAGTATTTTGACAGAGAAGATCTAGATGCTTTGCTCGAGCAAGCTAAAAAAACAAAGCAAGAACTAGATAGGAAACGTAAATCCTCTAACTAAAATCCAATATGCAACTTTTATCTCCTTTAATTATACTCAGTTGAAATGTGATATTATCATGTTTTTAAATGCTAGTCTTGTAATTGTCCATACTGTTATTACAAATCAGGGCTAGCCAAATAACTTTAATAAATCAAAGAAAGATGATTAGAGTAGAGGGGAAAAAGACATTTTTATACGTAAGCAAAACAGTAATAATCGCAGTTATATGCCTATTCTGTCAAAATAGCGCCTATTCTCAATCTATTAGCGAAGTAGAATTAAGTAATAACAGCATCTATTTTGATATGGGTGCAGGACTCGTCTCACAAGTCTCTATCAACTATGAAAGAAAATTTTATTCGGGAGAAAAAATTTCCTGGTTTGGTAGATTAGGGATTGGTGAAGCAGGAACAATTGAAGGTAACTCCAAGAGTGGCGGAGGAGCTTTGGGTGCCGTTACTATGTTAACAGGAAAGAGCAATAACCATTTTGAACTTAATGCTGGCATATTTGCAATTGAGGATGGAGGGTTTCTCTTGTTGGATATTGGGTATCGTTTCCAAAAACCTACCAAAGGTTTGGTTTTTAAAGCTCATCTAGGAACTCTTGGTGCCGGGGTTGGTTTAGGGTTTGCATTTTAAAGGTGATTAAAATCCATACAGCAATTTTTCTCGCCTTTAGCTATACTGAATAAAAACATATTCCACGATGTATTTCATTTTTGATATAGAAACAATTCCTGATTTCGACTTTGTAAGAACCGTATTAAATGATCAGGATTCAGATCAAGAACAGCTTCTCGATATAGCTTCTGAAGAACTCGCCCGTAATAAATCCGGCTTTCTCCCTCCTATGTATCATCGTATGGTATCTTGGGTTGGACTTTGGATCGAAAACACAGGTCAACCGAGGCAAAAAGTATCCTGGAATGGCGAGGATGAAAAAGAAGGTCTCCAAAAGATCTTCGAAGCTATTGGCACATTCAAAGATTTTGGATTAATCCATCACAATGGTAAAGGATTTGATATACCTGTACTCGTTTATCGTGCGATGAAACATGGACTACAAATGCCTGTTCGGTTGAATGATTATGATATTCGATATCGCTACAGTAAGCATAATATTGATCTGGTTGACGAATTCAGTAACTATGGAGCTAGTTCATGGCCAAAGCTCAAGCATCTTGGTCAACTTATTGGGATTCCTTTTAAACAGACCGGGGAAGGAAATCAAGTACTAGCAATGTTCGAAAAAGGTGAGTTAGATCTGATTGAACATTACTGTTATGAAGATGTGATGGCAACATATATTGTTTGGTTATATCATCAATTTACGGCGGGACATATTCCCCAAGATCAGTTTAAAAACCTCAAAGAACGAGCACTAAATAAACTTGATGAAATTCAGCAGAAGTAAATAAATATGTATGAAAATATCGAGGGCTTTAATACTACTGTTTGTTTTATTGTTGCAAAGCCAACTCTTTGCCCAAATAGGTATTTCCTATATTTCAGAAGCTGAAAAAGATATTTTCTCTAACTGGGAAAAATCGGATTTCCATCAGCAAACTTCCTATCAACAATTTTTAAGAGCTACAGAAGAAACCTCCCTATTAAGTGAATTTTATCAAACTCATAAAGCAGAACTACAACAGAAAATAAGATCTCGAGATAACAACAAAAAGAAAGCTGAGATCATATATGATTACCTACACAAAGAAGTGTTCACTAAATATGATTTGAATGCGCGAGTCGCTGACCTATTTTTGAACAAAACATACAATTGTGTAACAGCTACTTCTTTTTATGTAAGTATGGCTGAGGAATTTGGGATTCCATTTACAATCTATGAAACCCCCTCCCATGTGTATGCTGCAGTTACTCATCAAAATAAAGATGTTATCATTGAGCTAACATCACCCAGTAATGGATTTGATTTTGGATCTAACATTGAAGACTTACTTCAAACACTTATTGATAGTAAACTAATATCTCGGGATGAAGTAGCCGAAAAAGGAGCTAATCAACTATACAATGAATATGTAGCTCAAAAGAACCCTATCTCAAAAAAACAATTATTAGGCATTCAATACCATAATGAAGCATTAATTTTAGCTGATCAGTCAAGATATGAAGAGGCTTATAATCAAATGAATAAAGCGGTAGCTCTTTATCCTAATCAAGTATTTTCTGAAGCCTATAAATATATAGTCACCATTTCACAGCTAGATTTTATGTTGAACTCTTCTCAAAACCATGCATTACTCTCCAGCTTATTGGTATCTACGAAAAATGACTCTGTACTTAGTTATACAATGATAAATTATCTTGGAGAACTAGTTGAAGATCTATTGAAGTTCGAAGAAAATTTCGAACTCACAGCTCAATTAATTACAGATGCTGAGAATAATATTACTCGTGATTCATTTCTTGATGAAAAGCTACAAAACTATACTGTTTACATGTACACAGTGTTTGCTCAAAATGCTTCTTTAAAGGGAGAAACTCTTTCGGCTAAAAATCATATAGAAGAAGCGCTTAAACTTGATCCTACCAATAAGAGATTAATCACATACTATGTTTCAGTGACTAGCAGTTACGCTACTAAGCTTTCTCAAATTGGTCTTTTTGAAACAGCTCGTTCCACCATAGATGAATTAGCTTCAAATTACCCGGAGGGTTATCCCATTATTAATGAATCTAGGGTTCAAGTAATATTAGATGCCCTAATTTCAGTTCCAATGAACATAGAGAATGAAACGAAATTACTCTCAGAAATTAAACTTGCTTACTCTATCCAGCCCGACAATATTTATTTGAAATCTTTTTCAGCCACTGTATTTCATGAACTCGCCATGCAGCAAATTCGCAACAATAACTATGAACAAGCAAAGGCACTAGTTCTCAGTGGTCTGAGTTACAACCCTTCTGATGCTACTTTAAGATCTGACCTCGATCTTATTAATGAGATCCTTAAATAGTATTCTTCGTTCTACAGATACATTATACTTCTAACTGTTTTTTATAGATATATGGTAATATAATTTATATTCAATTTGTCTATAAATAAATGATACTTAAGAAGAAGTAGAAACAGACGATAAGTTTTATTAGAAAATTTTAATATTAATTTTCTCTAATAAAACTGTCATGAGAGACTTTTTACACATACTGCTGATTATCTATTTCTTTACTGGATGCATTGACATTTCAGGAGCTGATAACGAAGAAAGATTTAAAAACCATTCTGAATTTAATGTGAAGTATTCTAAGAATGTTACACATGAAATTAAAGGTTTTTTAAAGGGATTCTCTTCCATTATTGCATTCAGCCCCAAAGAGAAAGGGAAAATAAGAGTGGCCGCTGACTCTAACACGAATCTGACGTTTGCTTTAAACGAAAATAGTGAGCCCATTTTTGCTGCTCTTCCCAATCAAAGATCCACATATATTTTTGGGTCAGAAAATACTGCATTAGCTGTTCTTTCTACTTTAATAACTCCTTTTTCAGATCAGCCTCACAACGTGTTAATAGACAAAATCCAATCGAGTGATCACTACCTGGATCTTGTAGATAGAATCGATCATTTAAGTTTACAGAATGAGTCCTTTTTATATGATGAACAAACTAACTCTTTATTCAATGATATCTCGACATCTTTGACCAATCTTATTTCAAACAAAAAAGAATCCAAAACTCACCCTCAATTTACTTATGATATTATTGAAGGCAACAAGCTAAAAGTCGGAGTAAAATCTAAACTGCCTTTTTCTCTCAGATCTAAATACAGTATAACTCAAGAAGAAAACTCAAATACTGTTTTAGAAGGATTGCCTCTAAAAATTGAACACTCTGATAATGACAGTGAGAAATCGTTTAATGTATTAAGCGGAGCTCATGAGATTTCGATTACGTCTGATTTAAAATCTCAGAAAGAGCGCATTGCTAAATTAACTCGTGACATCATACTTAAAACTCACCTCATTCTCGGGATAGATTCACAGCATTACACTGATGGGAATGGTATTGAAGAGATGATGAAGACATCTTTTTCATCAAAGAATGAGACTCAATCTTACTCCAAGTCGCAAATTTTTGAATGGGTAAATAAGAAACTTTTCAAGAAGAATGAATTGATTACACACTATCTATTAGATGAGATCTCCGAAGAAATTATTTCAACTAGTAATACAACTATGTTCCTCTCTTTCGTTCAGGAATTGATTTACAACCAAAAGGAAAAAAGTTTCATTTATCAGTATGAGTCTTTCTATGATGATCTAGATACACATAGCGATTACCAATCTTCAAAAGATATTTGTATCGAAAATAACTCAATCGTCCCTTGTTCTGTAGCGGTAAAAGAAGTCCTTTATGACATTAATAGTTCAGGTTGTTTTGAGAACGAATACAGAATCGAATTTGGCTCGGGATATTTTGCACCATACGGATTAGATAAAGGATCCAAACTGCGAATAGAATGGGAATTCAGTCCTCAAGGAAACTCAGGACTTTGGCTTATCGGAATTCCTAATAGTAAATATAAGACCACTGGTAGAACTCTAACTACAGGATGCTTTAATTTTGGGCAGACTGAAAGCTTAAAACTATCTCTCTCGCTTACAGATCATGAGGGAAGAAAAAGTAACTTATCTTCATTAGTTATAGATAAACCAAAATCAAAAAGCCTCGCTACTTCCTCCCAAACAGCTTCTGCTTCGTTGATAGAATAACACCTATTAAACTATTCTATCAGGATCGCTATAATCAGGTATTGTTCCTTTGTATCCAAAGATACGCTTAATCCATTTTACCGTACCCGTGCTTTGATTTCTAATATACCACTGGTCTGCAGCTCTCCTAGCTCCCAATCCCCAACTTGGATAAGGATGCATTGTATCTGCTATGTTTCTCAAAGAAACATCATTCTTCATTGCCACAGCATATTCCGAAATAAATTCACCGGCATGTGCACCAACTACAGAGGCTCCCAAGATCTTTCCTGAAAACTTCTTAGCGTAGATTTTAATTAAACCAACAGTTTCGCCTTCTGTAATAGCACGATCTATTTTTGAATAAGGAAAACGATACACTTCAAACTTCTTTCCCTTTTCAATTAATTCTTTTTCTGTAGCTCCAACATGTGCAACCTCAGGTGATGTAAAAGTTGCCCATGTTATGTGTTTCACATCCATCTTCATTGGAATTTTCAATAAAGCTCTTGAGGTAGCTACTTTTGCCATATGCTCACTCATGTGTGTAAACTGATATTTACTCGAAATGTCACCTATAGCATAGATGTTCTTTTTATTAGTTCTACAGGAGTTATTTATTTTAATCCCCTTCTTACTGTATTCAATACCCGCTTTGTCTAAGCCGAGTCCTTCAATATTTGGCTTTCTCCCGGTAGCCATCAATAACTTATCTCCAGATATCGATTTCTCTTTTCCATCTATCTCAATTTTAACACTAACACTTCCTTCATTTTGAGAAACAGACTTAACAGAGGCATTGAGCTCATAATTAACACCTTGATTTTTCAATTCCTCAAATAAAATCTGAGTCAACTCTTCATCGTCATTCATCATAATTCTAGGAGCCATATCAATAACCGTCACCTTGCTGCCCAAGTTTGTAAATGCCTGACTCATTTCAGTACCAATTGGTCCACCGCCAATAATGATCAGTTCTTTAGGCAAGTCTTCAATTTCAAATAAACTATCATTTGTCAGATGATCAACGGTATCTATTCCATCAATCGGAGGCACAAATGCACTCCCACCGGCAGCAATAAAAAAGAATCTAGAGGTTACTTTCCTTGTCTCACCATCACTCAATTTGATTTCAATGGTGTGAGCATCTATAAAAGAAGCATCTCCTTCAACTACTTCTATACCCATTTCTTCATAGATCTCAGGTCGGTCAGCATCTTCATAAACTTCATCTCGAATTTCGTGTACGTGCTTTATTACCTTCTTAAAGTCGACTTCAGGCTTTCCATCTATTAGTCCATACTTACCGGCATCTCTAACCTGTTGCGCTACTTTTCCTGCCTTCAGTAGTATTTTACTAGGCACACATCCGGTCCAAGTACAATCCCCACCTAGTCGATGCCTTTCTATCATCATCGTTTTAGCCCCAAAATTAGCACAAATACCTGAAGCTGTTAATCCGGCAGAACCACCACCTATTACAACACTATCGAACTCAAAGCTCCCGCTATCTCCTTCTCCCTCTGTGTCATCTACTTTTGATCTTATTTTCTTAATTGTGGAATACCCCCCACCTACTACTAACAAAACCACTACAGCGTATACCCACCACGGAACATTTTTACCTGCAATTATTAGATATAGATAAGCTGAAATAAAAAACAAAGTAGTACTCAATGCTGGCAACACAATAGATTTACCCTTTCTATAGTTCTTAACTAACCAACCAAGTGAAAGAGTAAAAAAGGGAATCGCACCAACATATATTGAACCAAAAATAATGGGATTTACTCCATATTGTTCACCAAGTCCTAAAAACCACTCTTTCGCTATTTCGAAAAATTCTGCCATAGTTGTCTATTTTGTATCAATTTGTAATAATCTAAATAAAGATACCATTCACATAGAATTAAACTTCACGAAATTGTAACTTTGTAGTAGTGTAATACTATATACATTTATGAAACTAAAGCTCAATAGATATTCTTTCCTCTTCGCCTTACTAGCGATAAGTGGACTTTTCAGCTCTATGGCACACTACCATAGCGAAGGGCTAGAGTGTTTAGACCACGCGAATGAAGCTCATATAGTTGAATATGAAGTGTATTGCCCTATCTCTACGCTTGTTTCAGATGATTACTTTCTGTTTACTTCTGAGTCAGAACTTATTCTAACAACTACAGACCGTTTCCTTTTTGAAACATCTGAGCAAGCTTTAGAAGCTTTCATTCCATCTCTATCTGGTCGATCCCCTCCTTTTTTGGCTTAAATCCTACCCCGCTCATATTCTGAGCAACTTTTTATTACCTATAATTTTTCAAAATTCATTTTAAGCCATGAAAAAATCATTTATTTATGCGGCTAAAGCTGCACTTTACGCTATTATTTTAACCGGAACATTTGCTGCATGTAGCAACTCAACTAGTTCAGAAGAAGATCATCACTCTGATCCTGAAGGGATTCGTTTAAAAATGAACGGACAAACAGTTGTTGAGCAATTACCTGGAGGAGATATTACTGGTGAGTTTGAATTAGAACCAGGCCAGGAAACATCACTTATTACAATTTATTTCTTAGATGATGATGGAGATGAGTTTCAGCCAGATGAACCTGAATATAGCTTAAACGCCGTCTTTGAAGATGACGGTATCGCTGAGTTTGAACAACATGCCGAAGATGGCAAATGGAGTTTTCATCTTCATGCTGAAGCCGAAGGAATCACTGAGATGACTCTGCAGCTTTTTCATAATGACCACTCTGATTTCGATACCAAAGGAATCCATGTTCATGTAGAAGCTCCTGCAACTAAGCAATGAGTGTTTTATTAATCTATATAGCCCTTCTTGGAACAGTTATTGGGACTCCCAATAATTCCGAGGAGGGTTCTTTTTTAATTTCGGGCGTAATTATAGATAAGGAAAGTCGCGAGACTGTACCTTTCGCTTACGTTCACTTAGAAGAATTAAATAGAACCACTGCTTCAAATAATGAAGGTGTATTTGAACTAAAGAATATACCGGAAGGTACTTTTACAGTAAGTATTCATAGAATAGGGTACAAAATTCAAAAAAAGGAAATTGAAGTCTCTGGAAACTTAACCTTAGATATTGAATTAACCCCCACCTTACTTACTACTGAAACAATTGAAGTTATTGGAAAAAATAATGAGCTAACAGGCTCTAGCATCGGTCATATATCGGAATCTGTTTCTGGTGGTAGCTTAAGGCGAAATTTAGGAACTACATTAGCGAATACTTTATCCAACTTACCCGGCATCGACCAAAGATCTTTGGGAAATACCACATCTAGACCTGTAATTCGTGGTTTAGGAGATGAAAGAGTAACAATATTACAAGATGGCTTATCTACCGGAGATGTATCCAATCAATCCGCAGATCATGCTGTTTCAGTCGACCCAATTGCCAGTTCAGAAATTCAATTAGCCAAAGGTGCTGCTGCTTTGGAATTTGGAGCTAATGCTATTGGGGGAATTATCAATGTGGTAAATAATTTAATTTCTCCGACCCTTCCAAATGCATTTAATGGATCCGGTACGCTAGCAGGGCAAAGTGTAAGTAGAAGTGGCTCTGCTGCTTTTGACTTCTCCGTTCCTGTTAATAATTTTGTTTTGAATACAAACATCAGTGGTAAAGCAGGTGGCGATACTAAGACTCCAAAAGGAGATATTGAAAACACTCAATATAAAACCGGCAATACCGCGGTCGGTCTCAGTTATGTAAAAAACTGGGGTTATATTGGTGGATCTTTCAGCACCTATTTGAACAATTATGGAATCCCCCCTGATCCAAATGGTCACCCAAGTGGTGTTGATATAGAAATGCAAAAATTCAATTATGCGTTAAAAGGAGAATATCTACCTAAAAGTACACTATTTAAAATAATTGAAGCTGATTTTAGTATAAATAACTACAACCATAAAGAATTTGAATCTACAAGTTCGATTGGTACTGAATTTGGTTTGGTTACAACTTCTTCGCAAATAAATGCAACTCATGGGGACTTAGGGTTCTTGAGGAACGGTAAAGTTGGAGTGTGGGGAGAAGTTGAAGATTATGCTGTTCGTGGTGCTAATACACCAGACGCCAACAGTTATAAACTAGGTACTTTTATTATCGAAGAGTTCGATGTAAACGCGCTAAGTGTTGAAACCGGTGTCCGCTTTGATTACGTCCAAAATAAACCAAAGCAGGATGATCCAAATTCCGATATTGGTAATATCCGTGCTAGAGACTTTTATGCACTCTCGAGTTCATTAAATTTAACCTATGATATAGGAAAAGGATTTTCAATTGGATCTATTTTACTTCATTCTTTTCGTGCTCCTTCCCTCGAGGAATTATATTCGGAAGGACCGCACCTAGCTTCATTCAGTTTTGAGATCGGTAATCCTGAACTAGAACCTGAAAGAAGTCTTGCGAAAGAAATTTTTACGCGCTGGCAAGGTCAGAATTCAGCTTTAAGATTAGCGCTATATCACAATGATTTTTCGAATTTTAATTATGCTAAAAACACTGGCCAGACTAATAATAATTTCCCAACACTCAATAACTATCAATTTGTAGGAACAGAAGCTAAACTTTATGGTTTTGAAGCATCAGCCGAGACTCAGATCTTTAACAATTTTGTAGTAAATGTGTCAGCTAGTTACACTATTGGTGAACAAGATACCGTCGATACAAATGGTAACAATCCGGGAACCAGACCTTTGCCTCAAATCCCTCCATTTAAAGCTAAATCATCCCTAAAATATGCTAAGGATGGTTTAGAAATTGGATCTCGATTTACTTTCGCATCAGAACAAAATAGAACGGGTGAATTTGAAACCCCTACTGAGTCTTATTTCTTGACTGGCTTGTTTGCTCAATACCGCTTCAGTAGCAAAAACTTATTACACACTTTTTCTCTTAATGTGAATAATGTATTTAATGAAGAATATTACAATCACCTTTCAAGAATAAAAGATCTTCGCCCCGAACCAGGGAGAAATGTGAGCTTACTTTACCGTATATATTTTTGATATAAAAAAGACCTCGATAGTTCAAAATCGAGGTCTTATTAGGTTTCAAAAAAAGGGTCTATAAGAATCTAGGGTAAATTGCCATATTCTTTTCCCCTTAAGCAGAATCAAGAGGTCGGTGTCACCACTTTGTTACAAAAGTTTTTAAAATTTTTTTCTTGAGCTAATCATCCTAATTTATTCTAAAATTATTCTATGACTTTTATTAGAAACACACCGTTACTGATAGCATTTATTTTCCTAACAAGTAGCTGTTCTGCTATTAAGGATATCGCATCAATCAAAAAGCCTTCGCTATCAATCAGTGATGTACAAGTTTCAAATATTTCACTTCAAGACATTGAACTAACGTTTGATATAGATATTGAAAACCCTAATGCTGTCTCGATAAACCTAGACTCTTACAATTTTGATTTTCTTGTAGACAACAATTCCTTCGTAAAAGGAGATCAGCCCTTAACTACTGAAATTAAATCTACTGCAACTAGTACTATACAAATTCCTGTCAGTTTCACTTTTAATGAATTGTACCAGACTTTCAGTTCTATTAAAGAAAAGGATGAAACAGCATATGAGTTAGACGCAATAATAGCGGCTAAACTCCCTGTTCTGGGACTAACTGAAATCCCTGTAAAAAAATCCGGTACATTTCCCATTGTTAAACCACCAAAAATTTCAGCCCCTCGTTTATCTGTTAAAAACCTAAGTTTTACTAAAGCAGAACTAGAGTTGCAGCTCAATATTGATAACCCAAATAATTTCGGTGTTACTTTAAATAAGCTCGATTACAAAGTTGATATAAATGGATTAAAATCTGTTTCAGGAATGACCTCATCTGCTATTGATGTTTCTAAAAAAGGATCAAATACGATAACAGTTCCGGTATCTTTCAACTTGATAGAATTAGGCAGATCTGCATATCAATTATTAAGTAGTAATAAACCATTAGATTATTCAATATCGGGTAGTACAAATTTTGATGCTACCCTGCCTTTTTTCGATACATCAAACTATACGTTCGACCGAACAGGTTCGCTTAACATCTTTAATAATTGACGCTATGACTTTTGTCAGCTACTTAGAAACACCTATTGGTTACCTTAGAATCCTTTCAAATGGAAGTGGGATTACTAGCATCAAATTCATGGATTTTAACGGACCTGAAGATCCCGATATTCATACTGAATCAGCCCGAACTCAATTGCGTGAATATTTTGAAGGAACCAGAATTCAATTTGATCTCCCTCTTATAGCTGAAGGAACCGAGTTTGAACGCAAAGTTTGGAAACAACTTTCAAACATACCTTCTGGCACTACCACTTCGTATGGTAAAATTGCCACTAATCTTGGCGATAAAAACTACTCCCAAGCAGTAGGTTCAGCCAATGGGAAAAACCCCATAGCTGTTGTTATTCCTTGTCATCGGGTAATTGGCTCTGATAATAAATTAGTAGGTTATGCTGGTGGAATGGACCGAAAAGAATGGTTACTTAAACATGAAGGAGCTTTACTTCTGTAACTAATTTTTACTATCGCTTTATGCTGGTTTGTTTAGCTTAAGATAATGGAACTTGCAGAAGCTTCTCAGTTCCAAATAATAATTTTAGCCCAACATTTACTTCAATGAAAAAAATAGTCCAGATACTTTTATTCATACTGATTTCAACACCTATTTTTGCTCAAATGAGCGACGCACCTAAGCGTACAGATGGTGACGGACCTTATGATCGTTTGATTATTCGAGGCGTCAATATGATTGACGGTACAGGATCGCCCGCAACTGGACCTGTTGATATTGTAGTTGAAGGAAATAAAATAGCTAGCATTGTTACTGTAGGTTTTCCCGGATTACCAATCAACGAGAATAGAAGACCAAAAGCAGGAGCAAATGACAGAGAAATTGATGCCGAAGGAATGTACTTGCTGCCCGGCTTTTTTGATATGCACGCACATACAGGTGGTGGTGCCCAAGGTACTACTCCTGAATACGTATATAAGCTTTGGCTAGCTCACGGAATTACAAGCATCCGCGAACCCGGCTCTTTCAACGGTATGGACTGGACCATAAGACATCGTGAAATGAGTAAGAAAAACGAGATTACTGCACCAAGGATTTCTGCTTGGATTGGATTCGGAATGGGGGCAGAACAAGAAATAACTACAACGAAACAAGCTCGAGAATGGGTTCAAATGATCCACAAAGCAGGAGCTGATGGTATTAAATTCTTTGGCGCTTCTCCTGAAGTATATGCTGCTGCAATTGATGAGGCGAACAAATTAGGTTTAGGTACTATGACACACCATGCCCAAACTAGAGTGGTTTATAATGATGCGTTAACTTCGGCTCGTTTGGGATTAACTAGTTTAACTCACTGGTATGGATTACCTGAAGCTATGTTTGAAGACCGAGTAGTTCAGGATTATCCACTTGATTACAACTATAACAATGAACAACATCGTTTTGAAGAAGCGGGGAAACTATGGGAACAAGCAGCTGCTCCGTATTCGGATAAATGGAATGCGGTTATGGATGAGATGATAGAGTTAGACTTCACTATGAATCCAACCATGACCATTTATGAAGCAAGCCGTGATCTAATGGCTCAAAGAAGAGCTGAATGGCATGAGAAGTATACACTTCCGTCTCTATGGAGATATTACGAGCCAAGTAAAATGTCACACGGTTCTTATTGGTTAGATTGGGGAACGGAACAAGAAGTAGAATGGAAAAAAAACTATCGTTTATGGATGGAGTTTATCAACGAATATAAAAACCGTGGTGGACGAGTTACGCTAGGTTCTGATGCCGGATACATTTATAAGCTTTATGGATTTGGTTACATCCAGGAAATGGAAATGATGCGTGAAGCAGGATTCCACCCTCTAGAAATCTTTCAATCAGCTTCATTAAAGGGAGCAGAAGTTCTAGGTAGAGATCATGAACTCGGAACTATTGAAGTTGGTAAACTTGCCGATATGGTTATTGTAGATGCTAACCCTATGGCTAATCTTAAGGTTCTTTATGGTACAGGTGCTGTTTTTGTTAATGACGAGAATAAAGTTGAGCGACATGGAGGAATTTTATACACTATTAAAGATGGAATTGTGTACGATGCCAAACAATTACTGAAAGACGTTCAAAATATGGTTGATGCTGCAAAGCAAAAGGGAAATTTTGAAATCACTCAGCCTGGTCTTGATTACTAATTATTATAATAGAATTTAGATATGGGATGGCACGCGCGAAGAGATAGTCGGAAAATTCATAAATGGGGATCCATTATAATTGCTATCCCCTTTTTGATAGTATTGATTTCCGGCTTATTACTACAGGTTAAAAAAGAGTTTAGTTGGATTCAACCTCCCACTCAAGAAGGTGTGTCTACAGATCTTGAAATTACTTTCGATGATATAATAGCTATTTCCTCGACAGTAGAAGAAGCAGGGATTAAAAGCTGGTCAGATGTAGATCGTTTAGATGTTCGTCCTGATATAGGACTAGTAAAAGTACGTGGTGTTGAGGGATGGGAAATTCAAATTGACACAAAATCCGGAGATATACTACAGGTAGAATATAGACGAACTGATATCATAGAAGCTTTACATGATGGTTCTTGGTTCCATGATTCTGTTAAATTATGGGTGTTTCTTCCATCAGCAATAATAGTTACTGTACTATGGATTACCGGAATGTATTTATTCTTTGTTCCTATTATCTCTAAAAGAAAAAACAAAAAGCGTAAAGATGAGCTAAAGTCGAAACATGAATAATGAGTATACATTGGCTACTTATATAAATTATCTTACTATTGTTGGATAAATGAATTCCAAGCTATCACATAATACTTCATATAAGATCATGAGATCTCTTTCGCTGAGAACTCCTCTCATGAAGAAGCTTATCTGTATTGTGTTTTGCTTTTCGTTAATAGCTCCGATCTTTTTTACATACTTCGCCTTTCATCACAAAACAAATATCATTCGGCAAGAAGTAGCAGAGCATATTGAAGATAGAGTAGAAAAAAGTGAGTTAGTTCTATTAAAGTTTACGCACGAAGAGACAGAAACTCTTTTAAGGTGGGAGCATTCACGAGAATTTGAATACAATCATCAGATGTATGATATCGTAGAAACAGAAGTTTCTGAAGATTCAGTTTTTTACTTGGTTTATTGGGATGTGGAAGAAACAGAGCTCAAAAAGAGTTACGGAGACATTCTCGCAAATGCTTTAGGCATTAAAAAGAATTCAACTAAACAACGGACTCAACTTAAAGTAGATTTCCGTTCGATCTATTTCTTAGAACATGAAGAAGGCCTCTCTTTACCAGCTGAAGAGGGGAAAATAGTTTTCTCAAAAGTAAACTATAACCTACTATCACCATCATATCCCCCGCCCTCTCCACCTCCCAAATTTGGTTAAAAAATAAAGAAACGTAACCAGTTCCACTTTATGGAGCATTGGTTCGTTATATCTAAAAAATCGATTTTTTAACTAAACACAACATTATGAAGAAACTCTTCACGCTATGGTTGTGGTTGGGTGTATCTTTTTATGTACACGCTCAAACTATAACTGTTACTGATATGGTTACCGGTGAACCATTAACTCAGGTGAATCTGTATAGTGATAATCCGAATATTTACGCAATTACCAATGTAAAAGGGCAAGCAGATATTTCTGCTTTCGCAGATACGGATCTCATATATATCAGACACCTCGGCTACAAAACCGTTACAACAAACTATTCTGAGCTGGAACAAGATCAGTTCGAACTTGCTTTAGATCCTTCTGCTATCGATATGGATGAATTGGTGGTATCAGGTACAAGATGGTTGCAATCATCCGCAGATGTACCTTCTAAAATTAAAACCATCATTCCACAACAAGTGGCACTTCAAAATCCTCAAACCGCGGCTGATCTTCTCAGCGTTTCAGGTGAGGTTTTTGTTCAAAAGAGCCAACAAGGTGGTGGAAGTCCCATGATCAGAGGGTTTGCTACAAACCGTTTACTCTATTCTATTGATGGGGTTAGAATGAATACTGCCATATTCAGAGGTGGTAACATCCAAAATGTAATTTCTCTGGACCCTTACGCCATAGAACAAACGGAGGTTTTATTTGGACCCGGTTCTGTTCTCTATGGGAGTGACGCTATTGGCGGTGTTATGAGTTTTCGAACACTAACTCCACAATTGTCGTTGACAGATGAGGTTTTAGTAACAGGAAAAGCTTCATCAAGGTATTCATCAGCAAATAATGAAAAGACCTTTCATTTTGATGTGAATGCCGGATGGAAAAAATGGGCTTTTGTTACCAGCATAAGTACTAATGACTATGGAGATCTTAGAATGGGCAGCAATGGTCCTGATGACTACATAAAACCATACTACATTGAAAGGCAGGATGGCGTAGATGTAGTTATAACTAGTGATGATCCTCTAGTTCAAAATCCTTCGGGCTATTCACAAATAAACATGATGCAAAAGCTGCGTTATAAGCCAAATACAGCTTGGGATATTCAATATGGATTCCATTATTCAGAAACTTCTGAATATGGTCGTTATGACCGCCATAATAGAATGAGAGCTGGACTCCCTAGGTACGCCGAATGGAGTTATGGACCTCAAAAGTGGTTAATGAACAATTTGAGTCTCGATTATACAAACAATACCCTTTTGTACGATCACCTCACGGTTCGATTAGCTCAGCAGTCATTTGAAGAAAGTCGAATTGACCGTTCTTTGAATGATGATATGCGTAGTATTCGTATTGAAGAAGTAGAGGCTTATTCAGTAAATATTGATTTTGCTAAATCTACAAGTTCAAAAAACAAACTTTTCTATGGCTTTGAGTATGTGCTTAATGATGTAACTTCAACAGGTATTGATGAGAACATAAACACTGATATACGTGTTCCCGGTCCTTCTCGTTACCCACAATCTGAATGGCAATCAATAGCTGTATTCTTGAATGATCAGTATAAATTCTCGGAAAAGTTTTTAATCCAAAGTGGAATCAGATATAATCAAATTATCTTAGATGCTACTTTCGATAATACTTTTTATCCATTTCCATTTTCAGAAGCTAATCTGAATAACGGAGCTTTAACTGGAAGCCTGGGGTTTGTATTTCACCCTCAAGATGATCTCACTATAAGCACCAATATAGCTACCGCATTCCGATCTCCGAATGTGGACGATGTTGGTAAGATCTTCGATTCAGAACCAGGTTCGGTTGTAGTACCTAATCCTGATCTAGATCCTGAGTATGCTTACAATGCAGATCTTGGTATTGCTAAAATATTTAGTGATATGATCAAGATCGACGCAACAGGTTATTATACCATTTTGGATAATGCACTTGTTCGCAGAGATTTTACTCTTAATGGGCAAAGTCAGATCATGTACGATGGCACATTAAGCCAAGTACAAGCAATCCAGAATGCTGCTACTGCCGAAGTTTATGGAATACAGCTTGGTATTGAAGGTAAGCTGATATCTGGATTTGGATTCTCTTCGAAATTCAACTATCAAAAAGGAGAAGAAGAACTTGATGATGGTACAACCAGTTCATCACGACATGCCGCACCGTGGTTTGGGATCTCAAAAATTACTTTTGATGCTTCTAAGCTTGATCTTGAATTCTCCGCCATTTATCAAGGTGAACGAGCTCACGAAGATCTCGCGGTTAGCGAACAAGGAAAAACCGAAATCTATGCCTTAGATGATAACGGTGACACCTATTCTCCAGCATGGTATACGCTTAACCTAAAAGCTAATTATAAGCTGACTAATGTATTTTCAGTTCAAGCCGGACTCGAAAATATAACAGATCAAAGATACCGTCCTTATAGTTCGGGTTTATCCGGTCCGGGCAGAAATTTTATTCTGTCATTAACAGCTAATTTCTAGCATTCAAAGTCTCGCCAAAATTAATTGGCGAGACTTTTTTATTTGAATTAGATTTATTCGACATTCTATTCTACGATCAATTCACAAAATGCTATGAAGAATATATTCTCTCCAGAAGTTTCAGAAGAAACCATCAATCGTATTGAGCAACTCAGTTCAGACACTACTCCTGATTGGGGTAAAATGAATGTGGGCCAGATGCTAGCTCATCTAAATATTATGTTTGAAAAAGCTTACGATCCCAATCATCCAAAACCGAGTGCATTAAAAAAATTTCTACTAAAAACATTTGTAAAAAATGCAGTAGTAAACGAAAAGCCGTATAAAAGAAATACTCCCACAGCTCCAGAATTCAAAATTATTGATGAGCGTGATTTTAATAAGGAAAAAGAAAGGTTAATAGAATATATCCGAAAGACTCAAAAACTAGGGAAAGAACACTTTCATAATACTGAATATGTTTCATTTGGTGTTTTAACAGGGGATGAGTGGAATAACCTATTCTATAAACATTTGAATCATCATCTTACACAATTTGGGGTTTAGTTTTTTAAAGAAACACAGGGGTATTCCTTTAGATGCTGGGTAATTCTCTTAGTCACTTAGAATTATTGGTGAACCAAAAAACTCAATCCTATAGAAAGGCTTATTAAGCACAAGTCTACCTACTTTTGGCTTGACCCAAAAGTAACAAAAAGTCAAGGCTAAGAATCAGAACCGGGGTTCGCTGTTCATCCGCTACAAGATGTCAAAGGTCTTCGTACTGTTGTTAAAGCATTCACAATCTAGCCTGAGTGACATCTTGCTTACGCTTCTGAACGTACTCACTTTCCCCATTTCTGATTCCAAGGCCAAATTTCGTCAATAAATTATTTAGCATCTACAAGAGTGTCTAATTCTTTGGTATATAATTTGAAGATTTCCCCGAATTAGAAATTCAGTATTCCTTGTTCAGTATTCAGTTTTCCTCGCCCATTTCTTTCCTTTAAATGTCATAGTTTGTGGTATGATATCTCCTATAAAAAACCAACGCGCTATCCTTGATAAATTGGGCATTAAAGAACTCAATTCTATGCAGGAAGAAGCCAAATTCGCAATCCATTCTAACCCTAATGTAGTGCTTCTCTCCCCAACCGGAACAGGGAAAACACTCGCATTTTTATTACCAATCATTGAAGGATTAGATGTTGATTGTGAAAACATTCAAGCTTTGATCTTAGTACCATCTAGAGAACTTGCCATACAGATCGAACAAGTTGCCCGTGAAATGGGAACAGGTTATAAGATCAATGCATTTTATGGTGGGCAATCTTTCTCTAAAGATCGACAAGAGCTGGAAACCCCTCCTGCTATTTTGATAGGTACTCCCGGTCGAATTGCTGACCATCTTCGCCGTGAGACATTCGAAGTGAATGATATTAGAGCCTTAGTATTAGATGAGTTTGATAAGTCGTTAGAAATTGGATTTGAAGCTGATATGACTGAGATCATAGAAGCATTACCTCAGGTAAAGAAGAAAGTGCTGACCTCAGCCACCAAAGGCATAGAGATCCCTGAATTTGTTGGATTCAAAGATGGTAAAACCGTTGATTTTTTAAATACCGACAAACCCGACCTTACTATCAAAACGGTTGTTTCAGAATCCAAAGATAAGCTCGATGTCCTTGTTCAGCTTCTTAAACATATTGGAGACAAACAGGGTTTGATATTCTGTAATTTCAAAGACTCTATTCAACGAGTAAGTGATTTTCTTAATTTCGAAAAGATTCCTCATGGATGCTTTTATGGTGGACTGGAGCAAAATGACAGAGAAAACGCGCTCATCAAATTCAGAAACGGAACCCATCGTTTATTAATCGCAACCGACTTGGCTGCTCGTGGAATAGATGTCCCCGAAATGGATTTTATTGTTCATTATCATCTTCCTCTAAAAGCAGAAGAATTCACTCATAGAAATGGACGAACTGCACGTATGCACTCTGACGGTGTTGCTTATGTTCTTAAATGGAGTGAAGAAGCTCTCCCTCCTTTCATTAAGCCTGATGGTGTTGAGGAACTAAATACCTCTCGTGCTCTTCCTACTACCGAATGGAAAACGCTCTATATTTCAGGTGGCAGAAGAGATAAAATTTCTAAGGGTGATATTGCAGGATTCTTTTTTAAAGAGGGTAAGCTTAAAAAGGGTGAATTGGGGGATATTGAACTCAAACAGGAATCTGCATTTGCTGCTGTTAAAGCAGATAAGGTGGATCAAGTCTTAAAATTGATCGACAACAAAAGGCTTAAAACTAAGAAAGTTAGAATAAGTATTATTTAGTTTCTATTTAGAAACTTTCAGCGGTGATAAATGTTTAATGTATTATAGAAGTTAAAAACTCAGTAATTTTGAGTTAATAGAACCTATAATTTCGTTTAATAGATTAACATGGAAAATTTGAAAAAAGCTTATATAGCCGGTGGTTGTTTTTGGGGAATGGAAGATCTTTTCAGAAAGAGAGAAGGTATAGAGGATACGGAAGTTGGTTACATTGGTGGAGAAAATGATAATCCAACATATAGGAATCATCCCGGACATGCCGAAGGAATTGAAATCACTTACGACCCAAGTAAGACTTCTTTTAAAAATATTTTAGATTATTTTTTTAGAATGCATGACCCAACTACTGTTGACCGCCAAGGAAATGACATTGGATCCAGCTACCGCTCCGCTATTTTTTATCAAAATGAAGAAGAAAAAAAGATAGCTGAAGAAGTTATTCAAGTTGTAAATGAATCAGGGAAATGGGAACAAAAAGTAGCTACAACCTTAGAACCATATACAAAGTTTTGGGATGCAGAACCTGAACATCAAGACTATTTAGTTAAAAACCCTAATGGATATACGTGCCACTTTGAGCGGTTTCAAAAAAGTTACTTTTGATCACAATTAGGTTGTTATCCGATTAGCAAAACTATTGCCGAAAAGTTTAAAAAGAACAATCAAAAATTAAGAAAATGGATCTAGCAGAAAACATTAAAGAATTTTTTATCCAAAAATCGAATAATGAAGAGGTAGATGCACCCGAAGGTTTTTGCCCAAATTGTTGGGGTCGATTAGAATATGAAGGTGAATTCCATGAAGCTATGATGGCGGAAGGAATTGATACAAATAACATTGAAGAGAAAAAGGGCTGGATTCAGGCTTATACTGAAAAAAACCTGACTGGAATCAGATTACTAAAAAAGGATGCTTTGTTAATTTGTAACCTTTGTAAGCTTGATTACCCTCATCAAAATAAAAAGGATGGGAAATAAAAAATCCCGAGTATTTACTCGGGATCTCATTTCATAACAAATATGATTTTTTGATCAGAATCCTGGCATGATCATAACAGCATTTTGAACCATTCTTGCAGGCCCAACCCAGAACATTCTGTATTGAGTGTTATCCATTAAGAACACGACATTTCCTCTACCTAGTCCTTGAACTCCGGCAAAGGCCATTCCCGCTGCTTTTTCTTTATTTTCTTCCGATGCATAGCCCGATGCCAGCACTTCATCAGCATCCTTAACATAATAGCCGACTGTGCTAAACGATGGATCAGGTTTAATAGCATTAGAGCTAAATTTAAGCGAGTACACTTTATCCTTCATTCCGAATGCCAATGGGTGAGAATTATCGATCATGCCTTTAAACGCAGAACCAGGAATTCGCTTTAAACCACTAGAATCACTGCGGTCTTCATATTTAGTATAAGACTCAGGATCAATTTTACTTTCTTTATTCTCATCATTCTTCGCCTCATAAAGTTCAACAGAAGCCATCCCAGATTGGTTTTTGGTGATCCAACTAGCAGCTCCTTCGGCTGCAACTAAAGTCCCTCCATTTCTAACCCAGCTTTTTATCTGATTTCTGGTATTCTCACTAAAAGTACCGTTAAGTCCGTAACCATTTGGTAGAAGGATCACATCATAATCAGTTAGGTTGATACGACCGAAGCTTCCTGAACGAATTCTATCTATACCAAACTCTGTCCATTGATCGAATAAGAACCACATTTGTCCTGCTGTATAAGAGCTAAACCCTGAATCGATTATCATTGCAACTTTAGGCTGTTCCAATGGTCTCATATTCTGAGAACCTAAATCACTTCCTTCATCCATTCTTCCCGTATTAAAACCAACAACATTTACATCGGCGTACTCTGCTACTTCTCTCATATCGGAATGGATATCATTTCCTTTATGGCGATTTCTACCCAACAGAATTACTAAACTACCTCTTGAGTATTTTTGATCTCCTTTCGAAAACCCTTTTTCTGAGGAACGAACTTTATATCCAAGTTTCCATAACTGAGCAAGAGCTTTGGGTGCATTTCTCTGCTCCCAATCAATTACATATCCATAACTGGCATTGCCATTCATCACACCATTAGGGTGAATCAATGTTTCTTCTAGTTGTGTAGTATTTACATTTACATCACTAGTTGTCCATGCAGCATCTAGGTTATACGCTAAAGGTGCCGACCATGTACTCATATCGTACATTACGGAATCTCTGATCTCAAGCTGTCTTCTCATTAGCGTATTAATAAACAAGTGCGCCGGTTGATTCGTCTTTATGATAAAATCACCTTCATTAAATTCTCTTGATGAAGACTTCCCATCCCAATAATCGAAAGCATTTCTTACTGAAAAGCTCTCTGTTGCTTGCCCAACTTGTACGCCTTGCTTCAACATTATGTTAACAAGGTCATATGTATAGTCATTAGAATTATTTGGCAGGATATATGCCTTAGTATTCCCTTTCTGTGTCGTTTGTGATCTTGCATCCTTGAAGTACTCGAGCAACGTTCCTCTATTATCAACTGACGTTTTTACAATAGAGATCCCGTTTTTGTAATGATCAAAAACTCGTTGACGCAGAGTAAGCACGAAGCCATCATTAGTTTCAACTGCTCGTCCACCTCTGCTATGTCCGCCTTGTTCAGCTAACATACCGATACCACCCATTATACTTGGGTAAGAAGAACCATATCCAGGATAAAAGAAATCAAAACTCTCACGTGTCGCAAAATTTACTTGTGCCTTATCAAATTCGGCAATAGCTCCGCGTCCAAAAACATCTGCCCACTTTTCATAGTCAGCAGGAAGCTCATGATTTCTTGGCGTTGTACCAGGCATGGTGAAATAGTTGTTATTGAAGCCTTGCTCATGAAAATCAATATGAACTTGAGGCATCCATTGTTGGTATACATTAATTCTACCTCTTGATTCCGGATGCACTAACCATGTCCAATCTCTGTTCAAATCAAACCAGTAGTGATTTGTTCTACCACCCGGCCAAATCTCGTCATGTTCTAAATCATTGGCTTCCGTATTTAATACATTTGCCTGACTACTCTTATACCAATATACATAACGATCACGCCCATCAGGGTTGATCATTGGGTCTATAATTATTACTGATTTATCTAACCATTCACTTGTTTCTGAATCAGTTCCGGCAACCAATCGGTAAGCTGTTTGCATAGCTGCTTCACTACTAGAAGCTTCGTTTCCATGAACATTATAACTCATCCATACAATAACCGGCTCGTCTCCAATATTAGCTGAACTCGGGTTATTGGCAATCTTTAGATTGTTTGCCTTGATCTCATCTAAATTAGAATGGTTTGCTTCGGATGTGATTATCGCATAATTAACAGATCGGTTTTCATATGTCTTGGCATACTCATGAAATGTGATCTTATCTGAAAGTTCACTCAACTCCTTAAAATAATCCATGATCTGGTGATGGAATGTATACTCCTCACCCAATTCATACCCTAAAAAATCTGCCGGCGATGGAATCGAAGAGTCATAACTTACATTTGTATCAAAATCGAACCGATCTATCGCTTCTTGAATCTGCGCTGACACAGATAATGAACAAAAGATAAATAATAAAAGTAGCGTAGTTTTTTTCATAGCGTAGTTAATTTATATTTGTTCTAATTCTACAAAAACTAGGCGTAAAATGCGGTTAAATCTCACTTTGATAAGCCAAAATTTTTATATGTTGAGTCATTAAAAATATAGGCACATGAAAAAATGGATTAGCGGTACAGTACTATTTGTTTTGGTTGCAATTATTGCAGTTGGCATCTTTTTTCCTAACCTATTTGAAGACCGGCTTAAATCTGAATTAGAAAAACAAGTGCTGATACAAACTGATAGTACTTATTCAGTTGTATTAGATGAGCTGGATATATCATTTTGGAAACGCTCAATTTCAGCTGACTCACTCACTCTTATGCCCTCAAATGAGTCTGAAGCTATTAAGTCTGTTTATGCGAATTCTATACAAATAAAAGGTATACAGTGGTGGTCATTGCTATTTGACCAGTTTATAAGTTTTAAGACCATTCTGATTGAAGCCCCAGACATTGAAATATACTCGAGACCTTTAAGCGGCAATACTTTTAAGCAAAACTCAAATTCAAGTTCTTCAACTTCTGAACTGGAGCTTTCTAAATTCGACTTTATTGTAAAAAATGGAACCGCTCGCTTGGTAGAGCCTTCCGGAAGAACGGAAGTTATGCTAGAAGATTTTAATTTAATGGCTACTGAAGTTGATATTCCCCAGGTTTTAGATGGTTCACGCTTGCCATTTCTCAAAGAATTGGTGCTTACAGGAAAAGGGCTCACGTGGCGACTTGACGAACAATTATACAGAGTTGAAGTAGGAGAATTTTCTTTTAATAGAACTGAGAAAAATGCCTTGATAAAAGATATAGCATTGATTCCTGTTCTTCCTCGGTACGAGTTCACCAAAATAAAAGGCTATTCCACAGATCGTATTGATCTAGATATCGATATGATAAAATTTAGAGATGTCAATATTGACTCGCTCTACATTCCCCGATTAAGCGCAAGTAGCATTGAAGTTGAGAAAGGCTCGTTGAATGTATTCAAAAATAAAACCATCGCATCAAAGTCTACAATAGGATACCGATCTCTTCTAGGTGAGCATGTTCAGAAGATTGGTGTACAGATTGGAATCGATTCCGTACTCATTAATAACTTCAATGTCTCTTATACCGAACATAAAGAGGGAGCTGAAGAACCTGGAAATGTATTTTTTCAAGATATCACAGGATCAATTTTGAATGTTAATACTCCCGGATATCCTGGTTTTGATGAAGATACTCTAGCCATGTCGGTAAGTACCCGATTTATGGATGTTGCCAAGTTAGATCTTAATGTCCGTTATCCACTATTTGATGAAAATGAAACTCACCATGTTTGGGGAAGTCTTGAAGAAATCGATACTAAAATTGTTCATAGTACTCTACTCCATTTAGCTTTTGTAGATGTAAAAAGCGGCTTCATTAATTCAATGGAATATGATTTTATGGCAGATGATGAAGGTGCTCGAGGAAATTTACTGCTAGACTACCAAGATTTAGAGTTAACTTTTTTAAGTGGGGATGATACCGATGATAAAAATTTAGGAAGTAGATTTAAAACTTTGCTCGCTAATACTATCGGTTTGAACAAAGATAATACAGATGACATATCTCCTAAAGAAATAGACTACGAGTGGGATAAAAGAAAGGGTGTTTTCGGCTATTGGTGGCGATCTCTATTATCTGGTATAAAAAACACAATTCAGTGATTCTCTTTTCTTGGTAAAAAAGTAAAGTCTGAAAACTTCATTGTGCATTATATAATTCAATGATTTTTTTAACGTCCATGTCTTCCTTTATTTCGTAAAAATAATCGATCTGCCACTGCCGAGTTTTCTTAGCTTGTGAACTTATCACTTCATCCCAAGGTGAATAAATACGAAAAGCTCGCTTCCCTTCTTTCTTTTTGCTAGAAATAATTCCTTTTTGAACAAGTAAAGATTTCGGGAATACAAACTGGCCGTGCCTCCCTTCAGAAATAATGTTCACTACAAAGTAATCAGCCTTATCATCTTCGCTATACGGCTCTATCACTCTTGATCTATTCCTCTTCCAGAATGTTACAAATTGCCCTCTCTTTTTAGGAGTGACTTTTGCTTTCCTACTTATAATGAACTGACCATTCAACTCAAATTTACAAGCCTCATACTCTTGGCTTTCACGCTCTTGTTCATACTCAGAAATGTGAAATGAACAGCGTTTAAAAACTTTTCTCTGAACTTCTTCAAATATGCTGTTCATGTTTTCTGCTATGAACTAGTAGATAAATGTGTGATTATATTTTATAAGAATTGAACCGCTTTGCAATGTAGGTAGTCGAGGTAGTCCTATGTCTCTTTGGTCTCTCATAGTATATGACTGCTCATTAAATACAATCCAAAAATCTCTTCCCTCACTGAAGTTATATCTGAAGCGTACATTTACGCCTGCCAACTCTGCAATATTTCCATACTGTACAAAAGCACTAGTAGATAGCTTTTTATTAAGAGCATACTGAGCTTTAAGCTGAGCTAGGTGAGCAGTAAAATCTTCTACATCTCTACCAGGTGCATTAGGAAAATTTAGTTTCGTAATTTGATATTTCCCACCTATTTCGAAATGAATGTTAGCTATGATCTTTGGTTCAAATACAAACTGAGTTCTTTTTCCATCAAAAAAGTCTCCATATTCAATTCCAAAATTGGTTCTTATTCGTTTACTATTGGGGGATCTGTAAGAAATTTTCCCTTCAAAAAAATCATAATCATCTACAGGTATGTAGATCTTACCAACTAAATCAAAGTCTTCATTCGGGAGTAAATATTCTTGGTTTAGTTTTGCTTCTGCTTCTATTGTCCCAAGAGTTTTAAAATCAGTCTGCCATTCCATCGAAATAAAACGACTCCTTAGATCAAACGTTTTGTTTTCCTGAATGCTGTAGCTACCAATGTTTACTGAATGTTGCTTAAAAATAGAGTTTTCTTCTGCAAGCCATCCATATCCTAATCTATAGAAATAGTCAGATGTGTTCACTGCTCTAATAAACCCAATACCGGGATTAAATTCTGAACCGGTACGATTTACGAAGAACCTATAATACCACCCCACTGAAGCTCTTCTTTGCCATGAGATCCTGAATATACTATTGTCTTCAAATGAATGACGATTGGCTTCCGGAGTAGAACTGTCATATGTCTGACTTATTCTGGCTTCGATATAATCATCACCAAAAATGTTAATATCTCCATCAACACCTAGAACCATATTTGTATTACCGTTCACCCCAATTCTACTTGTAAAGATTCCACCCACAAAAGAGCTAGGATTAATTACACTCTTCTTTAATCTTAAGACATTAAAGTTTTCAGAAACTAAGTTGTCGCTTTCCCCGGTTTGTAAATTTATAAACCCCACATCCAGATCATTCACTTTCCCCGTTAACCTTACTCCTCCTAAGATTCGTACCGGATTTCCTGAATTATCCAATCCAATGCGTCGACTATAAAAGACCTTTGTATTCCCGTAATTAAAATCAAAAAGCCCTGACCTCTGTTGAAAAAATTGACGCTTTTCGTCAAATGAAAGAGAAAATCGAGTTAAATTTAATTGTTGATCATCCGCCTCGACTTGTGCAAAATCAGTATTTACGGTTACATCTAGAGTAAGGTTAGATGTAACATTATACTTAAGATCAAAACCCAGTTCTGCTTTTATATCATCGTTGTAATAATACGCAGAAGAATCACTATTAATTTCATTGAATCTTGAAACTCCGGCTAAACCATACGGTGTAAAGTAAACTGGTTTTTTTGAACCAGCGCCCGTTATAATTATATCTTGAGCTTGTGATGGTTTGATCTTTCCTTCATCCCAGTTCGGAGGAATTTCCGGGTAAATATGCCTTTCATTATGATGAGAAAGCCAACGATACAAGATCATTCCCATCTCTGCTACTCCATCACTACTTTGAAAGCCAATGCTTGAAAATGGAATTCTCATCTCAGAAAACCAACCTTCATCATTTATGGTACTTTCAGCGTCCCAAAAAGTATTCCAACTTCCATTTACAGGATTATTTCCACCAATATTGTTTGCATCATTAGATATTGACTGATCGAATCGTACACCCGCTGGTGTAGTAAAAAATCTAAGTCCATTCTGATCGTCATTAAACGGATCTAGTACTATTGCAAAAACATCATCACCGCTATACTTATCTCTATATAAACTATTTGCGGCTATAGTAGAGGGATCTTCGGTAAACATTTTAGCAGAAACGTATAGAAACTCGTCGTCATATAAAACACGAACTTCTGTTCTCTCACTTAGTTCTCCTTTAAAAACAGGTTCATATTGTACCATCGGAAAGGGTTCTACGCTTTCCCATGCAGGTTCATCAATAAAACCATCTACAATAATCGGTGTAGTAGTTCTTTTGATCTTAATTGCATCTTGTGCAATTGAATAGGTTGATCCAAAAAATAAAGTAGTGAGAAAAAGAACAAATTTACGCAACAAAAACTCCTGGTTATAAGATTTCATATATATATATAAGACATTTAACAGGATACAATCCCCTATTCTGCTTATTTTGGCGCAAATATTTTGATACCAATGATTGATACACTTTCAATACCTGACATCACAGACATTAGAGCCGCTCACGAGATAATTTCTTCGTACGCACATCGTACTCCGATTCTTACCAGCGCCAAAGTTAATAAACGAGCAGAAGCTTTTATACGATTTAAATGTGAAAACTTTCAAAAAGTAGGTGCTTTTAAATTTCGAGGAGCCTTAAACGCTGTTCTTACCCTATCCGATACTGATGCTATGCAGGGGGTAGCTACTCATTCTTCGGGAAACCATGCACAAGCACTGGCATTAGCTGCTAAAATTAAGGGGATTAAAGCCTACGTTGTAATGCCTGAAAATGCTCCCAAAGTAAAAGTGGAAGCTGTAAAAAATTATGGCGCCGAAGTTACTTTTTGTGAAGCCAGTTTGGATGCTCGTGAAAATACACTTAAACAGGTGGTTACCGAAACTGGAGCAACTCCTATTCATCCATATAACGATTCCAGAATTATTGCGGGGCAAGGAACTGCTGCAATTGAATTGCTAGAAGATTGTGATGACCTAGACATAATTATGACACCTATTGGAGGTGGGGGGCTCTTAAGTGGAACGGCATTAGCTGCAAAATCAATTCGTCCGGGAATCGAAATAATTGGTACAGAACCTAAGGAAGCAGACGATGCTTACCGATCATTTAAAGAAGGTAAATTAATTCCTGCATATAGCACTGACACCATTGCCGACGGGCTTAGAACCTCGTTAGGTGAGTTGCCTTTTCAAATTATATCAGAATACGTTGATGACATAATCACCGTTGATGAAGAGTCTATTATACATGCTATGCGTTTTATTTGGGAACGCATGAATATTATTATTGAACCATCAAGTGCTGTACCTGTAGCTGCAATATTTAATAACCAAGAAAGGTTCGCAAATAAGAAAATAGGAGTCATCCTCACCGGGGGGAATATTGACTTAGGTAACCTTCCTTGGTAGACAGCTCGATGTTTTTAAAAACTTCTGGCTAACATCCTTATGTGATTTAATACATCTTCATAATCCACTAGATTGAGTGTGAATTATCACCTAGCCAAGTTCATTATGAAGACAATCATAGTAAGTTTGTTACTGCTTATTCTCCCAAAGACAATGCCTTCCAAAGTATCATTTCCTCAAATCGACAAAGTACTCGTACAAGGGAAAGTTATTGATGCTGATACACAACAGCCGTTGATTGGAGCTACTATTTCTATTAAAGAAGCGAATGTACACCAAACCACCGATTCTAAAGGGAATTTTAAGGTTTTTATAAAACCTGGTTCATACTTATTCGAAGTGAAATCCGTAGGATATAGAGCCAAATCAAAGAAGATAGTAGTCCCTCAGTCCGGAATAACAAATCATATTATTTCTTTAGATCCTAATGCTCAAAAACCCATACATAGTGAAGAAACAATTTCATTAGACACTAGAATGGACTTCCCTCCCACAGTTTTACAAAGCAAAATTCAAGGCATTTCTACTAGTTCATATGCTCATCCCCGTTTTAGGATTCAAAACAGTGAAGAATATGCATCTATCTCTGAAAACACTTTTAAATGGGCAACTAAAACACCGCTTTCTACTTTTTCAATTGATGTGGATGGAGCTTCTTATTCTAATGTTAGACGTATGATAATGGATGGTCGACTTCCTGTAAAAGATGCTGTTCGAGTTGAGGAATTGATCAATTATTTTAACTATGATTATGATACCCCAAACAATGAACATCCATTTTCTGTAAACACAGAAGTAGGTAAAGCACCATGGAATCCCGAGCATAAGTTAGTTCAAGCTGGAATTCAAGGAGAGCATATTGAAGCTGAGAATTTACCACCAAGCAATCTCGTTTTTCTCCTAGATGTCTCGGGGTCTATGAACTCTCATAACAAATTACCCCTACTCAAAAAGGGATTTAAATTGCTAACAAATCAATTACGAGAAGATGATTTTGTATCTATTGTAGTATATGCCGGAAATTCAGGATTAGTACTCCCTCCCACTTCTGGCGCTAATAAAGAAACTATTCTAGAAGCTTTAAATAAACTAAACGCTGGTGGATCAACGGCGGGAGCAGCTGGTATTAAACAAGCTTATCAGGTTGCCAAAGAACACTTCAAAGAAAATGGAAATAACCGCGTGATTTTAGCCACCGATGGAGATTTCAATGTAGGTGTATCCAGCAACAGTGAACTTGTAGATCTTATTGAAACAAAGCGAGATGAAGGAATTTTTCTCTCTGTTCTCGGATTCGGCTCAGGAAACTTAAAAGATGCCAAAATGGAGCGAATAGCCAATAACGGAAATGGGAATTACTACTACATCGATAACCTTTTAGAAGCAAAAAAAGTACTCGTTTCTGAAATGGGAGGAACCTTACACACCATTGCTAAAGATGTGAAGATACAAGTAGAATTTAACCCACAGAATGTGAAAGCTTATCGTCTTATTGGTTATGAGAACCGTTTGCTAGCTGATGAAGACTTCAATAACGATGAAAAAGATGCCGGAGAACTTGGGGCCGGGCATACAGTAACCGCTTTGTATGAAGTGATTCCTCATGGTGTTGATTTAGATCCGTCTTTAAGTGATATCGATCCATTGAAGTATCAAACACCTACTGAGCCTAAAAACGGGTTTGGTGATGAGCTTATGACTGTTAAGCTGAGATACAAAAAACCTGATGGTGACAAGAGTATTCTCCTTTCTACAATTGTCAAAAATTCGACTAATGAAGCCCTTTCTGAAAATCTAGGATTCGCAGCTTCTGTAGCATCGTTTGGGATGTTGCTTAGAGACTCAAAGTTTAAAGGAAGTAGTTCATTCAAACTCGTTCAAGATCTTGCCAAAGAAAGTAAAGGCATTGACGATAATGGTTACAGATCAGAGTTTATCAAGATTGTAGAACTTGCCGAGTTACTCTACGATGGGGAAGCGAAGAGGTAGTTACTTACCGTACATAGTTTAAGAGCATTCAATATTCATATTGAATGCTCTTTATAAAGATCAGTTAAGTGCATCTATTCTGGATTGCAATATTTGTTTGGTTCGCTCGTCCGGTGCCATACTAATTGCCTTTCTATATGCACTTTCAGCTTTTTTAGAATCCTCGGCTACTTCATAAATTTCAGCGGCTGAATAATGTCCTCTCCAAGTATCTCCCCATTCTTTTTCTAATGCTTCTGCATTTTGCAATCCTTCCTCTTTTTCTCCATTAATAATCTGAAGCTTACCAAGCACGCCTACCGTTTGTATATTTCTCTCCCTCCGTAAAGCTTGTTTAGCCCACTCAAGTCCTTTATCTGTTCTATATTCATTGTTCAATGTATAGGTTGCTCCTTGCAACCAACCCTGCCAAGAAAAAGCTGGTAATGTTCTGAACTGATCTTCTATATGAGCAAAAGTAGTCTCTATCGGGATTTCAACTTTAAAAGGCACATCCAAATGTGCCCACTTTAATGATATATCAACTGAAGTTGCAGTGTACTCACTAAAAGAGAATTTCATCCATTCATACTTACTATCCATCTTTTCTGCCTTTACAGTTATCCGAAGTGCATCTTCAGCTTCATCGTAAAAAAAGCTTCCCCAAGCCTTATTAAAATTGGAAAATATGATTACCCATTCTTGCTCACTTGGAATAGTATGCATTCCGTAAGTCCCTGCCTCCAATTTCTGACCATTAATCAACACATCATCAGTAATGGTGAATAGCGTATTTTCATTAGCTCCTGTTCGCCATACTTCACCATATGGAACCAATCCTCCCCAAATGTCTCTTCCTTTTATTCCAACAGAATTATATTCGAAACTAATGGTTGTAAATCCTATAGTAATGCTTCTTGTCTCCTTTGGACTAGCTTGTGGAAGTGACAATGAAACAGGTAGCTGAGCTAGCACAATTTGCGAAGTAAAACTTATCAATAAAAATGACCAGGCAATTATTATTCTTTTCATGATACTCATTGGGTTAAATTTTCAGCAATCTACTAAATCTTTCGAGAAAATCTCCAATCTGAAACAATTTTGATGCTTTTCTCGTCTTAGTGAAAAATCATACGATCATGACACAAAAGGGCAGATTTCAAAAATCTAATAACAATGATGATTTTGACCTAGACTCTTATCTAGAAGAACAATCTCATCAAACAGCAGAGCCGCAACAACAAACGGAAGAAGATAACGAACCTTCTTTCTTGAAAAACGCCATACTAGGATTAGCTTTAGTATTTACCGCGTTTATGTGGTATCACGATTGGAGTCCAAAGCAGGCTTATACGAGTATATTTGGCGGAAATGAAACTAATTTTGCTACTATTGGAGAATCAGGTAATCGTATTGTTATAGATATTCCAGAGATCAATATTCCAGACTTCGATATGTCTCAAGTAGAACAAGAAATCGCTCGGATTTCTGAAAGTGCCAATCTTCCTCCAGTAACCGATTACTTGGTTGAGCTAAAAGAATTAGGTCTACTAGACGACAATAAATTAAGTGCATTCCAGGCTAGGCAGCTGCACGATGGTGGAGTTCCTGTTTCTTACATACAAGAAGTTGACAATGCAGGATTTTTAGAGGACTTAAACTTTGTAGCCATCACCGAGTTTTATAAAAATGGAATTCCGTTAAGCTATATATCTCAATTTCAAGAAGCTGGCTATATGGATAAAGTAAATTTTGTTGGGATAACTGAGTTTTATAAGAATGATGTCAGTATGGATTATCTTGATAAACTAGACAATGCTGGTTATCTAGATGATCTCAACTTTGTGTATATCACAGAGTATTACAAAGCTGGAGTTACAACAGAATTTTTAGATGATCTTAAAGAAAAAGGGTTATACAAAGACCTAAATTTTGTTGATGTAGTTGAAATGTATAAAGACGAAAGTAACTAAAGATATTTATGAGCACTCAAAAATTTAGAAATGATCTTAGAGATAACAATGAAGATCCTGACTTTGATCTAGATTCCTACATAAACGAACAAGCTAATGCCAGCGGTGATATAGAAGAAGAGTCCTATACTCCTCCCCAGCCAACCACAAGAAGAAATCTAATAGCTATTGCTCTTTTCGTTTTATTACCTGCCATATGGTTCATTACATCACTAGAAGGACCTTTGTTTACATTCGATAACGGTAATGAAACATCCACGGTTACTCAAAGCCAAAATGTTGCTCCGGCTCCACCGCTTCCACCACGAATTTCGACCACACAAGGTGTTTCGGGAGTGTATTTAGATTACCTGCAAGCTGCAACCGAAGCCGGGTACACAGAATATTTTTCATCAACGGGTATCCAAGCGCTGTATAATGGAGGTGTTCCTCTTTCCTATTTAGCTGAGCTTGATAATGCTGAGTTCTTGGAAGATTTTTCTTACTCAGCAGTAATCGGTTTATATAATGGCGGAGTGCCTACTGAGTATCTAACTCAACTTGATGAAGCTAACTACCTAGATGAATTTTCCTATTCAGCTATCATCGGTCTTTACAATGGAGGCGTTCCAATGTCATATTTAGACCAATTGAATAATAGTGGTTATCTGGATGAATTCTCGTACTCTGCAATTATAGGATTATATAACGGTGGTGTCAGCAACGAATATCTAGCAAGTATGGACCAAGCTGGGTATTTAGATGTATTTTCATATTCAGCATTAATTGGATTGTATAATGGAGGAGTTACATCTCAATATTTAACCGAACTCAATACTGCAGGTTTCTTAGATACCTTCTCTTATTCAGGAATTATTGGAATCTACAATGCCGATGTTCCTGTCAGTTTTATACAAGAATTACAATCCAGAGATTTACTTGAAGATATGAGCTACTCTGATGTAATTCGTACGTATAACAACGGAAACTAATATACAGCTAAATTAACTTTCCTCATCATCTGAAAATATTCTCGGGTCAAACTCAGATAGTGAAATTGCCTCAAGGATATTATCAACATCAGATTCAGGCAAATAAGTAAATCCCTCTAATACTCTCTTTCTAATTCTTGGGTCAAAATCATTCGATAGCTCTACTATTTTATTTCCCCAAAAATCTGAATCCTGAACATTTTCAAGTAGCAAGTCTAAAGCCTCAATTCTTGTTGAATATGGAAATTCAAATGAGAGTAAAGCTTCTGCAATTTCTTGAGATTGAGCAGTAGTATCTGTTAAAATGACTTCATTCAGCAATGAAATTGATCTTGCACCAGTAGTATCTATTCGCATCATTCTTTCCGTAGCTGATAGCTTTCGAGATAAATCAGCAACGCTTAAAAAACTTTTCTGTGCAGTTTCAAAAATTAACTCAGAATTCGCAGATTCCATCTTTTGCTGTAATATACCTGGAACACTTTCATCAGTGGTATAATTGCTCAAAGCCTCTATCGCAGCAATCTGAATATCTTCAAATTCACTGTTCACTTCTTGCATATATAAAAGTTCAGTCCCTGTAGCCCCCGCAGTAAATGCTGACAGTGTACTTAGTAAATTTGCTTTGGTTTTCACATCACTTTCAGCACTTAATGCATCTTTTAACGCTAATTGGAGATCAGGGTTTTCAGTATGGTAGCTTAATAATTTTGCTGCTGTACGCCGGTCTTCTACATTTTCACTTCTAAGTTGTGCCAATAAGAACATCACGGGAAACTCACCATATTCTATCTTATCAATTTCCGTACTCCCGGAAGAAAAACGAATATATTCTGTGGCTACAGGAATTGCTATATCCGTAGAATCCCTCTCCCCGGTAAATGTTACCTCAGAACTTGTGCTATCATCAAAAGTAAATACGGTCATCGTTAAACTCTGAAGTTCTTCTCCTGAACCTGCAATGCTTTCATAATAGACCAGCGCCTTTGAATTAGCTTCATCATGCTTCAATTCGATCTTATATAGCGGGTCATCATTATCCTGTTTTGAAGTCACTTCAAACCTCTCAGTCTCGATCTCAGGAAAAGGAATTCCTGTTTGCTCATACCAGTAATCAGTATAAAAGGTATTCGAAACTACACCTGATTCCTTTTTAACAAGCTGGTCTAGAGATTGTTCGATAGTTCTCTTAAAAAATGGTTCCGTGATCTTACAGCATAAATTCAAATGATTCCAACTTATTAAACTATATAAGCTATCCTCATTACCAATAGGCTCGGCCTCAAAACCAGCAATATTGAACCCTGCTTTTTTAACTAACTCAAAAACCTCAAATTGAGTAGAAATAGCTTCTGTTCTCTGATATTGCCCAAACCATTGAGCTACAATTCCTCTCTGTAACTGAGTAGCCATTGCTCCTCTATTTTTGGAAAGATAGATAACCCCGGCTGCATCAGATCTCTCATCCCAAAAATCATCTTCTAATACTACTACGTTCAAGGCGTCCCAAGGATATTCAAACGATAATACATTCTCTAATTCTCTTTTACTTTGGATGGTTTCTGCCAAAAGCTCTTGAACTTCTTCTTTTGAGATCACTCCTTTCTCACCAAAAACTCTCACTTTATTTATACCCGATTGAGCTTCAGAGGAAGTAAATTTCCCAATAGCGAAATTTAGCCCCGTAGCCGGAATCGCTGTATCCACTTTCCAACTCACTGTTTTTTCATCGGCTGAAGTCACTTGATCGTCAGCAATATTGCCATTAAAAACTACATCTAAATTAGCAGGAATGGTGATAGCCGCATCCACAGAGAACTCAACTCTTGGATGATCATAAACCGGTAACCAATGTCGGATAGCTTTAGGGTTAAGCGACGACCACATCGTACCTAAACGATCTTTATGAGTTCCATAAATTGATCTTCCTTGCCAAGTAATAGCTAATTCAGATTCTGAAGTCATGCTCAAAGTATCTGCCAGATCAATGATAAGAGAATCTCCTGAAACCTTAAATTCTTTCTGGCTCCCATCAAAACTTACGGCATCAATTTCTAGAGCATTTGCATGCAGAATTACTTCTGTTTGTGAAGGCACTTTTGCGCTAATGCTATAGGTTGCAATTCCCCTAACTAATTCATTGGAAGGATCAACTGTCATCTCAAGATCCAAATGATTAAAACTGTAAGGTAATTTGGGGTTATGATCATAATCCCACTCATCCAAAGAGCAATCCTGAATGCCTGTAAAAATGAGTGCAATAATTGTAAGTGTTGTAGAAAAGGTACTTTTAAACATTGTATTAGTTATGTCTATCGATAATTTCTTTTACTTTCGGAAATAGATGTTTATTGGTTGAAAACCCATTTCCGGTATGTATGGTTTCCTTTCCATTAAAATCGCTAAAAACCCCACCAGATTCTTTAACTATAGGAAGTAAAGCCGCTGCATCCCAAAGATTTAATTTAGGATCAACCATCAACTCTGCACGACCAATTGCCACCATCATATGGCCATATGCATCGCCCCAACTTCTATGTAGCTTGGTTTCATCCATTAGTTCCTGAAATAGTGGCTGAATTCCCATTTCATTGAATCTATTGATTTCTGTTACCAATAACGTAGAATCCGAAAGATCTTGTGTGTTTTTCACAGAACAAGGCTCGCCATTAAATGTTGCGCCTAATCCAATTCCTGCAACGCAAATTTCGTTTAATGCAGGTGCGTTAACTACACCAACAACGGGTTCATCATCAATAAGAATACCGATCAAATTGGTATAAAAAGGAACTCCATGAATAAATGACTTGGTTCCATCAATTGGATCTAATACCCATTGAATATTACTTTCTTCATTCACTCTATCAAATTCTTCTCCGATAATCCCATGATCAGGAAACCTTTTCAAAATCTCTTCCCGCATTAACTGTTCAGTTTCTCTGTCAGCAATAGTAACGGGAGAGTCATCCTCTTTGCTAATTACTTCGAAATCTTTTTGAAAATATTTAAGAGTATGAGCGCCTCCAATTTTTGAAATTTCAATTGCTGCGTCGCGTAAAGATTTAATGTCCATTTAGGTTGATGTTCTGTAAGATGAGTGAGTATTATTAGTAAAATTGAGTGAACACCAAAAATATCATTATAGATGACTAATACCCACATTTTTGCACGAATTTCTGAAGATCTTAAAATCTCAGCAAAACAAATTCAAACTGTTGCTGGTTTTATTGATGATGGGGCTACGATCCCATTCCTCGCAAGGTACCGACAAGAAGCTACTGGTGGACTTGACGAAGAACAGCTAAGAGAAGTACGTGATGCACTTGAGTTTCAAAAGACATTAGCCTCTAGAAAAGAAACCATTCTTAAATCCATTAAAGAACAGGAAAAACTTACACCTGAACTGGAAGCGAAAATAAAAGGCTGTACCGACCTTACTGTGCTGGAAGATCTTTATCTGCCTTACAAGCAGAAACGTAAAACTCGTGGTGATAAAGCCAAAGAAAAAGGACTGGAACCGCTAGCTCAATTAATTTGGGATCAAGAGATCGAATCCGGAGATCCTGATGATTATGCCAAAGAGTACATCAACAAAGAAAAAGAAGTTGAGACTTTAGAAGAAGTATGGAAAGGCACTGGCGATATTGTTGCAGAATGGATCAATGAGCACCTGGAAGTACGAGAGAAGCTTCGTGATATCTTTATGAAGCACGCTACTATCAAAACGAAGAAAAACCCAACCGTAAAAGAGCGTACGAATTTTGAAGATTACTATGAATTTGCCTCAAAGGTAGATAGACTGAAACCATATCAGATCTTAGCCATTAATAGAGGTGAAAGAGAAAATGTATTGTTTGTGAATACCGAAGTATGGGAAGAGCGCACTCTTGAAACTATGGATGATATCGTGATCACCAACGATATGAGCATATTCACAGAGCGCATTCAAGATGCTGTGGAAGATGCCTTCAAGCGACTACTCTCCCCTTCTTTAGAACGAGAATTAAGAAACGCTCTAACTGATATTGCTGATGCACATGCTATCGAGACCTTTGCTACAAATCTTGGCAACCTGTTAATGCAGCCACCTTTGGAAAAAAAGGTTGTTCTGGGATTAGATCCCGCATACCGCTCAGGTTGTAAATTAGCCGTAGTAGATGGCACCGGAAAATATCTGGATGGAACAACTATTTATCCAACTCCGCCTCAAAACAAAATTGTAGAATCTGAAGTTGTTTTAGGAAAACTAATTGAAAAACATGGTGTGGAGTTGATCGCTATCGGGAATGGAACGGGAAGTCGTGAAGCGGAGCAATTTGTTGCAGATTACATCCAGAAAAGTGGCGCAGATGTCAGTTATTTGATCGTAAATGAAGCGGGTGCTTCGGTCTATTCTGCATCAAAGGTAGCCCGAGATGAATTTCCTGACCTAGATGCTGCTCAACGTGGAAATATTTCCATCGCCCGAAGAGTTCAAGATCCATTGGCAGAATTAGTAAAAATTGATCCAAAATCTATTGGTGTTGGATTGTATCAACATGATGTGAATCAAAATCAGCTTTCTGGAAAACTGGATGATGTAGTTGAGAGTTGTGTAAACGAAGTAGGTGTTAATCTGAATACGGCTAGTGCTCCTCTTCTAACCCACATTTCAGGTTTAGGAAAGCGAGTTGCTGAAGCAATTGTTAAACAGCGAGAAACTTCTGGAATCTTTACCTCCAGAAAAGAAATCAAAGAAATTGAAGGTGTGGGCGAATTTCGTTTCCAGCAGGCCGCCGGATTTATGCGTATTCCCGAATCTAAAAATCCACTGGATAACACCGCTATTCATCCGGAAAGTTATGAAGCCGCAGAAAAGCTATGTAATCTTTTTGGTATCGACTTAGAAAACCTTTCTTCTCAAAAAGATAAGATTGCTTCTAAGCTTGGAAACTTGAATACAAAGCAAGTTGCGGAACAATTAGGTATTGGCGAGCCGACCTTAGAATTAATCATCGAAAACCTTCAAAAGCCTGGTCGTGACCCTCGTGAATCACTTCAGAAACCAATCTTAAGAACTGATGTAGTTAAAATGGAAGACCTCAAAGAAGGTCAAAAATTACAAGGTACGGTTCGTAACGTAGTTGATTTTGGAGCTTTTGTGGACATCGGAGTTAAACAAGACGGGCTGCTTCATATTTCAAGCATGAGCAAAACCAAAAAAGTGGAAGACCCCCATGATGTGGTTGGAGTTGGAGATATCATCAATGTGGAAATTACAAAACTAGATCTAGAACGTGGAAGGATCGGATTGGAGTTGGTTTAAAGAAGTGACACAGTGTTCTAGTGACAGAGTACAAAGTAAGTTTCTTTCCTACTATGTAACTCTGTCACTGTGCAACTCTTACTCTTTGTTACTTCAAAAATTTAGCACGTAATGATTATTCAATTTCAGTTCTATTTTGAGAATCGGTTACTCCACTCTCTCAACTATTCCGTACCTTTGATTCTTAACACAACTTTGTATGGAAGAGAATAAATTGGAAGAAGTAAAAAAATTAAGTCAGGAAGAGATCGACAAGTGTATTTCTGTGCTGGAAACACTGACCACTGATCCCAATCAGATCTTTGAAATTGAGAAAGATAAAAGACTTGAACTTATCATGGCTGCGGGAAAATTATCTCGTCCAAGTCGGGAAGAATTCAGGAAGCGGAAAAAAGATGCTAAGCGAGCAAAGAAACGGAAGATCAAAGAAAAAGATCGTCATGCTCGCAATTCCACAGGTATTAGAAGTGCCAGAGAAGCGGTAGTATTTGAAGCTCCAAAAATGATCGGTTTAACAGGAAAGGAAACAGAAAAAGAAATTCCGTTAGAGTCTCCCAGAAACTGTTATGTATGCAAAGAAGTGTTTCACAACTTGCATCATTTTTATGATACGATGTGCAAAGGCTGTGGCGATTTCAATTATGCTAAAAGATTCCAAACTGCAGACTTAACCGATCAGGTTGCGCTTGTAACAGGCTCGCGACTTAAGATCGGCTACCACATCACCTTGATGATGTTACGAGCAGGAGCAACAGTAATTGCAACAACTCGCTTTCCTGTTGATTCAGCACTTCGGTATGCTAAAGAAGATGATTTCCACAAATGGGGACATCGACTTAAAATTCATGGCTTAGATCTGCGACATATCCCAAGTGTGGAGATCTTCTGTAATTTTATCGAACAAGAATATGATCGACTAGATGTACTCATCAATAATGCAGCACAAACAGTTCGTCGACCTGCTGGATTTTATCAACACTTAATGCCGAATGAAGAACGCCCAATTTCAGAACTCCCTCCTTTTGCTCAGGAATTATTATCTGATCATGATTCCTGTTTGAAAGAATTACAGTCATTGAGTTCAGGTTTTGAAGACGGTCAGAACAAAAACCTGCCCGTTACTTGGCATGGAAAGCAATTGGGAATCGGTTTACGAGCTTCTGCAAAGTTATCCCAAATCCCTTATAGCATTGACAATTCGTTAACTGCTGAAGAGGTATTTCCGCAAGGTAAATTAGATGCCGATTTGCAACAAGTGGATCTTCGAAAAACAAACAGCTGGAGATTAAAGCTTGGAGAAATTCATACTAACGAAATGCTTGAAGTTCAGTTGGTTAATTCTGTTGCCCCGTTTGTGCTCTGTAACCGTTTAGCCGGATTGATGAAAAAAGAAGATACCGGACAAAAGCACATCATTAATGTTTCTGCTATGGAAGGGAAATTCCACCGATGGCACAAAGAAGATCGCCATCCACATACCAATATGGCAAAAGCGGCTTTAAATATGATGACACATACTTCAGCTTCAGATTTTGCTAAATATGGAATTTACATGAATGCGGTAGATACGGGATGGGTAACCGATGAGGACCCGGCTGAGTTAGCAAAGCGTAAAGAAGAAGTCCACGACTTCCAACCTCCCCTTGATATTGTGGACGGAGCGGCCAGAGTTTTAGATCCTTTATTTGATGGAATAAACACCGGAAAACACTGGTGTGGAAAATTTTTAAAAGATTACAGACCTATAGATTGGTAGTCTAAGAATATTTTATCGCATGCATAATTATTCTTTAGCCCATTACTTTTTTACTGATTATCTTAGAGTTTTTAAACATCATTATTTTCATGAATCACGCCCAACAGATTGAACAGAAACATCATTTCCAAGTATATAATCGATATCCTCTTACCATCGATCGTGGACTTGGCTCCAAAGTATGGGATACAGAAGGAAATGCATATCTGGATATTCTAGGTGGAATTGCAGTAAATAATTTAGGGCATTGTCACCCGGCTATTGTTTCAGCTATCAAAGAGCAAGCTGAGAAATTACTCCATGTATCAAACTTTTATTACACGGAACCACAAAGTCAGTTTATTGAACGACTTGCTTATCTATCAGGATTAGATCGTGTTTTTCTTTGTAACAGTGGGCTTGAAGCTATGGAAGCATGTGTTAAACTTGCTAGAAAGTGGGGGAAAAAACATGGGAAATCCGGAAATATTATTTCATTAAGTGATGGATTTCATGGTCGTTCAGTCACAACTATTACCATGAGTAAGCCAACTTATCAAGAAGATTTTGACCCACTTCCTCCGGGCTTCATCCAATCACCTTATAATGATTTTGAAGCGCTTGAAAAAGCGGTTGATGATCAAACAGTTGCTATCGCTTTTGAATTAATTCAAGGAAATAGTGGGGTTCATATCATTGATGGAGGGTTTCTTAAAAAAGTTAGAAAACTGTGCGATGACAAAAACATCTTACTCATTGTTGATGAAGTTCAAACTGGAGTAGCTCGAACAGGAAAATTCTTCTGTTATCAACATTTCGATATCAAACCGGATGTGGTTGCTGCTGCAAAAGCTTTAGCCGGTGGAATTCCCATTGGAGCTGTAATGGCGAAAGAAGAAGTTGCCTCAGCCCTCTCTTTTGGAAATCATGGAACTACCTTTGGCGGAAATCCTTTTGCTTGTGCTGTTGGAAATGCTTGCTTGAAAACAATCGAAATGGATAATATCTGTGAACAGGCTGCTGAAAAAGGAGCCTATATGATGGATCTGATTCGAACTAAAACTGCTCATTTAGATTCTGTGATTGACGTTCGAGGAATGGGACTTATGATCGGGGTTGAACTCGATCAGCCTGCACGACCTATTGTTGAAAAGATGTTTGAACACAGAGTCTTATCAAATGCAGCCGGTGGAAATGTTATTCGGATTGTGCCTCCACTTGTGATCTCAAAAGATGAAATTGACCAAGTGGTGGATGTATTGGTTAAGTGTTTGACTTAACAACAAAACGAACACCATATGAGACTGAACTATTTAAACTATTCTACTTCAATATCACCGTAAGAAATTAAGCGCCCTTCAAAATCAAATAAGAACACTCGATGCAATCCTCGTGCTAGGTTATCGGAACCGTCTTGGCTTAATGTGATCGGATCAATTCTAAAAGTTTCTATACCCGGTTCCAGTGAACTATTACTACTACTATAGATTCTACTTAAATTTCCATTTGGAAATCGGACTTGAACATCTAAGCCGGAAACACCTTGAACTCCTGTGATCTGAATTTCAAAATTAATAAGTGTCCCAAGTTGCGCCGGATTTTGAAATGGAGGTTTCACAGTTACTAAACCTTGAAAAAAAGGCGATGTTCTCCAATCATCGGGATCAGTGCTCATTATATCCCCTTGTGCAGAAGTAGCTGTAATACCAGAGGGACTGCGATACGCCTCAGTCTCAAATTCTCTTTGGGCATCGCTACTACTACATCCAATAAGAAGAAGGACAAAAACTATTAAATATGTTGGAATTAATTTCATGTAAAGCTTGTGTCTAAATCAGGATTATGGTTCGTTATTGATTTATCAAACCGTATCTTTAACTGAAAATACAAAACTTAATTGTTGAAATGCTATGTTGCATGTAATTGGTATAAAAAATTGTGATACCGTAAAGAAAACAAAAAAATGGTTGTCAGAAAACGAGGTGGATTACGACTTCATTGATCTTAAAAAAGAACCGCTTACCATTGATGAGATCAAAGAACTAGAATTCAAAGTTGGTTTAGAGGTATTGGTAAATAAACGAGGCACAACCTATCGCAAACTTGGATTAAAGGATAAAGAACTGGACAACAAGGAAATGTTGGAAGTACTTGAGCAGAACCAATCTATGATCAAGCGTCCTGTGTTAATTTTAGATGAGGCTGTATTAGTTGGGTACGATGAGGAAGCGTTTAAAAACTTTATTGGTTTAGAAGAATCATTGGAAGATTAATGCGTTAGCACCTTATGCAAAAAGCTTTATTCTTATTATTTGGCTGGATATTAGTTTCATTCAATATTTTTGGTCAACATTCTTATCCATCAAGCTCTACCGAGCAGCCAACCATGGAGGATATCTTTTCAGTAAAAGAAACCTTCAAGTATGAGGTTAAGTATGGCTTTTTTAAACTTGGCTGGGTTGAAGTTGAACTCAGATCAGATACTCTTTACAACGGTTCTACAAAAAAGCACTTAGTAACAGAAATAAGATCTAACTCTAAAATTCCATTAGTGGGTACTGAGATAGATTTTTTCCATTCATTATTTTATGTGAATGAAAACGGGCTGCCTGTTTCTTCTTATTACTGGAAAGACAATGTAGATGAAGGAAAATTCAAGGAAATCATTTACGAATTTGACCGCCAAAAAAATGAAGTCCGCTATAAAGAAGAAGATGACACTCGAGACACTCTTGATCTTGTAGATCCTGCCACTTCAGGACAGGAAATATTCCTATTTTCCAGATTGTATGCTGGAAGTGACAAAGAATCTGAACTTCCGGTTTATGTAACCAAAAAGCTGGGTTACATAACCATGAAAAACTCATCTAAAATAGAGATGCGAAATTATGCGCCTTTTGAAGATGAAGTTGAGACTTATTTGAGTGAGGGAACTACAAAAAATATTGACGGACCATTTGGCTTTTCAGGTAATTTTAGAGCCTGGTATTTAGCTGATGATCTTCGTGTACCTCTTGAAGCTCGAGTAAAAGTGTTATTTGGGAATGCAATCGTTCGGTTAATCGAATATAAGCGAGAGAAATTATGAGTAGCATTTCTTTTAAAAAATTAGGTTCTGAAAATGGGTAGGTCTTACCAGAATATAAAGCTTATAGTTTTTGTGATTCTGTTTTGGTGTTCAAATAATGTGTTTGCCCAGCTCCCTTATCCTTCTGAAAAACAAGGTCCTCCAACAGCTCAGCAAATTATTAAAGCTGATGAATATCTCAAATTCGAAGTAAAATATAGTTTTTTAAAACTAGCATGGGTAGAGTTGGAAGCTATCCGAGATACCGTGATAGAAGGTGATACTTTGTCCTATTTACGCAGTATTGTTCGTACCAATTCCCGAGTTCCTTTTATGGATGAAGATATCGATTACTACAACAGCATTATTTATGTAAATGAAGATAATAAGCCTGTAACCCATAGCTATTGGAAAGATAATGTTGATGCAAATAAATTCCGCGAATACGATTATTTCTTTGACAGGGAATTAAATCAGGTTCGATTCGATGAGAATGGTGTCCGTGATACATTAGACTTGGTTGAACCTGCTACATCCGGACTTATTATTTTTCTGTGGTCACGTATGTTCGCAGGAACAGAAACACCTTATGATATTAACGTGTATGTCTCGAAAGAGCAGGGCAAAATACACGCAGAAAATTTCCCAAAAAAAGAGAAACGAAAGGTAATTGCTTTTGATGATCAGGAATTTGATACCTATTATAGCAACGGTCAAGCGGAAGTAAACGGTCCGTTCGGCTTTTCCGGTGATTTTGAAGGGTGGTTTCTGGCTGATGATCTGAGAATCCCGGTAGAGATTCGTGCTAAGGTATTTCTCGGGAAAGTTAAAATTCGGTTAATTGAATACAGAAGAGGTGAAAGGAATGAAAAAAATTGAATTTAGGAAATTAGTTCACGCTAAAGATTTGCCACTACCAAGCTACGAAAGTAGCGCCGCTGCAGGAATGGATATCCGTGCAGCGCTAGAAGCGCCGTTAGTTCTAAAATCAGGAGAACGAACTCTAATCCCTACAGGATTACAAATGGCAATTCCTGAAGGATTTGAAGCGCAAATACGTCCTCGTAGCGGTCTGGCTATCCGCAATGGAATTACAATGCTAAATTCTCCCGGCACTATCGATTCCGACTATAGAGGAGAAGTAAAAGTAATTGCTATTAACCACGGTTCAGAAAGTTTTACGGTTGAACATGGAGATCGCATTGCGCAAATGGTTATTGCACCTGTTACACAATTTCCTATTCAAGAAGTTGAAAATTTAGATTCAACTGATCGCGGGGAAGGTGGTTTTGGAAGTACCGGTGTTAAATAATCTAACATCCATTACTTCCGATCAACCTATCTCAGACAGACCTTTTTCATTATTGTATCTTTAAATGAATAAAGGTGCAGTATATACTCCTAGCTAACAATGCACATAAAATAAATCTTGAGAAATGTATCTTAATAAAACTTTTTCAGATAACTAGTGCACTCTTTACAATCCTTGCCGTCTTTGCGCGCATCTTCCTCAGTCTCAAAACCTTGCGTAGAATGTGCTTCAATATCTCCATTTTTTGCAACCCGTCTCCATCTCCATTCTTCTTTAACGTCTTGGTATAACTCGCATTTAGCCATATATAAGTAATTGTTTTATTAAACCTTATTGTAGAATAATGTACTAAATATGCAATGCAGAGGCAAAAAAGCTATAATTTATTACAGCTTACCAGAATCGGATTAAACCAATTCAAAATCATAGCTAATCTCTGACCCCTTTTCAAGAGCTTTTGAAACAGAACAATATTTAGTGATTGATAAATCTAATGCTCTCTTAACTTTCTTTTCATCTAACTCGCCAGATAATTTAAAATGAAGATGAATGGTTTTGAATTCAGAATAGCCTTCTTTTAATTTCTGTCTGTCTGCATCTACTTCAACTACAAGATCAGTTAATTTCTGTTTTTGCTTTTCAAGAATTGAGATGACATCTATTGCGCTGCAACCGCCTATTCCTGCAAGAAGTAGCTGCATTGGGCTCATCCCCCCTTCCAAACCGCCAATCTTTGTATTCCCATCTATGCGGATTTGTCCACCTTCTTCATTTCCTGCTTCCATATGGAAGTCTTTTTTGAGCCAGTTTACTGTAATATTCATCGTAGTTCTTCCAGTTAATTAATTCCATTGTTCATACGAAAACTACCAATAACCAAGCAAGAAGTCATGGATATATTTTGATAGAGAAATAAATTATTAGTCCTAGGAACTTATTCGATTGTAGAGAGCTATAAAGTGTAAATGAATATTAACAAAAAATTATATATGAGACACTCAATACATAGATACACACAAAAAATATCATACCTATTCCTGCTATTTATCGGTTTTGGATTAGCCGCCTGTAGTGGTAACGGAGATGGTACAGGAACTATGAGAGTTTCTTTGACCGATGCTCCTGCCGATTATTCAGAAGTTAATATCGAGATTCATCAGGTTTTAGTTAAAAATACTGAAGAAGATGAAGAAACCGAAGGCATGGAAGATGAAGATCTTGAAGAAAACGGTTGGAAAGTAGTATTTAATGATACAATTGCTGTTAACCTTTTAGATTACCAAAATGGTACCATTTTAGATCTTGGAGAGGTTGAACTTGAAGAAGGACGCTACAACCAAGTTCGATTAGTACTTGGAGATGAAAATAACATCGTTCTAAATAATGGAGAGAGTTTTGAGCTGGATACTCCAAGTGGGCAAACATCTGGCTATAAATTGCTCGTACAAGCTGATATTGAAGTAGGTCAAGTATATGACCTTGTAATCGATTTTGATGCTTCTCGCTCTATCGTAGCAAGAGGAAATGGCACTTATGGATTAAAACCTGTTCTTAAAACGGCCAACTTAACGACTTCTGGAAGTATTTCTGGAACTATTTTACCTGCTGAAGCAAATCCATATGTATATGCAATCGCAGGTTCTGATACATCTGGCACACAAGTAGACGAGAACGGTGATTTTAGAATTATTGGGCTAGATGATAATACATATAAACTCTGGATACAGCCTACAAACGAAGCGTATAGTGATTCTACTATTACAGACATAGAATTAGAAGATGGAGAAGATCTAGAGCTTGAAGAAGAAATTACACTAGAAGCGAATAGCTGATAAGCTATGCAGTGTGATAGAGAGAGGAAGCCTGATTCTTAATTGAGTCAGGCTTTTTTATTATGAGTAGTACCCCTTTATAGCGATCTAAAATCTATTCACCAATATGTTTATGGTTTCCTTTACTATGGCGCTTACGAAGTAGTTTTATAACTTTGTGTAACGGAATCTCTTTCTCAGCAAGTAATAACATTAGGTGAAATACTAAATCTGCCGCTTCGGCAATAGTTTCCTTATTTCCGCTATTTTTAGAAGCAATAACGGTCTCTACAGCTTCCTCACCCACTTTTTGTGCGATTTTATCAAGCCCTTTTTTATACATCGAGGTTGTATAAGAACCCTTTGGCATATCTTCCTTACGCTCATAAAGCAGTTCTTCTAATTCAATCAGAAATTCGTAGTCTTTCTTCGTCAAAGTTTTTGATAAACTCATGCTCATATTTTCTTTTAGTTGACAGGGCAAAGGTCAGCATTTTATTAACCCCAATCAAAAGTTTGGTTGAAATTTAATATTGCCTTTTTATACTACTCTCAATGTTATAAACGTACTGAGATTCCCTCTTCCCGCATTGCTTTTTTTAGTGCTACAATTTCTATTTCTTTAAAGTGAAAAATACTTGCTGCCAGAACCGCATCTGTTTTTGAAATTTGCACAGCATCAATACAATGCTGAATTGTTCCTGCCCCACCACTTGCTATCACTGGTATATTCACTATTTCATTAACTCTTGAAAGTAATTCTAAATCAAATCCACTTTTAGTTCCATCTCTATCCATGCTGGTAAGTAAAATCTCACCCGCTCCTCTTTCTTCTACCTCTTGCATCCACTCAATGGCATCTTTCCCTGTATCTTCAGTTCCGCCTTTAATAAAAACACTCCATGCACTTCCAACTCTTTTGGCATCAACAGCGGCAACTATTGCCTGTGCTCCAAAAGCTTCGCTAGCACGGTTGATCAAGTCCGGATCTTTTACAATACTGCTATTGAGCGATACTTTATCAGCGCCGGCTTTTAACAGTTCTTCAATCTCATCAACGGTTTTTATTCCGCCACCCACAGTAAAAGGGATATTAATTTCGTGCGCGATTCTCTTTACGAGCTCGATCAGAGTTTTTCTTTTTTCAAGAGTAGCGGTTATATCCAGAAATACAAGCTCATCCGCTCCTTCGTTTGAATATCTTTGAGCAAGCTCTACCGGATCTCCGGCATCTCGCAGTCCCTCAAAATTTACACCTTTAACTGTTCTGCCTTCTTTTATATCCAGGCAAGGGATTATCCTTTTTGTTAGCATGACCTAAGTTAAGATTTCTTTTTTTATGAGAGAACTTGTATTCACATTTTTTAAATTCTATTTAACAATTAAAAAATAGCCATGGATTCAACTGCAATATACTCCGAGAATTTCAAAATACGTGCCAGCGAAGTAAATACTTCAGGCAGAATAACCATTTCTGCAATTTGCAGTCTTTTTCAGGAGGTTGCAGGTAATCATGCTTTAATTTTAAATTTCGATATCACGGATCTACACAAAAAAGGGCTAACTTGGGTACTTCATCGTATGGATATTAAAATTGATCAATTTCCAAGATGGAGAGAATCTATTACTATTGAAACGTGGCCTGCTGCCGGCGACGCACTACGCGCTTATAGAAACTACCGCATCCTCGATTCAGAAGGCAATGAATTGGGAGTATGCCTGAGTTATTGGATGATGATAAACATGAAGTCTAGGCGCCCTACTCGAATGACAGAAGATATCTTGAATACACGTCTATCAGATAGAGAACATGTTCTTCCAGTTCGTTCAGATAAAATTCCTAAAGTCTCTGAAGCTACGTCAGAAGTGCAAATTTCAGTTCGAAGATCTGACCTTGATATGAATCAGCATGTAAATAATGCTCGTTATGTTGAATGGATGGAAGCCCCAATGAATCTCGGTCAAATTTCACGAGTTAATAAAATTGATATCGTATTTCTTCGTGAGAGTGTTGCAGGAGATACTATCCATGCAAAAATCCAATCTCAAAAACATGACGCTACAATTCACCAATTAGAGAATCAGCATGATGAAGTTATAGCGCAGGCTTTGTTTGAACAAACTTAAACAGCATCCCAATCCGGAGCAAAATCAGGGGTAACAATCCGTTGATCCTTAGGAAGTTCATCGATAGCATAAAAATCATCATCTTCTAGAACAAAGTCATAAATATCTAAATTTGCTTCTAAATGCTCTTTGCTTGAAGCCTTCGGAATAACAATAACTTGTTCCTGCTCTATTAACCATCTCAGCGAAATTTGTGCGGGTGTTTTACCGTACTTTTCAGCCAGATCAGTTATTAATGAATTCTCAAGTATTTTAGCTTGGGCGAGCGGGCTATATGCTGTTACCATCAAATCGTGTTCAGCGGCATAATCCAATAAATCAAGCTGACCTAATAATGGATGATATTCAACCTGATTACAAAAAATAGGCGCCGCTAGTTCTTCATTCACTTCTTTTAAGTGTTTCATCGGGAAGTTACTGACTCCAATATTAAGCGCTTTCCCTTGATCTCTTATTGAAAGCATAGCTTCAATAGTTTTCTCAATATCTACATCAGGGTTTGGCCAATGGATCAATAAAAGGTCTAAATACGGAACATCAAGCTCTTGAAGAGACAGCTCTGTTGACTTTATTACATCATCAGGTTCCATATTTAACATGGAGATCTTGGTAGTTAAAAAAAGCTCTTCTCTGGGTATATGAGCATGTTTAATACCTAAACCAACTTCTCTTTCATTTTTATAATCTTGAGCTGTATCAATATGGCGATAGCCCATATTCAACGCTAACTTTACAATTTGCTCACATTCTTTCCCGATCAGTTTAAAAGTTCCAAGTCCGATTTCGGGTACATCGATTCCTTGAATATTCTTAGTTACCATTTTTTGATAGATGGATTTTGGTTAATTTTAATTTCTATTATTTGACTAACGTCATTTTCCTTGTCATAATGTTGGCCCCTATTTCAAGCTGATAAATATAGATTCCACTTGGCATATCAGAGGCATCCCATTCTAAATTATGTTCACCTTTTGACATAGTTTCTTGAATTAGAACTGCAACCGGCTGGCCAACAATGTTAAATACTGAAAGCTTCACATTTCCGTCTTCCGGCATATAGAATGATAATGTTGTAGTAGGGTTAAATGGATTCGGATAGTTCTGGTATAACTCTACGCTAGATGGCAATTCATCATTGCTCTCATTATCTAACAAAGACTCAGGAACAACCTTTACAACAAACCTTTCCTCCATGAATGGTGTGATAATCTCATCTGATTCTATATCATTCAAATTTGTATAATTAAACTTTAGCGACCAGTTTTCATTAAGTTCATAAACTTTATCTTCTTTAAGATCTTCTACTTGTATAACCCATCCATCAGGGATATCAGTCCATCTTTTTACCTCTAATTCAAATTCCCCACTATTATCTGAAGCAAATTTAAGAGGTAGCTCTGTAATATTGTTAAGTGAACTATTAACTTCAACAAGGTCATAATACTCATCTGCAATAGCTCCAGCGAGTACCGCTCCCTTAAAACTATTTAGGAAAACCTTATTATTCAATTTGAGGTTTAAGTTATTCTGTACTTCTTTGGCCTCTGATAAAAAATTAATTTGAATATTACTCGCTTGATTCGGTTGCCCAACTACTTCCAGCTCTAACACCCCTTTTTCCAGATCATCCTCTTGAAAATCAGTTTCAACACCTTCACGGAGATCAATTTCGATTTCTACCGTCTCAACTTCTGAATTAACTTTGACCCAAAATACTTTTTCTGGAAGAATCAGATCATCATCTTTTAATAATGAAATATTCGAGAAATCAGGCGAACTGTGATACAAACTAAGATCAACTTCGAGCTTATTCTTAAGTAATTTTTCCAACTTACCTGCAGTAACTGCAACATTAGTGTTGTTCCGAACTAGATTCAACCCTTCAAGGTTTTGGATCCTGTCGTTCTCATCAGAATCAGTAGTTGAAATAAGCGTACTGAGAACACCTTCTTCATTTTCGGCTACACTTTTCTTACGTTTTGTTTCAAGTTTAGAAGCATTAGATTCGTCAAAGAAACCAATTAAAATAGCTTCTTTTGGAGTAGTTGAAATATCCTTACCAACCAGTAAAAACTCGGCTTTTGATTCATCCCAAAAATAAAGATTCGTATTTCCAAAGTCGTTCACATCTACTTCGTTACTATTGATAGCCTTCCAACCAGAAAAAACAATTTTAGAAGAGCTTGTAGTCATTATTTCTGCAGAAGTGCTTTGGCTTGTCCTATTAGATTGAGGTGTTTTAGTAGACTGGTTTAATGTACTTACTTTACTTACATCATATCTCGGTTTCTCTACTTCAGAAACTTTAACTCCTTCTTCATTACGTAATTGTATTGTTCCTTGTGAGGATAACATTTTTGCCTGTTCTGTTTCTAGCCTGTATGCCGAACTTAACAAAGAAGCGGGAACAGCCATATCTTCATCAATAAATACTATTGACTCTCCAACGCCTAAAAAAGTATTTCTAGACAGACCTATATCGATATTACCTTTTCTTAACTTCCAACCTCCTAAATCTATTTCTCTGCTTTCCAGATTATGAACCACTAGTATAGACTCACCTAATAGTTCAGATATTTCAAGCTTAATTTCTGGAACCTCATCATCTAAAACTAGAACAGTATGAGAAATAAAATCACCAAACCTACCTTTGCTCAAATTTTGAAGGGTGAATATACCTGTCTCTCTTCCCTCATAATTCCCATCATTCTCTAACGGAATTTCTACTTCATATACAGCGTCACCTATTAGACCTGTGAAGTTAATAGTTTGTGCACTGAATCCCTTTATCTCTTCTCTATCAATTGAACTGTACGCTGAATCAAAAGCAACATCTACAGTCAGTTTTGAACCATCATGTTCATAAATCGCTACGTTTAAAATTGTACTCTTATCGGATTCTTTTACCGTTGTAAGACTTTGATCGAACAAGATGACCGGTGGGTTCAATAAATTAAATGATGTTCCAAATTTTGGAAAGCCTTGTTCATCATTCCCTCTCCAAAATGCCACCTTTTGTACAAAATCCTGCAGCATCTTTGGTGTTCCACTAGCACCATTTTTAATATAATATTGGTAGTTATTATAGCTACCCAAGCGAAGTGTAGAATTCGGGTTCTCCTTAAAAATAGTGGGAAGCTCAGAGCCGAAAAAAGAATCTTTTTCCCCTTCATTACTCCCCCAACCAATTGCATATATAAAACGGTTAACGTCGCTATCTTTTTGATATAAAAATAACCGTTCTGATTCGGTTGATAAATTAACCGTGCCTTTGACATCAAAGTTTTCAACTCCACTTCTAGCAAACTTAATTGGAGTGCCTGCATTGATGTTAGCTTCTGCAGTGAATATTACCGTTTCACTATTCGTAAAAGACAGGTTTTCGTTACTCCAAAACCCATTACTTATTTGAAATTCTGTCCCTTTTTCAATATTCGTTAAAGGTATGAATTCAAATGTGCTAGAACTGGCACTTACTGATACAAATGCGATATCTCCCGGTAGTAAAAGCGTTTGAGCTTGGGAAGATTTTGCGATAAGGATCACAAAAAATAAAAGGGCGATATGTAGTTTATTAAAAAGTGCTTTTTTTTGTAGCGGTTCCGCCATAGGCCTACCTTTTACATTGCTAACAATATGTAGTAATTAAACTATTTCTAGGCAAAAAGGCATATTAAAATTCATGAATTTATAAATAGTTAGTCATCTAGCTCTGGCGCACCTAATTTTCCTTCAGATGAAGCTACCGTTAATGCCACAGCGGCATCTCCTGTTACATTTACCATAGTTCGAACCATATCAAGTATTCTATCAACACCTAGAATAAGAGCAATTCCCGCAACAGGTACATTTATCGCTTCAAGCACGACCACAAGCATTATGATACCAGCACCTGGAACACCAGCAGCTCCAATTGAAGCTGCTGTTGCAGTAATAACAATAGTTAATTGCTGAAGAATAGTTAAATCCATCCCTAATGCCTGTGCAATAAATACCGCTGCTACCGCCTGATAAAGACTTGTTCCATCCATGTTGATGGTAGCTCCTACTGGGAGCACAAAACTTGCAACTTCTTCGTCTACACCTAAATTCTTTTCAACTCTTTCTAAAGTTACTGGCAAAGTTGCTGCACTTGAGCTTGTACTAAATCCTAAAACCATTGCAGGTTGAATCGCTTTGAAAAAGGTTTTAAGCTTATATCCACTTGAAATTTTAAACATGGATGAATAAACCAAAAACACGTGTATGGTTAGAGCTAGTACTACTGTTATACAGTACCAACCAAGCGCTTTTAGTAAGTCAATGGCCTTATTTAGATCGTCACCTGCTAAGTCTACAATTACAGAGGCCATGAGAGCGAAAACAGCATAAGGTGCTGTGATCATTATCAAATCTACAATTTTTATTATCACGTCATTGAAAGCATCAAAAAAGTTTATAAGTACCTTTGCCTCTTCGCCTCCCACTTTCATAATACCAATACCTAAAAGCAGCGCAACTAAAACGATTTGAAGCATTTTTGAGTTATCGCTTGCAGCTTCTATAAAGTTTTCAGGCACTATGTTCACAAAGAATTCCAGTGGTCCACGATCTTTTAACGCCGCAACACCTTCTTCCGAACCGCTTAGATTATCTTGATACGTTTCTTGAAGGTCAATTTTAGTTTGTTCAGGAAGCGATTTTCCTGGCTGAATTACATTTACAGCTATAAGCCCAATAGAAATAGCAAAGACGGTAGTAATCATATAGATGATAATGGTCTTCCCTCCTATTTTTGAAAGCTTTGTAATATCATTAAGGCTTGTAACGCCAGCAATTAACGAAACCAATACCAGCGGTACTGCTATCAGCTTAAGCAGTTTTATAAATATGGTTCCGATGGGCTTTATAAAATCTGAAGTAAATTCATTAAAGCCAGCAAGCGCTGAGACAACCCCCCAAAGCAACCCTAACACTAATCCTATTATTATTTGCCAATGTAATTTTCTGTACCACTTCATATTAGATAATTAGAGTTATTAAAAGTACCATAATTGATGCTGTTCCCGTAGAAAGCCAATTCACAATATTATTATTCACCGTTATGGTACCGCTTTCATTGTTCGATAGAAAGGGAATTCTAAGAGAAATACCTTGAAATCTAGCTCCTAAGTAAGAATCTATAAAACATCCCAAAAAACCTGCTACTGTAATAGTTATAATTACATTTAATGTAATTTCATTATTCGGCAACCAAAAAAGAGTAGCGATTACAGCTGAGCCAATTAATGCTGCTATGCTACCTTTCAAACTTATTCCACCATCAGTACCAGCAGAAACTTCGTTCATATTTGTTACTAGATAAGTTCTGCTCTTTACACTGCTACCTAGCTCCGTTGCCCAAGTATCCGCAGTTGCAGCAGCAATACTAGCAATAGCAGCAATTAAAAAAGCTTCTATATCTGATATAAACCATACTAGTATCCATAAACACAACCAAAACCCATTCGCCCAAACCTGCCTGCTATCCCTACGAAATTTAATCGAAAAAGAGTCTTCAGTAGCTGCAATATCTTTTGATAATAAGCTAGCGGAAATAAAAAAGAATAACACTATCAGTGCCACTTCCCAGTTCCCAATTCCATAAGATATGGTTCCAAAAATGCCCGCAGCTAAAGCACCATCGTATGTAAGCCAATTTAGTACAAAAGCTGATAATCCAAATATGAATGCTAGTAAAAGAGCAATCCCTATCCTAATATGATCGCTGGCTTCACCAAAAATGAAGAACACGAAAATAAGTGAAAATATAAAAAAGATATTTATGTGACGATCAGTCACTTTAAGACGATTTGCTAGATTCTTCCTGTTTACCGCGGTTATGTTTTAAAATGGCAAATATTACAATTACATAACCCGCCATAATCAAAATTGGAGAAATAAATAATGAGATAAATCCTTCAACTTCGTTCTCCATATACATAGAGAAAAATCCAATAATGATAAGAGCTATAGCAACTCCTATTAGCTTGTAGTTGAACGATGAGAAGAACATCGGTTGATGGTCTGTCGATTTTGAATTCTTTTTTGCCATTTATCTTTTATAAACCTTAACGTTTGCAGAGTTTGAAACGGAACTAGAAGTTATTTAATTATCCTTTAACTGCAAAGGCGATATCTAATAGAATGAGAATTATCCTGGCTTCACAAAGCCCTCGACGAAAACGATTATTACAACAATTTGGTTTTGAATTTGAAATCATGCCAAGTTTTATTGATGAATCTTCAACTGAAACTAATCCTGTAAAACTTGTAGAAGACTTGGCTTTTAAAAAAGCTAATGATATCGCATCGCGCTGTTCTAACAGCTTAGTCATTGGTTCCGACACTGTTGTAGTGCATAATAACAGTATTCTTGGAAAACCAATGAGTAATATGGATGCATCAAAAATGTTGAATGATCTAAGTGGAGTACAACACCAGGTGCATACCGGAGTTGTATTAATACAAACTGATCTCAACTCAAATATCACAAAAACTTTGCGTTTTTCTGAAATGACACGTGTTTATTTTAGTGAACTAGATCAAACTGAAATTGATGACTATATAGCCAGCGGTAATCCGATGGATAAGGCAGGAAGCTATGGTATCCAAGATGATTGGGGAGCGGCTTTCGTTAAAAAAATTGAAGGTGATTTTTATACAGTGGTAGGTTTACCGATTAACAGGTTATATTACGAGTTGAAAGAACATTTCCCTGAAATTATTCAAAGAAGAAATAACAACTCTTGAAAAATTTTCTATACATAGCTCTATTTACCCTTATTTGTGGGTTTCTTCCTATTCAAGTCAAAGCTCAGCTTGGAAATGAGTTCCAGATTGGGAACCGCTTTATGCAACAACAAAACTATGAAGCAGCTCTTCCTATTTTTAAACGATTAGTAGAACAAAATCCCACTGAATATTACTTCTTTGAACGCTATATAGAGTGTTACATTCAACTTAAACAATATGATGAAGCGCTTGATGAGATCTCAGATCTTGAACCAAGACCTAACTTCAATTCCCAATCTAAAGTTCTGGAAGCTCAGTTACATTATTTCAAAGGTGATACAGCAAAGGCATTCTCTATTTGGAATACAAACCTAGAACAGAACGAAAGAGATCTGCAGATTTATATTTCTACCGCAAACGTAATGTCAGAGCTAAAAGAATTTGATAAAGCGGTTATCGTATTGAAATCAGCTAGAACTACTTTTAATAATCAACAGCTATTCTTTAATGATATTTCTTCCACTTTATTACAAGCCGGTAACTATGAAGGAGCTGTTGAAGAATGGATAGCGTGGTTGATCGCACAGCCTGATCAAACTTCAACTATTCAGCGCTCTCTCTTGCGATTTAACGACCCTCTATTGAATGACATAACAATATTGGAAATTGATGATAAGCTCAACGAACTTTCTGTTAACAACCCGGCTTATAACATTCTATTTCGATTTCAGATTTGGCTGTTGCAAGAAAATAAACTCTATCGACGTGCTGTAGCGTCTGCAACTGCTTTCGAAAGTTCTACTTCTGATTATAATTATTCTTTATTTCAATTGGGTAGAAGTTTACGCCGAAACAAAGAATACGAACTCGCTAAAGAGGCTTTTACTTATTACATAGATAAAACAGAAGGAAATTTGAAATGGCAAAGCCAAGAAGAACTTGCCAAAGTGTATACGGAATGGGCAAAACAGCTTGACGATTTTAATCTAGATTTCAGTAATCAAAAAGACACTTTATTTGCACAAGCATTAGAACAACTGGATTACATAATTGATAATGCTCCTAACTACCGCAACCTTTCAAGGGTTTTATTATTGAAATCGGAAATTGTTTTAGATCATTCTCACAATCTTGATTCAGCAAAAAGAATTTTAACGCGTCTCCAAAAATTAAGTGGAGAAGAAGAAACTCCAGAAGAGTTTTACATTAAAGGTAGAATCGAAATTGGAAATAAAGAATATGCTCAAGCGAGAATTTCGCTTACTAAAAGTAATAAGCTTGCAGGCATTGGCGAGTTAGCAGAAAAAACCAGGTACTTTTTAGCTCTAACTGATTTCTTCTCTTCCGATTTTGAATTTGCCACTATCCAACTTAAAACTCTAGGGCGACAAAACACATCTTATTACGCAAATGACGCTCTTCAACTGAGGCTTTGGATTCAAGAAGCTACTAGTGCCGACACAACAGGTGCTGAACTTACATCTTTTGCTGATGCTTACTTTGAGACATTAATTGGAAATGACGAAGCTGCAAAAAATAAATTTATAGCGTTTATAGATGATAAACCTAACACACCTCTCTTGGATGATGTCATCCTTCAGCTATCTAAAAACCCAGTTTTTAATACTGCTGGTTCTTATGAGTTGACGAATAATTACTTATCAAAAAAGGGAGCTGTTTCGAACCGAGAACGGCTTATGTGGGAACGAGCTAAATTTGCGGATCAAGCCTATACTCAATCAGAATCAGATCCAGACAGCGAACTTCAAATTTCGATACCTATTTCTCAAGTACAAACATACTATGAAGATCTAATTCTAGATTATCCACAAGGCTTTTATGCCCCTTATGCTCGAAAAAGGCTTGCTGAACTTTTAAAAAAGAACATCTAATATGTTTAAGAAGATTTTATTTATTCCAGTTTTTGCTTTTAGTTTGATGCTTAGTTCATATGCACAACAGCAAGTCTTAATTCCAATGGATGCTTCACAAACGAATCACCTGAAAGCGTATGGAGTTATATTTAATCACGTTACTGATGGCTTCCCTGTAAAGTGGTTGTTGAATTATCGTGGAGGAAGCTTTCTTGTTACAGTAGACAATGACATCGTTAGAAAAAGTCGGCTAAGAAATGTCAGTTTAGAAACTGTCAGTTCTTCAAAGGCAGCTTCAATTATTCAAGAAGTTGAAAGCCCTAGCTCCAATACATCTGTTGTAAATTTAGAAAAAGCACCAAAAATTGCCGTTTATACACCCGATCAAGCTCTCCCTTGGGATGACGCTGTAACGCTTGCTTTAACTTATGCAGAGGTTGAGTATGATAAAATATGGGATATTGAAGTTCTTGAAGGGAAGTTAAAAGAATACGACTGGTTGCATCTACACCATGAAGACTTTACCGGACAATTTGGAAAATTTTGGTCAAGCTATCGCAACATGCCTTGGTATATAGCACAAGTTCGCCAAATGGAAGCGATGGCTAAAGAGCTAGGATTTTCTAAGGTAAGCGAACAAAAGAAAGCTGTTGCCCGAACCATCAAAGAATATGTAGGTACAGGAGGATTCCTCTTTGCAATGTGTTCAGGCACAGATACTTTTGATATTGCATTAGCAGCAGAAGGCCTTGATATTGCCCCAACCCAATTTGATGGGGATGCAATAGATCCAAACGCTCAAGAAGATCTAGACTTCTCCAAGACATTCGCGTTTGAAGATTTTAACGTTATTATAGATCCTTATCAGTATGAACATGCAGATATCGATGTTCCTGTACAAGTCGACCAAATCGATCAATCTCTCGATTTCTTCACGCTTTTTGAGTTCTCAGCAAAATGGGATCCGGTTCCAACTATGCTTACACAAAATCATGTAAGTTCAGTAAAAGGTTTTTATGGTCAAACCACAGCATTTAGAACAGAAAAAGTAAAATCATCCGTTGTTGTTTTAGCGGAAGCTCCGGGCAGAAATCAAGTTAAATATATCCATAGTAATTATGGGCAAGGTACTTGGACGTTCTATGCCGGACACGATCCCGAAGATTATCAGCATCGGGTAAATGATCCTCCTACTGATCTTGACTTACATCCAAACAGCCCTGGATATCGATTGATCCTGAATAACATATTATTCCCTGCTGCTAAGAAGAAAAAAAGAAAAACATAATTGAATCTTAAAATTTTTAATTCAACCATGCAGCCAAGTAGAAAGTTTGAAGATCTGATTCAACTTATTGCCATACTCAGAAAAGAGTGTCCGTGGGATAAAAAACAAACCCATTATTCTATTAAAGACAATTTGATAGAAGAAGCTTATGAAGCTATTGAAGCATTAGATGAGGGCAATTTTGATGAATTCAAAAAAGAGCTGGGTGATTTATTACTTCATGTGGTTTTCCATAGTAATATGGCAAGTGAAACCAATAATTTTGACATCGGTGATGTGATCTACAGCTTAATGGAGAAGCTAATACGCAGACATCCACATGTATTTGGTGAACAAGTTGTAGATGGAGAAACAGAAGTAGCCGAAAACTGGGAGAACATCAAGCTTAAAGAAGGAAAAAAGTCTACACTTGATGGATTACCTGCACATCTACCTGCATTAATTCGTGCCCAAAGAATGCAAGAAAAAGCTGCGAATGTTGGATTCGATTGGCCTGAATGGGAACTAGCCTGGGAAAAATTAGATGAAGAGCTTCATGAGTTTAAGGACGCATTAAAAGAAAATGATGTAAATGCTACCTCAGAAGAATTTGGTGATGTATTGTTTTCTATTGTTAACGTTGCACGATACTTTAATTTAGTTGCCGAAGACAGTCTCAGAAGCACAAATAAAAAATTTGAATATCGGTTCCGATTTATTGAAGAAGAACTTAAAAAAGAAAATAAATCTGTTAAAGATGCCACATTAGAAGAAATGGATGCCTTGTGGGAACTAGCAAAAACCAAAAAATAGTACATTTTATACGCACATAATTTGATTACAAAAATTGCTGGTAATCGTTTATTTCAATTAAATGAAATAATTTAATAATACTATTATCACTAGATAATCTTATTTTCCTACTCTTCCCAAAAAGGATAGAAAATTGTACTAAAGTAAACGCTGATGATTTTTTTCGGGTTTATATTTTAGACACCTGTTACAGGACACACAGAAATTTATTTAACTTTAAAATTTGGAGATCGAATGTCTTCTGATTTACACACCGGCTTTGACGAACAAGAATATCCTCATATCAATAAAGGATTGGATGGAATCGTCGCTTTTTCAACTACTAAGAGTTTTATTGACGGGAAAGTAGGTGATTTGATTTATTCCGGTTATCACATTGATACTTTAGCTGAGAACGCAACATTTGAAGAGGTTTGCTTTCTTCTTTGGAATGATAGACTACCAAATAGCGATGAATTAGAAAACTTGAAAAAAGAACTTATTGATCACCGTGAACTTCCTGAGGCAGTCTTAAATTATATTAAATCTACCAGTAAGGATGCTGAACCGATGGCTGTTTTAAGAACATCAGTTTCTATGCTTGCCGATAGTGATGCAACTTTTGGAAAATATGATGAGAGTTTGTTCATGGAACAAGCTATTTCCATTACTGCTCGAATTCCATCTATAATTGCGGCATTTGATCGCTCTAGAAAAGGGAAAGATATTGTAGCTCCGCTGAAAGAAGGTAGCTCTGCATTCAACTTCTTATATATGCTGAATGGTGAAAAACCGGGAGAGCAAGCAGAAAAAACAATGGATCTTTGTTTGATCCTTCATGCTGAACATGGTATGAATGCTTCTACATTCACTGCCAGAACAATTACAGCGACTATGGCTGATATGTATTCCTCTGTTACGGGTGCAATTGGTGCTTTGAAAGGTCCTTTACATGGTGGGGCTAACACAGCAGTGATGAATACTCTTTTAGAGCTTTCAGAACAAGGAAAAGATGCTGATGCAGTTGCTTTTACAAAAGCAAAACTTGACAGTAAAGAAAAGATCATGGGCTTTGGTCACAGAGTTTACAAGGTTTTTGATCCTCGTGGTTACCATCTTCAAAAAATGGCAAAAGCATTATCCGAAGAAACAGGTCATGAAGAACTGTACAGATGGAGCATGGACATGCTAAACACTATGAAGGAAGAAAAAAATATCGACCCAAATGTTGATTTCTTCTCTGCAACAGTTTATTACTCGATTGGTATTCAGCCTGACCTTTATACTTGTATATTTACAATGAGTCGTGTTTCAGGTTGGACAGGTCATGTAATGGAACAAGCTGCAAACAACAGATTGATTAGACCTAGAGCGTTGTATGTTGGTGAAAAAGGTCTTGAGTGGGTTTCTGTTGAAAACCGATAATTAGTACTACTTATTTTTTTAAAGCCTGGCTGGTTGTAATTCTGTCAGGCTTTTTTTGTACCCATGTTCCAGTAGGTATCGTAGTTGGGGTAAATGCAATTTTAAATATTGTTCCTTTCTTTGAAGTGGTTTCCCACTCAAACTCAGCTTCAAGTTGGCTTGCAAGAGTTCTAACCAAAGTCATTCCTAAAGAAGTCAATTTTGCCACATCAAAATTTTCAGGCAATCCAATACCGTCATCTGAAACAGAAAATATCAGCAATCCCTGCTTATTATATTTAAGGTTGATTGTGATTTTACCACTAGTTCTATTCTCAAAAGCATATTTATAGCAATTAATAATCAATTCATTCGCTAATATCCCAAACGGAACTGCTTGATTTACTGTAAGTGAACATTCATTTCCAGTTACCTCTATTTTAATATCCTTATCATTTCTTTGATAGGTATCTGCTATATCCAAAACTAAGTTTTTGAGGTAGCTTTTCATCTCAATACTACTAAATACATCATTCTGATATAGTTTCTCATGTATAGTAGCAATAGATTTTATCCGAGACTGACTTTCTTGGAGAATACCCAATGTTTCTTCATCCTCTACATGAATAGATTGCAAGACAAACAACCCTGATATTACAGCAAGATTGTTCTTTACCCTATGATGTATTTCTTTAATGAGAATCTCTTTTTCGGCTAAAGAATCTTCCAGCTGCGATTGATACTTAGTTAAATGGGTGATATCAGTAGCTGTCCCAGAACAGCCAATAATATTGCTATTCTCATCAAGCATGGGATAAGCCATTCCTGATAGATGTCTCATTTCTCCGGTGCTTGTAACCATTTCTAAAGGAAAACTTTCATATGTCTCTCCCGAAATCACATCATTATGGATTCCCATCAACTCATCTGCCCTTTTGGGGTTCACAAATTTAACAAATGACTTACCAATCATTTCATCGGGAGAATAACCCAGTATAGACTTACTAGCAGAATTGATGAAATTGAAATAGCCATCAGGATCAATCCTCCAAACTAGGTCATGAGACGCTTCAACTAAATTTCTGTATTTCTGTTCGCTACTTATTAGCGCATTCTCAATTTTCTGCTTCTCTGTTATATCCTCAATAAGAAGCATTAACTTATTTACATTGCCCTCTTTATCTAACAAAGGAGTTACAAACTCTTTAAGAAATATTGTTTCTCCATTCTTATTAACTCTTTCTAGCTGGGTGATAAATGGCAACTTACTTTTCAACCCTAACTCTAAATTCTTTTTAAAATCCTTTATTTTAGATTTTTGAACATAAGGTAACCGTTTGCCTAAAACTTCTTCTCTCGTCCAACCAAAAATCTCTTCCGCTCTAGGGTTCCAAAGTTCTTCAACTTCTCCTTTTTCGTTTACACTAACCAAACCAATAGGAGCATTCGATATAAGAGCTGTTAGCAAATTACTAGTTTTCAAAAGTTGCTGTTCATATTGGTATTTCTCTGTAACATCATTAACAACTACAATTATTGCACGAGTACCACTTATTTTTGCAAACCTTGAATGTATATCTACGACTATAAGTTCATTACTCTTTTTTTTATGAATAACAGAAGTAAACGTTTGAATCTCATCTGAGTTCTCATACGAGTCTCTTCGTTTTATCCTTTTTCTGTACTCAGCAATATGCTCTTTCGGTCTTAGATCTTCCCCTTTAAGCTTTTTAAACTCTTTCTTGGAATAACCATATAGAGTTTCTGCAGCTAAATTCCCATCTATTACCTTGTCTGTTCCCACCTCAAGAATGAACATTGGATTGGGATTATGATCAAACAGGAACTTATACTTTTCCTCATTCTTCTTAATTTCAAGCTCTCTACTTTTTCGCTCTGTAATATCTTGAAACGAACCTATCAGTTTAACTACTTTATCGTTTTCATAGATAGGGTTCCCGGTTCCTCTACACCACTTCTCATTTCCATTAGCATCAATGATCTCTACTTCGATATCAAAAGGAGTACCATTCTCTATTGCATCCTTAACAGAGCTTTCTAATAATTCTACTGACTTTGGAGTATGAAACCGAGCATCGTCGTCTACTTCCGGATCAAAAGAATCCTCACTTACTCCATAAATCTCATAAATCTGTTTTGTCCAAACTTCTTTTCCTGATGCAACATCACGTTCCCACCCTCCTAGTTTTGCAATGTGGCCACTTTCCTCAAAAAGAGTTTTGTATTTAAATACCTCGCTTACATCTTGAATCGTACTTACTACTAAAATTTCACCGTTAGTTTTAAATACTTTCGAATTAACTAAAACATCAATGTAGGTTCCGTCTTTTCGAACATCTATTTTTGTAATAGGTGTATTAATTCCTTTATCCAGATACTCGTTGATGAATTTCTTGTAATCTTCTTGATCTTTTTTCCTTTGGTTTTCCGGTATGATCTCGTCAATACTTGAACCAATAACCTCACTCTCAGTATAGCCCATCATATCACAATAAGCCTTATTTACCTTGATGATCTTACGGTCTTCGCTGGAAATACGCACTCCTATTGGGCTATCAAAAACAGCTTCAAGTAACGCGTCACTTTTTTTCTTTTCGCGTCTTTGCTCAAGCGCATCCAACTCTCTGTGCAAAGCAGGAACTAGACGTCTTAGATTGTCTTTTAATATGTAATCTTTAGCCCCGGCTAGAACGGCATCTATTGCTTTTTCATCTGGAATTGCACCTGATACAAACACCACAGGCAAATCTTCTCCGAATTCAATTATCTTATTCAGAGCATCAATTCCTGAAAACCCAGGAAGCTTAAAGTCAAAAATAACAAGGTCGAAAGCTTGTTCAATTAAAAGGCGATCTATTTCTGATAGAGAATCTACTATTTCATATTCAGGATCAAAACCAGACTTTTTTATATGACGAATGAGTAGCTCAGCATCTAGCGGACTATCCTCTATAAATAGTAATTTAAATCTTCTCATTTAACAGAAACATTTTTTACACTCTAAATCCAACATAGAGATTAGAGAATACAACTAATTAGTTAATGTTTCTGTTAGAAATAATCAGTTCTATTTAACTAGGTTTTATTACGATATTCACAATTCGATTTGGAACAAATATCTCTTTAACTATCGTCGCTCCTTCGAGGTATTCAGCAATCTTAGAATCTGATTTTGCCTGACTCAGCACATAATCCTTATCACCAGCTTTTTCAGCAGGAACCTTTAAATTGCTTCTAACTTTCCCATTAATTTGAATTGGATATAGAATAGAATCTTCCTTTAAGTATTCCTCATTAAAATCCGGCCAATCTGCATGAGCTATAGACTCTTTATTTTCCAAAAGTGTCCATAATTCTTCACAAATATGCGGAGCAAAAGGTGATAGTAGAACTACAAAATCTCTTGCTACAGATAACGGAATATTTTTCCATTGATTTGCCTCATTTACAAAGATCATAAGTGCAGAAATAGCCGTATTAAATCTAAGAGCTTCAATATCTTCTGAGACTTTTTTGATAGCCTCATGCAAAACTTTTAACTGCTCTTTTTCTGGTTCTATATCTAAAATATTGGATCCCAAACTTCCGGTTTCTTCATCAATAAGAAGTCGCCATGCACGATTTAGAAAACGGTTTACTCCTTCTACACCTTTTGTGCTCCATGGTTTTACTTGTTCTAAAGGTCCCATGAACATTTCGTACAACCGTAGTGAGTCTGCACCGTACTGAGCAATGATATTGTCCGGGTTAATTACATTCCCCCGACTTTTACTCATCTTATGAGCTCGAGCTTCTACTTTTGCACCCGTAGATTTCTCCACGAAGCCTTCTCCTTTTTTCTCAACTTCATCGTCAGAAAGTCTTTTCCCATCTTGAGAAGTATATTCCATTTCCCCAAGAATCATTCCTTGGTTTACTAATTTCTGGAAAGGCTCTTTTGTGGATAGAACACCAATATCGTACAACACCTTATGCCAAAAACGAGCATATAGTAAATGCAGTACAGCATGTTCTGCTCCACCAATATAAAGATCTACAGGCATCCAGTATTTTTCGTAATCAGGATTAACCGGACCACCATCAAAATCAGGAGAAATATACCTTAGATAGTACCAGCATGAACCCGCCCACTGAGGCATAGTATTGGTTTCTCTTAAAGCATCTTTCCCTGTCTCCGGGTCTTTTGTCTTGATCCAATCAGTTGCGTTTGCAAGTGGAGGCTCCCCATTTCCGGTAGGCTCATATTTTTCAACTTCAGGTAATGTTAGCGGCAATTCGCTTTCAGGAATTGCTTTAGCTTCGCCATCCACATGTATAATTGGGAAAGGCTCCCCCCAATAACGTTGACGTGAAAACAACCAATCTCGCAGTTTATAATTTACTGCTTTCTTTCCAGCATTATTCTCTTCCAAGAATTTGATGATCTTCTTTTTTGCCTCTTTGATCTTCAATCCATTTAGAAAATCACTATTGATAGCTTCACCATTTCCGGTGTACGCCTTTCCTTCAAAACCTTCTTCAGGTTGAACGGTTCGTATAATCGGAAGTTCATACTTCTCAGCAAATTCCCAGTCCCTTTCATCCTGAGCCGGAACCGCCATTATTGCACCTGTTCCATAACTTACCAACACATAATCCGCAATCCAGATGGGTATCTCTTTTCCATTAGCTGGATTGATTGCATATGCCCCTGTAAATACGCCTGTTTTTTCTTTGGTCAGCTCTTGTCTTTCCAAATCAGACTTCAGCTCTACTTTAGCACGGTAATCTGCAACTTCACTTTTTTGTGCTTCTGTAGTTATCTCATCCACCAAGCGATGCTCCGGAGCAACAACCATATAGGTTGCACCAAAAATAGTATCTGGCCTAGTAGTAAAAACACTCAGCTTATCATCATAATCTTTGATCTGAAAATCTACTTCTGCTCCAATGGATTTACCGATCCAATTTCGCTGCATGTCTTTTAATGATTCAGGCCAATCCAAATCGTCTAAATCATTCAGTAAACGTTCTGCATATTCAGTAATTTTGAGTACCCATTGGCGCATAGGTTTCCTGATCACAGGATATCCACCAACTTCACTTTTCCCATCTATAACTTCTTCGTTGGCAAGCACTGTTCCCAACTCAGGACACCAGTTTACGGCTACTTCATCTTCATAAGCCAAACCGCGTTCAAAGAGCTTTAAGAAAATCCACTGTGTCCATTTATAATAATTTGGGTCTGTAGTGTTTACTTCACGATCCCAATCGTAGCTAAATCCTATGGCCTGAAGCTGTTCCCGAAATTTATTGACATTTTTTTCAGTCGTTATCTTCGGATGTGTTCCGGTTTTAACAGCATATTGTTCTGCCGGCAACCCAAATGCATCCCACCCCATTGGATGTAGTACATTAAATCCATTCATTCTTTTGTACCGTGCAATGATATCGGTGGCAGTATAACCTTCAGGGTGCCCAACATGTAAACCGGAACCACTTGGATAAGGGAACATATCTAGCACATAATACTTAGGTTTCGAAGTATCGGTCGGAGTTTTAAATGTCTTGTTTTCTAGCCAGTACTTTTGCCATTTGGTTTCTATGGCTGATGGATTATAAGAGTGCATTAACATTATTTATTTTCAAAATTCTAAGACTTTTAAGATAAGACAATCTCACTAAACCTTTGGAATCGTTTTTCTTTAAATCTTCTAGCAGGTAACCATTCTTTACAATCTATTTAAGCATAGATTTATAATTTTTCGTTTTATTCCTCATAGATATTAAACAAACCTTTTATCATGAAGAGATTCTTATCCTTTTTATTCATTTCTGCACTACTCATTTCAGTTTCAAGTCCGCTGCAAGGGCAAAATTCTGATACTAATATTGCAGACCTACTAACAGTCTACCAAGCCGATCAAGGAGCACTTTCTCGTAAATATGCTGTTAATCCTTCTACTGAATATTTCGATCGGTTCGATAAGTTTTATTCAGATTGGCTTGACCAAATAGATAAGATCAATTTTAATAATCTAGATCAGGCTGAAAAAGTTGATTTCACTCTTTTCAAGAATGATCTAAATAGTTCTCTTTATTTTTTAAAAGCTGAAAAAGAACAGTATCAGGAAATAGCATCTTTTCTACCAGCGTCAAATTCTATTATGGAATTTATAAACCAGCGCAGAGTTGGAACTTCTATGGAAGGGAAAGAGATCGCAAAGAAATTCAACGATTGGAATAAAGCGGTTGCACAAAAGACAGCTCAACTAGAACAAGCTGGTTTATTAACAAAACGGAATGCTAGTTATTTATCAAGAGCTATTAGAGCACTTGGAGAAGGTGTTAAAGAAGCTTATGGATTTTATTACGGCTACGATCCTGATTTTACATGGTGGGTTGAAGAACCTTTTAAAGCATTCGATGAATCCATTAAAAAATATGGTGAATTTGCAGGTAGCTACTATGATGCTGAGAAAGAATCCGTGGATGAAAGTGGTATTGTCGGAAATCCTATTGGAAGAGATGAAATTATTCAGCGGTTACGCTTTCAAATGATCTCTTACACTCCTGAAGAACTTATTGAAATTGCAGAAAAGCAGTACGAATGGACATTCCAGGAAATGCTTAAAGCCTCTCGTGAGCTTGGCTATGGAGATGACTGGAAAGCAGCCATGGAATATGTTAAAACAACTCATGTTGATGAAGGCGAGCAACCACCATTAGTAAAAGAACTTGCAGAAGAAGCTGTTAATTTCCTCGAAGACCGAGATCTGCTAACAATTCCTGATCTTGCTAAAGAAACCTGGAGAATGGTAATGCTTAGCCCTGAGTGGCAAAAAACAGCGCCTTTCTTTTTAGGAGGTGAAACAGTTCGTATCGCTTACCCAACCAACACCATGACTCATGATGAGAAAATGATGAGCATGCGTGGTAACAATCCACATTTTTCAAAAGCGGTAGTTCATCATGAATTAATTCCCGGACACCACTTGCAACAATTCATGAACCGCCGTTACGAAACGCATCGAAGACAATTTCGCACCCCTTTCTGGACAGAAGGCTGGGCTCTATACTGGGAGTTTGTACTATGGAACAAAGACTTCCCTAATTCCCCAGAAGACAAAATCGGTATGCTTTACTGGAGAATGCACAGAGCTGCTCGTATCATATTTTCTCTGAATTACCATTTAGGTGAATGGACACCTCAGCAATCGATCGATTACCTTGTTGAAAATGTAGGTCATGAATATGCTAATGCTGAAGCCGAAGTAAGAAGATCTTTTGAAGGTAATTACGGACCACTATATCAGATCGCTTATATGATCGGTGCTATGCAATTCTACTCATTAAGAATGGAATTGGTTGATTCCGGAAAGATGAGTGAAAAGGAATTTCATGATGCTATTCTTCATGAAAACGCTATGCCTGTTGCTATGGTAAAAGCATTGTTAACGAACAAAAAACTGTTTAAAAACTACACTCCGGACTGGGAGTTTGGTGACTACTTAGACGGGATGTAAGATTTATTTAATTAAAGCATCAAGCACATTTACCCCATCAGGTTCCCACCATACATTTGGGGTTTGTGCTTGACTTAAAAACTCCGTTTCAATTCCGGTAATGCTATCTCCGGTTCGATACACAGACTGAATAGCTCTTCCGAATTGAAGGTTGATTTGTTTAAGCTTTTCATAATCACCTTGAACCCAATTCAACGTGAATTCCTGATCCGGAAACTCGTCGGTTTCTTGAACTAAGAAATCATCTAACCATGCCTGATCTCTTTCTATCGCTTTATTGAAAGCAAACTGATAAGCGAGGTTTTCATTTGGTTTTTGATGCTGTGGGTTCTTCAGCCAAAACTCTTCTACATAATCTGTAAAATGGCACTTTACCTGACTTAGTGAAAACGGACTTACAATTACTGCAACCGACCTACACCCTTTTCCACCATATCTGAACACAGCTTCGATCATATCACGAAGTGTTTCAGGGTTTTCGTTATCTAAGTAAGCAATAGAAAATTTAGCTGTACGAATAATGAATTCTGTTTTCTCATTCGCTGCATTAAGCTTAAATAACTCGTTTTTTACAAGATCTACGGATTCATCAGAGCCTGCAAATAGAACCTTATCTGCTTCTAGATTATTGAAATCAGTAAGATTGGTGGAATACTTGATGTTTGTTTCAATTTCAAATTCCTCTAGTTTTTTGAGGAAGCTCACCAACAAATACGGATCTTTTTTGGATAATTTTCCGAAATAATGTCCTCCTGATAGTACCGTAGCAAGAGCATCTTGAAAACCAACCAATGGAAGATTTCCAGCGTGTAAACATAAGATATTTCTACCTAATGCATTCTTCGAATCGGATAGGTCTTCACGTGCCACCCATTCCGAAATTTGACCTGAATCTACTTTTTGCTTTAAAGCACGAATCTGAAATTTTATATCCTCAAGACTGAATAGCCCTTCATCAACCGTTCGATCAATCGCTTCTCTTAATAATTGATTATTGGGCTGAAGCCATGCTTTCGTAGCTTCTGAGATTTTGGTGATATGGCTTTGAAATTCTTTCATTTTTAATAACAATCTTTAGATTTCTCACATTCGTTCGAAATGACAAACCTAAGTTATCCTCTCAATAAGAAAACATTTTGCTGAGATCTGGAGCTAAATGATAGTTCTTTATTCTTGTTCAATCTCTGTCTATTAGAAAATTACATCCTCTCAAATTCTTGGGATTCCATCTTCCCAAAACCTGAAACTGATTTTCATCATTCATCACTCCTTTATCTCCGGTCAATATAAATGAACATGAATACACATTTGCTAGATCCATCACACCAATCAACCCCTCTTCACCAGCTGCCAGTTCCACTGTGGGGTTCTTTGGATCTCTGATAGTCACCTTCATCCAAGAAGGGCATTCAAACCACTCTGAGCCTCTGCTATATGCTTGACTCAACAACTCCGTCATTCCGTATTCTGAATGGATGTTTTCTTTAGAGAGATTAAAACCCTTCGCTAATTGCTGATGGAGATCAGCTTTGGTCATTTCTCTTTTGAATGTTTTCATTCCCCCAGTTTCCATAACGATGGAATTACTTGGAAGATCTACATCGCTATTTTCTGCTAAATCTAGCAATCCAAATGCAGCCCCAAATAGCATTAATTTTTTACCCAACGAATCAATCTCATCTATCTCAGTTTGAACTAATGATCTATCTAACTCCAAAAACCTACTAAGTCCGGTATTTTCTCTTTTAATTAATGCATTCAACATCCAGATCAAAGAAGAATTAGGATTAGAATTATAGCCTGGTGTATATGCTAAAATCACATAGTCATCAAGATCATAAAACTCCTTCATTCCATCAAAAATAGATTGCTTATAGATCTTGGGATCGGCAACCATATGTCTACTTCTGTCCATTCCTGATGTGCCACTACTAAGGAATTCTAAATTCTGAATTTTGAATTTTGAATTCTCTCGACCAGTGGTTACTTCCTTTTCCTTAAATGCTTGGATCGGTAAAAGAGGAATTTCGCTAATGGAATTTACTTTACTAACACCCAATGCTTTACAGAATCTTTCATAAACAGCGTTGTTTTCTTTTTGAAACTGAAAAATTTGTAGCGCATTCTCCTCAAAAGAAATGGATTTATCAAATATTTGATACGGATTCATTTTCTCTGAATCTTGATTAATGTATTTGAGCTCAAAATGTAGATTACATCTTCTACAACGATTATATCCTTAACTTTGATTCCCTTTTCAAGAGACAAAATTGTGTTTACTTGCTGACGGTTATCCATCTCAACTAGAGTGCCATTTACACGATAAAGGCTTTCATCACTAAAGAAAAAAGCAGTGGTTTCTTTTCCTTCATAAAAAGTCTCGTAAAAACCATTCTCTGAAAGACGATGTATTACTCCTGACCTCTTATCCAGTAAGAAGATCTTAGAATCAGTTAGCTGTAATCGCGAAACATCTCTTATTTCGGATGGTATGGGAATCTGATCTAAGTAAGTACCATTCTCGTCGTATTTACTTATTGAACTTGATCGCTTATCAATGAAGAATACTTCTCCAATCTTATTCACTGCCAAATATTCTGGAGTAATCTCTTCACTGGTTCTGAACTTACCATTCCCTATGATGGAACTTAAATACTGCCACCGCTTGTCAAATACTTGAATTCTATTATTCCCTGGATCAGAAACGAAAATCTTTAGTCCGTTTGTAGTAGCGATGTCTTGCGGTCTATCAAACTGATAATTGCTACTTCCTCGATTGCCATACTTTTCGATGAGATTACCTTGCAAGCTTAGCTTTAAAACTCGATGAGCTCCTGATTCTACCACATAAATTGCATTATTTGTAACCGTAAGCGCCGAAGCTTCATTAAAACCGGCATACAAAGTATCTACTTTGGTACTCTGAGCAAATGATTCAGTAACAATGAGAAGCAATGCAATCGCTATGAAAGCTATGCGATTCATGCAAGACGTTTAAGTCCTTTTGCACCAATGTCTCTGCGATAAAATGCTTTATCAAAACTTACTTTTTCAACTTGATCGTAAGAATTATCGATGGCTTCCTGAAGCGTATCTCCCACTCCTACTATATTTAGTACACGCCCACCATTGGTAAGAAGCTTACTATCAGTATTTTTTGTGCCTGCATGAAATGTCAAGCCCGCATTTATGTTCTCCAGCCCAATAATCTCTTTTCCTTTTTCATAACTCTGAGGATAACCGCCGGAAACCAATACTACCGTACATCTAAATTTTTCATCTAACTCAATATCTGTTTCAGCAAGTCTCCCTTCCGTACATGAGATAATCACATCCAACAAATCTGATTCCATAGCGGGTACAATTACCTGACATTCCGGATCTCCAAACCTACAATTATACTCGACTACTTTGGGACCTTCTTTTGTGATCATTAATCCAACATACAATATTCCTTGATACGGATAACCTTCCGATTTCATACCGTCAATCGTAGGTTTGATAATGTCTTTTTCAACTTCTTCTAAAAGCTCTTTAGTAACAATTGGCGCCGGAGAATAGGCTCCCATTCCACCTGTATTTAAACCGGTATCTCCTTCTCCAATTCTCTTATGATCTTGAGCATTTCCAATAATCTTGTAACTGTCGCCATCACAAATAGCAAACACAGAAGCTTCTTCTCCTTCCATAAACTCTTCGATCACTAAACGTGCAGCAGCGCTACTTAAAGATCCTTCCTGAAGCTCTTCTAACGCCGTAATAGCATCGGCTTCATTTTCAGGAATTAAAACTCCTTTTCCTCCTGCTAAACCATCCGCTTTAAGTACTACCGGATATGTCCCTTTTTCTATAATGTATTCTGCAGCTCGGTCAAATTCATCTTGGCTAAAAACTTCATATTCAGCCGTAGGAATATTTTGACGCTTCATAAAATCTTTCGCAAATTCCTTACTACCTTCCAACATGGCCGCCTGTTTCTTAGGACCAAAAACAGGATGGCTTTTCCCTTCCAAAAAGTCAGCTAGTCCATCTACTAACGGTTGCTCGGGTCCAACTATGGTAAGATGTATAGCATTAGATTGAATAAAATCCCAAACCTTATTAAAGTCTGAAGTATCTAACTCTACATTTTTTCCTAAAGATTCAGTACCAGGGTTTCCCGGGGCAATAAAAAGTTGATTCAGTGTAGAAGATTTTGACACGCCCCATGCTAATGCATGCTCTCTTCCACCACTTCCCAATAAAAGCACATTATATTTCATAGCTTAAGAAAGTTTCTCTGCGATCGTAATAATTTCAGCAAAACTATCAGCACTAAGACTTGCGCCACCTATCAAACCGCCATCTACATCTTTCTGACTTAAAAGTTCTTCTGCGTTAGTCGGTTTCATGCTACCGCCATAGAGAATTCTGATCGCGGATGCCGTTTCTTCATCATAAATTTTAGACAACTCTGCACGAATAAAAGCATGCATTTCTTGTGCTTGTTCCGGAGAAGCAGTTTCTCCCGTTCCTATAGCCCAAATTGGTTCGTAAGCAATTACTATATCTAACACATCTGAAGAAGAGATGCCTTTTAATGCTTTTTGCACCTGTGTTGAAACAACATCAAAATGAGTGTCGTTTTTTCTTTGATCTAAAGATTCGCCCACACAAACAACCGGTACAATTTTGCAGTTAAGAGCTTTTTGAGCTTTTGTATTTACCGTCTCATCAGTTTCTCCGAAATATTGTCTTCTCTCAGAATGTCCTACAAGCACAAAATTACAACCGCTTTCAGCGAGCATAGAAGCACTGATCTCTCCTGTAAAAGCACCGTTATCTTCGTAATGAAAATTTTGAGCACCAACTTGGATTTCAGAATCATGTAAATATTTAACTGCCATTCCTAATGAAACAAAAGGCGGACATACTAATACATCTACGTTTTCAGAAAACTCTGCCTTTGTTTCTTTTAACCCTTCTAAAAGTTCAGCAGCTTCGAATGGTCCACCATTCATTTTCCAGTTTCCGGCAATTAAAAATTGTCGATTACTCATTTAATTTTCTTTTTTAGTTTGATTTATAATCGTGTTCATTCCTTGAATCACATCTGTAAATTCATTTGTAACATATTTACGTACAATATGTCCCTCCTGATCTACTAAAATTCTGGTTGGTACATCCGTCACATTAAAAGTCTCAATTAGCTTTTGGATATCAAATGAATTGAAATCAGCTACCGACCAGTGCTTAACACGTTCTTCAAAAAAGGCATTAACGGTAACTTCACTTCTATCTAACGGTATTGTAAAAACCTTTAGCCCGTAGTTTTGATATATTTGATGTATTACAACAGTACGATCATATTGGTTTTGATACAATCTACTTGCAACCGGTGTTATCTCTAATATATAAGGATCGCCTATTAGTGCTGAGGCATTTACAGAGTCCCCTTCTTGGGTAACAAAATTAAAATCTGGAATTCTATATCCTGGAGCTAAATAAGCTAGGTCATATCCAATATTTTTAGCCCATTCCATTGCATTTACATTAGACTTATAATTTTTTTCGAATCTCTCTAATAAGTCTTTTGCTTCGTCAATTCGAGAGCTATCGAAATATGCTTCAATTTTAGTTTGTTCTAAGCCTAAAATGGTATCCTCGTTCTCTGTCAATGTTGAAAGAGAATCCAAATAAGAAATTCCTCTATCTATCCCTTTCTCTTTTGATACGTAAGGAAACCCATAGTTTACCGCGATGAACACCCTTCCATCAAAGTTTAGTGCTTCATCAATCTTAGTCAGCATCAATGGCTTATTAATTATATTCAGAAGTCGCACAGATTCTGAAGCCGCTAAGTTTGAAGCAACTGTCTCGGGATTCCCTTCTGCAACATCCCAAAATATATTGCTCCATTTAAATATCTCATCATAAATAAGTGAATCTTCAACTGCACCGGCACTTATGAAAGCAGAAACTCTTTTAAAGCTTCTATCTATTCGATTATAAGTCATCATAGCCCTGTGTTCACGGGAGTCTATCTCAAATGTTTGATCTAACCCCGGAAGTTCACCTGAAAATATAAGCGTATCTTTATCTGCTAAAATAAATTGAGTAGCAGCCACTTGATTTCCATATCTAGATATGAAAACAGGATAGATACCTTTTTTGGGAAACTTAACTTTTCCTTTAATAACTCCTGATTCATCAGATGTATCATTAAACAAGGTATCAGGGGCATTTTCTATCGACTCCTGATATGTTATCATCATTTGAATACCGGAATAATCTTTTGAACTATCCACAGAATCAGCAACTGTAATTGTACCTTCTATAAGTGCTGTTTCCCATTTTGGATCACTACTACAATTCGTAATCAAAAAGGATACAAGTGCGAGATAAACTAAATTTTTAATTTTCATGATATGTTGATTCTAAACGAACCATTATTGTAATTTTTTTGAAATCATTTCTGTTACCAACTTTGGGTTGGCTTTTCCTTTCGATGCTTTCATAACCTGCCCCACAAAAAAGCCCATTAATTGCTTTTTCCCCTCTTTAAACCGTGCTACTTCATCTGGACTGTTAGCTATAATTTCATCAATAATCGGTTCTAAGAACCCGGAATCTGAAACCTGAATAAGATTCATTTCCTTTGCTAACTCTTCAGCAGATTTTTCATTGCTCAACATAGCATTAAAAATCTCTTGCATTGCAGATGAATTAATTTTGTCCTCTTCTTTAAGTTTAACTAATTCAGCTATACGTTCCGGAGAAATAGAAAACTCATCAATTTCTATACTTTGTTCATTCAAAGTTCTCAACACATCGCCCAATACAACATTAGACGCCGCTTTAGGACTTTCTGTGAACGATACCACTTCTTCAAAATAATCAGCTAAATACCTGCTTTCAGTTAATGTGATAGCATCAAGCTCACTCATTTTGTAGTCTGAAATAAATCGCTTTTGACGAACATCTGCCAACTCTGGCAACTCTTTCTTTATATCTGCAAGTAATTCATCCGTTACAATAATTGGAGGAAGATCCGGCTCAGGAAAATATCTGTAATCATGTGCTTCTTCCTTGGAGCGCATTACCCTTGTCTGATTCTTCGTTGTATCCCAAAGTCGCGTTTGCTGAACTACTTCTCCACCATTTTCGATTAATTCAATTTGACGATAGATCTCAAACTCGATCGCTTTTTCTACATTTCGAAACGAGTTCATATTCTTTAGCTCAGTTCTAGTTCCGAACTTTTCTCTTCCACGTGGACGTACAGATACATTCGCATCACAACGCAAACTCCCTTCTTCCATATTACCATCACAGATCTCTAAGTATTGAACGATCTGTTTTATCTTGCTCAAGTATGCATAAGCCTCTTGAGGAGTTCTTAGATCAGGCTCAGAAACAATTTCGATCAATGGTGTTCCCGCGCGATTCAAATCGACCAATGTGTTATAAGGATCTTGATCGTGAATTGATTTACCGGCATCCTCTTCCATGTGGATTCGAGTTATGCCTATCCTTTTATCATACTCTTCCAGCTCAATATCTAGAAATCCATCGAAACAAATTGGTGTGTCAAACTGTGATATTTGGTACCCTTTTGGAAGATCAGGATAGAAATAATTCTTACGTGCAAAAATAGACTTTGGAGCCACTCCGCAATTTGTAGCCAGTCCCATTTTTATGATATACCGTACCAAATTTTCATTTACAACAGGAAGTGTTCCCGGATGCCCAAGGCAGAGAGGAGAAATCTGTGTATTTGGAGCTTCTCCATATTGCGCTGCAACAGGAGCGAAAGCTTTGCTTTTTGTTAATAACTGTGCGTGTACTTCAAGGCCTATTACTGCCTCAAACCGTTCATGGGCAATTGTGCTCATTAAATCTTATTTCGACTCGTGATTAGTGAACCCCAAAGATATTAAAGTAATCACTTAGATATTAAACTTTAATATTCACTTCTGGAACATTCTATTTGGGGCTGATATGAATACCTAAATGACTTTCTGCTTATCTAATCTCTTCGAGATTCCATAAAGCTGTTGAGTTATGCAATGTATACTCCCTTGCCCCCAAACTAAATCAGCACATTCGATCCCAATTACTTCCCTATTCGGAAAATACTTTCTAAAAAGTGTTAATGCGTTTAGATCGTGAAGCTTATCGTAAAGAGGAACCAACACACAATCATTTGCTATATAGAAATTAGCATAACTTGCCGGCACATATTCATAACCATCAACCGTGGCTTCATCAACCTTTGTATTAGGTAAAGGAAGGGTTTTTATTCTTAACGATTTCCCGTTGTGCAATTTTGCGGATTTCAAGATTTCTAAATTTTCTTGAAGGGCTCTATAGTTTACATCATTTCTATCTTCACATACCATTGTTAGCACAGTATCTTCATTTAAAAAACGGGTTAGATCATCTATATGTCCATCTGTATCATCACCCATTAATCCCGCTTTTAGCCAGATAATATTCTTGACTCCAAGATACTTTTTTAAATTCTGCTCGATTTCAACTTTACTTAATGATGGGTTTCTATTCGGATTTAGCAGAACAGATTCAGTCGTAATAAGATCTCCAACGCCATTTACATCTATTGATCCTCCTTCCAAAACCATATTTATAGATATTCGAGCAATTTCGTAGGCTTCTGATAAAAATCTCGGTAATTTATTATCTGAGTCCCATGGAGGATATTTTTCACCCCAAGCATTGTATTCCCAATCTGTAATTATAAATTCATTTTTATCTTTTACGAATATTGGTCCGCAATCTCTGGCCCAAACATCGTTAATCGGATATTCATGAATAATTACTTGAGAGCTATTTATCTCATTTTTTAGAAATAGCTTACTAACTCTTTTTTGAATCTCTCCATCTTCAACAAACAAAATGATCTTCTCATAACAAGATAGTTCTGATATAATATTCAGATATACAGCTTCCACTTTCTCCAGATGCTTACCCGGCCATGTTTCTTTATTCGAAGGCCAATGAAGTTGAGTAGCTGAATGCTTTTCCCATTCAGCCGGCATTAGAAACTCACTTCGCTCTGATTCTAAACTCATTTTCTTTTGTTCAGCATTAGATATTGAGATCAATCAATTAACCTTTTTAAAACTCCGTCATAAACATCGATCCTTCTATCTCTAAAAAAAGGCCACTCCCTCCTTTGTCCTTCAATAGACCCTAGGTCAATCTCAGCAATTATGACTTCTTCTTTTTCACCACCTTGCTTTATGATCTCTCCAAATGGACCGGCTACAAAGGAATTACCCCAAAACCTATTGCCATTTTCTTTTCCCACTCTATTTACCGCCGCAACAAAACACCCATTCGCGATAGCATGACTTCTTTGAATTGTTATCCATGCATCTTTAAATGCTTTTTTTTGTTTTCTGGATTCACGCTTCAAAGTGCCTATTGCTGTAGGATAGAAAATAATATCTGCCCCCTTAAGAGCTAGAATTCTTGCAGCTTCAGGATACCACTGATCCCAGCATATCAACGCGCCTATTTTTCCGAACTTTGTATCAAAAACTTTAAATCCTGACTCTTTATCACCAGGTGTAAAGTAGTACTTCTCATGAAATCCAGGGTCGTCAGGAATATGCATTTTTCTGTAATTACCCAGAATTAATCCATCGGCATCTATAACAACAAGAGAATTGTGATATACCCCTTTTGCCCTCTTCTCAAAGAAAGGTGCAATTAGGACTATTCCTAGCTCTTTTGCTAACTCACTCAATCTCTCTACTAGATTTCCATCAATCGGTTCTGCCCAGTCAAAGTTCTTTTCATCATGGATATTACAAAAGTAAAGAGTACTAAATAGCTCTTGAAGACAAATTATATTTGCCCCATTTTCAGCGGCTTTTCTTATTAATTCTTCGGTACTTGAAATATTTTCAAGGGGAACTTCAACACAATCAGTTTGAATTAAACCCAGCTTTATAAGTCTTTGTTTATTTTCCATAGCCAAATGTACGAATTATGAAAATTCTTAGAATTTTATTTTTCACTTTATTCACTATTATACAATGAATATTTAGGCGAATAAACAAACACCCCTTAATTAAACAAGTATGGGTGCAAAATTTCTTTAAAGCCTAAGAAATTAAGGTTTAACTCCTTTTTTTCTTAAAATTAGACAAGTAAATTATTAACTTAAGCGCTTCACTTTTAAAACTTCAATCAAAGCATGACACCTAACTACGACAAGCACCCTAAAAGCAACATCGGATTAGACTATTTAGGCTTAGAAAAGAACAAGAACGTACATTGGAATTTAACACCTGCCGAATTATACGAACGGGCTATTACAAGAGGTGAAGCGATTCTTACTAAAGATCATGCACTTGTAGTGCATACGGGTAAGTTTACAGGACGTTCTCCAAAAGACAAATTTATTGTTGATCAACCTTCCGTACACGATGACGTGGATTGGGGAGACATCAACCAGCCTATTTCAGACGAAGTCTTTGATGGATTATTCAAGAAAGCTCAAGACTACCTATCTGATAAAGAGCTTTTCGTTAAAGATCTTTATTGCGGAGCAGATAAAGCAACTCAACTACAGGTACGTGTCGTTAGTGAAGTAGCTTATCACGGACTATTTGCACATAACATGTTTATTCGTCCTAATAATGATGAACTAGCGAGCCATACTCCAGAATTCACCGTTATGGCAGCTCCTTTTTTAGAGGCTGATCCTGCTGAAGATGGTACTAAATCAAGTACTTTCATCATCTGTAATTTCGAGAAGAAGATTATCCTTATTGGCGGAACAATGTATTCCGGAGAAGTAAAAAAGGGAATCTTTGGTGTAATGAATTACCTACTTCCAAAAAAAGGAATTATGGCTATGCATTGCTCTGCAAACCATGACGAAAATGGTAAAACCGCGGTATTCTTTGGACTATCTGGTACAGGAAAAACCACTCTTTCTGCTGATCCAGAAAAAACATTGATTGGTGATGATGAGCATGGTTGGAGCGACGAAGGGATTTTCAATTTTGAAGGCGGATGTTATGCAAAAACGATCAACCTTTCAGAAGAAGGTGAACCAATGATCTACGCTACCACTAAAATGCCTGGTACTATTTTAGAGAATGTTATCCTAAACGATGATAGAGAACCGGATTTTGATGATGTTAGCTTAACTCAGAATACAAGATGTTCTTATCCAATCGACTTCATTCCAAATGCTAGTGATACCGGAACCGGTGGACATCCTGAGAACATTATCTTTTTAACAGCCGATGCTTTTGGTGTACTGCCTCCAATTTCTAGGCTAACTCCTGAACAAGCTATGTATCACTTCATTAGTGGTTACACTGCAAAAGTTGCCGGAACAGAACGTGGTGTTACAGAACCTCAAGCTACTTTCTCAGCTTGCTTTGGTTCTCCATTTATGCCACTACACCCTACAAAGTATGCTGAGCTACTAGCAGGAAAAATTCGCAAGCATGAATCTAAAGTATGGCTAGTTAATACTGGTTGGACTGGTGGACCATACGGCGAAGGATCCAGAATGAAACTTGCTCATACAAGAAGAATGCTCAGCGAAGCTATTGCAGGAAATCTTGAAGATGCTGTGTATACAAAAGATCCAATCTTTGGTGTAGAAGTTCCTACAGCTATTGACGGGGTACCTTCAGAGGTTTTAATTCCTAGAAATACTTGGGATGATGCTGATGAGTATGATATTAAAGCAAAGAAACTTGCTCAAATGTTTGTCGATAACTTCAAACAATTTGAATCGGAGGCAAGTGATGCATTACTTGCAGCTGCACCTAATGTAGACTAAAGATTAGATTCTTAAGATTCTCAAAGCCCAAGCTTCTCAGTTTGGGCTTTTTTTTATTCCTCTACTAACTCATTCAGCTTATCAAGATTATCTTGCACTCGTAGAGCATCTATAGCTTCGTGCAAATCACCTTTCATAATGTTATCAAGATTATAAAGAGTAAGATTAATTCGGTGATCAGTAAATCTTCCTTGAGGAAAATTATAGGTTCTGATTTTTGCAGATCGGTCTCCTGTAGAAACCTGGCTTTTCCGATCTGCCGCTCTTGCTTTTTCCTTCTTTTCCAATTCAATATCATACATTTTAGAACGAAGCATCGTCATCGCTTTCTCTTTATTCTGATGCTGTGATCGTTCCTCCTGACATTCTACTACAATTCCTGTAGGCTCATGTGTAATCCGAATAGCTGAATCTGTTTTATTCACATGCTGACCACCAGCGCCACTAGCTCTAAAAGTATCAATTCGCAAATCTGCCGTATTAATATCAACGTCTACTTCTTCAACCTCCGGTAAAACTGCTACCGTTGCTGCCGATGTATGAACTCTTCCCTGACTTTCTGTTGCAGGAACTCTCTGTACACGATGCACCCCGGATTCATATTTCATTTTCCCAAAAACTTCATCTCCTTCCAAAGAAAAAGCGATCTCTTTATACCCACCTTTTTCAGATTCGGTGATACTCATTAAACTCATTTTCCATTTCTGCGAGTCTGCATATCGTCGATACATATCAAATAAATCTCCCGCAAAAATAGCCGCCTCATCTCCCCCCGTTCCGGCTCGAACTTCAATAATTGCATTCTTAGAATCTTCAGGGTCTTTAGGAATCAGCTTCATTTTAATCTCGTCTTCAAGCTTTGCTAATTCCTCCTTGATCTCCCTGTTCTCTTCTTTAGCCATCTCGGTAATCTCAGCATCATCATCCATTTCGATCAGCTCTTTATTACCCTCTTGTCTACTCCTTAAGTCCATCCAAGCATCATAATCCTTTACAAGCTCCTCTAGATCACTTCTTTCCTTGGTTAACTCCGTGTATTTATCCGGGTCGTCAAAAATAGAGGGATCACTCATTGCTGAGTTTACTTCTTCAAATCTTGATTTGATCTGCTTTAACTTATCTTCTATGTCCATTCTTCGGTCTTTACAATTATTTTCTATTGCTAAAGTAAGCATTGTTTAGCATAGAATAGAAAGAGAATGTAATTTTAGGCTTAAGAATTTTTTGCAGAAAACTATTCCTTATTCTTAATTCATAATTCGTATTTTTAAAAGAAAAAATCTATGTCACGAACTTCAATACCTGCCAATCTTAAATTAGGTTTCCTCGGAGCCGGTCAATTAGCTCGCATGAGCTCACTTGAAGCTTTTAGATTTGGTATTCAAGTATCTGTATTCTCTGATCGACCTGAAAATGAACCTGTTCAATTTATGACCCCTTTTTCGAAATCAGGGTCATTCGAATCTGTTGATGACATGGTAGCATTTGCTAAAGAGTGTGATGTTATTACCTTAGAAAATGAATTTATTAGTTCAGAAATTCTTCAGGAAGTTCAAGATAGAAGTGGCACTCCCATATTTCCTTCTCCAAAAAGTTTTGCTCTAATTGAAAATAAACTCATAGAGAAACAGACTTTTGAAAATGCCGGAATTCCGGTTACACCGTATAGGCTGGTGCACTCTGAAGAAGATCTAAACAGTTTTGGAGATGAACACGGTTGGCCTTATTTGTTAAAATCTTCAAAGGGTGGTTATGATGGTTATGGCAATGAAACAGTTCGGGATTCAGCTTCTGCCAAAGATGCATTTAAAAAATTAGGCGGTGAAGAAGGCAGAGATATCTTAGCTGAAGCTTTTGTTCCGTTTACAAAAGAGTTAGCGGTTCAAGTTGCTCGTAATGAAACAGGTAGTGTAGTGTATCCTTGTTGTGAAACCGTTCAGGAAAATCATATTTGTGTAGCAGTACTTTCACCGGCTCCTATTGAAGATAAATATCAAAAAAGAGCTCAGGAACTTGCCGTTAAAGCAGTTGAAGCCATTGATGGAAAAGGAATTTACGCATTTGAGTTTTTCCTTACGGAATCCGGAGAGATACTTTTAAATGAATCTGCTCCTCGTCCTCACAATTCAGGCCATTATAGTATTGAAGGATGTATTACCTCTCAATTTGAAAATCATGTTCGTGCCGTACTGGGGTTGCCTTTGGGTTCTTCTAAAATGAATTCTTCCGCAGTTGCCATGATCAACTTATTGGGAACGCACAATCGTCCTGCAGAATCTGATCATATTATAAAGGGTTTTGAACAAAAGAACGGGCACCTACATGTGTATGGAAAAGTGCAAAGTAAGGTAGGTAGAAAAATGGCTCACTATACCTTGCTTGGTGATGATTTGGAGAAAACTTATCATACAGCTAAAGAATTAACCAAAAAAATCGAGATCTAAAATGAGCAATCCAATTATCGGAGTTGTAATGGGTAGTGACAGTGACTGGCCTACCATGAAACAAGCAACAGATATACTTGATGAATTTGGCGTCAATTATGAAAAAAAGGTAGTTTCAGCTCATCGTACTCCAAACGATATGGCTGATTATGGAGAAACAGCTCGTGAGCGAGGAATTCAAATAATTATTGCTGGGGCAGGTGGCGCAGCACATCTCCCAGGAATGTTAGCCAGCCATACTACTCTACCAGTAATTGGAGTCCCCATTCAAACTTCAGCCTTGGGCGGTGTTGATAGTCTGTATTCAATTGTTCAAATGCCAAACGGAATTCCCGTAGCAACTGTCGCTATAGGCAAAGCTCAAAATGCAGGTTTGCTGGCATTAAGAATGTTAAGCATGACTGATTCTAACGTTGCTAATCAACTTGCAAATTACCATGCAAAAATGGCGGATGAAAGCAGAGATAAGACGAATAATCTAAACTAAAAACTTCTTCCTTTTCTCACGTACACTAATCAGATTTTTTACTAATCTGATTATTTACATGGCTACAACAAAAAAGAGAAAAATTGTCCGCTATTTCTTGCTCGTTTTTTGGGTATCGGTTTTAGGATGGCAATTTTTGCAAATGAACGCCACGGGATTTGATGAATCAGAAGTTTTTTCAAGCAATAGTCAGGTTACTTTTAATGAAACTGATTCACTTCTCTCTTTTCTTTCAAATGATAGCTCTAAACACTCTTCAATCCTTTTCTTCCCAGGAGCCCTGGTTCAACCCAAAGTGTATGCGCCTCTTGCTCGTAATTTAGCGGAAAAAGGATATGACGTCTACATCCAAAAAATCTCATTTAGAGTTGCTTTTACTGATAATATGGAGCAATCTGAATTAGATAGAGCATACAATTTCATGAATTCATCTAAAATAAGTAATTGGATCGTTGCCGGACATTCAAGAGGCGGAAGAATGGCTTCGAACTTTGCGTCAAAGTATCCAAAAGCACTTTCGGGAATGATATTATTAGCTACTTCACATCCGAAAGAAACAAATCTTACCAGCTTAAAATTTCCTATTCTAAAGATCTCTGCCAGTGAAGATGGGTTAGCAAGTCCATCTGAAATAGATCTGTTTTCTAACAACCTTCCTCCACATACAAATTTTGTAATGATTGATGGTGGTAATCATTCTCAATTCGGACATTATGGATTCCAATTCGGTGCCGGATCTGCGTCTATCTCAAGAGAGGAACAACAGATAATTATACTATCAGAAATAACTGATTACTTAAACTCGATCAAGTAGTTATTCCCCAAATAAATACCCAGTTACAAAAATAATTGGCGATACGATAATTTAAGCGTACTTTATGTTTGGATTGATTCTAATGTCCTTGATTATAGTATTCAACTACTTGGTTTTTTGGATGTTCTAATCATTCCAAAATTAAGTTTTAACAAGATATATATACACATGAACATTTATGTAGGGAACCTCAGCTATGGCGTTTCTGAAGACAACTTAAGAGAAGTATTTGAGGCTTATGGAGAAGTAAGCTCTTGCAAAGTAATCACTGACAAATATTCTGGTCGCTCAAAAGGCTTTGGATTTGTAGAGATGGATAATGATTCTGAAGCTCAAGCAGCTATTGATCAACTAGATGGTGCCGAAATCGACGGACGAGAAGTACGTGTAAACGAAGCTCGCCCAAGAGAGGACAAACCAAGAAGATAAGCGGCTCGGTTGATTTCAATCAATCACGAAATTTTCAAAACCCGATTCTAAAATTAGAACCGGGTTTTTTTTTGATGGTATTACGTTAAAAAGTATTCTGAATTTGATAGTGCCGCCCGTAACATTTTCCAAATTTATCAGTATGATTCCTCACCTATTCATGTGGATAGAGGGAAATTATCAAAATTTTAAAAACGGAGCTTAACTATGATCATGTCAACAACGAACAACCTAGATGGAAGAGAAGTAAAGAAATACTTGGGTGTTGTTACCGGGGAAGCTATTCTTGGAGCAAATATATTCAAAGATTTTTTTGCAGGAATTCGAGACATAGTTGGCGGTCGCTCTGCAGCTTATGAACGTGAATTACAAGAAGCACGTAGACTAGCATTTGGGGAAATGGAAGATAAAGCTTCACGAGTTGGAGCTACAGCTATAATAGGTATCGATATAGATTACGAAACCATCGGAGCTAACGGAAGCATGCTTATGGTTTCTGTAAGTGGTACTGCTGTTTTAGCTGAATAAAAAATTCAAAGAGAAAGGTGAAAAGTAAAAAGTGAGTTATCTCTTTTTACTTTTTCTTTTTTTGACCTTTCACTCAAAATACTATCCAAACACATCTTTCATTTTAGAGAAGAAACCTTTTTCTTGCTGTTTCATATTTACAGCATCAAAATTCTCTGACTCTCTAAACTTCTCCATCGCTTTACGTTGCTCTGAAGTTAAGTCACTAGGCATATATACATTTACTCTGAGCAACTGATCTCCTGTACCCGAGTTGTTCAACCCTACGATGCCCTTCCCTCTCATTCGAAGTAATTTCCCGGGTTGCGTGCCTTCCTCGATCTTAAGCTTAGCTTTTCCTTTAAGAGTGGGTACATGAACTTCAGTACCTAACACTGCATCTGGAATACTTAAATTCAGATTGTAGTATATATTATTGCCTTCTCTTTCAAATTTTTCATGCTCTTTCTCTTCAATAAGAACAATCAGGTCTCCTGCAGGTCCACCTCTTCTTCCGGCATTTCCTTGCCCACGAAGTGTTATATAATTACCATTCGATACACCTGATGGGATATTTATTTTAGCTGTTTCCTCTCCCTTTATTCTTCCTTCACCAGCGCACTTAGTACATTTATTCTTAATAATTCTTCCATCACCACTACATGTTGGGCATGGCTGAACATTCACCATTTGTCCAAGCATGGTTCTTGTAACTTGGCGAACTTCACCCATCCCATTACAAGTTCCACATGTTTCAAAATCAGAGTCTGTTTCAGCACCTGTACCGGTACACTTATCACATACCAATTGCTTTTTGATCTTCAGTTTTTTCTCGGTTCCAAAAGCGATTTCATTTAGTTCGAGAGGCATTCTGATTTTCATATCTGAGCCCGGAGTACCAGGTTGGCGTCTTCCTCTTCCTCGAGATTGACCTCCAAAATTCTGCTCGCCAAAAAATCCACTTCCGAATATATCGCCAAAACGACTGAAAATATCTTCAAAGCCCATTCCATCAAAATCAGCTCCGCCCCCAAAACCACCTTGATTGCCATTTACTCCGGCATGACCATATTGATCGTAGCGTGCTCTTTTTTGAGGGTCTCTTAGTACATCATAAGCTTCAGATGCTTCCTTGAATTTCTTTTCTGCCTCTGCATCACCCTTATTTCTATCCGGATGAAATTTCATCGCTTTTTTGCGATATGCTTTTTTAAGCTCTGCTTCCGAAGCCCCTTTTTCTACTTCTAATATTTCGTAATAATCTCTATTTGTCATGTCTTACTGGCTCACAATTACTTTAGCATGCTTAATTACTTTTTCACCCATTCGGTATCCTCTTTCTAATACTTGAAGTACCGTATCACTCGGAGTCTTTTCATCCGGAGCAGGTTGACGTAATAAAGCGTCATGAAGATTTACGTCAAAGGGTACATTAATTGCGTCAATCTTTTCAATACCGTGCTTTGTCAAAATTTCAGCAAATTTATTTGAAACCATTTCCACACCTTTGAGGAAGTTTTCTTCTACTTCGGTTTCTTTACTTGCATCAAGAGTTCGCAATAGATCGTCATTCAAAGGCAGAAAATCTTCTAGTGCCTCTGCTTTTACTTGCTCACGAAGCTGAAAACGTTCTTTTTGAACTCTTTTTCTTACATTTTCAAGTTCTGCAGCTTTTCTTAACATAGAATCTTTGGCTACTGATAATTCGTTTTCTAATTCTTCAATACGAATATCTTTATCGTCTTTAAGCTCCTCTACAGATTCAGCAGTCTCATTTCCTGCATTTACTTTTTGATCTTGTTCAAGAGTTTCGTTCTCCGAATCTTCTAAAATTTCTTCCTGCTCTTTCTTACTCATTGATGTAATTAATAGGTGTTTTTATTTATTTCTTAATTAGCAAATATAATGCCACTAAGTATGAATAGATTAAGAATGCCATTCTTACGCAAAATATCAGACACAAAAAAGCCCACCAATAAATATTGATGGGCTTTTAATAGGTTGTTATCTAAAATCCTTATTGCTCGCTTAAGCAGTCTCCCGTTACACAAAGTGTAACACTAGCACGATTAAGAACATTTATAGAAGGTAAGCTAGAACCAAACTTCGCCTCTATAGCTTCAATCATTTCATTAACGATCAGCGCATTACCTCTTGGATTGGGGTGAATACCATCTGTTGAAAGTACTCCTGTAGGAGCAAAATCTGGTGTTAAATTAACTCCACTCACCGTTATTCCTAAAGTTCCATCGCTTAAGCCAAATAAATCTGCGAAAGCACCCGTTTCTGCATTTATATCATATAATACTAAACGTTCAGAATTTGCTGCAACTACATTTGCCATTATACCATTGAATGTCTGACGACTAGTCTCAATTTCAACTTGTTCAGTAAGTGTTAAATAGTACTTATCTCCACTTAAAGAACCATCAGTATTAAAACCTAATGGTATAACTATACCTATCGGTTTTGTATCATCTCCACCAAAAGAGGTATTAAGTACAGAACCCGCAGATAACACCACTAATTCACCTGTAACTAATGGTCGAGATTGTTCATAAGGTACAAGAGCTGCTCTTTGTTGTGCATTTATAGCGCCAGCTAGTTGTAACATGTCAAATTTAGGACCTAGATCTTCTAATGTTTCATCTATAACCAAAATAGGGTTACTTCCTGCAGCATATGAGATCTTTCTTTTATCAGCATCTGCTTGGGAATGGCCTAAGTTATCTACAATTGCTTGATAAGCACCATTCACAGCCGCCAAACCAGAATTAAGCTGAGTTGCTGTTGCTTCATCTAATGGAATAGCATTCCAACTTACCGCTCTAAAGTACGCTAATCCTAAAAATGATGGAATATTTACAACTATTCCATCAGCAGTAGTATTAGCCATTAATTGATTGACCGTAGCAGAAAACCTCGTTTGAAAATCTGCATTAGATGTTAGAATAGCAGGATTAGATGCTCCTGATACTGCATAACCCAACACATCATTGTTTCCAATCCAAAGAGAAAAGAATGTTGGTTGAGCTGCTATTGCATCACCTAATATAGTTGAAGTACCAGCACTAGAAGCGAAACGAGCATAAAATGGATTAAAAGCAGGATCGCCAGGAGTACCTGTACCTGCAGTTAAAAGTTGGCCAACTTGAATTCCGGGAACACCGAAATTATTTAGTGGCTGTCCACCGGAATACGCTGTTATTGCATCTCCATCTATTGTTGGAGATGGACCCGGTACACTTGTATCAAGCTTAAATCTTCCAAATACAGTACTTCCAGCGGGATTAGTTGTTACTGTAGTATTAAACCCATCTTCCGAGTTAATATCAGGTTGGTTAAATGTATAATCACCATCTACAGTTGCTGAAAAACTAGACGCAAGCATGGCCGCGACAGAATTACTTTGTCCAGCTGTATATAAAGCTCCATCCATATAACCAGCCGTTAGCGAATTACCAATAGCTACATATTTTGAGAAATCTGCAGAGCCAGAAGTATATTCAGCCTCACCCGGTAATGGGTTTTCTTCCTTTTGATCATTGACAAGTGAGTCTTCAATTCCATCACAGGAATATCCAACTAGTCCGGCAACAATCAGTAATAAAAATATTTTATATAATTTATTCATTGTTAAGTCCTTTTCTTAATTCAAGAATTGATCAAATGTTAGAGAGAAATAGTAAATAGCACCTATTGAAGGGTTACCAAAAGAAGTAGTATATCTTTCATTTAGAATATTACTTCCACCTAGCTTAAATATGGTATTAGCTGAAGGTAGTTTGTAGCTCACTTGAGCATCAAAAGTACCAAATGCAGGCACTACACCGTCACCGAAAGATGAATCCCAGTAGAATGCATCCTGCCATCTATATACCATGTTGAAGCCAACATTTTCGATAAAACTTCTATTCTCAAATTTAACATTGTATCTCCATTTTGGTGTATTGTAACTAGAACGGAAACCTTGATCACGAAGATCTTGCTCACTTATTAATTCATTGTAAGCAACGTTACCACCTATTTTATAACCACCATCAAAAGAATAGTCTAAACTCACGCCCCATCCTTGAGATTTAACTTCTCCATCGGCATTCACATCAAAACCATACTCTTGTGTCACTACCCCACCTTGGATAATATCATCTTTACCAGCATCACTGTCCGCATCAAATGAACCCGGATCTTCTGTTAATCCATTTGGGACACCTTGTACGAACTGTATTTCTGCGATGAAATCAGTGTATTGACTGTAGTAGTAGTACGCATCAACTAGAAGCCTGTCTGTCACAAAGCCTTTATACCCAAATTCGTATGTACTTATCTTTTCCGTTTCGAAGTCCTCGAATTCCACAGCTTCAAGCTCTGCTCTTGCGGCAGCATCAGTTCCACCGGCATTAAACACTGCCTGAGCAGCTGCAACACTTTGTGCTGAATAGACAGTATTGGTCTCAAATCTATATCTATCTACTAAATCTTGGTTACTACCGATTAACAATCTTGTAACCACATCTAGTTTAATGAATTGATCCTGTGTTGTAGGCATTCTGAATCCATTTTGGAAAGACGCTCTAAAGTTATGGCGATCTGCGGCAGTATATATAGCAGAAACTCTAGGAGAGAATTGACCATCGAAGTATTCGTTTTTATCATATCGAACAGAACCAGATAGTGTAAGATCTTCATCCATCAAAGATTTCGTTGCTTGTAGATAACCACCATACTCATTGATGTCATACTCATCACCACTATTGTCGAGCGCAAATAAAGTACCTTCAGAGTTTAAATCATATAATCTATAATTAACTCCACCAATCAATTCAATAGTAGCTGGATCAATCACATTTGAAAAATTATATAATCCTTCAACATGGTACATATCTGATTTCTCAATAAATAAAGCACCACCGTTAGAGATTGACTTCCCTCTTAGTTCCGCCATTAAATCTTCAAAATCCTGCGTCCCCGGTTGATAATCTTGTTGGTTCGCGGTAGCTGCTTGTTGAGCTGATGCGTGTGCTTGCTCTACTGAAGCTCCTTGTGTACGCGCTCCTAAAAAGGTTTGGAAGTAAGGAGTTAAATATGCCTCTTGGTTAATTCTGGTGGCAACTGTGTTTGCAGCATATGTATCTCCGGCATCTTCCTGAGTTGTATATGCTCTTAAAAAGAAGTTAGGATTTCTAAGTTCTAACTTTGCAGTCCATATATTGAAATCATCTAATACAAAACGATCATTTGCTGTATATACAGTGCTACCAAAACCGGTATTGTATTGTGCTAGAATTTCATAATCATCAGTTAAGCGATAATGAAGAGCAGCACCCAACTTTAAACTCTCTGTAGTGTTATCTACGTATGAATTTTCTGAGAAACCAGGAGCAGAAAAAGCACCTGCCTGTCCATCAGGTATAAGAGAACGCAGTGCGGCTACCTGTGCTCCTTGAGCTCCACCGCCTGCAATTAGTCCATCGGCTATTGAGCCAAGTGTAAATACATCGTCACCATAAATATTTACACCATTATAAACACGTGCACCATTTCTATCAGTAACCCCTCTTTCAACTACACCACCCGTTAAAAAACTTTGATCTCTGGTATCTTGCGCTACAAAATCTTTAGCTCTTAGGTAAGATGCTGTAACTTTAAAGGCGAATTTATCATTGAATGAATCTGCATACCTTAAATCGTATGACTGATAGAATTGTGGATCACTCTCAACATTACTATCAAAATGATTAAGACCTAATTTTGTATTGAATGACAATCCCTTGTATTCGAAAGGACTTTTACTATTCATAAGTAAAATCCCGTTTAATGCGTTAGGACCATATAGTGCTGAAGCTGCACCCGGTATCATTTCTGCACTTTCTAGATCTAATTCAGAAATACCTACAATATTACCCACAGCGAAATTAAGTCCCGGGGCTTGATTATCGATACCATCTATTAACTGAACAAATCGAGGATTACCGTTTGAGCCAAATCCACGAGCGTTAACAGACTTAAATGTCATACTTTGTGTACTAAAGTCGACACCCTTTAAGTTTGCGATTCCATCGTAAAATGAAGGAGATGCGGAAGTCTGAATCTCAATAACATCCATTTTTTCTATAGAAACAGGGGATTTCAATATACTTTGCTCTACTCTGGAAGCAGATACTACAACTTCTTCTCCCAAAAATGTTTGTTCTTGCATTCTAACTTCTAAGTCAGAAGTGTTAGAATTTGAAATATCTATTTCTTCCGTTTGGAAACCTACTATAGAAAACACCAGGATTAGAGGGGGATCTTGTTTTATTGATAGCGAAAACATCCCGTTGCCATCTGTGGTTGTACCAATTAATTTGTCTTTAACGCGGATATTTACTCCCGCAAGTGGCTCTCCGTCAACATCTAGTACCTGTCCTGATACTTCAGTTACTGCTTCTGTAATAGGCTCACTGGTTTTGGCTACAGAAACATACGAAAATACGAGAACCATGCTTAATGCAAGCATACATCGTATCATTTTATTCATAGTTCTAATCCTGATTTATTAGTGTTTTAGTCTTAATCTGACCTTAAAGCGGAATCGATGATATTAATACCGCACTTTAGCTAAGAAACGTTGCTTTCTCGGATTATGCAAGCGCTTTCATAAATAAAAAAGTAAAATTTATCTTCTATGTTAATAGAGATTTTATTCGTTATTATTAATCCTATTTTGAGTTAAACAATTACTAATACATGCATAAAATTGCTTTTTTCTTAGTACTTATTATTCTTTTTCTGGCTACTTCCTCTTGTGCTCAACAAGAGCAATTGAATTATTTAGCCTTAGGAGATTCATATACGATCGGAGAATCTGTTCCCGAAGATTTGCGTTGGCCGGTTCAACTAGTAGATGAGCTTCAAAAAGATGAGTTTAAAATTGCTACACCTACCATCATCGCAAAAACAGGATGGACTACTGATGAACTTCAAGGTGCTATTAAAGAAGCAAACCTCACAACTGACTTCGACTTAGTATCACTTCTGATCGGGGTAAATAATCAATATAGAGGGTATCCAATCAACCAATATAAAAGTGAGTTCAAAGAATTATTAGAGCAGGCTATTAGCTTTGCTAAAGATGATCCTAATAGGGTTTTTGTGGTTTCTATTCCAAATTATGGAGTAACCCCTTTCGGGATGAAGAAAGGTGAGCAAAAAATACGTCGAGAGTTACTAACCTATGACTCTATTGCTGATTCTATTGCTTCAGAATATGGAGTTTCTTTCTTAAACATTACTCCAATGTCCGAAAAGGCAAAGAATGATGCTTCATATATAGCAGATGATCAGCTCCATCCTTCAGGAAAACAATACTCTGAATGGGTTGATCTTATTTTGCCAAAAATCGAATATATGCTTAAGGCTTACTCAAGAAAGTGATACTAGCATGAAGATGTAATTATCGGAACTTTACGAATGGTTATCTTATAGCAATACATTCATCATTAATATCTTAATTAAATAATCATGAAGAGAATAAATCATTTTATTTTAAAAAGTACATGGGTCATTACTGCAATTCTATTTTTAAGTGTAAGTAATAACTGCACAACTACTGCTCAATCTATGGTAGAAAATTCGAAAAAAACGATTTCTATCAATATGTCTTCTACTGAACTTATACCTGCTGACCTTATTATATTTTCCATCAACATCAATGCTGAGGAAAAGACTCCTGATGCTGCTTTTTCTACACACAAGAAACGAGAAGCCGTTTTAGCATCACTTTTGAAAAAATTTGATATTCAAGAAAAGGATATCAAGTTTCAGCCAATTAGAATTAATAAACGAAGTAATTATAATAACCGAGAAGAGGTTGTTACCGTCCAAACAAGTCAACAAGTAAGTGTTAGCTTTTCTGATTTCGATATCTACGAAGAAATACAAGTTACACTAATCGAGAATGGCTTTGACTCTTTTAATGGAAATTTTTCATCTACTAAGATCGAATCAGGAAAAGAAAAAGCCTTAGAATCTGCTATTGAAGGTGCAAGAGAGAAAGCTGAGTTTATTGCTTCTAAATCCGGTGTTCAACTTGGTGCCATTCAAACCATTAACTATTCAGATTATCAAGTCAACAGATCTCAAATAAGCTACGAAGCCAAAGGCTTGATGTCAAACTCTGACTCTATGATGGATTTTGCGCAAACAGTATCTGTAACAGCGAATATTTCTTTCGTATTCCAGATTGAAAATTAACTAGTGAGTATCTAGGCTTTAATCGCCTAGATACTTTTTTATCGTGTTCTCTAGTACTGCTAAGGTTACTGGTTTTGAGATAAAATCAGTCATTCCGGCTTCCAAACACCGTGCTTTGTCTTCCTTAGAAACATTAGCTGTCATGGAAACGATAATGGGCTTGTGTTTAATTTCATCATCACTTAAAATCTTTTTCGAAGCTTCAATTCCATCTAGCCCTGGCATTTCCATATCCATAAGAACTAGATCGTACTTATTTTTTGAGACCTCTTCTACAGCTTCAAACCCGTCAGATACGATCTTAACTGTATACCCCAACCGCTCCAACATTTTTTCTGCTACTTTTTGATTAAAAACATTGTCCTCGGCCAATAATATCCTAGAAAGATTCTTTCTATTTTCTATTTCAATTGAGTCTGAATTCGACTCTATAAAATCACTTTCTGTTAGCTTTTCGGATTCTATTGTAAAGCTAAACGTTGCACCTTTGGTCACATTATTCTCAACCCAAATGTCTCCTCCCATATGATTCACCAATCTTTTACTTATAGCTAACCCTAATCCTGAACCGCTATAACGTCGATTTCTTGCAGAATCAATTTGTGAGAATTCTTTAAATAAAAGACTCATTTTGTCTTCAGGAATACCAACTCCGGTGTCTTTTATTGAAAACAATAAATTACCATTCTTCAATGAAGATGTGCCTTCCTTAACTTCTACAAGGATCTTTCCCTCTTCGGTAAATTTAAGCGCATTCCCAATTAGATTGATCAAAACCTGCCTAAGTCTTACCGGGTCGATCATAAAGTGCCTTTTATTACCAACACTATACTTACTAATCAATTTAACTTTATTAGACTCATTAAGAGCTGATAAAATTTGAATGGTATCCTTTAAGAAGACATCCAGCCGTACCTTTTCGTAATTCAATTCAATATTTCCGGTATCAATCTTTGAGAAATCTAAAATATTGTTGATCACACCTAACAAGCTTTCCCCACTCTTCTTGATGATATTGGAAAATTCTATTCTATCCTCATTAGATTTCGTATCAGCTAATAACTCGGAAAAGCCTATAATTGCGTTCAACGGGGTTCTCAATTCATGCCCCATTGTTGAAAGAAACTGACTCTTTGCTATGGAAGCCTGTTCTGCTTTCTCTTTTGCTTTTCTCAACGAACTCCCAAATCGATTTGATAGAATAAGTGACTGCAAGAAAAAGAACAGTATATAACCAAAAAGATTGAGTAATAAGTTTTCTTGAATAATGACGAAATACTCCAGAAGATTATGGAAGAATACCATAAAAATTACTATCCCACTAGCGATAGCATATTTTGCACTTTCATTTTTATTTAATACTGCTTTTAAAAATACCCAACTTGAATAGAGTATATATATCGGTATAGCTGAAAAAAAGATGTTTATCAGTTGTGTGAAATAGTAAGCGGGTGTAAGTAATGCTATAGCAGCCAGCACCAAGAAAAAACTATTAAAACCATGGATGATTTTCTTCGATGCCTCTCGGGTGTAGAGGTGTAGAATAAATAACCCAAAAAGAACCGGCGATAGATAGAGGGAAATATACTCTATCTTAAGAGTCACAATCCATGGAATATTCTCTAAATAAAGATGTAATGGATATAATTCTGTCCCAAAAACTCTGTAGCTATAACAGAGACAGAATAACGAAAAGTACAAAATTGGCTTTTCATCCCGCCCAAATAAGTATAGACCAAAGAAGAAAAGTCCCCCCATGACCAAGCTTCCGGTTAAAATAAAAGCGTATCCTAACTTCTTTTCTCTTGTCTCTATTAACTGTTCTTCAGAACCGAAATAAATAGGAAGCCGGGCTCCGCCCTTTTTATGCTGAAAGTTGGATATCTGTAATATTATCTCAATACTATCTTTATCAAATTGATCTAAAGCAACAGTTTTTGGAATCCATTTTGGAACATGAGTTTCCTTTGATATTCCTACAACTCCGTTTGATGCGATCAAAACTGTATCCGCATAAAGATTATAAGCAGTATATAGATCAGGAATACTGAATGCCAGCGCCGGATAGTTTTTAGGAAGTAGTACTTTCAATCGATAACTAGCAAAACCGAATGAGCTGAGTCCCTCTTCATTCTGCCACATATGTGGAAATTCACGATATCCTGCATCTTTTGAATTATCCTCAAAATTCACAAGTTGCTTCCAATAAAATTCCCACTCTCCATTTAACGGAATAGGCTCTGATTCAGCGAAATCAGTTTCCCTAAGATCTATAATCCCTGATTCTGCAACTTCTTGAGCATTTAAACTGCTTATCGCAAAAAAAAGGATCAGTAAAATTTTCCCTATAACACCAGTTTTTTTCTGCACAATTCGAGGGTAATTGATACTTCAATTTATGTAGCAAACTTCTTCACTGAAAATAGATAATTAAACAGGTAGCAAAAAAAAAATACACATAAATTTACCTACCCCCTAAATAGCCTTATAAGCTTGCTCTATAAAACTTTACGCAGATAGCTCCATATTTTTTCCGCAACTATTTTATGTCCTTCAACATTGGGATGAATTTGATCTGATTGCATAAACCTTTTGTTCCCTCCTACTTCATCTAATATCAGTGGAATTAAAACTAACTCATTTTCTCTTGCCAGATCAGGATATATATGCTGAAATTCTTTAGTGTATTCTGTTCCCAAATTTGGAGGAACTTGCATACCGGCAATAACAATTTCCATATTCGGGTTTTTAGCTTTAGCTCTATCTATGATTTGCTGTAGATTTTGCTTGGTTGATGAAAGATCAATCCCTCGCAAACCATCATTTCCACCTAGCTCAAGAACCATTACATCAATATCTCTTTGAAGAACCCAATTTATACGTCTTAATCCACCTGCTGATGTTTCTCCGCTCAACCCCCCGTTAATAATCTCATAATTCATTCCTAATGAATCTATTTTATCTTGAATTAGTGCCGGGAATGCTTGTTGGGGCTCAAGTCCATATCCAGCAGAAATACTGTCCCCAAAAAATAGAATAGTTTTATTTTCTTGTGCCACAATAGAATAACTCAACAGAAAAGAGAATAAAATGAAAGAAGAAAATATTTTAGTCATTAGCATTGTAGGTTTAGAAAATACTATTCAAATTTTATAACAAGATTAAACGAATTAACGTAACTAATTTCATCATATTACGGAATGATATTACATTCATTTTAAGTTAAGAGTTCAAAATTAATAAAAGTTCACAGTGAAGCATATACTCAAAATAGATAATCTTTCGCGCCAATTTAAAAGTGGTGACAAATTACTTACTGTTGTAGATAACGTAAATCTAGAAATTGAAAAAGGAATTTCATGCGCAATTGTCGGTCCATCAGGAAGTGGTAAAACAACATTATTAGGATTATCGGCAGGCTTAGATCAGCCAACTTCTGGTAATGTTACCTTAAATGGCATCAATTTGAATCCGCTAAATGAAGATGAACGTGCTGAAGTACGAAACCGAAATGTGGGATTTGTTTTTCAAACATTTCAACTCGTACCTACATTAACTGCAGTCGAAAATGTGATGGTCCCTTTAGAACTTCGAGGGGAAGCTACAAGTGGGGTTAGAGAAAGAGCTCTAGAACTTTTAAATGATGTTGGACTTGCGGATCGCTCGCACCATTATCCAACGCAGCTTTCTGGTGGCGAACAACAACGAGTTGCAGTTGCTCGAGCTTTTATTAATACGCCTGAAATTCTTTTTGCAGATGAACCCACAGGTAATTTGGATACTGAAACCGGTGAACATATCGAAAAGCTGATCTTCGACTTAAATACGAAAGAAGGAACTACTTTAGTTTTAGTTACGCATGATTTAGAACTAGCTGATAAATGTGATCGCATTGTAAAGATCAAAAATGGAAAAATTGACTCTGACATTTCTAAGAAAAAGGAAATTTTAGCGTGAAAAAACTCTCTTGGATCTTTAAAATGGCATGGCGAGATTCTCGCTCGAATCGAAAAAAACTATTTCTTTACCTAGCTGCTATTATTGTTGGTGTAGCCGCTCAGGTAGCGATCAGTTCTTTTAGAGAAAACCTAAATGATAGTATTAGCGAACAGTCTAAAGAGCTTCTGGGGGCTGACCTTGAGGTTGAAAAGAATGAACCTTTTCATGATGAATTAGAAGTTTACCTAGATTCATTAGGAGGAGATCGTTCTGACGCTTTGAGTTTTACCTCAATGGCTTACTTCCCTAAATCTGGTACAACGCGTCTTTCTCAAATCACGGCACTCCAAGGAAATTTCCCCTATTACGGAGAACTTAAAACTAATCCTACATCCGCTTCCAGCTCATTCCAGAACGTTAATGGTGCATTAGTAGATGAACCCATAATGCTTCAGTTTGGATTAGAACCCGGTGATTCCGTTAAAATAGGTTTAACAACGTATGAGATCGTAGGTGCATTACAAGAAGTACCAGGACAACCAGTTGCCGCTTCTTTTTTTGGACCTAGAATCTATATCCCTAAGCAAAACATTGAAGAAACAGGCTTACTGCAAAGAGGTAGTCGTCTTGAATACATCTCTTATATTAAATATGCTGATGGCGCTGATCCCATTCAAATAGAAGCAACTCTTGATGCAATGAACGACTCTGTTCGTTTTGGCTACGATGACGTGGCTGAAAGAAAAGAAGAAGTTGGTGAGGCTATATTATACTTATCGAATTTTTTAAACTTGATTGGTTTTATTGCTCTTCTTCTTGGTGGAATTGGTGTTGCCAGTTCTATATTAGTTTATATAAAGCAGAAAATTAGCACCATTGCCGTTTTAAGATGTGTAGGAGCATCTTCCAATCAAGCAATGAATATATACCTGATACAAGCTGTTACAATGGGCTTTATCGGATCTTCAATTGGAGCTCTAATTGGTTCTTTAATACAATTATATCTACCTGTTCTTGTTCAAGATTTTGTTCCAGTTACTATTGAACTGGGAGTTTCTTGGAGCTCCATACTAATTGGGGTAATTACAGGGGTCTCTATCTCATTGATTTTTGCCTTATTTCCACTTCTTGCAGTTCGAAAAATTTCACCTTTATATACACTCAGAACTGTAGATTTACATCTGTCAAGCTTGTTAGGTTGGACTACACGCAGTTCTTTATTTGGTATAATAGCTCTCGCAGTTACAGGGTATGCTTGGTTGATGCTTAGAGAGTTTATACCAGCCGTCTTCTTTACCCTTGGTTTAGCTCTTTGCCTTCTCTTGTTACTGGGAATAGCTTTCTTAATTATGAAAGGAGCTAAAAAAATAAACCCAAAAGCATTTGGGTATGAATTTCGACAGGGACTGGCAAACTTATATAGACCAAATAATCAAACTTCTACACTACTCTTAACTTTTGGTCTAGGCGTTACACTAATTAGTTCATTGTATTTAACACAAGACATGCTATTAGGAACCTTGAATTTTGATAGCGGAGAAGAACTCCCAAATTTGGCTTTATATGATATTCAGTATGATCAGAATGACGGAGTGAATAAAATTATTAATGACAATGGAATGGAACTTCTACAAAATGTCCCTATTGTTACTATGCGGTTACAATCTATAAATGATACTACCGTAGCTGAGTTTATGGCTGATTCTAATCGTAGAGCAGAACGGTGGGCTCTGAATAGAGAATATAGGTCTACCTATAGAGATTCACTTGTTTCAACCGAAGAACTTGATTCCGGAACTTTTATCGGCTCTGTTGATAACTTTAATGAATCTGTTCCAATCTCCGTATCGATGGACTTAATGGGTGATTTAAATGCTCAACTTGGAGACACCATAATCTGGGATGTGCAAGGTATACCTATTTCAAGTTACATAGCCAGCACTAGAACCATAGATTGGCAAACACCGCAACCTAACTTCTTTGTAGTATTTCCTACCGGAGTACTTGAATCTGCCCCACAATTTTTTGCAACTACTGTAAATACACCTAACAGAGAAGCTTCTCTTTTGTTACAGCAGAAAATTGTCCAGTCATTTCCGAACGTATCAGCGATTGATGTTGGTCAAATTTTAAGTACAGTCCGCGATTTCATTGATAAAGTTACATTTGTAATTCAATTCATTGGATTATTCAGCATAATTACCGGGCTTATCGTATTAGCAGGTTCTGCAGCAACCAGTAGATTTCAGAGAATTAGAGAAGCTGTTTTATTAAGAACTTTGGGAGCAAAAAAACGTCAGGTTATAAAGATTCAAATTATTGAATATGCATTCCTTGGCATAATGGCAGCTCTTACCGGGTTAACCTTATCAGTAGGTGCTAGTGCTTTGTTAGGCTATTTTTATTTCGACATAGAGTTTATTCCAAATTTCACCATTCTTGCTATTGAGGTTTTAATTTTAGTTAGTCTTGTACTTTTAATCGGTTTACTTAACACTCGAGGTATTCATAATCGTCCACCTCTTCAAATTCTAAGAGATCAAGCATCTTAGAGTTCTAGTTAGCATATGGAACTTCTTGGTAGATAATTAGTTATAACCGTAGAAATGCTAACAAATTTTTTAAAATGAGAACATTATCTAAACTGAGTGTATTTGCATTAATTTTAACATTACCTTTTCTGGGCTGCGATAGTATCAGTAAAACAGCAAAAGGTACCGCAATAGGTGCTGCTGCCGGTGCATTAGCCGGTGCTGTTATTGGTAAAGCTGCCGGAAATTCTACAACCGGTGCAATTGTTGGCGCCGCTGTAGGTGGCGCTTCAGGTGCTGCTATTGGTAATTATATGGATCGTCAATCCAGAGAACTGGAAGAAGATCTTGAAGGAGCTAAGGTAGAACGTGTAGGAGAAGGGATTAAGATTACTTTCGATTCCGGTATCCTTTTTGATGTTAACTCTTATCAGCTTAAAGATGCTTCCAAAGAAAACATATCTGAATTATCTGAAATTCTACAGAAATATGAAGATACAAACATCATGTTTTCTGGATATACAGACAACACTGGTAGTGAAGAGTACAACCAAAAACTTTCAGAGGATAGAGCTAAAGCAGTTGCTGAATATGCTGCTTTTGTAGGAGTAGATGCAGAACGTATGACAATTATTGGCTATGGAGAATCTGATCCTATAGCTGATAACAGTACTGCAATGGGCAGAACTCAAAACCGAAGAGTAGAAGTTGGTATTTGGGCTAACGAAAAACTTAAAGAAGCTGCTGAAAAAGGCGAGATCGAATAAATTTTAAAACTCTTCTAAAAAATTCTCCCCACTCATTTTTATGTGTGGGGATTTTTTTTGCTTACTTTCATCGAAATCAATTGAAATAATATGAGCTTTAGAAAAAAAATAATTCCCGCCCGAATAAAAAGGAAATTCCAAAGTAAAGAGATTGGAAGCGCACCTGGTACCTTAACGCATATAGGTGAAAAAAAGGTGGAAGATGTAATTATTGAAATCCATGATTACAGTAATGAGCATCTTGAGATACAAAAAATTCAATCTATTGAAGAGTGTAAGCCCTTTGTAGACACGCCTAACCCAACTTGGGTACAAGTTAAAGGGCTTCATGATATCCCTCATTTAAAAAAGCTTTGGGATGAATTCGATTTTCACCCCCTCATTCAAGAAGATATTTTAAATACTACGCAGCGCCCTAAAATTGAAGATTACGGTCAACAGCTGTTTATGGTTTTGAAAATGCTTTATATAGAAGACGGTATTCTTGAACAAGAGCAGGTTAGCATCGTATTTACAGACAAGTTTATTTTCTCCTTTCAAGAATCTGAACGTAAAATATTTGCTCCAATTAAAGAACGTCTTGCTGTAGAAAATACAAGGATGCGAAAAGGCGGTCCTGATTATATGGCGTATGCGTTGATGGATATCATCATCGACTATTACTTCGGTGTACTTGAAGACTTAAATGAACAAATAGAACATACAGAAGATGAGTTATGGGCTGGTGAAGATGTAAATGCTCTTGCTTCGATCCATCGTTTGCGTAGACAGCTTTTACAATTCAGAAAAAATATTTGGCCATTACGTGATAGTATAAATTCCCTTATAAGGGATGAATCAGCATTGGTAAAAGATGAGACTAAGCTATTCTTTCGTGATGTTTCAGATCATGCAATTCAAATTGTAGATAACTTGGATAATAACCGAGAAATGGTTTCTAGTTTACATGATATGTATCAAACTAATATCAGTAATAAGATGAACGAAGTGATGAAGGTGCTAACTATTATAGCAACCATCTTTATTCCACTTACTTTTATTGCCGGTATTTATGGGATGAATTTTGAATACATGCCCGAACTCAGCTGGCACTATAGTTATCCTGTAGCATGGATTGTTATGATTTTAGTTACCGCAGGCATGGTAATTTACTTTAAACGAAAAGATTGGATCTAGTATAGAAAAGAGCCTTAAATCTTTCAAACTTAAGGCTCTAACTAACTACGGAGGTATTTGGTAAATTCTTAACTTTCCTAGAATTTGAATTTAACACCAGCCAAAATATTTAATCTTTCTATTTCTGATCTTACTGTATTTTGAATTAATTGGTTGGAGTTACTTACAAATTCATATACTAATGAACGATCATCACGAGATAGATATTGCCCGCTAATATTTGCAGATATAGTATTTGTTATAGGTACGCTTAATCCAACCGAATACACAGAACGATCATGGTTATAACCGATTCCTCCTCTTGGATTTGGATAAAATGAATAGCCACCCAAAAGAATCACCCCATTTTCTAATGTGTAAGAAATGTGAGATCTGAAATTAGTTACTGCTGCATAATCTCGAGCTATGGCTTCATTCGTCAATTCCTCATCGTCAGATAAAAAAGCAATTTCGCTTGGAGTTAAGTCATTTGTTACGGAATTAAGAGTAAGGTCAACTTCTGTGGATCTGTAGTCTATATACTCTACCGTAGCTGAAATACTTAATCCACCAATGTTATCTATTGTGGCTCCTAGTTTAAACTCACCAGGTTTTGTAACGGCATAATCAAACTCGCCTGAATAGTTATTATCCTTAAACGAAGTGAAATCATCTAACTCAGTATCAATGTTCGAATAATAGTTTTCAGTTACAATCATTCTTGAAGGAAGCACAAAGCTCGCTCCAATTTTTAATATTGGTAAAGCCTTATAAACAACCCCTCCTCTCGCAGAAAACGCGTAAAAATCAGTATCTAGGTCATCGGTTAGGGTTATAGAATATATATCTGTAGCCGGATTTGTTCCATCTGCAGGAATAGCACCATCAGCATATAGATTATTCTCATCTAGTTCTTCGAAGTTTCTATCATACTTAATAGAGCCCGTTAAAAACCCAATCGATCCACCTATAAAGAGATTTTTTTGAACTTCAGTAGCGGCGAATAAAGAAATTTCTCCTACCGTTTTTCTATTCGATATATTTGCGAATTGATTTATTCCCCGAAATCCGGATGGCCTTGAATCTACTCTAAATATTGACTCAATATCATTACTTGTACTATTTCTGAAATCAATCGCATAAGCGTCAAAAGCAATATCATTATAATCACTGTTAGATTGCTTAAATAAGTCAGTTATAGAATTTGATGAGTTAAAAGCATCTATGAATATCTCGTCATTGTCTTTCGAAACCAAGGAATATCCTCCTCCAACTACAAGACTTCCTCTATTGGTAGGGACTTTGTAAACTAAGCCCAAGTTTCCGAAAGAAAGATTTGAAAACTCTGAAGAATTTAAAACCCCTAAGTAGTTACTCTCCTGATTATTACTTTGATTCAACCACCCTATTGAGTAAAAGCTACCCTTTGCTAACGCCATTGCAGCTGGATTATCAATAAAGCTGCCAAATCCATTGAATGAAGAAACAGAAGTTGCGGAAGATGAAAACGAATCTCCATTTGAATTTTGATTGCTCATTTGAATGGCAAGGCTTTTATAACTGATGGGGGACTCCCCATTCTGAGCAATAACTGTGCTAGACATAACTAACCCAATAAGTAAGACTACTAATCTCTTCATTTTATAATAATTGATGCTGTAAGAAGTTTAGGTTTAGTTCTTTTTTCTCTTTGAACTACTACTTCTATTGGTTTTTTTGCTTGATGAACTCGAAGATCTAGAAACAGTCGCTCTTTTTTTCGTAGGTGTCGATTTTCTCACGGTAGATGAACTTCTGCTTCTAGAGCTAGATGTTGGTTTTTTAACCGAACTGGATCGTTTACTACTACTTGATCTTTGAATATTCGAAGACCTACTTCGATTCGAATTTGAACTTCTTGAAACTGATCCTGATGATTTTTTACTTGAAGAGCTAGAACGTACATTTCCGGATCTTCCATTATTTCTCTCACTAGATGTACCATTTGATCGTACTCTTACTTTGCGGTTATTCCCGCTAGTAGAGTTTCGCTTTGAAACTCCCGATGAACGTGTATTGCTACGAACACGAGTTGAAGTACTTCTTGTTCTGGTTACATTACTTCGAGTTCTTTTTGATAGGGAGGAATTCGAAGAACTGGTAGAATTAAAAATGCGATTACGATTAACTCTTCTATCATATTTTTGAGTTAAGCCACTACTTCTCGCTCTGTATGAATAGTTTTCGGACTTTTTTCTACTATTATAAAGATAGTCTTTATTAGTATATCCATAGTAGTAATAGTTATTGTAATATCCTCCATAATAACCATAGTAGCCCCACCCATTGTTATAAGGGTTGTAACTATATCCATCTCCTAAAAAGAAACTCCCCCACCCATAACCAAAAGCAAAGTATGAAATAGGTCTTGTATAATGATTATAATACCAACTAGGTCCAACATGATGAGAAAATGGTCGATACCAGTTGTATCTCAGGTACACATAATAATTTCCATACCTCTGGTTTCTGTTAACATCTCCACCAAAATATCCTTCTTCATAGCCATCATTAAAACCATCATCATATCCATCCCAATAAACACCATCAAAGTTGTTATTCTGATACCACTGTTCTGCATCATAGTCTTTATAATAAAGACCTGCTTCCTCAGCCAGTACTTCCTCTTCTTGATAATACTCATCAGAATATGGTTTAGCTGTTTGCTCTTCATCATCCCAATAGTAACCTTCTTCTGCTAATTCAGCATCGTTCCAAGAATAATAATTAGAATTCCGGTTTGGTTCTGAATCATACCTATCGAAGCTGCTAAACTGTGTATAACAACCGGAAAACACTAATGACAAAGTGAGTAAAAGTGAAAATGATAATATGTTTGAGTGCTTCATAAGTCTACCTCGTTGGAATATTCAGATTTCATTAAGAAAATACATATTTCAGTACTAACTATAAATCACATGATAATGTTAGTAGGTACTAAATCTCTCCTCTTAATGATTTTGCAATTACCTCTGCTTTTGAATTAACATGAAGTTTTTTATAAATGTTCCGAATATGTGCACGTACTGTATCTATTGAGATATCAAACCTATCAGCTATTAATTTATAACTTAATCCGTCAACTAAGCCATTTACGATATCTTGCTCACGATCCGTAAGCATGCTATCCGGATTTTTCTTTGGTGCTTGTTCATTAAAATGGGTTATAACCTTCCTAGCAATTTGTGGTGACATTGGTGCACCCCCTTTTAATAAATTATCAATAGACTCTTTTATTTCAGGTAAAGAAGTATGCTTCAATAAATATCCCGAAGCTCCGGCTTTTAGCGAATCAAATATTTTGTGTGAATCATGATATATAGTCAACATAATAATATCGATATCAGGGTATTCTGACTTTATAATTTCCATGCCTTTTATGCCTGACATTCCCGGAAGTTGAATATCCATAAGCAATACATCCGGCGCTTGATGTTCTTTCAGATATTCCAGCATCTCCTCAACACTATCTTTAGCAACAGGGCAGTCCATATCTTCCTGCATATCCAAGTACCGTTGAATAAGGTCTCTTATTTTAACATTGTCTTCTACAATTCCAATAACTGCCATAATTAGTACTTATTTAGTTAGCATTTAATTTCCCACTAAGAGCTATAGTAAAGCCTTTTTTGGTGGTAACATCAATATTAGCTCCAATTCTTTTTGCTCTCATTTCAATATTTCGCAATCCATGCCCCGTCTTTTTGGTGCCCTTTCCTGATGTTCCATTATCATGAATCTGGAAATCAAAGTCGCCATTCGTAGTTTTCATAATAATATCAACTCTGTCACCATTCGAATATTTTGAAATATTATTTACGGCTTCTTTAAAGATCAGGTATAAATTTTCTTTTATCGGTACAGCTAATTTGTTTCCCATTTTCAGATCTTCAAAATCATATCTAACCTGAAAATTCTTAGGCTCTAATACATTGATAACATAATCCTGCATTCTATCAGTCAAATCCCCTAATGTATCATTACGAGCATCAATAGACCATACTATATCATCTAAGCTAGTTACTATCTTCCTACATTGTTTCCCAATTTGCTCTAATGATTGTTTAAACTCAGGATTTAACTTACTGGCTTGAAGAAAGTCTGACTGCAATGCAACTTCCGTTAAACTAGCTCCTACATCATCATGTAAATCACTAGCTATTCTTACTCGAATTCGCTCAATATCAACAAGCTTTCGAGCTTTATAATAATTATAGAACAACCAGCTAATTCCAGCTATTGCAATAATTACTAAAACGATAAACCACCATCGCAACCAAAAAGGGGCCTCAACAAAAAATGTAATTCTTGTTTTTTCATTGCTCCAACTCCCATTCGTATTTCTCGCATGAACTAGAAAAGTATATTTTCCACTAGGCAAAGATGGATATCTAACAATCCTGTTTTTTGTGCGTTGCCAGGCAGGATCTACTCCTTCCATTTTATATTCATATAGCACTTGATTTGGAGCTGTAAAATTAATTCCGGAGTAATTTATTTCCACATAGTTCTGATCGAACTCTAAATCAAAGTGGTTAGACTTATTCCTTATTTCTCCGGATGTTATCACTTGGTCAATTTTCACATTTGGAGGAAGGAGATTCCCATTATAACGCTCCGGATAAAAATGGCTCACTCCTTCAACTGAACCAAACCAAAGGTGGTTATTTGAGTCTTGATAAACAGCTCCAAGGTTCATCTCATCTGAAACCAACCCTTGTTCTTTTGTAATTAATTGAAATGCTTCCTCTCTGTCTGTTGGAACCTCGCTAAAGTATTTTTCTGCATTAAATTTAACTACTCCGTTATTGGTTCCTATCCAAAACATTCCATCGCTACCCTGTTTGAAAAAATAACAAACACGGCTAGGCAAACCATCCTCAGGGGTTATGCTTTGAAATTTCAGACCATCAAACCATGCAATTCCTCCAAATGTAGATGCCCAAATCGTATCATCCTTATCTTTAGCAATCACCATAACTGCATTATGTGGCAAACCTTCTCTAATTGAAAAATTTTCTACCTCGCCTTCATAGTATCTACTAACTCCCCCATAAGTAGCAATCCACATACTACCATCTTTACCCTCTACAGTACCAAGTACTGTATTATCGGCGAGTCCATCGTCCATTGTGATTTGGGTAAACTCTTTTCCGTCATATTTAATAATCCCCTCATCGTAGGTACTTATCCAAAGTATGCCAAAAGAATCTTCATAAACCTGCCTTACTTTTCTGTATGGGAATTCTTCTTCGTCTAGAATATTTAACTTTCCATTTTCTAAATATGCCAGTCCATTTCTCATTCCTATCCAAATTCTTCCTCTTGAATCTTTATTAAGTGAGAATACTTTATCATCTAGCAAACCTTCATCCAAACTTAAAGTGGAGAATTCTCCATCTTTTAATCGGCTTAATCCACCTCCATAAGTAGCTATCCATATTTCTTCATTCTCACCTTCAATTATAGATGTTACCACATCATTCGATAGGCCATTAAGAGTTGTATGGTTTTTAAAATAATCACCTAAAAATAGATTAACACCTCCTCCAAATGTTCCGAACCAGAGGTTGCCTTCTCTATCTAAAGTTGAAGATTGGATGATATCGTTTGTGAGTCCATTTTCAGTACTGAAATTTCTAAACACCCCATTCTCAAGTAGACTAACTCCCTCTTCGGTTCCCAGCCAAAGCCTGTTATCACTATCAAATGAAAGAGTTTGAACACGCACATTATTCAATCCATGATCATCATCATAAATCAAAAATTCATCATCTGAATAATGTACCAAACCTTCTCTGGTTCCAATCCATAGTTCATTATTTTGATCAAAAACAATGTCTCGAATGCGATCTTCAGGCAGTCCCTCCCTTGTAGTATATGTGCGGATATTCCCATTTTCTAACTTTGTAAGTCCCCCACGAGTAGCAAACCAAATGGTTCCATCCCTAGCTTCTATGATCTTTCGAATCCGATTACTCTTAAAACCTTGTGAAGTAGAATATTGAACTAGCTCTCCATTTTTATACAAAACCCAAGCTCCGTCCCCATCTGTTCCAAACCATAAATCACCATCTGAATCTTCAAAAATGCTTATCACTCTTTGGTTCTCTAGTGATTTCAGCTCAGAAGGGCTGTATATACTATCTTCTTGAAAGTAATTGACCCCAAACTCAGTACCGATCCATATTCTCTTATTCGAATCCTCAAAAAGAGCGTGTACTTTGCTACTGTTTAATCCCTGATCCTCAAAATAATTTTCAATGTTAATCCCATCAAACTTGTTTAACCCATAACTGGTACCAAGCCATATAAATCCCTCACTGTCTTGCATAACTTCATTTACAACTGATTCACTTAGTCCATCTTCAATAGAATATGCCCTAAAAGGATACAGCTGTGCCCATGCGGAAGTACTACAAAGAATTAAGAGAAATAAAATGGATAGTGTATTTTTCATACAATAAAAGTAACGTAAATCGACACAGAATAGTAATTACGATTTCAATTCTTATTAATTTATGAACGATCCAAAAGAAAAATCGATATCAGGACTAACAGCTTCAACAAGTGATACATTGTCCTCAGGAGTGTTAAAGTTGCTTAAAAATACTGTATTAGGAACTCCCGGTAAACTTAGATATCAGCACACGGAAGTTGAAGAGAGAATTCAATCTCTAAACAATATCCAATTTATTGAAATCAAAAAGCGCAGCAGAGTATTGGGTACAGCTGCTATTGTAAATAGATCAATATCGATGAATCATTCTAGTATGAAAGCTCTATACGTTCGATATTTATCAGTATATGTGCCTAATAGATCTACTAAAAATCAAAATCCTGCTGTAAATCCCAAAACTAATAGACGCAGTAAAATAAGGAATGAGATTTCTAACATTTTCACTTCAGAATTAGAGAAGCCTTTTCAAGAAACTAAACAAGCCGGGTTGTTTTATGCGTACGTTGAAAACGATAATATTCTATCAAAAAATCTTTGCTCGTCATTTGGGTTTGAAAGCATTAGAACAATTCTCACCCTTCTTTTTAGTCGCTTTTCCCCAAAATCAAACTCTAACGTTTCTGAATTAGACGCTAATGATCTCGCGGATTTTAGATCTAATGTACAAGAGTTCTATACCGACCACGATTTTGTATATACAGATGACTTAGAAGATCTCGGTGTATGTTTCACATATAAATTAAACGGTCAAAGTTTAGCGGGTTTAAGAGCAATACCTATTAAGTGGAAAATTGTTGAAATCCCCGGTCTAAAAGGATTTGTAATGCAAAAGATCCTCCCTAAAATTCCTTTTTTTAATAGAATTTTTAATCCTGATAAGCTTGAATTCCTAGCATTCGATTCATTATGGTATAAGGATAATCACCATGAATACATTGAAAAAGTAATGGAACATGCCTGTGCAAAGTATGGAATAAATATGGGCATGACATGGGGTGATGAAAGCTCAAAAGTGACTAAGAGGCTTTTAAAAACCAATAAGCTTGGTTTTCTTCATAAAATAAATGGAAAGGTAAAAGCAATGCTAATGATTCGACCCGTAAACATGGATAAAGGAGCTATTCCTTCAAACAATCCTGCTTATGTTTCAGCCGTAGATATGACTTAATGATATCCCTAAAAGTTATACTCCTGTTAAGGTTCTAAAAACATTAATCGCTTTATTGAGTAAGGGTATCAATCTGAATTGATTCTAGTTACGTAATTTTTACCATAAACTAACTTTACGCCTATTTATGAAGCATATATTAACTTTAATTTTTCTTTCGTTCTTCCTCAATTGCGCACAGAGAGAGACCATAAATGTAGGGGGCTCCACAACAGTATTACCCGTTATTTCAAATGCTGCTGAATCATATAAGGAAACCAATCCAAATATCAGAATAATCGTAAATGCAGGAGGTTCCGGAGTCGGTATTAATCAAGTTGGTGAAAAAAAATTAGACATAGGAATGATTTCGAGAGGTATTACCGAACAAGAAAAGGCGAAATACCCAGCTATAAATTTCAATCCTATTTCTATAGGAAAAGATGCTGTTGTACCGGTTGTTTCATCTGAAATATATGATGCCGGCATTACAACATTAAGCCTAGAACAAATTGGAAAAATTTATTCCGGAGAAATACGTAACTGGAAAACATTAGGTGGACCTGATCGAGAAATACTTTGTGTTGATAAAGAAGCATCCCGAGGTACACGTCACGTGTTCATGGCTGCGGTTTTCGGTGATAAAGAAGCTCCTGCACCTGGTGCCGACCTTGTTCTTGGATCTAACAATGAAGAGCAGACTGCTTTGGTACAAAGTAACTCTGCCATTGGAATGCTTTCTAATGCATGGCTAAACGATGATGTTAAAGGCTTAACCATACAAATGCCTAATGGTGATACAATCGAACCCACCTTAGCGAATATTATAAATGGTACATTCCCAATTACTCGAGATTTAGTAATCGTAACTAATGGAGCACCTTCTGGAAAAGTTCAGACCTTTGTTGATTATGTACTTGGTGAAGAGGGACAAAAGATAGTGGAAAATGCGGGATACGTTCGTGTTAAGTAACAGAATTGGCAAAAATTATGTAGTGCTTTCTACTTTTATAAGTACTTCTATTGTGTTTTTGATTCTGATTCTTTTAATGATCAATAGTTGGCAAGTTATTTCACTTAGTGATGCGAATCTCTTTTCTTCAGAATGGGCTCCTTATAAAAATAGTTTTGGCATTCTACCAATGTTATATGGAACTGTAATAGTTACTTTCATTTCTTTATTTCTAGCCATTCCCCTTGGTATTGCAACATCCATTTTTACCGCAGAGATTTTACCCGAAAAATACCGCTACATAGTTAAGTCTGTATTAGAACTTCTAGCCGGCATACCTTCTATTATTTATGGACTGATTGGAATAGCTTTTTTCAGTATTTGGATTCAGGATTTTTTCCAGTTACAAACCGGGCGAACTATTTTAACAGCAGGTATTTTACTTTCGATTATGATCTTACCAACTATCATCACTCTTTCTGATGATGCCTTAAGAAGTGTCCCAAAAAAGTACAGAGAAGCGTCTAAAGGCCTCGGTTTATATCAATATGAAACGATCCGATTTAACCTCCTCCCCATCGCTAAATCTAACATAATAGGTGCCGTACTTTTGGCTCTAGGACGTGCTTTAGGTGAAACGATGGCTGTAATGTTAGTCATTGGGAGCATTGATGAAATAGCTTCACCATTTTATAATTGGTTAACCCCGGGCCAAACAGTTACCTCCAAACTTGGGCGAGAAATAGCTGAAACCTCTTTTGGGTCTGTTCACTTTAGTGCTCTTATTTTTATGGGGTTTATACTTCTATCTATAGTTCTTGTCTTTACCATCATTGCTCAACATTATTCTAAAAGAACAGAGCGTCTGTATGAGTAGAAAGACAAAAAACACCTTATTTAAATCAATAACATGTATAGCTGTAATAACCTGCTTTACAATTCTGCTGTTTCTATTTGGAGTGATATTTTGGAATGGAATACCAGCAATAAATCTTGAGTTCATATCTAGTAGTTCCTCTAATTTTGGAGCTGATGGAGGAATACTTTATCAAATAATAGGAAGTGTACTTATTGTTATAGTCTCAGCTCTATTAAGTTTTCCAATTGCTATAGGCACAGCTATTTTTAAAAGCGAATATTTAAAAACCCCAAAATGGCAGAAATTCAGTAATATTTTAATATTTGGACTAAATGGAATTCCTTCCGTCGTTTTTGGAATCTTTGGGCTTATTCTTTTTGTAAACATACTCGGATTCGGAATTTCATGGTTTGTTGGTTCTATCATCCTCGGGATAATGATGTTACCAACTATCATACTTACCAGTTTTCAATCTATTAATAGCATCCCCACAATATATAGAGAAAGTTCTCTAGCTCTGGGTCTCAATAAATGGGAAACGATAACCAAAGTATTGCTTCCTCAAGGTTTTTCCGGAGCAATTACCGGACTTCTAATTGGATTGGCTCGAGCTATTGGTGAAACGGCTCCAATTATGTTCATTGCAACTGCATTTTCCGGAGTAAATTTACCACAAGGAATACGTGAGCCCGTTTCAACACTACCTACCCATATATTAGCATTAGCTCAACAAGCTACAAACCCTGAAGCTCTTCAAAATGCTTGGGGTACAAGCTTAATTTTAATTATACTCGTAATGTTGTTTAGTCTTTCCGCACTGTTTATAAGAAACAGACAACAATCACTTTCTCAATTATGAAAAATAATTCAACCTTATCCATAATCCACCCTAGCACAAGTGGTATAGCTGATACTATCCTTCATACATCGAAGCTAAATGTGTGGATCAATGACAGTCATATTTTAAATGATATAAATCTTTCTATTCCTAAAAATGAGATCCTATGTATTATCGGGCCATCTGGAAGCGGGAAATCTACATTGATTCGTAGTTTTAATCGTATTAATGATGACGTAGAAGGGTTTAATCTCCAAGGGACTATTCAGTTTAAAGATGGCAATATCTATGATATCACACAGGATACCGCTTTACTAAGGAGCAAGATTGGAATGGTTTTTCAAAAGCCTTGTGTATTTCCTGTATCCATAGCTGAGAATGTTCTGTTTGGGGTTCAACGACAAAAAAAGCTCTCTAAGATAGAAAAATTGAACATTGTAGAAGAAAACTTAAAGTCAGTTTCACTTTGGAAAGAAGTTTCTCATCGCTTAAATGATTCTGCAACCTCACTATCCATTGGACAACAACAACGTCTTTGTATAGCCCGAACCTTAGCCGTTAAGCCTGAAATCATCATGATGGATGAACCGACATCCTCCTTAGATCCTGTGTCAGCTAGAGCGATTGAAGACACTATACTTCATCTCAAAAAAGAATACACCATCATATTTGTAACACATAATATTCAACAAGCAGAAAGAGTAGCTGATCAACTAGTGTTTTTATGTGATGGAAAGATTATAGAACAAGGTCCTGTAAATAAGTTGTTCAAAAATCCTGTTAATCCCCAAACAAAAGAATATCTAAAAAACGAGTTTTGTGATTGCTAATACTGAGTGAATCTCAAAAAAAAAGCCTCACACAAATCTAATTGGTGAGACTTAAAATCTAATGAGAAATACTTATCCCAAATATGCACGTAAAGCTGCACTTCGGTTATGATGGCGTAATTTTCTAAGTGCCTTTTCTTTGATCTGACGAACTCTCTCACGAGTAAGATCAAAACGTTCTCCGATCTCTTCCAGTGTTAAAGAATGCTCTCGTCCAATTCCAAAGTATAAACGAATAACTTCAGCTTCTCTTTTAGTCAGTTTAGAAAGGGCTCTTTCAATTTCAACTTTTAGAGATTCTCCCATCAACTCAAAATCAGGAGTTGGGATCTCTTCATTCTCTAAAACATCAAGAAGTCTGTTGTCTTCACCTTGTGCAAATGGAGCGTCCATCGAAAGGTGACGACCAGAAATCTTTAACGTATCAGCAACTTCACCAACGGTCATTTCAAGACTTTCAGCAAGTTCATGTGCTGAAGGTATACGCTCGTATTCTTGCTCTAATTTTGAGAGCTCTTTACCAATTTTGTTTAACGCCCCTACTCGGTTAAGAGGAAGACGAACAATACGACTTTGCTCAGCAAGTGCTTGCAAAATAGATTGTCTAATCCACCAAACAGCATAAGAGATAAACTTAAATCCACGAGTTTCATCGAAACGTTTGGCTGCTTTGATCAAACCAAGATTCCCTTCGTTTATTAAGTCACCAAGTGATAAACCCTGATTCTGGTACTGTTTTGCTACAGAAACCACAAAACGCAGATTCGCTTTGGTTAAATCTTCAAGCGCTCTTTGACTTCCTTTCTGAATTTCTTTTGCCAGACGTACTTCATCATCTGGGGTAATAAGTTTCTCTTTTCCAATCTCGTGAAGATAGCGATCTAAGGATTCTGACTCACGAGTTGAGATTCCGGAACTTTTAGCCACGGTAAAATATATTTTGTGAAAATTAGTACTAAAGCTGCCAAGGATGAGACGTATTAATAGTTAAGCTGATTGGTTGCAACCTTATTCAAAGCTTCTGTCGTCTTCACTCCTGATGAAAGCAATATGGAATATACGAATTTTTAAGTTCTTTAGTACTCAAAATTTAAGTGAATACTAGTTTATCTTAAAAATGAATTCCCGGGAAGAGTATGATTTACGTTAAAAAAATCAGCAATAGAAACAGCAATATCCGAAAAACTTTCTCTGATTTTTAAATTCGGATTTTCAGTTCTTGAACTTGGATATACAAGAAGTGGTACAAATTCTCTGGAATGATCTGTCGAATTTGAGCAAGGATCATTTCCATGATCCCCGGTAATAATCAAGATGTCATCTTTGTCTAACTTTGATAGAATTTCCGGAATTGCTCGATCAAACTCTCGCAAACTTTGAGCATACCCTTCCGGGTCTAAGCGATGGCCATATAATTGATCTGTATCAATCAGATTTACAAACACAAAACTGTTCTTCACACTCTCTATAGCAGTCAATATTTTTGAAATTCCTTCCGCATTGTTTCTTGTTTTCTGATATTTGTCAAAGCCAATTCCTGCAAAAAGATCTATTACTTTACCAATCGAATAGGTATTGATATCATTTTTTTGAAGAACCTGGAGTAAGTTATTTTCTGGTGGAATTGCAGAAAAATCCTTCCGTTGATCTGAAATACGATCGAAAGGATAAATACCTGTAAATGGTCTCGCAATTACTCTACCAACCTCGTGTTTATCAACACAGATTTCTTTTCTCGCAAATTCACACCACTCATAAAGTTTTTCGACGGAAGCAACATCCTCATGGCAAGCTACCTGGAAAACACTATCCGCTGATGTATATACGATAGGAAACCCCGTTTTGATATGCTCTTCTCCAAAATCACGAATTACATCTGTTCCTGAATATGGTTTGTTGCATAAAATTTTCTCTACTCCGATGCCTGTACAAAACTCATTGATCACCTTTTGAGGGAATCCATTAGGATAAGTAGGGAAAGGTTTTTCTAGATGAATACCGGCAATCTCCCAATGACCTGTTGTAGAATCTTTCCCTGCTGAAACTTCTCTCATTTTTCCAAAAGAAGCCGACGAATCCTCAACCTCAGCAATGGAAGCTAATGGAATAATGTTTCCTATACCCATTTTCTCAAGATTTGGAAGCTTTACACCAACTTGATCAGAAACATGTCCTAGGGTATTCATGCTTTCATCACCGTATAAACCAGCATCTTCTTGAGCTCCAATACCCAGTCCATCTACGATTATGAGGTACACATTTCCCATTATGCCACAACTGCTACTGCTTCAGCGTCATTAACAGCTTCAGCATGTGCCTTTTTTGCTTTAGTTAAAACCTGGTAGGAATTTGCGGATTCTGTACTTAGCTGCGTCAGCCCTAATTTAAAATCCACGTTTATGGTATGCCCGTTCGATAACTTTAAGCCATGTGCTAAGCGTGACTTAAACTTTCCAATCCACTCCTCAATGACTTCCTCTTTCTCACTTTGCATAACAAAACTGTACACATAATCAGAATTAAAGCCTATATATCCCGGGAATCCGTATACACTTGGGTTTAAAAACCTCACAAAATCTTCTTGTATTTTTTGAAGTTCGTCTAGTCTAAATTTTGTTCTTAAGGCTGAAATATTATCCGGAGAGATCAGCCCAAACCAAGTTTTAGTTTTACTAGAGTCCGTGATTCTCTTTAACTCGATATCAACAGTAGCCTCCCATAACTCAGGCATATACGCATCAAAACTGTGAGTTAATAAATCAGTGGTCATGGAAGCTTTGCTTAATGTAGCCTGGATGGTCAAGCTCGCAACTCTTGCCAAGTTTGATAACTTGTGTTTTGTTGAATCTTTAAATGAAAGTGGATCTTCATCACTTATAACAACAACCGCTTGTCTTCGATCATGAATTACAATTGGAATAGCATAACTAGCCCCACTAGTAATACCTTCTCCACTTGATATACGCTTCGGGTTATTATTGAAGTGCATTAAAAATACCGGCTCGCCTTTTTCTAACGAATCATAAGCTACACTTTTCTCTTCCATCTTAAGACCGATCTTATTCGGTTTAGTAGAAGCCAAAGAATTCATTACAACGTTCCATGTATCCATGCCATGTGAGAGTAATGATACACTACCCGATGGAATACACGTTTGCATTTCATCCAACATCGTCTTGAAAATCTCAACCTTATGTTGTCTTGTGCTAAATCTTGTGAGCGATTGTTCATACACTTCCCATTCTTTCTGTTGCTCATGTAAGTCAACAACTTCTAAATAGGTGTCTAAAACATTTACTAACGCATTGTTGTAGGAAAGAATTTGGTCTTTGATTCTTTCCACTTCAATATCCAGATCACTTTCTAATACTGTAAGAGCAACTGTTTCCCCCTTATTTATAAAAGGAACTATAACCAGCGTCTTAGCTTGCACAAAATCGAAATAGTGCATCAATTTACCTTTAGGCACATCTTCACCGACTTTAAGCACGGTGATTTCTTCAATATTCTTGTAGTCTTCTAAGAAATGATGCTCAAAATTCACTCGATCTTGAAACATCACATTTGGCAAGGTTGTGCTGTTTGTTTCCCACACAAATTGCTGTCTGGCATGATTTACCCAACACATGTATGTAAGTTGCACCCTACTGGAAGTTCTTAGCAAGTGAACCAGATCTTCCATAATCTGTTTAAACTCTCTTAAAGCTTTATCCTGCCTGTCTAATGCCATACCGAATTTCTTCGAAATTAATATTCAAAACCCAACAATGAATATACAATGTACTTATTGATTGTTGAGCATCGAAATTTGTTTCTTATTTAATTATTTGAAATTTGCTTGTTGAGCTCTTCTGCTTCTTCAATCATTCTTTCTAAAGACTTGAGACCTTTATTCCAGAATTTTGCATCTGTAATATCTAAACCCATTTTTGCAACTAACTCATGGGGCCACTCTGAGCCTCCCGCACTTAAAAGCTCCATATACTTATCAGCAAATCCATCAGGACGTTCTGTGAATTCTTCATATAACGCCATTACCAATAATTCACCAAAGGCATAAGCATACACATATCCAGGAGTATGCAAGAAATGCGGAATATAACTCCACCAAATTCCATACTCATCTGTTAGTGTAACCGAATCACCGTATAATTTCTCCTGTTGCTCCATCCACAATTCAGAAAAACGTTCAGTGGTCAACTCTCCTTCTTCTCTTCGTGCGGTATGCATTGCGTCTTCAAATCGATTCATTGAAATTTGACGGAATACTGTAGCAATGGTATCATCAATTTTACCTGTGATAAGAGCCAAACGTTCTTTAGGGTCTTCAATTTCTTTTAGCAACTTTTGAAATACCAACATCTCTCCAAACACTGAAGCAGTTTCCGCAGTTGTGAGTGGCGTACCTGCCTGAAGCGGTCCTTGTTGGCGCGATAAGTACTGATGAACCCCATGTCCCAATTCATGCGCTAAAGTTTGAACGTCACGAATTTTCCCGTCAAAATTCATAAATACATACGGATGTACTGATGGAACCGTACTTGCTGAATAAGCTCCACCTCTTTTTCCCGGTTTGATAGCTGCATCTATCCAGTTTTCTTCAAAAAACTTTCTGGTGATCTCTCCCATTTCTGGATGGAACTTAGAATAGGCATCTAACACCATTTCTTTTGCTTCGTCCCAAGCAATGGTTTCCTCATTTTGTATAATGGGCGCATACCGGTCGTAATCCTTCATCTCGTCCAAGCCCAATAAGTCAGCTTTCAACTTGTAGTATCTTTGAACTAGATCGTAATTTGAAGTAACAGCATCAACTAACGCTTCCACTGTATCATCATCTGTCTCGTTAGCTAAGTTCCTAGATGATACCCAATTCTTATAATTTCTAAACCGATCGTTTGTAGATTTATCAGCAAGAATGGTGTTGAAAATAAAAGTTAGCGTTCTGCTTAGATCGTTAAATGTTTTACTAAGCGCCGCATGAGCTTTTTTACGTATTTTTTGATCCCCTTCATGCAACTTGCTCAACGCTTCTTGCTCGGTCAGAGACTCTCCATCTATATGAAATTCAGCTGCGCCTAATGTCTCATCGAAATAGCGGACCCATGCACTCCTTCCAGTTACAGATTTAGCCGACAAGATCTGCTCCTGGCTTTCTTCTAACACATGCTTTTTATAGCGTCGAGATGAATCCAAATAATGAGAATAAAACTCCAGCTTTGAATCATTGATTAATGCTTGCGCTTTTTCTTCTTCTACATTTAACCATTCAACATCAAAAAACACTAATTTTTGACTTAACTCAGAAGAAAGCTCATTCGATTCCTGTACTAGTTTTCCAAATTCAGAATTACCTGTATTTGTACTCCATTGCAAGTACGCAAAAGATCCAATTTTCCCTCCCAGATCTTGAATAGCCTCATATTCTTTCAACAATTCTTTAAACTCATCAACGGAAAGTTCTTCAATTCTCCCTTTATATTTTTTTGCAAAATCGTCAGCCGCAGTTAGTACTTCTTTTTTATCTTTTTGGAGCTGTGAATCGTTGGATGATTTGTACAAATCACTTAGATCCCAGTTAATATTTTCAGCACCGCTTACTGTCTTTTTTGAAGAATTACTCATGTATGAATTTTTTATTTAAATATAGGAGTTGTAGAGTGTGAATTAAAGCTTTACTTCTGAAAGTATTCTTTTAAAACTGTAAGTTTATTTAAAATTGGAATCCGCAGAACAAATATCGTTTTTTAAGTATGTAATTCTTAATTTTAAGGGCATTTGGTATTATTCGATTATCGAACTAAACTATTAATCGCACAAATAAACAGATTCATTTAGTTGCATAAAAATCCGCACGAGGTTAACACCCATTGAAATCTCTTGAAGCCGTATTCGGCCCTAATTCAGCACTTGTTGAAGAACTCTACGATCAATACAAAGAAAACCCAAATTCTGTACCTAACCATTGGAGAAATTTTTTCAATGAACACGAAGGTAAACCAAATGATGGTTCTTCGGCAGAAAGCACATCTACTTCAGCTCCCGCACCTGCTCAAGCTAAAGAAAAACCAGCTCCAAAAAAGCCTGAAGCTACTGCTGGTGCTCCAAAAAATGCAGAGCTTGAAAAGATAAAAGGGGTAGCTACTAAGATTGTTGAGAACATGGATCTTAGTTTAGAAGTACCAACTGCTACTTCGTTGCGAGTTCTTCCTGTTAAAATGATGATCGAGGACAGAACAGTAGTTAACACCAATTTGCTTCAAAGAAATGAGCCTAAAGCTTCTTTCACTCACTTTATTGCGTGGGCAATTATTCAGGCTCTTAAAGAATTTCCATCGGTAAATAATGCTTACCATTTTGATGGTAACAATCACTTTAAAGTTGTGCCTAATCAAGTAAACTTAGGTATTGCGATCGACCTTCCTAACAAAGACGGTTCTCGTAATCTTGTTGTCCCTAACATAAAAGGTGTGGACAAAATGAACTTCATGGAGTTCCTACATGCCTATGCTGAATTGATTAACAAAGCGAGAAACGGTAAGCTCCAAATTGATGACTACCAGGGCACAACTATTAGTATTACAAACCCCGGTACTATTGGTACTGTTTCTTCAGTACCTAGATTGATGCAAGGACAAGGTGCCATTATTGCAACCGGAGCTATCGATTATCCTCCTGAATTCCAGTCAATGTCTAAAGACATTTTGAATCAATTGGGAATTAGTAAAGTGATGACGGTAACATGTACATACGATCACCGTGTAATCCAAGGAGCTGAATCGGGCTCATTCCTAAAAAAGATTAATGATCTACTTACCGGACAAGAAAATTTCTACCAGAATATTTTTGCTGACTTAGACATTACCTATGAACCAATTCCATATTCTGCAGATACGTATTCAGGACCTTTTGGTGGAAAGTCTGATTCATTGGAATATGACAGAAGAGCTATTGGAGTTTGGAGATTGATTAACATGTATCGCATGCGCGGGCATGTTCTTTCAGATCTCGATCCTCTCGGTAAAGAACCAAAATCTGTCCCTGAACTTGATTTAGAATATTACGGTCTCTCGCTTTGGGATCTGGATAGAGAATTTTATTGTGGTGGTTTTGGTGGAAAAGAAAAAGCTCCTTTAAGAGACATTTTAACACTATTACGCGACACCTATTGTGCAAATATTGGTGCTGATTACATGCACTTACTTGACCTTGAGGAAAGAAAGTGGCTGCGCGACACAATGGAGTCATCAAGTAATAAGGCGAATCTTACAAAAGATGATAAAAAGGAGATTCTTCACAAGCTGAATCAAGCAATGGCGTTTGAAGAATTTCTTCATAAAAAGTATATCGGTCACAAGCGTTTTTCATTAGAAGGTGCCGATACCCTGATCCCGATGATCCATTTTATGCTTAATCGTTCTGCGGATAGCGGTATCGAAAAGGCATTTTTTGGAATGGCTCATAGAGGACGACTTAATATGCTTGTAAATATTTTGAATAAACCTTATCACAGAGTATTTGCTGAGTTTGAAGGAAGTGTAGATCCGGATACAATTCAGGGATCTGGTGATGTTAAATATCACCTTGGTACAAAAGGCGTACACAAAACAGCTTCAGGAAAGGAAGTTCAGCTTGAGCTTATGCCGAATCCAAGTCACCTTGAAGCAGTAGACCCTGTAGTTGAAGGAGCTGTTCGTGCAATGCAAGACCATCACGAAAGTGACGACGCAGCTCAAAAAATTCTACCAGTGTTAATGCATGGCGATGCTGCATTTGCAGGTCAAGGGGTTGTTCCTGAAACGTTGAATATGTCTCAACTGGAAGGCTATAAAACCGGTGGTACAATTCACATCATTATAAATAATCAGATTGGGTTTACTACACTTCCTAAGGATGGACGCTCCACTGAATATGCTTCAGATCTGGCTAAAATGATCTTAGCGCCGATCTTCCATGTAAACGGTGACAAGCCTGAATCTGCAGTTCATGCAATTCAAATGGCTGTTGATTATCGCCAGAAGTTCGGGAAAGATGTTATCATCGATTTGATCGGATATAGAAAGCATGGCCATAACGAAGGTGATGAACCTGCTTTTACCCAGCCGGGCATGTACAAAGAGATCAATGACCATCCTCCGGTACGAGATCTTTATACCAATTACTTGGTGAAAAACAACGAACTCTCTGAAGAAGAAACTCAACAAATTTTTGATGAATTCGACAGTCTATTATTAGAAGCTTTCGAAGATGCTAAGAAATCTCCAAATGTAGATATCACTGACGACATTTTTGACAGAACTGAATCTGATCAAAAAAATCGTTCTAAGTATCCAGATACTACTTATACTGAAGAAGAACTCAAGGACATTGCGGTTAAAATTAACACCGTTCCAAAAGATTTTGATGCAAATCCAAAGCTGTTGAAGCAATTAGCTAAACGTGCGGATATCGTTGAGAAGAATGAAAAGAAAATTGACTGGGGTTTTGCTGAAGCTCTGGCATTTGGTTCTCTTTTAAAATCAGGAAGAACGGTTAGAATTACTGGTCAGGATGTAGAAAGAGGAACATTCTCACATCGCCACTCTGTACTTCACGGAACAGAGACTAACCAGACATTCACACCTCTCAATAACTTATCTGATGATCAAGGTTACTTTCATGTGCATAATAGCTTATTAAGCGAATATGCAGCTATGGGTTTTGAATTTGGATATAGTGCCCAAGAAAAGAATGCACTCGTAATTTGGGAAGCTCAGTTTGGTGATTTCGTAAATGGAGCTCAAATAATTATTGATCAATTCCTTTCTTCAAGTGAAGCAAAATGGGGACAGAAAACTTCTCTGGTTTTAAATTTACCTCATGGTTATGAAGGACAAGGTCCTGAACATTCTTCAGCTAGACTAGAGCGATTCTTACAATTATGTGCGGAAGATAATATGCAGGTTATGAATTTGAGTACACCTGCTCAATATTTCCATATGCTCAGAAAGCAAACCCTACAAGAGGACAAAAAGCCTGCAGTGTTGATGACTCCAAAGAGTTTGTTACGACATCCAATGGCTACTTCGAATACAGAAGAGTTAGCTAAAGGAAAGTTCCAACCTTTCATTAGTGATAGTGAAATAACAGACGCGAAAAGATTAGTAATCTGCTCTGGTAAGGTTTACTACGATCTTCTAAAATATAGAAATGATAATGACATTAATGATGTGGCAATTGCACGTCTCGAACAGTTTTACCCATTCCCTGATGAAGATATTTCAGAGCAGTTGAAATCATTCAAGGATGTAAAAGAGATTGTTTGGTGTCAGGAAGAACCTAAAAATATGGGAGCCTGGACTTTTGTAGCTCCTAGATTTGTAGAGCTTCTCGAAAGTGGACAAAAATTAAGTTATGCCGGTCGACAAGCATCTGCTTCTCCTGCTGCCGGGCAAAAGAAAATCCACGAAGCTGAACAACTCAGTTTGGTTGAAGATGCTCTAAAGAGATAATTATCATTATTAAAAAACTAAAAGCCTGATAATTAAATTTATCGGGCTTTTTTTTTGTTTTTAAACAGACTGATAAGATCAACGGTTTACAATTTCTTACATTTAAAACCCACTCTTTTAATATACTTTAAGCGCCGGGTGATAACGTATTCTCTTTAACTACGAGTGCACCCCTTTTTAAGTTTAACATAAAAACTGACTATGAAGATTATAAAACTATTGGTGATGGTATTGCTTTTCCTACCACTCACTTCTCAAGGCCAAGATAAATCTACTCCGGTATTGAGTAGCGAACAATTCAATAAGCTAGAATGGCGGAACATTGGTCCCTTTAGAGGAGGGCGAAGTGTTGCTTCTGCCGGTGTTGTTGGACAACCATTAACTTATTATATGGGAACAACTGGTGGCGGTGTTTGGAAAACCGTGAATGCAGGAAACTCATGGGAAAATATCTCTGACGGTTTCTTTAAAACCGGTAGTGTTGGAGCGATTGCTGTTTCTGAAAGCAACCCAAACATAGTTGTTGTTGGTATGGGAGAACATCCCGCTCGAGGAGTTATGACTTCAATGGGTGATGGTGTGTATAAATCTACCGATGCAGGAAAAACTTGGAAACATATTGGGTTGGATAACACTCGCCATATTTCTGATGTAATCATCCATCCAACTAACCCGGATATTATCTTTATTTCAGGACAAGGTGCTCAGTACGGCCCAAATGAAGAACGAGGAATTTTTAGAAGTAATGATGGTGGTAAAACTTGGGAGAAAGTTTTTTACGTAGATGAAAATACAGGAGCTTCTGGGCTGACCATGGATTTCACAAACCCGACTATTCTTTATGCAGCAATGTGGGAGCATCGTCGTCATCCTTGGACTATGATATCAGGCGGTGAAAAGTCAGGGCTCTATAAATCTACCGATGGTGGTGATACCTGGACACAAATGAAAAAAGGACTTCCTAAAATGATGGGTAAGTCTGGTATTTCGGTATCCAGAGCAAATCCTGAAAGAGTTTACGCCGTAATTGAGGCAGACCCATCTGAAGCGGGCGTTTATCGTTCTGACAATGCCGGAGAAACATGGAAACGTGTAAATGCAGATAGAAATAATGTAACTCGCTCTTGGTATTACATGGAAATATTTGCTGATCCACAAGATGAAAATATAGTTTATGTACTTAATGCTCCAACTACAAAATCTATTGATGGTGGAGTAACATTTACTAATGTACCTGTTCCTCATGGTGACACACACGATATGTGGATCAACCCGAACGACAATCAAAAAATAGTCCACTCTAATGATGGTGGAGCAAATGTATCTTTAGATGGAGCTAAATCATGGAGTACCCAACAAAATCAAGCTACCGCTCAATTCTATAGAGTAAATGCTGATAACTTAGTTCCATACAATGTTTATGGTGGCCAACAAGATAATTCAGCTATTAGAATTGCAAGCAGAACTACCGGTGGTGGAATTGACTGGAAGAACTGGGAATCAGTAGCTGGTTGTGAAAGTGCTTACGCTGCATTCGATCCTGACAATCCTGATGTTGTATTTGGTGGATGTTATCAAGGAATTATCGGAAAGTGGATGGCTGCCTCAAAAGAATCTAAGCCAATTAAAGAATATGCTGAACTTGGCTTAGGTATTCTACCTAAAGATTTCAAATACAGATATAATTGGAATGCTCCTATTATTAGTTCGCCACATGATAGAAATACAATTTATCATGCTGGTAATGTCGTATTCAAAACTACAAACGAAGGTGATAGTTGGGAAGTTATAAGTCCTGACCTAACTAGAAATGATAAGAGTAAACAAGGCCCAGGTGGACAACCATTTACCAACGAAGGTGCCGGTGGAGAAAACTACAACACTATAATGTATATCGTAGAATCGCCACATGAAGAAGGTGTGATCTACGCAGGTTCTGATGACGGTTTAGTTCATATCACAAGAAATGGTGGTACTGACTGGGAAAACATTACCCCTAAAGGGCTTCCGGAAGGAATCATTAACAGCATTGAAGTTTCTCCTCATGATCCTGCTACAGCTTACATGGTAATGATGAACTACAAAGCGATGGATCTAGATAATTACATCTACAAGACAAGTAATTATGGAAAATCTTGGACCAAAATTGTTAATGGTATTGATGGTGAGCACAACTTTACCAGAGTTGTAAGAGAAGATCCAAAACGAAAAGGGCTTCTTTATGCTGGTACAGAAACAGGGCTTTTTGTCTCACTGAATGATGGTAAAAAGTGGGAACGTTTACAGTTAAACTTACCGATTGTACCGTTGAATGATATAATGATTCACCAGAATGACTTAATTGCTGCAACTGCAGGAAGGTCTTTTTGGATTCTTGATGACATAGCTGCTATTCAGAACTTCGATGCCAATAAAAAGAACCTTGAGGTATTTAAACCAAAAGAGACTTATTTATTTTTCGGTGGAAGCAGTAGAAATCCTCAAATTGGGCATAACCCACGACAAGGGGTAACCTTTGATTATTTTGTGCCGGTAAAAGCTGACAGCATTGAATTAAAAGTGGATATCCTTCAGGGTAACAATGTGATTCGTTCATACAGCAGCAAAGCTGACAAAAACGCTAAATCATGGACAGGAGCTCCTCCTAAAGATCCATTATTACCAGCAAAAGAAGGTTATAATCGTTTTACTTGGGATTTCAAGCGTGAAGCATTACCAGGCATTGAAGGGGTATTTGTTCTGGGTGACCAAGGTGGATCTAGAGTTGCACCGGGAACGTACACTATCAAGCTTACATTAGAGGGTGAATCTTCATCCACTACGGTTAAGGTGTTACCAAATCCTAATATCGATACCACACCTGCAGATTACAATGAACAGCAAAGAATGCTTACTCAAATCGAAGCAGCAGTTACTGATATTCATGAATCCGTAATTAGTATGCGTTCAGCAAAATCTCAATTACAAACTTATATTAACTTGTTGGAAGAAAATGATGACGCCTCGGAGTTAACCGAAAAAGCTGAGTCTTTAATTAAGAGAATTACAGTTTGGGAAGAGAATTTAATTCAGCCTAAGCAAAAAACTTTCCAAGATGTGATCAATTTCCATAATCAGTTAAACGCTCACTTTATCCATTTGAAGGGATATGTTGATGCAGCGGACCCAACAGTAACAAAAGGGGCTAAAGAACGATACCGTGATTTAGTGGCTGATTGGAAAGTATACGAAAAAGAAAGAGATGCTATCATAAATACTGAAATGAGTGAATTCAATTCTATGTACAAGCAGTTGAACTTACCTGCCATTATTATGGATAAATAACACTCTTTAATTCTATTCAATTTTAAAGCTCGCTAAGAAATTAGTGAGCTTTTTTTATTTTCTCCTTGACTCTCTACCAACGTCATGGCCTATCTTTGAAGAAAAATCAGACAATCATGAGAACATATAGTATTGGACAACTTGCCAAATTAGCTGGTGTTACAATTCGAACCCTTCGGTATTACGATAAGATCGACCTATTAAAACCTGCTAATCGAACTGACTCCAACTACCGATATTATGGGAAAGAAGAGTTGTACCGATTGCAACAAATACTCTTTTTCAAAGAACTAGATTTTGATCTTAAGAAGATCAAGAAAATTCTTGATGATTCTGATTTTGATCTTATAAACGCTTTAGCATTTCATCGTAAAAAATTAAACACACGAAAAGAAAGACTAGAACAATTATTAGAAACCATCGATAAAACCATTAAAGAAATACGAGAGGAAAACACCATGTTAACCGATGAAGAATTATATGAAGGATTTTCCAAAAGGGAGATCCAAGACATCAAAAAAGAAGTAGCAGAAAAATATGATCCCGAAGTGGTAGCAGAATCAAACTTAAACGTTCGTAAGATGTCTAAATCTGATCTTAATGCGATCAAAGGCGAACAAATTCAACAAGCTAAAGATCTTGCAAACCTCATGGATAAAGCTGTTGACTCTAAACATGTACAAGACGTAATCAAAAGGCATCATCAAATCAATGAAAGGTTCTATAAAACTAATGCAGAGATGTATAAAGGTTTAGGAGATATGTATGTCTCTGATGCTCGATTTACTGAATTTTATAATCGGCATAAACCAGGATTGGCTGAGTTTTTAAGAAATGCTATGCATCATTACGCCGAAGAAAACCTGTAAAAACTTACTTAATAAGTACCATTTTTTTAACGGAAGAAAAGCCATTCTCTGTTTGTAATCGATAAATATATACTCCGGAAGCCAATTTACCGGCATCAAAGACAACTTCTTTGGTGCCTGCGGTTTCCCTTCTATCGACTAAGTTAGCGACTTTGCGTCCTGTAATGTCGTAAATATCTAATTTTACCGATGTAGATGAATCCAGGGTATAGCTAATTATGGTACTTGGATTAAATGGATTCGGATAATTTTGATCTAAAGTGATAGAACTTGGTATTTCACTCACTAACTCATCATTACTTGTGGTTATTCCGAACTTGAACCTCGTCCAAACGGGATAATGATCTGAGGTTGTGGTTGAATAATTATCGATATAGTTCGGTACATCTACGTTTTCGGAGCCTACTATATATTCATCGCTTAACTCTGATGTAAAAGTAATATGATCCAAAAATGAACTGTACGATGTTTGTGAGGGAAGTCCCTGCTCTTCTAGGTTCTTTGTTATAATGGTGTATTCAACATCATCATCAAAATTTTTGTAGGGCGAAGGGTTGCCGGTAGACGTTGAACTAAGAATTTCATCATTATAATCACCCAACACTATCACATTATCGTTGGCTCTTTGATTATCTAAATACTCTTTTAACTCGGTAGATGCATTTAATCTCCTTTCATAAGAAGATTGATCTCCAAAAGCCTTAGCATGAATATTGTACACAAAAAACTCTTGTTCGCTCCCCCCTATATCAGCTATAAAATTAAACGCTAAGGGATAGCGACCACTTGCCCAAAAATTATACGTAAGACCATCACTAGAAGACATTGTTACTCCCGACAATGAATCTATAACATTTCTTTTAAAGAGAAAGGCTGTTTCTTGTGTTTGAGAAAAATCAGCTAAAAACCCACCATAGTCATCCAAACTTTCCACCAATTGCTCAAATCTTACAGGACTGGCTATTTCTTGCAATGCATATATGTCAGCATCAATGGTCTTTATGATTTCAACTACATTTTGAAGTTGGAGGTCATCATTATCAGGGCCATTACTTGTATCTCCAAACCACTCAATATTCCATGTTACCACATCGAATGTTTGATCTTTTGTGAAATTATTACCTGATAAATTTAAAGTAAATGTAGGACTACTAGCTGAGTTGCTGGTTATAGATAATTCTCCAGAATACTCTCCGGTATTGGTTGGATTAAAGGAAATGGTTATCTCTGTTTCCTCTTTAAAAGCGAGAGTACTCTTTTGAAGATCTGAAATCGTAAACCCTTCCCCACTAACACTAACATCACTAATCTGGAGACCCGGTACGCCTACATTTTGAATCTTTAGTACCTTTGAAATGGTGCTATTCGTGGTGATCAACCCAAAATTTATGCTAGTTTCATTTGTTGTAGTTTTCTCATCAACCGATACTCTGATAGTTGCTTCAGGTGCGGGATTGATGAAGTCCGTAATTCGCACATCATCTAGATTTAACCTTCCACTCCCTCCCGATTGTGTAAACTTAAACCGAATAGGCTCATCAATATTTATCAGTATGGTTATCATTTCAAGTGAGCTAGTAGCTGTATATTCATTACCAATGTTTGTCCAACTTGAACCTTGGTCTACAGAATACTGAACTTGTAGCTTACCCCCTGTTTCGTTTCCATAGTTAGCCAGAAGAAAAGAAAGTTCATCAGCTCCACCCTGTTTATCAAACTCCATATAAATACTTCCTTCTCTCACCCGTACACTTTGAGAGCCATTGTATTTATCATTATCCAAGCTACCCAGAAGTGCCTCATCCAGAAACCAATTTCCGGAAGCCAGAGTAACTGAAGAACCAACATAACTTCCTTTACTACCTCCATCAAAATCCTCAAAAAGTTGAGCGGTAGCTGAAGCAGAAAGGAATAATAATACAACGGTAAAAGAGAGAAAAAATCGAATACTAATCATTCAAAATAATTGTGCGCTGTGCATAATCTTTAAAGATACCATTCTGAATTCATCGGTGTTTGAATATTAACAGATTAAAATATTATCGGGATTTTATTTAAGTTCTTTGATGCGCTATAAATACTATCAATTTCTCTTCGTAAGCTGTTTTATAATTCTTAGTAGTTGTACTTCTAAAAACGCTTCTATTCCCGAATATATGATCGGAGAATTTCAGGATGATTATAAAATTGAGTATCAATTATCAGAAAGTAGGTTTATCCAAAAACCGAACATTACCTATAACATCATTTCATGGAATGTAGAGGAACAGTATTTCATAGCTCAAAATGATTCCACCAACGCCTTTGATTCCAACCTGTATTCTCGCATTGATTGGATGGAATTTGAAAATATGGAGCCTTTCAAATGGGGATTTTGCCTCAGTGCTTATAATGCTCCTTCCATAGATTCAGCCAAAGCAGTACACACTACCGATAGATCCAATCCTAAAACAGGATGCAACGGATTTCCTTTTTCCAGAATGAAACCAATTACAAAATGAAATACTTAGCTCCTTTTCTACTTCTCTTCTCATTTAGTGTTTTAGTACATGCTCAGAATAACACTGAAGTATACTTATTTGATATTGAAGAAGACCTTTCGCTTTCTAATCCTGTTAACATATCAAACAACACAGGGTATGATAATCAACCATCTATTACACCTGATGGAAAAACTGTTTTGTTTGCGTCCACTCGAAATGATCAAACTGATATTCTTTGGTATGATATTGACTCGGGTTCAAAAACATGGCTTTCTGATACCCCAGGTGGAGAATACTCACCTATTTTAATGCCGGATGGAAAACATATTTCAGCAGTGCGTTTAGACCCAGATGGACTTCAGCGTTTATATAAGTATCCTATTAAAAAAGAAGCTTCAGAAGTAATAATTCCTGATCTAGTTGTTGGTTACTATCTCTGGTACAATCCCACCCAATTAATTGCCTTTGTGTTAGGCGATCCACAAACACTTCAAGAAATTGATGTAGCGAGTAATACTATTGAGATTCCTTATGAAAACCCCGGACGTTCAATTCACAAGATTCCCGACACTCAAAAATATAGTTTCATTGATAAATCAAGTTCTGACAGTTGGATAATAATGCAAACTATTCCCGGTAGTAAAAATTCAACCAAGGAGATCACTCCAACTCTTCCCCTTTCAGAGGATATGGTCTGGCTGAATGAAACCACAATTCTAATGGGTAAAGACAGTCGTCTTTTTTACTTTGATATAGAAGCAAAATCAAAAAAATGGCAGTTATTTGCAGACCTTAGCAAATATAGTTTAACGGGTATTTCACGACTTGCCGTGGGTAATAATAAATTAGCCGTAGTAGTAAGCGGTAAATAGATAAAACGAAGGACTTATTAAACACATTTTTACTAAATAGATGATAGTATATTTGGTTTATCGTGCTTCAATCAGATATATTATAACCATAACTTTAAACACATTAAATACTTTAGAATGAATACATTACGAAAATCGCTTTTTCGTCTACTACTCGTTCTTCCTTTGCTTGGCCTTACAATGAGCTTACAAGCTCAAAGTGACCCAACTGGTGAATCAGCAGCAACACGCACTTTTGCGATACAGAATGCTACGATTATCCAAGCTCCTGGAAAAATGATGGAAGAAGGAACAGTTGTAATTACAGACGGATTAATAACGGCTGTTGGTAAGAATGTTACTATACCAAATAATGCGGAAATCATTGATGGTACAGAAATGTTTGTATACCCGGGCTTTATTGATGGAATGGCGAATACTGGTGCAGACCGTCCAGATTCTCCGGAAAGACCTGACAACCTTTTTACACCAGATCCTCCAAATTTTTATGCCGGAATAACTCCTGAGCATCATGTAATTGAACAAATTGACATAGAAGAGAACAGCATAGAAAGCATGAGAAAAGCTGGCTTCACTATTTCACATACTGTTCCTTACGGAAGAATGTTACCTGGATCAGGAGCATTGGTTCTTCTTAGAAATGCAGATCATCCGGATGAAATGATTCTTTCTGAAGATGCTTCTCTATTTTCCCAATTTACTGGTGCTCCTGGTGCTTACCCGGGAAACACACTTGGTATCATGGCTAAATTCAGAAATCTATATCGAAATGCTGAGTACTCAAAAAAGCATTCAGAAATGTACGCTTCTAATTCCAAGGGAATGACTCGTCCAATTCGTGACAGAGTTTCTGAAGCATTTTACCCTGTTATAGCTAAAAGTAAACCAATCTTCTATAATGCTTCAAATATATTAGAAGCTCGTCGTGCAATGCGATTACAAAAAGAACTTGGATTCAACCTTGTACTAGGAAACCTTCAGGAAGGATGGGAATTAGCTGATGAAGTAAAGAACAGCAATACAAAAGTATTTATGTCTTTGGAATTACCGAAAGAACCAAAAGACAGTAAAGACGAAGACAAAACAGAAGAAACCAAAAAACTTGAAGAACGTCGTATGGAGTTTTACAACAAGTTTTTAACACAATATGCCGAGCTGAAAAATGCGGGTGTTAAGTATGGTTTTTCTACTATTGACATTCGTGGAAATCAAGTAAAAGATAATCTTCTCAAAATCATTGAAAACGGATTGAGTGAAGAAGATGCACTTGCTGCTCTTACTATAAATTCAGCAGAACTTTTAGGAATAGATGACATAGCCGGTACCATTGATGAAGGCAAAATCGGTAACCTAGTTATTTCAGAAGGCTCTTATTTCGATAAAGACTCTCAACTTAAGTATGTTTTTGTTGATGGTGATAAGTACGAATTTGATACCAAAGAGAAGTCAGCTTCCTCAGGAACCGGTACAGCTGCTAATGCCGAAGCTATCATTGGTTCATGGAGCTATGAGTTCACAACACCACAAGGAACTCAAACCGGAAAACTTATTTTCAAGAATGAGTCTGATATGCTAACTGGTGTTATGACCAGTAACGATGGCACACCTGATGTAGATCTTCAGAATGTAAGCTTCTTAAATGGTGATCTCAGCTTTGATTTTTCCATTGACGCTGGTGGTCAATCAATAGACATTGTAGTTGTAGGTACTGTTGATGGTACAAATTATGATGCTGAAGCAAGTGTTGCTGCATTCAGTATGTCTTTCCCAATTCAAGCAACAAAAGATGAGGCTTAATATGAAATTCACAAATATGATAAAATTATCCTCTTTTTTCGTCCTGTTCCTATGCACAACAGTGCTACAGGCTCAAACAAAAAAGGGTGACGTTCTTATAAAAAATGGAACCGTTATTACAATCACTAATGGAACACTTGAAGAAACCGATGTTCTTGTACGTGATGGTAAGATTGACAAAATTGGCAAAAACATAAAAACTCCAAATGGAGTGGAAGAAGTTGATGCCACAGGAAAATTTGTTATGCCGGGCATTATTGATGCTCATTCGCATATAGCAGGTACTTCAATTAATGAAGGAACTAGTCAAGTTACATCTGAAGTAAGTATGGAAGATGTAGTTGATCCATTTGATGTTAACATCTATCAAGCATTAGCTGGTGGCGTTACTTCTATTCACTTAATGCATGGTTCTGCAAATGTGATTGGTGGTCAAAATGAGACGCTAAAACTTCGCTGGGGTAGCATGAGTCCTGATGAACTTCGTTTTGAAGGCGCTCCTCGAACAATTAAGTTCGCTCTTGGTGAAAACCCAACTCGTGGTGGCCGTGCTAGAGGAATTCAGCCACAAAGTAGAATGGGTGTTGAAGCAATGCTTAGAAATACTTTTAACGATGCTGTTAAATACAAAGAAGCTTGGGACGCTTACAGAGCGGACAAGAGCTCTCGTAAAGTAGCTCCTGAATATAGCCTGCGTTTAGAAACTATGGTTGATATTCTAGAAGGCGAAGTTCTTGTTCACTGTCATTCTTACCGAGCTGATGAGATCTATATGCTGATGAAAGTGTTTTCAGATTTTGGAATCGAAAAACTTACTTTTCAACATGCTAACGAAGCTTATAAAGTAGCACCTGAACTTGCAGAATTTGGAGCTTCCGCTTCAGTATTTGCAGACTGGTGGGCTTACAAATTGGAAGTTTACTACTCTACAGCTTACAACGCTGCCATCTTAACTGAAAATGGTGTATTAACTTCTATCAATTCTGATTCAGGCGAGTTGATCCGTCACCTATTTCACGAAGCAGCCAAAACACAAAAGTATGGCGACCTTTCAGATAATGAAGCTCTTTCTCTGATTACATTAAACCCTGCTAAGCAATTAGGAATCGATGACAGAGTAGGCTCCCTAGAAGAAGGTAAAGATGCGGATATCGCTATTTTTGATAACCACCCATTGTCGATTTACGCAGTTCCACAAATGACTTATGTTGATGGAGTAAAGTACTTCGATATTGAAAATGATGTAGCTGATCAACGTATTTATATTGATCCGGAATCTAACATTGAAACCGTTCAAATCTTTGACGCGCATGATCAGCACCGCTGTATGGAAGGTGCAAATGTGGTCAATTTTTACGACCTCTTAAACAACAAATGAGGATTAAAATGAAAAAATTACTATCAATCTTAAGCTTACTTGTATTTCTACCCTTAGCTACATTTGCACAAGGTAATCAAGGAATTCAACGAGCTGACAATTCAAAATTTGCACTAACCAACGCAAAGATCTATACCGTAACAAATGGTATAATAGAAAATGGTACCGTTATTATTAATAATGGTGTTATTGAAGCTGTTGGAGCTAACATTAATGTTCCTGGTGATGCTATTGTGCTAGATTATACCGGACAGGAGATCTACCCTGGTATGATCGATTCTGGTACTCGTCTTGGTTTATCTGAAATCGGAAGTATCTCTGAAGCTCAGGATTTCCGTGAATACGGGCAGATTACTCCACAAATGCAGGCTCTTACGGCAGTAAACCCTAACTCTGTAGCAATACCTGTTACTCGTGTTAGTGGTGTAACTTCTACTCTAACCATGCCGGCTGGTGGTCCACTTCCGGGAACTGCAGCAACTATTAGTCTTTTCGGATATACTCCGGATCAGATGTATGCAGGCTCAAAAGGTGTGGTTATGAACTTCCCTTCTTCTGCACAAAGAGGTTGGAGAAGACAGACTCCGGAGCAGCTTGAAAAAGCAAGAGAAAGAGCTCAAGAAACCATTAATGATGCTTGGGATAAAGCTGAGCTTTATGCTAAGATCAAAGACACGGATGCTGCTAGATACTATCCGGAAATGGAAGCACTTACAAAAGTTATCAATGGTGAAGTGTTACTTTATATCGAAGTAAACTCTGCTAAAGACATCTTGAGTGCTATCGAGTGGGTAGAAGAACGCGGATACGATAATGTAGTATTTACCGGTGTTGCTGAAGGCTGGCGTGTTGCTGATGAAATTGCATCGGCTGGTATTCCTGTAATTACTGGACCTGTTCTTTCTAATCCAACAAGAGATTCAGATGCTTACGATGCACCATACAAAAATCCTGGTGTAATGCAGAAAGCTGGTGTTAAAGTAGCTCTGCGTACTATGGATACTGAAAACTCTCGTAACCTTCCTTACAACGCAGGATTCGCTGCTGCCTATGGAATGGGGACTGAAGAAGCTCTAAAAGCTGTAACTATTAACGCTGCAGAGATTATGGGTGTTGGTGATCAGCTTGGATCTATCGAAGTAGGTAAAAAGGCTAATATCTTTGTTTCTACAGGTGACCCATTCGAGACTTCTTCTAAGATCTTAGATGTGTTTATTGATGGATATAAAGTTCCAATGACAAGTCGTCATACCGAACTTTATGACGAATTCTTAAACAGAACTCCCGGAGTTAATAAAAACCCGGCAAAGACTGACGGCTAATCTTGTCATTAGTTTGATTTAGAATTTAAAAGGCAATCCAATTGGGTTGCCTTTTTTGTTTGATGCCCAACTGTTACTTAAATTAATTCCGCAACAGACTCGATAAATGTTCCGTAGCAATTAACATCTGATCAATTTAATTTTAAAAACTTCTACCATGGACTTCATGACAATCATAGTGCTTGCAATGGGAGCATTAACATCGTTAATTCTCTTCGGTATGATCTACTTTGGAGCGAAGAACAGTAAGCAAATGGATACTCTAGGAAAAAATATGAATAGCTCTACATCAGAGATGAAAAACAATCTAGAAAAAGTACTGAACTCGCTAGAAAGCAATCAAGAGCAGCAAGAAAATATTTTATCTCGGTTACAAAATCTTGAGACTATTGTAACAAGCGAAGCCTGGGAAGCAATTAATAAGAACGAAGATCCAGAATATATAGACCTTTTACTAAAAGACGATGAAGAAGAGGAAATAAGTTCTGAAGAGAAAACTCAAAATATCGCTAAAAGAATTAAGCATTGAATAATTTAAAAATTAATCTAAATTATTATTTTTAAATCATATACTTGAATAAAGTATTTTTTATATGGATTTTTTTGTTAAGATAACTTCCATCTAATAACATAGTATGCAACGAAACATAGAATGAAGCGTCACGTTAATTTTAAAACTTAGTTGGAAACTATTATGAAAATCATTGTTCCAAAATTGATATTACTTTTTAGTCTTTCGCTCTTATTAACCTTTTCATTTGTGAGTTGTAATGTTTTAAATAGCAATGATTCTTTCCAACTATCCATAGATTTAAATAAAAAATCTTTGTCTGTTGAAGACACAATTAGTTACAGTGTCGTTAATAACAATGACGACTCTATTTTTCTATACAATTATGGCGGTGTTACAAATATTGAAAGGAAAACCAGTAACGGCTGGATCCGATTAGAAAAAATATACCCGCATCATCCAACTGTAATTAGGCATGAAATAGAATCTGGGAATCAATTTGAATCAATTATAACCTATGAATTCATTGAAGGGTTAACTGAAGAAGCATCAGGAGAGTATCGAATTTCATGTATTTACAATAAAAATAAAAATGATAAAGAGTACAACATTGTGACTTCCAAAACTTTCAACGTCCAATAAGGTTTTTGCTGCATAACAGGCTCTCCTTTCCATTCAAGGTCTAAATAGAAAACTTGATAACTTAAACGATTCTCCACTCATCATAACAATCTTCTTTTCTAATAATTTTAGTACTTTCCTCCTCTTATTCTTCACCATACTAAAATTATGAAATACACTTTACTCCTTCTCATTGCTTTAACTTCCTTTCTTGTCTCTTGCACTAAGTCAGATCAAATTCACGCTCCAATGGTACAGCCATATTTTGAAATGGTTGACGCTGATTTCAATGCAGAAAAAGCTTTTGAAACAGTAGCTTACGTAGAACAATATTTTCGTGTAGTCGGTAATGAAGGTTTTAATAAAGGCATTTATTACGTAGAGGGGCTTCTCCAAGATCAAGGTTTTATACCAGATTCAGTAGCGTCACTTAACGATCGACTTACTTACAGAATTGAGCATCGTCCACTTGATCGTCCAACATGGGAGCCTGTATCCGGCTCACTAAATTTATCATCCGGAGAAGAGCTACTTAACTTTGAAACGAATCGTAACATGATTGCCATCAATTCTTACTCTACTGATGGAAATGAGGAATTTGAAGTAGTATATGTAGGTGAAGGCAGAGATCTAAATTTTGATCAAAGTGTTCAAGGTAAAGTTGTTTTCGCCGAAACCTCGGTTGGATATCTCTTTTCAGAGGCTGTGCTTAAACGTGGAGCTGCAGGAGTACTTGCATATAGAATGCCTTCCTACACACAACCTGAAAAGAACCAAACTTCTATTCAGTTTTCTAGAGTTCCATTAGATGAAGACAAACGTTCTTGGGGAGCTTTACTCTCGTATGCCGCTAAAGAACAGTTGAAGAAAGCTCTAGAACAAGGGAAAAATAGAATTAACATTGAATTAGATACTAAGATCTACCCTTCCGAAGAATTAACTATTGTAGCAGAATTAAAGGGAAGTAAATATCCTGATGACCGATTTGTATTTAGTGCTCACATTCAAGAGCCCGGAGCCAATGACAATGCCTCTGGTGTTGGAGCTTTAGCAGAAGTTGCAAGTGCAAGTGCTCGTCTACTAAAAAAAGGATCCATCGATCCTGAACGTACTATAACCTATTTATTTGGTGATGAGATCGTATCGACCAATCGCTATATCGTTGAAGATGAGGAACGTGCCAAAACGATCAAATGGGGAATGAGTCTCGATATGGTTGGGCAGAATACAGACCTGACCGGCGGTACTTTTCTTATAGAGAAAATGCCCGATCCTGCTGCCATCTGGACCAGAGGTGAAGAAAAGCATTCTGAATGGGGAGGCAGGCCTCTTGCCAAAGAAGATATGACCCCTCATTATTTTAATGATTTTATTTTAAATAGATTCCAAGAACAAGGGAAAGCTAAAGATTGGGTAGTGAAAGTAAACCCATATGAAGGTGGAAGTGATCATGTTCCCTTCTTAAGAAATGACATTCCGGGTTTATTACTCTGGCATTTTACTGATCAGTTTTATCATACAGATAACGATAGAATTGATAAAGTTTCGAAAAGTACCTTAAAGAATGTGGGGACAGGAGCTTTAATTAGTGCATTGGTTTTAACAGGAAATCAAAATACTGCCAGCTCGCTTGTACTTGAAGAAATAACTACTGCCGCTATTGACCGACTGAATGTAGAATTTGAGCTCAGTAAATCTGAACTACAGAACGGTGGCGATTTAGCTCTTGAAACCGATATAATTGAAACTTGGGCGGATTGGTATGTAAAATCCATTCAAAGCTCTAACGATATTCTATCACAACCAAGTGACGATTTTACAACACAAATAGAAACCTCTGTTCAAAAGGTTGATCAAGAAAAACAGCGATTGATAGAACTACTAAAGCAGGTTTAAAACTTTTTTGAAGATCAACTTGTAGCTTTGTATGGACAATACTCTGCTATATTTCTGTCCGTTTCATACAACTTAACGGAATAAAGAACTCCATTTGAGGAAGCTGCTTTTTCTACATCCTCTTTTAATTCTTTATAGAATGCTTTTACCAGATTTTCAGAAGTTGGAATTTTACCCTGTAGAAAAGGTACATCGAGATTCAGGTTTTTATGATCGCAAACACTCGTAATTCTTTTTTTGATGATCTTCTTGAGTTTACTCAGATCAATCACAAAACCTGTTTCGATATCCGGATCACCGGCAACTGTGACTTCAATTACATAATTGTGTCCATGCCAATTTGGATGATTGCATTTACCAAATGTTTGTGCATTCCACTCATCACTTTTATTAGGATTATGGAGCCTATGTGCAGCGTTAAAATGTGTTTTTCTTGTTACAAATATCAAAATCTCAGCCTATGTGTTGAAATAGAAAAACCTCTTTCTAGGTTTCTTGGTTCCCAAAAATAGGTTCTATAATATAACTATCCTAACTTTTCGCTTTGTTACCAACATAAAAAAGAGAGCCCCGATTCCTCCGGACTCTCCTGTGATCAGCACACCTCACAAAACGTATGTGAGACGTAATATGTAGAGTAAGCTACAAACAACTCTAATTAGTTATCACTCCAACGTACCCAAGCTCCTGTTGCCCAGTTAGTTGAGCCAAAAGCTCCTATATGAGTAGCGCTTGTGTTAAAGAATCCACCACTTGGAGGAGTAGCACCTGTTACAGGATTAGCTACTGTAAAGTCATAAGAAGAAGCATTAGTAAATCCAGGATCTTGTTCAATTGTTACAGCTCCGAAATCAGTACTATCTGTTGCATTTGCAAAACCAGCATTGTTCCAAACAATAGTATTATCAATCGAAAGAGCAGTTGGGAATGCAGCTCTAGTATCATCTTCAATCTTGAAGTTTAAGCCATCAAAATCAGTAATAATGAAGTTCTCTAACGTTCCGTTAAATTCTTCTCTTAAGCGCATACCGTAGTTTTTATCTTCTTCGTCTTTGGTATCGCCAGATTGCTTCAATCCAACCATAGTAACATTGTAAAGAGTAGGGTTAGTTTCGCCACCAGAACCAAGAGTTTTAACTCCATCAGACTCAAAACCGTTATCAGCGCCAGCAGTTTGAACACCTAACCAGTACTGACCACGTCCGTTCCAACCTTCATCCATATCGAAAGAGTCATCATCGTTGAAAGATGAGATCAAGTACTTAGCATCTACAGAGCCACCAAACCACTCAAAACCATCATCAGTACACTTGTATACTTGAATGTATTCTAGAGTTGTACCTGAACCTACAGAATACAAGCTTAAACCATTAAGTTCTGAACCTTCTGCGAAAGAGAAACCAACATATTCAATGCGTACATATTTAAGAGTTCCACTGTCATCAGCGTTGTTGTTACCACCGTACTGAATAGCATCAGGTAAACCTTCAACTTCCCCTTTACCACCTTCAATATTGTTGATGCCCTCACCTGCAAGTACAATTCCACCCCAATCTCCTGGAAGTTTATTAGCACGAGCTGAAGTAAATACGATTGGTTCGTTTGCAGTTCCTTCAGCAACTAAACGACCGCTAGCTCTTGGAGTATCAAAATTACTACCATCAGCAGGTAATGTAATAATTGCTCCAACTGCATCTATATCATTATTGTGATAAGTAAAACTAACTTCAGTACCTGGAGTAATGGTTAGAGTAACACCAGGAAGAACGTAATACTGTCCTGTTAGTGTTTGATCTGTATCCCAAGTAGTATCTTCAGAGATAACTGTACCTGGTAACGAAGCATAAAGTTCTGGTATGTCCGGATTTTCATCGCCTCCATCATCGTCACTATCTTTACATGACATAAGTGAAAATGAAAGCGCAAAAGCGAATAGAGCTAGAAGCTTAAGATTAGATTTCATGATAATTGTTTATTTATTTTTAAGTTGTGTTATTAGTTAAATGAATACCTAAAACCGATCGAAAAAGTCCTACCGATTTCATATTGATTTGTGATTACATTTCCTTGTTTGTACACCACATTTTCGTTTAGAATATTTTCTATACTTGCATTCACAGATGCATTTCCGAAATTCTTAGTAAATGAGAAGTCCACTTTATTAAATGATTGTTCGTATTCATCGTCTGGCTGTTCATTATTACCAACTGCTGAAATACGTTCACCAAAAGTGTTAAAAGAAAGTGTTGCTTCAGATTTGATTTTTGGCATCAAATAAAAGACGTTCATGTTCAGCGTGTATGGCGATTGACCAAACATAGGACGTGAATCTGTAGCTTGACGTCCTGCTGAAGCTCCATCTGCATAGCTTACATCAGACATTATGTATGAAAAATTTGAGCTAACTCTGAGTTGATCTGTAATGTCTTTTCTACCTTCTAGCTCTACACCAAATAACGTAGCTGAGTCAACATTATCATACCTAACCTCATTATTCTGAGTTATTCGATAGAATATCTCTATAGGATTCTCAAACTTTTTATAGAACATGCTAACTGCAAACAATTCTCCTACATTTGGGAATGTTTCTAGCCTTAGATCGTAGTTATAGATCTTTGTTCTCTCGAGGTCCGGATTTCCAAATACGGTTCTACCTCCTACGAAATCCTGGAAGTTAAACTCTGATAATTCACGGAATTCAGGTCGTGCTAGAGTAATAGAAACAGCACTTCTTATATTTGTTTTTCTAGATGGACGGAATGTTGCATTAAAAGATGGCAACAGATCTAGGTCATTTATCAAGGTCTCTCCATTAATAGATTGAGCAGAATTTTCAGCTCGTAAACCGGTTACAAAATTCCAATCTTCCGTCGGTGACCAGTTAAGTGAAAAATAACCGGCGGCTAGCTCTTGCTCTCCTTTGTATGAATCTCTCGAACTTGTTCTTTCAGTGAGCAAAAGACTTCCATTATCGATATTCTCTGGAGTAAATATTTCTTCTGGTGATAAGGCTTTATCCAGATCAGGAGCATTAGGATCCAGACCTTCATCATATATTAATTTATAGGAATCAAACTCTCTGTTTTTGAACATTCCAAAACCACCGATCTTAACGGATATTTTTCTCAGCGGTTTGAAACCATAATCGAGCTTACCTGAATAATTGTTATCGTTTTGATAAGAGAAAAAGTGAGAATTACCTCTGAATGGCAATATGATTTCCAAATCTCCAGTGTCTGTTTTAACATACTGAGTCGTTCTTCTATCAGGCAAATCACGCATCGCTTTCGAATAAGTGATAGAAGCGTCTAAGCTAGATTGCATAAAATCCCGAAAATAAGTCTCGAAAATCAATGAAGAAGAATATATTGCTCTTCTATCAAACTCTGCTATTGTCTGTCTATTGCTATTGGCAAAGTTATAGTAAGACCCCTCAATAGTGGAAAACTGATTCGTCGACGAATTGGAGTATAAGTTCTTTAAACCGATCTTAGTTACTTCACTAGGTTTGGCAAAAATATTCATCATTGCACTCAAACTAGTGCTCTCTTCACCAAGATCTCTTACATAATCTGAACCTAAGAGAATGTCACCGTTATTCTCATTGTAGTTATTTATATAACGGAAAGTTTCGTCTGATCTAGAGCTGGTTGCATACTTATAGCTTACATTAGAAACTAAACCAATGGGCATTCTATCTTGATTAAATTGGTTACTGTAGCTAAAACCTATTTTCTGACTTGGTAATGATTGTATGCTTTTAGATGACCATGTCTTATTTAGATCAGTTACTATACGACTCGCTTCTTGCGTTCCCGTAATCTCACTGTCTTTTAAGTCGTTTGGTAAATTCCTATACCCATCATCATAACCCAGAAAATCCTTTCCTCCTCCCGAATAACCCAAATAATTCTTGAAGCTTGAATTTGAGTTTACAGAGGTAGAATATGAGAAGGATATATTGGGATCATTAGGAAACTCTTTTGTGATGATCTGAACAGATCCTCCAGAAAATTCTCCAGACTGATCTGAAGTGTATGTTTTCTGTACAATGATATTGTCAACAATACCACTAGATAAGATATCAACCGGAGCTTCTTTCTTATTTGGGTTAGTTGAAGGTACCGGAGAACCATTTAGTTGTACATTGCTATATCTGTTTCCAAGACCTCTTACATATACATCATTGCCTCCAACAACAGATACCCCTGATACTCTTTTCATCGCAGAACCTACATCTCCATCTGTAGATCTGGATAACTCTTCAGAAGAGATCCCATCTTGGACAGGAACTGCTTTTCTTTGAATAGAAAGCAAGCCTGCTTCACCACTTTTTATAGCTTCAGCAGTGACAACAACTTCATCTAGGTTTGCAATATCTGATTGCATGGATACATTCAGAATTGTTGTTTTGTCTTCGTCTACTATTACACCCGTAACAATCTGTGTTGTATACGATATGTATGATATTGTAATAGAGTATGTACCGGGGTCTAAATTTCTTATTGCGAAATTACCATCCAGATCTGTAGCTGATCCTCTTGTGGTCCCGGTTATTCCTACGCTAGCTCCAATTATTGTTTCCCCATTTTCAGAGTCAACTATGGTTCCTGATATGTGCCCTTTTTCTTGGGCAAACGCTGTAAGGGAAGTAAATCCCAGAAGCGTTAGAATTAAAAGATTTTTTATTACTTGCATGCTGATTTTTTTTTATCACGTTTGTGCGACAAAAATATCAACTATGCTTTGTGTTACTGTTACCCCGAGTTTATGTTTTGATTACCGCTACTTTACGGTAATGTTACCAAAGTCAAAGTATGTACGATAACGTACTCTCAGCCCACTTATTTATCAGAATTATCCTTTTCCTCTTTATCATCAGACTGACCATTCTGTGAAAGTTGATCCGTCTCTTGATTCTTTTCTTTCTCATCTTCATCAGAAGATTCGTCAGTTTCTGAAGAAATAATGTCCTTAACATCTTCACTTATCTCAGCACTTGGAGTAGTGTATTCTTCGTAAGTAGTTTTAGTGTCAAATGGTCGTTTACCAATCAATTTTTCAAGGTCAGATTGATATAGCATTTCTTTTTCCAGTAACTCATTCGCAAGAATTTCAACAGCCTCAAGCTTATCTCTTAAAAGCTGTTTAGTTCTATCGTAAGCGCTTTCAATAATTTTCTTAACCTCTTCATCAATTACCTGAGCTGTAGCGTCAGAGTATGGCTTCTGAAAATTGTAATCGTTTTGCTTAGAATCATAAAAAGAAACATTTCCAACTTTATCATTCATACCATATACAGAAACCATGCTATAAGCCATCTTGGTAATTCTCTCCAGATCACTCAAAGCTCCGGTCGAAATTTTTCCAAATACAATTTCCTCGGCCGCTCTACCCCCAAGCGTCATACACATTTCATCCATCAACTGCTCCGTTTGATGTAGGAATTGCTCCTTAGGAAGATATTGAGCATATCCTAATGCTGCTAAACCTCTTGGCACAATAGAAACCTTTACTAATGGATTTGCATGCTCTAGGAACCAACCTGCGACGGCATGTCCCGCTTCATGGTATGCAACTATCTTCTTCTCTTCCGGCGATATGATCTTGTTCTTTTTTTCAAGACCACCAATTACCCTATCAATAGCCGCTTCGAAATCTTTCATGTCCACTGACTTCTTATTCTTACGAGCAGCAATCAGCGCAGCTTCATTACATACATTCGCAATTTCCGCACCGGCAAATCCAGGTGTTTGTGCTGATAGTTTCTTTGATTCTACTTCACTAGCTAGCTTAAGTGGCTTTAAATGAACTTTAAATATTGCTTCTCTCCCATTCTTATCCGGCTTATCAATACTGATCTGGCGATCAAATCTTCCGGGTCTCAGCAACGCATTATCCAATACATCCGGTCTATTCGTTGCAGCCAGAATGATAACACCCGAATCTGTTGCAAAACCATCCATCTCAACTAATAAGGAATTCAATGTATTTTCACGCTCATCATTCGAACCTGGCATTTGTCCCTTGCCTCTAGAACGACCTATTGCATCAATCTCATCAATAAAAATGATACAAGGAGCTTTTTCCTTAGCTTGTTTAAATAAATCTCTCACTCTCGCAGCTCCTACACCAACGAACATTTCCACGAAGTCAGATCCTGACAATGAGAAAAATGGCACTTCTGCCTCTCCTGCTACAGCTTTAGCAAGTAATGTTTTACCTGTACCGGGGGCTCCAACCAACAGCGCTCCTTTGGGAATTTTACCACCTAACTTAGTGTATTTTGTAGGGGTTTTAAGGAAGTCTACAATTTCTTTCACTTCTTCTTTTGCTTCCTCAAGTCCTGCTACATCTTTGAATGTAGTTTTTGTATCTGTTTGTTTGTCATACAAAGTAGACTTGTTCTTGCCAATATTTAAGACCTGCTGCCCTGGGTTCATTTTTCTTAGGATCAATACCCAAAAACCTATCGCTAAACCAATCATTATTAGCCAAACGAATACACCGCTAAACCAATCCTCTTCTATGGTAATTTCATATTCGACATCATTTGCGTCTAACACTGGTCTAATATCATCCCCGCGAAGCATCGTGGTTCTAAACATTAGAAAGGAATTATCTTCTCCACCAAGATTAAAACTCTGATTCTCTTCTTGTGCTGGAACTTGAACTATACCGTCACTTAATGCTTTTTCAGTATACTTACCTTCAATATAAGAACCATTCTTGATGACAATTTCTTTTACATAGCCATTCTCAACCTGTTCCAGAAAAACACTGTACTTGAGGTTATTGGTAACTTGAACTCCTGAATAAATGAATTGAGCTACAAGTAGAACCAGAAATATGACTAAAAATCCCCATGTCGGAAACTTTGGAGTTTTAGGCTTATTCTTAGAATCAGAATCTTTCTCTGGTGCTTTAATTTTCTTTTTTGGAGCGGATTTTTTATCTGCCATTTAGATAATATATACTGGTATTAAATGAATCTTAAAGATACACATTATATAGTACTTTAAGAGGTCTGCTTATTTTAACTAAGTTAAGTCAAAAAACGTGCCATATGTTTTATTATGACAAATCATCAAAAGAAATTACATCTCCTTCTGCAGTTTGCATTTTCATGCCATCTTCTTGAGGTACCATTCTACCAACAACAGAAAAATCATTAAATTTCTCAACAAATTTTTCTACTTCTTCTTCAGGAAGGGTGAAAATCATTTCTAAGTCTTCTCCCCCAAAAAGAGCATATCTGTCTACATCTTCTTCCATTTCATCGGCTACATGCCTTGTTTCTACTGCTACAGGTATTGCTGCTTGATAGAGATATGCGCCCAATTTAGAAGCTGTGGCAATTTGGCTTACTTCATGTACTAAACCTTGTGTCACATCTATCATTGAGGTTGGAATGATATTGTTTTCTTTTAAAGATTCAATTAGGTTTTTGCGAGCTGCGGGAACAAGCTGCCGTTTAACAACAAATTCATATTCAGAAAGATCAGGCTGTGCTGCTTCATTGCCATGTTCTTCCCAATACTTTTTCTCTCTCATCAAAATTCTCAACCCTGCGATTGCTGCCCCTAGATCTCCCGTAACACAAATAGCATCTCCTTGCTTCGCACCTGACCTATAAGATATATCCTTGCTGTCTACTGAACCGTAAGCAGTAATTGATATAACCATATTAGAATGATTTGGTGTAATATCACCACCTACCACTTCCACTTCATTATCAAATCCTGCCGAATAGATTCCTTTGTATAGGTCGTCAATCATTTGAGTTGATTGCCGGTTTGGAATAGCAATATTAACAAGAATTGAGGTAGGTGTTCCATTCATAGCATATATATCACTAATAGCAGAACTTACTATTTTATAACCTAAGTGATGGAACGGAGTATATGTAATGTCAAAATGAACTCCTTCTACAAACGTATCCGAAGATAGAAGCGAAAATTGCTTACCACCTGTTTTTAAAACTGCCGCATCGTCACCAATTCCTTTTATGGTAGATTGATTTGTGTGTGACTCGTATTGTGAAATTTGCTTAATCAGACCTTCTCGACCTACACTTTGAATACTCTTAAATTCTTGATCCATTATTCCTGTCTCCATTAAATAAAAAAAGGCAACCATGAAATACATGGATGCCTTAAATTTAGTATAAGCTAACTTTAGTTACCTGATGTTGGCTCACTTTTTGTAGAATAGTTAATTCTAAATGTTTGAGCCTGCTTTAATTCTTCCTGAACATCAGTAAGTAACCCGAACTCAGAACTTTCATCCACACGAAGTGAAACGATCATTCTTTGCTCTTCAAGCAACTTATCGTACATAATTTGCCTTATAGCACCAATATCTTCTTGAATTGAATCATCTATTTGAACTTTATCGTTCCCTAGTTTATTCTGAGGGAGCCGTTCAGGTCCAATGTAGATGTACGAAACTAATCGTTTTTCTTCAATTTTCTCAATATTAGCAGCTTGAGTAAGATCAATCTTTACCTTCAGCGTAACTTCTCTCAATACAGTAGTAACCATAAAGAAGAAGAGTAACATGAATACCACATCAGGCATTGCAGAAGTAGGTACTTCTTGCTTTGTTCCAGCTTGTTTTTTCTTGAAATGTGCCATTGTGTTTACTCCTCGTCTGGTTCAGCAATTGAAATTTTCTTAGGGTAGATGTCCTCTACCGCGTCTCTTTGCTCTGTGTTCAACTGCGAGTAATCTCTACCGTAATTTTGGTTAGCTACTTCGTTTCTAAGAACAGCATAAGCTCCGATAACCTCATCTAACATGTCAATATATATTCTATAAGGTGTTTCACGAACTGTTTTTAGAGAAATAATAGCTGCTTGAGGGCTAGCTGCTAACTCTTCATTACCTTCCGGATTTTTAATAAACTCGATCAACTTGGTCTGTACCTCATCAATTGGAGTTGGTTCATCATCCATAGTTATTAACCCTGTTTGATTAACCAATATCTTCATCAAGTTCCTCTCCTTAATAGGAGGAGGAGGATTGTCGTCAGTTACCGGCGGAGGAAGAACCATACCGATACCTGTATCAACATTGATAGTGGTAGTTACCAAGAAGAAGATGAGTAAAAGAAAGGCAATATCCGCCATAGACGAACCATTTATTTCAGCACTTTCTCTTTCACGTTTCTTTAATAGCATGTTTGCTTAATTAAAACTTGAATGTTCCACGTAGTCCGGTCAAGAAGATCGTTAAGATCATCCCTCCCATCATTACACCGGCTGTCATAACTCCGGCTTTTGTTAAATCTTGTCCCAGTGCAAAGTAGGTAATAACAAATACAACAACTGGTATTAGCATCATTCCTATTCGCTTGAAATCTTGTTTTCCTTGTGCAATGCCTTTAATTCCAGACAGGATCATTGAGATAACTCCAGCAACAATCATTAGTCCGGCAAGACCTACACTTATACTTACAATAGTCATAATAATCTCCTATTTAATGTTTTGGGTTGGGATTATTACTCTGAATCTGAACTGTCATCAGCTGTTGGAGCAACTAAAGGCTTACCAGCTTTAAGTAGAATAATAGAATCGATTAATGTAATAGAGCTTTCTTCCATTTCAGCAATTAAGCGGTCAATTTTAGAAACACAATAGTTGTATCCGATTTGAAGAATAATACCTGCAATCAAACCACCAGCTGTTGTAAGAAGGGCAACTTTAATACCACCCGCTACAATACTTGGAGATATATCTGCTGCTGCTTCAATATCATCGAATGCCTGGATCATACCAATTACAGTACCAAGGAATCCAAATAATGGTGCAATCGCGATAAATAGTGATAACCAAACAAGTCCTCTTTCTAAGAAGCTCATTTCGATAGAACCGTAAGCGGCAATAGCCTTCTCTGCGGCATCAATACCTTCATGAGAACGCATTAGACCTGCTTGAAATACAGATGCTACTGGTCCACGTGTTTGAGCACAAAGTTCTTCAGCAGCTTCTACACCACCTTCTTGCAATGCTTCTTGAACATTTACAATGAATTTCCGTGTGTTAATATCTGCAAGGTTAAGTGTAATAATTCTTTCGAGGAAAATAGCCAAGCCAAGAATAAGAGTAACCAATACTGGCCACATCCACCCGCCATCGTTACCTTGGTTAAATTTTTCAACGATGATGTTAAAGAAGCCTGCATCGGCTTGTAGAAAAAATAGAGCAATCGACGATGTCATGTCCACTCCGCTTATATTTAATGTTAGTGTCTAAGTTTAATGAGGCAAAAGAATAGTTCATTTTAAACTAAATGTCAAAGTAATGAACTATAGAAAAAGCAATTTTTCGAAAAGAAATGTAACTTTTTTTTATTGCATTTAATTCAACTTCTAATTACGGCTAATTACCTAAAATGATGCTTTAACAGTTAATTTTGCTACATGTAACGCAGGTCTGTCTTTTATCGTTCTTCCATCATATATCAAACTTAATTTTATGATATTACTTACTCTGTAACTACCGTTAAGCGACCACAAGATATGTGCTCCTTCACCTGAGCCTTCTGTAAGCTCAAAATTACCAACTGCATTGGTAGTACCTTTAACATTTACCCCTCTAAACTCAATTGAAGAATTCGCCTGAACTCTTCTTAGTAAAAAAAATCTATTCGTGTTGCGAATTTTTACAATCTTAGCAACAACATCTTGAGAACTGAAGTTACGATTCACCTTTTTATTGTAAGAAATATCAATACCTGTGCGCCAAGATCTGTTCACAGTTCTTGCAATATTTTGTTCAATACTTTGGCTACTAATATTATAATTACGATTAGTAATGGTACTACTTTCTGTTTTACTTACACTCGTTGTTACTTTTGTTCCTGCTTGGGTGGTATTGGATAGATCATATTTAAGATCTATTGATAGTGCATCATTATATATAGTTTGGAGTTCACTACTTCTACGGTTTAAACTTCTAAGTTGATTGTACCTTATAATAAGGTCGTAATTATCGTAGGCGGGTAAAAAGTCTAACTCTTTTTCAAACGCAAACCTCCCTCTTATAGTAGTGGCTGAATCTCGAAAGCTAGTTAGATTCAAAAAATAAACATCTGACAAATTATTCGTCGTAGAGTTTTCAGCGATATCAAATCTAGACCTCAGTACTATCTGGTTTAGAAATGCATTCACCCCTTCTTCTCCATCTAAGTAACCAAATGGATGTAGTTCATTCCTAAAACGAACTTTAAGATCAACAACAGGAAATAATTCATCTGATGGTAAAAACTGACGAATATAAGTTCCTTCATTCGGAGTAAGCTCTAGAAAAAATTCATCCAACTGTTCTACCCCATCATTATTTACATCATCCCAAACATATTGCCCGATCTCCGGCCCTACCTCAATAAATGTTTCTTGTAAAAGAGCTTGCCGTTGGGTATTCACTTCATAGAGAAAATTACCTTTCCAGTTTTCAGAAATAGTAGCGTAACTGGTATTTGACCGAATTAGTAAACTTTTTTTGTCTGAACTTCCTTGACTTGAGAAATCTGAGGTAAACTCTTTGTTTCGTACAGTCACTTTATTTTCTGTTCTAAAGTAATTACTTGGATTAAAGTCTAATTGAATGGACTGCTGAAAAGAACTTGATTCGTTTTCCAATTGATTATCAAACACTTTTTGGTTTCCTCTATATGCAATCGAATAATCAATTAGCCAACTATCAGCTTTATATCTGATACCCGGTACAACCTCATAAAACTGTAACGACTGGTTAGATAATGAATCATCAGCTTGATCCCGTTGTATTCGTTTCTCTTGTTCAAATCGAGCATATGGCGTTATAGAATTTTCAGCATCAAAACCTGAAATTACTTTAGATATCATTCCTTGTTGCCTAAACCAAGTTCCTTCAACTTCCATGATGTCATCTTCGCTTCTGATCCACTCTTGACTATAACTAGCAGCTAACATCTTACTATTCTCTGTTTCGAAGAAAGATGCTTGTCGATTTCCTTTAAATCCTGCTCTATCTATAAATCCGTATTCTCCACCTATACTTGTGACATTATTTAAATCTAGTCTAGCATCTACCTCATTTATAGTTTCCTGTGATTCTGGTACGCTTGTAAGATTCCATTTTCGATCAAACTCTACTTCTCTTGTCCGTTCAAAGAATTTGAAATTAGAACCTGAGTGTCTTCGCTCTGCTTTTAAACTGAGCAACCCTGTTCCAATTTTAGCACTATCGATTCCAACTCCTCCTAAATAGGAGTGATCAACATTATCTCCGTCATCCAAGTTAGAAAACCTGTTTTGGTCATAATCACTTACAGCCCAATCTCCAAATAATTGAATGGTATCACTCAATTTAAATGAGCTGTTTAACGCTGCCATTTGTTGCTCGATAGGTGCCGGTAAATTTCGAAACGGTTCGTATTCTCCCTGATTCGGGCCCACCCATTCAAATAATATACCATTTACTGATGTACCCACTCTTTTATAGCTTCCTTGAAACTCTCCCACTTTAGAAAACCTTACTTTATATATAGCATCTTCTGATCCTGGTTTATTTTTGAAGATCTCTAATGTCTCTCCATTTACAACTGTATCAACCTTTGCGTATAAAACATTTGAGTTTTCATCATCAGGATTAACGATTTCAGCTCCGGATACTCTTGCTGCATTTCTGTCATCCCCGGCTTGCCGTAAAATATCTATATCGCTTTCAGTAAGCGTTTGCTGTGATAATAAATTATTCCCATCAGCTTGCCGAATAACTGTAGCCCCAATTTTGAATCTGTTACCAGCCAGAGCTCCTTCCCCTTCTGCCGCAACTAAGGTTCGATTAAAGTTCTGATCTATGTATTCATATTCGACTACTATTCTTGTTTCATCTTTTATAAGCAAATTATTAGTGAAATGAATTTCACCAAGCCCATAATCAATTATATATTCCTCTTCTTCTCCACGATCTACAAGTTGACCATTTATATAGACTCTTTCTGTTCCGGCTAGAATAATTACAAACTCTTCATTTTCATTTCCTGTTAGCCTATACGGTCCTTGTACTCCCTCTTGCCCTGAGAAACTCATACTTTTAAATACTCCGCGTACTACAGAAGCAGCAGCGGCTACTTCGCTAAAGTCTGTTGAATTATACCCGGCAGCTCCTTGTAATCTCCTATTAAGTTTAGCAAATGTGCTTTTCTCTAAACTCACATCTACATCTCCCATTTCAATTGTTGTAGATGGAGCTTGTACCTGAATAAAAACTTTATCGAATTCTTTAAGGTTTTGTGTAGTTCCATCTGGCTGAATCGGAATACTTCGATCCGTAAGAATGGCATTGATTGTTACATTCTCGGTTAGTTGTCCAGAAAGTTCAAAATCTAACCCGCTTTCTAAGGCAAAATCCTGATTGGTACCAACAATGATACCTCTACTTAAACTGCCTCGTTGTTCTAAGTCGGAATCATTATTTATTCGCGAACGACTCTCTCTACTGAACCTAGAAAAAGCATCCAATGATTCATTGATTTGAGAAGTGTCTAAGGGCTGGATCGCTTGATCATTATATAACCTTCTAAGATTATATGGGCGCGAGCTATATGATATTTGTACTTCTGAAATACCTTCGAAAGAAAAAGATGGGGTATTTCTAAATAAGAGAACTCCACCTATTGGTTCATACAACCAATTCTGTATTGGAACATCCTTACCATCTGCTTTTACAGAAATAGACTCTTCGAGTATCCACTCTCCTATATAATAGGACGTATCTGATTTTACATCAGTAAGAATACGTTCATCATTTAAAACAGTTTGCCCAACAACGACTTTAGGACATATCATCATTATACTTGCTAGTGCAAATAGAATGACGTTATGCCTTTTTAGATTAAATGCCGTCAGCGTACCATGATTAATTGGTGAATGCTAAAGGCTAAAGGTTTCCCAGATTAGGGTCAACTTCTATCTTGATTTAAACTCAGCCAATCCTTCAGTTAAAAAGGCAGTGAATTTCTCCTCTTTTGTATAACCCATAATCTGGCTTACTACGGTTTCAGAGACAGGGTCGTAAATAACATAAGTTGGCAAGGCTATATTCCCTGTTAGCTCAAACTGAATCAGCTGATTGTCTTTCGCATCCTTACCGCCGTCAGTATACAATTTCACCAATTCCATTTGTCCAAAAGCTTGCTGCACTTCATCTAAAGGAAAAATATTTGACTCCATAGCTCTACAATTTGTACAAGTATAGCCCGTGAAATCTATAAATACAGCCTTTCCTGATGCTTTTGCTGATGCTATCGACCCTTCATAATCTTTACTCCAACCCTCATCCGCTGATGTTGAACTTGTGCCTCCAACTGCTCCTATAGAAGCCACTAAACTCACATCGGTAGGCTGCTTTGGTGGAAGAAAGGCATCCCAAATTCCTAATGATGAACCCAGAAGTCCCGGTATCAAATAAAAGCTAAACATTAGGAAAGGCATCGCCAACAACATTCTTCCTGTAGAAATTTGTTCCGGCTTAGACTCATGTTTGAGGGTGATGAAACCAAGTACGTAAAAGCCAGCTATTAAAAAGATTACTATCCAGAATGCAATAGTAAGTGGGCGAGAAACAATTCCCCATTGCCATACTAGATCTGCATTTGATAAGAATTTGAATGCCGCAGCTAATTCGATAAACCCTAGTAGCACTTTTACAATATTCATCCAAGAACCACTTTTAGGCAGGGCTTCTAACCATTTTGGAAACATCGCAAACAGCACAAACGGACTGGCAAAAGCTGCCGAAAAGCCGATCATTCCCAGAATTGGATAAAACCATTCCCCTCCAACAGTTGCTGTAAAAACAGCGCCAACAAATGGCGCCGTACAGGAAAATGAAACGGCACTTATGGTCATTGCCATAAATAAAATTCCGAGTAAGCCTGAACTTTCGTTACTCTTTCTATTTAAAAAGTTGGTTAATTGGTGTGGAAGTTGAAGTTCATACATTCCTAATAGGCTTAATGCAAAACCAACCAATACTGCTGCTATTATTAAATTCACAATAGGATTAGAAGCAAAATTTTGAGCTCCCGAAGCGCCTAACAAAGCAGCTAAAACCACACCCAAAATGGTAAACGTTGCAACAATGGCTACCCCAAAAATTACCGCCGATCCAACACTCTTTTTTGAATCTTCTTGTTTTGAAAAATAGGATACCGTTAAAGGAATCATCGGAAATACACACGGCGTTAGCAAAGCTGCAAAACCAGCTACAATAGCTATCCACAAAAATGAGAATATACCATCACCCGAAAGACTTCCTTTTGAGGGTTTCTTAGATATAGCATCATTAGAATTAGCACCGCCTTTGGCTCCCTCATAAATTTCAGTAGCTACCCCATTAACAAATACATCTGCAATTATAGATTTTCTCTTTGGGGGAAGGCAAACACGGTCGTCACAAACCTGGTAATAGACTTCAATATCTAAAGTTTGTTTGCCTTGTAACTCAGACATTACAGCCATTGGAATTACGAAACTTGCATACGATGTGTGCCACCCAAGTTCGGCTTCAAAATTTGGATCGTATTCTATATCTGCTTTAGATTCATTTATTTCACCAGCGAGTACAAAATTAGGTGATTTAGCAGAAAAATCGGTGGGGTATGGTCCTGCATCAGGATCGTTGAGTACAGAATATAAATGCCATTTACCTTCAATAGAAGCTTCGACGGTAACCTCAAATACTTCACCTGCTTTTACAGTGTCAGGGATATCTACAACATCGTATTTAACAGGATCAGGAATCTGGGCATATAAAAAAAATGGGGATAACATCGCGAAGATGATCCCCATTAATATCGATTTTGCTATTTTCATTCGGGTATTTATTGTTTCGCTAATTTGATTGTTAAGGTAGCCTTTTTATAGGTCTCTAGTTATAAAAAAAGTTTAACGTCTTTATAGACGAACAATGCCCAAATAGCTGTTAGTCAGCTTTAACTACCCAAAATTTAATCTGTGGATTTAAATCTCCAACAAGACTTACTGTTGCTGTGTATTCGCCAAGAGTTTTAACATCATCATCAATAGAAATATTTCTTCTATCAATAAGGATTTCTCTTTCAGCAAGAGCATCAGCGATCTGTACATTTGTTACTGTACCGTGAATTTTATCATCTTCACCTGTAGTAACAGAAATTGTTACAGAAGTAGCTTCTAATAGTTTAGCAAGTTCTTTTGCTTCCTTAACAGTTAGCTCTGCACGCGCAGCTGCTTGTCTCATTCTAAGTTCCATTTCTGCAATGGTACTTTTAGTTGCTAAAATTGCTTTAGCTTGAGGGATAAGGTAATTACGACCGTATCCGTCTTTTACATCAACAAGCTCACCGGCTTGTCCTAACTTTTCTACGTCTTCTCTAAGGATAACTTTCATGGTTCTGTAATTTCTTATCTAAGGTTTTCTGCTACATATGGCATCAAGCTTAAAAAACGAGCTCTTTTGATAGCTCTGTTAAGCTGACGTTGGTGCTTTGCACTTGTTCCAGTAACACGACGAGGAAGAATCTTTCCCTGATCGTTAGTGAAACGTTGTAGCGTTTCAACATCTTTATAATCGATGTATTCTAATCCCGCTTGAGTAAACTTGCATTGCTTTACTTTGCGGATACTTTTCTTCGGATGTGAAGGATTGTTAATCATAATAAAATATCTTTAGTTGATGAGAGTTTAGTCTTCTTTTTTCTTCGCTTCTTCCTCTTCTGCTTCTACAGCAAAAACATCAGGAACAGCGTTTTTCTTTTGAAGCTCACGATGACGTAGCATCTTAGCATCATACTTAAGTGTTAGAAAACGAAGTACATCGTCGTCAATTCTAAGCGCTTTTTCAACTTTAGCAATTGTATCAACAGGAGCGTTGAAATACATGTTCACGTAGAAACCGTTGCTTTTTTTGTCGATATCGTAGGCAAAACTTCTTAAGCCCCACTCTTCAACTTCATCAACTTTACCGCCGTGCTTTTCAATCAAATTGTTCACTTTATCAACAACAGCGGCAAACTTTTCCTCGTCTAAAACGGGATTGATGATATAAGTGAATTCGTAATAATTCGTACTCATTTATGTATATTTTGTCTTCGGGTGTTTTCGTAGTTGAAAACAGTCATTCCGACGCTTTGTCCGAACAACAGAGAGCCTTAAATATACAGTATTATTGATTTGATTACAACGGCTTGATCAAGGAAATTTATTAATCAGAACATTCCCTCCTAAAACGAATCAAATTAAGCTATCTTTTCTATAGCAGTTGCTAAGTCGATATCATTTTGCGTCACTTTATCACCAGCATCATGTGTGCTCAGTTCTATCTTAACAGTATTGTATACATTAAATAGTTCCGGATGATGGGTAAGTCGTTCTGCTTCAAATCCAACTTGAACGATAAAACCTAATGCTTCTTTGAAGTTTCCAAATTCAAATTCTTTCCCAATCTTATCATTACCAAGCTTCCAACCGTCTAAATTAGCTAGTGCTGTTTTAATTTCTTCTTCTTTTAGTGGTTTCATTCTTGAGTTTTTATGCTGTTATTGATTTTCATTTTATGTGCCGAATAAATCAGATTTAAATCCTCTCAATATTTTAACAGATTGGTGGTAAATTTCGTTTAACTCAGTTTGAAATTAAACCTAATAATAAAACCTTCATTATTAAATTGATTGACGAAAGCATGATGAATTATTGGAAAGTATTGACAATTAATACCTTATCAATGACCGGCTAAATTTTACTTACATTTTTTTTACAGGAAAATACAAAGAATAGGATAGTTCGCCTTTTGAAGTGTTAGCGCATCTATTATTTTGTCACAAAAGAAATTTCAATAAATATATCCTCAAGTGGACTTTAAAAAAATACTTTCAGGGGCACGAATATTAGCAGCTCCACTCATTGTTTTATTACTATCCACCGTCTCATTTGCAGCTGAAGGAGCCAATCATGGTATTGAAGGAAGTAACTTAAGCCTGTTTTGGGTTATTCCATTTGCCGGAATTCTTCTCTCAATTGCTCTATTTCCTCTTTTCGCTGAAGATTTTTGGCATCATCATTTTGGTAAAATATCTGCAGTATGGGCTTTTTCATTACTAATCCCAATGATTATTACATTCGGATTTAATGCCACTTTATATGAAGTACTACATGCTTATTTATTAGAGTACTTCCCTTTTATAATCTTACTGCTTGCTCTATTCACGGTTTCTGGTGGAGTTAGAATAAAAGGATATTTAAAAGGCACACCTGAAATAAATACAGGTCTTTTACTTTTAGGTACAATTCTCGCCAGTTGGATGGGAACGACTGGTGCTGCTATGTTATTAATTCGCCCGATGCTTCGCGCTAATGCTTGGAGAGAAAAGAAAGTTCACATGGTTGTGTTCTTTATTTTCTTGGTAGCAAACGTAGGTGGTTCGTTAACACCTTTGGGTGATCCTCCTCTATTCCTAGGGTTTTTACAAGGTGTGGACTTCTTTTGGACTACAACACATTTATTCTGGGAAATGTCTTTTGTAGCTGCCGTACTTCTTGTAATCTATTACTTCTGGGATAAGGTGCTATACAATAAAGAGACGAATACTGCTCCTGAAGATGATGGTACTCAACCTTTCGGAATAGAAGGTGGTTTCAACCTACTTTTACTTGTCGGTGTAGTAATAGCTGTACTATTCTCTGGACTTGTAGAGCTAGGAGAATTTGAGATTTATCATGTTCATGTAACTTATCAGAATCTGATTCGTGATTTTGCACTTTTATTTCTTGCTTGGGCAAGTTGGCACTTCACTTCTAAAGAAAGTAGGGCTGCAAACGGGTTTAATTGGTTCCCAATTCAAGAAGTAGGGAAACTATTCGCCGGTATATTCATCACTATTATAGCTCCTATTGCTATGCTTAAAGCTGCAAACAATGGAGAAGGCGCACTTCAATTTGTAAATAGTGCAGTATTTACAGAAACAGGTGAACCGATAAATGAAATGTTTTTCTGGATAACAGGTATGCTTTCAGCGTTCCTAGATAATGCACCAACTTATCTTGTATTCTTTAATGCTGCAGGTGGTAATGCAGAAATACTTATGACTGAGATGACTCAAACACTGGTGGCTATTTCTAGTGGTGCCGTATTCTTTGGAGCACTTACATACATTGGTAACGCTCCAAACTTTATGGTGAAATCTATTGCTGAACAAAGTGGTGTTAAAATGCCTTCTTTTGGTGCTTACATATTGTGGTCTTTTGGTATATTGGTTCCGGTTTACCTAATCGTCACCTATTTATTCATCTAAGTGCTTCAACATTTATCTAAACATTTTAAAGGAGCGGTTTTACTGCTCCTTTTTTTTTCGCCTACAGTTTTATCACAGAATAAACCTGTAATTACTGATTCTATTAAAGTCGCTTTTCTCCCTGCTTTATCATACAATAGTGACTTAGGTTTTGTTTTTGGTGGCCTCCTACAAAAATATCATTATAAAAAAGACAAAAACCCGTTCCACTCTTTTACACAAGTAGCTGCAATCATTTCAACTAGAGGTTTGGCTTCAGGATTAATTGAACATGACAAACCTTACGCATTTAATTCAAACAATAGGTTTATAAATAGATTTTATATATCACGATTCTTGCAGGACAGCTATTACGGAATTGGCTCATACCAAACTATTGATGACTCTTTTAATTCGAACAGTACATTGTATTCCTTTCAATCATTTTCGGTAGGACTAGATTCGAGATTACGGATACCCTTACAAAAGTCTGACCATACATCATTAAACATACTTGCCCTTCTTAATATTGATTACAATACTCCAATTGATAATGGACCTGATCGACTAATTACTCAAGAAATGCCTCTTGGAGTTGAGGGAGGAACAACCGTACAACTTGGCACTGGTTTTATAAGTGAAAACAGAGACAATGAGTTTAGACCTACAAAAGGATATTATATTGAGAGTAGTATCAAGGTTGGGCAAACATGGTTTGGTAGCTCTTATAATACAATGGCATTCGAGGCTGATCTTAGAAAGTACTTATCCTTTTTCCTTTTAAAGGAGGTTACCTGGGCAAGTCGGTTTTATACTAAAAACACAAGTGGGGATGTACCATATTGGAAACTTGCCTATGCTGGTGATGAAGAATCATTGCGTGGTTATCCTTCCAATCGTTTTCTAGATGACAATTCTATTCTTTTCAATACTGAACTTAGAACCTGGCTTTTTAGCATTGATGCTGTAAAAGGTGAGTTTGGAGGAACTTTATTTTTTGATGCAGGTCGTACTTACCCCAATGGAGAATCTTTCAACAATATCTTTAGTGATATAAAATACTCTTACGGACTTGGAGGAACGAGTTCTTTCTTTACTCCCGACTTTGTTCTTCGAGCAGACCTGGGATTCTCTGAAGAGGGAATTGGTATTTATTTTACTGCCGGATATATGTTTTAGTTCTGAATCGAAAATTCGGAATTAAGAATATCTAAATAGGTGAATTAGGAATAATAACTCCTTCTATTCCTAATTATCAGCCCTACTGAGTAACCCTCTATTCTTATACATTATACTCTTTGTTTCATCTTTGAGTAACTCCGCAGCATCCATTAATAACGATTCATTATTTGGAAACGCGAGCATATTTACCTCTATTCTTTTTGTCGACTCTGAGCTCAATGCTCTTCTGTCTCCTTCAAAAGTAGCTGAAAAATGCTCAAAGAAAGCCGTTACTGATATATCTTCTCTTTTTTCAAGCTGATCAGTTTCGATATTGACATACTCGATGATACCACCAACTCTTCCTTCTTTATACTGGCGAGTTTCTGTAATTTCGGCTTCAATAGTTACAAAGTTAGGCTCTCTAATATCATTACCTAAAGAGTCTTTTTTAACGTTTCCATTCTCATCCAGTACATACTTTGTCCCGTCTTGAATCTCTTTGGTATCTGTGAATTTTTCTTTTGTTATTTGCTCTGGAGAAACAATTATATCTCGGATATTTAAGACTACTAAGTAGTCATAATCTATGTCCTCGTCTTCGTATACACTGTACTGAATCCATGTATCGTTAAGATCTGCCAGTCCTATTTTACGAAGCTCCTCGTCAAACCTGAGCGGCAATACTGATTCAGAGTTGTTCTCGATCACAAACAAAACCTGATTAGTTCCTTCGTATCTAGTCTGACTTAATTTCGCATCTACATCTTTATAGTTTGAGTATATGCTTTTTACAGTTTCGAACTCTCTATAAGCTCTTCGTGCATTTTCCCTACCTCCTTTCTCTAAGTAATCTATCCCTAAGGCATAAGAAGCTTCAGCAGCTTGTTCTTTGGAAGCAATGAGCTTACTGTCGTAGTCTACTAACGTAAACCCTCTTAGAACGGAGCTTGGTAATGTTTTTAGTTTGTCTTGTCTTCGGTCTAATCGAACATAAAGATCATAGATCTCAATAGAATTTTCTTCTCTTCCTTCTTTCTCAAGAAAATTAACCCTATCGCGGTCAAAACTAGTTGCCTTACCATAAGCTTCTTTCAATACATAAAGCTCTTTATCATTAGAAGGATCTTTACGAAGCTTTTTTACAGATTTGTCAATAGCCTTTTCGTACTGGCCCTTCTGTAAATACTTTTCTGAAGAAGCGCACGAAATCAGAAACATGAATGATAAAAGTAAAACAACCGATCTTCTTAACATAACAACTAGATTATTGAATTTTGACTAAGGTAGTAATATTTATTTCGTGTTCAACTAAGCCCAGAAATAAATTAATCCTGCTCCACCCACTAACCAGCAGTAGTAAGCAAAGTAGTGGAAACCCTTCTTTTTTAGAATCACAATCAAATATTTTAATGCATAGTATCCAGAAATAAATGCTGTAAAAAACCCAACTAATAAACTTGTAACCTGAACTGCATCAATGCCAACTTCCATTAGGTCTAAGACTTGAAGTAGCATTGCTCCACCAATAACCGGAATTACCATTAAGAAGGAAAAATTCGCAGCATCCTCTCTTTTAATTCCAAAATATAACGCCGTAGAAATAGTTGATCCGGAACGACTGATTCCTGGTATCATTGCAAATGCTTGTGCAATCCCTATAATAAAACTCTTACCAAGTGTAAGCTTCTCTTCTTTCTCTTTTGCGAACTTAGTAAGAAATAAAATACCCCCTGTAACTACCAACATGATGGATACAAGAAAAGGGCTATCAAAAATCTCTTCTACGCTATCCTTAAGAGCAAAACCAACTATAAAAGCAGGAATCATACTTATAAGTACAAACAGTATCATTTTTACTTGGGGATCGTCTTTCTTTTCTTTTGGAGCTGCTAAAAACCCAAGTCCGGATTTCAACAATTCAGAAATTAACGCTCTATAGTAAATTAAAATACTACACAATGTCCCGAAGTGAACTACGATTTCAAAAGTTAGTCCAGCTTCGTTATTTTCACCGAGGAAATATTTTCCCAAAGCGAGATGACCAGAACTGCTAATTGGCAAGAATTCTGTTAATCCTTGAAGTAGTCCTAATAAAAAAGATTGTAAAATGTCCATGTATTATATTTAAAGGCTTTTCGAAGGCGGAAAATTAACCATATCATCAGGAAAATTATAACGGAATATTAGAAATATGAGCGAAATGACTGTAGACATGCAAGCACTCGGTGAAAAAATCGAAAAAAGCAGTGCTTTTATAGAGGATATACGCAAAGAACTAGACAAAGTAATTATTGGTCAAAGATATATGATCGATCGTCTGTTAGTTGGTTTACTTACCAATGGACACGTTTTGCTGGAAGGAGTTCCAGGTTTGGCTAAGACTTTAACCGTTTCCTCTTTGGCAACTGTACTTAATACCGACTTTCAAAGAATACAGTTTACTCCCGATCTATTACCTGCAGATTTAATCGGTACATTGATATACAATCAAAAAGAAGCAGAGTTCTTAGTAAAAAAGGGACCAATTTTTGCGAATATAATTTTAGCCGATGAGATCAACCGTTCTCCTGCTAAAGTACAAAGTGCACTTCTAGAAGCGATGCAGGAAAAACAGGTTACTATAGGTGAAAATACTTTTAAGCTAGATGAACCATTCCTGGTTTTAGCTACTCAAAACCCTGTCGAGCAAGAAGGAACTTATCCCCTACCTGAAGCACAGGTAGATAGATTTATGTTGAAGCTTAAAATTGGCTACCCAACAGAAGTTGAAGAGATGGAAATTATGCGCCGTATGGCACGTACAGGTACAAAGCCAACTCTAGAGACGGTTGTTACTACTGAAAAGATCATGGATGCACGTGCTGTCATCAATGACATTTACATGGATGAAAAGGTAGAGAAGTATATTGTTGATTTAGTATTCGCTACCAGAAAACCTGCGAATTATGGCTTAAAAGAATTAGAAGATTTAATTGGGTTTGGTGGTTCTCCACGTGCTACTATCAATTTGAACTTAGCTTCTCGTGCACAGGCTTTTATGGAGCACAGAGCTTACGTTACACCGGAAGATGTTCGTACCATCGCAATGGATGTACTTCGCCATAGAATCATTCCAACATTTGAAGCAGAAGCGGAAGATATCAGCTCTGAAGATATCGTTGAAAAAATCATGGGAGCTGTTCAAGTACCTTAGGCTCTTCTCTTACTTATTTCGTTTACAGGGAGGTTTATAGCCTCCCTTTTTTGTTTCTACTATATTTTAGATAGATAAGATGAACTCATTTATAAAAGCTCAGCGAACAAAAGTTCATACTATAACCAATATTCTTGGAATTTATATTTCTCATCCTTTCTTTGGCGCATAATTCAGACTTCTAAAAAATAAGTACTTCAGTTAGAGTATTTACTAATGCGCATTTTTTTGATTCTAGCTTTACTTTTGCTTCCATTTGGAATAAACTACAATCAGTGAATTTATTCATCGAAAATAGCACCTGCTTTTCTTTTTCTTCAACTACGAAGAACGCTATTTCTATGACTACGACTACAGCTACTACAACCCCTTAGGGGGGGCATATTTCACATATCATTCCTTTTGGGCAATCGTTGCCATTCATTCTCACTTATATCCGAAAATATATTACCCAGTTATGTTTGTATTAAAATTTGGTGGTTCATCTGTAGCCACATCTGATAGCATCCTGAAAGTTTTTAACATTGTAAAAGATCGATCAAAAAAAGACGCAACCCTCGTTGTAGTTTCGGCACTTGGAGGAATAACCAATCTTTTGCAGAATTGCTCAGATCTAGCATCAGATCAAGATGAACAATATCTCGACCTATTGGTTGAAATTGAAAAACGCCATTTACAAATATGTAGTGAGCTTTTTGATGTAAAAGAACAAAGTGAAGTTCTTACTTCTGTTAAATTGGTCTTAAATGAGCTGGAAGATATTTGCCGTGGTGTTTTCTTAATTCAAGAATTATCACCTCGTTCTTTAGATCATATTCTAAGCTTTGGGGAGCGGTTGTCTTCCATAATCATATCTAAGTACTTTCGAGCAAAAGGTTTTGATAGCCAACTCATTAACTCGTCAGAGCTAATTAAGACCAACGATCTGTTTGGCAAAGCTGATGTTGATTTTAAAGCAACCAATTCTGCCATAAAGCAAAAATTTCAAACGTCTTCTAACATTTCAGTTTGCGCCGGATTTGTTGCTTCATCGATTGGTAAGAATTATATCACAACTCTTGGTCGGGGCGGATCTGATTATACTGCCTCTATCTTTGCCTCTGCTTTATCTGCTGAGGAGCTCCAGATTTGGACAGATGTTAATGGCATGATGACAACAAACCCACATTTAGTTCCTAATGCTCATTCCATAGAACATATCTCTTATGAAGAAGCAATGGAGCTCTCCCACTTTGGAGCAAAAGTAATTTACCCTCCAACTATCCAGCCCGTTTTAGATGCAAACATTCCTATAAGAATTAAAAACACTTTTGAACCTGATAATCCGGGCACATTAATTTCACAATCTGTTCCTGAAGACGATGTAGTGGTAAGAGGCATTTCCAGTATTGAAGATATAGCTCTTTGTACTCTTACCGGAAGCGGAATGGTTGCTGTACCCAATATTTCGTTTAGGCTGTTTGGCGCACTAAGCAAGAAACTCATAAATGTAATTATGATCACTCAGGCTTCTTCAGAACATTCTATCACTGTTGGTATTAATGTATCTGATACTGAGGAAGCTAGAAAGGTTATCAATAAAGAGTTCGCTTACGAAATCGAAGCTCGCAGGATCAACCCTTTGCACATTGAACGTGACCTATCCATCGTAGCTCTTGTCGGTTCTAAAATGAAGCAACAAGTTGGGGTTAGTGCAAAGCTTTTTGATACACTAAGTCATAATGGAACAAATATTCGTGCGATAGCACAGGGCTCTACCGAGCTTAACATCTCTGTAGTCATCGAAAAGAAAGATCTTAAAAAATCTCTCAACAGTATTCATGAAAGCTTCTTTTTATCTGATAGAAAAGTTGTAAATCTCTTCATGATCGGTGTGGGTAATGTAGGGAAAGTACTTATTGAACAGATCTCAATGCAACAGCAGTACTTGCTGGAACAGCACCGAATAGACCTACGTATTGCGGGTTTGGCAAATTCGAGACAAATGATCTTTGATGAATCAGGTCTTGATCTAGATAACTGGGAAAGTAATCTAGCCGAGAAAAGTGAGACGATGAGTCAAGAAAATTTTATTCTAAGAATGAAGGAGTTTAACCTCCGGAATAGTGTATTTATAGATAACACGGCTTCTTCCGAGATCCCCGAACTTTATAAGCGTATACTTGAGGCTAGTATATCAGTAGTTACTCCAAACAAAATTGCTGCCGCTTCTGATTACGACACATTCATTACTCTTGAAAAAACAGCGAAGAGATTTCAGTCTAAATTTTTATACGAAACAAATGTTGGAGCAGGCCTTCCTGTGATCTCTACCCTAAATGATCTTATAAAAAGTGGTGATAAAGTCCATAAGATACAGGCGGTATTATCCGGCACATTGAACTTTCTGTTCAATAATTATGATGGAAAAACCAAGTTTTCGAAAATTGTTAAGCAAGCGAAATCAAATGGCCTTACTGAACCCGATCCGAGATTAGACCTCAGCGGACTCGATGTAATGCGTAAAATCTTAATACTGGCACGTGTAAATGGAATAGAGATAGAACTTGATGACATAACCAACCATTCATTTATTCCAGAAGAATGTATGGATACAAAATCTTTGGAAAAATTTTATACAAAGCTTGATGAGCATGAAGAAGTTTTCAAAAACATCTTCCTTGAAGCTGATTCAAAAGGTGAACGATTAAAGTATGTTGCTTCTTTTGAAGATGGACAAGCATCAACGGGACTTCATAGCTTTCCACCTAGTCATCCTTTCTACAATTTAGGAGGAATGGATAACATCGTTTTATTTTATACTAACCGATATAATGAACAGCCTTTAGTTATAAAAGGTGCAGGAGCCGGTGCATCCGTAACTGCTTCCGGTATTTTTGCTGACATTATGAAAATTGCATCTGCTTAATTATGAATGAAATTTCCGTTTTTGCACCCGCAACTGTAGCCAATGTAGCATGTGGATTTGATGTACTTGGTTTTGCACTTAATGACATCGGTGATGAACTCACAGTTAGAAAAACCGATTCATTAGGTCTTAAAATCGCTGCCATTCATGGCGGACATACTTTATCACTAGAAAATAATGAGAATGTAGTAACTGTTGCAGTCCAAGCTCTTTTAGATTCTCTTGATGAAAAGCCAAGTTTTGGATTTGAGTTTGAGCTCACTAAAAAAGTGAAACCCGGTAGTGGATTAGGATCAAGTGCTTCAAGTTCCGCAGCAGCTGTTTTTGCCGTTAACGAATTACTTGATAAACCTTACTCCAAAACACAGCTCGTTAAATTTGCAATGGAGGGCGAGAAACTGGCATCAGGTGTTCCTCACGCAGATAATGTAGCACCATCACTTCTTGGAGGCTTTACACTTATAAGAAGCTACTCTCCTTTAGATATCGTTAAACTTAGCTACCCCAAGCAGTTGTATGCTATGGTTGTTCACCCTCAAATTGAGATCAAAACTTCAGATGCGAAGCGTATTCTCAAAAAAGAGATTTCCTTAAAGGATGCTATCACCCAATGGGGAAATTTAGCAGGACTAGTGAGCGGATTAGCTTCTGAAGATTTCGATTTAATTGGTCGATCTCTTCATGATGTTATTGCTGAACCAGTTCGAGGCATTTTGATTCCTGCCTTTAAAGAAGTCAAGAATCTTGCACTTGAAAATAATGCGTTGGGATGTAGCATCTCAGGATCTGGACCATCAATTTTTGCCCTTTTTCAGCACCTCACTGATGCAGAATCTACATCGGCTGAAATTAAAGATTTTTATAAATCCCTAGATGTAGAAGCCAATACTTATGTTTCAGGGATCAACTCAATTGGAGCGGAAATTCTCTCATGAAATTTTATAGCACAAATAATAGAGCAACCCTAGTTTCATTTAAAGATGCGATCTTCAAAGGACTTCCAGATGATAACGGTCTTTTTATGCCTGAACATATTCCTGTTCTGCCAACATCCTTTTTTGATAACCTCTCCAATCTGACTCTCCCTGAAATTGGACTTGAAGTATTAAAGCAATTTGTTGGTAACGAGATACCTGAAATCGCTCTTGAGGAGTTGATCAACGATACATTCAATTTTGATATTCCACTGGTTCAACTTTCGGATTCTACTTATAGCTTAGAGCTTTTTCATGGACCAACTTATGCTTTTAAAGATGTGGGAGCTCGATTTCTGGCACGCTCCTTAAGCCATTTTATTGGAAAAACAGATAAAAAACTTACAGTGTTAGTAGCTACATCTGGTGATACCGGAAGTGCTGTTGCTCAAGGATTTTATGATGTACCAAATATTGATGTGGTCATTCTTTATCCTAAAAATGGCATTAGTGATTTCCAAGAGTATCAAATGACCTCTCTTGGCAAAAACATAACTGCTTTAGAAGTTGATGGAGCCTTTGATGACTGTCAGGCATTAGTAAAAAAAGCTTTTCTAGATAAGAATTTATCCATGGATAAAAATCTAACTTCTGCTAATTCCATCAATATTGCTCGACTTCTACCCCAATCTATTTATTACTTTTATGCATTTGCGCAGGCTACTTTTAAACCTGAGACAAAATATTTGGTGTCTGTACCAAGTGGGAATTATGGCAACCTTACAGCAGGACTGATAGCACAAAGAATGGGATTACCAATTCATCACTTTCTTGCTTGCTCCAATAGCAATAATACAGTGCCTAGTTATCTGCAAACATCAAAGTACGAACCAAAACCATCTGTAAAAACAATTAGCAATGCGATGGACGTTGGTGACCCTAGTAATTTTGCACGTATGCTTGATCTTTTTGATGGTTCACATCAAAAAATGAAAGAAGAAATAAGCGGTTTTAGTTACTCCGATATTGAAACTAGATCAGCCATCAAGGAAGTATACAACCAATCAGGATACATACTAGACCCACATGGAGCCGTCGGATATCTTGGTCTTCAAGAACGAGGATTAGAAATCAATGAATGTGGCATTTTCCTTGAAACCGCTCACTCTTATAAATTTAAGGATACTGTAGAACCTGAAATTGGCAAGTCATTAACTGCGGTTGAAGAATACAGCAATGAAGATAACGAGAGCATTCCAATGCAGAATGACTATACTGCTTTCAAGGATTTGTTAATGAGTTTATAGAGATTAATCTTCTTTCACTTTATCTGGAAATACAATGCTCCCGTTAATCTTAACAGCATTCTCTTCCTTTACTTCTTTGGTTTCCTTTTTCGTTGATAATTGCTTGATCTCCTTTTTTATAAAAAAGCCCTTAATAGTAGAAAATGGAATTATAGTTTCCGCTGCTATATAAGATTCTACCGGTTTCGAAAAAGTGTATTGATATGCGCCACCCGTAACTTTAAGTAAGAGTTCATAGCTAAGCCCTTCGAGTTTTCCAGAATCTGATTCAAAATCAATTAATGGGATATTCTTGTGAATCAAATTTTCAATCGCAATTTTAGTCTCTGTTGACTCTGCTTCTGCTTCTTCTGACAATTGAAAAACAGAAGAAATAAGATCAGATATAGGAACTACTGTAGATAAAATATCTGTAATTACTGAATAATCAGAGGATACAGAAACCTCCCCTTTTGTAAGAGTATTATCTCCATTGAGTTCGAAATTAAGAGATGAAGAATCAAACGGAGATTTCTCAACATTTAGGAAGTACATCTTTTTATCTACTACTACGTTTCTCTTTACCATATTAGTAACCGGAATTGCTGAAAAACTATCTTCCTTTACCTGAGGTAATTTTAGATATAATTCGATAAGCTCATCTAGTTCTTTCCAATTAACCGATGCGGAATATTTTAACTCTGACTGAAGTCTATTTAATATAGAATTGTTACTCGAAGTTGTACGGATTTTTTGAAGTTTAACAGGCTTCTTACCTGGGATCAAAGAATCATTTTTCAAGGGCACTATTTCTAATTCAACATCATAGTAAGGAAACGCATAAATGCTTTGTTGTTCAAGTTCTATAGTCTTAGTTAAAAAGGGGATTCCTTTTTCAGCTCCATCATCAGAATGAACAGTATAAACAGATGTCTTACATGCAGGAAAAAGTATCAAAATAAATGTTATTAAAAGTAGGTTCTTCATAATGCTTTTTTTGGATGGATCGGTGTTCGTTTATAGTAGAACCACTTATTCCGCAAAGCACCGCATAATTATGCGTTTTAGAGATGTTATTCAGCGCGACCCTTATTTTGGATGGCAAAACTACATGTAAAACTTAATCTAGTTCACAAGCAAAAAGTTCAATCAGCAGCTTAATCTGAATTGCCAAATTAACTTCCTTTTAGAATTTTTATAAGTAAATCGTTTCCCATAAAAAAAGGCATCCAAACTTAATTGGATGCCTTTCTAATATCTGAGACTTTCTACTGTTATTCAGCAGAATCTTCGTCAGCGTCTTTTTTAGCTTTTTTGCTAGTAGACTTTTTAGCAGCAGCTTCTTTTTCTTCTGCTTCCATTTTGTCTTTCAATGCAGCTAAGCCTGACATTTCACCAAGTGTTGGTGCTCCAGTTTCAACATCAGCAGCTTCAATCTTTTTCTTAGCAGCTTTTGCTTTCTTCTGGTCTTTGTCTAACTGACTCAAGTTGATGCTTTTTGCCTCTTCGTTAAAGTCGAGTACAAATGCTTCTACTTTGTCGCCTTCTTTGAATTCTGGTTCAACAGCTTTTCCGTAGCTCAAGAATGCTTCAGCTCCTAGAGGAAGTTTAACGAAAGCGCCTTTATCAGTAGCTTTCACAACTTCACCTTCAACAGTTGCGCCCGGAGCGTATTCTTTAGCATACTGGCTCCAAGGATTTTCCTGAACTTGCTTATGACCTAGTGTAATTCTTCTGTTATCGAAATCAACACCAAGAATCACAACTTCGATTTCCTGATCTTTCTTAACGATTTCATTCGGATGCTCAACTTTTTCAGTCCAGCTTAAGTCAGAAACGTGGATCAATCCATCAATACCTGGCTCTAGCTCAACAAATACTCCAAAGTTAGTTAGGTTTCTAATCACACCTTCGTGCTTAGAACCAACTGGGAATCTTTCAAGGATGTCAGCCCATGGATCGTTAGTAAGTTGCTTAACACCAAGAGAAATTTTCTTCTCATCTTCGTTGATGTTCAATACGATACATTCTACGATGTCATCTTTTTGAACTAACTGAGATGGGTGCTTGATATGCTGTGTCCATGACATCTCACTAATGTGAATAAGACCTTCAACACCTTTTTCAAGCTCAACAAAAGCACCGTAATCAGCGATAGAAACCACACGACCTTGTACTTTGTTTTCTTCAGGATACTTAGCATGAATTTCTTCCCATGGATGCGGCTGTAATTGCTTCAATCCAAGAGAAACACGCTTGCTCTTCTCATCAAAGTCGATAACAGCAACGTTTAATCTCTGGTCTAACTGTACGATCTCATTCGGATTGTCAACACGTCCCCAAGAAAGGTCCGTAATGTGAAGAAGACCATCAACGCCACCAAGATCGATAAATACACCGAAATCAGTAATGTTTTTAACAGCACCTTCAAGTACTTGTCCAGCTTCAATTGTTTCAAGAATTTCTTCTCTTTGCTCTTCAAGGTCACTTTCAATAAGCGCTCTGTGAGATACAACAACGTTCTCTGCAGCCATGTTAAGCTTCACAACCTGGAATTCCATGGTTCTGCCAACATAAGCGTCAAAGTCACGAACAGGACGTACATCAATTTGTGATCCAGGAAGGAAAGCATCGATACCGAATACATCCACAACCATACCACCTTTGATTCTACGCTTGATATACCCTTCAATAATAGTAGCAGCTTCGTGAGAAGATTCGATTTTCTCCCAAGCTTGTAGGATATCAGCTTTACGACGTGATAAGATTAATTGACCGTCTTTATCTTCAACTCGATCAAGGAATACATCTACTTCATCACCGGGAGCCATGCTCTCAAGTACAGAATTAGGGAATTCGTTTACTGCAATGATCCCTTCTGATTTAAATCCGATGTCGATAACAACATACTTGTCGTCGATAGAAGCAACACGACCTGTAATAATTTCTTTTTCTTCGATCTGATTGAGCGTATTCTCATACATGCCCATCATTTCTTTAAACTCGTCATCAGTATATTCATCTGATGGACTTGCAAGCTGGTCGTACGTATAAACGTCACCTTCAACTTCACCTGTAAACACGTGAGTTAAAGTCTCTGCATTTTTTTCTTCAGCAGTAGCTTCGGTTGTCTCTTCTTGAGTAGTTTCTTCTGCAACTTCTGCAGCAGTTTCTTCCTGTTCGATTTCTTTATTTAATTCTTCGGTCATTATATATTTTTGTTAATGTTTTACCTCACAACTGGCTTTCAATTATGGGATAAGGTTATTATTTGTTTTTTGGCATTACTTGCCTTATTCGTTCTGCGATCTGTGATACTTGTTCATCAAAAGTTAGCTCAGAAGTATTGATCAAAATAGCATCTTCAGCTTGTTTCAGCGGATCAGATGCTCGGTTTGAATCTGCATTATCTCTGGCTTCAAGGTTTTGCTCTATCTCTTCTAACGAAGCTTCAAGTCCCTTAGCTTTCATTTCAGCTAATCGACGCTTAGCTCTTTCATGGAGATCAGCTACCATAAAAAATTTCAGTTTCGCATTTGGAAATACCGCAGTACCCAAATCTCTGCCATCAGCTATGTAAACACCTTTCTCAACTTCGGCTCTCATAAGTTTATTTATTTGAGCTCTTACTTTTGGATCAGATGCTACTTTACTAACTGCATTTGAAACTTCCATTTCTCTGATTTTATCAGTCACTTCTACCCCATTCAAAAAAGAATGGAATTTTTTATTTTTGAAGTGAAACGAAATATCACTTTCTTTCAGACGATCAAAGAACGAGTCTCTGTTCTCAAGTGATTCTAAATAGACTAGGGTGGCTACTCGATACAACGCTCCAGAATCCAAAAATTGAATGTGAAGTTGCTCGGCAATAGCGCGAGCTGTTGAACTTTTTCCTGACCCAGCGGGTCCATCAATTACTACTATCATAACAGAAAGGCTAAATTAAACTTATTCACGGAAATATTCAATCAAATGTTGAATAATGTTTTAGTATCTCGTAATTTTGGTGACTGAAAAACTTTACATCAAATTCGACTATAAGTCATGCCACAAACTAAACAAGCAATCAAGCGTGTTCGCCAAGCTGAAAAAAGAAAGAAGCACAACAACGCTCGTAAATCAAAAATGAGAAACCTTATCAAGAGTGTTTTAAGCTCTACAGATAAGAAAGAAGCAGAAGTATTATTGAAAGAAGCTGTTTCATATATCGACAGAATGAGCGTAAAAGGCATTATTCATATAAATAACGCAGCTCGCAGAAAAGCAGCACTTACTAAGCACGTAAATAATTTATAAGATCTTTTTTTGATGGCCGACTCTAAATCTAAAGCACTTCTTGTAATTTTAGATGGGTTTGGGTTGGCCGAAGATCCTACAGTCAGCGCTATTGATAAAGCTGACAAGCCTTTCATCGACCATCTTTTCGCTACTTGCCCAAAGTCTACACTCTCAGCAAGTGGCGATAATGTTGGATTACCCGAAGGACAATTTGGAAATTCTGAAGTAGGTCACCTTAATATTGGTGCGGGAAGAATTGTGCGCCAAGAACTCTCGAGAATAAATCTTGCTATAAATAATGGTGATTTTTTTGAGAATGACGCTTTACTCCAAGCAATCGAAAAAGCTAAGGTTAAAAATAAGATCCATCTATTCGGACTTTTCTCCGATGGTGGTGTCCACAGCCATAACGAACACTTGTACGCGCTTCTGCGACTTTGTAAAAAAGAAGGAATTGAAAACGTATATGTTCACGCTTTCACCGATGGACGAGATACGGCACCGAACGGTGGAAGAGAATACGCTAACCAATTCAATAAAAAAGCCGCTAAAATTGGTGTCGGGAAATTAGTTTCCATTATTGGGCGCTATTATGCTATGGATCGGGATAATCGCTGGGAGCGTGTTCAGCAAGCTTATGATCTTTTAGTGAATGGAAAAGGCGATGTTTATTCTTCATCTGAAGAAGCTTTTGAAACCTCTTATGCTGAAGCTGTAACTGATGAATTTATCAAGCCTATTATTTTAGATGACTCTCCAAGCTCTAGAATTGAGCACGAAGATGCTGTCATTTTCTATAACATACGAGGCGATCGTGCTAGAGAAATAACTCGAGCTTTAACTGAGAAAGATTTTAACGAGTTTCCTGTAAAAGACCTAGACCTTCATTACACGACTTTTACTTCGTACGATGCAACCTTTGAGCAAGTTCATGTTGCTTACCCTCCTCAAGAACTTAAGAACACACTTGGTGAATGGGTTAGTAAAAAGGGTAAGAAACAATTCCGAATTGCTGAGACTGAAAAATATCCGCACGTAACCTACTTCTTTAATGGTGGAGTTGAAGTACCAAATACAGGCGAAGATCGATTAGTCATTCCTAGTCCTAAGGTTGCCACCTATGACTTACAACCTGAAATGAATGCCGAACAAGTCGCCGATTCACTATGCGAGAAGCTAGAATCTGAAGTTTATGATCTTGTGATCCTTAATTTTGCCAATCCTGACATGGTTGGACATACAGGCATAATGGAAGCTGCGATCAAAGCAGTAGAAGCTATTGATATACAACTTAAAAAAGTTATTGAAAAGGCAACTGCTCACGGATATGCTTCTTTAATTATTGCAGACCATGGTAATGCCGATCAAATGACAAAACCTGATGGCAGTCCACACACTGCGCACACCACTGCACTAGTGCCTGCCATTCTAGTTAATCATCCAGAAAATCCACCAATGCATTCAGGCATATTAGCCGATGTAGCCCCTACCCTTTTGAAGTGCATGGGATTAGCACAACCTGAAGAAATGTCGGGAAAACCTCTCTTTTAATTTCAATCTATCTGCATTTTTGTTGCAATTAGCTATTCGCCCTGCTACATTCAAAAAAGAATGAACTAAAGTTATGTCAGGCTCGTTTTTTGCACAGATATAACTGCAAAAAGAAACACATTAAAGTTTAGAAGGACCTACCGCTATGGAGGGTAATTTTTCAAGTAAAGTTAGAGACGTAATACAATTTAGCAGAGAAGAAGCGCTGCGCTTAGGTCACGACTACATTGGTACTGAGCATTTAATCCTTGGTATTGTCCGATTAGGTGATGGCGTTGCTATCCGAATCTTAAAGAATTTGGACTGTGATCTTTTCAAACTTAAAAAGACAATTGAAGATACAGTTCGAGGCACAGGCGGATCTGTTACAGTTGGAAATATACCACTTACAAAACAAGCCGAAAAAGTATTACGCATTACTTACTTAGAAGCCAAACTTTACAAAAGTGACACCATTGGGACAGAGCATCTACTTCTCTCACTACTAAGAGATGATGAAAATATAGCCGCTCAAATACTCCAACAATTTAGCGTGTCTTATGATGCTGTTCGTGAAGAATTAGATCTTATTATATCCGGAAAAACGAGAGAAGAAGATTTTGACTCTACTTCTCTTGCTGCAAGTACATCATCCTCTCAAGGATCACAAGGATCCGGGAGCTCAAGAGAAAAGAAAATGGAAAAATCAAAAACACCGGTACTCGACAACTTCGGTCGGGATTTAACCCAGATGGCTATCGATGGAAAATTGGATCCGATTATCGGTAGAGATAAAGAAATTGAGCGAGTGGCTCAGGTTTTGAGTAGAAGAAAGAAGAACAACCCTGTTCTAATTGGTGAACCCGGTGTGGGTAAAACCGCTATCGCTGAAGGCCTTGCTGACAGAATTATGGAAAGAAAAGTTTCCAGAGTTCTTTATGACAAAAGAGTAATAGCGCTCGATCTTGCTGCTTTAGTTGCCGGTACTAAATACCGTGGACAGTTTGAAGAACGCATGAAAGCGATCATGACTGAACTCGAGAAAACAGATAATGTTATTCTCTTTATTGATGAACTCCATACTATTGTAGGAGCCGGTGGAGCTAGTGGCTCACTTGACGCCTCTAATATGTTGAAGCCTGCTCTTGCTCGTGGTGATATACAAGCAATAGGAGCAACTACATTAAACGAATATCGACAGTTTATTGAAAAAGATGGAGCGTTGGAAAGACGTTTCCAGAAAATCATGGTTGATCCAACAACTCCTGAAGAAACTGTAGAGATCTTAAAACAGATCAAACCAAAATATGAGAAACATCACGGAGTTAGATATCATGAAGACGCAATTAAAGCGTGTGTTTCACTTACAGATAGATATGTAACCGATCATTTTCTGCCAGATAAAGCTATTGATGCGCTAGATGAAGCCGGAGCACGAGTTCATTTATCGAATATTACCGTGCCACAACATGTGATCGATCTTGAAGAACAAATCGAGAAAACCAGTCATGACAAAAATGCCATGGTTAAAAAGCAGCGATTTGAAGAAGCTGCCCGACTTCGAGATACTGAAAAGAGACTTATTGAAGACCTTGAAGTTGCCCAAAAAGAATGGGACAAAGAATCAGAGAGCATCTTATATGATGTTGTAGAAGATGATGTTGCTTCAGTAATAGCAATGATGAGTGGTGTTCCTGTAAATAAGATCAGCCAGAACGAAGGACAGAAACTTCTTAAAATGAAGGAAAGCCTTGCGGGCAAAGTTGTAGGTCAGGGTGAAGCTATTGTTAAGCTTACTAAAGCTATTCAACGTACGCGTGCCGGACTAAAAGATCCTTCAAGACCTATTGGATCATTTATATTTCTTGGACCCACAGGCGTTGGAAAAACCGAGCTTGCTAAAGTACTAGCTAAATATTTATTCGATAAAGAAGACTCTCTCATTAGGGTTGACATGAGTGAGTACATGGAGAAGTTTTCCGTATCAAGATTGGTCGGAGCGCCTCCTGGATATGTAGGTTATGAAGAAGGTGGAATCTTAACTGAGAAAGTTCGCCGTAAACCATACAGCGTTATACTTCTTGATGAAATTGAAAAGGCACATCCTGATGTGTTTAATATTCTGCTTCAAGTATTGGATGACGGAATTTTAACCGACAGTTTAGGTAGACGTGTAGATTTCAGAAATACCATTATTATCATGACATCCAATATTGGAGCTCGTGACATCAAAAATATGGGTAAAGGAATCGGATTTGGTGGCCCTGATGAAGGCACGTTTGATTATGCCAAGATGAAAACCACTATCCAAGATGCTTTGAAAAAAGTGTTCAATCCTGAATTCTTAAACAGAATTGATGATGTAATCACATTTAAACCTCTTGAGAAAAAAGATATCTATGAGATCATTGATATCATTTCTGATGATCTCTTCGCCAGAATTCAAGAAATTGGATATACTGTAAATATCACCAAAGGAGCTAAAGAGTTTATCACCGACAAAGGTTTTGATCCGAAGTATGGTGCCAGACCTCTTAAGAGAGCTATCCAAAAATATATCGAAGATCCTCTTGCTGAAGAACTGCTAGAAAATAAAAAGGAAATCGGTTCTACTATCAAGATTAAGATGAACAAATCCAGAGATGCACTTGCTTTCAACTGGATTAAGCCCGACCCCAAAAAACTAAAAGAAAAAGCAGAGTCTGAAACCTCTGATACAGAGGATGCTTCAGAAGAAGCAAAAAAAGAAGCTTAGTTAAAATTAAAAAGCCTCGTCAAATGATGAGGCTTTTTAATTAGACTCTGTCACTTCGCTCTCAACTCAAAGTGACTTCTCAATTCTACTATTATAGTATAAAAACAACCGTTTAAACTATAAATCATCTTTTAGAGTTACTTAAATCAATATTATTTGATTTCTTCCTTAAATAATTAAAGCCATTACAGTTTAATATGAGTAAACAAACTACATATTGTTACACTTATAATGCTGTTTTATCGGATTTTAACAAAAATTTAATTATGAACTAAAAAAAAGAGGGGGTTAATTGGTGTAAATTATCCTTTCGGGGTAATTACAACAGAAATAAACAACTGAGGTTAAAAATGAACTATGTAAAAATATCTTTGATGATATTATTCATTTCATCGTTGCTTTTATCTTGTAGTAAAACAGCAACAGATTCGTTTGAAGAAATATCTTTAACAGAAGACCAACTAGAAATGAAGTCGAAAATGAAACAAACTTCACTAATACTTCTAGATCTAGTTACAGAAAAGGATGTAATTCAAGAGTTAAAAATTGCAACATCATATGCTTTAGAACAAGAAAGAGATGAGGATGTTACTTTTTCTGAATTAATGCATGACAATTCAGATTATAAAATGAACACTAAATACAAGAATAGTAATGTATTGGGGTCCTTTAAATCTCATTTTAAAACACTAATTAATACCAAATCAAAAATTAATGGCAGTACCATTGACCCAGATTTAGAATCTTACTTAATTCAAAATAATTTGAAAATTTACTGGCCATATTCAGAGAACTGGGACTCTGATGTAGTACCCACTATTAGTTACCACCCTTTAGATAATGAGGATACAAATGAGGGCTTCAAGCCAGTTCGAGCAAAATCTTCAGGTTTTGGGTATGAAAATATCACCATGAATGATGATTATGCTTATAATAACCCTTCTTTACTAATAGTACCTTGTGAGGAAAATATGATGGTTTATAAAACTAACTTAAATGAAGCTATTTCATGTGGTGGAGGTGGCGGCCCCTCGAATCCAGGAGGCGGATCGGGTAATGATGACACTAATCCAGGTGAATACGATATAAATCAAGTTATTTTACATTCTGCAAGATTGAGTGAACAATATGATGGTTTATTTGCTGGAGGGAGTGAAGTTTTTTGGCAACTTACTGATGCTGTTAAGCTAACAACATATGATTCGCAGCCTGAAGTTCGTTATGGACAATCGAGAAAAAACTTTTCTAGGAGAGACATTCGCAAAAAATATTGGAAAAATCTTTCTACTACTGTAGATGATGATTGGGCAGATTATGAACTAGCAAAAGAATTATACATTTGGGAGGGTGATGAAGGAGATGTAAAAGTTGATTTTAGCCTTGGTGTTAATGTTAAAATTTCTGAAAGTGTTTCTGCTAATTTTAATGTTTCTGCCAAAGTCGATAAAAAACGTGATGATTTATATAAAGGTTTTATGGATAGAAATGTTTTTTATACTTTAAACAGAACTGATATTGGGCTTGGTCGGAGAGATGGTTTTCAAGTTCGACATTCATCAAACTTAAAATGGGTATATAAGGAAAATGGTGTTAACACAACGTCTAATTAACATATTTAATCTGTATAAATCCATTATGATAAGGAGTACATACTTGGTATTCCTTATCATTCTTATTTATAATTCCAATTTAAAAAGCCAATCTCATCATATTAGTATATCGACTGAATTAAATCACATTAGTGCCACAAGTACAAACTGGTTTAACGCTTCTGGATTTAAAGCAGGGTATTTTTATGCATTTCAAAATAACAACCTATTATCAATCGAGTTTGGACATACTCTCTTTTTTGAGGGTAACAAATCAAGTGTGGATTTGCTTACTAGTGCATTATTCAGAAGTTCTAAAAACTACAGAATCTTGAAAACAAGCTTTCATGCGAATCTAATTAGGCTAAAAAAATCAACTATTCTCTTTCATATTGGCCCTTCAATCAGATTTGTTAATGAAGTTGATCATAGTTTTGCTGTAACGCAAGGTAATGAAAGTAATACAAGTGAAATCTTAACAACTACAAACTATAATAAAGAAACAAATATTGGTTCTAACTTTGGTCTTTCTTTTTTAAAAGAAATTTCTACAAAAATTGATGGCAACCTTTTCATAGAAATTGATAACTATGGCGCTGCTAGTAACTCCATTCTTTCAATGGGTTTAAAAGGCATCCTTAAATTATGAATATTATGTTTAAAAAAATCGCTGTATTAACAGCTACTTCAATCATTTTTTTATTACCCACAAGCTCTTTAGCTCAAGAAAGTAACCGCACTGCAAAGCTATCTACTGGTTTTGGATATTTTGATCCGATGGCAGCTGGTGAGAAAGGAAACATTCTATACTCAAAGCTTTTATTCAAATTGCCTACAGGTTTATACTTAGGTGCTAGTATTGGCTCTAGTTTAATATTCAACGAACTTGATAGTGTAATTGGTTTTGAGGGCGAGAGAACATATGAACATTATTTTCTTTACAGTTTAGTTATAGAAAAGGAATTTAATCTAGGAGAAAAAAATAATCATCTTTTCACCCTTGGTTCAGGTTTAGTTTTTGAAGAAGTGAAGTATTCTCGACCAGAGGTTTTTATTCAATCTGACGGTCAAGGAGGGAATGAATTAATAATTAACATCGAAAAAAGTAATACAAACCAAAATAATCTTGGTTCATTTATTGAGGCTAACTATTTATATCAGTTCTCAAAATTTAGTGTTGGACTAAGAATTAAATCAAACATACTTTTTGATATTGGTTTCGGAGGGCTTATAATTTCACCAAATATTTCTATTGCACTCTAAAAACTCGCCTTCAGATTTAAATCTCTACTCATTCCAGAAAGAGTGTAATTGAATCGGCTATTTTTGGCCATCATAATTTTGTCCAAATCACTTATTTCAATTGTGCCAGAGAATTCTTGGCTAGCAATTTTTCTTGCGGCCACATTTATAATTCTTACTTCAATATTAGATAAAGTAGTTCCATTTAGATCACCGGTTAAGCCAACAATGGTTTGATCTGAACCACTATAGTTTGCAAATTGAAGTGGTGCTCCTCTAAAACTACTACTTCCCAATCGTTCTCCACTGGCTACATTATAAACTGCTACTCTGCCTTCAGAGAAAACAGTAAGAGTGCTTCCACTTCCATACAAATTCAATCCTTTTACTTCCTGATCAAAGGTTATGGTTCTGATATCATTTCCATATCTATCCATAACGATAACATTATCATCTCCGCTTTCCTTACCTGACGCAATAGCGATAAATTCTCCAGATTCTGAAACCCTTACAGATCTTATCACTTCATCAGCACTATAAAAGATATCCGAGTCTGAGTTTTCCAATCCAATAACTTTCGCCCGTGATCCTTTTTTACCCCCACTTCTTACTTCAGGATTGTATAGCACTATAGTTTTGCCATTAGGGTCTGTTGCTAGCTCTGAAATCTTTTCGCCGCCTTCACTTTGGCTACTATTAGAAATAGGCCTAATTACACTCCCAAATGAATCAAATAGAACAAAGTTTGCGATATTTTCACGAACTATATATTCTCCATTTTGTAGTGGATACACTTTAAAAGAAGGATCATTCGAAACTGTGTTATAATCACCTGAATTTATAACTGTTCCATTTGGCTCTTTAACTTGTATAGTACTGCCACTCAGATCTGCGGAAAGATAATTAGTACTGTTTTGAGCAGCAGAAATCTGAAGTGACTGACCAAATAATGGCATTGATAAAAAACAAAGTATTACTGTAAAGGGAAAAAATTTCATAAATAAGTGTAGAATTTAATGGTGACTAAAGAACGGAATTTTTAAAGAATATTTCTGCTTTTAATATTAAATAGATAATGTATTTAATAACTTAAAATTTATACAAACCATATCTCTTTAATGGCTAAAACTACTAAGAGTTTCAAAACTTGTGCTACTTTTTTCTTATATAATCTTAAAAATAAACTGTGATAACATTCTTAAGTGTTTTTCCACCCTATAGAGGTGGAATAGCAAGATTTAGTGATTTTTTATTTAGGGCTCTTTCGAAAGATAAAGAAATAAAAGCCTATAATTTCAAAGCATTGTATCCCGAATTCCTTTTCCCCGGGAGCACACAATATGAGAATGAACCTTCAAACAAGTACTCGAATCGGGTAGTACATTCGTTCAATCCTTTTAGTTGGGGACAAACCGGTAGCGAGCTCGCCAAAGAGAAACCGGAGTCTTTAATAATATCTTATTGGCATCCTTTTTTCATTTTTGCATATGCTCATATTTTAAAGAAAGTGAGAAAGAACTCTCCTGATACAAAAATCATAGTTGTTGCACATAATATTATTCCTCACGAAAAATTCCCTTTTTCAAAGAATTTAATGAAGTGGTTTTTCAAGAAAACTGATCTTGTCGTAACGCTTTCCGAACAAACAAGCTCTGAACTCAGTAGTCTTAATGCGGATATAGAAAATCTAAAACTATTCCATCCTATTTATGAGTCAGACCTCCCTCTAATGTCTGAACTTGACCTTCGTGAAAAATATGGATTTGACAGAGACGATAATATTGTACTTTTTTTCGGAATAATACGGGAATACAAAGGCTTAGATATTCTAATAGATGCTTTAAATAAGCTTGCTTTAGAAGACGAGAAAATAAAACCTTTGATCGTGGGTGAGTTTTATGATGACAAGAATAAATATGTGAACTCAATTAACCCTGAACACAAATCTCAGTATACTATTATAGATCGATTTGTATCAGCAGAAGAAAGTGCCGAGCTCTTTTCAATCTCAGACTTGTTAGTACTACCCTATAAGTCCGCTAGCCAAAGTGGAGTACTCGCAGATGCGCTGAATTTTAATCTCCCCTGTTTGGTAGCTGATCATGCCGGACTCACAGAACATATTGAACAAGGTAAAGACGGATTAGTCTTTGAAAGCGAGAATAGTTCAGAATTAAGTTCAAAAATCAGCGGTTTCTTTTCGAACAAATCCCAACAAGAAATTATCAAGTCTAATATTAGAACTAAGAAAGATGAACTTAGTTGGGAAGAGTTTTCGAACCGATTAGTAAAATATCTCACTACTTAAACAAAATTTCTTAAAGAAGACCTACGTTTACAGTCAAAATTAGCTTTGAAAGTAAATTAATAAAGTGCTGTAAATGCGATTACAGCCTAATAACAAACATCTTGAAAAATTCAGAAAATAAAATTCATTTTTGGGTGGTAACGGAATATAGAAAACCTTATATTTGTTGCCTTTCCAATTTTGGAAAAATCGGGGAGTGGCGCAGTCCGGTAGCGCATTCGCTTTGGGAGCGAAGGGTCGCAAGTTCAAATCTTGTCTCCCCGACAATTTTGACGTATTGAAGATGAGCGCCCGTAGCTCAACTGGATAGAGCAATTGCCTTCTAAGCAATAGGTTTCAGGTTCGAGTCCTGACGGGCGTACAATACTAGTTTATACAAGGCGACATGGCCGAGTGGCTAGGCAGAGGTCTGCAAAACCTTTTACGGCGGTTCGAATCCGCCTGTCGCCTCACTTTTTCATGTTCCAATTGACTTATTGATTTTACACAATGCTGCGTTCGTCTAGGGGTCTAGGACGCTGCCCTTTCACGGCGGTAACACGGGTTCAAATCCCGTACGCAGTACTTTTATGGAGCTTGTAGCTCAGTCGGTTAGAGCGCTGGTTTGTGGCACCAGAGGCCGTGGGTTCAATTCCCATCAGGCTCCCCAGTTTTTTGATCACTGAACTAAACCTCTTTGATCTTTGTATTGAATATATCCCAATGCTGCGTTCGTCTAGGGGTCTAGGACGCTGCCCTTTCACGGCGGTAACACGGGTTCAAATCCCGTACGCAGTACGAAGCACTAATTCGAAAGAATTAGTGCTTTTTTTATGGGCTATATTAATGGCAGCTTATTAGTAGTTTTGTAGATCGTTCTCTGTTAGCCTGGAGATCGATATTATAGAAGTCAGCTAAACCACTTCCCGAATCTTTGGCTTCTGCTTTTTCACATGGTTTATACTTATTAACTCCCCTATCAATCCTGTGGAAAGCAATTGAATACCAAGTACCATTAATAGAATACCTAAGAATAGTAGTGGTCGACCACCGATACCTTCGTTGAAGAACAATCTGAGCACTGCCAGATATGAATTTATTCCGGTACCCGCGAGCAACAACACAATTCCGGCCGTACCAAAAAAGTGCATAGGTTTTTGGAAATATCGTTGCACAAAAAGTATGGTTATCAAATCAAGAAATCCGTTTATAAATCTGGATAGCCCAAATTTAGTGGTTCCATACTTTCTCGGGTGATGCTTTACCACCTTCTCTCCAATTCTAGAATAGCCTTCTTTCTTTGCTAACATAGGTATGTAGCGGTGTAGCTCGCCGTATAGATAAATATTCTCTATCACTTCTTTTTTATAGGCTTTTAATCCACAGTTAAAGTCGTGAAGCTGAATACCTGCAGCCTTCCTTGTTACATAATTGAAAAATTTTGAGGGTACAGTTTTAGAAATAGGATCGAATCGTTCCTTCTTCCAACCACTTACCATGTCCAACCCATCTTTGAGCATCATGATCATTTCAGGTACTTCGTTAGGATCATCCTGAAGATCTGCATCCATGGTCACAACATATTTCCCTCTCACGTTCTCAAACCCGGCTTGCAGCGCCACACTTTTTCCATGGTTATGACTGAAACTAATCCCACGAATGTCGGCATTCTTCTCCGAAAGTTTTTTTATAACTTCGAAAGAAAGATCTGTGGAACCATCATCAATGAATAGAATTTCATAACTAAACTCACCTGACAATGCATTTTCAATAGCTTCACTTAATTCCACTAAAGATTCCTCTTCATTATATAAAGGAACTACAATACTGATGTCTATTTCTGCTGTTTTTACCTTATTTTCCAAAATGCGTGCTTTTATAATAGTTCAGAAATGATTTACTTATAACCATAAAACGTGACAAAATACACTTTCTACTTACTATGAAAAAATTGTATTACTCGATGGGAGAAGTTAGTAAGCTTACGGGACTTGCTCCACATGTGTTGAGAAGCTGGGAAAAAAACTATAATGAGCTAAACCCAAAGAAAAATAGTGCCGGGAATAGAGCTTATAAAGAGGAAGAAGTAGAACTGATTTTTAAGATCAAGGAACTGATTGAAGAAAAGAAATACACTTCTGCCGGTGTTAAAAAAGTTCTTAAAAAGGATAAAGATCCATCTGCTTCAAATGCTATCGAAGTACCAACAGATGTTCGTAAAGACCTAACTGAAGTGCGAGTTTTTTTAAATGACCTCTTAGAAAAACTCTGAGATTCTAATAATTATCCGATCTAACACCCAGCATCAGAAGCATAAGAAATTCAGCACAAATCATTAGAGAAACGCCTACCAAGTGCAATACCTGTAGAGTTTTTGGTACATCTAAATAAGCTAGCCCCACTCCTATCAATATCTGTGCAAAAATTAAGACCACATTAAGTACACCGATTTTCCTTAGCTGCCCTGTAATATCTTCTTTCCAAAGTAAGTAGCCTAAATAAGCTCCTGAAGCAACCAATAGCCATGAGAAGGTTCTGTGAGTTTCGAACATTTGCCCTAAGCTTTCTATCCAGGTAGAACGAGGAGGTACCATTTCCGGTATCGCATTTTTAATTAGATCGATCTCTTCTCTTACTTCTGTTCCAAATACTAGTTGAATGGTGGTTAAGACCAAGATCACTAAAACTGTATACCAAAGCTTCCTTTTGGTTGAGCTTTTGACGCCAATTCTGACGTACTGCTTTGTGGCTTTAAATGCAGCATATAGTAGTAAATTTACTATAACCATTGCGAGAATCATATGAAGCGTTATCGTTCCCGGTAGAAGGTTCGTACTCACAACAATAGAACCTAACCATCCTTGAAATCCGGTGAGAAACACTGCTAAAAATGATGATATAGTTATAGACCGACTTGATTTCCAATAACTTATAGACTGCAGGAATGTTAAGAATACAAGAATTCCAATAACCGCGCCGGTCAATCTGTTTATATATTCGATCCAAGTTTTGGTAGCATTAAATTCTTCTTCTCTCTTTACATTGGGATCATTTTCTATGTCATGAGCAAGCTCATTGAACCCCAACTTTTCCAAATAGCTAACGATCTTTTCGTTTTTCTCTATTCGTTGATCAACATAAATTTTCTCATATCCATCAGGAAGTTCTTCAACAGATGTTGGAGGCACCCAACTCCCAAAACATTTAGGCCAGTCGGGACAACCCATTCCTGAACCTGTACTTCGCACAACTCCACCTACCAAAATCAAAAATAAAGTTGCAAAAACAGTTGTTAAAGCGGTCTTTTGAAAGGAATTTAATTTCATACTTAAATGTAACAATACTCCCTGAAAATGATTAACTTTATGTGTTAAAAATTTTCAAGATTTTATCTTTTATATGAACTCTGTTGAAGACAAAATTCAGCTTGAACGTTCGTTCACTGATGTGATTTCTGATTATCACCAATTAACCAAACCCGGAATTACACTAACCGTTTCAGCTAGTATGTTGGTTGGTTTTGTACTAGGTAGTGGAAGCACCATAAACTTCATGCTGATGTTGCATGCTTTTATTGGGACTTACATGATTGCCGCAGGTACTGGTGCATATAATCAATTTATGGAGCGCCGATTAGATGGACTTATGAAGCGGACAGCAAAACGTCCTCTTCCTGATAAAAGAATAAATGCTGCTTCCGGAATGTTCTTCTCGTTGATCTTAATTTTTTCCGGCCTGCTTTATCTTTTTGTATTAGTACACCCTTTAGCAGGTGCTGTTTCTTTTGCTACCACTTTTATCTACTTAATTGCTTATACCCCGATGAAGCAGGTTTCTGCTTTTAATATTGTTATTGGGGCTGTTCCCGGAGCGCTCCCGCCAGTAGGTGGATGGGCTGCCGCAAGTGGTTCTCTTGACAATCCAGGAATCTGGCTTTTATTCGGTATTGTTTTCTTTTGGCAAGTACCTCATGTAATGGCAATTGCCTGGAGTTTAAAAGAAGATTATTTCGGAGCGGGTTTTAAGATGGTTCCCAAAAATGATGAATCAGGCATTAAAACATCAGTTTGGGCATTGATATGTACTTTATGCCTCTACCCTGTTACTATAGCTATGTATGTGATGGGTTTATCGGGAATGATATTTTTAATACTGAGCTTAATTTTAGCTACAGGGTTTCTATTCTACAGTATCAAATTTTTACAAGAGCGTACTAAAGAAAATTCTCGAAAACTTATGTTCGCATCTATTGCATACCTGCCACTTGTGTGGGTAGCCGTATTTATTGATCGATTGATTTAGAAAAGTTACAATTGAATGCGCTTCGACGTATTAGTTTGGACTAAAGTCATCTCTATTCAACCTTTCCATGGAGCGCATTGTAGTCTTTAACTACCTGCTGCAGAAACTCGATATCTCCTAAGCCTGTATTCAGTGTGCCCATTTTCTTTTGAATCAAAACTCTTGTTCTGGCAACCATCGTAAGCCAAGCTGATCTATCGTATTCACTTTTGCTTTTCAATACTTCATTGATTACTGAGATCTGCTCATCTTTCAATTCTACTACTTGTGGAAAAACGGCGTCGTAACTATCATCTATATCTTCGAATACTGTGTCGTCTATTCGTGTACGCTTCCCTACTTTTATCACACAAGTTTTAGCAGCTATATCTCCTAATCTCTGTCCTTTTGTGTTTAATAATAATGTAAAGAAAGCCACAACTCCTGATGTGAGAGTTATCTCAAATAAACGAATCAGCCATCTAATTAAGTAATTACTCACACTAGGTCGAGTGCCATCCAACTTCACCACTCTAATTCCTATTAACCACTTGCCAACCGTATATCCGTTCCACAGAATTTCCATTGTTAAGTGATATAGCATCACGGGTAGTAACACAATTACGTACATCACCCACATAGAATCTCCAGAACTCTGAGAAGGGCCACTCCCATCAGCCAAGGTGCTTATCATTCCGAGAACAACCCAGTAAATACCTAAAACTATAAAATCTACGAAATAAGCTAGGATACGTTCGAATATTCCAGCTGTATTGTAATTAATTTTAACGTGTTGCGCAGTTTCTATGCCGATCTGGGACATCTATTGTTTTCTATTTGTTGCTAAATGGGGTACTATTCAGCTTAAAGTAAGCTCAACATTTTCAAAAGAAAAGTAGAATTAAAAAATTGATATGAGGGAAGTTGCATTCCTAAAAAAAAACGCCGAAAAATGGACGGAGTTCGAGTCTCTTTTAAAGAATAGAGCCGGAAATTCTGCTGACACCATTGCTGACTTATATATTGAAGTTTCTAACGACTTAGCTTTCGCTCAAAGTAATTACCCTAACAGTAAAACTGCTGCTTATTTAAACGATTTGGCGATAAAAGCTCATGACACTCTTTATCGAAATAAGAAATTAGATTGGGCACGAGTAATAGGTTTCTGGAAAACCGAGCTCCCTTTAATTTATGCAGACTATCAAAAGGAACTCCTATATGCCTTTTCTATTTTTGTTCTTGCAATCTCAATTGGTGTACTCTCTTCTGAAATTGAACCTGATTTCATCCGCAGTATTTTAGGAGATGGTTATGTGAACATGACTATTGAGAATATTAAAGATGGAGATCCCCTTGCTGTGTACAAAGATGAACACGCTCTTAATATGTTCTTAGGGATCACAGTTAATAACATCCGGGTTTCATTCATAGCTTTTGTATTTGGGCTAACTACGGCAATAGGAACAGGTTTTGTGCTATTGGGAAACGGAATTATGGTAGGTACATTCTTCCATATGTTTTATAAATACGGAATTATTGCAGAGGCTTTTTTGGTAGTTTTCATTCATGGCGCTTTAGAACTTTCCGTTATAGTAATAGCCGGCGCAGCTGGTTTTGTACTTGGAAACAGTTTTCTTTTCCCGGGTACCTTCAGTAGATATCAATCATTTGTTCGAGCTGTTAAAAGAGGTACAAAGATGGTGATAGGGTTAGTTCCTATTTTTATTCTGGCAGGGTTTCTAGAATCATTTGTAACCCGCTATACAGAAATGCCTATTTGGTTAAGTCTGTTCATCATACTCAGTTCATTCTCTTTTATATTATTTTATTTTGTTATCTATCCCCAACGACTTAAACAGAAAATCTTACAGGCATGAAAACTTTTGAGCTAAGAAAAGCCCGAGATTTTGGGCAAATAATTACAGACACCTTTACCTATATTCGAGTACACTTTCGAACATTAGGAAAGGCTCTTTTTCTGTTTGTATTCCCAATTGTAATTATTTCCGGCATTCTGGTTAGTTCTTCTTTTATGTCAGTTTTTGATTTCGCTGAGATGAATCCGGATCAACCTGTAGATCCTATCACTCTAGGCAATGACGTCTCATCTTTTTTAGCAAAGTTCTTTATAGGAATGCTCTTATTCATGGCCAACTTTATTTTGATCAATGTGATCACTTTCAAACACATGGAATTGGCAGATAATGGCGTAGAAGATATTGAGACAGGGATGTTACTTCAGAACTTTGCCAGAAACTTCTTTGGCGTATTAGGTCTTGTAAGTGTAATTGCGATTGCTACTTTTATAGGATTCTTGTTTCTAATTTTACCCGGAATTTACGTAGCTATAAAACTTTCTTTAGCACCTATAATCTTTATAACCGAAGGAGAAGATTTCGGTGATTCGCTGGCAAAATCGTGGGAAGTCACTCAAGACTATTGGTGGTTTACCTTTGGAATGAGTTTTGTAATGGGGATTATCATGAATTTTGCATCATACATTTTTATCATTCCTATGTATATCCTAATTGGGGTCGTTTCTTTTACAACCGTAGCTAATGATGGCTCCTCTATTGAGACCATCATAAGTGCTTTATACGGATTATCAATTGTGGTTCCTGCTTTATTGTACTGTATGCCGATTACTTCTCAAGCACTGGTTTATTTCAATATAAAGGAGCGTAAAACAGGAAGTTCTATGATGGATAAAATTGAATCTCTAGGCGAACAAAATACCTTCTCGTGAGAATGAAGTCCTCTATCGCTACTGCAGTTAACTATTTATTCATCAGAGGCATTTTGCTGATGTCTCTGTTTTTGAGCTTCAATCAAGCTACTTCAGCTAAACAAACAACAGATTCTACTCAAACAACGACTATTTCTCCTGATGTTCGTGTTCCATCTGAAAGCCGACTACAAGAGATCAGTTCGCTTGATAAGTATCGCTATAACGAGCCCCAAGCCACACTTTCTTTATGGGATAAGATCTTGATCTGGTTGCAGGAGTTATTTCAGAAAATGCTTCAAAATCCTTGGGTAGAATACTTTTTGAAAGGATCAGCAATTCTAATTTTTGTAGTAATTCTATTCGCATTAGTAAATCAGATACTTAAAGGGGAGATCAGAAGTGCTATTACAGGAAAAAGAGACCGAAGCCTTTTAAACTTTAATATTGATGATGGTGATATAGATTCTTCCAAAATTGATTCACTTATCAAACAAGCGCTTGAGAAAAAAAACTATGGTCTTGCTGTCCGACTTTTATATCAGAAATCACTTTTACTTTTAAGTGAACATGAACTCATCAATTATAAACAAGATAAAACCAATTACGAATATCTGAAGGAATTGAATGATCATCCAAGTGCGAACTATTTTGATAGATTAACTTACTTTCATGAATACATTGACTACGGTCATTTTGAAATAGATGAAGAACGTTTCAAAACAGTGAACAACATTTTCTTACAATTTCAGAGATCCTTGCATGCGTAAAGATAAGATCTATATCGGCTTTCTGGTTTTTGCGGTTTTGCTGTACGTTGCAATGGATATTTTTGAACCCAAACCTGTGGATTGGTCTAATGATTTTACACGGTCATCTTCCATCCCCTACGGAACCGAGATCCTCTTTAACGAAATTGAAACGCTCTTTCCGGAATCCGACGTTCAAATAAATAACCGTACGCTATATGACTATTCCAATGAAGATTCTACATCTACCCCAAACTGGGTTTTCATTAATAATGCGTTACAATTCGATCCTTTAGAAACTGATAATTTATTATCCAATGTTGAGAATGGAACTGAAGTGTTTATATCTGGATTGGTAAACGGTAAACTAGCAGATACCCTAAATCTCAGTTATAGCTTCTACTTTGCTCTTTTTGATTCTGTAGCTGAAGCGGGAGAACAGACTGTATCTTTTAAAGACGCGTCTATCAGTAAAGGAAATAATTGGACCCACACTGTTAAAACTAATTTTTATTATTTCACCAGTTATGATACTGCTAAAACAGAGGTTTTAGGATACTGGAATACAGACCAAGTTAATTTTATAAAAGTCCCATGGGGAAAGGGAGCTATATATCTTAACTCGACACCTCATCTCTTTACCAATTATTATCTTCGAAATCCTGAACAAGCAACGTATGCGTTTACCGCATTATCTTATTTACCGGTAGAGCCTACTATTTGGGATGGTTACTATAAAGCAGGTAGAAAAGTAGCAGGTACTCCGATGAGTATTATCATTTCTACTGACGGTTTGAAACATGCTTGGTATCTCGGAATTATTACCCTTCTCTTATTTATGATCTTTAAATCTAAAAGAGAGCAACGAGTTATCCCTATCATTGAATCTCCAAAAAATTCAAGCATCCAATTTGCTGAGACTATAGGAGAACTTTATTTAGAACAAGGTTCTCACACTGAAATACTCCAGAAGAAATTGAAATTCTTTTATGAGTATCTCACCACAAATCTCAGGTTAGATATTTTTACAACAGATGCTAATTTCAAAGCTGATGTAGCTTCACGTTCAGGTATTGATGAACAGAAAATTTTCAAACTCTTTGACCTGATAGAGCTATCAAAATCATCACAGAATATCTCTCAAAACGAACTTAAATTGATCACTGAAAAGATCGACGAATTCTATAAACAATCACAACGATGAGTGAACAAGAAAACCCAACACCGAAATCTACCAACATGAGTTCTACGGATGATACCAACGAAATTAAATTCGAATCTCGAATGGATCTTTCCGGGGTAAAAAAACTGGTTGATTCAGTCCGGTCAGAAATAGGAAAAATAATTGTGGGTCAGCATATAATGGTTGATCAATTGATAGCCGCATTGTTAGCTGATGGACATGTTTTGATCGAAGGCGTGCCTGGTGTTGCAAAAACATTGACTACAAAATTATTAGCTCAAATCATTGATGCTGATTTTTCCAGGATACAGTTTACTCCCGATCTTATGCCTGCTGATGTGATCGGTACATCTATCTTTAATCCTAAAACTTCTGAGTTCAATTTCAAAAAAGGACCGATATTTTCTAACCTTGTACTTATAGATGAAATCAATCGATCTCCGGCAAAAACACAGGCCGCTTTATTTGAAGTTATGGAAGAGCGCCAGATCTCTGTGGATGGAGTTACTCATCAAATGGATGCTCCGTTTATGGTTATTGCTACACAAAACCCAATTGAGCATGAAGGAACCTACCGATTACCTGAAGCACAACTAGATCGCTTCCTTTTTAAGATCGATGTTCCTTATCCAACATTAGAGCAAGAAATCAATATTCTTGAAGGGAGCTTTAACAGAGGAAATAAGATCGATTTTTCAACCTTGAATAAAGTTACTGATTCGAAGGAAATTGAAACGCTGCGAGCTATTGTAAGCAAGATTCATGTTGAACCTGAGCTTATGAAATACATCGCTGAAATAATTCAAAACACTCGAAACTCAAGTTCCATTTCTATTGGAGCATCTCCCAGAGCTTCTGTTTTTGTAATGAGAGCGGCACAAGCTTGGGCTGCAATTCAAGGTAGAGATTTCATCACTCCGGAAGATGTGAAGCAAATTATTAAACCGGTTCTTCGACATAGAATTACTCTTACTCCTGAGAAAGAGATGGAAGGAATTAGTAGCGATCAAGTAATTGCAATGACCTTAGAAAAAGTTGAGGTACCAAGATAAAACGGTTTCTTTCTGAAATATTTTTAGATAGTCTTCTATTTCAGGTTTTATTTCTGAACATTACCCTTTTCATATTTGGGTACTTTTTCCCCGTAATAATGCCTTTTGCAGAGCTATGTCTAATCGCTATTTCTGTATTGGTCATCATAGACTGTGTCTTACTTTTTGCATCAAAAAATCCCATAACTGTAGAACGGATTATTCCAAAACGATTATCAAATGGGGACGATAATACAATATGGATAAAAGTAATAAACGATTTTCCTTATCAAGCTAATTTTAGAGTTATTGATGAAATTCCCCATCAATTTCAGCTTCGTGACTTTGAAATCGACCTAACCCTTCCTTCTGGCAAAAGTAAAAGCATCTCTTACGATCTTCGTCCAACAGAACGTGGTGAATATGACTTCGGGCAGATCAATGTATTTGCTAAAACCAGAATTGGGTTTCTTAATAGAAAACTCGTACTAGCTGAAAAAACTACTGTTCCTGTTTATCCCTCTTTCATTCAAATGAAGAAATTTGAGATGTATGCCATTTCAAATCGCTTAACTGATATTGGTATCAAAAAGATACGTAGGATCGGTCACACCATGGAATTTGATCGAATTAAGGAATATGTGCTTGGTGATGATGTTCGGTCTATCAACTGGAAAGCTACGGCTCGCTCCGGTGATCTAATGGTGAATCAATTTCAGGATGAACGTTCCCAACAAGTGGTAAATGTAATTGACATGGGACGTGTGATGAAAATGCCTTTCGATAGATTGCAGTTGCTGGATTATGCTATCAATACCAGTCTGGTTATTTCAAACATTGCTTTGCTAAAAGAGGACAAAGCCGGTCATCTCACCTTTTCGAATAAAGAAACGACTTTTGTTAAACCTGAAAAGCGCCGAGTTCATATCCAAAGAATTCAGGAAGCTCTTTACAATCTAGATACCAACTTTGAAGAGTCTAACTTTCAGCGAATGCTAGTTGGACTTAAAACCCATTTGAACCAACGTAGCTTAGTCCTTCTCTATACAAATTTTGAAACGTATTCAGCTATGGAACGACAACTTCCATATTTACAACGATTGGCAAAAGATCACCTTTTGGTAACTATATTCTTTGAGAACACAGAAATGACTTCTCTGCTTGAGAAAGAATCAGAATCGGTGCGTGATATATACACCAAAACGGTCGCTGAAAAATTCAGCCATGAGAAACGCCGGATTGTGAAAGCACTCAACCAACGAGGCATTCATACGATCCTCACCCCTCCTAAAGACCTTTCCGTCAATGCCATCAACAAATATCTAGAGTTGAAGGCTAGAGGATTGATCTAGTAGATCTCCGGAAAACGATCTGTTTCGCTTTCCTGCATAATTTCATACACCGCTTCAAAAATATCTTCGGCGTTTGGCTTACTGAAATAATCTCCATCAGTACCATATGCCGGACGATGTGGCTGCGCAGTTAGGCACTGTGGACGAGAATCTAAATATCTGTATCCACCCTGCTCTTCTACAATGTGTTGCATAATATAAGCTGCAGCTCCACCGGGAACATCCTCATCCACAACCAATAGTCGATTAGTCTTTTTCAGAGATTCCACGATCATATGATTTCTATCAAATGGTAGTAGCGTTCTGGCGTCTACCAGCTCCACAGAAATTCCTACATTTTCAAACTGAGAGATCATACCTTCAATGATATTAAACGTAGATCCATAAGAAACGATAGTGATATCATCTCCTTCTTTTACGATCTCAGGAATTCCAAGTGGTGTAGTAAACTCACCTATATTCTCAGGAAGTTTTTCCTTCAATCTGTAACCATTCAAAGGCTCAATCACCATTGCAGGGTCATCACCTTGAATAAGCGTGTTATAAAACCCTGCGGCTGAAGTTAGATTTCTTGGTACACATAAATGAATACCACGTAATCCATTTATAAGCACTCCCATTGGAGAGCCTGAATGCCACACTCCTTCCAGACGATGTCCACGAGTTCTTACGATCAGTGGAGCAGTTTGTCCTCCTTTAGTTCTGTATCTAAGTGAAGCGAGGTCGTCACTCATTCCTTGGAAACAATACAATACATAATCTAAATACTGAATATCAGCAATTGGACGTAATCCTCGTAGAGACATTCCAATACCTTGTCCAAGTATTGTTGCTTCCCGAATACCTGTGTCAGAAACACGGATCTCTCCATACTTGTCCTGCATTCCTTCCAGACCTTTGTTCACATCACCAAGCTTACCTGCATCTTCACCAAAGACCAGGGTATTTGGATGTTTTTCAAAGATCTTATCGAAGTTATCGCGGATTACAACACGACCATCTACATTTTTTGAATCATCAGAATATTCTGGCTTTATCTCATCAATCTTTAACGGCGAGAATTCAGTTTCACTCAATAATTGTGAATTATAACGCTCTTTATTGGCTTCAGTACTTTCGTTCACCCAGCTTTTGATCGCATCTCTTGTATCACTTGATTTCCCGGCTGTAGCGTATAATGCTTTTCTTCCTGCAGAAAGCACATCTTTTCTAAATGGACTTTGAACCATTTTTAATCGCTTGATAAGATCATCAATACTTGCTTCACCTGATTCCTCTTTCAGATCAGATAACCAGCTTAACATCTGCTTTTTTTCTTCCTTGATCGGAGTGATATAATTATCCCAAGCTGTCTTTTTTGCTTCGCTAGCTTCTTGTGAAGCTTCTTTTTCAAGTTGATCTAATTTCTTCTTTGTAGCGATCTTATTTTCTAAGATCCACTCTTTTGTCTTACGAAGACAGCAAAAATCTTCTTCAAATTTTAGCCTTTCAGCATCCTTATACCTTTCGTGAGAACCTGAAGTTGAATGGCCTTGAGGCTGAGTTACTTCATGGACATGAACTAAAACAGGCACATGCTCTTTTCTGGCAATTTTTTCTGCCTTTTCATAGGTCTCCATCAACTCTTCGTAATCCCAAGCTTTAGCTATCAGGATCTCAAAACCCGGCTGATCTTTTGTTCGTTGGAAACCACTCAATGCCTCAGAGATACTTTCTTTTGTAGTCTGATATTTCTTTGAAACTGAAATTCCCCAACCGTCATCCCACACGGACATTATCATAGGAACTTGTAATACACCCGCCGCATTAATGGTTTCCCAGAATACTCCTTCAGAAGTACTTGCATCACCAATAGTACCAAAAGCGATCTCGTTTCCTTTATTAGAAAACTTCTTCCACTCTTTTCCTTTCAGAGCCTTTTCATTTCTATAAACTTTTGAAGCCTGAGCCAATCCTAATAACCTAGACATTTGACCCGCAGTCGGTGACATATCAGCCGACGTGTTCTTCATTTTAGTTTGATCTTTCCAAGTTCCGTCTTCATTTAACAAACGGCTCGCAAAGTGACCATTCATTTGGCGTCCGCCTGAGCTTGGCTCTAACTCTGAATCAGGCGTTGCATAAAGTTGTGCAAAGAATTGAACCGGCGTAATTCCATCAATAGCCAACATAATTGTTTGATCTCGGTAATATCCGGATCTGAAATCGCCATTTTTGAACACTTTTGACAATGCTATCTGTGGCATTTCTTTTCCGTCACCAAAAATTCCAAACTTAGCTTTTCCGGTTAAAACTTCCTTACGACCGATCAAAGACATATGTCTACTCAACCAGCCAAGCTTATAATCCGAAAGAATTTCTTTCTTTTTTGCAGCGCTGAATGTTGACGGTTTTTTCTTAGTCTTTGTATCTGCCATTATCAAAAATTAAATCGTTCAAAAATAAATAGAATAGAACCCTAACAAGGGCTCAATAATACGAGAAAAGCGCTTTTCATACAAAAATAGTACGTTTATTTAACGCTATTTTTACACGCTTTCTTAAAATCTTATGTCCGTGGATTATTCCGTAAACCCACCTTTGGTCATCTTGATCGGATCGAGAGCATTATCTAACTCTGCATCTGATAGATCCGTCATTTCTTTTGCCACATCTTTCAAAGGTCTGCTTTCAGCAAAAGCCTTTTTAGCAATTTTAGCGGCAAGGTCATATCCAATAATAGGATTTAATGCTGTTACTAAGATAGGGTTTCTTCCAACCATATCTGCAATAACATCTTTTCTCACTTCTAATCGAGATACAGAACGATCGGCCAAGTTTCTAGCTGCATTACCTAGTATTTCAATAGACTGAAGTAAGTTATGTGCTACTACAGGGAGCATCACATTCAATTCAAAATTTCCTGCTTGTCCGGCCACAGTGATCGTAGAGTCATTCCCTATTACCTGAGCACAAACCATAGTCAGCGATTCTTCAATCACAGGGTTTACTTTACCCGGCATAATAGAAGAACCCGGTTGTAGTGCCGCTAGTTGTACTTCACCTAAACCACCGTTAGGTCCAGAATTCATCCATCTTAGATCGTTTCCAATTTTCATCAATCCAACAGCTATTGTTTTTAACTGTCCTGACAACTCAACCGGAGCATCTACGGTAGCCTGAGCTTCAAAATGATTTTCCGCTTCTTGGAAATCAATTCCGGTTAATTCAGAAATTTTTGCTGCGAAATTCTTACCAAAATCTGCGTGAGTATTAATTCCTGTTCCTACTGCTGTTCCTCCTTGTGGAAGTTCAATCATTCTATTAAGTGCAGACTTCACTCTTTCTATACCCAGATCAACCTGACGTGCATATCCACCAAACTCTTGCTCAATAGTAACAGGCATTGCATCCATTAAATGCGTACGACCTGTTTTTACAACATCAGCATATTCTTTCCCTTTGCTGATGAAAGTATCTCTCAAATGCTCAAGTGCAGGAATTAAAGAATTCGTTGCTGCAAGTACTGCAGAAACTCTAATAGTTGTAGGGATCACATCATTTGAACTCTGTCCAAAATTAACGTGATCATTAGGATGAACACCCAGTTCTTCTCCAAGTTGATTTGCACGATGCGAGATCATTTCATTCGCATTCATATTGGTAGAAGTTCCTGAGCCAGTTTGAAAAATATCGATTACAAACTCTCCGTCGTGCTTTCCATCTACTACTTCTTGAGCGGCTTCAGAAATTGCATTCGCAATCTTCTCGTCCAAAAGACCCAATCCTGAGTTTGCTAAAGCGGCTGATTTTTTAACATAGCCTAATGCCTGAATAAATTCTCGGCTAAATCCTATACCACTGATTGGGAAGTTATCGTTTGCACGTTGTGTTTGAGCTCCATAAAGTGCGTTTTTTGGCACTTTAACTTCACCCATAGAATCTTTTTCAATTCTGAAATCGCTCATAGTCTTATCAAATTTTTTGGTTCTCTAAAAGATAACACTTTTATCATAGATGAGCAGGTGATAATAGTGTAAAATCATTTCTTTATAATATCCTTACATTATTGATCCAAAGATAACCACTGACTTATGAACAAAATTTCCGAATTAAGAATCAAGAATATGGTGTGTGACCGCTGTATAAAAGTGGTTCGCCAAAAACTTGAAGAGCTAGATTTACCTGTCAAACATATCGAACTTGGTAAAGTTGAGTTTGACAAAGCTCAGGATATAAATAAAGAGAAGCTTTCTGAAATTCTTACAGCCGAAGGCTTTGAGTTGATCGATGATGATACCTCGAAGCTAATTTCTAGAATTAAAATTTCGGTTATCAATCACATTCATCATCAAAATTCAAATAGGGGGTTTCAAAATCTCACTGATTATTTAGAAAAAGAAATAGGTAAAAGTTATTCCAGTTTAAGTGCAATTTTTTCTAAAAACGAAGGCAGAACAATTGAAAAATTTTCTATTCAACAAAGAATTGAACGTGTTAAAGAGCTATTGATCTATGGAGAAAAGACCATTAGTGAAATAGCTTTTGAGCTTGGCTATAGTAGTGCGCAGTATCTTTCCAATCAATTTAAGTCCGAAACAGGCCTTACTCCTACTCAGTTCAGAAAGCTTATTTCTTCAAAAAGAAAACCTTTAGATGAGGTTTGAATGCGGTGAAGTTTTTTCCATCTTAACTGCAAAGGTTAAAACTCTTTCTTGTTTATTTATCGGGTTATATCACAAACATAAGCAAGAAAGAACTGATTCTTGATAACGCTGATCTCTTTTTTGACCTCCCCGATTTCTCATCACATTTGCCTATTGAATTAATTCGCCCCTCCTTCTACAAGGAGGGGAATTCCAGTCACATTCACGAGTATAACGAAGTGATCTCCCATTATGTAACGCTTCTTAGAGATTGCTTCGTCACATCCGTTCCTCGCAAATGTCACCCCAACGAGTCCTTCTCCTTATGAAGGAGAAGACAGATGAGGTCAGAAATTAATCTTTATAATTACAACCTTAACTCGCATAATCAGTGATCAAAAATCCTATACATCAAATCATAAATTCTGTAAGTACATTCTTCTAGTTTTATTAGATATTCATACTGAACAAATTATATGAAGTAATGAAGCACACATACCACATTGAAGGAATGAGCTGCAACGGCTGTAAAAGCCATGTAACCGAAGCGCTCAGCAGTATCGATCAGATCACAAATGTTTCTGTTTCACTGGAAGAACACTCAGCTGAAATTGAGATGTCTGAGCATGTAGAATTGGAAGTACTTCAGGAAGCTCTCGATGATCTTTCAGGAAATTATTCGATCCATCTACCCGGCGATTATTCTCATCATGAACATCCTAAAAAAGAAATGAAAAAGGAGGAAAATGGAACGGGTGTGTTTTATTGTCCAATGCAATGCGAAGGCGAGAAAACATATGATGAACCCGGTGACTGCCCTGTTTGTGGAATGGATCTGGTAGAAGAACAAAATATGAAATCGGGATCATCAAATATTTATACCTGTCCGATGCATCCTGAGGTAGAACAAGAAGGTCCGGGATCTTGTCCTAAATGTGGAATGGATCTGGTTCCGAAAGAAGCGGATGAATCAGCGGAGCAAAAAAAATATAAAGCGTTACTTAAGAAATTTTGGATAGCTGTTGCCTTCACTCTCCCCATCTTTATTATTGCAATGTCTGAGATGCTCAGCGACAATCCATTATATGAAATGATGGAAATTCAGATCTGGAATTGGGTTCAATTTGCACTTTCACTCCCGGTAGTTTTCTATGCCACGTGGATGTTCTTTGAAAGAGCCTGGCGTTCGATCAAAACATGGAACCTCAATATGTTCACGCTTATTGGTATTGGTGCAGGTATTGCATGGATTTTTAGTTTAGTTGCACTTCTATTCCCAGACCTATTTCCTGATCAGTTCAAGACCGATGCAGGAACCGTTCATTTATACTTTGAATCTGCGACTGTTATTCTGACTCTTGTTCTTCTCGGACAAGTACTGGAAGCAAAAGCTCATTCACAGACCAACGATGCCGTAAAGGAATTGATGAAGTTGGCACCAAATACCGCCATCCGAATTAAAGACGGGAAGGAAGAAGAAATTCATATTGATGAGATTGAAGTTGGTGATCATCTGAAAGTAAAACCCGGCGAAAAAATTCCAGTAGATGGAATCATCATCGAAGGGAACAGTTCTATTGATGAATCAATGATTACCGGTGAGCCTGTTCCTGTTGAAAAGTCTGCAGATGATTCTGTGAGCTCAGGAACCATCAATGGAAATAGCTCCTTTGTGATGAAAGCTGAAAAAGTTGGTGCAGATACTTTGCTTTCCCAGATCGTAGATATGGTAAACAAGGCGAGTCGTAGCAAAGCTCCTATTCAGAATTTGGCGGATAAAATTTCAAGCTACTTCGTACCGACAGTCGTTGGAGTTTCAATTCTTACATTTGCTATTTGGGCTGTTTTTGGGCCTGAGCCGGCTTATGTTTACGCCTTGATCAATGCTATAGCAGTGCTCATTATTGCATGTCCATGTGCACTTGGTTTGGCTACCCCAATGTCTGTGATGGTAGGTGTTGGTAAAGGAGCTCAAAACGGTGTACTTATCAAAAATGCGGAAGCTTTGGAACGTATGAACGAAATGGATACGCTCATCATCGACAAAACCGGAACCATTACCGAAGGAAAACCTTCTGTTGAAATCATGGTTTCTGTAAATGATGATTTTTCCGAAGAACAAGTTATTCAATATATCGCTTCACTTAATAACGAAAGTGAACATCCATTGGCTGAAGCTACTGTGAAATATTGGAGATCAAAAGAAGTAGAGTTTCTGAGTGTCTCCGATTTCGAATCCATAACAGGAAAAGGTGTTCAGGGCTCCATTAATGGCAAAATTATAAAACTTGGAAACCGAAAGATCATTGAAGATGCTGAGATTTCAGTAACTGAAGATCAAAAATCAGAAGCTGATTCCTATCAAAACTCCGGTAAAACAGTCTCATGGTTAGCTATTGATAATGAAATAGCCGGATTTGTTGTGATCAGCGATGCAATTAAAGAAAGCAGCCGAAAAGCTATTCAACAACTTCAAGAACAGGGAATCGAAGTAGTGATGTTGACAGGAGATAATCCACAAACAGCCAAAGCAGTAGCCGAAGAAATGAATCTCTCGTCTTACAAGGCTGAATGTCTCCCCCAGGATAAACTGGAGGAAATTGAACGCTTACAAAGCGAAGGCAAAAAAATAGCCATGGCAGGTGATGGTACCAATGATGCTCCGGCTTTAGCTCAGGCTGATATTGGAATAGCTATGGGAACCGGAACCGATGTAGCCATTGAAAGTGCAATGATCACTTTGGTAAAAGGAGATCTGCACGGAATTGTAAAAGCGAGCAACTTGAGTAAGGAAGTGGTTAAGAACATCAAACAAAATTTGTTCTTTGCTTTGATCTATAACTCAGTAGGTGTACCGATTGCTGCCGGAGTTCTATTTCCATTTTTTGGGATATTACTTTCACCTATGATAGCAGCTTTGGCTATGAGTTTTAGCTCGGTATCTGTAATTGGAAATGCATTGAGATTAAAAACCATAAATATAACTTGACTCCGTACCAAGGTACAGGGCTTATATTACCTCCGGAATAGAAATACGAATAAACCGGAGAACAATTATGCCGTTTAACAAAGGAGAAGTTTATCAATGTCCCGACTCAGGCTGTGGATGCGAAGTAACTGTAACTAAGAGTGCACCACCCACTTGTGGTGGAACTCAAAACCCAACCTGTTGTTGCGGAAAAACAATGATCAAGAAAGATTAATTTATAAAGACGGGATTAATTTCCCGTCTTTTGATTTATTACATTATGGATATTGAAGAAAAGATCACATACAAAGTCGGTGAAGTTGCTCGCAAAGCCGGAGTGAATAAAGAAACACTTCGTTACTACGAAAAGCGGAAACTCATCACTAAACCGGGTCGACGCAGATCAGGTTACCGCATATTTACTCAACACCATATTGATCAGGTAAAATTTATAAAAAGAGCACAAGAACTTGGGTTCACTCTCAGTGAGATCAAAGAATTGCTTGAGCTGAGAACAGATGAAAATACTACCTGCTCGGAAGTTAAAACCGAAGCTGAAGAAAAGTATAAAGATGTTGTAGAGAAAATAAAAGATTTGCAAAGAATTAAAACTACTCTCGTTGAATTGATTGATTCCTGTTCAGGTAGCGGTCCTAAAGGAGATTGCCCTATTTTGAAAGCATTAGAAGGTGAAAACAAAATGGGGAAAAACTAACGATAACCAGATCAAGTTATAATCATTATTTAAGCATTTGCTTAAATAATAAATTTATTATACTATTGAATAAACTAATCCCATATTATGAGTAAACAAGCTTGTATAAGAGAGGTTGCTGATCTCAATCAAATAAACCGATGTATAAATTCCTTAGAACAGGTAGATACATCTATTTATAAATTAACTGATATTCTAAAACTAGCAGCGAATGACGTTAGGCTTAAAATTCTTTTTCTGTTAAATGCTGAGGAAAAATTATGCCCTTGTGATCTCGGGGATATCCTGAATATGAGTATTCCTGCAATATCTCAACATCTTAGAAAATTAAAAGATGGTGGTTTAGTCGATACAACACGAGATGGGCAGGTTATTTTTTATTCTCTCAATCCTGTCTTTAAGAAAATTCTGTCTCCAATTTTTGGACACATAAATAACAACCAACTATTAAAGGTTTTAGCAGCATGAGTAAACAAAAAAACAATCAAACAGAGACCAAGTGGATCGGAGCGGGAATCTTTGCCGCATTTTTAGCTTCTTTATGCTGCATCACTCCTGTTGTAGCTTTAGTAGCCGGTGTAAGCGGAGCAGCAGCTACTTTTTCCTGGATCGAACCATTCAGACCTTATATAATTGGGCTTACCGCACTATTGCTTGGTTATGCATGGTATCGAAAATTAAAACCCAATTGGGATCCGGATTGTGCTTGCAAAGAAAATCCATCTTTTCTGAATTCTAAAAGCTTTTTAGGAATAGTAACTGTAGTTGCTGCACTGTTAATAAGCTTCCCTTACTATTCGACTATTTTTACTTCGAAACCGGATCAGAAAGTTATCTACGTACAGAAAGATCAGGTTGAAACTGTTTCATTCAATATTGAAGGTATGACCTGTGCGGGGTGTGAATCTGCAGTCTTAAGTGCTGCTCATGGAGTTGAAGGTGTACTCGAAGCTTCTGCTTCTTATGAAAATCAAAATGCTGTTGTCAAATTTGATAAAGAGAAAACAACAGTCCCAACTATTATTGAAGCTATAAACAAAACCGGTTTTATAGCTTCAGAAAGTGCCAAAATCAATTAAGTTTATATGACAACCACCATTGCTGAATCAACCATTACTTGTCCTAACTGCGGGAATCAATCTAAAGAAACCATGCCTACAGACTCCTGCCAATTCTTTTGGCAATGCCCTGAATGTAAAGAGGTGCTTAAACCCAAACAGGGAGACTGCTGTGTATTTTGTTCTTATGGAGATGTTCCCTGCCCTCCGATACAGCAAGATAAAAGCTGTTGTTAGTTATGAATTATAAAGACATTAAAAAAGATAAAACTACACTCATCGGACTTTGGGGAGCATTAATAGCCGCCTTATGTTGTTTTACTCCTTTGCATTGGAATTTTCCTGTTTGGTCTAAGAAGAATTAAAAAATCAAAATCTTGAAATGGAAGAAATATGAAATTTGATCTAATTGTTATAGGTTCCGGGATTTCAGGAATGACAATCGCGAATAAATGTGCTGCTGAAGGTTTAAAAACTGCCGTCACAGATTCAAGACCATATGGAGGGACCTGTGCGTTAAGAGGTTGTGACCCGAAAAAGATTTTGATTGGGGCTGCAGAAATCATCGATCGAGCCAACAAAATGTCAAACATTGGCATTTCAGGGAAAGTAGAAATTAACTGGAATGAATTAATGGCATATAAAAACGATTTCGTTTCCAATATGCCACCAAGAGTTGAGAAAGGGTATCAAAAAAATGATGTCACTATGTTTCATGGTGCTGCAAGCTTTGATTCTCCCAACTCTATCAAAATTGGTGATGATATTTTAGAAAGCGATAAAATTGTTATTAGTACCGGAGCAAAAGCACGAACATTAAATATACCTGGTAACGATCTTTGTATAGATAGTTCTGATTTTCTTAATCTAGATAACCTACCAAATCACGTTACTTTTATAGGTGGCGGTTATATTTCATTCGAATTTGCACATCTTGTAGCAAGAGCCGGCAGCAAAGCAACCATCCTGCACAAAGGTGAAAGACCTTTAGAAAATTTTGATGAGGACATGGTAGATTATCTGGTAAAAGCCACAGAAGGACTCAATATTGACCTTAAGCTAAAATCTGAAGTAGTAGCCATTGAAAAAACCAACAACCATTTATTAGTTACAGCTAAATCAGAGAATTCAACCCAAACAATTCAAACTGATATAGTAGTAAATGCTGCCGGAAGAGTTCCTGAATTAGATGGTCTTAATCTTGAAAAAGCGAATGTTGAGTACGGTAAAAAAGGAATTATAGTAAATGAGTTTCTACAGAGTAAAAGTAACTCATCTGTGTATGCTGCAGGTGATTGTGCAGCTACTCAAGGATTGAATATAACGCCCGTTGCGGTAATGGAAGGACATGCTGTAGCATCAAATATTATAAGAGGTAATTCAAAAAAACCTGACTATACTGAAATGCCCTCCTCTTTATTTACATTACCTCCACTATCGGCAGTTGGTTTTACAGAAAAGGAACTACAGGATAAAGAGATATCTTATCATGTAAATTCCGGTTCTGCAAAAGACTGGTATAACGCTAAGAGAATCAATGAATCAACTTATGCATATAAAGTGTTACTAAATGACGAAGGCTACATTTTAGGAGCTCATTTAATTGCCCCCCATTCAGAGGAAACCATTAACCTTTTTGCGTTAGCTATAAAAAGCAAAATCAAAAGTACTGCTCTTAAGAGTTTGATTTATTCTTATCCATCCATGGCATCAGATGTTAGTTCAATGGTATAATTACTTTCCAATCTGATTACAATCATTAAACCCAAACAAGGAGATTGCTGTGTATTTTGCTCCTATGGAGATGTTGTTTTCCTATACAGCAAGACAAAAGTTGTTGTTAATAAGCTATTCCATTTTGATTATGGATAGTAAATCATTTCGCCTATGAATCAGGATTGTAGATGTTAGGTAATTCTATAACATGCTATACTTTATAAGACCCTTAATATATCTCCAAATACCGCCCCCCACATCCAAAGAGTTGCTTTCCAAAATCCCCAACTCCACATCTCATAAAAAACAGACATTGAGTAAATTCACAAAGTGTGTTTTAAAAAAATGCCCAAATAATTACTTTGGGCATTTTACTTTTCTTCAAAGCTTCTGTCAAAAATAGATCATCTATTATTTTTTAGCTTTGGAAGAACCATGATTCTGCATGATTTTCCAGCCGTCATCCGTTTTCTTGAGTACCGAGGTAGCTACCGCTTGTCTTTCGATAGTTCTGCTTTCCTCTCCACCGGTCACAATTTTAAAATTGTACGTTTCGAAAGCCACCGCTACATCCCCTTCTATTTGCACATCCACCATGTAATCACTAAAAGAGAATTCTTTGAAACGACCTAGCTCTGGGCCAATATGGTGATCTAGGTATTGCTTATAGGTTCCTTCATGGCTCCCATTCTCAAAGATTGCTGAGTTTTCAGTAAAAAGCTTTTCTGTGTCGGATACATCCAAAGCTTCAAGAGCGTTCTTGTAAGCTTTCAGTACTTTCTTTACTGCATCCGCTTCCTCAGAAGAAGCCATTTCTTTATGATCTCCGTGATCATTATGCTGAGCATATATCATTCCAGAAGCAGATAATAAAAGAAGTATTAGTATAATTTTTTTCATGATAGTATTGGTTTTGGTTATTTGATTTATGTGTTGATCATTTAAGTTCATTTGTTGGATGGAAAAATTCAGTTAATTTGCACAATTTATTAATCGTCTCCAGTAGATTTAAGCGTATCTCCCAAGAAACCGGGTGCTAAATTCTGAATTAGTTTACGAACGCTGTCTGCTTTAATTCTTTCTCCAGCAGTTTGCAGCAAAAGGTAACGATAATATTGCAAGCCAACTTCAACGTACTGCCGCTCATTCGCAGGAAGACCAGACAAGTATGGATCTTGATTTGCAGGAATTTTGTCCGCTAATGTCGTTAAAAGTTGCTCTAATTCTTTGCCTGCAATAAAGGTTGCGCTGCCTGCATTGGCTTTTTGTGATAAAACAGGTGCGGTAAACTCTATAGAGCGCTTGTCATCCGTATTAAGTTCTATTCCTGTTAATTGTTCTTTGAGAGCATTCAAATTTCCTAGATAAAAAAGGCCGGCCATATGCCTGACTTTGGCAGAGTCTTTTGATCCTACTACATTCACAATGTTTTTCTGTAAAACTTCCTGATCAAGTTGTGCCCCCTTTTCCTGACCTACCAGGGCAATACTTGCCCTTGAGCCTGAAAAATCGGCGCGCCACAAGGTAACTTCCGAAAAAACAGAATCGAATGTAGCGGCAATAATTTTGAAACTTTCTGGGGTTAACTGATATAAAGGTAGCCATTGCGCAAAGAGTCCGCCGGGGTTAAGCTGTTTTTTGGCACGTTGGAAATGTTCCAGGGTATAAAGACTACCTGTTCCAGAATGCCAAGGCGTAAACAGGTCTCCCACAATTACATCAAATTTTTCATTAGTACCAAGCAGGTAATTTCGTGCATCATCGGCAACAATTTCGACTCTTGGGTCATGGAATAGCCCGTTTGCCCATGGCGTATAATAACGCTCTGCACCCTCAATAACATTTGAAACCAGCTCAACAGTCACTACACGTTTCACGTTGTGGTTGAGTGAAGCGCCTGCTGTAATACCTGTACCCATGCCTAAAAACAGAGCCTGCTTAGGCTTGGGATGGAGCAAGAGCGGAATATGTCCTTGCATTTGTTCGACCAAAGCAGAGCGAGTATCTCCGAGAACGTAAAAATTATCCAGCCTCATTTGTATATTATTATCCGATTTAACAATGGAGACAACACCATCGGTTGATTGCCAAATATCTAGCAACCGTTCCCCTTTCTCTAAACGAACTAAAGGCGGCGCTGATAGTGCTGTAACAAATATAAGCCCGACCGCAGGCAATGCCATCCAGCGCATATTTTTTATATCCCTTACTGAAACAGCAACCAACAATGCCAAACCTCCATAAGTAGCGGCTACAATTTTCATACTTCCCCAAATTCCCAATATGTCAAGCAGAAAAAACCCAATCAAAATAGGACCTGCGGCACTGCCAAGGGCATTAAATAACACTAATATTCCCACAAACCGACCTGGTTCCTGGTTTAATTGGGGTCCTGCTTTTAGCAGATATGGAAATACAGCGCCAATAAGTAGGGTTGGCGGTATAACCACAATAAAGACAAGTTTAAAAACAGCCCATACATATTGGGGCCAGGAGACACTTGAGGCCATATAGGAAAGCTCATTTGTAGCAGTATTAAAAATGATAGTTGATAACCCGAGTAGAATTGTACCCAGCGAAAGCAGTACCAGAAGTACAGGAATAGGCCGTAGTGATAATCGCACAAGTATATGCGCTAAAAGACCTCCTAGGCCTAGTGCAATAAGAAATACCACTAATATTGCTGAAAAGGAGTATACCGAATTTTGTAATACTTGCGAAAACATACGTATCCAAATGGTTTCTGCTGAAAGTGCCAGCAGTCCAGACATAAATGCTAAAATTAGCATCCATGAATAGGTTACAGTAGATGCCTGATGAACAGGTACCGTTGATTTTTCATTTTTCGTAAAAGAGTTGGGTCTTTTTTTATTCCTAAACGCTGGTTTGCTGTCTCCAGAGGATAGACCGTCAAGTACCAAAGCCGATACCCCGATGCATGCTGCCAATCCCACTGCGAAGGCATAAGTTGAACTAACCCCATAGTTTGAAACAAGAAAAAAGCCTGCAAAAAATGCACCTAGAGATGCACCGATTGTGTTTAGTGCATAGAGAAATGTACCTTGAATAGCGAGTTTCCGTCGGCTTTTACCCACGTATTGTACCAGTATAGGAAAGGTGCCACCCATAAGAACGGTTGGTATTAGTAGAAGTGTAGTGCTGAAAAGAAATTTCGATAGAGTTAGCATACCGCTATGCCCATCAAGGATAGTGACAACGGATGCGTAGTGGGTTTCATAAAAATCTAGCCCTGGAATCCAGAGAAGGGCGGTTAAGGCTACACCTATTTCCATCAGACCATATACAGTGAGCGGGCGACGAAACCGGGCCGCAGCGTTTCCCCAAAACCAGCCACCAATGGCCAGTCCAAGAAAAAAAGCAGCAAGTGTAGCAGCCGTTGCATAGGCGGCATTTCCGAAAACTAAACCCAGACGATACATCCAAACAACTTGTAAGATTAAGCCAGCAGTGCCTGAGAGAAAAAATAAACCCGCCAAAATAAGTATATGTTTTGAACCGGGGGATTTAATAATGGGAAACTGTTTGGTGTGGGTTGGCACTATGGTAAGGTTTATATTCGATAAAGTACATAGCTTAGAAATAAAGAGGGGGCTATTCAAGCCCCCTCTTTTGATTTTTTAAAACAGATTTTCTGCTTAAGTATCTTGATCATCCAGACATCCCTGGAAATTTGGATTATTCTCCTCAGACTGAGGTACAGGAAATGAAAGTACAGGCTCATATTGACCTCCTTTAAAATATGTACCCCAAGGGAACACATCTGCTGCATTTTTACCATACACACGTACCAATCTGCGTAGGTCTCCCTGGCGGTGACCCGTACTAAACAGCCAGAAGGCTCTTTCTTTGAAATGATACGCACGAAGTTCATCCTGATCCATTCCTGATAAGTCATCTGCAGATAATCCTTCCCGGGCTCTCAGGGTATTATGGATGTCTTCAACAGCCTGGTTATCCGCTACCTGAACGGCTGCTTCAGCTTCAATTAGCCGTGCCTCAATACCTGAAGCCAACACAACAGGTGCGCTCGCTGAAGTGTATTTAAGCTGATTGTAGTATTTGGTTATGTCGTCTTGTCCTATTTCGTCATTGTCTTCCCAAGGAGTACGTGGATCATTTGCAGAGCGGAACATTAGCCCATTTCCACCTTTACCCTCAGCAATTGACCATTGCTGACGCACGGTACTCATAATATAGATTCCATTCTCTTGCCGCCTGCTATTATCGGAATGTTCGATGTTATAAACGAAGTCGGTGGGAACTGATTGAACAATGTTGGCTGCATCACTGATTTGGCCTAGCCCCAAAAGAGCGCGGGCTTTACCAATACGTGCAAGGTTCGCCATCTGTGTATTTGCCGTTCCTGCACTATTCAGTGCCTCGTCGAACCAATCTGCTGCACGGGTAAACATCTGCTCAGTTGTCAGCGGCTCCCCAAACTCTAAATCTCCACCATCCGCCGGAGCCTTACTGAAAGGTACTCCCGGACAATAGGTTTCTGCAAACATTACATAGGAGTAGCCCGCAACATTCTGCATTTCGCTTTCTATGGCAGTTAAGCCGCCAATTTCCGCTGCCAGTTCGGCCGCTCTCTCAGCTGCAGCACGGGCCCTGTGCATGTTTCCATAGATTCCGTCCATTGTTCCATTTGTATTTTGTACGTTTCGGGTATCTGCTTCACGCCTTGTAGGAAATGTACCCGTGTAAATGTATTCATCAGTCATAAGTGCACTCATTGTGACAAGACCGGGCGTTGCACCATGTCCTGCTGCCGACCCGCTCATGGCAACAGCCAAGTCTCCAAGCGAACCTGCCCGAAGTGTTTCAAGACCTTGCTGACCTTCCAGCGATTCAGGGGTAACAATATCAGGATCTGTAACATTAACCATTTTATCACAGGAGTAAGTGCCAAATGCACCTATGGCTATTATACCTGTAATAACAAGGAGCCTCCAAATTCGATTGCTATTCTTTAGTAGTGTACTCATAATAATTTCTCCAATTAAAAGTTTTAAACGATTAAAATGATATGTTAAGGCGTGCTTTCCAGGTACGAACCGGGGGCTGAGTCATAAAATCATCGATAATAAAATTAGCTTGGCCTCTTGAGCTAATTTCAGGATCTAGCCCACTATAATTGGTCCATAAACCAAGGTTTGCTCCTGAAAGCGTAAGACTTAGATTGGAAACTCCAAGTGCATCAACCCATTTCAGAGGGGCATTATAAGTCAACGATACTTCACGCAATCGCCAGAATGAGGCATCTTCAATATATCCGGCTTCAGTACCAAGGAATTTAGAAGCTATTGCCCTTGCCTGATTCTCCAATGAGGCATTTGGGTCATTTAAAGCCTCTGTATTATTATTTCCATTCCGCCATGCATACGTATTGTTATACAATTTTCGTCCTCCTCTATAGTTCAAGAGCACACTAGCTACAATTCGGTCTCCAAATAAACCAGTTGTGCCTGTAAAGGTAATATCTTTATCTCCAAAGGGGGAGCCGAGATAAACAGCCTCGTTACCTACAGTAACCTCATTTCTACCTATCAAACCATCACCATTGACATCACTGAAGGTATATTTTTCATCCCAGTAGCCACCTAGGGGATAGCCTTCAACATGGCGTTGAACACTGCTAATAATAATCGGTTCAATTCCATTTCCTAACTCAGTAAGTTTATTATTTATCAATGATCCTACAATATTGAAGTCAAAATAAGCAGTTTCATTTTGAAATACGGTGGTATTTAAAGAAAGTTCAAAGCCAGTATTGGCAACAGAACCAAGATTTTCAAATCGGCCAGCGCCTGCACCAAGTGAAGGAGGAAGTTGCCTGAATATCAGAGCATCCTGTGTTTGCTTGTTAAAATAGGTAGCTTCAAGAGCAACACGATCCGACAGAATGGTTGCATCCATACCGATTTCAAACTCCCCTGAACGCTCTGGTTTAAGTTCAGAATTGCCGACCCCTCCAAAGGTTACACCTGTTACACTTTGACCATTAACTGTAGAAGCAACAGGGATAAAAAACCTCAATGCATCGTTTGTGCCTGGCTGTACTCCAGATTCGCCCCAAGCGCTTCTAAGGCGAAGCGAAGATAGCCAGCGACCTGTACTAAAAAATGACTCTTCTGAAATAAGCCAAGAAGCACTAACTTTGGGATAGAACACCGCATTAAATTGGGCACCAAAAGCGCTTCCACGGTCAGCCCTAACAGCACCAGTTACAAACAGTTTATCTTGAAAGCTAAGCCTTTCTTCTAAAAACACACCAACGGTACGTTGTTCGGTAGTTTGCTCGGTGCTTGTAGTATTTGCTGCACCTGCAATTGATTCACTTCCTGCTACTATCTGACGACCCGTAGCGAGCGTTCCTCGAGTCAAATCCTGCAGATATTGAAATCCTACAGAAGTACGGGAAGATAAATTCTCAGAAATTGCCTTACTATATGTTCCATTTGCATCTAGCGTGTAATTGAACACATCGAATCGATTGGATATACGTACCCCATCTTTAAAATCAAGAAAATCTGGTGCTGTTCCAGTAGGAAAAAATTGATTATCCCAGCGGGAGGTATAATCCAGCCCACCCGACAACCGGAAATTTAGATTTTGGGAAGGAACCCACTCTGTTTCAAGCCCAGTGGTAAAACGATTGATCTGCTGGCGTGAATCAACAGTGAACAATTGTGCGGGGGTAAATTCACCCCATCCGTTATTGATATCAGCTGTGGCCTGCCCGTTAAGGCCTTGTCCCAAAAGGCCAATAGAAAAAGTCCCATTCATGGGGAGCTCCAAATTACTGTTTGTATATCCGGTATTTAGGGTAACCTTCAGATCTTCGTTAATATAAGATTGAAAATTACCTCTTAAACTTGCCTTTTTAAGGTTGTTAACAGGAAGAGTTCCTTCATTGTCGGCATAATTCCCAGATATAAAGTAGGTCAGTGTTTCGTTTCCTCCAGATACACTTAAACCTAACCCATAGGTATTTCCTGTACGGTAAGGGGAACTAACAGATTCGTTAAGTGGCTGATAGGAGCTAATGCTGCTCTGAGTACAGGTCCCTTCTGCTGCTTCGAAAGTAAAACAAGGATTACCTGATGCATCAACTGCACGAAAATTAGCAGGGTAGGTAGTCACATTATTTACGATCCCGGTTTCTGTAAAGGCAGCCCATCTTGGTTCACCAGATTGGCCTTTTTTTGTTGTAATACGAATAACCCCATTGGCGGCTACCGAACCATATAAGGTTGCCGCAGAGGGCCCCTTAATAACTTCGATAGATTCAATATTTTCCGGATTGAGGTCGCCTAACCGAGACGGTGCTTGTCCACCCGTTTCAAAAGAGATAGAGTTAGGGTCGTTGTTAATTCTGACACCATCAACATAAATCACCGGTTCGTTAGAGAGTGAGGCACTATTCGAACCGCGAATTCTGATCCGGGTTCCCATTCCGGTAGCTCCGCCACTATTTACAATTTGTACTCCTGCTGCCTGGCCTTGCAGCAATCCAGCTACATCACTAATGGGTCGCGTTTTAACATCTTCAACGGCATCCACACGTGATATGGCATTACCTAGTTCCACTTTTCGCTGTACTCCAGTGGCGGTAATAACTAACTCCTCCAAATTTTGGATAGTAGGCTGCAGTTTGAAATTTAATGTTACCAGCCCCCCTGATACTTCTACCGACTTACTTACCGGTTTGAAGCCTAAAAAAAATGTTTTGATCGTATGGGTGCCATTCGGGACATTACTGATCGTGTATTCTCCATCCCCATCTGTAGAGGTGCCGCGGGTGGTACCCTCAATAATAACATTAACGCCTGCTAAAGGCTCGCCCGTTTTGGCGTCAGTAATAGCACCCGTTATACTGCCTTCAAATACGGGTGGAAGATCTTTTTTCTTGATTATGACCTGACCGCTAGGTGAAGCTAATATCTCAAGGTTGGTATCCTGTAGTACCTGATCAAGTGCTGATTTAACAGTAATTTTTTCAAAAGACATGGTGATTCGTTGATCAGGGATAAGCTGTTTATTGTAGGAGAGCCTGATTTTACCTTCGCTAGCTAATCTGCGAAGGGCTTCTTCCAAACGAATGTTAGTTAGAGAAAGCGATACCTGCCGTTCATAAGGTGAGGTATAGAGGTATTCATTGTCATACATTTCCATAGCAACAAATTGTTTACTCTGGGTTTGCGCCTGAATACCAGATACCATGAATAGTACTAGGAAAGCCTGAAACAAAAATATATGTAGCTTTATGTTTTTCATAAGTAAATTACTGATTGGTTATTGTTTTATTTTTGAAATGGATAGCCCTATTATTCTTGGTATATGTCATATCCAAGGATAATGCCATCGCGTCAAGTACTTCGATTAATGGCTGGTGGGGAGCAAAGGTGGCTGTAAGTTTTCGTTTCCCTATTTCGGAGCCTTCAATTATAAAAGCAAGGTCATACCATCTTTCCAGTCTGGTTACTACCTTGCTAAGGGGCTGGTTTTCAAAAATTAATTTTCCACTCATCCATCCTGTATAGGCATTTACATCTACTTTTTTTGAAGTTAACCTCTGATCAGAGGAGGTATAGCTGCCAAGCTCGCCAGATTTTAGTAAAATTTGTTTATTCGTTCTTTCGGCTCTTAATTCGACGCTTCCTTCAACTACAACTACCTGTACTATTTCGTCATCTGGATAGGAAACAACATTAAATTGTGTTCCCAGTACTTCCGTAGTGGTTTCATTTACATGAACTCTAAAGGGATGATCTGGCTCTGTTGTTACGTCAAAAAATGCTTCTCCTTCTAAAAAAACTTCTCTTGAACCAGAAATATACTCACTTGAAAGCCGGATTTTACTTTCTGGCGCCAATGTAATTTCAGTACCGTCGCTCAAATGGAATTTTTTGTATTCTCCTTTCTTGGCAATAAATTCTTTTAGCTGTTCTCGGCTCTGAACTTCTTCGCCGGCGGGATGCTCTGAAGCTTGATAAAATAGAATACTCATAATAACACTAATCAAAAGAATAGCAGCAGCCTTGATTATATAGTTTATAGAAAAACCAGCATTTCGATTTTTCTTTTTATTTAATGTGTGAGGATTATTAATAGAACGCATATTTTCGGGAGTGTTGAGTTTCTGAAGAACACTATCCCATGCTTTATTCGTATCCCATTTACCTGTTTGGCTAACCGATAGCTCCCATGCTTTCCGAACTTCATTAACGGTCTTTTTAAAATCTTCATCAGATAGCATCTTATTTTCTACTGTTCTTTTTTTTTCAATACTGCAATTTCTAGTAACGTATTTAGTTACTTCAATCCACTCATCTTCGTTTAACATGCAATAATTCCAATTATTTTAATCGACGTCTCACTAATTAATACAACTGAATACGGCGACACCCTTACAAAAAAATTATTTTTATGTTGATTTATTGTGCGTAGTGAATATCTAACCGATGAATATAAATTATTGAAGGGCAGACTAAGTATTCCATCCGCAATAGCAGAAAGTCAATAAAGAATATTTAGCAAAAGATATAGTGGAAAACTATACAAAGAAGTAATTATCCTGCGGATATAAATTGACTTGGAGCTAATTTTTTGATCTACAGAAGTTGAGTACATTTTGCCAAAAAGATATACTACATAACAGTGGTTTCATTATGAAGATCAATAATACCATACCTTTTTCCGCTAATAATCAAAGAAGAGAGGCCGTACAAAGGATTAAAAATGGCTTGGTTTTGATTGGTTGATTATGGTTATGAGTGAAATTAATCGAGCTTTTGTTTTAGATAACTTCTAAGGTGCTTTAAAGATCGACCCATTTGTGTTTCAACAGTTTTAACCGAGATATTAAGTGTCCTAGATATTTCCATATACGTTAGCCCGTGATTACGACTTAATTCATAAATCACTCGTCGCTTCTTGGGAAGCTGATGAATAGCTTCTTGCACCCATTCTTTTACTTGTTCTGGGTTAGCTCTTTCTTCTATAGGCGGCTGAAAGCTAGTGCGTAAGTGGGAGGCTTTATTTTGCTTCCACTCTTCCACAAACTGATTGTGTTTTAAATAGTTTAGCGACTGATTTCTAACAGCTTTAAATAAGTAAGATTTGATCGACCCTTTAGGATGCCAGTCCTTTTTTTTCTCCCATATATTCACAAAAACTTCTTGTACTTGGTCTTCAGCAATATCGGAACTTTTAACAAAATTGAATGTGTAATCACAGAGAGGAGCATAAAAATTTCTGAACAAGATCTCAAATGAGGTTCTGTCACCTTCCTGAATTTTTTTGATTAATATATCGTCAGATATTTGCATAGGAAATAAATTTCTTAACAAAAAGTTACGGGTATTTCACTAATTGATACCCTCATTTCCATTCTATTATTCGATTCTACCACTAACCTAATAAAAGAAAGATCCTCTTGAGAAAAATTAAAGATTTTATGCAGCAAAGGACTCAAATTGGATCCTCTCTGAGTCGTTTTAAAATGCTTAGGTATATATCATCATCCTATCTACACCTCTTCCTTCCATATTGGGGGGCTCTTCTTTTGACAAATCTACACACTCACGTAGCCAAAATCTGCCAACGAATCATCTAAATCCTATCTCGAAGACCAATGCAGAGCTACTACTTTCCACATCCCATTCTCTTTTTTGAGTACGGCAAGTTCTAGGCTGCTCAAATCGATCTCTCTTCCAGAATAAGTTCCGGTCATTTTTGTTTTTGAAGTCACCCATGCCATATTGCCTTCTACACTAATTTCCTGAGATACTTCTTCCCTGTTCATTGCAGATAAAAACTTTCCATCTGAATGAAAATGATGGGATAAGTACTGACTTTTAGTTTCCATCCCACCGCCTTCAAGAATAGTCACATCATCATGGAGAATTTTTCCTGCTTGCTCAGAATCGTTATTAATGATTGCCGTTTGTAAATCATTCAAAGTTGTTGCTACCATTTCTTTCTCCGTTGATTGCTGAGCAAACAAAGTCATACTTGAAATTGCCAGTACTAATAATGTATATGTAAATTTTTTCATTTTTCTGTTCCTTTTAGTTAGAGTTATTGATTTTTAGCCACTTATTGTAGGTTTCATCATCCCATAAATTTTGAACAAAAGCGATTACTGCAAGTTTCTCTTCTTCAGAAAGCATTTCTTTAAAAGCAGGCATACTTCCACCCAATGGAATGCCACCTTTGTTAATCGTTTCAAATAGAACTTCAGTTGAATGATGCCAGGTATGAGCTGTACCATTTAAAGGCGGAGCAGGAAATTGTCCATTTGGATTTGGGGTTTTCCAGTCTTCCACCAATCCTTGTCCTCTACTTCCATGACATTGAGCACAATTTGCAGTAAAAACCTCTTTCCCGAGCTCAAATTGCTGTTGAGTATACCATCGGCTTTCCTTGAAAGAAATAGGTTCCGAGCTGACTGACTTCTTTTTTGCTTCTTTATTACAACTGGCTAAAGAGACTGCTATTGAAACGAAAACAAATAGTTTTAGTAGCTTTTTTCTATGTGTCATTATTATGCTTGATAAAAGGTATTTGATAATTTTCTGCAAGATAAACACTTAGAGCGGGTAAAAAAGTAATCTGAAGAACAGGCGTCAATCCGACTTTGTAGTTAAACAAATTGATAGTAAGCATACTTGCATCATAAGTCCAAAGCTCCAGATACAAAGCCATCCATTCAAGAAAGATACTAGCTCCAAAACTTAGGGCAAGTAACAATAAATATTTTACTATTGTTTTTTGAAGTAGGCCAGTTGGTTTAAAAAGCATCCTTAATCCTTGCCAAAGCCCTAAAACAATTAATATATCTCCAAATATTGCCCCCCACATCCAAAGAGTTGCTTTCCAAAACCCCCAACTCCACATCTCATAAAAAAACAGACATTGAGTAAATTCCCACATTGTATTAAGAAGAAATGCCCAAAAAATCACTTTGAGCATTTTACTTATATTCATCATCCTGTATACGAAGATAAATTAATTTCTTACCGCTCTGGATGAACCATGATTCTGCATGATCTTCCATCCCGATTCTGTTTTCTTAAGAACTGAAGTAGCTACGGCTTGTCTTTCTATGGTTCTACTCTCCTCTCCTCCGGTTACGATTTTATAATTGTACATCTCGAAAGCCACTGCTACATCTCCTTCAATTTGTACATCCACTTTATAATCGATGAACGAAAATTCTTTAAAATGACCCAATTCAGGTCCAATATGATGATCTAAATAATCCTGATAGCTTCCTTCATATTTTCCGTTTTCAAAAACATCTGCATCATCTGTAAATAGTTTTTGTGTTCCGGTTACATCTAAAGCCTCAAGCGCACTTTTATACGCTTTTAGTACTTTTTTTACAGCTTCCGTGTCCTCGGAACTTACCATATTCTTATGATTCTCATGATCCATATTTTGAGCATAAATCAATCCGGAAGTAGATAATAATAAGAGTGTTAGTATAATTTTTTTCATAATTGTGTTAGATTTTTATTGATGTATAAACTTGAGTTAAATTTTAAAGCTTGGTCATGCTCATTTTCTCTAAGACTACGGTGCCACTGCCTTTAATTTTAAGCCCTACCCCACCTGCTTTCGGAGCATCACCATGACCGTGGACAACCATTTCTTTGTTGATATATCCTCGGAAGTGAGATCCATTCCCTACTACCCGAACAAACATCGACTTTGAAACATCTGTGGTCCCTTCTTCAAATATTTCTTCTTCTCCGTTAACCATTCGGCCTTGTTTAACAGCGCCATCTGATGCAACAGATACAAAATCAAAATTAGACTCGTCTTGCACATTATTTGTTAACATTACCATTCCTTCAAGCGCTGATATGTCTAAATAATAATCTACTTGTGTCATTTTGTAGGATTCATGTCCAACAAAAAAGGCATTTAAATTATTTCCACTGAAAGAAAGAGCGTAGCTGCCATTGGTAGTTTGTGCCGCTTCTGCATTTATGTCTTCTAAACTTCCCGTTAACCAATGGAAATTACTCTTCAAATCAGATATGGCATTTTTGTCGATGTTCCATTCCCAGTTTCCATTTTCTGTAGCTTTAAAAGCGGTAGAACTTCCCATCGAACTATCATCATGACTATGCTCTTCGGTAGTACCTTCATCATGACTTTCTTCTGAAGTTACCGAATGTTCCTCTCCTTCAGCATGGCTATGTTCCTCTGACTCAGCATGCTCATCTGTATCTTCACCTGATTCATCGTGATCTGCTTCATGATCGTGTTGTACCGGATTTTCTATATCAACACTTTGAACTCCAACTCCGTGCTTGAAAACCATTTTTGCTCCGTTATCACCTGTTTGAAAAAGCATAAACAACCCAGCAAGGGAAAGTGCAAAAAAGCCAATGTGAAACTTCAAACGATGCTCTTCACGCCCTTTCCAAGTTGCCAAAATTCGAGCAACCGCATAAATTCCATAAAACCATACTGTGTAAAGTGCCCAGTCGGCATGTGTTGTAAGCACAGATTGTGCTTCAGCAGGTAAGAAAACGCTATCTGCCGCAGCTTTACCGGTAAAGTAAACCCCCACAGCAATAGCTGCTCCAACCCCATAAAGTATAGCTGTAGTTTCTTCGGACCACCATTTTTTATCTTTTGGCAGAAAAAAGGAAATGAAATCAAAAAATATTGCAATTATCAGAATCCCAATCGGCAAATGCACTAATAATGGATGTATATTTGGTGCCCATTCTGGTATAAATTCCATAGTAATGTCAGATTTAGTTAGTTTAAGTGAATCAATTTTTTATTCTAGCACTATTATACAACACCCAACCTTAAAACTACCTTAAAGTAATCGTAAATAGTTTATATTTATATGAAATCAATAATTGAATTAGCTGATTTATGTGGATTTTATTAGTTGAAGATGAAATTTCACTTTCCAAATCTTTAAAAAAGGGATTGGAAGAAGAAGGTTTTGTAGTTGAGCTAGCGCGAAACGGAGAAGAAGCCGAGTTACTGGGGAAATCTAATACTTATGACCTTTCGATATTGGATTGGAGACTTCCCAGAAAAGACGGGCAAGCTGTACTTAAATCGTGGCGGGCATCCGGTGTAGATTTCCCTGTATTAATGCTCACGGCTTTAGGCGATACCGATCATAAAATTATTGGTCTAGATTCTGGTGCCGATGATTACATGAGTAAACCCTTTTCTTTTGAAGAACTGTTAGCCCGAGTAAGAGCCCTTTTAAGACGAAAACCTCAGTATTCAAATACTGATGATATTAATATCGGAGCGTTTCATTTCAATAGAAGAAAGCGAATAGTAACCATTTTAGGTCGGTCTATTTCTCTAAGAGCTAAAGAGTTTTTGATTCTTCAACTTTTGTTGAGTATTGAAGACGGGGTGTTTTCAAAACATGAACTTGCTGAACGTGTGTGGGGATCTGATACTGTTAGTGATAACACCATTGAAGCGACAATTTCTATGTTGAGAAACAGTCTTACAAAAGCTTATCAGAGCGCCGGTATTGAATTTCACCATGAAACCTATATCATTGAAACCATTCGTGGAGCTGGATACAAGCTAAATACAAAAGTGCTTAAGAATTTGAGTCAAACCAATGAGTAATTCAACCTTTCCAATTTTTCAAAAGCTGTCTATTTCCAAAAAATTGGCACTTTGGTATGGGTTAAGTCTTTTTATTCTGTTAAGTCTATTTGCTTACTTTTTGTATCAGGCATTTCATTCTTCTATACATCATAATTATGATCGACATCTAAGATATGAAGTAGAGCAAATAATTCCGTTTATACAAACATCTACCGATAGTCTGAAAATTGATCTCAGCACATACAGTCGTAAAAAAACTCTTCAAGAAGAAAAAGACTTTGGGACTTACGTTCGTCTATTTGATGCTAAAAAGAATCTAATCTACCAAAGCCCAAATTTTGCCCAGCAAACAACATTGCCTACCAAAATACCTTCCTCAGCAGTACAAGTATCATTGAGCACAAACTGGCAGAATCTCCCTTTAAGAACTTATTATCATCCTGTTATAAATTATGAAAACGCGTTAGTCGGTTGGCTTGAGGTTTCGGGATTTGAGTGGACCTTACATGAAGAATTGGTACGGTTAAGAAAGTATTTGATCCTTTTGATTGTACTAAGTGTGGTTTCTTCAATACTGGGAGGCTATTGGCTTTCAGGTAAGGCTCTCTCTCCAATCAGTTCTATCACCGCATCTGTAAATTCTATTAAAGCCTCCGAACTAGAGAAAAGAATTTCTGTAAATCCTGAAGTGGAAGATGAGCTTACAGAACTCTCTCATACATTTAATACCATGTTAAGCCGTTTGGAAAAAGCTTTCGAACGAGAAAAAAGATTTACGGCTGATGCTGCTCATGAGTTATCAAATCCTATCGCTTCCATAAGGAATGAAGTTGAAGTGACGCTTCGCAAAACCAGAGATACAAAAGAATACAAATCCATTTTGGGCAATATTCATCAGGAAACAATTCGAATGACTACTATCATTCAATCACTATTACAGCTTTCAAAGATTGAAGCTAGTGAGCATCTTGATTTTGAGCCCATAAATGTTAGTGATGTACTCACTGAAACAGTGTCCAGGTTTAAGGACTTCATTGAAGAGAAAGATCTTATCTTTATCACAAATATTGAGCCAGCGATTATAATCAAAGCACGAAAAGGATATCTGGAAGAGGTCTTCGGAAATCTTATTTCAAACGCCGTGAAATATAGTAGCCCTGGATCTTCTATCCACATTGCACTTAAAAAAGATATTGAATCTGCTTTATTTTCTATTTCAGGTGAAGGTTATGGCTTTGATAAAGATACAGAGAAACACCTTTTTGATCGTTTTTACAGATCTAATCAACCATTAATCCAACAAGAATCCGGAAGTGGATTAGGTCTTTCTTTAGTAAAAACTATTGTAGAATTATTTAATGGAAGTATTAACGGAACCAGTGAAGGAATAGGAAAAGGAAGCACTTTTAAGGTTCAGTTTCCTTTGACAGATCGTCGGTTTTAATTATTTAGCACCCACTATTTTTTAATAGCCGGTTTGTTAAAAAGCTACCGTCACTACTCGTAAACTTTTGATAAATGATGCCTTTTATTGGATCTATGATTTCTATTGCTTTGTAGGTTAATCCTTTTACTTTTATTCCTAATACATATACTCCAAATTCTACTGTTGAATTAATTTCGTATTCACCAACTTGAAGTGTATCCTTTTGTACTATCCTCCTGTCAAAAATTCTTATTTTACTTTTCCCACCTAAAAAACCTACGACTCCTTTGTCAATATTAAGGGCAAACTCAATGGGCTTAATTTCCCAACCGATTTCTGGTTTAGTTGGATAAAAGGAATTTGTATCCAACAGACGTACTTTTATTTCATTTTCATTTTTATAATCTGAAAAAGGGAAGATATTTATAAATACGTTTTGTTCTCCTGGCTTGCAGATGTAAGTCGTTCTAACGCTATCCTGAAGCAGACCTTCTGAATTATAGGAGAACACATCAACCGGAAGTTTATAGAAATCTTCTTTTTTTTCTATCGATCCTACAAAGAATTTTTTAAAAGAATTTAGATTTCCCTGTCTGCTGTAGCTACGACTTTCATAATTATTGCCGTCAATTTCAAATAACAACATCGTGTTGTCCTGAGCTATGACTAAGCGAGGATTCAAAAAAATAAAACCGAAAATAGCAGCTAAGCCAATTGAACACTTAAGTTTAGACATGTGTAAAGCAAAAATTTTCATAACTCTTAATACTTATAAATAAAATGAACTCAGGTTTAGTTCATTATTTCCCAATGACTCGAAAACTACATCATCTCGTCTTCATCGTCGTTCATTCCCATATGCATATTGCCATCACTATCGGTATGCGATAACATCAAAAGACGCTCTGCAATTATTATAAGAACGATAGCAGCAAACGCTACAATCAATACAAAAGGATCGTCTAGATATCTGATGTAAACAAAAGCAGTTAGTATGGCGATATCTAAAATCATCGCAATTAGTGGAATAATGGGCTTGAATTCTACTTCTTCTCTAAGATAGCGGAAAAGTCCCCAGTGAATAGCGATATCCATTATTAGGTAAAAAATTGCTCCAATAGATGCTATTCTGGTTAAGTTGAAGAATATGGTAAGTATAATAGCCAGAGAAACCGTTAACAGTAAAGCAGGGTTTTTTAGTTTTTCAATTACATTCAAGCTGGGAACTTGTTTCATATTGCTTAACATTGCCAATAACCTAGATGCTGAAAATACACTGGCTATAACCCCTGAAACTGTTGCTATTATAGCAATTCCAACAGTAATCCAGGTTCCCCATTCCCCAAAAACAGGCTTTGCAGCAGCAGCTAATGCATAATCCTTTGCTTTAATAATCTCTGGAATACTTAACCCCCCAGCAACTGACAAAGCAAGAGCCACATAAATAAGTGTACAAATGATGACCGAAATAATAATCGATCGACCGACATTCTTATGCGGGTTTTCAATATCATCGCCTTGATTAGTAATAGTAGTAAAGCCTTTATAAGCCAAAATTGCTAAAGCAAGAGCTCCTATAAAGCCTAAACTCTTGGGTAAATTTTGTCCACTTTCAGGTATATAATTTCCAGTTATATCTGCAAAGCCAGAAGCTGCTAGACCAGCAATGGCCAACAAGGAAATCCCCAACACTTTAATTACTGCCGTAATTGTTGCTGTCTTTCCAATTACTTTATTCCCCAATATATTTACAATGTAAGCCATACTGATGAGACCTACAGCCAGTACCGGAGCGTAGCCTGCATATTGTTCTGGAAATAATCTCAGTGTATATGCACCAAACGTTCCAGCAACCAAACTTTCTGACACAACCATGGATACATACATTAGCAAGGAAAATAACCCAGTTGCTGTACCTGGCCCGTACGCCTTTGTTAAAAACTTTGCTACTCCACCGGAAGAAGGAAAAGCATTTGAAAATTTAACGTACGAATACGCGCTAAATCCAACTACAACCGCACCTACAATGAATGCTATAGGGAACAAATCGCCTACTAATTCAGCTATTTGTCCCATGAGAACAAAAATTCCTGCGCCTATCATTACGCCCGTTCCAAGTGACACTGAGCTAGTTAGAGATAGCTTTTCTTTACTTTTTTGTGCGTTTAACATTTATAGGGTGAGTTAGCTAGTTTTTTTATTTGATTCGGATTACGCTGTGTCTTTAAGCAACAGAATACCACCACTAAACTTAAAGCAAGCTTAAATTTGTTGAGCATTTTTAACTTATCAGATAAAATCATTTCCATGTTAAGCCAATTTAAGTCTTATACTTTCTAATCGAATATACTGCAGTTACTAAAGCAATTATAGAAAAGGAAAAATACGGTAGATGGATATTTATTGAGTATAACCCTGCTCCCAAAAAAGAACCCATAGCAAGTCCTAAGCTACTTATAGAAGCCAAAACTCCCATCCTTTCTCCTGTCCCGTTTTCACTTACTTTACTTATTAAAGAGGCTAAACTTGGAGTTATTAAAGCAACGCCAAATGCGAGTACTCCAACAGAGAGTACAATTTGAGTAAAAGTATCCATAATCATTAATAAAGAGAGACCGACAGCCAATAAAAGATAGCCCAAAGGAAGCAACCTTTCTTCTCCCCACTTATCAATAAGAAATCCTGTCAATCCTATTTGGCTAATACTCATTCCAAGCCCGCACACCATAAAAATATATCCCATTTCGGAGACACTATATTTCATGGTTTCTTGTGCATGAAGGGCAAAAGTGCTCTCAAATACGGAAAGCGAACCTTGCACAACTAATGCAAAAAGAAGAATAGGAAATACTTTTGTACGATTTAAATTCGAAATAAAAGAGCTCTTAAGCACCCTCTTGCCAATGTGCAGCTCAGAAGGCCTGTCTCTTAGTGATAATGTAACTAGACAAAAAGCTATCAAAGAAAAGCTACCCGCAATCATAAATGGAAGAGTGTATGAATTTGATTTTAGTATGCCCCATGAATATTCATTAAACCAATTTATACCCACAAAATAAGAACTTAAAGCCGGTCCGAAAATAACACCCAAGCTGGCAGCCCCACCTGTCCACGCAAAAAACTTACCCCTATTTTTTATTGAGCTTACATCTGTGATCCAAGAGTTCACTGCTGGTATCACAGATGCAGAAAATATCCCACCTAAGACACGAAGTATATATAAGAGTTCAAGAGAATCAGTCCAACCAAATGTAATAAGTGAAATTGCGTAGCCACCCATTCCTATCATTAATATTTTTTGCCTTCCAATAGTATCTGACCAACGCCCCCAAAATGGAGCTGAAATAAATTGCATTAAAGGAAAAATACCCGTCATTAAGCCTACATGAATGGACGGTGAAAACCCAAAAAGTGCGCCGAAATTTGCCGCATTATCAACTAAAAAAGGTAGAATAGGAAGAGTGAGTCCGTAGCCTATCATCACTAAAAACAAACAAAAAAGTAGAATACTGATCTCTTTTTTTATAACTGATTTGTTTAGTGATTCATACAAATCTCTGCCTTATGCCCAGTGATTTATTTGTTTTGATAATCGATTTTTGAGCATCTAATTCTATTCCGGTTAAAGCTCTAATAGCATCAATCGTTTCGGGAATTACAATCGCCTGATTGTCTACCAAATATGCGTAATAAAGTTCATTACCTACTACCTTTAGCATATCTTCCCAAATGGCTACTTCATACATATCTCCATGTGGACGTCCGAGATCAAGCATTAGTTCTTTTACAGCATTATTAGCGGAAAGCTCGTCTTTCATATTAATAAAAGCGGTTCTTGTTGAAGTTGCTAAAGCAGCCAGAACTTCTTCTTTAGTAGTTTCCTTCGTTAATTGAACCGTCCAATAGTGCAAGTGGCTCAATGTTTCAGGTACTTTTACCGCAGCCGTAACTACATCCAGTTCAGGGTCTACACTTTGTGCATCCGGTCCCTGGTGGCTGGGAATATCTTGCTCGGGCACCAACGTATTCATGATCCCATTTTTGTGACTTTCCCAAGGATCTGTAGCTCTACGTAGCAGAGTTCCGCGTGCTTTTTCCAACAACTCTGCTCGCTTCAACGCACTTAAGGTGCGAACGATAGATGTTGTATTACAAGATACCACACGTGTGCTCTCACGGTTAATAGCAGAATTATAATTACTCTCTGCGCTAAAAGAATGACCGGTAGTTTCATGCTTTTCTCCACCTTGCACTATATACTTAACTCCGGCTAGTTTGTATTTTTCAGCGTTTTGAGCTCCAAATTTTTTAGGTGCACAGTCTACCACCAAATCGGCTTTACTTAACATATCATCAAGATCACCAGCAACAGAAATGTTTTGTGCATTCATTGCTTTTCGACCTTCTTCTGTATTTGCAAATATAGGGAAGCCTTTTGCAGCAGCAACTTTTATTCTCCAATCAGCTGCTACATCACCGATACCTACCATTTCCATATCATCTTGTAAATTAACGGCCTCAACAACTCTCTTACCTATTACTCCATAACCGTTTATTGCTACCTTAATCTTTTTCATAACCGATAATTTTATTTTTTGTGTAGATACTTTCTCTTATTTCAAAAAGTTGTTCTTTCTACCTTTAATTTCTCTACTGTAAACATACATACAAAGAGCTTAAACGAAGCTTAAATAAACTGGCCGTTACTTTTTTAATCTGGCTTGATAATAATTTATTTTACTACTGTCTCAACCTAAAATAAAAATACCAGCACCAACAACGTTTATAAGAATAAAAACGGTACCCGCAGTTCTTTTGATTTTTCCGCCGCCTTCCATTTGAATATCCATACCAGCACCATGTTCTTTTTTGTGCTGCTGATACAGATAGATCAGCCATCCTGTAACCAATGTGAATGCAATGTTCATCCAAAAGGTGTAATCAATCTTAAATTGTGTGACTTCCTGCACTACTTTAGCCGACTCGGGGATAATCCCGAAAAATGAAAAAACGCTGTTTAGAATTAATGCCGTAGCCACAATGCTCACAAACATTATTCCCGCAATATATAAAGCGACTTTCCATCCGGAATATTTTGCATTGATATGAACTAGTGGCGGAACCATTAGATCGGAATAAATAAAACCCATAATTCCCGCAAACATCACTCCATTTTCATTTAGAACCGTAGCTAAAGGAATATTACCCATTGAACCAATGAAAGTAGCGCCGGCCACAAAAGGAGCAATTAATGCATTTTCGAGGGTAACTAACCAGCCAGGTAAGAGAGACGCTTTTAAAATCTGCATCGCCCATATATTTGGTCATCTTTCCTTTAGGCACAAAAGCCTATATCATTCCAGATACGAAATATCCCAGAATGAAAGCCCATCCTGATTTCCAAAAAAACTCCAGTGCCGTTTTAGTTGACTCTCCGTAGAGTTCTATAAAATCGTTCATCTCTTAATCACCCAAGAGAATTTATTCTTAAATATTGCTAAAACTCATTGTTTATTAGCCTCAAAATCAGGTACTGGTCTTGAGTTTGCTTCTTCTTCAGTTTCTGCAATCCCATTTTTTCTTATGTCTTCAATTAACCATTCCATTTCCTTAATCTCACGGAGTTGTGCTAAAATAATTTCATCTGCCAGCTTACGCACCCTTTTGTCTTTTATATTCGCTCTCTCGCTAGTCAGAATAGCAATTGAATGATGTGGAATCATTCCTTCCATATAATCACTTCCGGTAACAGTGGTTTGGCTGCGAACCAACCAAATTGATGCGATAATAAGTAGCAGACCACCTGCCAAAATACTGATGTTGGCTTTTTTATTTTTATACATGTTTAACATGAATGCAAGCATGATGATTATCATAGCACCACCCATGATCATGGTCATAAAAAGACGAGTTTCACTAAACCAGGCATGATTTAAAATTTCATAGGAATGCAAGTACATCAAGAAAAACATTGCAATCATGGAGGTGCCAATCATCATGAAAAATTTAAGATAATTCCCGTTCTCGTGTTTTGAAGTTTCCATAGTAATAACTTTGTTTTTTAAATTATTTGATCTGTTCTAAAATTTCTGATTTATGATCTTTATTTTTCTAAACTTAATAAACATGTAAATTTTATTTTAAACTTTAAATTCATATAACTTCAAAGTTAGCCATCATGCCACTGTCTTCATGTTCCAAATTGTGGCAATGAAAAACATATAGTCCTCTTTCAGAAGTAAATTTCATAATTACTTGTACTCTTTCATCAGGCATAACTAAAACGGTATCTTTCCATCCTTTCTCGGTTGGTATTAGTCCTCGGTTACCCGAACGTTCAAGTACCTTAAATTGAACCGCATGCACATGCATTGGGTGAGGCTCATTTGTTTCATTAATAAACTCCCAAATCTCAGTGTCTCCTTGTTTCACCTGCTCATCCACTCTGTTCATGCTAAACCGTTTTCCATTAATAGTGTGACCTTGCATCATTTGCATTGAAAGACGTATTTGACGGATTTTTGAAGCTTCCAACCGAGCAGGGAAATTCGACTCTGAAAGTTGTTCAGGAATTGAAAATTCAGATCCAGTTGTAGATTTATCAATTCTAAATTCCATGAGCGAAAAACCTGTTCCCTGCTCCGAACCGTCTGATCCCATCATGTTACCCATCATTCCACCAGAAGATGGTATCTCAAAAATCTTGCTAATAAGTTTTGCATTGTTATTCGCAAACTTTGAAAAATCAACCAAGATATCAGCGCGCTCACCTGGTGCAAGTAGCAGCTCTGATGTATCAACAGGTGATGGAAGTAGTCCGCCATCTGCACCAATAACCGTGTATGGTGTATTGTCTTTAAACGCTATGTTATAAATTCTGGCGTTCGAGCCATTTAATAACCTTAACCTATAAACCGACGACTCAACTTCATGATATGGAGTTGGTGCTCCGTTTATTAATATCTGATCTCCAAGAATACCCGTCATCATTTTTTCCGGTCTGGAGGGGTTATATACAATCTCTCCGGAACCACTCACTTTTCTGTCTTGAATTAATAACGGTATTTCAAATTTTCCTGAAGGTAAATTGAGAGCTTTTTCTTCTTCATCTTCAATAATATAGAACCCAGCCATTCCTTTGTACACCTGTTCTCCGGTAAGTTTATCCGGGTGAGGATGATACCAGTAAGTTCCTGCTCGCTGGTTCACGGTAAATTTGTATTCATAATTTTGACCTGAAGAAACTGCATCCCGAGGATGTCCGTCCATATCGGGTGGAATAATAAATCCATGCCAGTGAATAATACTTTCTTGTCCAATTTCATTTTTAAAAGAAATATCTACTGGGTCACCTTTAGATTTTCGAATGGTTGGACTTGGAAAGCTTTCGTTAATTTGAAAACCTGACAAACGGATATCTTTTGAAATATCTGTAGTTGCTTTTGCAGCTGATAATGAAAAAGAAGCCGAATTAATTTCGTCTGGAATGGGTAAAGAAATCAGGAAATCTCCATTGGTAATAAATTTTTCTTTTGAACACGCTGAAATGATTGAAGAAAAAGCTAATACACCAGCTCCTAAACCTATATTTCGTATAAATTTTTTCCTATTCATTCTGCTATATTATTATATGTCAGTGATTACTTGAGCTAAACTGGATTTAACTTCTTCTGCAATAGGTCCTAATTTTTCATTCTTTACTGCTTGCATAGATGCCATAGGATTTACTGCCGATACTTCAACTTTTCCATCTTCATGCTCTTCCACAATTACATTGCAAGGAAGCATGGTTCCAATTTTGTCTTCTGCCAACAGAGCTTTATGTGCAAAATTTGGGTTACAGGCACCCAGAATTTTGTATTTCTTAAAATCTACATCCAGTTTTTTCTTTAATGTCTCTTTGATGTCAATCTCAGTTAATATACCAAAGCCTTTCTCTTTTAATTCTTCTGTAACTCTGGTTATAGCTTCATCAAATTTGTAATCTACTATTTTTGAAATGTGGTAATTCATAATTTCTCCTGTTAGTTAATTTTGTTTTCTCTTTCCTTTATAAATAACAAAGCTCAAAAGAATAAAATTCAGATAGTTACTTAATCTCACATCAGACTATAACTATCTGGTATTGTTTACACAAGAATTTTCGCTCCTTCTTCTCCATCTCTTATTCGTACAGCATATTCGATGGGAGAAACGAAAATAATTCCGTCTCCTGTAGAATTGCTGGAAGCTCTTTCTATAATTGTTTCAATTATAGAATTTACATCTACTTCCTGAGCTGCAATTTCTATTTTTACAACATGAGAATGCATTGCTGGAAAATTCAATGATCCATGCACATGGTTTGGGTCAGAATAATTACCAGCTCCTTCACCTTTGAATACGGTAATGTTATTATGCCCCCTTTCTCTGAGTAATTTGTAAACATCCTCCAATAATATTGGACGTATATAAGCTTTTATTAATTTCATAAAACCTCTTTCTAATCATTGCTATTATTTATACAACTTCCTGCCATTGGTATTTAATACCAAAGTCTTACACCGGCAACCACTCCAAATACACTTATATCTGCACCTACAAGTTTTGCCATATCTGCTGTTTCGCTCAATTTCCTATTCCAGGAAATTCCCAAATAAGGAGCGAATTGTCGCTTAATCTCATATCTAAGTCTTAAGCCGAGTTGTATATTATTGAGGCCGGAACCCACTCCGAATTCTTCTACTTTTTGCACCGCAACGCTTGTCGCAAGCCGAGGTTGAATAACAAGCCTTTGAGTAACTAACAAGTCTAACTCACCTTCAAAACTACCGGACAAATCTCCATCTTCACTTACCGCGATACTTCCATCCACTTCAAATAAATAGGGTGCTAAACCTTGCAAACCTAAAACTGCAAAACCTCTTGAATTACTGGTAATGCTGTTATAGGCAACATCGTATCTTAGACCTGCTTGAATATCGAAATAGGAAGTTACCGGGCGACTGTATAACCCTTGAAATTCCATTTCTCCTTCTTTTTCTGAAGTAAGGGCTTCCCCTTCTGCTTTAAACCAAAATTTATTGTAATCCTTTCCATAATAACCCTGAACATCCCAAACCAAGGGATTTACGCCTTCTATGGAGTAATATTCAAACCTGTCTGCTACAAAATAGAAATAGGTTTTGTTATCGGGAAGAATCTTATTGCTAAACTCCGGAGCCTTTTGAGCTTTCACTGAGTTACCGGTTAAAATTAATATGGGTAACAAAATGAGTGCTATTTTTTGAAAATTTATCTTTAACATAATATTGTTACTGAAAATATTTGGGGTTCGCTTAAGAATGACATTTACTTGTTTCATTAGTAAATCCCTCCATTTTTATCGCTAACCTGTACAACTCGAAACATCCCCATTTCCATGTGATATAGAATGTGGCAATGAAAAGCCCATCGTCCTTTGTCTCTTGGTGTGACTAGTGCAGATATGCGCTGTGCCGGTTGTACTAAAAGAGTATGCTTACGAGGATTATAGATTCCGTTTTCGTTCTCTAATTCCATCCACATTCCATGTAAATGGATAGGATGTTCCATCATCGTATCGTTTACAAGAATCAAGCGTAGTCGTTCATCCTGAGTAAATTCAATAGGTCCTTTTACCTCATTGAATTCTTTACCATCAAAAGACCACATATAGCGTTCCATATTACCGGTAAGATGTAACTCAACTTCTCTTTCCGGTTTTCTCTCATCAATGTTTGGCTCAAGACTTTTCAAATCATTGTACACAAGAACTTTACGCCCGTCTTTTCCTAATCCTATTCCCGGCTCATTTAATCGATTGTATTGATTATCTGCTATCGCTGCTGCGCCAAGTCCATGTTCATCAGGGCCATGCTTTACAGGATCTGAATTCATACCTGACATACCCATCATATTATGGTCCATGTTTCCATTATCCATTCCTTCCATGGTGTTGTCTTTCTCTTCCATGTTATCCATCTTCATGCCGTCCATCTTCATATCGCTCATATCCATCCCCATATCTTTCATAGTACGGGTTGGTCTTGGACGAAGAACAGGAACTGCCGCAGCCATTCCCTCATTAGGAGCTAACGTGCCACGCGCAAAACCGCTTCGATCAAGTGATTCAGCAAAAATTGTAAATGCTTTTTCTTCTTTTGGTTCAACGATTACATCATACGTTTCGGCGATACCAATTCTGAACTCTTCAATAGAAACCGGCTCTATATTCTGTCCATCTGCCTGAACTACCGTCATTTTCAATCCGGGAATGCGAACATCAAAAGTAGATCCCGCAGAACCATTGATGAATCGTAGCCGTATTTTTTCTCCTTTTTTAAAAAGAGCATTCCAATTCGATTCCGGCCCTAGACCATTCATTAAATAGGTATATGTGGCTCCCGTAACATCTGCAAGATCTGTTGCACTCATACGCATTCGTCCAAATGATGTATAATTTTTAAATGCACTTACAAAGCCATCTTCCGAAACATCTTTAAAGAACTCGCCAAACGTTCGTTTCTGAAAATTATAGTAACCATCCATTTTTTTCATATTGTTCATTACATCATATGGACTCTCAAATGTCCAGTCAGATAGTAACACAGGATACTCTCTGTCATATTCAACAGGATCATTATCTTTTGGTTCAATAATCATTGGTCCGTAATGTCCCAACTGTTCCTGTAATTTTGAATGGCTGTGATACCAGTATGTACCATTTTGAGTTACCGGAAAGCGGTATTCAAAAGTTTCTCCCGGTTTAATACCATCGAAACTTAGCCCCGGAACTCCATCCATTTGAAACGGAAGAATAATGCCGTGCCAGTGAATAGATGTATCTTCTTTAAGCTCATTTTTAACTCTAAGTAAAACATCTTCGCCTTCTTTTAAACGGATAAGCGGTCCGGGGACACTTCCATTTATTCCAATGGCAGTACTTGTTTTCCCGTCAATGTTGATAGGAATTTCACTTATGGTTAGATCTAAAATATTGTCTGCACCTTTGGGTTCCAACACATCTCTTTCCCCAAATCCTGCAAAAGCATATGCCGGCAAAATAGTTGACATTCCCGCAACAGCCCCAATAGAAGCTGTGTAACGGAAAAATGCTCTTCTACTAATCTTCTTGGTATTCTTCTCTTCTTTTTTCATAAGTCTTTTATTTGATTTATAGATTCATCTTTCAATTTTAAGAAGTCGTGCATTCACAGCAACAACTACGGTACTTATCGACATCAAACCTGCACCTACAGCCGGATTTAATATGACCCCAAACGAAAATAATACACCTGCTGCCAATGGAATAGCTACGGCGTTATACCCGGTGGCCCAAAACAGGTTCTGCACCATTTTTTTGTAGGTAGCTTTAGCAAGAGCTATTAATGCTGCTACGTCTTTGGGATTACTTTGTGTGAGAATTATATCTCCTGTTTCTATAGCTACATCAGAACCGGTTCCAATTGCTATTCCCACATCCGCTTGGGCAAGTGCCGGGGCATCATTCACACCATCACCTGTCATGGCAACTTTTAATCCTCGTGATTGGACTTCCTTAATTTTATCTGCTTTTTCGTTGGGCAAAACTTCAGCGAAGTAGTCATCCAGACCCAGTTCCTTAGCCACGTAAGCAGCTGTTTGTTTGTTATCTCCTGTAAGCATAATGCATTCGATGCCCATATCATGCAACTGGTTAATTGCAATTTTGGAGTCTTGTCTAATGGTATCACCAAGTGCAATTGCCCCTTTTAGTTCGCCTTCAATAATAACAAATACAACCGTTTTACCTTGTTTTGAGAGGGTTTGATATTGATCATCTGGCAATTCGATATCATTCTCTCTTAAATAACCGGGGCTTACTACTTTGACTGAAAGTCCGTCAATATTACCTTCAATTCCTTTCCCTGTTATAGAATTAAAATCGTTTACTTCAAGAAGTGAGTCAGCAGATTTTACAATTCCCTGAGCGATAGGATGTTCAGAATTCTGTTCTAAAGAAGCTGTTAATTGTAGCAAACGTTCTTTCTTATAATCTTCTGAAAATGTCAAAATATCGGTAACCTCAAACACACCTTTGGTGAGTGTTCCCGTTTTATCAAAAATTACAGCTCCTAAATTTCTGGCATCTTCAAACGCAGTTCTATTTCTAATCAGAAACCCATTTTTAGCAGCTAAGTTAGTCGAAACAGCTACTACTAATGGTACCGCTAAACCTAATGCATGAGGACAAGCAATAACCATAACAGTTACTGTACGTTCAAGAGCAAATACGAAATCCTGAGTTGTAAGAAATGTCCATACAAAGAACGTAATAGTTCCTGAACCAAGCGCTATCAAGGTAAGCCAGAACGCAGCTCTATTTGCAAGATCTTGTGTTTTTGACTTGCTATCCTGAGCTTGTTTTACAAGAGTAATAACCTGAGAAAGAAATGAATCCTCGCCCGTCTTATTAATTTCAACTGTTAACGAACCTTCTCCATTAATAGACCCACCTATAACTTCGTCTTCTTCTCCCTTATTTACCGGCTTTGATTCTCCGGTCATGAGAGATTCATCCACGGTACTCTTACCTTTAACTATGAATCCGTCAGCGGGTATTTTTTCGCCAGGTTTTATAAGAACCCGATCACCTTTCTTTAGCTCTTCAAGAGCCACCTCTTTGGTTGATCCATCTTCCTGAACCAAATGCGCTTCTGAAGGCATCAATTTTGCAAGTTCCTCCAAAGCTTTTGAAGCACTCATTACGGATTTCATTTCGATATAGTGCCCTATAAGCATTATATCTACAAGGGTAACAAGCTCCCAGAAAAAGATTTTTCCTTCAACTGCAAATATAACCAACATACTATATACATAAGCCGTGGTTATGGCAATACCAATAAGGGTCATCATCCCCGGCTTTTTGTTCCTTAATTCGTTTACCAACCCTTTTAAAAAAGGCCAGCCTCCGTAAAAGAATACTATACTTGAAAGAAGTGCCGAAACATAGACATCACCCGGAAAAGATAAGCTTTCCCTTAATCCAAGTAACCCTTGAATCATTGGAGAAAGCGCAATAATCGGCAAACTTAAAGCAGTGGATATCCAAAAACGTTTTAAGAAATCCTGTGCCATGTGTGCATGATGGTTGCCATGATCTTTGTGTTTATTATCATGACCTTCATGATCATCTTTATTGGCTTGATGGTGGTGATGTTCATGTTCCATAATTCAATTAATTTATAGTTTTAAGCGTTGTTCCACATTTTATCATCATTGAGCCGTAATAAGGATTCAGAATTTCTTCTTTAGTACTTAGCCACTTCGCCCCGCTTTTATCATTAGCCATTGGACAAAATTGTACATAAAGCGCGCTTTTATCATAGCCTTGATTTTCGACTGCTTTAACCAGCTCAAGAGTGATTCCTTCTAATGAATTTCTAAGTTCTTCTATATTTTTTGATGCTGTTGCAGTTTCTACAGCAGCGAGCATTCTAGCATGGTGCGTTTCATGCTTTTTTTGATTCTCTTTGTGCTCATTCATTTCATTATTGGATTTTACTTCCTTAGAAAAATTTGAAATATGTTTCTGAGCTTTCTCAAAGTCATCTGCTACCAGAGCATTTTTGAAATCCATGTATTCGCTTATCAATGTTGATAAATGGTCATCATGGTTGTGTTCATTATTCTCTTGTGCCTGAATGTTACCCAAGCTTAGAAATAATGCCAGGAGTGTAATTATGTAAGTTTTCATTGTGTTTTTGATTTTATATTAAGATTCGATTTTTTGAATAGTTTCACCACATTTCAGCATTTGTTCACCGAAATATGGATTTTTAATTTCTTCTGATTCACTGAGCCAGTAACCACCTTTTCCGCCATCTGTCATTGGGCAAAACTGTTGATACACCACTCCGTTAACTCCAAAGGTTTTCACGCTTTCTATCAATGCTGCAGATAATGTTAAGAATTCCTCCCGTTGGGTTTCCAGATTCTGAGCTTGTGCAATATTTGCACCTGCCTTCGATATTTTCCCAAGATCCGACATCCATTTTACATGCATATCTCCTTCAACTAAGGTCATATCTACATTATCCAATCTGTTTTGGATATTTTGTGCAGATTCTGAAACTTTTGAAATATCTGACATGACTAAAGCATCTTTAAGTACTAAATATTCCTTAAGAACTTCATTCAATTGAGACTTAAATTCGGCAGAAACCGCTTTCTCCTCCATTTGTACATCACTAGGATTTTCACCCCCCATTGTATGACCCTCATGTCCGGTTCGATTTGCCCCCGTTCCGGGATTTCTGTTCATCATGCTAAATTTGTCTGCTAATTGTGCAGCTCCGTCCAATTTGAAATTCCCGTGCGTAACTACTTCCTCTCCGGCCTCTAATCCCTCCAAAATGATGTATTGCTCTCCAACACGCTTACCTAAGGTCACTTCTCTGGCGATAAAAGTTGGTTCTTCTTTGTCCGGGATCTGTACAAAAACGATAGAACGAGGTCCTGTCCATAGCACTGCTGATTTTGGGATCAGTAATGATCTCTGATTTGAGATATTGGCAGTCAATATTCCTTCAGCTAACATGTTCGGCTTTAATTTCTTATCAGGATTACTCGCTTTTACTCTCACATCCGCTGTTCGGCTCATATTGTTTACTGATGGATCCACGAAACTCACCGTTCCTTCAAATTTTTCTCCTTGATACGTTGCCGTAGTAAACAAGATCTTTTGCCCTTCTTGTATTAAGGATAGATCAGATTCATATGCATCAAACATCACCCAAACACTGGAAAGATCTGCAATCATATACATCATACTTCCACGATTTACGTAGTCTTCACGGGAAACATTTAGCTTGGTAACATAACCGGTAGCAGGAGATACAATGTCAATTTCGGTTTTAATCTCACCAGTTGACTCGATATTCTCTATAGTTTGAGCAGGTAATTCCCATAAAGCTAACTTCCGTTTTGCTGATTTATACAACACGGGATTTTGCTCTTTGAATTTAGCCGCTTGCAACAGCTCTTGTTGAGCAGAAATAAGCTCCGGGGAGTATATAGAAGCAATTTTCTGCCCTTTTTTGACTAGAGCTCCTTCATAATCCACATATAACTTTACGATTCGTCCCCCGAATAAAGCCGTTACACTTGATACTTTATTCTGATCAGCCATTACTTTTCCGGGTAAATAGATCGTTGAAACCGGATTTCCAGAACGAACTACGGACGTTTCAATTTCAGCCAGTTTCATTGCCGCCAGCGACATCGTTAATTCATTCGGATTACCACTTTCTGTTGAATTTTCATTTACCGGAATAAGCTCCATCCCGCAAATCGGGCAATCGCCCGGTTCGTTTTGCCGCACACTCGGGTGCATACTGCACGAGTAAATGACATTACCTTCGTCATCTGTATGACTATCAGCGACATGTTCGTCAGGAGTTTGAAGTTTTACTTTTGTCTCCGTACCTCCGAATATCAGAGCTCCGAGAAAGATCCCAACAACTCCGATTGCTATATAAAGACCGTATTTTTTAAGATTATTCATGATAATTGATTTAGTAATTAAGTTCGTTTTCGGAGATGTTATTCACACCCGAGAGATAATTGATGTAGCTGTTTGCTATATACAGATCGGTTGAAGCCTGAATTCGTTTTAATTGATATTCAAGTAACTTTCTTTGCAATCTGAGAATCTCTTCAAAATCAGATGCGTCTGAAGAATAGGATTCCATCATAATGTTAATGGCTTGTTCTACTCGCTGAATTTGCTTGGTATCGTATAAATTGAATCTTCTTTCAGCATCATTTCGATCTCTAAGCGCAGTGTAAAGATCTGTTTCCAGCTTGTTCTCCAATGAGATAATATCCTGTTGAACAGAGTTTAGATTCAATTCAGCCTGCTGCACCTTCGCATTATATTTATTTCTGAAAAGTGGAATTTTAAAACTGGCGCGGGCTACAAAAGCATCTCTTCCGTTATCCGAAAGATTTGCGACATCTGTACGCTCTCCGGTAGCTATGTAATCAAATCCAATTCCAAAAGAAGGCTTCCCATCTTTAGAGGCTACTGAAACCATCTCTTTCGAAGCTTCTTCTCTATATCTTAGTTTATTAAGATTCGGATTTTGCTGAATGATAGTTGATCTGAGTTCATCTTTTTCTTTTAAAACCATAGTTGTAGAAAGATCATCCGGAATAGTAACCTTAGAGTCTTTACCTACATTTCTGAGTTCGTTAAATCGCTCAATCAATAGTGATTGGTTGTCTTTAAGAAGTTCGATTTGAGTTTTGAGCTCTTCCTGTTCGATCTGAGCTCTCAATACATCAACCTGTGAAGTAAGCCCGTTTTCATACCTACTCAAACTTACTTCTAATAATGTGTTTATGATGTTGAGGTTTTCTTCCGCAATCCGAATGGTTTCTTTTACTTCGTATAGATCGCTCCATATCGTCTCCATTTGATAAAATATGCGATTACGCTGCTCCTGAAATTGCTCAAATTGTGCTTTTGCATTTGCATCAGAGACCGATTGCTTATCAGCCAAGGCTCCAAACCAAGGAAACATTTGTGTCACAGATATCCTTGCTCTTTGAGGTCCTACTCGGGTTTCAATCGGACTGATGAAATAAGCGAATGCTACTTCGGGATCAGGTAATGTTCCCAATTGAGGACGATCTTCCAACACAGATAAATACCTGTTGAAAGATGCTTTAAGTTCAGGATTATTCTGCGCTGCTTCCTGCTGATAACTTTGGATGTTTTGTGCGTTTAAATTAGAAATTGAAAGCAAGCTCATAAACATGACAAAGCATACAGTTAAAAACGCATCCCTCGGATTATCCAAAGAACCATTTGGATAATCATCTCCCTTCGAAGGGAGATGATTTTGCTTCGATATTATTTTGCTGTTTTGAAATAATGCTCTCATTTCAAACTCCTTTTTAATTGAAATTCTTTCCAGATGGCGTATAGTACAGGAACCACGAATAGTGTAATTACCTGAAGTAACATCCCTCCAACACTTGGAATCGCCATAGGCACCATAATGTCGGCACCGCGACCTGTTGACGTTAAAATTGGGATAAGCGCCAGAATAGTTGTTGCTGTAGTCATCAGTGTCGGTCGAATTCTTCGTGAACTTGCTTCAATTACAGCTGATCTTATTTCTTCTTTATTGGCTGGTTTTCGTTTATCAAAAATTTGATCCAGATAAGTTGCCATTACCACTCCTCCATCTGATGCAATCCCAAACAGGGCAATAAATCCTACCCAAACAGCCACACTTAAGTTCACTGTCCCCATTTGAAATAGATCTCTCAGATTTTGTCCAAATAAGTCAAAGTTCAGGAACCAACCCTGTCCGTATAGCCAGATCATTAAAAAACCACCGGCCCATGCCACAAAAATACTTGTGAAGATCATTCCTGTTGTAGCCGCTGACTTAAACTGAAAATACATGATCAGAAAAATCGCAAAGAGCGCAATTGGTAAAATAATGCCTAATCGTTTTTCTGCACGAACCTGATTTTCGTAGTTTCCGGCAAATTCAAAACTAACGCCAGAAGGTACTTGTAATGATCCTGTTTCGATACGCTCAGAAATAAGTTGTTGAGCATTTCGCACTACATCAACCTCGGCTATTCCATCCAATTTATCGAAGATCACATAGCCGATTAAAAAAGTGTCCTCACTCTTAATAGCTTGTGGTCCTTGGCGATATTCTATCGTAGCCAATTGCTCTAACGGAATTTGTGCTCCCGATTTTGTAGGAACTAACATGTTGGAAATAGCCTGTGGATCATTTCGTAATTCTCTGGCATAGCGCACGCGAATGGGGTAACGCTCTCTTCCTTCCACAGAAGTAGAAACCTGCATTCCTCCAATCCCGACTTTCACAAAATCCTGCACATCCTGAATGGTTAAACCATATCGTGCTAGTTTTTTTCTGTCCCAATCAACTTCCAGATAAGGTTTTCCTACAATTCTATCCGCGAATACGGATTGAGGTTTAACTCCCGGCACAGACCTGAGTACATCTTCTAAGGCAAGACCAAAATCTTCTATGACTTCAAGATTAGATCCTTTCACTTTCACTCCCATCGGAGCCCTCATTCCTGACTGAAGCATAATCAATCGAGTTTGTATAGGCTGAAGTTTTGGAGCTGAAGTAGTTCCAGGAATTCTAGTTGCTGCTACAATTTCATCCCAAATATCGTCCGGAGAATTAATATGATCTCTCCACTGACGGAAATACTTTCCATCTTCGTCAAGAATCAACTCTCCATTTTCATCTTTAGCAAAAGTTCCCTCATCGTTCACTCTAAAGCGAACTCTTCTACCATTTTCGTCCGTTTTGTATTCCGATTTATATTGTATCAGATTTTCATACATGGAAATGGGCGCAGGGTCTAAAGCTGATGTAGTTCGTCCTAATTTGCCTACTACTTTTTCAATTTCAGGAATTGCAGACACCGCCATATCAATTTTGCGGATAACATCTTTTGATTCTTCTATCCCTGCGTGAGGCAATGTTGTTGGCATCAGTAGAAAAGCACCTTCATCCAAAGCGGGCATAAACTCTTTTCCTAATCCCGGGAAGGTTTGAGAAGCAGCTGTCCACACCTTAGTATTTTTGACCTCAAATCCCACTTTGCTGAATCCTTTATCTATAAACCCGAAAACACTTGAAAACCCAAGCCAGATCACCATACTTAGAATAATGAAAAAAGTCGGAATTGATAGGAAGGTTAGTTTATGATCTAAGCACCAAGCAATGAGTTTTTCATAATTACGGATGACCATCCAGAAGAAGGCTAAAATTATTCCAATCAATATTACGACGAATAATAAATTCCAGATCAGTGCTACAGATGGACCAAATGGAAGCCAATATTTTGCCAGTAACCAAGTCACAATAACTACACTCAAAATATTATTGAACATGGGTACTTTGGTCAAATAGCTTTCGCCTCTAAAAATGGCGGCTCCATTAATCAACCCAAAGCCTATGAGAGCTAATGCAGCCCAAATTGGTCCTAAAAATAGGACGAGTAATCCCGCTAGAACTAATGCCCCATTCCAAAACATTTTAACCAACCGGTTATTTATTTTAATGGAGAACACCCAATGTGCAAACGGGGGAATCAATGTAATTGCAACAATAATAGACGCGATCAGAGCAAAAGTCTTAGTATAAGCCAGAGGTTTGAATAACTTTCCTTCTGCTGCAATCATAGTAAATACAGGCAGAAAACTAACGATAGTAGTAGAAACAGCTGTTATTACCGCTGATGCCACCTCAACTGTAGCTGTATAAATTACTTCTAGAAGTGAATCTCCTTCTTTCATGTTTTCCATATGCCGGAGCATATTTTCGGAAAGAATCACTCCCATATCTACAATGGTACCAATGGCAATCGCGATTCCCGAAAGTGCCACGATATTGGCGTCCACATTGGCATACTTCATGGCTATAAACGTCATCAGTACCGCAACAGGTAACATTGCTGATATCAGGAATGAAGTTCTCAGATTCATAACCATCACTACAATTACAATAATAGTGATCAAAATTTCGAGGGAGAGAGCTTCTTCCAAAGTCCCTAAAGTTTCGCCAATGAGTTCTGAACGATCATAGAATGGCACAATGGTTACTTTTGAAATAGTACCGTCATCCAAGGTTTTTGAAGGAAGTCCCGGAGAAAGTTCTGCAATCTGATTTTTAATATTGTCAATTACTTGTTGAGGGTTTGCTCCCTGTCGTGCCACTACAACTGCACCTACGGCATCCGCACCTGCTTTATCTAACGCTCCTCTTCGTTGTGCCGGACCTGTAGTTACAAAGGCGATATCTTTAATTCGAACCGGAATATTATCCGCTACTTTTACCACAGTTTCTTCAATGTCTTCGATATCTTCTATATAGCCAAGTCCACGAACTAAATATTCCGCATTATTAATTTCGATGGTTTGTGCACCTACATCCGCATTTGTTTTGCGAACCGCATCAAAAACCTGCGAAAGAGAAATATCATAGTTCAGAAGTGCATTCGGATTTACATCTATCTGGTATTCCTTTACAAATCCTCCAATCGGAGAAACTTCGGCAACTCCTTGTGCTCCCGAAAGTGAGTATCCGATATAAAAATCCTGAATACTTCGAAGTTCCTGTGGATCCCAGCCACCTGCAGGATTTCCATCTTTATCCCTTCCTTCCAAAGTATACCAGAAAACTTGTCCCAGTGCTGTAGCATCAGGTCCTAATGCCGGTTGAACATCTTTCGGAAGCGTTCCTGCTGATAATGAGTTTAGTTTTTCAAGTATTCGAGAACGACTCCAATAAAATTCTACACCCTCTTCAAAGATCACATAAATACTTGATATTCCGATCATCGAAGTACTACGAATAGTTTTTACACCCGGAACTGTGAGTAACTGTGTAGTTAACGGATAGGTGATCTGGTCTTCTACATCTTGTGGAGATTGCCCAGCCCATTCTGTGTACACAATTTGCTGGTTTTCGCCTAGATCGGGAATAGCATCAACAGGAACGGGATCTTTGGGTAAAAAATCCATATTCCATGAAAACGGTGTGGTTACCAATCCCCATCCAACCAAAATCAGAAGCAGTAATACTGCAACTAATTTGTTTTCAAGGAAAAATCGTATGGTTTTATTTAACATTGGTATGAATTAAGAATAACTGTGAATGAACTTGGTTAGTCATCTCGCGGCGAATGCCCGAGATCCAGATACTTATAAAAGAAAAAGATTATATATCGAGATTCTACTTAAGGAACGCTTATAGCACTCCCTTTGCAGGAATGACAAAAATAAAAGACGTAGTTATCCCTAGATCAGGAATGATTCGTTCGCCAAGAAGAGAGGTGGTGGCGAATAGGAGTTTTGAATAGAAAGATTGGAATTTGAAGGTGAAGTATTTCGATCGATAGTATTTGTTTCAAATAAAGAAGCAATTACCGGAGAAATATTTGTCTTCAAAAGCACATTGGGAGTGACTGTAGCATTAATGACACTTTCAACTGTACAATCACAGTCAATGGTCATTAAGCAATCAGATGAATCTGGAGAAGATTCTTCATGCTCCATGTCTCCATGATCACTCGAGTGTTCCATATCCATCATTGAACTGTGATCCATCATCATTTCATCACACATTTTCTCCATGGTACTCATCGAGCAAATCGAAACAGTAAAGCTTAGTACAATACTTAAGCTTAATAGTGTTGAAATAAATTTATATGGTGCTGAAGTTTTCACAATGCAATTATACTAAAAAATTTCCTTTGTTTACTACAGGCAGGATAATATTACACAGGTTTTGCTAAATCTTATACTTCTATGATCGCGCTAAAGCTCTTTGCGATACATCTTATATGTTTTATCGAGCTTACCACCAATACGTTCAGCAAGTCTGATCATATCTGTATTAGTTCCCAGTACCCAACTTAATTCCGAAATAGTAAGTTCTCTCCTAGTTCCGTTTTCTATTGCTTTCTGAGTAAGAATGGCGTCAATACCTTTTCCTCTGTACTCAGGAACCACCCCAAGTAAAGCCGTACGTAATCGATTTATTTTCTTCTTGCCGAACAGAAATTTAAAAATCCCAAAAGGAAATAAGTTTCCATTCATTCCTTTAAATATCTGATTGTAGTCTAGTAAGGCTATCGAAAAAGCAACTGGTTTCCCATCAATTTCTGCAATATGAGCAAAATCAGTATCGAGAATCATCTTAAAGTCTTCGGCAGTATGCTGTAGCTCTTCATAAGTAAGCGGTAAAAATCCCCAATTATCTTTCCACGCTTGGTTATATATATTCCGAACGATCTCTACTTCTTCGTTCAACTTTCTTTTATTAACCTTTCGAATATGTAGGCTTGGGTATCTTCTATAAACCAGATCTAATGCCCTTTGAAAACGCGTTAAATCTATATCTTTTTTATCAACAACAAAGGCGAGAAGATCCATATCTTCCTTGAAGCCTGCGTTTTCAATTAATTGTTGATAATATGGTTTATTATAGGGCATCATTAGGTAAGGCTGCTTATCAAAACCATCAACCAAAAGCCCTATTGTATCCATCATTCCCGGACTTGCAGGACCTAGGATATCCTTCATTCCTTTTTCTCTCAACCAATCAGAAGCTACACGAAATAACAGGTTTGCTGTTTCCTGATCATCTATACATTCAAAGAAGCCGAAATGACCTGTTTTAGTGCCATGATGTTTATTAAACCGATGATCAACTACCGCCGATATTCTCCCAGCAATTTTTCCATTATGCTCTGCTATAAACAAAGCCATTTCAGCATTTTCAAAATATGGATTCTTTTTGGGGTCGATCAGTTTATTCTGATCCATTCTAAGAGGTGGAACCCAAACATCATTATCTGCATAATGTTGGTACGGAAATTCAATAAATTTCTTTCTCTCATCGTCTGTTGTAACGATGGTTACCCCATTAGTATTCATGCTTCAATAAAGTTTTAATTCGCTGAGTTGCCGTTCTGATCTATAATCCCATTCTTTAAACCAACTTTACGGAATGCTTCCAAAATTCTATCTAAATGGTCATTGGTATGGCTAGCCATGTAACTTGTTCTTAGCAAAGCTTGACCTTCTGGAACAGCCGGTGGTGGAACTGCATTTACATATACCCCTTCTTCAAAAAGGTCCTTCCAAAATTTGAAACAGTCCATCATCTCTCCAATAACAACAGGAATAATTGGCGACTCGCTTGTCCAAACATTGAATCCTAAGTTTTTAAGTTCGGTTCTCATATAAAGAGAAATCTCCTCTAATCTTTCAATTCTCCATGGTTCTGTTTGAAGAATTTCTAAAGCTTTAAGTACTGTAGCGACATTTGCAGGAGGCATTGAAGCACTAAAAATATGAGCCGGAGAATTATGTCTTAAATATTCAATAACAGCATTATCTCCAACAATAAAACCGCCTAGGGATGCGAATGATTTTGAAAATGTACCACTTATCAGATCTACTTCGTCATTCAATCCGAATACAGATGCCGAACCTCTACCGCCATCTCCGATAACACCTACTGCGTGAGCATCATCAAGATAAAGTCTAGCTCCAAATTCTTTGGCAAGTTTTACTAATTCAGGAACTTTCGCCAATGTACCAGACATTGAAAATACACCATCACTAATAATGATCTTTCCTGCATCCGGATCTGCTTTCTCAAGAAATTTTCTCAGCTGGTTCATGTCGTTATGCGCATACCGAACGGTTTTGGCATTTGAACATAAAGTACCTACAACAATACATGCATGGTTATCGCGGTCAGAAAATATGATATCGTTTCTTCCTGCAATAGTTTGTATGGAGCCTTCATTCGTTTGATAACCTGTACTAAAGAGAACACAATTCTCTTTATTCATAAATTTTGCGAGCTTTTCTTCAAGCTCTAAATGAATATCTAAAGTTCCGTTTAAATAGCGAGATCCTGTGCAGCCAGTTCCATATTTGTCAAGAGCGGCTTGTGCCGCTTCTATAGTTCGTTTATCATTGGTCAAACCAAGATAATTGTTTGAGCCAGCCATAATAACTTCATGGCCTTCAATTTCTACGATAGTCCCGTCTGTAGCTTCTAATGGCTTAAAATATGGATATAACCCCAAATCCTTAACTTCATCTGCTCTAGTGTAGTTAAAAGCCTTCCCAAAAATATCGTTTTTAGCTACTTCTGTTTTCGTATCTGCCATGCAAATTGTTCTAAAAAATTCTTTTGTAACGTTGAAATATACCTAGTATTAATATTCTATCAAATTTTGATTAATAGGATATTAATTAGCGTACTTCTTTCTTCTGTTTAATTACCTCTTTAAGGTACGAAATATATTGCAGGGCTACTTGGTTCCAAGCAAAATTCTGAAGAACAAACTCCCTCGCCGAACCGCTTAATTCTTCAAGTTCCTGTTCAATAATCTCATCTACCCGCTGTGCGAAATTCGTTTTATCTCGAACTTCAATCTTATATCCATTCTTACCATTAGTGATCACATCCTTTATACCTTCCAAATCTGCAGCTACAGCTGGTGTTCCCGCTAAATTTGCCTCTAATAAAACAATCCCAAAACCTTCCATATCTCCCGGGATAGGAATATTAGGCATAATAAAAATATCGGATCCCGCATAAGCACTTTTCAATACTTCGTCTGGCTGTTTTCCGGCTAATAAAATTTGATCTTTTTGAGGCGACTCATTTTTTAACTCTTTAAGCCTTTCATGTTCTGGACCATCACCTATTACCAGATATAATACTTTTGATTTTATTTCAGGAAGAACTTCTCTAATGAACCATTCATGTCCTTTACGTTTCACTTGTCTTCCAACCGTCAATAATAAAAAAGTCTCACTTAAATCAATCCCGAATACAGTTTCTAGTTCCTTTCTTGCCGCTAACTTTTCCGGAGCTTCTCTAAAATCAGACATGTCAAAACCGTTAGGTAAAGCAACTCCTTTTTCAGGTTTCATTCCTCTTTTGATGCATTCTTGTCTAGTAGCTTCCGAAACAGAGATAACTCCATCTAACGCTTGAAACACTTTGGGTACAAAATTCTGATATACTCCAATCGGCATTTTCACATCTTGTCCATGATTTATTGTAATCATAGGCACATCAATTTTCTTGCGCGTAAATTTAGCTAAAGAGGCCGTAACCATGGATGAAAACAAAATCACATCTGGTTTAAACTCCTTCACAATTTTTGGAAGCTTGAAAACCAGCTTCAATAAGAAGAACGAAGTTTTGATCTCTATACCTTTCCATGGCGCATGCTGAATAACCGTCTTGATCTCAATATCATCTCTGGCATCGAGCTCATTTACCAATTGCATACTTACTCGTTGCATGCCTCCCATATTATCTAAGGGTGCATTTTTTGGTGGGTGAAGATGTGAAATATATAAAATGCGCAAACTGACTATTACTTATTTTTGTGGTTAGACATTGCAATTGCTTCGCTATAGTTCTCTACTAAACTCGCGTTTATAGCATCCCACTCATATTCCATTGCCATTTCACGAGATTTTTCACCCATATTTTTCATTCTTTCCTCATCAGAAACTAACCAATCTAACTTTTCAATAAAATCATCTACGTCTTCCTTCTTCCCCAACTTACCATTTACACCGTCTTCAACTAATGATTTACTTCCAATAGCATCAGCAACTAAACAAGGTAAACCGCTAGCCATAGCTTCCAGCGTCACATTCCCAAATGTTTCTGTATGTGATGGAAATAAGAAAACATCACTACTGGCGTATGCCATAGCTAGATCTTCTCCTGTTGCAAAACCTGTAAAATGTCCACTTGGAAAACTCTCTTCAGCTTCTTCTCTGGCCGGTCCATCCCCAACAACCAAAGCTCTTATTTTCGGGTTTTTCTCCTGAAGTGCTTTCACACTTTTTATGTAGGTATCTAATTCTTTTTCCCAAACAAGTCGCGATACAAATGTGATCACTATATCATCATCATTAAAACCCACCGACCTACGCCATTCCATATTCCTTTTAGACGGATTGAATAAATCTAAATTGATGCCGCGTGCCCAAATTCTCTTCTCGCCCTGAAGTCCTACTTCGTCCAGTTCTTCGATCATAGATCTACTCGGAACATAAATGTGTCGAACTTTGCTATAGAATGACTTTATAATCCATTCTATCGGCTTTTTAATAGGTGAGAGATACCAGGCGTAATAACTTACATAAGATGGAAAGTGTGTGTGGTATGAGCTTACAACAGGAATATTATTTTTCTTCGCATATTTTAAAGCGCTAAAACCTAATCTATCCGGTGTTGCTACATGAATGAGTGTTGGGTTGAATTCTTCTAATCTTTTTTTTGCAGATTTTGGAAAATGTGTTGTAAAACGATACTCCTTTCTTCCACCAAGTAACATAGGCAAAGAAGGTGTAACTACAAGTTCTCCGTTATGATCGATCGGAGGTTCTTTTATGGATGGCCCGAATACAAGCACAGCTATGCCTTGGCTTTCCAAATATTTTACTAACCTATTTAAAGTAAGAGACACACCATCTCTTATATGATTGTAATTGCCTGTAAATAGAGCAACTCGAAGTTCTTTCATAAAAGTTTAAAAGCAAATAGTAGATGCGTATCTTACTATCTCTGATTTAAGAAGTTTGAAAATTTAACTGATGAATATACACAATTAATGAAAGCCTTTATAACTGGAGCAACAGGTTTTATTGGAAGTCACTTAGCTGATCGTTTAATAGCTGACAACTCATACACAGAAGTTCGGTGTTTAGTTCGTTCCACCGATAAATGGTTGGAAGGAAAAGACTTTAAACGCATTCCAGGAGACTTAAATGATCTCAATGCTCTATCAAAAGGAATAAAAGGCGCAGATGTTGTTTTCCACGTAGCAGGTGTAGTTATGGCTCCTTCCCAAAAAGCGTTTACATTAGCTAATGTGAATGCGACGGAAGATGTTAGCAGGATCGCTCAGAAAAATGGAGTTAAAAATCTCGTCATCTTATCCTCGATTGCTGCTGCAGGTCCAAGTAATGGTACTCCAATTGGTGAAAATACAGATTACAATCCTGTGAGTATGTATGGCCGATCAAAAAGGGATATGGAAAAAGCTATTCATAAAATTGCTCAGAAAGATGACTCCATCAAAATTATTCGTCCACCAGCTGTTTACGGACCTAGAGAAGATCAGATTTATACTTATTTCAAGACTTTCAAAAAAGGATTGAGTACAATTGTCGGGAACGGGAACCATCCTCGCCTTTCTATGGTGTATGTAGATGATTTGGTTGATGGAATTCTAAAAGCATCAGAGAAAACTGACTCCGGAATCCATACCTATTTCATCACTAGTGCAGAAACGTATAACTGGAATCAAATTCATTCCATCACTTCGAAAGTAATGGGGAAAAAAGCATTTAAATTAACGCTCAAACCATCTTTAGTTAAAAAGGTTGGAAGCATTATTGAAAATGCTGCATCATTAATTGGGAAGTATCCCGTTGTGAATAAAGAAAAAACGAACGAGTTGATACTAGAATGGACTTGTTCATCAAAAAAAGCAGAAGATGAGTTAGGTTATACTCCTAAAGTTACTTTAGAAGAAGGGATTTCAAGAACCATACATTGGTATCAAAAACATAATTGGTTATAAAATTTATGAAGAGACTTATTACAATTTTTAGTTCACTCTTACTACTAATGATTACTGCCAATCTACAAGCGCAGGATGAATCTTTAGTTCAAGATTACTCGCAGTTAATGAATATTCCGGACGTTAAATCGATACAGGCGTCCGAAACTCATCTATATGTGCTATCTGACCAAGAAGGAATGGCGGTATTTAGAATCCAACCTGATGAGTTGCAATGGCTCTACACTTCTTCGGGCATGCAACGACGCGGTAATAATCTTTCTACTGATGTCCGCTTTGCATATTTATATGGTGATACCCGTAGATTAACAATTCTTGAGCCTACTTCTGTTTTGGGAGTGTACTCAGCAACTTTACTGCCTTCAAAACCTCTCGCTTCTGTCCGTTTAGAAAACAAATTATATGTAGCACTTGGAGAAGAAGGATTAGGCTCACTTTCTCTCGAAACACCGGAAACAGTAGATTCTGAAGTCACTATTATTCCCGAAATTGGAGAAAATATTGCTGTAATTGATCTGGTAGCTTCCCCAAGTACGAATCAATTATTTGTACTTACAGAAAACTCAAAATTAGATATTTTCACTTCAAGCGATAATAATCTGACCTTTAGTAACAGCTTAAATATAACCCAACGCCTAACTGATATTTTTATAGATGGGGAGGAGCTTTGGGGTTCTACTGAAAAAGGAGATGTCTTTGAGATCACGGGTAATGGTCTTGGAAGAAAGATCGGAAGTGTAAACGAAAAAGTTCAAAAGATTCACTTTTGGAAGAATTATATCTTTATAAGAACTCAATCAGGGAAAATTTGGTACTCAAAAAATAGAGGAAATTTGATTGCCTGGAAAACCGATACCCAAGCAGGCAATTATATTGCAAAAAGTGGGGATAAGTTTTGGTTAGTTGAAAATAACAAAGTTACACAATTAGCTACTTCAAGCGTAAACCAAAACATAAGCTCCCAACCAACCGGACCTTTTTCATTAAAACCGATCTCCAATCAAATTCTTACTTATCCCAATGCATTACTGTTAGGGCTGGAAGTTGAAAACGGACATTCAGCTAATGATGTAGAATTTTCTATTCGCTCCAGATCTACCAATGCTACGATCAAGAAACAAGGATTCTACTGGCAACCTACCCCCAACCAAATCGGAATGAATTGGTTTACAGTTGTGGGTACGAATTCAAAAGGTGAAGCAGACAGCACTAGCTTTACGGTTGATGTTCGTTCGTTTAACACCCCACCAAGATTTAGTCCAAACCGCGTTTCTACCATTGCTGTAAATGAAGCTTTTTCATTACAAATTAAGGCTATCGACCCGGAAGATCCTTCCAGTTCTTTGATTCGTTATTTAGGTGTTGATTTACCGGATGGAGCAACTATCAATGAAGAGACCGGGATGTTTAAATGGACACCAAGTGAGCGCCAAGTAGGTGAATTTACTTTCCGTGTAATAGCTTCGGATCAGCTTGGGGCTGCTTCTTCGCAAGATATTAAACTGACTGTGTTAGATATTTCCAGAGGAGACGGAAACTAGATTTGGCTGAATTCACGCCCTCAGAATTTTCAGGCTTTCTCCTTGATTGGTATCAGGAACACAAACGAGAAATGCCCTGGCGTGGTGAAAAAGATCCTTACAAGATTTGGATCTCTGAGATCATGCTTCAACAAACTAGGGTCGATCAAGCTCGTCCTTATTTTGAAAATTTCATGGAGCTTTTCCCAACCGTGCATGATTTAGCTAAAGCCGATCAACAGCAGGTCTTGAAAGCATGGGAAGGCCTAGGATATTATAGCAGAGCTAGGAACCTCCATGCAGCTTCAAAAATGATCGTAAATGATTTTGATGGGAAATTACCTGAATCTTACGATGAGATCATTAAACTAAAAGGCATTGGCCCCTATACTGCGGCTGCTATTACAAGTATCGCTTTCGGACAGCCAAACGCTGTGGTAGATGGGAATGTGATCAGAGTTATTACTCGCTATTATGGAATTGAAGATGACGTTCGTAGTTCTAAAACAACGAAGCAGGTTCAGCAATTAGTAAATGAACTCATTAGTCAGGAAAACCCCGCTGATTTTAATCAGGCAATGATGGAACTTGGTGCTACTATTTGTTCACCTACTAAACCTGATTGTTTGAATTGCCCCATTCAATCCGGTTGTGTTGCTACAAAAATAGCCAAAACGGATGTCATCCCTTACAAATCTAAAGCCAAGAAAAAGCCCCATAAAGTAATTGGTGTAGGTATTATAGAACGAGAAGATGGCAAAGTATTGATCGCCCTTCGACCAGAAAACGCTATGCTTGGTGGATTATGGGAATTTCCTGGTGGCAAGCAAGAAAAGGGAGAAACCATTCAACAAACCGTTGAACGAGAACTCCATGAAGAACTTGATGTTGAAGTTCATGCATATAAAGAATTCATGAACTTAAAACATACCTATTCCCACTTTTCAATTACTATGCACGCTTACTTTTGCACATTGATTTCCGGTACTCCAAAACCCAAGAGCAGTCAAGAAATACGTTGGGTTGAAAAATCAGAACTGGTAGATTATCCATTTCCGAAAGCGAATAAAGTTTTGACGGAGAGGTTGATGACGTGAGAAATTTTGAAAATTCTATGGCAATTATCAATCTACAGATTTAACGAGTTCTATAGACAGAGTCATCCTGAGGATACTTCCGAAGGATCTTAGAGGATCAACGATTCTAAATGATTATTGAATCTAGATTGTTATCAAAAGATGTCACTTCTGGTTTTATCTTTTGCTACCAACAAGAATTATTTATTGTTGCTTACCCGAGCCTAAAGGCTCTACTTGCTAAAGTTATTTCAGTAAGCTTTTTTATCACGCGTTAATTCAACCTAAAATGCCTTGCCTGATGAGCAAAAGGTAAACAAGCTATGAACTCGATTTCGTTATAAGTCTGATTTACAGGGAGATAAACGTGCTTCTTAGCATATTTTTTATATCTTACTCAGGATGAAATATTTAGTAATGATGTGTTGGATATACTTTTAATTAAATCTTAGAAACAATGAGGAATAGGCGATTTTTTTCTTTCGATCATTTAGCAATTCTGACCATATTTTTGACATTAGAAACAACAGCCCAAACTCCTGCCAAATATATTTGTGATAAATTTGATGGCAAGCTTTCAGAACTCATCGAAAAAAGAAGTTTTGTCGGAGAGACCTATAGATGTGACATAAAGAAACAATGGGATATGATGATTCAGAGTGAAATAAACGCCTTGATTATCAATAACAAGTATTTTGGGAGCGCTAAAAAATGGTCAGAGACTTATGTAGATACAGAAAACTATATCCGTAGAAGTTTCTCCTTTGAATCCGACAGATATTACATCGTCAATTTATATGTGCCTTATGAAAAGAAAACAAATCATTTTTTTATAGCTCAGTAAATAAGTAAAGCTAACAAAGATTTCAAGACGTACGCGGATTATGTTTAATCAAACTTCTTGAGGAATTAATTTCGATACTTCAAAGAAATGAAATCATGGACAAAACTAATACAATTTATCTGTTAATATTACTCATATTTGTTGGGTGTTCGCCGGCGGATGAATCAAAAGCTGTACCCCAAAAATCTTTAACTACCGTAACCGTATGTGAAGCAGCTCAAAAATCAACTAATTCAAGAGTTCGCATAGAAGGAATTTTTGACGGGTTTACTTATGCAATAGGTTCCAAAGAAATAACATTGGAATCGAGTAAAACCTGTAATAGTGAAGGGGCTGGGTTGGTCTTTGCCTCTCTAAAAAATGGAAATGAAAAAGAACGTTTATTTCAAACGAAACCTGGTACTCGAGTTATTTTAGAAGGAAAAATTAACAAAGTTGAAGAAAGTCGATTCGTTTATATTTCTAATGCTATCGTAATTAGTAACTGAATATTTTTTAAAGTAAAACGAAATGATCAAAATGGATAGTCCTGATAAACAAACCCACTTTTATAATCGAACAAAGCTGTATAAGTTACCTATTCAACTACAATCCGAATTCTGATTAATGCCCCGCCCTTTATCCAAAAAGAAACTTCTAGAATTAAAACCTGAACTGGATGCATTTGTTGAACGAATAGAGCAACCTGGATTCATCGATAACGATCCTATTCAATTCATGTATGCTTTTGAAGATAAAACCGATAGAGAAATTGCCGGTTTTTTTGCTGCGATCATGGCTTGGGGTCGGCGAGACATTGTGATCAATAAAGTGGATGATCTACTCAAAAGAATGGATTACAAACCCACTGAGTTTGTACTAAATTTTAGTGAAAGTGATACCCCAAAACTAGATGGGTTTAAGCACCGAACCTTTAAGCCCATTGATATCTACTGGTTGATAAAAACACTGCAGTCCATCGTAAAAGAGTATAAAGACTTTGAAGGGTTTTGGGAGATGTGTTATCAGAAATCAAAAAATCAGGATCGAGAATTGATCGCTGTATTCAATGAAGAGTTCTTTGCCATCCATCCTGAAATTCCCGCTAGAACAAGAAAGCATATATCTAATTCTGAGAAAAATAGTACCTGTAAACGTTTATATATGTATCTACGGTGGTGTTTAAGAGACGGCCCGGTTGACACAGGCATCATGAATTTTATGCCGACATCCGAATTAAAAATTCCTTTTGATGTACACGTCGCCCGACAAGCAAGAAAACTAAATATTATCACTTACAACCAAAACAACTGGAAGTGCGTCTTATTACTAAATAAACAACTAACTATACTAGATTCAAATGATCCCGCTAAATATGATTTTGCACTTTTTGGTATGGGAATTGAATCTCGAAATACAAAATAAGCTATGAAACTCACTTCCTTTGCCTATCTGATATTCGTCTCCACTTTAATAATCAGCTGCTCTAACACTGATCAAAATAGCACTGTGCAAGAAATAGATTATGCGACTTTAAATACATTAAACTTTACAACCGAATTGGAGATTGGGGAAAGTGAAGACTTTTTACCCGGAAACCTCACATCACTTGTTGTGACATCTAACGGTGATATTATTGTTGCTGATCGTGGAAATGTATCCATTGAACAATTTGATACCGATGGCAATTATCGAGGCAGAGTTGCGAAAGAAGGACAAGGTCCCGGAGAAGTATCCGGATTTTTTAGCTTAAAGAACTTAGGGAATGATACACTTTTAGTTACCTCTTCCAGTGGCACAATCATGAAATTCGGAGCAACCTCAGATGGAATGATAGAATTTATTTCAGATGAAAAACTTGACCAAAATGGCAACTCTTTCAGCATATTCTCTGAATTGAAACCAGGTCAATATTTAGCCTCTAAACAATTAGTGATTCGTGATATTACAAGATATTTACAAAATGTTGATGACTATCGAACTAACACATTTGGGATTATTAATGCTGATGGGTCAGTTATGTCTGACTCATTATTTGGTTTAAAAACCTCTTATCCTCACATTGAACAAACATCAAACGGTGGAATCTCCATCAATGCAGTCCCCTACCGTTTCATCGATCGGATCAGCATGTTTGATGATGGCAGTTATATTATAGCCAGAGTGGATAGTGGTTTTGCTAAGATCTATGACAACGATCATTCTGTTCAGAAAACAATTCCGTTGAATATAAAAGAAAGAGAAATTACTGATGCAGATCTTGAGTACAGTCTTAGAGAGCTCGAGGGGAAAACTAAATCTGACATTGCTCAAAGAGTTGGGAGTATCAAACCTCCTTATCAGAATATGTGGACTTCTTCAGATAAGATATGGCTATTAACTGATACTAATGAGTCAGGTAAAGAAATTGCTGTTTTAGATCTGGATGGAAAAGCGTTAGGTAAGTTCATGCTCTCTATAGAAGACAATATTCAACACATAGACGGTGATTATATTTACTCTATTTTTAGTAGTGAAACTGAGGGTGATCTTATCAGGAAATATAAAGTAGAGTTATAAATAGTTTCATTTACTAACTCTTCGATTCAACCAAAATTATTCTTATATTTAGAGTTCCCAATTATGGGAACAAAAAACAAACGAAAGGAAGTGAGGCTCAATGCTAGGTGTTGAAGTTAAAGACAACGAAAGTGTTGAACGTGCGATAAACAGGTTTAAAAAACTCATTACTCGTTCTCGTATTCTTAATGAATATAAAGATCGACAGCAGTTTACAAAACCTTCTTTAGAGCGTCGCGAAGCTATGAAAAAAGCTGTTCGCGAACAACGTCGCCGTCAACGAGAGAACTATTAGTTCTAGTTGACATCACAGATTTAAGCCTTTGGATTTTATCCAAGGGCTTTTTTATTGACTTTATATTTCAAAGTGCTACATTGTATCTAACTTCAAATACTCTACTTACGAATATGAAAAAATTATATCCACTTCTATTAATGCTTTTTATTGCTTGTAGCGCAGGTTCTGTGGGAGAAAAGATCCCAAATCCATTTGAAGCAACCTATACGCTAGAAGGTGAGACATCTAAGTTAGATGGAGAAATTACGTACAATGAATCTAATGACAATTACATAAAATTTTATATCGAAACAGATTGTAATGCCGATGATATTTGTCCTAGTACAGATATTTTTATAATACACGATTTTGACTCTAGTTTAGTTTTTTCAAAAAACTTTGACCAGGACTCCTTAAGTCAATCAAATACTCTCCTTTTCCCTAATGGTAAATGTGCTGTTCCTTTTTCAGGTGATTCAGGAACTATCGAAATTAAAAAAGATTCCGACGGGTCCTTAAATGGGACATTTAATTTGGGCTTAAAAGAACTAAATGGTTATCGCCCATCACCAATATATGGATGTTCACAAAATACTTATTCAAGTGACAGTCTTCGTACATTAACATTTGAAGGATCTTTCTTAGCTACTGAAATAGAAAGTAATGCCGCTAGTAATTAATATAATAACTAAGGCCTTTGGATTTTATCCAAGGGCTTTTTTTATGGCTTCTTTTACGTACCTAACACCCTCTGAACCTTTTCCCTGAGGTACAATCGAATTGCTGAATCCTAATTTTGAAGCTTCTTTTTTTCTCTGTTCAATATGAGGAACCGTTCTTACTTCACCACCTAAGCCTACTTCTCCAATAAATGCTGTTCTTTGATTGATAGGCTTATCTGTTAAGCTTGAAGCTAAAGCACAACAAACTCCTAAATCTCCCGCCGGATCATTTAATCTGAAACCACCTGCAATATTTAAGTATACATCATGATTCGAGAAACCGTAACCAGCTCTTTTTTCAAGTACAGCTAGCAGTAATGCCAAACGATTTCGGTCAAACCCATTTGAAGTCCGTTGAGGCGTTCCATAAGCAGAGGGTGATACCAATGCTTGAACCTCTATCAATAGCGGTCTTGAGCCTTCCATAGTACATACAATCGCATTTCCGCTTACACCTTCTGTTTTATCTGAAATAAATAACTCTGAGGGATTTGAAACTTCGATCAATCCATCTTCCTTCATTTCAAAAACACCTACCTCTTGCGCGGGACCAAATCTGTTTTTTAAACTACGTAACAGCCGGTATGTATAATTCTTATCCCCTTCAAATTGAAGTACGGTGTCTACCATATGCTCAAGAACACGAGGTCCAGCGATGTCTCCCTCTTTTGTAACATGGCCAATTACAACCGTCGTAATATTCTTTTTCTTCGCCAATTGCTGGAAAAGTGCTGCACATTCTTTTACTTGTTGAATGCTTCCCGGCATACTTTGTAGTTCGGTTCTATATACCGTTTGAATTGAATCTACAATTAGTAGATCAGGAGTTACTTTTTGAACCTCATCAATAATTTTATTGATCTGAGTTTCATTATAAACCAACAATTTGTCTGATTTAACTCCGAGCCTTTTTGCTCTCTGTTTTATTTGTCCGGCAGATTCTTCTCCTGCACAATACAAGATCTTTAAGTCAGGATTAGATTTAGCAATTTGAAGTGTTAGTGTACTTTTACCTACTCCAGGCTCTCCACCTATAAGTATGTAGGCTCCATGAAGAAATCCACCGCCTAATACTCGATCAAACTCTTTTATGTTACTCAGAAACCTAGAATTCTCAGAGGTCTCAACATCCGCTAACTTTTGTGGTTTTTCTACTCGGTCTAATCCTTCAACATTTGCTTTGTGAGCTACCTTTTTTGATTCAATTTTTGACTCTTCAAAAGTATTCCATTTACCACAAGAAGGACAACTTCCTAGCCATTTAGCTGAAGTATGACCGCAATTGTTACACTCAAATTGTATTCTCTGTTTAGCCAAATCAATCGTTATTACTTTGACTTTCTACCACTGAGCGGTTGATATACCAGGTTGTTGCCATCATTCCAAAAGCGATGCTGATGTAGTAGCTGATAATTCTCCATAAAAAAACAGCTAAACCAATAAATGAAGGTCGTGAAATCAACGGTCCTTGAAATAGAACAAATAAACCTTCAACACCACCACTTCCTCCCGGAGTTGGAACTACAAGAAATGCTAAGTTCATTGCCAAACTACGTAGAGCTGATAAAATTTCAGGTGCAGGTAGTAAACTTAGAATTACAATAGTTGCTAACGCAATTCTACAGATCCATGACATTGTTGAAAGTGCAAAAGCTTTGAATAAAAAACTTGGAGGCTTCTTTCTTAACTGATGTGCATATTCTTCTAGATTTTCTACTTCTACAGCTATTTTATCTTTGTACTTTCTTAAAAAAGGAATTCTAAGTACAAATAAAACTACTTTTTTTATAGCCGCAGGATTTATAAGAACACCATAAGCCAACAGCCCTGCATAAGCTAACAAAGAACCATACAGAATTACCATTGATGCCTCACCAAGAAGACCAATTTCAGGAGGTACTACTTCATAAAAAATACCTCCTATCAATAAAATTGGAATGGCTGTTGCAAACCAAATCTGATCGAGCAATACTCCATATAGCACAATAGCAGTTGCAGAACCGAGTTTCATTCCTTCTTTTGTCATGGCATAAGTTGCCATTGGAGCCCCACCAATAGTTGATGGAGATACAGCTGAAGTGAAATCCCAAGCTAGCATTACTCTAAAAGAAGCTAACCAACCTATCTGTTTCTCTGAAAGAAATCGAATCTTTGCTGCCGAAAACCATACCCTCATAAAAGACACCACCAAAGCAATGAATAGTCCAGGTAATCTTTTTGGAGCCAAGTGAGTGAGTACTCCCGGCGTATAGGTATACCAAATAACGCCAGCCATTGTAGCTACACTTAGTCCAATAGAAATAATTAAATACTTCCTTGAAATAAAATTTTGTGGCTTTGTGTTATTTACCGCCTCGGAACTCAAATACTCGATTTTCTAATTAGTTTGATAAAAAAAGCCCTGCCGTAAATCGACAGGGCGAAACTTCCTACGAATGAACTATGCTAAAGTTATCTCATCATCCAAATAAACATCTTGGATCATGTTCAGTAACTTAACGCCTTCTTTAATTGGTCTTTGGAATGCTTTACGACCACTAATTAATCCCATTCCACCGGCTCTTTTGTTTACAACTGCGGTTTTTACAGCATCAGCAAAATCATTAGCACCTGAAGCACCACCTGAGTTAATTAAACCTGCTCTACCTGCAAAACAGTTTATTACTTGGTAACGAGCTAAATCAATTGGGTGGTCAGAAGTTAATTCCGTATAAATACGCTCATCTAACTTACCATAGCTAGAATCGCCGGTATTCAATGCGTTGTAACCACCATTATTAGTTGGTAATTTTTGCTTGATAATATCGGCTCCAAGAGTTGTACCAATATGGTTTGCCTGACCTGTTAGATCAGCTGAAGTATGGTAATCTACTCCATCAACTTTAAAAGCACCATTTCTAGTGTAGCACCAAAGAATTGTTGCTAATCCTAGTTCGTGTGCATATGCAAATGCTTCCGCAACTTCTTGAATTTGTCTACTAGACTCTTCAGAACCAAAATAGATGGTTGCACCAACTGCAGCCGCACCCATATTGTATGCTTGTTCGATATTACCGAACATGATCTGATCAAATGTATTCGGATATGTCAACAATTCATTGTGATTGATCTTAACAATAAATGGAATTTTATGCGCATATTTACGCGACATTGACGCAAGTACACCAAAAGTAGAAGCTACACCATTACAACCTGCCTCTATTGCAAGGTTGATAATATTTTCGGGATCAAAGTAATCCGGATTTTTTGCAAAAGAAGCTCCAGCTGAATGCTCGATACCCTGATCTACGGGTAAGATTGAAACGTATCCTGTTCCGCCAAGTCTTCCATTATCAAGCAACCATTGCAGATTCCCTAACACTCTGTTATTTCTATCAGAATGATACCAAACTTCATCTACGTAATTACCGGATGGCTTGATCAAACGGTCTTTTTTAATGGTTTGGCTGGTATGGTTTAGCAAGTAAGACGCTTCATCCCCTAAAAGTTCTTCTATACTCTTTGTTCCAAGTGACATAGTACTCTAAATTTGATATTAATTATAAAGCCTAAAATATAGCAGTTAATCAACGAAATGACTAACCCGCTTTATAAAATCGGCATTCAAAATTTCGATTTACATTTCTTATCTTTGAATCATGAAAATTGATCAAATAAATTTACCGGAAAAACCGCTTTTCTTAGCTCCAATGGAAGACGTCACGGATTCTCCATTTCGTCAAATATGTAGAGAGAAAGGTGCTGATATTGTATTTACTGAATTCATTAGTTCGGAAGCACTGATTCGAGACTCTGATATTGCACTCCATAAAATGAGCTACAATGAAATTGAGCGCCCATTTGGTATTCAGATTTTTGGCGGACGTGAAGAAGCAATGCATGGTGCTGCTCAAGTTGCTTTGAACAACAACCCTGATGTAGTTGATATCAATTTTGGTTGTCCGGTTTATAAAGTCGTTAAGAAAGGCGCCGGCGCTGCATGTTTAAAAGATATTGACATGATGGAGCGAATGGCAGGAACCGTAGTTGACGCCGTACCAAACAAGCCGGTTACTGTTAAAACCAGATTGGGCTGGGATGATGACACAATCAAAATCCAAGAAGTAGCATTGATGCTTCAACGAATTGGAGTAAAAGCTCTTACTGTTCATGCTCGTACACGCTGCCAAAAATATAAAGGGGATGCGGATTGGAGCTGGTTAAAAAAACTCAAAAATACTCCAGGGCTAGAAATCCCAATTATTGGAAACGGCGATGTTACTTCTCCTGAATTAGCAAAAAAAATGTTTGATGATACAGGTGTAGATGGTGTGATGATTGGTCGCGGTGCTATTGGTAATCCTTGGATCTTTGAGCAATCTCGCCATTATTTAGAAACAGGTGAATTACTTCCTGAACCTTCTCTAGATGAAAAACTTGAAATTTGCGCCAAGCAATTGCGGTTATCTGTAGAGCACCAAGGCGAAAAATACGGCGTAATTGTTATGAAAAAGCATTACGGGCAATATCTCAAAGGAATGAGAAACGCTAAGAAGCTCCGTATGATGCTAATGGAACATTCTACCATGGATCCTATTCTAGAAATCCTGATGAACTATAAGGAAGAAGATATTCTTGCTTTGGCTTGATGATAATCTGTCATTCCGTAGCGAATGCCGGAATCTTGGTTTTTATAGCAGCTCATCCGTGTTTTACTATTTAGATCCCTCCCATTAGACAAGAAATGACTTTTCCTTCTAACTCAAAATGAATCTTTTTCCATCTTACCCCGTACTCTCCACAAGTTTATAAACAAGGAGACATTATGTTAGCAAGATTAGCACGTGTATTAAAATCATTTCTTGGAGCTGCCGGAGTTGCTGCCTCACCCGTTAAAGCTATTACCGGAATTGTGGTAAGTATCATTACGCCTTATTTACTATGGACTTTTCTTGGGGGCTTTGGACTTGCTTTAGCCATTGTCGGTTTATGCTGGGGAATTTGGTATCTGGCTAAGAAGAAGGACTGAGTACAGATTCATTGTTATTAGTACAAATCTCGTTTATTGTTACAAAGACGAGCCTAAAGGCTCTACTTGATTAAGTTCTTCCATAGACTTTTTACTTACATTACCTTTAGAAATTCAGCTCTTCGAACAGGAACAATCATCATAAAAAAAGCCATCCTGAATAATTCAGAATGGCTTTAAAATCTTTAAACGATCAAATACAATTATGCTATTTGAGCATCCAATTGCTTAGTAAGTTGTGGCTTTGGAACAGCTCCAACGATTTGATCTACAACTTCACCATTCTTAAAAATCAATAAAGCAGGAATACTTCTAATTCCGTACTTCACAGAAATCTCAGGATTGTTGTCAACGTTTACTTTTCCAATTTTTGCTTTACCATCGTATTCACCAGCCATTTCTTCTACTACCGGTCCAATCATGCGGCAAGGGCCACACCATTCTGCCCAGAAATCAACCAAAACTGGTGTATCTGAGTTTAGAACTTCTGATTCGAAGTTGCCATCTGTAAATTCTAATGCTTTTCCCATTGTTCAAAAAATTAAATTAATGTCGTTATGCGCTGGGCATAATATGCGAATAATTCTCCTAACTAGTCACATTGTTTGTAATTATCACGATCATCGTACCCCTTTATGAAGCACCCATTACCAACTCAACACTTTCTTCCCCTAAAACATCCCTTAACCCTTTTAAAAGCTCAGGAGTTGGATCGACCACAAAATTTCTCAAATTCATCTTAATTGGTCCGTTCGCTTCTTTACTATGAACGGTCATTTTCACCATCGTACTTCCTCTGTTGGTAGTGAAAAGTGTCTCCATTTTATTCAAAGCTTCTTCGTCAAGTGTAGCTGTATCGATCTGTAGTTTTAAGTTTAGATTATCCTGATGCTTTTCTCGAAGATTCTCAACGCGTTCAATATTATTTACGATCACGCTATCTCCCCGTTCTCGCTTCACAAATTTGCCTGAAATATACACCACATTATCTACTTCCAGTAATGCTGAAAATTGATCGAATTGTTTACTAAAAACAGCTAACTCCATCGACGAATGTAAATCCTCCACCTGAAGAAATGCTATCGGTCTCCCCTTCTTATCGGTAATTTGACGCTTGCTCGTTATAATTGCGATGAACCGAATGGTTGATTCATGCTGCAATTTATTCATCGACTCATCACTTAAGTTTTGCCGTCCAAATAATTTGATGTCTTCTTCATATTTAGTCAATGGATGTCCACTCAAGTAAAACCCGATCAACTCTCGCTCATTATTCAAACGTTCAATACTACTCCATTTTGGAACAGGTTTTAGCTTAGGCTCTTGAGACATTCCTCCACCAGCTCCGCCACCAAACATATTTACTTGGCTCAAACGATCTTCTTCTTGCTTACGAGCGCCGTACTGTAAAATGTCTTCCACTCCCATCATGAGCTGAGCACGGTTGTCATCTAACTCATCAAAAGCACCGGCAGCAATCAAACTTTCTAATGTTCTTCTATTACATACTCGTGAATCTATTCGAGCAGCAAAATCAAAAATACTCTTGAACAAACCATTCGATTCTCTTTCCACAACAATTTGCTTTATAGCTGATGAACCGACCCCTTTTATGGCAGACATTCCATATTGAACTCGACCATCTTTGGCTACAAATTTTCCACGAGCAGTATTAATATTTGGGGGATCTACTTCTATCCCTAATCGATGACACTCTTCTATAAACGACGCTACTTTCTTGATGTCACTCATATTATGGCTCATCACTGATGCCATATATTCTGCCGGATAATTGGCCTTGAAATACATGGTGTGATAAGCAACTACCGAATATGCCGCAGAGTGAGATTTGTTGAATCCGTAGCTGGCAAACATCTGCATCTTCTCAAAAACTGAGATCGCTGTTTTCTCATCTACGCCTTGAGCTTGAGCTCCTTCAACGAATTTTGGCTTTTCAGCCTCCATCACTTCGTGCTTTTTCTTACCCATCGCACGACGAAGCAAATCTGCACCACCAAGTGTGTAACCACCCATTTTCTGTGCCACATTCATGATCTGCTCCTGATAGATCATAATACCAAACGTCGGCTCTAAAATATCTTTGATCAATTCATGATCGTATTCAGCTTTTTCTTTGCCATGCTTACGTTTAATGTAATCTGGGATAAACTGCATCGGTCCCGGGCGATACAATGCGTTCATCGCAATCAGATCATTTATCGTAGTTGGCTTCAAATCTTTTAGATACTTCCGCATCCCTTCACTCTCAAACTGGAAAGTTCCTAACGTGCCACCCTGTTGATATAACTTATACGTTTTTTCGTCATCGAGAGGAATGTCATCCAGATCATACTCTTTGCCAAAATTCTCTTTTACGTACCCAATAGCTGTTTTCAAGATGGAAAGGGTTTTCAATCCCAAGAAATCCATCTTAAGCATTCCTGCATTTTCAATTACGCTTCCATCAAACTGAGTAACATAGAGTTCAGCATCTTTCGCCGTACTTACTGGAATGTATTCGGTAAGTTTATCAGGAGCTATAATTACACCGGCTGCATGGATTCCCGTATTTCGAACCGAACCCTCCAGTACATGAGCCATTTTCAAAGTTTCTGCCTGTAGATCTTCGCCGGCTTTTATATCTTTAAGCTCTTTAACTTCTCCAAAAGCGTCATCCAATGAAGTACCGGGACGTTCGGGTACTAATTTGGCTAACCGATCTGCATCCGAAAGTGGAAGATCTAACACACGAGCAACATCACGAACCGAAGAGCGTGCTGCCATAGATCCAAACGTTATAATATGAGCTACCTGATCTTTGCCATATTTATTTACTACGTATTCTATCACCTTTTGGCGGCCATCATCATCGAAATCAATATCAATATCCGGCATGGAAATACGTTCCGGATTCAGGAAACGCTCAAAAAGAAGATCGTATTTGAGTGGATCAATATTTGTAATTCCGGTGCAATAGGCTACTACCGAACCTGCGGCCGAACCACGTCCGGGACCTACATATACTCCCATTTCACGAGCAGCTGCAATAAAATCCTGAACGATCAGGAAATAACCTGCAAAACCCATATCTGAGATAATACCAAGCTCTAGTTCGATCCTATCTTTTACCTCATCCGTAAAGTCTGGATAGCGGGGTTGTGCACCTTCAAGTGTAAGATGTTTTAGATATTCATCTTCTGTTTCAAAGCCTTCAGGAAGTTCAAAATTTGGAAGAATTACATCCCTGGAAAGCTTAATTGGCTCAACCTTATCAACGATCTCCTGTGCATTTAAAATTGCTTCCGGCATATCCGGAAACAGAGCTATCATTTCATCGGTTGTCTTGAAATAGAACTCATTATTCGGAAATCCCCAACGGAAGTCTTTACCTCTACCAATAGGAGTACTTTTTAGTTTCCCATCGTCAATACAAATTAGTGCATCGTGTGCTTCTGAATCTTCTTTTTCTAAATAGAATACATTATTGGAAGCTACCAGTTTTACATTATGCTTTTTGGAGAACTCTTTAAAAACTTCATTTACCTTGTGCTCCTCATCCAAATTGTGATTGATCACTTCCAGATAAAAATCATCTCCAAATACATCTTTCCACCAGAGTAATGCTTCTTCAGCATACTCTTCCCCTTTATTCAAGATCAAATCAGCGAGCTCACCACGGATTCCCCCACTTAAACAGATCAGATCTTCCGCATACTCTTTGATCGCTTCTTTATCAACACGAGCAAATTTGTAGTAATATCCCTCTATAAAACCAATAGAGCTGAGTTTGGCTAAATTCTTATATCCATTTTGATTTTTAGCATAGATCGGAATCTGATACTTCTTATCTCTATTGTCTCTGGTAAATTTCTTTTGGTGGCGATCTTCCACTACATAAAATTCACACCCGACAATTGGTTTTATGCCCGCATCATTTGCTGCAGCTACAAATGAAAACGCACCATACATATTGCCTAAATCGGAAAGTCCGACCGCCGACATTCCTTCACTCTTTGCTTTAGCAACTAGCTCTTTTATACCCGCTGTTGCCTGCAGCACCGAAAACTTTGAATGGCAATGTAAATGTGTGAATTGAATATTTTCATCGATCTCAACATTGAGTTCGACTTCTGAATCACTAGACTCGGAGGTTTCTACTTCCTCATCTTTTTTTTTAATTCGAGACGGTGACCTTAAGTCGATATAGTTTTCCCGAACCATGTAGCTTGCAGAACTTTGATACAGCTTGGCTGCTAATGGGAAATTAACCGTTGTAACTCCTAAGCGAACCATTTCAAGAAAAATTCGAGCAGTTGCTTCTACATCTGCGGCTGCATCATGAGCGTCTTCGAATCCTTTATCAAATAATTTCCAGTGTAGCTCTGTAAGCGTAGGCCATTTATATCCTCGTCCACCTTCGATCTTACAATAATTGGTACCATCGTCTTTGGTATCGATCTTATTTTTGTCCATGATCGCCGATGGAATCTTCTTCCTAAGAAACTCAGCTCCCATTACTTTCTCATCAAAGCCTACATTGTGCCCAATTAAAAAATGAGCTTCATCAATGGCTTTTCTAAATTCGTGGAGTACAAATTCCAGATCTTCACCTTCTTCCTGCGCTCGCTTAGTAGAGATTCCATGGATCTTTTCAGAATTATAAGGAATAGTAAACCCTTCAGGCTTAACTATAAAATTCCCGCTTGAGAGTAGCTTCCCTGTTTCATCATGATGCTGCCATGCAAGCTGAACCAACCTTGGCCAGTTTTCAAGATCTGTGATGGGTGCAGAAAAATTTTGAGGAAGTCCGGTAGTCTCGGTATCGAAGATTAAATACATATCCGAGTATAATCATATCGCCAAAAAATTAATAGTTGTGTTTCATAGATATCGAATATTTATTGAAGGTCTTCTTTTATAAAAACGTTACAGATTCGAAACGGATTTTCTTCTCAGAAGTGATTAGATTCTTTCTAACTAAATTTTTGCTATGACCCTTACTCAACTTTCGTATATCGTTGCTGTAGACAAGTACAGACACTTTGCCACCGCTGCACAAAATATTTACATCACCCAGCCTACACTTAGTATGCAAATACAGAAGTTGGAAGATGAACTTGGTGTGCTGATTTTTGACCGATCAAAATCGCCAGTGGTTCCAACATCGATGGGAGAGCAGATCATTGAGCAAGCAAAAGTAATCTTGAGCGGATCTAAGCATATTGAAGACATGGTGTCGGTAAATGATGGAGAGTTACGTGGTTCTTTCCGTGTAGGTATCATTCCAACTATAGCGCCTTACTTAGTGCCTCTTTTCTTAAAGCCTTTTTCTGAAAAACACCCAAATGTAAAGCTTGTTTTCGAAGAAGCACTTACCAGCGAAGTACTGGAAGGATTACAAGAAGATCATTTTGATGTCGGGATTATTGCTACTTCGACGAGCCAGCATATTTATGAGCATGAGCTCTTCTCAGAACCATTTTTAGGATACCTTTCACCGGGACATGAGTTTACTTCAAAAGACAAACTATGCATTGACGACCTCTATTCTCAAGACCTTTGGTTGTTAAATGAAGGGCATTGTTTCCGTGATCAAACGATCAAATTGTGTAAGCAAAACAACGACAAACTCATTCACTCGAATATTTCTTTTGAAAGTGGAAATCTCGAAACATTGAAACGACTAGTAGAGCAAAACTTTGGCGTTACGCTGATGCCATACCTTGCCATGCAAGATCATGACACTCGTTGCGCAAACGGAGTGATCAAAGAATTCATGGATCCTGTTCCAACTAGAAAGATCAGATTGGTCTATAGCCGTGAGTTTTTGAAGCAAAATATTGTAAGTGCCTTTGTAGAAACCATCAAAGAATCTATTCCTGAAGAATTGAAGGATGTTAAGGATGAGATGGTGGTAGACTAAACCTACCGCTTTGAAGTCTTATTCTTTCGTTAAGATATAAAATTCACTTAGTTCACCTTCAATACGATTACCTTCAGAATCAAGCTTAAATAATTTGTTTTCGCCAACTTTGTATTGGTGGAATTTTGGTTCTTCATCTTCAATATATAGAGATATTTCTGAACCAGATTCATTCCATTCAAACATTCCTTTTTCTTCGAAAACCTCATCACTTTTGCCTTCATATCTTTGGCGTAAGATAAACTCATTATCATTCGTCAGCTCTAGTGTTGTTTCTATACCATCACAATCAGCACATGGTAGCATTCCGCTATAGGTTCCTGCCCAGTCAACAGAATTTTGACTTGTATGACTATCAATTACAGGAACCTTTTCTTGGGTTTTCTCTTGTTTACACCCGTTAAATAGAACCATTAAAGTGATCAATAAAATTGAGATGTTTTTCATGCTAATTATTTTGTGATTGCTTTCTTACTGATAGCAGATTTAGTAGAAATTGTTTCTCTTTTAACCCAAACTAAAGTACTTCTTTTTTTACCAAAACCGCACAAGTGGGAAGTTTGCACTGGGTTGGGGGATTGTTACGCAAATTTAATTCTTAAGGTAAGCTTAGTTCATCGATCTCGTCATGCAGAACTTAATTCAGCATCTGTAGAGGAAACAGCTTTGTTATATATCTTTGTGTATCAACGTTCTAATCTTTACAAATCCCGGAACAAAACCAAGATGTCGGACGTGTGACCTCCTCTGTCTCCTCCTACAGTAGGAGGAGGACTCTTTGATCTAGAACAGGATCATTTCAACGGTGACAAGCCTCTCCTTGAGAAGGAGAGGTTGGTGAGGTCGAAATTATGGAATGAGTTTTCTCGTTTGGACAATTTTTCTTTACTATCAAGCCAAGAAGCGAAGGATTTGCGTTGAGGGTTGAAGCAGAGCTTCAGTTTTGCATTCCGCAGCAGAGCTACGGAACAAGGAAAATATACAATTCCCAAAATCTACTTCAAGCGTTTCGTTTGGATACAATCTTGAAATAGAAGTCTGCACAAGCGGACGCTTGTGCTAGGTTGGGGAAAGTTTCACAGGTTTTTAATCTACTGCTCTGGATCTAAATATTTTAAAAGTTCGATAAAACTATGTTTAGCTCTGTCTAACTCTTCTATAGCCTGTTTTATATTCATTTTAAATTTTATTTCCATAGCTTTTTCTACTTTTGAACTTTGATTATCAAAAGCATAAATAACTTGATCAATGTCATCTCTATACCTTTGAGTATTAACTGAAACAAGAATACCTATTAAAATTACTACTAAAATTATACCATAAATTATTTGAATCATATTTATAGTCATTGATAAGGCAGAACTAGGCTCGATAGAAGAAATCGAGTTGATTATTAAAGCATTAAAACTATAATAAAGAAACATAAAATAGTTTTCTGATCCAGAAATTATAAATGCGGAAGGATCAATTTTATAAAGTCCATAATTGATAAAACCAAAAATTAATGAGCTTAAAAAGAAAGTAAATAATAATCCTAGAATAAAGAATACGATATACACCCTGCTTTCTCTGAATCTTTTCAGTTTTTCTGCAGCAAAAAACAAGCTTCTATTTATAACTAATAATATTGGAACATTATCTGGTATATCTTTCTCCTTCTCCAATTCTACTATTTCAGTTTCAGTATTTGTCTCTTTACTATCTTGGGTATTCTCATCTTTTATTAAATTTTGAACGAGATCTTTTTCATTTAAAAATGAAACTATTGATTTAGTATTAATCGAAAAAATGGCAGATGGGCTAAATGCAAAGTAGACTTTTCTTAGCAAGACAAATAGATTTATTAATAATAGTATCGTAATACTTGTATACAATACGTATACATTATTGAACTCTATTATCAGAATAGTGCACAGGCTAAATAAAGTAAATAAAATCAGATTTCTCTTGAAATTTGAAACTGTTGATATAATTACGCTTATGTATGAAAAGATTAAAAACCATTTCCTCTTCATTAAAAATAGTTTTGGAATGCTCCAAAAAAGCAAAATGATTGGATAGAATAATATGAATGAAAAAAATTTTAGGAATTCTTCATTACCTAATATTATCCAAGTTGAAAGAATTGAAAAACTAATTAGGATTAACTTGTAGTTTAAAATCCAATAATAATCCGGAAAGAAACTAATAATAAACAGAGAGTCATAATCAATAACAAACAGCTTCAAAAAAGTTAAAGACCAGATAGTCAGACCTGTCAGATGATAAACTAGTTTTTTCATGTTATACTTTTACTTAATAATATATATGTTCAATTAATGTTATTGTAATAAAGTTATAGCTATAATGCTCTGTTATTTATAAACTTTATTTCAACAAAGTTATCCACATCTTACTTGAACAATACCTGCCACGAACTGTCATCTCTTCTTATTAGTTAAGTGAGTGTTGTCACCCTGAGCGGGAAAAATTAAGTGTTAGGTTTGTATCAGAATACGCCGAAGGGTCTCAAATGAATCAAATCTCTGAGTAGTTCTATTATTTGAGATCCCTCGTGTTATAAACCTTTTCCTTAAAGAGTATTTCCCACTTCGGGATGACAACAGTCACTATCTGCTAATTACTCCTCTTTCCTAAATATCTTCTCAAAGGCATCATAAACGGCTAAATGCAATACATCACCATGATCTTGTTCTTCAAAGAATTCAAAGTGTAGCGTGGTATTTTTTCGGGGTTCTGCTTTTAGCTTTTTGTATAAACTATTCGCATCTCTCTCCATGATCTCTCCCTCCTTTCCCACTGCTACATAAATAGACTTCTCACTTTCATACATTGCTGGTTCCCAAGATAGCAACGATTGATCATCCCACCACAAGCTGGGACTCGCAATAATGTAGTTATCGAATAAATTCGGCTTTTTGAATAAAATCTCTGTAGCTAATAGTCCGCCCAACGACTGACCAATAATGCTACGCTGCCCATTGGTTTTGTACTGCTTTTGGATCAACGGCTGAAGTTCACTTTCTATAAATTGAATGAAATTTTCGGAAGCACCTGCAGTGGGGAAATCTTTTTTATCTATTTCTATGGTAGTCGGATACGTAAAGTCTCTTCTCCTATCTACGTTTCCAATTCCAACAACAATGGTTTCCGGAATAAGTTCTATCCATGGAAAAGAGCCAAACTGAACCAATCCTGCAATGTGTATAAAATCTTCACCCGCCGATCCGTCCAATAAATAAATCACTGGATATTTTTGTAATTCCTCGGGATTATACCCATTGGGCAAATAGATATTAAGCGTTCTATTTTCGCTTAAAATATCGGAATAAAACTCTATCGTTTCTCCAATTACAAAAGGCTTCTTGTCAGTGATTACTTTATCGTTTTGAGCATAAAGCGAGTGACTTTGAATAAACACAATGCAAAAGATGAACAGTAAGATTGATCTCATTTTGTTGAATTATTTATGCTTTGATATAGAATAAACTTAATGAACTTAGAGAAAATAATTTCTCTTATTACGCCTCCAAATGGCTCTCTAAACGATCGAAAGTAGAACCCCAGCCATTTTTAAAACCCATTTCTTCTTGTTGCTTGCGATATTCTTCAGTTTTATGAGTCACCGAGAAAGTCATTTTGGTTTGATCTCCCAAATCTTCAAAGAGAACTGTAAGAACTACATCAACTGTCATTGGTTTAAAGTCAGCGCTGGTAACCAATTTCTCCGGCTCTTTAATTTCGATAAAAGTCCCTTCGGTGGTGAAATCATTTCCATCGGGCATTTTCATTATATATTTCCAAGAACCACCTTCTCTAAAATCTAGTTCTTCAACTTTGGTGTTCATGCCCTTTGGTCCCCACCAATTCACTAAATGTTCAGCCTGTGTCCAGGCATTCCACACTAATTGTCGTGGAGCTTTAAAAGTTCGAATCATAGTCGATACTCTCGGATCTTTGGCTTCAGCGTTATTTGTCATTCTTTTCTGAGGTTTGTTTTGATTGAATTTGTTCTAAGTACACTTCAAAAGAATCTAGTCTTTGCTCCCATAACTCTCTGAAAGGATCGATCCAATTGGCAATTTCTGACAATGTATCGGGTTTGATAATGCAAAAACGCTCTCTACCTTGCTGCTCAATGGCTACCAATCCACATTCATTTAGAATTTTGATGTGACGCGAAATTGCCGGGCGACTTATATCAAATTTTTCAGCAATAGCATTCAAATTCAATGGCTCTTCAGAAAGAATATCAATGATCTCCCGTCGAACCGGATCAGCAATTGCCTGAAATACATCTCGTCGCATATCGAAGTTAATTTTTAAAATGTAACAAATTGGTTACGAATATATATGTAACAGAGTTGTTACGCAACATATATTTCTACTCATCCTGAACTTGTTTCAGGATCTGTAGGGAGACAAGCCTTGTTCTACATTTTCTTAAACAGAAAATCAACCTTTACAAAAATCCCGAAATGAATTCGGGATGACGTCTTAGTTATTAATCACCGGCATTTGCCCCTTCCACTTCTTCCAAAGGAAATCGCTGTAAGCTAATCTTGCCATAAAATTTGCAATGTTAATTCGGCTGGTTTCTCCTGAATCGAAAATAACGCCTCGAACCGGAGAAGGGTTTACAGAATACTCCGTCACCTTTTCTTCATCTATAAGATTATCAGGACGAACAGCAACCCACTCCACATTAGAATGATCCTGCCCAATTTTTGTTCTTAAGTAATCAGCAGCTTGTTCATTATCAGAATGTGGCGGAATAAGAACTCTTATTATAGATATCACCAATCGATCTTTAAATGAATACTTCTCATTCAGATCTCTATTTGTATTCCCATTAGTGTTCATCAAAACAACTTTAACAGGCTTTGAAGGCTTGTTATAGTCAACGGCATTACAAATCTTTTTTATTGAATCTGTTACTAGCTTTCGGGGTTTTCCGAACATTCCTTTGAAAGTAAGATTATGCCCCAAACATGAGCACACCGCATCACAATCTTTAAGAATATCGGCTAGTTCAGTGCTACTCATTTCCAGAACGGTACCACGAATTTGAATAAGATTTGGATAAGCTTTCTCCAATTCTGAAAGTTTTTCTTTGGACCGGACCACTACTTTAACTGAATGACCTTCATCCAATAATTGCTTAACCAATAAACTTCCCGTTGCTCCGGTTGCTCCCACTATTAAAATCGTCATGATACACCTCTATTATATTGAACAAGAGATGGTTACGGGCTTTTTGAGAAAAGGTTATATGTATGAAGGAGTTACGTAGTCTAGAATCAACGTCATCCTGAACTTGTTTCAGGATCTTAGGTAATCTGCAGCTTGCTCGTTATTAGAATGGTAAGGTTTATAATTCTAGGGATGACAGCCCTATCCTCTAAGATTATTCCCTTTCCATATATTTGTATGCAAGAGATTCCTCAAAATTTCAAACACCTTCCATTTTCCTTCAGATTTACTTTGTAAATTTTGAAAAAGTAAACGAATGTGATGAATATTTACACAATAAAAACTATCTGTAAACGATTCAAGCAAGATGAAAAGCCTTCTTATACATTGTTTTATCGTAACTACTTTTTACGTTTTTAATCAGTTTTAACAATGGTTTTGAACGGTATTGACCTAATTTAAAGTTATTCCAAATAAAGACATCACAAATTACCTCGATGAGAAAACTAACAATATCGACTTTATTACTTTTTACCCTTATTTCTTGCTCCGATAAAGAATCTTCTCAACAACAGGGCCAAATGAACATGGTTATACCTGCAGTTGAAGCTGTTCAATCTAAATATGGTGCACTTCCATTGGTTGAACGTTTTAGTGGAAATGTAGTAGCTGAGAATCAAATAGAACTTTACCCTGAAGTAAATGCCCAGATCGCCGAAGTTTATGTAGAAAATGGTGACTATGTAGAAAAGGGTGATGCTCTTGTGAAACTGCAAGACGAACCTTTTAGAAAACAGTTGCAACAAGCTGAAGCAGGATTAAAAATTAATAATGCCCGTTTGAAACAGGCAGAAGCTCGGCTAAGTGAACTTCAGGGACAGTACAATAGGATTCAAACATTAGCTGAAAAAGATCTAAGTAGTGAATTAGAGATCGAGCAAATTAATGCCCAAAAGATTTCAGCTGAAGCTGATGTAGAACTAGCAGAAGCTCAGGTTGATCAATCGGCAGCATTGGTTGAAGAGCGCCAAAACCAGTTAACAAAAACGTTAGTAAAAGCTCCTGTAAATGGAACTATCGGTCAAAGAAATGCTCAACCGGGAATGCAGGCATCTCCTTCGGCTCCTCTTTTTAAGATTGGAGATCTTTCGAAACTGAGAGTTGAGATTATATTAACAGAAAACATGCTCAACAAAATCAAAGTCGGTCAAACTTCAACAATAACTGTTACAGATGCTAATGGAGAACTTGTAACTCTAACTGCAGAATTGTCTCGTATAAGTCCTTTTTTGAATGAAACAACCAGAAGTACCGAAGCTGAAATTGATATAAATAACCAAGATGGGTTATTAAATCCAGGCATGTACGTACCTGTTGATGTGTATTTTGGTGAAAGCCAGCAAGCTACATTAATCCCTACAAGCGCACTTTTTATTGACCCTACTTCAGGTAAAGAAGGTATTTACACCGCAAACTCTATTGGTTCAGAAATAGAGCCTGTAAGCGACTCATCATCAGGAGTTTCTTCTTTAACAGCTCCTACCGATGTCACATTTCAGGAAATTGAGATTATAGCACGTGGTAAAATGGAAGTTGCTGTGAATGGATTGGAGAATGGAAAGTGGGTTGTTACTCTCGGTCAAAATCTACTGTCAGAAGGGAGAGAACAAGCGCGTGTTAAAACCATTCCCTGGGAGCATGTGATACGATTACAAAATATGCAGCGCGAAGATATGCTTGAAAAAATATTTGAAGAACAAGATAAAAACCAAGTACCAAAAGAAACTACACTTTAACATTTAGGATACACTGACATGGCTTTAACAGACATTTCCATAAAGCGTCCGATTGCAACATCAATGTTCTTTTTGATCATTATCACTTTAGGTGTAATCGGCTTTCGATTCTTACCGGTCGATCTTTTACCTCCCATTGAATATCCGCAACTTACTGTAAGTACGGATTACCCTAACGTTGGTCCTGAAGAAATTGAAACCATTATAACCGAACGTGTTGAAAACGCAGTTGCCGGTGTTCCTGGCGTTGAGCGCGTGCGATCGCAATCAAGTGAAGGTAATAGCCGTGTTACTCTTGAGTTTGCACAATCAGTAAATGTTGATGTAGCCGCAAATGATGTTAGAGCTGCTCTCGATAGATTAAGAGGTGCTCTTCCTCCGGAGGTTGAATCTCCACGAATATGGAAGTTTGATCCAAACAATTTCCCAATCGTTATTATAGGTGCTAATTCAGAGAAGAACCTAGCAGACTTAACCTTATTACTAGATAGAGAAATTACTAAACGTTTTGAACAAATTAACGGTGTGGGTTCTATTGATATATGGGGTGGTATCAACAGAGAAGTAAAGATTGATATAAAAAGAGACCGCCTCATCGCAAGTGGACTTACAACAGCTCAGGTTCAACAAGCTATTTCAAGTGAAAATGCCAATCTACCCGGAGGAAATGTAAACTCGGGTATCCAACAATTATATGTAAGAACTGAAGGCGAATTCCAATCTGTTGAACAAATTGCGAATACGGTAATCACAACTGTAGATGGAAAACCAATACGTGTTAAAGATGTAGCAGAAGTTAGTTTTGGTTATCAAGACCTTAACAGATTGGTTAATATTGATGAACAGCCAATGGTTCGCTTTGGTATTAGGAAGCAAACAGGAGCTAATACAGTAGCTGTTGCTGCTAATATCCGAAAAGAAGTCGAGCTTATTAATGCAGAGAGAAATGATCTATCCCTTTTCGTAACTACCGATCAAAGTGAATTTATTCAAGGTTCTATTGATAACGTTCAAAGCTCGGCAATGTGGGGAGCACTTCTCGCGGTTGTTGTTTTGTATGTGTTTTTTAGAAATGGCTCTTCCACATTTATTATTGCAGTTTCTATTCCAATATCGATTATCGCCACCTTCGCATTATTGTATTTCAATGGGTTAACTCTTAATCAAATGAGCTTTGGAGGTTTAGCACTTGGTGTCGGTCTAATTGTAGATAATGCCATTGTTGTACTCGAAAATATAATCCGGCTCAGGGAAGAGGAAGGCGAAGATCTCAAGACTAGTGCCTTGGTTGGAACCAAGCAAGTTACAGGAGCAATTATAGCTTCTACACTTACTACATCTGTTATATTTTTACCCGTGATCTTCATGCAAACCGTATCAGGGTTGTTATTCCAGCAACTAGCTTTAGTTGTAGTGTTTGCACTTATCTGTTCTCTAATCGTGGCATTGACGTTGGTGCCAATGTTGTCGAGTAGATTCCTTAACGTTAAAAAGAATGCAGACAATAAAAAGAAAGGTCGCTTTCAAGAATTTTTTAGCAAGTTCGAAGCCAACTATTCAAATTGGCTTACTACAGTTTTAAAGCATAGAAAGATGGTGTTTGCTGTTACTGCTGTTTTAGTTGTAGGTAGCTTCTTACTTACTCCTATTATTCCTGTAGAACTAGCCCCTCAAACCGATGCTGATGAGATTCAAATCTCTCTTAGAATGGCTGACGGAACTAACATCACTGTTATTAATGAGTATTTAGCTGATCTTGAAGAAGTGATTAGAAGTACCATTCCTTTGGATGATATTGAACATTTAACGACTGAAATTAGAGACGGTCGAGCAGAAGTAGAACTCAAAATGGTGGACGCTTCTAAAAGGTCAGGAAGCACTTCTGCCCTTGCCCAACAAGTACGTGACAAAGTAGAAGGATCTATCGCTGGAGCTAATATCCGTGTTAGTGCTCAATCCGGTCTCTGGATCTTACGTCGTATATTTGGTTCTGGTGGTGATGAAGACCTTCAATTAGAAATTCGTGGATATGATATTGATCAATCCTATCAAATTGCACAAGACGTAAAACTAGAATTAGAACAAATTCAGGGAATCACAGGAGTTGAAGTAGACCGAAGCGAAGGAACTCCCGAAGAAAGCATTATTTTTGACAGAGAAAAAATTGCAAACCTTGGACTTACAATAAGTGGTGTAGCAAGAACCATTCAAACTAACATTGGTGGAAGCAGAGCCGGTGCCTTTAGAGTAGGCGGCGATGAATACCCTATCACTGTTCGACTTAGACCTGAAGATCGCCTTAGCACTCAAGATCTGGACAATATCTCAATCCGAACTCCTGATGGTCAAGTTATTCCGGTATCATCTGTTATTAAAAGAAATCCCGGACGTAGTCCTGAAGACATCACCCGAATTAACGGTCAACGCATAACAGGAATTTCTGCAAACCTTGAAGATGGGTTAGCGCTTGGTGATGCTGTAGAGCTTGCTCAAGCTAGATTATCTAACTACCAGCTCCCTCAAGGGTATACCATTGTATTTAGTGGTGAATATCAGGAGCAACAAAAAGCTGCTGCAGACTTTAACATGTCTATCATCATGGCATTGATTTTAATTTACATGGTAATGGCAGGACAGTTTGAACGCTTCTTAGATCCATTAGTAGTCATGTGTTCTGTTCCTTTAGCTGTAATAGGTGTTGTACCAACTTTATTGCTTACCGGCACAACTATCAATATTCAAAGTTTGATGGGTATAATTATGTTGATCGGAATAGTTGTTAATAATGCTATTGTACTTGTGGATTACGTCAACTTACTTAGAAGAGAAAAAGGACTTTCAGTAATAGAAGCTGTTACCGAAGCTGGAAGATTGAGACTCCGTCCTATTTTAATGACTACACTAACCACCGTATTAGGCTTGCTTCCTCTCTCTTTTGGGTTTGGAGCCGGAGCAGAAATTCAAGCTTCTCTTGCAAGAGTAGTAATCGGCGGATTAACAGCCTCTACCCTAGTAACTCTGGTATTCATTCCTGTTGTTTATGTTACTGTAGATCAAATAGTTGATAGAATAAAAGCAATGGACTTAAATCCATTCAAGAAAAAGTCTGAGAAAGTTGAACTAGCCGGTTCGTAATTTTCTTAAGATACTTTTGAAAATTAGGGAATTGGGAATACTTTTCACCTGTTGTTTAAGTATTCTTAATTCCCATTTTTTTACTAATTCCCTATGAGCTCCTGGACGTTAAAATCTATTCCACCACACGACTGGTTTTTATGCTTAGATGTTGAATCTTATTTCGATCACGAGCATACCGTAGAAACTATTTTTGAAGAAGGTTTTACCAGACCAATACCCATTGGCGATACAGATGTTATAATTACTGTTTTCTTTAACGGCGACCCTGACAGCCCAGAGTTTCATATTGAATGCAAAGAATCACTTACAAAAGAAGAAATAGCGGAAGCGAATGTCAGTCTTGCTAAAATTCTTGGAACCGAAATGGATATCCGCCCTCTTTATGATCAGGCTTCAAATGATCCGCTATTGAGTGATAAGCTGAACTCGCTGTATGGATTAAAACGCATGACACGAGCTAACCTATTTGAAGATATTCAGAACAGAATTGTTGAAATGCAGATGAATCACAAACCCACTGCAAAAAAAATGATGTTCGCTGTTCGTGAAGCTTATGGAACAGCATTGGTTCATAACGGAAAAAACATCCCTGCATGGCCTCGAGCTTACCAACTTATGAAAGCTGATCCGATGAGTATTCGAAAACTAGGACCTACAAAAAGAAAAGGTGAGTATTTAACGGGTTTAGCTGCAGATATAGTTGGTGGTAGTGTAGATATGGATCACATCACAAACTGTGCTCCAGAGGAGGCATACGATCTACTAACCGGTATAAAAGGCATCGGTCCCACTGCAGGTCAAGATCTAATGATGATGCGCGGTAGACCCGACGCTGTTTTCCCAAGCAATAAAAAGAAAGACGAAGAAAAAGGATTGCGCCGATGGATCATTGCCAGCTATGGTGAGAACCCGAATACCATTAGTGAAGAGAAGTTTCAACGGCTCATTAAAAATTGGGAAGGATTTGAAGGTGCAGCGCTGGAGTTTTTATATGTGAATTGGATTATCAGCGAGAAAGAAGCAAAGGCAAAATCAAGAGCTAAGAGCTAAGAGCTAAGAGCTAAGAAAGCTACTCCACAGCTTCAAACAACCCAAACGTTGAATCATCTATTCTCACTCCAAGGTGGTGTTCCGAAATATGAGTAATCCTACTATCCTTCGGAAGATGTACTACTTTAATGATTTGTCCATCCATATTTAGCACAAACCATTTTTCATATATACCTCTTAGGTTTGATTGTAGCCAAATGTTGTCATTATAAAATAGCATACTTTCAGCCTCCGATTTATATTCTGGAAGCATTGGCTTCATAGATTTCCAACTATCTATATTCTTAACTTTAGATGCATCCTTCCTGATACTATCAATTTCAGCATCGTTAAGTAATTCGGCTGGAAGGCTTACCGGTATTACTCGTAGAGTGTCATAATTGAAATCAACTTCTGCAATCACAGATGTTCGAGTGTCAAACATAAAAATAGACTCATTATTAGGATTGTGTGCCATAAGTTGTGCAAATGAAAAAGGGACTTCAATCGCTCCTACAATCTTATCTCCCATATAACTCCTAGCAAATGGTCGGTCATCTAAAACCAATTTTTTACCATAAAATTCAGTATCCAAGTTATATTGAATAAAGATCTTTTTTGTAGACTCATCCTTGTTTTCGAGAAATTCAAAAGAAGTCAGCTCTAATAACACATTACTTGCTCCCATTGGATAAACTTTAGTTATTGCTGAGCCTTCAAATGGTTTGGGAATCATCTCTCTTATAAGATTTAGTTCGTCATCATACACCAGCATTTTCTTATTACCTTGATCATATATATAAAAGTTGCCATCCTTATCGCTATTAAACTCGTAAGCGTCGAGTATTTCTCCAGGGCCTCTTCCTTCAAGTAATGATTTCTTGACTTTCAAATCAGGAGAAAGCAATAAAATGGTTGGTATCCTCCGATCTGAAATTAGTATATCTCCATTCTTAGTAGCAATGCTTTTATCTCCTATATATTTGAAATATACATTATCAATATTATAAAAACTTGTAATGAGTTTTGGCGTAACGGGAGCGATATTAGCTAAATCAGTCTCTTCTAATTTTGCTTTCTTATCTGAGCAGGAAATAAAAACGATCAGAAAAAGAGATAAATGAAAACAAACTGATCTAAATTTCATAACTCCAATAATTGTTTAATTAATGATTAATATACCGCTTCAAATAACCCAAATGTTGAATCATCTATTCTCACTCCAAGGTGGTGTTCTGAAATATGAGTTAGGAATGTATTTTTAGGAAGGTTGACTACCTTTACTATGTCTCCATCTTGATTCATTACAAACCACTTTTCATGGTTTCCTCTTAAATTGGATTTTAGCCAAAATCGGTTTTTATGATCGATAAGCATTCTCTCAATAGGAGTTTTTAGTTTTGGCATTCTGCTCACTAAGTTGTCAAGGATCTCCGCTTCCTGAACTACTTTTTTAATCGAATCAATTTCTACCCTTGTGATTTCTTCGGTTGGGAAACTGACGCTAATTGTCCTTAACGTATCAAAATTAAAATCAACTTCTGCGATGTGATCGCTCCCTGTATTATATAAGAATAGAGATTCTTCCATTTCTGAAAAAGCATATAATTGTTTGTCTGAATAAGAAATAGCTCTATCGCCACCTAAAAACTCTGCGTAATACTTTACCGGAGCCGGAGGAGCAGGACTTTCACTTTGTGCATATTGACGATCAATAAGTCTAACTGTTTTACCATAGCTACCCGTAGAGCTATTATATCTGCTGAATATTAGATATTTCGATTTTTCGGAATCAAACATCCAATCAATAGAATTCATTTCTACCACATAATCTTCATCACCTATTTTATAAGCAACATTATTTACATATAGGTTCTCATTTTGTGAGATCTGAAACTCGTTCTTTGGGGCTAATGTTAAATCAAAAGCCATTACAGATTTCTTATTTCGGTCATAAACATGAATATCTGAATTAGATTTTGTAGGCACCCCGATCTGTAAAATTTCAGATGGCCCTCTCCCCTTTTTAGTTATTCCAAGCAAGGAATTACCCTCTTTATTGATATGTGCGAGATGTGAAGGGGCTTGAATACCTAAAATAAAACTCCCATCTGCAAGCGGAAAAGATCGAACCCCTAAGTATCCAAAGTACAAACTATCAACCTGATCAAACTGCGATAATTGTTTGGGTGTGAACTCAGGAATTGTTGAAAAATCAACCTCTTGGCTTTGATTCTTTTTATCCGAGCAGGCAAAACTTATTCCTACGCAAAGCATAAGAAGCATTGAAAATCTAGTCATATACATATCAAGTATTTGTTTTTTATACGATACTAAAAATAATTGATAAACAAAACGGCTATAAAAAAAGCCGACTGTAAAACAATCGGCTTGAGTTTTCAATTAATATGAAATTAAGATTGTGGCTTTAATTTTGTCTTAAGAAAGAAGTAACCAAGTAACCCACTAAGTAACGACCCTGCGAAAATTCCAACTTTCGAGTATTCGATAAACTGAGGATCTGTAAAAGCGAGTCCTCCAATAAAGAGCGACATCGTAAATCCTACCCCTGTAAGGCACGCTATACCATAAAATATAGTCCAAACCTTATCTGAGTTTGGAAGCTTTACAATGCCCAATTTGCTTGAAATCCATACAGACAACATGATACCTACTTGTTTTCCGAGGAAAAGACCAAATAATATTCCAAGCGTTAATGTAGACGAAAAGGCAACTGCTGTCTGGTCAGCTGAAAGAGCAACTCCTGCATTCGCGAAAGCGAAAACAGGCATAATAAAATATGCGACTATTGGATGCAGCTTATGCTCTAATTTATGCAATGGGCTTTCAAGTTTTTCGATGCCTTCTTCTAGATAATGCATAGCAGTTTCATCATCTTCTTTATCTGGTGTATTTAGAGATTCTCGGAAAAGCTTTACTCCTTTTTCAATATTTGCTAGTAACCCTTCTCTATCCTTATGTGGTGTGGCAGGAATCATAAAACCTAATACTACACCGGCTATAGTTGCGTGAATTCCAGACTTCAATACAGCAACCCAAAGAATTAAACCTACGAATAGATATAACGCGATTGAACGAATATTTGCCCAATTCATAATCAATAGAACCAGGATCGTAAATCCTGCAACACCTAATGCCACCACGGATATTTTGCTGGTATAGAACAATGCGATAACAACTACCGCTATTAAATCATCTACAACAGCCACTGCTGTTAAAAATACCTTTGCCCAAATTGGCACTCTACTTCCTAGTAATGCAAGAATACCTAGTGCAAAAGCAATATCGGTTGCTATGGCAATTGCCCATCCATCCATAAAGTCGGTGCCGGCATTAAATCCGAAGAATATTAATCCGGGAACAATAGCCCCACCAAATGCGGCAATAATTGGTAATAACGCTGATTGTACTGATGAGAGCTCTCCATATTTGACTTCTCTTTTGATCTCTAAACCAATTAGAAGAAAAAAAACAGCCATCAACCCATCATTGATCCACAGTATTAATGGCTTTGATATGTTTCCATTTTCTACACCAACGGTAAATTTAGTTTCGAACAGTTGTACATACCACTCAGCTAGTGGAGAGTTTGCCACAACAAGCGCCAGAACTGCTGAAACTAACAGTAGTATCCCTGAAAAAGATTCAGTTTTTATAAATTCCTGAATAGGTGCTAAAAGACCTTTATTATTTTTAGTCATTATATTTTTAAAATGAGTTAGTAATTGTTTCGACTAAAAGCCGAGATAAGATTGGGCAGGAATTAACCTGCAAAACAACTACCGTTCCTCAAAATGATGTTGAGGACACTCTTCTGACGGAAAGAATAAAATAGTAGGACAACACAGAAAATTCTGTGATCTACCAACGGTTAGAGACTTAATTTTATGTAAGATTTTCGTAATCAACCTATACTTATTTATTCAGTTGTAACAACGCTTCAATTTACGAAAATCATTCCACACCAATAAACTGTTTTACACTTTTTTTATGTTGAATCACTCTCCACACCATATAGATCAAGGTTGAAGGGATAACTACATAAAGCATTCCAACTTGCATAGTTGGCAAAAAGGAAGAACCCATAGCTTCTAATACCAAATATGTTAGGTAGGCTCCATAATAAAATAAAAATATCGATCCATCCGATTTAGTAATATCAAAACCTGCTATAAAAATTGGAATACAAGCAATACTTACTGCTACCATAAAGGGAAGATCTAATGCAATAGCCGCTGCCGAGACATCCAAAACATTAGGTGCTATAACTACGGTTAATCCTAAAGTGAGTAAAATATTATATAGGTTACTACCCAACACATTTGCCACAGCCATATCCGTATTTCCTTTTCGGATGGTTGCTATGCTTGTTGCTACTTCTGGTAAAGAGGTTCCAATAGAAACGATCGTTAATCCAATAACCAATTCTGATAAACCTAAAATGGTTGCAATTTTAACTGCACTATCTACCATCCAGCTCGACCCTTGAACAATCAATCCCATTCCAATGATCAGGAAGCCGATATTCTTGACATAGAATTTCCATCCGGTAAGTAGTTTTTGTGCTTCTTCATCTAGATCAACTTCATGAACATTCTCACGACGTTCTTTTTTGATCTGAAAAAAGGTAAATATTGAATAAGCTACCAATCCTAATAGCAACCAAACTCCATCAAGCTTGGTTAGCTCGCCATCCATGGCAATTACAAAAAGGAGTGTACTAGCGGCAATCACAATAGGTACGTCAATCTGTACCACTCTAAGCTTGACTGCTAATGGTTTTATAAGGGCACTTATTCCTAAAATCAGGAGGATGTTTGCAATGTTACTTCCGATGATATTTCCTAAAACGAGGTCAGCACTACCCGAAGCCGCTGCTTGTAAACTTATGGCAAGTTCAGGCGCACCTGTTGCAAATGCTACAACAGTTAACCCCATAATTAATGGAGAAACTTTCCATTTAATCCCAAAATGGTCTACACCTTTTAAAAATAATTCTGCGCCGCCAATAAGTGCCGCCAGTCCGGCGATAAAAATAATTGCTATCATAGGTAATTTTGTGAACACTAAAGGTACAAGGTATTCGGCATAAAAAAAGCCTTCTCCAAAAATGAAGAAGGCTTTCTCTTGATATCAAATCTGGTTATTTCTCTAACCACCAATTTCTCAACTGAATTTGCTCTTCTGTAGCATCTTCAATTTCTACCAATTTTGGGTTAGCAAACATAGGTGTACCTACTTTTCCGGCTATTTCAATTTCCTCTTCACCTCTTAACACTACCATCGTTATATCCATATCAGGTGTCCACTGAAAACTTTGAGGTATTATTTGTTGGATATTTTGCAGCGAGGCTTCCATCCCATTTATCTTCTTTAGGATGTCTCCTGGTTCAACCCCAAGTTCAACTAAAGAGCTGTTTAACTCCATATTTTCAAAATAGAGTTCTTGAGTTTGTGGATTTACGTTCACATAAGCTTGTTGTTGGTTTATCAAAAACAAGTTAGTCTGAATTTCTTCAACGCCCATTTCTAATCCAACTTTCTCAAAAAACTGATCGTAATCTATCGGGGTTGTTCCCTCAACATGAGTACGGAGAAAGTTACCCACCGATGGATAGGTCATTTCAGTTATCTCTGCGATTAAGTTGTCATCCTCAAACGGCTGATCAACTCCATATTTAGCTGAAAGTTCTTTCATCAACGAAAGCATACTTCTCTCACCATTGCTTTCTTCTCTCATTAAAATATCGATGCACATTCCAATTAAAGCACCCTTCTGATACACATTATAGTAATTTGAAGCATATGGCTCATCAATTACATTTTCACTTAATTCAGTGAAGCTCATAGTATCATCCATGGTATAAGAGCTGTTAATTTTGCCCTGTATTTTCTCGTAAAAAGCTTCTTTTGGCTGAAGGTCCTCATACACCTGAAAGTGGCTTGCAAAGTATTCAGTCACTCCTTCATACATCCATAAATGCTTAGAAAATGTAGGCTCGTAATAATCAAAATAGTGAACATCTTCTGAATGAACGCTAAGTGGAGTTACAATATGAAAGAATTCGTGAGATACAACATCAACCATCGCTGAATTCAACTGAGGCTCTTGCATCTGCTCAGGTAAAACTACTATTGTCGACGTTTGATGTTCTAAAGCGCCGAATCCTTGAGGAGAAGTTTCATTTCCTTCCGATAAATATAAATAGATATCGTATCGAGGTGTACTATTCATATCACCCAAATAAGCCTTTTGAGCTTCCATCATTTCAAAAACTGTTTCTTTAATTTTTGAAGCAGAATGAACAGCGTTTGGAGAATACACGCTTAACACAATTTTGATATCTCCTACTTCAAACTCTTCGATATCAAGGTCTCCATAGAACATTGGATTATCAGTAATATCGAAATAACGAGCAGCGGTATAGTTATCAACTACTGTGGAATCACCCTCTAAAATAGTTGAACTACTTACAGGTAGCGCTGATGATTTCTTCATTCCTGCCGGTGAAGTAACCGATAAACGGTAGCTGTTATCTTTCAGCTCTTCGAAATATCCTACAAAACCATGAAGGTTGAGCACAAAATTGTCTTCTTCAATATTAGTACCCGCTGGAGAAAAAGGAGTTGGCTTTTCAGTGGTTTCGATATCGAAGGTATCATTTATGTAATAGCCTAATTTATCTAACTGCTCTGCATTAGGAATTACCCATGTATTGGCATCAGGATGAGAAATACTCATCTCATTTCCACTATAATCGTATGCAATAAAACCTTCCGTAAAACTACCGAAGTCACTAATATCATAGGTTCCCTGAACTACTTTTGGGATGCGGTATGTAACAGATTCTTGAGTAAATAGACCTGGATCTATCTCAACCCAAACTCGATCATCGCTTACATCAGCTAAATTTATTGAAGCTGAAACAGGCATTTGAGTCGCTAATTCTTCTGCGGTTTTTGAAAGAGTATCTCCCGTTTTTGGAGAACATGCGTAAGTAACACTTAAAAGTATTACTCCATAAATAAGTTTCTTCATTTCTAATTTTAATAAGTAATTAATTTCAATTTGTGATAAAGGTAACGCATTAATTGGAAATTATTACCTGAGAATCACTCCTAGAAATAAAAAGCCTCGACCATTTTCAAATAATCGAGGCTAGATGCTTACCACTTACCAGGGTATAACAACTATACAAAAATAGACGCGCTAATTACCTAGTCCTTCCGAGTCTTAAGCTTCTTATACGCATAAGCACCACCTGCAGCTGCTAATAATCCCAACCCCCCATCTATTGGTGCCTGAGATGGAGCTATTGGTAAATTAGGTTGAGCTAGGCTATTTCCTGAGGCAATTAAAACGATAATAAAGACTCCAAACATTGATGCTAAATATTTTATTAATTTCTTCATAAGTGATTTTTCCTGATTTATTGAATATTCTTTTTGACAAACCTGACACACTAGTTTCTTTTTACTACTGACATATATTTCTGCTAATAAAATTTCACTTCCATTTTCAGAATCTGTGTCACCCTCTAACACACCACAATCATCACATTTTCTTTGAGAGGTATTTTTTCCTTCCCCTGCATTAAATCGCATAATAGATTCAAGTGTTTTCATAATGAAAAGATGTGGAATGTGAGCTTAATTTCTTTTATTTGATTAAGGTTAATTTTTTGGTGACTACAGAATTCCCGGCTTTCAGACGATAGATATACATACCTGATGACAAGCTACTTGCATCAAAATTGATGGTATGTCGCCCGGCAGTTCTGTTCTCATTATGAAGTAAAGTGGCTACTTTTCTGCCTAATAGATCAAATACTTCTAATGTGACATTTCCGGATGAAGGCAACCCAAAAGCAATACTCGTACTCGGGTTAAATGGATTCGGATAGTTCTGATTAAGCTCTACCTGATTCGGTAAATTGGTTATCGGTTCGTTAGAAACTGTGGTGGATTTGGTAATCCGAAGTGCAAATCTACTTTGGGCTCCTTTCGCTTTTCTAAGCACTTGAATTGGTGCCTGTGGTGTCGCATTATTTCTTGAAGCTAGTTTTTCCTTTGACTGATGTAAGTCGAAAGAAATAGTGGATAGGCTACTTAATCCATATTCTATATCCAACTCACGATCTAACAACACGATGCTCCAATCAGTTGGAATTGACTTCTCTTCCCAAAACAATGAATACTCTCCATTCAGATCACTTCCTGATATATCAAAGTCTATCTCCACTTCTTCAAAATCAGTTGGTAGAGCCTGAATATCCATACTAGAACCCGAGCTAATCGATGATCCAAGAGATAGGTACTCACTATTTAATGAAGCTAATTTATACGCATCAAAAGGATCTTCATCCAGTGTCGCTCTTTCATCAAACATAATCACTGACTGGGAGCGTAGAGCATTTCCTTTTAATACAAATCTTAACTCTGGAGTTGGATTTTTTTTATAAAAAACACCTTCAGTACTTCTAGTAGAATCATTTATTGAAATAGATGGATTGGTAGCATTTGCCTTAACCCAGAAGCCTTGCCAAGGCGAAATTTTTCCATTTTCTAGTGTACCGGTAGTTCCATTCCAACTTAGGTAAGCACCACTACCCCCGTTCGCTGAATCGCTCCATACATAATATGTTGCATCTAAATTGGTTCGTGACCAACCATGCGCCGCATCCCAATCGATACTCGTACCAAAAGGATTGCCTAGTAAATTCCAACCATCATTAACTAGTGCTCCTGAATCAGTAAAACTAAGCGTTGGAGAACTCGTTCCTGTAAATTGTGCCCCACTATTCATCAGTGTTTTAGGAAAGCCCTCTGGAGTTCCATCAAAATCATCATCTGAATACACATAGGTAATGAATCCGGTTCCACTAGTAGCTATATCGGCGGCATTGCTTATAGATTGAAATGATTTGCTGGCTTCATTCCATGTATACACATTAGAAGCTCCATCCGAATAATCAGCACCCGTAAAGCCTTGTGTCCAGAGTGGCTCTAATATTGTTCCATAAGAGGTAGATGCAACTGGAGAGCTGAGCATTCTCCAGCCTTCATTGCCGGTTATTGTTAGGTTTTCAGGTGAAATTGGCTCTACCGTAAACATTTCATTTGTTACCGGTGCTACATCTGAAAGAGCATTTCCGACTATTTGAGCACCTTCAAAAATCTCAAATTTTAAATCAAAATTTGCATGACCGGAATTGTTATTTGTAAAAATGGCCCTTCCATTCCCGTAATTCCCACTTGTACTGGAAGAAAAGGCTTTGTTTCCACTTCCAGACCAATTATCCATGATGAAACTATAAGTTTGACCTGAGGTTAATTCAGGTGGATTCTCAACAGTAAAAGATTGCCCGCTTTCTGCTGTACTGCTGGTTATGTTAATTGTTTGACTCGTTAATAAAGTCGCCCCTCCATCATCTTCGTTTCCACTATAAATCTTTAAGTCAGCGGTACCAGAAAAGGAATGATTTCCATTTTTTGGAAACAGTGTCAGCATAGTAAAAAAGTTATTAGTAGTTGCTTCAAAGCTTTGACCCAGTTTTGACTGATTCAAATAATCGTCAACCTCGGTTTGAGAAATAGTAGCGGAACCGTTTGAATACCCTAATTCAGCAATGTCATTTGTTCCAGATGCACCGCCGATTCCTTTAATACTAAGCTTCGAAATTCCCCCCAATGAATTCAAGTTCTTTATTTTTATATCGTATGTTTTATTGTCAACCTTATTGACTGACGAAATTGTACCACCTGCTGTTGAATCTGCAATAAAATCGTCAGTTGTAACATTAGTTGCTGGACCATTGAACGAAAGCCTGAATGTAACAGAATCACTGGCAGATGCAATTCCTGAAGAAGGGAGAAGGTGAGTGATACTTTCAACTCTTAAAAGAGGATTAATAGGTCCAAAATAACTACTTTCAACAGGGTTACCTGTAGCTGTACCATCACTTGGGGTAACCTCAAAGCTGATGTATTTATTTTCATCTTCGTTTTTTATGGTATAGGTTTTAGTGGTTGCTCCTGATATAACTGTTTTATTTGTACCGCTTTCATCATCTGAACGATACCACTTATAAGTACTACCCGATTCTGAATCTCCTTGTGGATCTGAAAAAGTGTATGAGCCTGTAAGCTCTTCATCAACTTCTTTGGCTCCAGAAATAGAAACCTCAGAAGCCAAAGGAGGATTTGTAATCGTATATGTTTCATCCGTTTCTGGTAGCGTATTGCCCAAGGAGACAGACGGCCCCGTTACTACATGCGTTTTGAAGCTAAAGTCGACATGTCCAACAAAACCACCTAAATCGGGATAATAAGCCTGCCCATGCGGGTAGGGATTGCTGATGGTACCCATGAAAGCTGGGCTTCCTGAACCTGTGCCCTCCTCCCAAACCCACGTGTATGTATTACCAGCTGTCACAGAAGGGCGTACTGCTAAAACGTAGGTTTCAAAACCAGCTCCACTAGTAACATTTATTTGTTGTGTAGCAATTGGTGTTCCGCTTACTGTGGTTCCAGAAAAAATTTTAAGCATGGCAGTTCCTGAATAAGTGTGTCCCGAAGCAAGCTTATTTAGAGAAACGCTATATAAATCTCCTGAATGGACTGCTTTGAAGGATTGACCTATAATTGCCGAACCTCCAGAACCTTGAGTGTGTGTACCCGATTCATTGGCATCTAAAACGGTCGAAAGCGAAATGATATCGTTGGTCCCTGAGCCATCTACCCCTTTAACATCTAAACCGATGGTTCCTTCTGAATTAGTGATTCCTGTTACCTTTATGTCAAAAATGGAATCACTAATTCTGGTTAAAGAAGCTATGGTTCCATCTCCTGCAATAGTTCCACTAAGTATAAAGTCATCCACAGAAACCCGGGCAACATTATCGCTAAAAGTTACCCGAAAAGTCACTTCGTCTTCATTCGTTGTTGCATCTGTAGGACTTAATCGCTCGATAGAAACAACGGTAGGATTCGTGAAGTATGATTCTTCTCCATTTACATTATTGTTTAGAACAAATTGAAATAAAAAAATAAAAAACAGCATGCATAAGCTATTTGATTGTTTATTTATGGTTCTTGTGGTATCCATTATTGCCGAGTAAAAGCTTGAGTTATTGTTATTATGAAAATTAGTTTAAGTTAATTGAACAAACGTCTCAAAAGCCTGAACAATCGTGTCAAGTTTAAGTATTTTCTGCATTATTCAACAAATGATTCCAGGATAATAAAACTGGATTTTAACAGAAGATCTGCTCTATTCGGTTCTTTGCTTTCTCAGCTTTTCATACGCATAAGCACCACCTGCGGCAGCCAATAAGCCTAAACCCCCATCTATGGGCGCCTGGGATGGAGCTATGGGTAAATTAGGCTGAGCTAGACTATTTCCTGAGGCAATTAAGACGATAATAAAGACCCCAAACAATGACGCTAAATATTTTATTACTTTCTTCATAACTGATTTTTCCTGATTTATTGAATATTCTTTTTGACAAACCTGACATACTAGTTTCTTTTTGCTACCGATATAAATTTCTTCCAGTAAAACTTTACTTCCATTTTCAGAACTTATATCACCCTCTAACACCCCACAACCATCGCATTTTCTTGGAGAAGAGTTCCTTGCTTCCCCTGCATTAAATCGCATGATAGATTCAAGTGTTTTCATAATGAATGGGTGTGGAATGTGAGCCTAATATCTATTATTTGATTAAGGTTAACTTTTTGGTGACTACAGAATTCCCGGCTTTCAAACGATAGATATACATACCTGAGGACAAGCTACTCGCATCAAAATTAATCGTATGTCGGCCGGCAGTTGTGTTCTCATTATTAAGTAAAGAGGCTACTTTTCGCCCTAAAAGATCAAACACTTCCAAGGTGACACTTCCTGATGCAGGCAGTCCAAAAGCAATACTTGTACTAGGATTAAAGGGATTCGGATAGTTCTGATTGAGTTCCACCTGATTCGGCAAATTGCTAATCGGTTCGTTAGAAACTGTGGTAGATCTTCTAATTCGAAGTGCAAATCTACTTTGAGTTTCTTTAGCTTTTCTAAGTACTTGAATGGGGGATGCAGGACTTGTTTTTGTTGCTTCCTTAGCTTTTTCTTTTGTATTAACTAATTCAAAAGAATGCGACGAGTTTTCACTTACTTCATACTCTGTTTGAAGTTCATGATCTAATAATACTATATGCCAATCTGAAGGAATAGAGTTTTTATTCCATGACAATAAGAATTCTCCATTTAGATCATTTCCTGTAATATTAAGATCTATCTCTAACTCCTCGAAATCTTTAGGTAAAGCTTGTATATCCATACTCGATTGAGTTGCTACAGATGTACCTAATGATAAATACTCGTGATTTAATGACGCTAACTTATATGCGTCTAACACATCCTTTCCTAACGTAGCTCTTTCATCAAACATAATAATAGAATTAGAACTCTGATTATTACCTTTTAAAGTTAGCTTAAGTTCAGAAATTGGTGAACGTTTACGTAAAACTCCCCCGGTAGTTTTTGTTGAATCGTTTATAGAGATTTCAGGCGATGTAGCATTAGCCTTAACCCAGAAGCCTTGCCATGGTGCTATTTTACCATTTTCTAGTGTACCTGTATGCCCATTCCAACTTAGGTAAGCGCCACTACCCCCGTTCGCTGAATCGCTCCACACATAATAAGCTTGATCAAGATTAGTGCGATCCCAGCCGTTTGCTGCATCCCAATCTATGCTCATTCCGAATGGGTTACCCAGTAAATTCCAACCATCAGCTTCTAGCGTTCCTGAATCAGTAAAACTAAGAGATGGAGAGCTCGTTCCTGTAAGTTGAGGTCCACTATTCATTAATGTTTTTGGAAAGCCTTCCGGAGTTCCATCAAAGTCATCATCTGAATACACATAAGTGATAAACCCGGTTCCAGCCGCCGATGTATCTGTAGCATTATCTACTGATGCAAAAGTTTGAGTACTTTCATCCCATGTATATACGTTAGAAGCTCCGCCAGAATAATCAGCGCCGGTAAATCCTTGTGTCCATACAGAATCTAGTATAGCGCCATAGGATGTTGACATCACCGGAGAGCTCAACATTCTCCAGCCTTCATCTCCTTCTATATTTAAAACACTGGTAATGTATCCGTTGGCGCCTCTAAGAATTGGAAAACCAAATCCATTATCAATTTCCCACACATCATTAAAGTTGAAACCTGTAAAGTTTGCTGAATCGATCATTTCAGCTGTTGTTAATCCTGTTCCTCCTGCAGAGGTAGCCATTCCACTCGTTTCTGTGTTCCAGTAGCTGTTGGTTACACTTCCCGAGTTTTTACCTACTAACCCTCCATAATTTGATGTTCCTAAAGCTACCTCACCCATAGAATAGCTGGTGATAACAGTAGCTCCTGCTTCATTCAAGCCTACTAAGCCTCCATAACTATTGTGTAGAGCTTTTTGAACATGTATGTTTGCATAACTATCCTCAACTGTACCACTATTTCTCCCCACTAAACCACCCAGGTTAAATTGCCCATCAATATCACCTTCGGCATAACTAGATGAGACTGTTCCTTCATTGTCACCAACTATTGCACCTACACGGTATCGTCCACTTACATCAACTTTTAGTAGACCTATATTCTTTAATGTAGCACTCGAACCGGTAACCCCAAACAAACCTACATCATCTATTGATCTGTCTATAAATAATCCTGATATGGTATACCCATCTCCATTATAGCTTCCGGAAAATTTTAGAGTATCTGCCCCTAAGGGCTCCCAACCAGCCCCTGTGTTGTAAGCTGCAATATCCAGATCTATATCAGCTGTTTGAATAAAGTGAGCGCTTGTAAAATTACGCACACTATCTAATTGTGCGGCTGTTCCTACCTGAAAAGGATCTGCTTCACTTCCTACTCCTGCTGCAAACGGAATTGTTAACTTGCCCGGGTGTGGTGTTTGTTCATTTTCTCTCAAATAAGGGTAACTCACCATTGTTCCCGACTCAATATTCCAAACCGAGCTAAAATCCCAACCTGTAAAACTAGATTGAGAACGTATTTCGAGACCACTTAAACCGGTACTATCGACTGAAATTAACGATCCACCAGCATCAATATTCCAAAAACTGTTAGTTATGTCACCATTATTAACTCCTACCAATCCACCCGAATCACCACCTGAAGATGCCACATTTCCGGCTGCATAACTATTCGAAATAGTAGCATCAGATTCATTAGTCCCAACCAATCCAGCGCTACGCATACCATTTCCTATCTCTACATTTGCATAACTGTTTTGGATAGTTCCATAATTTCTACCTACCAAACCTCCGGTATTGTATTCACTATCAACAAACCCTGTACTAAAGCTTTTAGATATAGTACCATCATTTTGGCCAACTAACACGCCTGTATGATACTGCCCTGTTACATCTGCATCAATCAAAGCCACGTGCTCAATTTCTGCACTTGTACTTGTAACACCAAAAAGCCCAACGTTACTAGTTGACGTTCTTTCAATAAATAAACCCGATATTGTATATCCATCACCATTATAGCTTCCAGAAAATTTTAGAGTATCTGCACCTAAAGGCTCCCAACCATTGCCCGTGTTATAAGCTGCGATATCTAAGCTTATATCTGCTGTTTGAATAAAGTGAGCAGAAGTAAAATTACGTACACTATCTAATTGAGCAGCGGTTGCCACTTGGTACGGATCAGCCTCTATACCCACCCCTCCCGAAAATGGAATAGTGATCTTACCCGGGTGAGGTATCTGCTCGTTATTTCTCAAATATGGATAACTAATTGTAGTACCTGATTCTATATTCCAAATCGTGCTAAAATCCCATCCCGTAAAACTTAATTGAGAACGCATTGCTGTACCATTTAATCCGATACCATCTGCTGAAGTTGCCATACCACTAGTTTCAGTATTCCAATAACTATTAGTTACTGTTCCTGTATTTCTACCTATTAGACCACCTGCCGACGAGCCTCCCGATTTGATAACTCCTTCAGAATAACTATTTGTTATAGTGCCTTCGTTGTTGCCAGCTAAACCACCGTAAAAACTAGCAGATTCCAACGTAACTGTTGAGTAACTACTCTCTATACTTCCTTTATTGTCACCAACTAATCCACCTAAGTATGTTACACCATCAGCAACTCCTGTAGCATAACTTGTAAGCACTTCTCCTTCATTTCTTCCTACAACCACACCTACATTATACAAACCGTTTATATCTGCATCTATTACGGCTACATTTTCTATAGTTGCCCCAACATCAATTTGGCCAAATAAACCTATTTGGCTTTCACCTAGTCTATTAATAAATAATCCTGAAATTGTATATCCTTCTCCATCAAAACTCCCGGTGAATTTACTAGAGCTACTGCCTATTGGTTCCCACCCACTTCCTGTGTTATACGCCGCTATATCTAGATCTATATCTGCAGTTTGTATGAAGTGCTTATCCAAATAATTATGCACACTATCTAGTTGGGCTGCGGTTGCCACTTGGTAAGGATCGCCTGAAGTCCCGGCCCCACCTGCAAACTGAGCGGTTGCTATTCCCGGCAAAGCCAGTAAAATTGCATATACAAAAGTCTTATAAATTTTAAAAAGTAAGGATGGTGAAGAATAGTTAGTTGTGTTCATTTTATATAATCATTTATGTTTCAAGAAAAGTAACCCTAGTGACTAACACAGATGTGTCAAAAACCTTAACGAATGTTTCAATTAACTATCTGAACTTGTAATTAGACGCTTTTGAATGAGTAATGCGGTAAGATTTAAGGAAAATGAGTAGAATAATTCCGGCAATAATTAAGTCTCTGTAGCACAGACTAAAATCTATACTTAAAGTAATACCCGAGTTGATGATAATGAGAGATGCATTAAAAATAATTATGAAGATCAGAGCTATCGTAAGCACTATTAAAACGTAGTTTTTTTTAGGCAAATCTTTAGTTGATATATTTACATTTCTCTGGGATTGAGCGTTGAAATCATATGCATTTTTATCTTTCATTTGCAGAGTCTTCATTTTCGGTTACCCCAATAACCTATATATCAATACCCTAACAGATGTGTCAAAAAACTTAACAGGCATTTCAAACTAAACTCCTTTTTTTAACAAAAAACGTCTACTTTAAAATTTGAACACAAGGACATTCAGGCTTTTGATCTAGTATGTGGGAATTTTTTTTAACACCGACCTCAATTCCATTGTTAGCAAAGTTTCTGCTTTCAATAATTATCACTTCCTACATCATATTCTTCATCCCAAAGAGCAAAACCGTATTTTGGTTTTTAAGCCACCTAGTTGGATATACTTGTTTAGATTTTTTTGCATTTATAGGGCAAACTGTTAACTCAGATATAGGAACTCTCAATTTACCATTGCAATATCTTTCAAGTATTGTGATGGCCTTTTCTTTTCTTCAATTCGCTTATTCGTTCAAAAAAAGTTACTTCCCAAAAGAGCAATTATGGGTCAAATACATATCTGGAAGTATTGGGTTGGTCTGTTTTGTGAGTATAATTTTGATAATGGCTTCCGTGGGATATGGTGATTACTCATTCATTACACCTTTTGCTAGTTATTCACTGCTCTGCATTCTATGGTCTGTAGTTGTCTTCTTTCGAAAATATAGAAAGGCGCTACATCACCATCATGATTTTAAAAATGGCTATCTCTCATTCTTTGTACTTTCAACACTTGGAATTTCAGTCTCTTTTAGTGTAGTGTTTGAAGCTCTTGACATCATTACAGCAACCCAAAACATGATCATTTTCTTCGTTTTAAATTTGATCATTATTTCTCTATTGACTATAAATTTCATTAACTATTTATCTGAGAAGACTACTGTATTAGTAAAGTTGGTAGGGTTATCACTTGTGCTTTTTATAACAGTTATAGGATTGCAAGGTCTTTTAGTAATACCAAATTTTGAAGAAACTAAAAGCTCGCAAATCCTCGAACAATCCCAAATATCTCTGGAACAGGTTCATGCCCAAACAGAGCCGTATGCTTGGTTCTTAATAGGTTCTATATTTATTATCATAGTCATATTCCCTTTCTTCTATAATAAAAGTGTACTAAAGCCTTTGAAAACGTTACTCAAAGGTGTTGACCAACTTAACCAAGGAAATCTAGATGTTAATATTCCGATAATAAACCAAGATGAGATAGGTGTTGTTACGAATCATTTTAATAAAATGGCTACCAACCTTAAAAAAGCAAACTTTGAATTAAAGGAGTACGCAGAAGGACTAGAGGAACGAGTTAGAAAACGAACGGAGGAACTTAATTCAAAAACGAAACTTCTTGAGGTTCAAACTCAAGAATTAGAACGTATGGATAATTTCCGCTCTAAACTTTTTATGGATATTTCTCATGAACTTAGAACTCCTATCACGTTAGTTTCCGGTCCAATTAAAACACTATTGGATAATCAGAATCTGGACAAAGAAACAGAGAGACAACTTGTACTATCATTAAGAAATTCAGAGCGACTCAAAAAGTTAGTAGAACAAATTATTGACTTAAACCGACTTGAATCCGACCAAGTATCATTACATTTAAATCAGGTCGATTTATCAAGGAAATTAGAATTCTTCGCCTCTTCTTTCGAAGGGCTTATGAAGCATCACAAAATCCAGTTTACCTATTCCATCCCTGAAGAACCTATTCAGATCTACTTAGATGTAGATAAATTTGAAAAAATCGTCAATAACATTGTTTCTAATGCTACGAAATTTACACCTGAAAACGGTTCTGTATCTCTATCTTTAATTGAACTAGATAACGAAGTAGAGATAACTATATCTGATACCGGGAAAGGAATTGAAGAAAGTAAATTACCGACCATCTTTGATCGATATCAAACAAGTGCTCATGAAAATACTGAGTATAAAGAAGGTCTTGGAGTTGGGCTTGCTATCACCAAAGAATATGTAACTTTACATGGTGGGAATATTTCTGTTGAAAGTAAGCTTGGCGTTGGAACTACTTTTACGCTTTCTTTTAAAAAAGGGATAGATCATCTCGATAACGAGAACATATATTTAGAAGAAACTCCTAATGTGACTAGCGAATCTAGATATGAAATAAAAGAATCAGAAAGGGATATAGCATCTAGAGAAAAACCTTCCGCTGTTTCTAAAAAAGCGCATGTACTTCTCGTAGAGGATAACCCTGATATGGCTCTGTATGTTAAGGATGTCTTAGAAGCTGACGGGTTTTCAACCACACTTGCTGAAAACGGTGAGCTGGCATTAGAACAATTAAAGTCCACAAATCCTGACTTGATCATTAGTGATATCATGATGCCTGTGATGGATGGTATGGAGTTTTTGAAAAATCTCAGGGAATCAGACACATACAAAAATATACCTACTATTTTTCTTTCGGCCAGATCTGATCTTGAAGGACGTATTGAGAGCTTTAGGCTTGGTGTGAATGATTATCTAATAAAGCCATTCGATAAAGACGAACTCATCTGTCGTATCGAGAACTTACTTCAGCTAAGTATTTCAAGAAAAGAAATTTCAATTGAATTATCTGAAGATGATTCTCCTTCCGTTGATCAAGAATTTATAAACACACTTACAAAACTGGTTGAGGAAAGAATGGCTAATACTGATTTCAATGTTGAAGAACTAGCAGCTGAAGTGGCAATGAGTAGAAGCACTTTGTACAGAGAAATAAAAAAGGCTACAGGGTTTTCAGCAGCAGCTTTTGTTAAGGAAATTCGACTTCAAAAAGCGAGACAGAAACTTGAAAACAAACAAATAAAGAGCGTTTCAGAACTCTCATACGAAATTGGGTTTTCAACACCATCTTATTTTAGTAAAATGTATTTGAAACGTTTCGGAAAAAAGCCGACAGAATACCTAACATAGACACTTTTGTATATGGACAAATCAGTTCTCAAACCAGCAGATTTAAAACCGGGTGATATATTTTTATGTGTGTTCGAACACCCCGGCGCTGAAGCATACTTTGACGCTCTTATAAATACCATCAAATATTATAACTATAAGGATGAAGCTGATCGCACCAAATTCCTTGAAAACGCGCTTATCATTTTACGTGGACTGATCATCACTTTCGATGATGATATTTATACTCATGCTTCATTTTGGAATGGAGAAGCAATTGTTGAAGCGGGTTTATCAGGTGTAAATGCAAATCCTTTAGAGCACTATAAAGATACTATTACTGATGTCTATCGTTATCAAAAAGATGGCAATGAATTAGGTAGTAACGAGCTTCCTAATACTCCACTTTTAGAAGAAGCACAGAAACTGGTAGACCAAAATTTGAACTATTCATACGAAACGGCCTATCTATATATACTTTTGTGCCTCACAAGATGGAAGAGAGATGAATGGATAACACTCATGAAAGATTTTTTAAAAGCACAGTTATCTGAAAATAAGTCTAGTTATATAGAATTGATCTTCAACATTTATCACGATAAAATTGTGATGCTTTTTGAATGGATGGCTGATGAAATGATCCGTCAGATCGTAGCTTACAGAAAAGATGATGGGTTAGTTTGTTCCGAGACTGTAGCCAAAATTTATAACGAAGCTCTACCGATTGGCAACTATCATATCGAAAAGCCTTTATCCGCTGATTCAAACCCTCCCTTAAGATCTAAACAACAAGATGGTGAGCCTATTGATGAACATATCTTAGATACTTTCATAGAATCGCTAAAGGAATTGGAAAAGAACGATATTTATAGTGCAGGAAGTTACTCTTGGGGCAATGCAGTAGATATTGAATACACCCCTCATGATCTAGCCAGATCTAAAAATACATACCTTGCGGGAAGATTAGATTTGACTTAGCAATAACAAAAAACCCCGAAAGAATTAACTATCGGGGTTTTAAATATCCTATACGAGTTAAAACTCAGCTTAAGATATTTTCAAGATCAAGTCTGCGGTTCTCATAGAGTAACCAGCTTCATTGTCGTACCAACCAATGATCTTCACTAAATTTCCATCTACTTTAGTCAGGTCGCTATCAAAAATATTTGAGTGCGGGTTCCCAACAATATCAGTAGAAACTAGAGGATCGGTAGCATACTCAAGGATACCTTTCATCGCTCCTTCTGAAGCTTTTTTGAATGCTGCATTTACTTCTTCTGCAGTTGTCTCTTTCTCAACTTCACATACAAAATCGGTCAATGATCCGGTTGGGGTTGGAACACGAACTGCGCCGCCATCTAATTTACCATCCAAATGTGGAAGCACTAAACCAACTGCTTTTGCTGCTCCGGTTGATGTTGGAATAATATTTATTGCTGCAGCACGCGCTCTTCTTAGATCTTTATGAGGTGCATCTAATATTTTTTGATCACCGGTATATGCATGAATTGTAGTCATAAACCCTTTTTTCACACCAAATGCGTCATCCAAAACTTTTACCATAGGTGCCAAGCAGTTAGTGGTACAACTCGCATTGGAATAAATTGTAGTATCGTTGTCAATTACATCTTCATTTACTCCAAGAACAACTGTTTTAACTCCCCCTTTTGCCGGTGCTGAAATAATAACTTTCTTAGCTCCTGCTTCTAGATGCTTTCCAGCACTTTCTTTATCTACGAAAAAACCAGTTGATTCAATTACTACATCTACGCCAAGTTCTCCCCAGTTTAAGTTAGCTGGATCCCTTTCAGCTGTAACGGAAAAGCTCATATCATTTATAGAAATTTTATCTCCATCAACAGATACATCCCCCGTAAAAGTACCTTGAGAAGAATCATATTTAAAAAGATGAGCTAACGTTTTAGTATCTGTTAGGTCATTCACACCAACGATATCAATTTTATCGCTGTATTTTGCTAAAATGGAACGAGTTACCATTCTACCAATACGCCCAAATCCGTTTATTCCGACTTTAATTTTTGACATTTTATACCTGATTTTTTTATTAGCCAACTCAACTTGAATTAATTGAGGGAGCCCTTAAATAACTTACTTTTATAGTACTCTGAAATTACGACTACTCGGTGCCATATTCAATGATTTTAACCTATTCCATTCATAGATAAATTCTTAAATAATTTGGGAGCGCTTTTCCAAGGTTTGTACATCATAAGAGTTGATCAAAAACAGCATTAATATTTTTCTTTAGAGCTTTATTTAAGAATCAACTATCAAACCGATTCTATAATAACTACCTTGTATTTAGAAATCGAACTCTTTTCTTTTATATGGACAACAACGATATTTTTCGACGGTTACGATACATTTTAGGCTATAACGATCTTAAAATGTCAGAGGTTTTTGGATTAGCGAATGATCCTATTGAACAAGCCAGAGTTACTACTTGGCTCAAAAAAGACGAAGATCATGACTTTGTTACCATGCCTGATGTAGCGCTAGCTACTTTCTTAAATGGATTGATCAACCAAAAACGTGGAAAAAAAGATGGTCCTCAACCTGTTCCTGAACAAGTGATAGACAATAACATTGTATTCAGAAAACTACGTATCGCTTACAACCTTCAAAGTGATGACATCTTAGAACTTTTCGAACTCGTGGATAAAAGTATAAGTCCACATGAACTGAGTGCCTTTTTTAGAAAGCCTACCTCAAGTAAGTACCGAGAATGTAATGATCAGTATCTAAGACATTTTCTTAGTGGGCTGCAAGAGAAGTTTAGAGCTTGATGGGGTTGTGTTTACCCAAAAACACTAAATCTCTAACTTTTTATAAAAACGCTGTCATCTCGAACGCATGTGAGATATCTAAAATTCTCCTTAAAGTACACCTTTAGATTTCTCCCTCTGGTCGAAATGACCTATTCAAAAAAAGCCACCTCAAATTGAGACGGCTTTTAAATTAAAGCTAAAAACTATTCCGGATTTTCTTCTTTTTCATCTTTGGCAACTTTTGCCATGGCGGCGGCTCCAAAAACAACTCCTAAAGAAAGCCAAAGAGCTAAGTTATCGGTAATAATTCCTACTACCGTTCCAAAAATTATCCCAAAAGCCATCGCATTTTTCTTATTCATTATACCATGACCTTATTTTTAAATTTTCGGATTAGCTAATTTAACTTATCAACGCCTTCATGTAATCTCTACGCATTTCAGCAATTGCTGAGATAGAAATTCCTTTCGGGCAAACTGCTTCACATTCTGCAAAATTTGAACAGTCGCCAAATCCTTCTTCTTTCATTTGGTCAACCATTGCAATTGCTCGGTTACTTCTTTCAACTTCACCTTGTGGGAACTTGTTTAAGTGAGCTAGTTTTGCACCCGTAAACAATGAAGCTGACGCGTTCGGACATGCAGCTACGCAAGCTCCACACCCAATACATGCAGCATATTCAAATGCTTCGTCTGATTTCGCTTTTTCAACCGGTAATGCATTGGCTTCTTGCGCCGAACCTGTTTTCACAGATACGTACCCACCAACTTCAATGATTCTATCAAAAGCACCACGATCTACAACAAGATCCTTGATTATAGGAAATGCTGCTGCTCTTGGTGGTTCAATAGTAATTTTATCACCATTTTTGTAGTTACGCATGTGCAATTGACAACAAGCAACTTCTGCTTTAGGTCCATGTGCTTGGCCGTTGATCACCAAATTACAAGAACCGCAAATACCTTCGCGACAATCGTAATCAAATTCAACAGGGTCTTTACCTTCCAGCTGTAGTTCTTCGTTGAGTACGTCCAACATTTCAAGGAAGGACATATGCTCATTTACTGTATCTAAAGTGTATTCTTCGAAATGCCCCGGAACATCAGGTCCATCCTGCTTCCAGTATTTCAAATGAATGGTCATGTCTTTGCTCATAATATCTTCCTTATTTGTAACTACGTTGTTTTAGTTCAACGAACTCAAATTCTAAATTTTCTTTATGGAGTTCTTCTTGAAGCTCTCCATTCACACCTTTGAATTCCCAAGCTGCTACATAAGAGAAGTCCTCATCATTACGGATCGCCTCTCCTTCATCAGATTGGTATTCTTCTCTAAGGTGACATCCACAAGATTCTTCTCTTGCAAGTGCATCTTTAGCCATCAATTCTGCTAGTTCAAAGAAATCAGCAACACGACCTGCAAATTCCAGATACTTGTTGAAATTATTCTTTTCACCCGGCACATAAACATTTGTCCAGAATTCTTCACGAAGCTCTTGAATTTCCTTAATGGCTTTTTCCAGATCTTCTTTATTTCTGGCGATTCCGATGTTATCCCAAACGATCTTACCTAGCGTTCTATGGAAATCAACGATAGTACGTTTACCGTTTATGTTTAACAGTTTATCGATATTGTCCTGTGCTTCTTTTTCAGCAGCAACAAAAGCATCATGATCGGTTCCATAGCGTGTTCCAGGTTTTATATCAGCTAAATAATTACCGATTGTTGCCGGAAGTACGAAGTATCCATCACTTAAACCCTGCATCAAAGCACTTGCTCCTAGTCTGTTTGCACCGTGATCAGAGAAGTTGGCTTCCCCTGTTGCAAAAAGTCCCGGAATGTTAGTCATCAAGTTGTAATCAACCCAAAGACCACCCATTGTATAATGCACCGCCGGATAAATTCTCATTGGCTGCTCATATGGATTTTCACCTGCGATATTTTCATACATATCAAACAGGTTACCATATTTTGCGGCTACCGTATCTTTACCATCACGTTTAATAACATCACGGAAATCGAGATAAACAGAAAGTCCTGTTGGTCCCACTCCCAGTCCTTCATCACAAACGATCTTAGCATTTCTGGATGCTACATCACGAGGAACTAAGTTTCCGAAACTCGGATACTTTTCCTCTAAATAATAAAAACGTTCTTCATCCGGAATATCATTTGGATGACGATCATCTCCTTTTTTACGAGGTACCCAAACTCGACCATCATTTCTCAAACTCTCACTCATCAGAGTTAGTTTAGACTGATAATCTCCCGAAACAGGGATACATGTTGGGTGAACTTGTACATAACAAGGATTTGCAAAAAGCGCTCCTTTTTTATGCGCTCTCCATGCTGCGGTTACATTTGAGTTCTTCGCATTTGTTGATAGATAGAAAACGTTTCCATATCCACCGGTTGCGAGAACAACAGCATCAGCTTCCCATTTCTTTAATTCACCGGAAACTAGATCACGAGTAATAATTCCTCGAGCTTTGCCATCAATGATCACTACTTCTAACATTTCGTGGCGAGGATGATATTCGATTCCTCCTGTATGTACTTGACGCATCATTGCTTGATAAGCACCTAACAATAACTGCTGTCCTGTTTGTCCACGAGCATAAAATGTTCTGGATACCTGAGCTCCACCAAACGAGCGGTTTGCAAGTAAGCCACTGTACTCACGAGCAAAAGGAACACCTTGAGCTACCGCTTGATCAATAATTTCATTGGCTACTTCTGCAAGTCGGTACACGTTCGATTCGCGAGATCTATAATCGCCACCTTTTATAGTGTCATAAAACAATCCCCAAATACTATCTCCATCATTCGGGTAATTTTTGGCTGCATTGATTCCACCCTGGGCTGCAATACTATGTGCACGACGAGCTGAATCTTGAATACAGAAACTCTTTACGTTGTAACCAAGCTCAGCCATACTAGCAGCGGCAGCGCCACCCGCTAAGCCAGTTCCAACAACGATTACTTCATATTTTCTTTTGTTGTTTGGAGCAACAAGCTTCATGTCTTTCTTGTGCTTGCGCCATTTCTCTTCTAACGGTCCTTCAGGTGATTTTGAGTCTAATTTCATTCTTAAATTCCTTTTAATAAGAGATTAATGAGCCTTCACCGCCAGTGAAATAAATGTAAAGCGGAATGAAGATGAAAAGAAGCATGATTACAATTGCGAATCCATACGCTCCCATTTGCACTTTTTTTGAGGCCTCTTTGCTTTTCATACTTAGTGAAGTAAATGCACTCCAGAAACCGTGTGATAAATGCAGAATCAATAAACCTAGAACTGCTACATATCCAATTACAATCCAAGTCTTTTGAAATTCTTCAATTACTAATTTTCTTAAATCACGAATTTCAACACCATCTACCATTGCAGTATACTCAGCGCCAAATTTAAAATGTATAATGTGCAGCACTAAAAAGATCAACACTATTGATCCTGTGTATATCATGCTTTTTGAAGCTAGCGACTGATGGCTTGGACCACCTTTGGTTTTATACTTCTTATAACCTTCAGGTCTAGCTTTTCTTCTATTCCACCATATTGAAACACCTAATATAGTATGGTATAAAAAGAAAAATGCTAATCCTGCTTCAGCTATATAGAGCAAGAATCCAAGATCTTCTAAAGTTTTAGTGTAAAGATTGAATGCGTCCGGGCCGCCGAAAATGGAAAGGTTACCGACGATATGACTAATGAGAAACAGCATCAAAGCGATACCTGTAATCCCCGTCATAATTTTTCGTCCTACTTGCGAATTAATCGCTTTTTTAAATGAGGGCATGCTAGTTTATATAGTTAGTTCTAAAAAGTGTAACAAGCTTGGCAATTAATAGCTTCATATGAATAAAACTAAGTCATTGCTTTTATAGATTTCAAAAATCGCTTTTTCCTTTTTCAATGGCAAGGTGGATTCACTCTAAATATGGGATATGGATGGATAAAAATATTCTTTTACCTTTAGAACTTTAACGAACTCCCCTATTTCTGAAAACGGTATCTAACATATTCACCTCTGAGCTTAAAGATCGAGGGTCCAAGTTTCTTGGTTATCTATTTCCGGCTAACTCTGAAGAAGAATTTAATAATGAGCTTCAGAAGCTGAAAACTGATCTTTGGGACGCTTCGCATCATTGCTATGGATACAGAATTGGAGCTACAGAAACCGCAGAGTACAGTAGTGATGATGGCGAACCGTCAGGCACAGCCGGACTTCCTATTCTAAATAACCTTCGCTCTTTCGACCTTGTTGATGTTGGAGCTGTGGTAGTAAGATATTTTGGAGGTACAAAACTAGGCAAGTCAGGATTAATTGAAGCCTATGGTGAATCCGCTCAATTAGCTATCAATTCAGCTAAACTACTTCAAATTAAACTGGTTCAGTTTATCGAAGTAACATATCCCTATTCTCAAGAGAATGTAATGAACAAGCTTGTTCTGAACTATGAATTGGTTGAACAGAAAGCCGAATACCTTGCCAATGTAACTAAGTTATTTGCTTGCCCTATTAATAATATTACTCGCGCAGAAACAGAACTTCAAGCAGTTGAGCATCTCTCCGTAAACTATGAGATGTTACATAAAAGTTATATTTACCTGTAACTCTTTCATATATATTCATAATTAAGGCAATCCGTTTACCGAATTGTTACGTTCTCTTATTTAACTATCTTAGTTCGAAATTCTTCAGTTTAGATAAAATTTATTCTCATTATGAAAAAAGATATTCATGATCAAGTTTCAGCCTACTACGGTGAAACGCTGCAAACTTCTGCTGATCTTAAAACCACTGCTTGTTGTACTGATATCGAATATCCACGTCATATAAAAGACATTTTAAGTCAGCTTCATGACGAAACCATGTCTAAATATTATGGATGTGGACTTACTATTCCCACAAACCTGAATGGATTATCTATTCTAGATCTTGGCTCGGGATCGGGTAGAGATTGCTTTGTAGCTAGCAAATTGGTTGGAAAAACGGGCCGTGTCATTGGTGTAGATATGACTGATGAACAACTAAAAGTTGCCAACGATCATAAGAAATATCATGCCGACAAATTCGGATATGCCAATGTAGAGTTTCAAAAAGGTAACATTGAAGAACTCCATAAGTTGGATATTGAAAAAGAGTCTCTGGATTTAATTATCTCAAATTGTGTAATCAATCTTGCTACAGATAAGAAAGCAGTACTGAAAGGAGCCTATGACCTACTTAAAGAAGGTGGCGAGATCTATTTTAGCGATGTATACGCTGATCGAAGAATCCCTCAAGAACTTATTGATGATCCCGTTTTATACGGAGAATGTTTAAGCGGTGCTTTATACTGGAACGACTTCTTAACAATCTCCAAAGAAGTAGGATTTTTAGATCCGAGAACTGTGAGTTCTAACAAAATTGCTATCGAAGATGAAGCTCTTGCTGAGAAAATTGGAACTATCAATTTTTACTCCGTTACCTACCGGTTGATGAAATTACCAAAATTAGAAAGTGATTGTGAAGATTACGGTCAAGCTGTGCGCTACAAAGGAACTATTGAACATAATAAAGATGCATTTGGGTTAGATGACCATCATTTATTTGAAACCGGACGAATAAAAACGGTTTGCGGAAATACATATATGATGCTCCATGACACAAGATTTAAAGAACATTTTGATTTTTGGGGAGACTTCTCCACTCATTACGGAATTTTTGAAGGATGCGGAGGAAGTGCTCCTTTCAATACAGAAAATAATAATTCAGACGAGGCTATTTCATGCTGTTAAAAGATTTGAAAACGAAATCTCTTAAAGAACAAGAAATCAAACAGAACTTTCACGATAAAGGGAAGTTCAGAGAACCGAAGGTCACGGGAAAAGGTGATGATCGTGCTTATGTTGATCTGGTAAATTTAGATACGTTATGGTTCAACACGGGTACGCGTTGTAATCTGCAATGTAAAAATTGCTATATAGAATCTTCTCCTACCAACGATGAATTACTATACATCACAACTAATGAAGTAAAAACGTATTTAGATGAAATTCGAGACCTCGAATTAACTACTAAACAGATCTCCTTTACCGGTGGCGAGCCATTTCTTAATAAAGATATGGTTCCAATTCTTCGATTATGTATGGAACGTGGATTTAATGTGTTAGTACTTACTAATGCATACCGTGCAATCGATAAGCACTTTGACGAACTTGATGAATTGAATAAAAAATTCCCCAATCAACTAACTCTTCGTATTTCATTGGATCACCATAGTGAAGAAGTTCATGAACGAGAACGTGGTCCTAAAACATTTGATCGTACTCTTTCTACAATGACAAAACTCGGCATGATGGGGTTCAAACTTGCTGTTGCAGGTCGCTCACTTGAAAATGAATCGAGACAGGAAGCACTTGACGGTTATCAATCTATCTTGGATGAATACCACGTTGGAATTACCGTTACTAATGGTGATAACATTGTCATCTTCCCTGAAATGACAACCGACCAAGATGTGCCTGAAATCACTACAGATTGCTGGGATATTCTAAATGTAAAAGCTGACAATCAAATGTGTGCTACTGAGCGAATGGTAGTAAAACGTAAAGGAACGGATACTCCGGTTGTACTTCCTTGTACGTTGATCGCTTACGATGAGCAATTTGAGCTCGGCACAACACTTAAAGAATCATTCCAAAAAGTGTATCTGAATCATCCATACTGCGCTCAATTTTGTGTACTTGGTGGGGCTAGTTGTTCTGCTTAGTAACTTATTTAAATCATGCATGATTATTACGTCATCCCGAATTTATTTCGGGATCTTACGGAATGGCTTTTAGTTTGGAATACAGATCCTTCGGAAGTATCCTCAGGATGACTAAGTTAAATTTTACTCCAACTCCATTAATGTCATTCCTGCGTAGGCAGGAATCTGGATAGTTATTGTGCTAAGTTACTTTAAAACAACCTAGATCTCGGGCATACTCCGCGAGATGACATGTATCCTTTAACTTAGGATATCTCAAACCCTCACTCCCACTCTGCTTCTGCAAATTTCTCAGGATCAAAAATATCGAGATTTAGCGTATCAGGAATTACCATTTCGGAATATTTCTCTACTAATCCAAGCATGCCATTAGCTTTAAAAATAACTTCAGGGGCAACCCATCCATTTCCAAGTTTCTCATACTTATTGAATTGAACTTCCTGTACTGTATTTCCTCTACCGATCGTAATATTTCGTACAAAAACCAATCGCTCAGCATCAACCCAAAATTGTGGTTTAGTAGAATCGGCTTCATCAACACCTACTACATATACTTTTCTACCCTGCCATTCATCTATATAAGCTTTCTCTAGATCGTATCCTTTCGTCATTAACTGATTTGTCGTGCTGTCCACTGGCTGGTGATATACGTCAAATCCTAGTACCAATAGATCGTGCACTGTAGGAAATTCTTGAATTTTTTGCCCATCAACGTATCCGTACTGCATGCCATCATTAAACAAAATACCATTGCCGGAATCTTTCTCATCAAACTTAATGGCTAACTTTCCCGGAAGACTCATCGCTTCGTACCAAGCCTGCGTTCTAACTACCTCGTCATTTCTTCCATAGAAAATAGTTTCTTGGGTAAAAGTGAAATTCTTATACCATTTCCCTTCATATTTTTCCTGCATCATAGAAAGAACTTCTATTCCTGATTCTATGTTTTCTGATTGAAATCCTTGCGCACTCAAAAATGGGATTAGCAGTAATAAAAAAAGGTGAAATATTTTCTTCATAAAACTTATACATCTGGGGTTTACTGAATGGTAGCATTCTCTTTTATTAAGTACCATAAAAATCTATTAAAGCTAAATCAGAATGTTTACGTTTAAAAAGTTATTTTTGATAAAAGATTATTTATGAAGATATATACAAAAAAAGGAGATTCTGGCGAAACCTCACTCTTTGGAGGACAACGAGTTTCTAAAAGTTCAATGCGCATTGAAGCCTACGGAACTGTTGATGAACTCAATTCCATACTTGGCGTTGCTACTTCTCACGGAGTAGATAAACGCTCCAAAGAACTACTTGATGAAATTCAGATACAGCTTTTTGTACTCGGTTCTGATCTCGCAACCCCTCCTTCAAAAAAACTTAAGATCGATAGAATTGGAGAGTCAGAGATTACTTTTTTAGAAAATTCTATCGATGAACTTGAAGAGCATCTTGAACCACTTATAAGTTTTATTTTACCTGGAGGTTCTACTGCCGGAGCAAATTTACATGTTGGAAGAACAGTTTGTCGCCGTGCAGAACGACTTGCTGTAGAATGTGCAAAACATGATGAGATCTCAGAATTCGCAATAAAGTACTTAAATCGACTTTCCGATTTCTTATTTGTACTTGCTCGTTATGAGAATAAAAAATCAGGGAAAGAAGAAACTAAATGGCTTCCAAACTCATAATAATATCAAGATTTACACACGACTTTTAATTACGAAATTATAAAAATCACACTATGGCTTTAATGGTATCTGTCTCTGGAATAAGAGGCGTATTTGGAACTGACTTAACTCCTGAAAATCTAGCCCGCTTTACCGCAGCTTACGGAACTTGGCTCAAAGGCGGAACAGTAATTTTAGGACGTGATTCTCGCGTAACCGGACAAATTTGTGAAGACATTGTCGCTTCAACTCTTGCGAGTGTTGGATGTAATGTGATCAAAGTAGGCATTGTCCCAACTCCAACGGTAGCCATGGGAGTATTACGCCATAATGCTGATGGAGGAATTATTATTTCCGCAAGTCATAATCCTGCACAGTGGAATGCCCTTAAATTATTGAATGGAACCAGTGAGTTCATGACTGCTGAAGAAGGCAAAGAGATGATAGCCATTTCTGAATCTGGAGAGTTTAATTATAAGATGTATGATGAAATTGGTAGTATTTCAGAAGACAATGACCTTCTTGAATATCATATTGAAGAAATTCTGAAACTAGATTACATCGATTCTAAAACCATTCGTTCTGCAAATCTATCCGTAGCAGTTGATGCAGTTAATGGTGCCGGCTCTGAGGGGGTTCCACTTCTTCTTGAAAAACTTGGTGTCGAAACGGTACACAAGATCCATTGTACCCCAAACGGATTATTCCCACACAATCCGGAGCCTTTACCAGAGCATCTTACAGAAATTTGTGATTTGGTTAAAGAATCCGGCGCTGATATCGGCGTAGTTACCGATCCTGATGCTGATCGTCTTGCTTTGGTGGACAATACCGGTACACTGTTTGGAGAAGAATATACTCAAGCAACCGTTTTTGATTTCATTTTAGGAAAGAAGTCCGGCACATCAGCTACTAACTTATCTTCTTCCAGAGTTGCTGATGACATTACGAAAAAGCACGGAGGTGAATGCCATCGCTCTGCAGTAGGTGAGATCAATGTGGTAAAGAAAATGCAACAAGTTGATGCCGTTGTAGGAGGAGAAGGTAGTGGTGGAATCATCGTTCCTGATCTGCATTACGGTCGCGACGCGTTAGTTGGAATAGCTTGTGTTCTACAACACTTAGCTGAGAAAAAGATGAGTTCTTCGGAATTAAGAGCTACCTATCCAAATTACTTTATGAGTAAAAGCAAAATACAGCTTGATGAACTAGGAAAAGATGCTGACGAAGTTCTTCAAATTGTAAAGGAGCATTACGCCAACTTAAATCCAAATACGGTTGATGGAGTGAAAGTCGATTTCGAGGAAGGCTGGGTTCATCTGAGAAAATCAAATACAGAACCTATTATCAGAATTTATACGGAAGGAAAATCGTTAAAAGAAGCTCAAGCTTTTGCTGAAAAAGTGAAGAACTTATTTTAAACAGTATCTAGATAACAATTGTTATGAAAAAAGGGCTCTTATTTCTATTTGGTGCATTGTTTTTATTTCAAGCATGTGCTCAGAAAACGGAAAATAAATCCACACCTTTTGAAACTGAGATCAGTTACTCAGAAAAAGATGCTGATATTTTTGCTGATATTTTGTCCAAATACAAAGACGAGGCGGACAAACCTATAGCTACACTTATTCCTGAAATTGGAAAATACTTTATCGGTAATGAATATGTAGATCATACTCTAGAAGTTAATGATGAAGAAAAACTCATCGTTAATCTTCGTGAATTGGATTGCACTACCTATGCTGAAAATCTCTTAGCACTCGCTAGAACTCTAAAATCTGAGAATCAAACTTTTGAACAGTTTGCTGAAGAGATAAAGAAGATCAGATATAGAGATGGAGATTTAGACCAATATCCTTCTCGATTGCATTATTTTAGTGATTGGATCTATAATAATAGAGATAATAATCTTGTCACTACCCCAGCAGATAGTTTTGGAAACCCTTTTCCAAATAAGGTTAATTTCATGAGCACTCACCCTGAAAGCTACAAGCATTTAAAAGAGAACCCTAACTACGTTAATGTTATTCAGGAACAGGAGAAAACAATCAATGAGAAAAACTACTTTTACCTACCTAAAGAAGATATTGCTGAATTTGAGCATCTTTTAAAAGAAGGTGACATCATTGGCCTAACAACCAGTATTAAAGGACTTGATGTCGCTCATGTGGGAGTTCTAGTCGAGCAGAATGGAAAACTTCATTTGTTGCATGCTTCACAATCAAATAGGAAAGTTGAGATCTCCGATGAGCCTATTTCTTCATTTTTAAAGCCTAATTCAAAAAATACAGGAATCATGATCGCTCGTCCTGTTGAAGTTTAATTAATCAAGTTATTCAGAATGATTCAAAAGCGTCCTCAGGATGATAGAATCATTGTTTACTTTCACCCCTTAAAACCCGTTATTAAAATAAAAAGGAACTATGATTAAATGGACTGATGTGCTTGATTATGCACAAAAGGGTAATCCTGAGCCAGATCAAAGAGTAGAAAAAAGTGAAGGGGAATGGAAAGAAATACTCTCCGATGAACAGTTTTCAGTAACCCGCCTTAAAGGTACAGAGCGCCCTTATTCAAGTGATGTATGTAGTAAATTTGAACCCGGAATTTATGCTTGCGTATGCTGTGATACTCTTCTTTTTGATGCCAATACTAAATTTGAAAGCGGGTCAGGTTGGCCTTCATTTACTCAGCCTATAAAAGAAAACGCCATTGCCTATCATAAAGATGAAACTCATGGAATGGTACGTGTAGAAGTAACATGTAATGTCTGTGATTCTCATATAGGACATATCTTTCCCGATGGACCTGAACCAAGCGGATTACGATATTGCGCTAATGCACTAAGCCTTAAAAAAGTAGATTAACCATGAATTCTGATACGCTCTCTCAATTATTTGCACGTGATTTTGAAACCCTAGAATCTGAGATCTTTGCTTATTCAAGTGAAGAAAATTTATGGATAAAAGAAGCTGGTATAAGTAATAGTGCCGGAAACTTAGCACTCCATTTATCTGGAAATCTCCAACATTTCTTAGGTACCGTACTCAGTAAAAGCGATTATGTTCGAGATAGAGAATTCGAGTTTAACGGAAAAGTGACCCAAGAAGAATTAGTATCAAGGATTCGTGCATCTCGCCAAACAGTGCGCGTAGCGCTTGATAATCTAACTCATGAAGATTTCTCAAAGACCTATCCTCTGCAACCATTCGGCTTTGAGATGAGTACCGAATATTTCTTAGTTCACTTGTACAGCCATTTCAGTTACCACTTAGGTCAAATCAATTATCATAGACGATTATTGGATAAATAGGTTTTTCAGAAGCCGACAGCTCTTATCCAATTCTAAACACATTGATGGTTTTACCAAGGATTTACCAGATCTTCTTTCTTAAAAGTATGTTCCCGTATTTCGTAAACACTTCCTTTTTTCCTTTTTAGATCAAGAGGATCATTTCCAAACAATCGAAAAAGAATAGCTATTGGTGTAATGAATATAAAATAGACGACCCCAAGGATAAGTGGGTTCATCACCTTACTTAATAATTCTGCTAGTTTGTACCAACCCCAGACAATCCGATCACCAATCGGTTTTATAAAAACGCAAAGTAATCCAATCCCCAAAGCTAGATAAGCAATATCTTCATCATCAAATACAGCTGCTAAAACAAGCAGTCCTGTAACAATCACTAATTGAGCCTTAGGTGTTTCAGAATCTTTTTTTATAAAATCGAGATCTCTTTTCGGTAACATTTTCTCCTTAAAATAAGGTATAGATAAACGGTGCAATAGATGAACCTCCACCTATCACTATTAATATCCCAAGTAGTAACAGCACTATTATTACCGGAGCTAGCCAAAATTTTTTCCGCTCTTTCATAAACAGCCATAAATCTTTAAGTAAATCCATTTTTCTTCAAAAACTACATTGTTAATAGTCATCCCAGGCTTCACCCGGAGTCTCATTCAACATAAAGATTCAGATTGCAGATCAAATCAGCAATAACCTTAAGGGAGAATGATGTAATTCAATCTTTATCAAATTCTATTTTCTCAACCCATTCAGGTTGATCTTCTTTTGCAAAAACATACTCACCAATTACCAAATAATCCATTTCTGTGTTCATAAAACAACGGTAAGCATCTTCTGGAGTACAAACTATCGGTTCTCCTCTTACATTAAAGCTAGTGTTTACCACCATTGCACACCCTGTTCGTTCCCTGAATGCATCGATAAGTTTCCAATATTTTGGATTGGTATCTTTATGAACGGTCTGAATTCTGGCAGAAAAATCAATATGAGTTATCGCAGGATATTCAGATCTCTTAACAGCAAGTTTTTCACGTAAAGACAACCCGTTGTATCCCAAAGGCAGTTTTTCACGAAGGTCTTCTTTGATCGATTGTACCATAAGCATATAAGGGGAATCGGGAATTGATCCAAAATAATCTGATACATATTCAGCTAAAACAGAGGGGGCAAATGGTCGAAAAGATTCCCTCTTTTTTATTTTCAAGTTCAATTTCTTTTGCATATCAACTCGTCTGGGATCTGCAATAATACTCCTTCCTCCCAATGCTCTTGGTCCAAATTCCATTCTTCCATTAAACCATCCAACTACATTTCCCTGCTCCAATATCTCTGCAACTTTAGGGTATAATTTTTTCTCATCTAAATGTTTGTACACCGGTTTAAATTTTTTGAGACCTCGATCCACATCAATATTGAAAAATTCTGGACCTAAATAGGCTCCATTCATCGAGTCCGGAAAATCAGGATTTCTTTCATCTTCAAAATAGATGTACTGAGTTGCTAGCGCTGCTCCAATTGCACCACCAGCATCACCAGCTGCCGGTTGTATATACACTTCTTCAAAAATTCCTTCGTTTTGTAGTTTTCCGTTCGCTACACAATTCAAAGCCACACCTCCTGCCAAACAAATAGCATCCGCACCTGTTAGTTTCTTAGCTTCTTTTGCCATTTTGATAACAACCTCCTCTGTTACCATTTGAATTGCTAACGCAAGATCTGCTTCATGCTGTTCTAGTTCAGCTTCATTCTCTCTTCGTGGAAAACCAAACAACTCCTCCCATTTTTTATCCTTAACCATTCTCAAACCGGTTGAATAATCAAAATATCTTTGATCTAACCAAAGAGAACCGTCCTCTTGAATATCAACCAAGTTGGTTTTTATTTTCTCGATATACTTAGAAAGCTGATCAGAATCAGGGTTTCCATATGGAGCTAAACCCATTAGTTTATATTCACCTGAATTAACTTTAAATCCGAGATAGTATGTGAAAGCGGAATAAAGCAATCCTAATGAATGAGGAAATTTCAGCTCTCTGAGGATGCTAATATCTTTTCCTTTTCCATGACATATTGAAGCTGTAGCCCACTCTCCTACCCCGTCAATTGTTAGAATAGCTGCATTTTTGAATTTAGAAGGATAAAATGCACTCGCTGCATGGCTTAAATGATGTTCAGGAAATAAAAGCGTTACATCCTCTTTATTATAATTCTCAATTTCTTTCAATGAATCATAAATAAGCTTCTTTAGAAACATTTTTTCTTTCAGCCAAACAGGTATTGCCGTTACAAAAGACCGAACCCCTTTTGGTGCAAATGAAAGATAAGTTTCCAATAGCCTCTCGAATTTCAGAAAAGGTTTATCGTAAAATGCGATAGCATCCAATTCATTAATAGATAAGCCCGCATATTCTAAACAATATTTTATCGCTTTCTCAGGAAATACAGCATCATGCTTTATCCGAGTAAAACGCTCTTCTTGGGCTGCAGCCACAATTTTCCCATCTTGTATCAAGCAAGCTGCAGAGTCATGATAAAAAGCAGAAATTCCTAAAATGTTCATAAACCGGATTTGTTATGAGAAGATACGAATCGTAGAATACATGCCAAGTAGTTTCTTCCTGACTGTTACTTTTGTACCTTAAGCCTCTCAAAAATTTCATCCACTCATACATTTATGATTATATCAATGACAGGATTTGGACGGGGCGAAGCCGCTGATAACGGCATATCTGCAACTGTTGAAATCAAATCCTTAAACAGTCGATATCTAGATCTCTCTATTCGACTTCCACAACGCCTTCAGGATAAAGAACTTATTTTGAAAGAATTGGTTCAAAAAGAGATCCATAGGGGTAAGCTAAACATCAATGTTCACATTACTGAATCGGATTCCGGGGAACCACATATTGAGGTAGACGAAGTTAAAGTGAAAGCTTATGCCAAAATATTACGGCAAGTTCAATCCGCCGCTGATATTGAATCAGGATTATCTATCAGAAATATTACCGGATTTGGCGATGTCTTTATCACCAAAGAAGATGATGATGAAATTCTAGAACACAAATGGAGTGTAGCATTAAAAGCTTTAGATAATGCTATTTCTAACTTGATCTCTATGCGAACTCAGGAAGGAGATCAACTTAAAAATGATCTTATTGAACGTATTGAAAATATTGAATCGAATTTAAAAGATATTGAGAAAGTAACTGACGGAAGAGTTGAAGAAGTTAGAAATAAACTTCGAGAACGTATCCAACAACTTTTGGATGACGACAAGTTTGATAAAGACCGCCTGGAGACAGAGGTTGCTGTAATCGCTGACAAAATGGACATTACAGAGGAAATTGTTAGAATGCGAGCTCATTTAAAGTTCTTTATTGAAGCCATTGAACAACCCGAGCCTGCCGGACGTAGATTGAATTTCTTAACTCAAGAAATGAATCGAGAGTTAAATACCATTGGTTCCAAAGCAAATGATTCTGAAATTGCACATCATGTAGTGAGATCAAAAGAAACATTAGAGCAAATTCGCGAACAAGTACAAAACGTAGAATAAATTTAGATTTTAGTATTTAGTATTGAGACGCTTTTCTCAATACTAAATACTCGGTACTAATATGAAAGGTAAAGTTATTATTCTTGTTGCTCCAAGTGGTTCAGGTAAAACAACCTTAGCTAAAAAACTCTTTCAGGATTTTGAGCAACTTAAGTTTTCTGTATCTGCTACCACACGAGAACCTCGTGAAGAAGAAATTAATGGGAAACACTATCACTTCATTTCTAAGGTAGATTTTCAATCTAAAATTGACCAAAATGACTTCCTGGAATGGGAAGAATTCTATGGTGGAAAACGCTATGGAACATTACGATCAGAAGTTGATAAAAAACTAAATTTAGGCTATTTTGTTCTGCTTGACGTTGAAGTAAAAGGCGCCGTAAACATCAATGAAATTTACGGCGATGAGTGCTTGAGCATTTTTGTTCAGCCTCCTTCAATTGACGTTTTAAAGCAGCGTTTAATAGCTAGAGGCACAGAAAACGACGAAACTCTTGCCCTGCGACTTGAACGTGCGAAAGAAGAACTTACTTATGCCGATCGGTTTGATCGGATTATTATTAATGATGATTTAGAGACTGCTTACTCTCAAATAAAGCAAGTTGTTCTCGAATTCATGAATTCAAATTAAAAAATATGCCAATTCGTACACTTGACATCGAAGAGCTAAAAAAGACAACTGGTAACAAATATGAGTTACTTGTTATTATGTCAAAAAGAGCTCGTCAAATTGCCGCTAATGAAAAATTAGAGCTTGATGAAAAGCTTCAGTATTTCGAAGGTTTTGAAGACGAAGACGAGTTTTCATTTAATGAAGAACAAGAGCAAATTTCAAAGTCTTTTGAAAAACTTCCTCACGCAGTTCAAAGAGCTGTAACCGAAATGGAAGAGGGAAAAACTTATTTCCGACGTCCTGAAGTAGAGGAATAAATATGCTCTCCGGCAAACGCATTATTCTTGGTGTTACCGGAGGAATTGCAGCTTATAAAGCTGTTTTTTTACTTAGAGAATTTCAAAAAGCGGGTGCTGAAGTTAGAGTTACTATGACTCCTTCTGCCACTCGCTTTGTTGGTTTAGAAACCTTTGCTTCCCTTTCTCAACATGAAGTTGCTGTCGAAATTTTCCCTGAAGACGCACAGTCTACCGATTGGACACGTCATATAAACTGGGGTGAATGGGCCGATCTTTTTGTTATCGCTCCTTGTACAGCTAATACTCTTTCAAAAATAGCTTCAGGAATTTCAGATAATATGCTTACGAGTACTGTTCTTGCAGCTCGTTCGCCTATTTTGATCTGTCCAACTATGGATGGGGAGATGTATGAATCCCCTTCCGTTTCTGAAAATCTTAATAAAGCCCGAGATTTCGGATATCATATTTTAGAACCTGCTTCAGGGTTCTTAGCAAGTGGGCTAGAAGGCAAAGGTCGCCTCCCGGAATTTGAAGATATTCTTAATACAGCCTCGGAGATCATTGGATCAATCGAAGGTCCGTTGAAAGGAAAAACAGTCGTAGTTACTGCTGGTCCTACTAGAGAATTTATTGACCCCGTTCGATTTATATCTAATCCCAGCTCAGGAAAAATGGGATTTGCAATGGCGAAAGCCGCTCAAAGATTAGGTGCAGAAGTAAAACTCATACATGGACCGGTAACCGCTCCTATACCTCAAGATATTCATGCCACACCCATCACATCCGCAAAAGACCTTTTTGAAGCTGTGAAAGCACAAGCTGATGCTGATATAATTATAATGGCAGCAGCCGTAGCAGACTTTACTCCTTCGCAATCTCACAACCATAAAGTGAAAAAGGAAGCCGGTTCTCCGAATATTGAATTAGATCAAACACAAGATATTTTAGCTTGGCTAGGTGAGAATAAGAAACCTAACCAAACATTGATCGGTTTTGCTATGGAATCTGAGAACCTTGTTGAAAATGCTTCCAAAAAGCTTTCGAAGAAAAATGCTGACTGGATTATAGGTAACTCTCTTTCCACCGAAGGTGCAGGATTTGACGTTGACACTAATCATGTTCACTTAATAGGCGAAACATCTAATACCGAATTTAGTGGGTCAAAACAAGAAGTAGCTGAACTAGTTTTAGGGAAGATATTCCGTTCATAATTTTGAAGAGATTCTCTTCCCTCTTTCCTATTTTCCATCAAATTAATAAATCAGTTTATGAGCTTATCTAAGACAACATTAGGAAACTTTGAATTATACACCATCGAAACCGGTGACTTTAAACTTGACGGTGGAGCTATGTTTGGTGTGGTTCCAAAAACATTATGGTCAAGAGGTATTCCGGCAGATGAAAACAACCGTATTCAAATGACCATGCGATGTATGCTTATTAAATCCAATTCTACAGGCAAACTCTATTTAATTGACAATGGTCTTGGAACAAAGTTCAATGAGAAGCTTATGAAAATCTATCAAGTGGATTTTAGCAAACATACAATGGAAAAGTCTTTTGCTGAACACGGTTTCAAATTCGAAGATGTAACAGATATCATATTTACTCACCTTCATTTTGATCACTGCGGAGGAACTTCTTATATCGATGAAAATGGAAACTCAGAATTTGCTTTTCCTAATGCTACCTATCATGTGACAAAATTACATTGGGGAACAGCTACAGATCCAAATGCTCGAGAAAAAGCTAGTTTTCTTCCAGAAAACATAAATCCTCTTAAAGAAACCGATAAACTTAACCTTGTTGAAGATGATCACCTGTTTGAAGATGGGCTTTCTACTATTGTTGTAAATGGACATACATTAGGGCAACAACTTCCTTTAATTGAGGGTGATGGAAAGAAATTATGCTTTGTAGCTGACCTATTTCCTACTCATGTGCATGTCCCCTTACCTTGGGTAATGGGCTATGACATGTATCCGGCAGAAACCCTCAAAGAAAAAGAAGAGTTTTTAAAGCTTGCAGTAGAAGAAAACTTCTATCTATATCTCGAACATGACTTCTACAAAGAAGTTATAACATTGGGCTCAGACAATGGCAGATATTCAGTTACTGATTCACTTTCATTGAATGAATTGTAATTTGCAATAATCTGCTTCATTTACGGTTTTTTAGAGTATGTTAAGCAAGATTTTCTTTTCTTAAGTACATGAGCAAAAACCATTCAAAAAATAAATCAGCGGAGATAAAAAAAGCGCTCCATCAAGCTTTTGATGCCTTACAAAGACGCGTCCTTATATCAAGAGTTTTTGTAGCTTTCTCCGTTTTTTTTGGATGTATACTTGTCTTGTTTTGTGTAGAACACTTTGAATTTCTCACTTCCTTTACAAAAACCATCGCGATTGGAGTTGCTCTGCTTGGTTCTATAGCATCCTATATTTGGTTGTGGTCTAAAAGAACCCAGGTATCCTTTCACTCTTTTTATAAAAGATTTGCACAAACCGAGCAGATTGAAGAAATAAACTATTATCTAGATCTGGAAAAAGATGAACTAGCTGATTCTGCATTAGTTCAGGCTGCTTTAGAGAGAAACCTTTCCTCTATAGATTACAAAGCATTCACAAATAAACTTTCAGAATACACTACATCACAAGCTCAGTCTTTATTCTTTAAACGATCTGTTAGAGTAGCCTCGTTGATGTTAATCTTACTAGCTACAACTGCTATCATTTTTAATGATGGGGCAAAAAGAACTACGTATGCGTGGAAGACATTTGAAAAACCAAATCCCTATCTATTTGATATTAGCCCTGGAAATATTACTTACGAACAAGGCTCTCCATTTTCAGCAACCATTAATTTTAATGGGAATCAATTTCCGGAAGATGTAAGTCTGTTTGTAAAAACTGATGTAGAGACGAGTTTTCGTTCTTTGAATATGGAACCACTAAATTCCGGATACACATCTATTCCTTTTAATTTGAATAACAACACGCAGTATTATATTCAAATGGATGAGTTTCAGTCTGAAATTTTCTCAGCCTCCGTTCAATTAAGACCTCGATTTTCTGATCTTATATCAACAATTTCACCCCCTGAATACACACGTTTAGACTCCTCTTCACAATCGTATCCTTTTTCTTTAGTAAGGGCATATAAGGGTTCTAAGATTTATTTGGAAGGCGATCTAAATAAGAACATCCCACAGCTTAACATTATAACAAGCTCGAATAGTCTGGATAGCAATCTAACTGCTAACCAAGTTTTTTATGCTGAATTTTCAGTAACCAAACCTGATACGGTTTCTTTCCTTCTTGAAGATGAGAACGGACTTCAGAATAAAAACCCTTTCCAATTTATTATTGAGCCCATTGATGATGAATATCCTGTAGTAGAATTAGTAGAACCATCCGCTTCTTTTGAAATGGTTGAACCAAAATCTTTATCCCTCACTTATAAAGCAACGGATGATTTTAACATCACGAAAGGAGAGTTGCACTACGAACTCAAAAAAGCTTACGTCGATGCCCCAAAAACTTCAGTATTAGAATTGGAGCGCCCTTTAAATGGAGTCCTTCAACGGTTTAACTGGGATCTAACGGCACTAAACCTTTCGCCTCTGGATGAACTCACATTTTGGATTGAAGCGTCAGATAATGATGGCTACAATGGAAGAAAGGTTTCCCGTTCTCAAGAAATTACGCTAACCGTTCCGTCTTTAGTAGATTATTTTGAATCGCTAGACAAAAAAGAACAAAATGTTGAATCTGACCTTGAATCAATTTCAGAATCTTTCGAGGAGATGAGTCAGTCTTACGATGAACTTGAAGAGAGTTTAAAAGAAAACCCCGAAACCAACTATGAAAACCAACGTCAGGTTGAGGAAGCAGTTAATAAACAGGAGGAAGTTCAAAACAAAATTGACGAACTGAACAAAAAATTCGACGAGATAAAAAAAGAGCTTAATGAAAACAATTTATTGAGTGAAGAAACTCAAAAAGCTTATGACGATCTCAAGAAATTAATGCAGGAAATTGACGACCCCGGTTTACGTGAAGCACTTGAAAAGCTTCGCGAGAATATGCAAAATCTTAGTCCAGAGCAGCTGAGAAGAGCAATGGAAGAGGTTACTTTTAATGAGGAAGATTTCAAAAAAAGATTAGAAAGAACCATTGAGTTGTTCAAGCAATTGAAGCTAATGTCTGATATGGAAAAGCTTGCTAAGTCTTTTGAAGATCAAGCCAGACAAGAAAAAGAGCTCGCTGAAAATCCTCCTTCTCAGAGTGAAGCTGAGAATAAGCGTCAAGAAGACCTGAAACAACTCGACAAACTTCAGGAAGCCATTGATAAGCTTTCTGAAAATAAATCAGAGAAAACCGAACAATCTGTTTCAGAATTTCAAGAAGAAGCGAATGAAGAGTTACGTGAAAATATTAAGGAGAAAATAGAAGAATGGTTGGAAGAACAACAAAAACAGAGTAATGAATCTGGAACTCCAAACCAGAATGAGAAGATTAAACAACCTAATTTAGAACAACCCTTTCAGCAACTGGCTAACAAAACCAGAGAAAAAATGGAGGCAATGGGTCAGCAGCAACAGCAAGTAAATATTGCCGGACTTCAATATGTTATGTACTCACTACTCACTTTATCTAACGAACAAGAAGGTCTAGTTTATTTATCTCAAGAAACAGACGATCGTAGTTTAGCTTATGTGGAGCTTGCGAGAGAGCAAAAAAATGTTGATCAAATATTTAATGCATTATCAGACTCTCTTTTTGAATTATCAAAAACTATCCCTCAATTTTCAAACCAGGTTAATACAAAATCTATTGAGCTCAAAAAGCATCTTGATCGATCTTTGACCCAAATGGCAGAGCGTAATCAAAGAAACTCTTCCGTTGCTTCCAGACAGGCTTTTGGGGGTATTAATGAAATTTCTTTTATGATTGCCAATCTTCTTGAACAGCTGCAAGATAATAGCGGCTCCGGACAAGGTGGTAGTGGATCTCAATCTATCGAACAAATGATGGAACAGCTTGGAGAAATGAAAGGTGATCAACAGCAGTTGAATCAACAGCTTCAACAAATGATCAACGATATGCAAGGCGAGCGTTTATCTAACGATCAAATGGAAAGGCTGAATCAACTAGCAAAACAGCAAAATAGAATTAGAAAACAGCTTCAAGAGCTACGTGAAAATGGTGCACTTGAAGGAGATAGAGCCGGAAGTGAAATTCAACGTATGATCGAGGAAATGGAAGATACGATCAACGATTTGCGTGGAGGTTCTGTAGACCCCACACTGATTGAGAGGCAACAAAACATCCTAACTCGTATGCTAGAAGCAGAACAATCTATGCAAGAACGAGATGAAGAGGAAAAAGAACGAGAAGCGAGACAAGCCGGCGATTTTAATAGAGTGACTCCTTCTGATATTACTCTTGAAGAGCTCGAGAAACAGATTCGCTCTCGACTTAACGATCCGAACTTCACAAAATATTCTCCCGATTACCAAAAACTGATCGAGCGTTATTTCGAATTGCTAAAAAAGATTCAGGAGAGAAATAGTTAGACTTTAACTGAGAATGAGATGGTTACTATCCTTTAAAGTATAATTAGGTGTTCTCACTTCTGTTAAACTCAATAACCTTTTTATAGGCTTCAAGAACAGCATCAGCGTCCTCACCTTCCATTACTTCAGATACTTCTTTTGCTGATTCTAATGCATTCTTTGGAGCAAAAGGTTTCCCAACAATTTCCAATCCGGGTCTATCACCACCAGTGTCTCCAATAAAAGCGACTTCACTCAAGTCCAACTTAAGTAGCTCACATAAATACTTAATTCCTGCTCCTTTGTTGGTACTTTTTGAAATCACATTGATTGACACATTTGTATAATGAACTTCAAAATCAGGGTAATTAGAACTAACATATTCTTTGATCAAGGGATACATTTCAAAGATTACTTTGGGCTCCTGATTGATAATACCGGAATCCGTAAATTTTGCAAATTCAGGTATTGTTTTAGGATACTTATCGATAAAATTTTCACGTAAATGAAGCTTCAATTCATTTAGCTCTTGTTCTCTATTTGTATCAAAAGTTGGATGCCAATAAAGCTCATTTTTATTCATATCATAAATCCCACCACCGCTTTCAAATAGAAACGGTTTGTACATACCAAGCCATTGATAAACAGCCTCAGCATAAGGCATTGGTCTACCGGTACAAATAGTTAGTGGAGGAATTGACGAGTCTGTTTTGCTTAACTCGTTGAGAGCTTTTATCTCCGATATAACTTCCCATTTTGGAGGAATGAAAGGCATACTGATACAACCATCTAGATCAGTAATAAAAAGTTTTATCATCTAATTGTCTTTACGATAAGTTGGTACAAGGTAAGCGAAGGTAAAGCAAGCCAGAGCTAACGCTCCCATCCATTGATATTGGTTTTTATAATCTGCGTATTCTTGGCTAGAAAACTCTCCCTTCTCTAATTCATCAACACGAGCTAGAAAAGCATCAATTCCATCAGTACCCCTTTCAATCGCATAATATGTGCCATTTCCTTTACTTGCAATCTCCCTTAGTGCATCACTTTGAAGTGAAGTTGTTACTATCTTGCCTTGGCGATCTCGCTTATAACCGATCAGATTTGAAGAATTATTTTCATAAATAGGAATCGTAGTCCCTTCGTCCGTCCCAATTCCTAATGTATAAACGTAGATATCTTTGTTTATTAGATTTTGTAGTTGCTGATCATACGACTGTCCATGATCTTCCCCATCCGAAATAATCAAAAGCACACGAGCTGCTTCCGTATCATTTTCTTCCAGCGACTCAAATGCTGTTAACGCAGTTTCCATAGCTGATTTAAAATCAGTTGCAGAACTTGGCATTTGATCTGTATCTGCAATATCTAAGAATAACTTAAGAGCTGAATAGTCTAGTGTCATTGGACTTTGTAGGTAAGACTCACCTGTAAAAACAACCAATCCAACCCTGTCACCTTTTAATCGCTCAATGAGTCGGTTGATTTCAAATTTAGCTTTTTCTAATCTGCTTGGACGAACATCTTCCGCATTCATGCTTGCCGAAAGGTCAAGAGCAATCAACATATCTACCCCTTGTCGCTTAACTTCCCGAACTTCTGTACCTATCTTTGGTCCTGCAAAAGCCACTAGAAGAAATGACAAACCTACAATGATAAAAGTGGTTCTAAGAACATCGCCCGGTTTCCAAAAACCTTGCCGAAGTTTTGTAAATAACTCTTCATTAAAAATACGTCCTCTCTTTTTTTGTAGAGATTTCGTTTTAAACCAAACTCCAACTATTAACACAGGAATGAGTATAAAAAGCCATAATAAAAGTGGTGACTGCCAGATCATATTTAAAAGTAGTAGTTATAAAGTTGTAAAATAGACAAAGACTTTAATAGATGCTGTCCTATAGATTTAAATTAAGTTAATAGTTTAGAGTTTATAATTAATAGTTATCAATTCAATCTATTTCTTGAAGTTTTTATAATGGCTGTAAGAATCTTGATTAACTCAGTACAAGCATTGAGCTCCCTATTTAAATCCTTCTCTATAAAGTGACTCTCTTTCAATAAACTTAACCAATAATGAGTCTCTCTTGCTTCTTTTAATGAAATAGCCATTTTATGAATGAAATCCTTTTTTGATTCAGCAGCTGAAGCTTCATTTACATTTGCGCCAATACTAGTTGCTGATCTAAGTAATTGTTTTGATAATACGAACTCTTTTTCCTCGAGTAACAATCTATATAATTCTATTATTTCCAATGAAAATTGAAAACTTTTTTTATAGATAGGGCCATTATTCATAGTTTTATGTGTTAGTTATCTTTCTTTGTAAGACAAGCTCGGCTAACATTCCTTACAAAAAAATTACTCTTCATTATAAACTACACACTTTACACTAGATTCAATCAATTAATACAACTTGTAAATCCATTAGGTTAATTCCTGTTGCTCCGGTTTGGATATGCGATCCCGCTTGCTCATGAAATGAATATGAGTTGTTTGACATAAGAAGTGCTTCAGGATCTATTTTTTGTTTACGAGCCATTAATGTTGTGTTCGAGTTTACAATTGCTCCTGCAACATCGGTTGGTCCATCAATTCCATCTGTATCCATGCTAAGCATAGATATTGCATGTTGCCCTTCAAATGATAGAGCTGACATTAATGCTAACTCCTGATTTCGCCCTCCTTTTCCGCCTTCTTTAACCTTCACTGTTGACTCTCCAAAATAAATCAATGCTGCTGGACTTTTAATCTCATTATTTCCACTTAGCACCGATACTGCTTTCCCACATATTTCCTTTGATACTTTTTGAACTGTTCCTGAATAGCTTTCAGGATTAAGCCAAACATTATATCCGTTGCTTTGCAAAAAACTTGAGATTGAATTTTTTAATCCATTCAACCCGTCCAATAAAATAATCCGATGATCAAAGTGCTTATCAACTTCGGGCTTTGGGTTTTCAGGAATAACGCCTTCCATACCACAAACCAAATGCTCCTGAATTGACATGGAAACACTATCCCAAATTTCTAATTTCTTTAAGATCTTTACTGCATCTATAAAAGTAGATGGATCAGGAATGGTTGGTCCACTCCCAATTGTACTTAGATCGTCACCAGGCACATCTGATTCAATCACTGAAATCAATTCTAAGTGATCTATCTCATTTGCTAACTTCCCTCCTTTTACATCACACACATGCTTTCGGACAATATTCATTTCTTCTATAGAAGCACCGGAGGTCAATAATACACTATACAATTCCTGTATTTCTGAAATTTCAATACCAAAGGGTGGTATCGTAAACATGGATGAAGCACCACCCGAAACACAAAAGACCAATTTATCACCAGCAGGTATGTTTTTAACGAAATCTAAAACTTCGTACGAGGCTGCAATAGTTTCTTCATCAGGTATAGGATGTTCTCCTTTAAAAACCTGAATCTTATCAGATATGTGTCTGATTTCCGAAGCAATAACAAGCCCATCAATAATTTGATGGTTATATTTTTTTGAAATTAAAGAAGCTGCTTTTACAGCCCCTTTTCCTATAGCTACTAACCATATATTTGAGTTCTCTTCTACATGGAGATCTATTGTAGACGTACTTAGATCTTGAAATAAAATCTCGGGAATCTTTTGAAGCAGTTCATTCTGAGTTTTTAATTTAGCTATCATAAAGCTCTCTTTCTTTTAACGCTTTCTTTTCAATAAATGCTAAAACAACCATAAACAATGATGATAAAGGCAAGAAATATATACTTGCCATATCTGAGATCCTTAATAGAAATGTATTCCCTTTCACTCCGTATAAGAAAGCTGAAAAAATGATCGCGCCAAATAGTAGCTGAACACCAATTTCTATTAAATAAAATTTTCTTGAAGACGAAATTAAGACCAAGCCGATAATACCAATAAAGAAATTCATACCGAAGGGAACGCGTGCTTTATATTTATTGACATTTCCAATTTTATAAACAGTGATACCTCTAGCTCCTTCTTCAAAAACCTTAACTTCAGCAGATTTATTTTCGGACATATTTGATTTAAGTACATCCATCGAAAATTCTCTAAAAGGAATAACTGCTTGAAAATACAGTCCTATAAAAAAGATTAGAGCAAGAAATCTAAAAAAAAGAGATTTTCTAACCATAGGTAAGCTCTTTACTAGAGTAATTAACCCAAATCATCCACAACCCAAAAATGATAAAATAAAATATTGCTGTGGTTGTATAATCATGAAAAAAATCGAAAATCTCAGGCTTAGCATCTTGAGTATACACTAATGCTATAATCCTTATGATATTTGAAATATAAATTAACCCAATCCCAAGTATTGAAAAGGAAAGCTTTTTTTTAATTTCACCTGGGTAAGCTATCATAAATCCGAAAAATAGTCCCATTGCTGCAATACCATTACATCCATCTACAATTTCAACACCGGGATTTCCAAAAATGCCTATTACCCTACTGTAGCTGAATATTTCAAAACTCATCGACTCGAGTAAACCCTTACTTATTCCTATTACATTTAATGAGATGAACTCATCGAGACTACCATCTGGTAACAACCATAATTCATAAATAATGTACCATATTATAAAAAAGCCCAATGACTTAATTATGAAAATTACAAGTGGTGATTTCATTCAAAAAAACTTAATTTTACGCGGTTTATGTTAACTCATATTTAAGTTAAGTTTACCCGAACAATTTAATATATCTTTTTCATGTCAAGAAAAGTAATTCTAGTTTTTTTATTCGGTTTTATAAGTTTAAGCATTTTTGCACAAGATATTTCAAGTATTGATTTTGAGAATCTAAAAGCCGAAGAGTTAACTGATGAACAAATAATTCAAATTTATAATGGAGCTCAAGAAAGGGGGCTTTCCGTAAAAGAGTTAGAGTCGCTAGCTACTGTTCGCGGCATGGCACCGGTTGAAGTAGCCAAGTTGAGAAGTAGGTTTAATGCCTTACAAATTAAAGGCACTAATAAACCTGAAAATGAAATTAGCAAAACTAGAACCCTGCTTCGTAATACAGAAATTGATTCGCTCCGCTTTAATCCGGACTCCGTTTCTGCTGTTGATTCCAGTAAAAAAGTTTTTGGTTCTGAGCTGTTTAATAATCGGAATCTGACATTTGAACCTTCTCAAAATTTACCTACTCCTAAAAACTATATACTAGGAGCCGGAGATCAATTAATCATCGACATATACGGAGCAGCTGAAAATAGTTATTCAGTCACTATTTCTCCTGAAGGATTCATACAAATAAGCAATGTAGGTCCAATCTCTCTAAGCGGTTTAACTATAGAAGAAGCAACCAAAAGGATAAAAGATAGGCTCTCTTCTATTTATTCGGGTTTAAAAGGAAACAATCCAAATACATTCGCCCAAATATCATTAGGAACAATACGTACAATTAAAGTTCATATTCTTGGAGAAGTAAAACTTCCAGGAACCTTCCAGCTTTCATCTTTCTCAACGGTATTTAATGCACTTTATATATCCGGTGGGCCATCAGAGAATGGAACTTATAGATCTATTAAGGTATATAGAAGTAATGAACTGATTTCTGAAATTGATGTGTACGACTTCTTGGCAAATGGAAAATCAAAGAATAACATAGTTCTTCAAGATCAGGATATCATTAAAGTTGATCCATATATAAACAGGATCTCTGTTGAGGGAGAGACTAAGAGAGAAGGTCTTTTTGAAACTAAGCCCGATGAAACATTTAAAGATCTTCTTGGTTATGCCGGTGGATTTAATCAACAGGCATATAAAAAGCGTATAAAGATCACTCGTAATACAGACACTCAAAAAAGCATCATTGAAATACAGTATCCGGAAGAAGAAGAAACAGTTCTTAAAAGTGGTGATGAAATTGTAGTTGGCAAAATTCTTAATCGTTATTCAAATCGTGTAGAAATTCAAGGAGCTGTATATAGAGAAGGAGAATATCAATTAGAAGAAAACCCAACTCTTCTTGACCTTATTGAGAATGCCGATGGATTATTGGGTGATGCATATTTAGATCGTGCCATTATTTATAGATCTAACCCAAATTATACTGTAAAAAGTATTCCTGTTAATTTAAAAGCTCTTTTCGAAAATCCTTCAGAGAACAACGTTAAACTAGCAAAGGATGATATAATAAGGGTTTCGTCTATTTTTGACTTAAGAGAAGATCAAACTGTTGATATTTCTGGGGAAATCATTCAAAGCGGTACTTATCCTTTTGTTGAAGAAATGAGCCTAAAAGATCTAATTTTTCAAGCTAACGGGTTTAAAGATGGAGCCGCTAACTACAACATAGAAATTGCTCGGAGAATACTAGATGATAGTTCAGGTGAAATTCGTAACGAACTAGCAGAAATTTTCCAGGTCGATGTTAGAGATGGAATTATATTAAATAAGGCTCAACCAGAATTTGAGCTAAAGCCATTTGATCAAATTTTTGTGCGCAGTTCGCCCACTTATGAAGTACAACAGAACGTAACTATAAAAGGACAGGTCGTTTATCCTGGTGTTTATGCTATAAAAAATCGTGATTACCGAATCTCTGATCTCGTACAAAAAAGTGGTGGAATTACTAAATTTGGCTATGCTAAAGGTGCAAGCTTGAATAGACCTCTTAATACTGACAGTACCAGCGTTGTAGCAATTCAACTTGATGAAATCATGAAGTCACCTGGTAGTGATTTAGACCTATTACTTCACCCAGGTGATGTTTTAACTGTTCCTAAGAAATTGGAGACCGTGTTAGTAGCCGGACAAGTTCTTGCGCCTGCAAACATAAGATTTGATCAAAAAAGATCTTTTAAAAGTTATATGAATGCAGCTGGTGGAGTGACTGATTCTGCAAATACGAAAAAAACATACATCGTGTATGCTAATGGCGAAGTAAAAAGAATTCGTAAATTCCTCTTTTTCAAAAATTATCCAGAGGTTGAACCAGGAGCAAAAATCATTGTTCCTCGTAAGCCAGAAGAAACTAAAATCACTACAGGAGAGCGAGTAGCTATCTACTCTGCTATTGTATCAATAGCCGCGATTGTAACAAATACCATTTTCCAGATTCGAAGGAATTAGCAAGAAAAGTGTCATTCTTATAGATGTTAGGTAACCTGCCTGTCGGCAGACAGGTTCGTTGACAAGACTAAGGCTGTCATCCTGAGCCTACCAGCGCGAAGCCGCTTCGGCATAGACAGGCGGTCCAAATCAGTCCTATGATTTTCGAGTATAGTACACCGAAGGATCTCAAGTGTAATCAATATTTTTTGTAAGGAATAGTCTATCAACCTTTCTTCATCAAAAAATCTTTTATAATGCTAACTACCTCTTCCACTTGATTCACCTCTAATTCCGGATATATCGGCAACGATAATGCTTGTTTTGAAGCTAGCAAGGCCTCTGGGCAATCATCAGGCACATAACCTAAATTAGAGAAACATTCCTGCATATGTAGTGGTACTGGATAATAAACCGAGTTACCAATTCCCTGTTCATTTAGATACGAAGCAAGTGAATCTCTTTTCTGAATCCTGATCGTATACTGATGATAAATATGCTTACCATCATTTTCTAATGATCCAATGGTTTCTTTAGGGGTAATGACTCTGGAGGAATTACTAGTTTCAAATGAATCAGTTAGCAAACCGCATTTCTCAAATTCTGCGTTATATAATGAGGCTATTTCTCTTCTACTATTAGACCAGTTCTCGAGATGCTTTAGTTTTACTTGGAGGACAGCAGCTTGTATAGTATCTAACCTACTGTTAATACCTACAAGCTTATGATGATATTTTGGCTTGGCGCCATGCAATCTCAAAATATCTACTTTCTCCGCTAGTACTTCATTTTTTACAGTAATAAGACCAGCATCTCCGTAGGCACCTAAATTTTTACTCGGGAAAAAACTAAAACAACCAAAATCACCTATAGTACCCGCATTTTTTCCTTTGTACATTGAACCGATCGACTGTGCTGCATCTTCAATAACATATAGATCAAATTCATTGGCAATATCCATTATAACATCCATATCAGCCATTTGTCCATACAAATGGACTGGAATAATAGCTTTTATCTTATCCAGCGGTGCTTTTATTTTTTTTGAAAGCTCATCCTTTCCCTCAAGAAAATCTCTAACTTTAGCTGGATCTACATTAAAACTATCTGGTTCAATATCTATAAAAATTGGAATAGCCCCCAATCTGGAAATAGCTCCAGCCGTTGCAAAAAATGTAAATGGTGAAGTGATCACATAATCACCCGGTTCTACATCAATAGCCATTAAAGCTAACAGTAAAGCATCCGAGCCTGATGCACTGCCAAATGCGTGATTGGAACCGATATATTCGTTAACCTCTTTTTCAAATTCTTTAACCTGACTTCCCATAATGAAATTCTGGGAATCTAAAACAGAGTTGATAGCTTTTTTTAGTTCTGTTTCCAGAGATTTATACTGAGCTGATAAATCTAGCAGTTGGATATTCATTTCTTACTTCCTTCTTTTACTAAACTAACTGTATTATTTTCGAGCTTATACTCGTCTAGTGTTTCGACACAGATCGCTATATTACTTTTATCAAAGTTTAGTCGTATACCAGCTCTTGAAACCCAACCAATTTGTTTGCCGGGATTCCCCACAATTAATGCAAAACTTGGAACAGGTTTAGTTACTACACTACCTGCGCCAATAAATGCATATGCTCCAATTTCATTTCCACATATTATGGTAGCATTAGCTCCAATTGAAGCTCCTTGTCGAACTAATGTTTTCTTATACTCACTTTTTCTCTGCACATGACTTCTTGGATTGATCACATTAGTAAAGACCATGGAAGGACCACAGAATACATCATTTTCTAAAATAACCTCGTCATAAATTGAGACATTATTCTGAACTCGAACGTTGTTTCCTAATCTAGCTTTTCCACCAACAAATACATTCTGTCCTAATACACAATTTTCACCTAATACGGCACCAGAAATGACATGAACCCAATGCCAAATCTTGGACCCCTCTCCTATAGTTACACGATCTTCTACAATTGCAGTCTTATCAATATAGCTTTTCAAAAATAGAGTATTTAGTTTAAGGTATAGCTGAATATACTCAAAACTTAAAACTCTATACCAACCTTACTTTATGAAGCCGGAAGCCCTATAAATTTTTTCGATAAAACTAACAACCTTCATACCTTCAAAAACATTAGTTGTTTCTGATTTATTACCCTGCAAAGCATTAACCACATTTTCGATAACAAAGTGGTGATTTGCCGCACTTCCTTTATAAGGTCCATAATCATTAGGAGGATTTGTTTCCTCAAGTTCCGGCATATCATAATTCTCGACGAGGCAATATTCTATTTTATTCATGTATTGACCGCCAATCTTAATACTTCCCTTACTTCCAATTACCGTAATACTACTTTCCATATTTTGATTCCAGCAAGAAGTAGAATAGTTCAAACTACCTATACCACCATTCAAAAATTCAAACTGAGCGAAACCTGAATCGTCAAAATCATTTAGATTTGGATGAGTAAAGTTTTTTATAGTAGCTGTGACATTTTTTATATCACCAAATACCCAATATAATAGATCTATAAAATGACTGAATTGTGTAAATAAGGCTCCGCCATCTAGATCTCTTGTTCCACGCCATGGACTTGCTGAGTAGTAACGTTCATCCCTATTCCAATAGCAATTGGTCTGAACCATCAATACATCCCCAATAGTCTTTTGGTCAACGATACTTTTAAGCCACTTTGAAGGTGGACTGTAACGATTTTGTTTAACTACGAAAGCTTGTTTCCCCGTCTCGATCATAGTAGAGAGAACCTTTTCACAACTTTCTGTTGTTAGCCCCATAGGTTTTTCAATAACTACACTATAGCCTGCTCTCATTAACTGAACAGCATAATCAGTATGAAAACCATTAGGAGAAGCAATACAAACGATCTCTGTTCTAGATTCGTCCTGTTCAAGGAATTGCTCAATATTAGTATACATTTCTGTATTGAGTTCTAAAGATGAGGAGCTTTCAAACTTAGATTCATCAACATCTATTATTGAGATCAATTCAGATTCTGAGTATTCATTAATGATCTTAGCATGACGTTGCCCAATGCGTCCAAACCCAAGTACCGAAAATTTAACTTTACTCATAAATTATTACAGAATTACTGACTTTATTCTTTTATTTAAAACTATTTAAGCATTCAAATATATAGATAAATAATGAACATTTGGGTATGGAAGAGGTATTCCTTTAGATATCAGATAATTCGTTGGCCAATATAAGAACTTCATCCTTGTAGATGCTATGAAATTCGATAACTGTTTTGGGTGAAAGTCATCCTGAGGATACTTCCGAAGAATCTTTGTGAATTATTTTATTTATGTAAGGAATACCTCTAAATACCTTAATAAATATATCTTTTTATCCCCCAACTAACCAAGCGTCTCGCTTGAGTGTTTTTAGCTTTACTGTTGACTGACCTCCCCGATTTCTTGCCACATTTCCCGTGCGGGGCAGCTCACCCCTCCTGTAAACAAGAGGGGAATTTATGCTTGTTAAGAGTTGCCAAAGGTTATAATCCGATGACAAAAACGCATCTACAATTAACCTTTTAAAAAAACTACGTCATCCCGAACTTGTTTCGGGATCTTACGAAAAGGCTTCCAGTTTTTTTGATTACCAACCTCTTAATGTTTCACACCAATCCTTTAACCCTAGGTTGTATTTCTTTACGAAGATTCCATTCCCACTGGCTGTGCCAGCTTTTCAATTGCTTCTCTCTAGCTATAGCATCACTAATAGTATCGTATTCCTCAGCGTATACAAGAATAGTTAGCTTATACTTTGAAGTAAATAAAGGTCTCTCTCCTAATTTATGTTTCCAAACTCTTGAATTAATGTTATTGGTAACTCCGATATACATCGTAGTTCTTCGATAATTAGTAAGAAAGTACACATAGCCTTTGTTCATGGTAAGTAAGACTGCTTGCAGGAGCTATTCCTTACAAAGATCCCGAAACAAGTTCGGGATGACCTTACGCGATTTATTATTCAAAAACTGTCACCGAACCTATCTACCGACAGGCTGGTTACCTGACTTCTACAATCCCGACTAAGATTCTAAATCATTCAGATCCTGAATCAAGTTCAAGAGTTTCACTTGTGTGTTTTAACTCCATTGTTCACTGACCTCCCCAATCTCTTGCCACATTTCCTGTACGGGGCAGCTCACCCCTCCTGCGAACAAGAGGGGAATTTATGCTTGTTGAGAGGTGCCAAAGAATAGGAGATCACTTCGCAAAGCTCGTATCTCCTCTGTCTCCTCCTTGACTAAGGCAGGAGGACTCGTTGGTGCTAATTTGAAATTGCCTAGGAATCCCTATAAAAAGAAAACGAATTGAATTAGAAAATCAGCTTGTTCAACTCATGAATAAAGCTGTAAACCCATCTTTTAAGTACTGCAACTCCAAACTGTACACTTATAACTCTTCACTATTACACTAATACCTAGTCTTTCCCAAATAAATCCCTAGTATATACCTTCTCTTCTACATCCTTAATTTCATCCACCATTCGATTTGCAACGATAACATCTGACATAGTTTTAAATTCGTCTAAGTCTTTAATAACTTTGGAATGATAAAACTCTTGATCCTCCAAATAAGGTTCAAAAACCACCACTTCTATCCCCTTTGCTTTTATTCGCTTCATAATACCTTGAATGGCACTAGCTCGAAAATTATCTGAACCTTGCTTCATTACTAAGCGATAAATTCCTACCACTTTAGGATTGTTTTTGATAATCTGTTTCGAAATAAAATCCTTTCGAGTAGTATTAGCATCTACAATTGCTCGTATTAAGTTATTTGGGACATCACGAAAATTTGCTAATAGCTGTTTAGTATCTTTAGGTAAGCAATATCCTCCATAACCAAAGGAAGGATTATTATAATGATCACCAATTCTAGGGTCTAATCCTACTCCTTCTATCACTTGTTCACTACTCAAGTCGTGCGTTTCACAATACGAATCCAACTCGTTGAAATAAGCAACCCGCATAGCAAGGTATGTATTAGAAAAAAGTTTAATTGCCTCAGCTTCTGTATTATCAGTAAATAAGACTGGGATTTTCTCTTTTCTTTTTGCAGCTCCGTCAATTAGCAGATTAGCAAAAATACGAGCCCTCTCTGATTTCTCTCCAACGACAATACGTGATGGATATAAATTATCATATAATGCTTTACCCTCTCTTAAAAATTCAGGAGAAAATAAAATATTATCACAGTCTAGATCATCCTTGATTTGTTTAACATAACCAACAGGAACCGTTGATTTTATAACCATTGTAGCGTTAGGATTGATAGCTATTACATCATTAATTACCGATTCAACAGACCGTGTATCAAAATGATTAGTTTCAGGGTCATAGTTTGTAGGAGTCGCAATAATTACATAATCCGCACTTTGATAAGCGTTCTCTTTATCTAAAGTAGCTTTTAGTTTAAGATCTTTAGTCGCTAAGAAATCCTCAATTTCGGCATCTGTGATAGGTGATTTACCTTTATTTATAATCTCCACCTTTTCTTTTACAATATCTACAGCGATAACTTCATTATGTTGAGATAATAATACGGCTAAAGACAAACCTACATATCCGGTTCCTGCTACTGCTATTTTCATAAGACTTATATTAAGATTCTAAGCCTTGAAGATATGATTTTCTTTACTAGAATTGTAATTTTTCATAGCATTTCGCGTATCAATAATGCACGTACTCCAATCCCCTAATTCCTGATAATTTAAATCAGAATGGTTGGTAGATATAATTACAGCATCAAAACTTTCGATTAAGGTTTGATCCCAATCAATCGATTCAAAACCGGTCCACTCCTGATGCTCACGTGTTTGTGTTATTTTAGGAACATAGTTATCATAATAAGAAATATCAGCTCCCAAGTCTTTCAACAGATCAAACAACTTAAAAGTAGGAGATTCTCTCATATCATCCACGTCCGGCTTATAAGCTAGTCCAACCACTAAGATTGAGGATCCATTTATGGATTTTCGATGAACATTTAAAGCCTTCATAGTTTGCTCTATTACATAATTAGGCATACTAGTGTTAATCTCTCCAGCGAGCTCAATAAATCGAGTATTCTTCTCAAACTCACGAGCTTTCCATGTCAGGTAAAAAGGATCTATTGGGATACAATGCCCACCTAAACCCGGCCCCGGAGTAAATTTCATAAAGCCAAAGGGCTTGGTATCGGCGGCATCTAACACTTCATGTACATTAATACCCATCGATTCATACACTACTTTTAGTTCATTAACCAACGCAATATTAACAGATCTGAATATGTTTTCTGTCAATTTCACTGCCTCTGCCGTTTTACAGTTGGTTACTGGTACCGTTTGTACAATAGCAGTATCATACAAAGCTTTGGCTAGTTGTAATGCTTCTTCGCCATGACCTCCAATTACTTTCGGTATTTTGGCTGTATTAAAGTTTGTATTGCCCGGATCTTCTCTTTCTGGACTATATGCTACATAAAAATCTTTTCCTGCTTGCAACCCTGAATTTTTTTCCAGAATTGGAATCATAAGTTCTTCCGTAGTACCAGGCCAAGTAGTCGATTCTAGAATTACCAATTGTCTTTTCCGTAAGTATTTGGAAACCGTTTCAGTAGTTTGTTCCACATAACTCATATCAGGTTCGCGATGATGATCTAAAGGAGTAGGCACACATAAAATTATAACATCAACTTCTGCAAGTCTTGAAAAATCAGCAGTAGCATCACAGTGAGTCGATTGAGATAATATCCTCATCATATCTGAACCCAGATGTTTGATATAAGGGATTCCTTTATTAAGCTTCCCCACCTTATTCTCATCAATATCATAGCCCATCACCTTTAAACCTACTTGGTGAAATGTCCACAATAATGGTAACCCCACATATCCAAGACCTATTATACCTACACGAGATGACAAGTTATGAATACTAGATAAAGTTAACGCCATTTAAGTATGCCTCTTTTCCTAAACAGGAAATTTCTTTAAGATCAATCCTGACCTTTGAATTCTTTAAATGTCAGTAGATTGGAATAGATTTGCTCCTGATAACTTTCTAACGACTTATTTTTATATATTTCTTGAATCATTTCCTTGATTCCTGATTCTAAACTATATTCAACATTATAACCTAAATCATTCTTAATTTTATCAAATTTAACTTTATAATTTCTTGGATCATCTATTTCACCGACACTGTTTATGTTTGTTTGAGGTAAAATATTTTTTACAACTTCACCAACTTGATCAATTGTAAAATTTAAGGATTCGTCTCCCACGTTATATATCTCACCTCGAACAATATTTTCATCTGCTAATGCTACAGTTTTAAAAGCCTTCGCAACATCTTTACAGTGGACAAAAGGTCTCCACTGATTTCCACCGAATATTTCAATACTCTTGTCCACTATCGCTTTAACCGAGAAAAGATTAACAACTAAATCAAAACGCATTCTTTTCGAAAACCCAAAAACAGTTGATAACCTCAAAATACTTGGAGAAAAGTTAGTTGCATGATCCAAAATGTATTTTTCCGAAAAAATTCTTGTTCTTGCGTACAATGATACTGGATTCAGTGTTGACTCTTCATCCAAATAGTTCCCATTATGAGAAGCTCCATAAACACTACAACTAGATGCAAATACAAGTTTTTCTACACCGTAATAGTTACAAGCTTCAACTAATATTTTAGTAGATTCATAGTTAATAATCATTGTATTTTTAGCGTCTAAGCTACAAGCAGGATCCCCCACAATAGCAGCTAATGCTATAACATACCTTACATTTTCAACACTATTAAAAACATCTCGGATATTTTCTATATGACCATTTATAAGTTTTAACTTGGGATTACCTTTCAAATCACTTAATGCATGATCTCCAAAAATAAAACTATCCAAAACTATAACCTCATAACCATCATTCAACAAATCTCTAACTAAATGGTTTCCAATATACCCTGCTCCACCTGTTACTAATACAGCTCCATCCTTTTTAATCGAACTATTTTCAGAAAGCTTGAATTCTCTTAGATTTCTTAAATTCTTTTTTGTAATTGGAGTATTAAAATGTTCGAACTCATCAATTTTAGAATGTTCATCAGTAATATATCGCGTTTTAACCTCAAGTTTTAAACAACGATAGATCAAATCATTTAAAAACCTAGCACTTGCATTAGTTATAGCCAAAATAACATAATCAACTTCTAACTCTTCAACTTTCATTTCAAGCTCGTCAGTTGTACCAAAATTTCTAAACCCTAATGCCGTTGCAGATTCTCTCTTAGATTCATCATCATCTAAACAACAAACAAGATCAAATTTCTCCTGCGAATACCTGTCTAAATCTTTTACTAGTTTAGTACCAAGTTGTCCTAGCCCTATAATAAGCGTTCGTGTTGATTCCATAAATCCCGTTTTTTTAAATATATTTAGAAAAATTATCGTGCCATAAAGAAAGAGCAGCAAGTGCCCTTAGCTCTCTGTAATTATTACTTTTATTATTCAAGTGATTAAAATAGAGATTTTCAATGAATTTATCATTTGTTATTCCTATCTCACTCAACTTTGAGTTTTTTATTATCTTAAAGAATTTTTCGATATTCAATTTATTTTCATTAAGCGGCACAATGAATTTCTGTTTTTTTCGATTGGAAACCAAATCGGGTATATCATTCTTAAAAGCCTCTCTAAGATAGTATTTACTTGTTTTATTCTTTAATTTTTCTTCTGCTCTTAGTGCCAAACCTAGGCTTACAACTCTGTAATCCATAAAAGGGGATCTAAGCTCAATCGAATGAGCCATTCCCATTCTATCAGGTTTAATCAAATTGTTATTTGGAAGAAGAAACTTAACATCCAAATACATTGCCATATTAGGGGCATCCCTTAATACACCAGAATTAAATAAAGGGTCAACATTTACTAAATCCCTAATTATATCTACATCCTTAACATTTGGGAAATCCCCTAATTGCTCAATATCTGAATTTTTAAATAATGTAGATTCACTTGTAAAATCATCGAGAAAATTCTTTTCATCATTAAAGTGAAAATATTTATCGTAACCTCCAAATATCTCATCGGCACCATCCCCAGTTAATACAACTTTATCTTTTTTTGAAGCCAATTTACTTAATAAATACATTGGCATAAAAGATGCATCTCCGTGAGGTTGTTCTGTATAGAATAGAACATCTTTCCATACTTCAAGTATATCATTATTAATCAATTCACAATGATGATTAACATTCAATTCTTTAGCTACTTCATCAGCAAATTTCGACTCGTCATATTTACTATTATTAAATCCAATAGTAAATGTATTAAATCTAGTATCTGTAATCTTATTCATCTGAGATACAATAATTGAAGAGTCTATCCCTCCAGATAGGAAAGCACTATACTCAACATCACTCCTCATTCGGATTTTTATTGAGTCAAATATGATCTCACGTACTAAATCAATATCTGAATTCAACGATAATAGTTCTTGATATTTAACTATTTCCTTTTCCTGATCCCACCAGTCAATTTCATTTAAATCATTATTTTTTAAATTCAACTTAAGATAGTGTCCTGGTTTCACACTATTTATATTATTAAAAATAGATTCATTACCACCAACAAAATTATATTTTAAATAAGAAATTAAAGCCTTTTTATTTATTGAAGATTCTTTTAGAACCTCTAGTAATGACTTTATCTCGGAAGAAAATAATATTTCTGTACTATCTTTATAATAGAATAACGGTTTGACACCAAACCTATCTCTTACTAGGTATAAACATTGTTTCTTTTTATCTAGAATAGATATTGAAAACATCCCATTGAGCTTATTTAGCATCTCTATTCCATATTCTTCATAAAGCTTAAGGATCACTTCGGTATCAGAACTCGTATCAAACTTTATACCCTTGCCTCTCAGTTCATTTTGTAACTCTACAAAATTAAAAATCTCCCCATTCTGAAGAACAGCTATTTTTCTATCTGAGGAATAAAAAGGTTGATTACCTTGCTCTAAATCAATAATGGATAACCGATTATTACCTAAAAACACCTTTCCATCTTTCAAATAACCAAAATGATCTGGCCCTCGATGTAGCTGGGCTTTGTGCATTTTATAAATCTTTTTATCATCTAAAAGATGTCCCTCTTTCTTTACAATCCCAAAAATCCCACACATTAGTAGCTTTTATCCTTAATTAAGTGTTTGAAAGTTTGTAGAACAAGATAATAGTCAAAACAAAAAGACTTTTTTGACACATAAAATAAATCGTATTTTTTACGCTCTCTATTTGTCGCAGTATGACGAGCCTTAACCTGTGCTAATCCCGTAATACCCGGTCTAACCGCGTGTCTCTCTTTCCTCTCTTCTTCAGTATATAATCGCATTTGATTAATAGTATCAGGCCTTGGACCTACCAATGACATATGCCCTAAAAAAACATTAATTAGTTGCGGTAATTCATCCAAGCTAAATTTTCGCAGATATTGACCTAATTTTGTTATTCTTGGGTCGTTTTTTTTCGTCATATAACTACCCATTTTATCTGCCTTATCTATCATTGTTCTAAACTTATAACAATAAAACTCCTTACAATTCTTACCAACTCTTTTATGGCTAAAAATTATAGGACCTTTCGATGTAGTTTTAATCAAAACACTGATTATTACTATAATAGGACTTAATAATATTACTCCTAAAAGCGAAAATAAAATATCAAAAAATCGCATTTTTAAGAAATAATTTTGTTTACTATTTTTTTAAACTCAGTTTTATTTTTCTCAACAAGACTACTGTCAGATTTGTAGCTAGCTTCATATTCTCTTAATTTTTTTATCTCCTCCTCGATATCAACATTACGATTGAGTTCCTCTAAAGTTTTAGAATTATTATGAAATGCTCTTGATAATATAACCGCTTCAGAACCCAATCTTATATGCTCTGATAGCACTAAGCTGCCAGGAAGCTCACCTGAGTCCATCCTCGCAACCCCCCCGAATCCAAAACTAATTTTTTTCTTGTGAATTTTTTTAGACAAATATTCTACAAGCCCCCCCGAAACTACTTCAAATAAAAATTTCAAACCAAGCCCAATCCTAAGATCATTTAATCCAATATGAATGAATTCAAAATCTGTTAATTCAAGAATATCATCAACTCTCGTTAATGATTGTGTTGTTTCTAATAGAGGTACCAAGGCACACCTACCGTCAATCATGTTATATATAGTTTTTACTTGAGAATAATCGTCAAACATTGGTAACATTATTAGGTCTGCACCAAGCTCGATCACTTTATCTATTTCATTTTTAGAATTTTCATGCAACGGGTTTATTCTAACCATCAGTTTAGACTTAGATAAAACTTGTCTCACTCTTGGGATAGCATCAATTGAATGATTACTAATTATTGTATTAAGCCCCCCCTGCCTTTCTTGTTTACCCATGATCTCTAGATCGATCATTATTATATCTACACCTGAATCTTGTGCTTTCTGAGCAATTTCAGCTGAATCTGTTATTAGTATTAGCTTTAGCATTTTACAACTTTAAATGATGTGAGTTCTGTTTGTTCAAACCTTAAGTACCGTAAAGATAAAATGGAAATTATTACAATAAAAAGAAGACTTGCATTAAAAAAAATAGATTCGATTAACGAGTAAAGAACAAGACTCATTAAAAGGGCAAAACCAGTTCTTCGAAATTTATTATCAAATTTTAAATTTTTTACTAAGTCTAAGAGTGGTTTTATAAAAAAGAATATATAAATGAGTAAACCAAGCCAACCAAAAGTAACCATAAGATCTACGATTGTATTATGAAAATGTGGGTGCTTACCATCTATGAGAGGATCTGAACTTAAAATTTGCTCAGATCCTCCAAAACCAAAACCTAAAGGACTTGAAAGTATACTTTTGTAGCCAACGAAAAGTAAATACAACCTTTCTACATTTGAAAAATTCTTTTCCCAATTAATTATGCTATATAAAGGATCGTTGGGATCTGATGAATCAAAGAAATCAAAATATAATAAAATAAAGAAAGTAGATATAACAGTTACAATACCAATTGAAACCTCTTTAAATGTAATCCTAAAGTTTGAAAGAATAATAGTAACTACTGATAATAAAAAAATAGATCTTGTATTAAGCATTAAGATGCTATAGAAACCCAAAAAATAGAAAAATAATTTTAAAAAAGTATTACGTACAAAAAGACTTGAAAATAGGATAAATCCTAAATACAAATAAAACGACGTATAGTTACTTGTACCAGAGATCCCGACTGGTAAAGTTTTTAAATTAGAAATTGGCGTAGATAAAATAATTGCATAAAAAACAAAAATTATAACCGACCCTATAAAAAATGATCTGAATAGGTTTCTTATGTTTTCTACCGTCGGCCTTAGCTTTTCGAATAAAAGAAAAAAACCTAGCATTGATAATAGAGTAATAGATTCAATAATAAACCTATCAATGCTTGAGTTTCTCATAATAATAAGGAGTGATAATAAAAGTAATATTAACTCTTTATAATAGGGTCTTATAAATTTTACTTTATTTTTTAATAATGCCAATATCAGAAAAAATATAAGTAAAAATATAAAAGCATAAGGCACAAGCAAAGGTGCTAACATTATCACTAAACCAAGAGCACAATACGATTTCTCTGAGTTTATACACGTTGCAATTACTACCAGTGAGATTATAATTAGTAGCCCTTGAACTACCATTATATATTATTAAATAATTCTATGATTTTTGCTACAGCACCTCTGTTGTAAAAACCATCAATTTTATTCTCAAAACCTTTGCTTTGCAAAATATTAGATAAGTTCTCTTCCAATTGCTTGAAGTCACGTGAATATACAAAAGGCTTCTCCTTGAGTTCCGGCCAAAGATATTTCTGATCACAATCATAGTTAAATGGAAACGCAACTTTTTCACATAAAGTCGATTCAATCATAATAGTAGAATTGAAAGCAACTACAAGGTCAGAAACCGAAATAGCTTCATATAGAGACAATTCCTTGTCCTTATATAATTTTATAAAATCTTCACCATCGATATAATCTGAAAATTTATCAGCTTTATCATTTGGATGAGGTCTAACTATCACTCGAAAATCGTATTTTTGCCTCAACCTTTTAAATATATTAAATACGGGCTCATTAACAGAACTATGATCTAGTTCTCTGGCTACTGATTTATCCTCATTATAAATTAAATATCTAGACGGACTAAAAAGTATTACTGGGGTTTCTGATCGTATTGATAGTTTATTGCGAATAGTTCCGCGATCAACTTTTTCTACCATAGAAATGGTATAATCAAAAACCGGCTGGCCAAGTGCATGGACTTTCGAATTTTCTCCAACTCTAGATTCTAATTTTTGCTTTACAGCTTCATTCAATACTACAATATGATCAGCAAAAGGAATCGGAAAATTATCGCCAAATAAATCAATTATCTGCATAGTAGGAATTCCTAAATCTTTAGAAGCTAGTAATGAGGCTAGCTCACATTTAGGTGAAGTTGTGGTAATAACCAAATCAGGAGCTTCATCATCAATAATACGTTTCATAGAACGAACAGGTAAGAAAGCATGCCTCTTCTTTTCATTATAAATGCGGAATGCTTCATCTTCTCCATATTTTACCACCAAATCATAAAAGGACATGCCCAGATAAAATAAAGAATTCTCTTCACTCAGTCCTGATGAAGAATTATGATTCTCAGCTAACAACTTTTCTCCGTATAGTTTTATATACTCTAGTTCATCTTCAAAAAGCATTTTATAATCCATTGGCCTTTTAAGAATTTCGCTATTATAAAATTTTTTTACATCCAAATAAGCTGTTGTAAGTGCTATTATCTTTATTTCAATTCCTGGTTTTAGAATCAATTCTTTAGCAATTTGATGCAGTAATTTCATATGGCCTCCACCATATGCAACAAATAATAATTTCATGTATGCTTAGTCCTCAAGTTTGTTTAAATACTGCATTTCAATTATATCTACTACATTTTGAATGGTAAATCTTTCCATTAATAATTCTCGTGCAGTATTCCCCATTTTTAAACGTTCTTCTTTATTAGCAATCAAGAATCTTAGTTTTTCCTCCAAGGCCTGAGTGTCTTTTCTTTCTATTAAATAGCCTATATCCTTTGTAAATATTTCTGGAATCCCACTTAACTTTGTTGATATAATTGGATTTTTCATAGCCATGGCTTCTAATAATGCATTAGGAAACATCTCACCCCAATAAGATGGTAACGCAAAAATGTCAAAAGCTGAATTAAACATTTCGGCTTCAAATCTAATACCTACAAATTTTAAACGGTCAGAGACATTTAGATTCGAAGCTAGAAGTTTAAACTCTTCTAGAAATGGACCACCCCCAACCAATAATGCATAAACATTCGTAAATTCTTTTTCTAGATTAGCAAATGCTTTTATAATTTCGTCGTGACCTTTGGTTCCCATTTTTCCTATAATCCCTATAACTATGGCATCATCAGGAATATTAAACTCGCTACGAATCTTTTTCCGAAATATCTCTTTTTTCTCTATATCAAACCTTGATAGATCGACCCCATTATAAGTTACTGAAATACCGTCAGGTTTAACGCCAATATTAACCAACATATTCTTTGTAAACTCAGAAACAGCAAAAATATGACCAGGATATTTTAAATAAATCCAATTTCTCCATTGATAATTTTTCCGGAGTTCAATACCTCTACAGCTATGAAATAATTTTACTTTTCTGTTAATCGTTATTGAGGCTAGAAAGGATAGGTAAAGCGTAGCAGCGTTATGAGCATGAACTACATCTATTTCACGTTCGTTAAATAACTTTCTTAACTTTGCTATAGCTGAAAGAATATTCCAAGGAGCCCTTTTAGTTCTTGCAAGGTCTTCAATTGTATGAAAAACAAACCCACTTTTTATTATTTTTTCTTTTAATAACCCTCCACTAGCTGCAACCTCAACTTGATGACCACGCTTCCTTAATGCTTCAGAAATAGTGAGCATTTGAGTACCTGGGCCATTGTCTATAAAATCACCCCTGATTTGTAATATATTCATTCTACTTTTCTAATTTATTTAGCCACTCATTCAACAAATATAATGAAAAAAGCTTATTATAATGGGCTTCTTTATCCTCTAACATTGCTGATAGGCTATTCTTATTGATTAGTTCATTTGAAATCAAAAGATTGCTATACAGAGACTTGTCTATTAGCTTTCCCAATTCTCCATTTACTATCCATTCCTTTATGGGAACTCTAAATCCCTGTTTCTTTTTATAAGCTATCTTAAAGCTCACTAGTTTTGATACTAGCTTTCTCAACGGTTTTTTACCAACAAATAAACCTACATAATTCCAGTAATTACTCTTTCTTGATAATGAAAATACTCGTTTACTCAAAAAAGGAACCCTAACTTCTAAACCATAATACATTGATGTAAGGTCTGTTTTTCTCAACAACTTATAATCCAAATTGTGATAAATATCATAGTCCGGGAAATTATGTTTTTCAACATAAGCAATTAGCTCATCTATCGTATTTTTAATCCTTTTAAGGCTAGGAACGAAAGAAATAAAACCGAGGCATAAGTTTAAAAACTTAAAGAAGAATTTATACTTTATGATACGGTAATGTGTATACCCTCCAAATAATTCATCTCCACCATCCCCACTAAGTACTACTTTAATTTCATCCTTTGTATGCTCACATAAATACAACATTGGCAACATAGCAGGATCACAAATTGGGAGATCCATACACTTAATTAGGTCAGGTATATATCTAATTAATTTAGACTCATCAAAAATATACTCAGTATGCTTTGTGCCAAATTTTGAACTAACCTCTCGGGAAAATTCTGACTCATCAATTCCCTTTTGGCCTTCAAAAACAATGGAAAAAGTTCGTACCTCTTCCCTAATAGTTGATCCAATAGCTGTAAGCAAACTTGAGTCTATTCCACCACTCAAGAATATTCCTACATCAACATCTGCATGAAGTTGTTGTTTGATTTCTTCTTTAAAAACTGAAATAGAGTCTTCAATTTCAAAGTCAAAGGAATAGTCTATAGCCTTTATCTTAGAACTTACACCTTCAGAAAAATGGTATAATATTCCCTTGGGAACTATCTTAATCTCATCAGTTATCTGAATATCTGAAGTATGACCGTTATCTAAATAATGCTTTAACGCTTTTTTAGATATAGTAAAGTTCTCTACATTGCTTGACTTTTGTAGCCGTATTAAAGGTAAGGCTTCACTTGAAAAGGCAAATTCTTTATTCCTTTCCCAAATATAGAGTGGCTTAATTCCAAAGTTATCCCGTGCATATACTCCTTCTTCTGTTGATGTATTATAAATAAAGAATGCAAACATACCATCCAGATAATCAACAAACTTATCACCAAAAAAAATATAAGCTCTAAGTAAAACTTCTGTATCTGAATCTGTTTCGAATACAACTCCTTTCTGCTTAAGCTTATCCCTTAATAATTGGTAGTTGTAAATTTCTCCATTAAAAACTAGTACATAGTCATCGATCATAAAAGGCTGTTTACCATCCGCAATATCAACGATACTCAACCTTTTATGCCCCAAAAAAACATCCCCAGAATAATACTCGCCTGACTCATCTGGACCGCGATGTGCAATCCCTTTCATCAAATCTTTTCTATTTACCTTGTCAAGATTCTGACCTAAATATCCAACTATTCCACACATTACAATTCAGATTTAATTGAATATTGATGATTTTTTTTTATTAAAAGAAAATATAAACCAACTAATATCATTGAACCATAAGTAGCAATATTGGAATAGATGATTAATTTGAGCTCAAATTCAAAAACACTTATAAGCACCACCTTTAATGAAACTGTAAATAATGATATAAAAAACATATACTTTGAATACATAAATTCTTCGCTTAATCTTGCTAACATATAACTGACTGACGCTAAAAAAACCATTAGGATCATAAGTATAAGAGTAGTTTCATAACCAGTAATATTGAAATTGAACATATACTCAAATATTGGACCTTTCATTAGATATAAAAACAATCCTAACCCAAGAAACGCAAGTAAGCTTAGAATTAGAAATCGAGTAAACTCTTTTTTAATACTTTCAAGGCTATTCATTATGGAGTTAAAATAAACAGGTTGAACAGAACCATTTATAATTGAGAGTGTTAGTTCAGGTAATTTCAATAGAATGGTGTAAACAGTTACTATCCCAGCAACTGAAAAAACAGTTATGATATTTAAATCAAAAAATGTAGTTCCCATAAAAAGAATAATCACTCCATTATACCAATAATTCTTACTAGCAGTTATCGTTTCTTTTCCGAACATGCTACTTTTTGATGTAAGATTAAATGATACCCCTGATTTCTTATATTGTATAAATATGGTAATTAGAATAGCTAAAAACATATATAATAAATATATATATATAGCTTGGATATTAACTAACCACATAGTTGAAATTCCAAGGATTAATATAGTATTCCAAACTCCTGGATTAAGAGCATACAAAAAATACTTCTTTTTATATTGGTTATATAGACTAAATACCTCGTTTTGCCCCAATGCAATGATAATCAAAAATATTAGAATCAATTCAAGTGACGAAAAATAAATTCCATTTCCAGTAAACTGAAGAACCAATACAATTGAAACCGCAATCAAACCAGCAATAAAACCACTTTTAAGAGCTAATTTAGACGTTCTCGATACAATCAATGAGTGGTATTCTACATCTGATTTACTAAGATCTGCAATTAAACTCTTATTTATTGTTGGAATCACAAAGAAGTTATTTATTGTCCAAATCAAAGTTGTTGTATATATAATGTTATCCGTGAACTGAGTCTGGCTAAATAAAAAAACCAAAAGTTGGAATCTAAAAAAACCGATTATCCTACCGATTAAAGAAGAAGTAAACAAAGTTCCTATAGATTTAAACATCGAGTCAACTCCGGCTAATTACATCATTTCCCATTAATAACTCAGCCAAAGTAAAATCTAACTCGGTATCTATATCATGAGATGAACTTTCATCCATTGTATATTTTCGAATTTTTTTAAGTTGATGAAGCTTACATTTCTTTATCGAGTTCGTATTAATTACGTAAATAGCTCCATTATATTCCCATATATTAGGGGCATCTTGCCTCCTTTCAAATTTACCTTTCTTAGATTTTTCGAGATACCCATCTTTTGTCTCTTCGAAAAGATTATAATAAGGGTTGGAAGAAGATTTCTTTACTGATACTACCATATCTAAAACGGGATCAAATAGACTTAAGGCTTCTTCAATATGTAAGCTCGTTCTTAAAGGTGATGTAGGCTGCAACAATATTACTACTTCTGGATTAAATCCTTTTTTCTCATAAAAATCCAAAGCATGAATTATAACTTCATGGGAACCTGAGTGATCCTGTGACAATTCTTTTGGTCTTATAAAAGGAACTTTTAATCCTATATCTTCAACTACATTTTTTATTTGGTCCGAGTCAGTTGATACACATATGTCGGAGTCATTAAACAAGCTTCTTGCAGCTTCTACTGTATAATGAATTAATGGTTTTCCAATAAGAGGCCTTATATTTTTACCTGGCACCCCTTTTGAACCGCCACGCGCTGGTATTAATACCAAGTATTTCAAAAATCTAATTTCTTAATATCTGTTTGTGCTTTAGTAAAATCTTCATGTTTTCCAACATCTAACCAATATCCAGAAAATGGATATGAGATTACTTTTTTCCCTTTGGCAATCAGTTCTTCCATTAAATCCGTAGTATTGAAATGGCTGTTTGTAGGGATATGATTTACTAATTCGCGCTTCATTAGATATATACCTCCATTTGAATAGTAAGTATAAGAAGGTTTCTCCTTAAAAGAGACCACACGACCGTTATCAGTTTCGAGTACTGCATATGGTACATCTACCTTATACGGTATTGTCATAACGGCAAAATCTGCATTCTCTTCTACAAAACGCAAATAAAAATCTTCATAATTAAGGTTAGTCAAAATATCGGAATTGGTAACCAATACTGTATCGTTTTCAAAGTCTTTAATTTTTGAGACAGCGCCAATAGTTCCGAGCGGTTCATCCTCCCACACATAATTTATTTTCAAATTGTTATCACTACCGCTTCCAAAATACTCTTCAATTTGCTCTCCTAAATAGTTAACCGAGATCCAAAAATCATCCATCCCAAAAAGTGCAAGTCTTGTAATATTATGTTCAAGTATTGGCTTTTCCCCAACTTTTAAGAGCGGTTTGGGAGTGTTTTCTGTTAGAGGTCTAAGCCTAGTCCCTTTTCCTCCAGCCATAATAACTACATCAATCGGTAAATAAGATTTTAGATGCCGAAAATTAATCACATTTATGATCTTACCCTTTTTCGTAACTATAGGAATAATCTTATAATTATTATCTCTGTATTCTATTACTTTATTCAAATCATAATCGCCTTTACGGAGAAATTTAGGCTGTTTTTGAATTATACTATCTACAGTGTCATCCAATTCAACTCCAGCTATTAGACCTCGTCTAATATCCCCATCGGTCAGGGACCCTAAAAGCTTAAGCTCATCATTAACTACAAAACATATGGCATCCTGTGCCAGGTTATCCAATATGCTAAGAGCATCTCGAATACTAGTCCCTGTTACAATTAAATGTTCTTTATAATGTCTCAAAACGATTGCTTTTTATTAATTGAAAAGCCTCTGCATATTTAACACCAGCTGTCGCACCCCTGTATGTTGCCAAAGCTCTTATATTTTCGATGGATCTTGGGAAGGGATGTAACCCTAATTCAGATTTAAAAATATTCATGATCTCAAGTTTTTCCTCCAACTCAGAACTAATATCAACAAAGCAATTAGGAATAAATACTTTTTCCGGTAATGCTGGAGCAAATTCAGTCTCTGAAATACATTCATACATGAGTACTTCTCTAATAAAAGGATACCTAAATGATTTGGTGCACGCCATTGTAGCATCAAAAACTATTCTATGATCCGAATGAGCATCTGACCTGTTTAATGAATAGATAATTTGAGGCTCAATTTTAAAAACAACATCTGAAATTTTGTTTATTAAATCTGGTAATTTCTCTGATGTAAGCGTCATTGTAGGATAATCCAAACACACTACACCTGAAAAACCATAAGCTTCAGCAACCTTTTTAATTTCTTCCTGCCTGCTATTTACTCTTTCATTACTATAGCCTTGGGATTCAAATACATTTGTAACTATAACCCAATATACTTTATCTCCTTGTTTGATATGCCTTAATATCGTTCCTCCTGCGCCTAAAGTTTCGTCATCAGGATGTGCGGATATAACTAAAACTTTTTTATTCATATTATAATATGTAATCACTTATGGTTGGAAGTACATTAAATTCATGTTTTGTTAACCAAATAGCAGCGTCACCAGTTTTTACCAATATTTTTCCATCTATAACTTTTAGCACTTTACCTGGTTCAATATTTTTTTCGTAATTTTCGCAAGGTACTGTGCTCCATATCTTTACTTCCTGATCTTGATATTCAACATGTGCGCCAATATAGGGTTTGCTCAAAGCCCTTACTAAATTATAAATAGAGGTAGCTGACATTCGAAAATCAATCTTTCCATCAGCAGGACCTCTCTTTCTCCAGCTATTTCCACTTTTATGGTTTTGTTGAATGACCTTAGTTTCATTTCTTATAAACCGAGGTATAAACTCTTCAATCTGATTTATTGCCGTTTCAGTCATTCTTGAATAAACATCTATCATGTAGTCATCCTTATAAATTGGAAATTCCACCTGTGACAGAATATCACCAGTATCTGCTCCTTCATCCATTTTAAAAAAAGTAGATGCTGTAGAATCAAGACCTAATACAACTGCCCAAATAAGTGGATGTCTTCCTCTGTTACATGGTATCTTCGCAGGATGAAAACCAATAATTCCTCTTGGAGGAATATTCAACAAATCCTTTTTTATCAATTGTGACCAACCAAAACAAAGGATTACATCTGGCTTTTTACTTTTGACCCAATCGAGCACTTCTTCTGTATTAATATCTGAAGTATAAAAATGAGCGATATCTCTTTCCTTTGCAATCCTAGCAACATCTTTAAAATCTGAATTAAATTTAGAGTGCTTCTTCCCAATTACTCCAACTATTTCTACATTCATATCAATCAGCTTTTTTAAAGCATTTGCTGAAAACTCAACACTACCTATAAATAATAATCTCATGTGACAATATTATAAAATTGCTTTTTCAAAATATCTTTTAGCGGGAAAGTTTTGAGTATGGGTACAATCTTTTTTGAAGACTTTCCTGCATCATAAGGGTTCTTTTCATTCCTTATAGAGTCTAAGAAATCTTTCGATAATGCTTTCCTTATACCCTCAGAAATACTCTTACTATCATAACTTGTATTAATTATAGAAGGACCTGCTACTCTTCCTTTTTGGCGGTCACCAATATCAATAGTGGGAGTATTGAATGAAGGTACTTCAAGTATTCCACTGGATGAATTCCCAATAATTACATCCATATATTGTAATGCCGAAAGGTATCTCAGTTGTCCGAGTGACTTAAATGCAATGGTCCTTTTTGGATTAGCTTTAACATACTCCTCAATCAGTTTTATAATGATTCTACCATCTGTATCTGCATTAGGCATTGTAAAAATAATTTTAGAATCCGGAAATTCTTCAAGAGCTGAAATGAGAGAACTAAAATGTTTAGAAGAAGTCTCTTTTTCAAGAGTCACTGGATGATAAGTAACTAAAAAATTCTTAGTGCCTAGCTTAAAATCTATACTTTTTTCGAAGTCGACTTTCGTTAATAACTTCATATTAAGGATATTCTCAATCCCCAATGCCCCAACATTGAATACCCTTTCTGGTTGCTCACCTAATTGTATAACTCTTTGCTTATATACTTCAGTAGAAGTAAAATGAATATGACTCATCTTAGTTATTGAATGCCTAATCGGTTCATCTATCAGCCCCTCAGTTGCTTCTCCACCATGGCAATGAGCAACAGGTATTCTAGATATCATAGCAGCAGAAACTGCTGAGAAAATCTCAAACCTGTCGCCAAGAACAAGACATAAATCCGGCTTTAATTCATCAAATACTTCTGAAAAAGAAATCATTCCTAATCCCATAGATTTACTAACACCAACCGTAGTATCTGAGGATAGAAGTGTTTCGACTTTTTTTGTTATTGGAATTCCTAGGTTTTCAATCTCTTGAATAGTTAATCCAAATTCAGGAGATAAATGCATTCCGGTTGCAATGAGTTGTAACTCTAAATCATTCTCTTCATGAATTGATTTAATAACATTAAAAAGAAGTCCAAACTCAGCTCTTGTTCCAGTTACTACAGCGATTTTACGTTTCATTCAACTAAATCCAACCAATTAAGTTTTTCGAATTGCTCTATATCTTTTGATACTACTTTTCCTACCACATCGTAGAATCTCATTGGATTAATACCTGACCCAGGACGTAATGGGATCAAATCCTGAGCTTCAATTCTCTCTCCCGTTTTAAGTGATCTCTTTAAGTGTAAACTTTTACGAACTATTTCTAAATTTTTAACTTCACTTTCAGTAGGCTTCTTTACACCGTCACCTGAGATAGCCAATTCGATATTGCGAATACCTAAAACCATACTCTTTAACTCATCAGGCTCAAGTGAGGCTTTGTGATCAGGGCCCGGCAACGTTCGATCTAAAGTAAAATGCTTTTCAATTACTTTGGCTCCTAGTGCAGTAGCAGCTATAGGAACCTCAATACCTAAAGTATGATCTGAATACCCAACACTTACACCCAATTTTTCTGACATCCAGTTCATTGCATGCAGGTTTACATCCTCCATTGGAGTTGGGTATTCCGTGTTACAATGTAAAACAGTAATAACATCCTTTTTTAGACCACCTTTTTTTAAAACTCGTATTGCAGCTTCTACCTCTGCAAAAGTAGCCATCCCTGTGGATAAAATAACTGGTTTACCTAAAGAAGCTATTCGTTCAAGATAAGGCAGATTTGTTATTTCTCCTGAAGGTGATTTAAAAATAGGTATCCCAAGATTTTCTAGATAATCTATACCTTCTACATCAAATGCAGTTGATAAAAACTCAATGTTGTGTTTTCTACACTCTTGAATTAGAAAGTGATGAGCATCATCATCTAATTCAAGTTTTTTCAACATATTAAATTGAAGAGACTCATCATCATTCATATTCTGAATCTGATATACTGCTTTTTTTGCCCTCCTGCTTACAATATTTTCTGCTTTGAAAGTCTGAAATTTCACAAAATCTGCGCCTGCATCAGATGCAACTTTTATGAGTTCAACCGCTTTCTCTAAATCTCCATTATGGTTTACACCTGCCTCCGCAATAATTAATACATTTCCATTTCTCATACTAATCTCCCTGGATTTCCTACCAACTTACAATTATTCGGAACATCAGACAAGACCACAGCACCGGCCCCTATAATCACATTATGGCCGATCTTTACACCTTGTTTAACAACTGAATTTGCACCAATAAATGCTCTTTCTCCAACATATACATTCCCACATAGCACTGACCCAGGACCTATATGTGAAGCCTTATCTATCTCACACTCATGCTCGATTATTGCACCTGAATTAATAATAGCAGCTTCTTTAATCTTAGATTGAGGATTAATGATAGCTCCTGCAGAAATAAAAACTCCTTTGCCAATGACTACGCTCTCTGCTATTTTTGCTGAGGGATTGATAACAGTTGATACTTCTTCTCCTTGAGCTATGAGGCTATTGTATATTCTTTCTCTGATTTCGTTATCTCCAACCCCTAAAATGTAGTTACAATCTTTTTTTAAACCAATGAAATCTGCATCACTTTCAGAGCCTAAATAACTTAAATCATATGGATTTGAATTTGAGATTTGAGGCATTGTATATCCAATTATATTCAAATTTGATTCAAATGCTGACTCAATAACAACATAAGCATGACCAGAATATCCTATTATTACAAAATCTGTAGACATTAATTAATCACGCTACTTGGAATATTAACGATCCTGTCTTCTAGAAACTCTGCGTTCTTCTGATCATCCCGAAAACAATGGGAGTACATAGGAAGTTTATACATTAATTTCCAGATCGGACGTGTCATTATGCCTTTACCATTAGTCTCTTCAAGAAATTGATTCCGTTCTTCCAGATTGTTGAGTTGAACACACATTAGCCAATAATTTGCATAAGTATCCGTCAGTTCTGTTCTGAAGTTGATTGCCTCCTCTTTAAAAAATTCATCGTATCGATTAGCTAAAGCTCTCTTTTTAGCTATAAAATCGTATAATTGTTCTAATTGAGCACAAATTAGAGAAGCATTTAGATTTGGCATTCGATAATTGTATCCAACTTCATCGTGAAAATATTCAAATTTGTGTGGTTTTTTTGCAGTAGTAGTTAGGTACTTCGCAAAATCTCCTAATTGAATATCATTAGTCACAATGGCGCCACCACCACCAGCAGTAACAATTTTATTGCCATTGAACGAAAAAACACTAAGTTTACCAAAACTGCCCGTAGGCTTATTTTTATACTTTGAACCTATAGATTCTGCAGCATCTTCTACAATTGGAACATTCCATTTGCTACATACTTTCATCAATTCATCCATACGTACTGGAAATCCAAAAGTATGCATAGGGACACAAGCTGAAATTCTATTGCCTGTTTTTTTGTTATAACAACCATCTTCCCTCAACTCTGCGTGTTCATCTAAAAAAGCTTCTACAGATGACGGAGAAAGCCCCATAGTATCAAGATCAACATCTAAAAAGACAGGTGATGCCTGATTATAATTAATTGCATTTGCAGTGGCTACAAAAGTAAGAGCTTGAGTAATAACCTCGTCTCCTTTAGTTACTCCAGCCAATCTAAGAGCTACCTGTAAAGCTGCCGTTCCATTAACTAATGCCACTCCTTTTCTCGTGTCTGATACAGTTTTAATCATTTCCTCAAACTGGTCAACAAAAGCACCTACTGAAGAAACAAAAGTGGAATCGATAGTTTCCAATACATATTTTTTTTCATTACCTGTAAAACGAGGTTCATGTAGAGGAATAAACTCCTTTGTATTAAATGCATCTCTTACAAATTCAATAAAGGGGTCACTATTTTTCATTTCGCTCAATATCTTATCTGATAGTTTCCGTATTTTTCTGGAGCTTCGTTTGAATCTGAATATAGTCCCGTTTCCAAAGCGTCAACTAGCTCTTTGATTCCTTGATTAACAGTAAACTTTGGCTCAAAACCCAATACCTCTTTTACTTTTTTAAAGGAAACTCTATAATTCCTAGGGTCGCTTCCTTTAGCGTTGTAAACAATTTTACTATCAGGAATATGTTTTTGAATCTCGTCAATAATCATTTTTTTGGTAAAATTATTTACATCTCCTCCTGCATTGAATACTTGCGAGTCAACCTTAGTTTTGTCTGCTTCAAGTACCATTTGTATCAATCTAGAAAAATCTCTCAAATGGCAATATGGTCTCCATGTATGTTCATCGTACACTACAAGTTCTTTCCCAAAAAATAAATCTCGTGTAAATTCACTTACCGTTAGGTCGAATCGCATTCTTGGAGATAAACCAAAAGCGGTCGCAAAACGTAATATCGTTCCTGTATAGTCTGCTGAATCTGACATTTTGAGTAGGTGTTTCTCTCCTTCAACTTTAGCAGTAGCATAGAGAGATAAAGGGTTTAATTCAAACTCTTCATCAGCTAATTCATCTTCTTTAATCAGACCATAATTTGAACATGTAGAAATAAAAATAACATTACTCAATCCTTTACCATTGAGAAAACTTATACAATCTTGTACACCTTTATTATTGATAGTCTCTGAAGCTTCTGGATACTTCTTAGTAATTGGATCTCCTACAAGTCCTGCAAGAATCACCACATCACTTACTCCTTCTATAGCATTTGCTACATCCTCTAGATTTGCAATATCACCTTTAATAAACTCGTAATCTGGATCTCCAAAATATGGAACAACTGCAAATTCATTTTCATATACAAAATTATCTAAAGCCCGAACACTATAACCCCGTTTCAATAAATGAGAACTTAATACAGTACCAACGTATCCTGCTCCTCCTAAGAGTAAAACTTTTCTTTTTGACATATTATTTTTTGATTTATTACCTAAGATTTTCGAATTCATTAATTATTGTATCAGCTATAGACAAACAAGATGTAGCTGCTGGTGAAGGTGCATTCAGTACATGAACCTGATTATTCTCGCACACAATTTTAAAATCATTAACTAACTTACCCTTCTCTGTTGCCTGTGCCCTTATTCCACACGTGTAACCTATTATAGACTCGCGATCAAAATTATTCCAGTATTTCTTTACACTTTCCTCAAAAAATGATTTACTCTTATGTTTTAAGAGCTCTTTAACAACTATGGTTTTATATTTTTTTGCGATATTGAACAAAGTCGGGGTAGAAAAATTACTAATAGCATCCCTTACATTAAATTCAAAACCATCATATCCCTCTCTGGAAAATGAAAGAACCGCATTAGGACCTACTTTGAGTGTACCATCTACCATTCTTGTTAAGTGCACACCTAAAAAAGGGAAATCCGGGTTCGGAACAGGATATATAGCAACATCTGAGTCGTAAGAATCTTTTGGAACTTTGAAATACTCACCTTTAAATGGGATAATAGTTACTGGTGATTTTAGTCCAGTAGAAAGCTCATACACTCTATCAGATTGAAGGCCAGCACAATTAATAAGATACTTAGTTGAAATCGTTTGATTACCAGCCCTTATTTGAAAACCCTTATCCATCCGGATAATTTCTTTAATAGGACTAGAGAACAGATATTGTACTCCTAGCTCCTTACCAACATCTACAAACTTCTCTAGTACTTTCTTGTAATCCGTTAGACCTGTTTCCTTTACAAAAAATCCTTTAACGCCTACTAAATTAGGGTCAATTTTAAGTATATCCTCTCGATCCATATGGTTTACCTGCAAACCAACATCCAATGCGTTCTGGTACAACCTTTCCAACTCATCGTATTCAGTTTCATCGGCTGCAACAATAAGTTTACCAGGAATCTTATATGGAATCTTATATTCATCTAAGAATCCTATAATCTGATTATAACCATCAATACAATTACGAGACTTCAATGAGCCTTTCGGGTAATAGACGCCGGAATGAATTACACCACTATTACGACCGGTTTGATGCTTATTGATAGTATTTTCTTTATCTATTACTACAATATCATTATATCCTAATTTCGCAAGTTTATATGAAAGAGCTCCTCCTATTATTCCACAACCAATTATAACTATCTCAGATTTATAATCACTCATCAGTAACCTCTTTAAACCACTTGACAAATTCTTGGAGTCCTTGATCAAACGAAAAATTAGAGTTGTAGTTTATTAATTTAGACGCTTTGGTCACATCAGCCCAAGTCTGCTTAACATCTCCTGGTTGTTCTGCCTCCCAACATATATTGGCTTTGAATTTAGAAAAATCTTCTAGTTTTTGAACCAACTCAAGTAGTTTAACTGTCTGATTATTTCCTAGATTAATTATTTCATATAGACTACCTTGATAGCTAATCGAATTCATAATTCCATTAACAATATCATCAATGAATGTATAATCTCTTTTAGTAGTACCATCTCCAAACAAAGATATTGTACTTTTCTTGTTCATTAATTTTAAAAATTTATGTATTGCCAGATCTGGACGTTGTCTAGGACCATATACTGTAAAAAAGCGAAGAGCTATAAAACGAATATCATATAAATGACTATACACATGACCTAGTAACTCACCGCTTACCTTTGTACTTGCATAAGGACTAATCGGTTCTAGAACTACATCGTCTTCTTTCCATGGTACATTCGGGTTTTTACCATATACAGAACTAGAGGAAGCAAACACAAACTGTTTGATTTTCTTTTCACGAGCTACCTCCAACATATTTTGAGTCCCAGTCACATTCACTTCCTGATAAGCTATAGGGTCTTCAATTGAAGGACGGACACCAGCTTTAGCAGCTAAATGCACTATTACATCTATATTACTCGGAATAACATCGACAAGATCTTTTTTATCTCTAATATCAATTTCATAAATCTTATAGTTATCATATTGTAAATGTCCATCAATATTTCTACGTTTAATGCTTTCACTATAGAAGTCATCGAAATTGTCAATGTTAGTTACAGCATGTCCTTCTGCTAAAAGCCTATCTATTAAATGACTTCCAATAAATCCCGCTCCCCCAGTTACTACAATGTTCATCTTAGTAATTTTCTAAGGATTGAGATTTTAAAAAATGACGTATAAATATCCAACCACTACCTAATATTCCACTCAACATCATAAATAAAATCAAAATCATAAAACCACTAGTTTGGTCATTCACAGGGATCTGAACTGGTTGTAATACTTTAAACATTGGAGTTTCTTCTTGTACTTTTAACTTAGCCTCTTCGTATTGTTGAGTCAAAGAATTGTATAAGTTAAAAGCCACATCATATTCAGAATTTAACCGTTGCTCATCCGTTCTTGCACGAGCCGTTAAATTACCCTGATTGCTATCTTGAAATTCTGCTAATGTAAGTTGTGCTTCATTAAATCGCTCCTCAGATTTACCCAACTGTTCTTCTATAAAATCTAAATCTCTCAACACCTTCTCTGTTCTATATTCAGTTAAATAGTAGGTAAGCTCTTCAACGGTAAATTTAGCTATACTTGCAGCTAGTTCTGGGTCTTGCATTCTTGCAGAAATAGATACTACACCAGTTTCTTCGTCTAAATTAGCTACAACTCTTTTCCGAAGATCTTCAATAATTATCATCTCTTCTTTACTCAACCTAATAACGTCACTTTCGTTAGACCAACTCTTTTTTCCTATATCCTTATCCTCCTTAAAAGAATTTACTATCATTCCAGGCAAACCTATAGTGAACTTCTTTATAACACTCATAAAATCTGATGATTTTATGACCATATTATAATGATAAATAGATGTTACCGTGTCATAATCAGGAAAATAGAACTTCTGCCGAGCTAATTTATCTTGGAAACTCAAACTTTCCACAATTTTTGGATAAAGGTCTACACGAATAGCATTACTTGCAGAATTATAACTTCCTCCACTTAACCCCAGCAATCCTCCATATTGTTGCAATAAGCTAGATGCTCCAGACTGACTTTCAGTACTATACTCAGGCATTAAAGTTGTTGTACTCAGATATTCCTTAGGACTTAATAAAACAACTAAAATACCGAGAATAAAACCCACTGTTACAAATTTATAAATGGTTTTTCGATTCTCCCAAATGGTCTTAACTAATTTGAGCAAATCAATCTCACTTTGTTCATCAGACCTTTCTACATGATTTGTAGGAACCAACTTGTACTCTTGTATCGGGAATTCATCCATAGCAGATGATTTCTTCTTTTTAGGTTCTTCTTTATTGTCTTCTATACTCAATGTAATCCCTTAATTGAAAGCATTTATAATAAGAATTAATTAGCTGCCTTAAAACCGTTTTCTAAATAAACATCTAATTTATAAACACTCTATCCACTAATAAAATAATAGTGAGTGCACCAGTTAATAGTGCAGTGGTTTCTTGTAAGAACTCCCGAGGTGATAGCTTTTCGTTGACCGGTTCTTCCGGCTTCATCAATACTCGAATACTTGCACCATCCAAAACTTCAGGGTTCTCTTTAAACCAGCCCTTGCGCTTTACTTCCCATGTGGACCCATCAGGTTGGGTAAGCAGTACATTTTTTTCGCTGTCTTTTCTCATCCCACCCACTCTTTCAATATAATAGGAGACAGCCTCACCCGGTTGGTATTTTACCAATCCTTCTAACCCTACATTCCCGGATACTCTAACGGTATTTGGGACTCTCGGTATAATGACCTGATCACCGGGTAGTAATTCCATATCATCCTCCATTTTACCCGAAAGAGCTTTCGAAATATCTATTACTACCTGATTACCACCTCTTACCAACTTACCGCCTTTAGCATACCCTTCCATAGTTAGCCCACCGGCCCTTTGCAGCATGGCCGAAAGTTTCTCATTTTCATTTAGCAAAGTATATGTTCCTGGGTATTTAACTTCCCCAGTTACCGTTACAAATTGTTGCGATTCAAATCGTGGATTCTTTCTAATATATATTCTGTCTCTATGGTTTAAAACAACTTGATCTGCCAATTCTAGAATCCCGGCAAGCATTTCCGGTTTATAAAAATCATCTAGATTGTTACTATCTTCTATTAACGGCTTAAATATCTGAATAGACTTTGTTGATTCAGTTTCAGGCTTTTCTAATCTGGATATCTCAACATCTCCCAAATAAGCTTCTTCGTTAAATCCGCCCGCTTTTAAAATTAAATCACCTAGAGTCATGCTTTTAGTTAACTCATACTCCCCTGGATTTTTTACCGCTCCATTAATTTCAACAAATTTATTTGTTATCAGCTCAACACTATTCGCAAAAATTTGTACACGATCTAATCTTTGAAGCTCTACATCATCAAATTCATCACCTCTTACTATAGCTTCAATATTTAATGAAATAAGAGTTTTAGTCAGATCAGGATTTGTTCGTACTAACTCACCTCTGTATGAAAATGCATTGTCTTTTAATCCATCAGCAGCTTCAATAAGGTCTTTAACTGTTTTTATTTCGCCACCTATCTCATAATCACCCGTTTGATATACGGCTCCTGAAATATACGCCACATTTTCTAGTCGATCTGAAATCCCCAGCAACATGATCTCATCCCCATCGGTAGGGACGTAATCTTGTTCACCGGAAAGAGTTCGTTCTAGGTTAAAATCCAGCACTACTCTGGCAATACTCGGGTCCTTGCGTTCTTCAAATGGTAATATCCTTTTTACATTGAACCTTTTCCCGTAAGCTTGTGGCTTTAAGTCGCCTGCATAAGTAACCAAGTCAGAAAAATTTTCGCCTTTTTTCAATTCATAAATACCCGACCTAGCTACCGGTCCTTCAATACTTATAGCATTTTTCCTTCTGGGAATAAATATCCTGTCATTATTCTGGAGCCTTAATGAACCACTATCTATACCTTTCAAAAGAAACTCATAAAGATCAAAACTGGTTATAACTTTCCCATCTCGTATCAATCGAATATCTCTTAGAGAACCATTAACTGTAGGACCGCCAACTCCATAAAGCACATTAAATAATGATGAATAACTACTGAATGTATACCCGCCCGGATTGTTCAACTCTCCTATTACAAAAACTCTAATTGGGCGTAATCTTGTTAAAGTAACATCCATGAAAATGGTAGCCGGATCTTTAGCAAGACCTGCATAGCTTTTGGATAACCTAACTTTAAGATATTCTCTTAGTTCCTTTATTGTTTGTCCGGCAATAGTAATCTGACCAATACTTGGAATTAAGATCCTTCCTTCTGCATCTACAGCTATCTCATATTGTAATTCTGTAGCACCCCACATTACTAATCTCATCTCATCTTCAGGACCTACAATATACCCATCGTCTACTGCGCCTATAGCTGAAGGTTTAAAGGCATCTGGGACATTAGAAAAAATATCGTATCCAAAATAAGGTAATCCATCTTTTTGAGGAGCAGCAGATGGGGTCGGTACATCTTGAAAGCTTGATACACTATTTGTTTCAACAATATCATCTGAAGTCACACTTGTGTCTCTAAGATCTTGAACTTCTCCGGAAGCCTGCCCCCCCCCCATACCCATTTCCTGTAACCAAACATCTATTTGTGCTTGGGAAACACCATTTGCTTTTGCAAATCTTGAGAGTTCATCAGGATTATCAGGATTTACACCCGCTTGCCTAGCTAATTGTCTAGCTTGAGAAAGTGTTAAATTTCTTTTCGACAGTTCTTCTTGCACCGAGCTTTGTGAAACCGCCGGATTAGAATATGTCGTAAACAGCAATAAAAATAGTGCTGCCCTAATCACAGCACTTAAAACCTTACCCTTAACCATAGTTCGTATATTTTGTACGCATCTTTTTCAGACTGGTAAAATAGCAAATTATTTTAGATTCTAAAGTTATCATTTAATATAATTTCACATTTTGACATTCAGAATCTCTTCTTATATGATATTCTTTGACTTATGTTTTTCTACTCCAAAAAATGTTGCTTTAGCTAAAAGAGTAGCCTTTGTTTACAAATAGTAAGACAGTTTAAAGAGGTACTCCTTACAAAAATAAATAAGTCATTATTATAGAGTGATGGTAACCTGCCTGTCGGCAGACAGGTTCGATGACAACTTGGGTTGATAAGGAAGGTTTATTCTTGACCTTAGAATTAAAGTCGGAACAGTGAGAACGAACCATGTGCCTCTCCGAAGGAGGAATAATTCAATTCTGGTGTTGAATGTTTCTAAGCTCTGATAGTTCGTAGACCTTTTGAATTATTCAGCAATGGTTCAGCGAGCCCGACTTTAATACTTCGTCTTGATCTTTTGTTACTTTTGCATCAAGGTAAAAGTAAGCCGCGAACAGACTGAGCAGATCGATTATTTGAGCTCCCCTTCCTTTGCCGAAACCGCTACGTGCAGGCAGACTTCACAGGAATGACTCTGAGGGGTTATTCTAATACGAGCACAGCTCTCATCCTGAGTGGAAACTCGTAAATATCGATACTATAGATTTAAGACTATAGGAACCCATTCACGAGCTCCGCGAAGGGAATCTCCTAGCCTTTTCATGGAGATTGCTGCCTCACATCCGTTCCTCGCAAATGTCGTCAATCAACGAGTCCTTATCCTTATTGAAGGAGAAGACAGATGAGGTCAAAATAATTGAGAAATTTGTTAAATCTAGATTCCTGCCTTCGCAGGAATGACTTCGCAGCTTAAAATTTTACCCTTGCTTGTATCCCAAAATCACTATTTCTGTTTCCCTCTATTTCATTTAACCCGCTGCTTATAAAATTCTCATTTTCGAAGACTGAGTGAGAGTATTTAAACCAAATATCGAGAAAGTCGGTTGGCTCATATTTCAACACAAAATAAGCACGTTGCCCTTGCCCCGAGAGCGCGGTGTTTGATAAAACATAAAGTAAATCGTTCTCAAATTGATACACACGTGAATCAAAGCTATCCGTATCAAAAACCGTTACTCTTGCATCTATCTGAAGTTTTCTTGTTGCCTGAAGCCTCACATCTTGATACACCAACATTCCATATTCCGAATCCTCGTTGGCTCCCTGAGATTCTGCCAATTCCACTCTTGATCTCAATCTTATATTTCTGCTTACTTGATATTCTAATTGCCCTCGAATGCTAGATCGCCGTTGCTCACCTAAGAATTCTTCTTCTACTCCTCGATCGTTAACCTCTGAAAAAGTATCATCTTTTGTTTCAGACCTGATCAATAAATACCCATTTAAACTAGAGTTGAAATCAATTTCTAACAAACCTAACACGTCGAATCCTTGGCTTGCCTGATCGATCCCTGTCCTCGGTGCTGCAAATTTATACTGATCGACATATCCGGATAGCACAATCCTATCATTTATTCCATGCCTTATTCCAATATACAATCCTTCTTCATTCTGAGGAGCTGAAGAACTTTCCCCAAACCCTGTTCCCATAAACGATTGAAAATCTCGCTCGTAATTCCGATAAGCTATCGTCAAATCAGTAGTAAATCCGATGGGACTTTCTATACCTAAAATTCCCCCCATCCCCCCATTTTCACTTTGTGCCAGTTCTCCAAATGCAAGCACATTTCCGATCAATCCTCGATAATCAATACCATAGGCAGTATGTTCTCTTCCCTCAAAATCATACAAACTTGATAGTCCATTTCCTTTATCTATATAACTACTGAACTCGGTATAGTAACCCGTAGCACCAATTAAACCAATTGGGGTGTCAAACCTAATTCTTCCCCCAAATGCTTTTTGATCTATATTGTTTTTTCGCTCCTTCTCATTTTCTGTACGATGAAATCCCGTTGACGAAGGAAATCTGGTGGTATCACCGGAAATTACAGAAGCTGTTCTTGGTCGGTTTGAATAAAATACCGTCGTCTCAATTTTCTCTCCATAGGTTGCAGCAATACCTCTAAAGAAATCTGTTTCCTGCGCCGATCCATACGCACGAAGTCCTCGTTCGTTCTTTCCTGCAGCACCTATTACATCACGCCCTTTTCCAAACGCTGCTCCTGTCCAAAGAACTAATCCTTGCCCAAAATTTAGTGCATAATCACCTATTACAAATTCTTTGAGTTTTCCATTTTCTGAAAGCGCAATATGTCCTGAATTATAATCAAAACCTGTAGGTCCACTGAGCGTTTCACCCGCATCTTTTTCTTGGGTGAGATTAATTGATAGATGTCGACTTTCCATTCTAAATCGTTGGTAGTATTTCCCCTGACTGCCTAGATATCCACCTGCTGAATCCGGAATTTCATATCCTCTCTGGTCATTTAGCTCCTGCTGATACCTTGTTATATACTCAAATGAATTTCCATCTAACCAATATGCCGGATTGGTATATAAATTTCTAAATCTTGATGCAGATCCTCCTACTGTTATATAAGGTCTCATTCTGGAATACGTTGCCCTACCTATTCCAGAAACTTTAAGTACATCTTCTTTTTCAACAAAAGGACTTGTTTTCCGGTAATCCATTAGAGCTCTGGCAAGCTTAAGATTAAACCCAGGAACCTGTAGCAGATCATTTATAGATGCTGAATTTACATTAATTGGGTTTGCTGCCAAATCTTCTAAGAACTGTGCCAATTGTTCGCCTGCAAGCACTCCTTCTTCCGTCTCCTGCTCCTCTAAAGCCTCTTCCAATTGCTTTTCGATCTGAACCTTTGCCGAATCACTAGTTTGAGCCATTAATGAACTTGAAAGGCACCCAAGTAGTATCACGAAGATTATTTGTTTAATCTTATTCATCTAGAAAAAGAAATTCAAATCGATACCGGGACTAAACCCAATTGTCTCATGTCTTTGAAATGCTATATTCGCCTCCCAAAGGGTAGACCCATAACCTATACCAAAAGAATAGGTATTAGGCTCAGTTGTAGCTCCTACTCTACCTTTCAGGTTTTCGATGATCTTTACTTCAACCCCTCCTCGGTAAGCCACAGGAAAACGCACATCTTTAACTACATCAAAAAGAAATAATGCATTCTGATCTAAATCGTAGCTTAATCCTATTGAAAGCTCTCTGGAAAGTGATTCCTCTTCAGCCGCAAAATCGTAACTAGGTTGATTTAAATTAGTGGTTTTTGCTCCTAACCAAAGTCCATCCGTAAGCTTTGCTGCCAGCCCAACATCTACCCCAATTGCTCCACCTGAACCATATTGTGAGGCTTGCGATATATGATTGTAGTTCAGTACTGCACCAAATTTTAGATTGGTAATAGAATTTGAATATCCCACTCTAATCCGAGTTTCATTAAACAGATCTCCTCCATATCGATGAAACCCAAAAGCAGCAACTCCAAACGAGGTTGGTATGGAACCAGCTGCTGCAATATCTGTTAACTCGGTGAATCCATAATTTCTCAAGCTAAAAAAGCTTAGTGATTTTTTCTGTGCATTAATTGTAGCAGGGTTTGAGAAAACTGCCCAACTGTTATTTTGCAAAGCTGTTGTAGCTTGACCCAAAGCTAATCCATCAGCACCCATTGTTAACTGTGCTACCCCATCTTTTGGAGCACATATTAAAATTAGCACAAAAGTAATTTTATATAGATATGTTCGTATTCGTATCATCAATGAATTATTTACTATAATATGTTACTTCTAAAGGAAAGAAATAAGTGTTGAGTCCAAGATTTTACTTTTTAATAATATTTAGTTTTATCACTAGCATAACCTTTGCGCAAGAATTCGAATGTGAAGTTAATGTAAACTATGAACAATTAGAGGGAAATTCATACACGTACCTTTCAGAACTTAAGAATAGCATTGAAGAATACATTAATGATTTTAGATGGACAGAATACCAGTATGCAGAAGAAGAACGTATTGAATGCCAAATTCAGCTAATTATTGAAAGCGGAAACTCTAACTATAATTTTGGCTCTAGGGTAATCTTTACTGCGCGTCGACCTATCTATAATACCATAACAAGCACAAATTCTATTATTCTATCTGATGAAAACTGGCAATTCAATTATCCAGAAGGACGAGCTCTTATTCATGATGAACTACAATTTGATAACCTTACTGGCACACTCGACTTTTTCATAAACCTTATTCTTGGCTACGACTTTGATAGCTTTTCAGAATTGGGTGGGACACCTTATTTTCGCAGAGCCCAAGACATTGTTGACCTTGCTCAAACTACATCATCAATAGGTTGGTCTAGAACTACTAATAATAGAAGAAACCGTTTTAACTTAGTTGCAGATCTTCTAAACCCCACTTACGAGCCTTTACGAACAGCTTATTATACATATCATCGTTTGGGGCTGGATCAGTTTTCTAATGATGAAGAAAGAGCTCGCCAAGAAATCTTGAACGCTCTCACGCTTATTCACGATACCAAAAGACGTGCTACCAGCAATTATCTTTTTGATATATTTTTTAACACTAAGGCAAGGGAAATATCCGGAGCTTTTAATGAAGCTGAAGCGGCTGTAAAACGTCAAGCGTACAACATTCTCCTCGAAACTGACCAGGGTCACTTAACTGAGTATTCGAACCTACAGAATTAAAATACTTTTATTTTCGTTTTGTATATTGTCGTCCCAAAAAAGCGGTTTCATAATTAACTACGAATTGCAAAACCAATAGAATGAAATTTTATATATGTATTAAGATGGTGCCGGATGTTTACGCACCAATTCAAATTAAAGATGGCGAATTAATCATGGATGCGGACCGAATGGTCTTAAATGCATATGATGCATCAGCAGTTGAAGAAGCTTTAGTATTAAAAGAAAAACATGGTGGTGAAGTAGAAGTTGTTTGTATCGGCCCTGCAAAAGCATCTGAAACCATCCGTAAAGCATTAGCTATGGGAGCTGACAAGGCTACTCATATTCTCGCTACTGGCGAAGAGGAATATGATTCTGCAAGTTATGCTAAGATCTTATCTGCCTTCTTCAAAGATAAAGAATACGATGTGCTTGGCTTAGGAAAACAATCTCAGGACACTGATTCTGGTTTAACAGGAAGTATGGTTGCTGAACTTTTAAACTTACCATATACCACTAACGCAGTAGGCTTGGAAGTTGAGAATGGAAACTTGGTTGTTAAACGTCAGGGTGACACGGGCCAAGAAATGATCGAACTCCCAACACCTTGTGCTGTTACTTGTTCAAATGATATGAACGATCCTCGTATTCCTAATCTTAAAGGTATCATGGCTTCTAAACGCAAGCCTATTGATCAAGTTGAAATTTCATCTTTAGGATTAGATGAAGCTTCATTGAATGCCCAGACCACAGTAACTTCTTACGAAGAGAAGCCCGAAAGACAAGCCGGGAAAAAATACGAAGGCGAAGCAGATGAAATTGCTCGCGAAGTAGCACAGCTTTTGGACACTCAAGCTAACGTACTGTAAAACTAATTTTTAATGATTAGTTATGAATGTTGAATTAGACAAGACAATTCATAACTCAAAATTTGACTGAAAGGAATTAAATGAGCACGATTTTAACTCACATTGCAATTACAGACGGCAAAATTAAACGTTCGTCACTTGAAGTATTATCACATTGTAAATCTTTAGCTGATGCATCAGGAGCTTCATGTGAAGCAGTTGTAGTAGATGCAAACGCCTCTTCATTTGTGGAAGGAATTCAGAAATATGGAGCTTCAAAGGTTCATGTTGTAGAAGACCCAATTTTTAAAAACCATATGAATACCCCTCTGCTTAAAGCTTTATCAAAAGTAATGAGTGAGGTAAACCCATCTGTTTTTGCATTCGCTTCTACTGAAGGAACTAAAGATATTTTAGGAGCATTAGCTGCTAATCAAGATGCAGCGGTAATAGCTGATGTTGCTTCTTTCGAATTAACAGATGGCGGAGTTACAGCAAAGCGCCCTGTAATGGCTGCTAAAATAATGAATAACACCGAAGCTAAATCAGACAAAGTGTTAGTTTCTGTTCGCTCAGGTTCTTATGATCTAAATGAAACACCTACAGAAGCAGAAGCAGTCACTGTAGATTTCAGTATGGATGATTCTGAAATGAAAGCAACGCTTCGAGAAATTATTTCTGCATCAGGTGATACCATTGATTTGAACGAAGCGGAAGCAATTGTGGCTGCCGGTCGTGGTGTTAAAGATGAAGAAGGAAAAGCATTGATCTCAGAATTAGCTTCCATTCTAAATGCCGGTATTGGAGCTTCCAGAGCGCTAACTGAATCTGGAGTTTATGATCCAAGTTTACAAATTGGCCAAACCGGGAAAGTAGTTTCACCTCAGCTTTACATTGCTGTAGGAATTTCTGGTGCTATTCAGCACGTAGCAGGTATGGCTAACAGTAAAGTAATTGTAGCGATCAACAAAGATCCAGATGCGCCAATTTTTGAAGTAGCAGATTATGGAATTGTTGGAGATTTATATAAAATACTCCCACCATTCATCGAAGAAATAAAGAAAATAAAAGGATAATTAGTATTGAGCAATGAGCTTTGAGTAGTGAGTTTTTTGCTTACTCAAATCTCACTACTCATCACTCATAGCTAGCAAAGATGGAAGACAAATTTGACTGTATCGTAATTGGTGGTGGTGTTGCAGGCTTGGCTGCAGCAATGACACTCGCCCGAAATAACATGAAATTTCTTCTTATTGAACGAGGAGAATTCGCCGGATCGAAGAATGTGTCCGGTGGTGTGCTTTGGGGAAGTGACCTCAATAAACTTGTTCCAAATTATTGGGAAGAAGAAAACGGTGGATGGGAGCGGTTTATTAATCACCGGCGACTCACTTTCATGGATGAACAGTCAACATTTTCTTTAGATTTTAAATCTTCACATTTCAACGAACAACCTTACAATGGAGTTGTAGTTCTCCGTTCAAAGTTTGATAATTGGTTAGCAGGCAAAGTTCAAGAAGCTATCGACGCGAGTGACTTTGCTATGGACTCCTTCATTGCTACAGATATTAAAGTTGATGAAGTTATTTTAGAGAACGACAAAGCAGTTGGAATAAAAACCGGTGAAGATGAATTTTTTGCAGATTCTGTAATTATTGCTGAAGGTGTAAATAACCTTCTTACTCGTCAAGTTGGACTTCAAGATAAATATGTACCGGCTGACCATATGCTCACCGGAATTAAAGAAGTTATCCGCTTTGACCAGAAAGTTCTTGAAGATCGTTTTCAGTTAAACGGTTTGAGTGGTATGAGTAACGAATTTGTAGGTTGGGCTACAAATGGCATTGAAGGCGGTGGATTTCTTTATACCAACAGAGATACTATATCACTCGGATTGGTTCTAGGGTTGAAAGACCTTCGAGAAAAGAAGCAAAAGCCATACGATGTGCTAAATCACTTTAAAAAACACCCTACCGTTGCTGATGCCATTAAAGGTGGAGAAGTTGTAGAATATTCAGCTCATGTTGTTTCTTCAGGAGATTCCAGAGTAATGCCGAAAGAATTGTACAAAGATGGTATTCTACTGGTTGGTGAAGCTGCTAATTTATTAATGAATGCCGGAAAAGCTATCCAAGGAATGGATTATGCAATGAGATCCGGAATTTTAGCAGGAGAAACTATCGTTGAAGCAAAAGCGAAAAATGATTACACATCTGCTACGTTAAAAGAATATCGCAAGAAAATGGATGATAGCTACGTAATGAAAGATATTAAAGGCTTTCAAGATGCTGTTCATTTACTCCATACAGATGTAATGCAGAATAAAGTACCGAACTTAGTCTGCGACTTTGGACGTCAGTTCTTCAGCATTAAAAATGAACCCACTCCAAAATCTGAAAAAATGTTACTTGGAGCTGTGAAACGGCATTCTTCCCTTTGGGAACTAGCGAAATTAGGATTTAAAGCAAGGAAGTCATTATGAAAAATTTAAGCCTACCGGAACAACTTGGATTAGTAAGTTACAGAAACCAATCTAAATCTGAGATTAAACCACACATTATTGTTGATACAGATATCTGTAACTCAACATGCCCTCATAAATGTACCACCTGGGTTTGTCCTGCTAATTGCTACACTATGGATGAAGCCGGAAAAGTACATTTCCAAGTTGAAGATTGCATTGAATGTGGAACTTGTATGTATGCTTGTGACCAAGGAGCAGTAGATTGGAACTATCCTGATCCTGAGATCGGACGTGGTGTTACTTGGAATTTTGGATAACCAACTAAATGGAATTTTGCCCATAAAAAAAGGGAGCTTTTTCAGCTCCCTCTTAAATTGATACTTCTAAAGTGTAATTACTTTACTTCAGGCTCAAGTTCAACTTCGATTTCTTTATCTGGAGATTGAGTTTTGGTATCTACCATTTTCTCAAAATCTTCATAACCTTCATGCTCTATGGTAAGTTCATAGACCTCTCCGGCTTTCAGATCTTCAATAGTGAATTCTCCATTTTTATCAGTAGTAGCAGATACATTTAAATCCGCGATTTCTACTTTTACTCCTTGAAGGGCCATCTGAGTTTCTGAATCAGTAACCGTACCTTCTATTAGTACTGCTTGTTCAGATGCCGTAATTGGCGCATCCTGAGTTTTAATTGTTGTTGAAGCCGTACTTACAACTCCAAAAAGAATTAAAAATAAACCGATGTATATTGTTTTCTTATTAAACATAATGTCCTCTCTTAATCATTTTATTGTTAGTAGCTGAGTTAACAGCTTACCTTTACTACTGTTCACTTTAATGCTTTGTTCTAGATTTTAATGTTTGTAATTCACCACGACTTATAAACGAATTTTTTACAAAAAGTGTTGATGTTTTGACCAATGAAAATATTAACTTGGAAGCGTTTCCAACAAGATTTTCAATAACTAAAGACCTGATAAAAAATGAATAGCGTAGTAGAAAATGAACTGTCATTTGATTTAACAGAAGATCAAAAAATGATTCGAGACAGTGTTAAAGAATTCGTTGAACGAAATGTTGCCGACACTGTAATGGACAGAGACAACAGCAAAGAATTTCCGCACGAAATTGTCAAACAATTAGGTGAGTTAGGAATGCTTGGTATCTACCATGAAGAGCAGTATGGTGGTGGTGGATTTGATGTAGTTAGTTTTTGTTTAGCTTTAGAAGAAATTGCACGTTGGGATGCTTCACTTGCATTAACCGTTGCATCACATACTTCTCTAGGAACAGGTCATATTGCAATAGCAGGTTCACATGAGCAAAAAATGCAGTATATGCCTGCACTTACTTCTGGTGAGCAACTTGCTGCTTGGTGCTTAACCGAACCGGGATCAGGCTCTGATGCTTCCGGAATGAAAACGACTGCTGTAAAAGATGGAGACCATTACATCATCAATGGATCAAAGATCTTTATTACTCAAGGTTCAGTCGGTGATGTATATGTAGTTCTTGCAAAAACAGATCCCACAAAAGGAACTAAAGGAATTAGTGCATTTATTGTTGAAGGTAAATGGGATGGCGTTAAACCTGGACCCGGAATGCATAAGCTGGGAATGAATTCTTCTGATACTACAGAAGTTGTATTTGAAAATGTGAAAGTACCGGCTGAAAATCTTCTTGGAGAAGAAGGCAGAGGTTTCATTGACACAATGAAAGTATTAGATGGTGGGCGTGTTGGAATCGCAGCGCTTTCAGTAGGTATTGCAAGAGGAGCTTATGAAGAAGCTCTTAAATATTCCATGGAAAGAAAACAATTCGGTACAGCTATCGGAAATTTCCAATATATGGAAGGCAAGATTGTAGACATGGCAACTGAAATTGATGCTGCTCGTTTACTTGTATTAAGATCAGCTGTTCTTAAAGACAAAGGAAAACCTTACACTGTTGAAGCTTCTATGGCAAAATTATTTGCTTCAGAACTTTCAGTTAGAGCTTCTTTGGAATCTATTCAAATTCATGGCGGATATGGTTACACCAAAGAATATCATGTAGAACGTTTCTTACGTGATGCAAAACTTATGACAATCGGTGAAGGAACTTCAGAAGTTCAACGATTGGTCATCGCAAGAGAATTGAAGAAGACACTCGCTTAAAACTATTTTAAGAATTTTGCTCTTCAAAGCCTTTAGCTTAATTGCTAGGGGCTTTTTTTTATTGAACTTATTTTCACATATTAAAGTGATATTGATCAATAATAATAATGAGCTATGCGTTTGTTCTTTTTTACTGTGCTACTCACTTCGTTTTTAATTTCCTACTCTGGAAAGGCTCAAAATATAACCTCGGATAAACCTCAGTCAATATCAAATCCCGAGTATGGAATATGGCAAGATAAAGAAACCCCGATTAGCTTCGAGCTTGTTCAAACATTTGGAGGAGAAAATAGTCCTATAGAAGCTCTTTTATCTACTACCCGATTTATTCAAACTCTTATTATTGATAAATCTTCGAATATATATTTACAGGATTCAAGAAATAATCGGCTCATTTCATATAACAAAAATGGTCAACTAAGATGGTCTGTGAATAAAGAAGGAAGAGGTCCCGGTGACATTAGTACTTCTTATGACTTTACCTGGAATCAAAAAGATAAACTCTATCTGTTAAATATTCGATCAACACGTTTAGATGAATTTGATTTAGATGGAAATTATCTAACCTCTTACTCTCTTTCGGGACTAAATGAATACGGCGCAACTACAGTGGAGTACCTAAGCCCTGATACCTTTTTATTAAGCTCTCCGATTAAAGAAACGTATGGCGCTCATATTCAAATTATCAATATCGCATCTGATTCTTTATTAGAGTCAGAGTTTCAACTTAAATCTTTTCCAGAGATTAAAATACCACGTGGGTTTTACCAAACTACCCCAGTTAAAGTGCTAAATGATCGTATAGTTTTGGGAAGTGATCACTCTTATGGCTTCTACATTTATAATTTAGAAGGAAAAAGAGTGAAAAAAGTAACCAGAGAAATTGATGCAAATGTTTCACCCGCTGTGGTTATAAATCCACCTCCGGGATCAAATTCTTTTACCATTCTAGGAGAATCTTATCCACCCATTAAACTGAACCAAGAATTCTATATCCAACAAAATAAATGGCCAACTAATATTGAAGACCCGAATAAATTTTTGCAAAGCGCCTTAGATAGAAAAAAAGTAGATCCACCTGAATTTAAATATTCCATCGACCTTCTAAACAATAATTACAAGCTTTTGTATTCATATGAATATACAGACAATGATAATATTGGAATAATAAGAGCTATCGACCATGAAGGATATTTATATACCGTAACTGATTCTCCCTACCCTCAAATACATAAATATAAGGTGACTCTAAATGAATAAATTTGTGTTCATAGTTATTCTCTCCATCTTTTTAAGTTTTTTGTATTCCTGTTCAAAAACTTCTTCTGAAAATACCACAAATTATCAGGTCATCACCAACCCCGAATATGGAATTTGGCAAGAGAGAGAAACACCTCAAGTAGAGTTTGAGTTAGTTCAATTATTTGGTGAAGAAAATGCTCCCGAAGAAGAATTACTTGGAGGTATTACAGCAATGTTCACAGACGATGACCAAAACGTATATGTATTAGATGACCGACTGTCGAAATTAATTTCATTTGATAAAAATGGCGAAGTGAGATGGGTAACAGGCTCCAAAGGACGTGGTCCCGGAGATTTCGAAAACGCATGGAATATGATATGGGATGGAAATGAAACCATTTATGTTTCCAATATTGCTCGTACTAGAATTGGCCTCTTTAATCTTAAAGGCGAATTTTTAAAGACTCTGAGTATCACTAACGAAGAACTAAAAACGGTAAATCTTAACGGTTTTATTGGGGATAAAATAGTTGTCAGCAAAAGTATTTCTGGTTCATTTTTAACTAAGTTCATACTTTTTAATCCAGCAGATCCAGACAGTATATTATCTTCTTTTAGTGTTGATTTAACCGGTGATCTCAAAATTCCTCAGGGGTTAAGCTGGCTTGCCAAGGCTTGGACTCTAGATGATCAATTAGTAGTAGCTGATATCTCAAACTATTCTTTTTCTTTTTATAACTCCGACAACATGAAAACTCAGCAACTAGATCGAAATTTTGATAGAATCATGCGTCCTGGCTTTTATCAAAATGGTAACAACAAAGCTATGGGAAGCATGGGAGGCTTAAATACTATTGTAAAGCTCGGTAATGAATATTATATCACTACTGCAAGTTGGCCAACCAATGTTGATGATCCCGATCAATACATGAAGAATTATGGCTCTGAAAAACAGACAAATGCTGAATTCAGTAATACCACCGATCTATTTGACCAAGACTTTCAACTCTTATACTCTATAGAATCTGACGGATTTATAAATGAAAAACTCGGTTTAATAGAACATTCTGATAATGAAAACTATGTTTACGCTAGAAGTAATACACCCTACCCTCATATTAAAAAATATAGACTAGTTGTTTCAAATTGATTGAATGACCTTATTTTTCGTTTTGTTCTCAAAGAAATAATTATGACTTTATCACTTCTCTAAAGATTTTAGATTACTACATATACATTCAAATTATCACCATTTATGGCCAAGAATTTATTCAACATCGACGACGCACTTCTCTTTGAATCTGAGTTAAATGAAGAAGACCGTCTGATCATGGAAACAGCTCGTGATTATGCGCAAAGCAAACTCGAACCGCGAGCTCTTAAAGGAAATACAGAAGAATACTTTGATAGAGAGATCGCTACCGAGATGGGTGAAATGGGTTTGCTTGGTGTGACTATCCCTGAGGAATATGGTGGTTCTGATGCCAGCTATACGGCCTATGGTCTTATAGCCCGTGAAGTGGAGCGAGTGGATTCGGGTTACCGTTCATTCATGAGTGTACAATCTTCGTTAGTGATGTACCCAATTTCTACCTTTGGAACTGAAGAACAAAAAAAGAAATTTCTTCCGAAGTTAGCTACCGGAGAAATGATCGGTTGCTTTGGTTTAACTGAACCGGATCATGGTTCTGATCCGGGAAGTATGGTTACCACAGCTGTTAAAACAGATGGTGGGTGGATCATGAACGGAGCTAAAATGTGGATTACTAATTCTCCAATTGCTGATGTTGCCGTTGTTTGGGCTAAAGCCAAAGAGAATAAAGACGACGAAGGTGTGATTCGCGGATTTTTGGTTGAAAAAGGAATGGAAGGATTCTCAGCTCCGCACACGAAATTCAAAATGAGTTTAAGAGCTTCTGAAACCGGCGAATTGGTTTTTGATGATGTATTTATTCCTGAAGAAAATGTATTCCCTGATATTAAAGGATTGAAAGGGCCTTTTATGTGTTTGAATTCAGCACGGTACGGAATTGCTTGGGGAACTATCGGAGCTGCTGAATTTTGTTATCAACGTGCTCGACAATATACGCTAGACCGTAAGCAGTTTGGAAAACCATTGGCTGCAAATCAACTCATCCAAACGAAGCTTGCTAACATGCTTACTGACATCACCAATATGCAGATGTTGGCTTTCCGGTTGGGTAAACTTAAAGATGAAGGGAGAGATCATCCTTCCATGACTTCGCTGGCAAAACGTAACAACTGTGGCAGAGCATTAGAGATCGCACGTATTTCCCGAGACATGCACGGCGGAAATGGAATTGTTGGGGATTACAGAGTTATTCATCATGTAATGAATTTAGAGTCCGTAAATACTTACGAAGGAACGTACGATATTCATGGTTTGATCTTGGGTAGAGAGATCACAGGAATTCAATCGTTTACTCCAAAGGGTAATTGATTCTGGAATACCAATTAGATTAAAGTCTGAAATGTTTCGAAACTATAATTAGTGATGCTTGTTTAAGTAATTAGTTAATACGAATTAAACATTTTACTGATTATGAAAACGCTAACTCCCAGAACTCAAACACCAGATCTAAGTTTCCCACTTACAAATGGTGATACATGGAACCTCAGTGAACAAGACCCCGAATCTTTCACTATGGTTGTCTTCTATAGAGGTTTGCACTGCCCTGTTTGTAAAGGATATACTCAAACTTTAAACAAACTAGTTGATGATTTTAAAGAACGTGGAGTTGAAACCGTTACTGTGAGCATGGATTCTGAAAAAAGAGCTCGAACTTCCGTTCAAGAATGGGAAGTTGATAAGCTTAAAGTCGGTTATGACCTTTCAGAAGAACAGGCTCGTAATTGGGGCTTATATCTTTCAAATGGTATAAATGACAATGAGCCGGAGCTTTTTTCAGAGCCGGGATTGTTTTTAATTCGCCCTGATGGTGAACTATATTATTCAGCTATCAACTCTATGCCATTTGGTCGTCCTGATTTGAAAAGTATGCTTAATGCAATAGACTTTATTCAAGAGAACGATTATCCTGCACGTGGTGAAGTTAAAGCTATGGAACTACAAGATTAAGCTTTTGGCTTATTCAAATATCTAAATACATAAGAAGATGATTGCTCGGATCTGGCATGGGTGGACTTCCCCCGAAAATGCCGATATGTACTATCAAATTTTGACGGAGGAAGTCATTCCTCAGATCGAAAGCTTCAAGATGGAAGGCTATAGAAAGATCGAAGTTTTGAGGAGAGAACATCCTGAGGAAACCGAGTTCATCACTATTATGTACTTCGATTCTTTAGAGCTGGTCAAGCAGTTTATGGGCGAAGATTACCAAACAGCTCATATTCCTGCCGCTGCTCAAAAAGTGTTGAAGCGTTGGGATGAGAGATCTCAACATTATGAGATAAAAGATAGTTTTAGTTATTGAAACCATACTATCAAATAGTTCTTATACGGTAACTTATTAAGAGACTCTTCCTAACTAGGTTTTGTCATTTCAATCAGGGGAAGAAATCTAAAGATTGCTTACTTATCAAATTCTGCTAACTTTCTATAACTCATTCAACCATAGCGCATTGTGAATCATGATTAAAAAAATACTCCTAGGTCTAGCAGTTATATTCATCATACTGCAATTCTTTAGAATCGATAAATCCGTTCCTGAAACAGATCCCTCTAAAGATTTCCTTACTCTACATTCTCCACCAACACAGGTAAAAGCAGTTATTGAAGACACTTGTTATGATTGTCACTCTTATAAAACGAATTATCCTTGGTACTCTAACATTGCGCCAGTTTCTTGGTGGTTGCAGGATCATATCGACCATGGAAGAGAAGAGTTAAATTTTTCTACTTGGGCTGACTACAGCACAAACAGAGCTGACCATAAATTGGAAGAAGCGGCAGAAATGGTTTTAAGTGAAGAAATGCCTCTTCCCTCTTACACTTATAGTCACTGGGATGCTAACCTGACTGATGACCAAAAAAACGAGTTAGCTATGTGGTTTGAGAAACTTCGTACCGAAATGAAAGCAGATACATTATCAGAAGCCGAAAACTAGGCAATGCAAAAACTCCTCGAGGAAATACGAGCATGTACTGAATGTGAGAAAAACCTTCCTCTTGGCCCAAGGCCTATTGTAACTGCTTCGGCGTCGAGTAAAATTGCAATCATTGGTCAGGCACCAGGAACTGCCGTACATAAATCTGGAATTCCATGGGATGACCCTAGTGGACGAAGACTTCGAGAATGGATGGGAATAAATGATGATGTGTTTTACGATGAAACGAACGTAGCTATTATACCTATGGGTTTCTGTTATCCCGGAAAAGGGAAATCAGGCGATCTTCCCCCTCGCCCCGAATGTGCACCCCTTTGGCATAAACCTCTTCTTGAATCCATTACCGATTTAAAACTCACCTTGTTGATTGGACAATATGCTCAACGATATTATCTAAAAGACAGAATGAAAAGGACTCTCACCGACACGGTAAAGAACTATAGCGAGTATCTTCCTGAGTTTTTACCCCTTCCTCATCCTTCCCCAAGAAATAATATTTGGCTCAAAAGAAATGAGTGGTTTGAACTCGGCCTTGTTCCAAAACTTAAAAAGATCATAGACTCTAGTTTATAATCTCGGTCTGAATTTAAGATCTCTAGCAGAACACTTAATTTTGTATGCGATAAATATCTAAATATATATTTATACTATCCCTGATACAGGATATTAATAAACCTAAAATTTCAGATCATATGCAGCTAGTTCAAGAATATCAGGCTAATACAACCAGCTTTGTCGAGCTAATAAAAAATACTCCTGATGAACTATTTAATTCAAAACCTGATGAAGATACATGGTCAATTGCTGAAAATGTTGAGCATATAGTACGATCGGAATTTGGTATTGCTCGTTTATTTAAGGGTACCACTGAAAAAGATCCTGATCGAGCTTCAGACAAAATAATATCTGATATGAAGACTCGTTTTTCAAATCGGACAAATAAAGTAAAAGCTGGAGGAGTTGTACTACCTACTGAAGGTGAAAAATCTAAAGATGATTTGATAGGCAAGTTTCTACACTCTAGAACCCAAGTTACGGAACTCATAAAAACTCAGGATCTTGACGATATCTGCACTCAATTCGCACATCCGGTATTAGGAAAATTGACCCGTAAAGAGTGGATTTACTTTAACATAGTTCATGCAGAAAGACATATGGAACAGATCAAGGAATTGATTTGAGTATTGGCATAAAATGTAAATATCCAAATTTTTAATTTCCTTTTTATGCTTTATCCTTCCACAATACGTTGCAGACTTAAAAAATAACTAATGAGATTTTTATCGGTCCTTTTAGCCGCGTTGGTCTTTTCTCCAATACAGACGCTAGCACAGGATTTACTTCGTACTAATATTACCTTTGAAAGTGGTCGTAATACACTTCATGGAGAATTGCTTTTACCTCAAAGAGCCGATAGCGTACCCATGATTATTTTTCTAGTTGGCGCAGGAGAAAACTCATCTCATCGTACACTTTATAAAAACTTTGTCGAACAGAATCTGGAAGCGCTTTTTATCAAGGAAGGGTATGGAATCCTCTATTTTGATAAACGTGGAGTAGGTAATTCAGAAGGAAGATGGCAAAGGTCTGATATTTATGATCGTGCTGACGATGCCAAAGCGGCCATAGATTACCTCAAAACTTTGAATAGTGTTGATCCAGATAGAATTGGAGTTATAGGGCATAGTCAAGGCGGATGGGTTGCTCAGGTTGTTGGCTCTCTATATAGGAATGAGGTAAAAGCCATAGCTTCTATCGCTGGACCCGTTTCAGATGCTGAGCTTCATTTAATTAACATTTATAACAGTGATTACCTTTGCCAAGGTGAAACTGAGGAAAAAGCTTTTGAGCTTGCATCAAAAAAAGCATTATCAGATATCAATTGGGTATCTGTTTTTCCTTTAAAAAAAGCGTGGAGACACCTTAAAGAAATCGCTGAATTTGACCCCTCCTATGACCTCAAGAGAATAATTGACCCTGCACTTTTTATTTTCCCCTCAAACGATAGAATGGTCTATCCGGGATGGGCTCTGACAAGCCTCAATGAAACTTTTCCGGAGGGCATTCCTGATAATTTTACTTTATCTGTAATCCCCGGAGCTAATCATGATTTAAAAAACGTTGGATTGTGTTCGAGTAATGAAGAGGCTGAATCTGCTCTTTATTCAGAATACTTTCAAAATATATTTAAGTCATGGATATTAAATAATTTATAGATTGTATTTTATCTTTCAAATTAGCTAACTAATTGCATAAAGCTTCGTTATAATTCTTCTTACATTTTCATACCTTCTACTATGAAAACCCCTCGAATTTCAGTTGTACAAGCTACCCCGGTCTTATTTGATTTATCAGATTCCCTCGATAAAGTAGAGTATTGGGTTAAACAAGCATCAAAAGAAAACCCCGATCTTATACTTTTTCCTGAGGCGTTTCTTCCAGGATATCCTCGAGGCTTAACTTTTGGAACTACGATTGGAAATAGAAGTGAACAAGGCCGAGAGAACTGGCTTAAATATTGGGAAAATACTATTTCTGTACCAGGTGCTCATCTAAACCAACTTGGAGAAATCGCAGCAAAATATAATACCTGGTTGGTTATTGGAGTGGTTGAACGAGGTGATTCCGGTTCTCTTTATTGTAGCATGTTGTATTTCGATAACCAAGGAACACTTGTTGGTAAACATCGAAAGCTTAAACCTACAGCCGCAGAACGAGTAATTTGGGCAGAAGGTGATGGAACCGATCTTGAAGTGTACAAAAGCGAATTTGGGAATGTAAGTGGACTTATTTGTTGGGAGAATTTTATGCCACTTGCTCGAACTTACCTATATCAACAGGGGGTGCAAATTTATTTAGCTCCAACAGCAGACCAAAGAGAAAACTGGCAGCATTCATTAAAACATATTGCACTAGAAGGTCGATGTTTTGTTTTTGGATGCAATCAATATGTAGCAAAAAAGGATTACCCGAATCTTCCTGGAGAAGATCTCTCGAAAGATGAAAAGGTTTTGTGTAATGGGGGAAGTGTAATTATTGATCCTTTTGGAAATACTTTAGCAGGTCCACTTTGGGGAGAAGAAGGTGTGTTGACTGCAGACTTAGATATGGACCTGATAGCTAAGTCAAAATTAGATTTTGATCCCGTAGGTCATTATGCTCGCAATGACGTCTTTAGACTGGAAAAATTAGTCTAACAACAGCAAACAATTAATGGAAAGATAAAGCAATGTCCTTATTACTAATAGCACCAGATCGTGATCTAAATATTCTTGCTGATGAACTGCGAAGCCTTGATAAAAACCTCGATGTAGAAATATGGCCGAAAGTTCAGCATAAAGATCGTGTTACTTTTGCTGTTGCTTGGAATCACCCTAAAAATGTGCTTGGTAACTATCCGAATTTACAAACCATTTCATCACTAGGAGCGGGTGTGAATCATCTGCTAAATGATGAAAGTATTCCTCAAGAAACTAAATTAGCGCGGTTGATAACTCCTTCTCTTAAAAATGAAATGGCAGAATATGTGCTAGAAGCTATTTTAAGCTACAGATTAAATACTGCTAGGTATGTAGATCAAAAAAGAGAAGCTTATTGGGATAAGCATACTGTAGTTCCTAAAGAGAATTCTGTAGTTGGCATTATGGGTTTGGGTGAAATGGGAAAGACAACCGCCGATCTACTTGCGAAGAATGGCTACACTGTAAACGCTTGGTCTCGAAGTAAAAAAAACATAGATGGTGTAAATTCATTTACAGAAAATGAACTCGATCAATTTCTAAATAGCACGAATATTTTGGTCTGTTTACTGCCACTAACAGATAAAACCCGAGACATTTTAGATCTCGAACTATTTAAAAAACTTAAGCAACCTAGCTATTTGATCAATGTTGGAAGAGGTCAGCATTTAGTTGAAGAAGATCTGATTTATGGAATAGATACCGGCGTTTTATCAGGAGCTTGCTTAGATGTATTTGAAGAAGAGCCATTGCCTGGAAATTATTTATTTTGGAATCGCCCTAAGATCATGATCACTCCACATGTGGCGGCTGTAACAGATTCAAAAGAAGCTGCCGCACAAATCCTTGAAAATTATAAAAGATCTCTATCCGGAATTGAACTAGAAAATTCAGTAGAACGAAAAAAAGGATATTAGAAGAAAAGCTTAACTAGACCGTAGCCAATCCAAACAAAGAGTAACCCCAGAATTACTTGCCCACCGGCATTGGCTAAGCCCAGCATCATTTCTCCTTCTTTGAAAAGCAGGAAAGAATCATTCGCAAAAGTTGAAAATGTGGTAAATCCACCGAGAATACCGGCAAAAAGAAATAGCCTAACTTGCTCATCACCCCAGTTTTTAACAGCGAATAGAGCCAATAAAAAGCCAATTAGAAAACAGCCTAGTATATTTACTACATAAGTTCCGTAAGGAAACAACGAAGAGGTAAACTTAGACTGCAAAGCAGTTGATAATACATATCTAGTTGAGGCTCCTAAAAACCCGCCAGCCCCAACTACACATATTTTTATAAAATCCAGCTGCACTTAAACTTTGACTGAATGGATCCAATCATGTTTGTCTTCAATTTTACCGTATTGGATACCTGTGATCTCGTTATAAAGACGTTCAGCAAACTCTCCTATCTTTCCTGTACCAATATTAATGACTTCACCTTGATGATGAATTTTACCAACCGGTGAAATTACCGCCGCAGTACCTGAACCAAACACTTCTTTTAAACTTCCATCTTTAGACGCTTTAAATACCTCATCAATAGATATTTTTCGCTCTTCTATTTTATAGCCCCATTCAGAAGCAACTTCTATAACTGATCTTCTTGTTATACCACCTAAAATAGATCCTGTAAGTTCTGGTGTTACCAGCGTATCTCCAATCAGAAAGTGAATATTCATAGTCCCAACTTCTTCAATATATTTGTGCTCTTTTGCATCAAGCCAAAGTACTTGGGTATATCCTGCATTCTTTGCCTCTTGAGCAGGTAAGAAACTCGCGGCGTAATTCCCTGCTGTTTTCACTTCACCTGTACCGCCAACTACTGCACGTACATAGTTTTCCGTAGTGGTTAAAGACACGGGATTGAAACCCTCTTCATAATAAGCTCCTACGGGAGAAGTAATAATATAATAGCTAAATTTTGAAGACGAACGAGCCGCCAATAAATCATCAGATGCGAATATAAATGGACGGATGTAAAGTGATGTTTGCTCTTTCTTAGGTACAAACTGGTGGTCTAACCTAATCAGCTCTTCCAATCCTGAAATAAATGTATCGTAGTCAGTTTCAGGAATGCCTATTCTTCTGGCTGAACGGTTAAGTCTTTCAAAATGATCTTTAGGTCTATATAAGTTTATAGTTTCTTCATCAACATAAAAGGCCTTCATTCCTTCAAAAATTGCTTGTCCATAATGAAGAGTATTTAATGCCGGACTTATCTGAATTGGACCATATGGTCTTATTTCAGGTTTGCTCCACGCCCCATTATCATACTCCATCACGAACATGTGATCAGAAAACTTCTTACCAAAAACTAGATTATCAAAATCTATTTCATGTAACTTACTGTTTTCAGTTGGTATAATATTAATTTTCGAAGATGTCATTAAGTCATTCATAGTGCGTACAAAATAAAAGCTTTCTTGTTAAGGTAAAGTATAATCTGTGTAAATTAATGTTCAGTAGCTGGTAGTTAAACTTTGGAGCGCCTTCTGAACATTCAAACAAAAATTCTCTAGTCATCCTAATTATCTCTTCCTCAAATCATTTTAATGAGTATCAAGATAAAACGGATTAAATAATTACTTAGCGATCTTTAAAGCAGGATTTCCATTCAAAAGGCTGTTCCCAGTAACAATCCTTTAAAGTTGATCCTCTACCATATTTAAAAACGTATTCAGCGTGAAGATATTTCCAGTATCTATTTCATGCATTCTCTTTTCAATCTCAATATTTCTTGATTTTTACGGATGAGATTGAGTACTCTAAGTTAACTATTTTTTTTGAAAATAAATTCTCTAATCGCTTATGAAAGGCAAAACCCGTTGTGATTGGGCTACCGATCAATTTGAAGAATATCAAATATATCATGACGAAGAATGGGGTGTACCCGTTCATGATGATAGGGTACATTTTGAGTTTTTGACTCTGGAAGGTGCACAAGCCGGTTTGAGCTGGGCTACTATTTTAAAAAAGCGAGAAGGATATAAAAAAAGCTTTGCTGATTTTGATCCCAAAAAAGTTGCTCAGTTTGATGAAGCTACCATTCAGAAATTATTACAATTCGAAGGAATTGTCCGAAATAAGCTAAAAGTACGTAGTACGGTTACTAATGCTCAAAAATTCTTAGAAGTGCAGAACGAATTCGGAAGTTTTGACAACTACGTATGGAGGTTTGTAAATGGCGAACCTATTATCAATCAGTGGATGTCTATGGATGAAGTTCCTGTAACCACTCTTGAATCTGACGCACTAAGTAAAGACCTAAAGAAAAGAGGATTCAAGTTTGTGGGGAGCACCATAATGTATGCTTATATGCAAGCATGTGGTTTAGTGAATGACCATACTATTGACTGTTTTTGCAGAGAGTAAAAAATCAAAAAGAGCTAAATAAACTATTGAGTACTTACAAACGATAACTCAACTTTAGACACTAGCATTGAGCTTGACACAAACCCACCAGAAGACATATTAAGAGTGATCTTTTCTCCTTTCGTGACAAACAGAGGCTCTTCAGAAGTTAGTTCTTCCCAATTTTTGTTCTTCACAATTATATGTAATCCATTCTTATACTCATCTTTTGTGAGAGAAATACTACCGCCAATGCTTAAATCTTTAGCTAAAACTGACAACTGAATTAAACCGGTTTTTTCAGCATAAAATGTATACTGAGCATGTGGAAAAACACAGCCACCTGATATAAATACAGATTTTTTCCCACCTGTTCTAGGTGAGTCGTCTCTCAATTCAACTCTATGAAACCCGTCCCAATCAGATAAGTCACTCTCCTTCTCGAAAGAATTTTGATATATAACGTCTCCTTTTAATTCAATAGCGCCGTTATTGACGACATCACAGTTGAAAAAAGCTAAAATACAGGCACTTAGTAATATATATTGCTTCATAGGAAGTTTGATTTATTGCTACTACTAATCTATATAATCAGGCTGAATACTCAAAATTTATTAAAAAAGATCAATTCCTCTCTAACCAAGGATCAATCGCATCATTGATATAATGAACAACAAGCCCTTCTTTCTCCAACATAGCAGAAGCTGCTGCAGCTCTAGCTCCTGACTTACAATGAACTAATACAGGTTTATCCGTAGGAACTTCGTCTAACCGATCTAACAATCTTGTATGTGAGATGTTAATGGCTTTAGGGTAATGACCTTCATCAAATTCTGACTTCTTCCTCACATCTAGCAAGTTATATTCAGAGGTAGGCATCAATTCATCAACTTTATCAAAATCTATTGTTGAGGTTGAGAACAACTCTCCTTCCTTGCCAAAATTTTCAATATCTGATGGTGTTGCAAAACCTTTAATATTATCTAGACCAATACGGATCAGATCTATTACAGCTTCTTCAATCAGACCCTCTTCAATGATTAGAAAAATATCTTCGGTTTCTTTCACATAAGATCCTACAATTGTGCTGAAAGTCCGATTAAAAGGAGCATACAGAGAACCTTGAATGTGTCCATTCATAAAATCCATTCTATTCGCTCTTGTATCTACAATTACAGCATTTGAAGTTCTTGTTGCGCCGATCATGCTTTGAATGCTTTTTCTTTCCGGAGAAGGAATTTCACCAAGTACATTCGGCCCTTTTTTGTTATCTCGTTTCATTCTTGCAAAATAAAGAGGAGGTTCAGGCTGACCATCTAAAATAAAATCCACAAAATCTTTCTCAGAAATAGCTGCACGAATTGAACCATTAAACCTTTGCTCATAGCCCACGGTAGATTCAGGAACAGCTCCCAATGCTTTCCCACAGGCACTACCTGCCCCATGTCCCGGCCAAAGTTGTAAATATTCCGGCATTTCTTTGAACTTCTCGATAGACTTGTACAGTGTTTTCGCTGATTCATCCATTGCACCGACCTCCCCCGCTGCTGTTTCCAAAAGGTCCGGCCTTCCAACATCGCCAACAAAAATAAAATCACCGGAAAGTAAACCCATCGGTTCATCCGTAGTAGCTCCATCAGTAACTAAAAAGCTAATATGCTCGGGAGTATGCCCCGGGCTATACACTGTCTTAAACTTTATATTTCCAATGCTATACTCATCTCCATCTTTCAATAGCTGATGATCGTAGTCACTCCCCATCACCCACTCGTATTTCCAGTCTTTATCCCCTTCATCAGACACTAAGACCTTCACTCCTTTCTCAGCAAACTCTCTCAATCCTGATAAATAATCTGCATGAATATGAGTTTCAGTAGCCGCTACTATCCGCAATTTATTCTTAGCAGCTATTTTTTCATAGCGCTCGATATCCCTCATTGGGTCTACAATAATAGCTTCTCCGGATTTTTGACATCCGATCAGATATGCATACTGAGCTAATTTTTCTTCAAAAATTTGTTGAAAGAACATAAGTAGGTATAGAAATTTAGATTTTCTTTAAAATAAAAAGAAAACGACAACTAAGAGAATGAAATTACCGAACGAACAAAGTTTATAAAACTCTTGAAGTTAACAAAATATCTTACATCTTTAAGGGTATCATATTTACAACCTAAATTACTATAAAACATATTGTAATGAGCGTATTAAAATCATTAAAAGCATTTTTTTGCTTTATATTTCTAGCTGGAATATTGAGCTTTACCGCACGTGCTCAGAATCTTGCTGAGTTCGAAAAGAAAGTAACCGAGTTTACCCTCGACAATGGTCTCCACTTTATTATCATTGAACGCCATGATGCACCTGTAGTTAGTTTCTACACTCAAGTTAATGTAGGCGGCATAGATGAACCTAAAGGAAATACAGGTATAGCTCATATTTTTGAGCACTTGGCTTTTAAAGGAAATCACTATGTAGGAACGACAGATTGGGAAGCTGAGAAAAAAGTAATTGCCGAAATGGATGCTGCTTATAAAGCATGGCTTATTGAGTCCTATAAAAGCAAGCCCGATTCAACCTTTTTAAATGAAAAATGGAATGAATTTGAAGCTCTTAAGGACGAAGCAAAAACATATGTAGTTAATAATGAGTTCTCACAAATTGTAGATAGAAATGGCGCAACAGGCATGAATGCCAGTACCCGTTGGGACTTCACAGATTACTTCTTAAGCTTCCCATCCAACAAAGCAGAATTGTGGTTTGCCTTAGAAGGTAGTCGTTTTAGAGAACCAACTTATCGCGAGTTTTATGTAGAAAAAGAGGTTGTTAGGGAAGAGCGAAATACGAGAACTGAATCGAATCCATTTGGACGATTACTTGAAGATTTTTTCTCAGTCGCTTTCACAGCACATCCTTATGGTCGACCTATCGTAGGATGGAATTCTGACATAACCGCTTCAACAATTGAAGACGCTCATGAATTTTATGAAACCTACTATGTACCTTCTAATATTACTATTGGAATTGCCGGCGATGTAGATCCAAAGCAAATGAAAAAATTTGCGGAAACATACTTTGGTGAAATGAGAGGAAAAGGAAAAGTTGCTCCTCCCGTAACCACCAAAGAGCCAGAACAAAGAGGAGAAAGACGACTAACACTTGAGGAAAATGCACAGCCGTTAATGCTCATTGGCTATCACACAGTTTCAGGCACCCATCCTGATTATGAACCTCTTGTATTACTAGGAAGAATTTTGACTTCGGGACGAACTTCTGTTCTTTACAAGAGCCTAGTAGAGGAACAACAACTAGCATTGCAGCTTCAAAATTTTGAGGGAATTCCAGGTACTCGCTATCCTGGAATGTTTCTGTCTCTTTATATACCAAATGCCGGTGTTGAGTTAGACACGCTAGAACAGGCTATATACAAAGAGTTTGACTCGGTAAAAGAAGGTTCTATTACGCAAGAACAACTTGACAGAGTACGCACAAGTTTAAGAGCCAATACCGTTCGGGGGCTTGCCAATAACTCGGGGCTTGCAGCAAGTTTTGTACAAACCTATACAGAGCAAGGAGATTGGCGCGATGTATTTAACAGATTAGATAGATACAATGCCGTTACGCTTGAAGATCTGCAGCGTGTTGCTAAAAAATATCTGATAAAGAAGCATAGAACCGTTGGTATGACGATAAAAGCTGATTCCTAATGAAAGACTTTAATAAAAATATTATGAAGACTATAAAAAGTACCCTATTACTTTCGATAATGATGTTGCTAACGGTTTCAGTATTTGCGCAAAAGCGATACGACGAAATCAAATATCCTGAGCTCAATAAATTCAAAGAGACTAAAGTTGAAGAAGTGACTCTGGACAATGGAATCACTTTCTATTTAGTTGAAGATAAAGAGCTCCCTCTAATCCGCGTTAATGCAATAGTTCGTACTGGCGCTTTGCTTGAACCAATTGAAAAAACAGGTTTGGCAAGTATGACGGGATCAGTAATGAGGGAAGGTGGTTCGGAAAATTATCCAGCAGAGAAGCTTAATATTTTGCTCGAAAATAAAGCCGCTTTTATGAGTACTTACATTGGTCAGGGTTCAGGTGGCGGAAGTATGAATTTGTTGAAAGAAGATTTTGACGAACTACTACCTGTATTTGTAGATCTGCTTCAAAATCCTCTATTCCCACAGGACAAAATCGATCTCGCTAAAACTCAGATAAAAACGAGCATTTCACGAAGAAACGATAACCCTCAAGGTATAGCGACAAGAGAATTCAGCAAGCTTATTTATGGAGAAGACAATCCATATACATCCCAAGTTGAATATTCCACTATTGACGCTATTACCAGAGAAGACATGATTGAATTCCACAAACAAGCATTTGTAGGAAACAACATGATGATCGGTGTAATCGGTGATTTTGATACTAGCGAGATGAAAGAAAAGCTTAGAGAAGCATTTGGTAGTCTTAAAGGTGGAACCGAGACAAACCTAATCTATCCTGAGGTATCCTATAATTATCCTTCCACAATCAATTTGGTAGATAAAGAAGATGTAAACCAAAGCACCGTTTATCTTGGTCATATTGGTGGAAGAAGAGACAACCCAGACTACGCCGCACTTCAACTTATGAATGAAATTCTAAGTAGTGGGTTTTCAGGTCGTTTGATGCAATCTGTTCGTTCTGATCTAGGACTCGCTTATTCCGTGTTCGGGAGTTATTCAAGTAACATCAACTACCCTGGTATATTCTTTACTGGTGTGATGACCAAAAGCTCCACAACGGCTGAAGCTATTGATGCTATTATTGTAGAGATCGAAAAGCTTCAAGATGAACCTGTTTCTGAAAAAGAGCTTACTGATGCCAAAAACAGATTCTTAAACTCACTTGTTTTCAGATACGACAGTAAGAATAAAATTTTAAGTGAAAGACTCAGTAACGAATACAATGGTCTGCCTCAAAATTACTTCGATCAGTATGTCGAGCAATTGAAAAAAGTGTCTATATCGGATATTCAAAGAGTTTCCAAGACCTATCTTAAGCCTGACCAACTGCAAATCATGGTCGTTGGTAATGCGGATGAGATTGGAGATCAGCTCGACAAATATGGAACTGTTAATGTTATCGATGTTGAGATTCCACTTCCAAAATCTGATAAAGCTGAAGTTACCGGAGATGCAACACAAGGAAACGAGTGGTTAGGTAAAATGGCAAACGCTATCATTTCTTCTGGAACTGAAGTAAATACTTTGACTGTACAAGGAACCTTGAGCCAAGTAACACCTCAAGGAAATATTGACCTGAAAAACTCTTTAACTGTTTCTTATGCTGATCTGAATATCACTAGAAAAATTGATGCCCCTCAGGGAACTATAGAAATGGTAATTGAAAATGGTTCCGGTAAAATGAAGATGGGTGCACAAGAACAAGCACTTCCTCCTGCAGCTACAAAACCTATGATTGATGAAATAAAGAATGGTTATATCTATGTTGCTTTAAATGCTCAAGACCTGAACGCCCAATACATTGGTATGGAAGAAATGGAAGGCAAAGAATATGCAACTCTTAAAATTGACGGAGCTTCGTCAGTAACCTTTTTGATAGATCCATCTACATCACTTCCGGCTTACTCAAAGGTATCAGTATTCAGTCCACAAATGGGTAAAGAAGTTGAGACCATTACTGCTTATAGTAACTGGGAATTAAGTAGTGGCATTAACTATGCATATAAGGCAGAAACCAAAACAGATGGGCAATTAACATCAACTTCTACTATTGATTCAGTAGAAGTCAAATAAGTTATTTATACTCTTTAAATGGACCCGATACAGTAAAATGTATTGGGTTTTTTTGTGCTTTACATCTCAAACTATTATTGTAAGTAAAATTAAAAATGCATTATGAAAACTTGGGATAACGAATATCCGAAATCATCTGAATACGCTCACTATTACTCAACTTACGTAGATAAAGTACCTCGGGAAAATGTTATCACATTACTTAACTCACAAATGCATGAGTTCTATACCATTGCTAATGCCATTCGTGGAGATAAAGCGCTAATCCCATATGCCAAAGACAAGTGGACGTTAAAGCAGATGATCGGACACATGATAGAAACTGAAAGGGTTTTTGCTTATCGAGCACTTTCAATTAGTAGAGGCGATAAAACCGCACTTCCCGGAATGGATCAAGATCAGTGGATGAGTGATTCTAACTATAATTCCAGAACTGTGGCCAACCTTTGTAATGAATACTTAGCTGTTCGAACTTCTACCATACATCTCTTTCAAAACATGACAAAGGAAATGATCAAGGCGACAGGTTTAGCAAGTGGAGTTGAGTTTTCGGTAAGAGCTCTGGCTTTTATTATTGCAGGTCACGAACTTCATCATTTAGATATCATCAGAGAAAACTACTTGAAAGAAAAGTAGCATTTAATTCGTGAACAAAAGCAATGAGAAACTGAAGGCGGGTTTATTAATCCTTCACTAAATCATTATATAACATCTACAATCCGATTCCTTTTAAATCCCGAATCATTCAGTATCAAAGTGACATTAAACTTTTTTCTTGTCCTAATTCCATGATCTTAGGAATCAATTTCCTTTCGTCACACACTTCATCCAGATGAACAATCTCTCCATCTTTAATCCAATTTCTTAGTCTGTCAACAAAATCCGGTTTTATATTATAGATCGCCTGAGCTCCCATTTCTTCCAAGGCTGTGGCATTGCATACCTGTTCATATTGATTTCTTATCGGTACTACCAATAACTTTTTCCCTAAAAACATAGCTTCGGATGGGCCTTCAAAACCAGCCGAGCACAATAGACCTAGTGCACTTTCAAAACTCTTTAGGAAAGTCTCATTCCCTACCGGATTCACTTTCACATTAGATTTTTCAAAGGCTGATTCACAAGTAGGAGAGAAGATCTCCCAGCTTACTTCGGGAACCTGTTTAAAAAAAGTAATCAATGTTTCGTGGTCAAAAGCAGGAAGATACACTGTTACATGCCCTCCCAACTCTGGATTCAAATTCTTTATTAAGGGTCGTAATATTGGAGGCTCAATAAAATCGTCGTATCTCTTATAATGAGTCCCTATTGCTTCATCACAAGGAGCAAAATGTCGAATTACTCTTTCTGCCATAACTGAACGCTTTTTAGGACGCGGGCACTTATCTGATAAAAAAGCAGATTGATGACTTAATCCTAAGCAACGAACTTTTGCAGACTGAGCAGCCCAAGCTGTAACCGGTTCAAAATCAGAGATCACAAAATCGTACTCTTTAACTGGAATAGATTGTACATCCTGAAGAAACTTGATAGGCTTAAGAGCCATGGCTGTTTCAACCAGATCAATAGCTCCCTTATTGTCATAGGAGAGACTTAGCCCCCTCCTTTTATATCTGATTTTTCCATCTAGCTCTAGATTGAAATTATACCCACTGATGAGAACATCAACATCTGCAGCTTCCCTTAGCAAAGGGATAATTACCTTAGCTCGACTAATGTGCCCATGACCGGTTCCTTGTACTCCGTATAGTATTCTCACCCTAGCATCACCTTATTTTCGTTCATCGTATTGTTGCTATTAAAAATAGGATTGATTCTAGGTGGCTCTTTCATTAGAACATCTTCTTCGTATCGATATAGACTCCATTCCTCACCATCATACTCTAATGCTGTAAGATTCTCTATCCAATCTCCTGAGTTCAAGTAAATAACCGATCCTTTCTCGTTTTCATAACCTCTGATCTTAGGCTGATGGATATGTCCGCATACTACATAATCGTATCCCTCATCTATTGCGAGCTCCATAGCTGTAACCTCAAAGTCATCAATAAAACTGACTGCTGTTTTTACACTATCTTTTATCTTTTTCGATAGCGATAATTTTCCATGCCCTAATTTTATGGAAATATTATTTATCCACCGATTTAATAAGATCAAGAGTTCGTATCCATGTCCGCCTAGTTTTGCGATCCATTTTGAATACTTCATGGTTACGTCAAAAATGTCACCATGGAAAAACCATACCTTTTCTCCATTCAACTCTAGTACTAGCTTGTCTCTAATGAAAAGTGGCCCTAGTTGTAGGCTGGAAATCTTTCTTAGTGTCTCATCATGATTTCCTGTCAAGTAATAGATATCGACACCATTTGTCATCATTGTGATAAGAGTTCTTATCACATGCATGTGAGCTTCAGGCCAATAGTATTTTCGGAAATTCCACATATCCACGAAATCTCCATTAAGTATCACTCTCTTTGGACTTATGGAATTCAAGTACTGGGTAAGCTCTACCGCATGACATCCAACAGTTCCAAGATGTACATCAGAAATAACTACGGTGTCTAATTTTCTCTTCATAGAAATACAGATAAGTTTCTTTGAAAGAAAGCAATTCTATGTTATCTATAAATTTAGCCGATGTAATGTTTTGGTAATCTAGGTATTAAGAAATAATTAAGACCTGGAACAATCAGAGATATAAGAATTACCAATTCTAAGGATTTCGTTGTTAATTCCTGATATGCAATTCCGCTATAATCACTAATCTTAAATATCCTTGTTATGTCAGATTCTGAAGAAAAAAAGATCGTACACGTTCACCTTCCTGCTAACGAACCTTTCAAAACCACTTTAACAGCCGGAAAGCATGAAATTATTGCTGATGAACCAACTAGTGTTGAAGGGGGAAACGATCAAGGACCTGATCCATATGATATGCTTTTGATGAGCTTGGGAACATGTTCAGCCATGACCATGAAAATGTATGCCCGTAGAAAGAAATGGCCTGTTGAAGATATATTTATTGAAATGAGACACAACAAGCGCCATGCCGATGACTGCGCCGATTGTGAAAACCCGGAATCAAAAATTGACTCTATTGAAAAGGAATTAATCATTAAAGGAGATCTCAGTCAAGAGCAGCTAGATAAATTATTAGATATATCAAAAAAATGCCCTGTTCACAGAACGTTATTAAGTGAAATTAGCATTGATACTATACTAGCTGATTAGTCACATCTGTACAAAAACTGTTTAATATTAAATATTCAATTAACACGGAGACATCAATGTCTGAGCTTATAAAACTCTACGAAGATCACGTTGATCATAAGAAGTTGAAACACATAGTTGAAATTTTAAGAAATGGCGGGTTGATCATTTATCCTACTGATACTGTGTATGGTCTCGGTTGTGATATCACCAATAAATCGGCGTTGGAGAAACTCGCTCGAATAAAAGGCGTGCGATTAGATAAAGCAAATTTTTCGTTTATCTGCGAAGACCTGAGTAATCTTTCGGACCATGTTGCTCAAATTGAAACGCAGACTTTTAAGATATTGAAGAGGAACCTTCCCGGTCCTTATACTTTTATTCTCCCCGGAAGTAATACGCTTCCTTCTGTTTTTAGGAAAAAGAAAACAGTTGGAATTCGAGTGCCAAAAAACGAGATCGCACTAGCGCTGGTTCGTGAACTTGGGAATCCAATCGTTTCAAGCTCCATTAAAGACGATGATGAAGTCCTAGAGTATACCACCGATCCAAGCCTGATCTTTGATAAATGGAAGCACCAGGTTGACGCAGTAATTGATGGGGGGTACGGAGGAAATGAAGCTTCTACCGTAATTGATCTTACTAGTGGAGAACCTGTTCTTATCCGTGAAGGAAAAGGAGAACTCGTAGTTTAGGGTTTGAACTACTAAGTAAACAGGGATTTAGAACAGAGGAACAGAGGAATTTTTTAAAACTAAACTAGATACCAAATTAAGTTCCTAGTCTTAGTTTGAGGTGGATGTTCAGAGTTCTCCGGTTCTGTCCTGGATGTTCAATTCTTCCAATCCTGCAATCTATTAAGCAAAAGTGCAGCACGCTGTGTCTGCGAAAGAAGTGCCGGAATATAACCGGTTTCATTAACAGTATGATCATCTGCCCCACTCATTCCTACCGCATCGATCGCCATATCCACGAAATCAGCGGTAAAAGAAACATCGGCAGCACCGGCGTTAAGAGGATTTACAGCTACAACTTCTCCTTGTCCAAGATCTTGACTCACTTTAGAATAGATAGAAAGTAGCTCTCTATTTCCATCGGTTGGTGCCATCGGTGGATACCCGGGATAGAAAGTTAGTGTAGCTTTGGTTTGAGGTAGATGATTTGAAGTGATTTCCTGCATTTTAGCTTTCACTCGTTCTACCTGCTCTGGAGAAAGTCCACGAAGATCACCTGATATAATTACTTCTTTCGATACTACATTATCTTTTCCGAATGCACTTCCTGATTTATTTACGGCGTCATGTTCAAGTGTTGTGCCCCCGATCATCATCCCTGGATTGAATGTTAAGAATTCCTCTGATCTTAATTCTTCATAAAAAGAGTTCAATATTCGTGAAGCTTCAAAAACTGCTCCTGCACCCACTTTTTCTTGAAAGATCTGTGAAGAATGCGCCGGATTCCCTTCCGTTTTCAACTCCCACTTTATAGAACCTCTTCGTGAAATATTTGCGGTTCCGGGATTTCCATCTCCGTTTTCAAATCCGATCGCAATATCTGCCCATTTTGCTGCATCGATCAATGCATTTTTGGAAAGTGTTAATGGTGATCCACTGTATTCTTCATCACCTGTAAAAACCACCCAGATATTCATGTCTTTAAGATGGTTATTTTCTTTCAACGCTCTTAAGGCTTGAAGCATGATCACATTTCCACCTTTCATATCAGCAATACCTGGTGCTTTCATGGTGTTTTCATCGACCATTTCCATTTCTTGAAACGGAGAATCTTTTTCGAATACGGTATCTAAATGACCAATGAGTAAGATCTTTGGAGCATCTTCGCTTCCGAAATGTTTAGCGATCAAGTGTCCGGAGCGATTAAACTTTGCTCCGTCTTCCCAAATAGTTTCAAACCCAAGATCATCGAATTCTTTACGAAGCACATCCCCTACCTGCTTTACTCCTTCAAAATTCATCGTACCACTATTAATGGCGATGGTCTTTTTGAGAAGTTCTAGTCCTTCTTCATTGTTGTAATCCACTCGGTCAACAAGTTTACTTTCAACTGCGGAGAGTTGAGCTGTTGCATCAACAGTTATGAATAAGAAAATTAAAAAAAGGTATCTCATGGCACTCATTTGATGTTTTGCCCACTCGCAGCCCTAAAGGGCTTGGCTTGCTTAAAATTCTAGTTTTATATAAAGATAGGTATTGAAAGTTCTATGTTCAAAAGTTGGAAATTCGATATTCTATTCTTCCACTTCAGCAATGTCGTAAGCATCGATAGGAATACAAGAACACATCAGGTTTCTATCACCGTATGCATCATCCACTCTGGAAACACTAGGCCAGAATTTGTTTTCGCGGAGATGCTCTAACGGAAATACTCCTTTTTCTCTATCGTATTTTCTATCCCATGCAGAGTCCATAACCACTCTCATAGTGTGGGGAGCATGTTTCAGCACATTACTTTCCTTATCTGCTTTGCCCTCCTCAATTTCTCGAATTTCATTTCTGATCTCGATCATTGCATCACAAAAACGATCTAACTCTTCTTTGCTTTCACTTTCAGTTGGTTCAATCATTAGTGTTCCTGCAACCGGGAAGCTCATTGTTGGTGAATGGAAACCAAAATCCATTAGTCGCTTTGAAACATCTACTGTTTCAATTCCTGCACTTTGCTTAAATGGACGTAGGTCAATAATAAATTCATGTGCCGACCGACCGGTTTTACCTGTATATAGAATCGGGTAATGCTCGCTCAATCTATCTTTGATATAATTAGCGTTCAGAATAGCCATTCTAGTCGCATCGATAAGCCCTGCTTCTCCCATCATAGCGATGTAAGCATAAGAGATGGTAAGAATACTAGCACTTCCAAAAGGTGCTGCTGAAATCGCAGGTATCCCATTTTCGCCACCCGTTTTAACCACAGTATGTCCTGATAAAAATGGAGCTAAGTGTTCTGCAACTCCAATTGGTCCCATTCCCGGGCCACCACCACCGTGAGGAATACAAAATGTTTTATGGAGGTTCAGGTGACAAACATCAGCTCCTATAAACCCAGGGCTGGTTAATCCAACCTGTGCATTCATGTTAGCGCCGTCCATGTACACTTGTCCACCGTGTTGGTGAATGATCTCACAAAAATCTTTTACGCGATGTTCGAATACTCCATGAGTTGAAGGATAGGTGATCATTAATGCTGCAAGTCGGTCACTATATTTCTCTGCTTTTTCTTGAAGGTCTTCCGTAGAAATATTTCCATGGCTATCGGTCTTAACCACTATCACTTCCATACCCGCCATTACCGCACTAGCCGGATTCGTTCCATGTGCCGATGAAGGAATTAAAGCTACATCTCTATGATCATCGCCTCTACTTCTGTGATAAGCTCTGATCGTCATCAGCCCTGCATATTCTCCTTGAGCACCTGAATTGGGTTGCATAGACACTTTATGAAAGCCTGTTATTTCACTTAGCCATTCATCCAGCTCATTAAATAACTGAGTATATCCTTCTGCTTGTTCAACCGGCACAAAAGGATGCATCTGACCAAATTCCGGCCAAGATAACGGAATCATCTCAGCGGTTGCATTCAGTTTCATTGTGCATGATCCAAGAGAGATCATTGAGTGTACCAACGATAGATCTTTACTCTCTAGTCGCTTCATATAGCGAAGCATCTCATGCTCAGTATGATATAAATTAAATACAGGATGGTCTAAGTAATCAGAAGAACGAGTAAAAGCTTCCGGTAATTTTACTTCAGTTTTTTCTGAATGTGCCTTTACATCAAAGTTAGAAGTTCTTCCTTCCGCTTCAGCAAAAATAGATAATACTTCTCGTACATCTTCAAGCTCTTTAGCTTCATCAAATGAGATTCCTATCCTCCCATCTCCAAAGTATCTAAAATTGATTTCCTGCTCTTCAGCAATTTTCCTCATTTTATCTTCTGAGGCTTTTACTGTAATGGTATCAAAAAATACTTCTGTCTCAACCACTATACCCATGGCTTCTAAACCTAGCTTAGCGAGCTTAGTTAAACCGTGAATTTTTGAAGCAATCTTTTTTAAGCCTTTCGGACCATGATACACTCCATACATACCAGCCATTACTGCTAGTAAAACTTGAGCTGTACAAATGTTTGAGGTAGCTTTTTCTCTTCGGATGTGTTGCTCACGAGTTTGCAAAGCCATTCTGTAAGCCGGCTTGGCTTCAGCATCTTGCGTTACACCAATGATCCTGCCTGGAATTTGTCTTTTAAAATCTTCTTTTGTTGCAAAATAAGCCGCATGTGGACCTCCATAACCCATTGGAACTCCAAACCTCTGAGTTGTACCTACAACTACATCTGCGCCCATTTCTCCAGGAGGTGTTAATAAGGTTAGACTCATTAGATCCGCAGCAACAATGGCGTGGACAGCATTTTCATGAGCGGCAGCAATTAAACTCGTATAGTCAATAACGGAGCCATCTGTTGCTGGATACTGAAGTAACATCGCAAACAGCTTGGGATCAGTTACATCCAATTCGTTATGATCTCCAACCACCACCTCAATTCCAATAGGCTCGGCTCTTGTCTCAAGTACATCAATAGTTTGTGGATGACATTTATCGCTTACAAAGATTACATTCGCTTCTTTACGTTTCGCACCTTTTCTTTGCCCAAGCAACATGTTCATTGCTTCAGCAGCAGCAGTTCCTTCATCTAATAACGAAGCATTTGCAAGCTCCATACCGGTAAGGTCACTTACCAATGTTTGAAAGTTAATTAATGCCTCTAGTCTTCCCTGAGAAATCTCTGCCTGATATGGAGTATATGCAGTATACCAAGCGGGGTTTTCAAGAATATTTCTTTTAATTACGTTAGGCACATGAGTATCGTAATATCCCATACCGATATACGACTTAAACACCCTGTTTTTTGATGCCAGTTTTTTAAACTCATCAAGGAAATCAATTTCACTAAGAGCTGTCGGTAAATTCAGCTTATCTTGAAGCCTAATATTTTCAGGAATGGTTTCATCTATCAACTGATCTAATGATTCAGCGTTGATAGTTTGCAACATTTCTTTAATCGCATCTGCATTATTTCCATTATGACGGTGTGCAAATGTTTCTTTCTCAAAGTTGATGTTCATCAAGCTATGTCCTTGGTAAGGTTTGGTTTTGGGTTGTGCTGAAATAAGCATTAAATATTTCAGTAACGTAACAACTTATATTTTTATCAAACACTTAAAATTACAAAAAATTAAATAGAAATAAGTGAAAAAAGCCTTTTTTAGATATTATTTCTCCTTTTTTTTTGATTTATTATAAAGCTAAAGTTATAGCAATAATAATAACCTCAATATCGTACTTGAATTTTATTCTCGAGTAATGAATATGAATTCAAAAAACAGCAAGTAACTAATTACATAAAAGACTATGAAGAATATAAATCTGACATTTAAAATACTGGGGATGGCAGTTTTTGCTGTTGTTTTATTTACGGCAAGCTCTGTTGCGCAAGAAAAGAAAATTGTTTTTGGGAAGGAAAAAATCTCGCTCAAACTTAATGATGAAACGAAAGTAAACGCTCGTGTTGTAGATGCAAATGGCAATACTACTCAAGACTCATTAGTATTTTTTACAAGAGATCGTCGCTCAATCATTGTAACTCCTGATGGTAATGTAAAAGCCCTTAAATCAGGTGAGTTTTCTATTTTAGCAAGAACCCTTACCGCAGATAGAGCTGACAGAATAAATGCTACACTTCCGGTGAGTGTAGCCTATCCGGCGGTAAAATCTGTTACGTTTACAAATACACCTAAAAATTTCTATAGTTCAACATCTATCGCTATGGAAACTAAAGTTGTTGATGAAGCCGGCGTTACCAGAGATAATGTAGATGTGGCCCTTTCAAGCTCAAATCCAAAAATTGCCAGCATTGATGCTTTTGGAAATTTGAAAGCACATAAAAAAGGAAACTTCACTTTAACAGCTAAAGCTGAAAACAAAACTGCTACATGGAAATTCAAGGTGTCTGAAAATCCTGTAACGTCAATGGAGATCAGCCATAATTATGATGGTAAAACAATCCGTACAGGAGACGTAGTTACTTTCAAAGCTTTAGCTAAAAGCGCTAATGGAAATCAGGTTTCTGATGCCCCAATTAAATATACTTTCATTGCTGAGCCTGACGATCAGCTAGGTCAAGGAGCATCTGCTCAAATTGCTCAAAGTGGAAAATTTGTTGCCAGTGACCCTGGTTTATTTACTATTGTTGCTACTTCAGGAAATAACTCAACAAGCACAACTATTAAAAGTGTTCCAAGAAACGTACAACGTCCACTTGATTTAGTTGGTAAAGGAATTGTATCTCATACCAGAACTTCTGATTTATGGGTTTGGGAAGGAGTTGATGGCAGAGACTATGCTGTCACCGGAACTTGGGGTGGAAATGGAGAAGCTATTTTTTGGGATGTAACAGATCCAACTACGATCATTCCAATTGACACAGTAACTGTAGATGCTCGTACAGTGAATGATGTGAAAGTATCTGAAGATGGAAAAGTTGCTGTAATAACTCGTGAAGGAGCATCAGATAGAAAAAATGGAATCATTATTTTGGATGTTACTAATCCAAGAGATGTGAAAATTCATTCAGAATACACAAAAGACCTTACTGGCGGTGTACACAACTCATTTATCTATGATAACCATGTATATGCTGTGAATAATGGGCGTAAATATGACATTATTAATATTGAAGACCCAAAAAACCCTAAAACAGTAGGCGTTTTTGAACTAGACACACCGGGACATTCTATTCATGATGTTTGGATTCAAGATGGAATTGCATACTCATCAAACTGGAGTGACGGTATTGTGGCTGTAGATGTTGGAAGTAATGCTAGTGCTGATCTACCTGGAGCAGGAGGCTCTCCTGAAAATCCGGTTCAACTCGGTAGCTATGCGTATCCAAGTGGATGGAATCACGCGGCATTCCCATTCAAAAGCGAATCTACCGGTGACTTTTATGTAATTGGTGGTGATGAAGCATTCCCTTACGGGTTAGATACTTTTGGTGCAAACAGAGCAGCTGGTTGGTTACACTTCGTTAAGTTTGACGATTGGGGATCTCCAAAAGAAGTCGCAAAATATCAGCTTCCTGAAGCAGGTACTCACAACTATTGGGTTGAAGGAGATATTCTCTATGCTGCATTATACAATGGTGGTTTAAGAGTAATTGATATTTCCGGAGAATTAATGGGAGACTTGTATGAGCAAGGGCGTGAAATTGCTTCTTTCTACCCTTCTGACAGTCAAGCTTTCATTCCTAACGCTACTTTTACATGGGGACCTCAACCTTATAAGGGATACGTTTTCCTCTCTGACTGGAATTCAGGAATATGGGCATTAAAGCTTGGAGAAAACAACTCGCAAGGAACAAATTAATACTTGTTATAGGGAGTCCTCGTGGCTCCCTATAATTTTTTTAATCATCGGTGTTAAATTTCTTATGAAAGATTATAAATACTATTCGTTTTTATTTATCGCATTATTTCTAGTGTTATTAGCCCCAACCAAAGGGGTGTCGCAAGATTATTATGTTTATGTAGCTGCAGAATCAGAAGATGAAGTTCATCTTATCCATTTTGATGGAAAAACAAACAAAGCTAAAATTGCTAAAACTATAGAGGTTGGACGTTTTCCAACTGAAATTGACGGGCCTCATGGGATAAACATCTCACCTGATGGCAAATATTGGTTTCTTTCCATAGCACATGGAAATCCTTATGGAATGCTCGCGAAGTATGAAACAGGTACCGACAAATTGGTGGCTACTACAGATCTTGGACTATTTCCGGCAAGTATGGAGATATCTAAATCAACAGGGTTGCTTTATGTAGTTAATTTCAATCTTCATGGAAAAATGGAACCAAGTACAGTTTCTGTTGTTGACCCTGACTTTATGGAAGTTATCACTGATATTGAAACTGGTATTATGCCTCACGGTTCTAGAATTTCAGATGATGGGAAGAGACAGTACCATGTTTCCATGATGACTGATGAATTAATCGAAATTAACACCGCTGGTTTAAATGTTAGTCGAAGATTAAATCTGAAAAAGAATGCTATGACTATGGATAGCATGAAAGAGAAAAGTGATCATGCGGAAAACCATGAACAGCATATGAAAGATGGAACACACGAAAAACATATGGCTGAAAAAGGTGAAATGGAAGGCATGGATATGGCTAAACCTGAAGTTAAACCGACCTGGGCTGATCCACATCCAACTAAACCGTTTGTATATGTAGCCGGAAATGGCTCTGATGAGATTATCGAGATCAACACGAAGGACTGGAAAATAACTCGTAGAATGACGTCAGGAAAAGCTCCTTATAATCTCGAAGTAAGTGATGATGGCAAGCTTTTAGTTGCCAGCTATAAAGGTGAGGGAGCTACCGGAATTTTTGATTTAGAGTCAGGAAAAGAAATTGCTAAAATAGAGAATAGTCGAAAAGTAACACATGGAGTTGCAGTGTCTAAAGACAGTCGATATGCTTTTCTATCTGTAGAGGGAATTGGAGGAGAACCTGGCTCTGTTGACATTATTGATTTGAAAATGAATAAAAGGGTTGCTGTTGTAGAAACAGGTAAACAAGCCGGCGGAATCATTTTCTGGAAACAAACAGGATCTTAATCCCGTTTTATTTAATTACTCTTAGTGAAAAGCTCCTTTCGTAATTGAAGGAGCTTTTTTTGATTGTCAATAATTCAGGATCAAAGAAATAATATGAGTGGCTTTTCTACCCTCTTCCTGCAAGCTTTCGATTTCTTCTTTGTCAAGTACTTCTAACTGATAACCTAGTTTTTCAGCGATAGTAACTAGTATTGGATTAAGAGTGCCATCCTCTGTATTAATTCTAACATAAGATGAGCCTGTTCTTAAATCTATTTTCTTGATGGCTCTACCTAATAGTTCTGCACTCTTAGAAATATCATCAATGCTGTACCCTACAGCTGATTCTTTTCTTGACTCCACAAAACTTCTTTTGGTAACACTTACTGTAGATATAGAATCTTTCTTACTATCGTACTGAAGCCATTCAATCTTATAATCTAACTTTTTAATAAAATAGGTTAGATGTGCCGGATAATCCCCAATTATAGAGAACTCTATAGTGTTGGTTAATACATTGGACATATCATCCATGTTTACATCAAACCAAATACTGTCCTTTTTTAATGACAAAAAACTTTCGTCAGATTTTTTGCCCGATTGAGTTATTAATTCGTATCCGCTAGGCTTTATTGCTTTAATATTCAAGTTATCAATACTCAGGAAAAGGCATTTCCTATCATCTTCTGCATTTATAAACTTTTCAGCATTGTTAGTTATTTCAATATTAATCTTTTCAATATTAATAACTACACGAACTTTACCGTCTTCAATCGGAAGTTTGTAAGCCTCTTTAGTGTCGCCCATTATTGTTTTTATTTATCTAACCTCATTATTTTTTTAAAACCTATGGGTCAAAGTAACTCAAATCTTGAAAACCTAATTATAAAATATTCTTATTTAATGGATTATAATATTTAGTCTTGTCTAAAAATTTATTAAGTTTAGAAAAACTATTCCGCTTATTTATGATACCAGATATTTTCTACGAACTTAATCCGATAGTTCAAGCTCTTCTTGGAGGGCTATTCACTTGGGGAGTAACTGCTCTTGGAGCTTCTCTTGTGTTCTTTACAAAAAAAATTAACTATCCCTTGCTAGACAGCATGATGGGCTTTGCCGCAGGTGTAATGATTGCAGCAAGTGTATGGTCATTGATCATCCCTGCTATTGACATGGCTGAAGCTCAAGGATCTATTCCTTGGCTGCCTGCAGTAATTGGTTTCTTAGGTGGAGGAATTTTCCTGAGAATCTGTGATCAATATCTTCCACATTTGCACCTAGGCTTGGACCGATCAGAAGCAGAAGGTGTACCCACTAGCTGGAGACGTTCAACTCTTTTAGTTCTCGCTATCACACTTCATAATATACCTGAAGGACTTGCTGTAGGAGTTTTGTTTGGTGCGGCTGCTTCAGGCGTAGATATAACAGGGACGGCTACAGTAGCAGCAGCTATTGCGCTAGCATTAGGAATTGGAATTCAAAACTTCCCGGAAGGAATGGCCGTGTCTATGCCTCTTCGCAGGGATGGAGTTAGTGTTAAAAAAAGCTTTTGGTATGGTCAGTTATCCGGAGTTGTTGAGCCGGTATCGGCAGTTATTGGGGCAGCAGCTGTAATTTTCATCACACCAATTTTACCTTATGCATTAGCATTTGCAGCTGGAGCCATGATATATGTTGTTGTGGAAGAACTGATCCCTGAAAGTCAACATCATGGAAATACAGATATAGCAACTTTGGGAACAATGGTTGGGTTTTGCGTGATGATGGTTTTAGATGTTTCTTTAGGCTAAGTCTAAATCCATTTTCATTACAACAGCATGATCGGAACAAATCTCACTATACTGTTTGGTTTGTTTAATCAATGGAGGAGCTTCAGTCTTAATGACTTTTGTAAATCCATTTCTAGCAAAAAAAGATTCCGCTTCCGTTGCCAATAAGTAAACCTCTAAAAGAGAGCTATTCTTAGCTTCTTTAATTAATTTTTTGGTTAGCTTTTTGGCAATCCCTTCACCTCTGCTTTCTTCATTAACTACCAACGATCTGAGTAGACCCAATTTCCCTAGCAGCTCTAAACCAATAACCCCAACTAATTTATTATCAATAAAACCTCCTAAAAATATAGAAGTGTCAAAATTGATATCTGCTGTTGGCAATTCGTACTTCTTTAACAGAGAAAGAGCTTGGTAAGGATTTATTTGTTCAATATAAAAATCAGCCATTTCATCTATCTTTCACACCTGACAAAAGCCAGTTTCTTATTGTAGAAACATCAGATTTATCAAGATCTGTTATACTAAACTCAATTCCCTTAGCGCCTGAAGCCGCTGTGACTGATAGTGATGCCAATGCCTTTCTAACCTGAAAAGGATTTGTAGATTCATCCACCACTTGAATTCGCTTTCTTCGAATAAAAACCGTTTTACGATTCAAGTTTCTAATCTGCATAGCAATCATGTTCGCATCAAAGTACAATCCTGCATCTTTGTACCTTAGCCATCCAATTAATGTTGCAGGGATCAACAAGAGAAGTAGTAACCAACCCATTTCCCAAAAGTACCAGGCAAACGGGATAGCTAGTAGTAAAATGTAATTTGGACGGCGTAGATATCTGAAAAATGATCGTTTTGGAGGTTTAACATCTAATTCAGGAATATGAAAATCTGACAAAAACCGATCAAAGAAATCATGCATATTTGACCTCGACATAAATGGAACTAATACTATCGAACGGTCTTTCACATTTTGCTCGAAGCCTGCACTTTCTACATACAACATCCCACAACCCAACGGTTGACGTAGCAGTCCTTCCACAAATCGAATTGCTTGAATTCGGTCAAACGGAATAGTGATATGTTTTCTTTCAATGAGACCAGAACGAATGAGCAACTCTTTTTCTGTCTTCTTGACGCTAAAATCTGAGTAACTAAATATTACCCCTAGAAATGAAAGCGTCCAAGAGATAAATAAGATCACCACAACGACAGTAACAATTAGAGTGACATTATTTAAACCAGGTAATGCTTCTTTAAGGTATTCAATAGTTTCATCAGTGATAACCGCATCAATTTGTCCCGATAATGCCCCTAAAATGGAAGCTATTAATCCAAAATTTCCTGAAGTAAAAGCGGCAATCACAAGCTCTTTATTCGTTATTCTCCACTCATCTAAAAACTCGTCCTCTTGGACATGACTTTCCTCTCCTTCTAAAACTCCGGCGTTTTCAGTATCTACTTTAATTTTAGTTCTAAGCTCTCTTTTAAGCTCTTCCGCTTCATCAAATGTAATTGCATTAATAGTAGCACTTTCGGTGCCCCCTCCTGCCGTTTTTATCTCTACTTTTACTAAACCAAAAATTCGTTGAATCAGCCCTTCGGTTACATCAATTACTTGAATACGATCTTTAGACATATAGACATTTTTACGAATAAAAATACCTTTCTTGATCTGTAGCTCCCCTTCGAACACTCTGTATCTAAATCGATACCAGCTTCCAATTCCTGAAAAGAAAGTTAGAACGATAGTTGCAGTAAGCACATAAACGAAATAGTCTCCTCCTGCTTGACGTGATCCAACAAAAATTAAGATCAGAAAAGTGACAAAATTTTGACGTATCGCTGTGAACAATCTATCTACTGCTGCTGCCCAATGCTGCCTTCTAAATTCAGACATCTTCTTTCACTTGACGTACTAGATGAGAAATTTTATTTCGGACACTTGTCGCAGTTTCATCATCTAAAGCTGGTATTTCATGCGTAGTTGCCGCAGTTGAAATTTTCACTGATGACAGCCCATACTTACGGTAAATCGGTCCTTGATTTGTATCCACATGCTGCACACGATTTATAGGAACTACTGTTCTTTTCTTGAAAAGTAATCCTCTGTGCAGATCTATTGCATCTTCATTCACATCATAGCTCCATCTTTGCCAACGAAGATTTGGAATTATTACTGTAACAAGTATATAAAGCAACAAGCCGGGTATAACAAAAAGTAGCAAAAAGAACGGGTCAAATTTATTGATCTCTAAAGAAATTGGGACATATACTCCGCCTGGCACAAAGAATAGCAATCCAAATATTAAAGCGGATAACCTCCAAGCTCTGATGGCCTTTTTGTCAATTTTAGTTTCTGGGACTTCGTTTGTCATACTTACTAAGTTGGATTTACTTCGATTCCCGGAGCCTCATGCTCCTTGACGGTAAACATAAGAACTAATCCGATAAGCAACATAACTAGAATTGCCGACATACCCAGACGTTGACTTCCAAATTTGAGCGTTAAAAATCCTACCAAAAAAGGGCCTATAAAAGAAGTTACTTTACCTGATAAAGCAAGTAACCCAAACATTTGATTGGTTAGTTCAGGTGGTGAAAGCCTAGCCATAAATGATCGTGAAGCAGCTTGAATTGGTCCTACAAAGATCCCAAGAATCAATCCCCAGATTATAAACCAAGTAATACTCTTAACTACTATCAGCGCAATCAAAGGAATTAACAAACCCATTATAGAAGCATTGATCGTAAACTTACTTCCCGACTTATCATCTAACCAGGCAAATCCAAAAGCACCTAATCCAGCCGTTACATTTAACCCCAGCCCAAACATCAAAATTTGCTCTTCATCCATGTCAAAAGTGCCGGCTGCGTATACTCCTCCCATTGCGAATATGGTTACAACTGCGTCATTATAAAACATACGAGCGAACAAGAATTTCATAATGTTTTTGAACTTGCCCGCTTCTCTTATTGAAATTTTTATTTGGGCAAAACCGTGTTTAATGGAGTCTGAAATCTTTTTATTTGTAGAAGGATTATCCGGCGTTTTAAAAAATAATGGCAAACTGAATATTGCATACCAAATTGCGGTGAGTATAAAAGTCGCTCTAACCGGTTCTGCAGTTTCAGCATCTAGGCCCAACCAAAGTCCATCTGTTTGGATGAAAGCAAATAGTGCCACCAATAAGCACGCAAGCCCACCGGCATATCCCATCCCCCATCCCCATCCGCTCCAGCGACCTAGTTTTTCAGGTGGTACAAGGTCAGGGAGCATAGCACTATAAAAAATAAAAGCGAACTCAGCACCAATAGTTGCTAAAAAGCCCATCGATAAAGCCAACCAAAGCGAATCTACACCCGGTTCTGCAAACCAAAGTAAACCACAAGCAATTATACAGAGTACAGTAAAAGCAGCTATCCAGGGCTTTCGTCTTCCCGCTTGATCTGCAATAGCACCAAAGATAGGAGCGCCAATTGCGATCACAATTCCTGCTAAACTGATCATATTCCCCCACTGAGATGTCCCAACTTCCACACTTTCAGCTATAGCTTTGGTGAAAAATGCTGCAAATATAAACGTTTGAATAATTACGAAATAGGAGCTATTTGCCCAATCGTATAATGCCCAGGCAAATAAGCCTTTTCCGGAAGGTGGTTTTTCGATAATCAATTTTTCGAATCAGTTAGGTTTCACTGAATATCGTTGATGTGAATGGAAAAGAGAAAAATTATTATAAAAAAGCCTCACATTCCTGCGAGGCTTTTTAAGTGTTTAGTGTATCAACTAATTACTAGCTAAATATTAATTAACTAGTTATCGAGTGCTGTCTTCCAGACAGTTTGGTATCCAAATTCATTTTGTTTCTCAGACAGTTCCATAATTGATTGTTTGATCAGCTTAACGATCACATCTTTTTGCCCAATTCTATTCAACGCATTTAAGTCAGAAAACTCTGATTCGCTAAATGAAACTCCCGGTCCTTGAATATTACCACTGAACCAAACATTAGACGTTCCATCAAAGCCCTGTGTTTGACCTGAAACGCGATAGTTTACATTAGGTACAAGTACAATGGTGTTATCTTTTCCTCCTGCTACTTGATAATTTATTACCACATCCATGAAAGCATCCATATTCATATCTCTCATTAAGCGAGCTGTTACTCCATCATCAGCAACCAAAGCAGTTGTGCGATCGCTAAGTACCTCACCTAACGAATTAGCTACTAGTCGCTTTGTATTTCGAAGATTCTTCGCAATGTACTCCTTATTATTTTCATCTTGTGGAGTATAGAATTCATCGTAAATAGAATTTGAAGTAATTTGATCTACATCCACAACAGAAGCGCCGTAATCATTTCTCAGTACGCCAGTAAGATCACTGTATATATTTTCTAGAAACTGGTTCCAATACTGATCGTCTAACTCAGGGAATTGAAACGTAGTTGTAGTAGTTGTTATCTCACGATATCCTGTAGCGTAGTTATCCCTTTCAGAGGTTTCAACTTCTTGCTTAAACAATGTTCCGGAAACACTTAATGAAGAAATGCCAATTCGTTCTATATCCGAATCTAATGGGCGAGCATACCAAGCATTAGAGGTATTGGCAGTATACTTGAATTTACCTGAAGCTTCCTCTGACTCTCCTTTAACCTGAACCCAAGCTCTTCCCTCCACATCTCCCGTAACATTTACCGGCACGGTATCATAAGATCTCATTTCTTTTTTGAAATAAGGAAATGGTTGGCCTGAATTACTTCTGTCTGATTTCAGAATAGTAACCTGTAAGTGATTTACACCCTTCACCCAATTGGTAACATCTTTTCCGGTAGGTCCACCGCCAGCGATATGCTTGTGCTTAAATGCATCTGCAGGGACTGTAATTTTATTTTTTATGATTGTAGATTGGAAATTAGCAAATCCTTTAGCTCCAACGGCGTTTGTAATTAGTGAAACCATAACCCTTTTTCCTTCCGCAGCAGCGTCGTATTCTAATTCAATTTCGAGGTCAGAGTTCAGATCTACTGTCGCACTTTCACTACTCCCGTTTATACTTGTAATATTGATGGAAGGAAGTGCTGATATTTCAAACTCAGTAGTTTCACCAGTTGAGCTTGTAAGAACCACTGTTTTGGAAGATCTGTCATCACCATCAAACCGAGCATAATATGCTCCACCTCCATAGCTTTTGGCTTCTTGTCCATCAACAGTAACTGTTCCGTCTAGTGCGATCACACCTACAGCACCGGCTGGTTTTACTAACTGCACCCCAACTAAATTCTCACCTTCTAGCCAGTCTTCCGTTCCTAATGTGGTAATTCCTACATCAGAAGCGTAGGCATTAACCTGATATTGACCGATAGCAGCAATATTATTGAAATCGGCTTCTTTTTTGGTCATGAACTTTAAGGCTACTTTCCCGATTTGCTGCTGCATTGTTGCGCAGGAAAGAAGAAGCGTAGCTAGCCCAAGCAGTACTATTTTTTTTGAAAGCATTTTTGCACTCCGTTAATTTTTCACTCGATAGTGAGTTGACGAATCAAAAATGCTCAGATTGAGCTCGCTAATAAATCACCCAAATGGGGTATTTTAAAAACTTCTTTCTACTATCTTAATAGTTTTTTATACTGTTCTGGAAGTTAAAATCATTATTTATATTTACTTACTTGAAAAATGCTGTCATTCTTACTATTACTTTCATCAGCATTGCGCTAGGCATATTGGTATTTCTGTATTGGCAGAGTAGTCCTGATGCGTTACAGATTAGCAGTAATGAAAATTCAACTAATACTATTCCCTTTGAAAGAACTTGGGCTACCGAACCTTTGGTTGAAATTCCTATCAATAATCAAATTAACGACTCTCTCCTCCGGCCTGTGGAGTTCGATTCCTTTAACGGAACGTTATATGTTACAGATTATGGTGACATGAAGATCAAACAATTTACTACGGATGGAGAATATATTGACCAATTTGGGGAATTTATTGGTAGAGGCCCTGAAGATTTTATTGGTCCCTTGGACATATTTGTAAGTGAGAATGATTTATATGTAACCGATAGAGACCTTGTAGTAAAGATTTTCGATCTTAAGACAACAGAGTTAAATAGGACTCTCAAATTAGAACAATATTCCGATGAATTAATTCGACTCAATGAATCATTAGTGGTTATGGGCACCACCGATTACAAATATTTTACAGTGTACGACAATAACGATTCTTTAGATACCTACTTCGGAGGTATAGTGGAAGGTCATCAAAAAGATGTAATATCGTTTGATGGGTTTCTTATCCCCTCAAACAAAAATGAAGAATTTATTTATATCCCCAGGTATGGCAGCTATCTATTTTACTACACTTTAGATGGTAAAAATACTAAAACAGTACAGACCATTGATCGCTTTGAAATTCCCAAATCAATACAATTAGAAACCGGATTGAGAGCACCAAGTCCTGACCAGATAATACATAATATTGCCTATACAGACTCTTACCTTCTTATACAGAATTCCAGAAAATCCATCAAAGATCATCCTAAAGAAGAATTTCGAGCTCCTCACTCCTATATCGATATATATTCTATTTCAGGAGATCGATATTTCGAAACTATTTTACTTCCATACTATACGGATGGAATAGCTGTAGTGGACGACTTCTTATTTCTGATGAATGCAAATATGGATACTATCCAAAAATATGAACTTCCTGAATTTGAATAATCTAACTACCTCGTCAGCTTCTTGTAATGAATGCGTTGAGGCTGGTCATCTGTAATACCAAGACGCTCTTTACGATGCGCTTCGTATTCTTCGTAGTTACCTTCAAACCAATACACTTGGCTATCTCCCTCAAATGCAAGAATATGTGTAGCTACACGATCTAAGAACCATCTATCATGGGAAATAACTACGGCGCAGCCTGCGAATTCGAGCAACGCTTCTTCTAGAGCACGGAGTGTGTTTACATCCAAATCGTTGGTAGGCTCATCAAGAAGTAACACGTTTGCACCTTCTTTCAGCATCTTAGCTAAGTGAACACGGTTACGCTCCCCACCTGAGATCTGCCCCGTTTTCTTCTGCTGATCGCTTCCACTGAAATTAAATCGAGCTACGTAAGCACGAGAGTTTACTTCTCTATTTCCCAATTTTAGGACTTCATGTCCTCCGGAAATTTCTTCCCAAATAGTCTTACTTGGATCTAATGGTCGTTTTTGATCCACATATCCTAACTCAACCGTTTCACCGATTTCAAGTTTTCCGCTATCGGGTTGTTCTTCCCCAATGATCATTTTGAAGAGCGTTGTTTTACCCGCACCATTTGGCCCGATCACACCCACAATTCCTCCCGGAGGAAGTTGAAACTCCATGTCTTCAACAAGTAATTTGTCACCATACCCTTTGGCAACATTTTCTGCTACTATCACTTTATTACCTAAACGAGGTCCGGCAGGGATAACGATCTGCATATCATCATTTCGTTTCTCCTGATCTTTTGCCAACAACTCTTCATACGAATTGATACGCGCCTTACTCTTGGCTCTTCTACCCTTAGGGTTTTGACGAATCCATTCCAATTCCTGCTGTAATGTTTTCTGGCGATTGGATTCCTGCTTCTCTTCCTGACGCAGTCGCTCTGACTTCTGCTCCAACCAAGACGTATAATTTCCTTTGAATGGGATTCCCTCTCCACGGTCTAATTCAAGAATCCATCCGGCTACATTATCCAAGAAATAACGATCATGCGTTACAGCGATCACTGTTCCTTCATAGCGAGCTAAATGTTGCTCTAGCCAACCCACTGATTCTGCATCCAAATGGTTAGTAGGCTCATCCAATAGCAATACGTCAGGTTTCTTCAATAACAATCTACATAGTGCCACACGACGTGCTTCACCACCTGAAAGCACTTTTACAGAACTGTCGCCCGGAGGGCAGCGAAGGGCATCCATAGCCTGATTTAATTTTGCATCCAGATCCCATGCATCAATTCGATCAATTTGCTCTTGGAGCTTAGCTTGCTTGGCGATCAATGCATCAAAATCTGCATCAGGATCACCAAAAGCAGCATTTACAGCCTCATATTCGTTAATCAGATCAACGGTTTCCTGAACGCCTTCTTCAACTATTTCTTTAACCGTTTTTTCTGGATCTAATTTTGGCTCCTGTTCCAAATACCCAAAAGTAATTCCCTTCTGAGAGCTGATCTCTCCTTGATAATCTTGATCTACACCGGCGATCAGTCGAAGTAACGTGGATTTACCTGCACCGTTTAATCCAAGAACACCGATCTTGGCTCCATAGAAAAATGAGAGGTATATGTCTTTTAAAACAGTTTTATTTGGTTTGTGGACTTTACTTACGCCCACCATCGAAAAAATTATCTTCTGATCACTCACTGTGCTTGTAGTTTGTTACTTTTTTGGACTAGTCATTCTGAGGATACTTTCGAAGAATCTTCATTATTTCATAGATGTGAAGATCCTTCGCTTTCGCTCAGGATGACAAAGAATTTGACTCTAAAGATACGGAGAGTTAAGGAGTTTTGAAGGATGGAATTTACATTCTTAAGGTACAGACCCTAGTTGATCAAAACCAAGCAATACTTCAGGATTAATTCCACGATGTTGCCAACGCGGAGCCTTTCTTTTACCAGTTTTAAATTCATCAATAATTAACTTTAACTCATCTTTATTCTCAATCCCTAAAAGAACCTTGGCTTTGTTAAAAAACTCCATAGATTTTGATCTAGCAAAGATTTCAAATGGCATTCTTTGATAGCCTATATTAAGTAACGTTTCTGGCCACCACCCCCCAGAATAGCTATCCCCATTTTCTATTTCTTCTCTCATATATAAAACAAAATCAGCCTCCATTAAATATCTAAAATCTACACCGCTATCAGAATTCCTTGACTTTAAAAGATCTGCTCTTATTGAAAGTCTGTTCAATTTGAGTCTCTCATTGCGATAATCTAGTGATTTCATATAACGTCTTATTTCAGAAAACGAAACCATAGGTTCCAGGCCTTGCTCAGTATTTTCTATGATATAGTATTCGTTTGTGAGGAAATAGTTAGCGGCGACGAATTTTTTATACTTTATTAAAATTGCAATCAGATATAAGAATAATTCATGAATAATGAATCTAAAGTTATCAAAATCCCATTCTTTATAACTTGAAATCTCTTTTGTTCTGTCTAAATACGGTATCAGTTTTTCAAAAAATCTATGCAATGAATTCAGATTTTCATCACTAATTTGATATAATGTAATTGTTGCAAATAGTTCTATAGCTTCATTTCTGTAAGGTAAAAACTGGTCAATGCTTCGAATTACCTCTTCATCAAATTCATTATGTGTGTCAATTCTAATCTTCTGAAACTCTCCAGAGAGAGTATTTAAATATTCTTCAACAGTAGCATTAGCAAACTCTTCTCCTTTTTTTAAAGAATTAATTGCTCTTTTAAACTTTATTGATGTTGCTAACCTAAACTCACCTTCCTCTGATGTAAGAAACTTTGGTTTATCACCTAATTCAGGTTTTATGTACAAGGGTTGATCAAAAATCCACCGAATTAACCTCTCAAAATTTTCAGCATAAACACTTATATCACTAAGATCTATATAGATTCTTGACTTATAATAAGTAGGCAAATAAGCCTTTCCATTTTCATCCTTCTCTTTTACTACTGCTACGAATTTTTCTTGTCCTTTTTTAGAATAAATTTCACTTGTAATAATTTGAGCTTCAGCTCCTACTCCACCTGCTCTCAAATCGGTTTTCTTAGCATATCCTTTATCGGAGATCAATAGAACTTTCTTGATTTCAGGGTCTGTAACCATTTGTTCCATAAAAGCATTTGCATCATGTCCTTCTTTTAAATCCCATTTGTCTAGAATTACATTTACTCCTGAATCTACAAGATCAGTGGCTAAATTTAAGACCCAGTCCTCATGATCTGGATTAGTCCAACTATATGAAACGAATAATTTTATCTCAGACATAAATTTTCTAAATAATTTATTACAATATAACGCTCAACTTACTGAAATAGAAAAAGATAAAATCCTGCTTTGAAGGAGGTGGTACGCTGAAAGTGTAACGGAGGATGTCGTGGGGTTTACCAACTCATAAACTTCACGACATCCCTCGGATCACCCAAAGTAACTATTTGGATGATCATCTCCCTTCGAAGGGAGATTCTGTACACGTTGTTGTTCGCTCTTCCCGCATTCGGCGATCCTCCCCTCAAGGGGAGATTACACATTGTACTTTTATTCAGTTAGTTCTTTGATTCGATTACTTAGAAATTGAATTACGGCATCCATGTTCTTTTTCACATCTTTGTCAGTAATTCTTATAAAGCGAACTCCGAGTTGTTCAAGGCGGTATTGGCGTTCAATATCTTTAGCTTTTTGCTTAGGATTGTCATGAATACTACCATCTACTTCAATCGCTAATTGTAATTCATGGCAGTAAAAATCAACAATGAAGTGATTGATTGGAACTTGTCTATGAAACTGAAGACCCAATTTTCTCTTCTTGATCTGCTTCCACAATAACACCTCACCTAAAGTAGAATTATTTCGTAATTCCCGCGCTCTTTGCTTCAGTCTAGGATTATATGGTATGATTGTATTTCTCGCCATACCAAGTAAGACGGATTCAGTAGTAATTCCTTACAAAAATTTATTCAAGCAGTGAAAAATTCCTCCTTCGAAGGAGATGTCCGCCAGTTGGCGGACGGAGGATGTCTCGTGAGTTTAACGAGTTAGTAAACTTCACAACATTCCTCGCTTTGACACCCCTCCCGCTTCGCGGTTCTCCCCTCAAGGGGAGAATTTCGCTGTGATTTATTTACGTGATCGATATTTGGTAAAACTCTATTCATCATTCGCATACATTTCCCGTATATTGTTTGTTCATCAAGATTTCCACTTCAACATAGTTATGACGTACCTCTCTACAGAAAATCTGAGCAAAAAATATGGGCTCAAACTTTTATTCGAAGATCTCACCTTTGGTATCTCAAAAGGTGATAAAACAGCTCTCATAGCTCAAAATGGGGTAGGAAAATCAACTTTATTGAAGCTATTAGCCGGTAAAGAAACTCCGGATTCCGGTAAGGTTATGATCCGTAATGGAATAAAAGTAAGCATACTGGAACAAGAGCCTGAACTAGATGACAGCATGACCATCAATCAGTTTATTGCACACGGCGAAAATGAAATGGTTAAAGTAGTTCAGCAGTATGAAAAAGCTGTAGCCGATCAAGCTGCCGACTACAATGAAAAAACTCAAGAAGCCTTTGATAAGGCCTTAGCCAAAATGGATGCCGCAAATGCTTGGGATTATGAACAAAGGCTCCATCAGATTTTAAGTGTATTAAATATTCATGATCTAGATCAAGCTATAAGTTCGCTTTCCGGTGGACAACGAAAGCGTGTGGCACTAGCTTTTGTTTTATTGGATGAACCTGATCTCCTGATTCTTGATGAGCCTACTAACCATTTGGATGTTGAAATGATCGAATGGCTGGAAGCTTATCTCACCAAAAGCACCATGACTTTACTGATGGTAACTCATGATAGATATTTCCTTGATCGAGTTTGTAATCACATTTTAGAAATTGAGGACGGTCAGCTCTATCATCATAAAGGCAACTACGAATACTTCCTTCAGAAAAAGGCGGAACGGGAAGAAGTATATGCTACCGAAGTTGCGAAAGCCGGAAGATTGATGAAGAAAGAGCAAGAGTGGATGCGCCGACAACCTAAAGCTCGAACTACCAAATCTAAATCCAGAATTGATGCTTTTTATGAAACTGAAAAGAAAGCAAAATCAGGCAAAGTAAAACAAGAAGTGAAGCTTGAAGTAGATATGTCCCGCATTGGAGGACAGGTTTTAGAGCTTAAAAAAGTAAGTAAGAGTTTTGATGACCTAGTTATTCTAAAAGATTTTGAATACTCGTTCAACAAGGGTGAGCGCATCGGAATTATTGGAAAGAATGGAGTCGGAAAAAGTACTTTTTTAAAGATCATAACCGGTGAAGAGGATGTAGATTCCGGAGAAGTGGAAACAGGACAAACCATCGTTTATGGTCACTACAAACAATCTGGAATCGAGATAAAAGAAAAAGAACGAGTGATCGATGTGATCAAAGAGATTGCAGAAGTAATCGTGCTCGCAAATGGCGATACCATTGGGGTTTCTCAATTTCTGGAACATTTCATGTTCGATTCCAAGATGCAATACACCCCTGTATCAAAATTAAGTGGAGGCGAAAAACGTCGCCTTGGGTTAATGATGGTATTGATCAAAAACCCGAATTTCTTAATTCTGGATGAGCCTACTAACGATCTTGATCTCATTACTTTAGAAAAACTGGAGGATTTCCTTTCTAATTTTGGTGGCTGTTTGATCATCGTATCTCATGATAGATACTTCATGGATAATCTAGTGGAGCATTTCTTTGTGTTTGAAGGGGATGGTGTCGTTAACGATTTTAACGGAACATATTCTGAGTACCGGGCACTTAAAACAGAACAGGAAAACGAGCCCAAAAAGAATTCCCAGAAAAAGACAACTACCGATCATCCAAAACCTTCGAATTCTAATCCTGATAAGCTCAGCTTTAACGAGAAGAAAGAATATCAAAAGCTGGAAAAAGAAATTGGAGAACTGGAAAAGAAAAAATCTGCTATTGGAGCTCAAATGAGTAACAATGATCTAGATTACGAAAAAATCACAGAGCTCTCCGAAACCTTTGCTTCTTTAAAAGAAGAACTAGAAGAAAAGGAGCTTCGCTGGCTCGAACTGGCGGAACGAGCATAGGAATATTGAATCTAATCTTTTCTTATTGAGGTCATCCCGAATTTATTTCGGGATCTTTGTAGAGCACCATATTAAACTCTTTTAAAAGATACCCCAACAAAGCCTTTCCTTAAGATCCTGAAACAAGTTCAGGATGACGTAATCTTGTTATTAGCTCTTTTACAGAGAATGTCTTTTATTTAGCTCGTATTCAATCCCAGTAAATAATCAGATATTTTGAGCATAAAAGAAAAATTTGCCGACCCAAAGATCAGAAAGCGAATTGTTCACGGATTTATCCTCACATTCGTGATCTCCATTATTGCCGTATATTTTTCAGGAGGCTTTATTCAGGAAAATGGTCATTATGGATTTTGGTCGATCACACCACCGCTTCTCGCCATTTTCTTAGCCTTTTACACTAGTGAAGTAGCCAGCTCTCTATTCCTGGGAATTTGCTTAGGTGCTGTTATTTCAGGAAAACTAAATGTAGTACAAGACTTTCTAATTCCATCTATTGGCACAGAAAGCTTCGCTTTGATCCTTCTGGTTTATTTATGGGCTCTCGGTGGGTTGATCGGTATTTGGACACGAACCGGCGGTGCTGAAAAATTTGCTAAGTGGGCGAGCGAAAAGATGGTAAAAGGACCTATTTCAGCAAAATTATTTACTTGGTTTATGGGAATTGTATTCCACCAAGGCGGAACAATAAGTACTATTTTAACCGGTGCAACAGTCCGACCTATTGCGGACAAACATAAAGTATCTCATGAGGAACTTTCTTATGTAGTAGATTCCACTGCTTCGCCTATTGCAACGCTCATTCCGTTTAATGTATGGCCTATTTATGTTGCAGGGTTAGTCATTGGAACCAATGCTCTTTTTGAGACTACTCAAGATGGAATTAGTTTTTTCTTATCGGCAATTCCTTTCAACTTTTACGCAATGTTCTCCATCATTCTCACCCTTCTTTTTTCATGGGATAAACTACCTTGGATTCCCGGCAAACAAATGAGAGAAGCTATACGTCGCTCCAGAGAAGAAGGCAAATTGGATAGAGATGGAGCCACTCCTATGGCGGCTGATGAACTTACTCAACAAAAAATTCCAGAAGGCTACAAACCGGGACTGATAGATTTTTTCGGACCAATAGGGACGCTGCTCCTTGTAGCCATTGTACCTTTCTTTTATACATTTTTTATACTGGATATGGGGAACGACTCTTCCTTACTGATAGCCGAAGCTTTTGTACTTGCCGTACTCGCCGGAATTATCATCGCTGTAGCTAAAGGAATGAAACTTCAAGATGCTATCGAGGGTTTTGTGGATGGCTGTAAAGGAGTAACGATCGGTGCCATTATCTTAGCTTTTGCCGTGACCCTTAAGGAAGTTGCTGATGCTGTAGGCACAGCTGCGTATGTAGTAGAACTTGTTGGAGAAATTCTTAATCCTATTATACTGCCCGGATTGTTAATGGTATTCTGTATGCTCATCGCATTTTCTACGGGTACTTCTTGGGGAACTTATGCCGTAGTTTTTCCGGTAGCAATTCCTCTGGCATGGGCCATAGTTCCTGATCCTTTTTTCTTAACACTTTGCTTTTCAGCCGTTATCGGTGGTTCAGTTTTTGGAGATCAATGCTCTCCAATCTCAGACACAACAATACTGTCTTCATTAGCTACCGGTTGTGATCTCATGGATCATGTTAAAACACAATTTCCTCTTGCAATTACTGCCGGTACATTAGCCATTATCATGTACAGTGGCTTGGTATTTTTCTTTGTTTGATATGAAAAAGAGCCTTTTCAAAAGAATAGTAGTAGGATTCGGTAATTCTATTTAGGTTCAAAAAGAAAAACCAAGTATTGTCATTCTGAGGACACTTCCGAAGAATCTTGCAGGATTATATATCCAAATCATTGTTACAGATGCTGTCAGCTAGATTCAGATAAAGGGTTTCAACTATACCAATGATTATTCGATTTTACATTTGAGATCATTCGACGTAATTCACTTTTCAGCATGAAAAAATATGCCCCGCTCATGATGACAAAAAACATCCACTACTTATTTAATTTAATATATCTATCCAAAGGTAGTCTTGAACCAAAAATTTTGGGGTATAGATTTAAAACTTAAGATTCCTTGTTTGACGAAACATCGGTACTAATTTAGCCAAAGCTTAGCTATCTCTCCGATGTAAGGAGTTTGGAATCTTATTGATCTTTTGGTGACTTTTGGATCAAGCCAAAAGTTACAACACATTCTAAATTATTAAATAATAAATACTCTATAAGATCCTTCGGAAGTATCCTCAGGATGACCTCTATCAATCAATCCGACCATTCAATTGATTCTGTAACTCCTTCCAGTTTGGAAGATATAACGTCATGAAGTTCTTGAATCGTTGATTGTGCAAACGCTCATGCAAATGCACCATTTCATGAACCACAACATACTCCAATAAATCTGGGGACTTCTCCGCTAAGGCTAGACTCAACCAAATCCTTCGATCTCTGATATTGCATGTGCCCCATCTGGTTTTCATTCGTTTCACACCAAACTCAGAAACTGAAACCCCCATGATCGGCTCCCATTTATCTATCAGTTTGGGAATTTCTTTCTTAAGATATGCTCGATAAAATCCCTGAATGGATTTCTCTCTTTTATTTCGATCAAATTTCGATCTTGATGAAATAATAATGCTCCCATCTTGAACAACTACTGAAGTCCTTTTTGAACCTGTTCGAGTCTTCAATTCATGTTCTTCTCCCTTAAATAAGACCAGTTCTCCATCATCAAAAGTCTGTTCTTTAGGAGCTACATGTGTTGGTATTTTTTTAGAAAGATGTTTCTCAATCCAGTGTTTTTTAGATTGGATAAAATCAATAATTTCTTGCTCAGAAATGCTGTATGGACAAGAAACTCGAATCTGTTTGCTTGCGGTGTTTACTTTTAGTCGAACGGTTTTAATTCGTTTTCGGGTGACTTGAATCTTATTCCCGTCAACTATCAATTCAAAGGTTGTTTCTGCCTTCTTTCTTCTGAACATTTTAGACGATAGGAATTATCTCTTCAAATAGAAATACCATTCTCGTTCAAGCGTCTCGCTTGGACAACTATTCTATCTTATCCCACACAAGCGGGACGCTTGCGCTAGGTTTGGAATAGGTTAATTGTAAGGTACGATCTTTATTCCCGCTACTTTGTATCTAGCGAAGATATCAACACCGTCCCAATTTTCTGGCATATTTTTTACTAACCCAAGCTCTCTTAATCGAGCGTCTTCAATACGTGTAATTAGTGCCATTGTACTATATTTTGAAACTAACTTTATTACAGAATCAGTTTGTAAATCAACTATCTTTTCAAACCCTCTTAATGCTAAACTAACTGGGATTGCATGATCCGCTATTAATTTTATTTGTTCGTTTTTATCAAGCACCTCTTGTGCATACTGAGAGATGTAAAAACAATTTTTTCTATTCTTATTTCCCTTGTAATTTTTCTTAGACTTATTGATAGCCTCGCGTAAAACTGTACGAATTGCAAATTTTGTGGCAGCATTTTCAGGCAAATTAAGCCTGATGTGAACTGCAACTTCGCACAAGTTTTTTATCCCCGTTCTATTGTCAACTCTCAAAATACATTTTCTAGTGAATCTTAATTACTAGTCACATAATACTCTCTCATTTGCGGACACTGCCAAACAATCTCTAGATAGCTGGTTTAGAACGGGAGATCACTTCGCTATCGGCTCGTGAAGTCTCACCTTGTTCAAGTGTCTCGCTTGGGCAGCTATTCAATCTTGTCCCACACAAGCGCGACGCTTGCCCAAGGTTGTTGGTGCTTTACTTAAAATCTAAATCCCTGGCCTTCGCCGAGGATGACTTTATTCTAAAGCGGTAAATTATCATGCTTTTTCTTAGGCACGGTATCCACTTTATTCTGTGACATTTCCAATGCTTTGATCAATTTAGATCTAGTTTCTTCCGGCTTGATCACATCATCGATAAATCCACGCGCTGCTGCTCTATACGGATGTGCAAATTCTTCCGCATATTGTGCTTCCAGTTCCTTTTGCTTCGCCTCAGGATCGTCTGCAGCCATGATCTCTCTTCTGAAAATAATTTCCACAGCTCCTTTGCTTCCCATAACCGCAATTTCTGAAGTCGGCCACGCCACGTTATAATCTGCACGGATGTGCTTAGAATTCATCACGTCATAAGCTCCACCGTACGCCTTACGAGTAATTACGGTCATTTTTGGAACCGTTGCTTCACAAAATGCATAGAGAAGCTTAGCACCATCTTTAATAATTCCACCCCATTCTTGATCGGTACCCGGTAAGAATCCCGGAACGTCTTCAAATACTACCAATGGAATATTAAATGCATCACAGAAACGAACAAAACGAGCTCCTTTTTTAGACGAATTGATGTCCAACACACCTGCCATCGCTAACGGTTGGTTGGCAACAATTCCAATGCTTCTTCCGCCTAAACGAGCAAATCCAACAACGATGTTTTCAGCATATTCTTTATGTACTTCATAGAATGAATCCTTATCAACAATTCCATCAATTACATCTTTGATATCATATGGTTTGTTCGGGTTTAATGGAACAATATCATGCAGTGCTTTCGCCTTTGCAGAATCCGGATCTTTGGATTCGATCATTGGCACTTTCTCTTCACAGTTCTGAGGCACATACGACATCAACGTTCTGATATCCTGTAAACAAACAGCATCATTTGGAGTCGCAAAATGAGCCACTCCTGATTTTGAGTTATGTGTCATTGCACCACCTAACTCTTCAGAAGTTACCTCTTCATGAGTAACTGTCTTCACCACATTCGGTCCGGTCACGAACATGTAGCTGGTGTTTTCTACCATGTAAATAAAATCAGTTAGTGCCGGACTATAAACCGCACCACCTGCACAAGGTCCCATAATAGCAGAGATCTGAGGAATCACACCTGAAGCCATACTGTTTCTCCAGAAAACTTCAGCATAACCACCTAAGGAAGAAACGCCTTCTTGTATTCTAGCTCCTCCGGAATCATTTAATCCAATAACAGGAACTCCATTCTTTAATGCCAGATCCATCACTTTGCAAATTTTCTCTGCATGTGTTTCTGAAAGTGATCCTCCAAAAACGGTGAAATCCTGACTGAACACGTATACAGGTTTTCCGTGAATTTTACCTTGACCTGTAACTACACCGTCACCCAAGAACTGTTGTTTTTCTAAACCAAAAGCGGTACTTCTATGCGTTACAAAGGCATCAATTTCATCAAAAGAACCTTTGTCGAGGAGTAGATCTATACGTTCTCTGGCGGTTAGTTTTCCTTTTTCGTGTTGTTTCTCAATTCGAGACTTTCCGCCTCCTAATTTTGATTCTTCACGTAGTTTTTCCAGTCGTTCTACTTTCTCGTTTTTTTCCATAGTTAGTTAATCAAGATTTATATTCTTTAAAATATGCTTGTAACACATCGATAAATTCGATGGCCTCTTCCGAGAACATATCTACCTTATGTTTGCTAAAAATTTCGTTTTCTACAAATTCAGAAGCTTCTTTCCAGCTGCTTAATCCGCCTATATAAACCGTGGCATTGGTATAAGCCTTTTCTTTTCCGGAAAACACTTTTTTGATCCACCGGTCCTCGTTCGGGTAAAGATACTCACTCAGATCCTTACGAACCGTATCAATTTCAAATGGTTCTTCAACAATTATATCATCGTCGTCATCTTCCACATAAAGTGCGCTATTCATGTTCTCTGAGGTCTCTTCCCGCTCGGCTTCTTCATCACTACCTCTGGTTGCCATCATCACTTCCATTTGATCAGCACTTAAAAACTGAGCCCACATTGGCTTTTCTTCGCCATCTTCTTCTTCAGAGTGAGTCTCCTCAGATTCCTTCACTATTTCTTCCGGTGAATCTTCAATCAATTCATCTTCTTCTACAAGTTCATCGGATAAAGTTGTTATAGGTCTGATGAATTTTTCATTCACAGGCTCTTCAAATAGATCTTCTTCATCAATGATTTCATCTTCAACTTCTGAATTCACTTCATTCACAACACCTTCATAAGAATCCTTAGCCTGACCTAAAATTGAGGAAAGGTTAGAACGTAATTCTTCTTGCTCTTCCTCTTTTGGAATAGAAGGTTCCGAATCACTGAGTTCTTCATCTTCTTCACTTTCAAAAATTGCATTTAAAGACTTTGCTTCCTCCAAATTGTCTTCTTCAACGAGGCATTCATGGGTGATATCTCCCAAAATTTCATTCATTTCTGTATCAGGCTGCTGCGGTTGAAATGCGCTGGCTAAATTATCTTCCTGACTATCTTCAGTAACATCTTCCTCCTCTTCTGCAATCAATGGATCTGGCTTTTCCTGAACCTTCGATGGCACAGTTTCACGCGCATCAGTAGTGACTGTCATTGGTACTGATGATAATAATTCAATGAATGTACTTTGAGTAATTGGCACATCTAATGAAGAAAATACACTAGCGGCTTCGCGGTAGCCTTTATCCTCAAAAAATAAACTGATCAACTTCGAATCTAGTTTACCTCCAAAAAGAGTAAAAAGTAATTCCAATTTTTGAGCCCAATCTTCAGCAGTATAACCGGCTACAATTCTAGCATCAAGATTAGCAATTAATTTCGTACATCTATCTAATGAAATTTCTTCCAGCCCTCTTTTTTTCATGTAGAGAGGTATTGCTGCTCCAAAATGTTTATAGATAGTTAGACGTGAACAACGCTTGCTTATTTCATCAAAAGAAAGCTGTTCATCTTCCCTAAACAAATAAGCTGCCATGTATTTTCTGGGTTCTACGAACACGGAAATGATATCATTTATAGTATGATGAATGATAGCGTGTAATTTTTGCTGAGGAATTACGGAGTTGCTGAATGCCGTAGTTTTAAAATCTTTCCATGCATGCTCAAATAACTCTGCTTCAGTATCAATCCAAATGGAAGTTGGTCTTTGGAGATCTAGAAGTACTTTGTCTTCTAACAAAAGACGAACCCTTTCTACGATGTAATTCGGAATACCCGCTTTAAGAAGCTCTTGGGGAGTATAAGAAGATCGATCTTTATCGACCAACCCAACTAGTTGATCTGTAATTTGGTCAATGACCTTTTGCATGAATTTGAATTGAATTTTATGATCGAAAATAAAACCTTCAACGTGGCATTACAACACGAATCTTTAAGCTATAGTATATTTTTGCAATTAACTTTCTACCTTCAAGTATGATAAGTCTTTCCGTATCCAATCTTACTAAAAAATATAACCGAAAAACGGTGCTGGAACATGTAGCGTTCGACCACACTTCAGGTATATTAGGTATTTCCGGCTCAAATGGTAGCGGTAAGTCAACTCTTGTAAAATGCCTCGCAGGATTACTTCGTCCTAATTCGGGAGTAATTGAATGGAAACTCAACGGTAAGCCGTTATCTCAAAACGATCTAAAATCACACATTGGTTTTGCTGCACCTTATATTTCCCTGTACGAAGAATTGACGGTAATTGAGAATCTTCACTTTCTCGCTGAAGTTAGTTTTCAAAAGCATAAGGATGTTTTTTTTACTGATTTGATGGAAAAGATGGAAATCAATTCTCTGCAAAATAAATTGTATAAATCTCTCTCTACAGGACAACAACAGCGTGTTAAACTAGCGGCTTCTTTAATTAAAAAACCTAACGTTTTGTTTTGGGATGAACCGGGTTCTAATCTAGATTCTGACGGACACACCTTAGTTAAGCGTATACTCACCGAACAAAGAGAACAAGGAGTTTTGGTATTTTTAGCTTCCAACGACCCAAATGAAATAGCTCTGTGTGATGAGGTACTGGCTCTTAGCCATTAGCTTTTAGCGGTTAGCTTAGCTCTGACCAATTTATTCTATTAGTTTGCCAACTATACATTAGCTTGAATTTATTTTAACTTCGAATAACTAACAGCTATATACTAATCGCTAAAAGCTAGAAAATTGATCTCACAAAAAGACCACGACCTCGCTACTTTAATTCTTGAACACAGCACTCAACTTCAGAAAGGTGAGAATGTAATGGTTCAGTTAATCGGACTTAATGGAATTGATTTGCTACGTGCATTAGTTGAACAAATTCGAGATAAAGGTTCACATCCTTTTGTACAAATTGAAGATACCGAGACTCAAAAATTACTGGTTCAAAAAGGAGATACAGGTTTTTGGAAAAATCAGGCTTCTGTAGATCAACTGCCTCTAATGAAACAAATGGATGTATTTATTGGCATCCGTGCTTCGGAAAACATTTACGAAAACTCCTTGGCTAGTAAAGAAGCTAATAAAGCTTATTCCGAAAATTTTCTCAAGCCTGTTCATTTTGATGAGCGTGTAAATAATACCAAGTGGTGTATTATGCGCTATCCTTCTCCGGCATTTGCGATGAATGCAAAGCTCCCAACTCGCGAGTTTACCAAATTTTATTATGATGCTTGCTTGGTTGATTATGCTAAATTGAAATCAGCAATGGAGCCTTTGGAAAAAAGATTACGTGCTACGGATGAAATTCATCTTAAAGGCGAAGGCACTGATATCAAGTTTTCGGTAAAAGGACAAAATTGGGTTCCATGTTTTGGCTCACATAATATTCCTGATGGCGAAATCTTTACTTCGCCGATTCTGGATTCTGTAAATGGTCATATCACTTATGCACCTTCGGTTTATCAGGGAAAGCCATTTGAGTTCGTAAAACTGGTTGTGGAAAATGGTGTAGTGGTAGACTTCGATTCTTCCAACAACGATGCATTGAAAGATATTTTAGATGCCGATGAAGGCGCTCGCAGATTTGGAGAATTTAGTTTCGGAACGAATCCGGTAATTGAAAGCCCGATGTATGACATTCTGTTTGATGAAAAGATCTATGGCTCTAATCACTTAACGCTTGGTAAGGATTATGAGATCGCTCCAAACGGAAATTCCAGTAACATTCACTGGGATCTGGTTTGTATTGGTGCCGATGTATTTCTGGACGGAGACTTAATCCGAAAAGGAAGAGAATTTGTGAAAGATGATCTAAAAGGATTGAATCCTGAAGAGTTATTATCATAATATTAGTGAATGAAAAAAACCGTACTCATATATGGTCTTGCTCTAGCGCTTCTTGTTTTCCTGCTCGAGTATTTTGAGTATCGTTTTTTTATTCGTGAGATGTCTTCCGAGCTCTTTGTTTTTATCATTGCTCTTACTTTTACCGGACTAGGACTTTGGGTTGGCAAAAAGCTCACCAATCAAACTAAAATAGAATCTCCACCTTTTGAGCAAAATGAAAAAGCCATTAGGTATTTGAAGATCAGCGAACGAGAACTGGAAGTACTGGAATTGGTCGCTGAGGGACTTTCAAACAAGCAAATTTCAGAAAAGCTGTTCGTTTCTGTAAATACAACTAAAACTCATCTATCCCATCTTTACGAAAAGCTGGAAGTAAAACGCAGAACCCAAGCTGTCGAAAAAGCTAAATCGCTGAAGTTGATCGAGTGATTCCCTCATTTATGACTTTTAATCCCTCTACCGCATAGCCACGGGATAAATCCCTTGCTTGTAAACAGGAAGATTTTCATCTAAATCTAACCAAGCTATTCAGTTTAACAAGTAAGGACTTTAGTCCGCACGATCTAACTAAGTAAAGCTTTCTGACATTACTAAAGCTCATGTTAAATCGTAAGGTCTCAAAACAATACTGAATCAAGTTCAACACATAATTCAAGATGATCCTAAACATCACACCACTCCTCACCCTTTCCTACGAATTTATCAAAATCATACTTTCGGGTGATTCTCTATTTCTGTTAATTGCTTACTCTTTTGGTGTACATTAACATCAACAAAATAAATTTTATGAAGAAGATCGTTTTTATTTACGGAATCATAGCCGGCATTATTAATCTTGCGGTTTCTTATCTGGTATTTGTAGTGCTTGGAGATGCTTTCTCCCATGCCCAAAATGAAATAATGGGCTACTTAGTCATGGTTGTAGCTCTCTCCATCATCTTCGTTGCCATTAAGCAATACAGAGATAAAAGCTTAGGTGGGGTTATAAAATTCAAAACAGCTTTCATACTTGGTGTTTATATTACATTAATCGCGGGTACCATATATGTTGCCAATTGGGAAATTTATATGCAATCATCAGGAAGCGATGAGTTCATAGAAAGCTATCAAACTTCCATGATTGATTCTATGAAGGAAAACGGAGCAACAGAATCTGAGATTCAACAACAATTGGATAAAAATGAGTATTACAAAGAAATGTACTCTAACGCCTTTTTTAGGATATTAATTACCTATTCGGAGATACTGCCGGTTGGACTAATTATCTCTTTATTAAGTGCTTTTCTGTTGAAAAATCCTCAGTTTGCCCCAATGGAACAAAAAACCTAAAAGAATTTTACTATGACTAGCAAAGCTTCCACACCAGATGAATACGTAGCAGAACTTCCAGAAGAACGATCTACAGCTATCCAAAAGCTTAGAGATACTATTAAAGAAAATCTTCCTGATGGGTTTGAAGAGACTATGAGCTATGGAATGATCGGCTATGTGGTTCCTCATTCCATTTACCCTAATGGCTATCATTGTTCCCCAGAGCTGCCACTGCCGTTTATGAATATTGCTTCTCAAAAGAATTATATAGCGTTGTATCATTCCGGTATTTATGCTGATGAAAAGCTACTGAATTGGTTTACATCTGAATATCCGAAATATGTGAAAACGAAACTGGATATGGGTAAGAGTTGTGTTCGATTCAAAAAACCGGAGCAGATTCCGTATGAACTCATCGGCGAACTTGTTCAAAAGATGTCGGTTCAAGACTGGGTCGATAAATATGAATCGGCTGTAAAACGATAATTTGAAAATCTTCTTATGAAAAGAACTATACTCCTTTTTTTCATGCTTGGTTGTTGTCTGAACCTAATAGCTCAAACACCTGACCCAAGTCTTCCGGAGCTTGCCTGGCTTTCTGGGTATTGGACTTCATCCGATGATGGAACAACTATTGAAGAACTCTGGACTGACGGTTCAGGATATATGATGCTTGGTGTGCATCGAGATGTATTTGCAAATGGACGTTCTTCATTTGAATACCTTCGGATCATGAGAACCAGAGATGGAATTGTTTATGTAGCAAGTCCAGGTGGCAAGCCGGGAACTACGTTTACTATGATAGAAAATAAAGACCAAAAAGTGGTTTTCGAGAATCTTGAAAATGACTTCCCCCAAAGAATAATCTATTCCAGAGCCGGAGATACACTTACCGCTAGAATTGAAAATGAAGCCGGTGATAAATCTATGCAATGGATCTGGACTAAAACTAAACCCAAATTCTAATGAGTACAGAATCAGTAAACCCCAATAATCATTCACTTTCACTTGCTGTGAAAGACATTCACGCATCTAAAGCCTTTTATGAAAAACTTGGTTTTACTCCTGTAGAAGGAACCGGGCCGATTGAACATAATTGGATCATCCTTGAAAATGGACATTCAAAGATCGGACTGTTTCAAGGTATGTTTGACGAAAACATCATCACTTTTAACCCAACTGATGCCAGAACGATCTATAAAGAACTGAAAGAAAAAGACGGCATTACTTTTTTAATGGAATCCGAATCTATCAAAGATGACAAAGGTCCGTGTCATTTTTGTATTGAAGATCCGGATGGGAATCAGATCTTGTATGATCAGCATAATGAGTGATTACAAGCTAAAGCTCGTCATGCTGAATTTGATTCAGCATCTGTGTTAGGCACTATTTAACAATGTGCTCGCTTCAGATTCTGAATCAAGTTCAGAATAACCCTAACATTTACTGAAATATTCTATGAAAAAACGAGTAACAGGAATCGGCGGGGTTTTTCTTAAAGCGGAAGATCCTAAATCAACAAATGAGTGGTATGAAAAGCATCTGGGAATAAAGTCCGGCCAATGGGGGGGCACATTCATCTGGCGCCATGCCGAAGACAAAGAAAAGATGGGTTATACGGCGTGGAGTATTTTCAAAAATGATACGGAATACACAAATCCCAGCACCAAAGATGCGATGGTAAACTACCGCGTTGAAGATCTGGAAACGTTACTTAAGGAACTCGAAAAAGAGGGCGTTGAAATTGTAGGAGAAATGGAGTCTTTCGAGTATGGGAAATTCGGCTGGATAATGGACCCAAATGGATATAAGATCGAGCTTTGGGAACCTTTTGATGGGCCTTACGAGGAAATGCTCAACGATGACGATGTTAATAAGATGAGCTAAAAATAGCTAATTGCTGTTAGCTGACAGCTATTAGCTACTCTTAAAAATACTTAAATACCGGATACTCTACGTTCTTAGAATCAATTCCATTTTCCTCGAAATATTCATCGAAGAAATTCCAGGTAACTAATCCATCATCTGATTGTGGTTCAAGTGTATAAAAGATCAGATTTGTCAGCGGTTGTGCCATATCTACTAAAAAATCGCCTTTTCTAGCCGTTTTAGATGCTGTTTTAAACTCACCTTCAACTTGAGCCATATTATGACCTTCAAACTGACGTGGGCTTTTCTCAAGCTTTGAAACCATAAATACTTCTCCGCTGTACTTTTTATTACCACTTATTTCTGTAACCGTTATCCCTTGTTTCTTCAAATGATCGGCAACGAATTTCATCTCTTTTGGAATAATATAACCACGGGGAATGGTACTTTCTACCGTAGCTTCGAACTTGCTGTAGTTTTCTACTCCCGGTACATCAATAATTTCCCCTGATCTTAAATAACTCGACTCGCCTTCATCGTTGGTGTAAGAAATATAGTCGTACGTTCTTAAAGTGAAAGTATCTTCCAAAGGAACCATTTCAAATCGAACACCTTTCTTTTGCTTCCCTGCATTCTCCACTACATTTTGAATAGCTGATTTTTCCGCTTTGTCATTTATTTCAGCTATTCGTCTTCCATTCTTTCTGGTATACTCCAAAATTTCCACTACAAAAGCTTTGGTTGAATTCATTCGCTGATATAATCGCTCATGAGCAAATGCTTCACTTAAAATCCCGATCTTATTACGTAAACCCATCTGATTCACCAAATAACGTGGATGGTGGTTGTATGTATAAATTGCTTTTGGAGGCCAACCTTGACGTAAGCTGTAACCCCCATATGGACCTAAATACACATCATACTTCTCTTTTACCTTATCTGTTATTTCCGGAAGCATCTCATTCCAAGTAAGATCGTATGGAGCTCGTTCTCCTGCTGAATGATAACTCGGAGCCCATGTCAATGAGTAACCATGCCAAGTTCCATTGGTTGTATGCAGATCCACAAATATTTCCGGATCCCATTTCATGATCACATTTTGGATCATTGCATTTGTCTCCAAGGCTTCCATTTTCATTCCGTCACGATTCAGATCCCAACCTTGGCTATTGGCACGAATTCCCGTTTTCTGCGGACTCCCTTCTTGTGATCGTCGTACCTGCACATCCAATTTATCATTAGAATCAGTGTTGTATATAGGAGCAAAGATCACGATCTGATCTTCCAGTAAATACTTTTTATCTCCCAGCAAAATTTCTCTCATTAAAATCTGAAGAATTTCTTTACCCTCTACTTCCCCTGAATGAATATTTCCCTGAATGTACATTACCGGTTTTCCTGATCTTTCAGCCTCTTCCGGTGAACTTACTTTCGGGTTCGCCATCACAACTACAGGAATATCTTTTCCCTCCAAACTTTCGCCCATGTACTCAACATGCATCAGATCAGTTTTAGGCTGAAGTGCCTTGATGTAATTCATAACATCCATATAGGTAGATGTTACCTGATAATTCGTTTTTTCAGGAGTTGTTATCAACTCAGCCGGCCATTGTGCATATGCTGAATTTGAGACAATTGCGATTGCAATAATAAGTAAGAGCTTTTTCATAAGAGATAGTTTATTTGTGACCGATAATACTGAATTGTCTCGACTTCTGAAGGGGAGATTTCGAATTTTTACTTTCATTCACTAGTAACTTTTACGAGCGGAGCGAAGTAATCTTCTGATTCTAAACACCCATCAGGAGACTGCCACGTCATATCCATTCCCTCGCAGATGTAGTCATTCGCGAGCATAGCGAAGTAATCTCCTAATCCAAATTCCACGTCACTTTAGTTATTTCTTTGGTTTTCCTGACCTCCCCAATTCCTACTCACATTTTACTACCCAGGTAGTTCGCCCCTCCTTTCAAAAGGAGGGGAATTCCGAATTGGTTCTGATTTTTATCAGCGAGTCCTCCTCCTGTAGCAGGAGGAGACAGAGGAGGTCAAAACATTACAATTTAAACCGGCAATTATTAGGAGACTGCATCGCCTCAACATTCCTTCCAGATGAAACCAATATAAAATCTATCCGTGTTATTACAGTCACCTTTAGTTAAACAGAGCAATTATGAAAAACTCAAAAGCCTTCTTTTTTACCGGATCAGCTTTATTATTCTTTTGGATAATAGGTGGATTTAGCGGCTACATAAGCTGGGAAGCTCGCTTATTTAAAATTGTATTGGTAGCAGTTCTTGGTTTTATAGCCTGGAAACTCAAGAATTCCAGAAATCCCAAATACAAAAAGAGTGCCTTGGTAATTATTCTACTATTGGCTACAGCTACCGCTTATGCCGAACCTTATGTAAGTCACGCCGTATTCGGACATCACCATCATCATTTCTTTTGTGGGAAGTGATTGATTTTCATAAATAAATAGTATAAATAGTCATAACTAAATTATGATTATGAAATACATTCCTAGTCAAAGAGTGCGTTTATTTATGGCCATTCTTTATTTGCTCATTCTTTTATTTACTAGTTGGTTTTTATTTGGAAGTTTTTTCCCTCCTGTAGCTGGTAAAGGGCTTTGGTTTTATGCAGGTTTATCAAGTTTGATCTTAAATAGTCAACTTGTTGCTCCGCACTTCACTAAACCAGCAGATTCAATTACTTTTTCAGTCGCAGCAATTATTGGTATTTGTTTAGTTTCTGATTGGAACAACTTTGAGATTCTTGAAAAAACTACCTTTATGATTGCTTTGGGCATTCCAGCATCAGTTTTAATAATATCTATAGCTGCTATTGTTTTAAAAGACAGCTCTTCTGAATTAGGTTCTCGCATTGGTCGAACCGCATCATTTGTTTCGAGTTCATTAGGAGACGCAAAAATTGTATTTAGTTGCGTATTCGTTTATGGAATTATTTTATACCACCTTACAAATCCAATTGAAATATTAACCTTGTTTATTGTTTGGTCATTGGTTGTATTAATTAAACCAGAGGATTTTATTTATAGGCTAATTGGAGTATTAAAAAATATTTGGTCTGAGAAAGTGTCAGAAAGAGTGATAGGGAATATAATTGCATACCAAACACCAAACGTAGTATTAATCGAACAATTTGGTACTAGTATAAATAATTTCGGAAGTGGATTATTTATTAATGATAGCCGTTCACCATTTAAGGTAGCATTCTCAGTAGGCTATATAGGACACCAAGACAAATTAATGCTTAAAGCAGTATCAATTGATAATTATTGCGACTTAGAAAGAGTTATAAAATTCAAGCCAAGATTAACTCCTAATCAAACAGCTCTCACTCTTAGCGAAGCTATATATAAATCGTTTTCTAATGATGATTATATTGAAAAAATGAAAGATACTTTTGTTGGATTGATTTCTGAGAATAGCTCCACTTCAGTTATCCAGTTCCATGTTCTTTGTGAGAGAGATATTGAAGAGGGAAGAATTGTAGAAGCTAGAATAAGAGACGAAGATGTTCTGTTCCAGATAATTGAAGGTCTAACGAGAGAAGACATAATCAGAGATAAAAATCGATTTGGGTATAGTGCTGTTAAAGCTAAAAAATTAGGTTCATGGAATAGCGACACCAGAAAATTTGATAAGGTATCATGGATTCCTGAAATGAATGCACCTGTTTTTTTAACAGAGATAAAACAAGCGGCTATAGAAGCAGACACCATTGGTCATTTTCCAAGATCTGAATATACAGTCCAGATTAAAGATTTAGACAAACTAATAACACATAATACTGCAATACTAGGGATTCTAGGAATTGGGAAATCCATGCTTTCCATCGAATTGGTTGAAAGAATAATAGCGGAAAAGAAAAAGGTGATTTGTATTGATTTAACAAATCAATATAAAATTGAGTTAAAAAGTTTTTATGATGCAAAGTCTGAAGATCAAAAGATTGATAAAATAATAACGGCAGGTGAAACGGATAAAGATAATTGGGAGGATAACCCTGAAGAAGGTGGTAGCTTAAAAAATTTCCAACAAGCATTATATAATGATTTGAAAGAATTTCTAACTCAAGACAAAGAAAATTTTCTGAAGATTTATAATCCTTCTGAATTCTTTGCTACAAAGCAGACACAAGAACCTAAATCTTTTTCTACAGGCCAAAAAGATAATTACGGAAAAGATATTTGGGGTAGATCAGCAGCGCTTTGGAATATTACACCAGTCGAAATTACAAGTTTAATATCTGAAATAGTTTTGGAGATAAGACAAGAAGAAGGCATGACCGATGTTGCAGAAACTTGTTTAGTATTTGAAGAAGCTCATTCACTAGTTCCTGAATGGAGTAGTGCAGTCAATGAAGGAGATAAGTCGGCAACAAATAGAACTGCAAGAGCAATACTCCAAGGAAGAAAATATGGTTTAGGATGTCTTTTAATTACACAAAGAACAGCTAATGTAACAAAAACTATTTTGAATCAGTGTAACTCTATTTTCGCAATGAGAACGTTTGATGATACAGGGAAAGCATTTCTAGCCAATTATATTGGCCAAGAGTATTCAGATATGTTATCAAGCTTAAAAGAAAGACAAGCGGTTTTTTATGGTAGAAGCTCATCTTGTGAAGATCCCGTTTTAATCAGATTAAATGACAGAGATGATTTTACTGAAGTATTCAGAAAAGAATTTCCTGTTCCAGTATTTCCTGAAATCAATACGGAAATATTAAGTAAAGATACTAGTGAGTCGACAACTATTGTGGAAAGTATAGAGATAGATGAAGAAAATGCTCAAGGTAATAATCTAGAAGATATTGACGATGATTTACCTTTCTAAACTATCCCATTAGCATTCAGATCAATAAATCTCATAGCAAATTTTAATGCATGGTTTCTAATCATATCTTGCTCATCGCCAATCCTCTTATCCTTGGAATTGTAAATGATACACTGATAAAAAGGTAAAGGACCATTTTCTCTTTTGTATGGCCCCTAGATTTTAAACCCTTTGAAAAGAAAAGTTGTCTCATCAATTCTTTCAAGATCATCTAAATCGTATTTATCAATTAGGTCATTTCCCATATTACCTAATAATCGTCTCAGTTCTCTTTGGGCCTGTAGAAATAATGGTGAATTTCACGCCGATGTATTTTTCTACATAATCGATATAAGATTTTGCAGCATCAGGTAGTTCATCCCATTTTGTCATTCCGGAAATGTCTTTATCCCAACCGGGCATAGAAGTATAAACCGGTTCTACATTCTCAATCTCATCTATACACAATGGAAATACTTGAGTTTCTTCACCACCATTAATTTTGTAACCGGTACAAACCTTGATCTCGTCAAAGCCGTCCATTACATCCATTTTGGTGAGGGTAAGTTCGTTAATTCCGTTTATTCTACATGCGTACTTCAGTGCAACTAGATCTAACCAGCCACAACGTCTTGGTCGGCCGGTAGTAGCACCAAACTCATGTCCTTTTTTTCGAAGTTCTTCTCCAGTTTCACCAAGTAATTCTGTTGGGAAAGGGCCATTTCCTACTCTGGTGCAATATGCTTTGGTAATTCCCATTACATGCGTAAGCGCAGTTGGAGGAACTCCTGAACCTGTACAAGCTCCACCTGAAGTTGGTGATGAAGAGGTTACATAAGGATAGGTTCCGTGATCTACATCAAGCAAGCAACCCTGCGCACCTTCAAGCAAAATGGACTTGTCATCTTCTAGTCCCTCGTGAAGTAAATTTGTAGTATTACAGATATATGGAGAAAGAAGTTTAATCGCATCTTCCAATTCTTCCATTAAATCATCTACTGCAAGTGTTGGTTCTTTGTATAAATTCTCAAGTGCAAAATTAATGTCTTTTAAATTCTGATCGATCTTAGTGCGAAGCACTTCTCTATCTAACAGATCTACCATACGAATACCAACTCTGGAAACTTTACTTACATAAGCCGGACCAATTCCACGTCCCGTAGTTCCAATGGCATCACCGCCACGTCTTTTTTCTTTAAGCTGATCAAGCAGTTTGTGATATGGAAGTATAACATGTGCTGTTTGGCTGATGAAGAAACGTCCTTCTAAGCTAAAGCCCATCTCTTGCACATCTTTGATCTCTTTTACCAAAGCGATAGGATCGATCACTACACCATTTCCGATCACGCAATCTGCAGTTCCATTAAAGATCCCGGATGGTATCAAGTGCAATACAAATGTTTTGTCATCAAACTTAAGTGTATGCCCCGCATTCGCTCCCCCTTGGTAACGAACTACGAAATCTGATTTATCACTAAGCAGATCTACAATTTTACCTTTCCCTTCATCGCCCCACTGGGCACCAATTACTACTCTTACAGACATATCTTTTTTGAAAAAACTATTAACAATAAAAAAGGGGTGTAGCTATCTACACCCCTTTCAGGTTCTATTTAAAAAACGCTAATCAATCTTCGTTGAATGATTCGGCTGCTTCTTCCACCGATTTGAAATGTTTGAAAACTGTGATCAATTTCGTCACAATTAACAAGCTCTCAATTTTATCAGTTGCATTCGCAATACGAAGATCACCACCTGCTTTACGCATGGTTGTGAGCGCGCCAATTAACATTCCAAGTCCTGATGAATTCATGAACTTTACTTTCCCAAGATCAACTACAATATTAGTTTTCCCGGCATCAATTAGCTCATGAAGTTTTTCGTTCAGGCTAACCGCATCGGGTCCACCCATTACGTTACCTTTAAATTCGATAACTACGCTACTGTAGCGTTCTGAAGTATTAAAGCTCATAATTCCTATAATTTTAAACTTATTATTTATTGTTTTTGGCGTCTAATTCTACTACCAACGAGCTGGCAACAAATAAAGAACTATATGTACCAAGTACAATACCAATTAACAGTGCAAAAGAAAACCCTTTCAACACTTCGCCGCCAAAAATAAACAGCACAGCAACCACAAACAAGGTGGTAACCGAAGTGATAATAGTTCTACTTAGCGTATCATTCAAGCTTTTATTTACCATTGGAATAAATTCCATGCCTTTATGTACAATACTATTCTCACGAATACGGTCAAAAACTACTACTGTATCGTTCAAAGAGTAACCTACAATGGTCAAGAACGCTGCAATGATATTTTGATCGATCAGTAAACTGAAATTTACCACATCACTTAGAATTGTAAAAATACCTAAAGTGATAGTCACATCATGTAACAATGCAGCAACGGCTCCCGCAGAAAACGTCCACTTTCTGAAACGAATCAGTATGTACACAAAAATAATGATCATCGAGTAAATCACTGCTTGTAATCCACCTGATTTTAGATCTTCGGCTATTCTTGGACCTACACTATCTGTCTTTTCTGTTATCGCCTGATTATCAGGGTACAGTTGAGACATGTTAGATCGTACAATTGTTTCTATCTCTTCAATTGAACTAGTATTATCAGTTCTGATCAAAACTTCTGACTCAGAGCCAAATAATTTTACTTCCGGAGTTGAACCTAATGGATCAGTCAAGCTGGATCTGATTTCGGTTACATCTACAGAACTTTCGAATTTCAGTACTATTTCTTTACCGCCTTTAAAGTCGATACCGTACTGTAATCCCTTTGTTACAATTCCTCCAATTGATATTACTAACAATACCGCTGAAAAAATGTATGCTATCTTTCGCTTTGAAACGAAATCAAAATTTGGTGTTTCAAACCATCTCATAATTATATCCTTTTTTCTCTTTTAAATTTCTTTGTTGTTTAACCGAAGTTTATTGCGTCTGATTTGTTGCGCGTCAAATAATCAATTACTACACGTGTAATGATAATCGCGCTAAATAGTGAGCAACAGATACCTGCTAATAGTGTTACCGCAAATCCTTTTATCGGACCAACACCAAAACTCAAAAGAACCAAAGCTACAAAACCCGTAGTTATGTTCGCATCAAAAATTGCACTCATTGCATTTGCGTACCCTGCAGAAATTGCAGCTTTGATGGTTTTGCCTGTACGTTGTTCTTCTCGAATACGGTCAAATATCAGTACGTTTGCATCTACCGCCATACCGATGGTCAATACGATACCTGCCATACCAGGAAGTGTAAGCGTTGCTTTAAAGCCCGCTAAAATTCCTAAAATGAATACGATATTTAGTAAAAGAGCTATATCAGCAACTGCACCACCTGTTCGGTAGTACACGATCATAAAGATTGCTACAATAGATAAACCGATAAGCACTGAGTTTAAACTAGCATCGATAGAAGCTTGTCCAAGAGATGCTCCAACAGTACGTTCTTCAACAATATCTAAAGGAGCCGGAAGAGCACCTGAAAGTAAGATATTCACCAAGTCATCCGCCTCTCCAACGTTTTCAACACCTGTAATAGAAGAGCGACCATTGTTGATCTTGGTAATTACATTCGGATATGTGTATACAAATCCATCTAACACAATAGCCACAGGCTTACCAATATTGGCACCGGTAATACGCGCCCAGTCTCTGGTTCCTTCTGCATTCATTGTCATAGAAACTTCAGGAACGTTTGTAGCAGGGTCGAATTGAACACTTGCTTCTTCAATTACTTCACCGGTCATTTCAACGTCCGTTCTTACACCATAGAGTGTAAATACTTCTGCTCCACCTTGTGTGTAAGGCTGAGTATTAGCACTCCACATCAACGTCGTGTTTCTTGGAAGTAAACGATCAATTTCAGGATCGTTTAACAGAGTATTTACTTCAGCAGTATCTTGCTCTTCAGTATATCCTAATACATACGGACTTTGGCCCGGGTTTAACACTTCAAGAAGTGCATTTGGCTGGATTACGTCTGAACTATCACTTTCATCGCCGGCTGCTAATTCATCAAAATAATCGTATGTCTGCGATATAAATGTAGTAAAGTCATTAGCATTTGCTGCCAATCTGAATTCTAGTCGTGCTGTTCCTCTAAGAAGGTTTCTTACACGCTCTTTATCATCCACACCAGGAAGCTCAACAACTATTCTGTCCGTTCCTTGCTTTACGATAGAAGGTTCTGTTACACCAAATCTATCCACACGAGTACGGATAATTTCAATAGCTCTGTCTAAAGCTTCTGTTCGCTGAGCTTTTAGGAAGGTTACTATTTCTTCGTTTGTAGAACGACGAGTAATTTCTGCTGCATCATTTCTGAAATAACGGCTTAATCGAGCGCCTTCATTTTCTGCTTCAAAAGCAGTTGCCATTTCATCAATAAAGTCAGTGTCGTTGGCTAAAGCTGTAGCTCTTGAGTCTGATACAATTTGCTCTAAAGCTTCATCTCTGTTTTCGCCCGACAACTCTAGCATAAGTTGAGGCGTTCCAACTTCAAGCATTACGTACATACCACCTTGTAAATCAAGGCCTAGGTTTAAAGTACGTTCTTTTATACTTGCTAACTTATCTCTGTTCTCATCTACATATTGTGCACTGTCTGATGGAGAAAGTTCACTTATTTGTTTCTGTTCTAGATTATACTGGATGGTTGGGAATAGGTACCATAGTGTAAGTGCTAAGAAAGCTACTATGAGACCGATTTTAAATCCGTTTCCTTGCATAGTTTTTCAATTATGAATTAAAAATTTTTTGAATTAAGAATTGGAAGCAGGACGATCCGCTTCCATAAATTTAGATGGGTATACAATGCTTCATTGACTACTGTCCATTGAAACATCGATAATTTTTTTCTAAGGAGCGTTTATAGCTACTCCGGATTCGAATGGAGTGGAAGAATTGTTATGTGAAAAGATATTCCAATCAGTTTCAAGTAATACAGAATTACTTCTACATGAAACTGATGTCCTTTTTGTGGCTTTACTTAAAGAAAGTGCTTCATTTTGCTGTACGGCATTAGATTTTGCGGATTCAATAATAACCGCTTTGCCCATACCATTTGAAGAATTCTGATAAGCATTCCATTCATCAATTATAACTTCCAATACATCTGAATCACCTGATCCATTGATAGGAAGCTCGAAATCTTCGCTGTTTTGAGATACAATTTCTGAAGCTTTTCGAATAACTGATTCTAATTCGCCTGCATCATCCGCTAGGCTCGTGATCAGCTTTCTAATATCCGAACTATCTTCTGTTTTTACCTTTGCATCTAACCATGAAGTAAACTCAGAATGTGTTTTACTATCCTGAATTGGTTCTGCAAAATGCAGTACAAACCCAAGTAGTATTACTACCAGACTGTATGTTTTGGTTATATGTGTTCGGAAAATTTTCACAAGGTTTTAATATAGAGAAGATTTGGACTTTAATTCAATTAAGATTTAAGAGGTTACCTTACTGCCTAATCTCTCAAACTCTTGCCTCAAAAACCTACCCGTGTGTGATTTTTCTACCGCTGCTACTTTATCTGGAGTTCCTTCCACAATGATTTCTCCACCACCTCTTCCCCCTTCAGGACCTAGATCTATAACCCAGTCGGCAGCTTTAATGAGATCTAGGTTATGCTCGATCACCATTACTGTATTACCCTTATCTACTAGTTTTTGGATTACATTTACCAACATGCGGACATCCTGAAAATGTAGCCCAGTTGTAGGTTCATCCATAACATAAAGGGTATCCCCAGTTCCTATTTTAGCAAGTTCTCTAGCTAATTTAATTCGCTGAGCTTCTCCCCCGGAAAGCGTTGTACTAGATTGTCCAAGCGTCAAATATCCCAAACCAACAGAAGTCAGAGTTTTCAAAATTCTGCTAATGGTTGGTTGAGCGTCAAAAAACTCAGCAGATTCTGAGATAGGCATTTTTAGTACATCAGAAATACTTTTGCCTTTATAGAAGATCTCTAATGTTTCACGATTGTATCGTTTTCCATTACAGGTTTCGCAGGTCACATAAACATCCGGCAAGAAATTCATTTCAATTTTACGAACCCCATCACCTTGACAGGTTTCGCAACGACCGCCTTTTACATTGAAAGAAAATCTACCTTGATCGTACCCTCTGATCTTAGCCTCCGGAAGTTCTGCAAATAATTTTCTTATATGATCGAATACCTTAGTGTATGTACCGGGATTTGATCTTGGTGTTCTGCCAATCGGACTTTGATCAATAGATATAATTTTGTCCACATTATCCAATCCTTCAACAGTATCATAAGGAAGTGGTACACTTTTGGACTTATAAAAATGATTAGAAAGTATCGGTACTAAAGTCTGATTGATCAATGAACTTTTGCCACTTCCACTCACGCCTGTCACTGAAATAAACTTACCCAATGGAATATTCAGATCCACATTTTGCAGGTTATGTCCCCGTGCATTTTTGATCTTAATTTTTTTCTTATTTCCCTTCCGATATTTATCAGGTAATTCTATCAACTCTTCGTCCCGAAGAAATTTCGCCGTCATCGAGTCTTCAGCTAATTCATTGGGCTTACCCGCTGAAACAATATGACCACCATTAACTCCTGCTCCCGGCCCCATATCAACTACAAAATCTGCATGTTCTATGGTCTCGCGATCGTGCTCTACCACAAGCACACTGTTACCGAGATCACGAAGCATTTCCAGGGATCTTATCAACTTTATGTTATCTCGTTGATGCAAACCAATACTAGGCTCATCCAAAATGTAAAGTACACCAACTAATTGTGTTCCAATTTGAGTTGCCAATCGAATACGTTGCGCTTCTCCACCACTCAATGTTTGCGCTTCACGATCAAGGTTTAAATAATCTAGTCCTACATTCAAAAGGAAATCCAACCGGTCACGAATCTCTTTCAACACCTGACTACCAATCTTCTGCTGACGCTCAGTTAGTTTTATTCCATACAGAGTATTGCGGATACCATCTATATCCATTTGTACAAGATCGTGGATATTATACCCATCGATTTTATATGACAGTGCTTCTTTGTTCAAGCGACCACCACCACAACTTGGACAAGTGATTTTGCTCATATACGCTTTAGCTTTATCTCGCTGTTTCGGAGATTTGCTACTTTCGTACTGATCGATGATCATCTTCCGCAACCCTTCATACTTGTGCTTATAGGTTACGTTACTGTCTTTGAAATCGTAACTAACTGAGTACTTTGTATTACCGCCACCATTCATCAATAAGTCAAAATCCACTTCAGAGTACTTTTTTAGTGGCGTATCAAAATCTTTACCAATTGTATCTAATACCGCTTTTAACTGCTTGAATACAAATACATCTCGCGGAATCCCTAAAAAGCGTAGCCCACCATCAGCAATCGATTGATCTTTATTAGGCACGAGCAATTCCCAACTGACGTCATAAGTACTACCTAATCCATTACATTTCTGACAAGCCCCATAAGGTGAGTTGAAAGAAAACAAATTGGGTGCAGGATCTTCATAAGCAATACCACTTTCAGCATCGAATAACTTTTGAGAGAATAATTTATCGTCGAATTTATCTCCATTCTTTGTAGCAAGAATTACGTTTCCATCTGCCATTTCAAGAGCTAGACGAATACTTTCTGAAATTCTTTTTTCACTTTTTGGGCTTATTACAAACCGATCGACAACAACTTCGATATTGTGTGTTTTGTAGCGATCGAGTTTCATCCCTTCTTCGAGTTCTACTAATTCTCCATCAACTCTTGCAGTTAAAAAGCCTTGCTTGATTGTCTGCTCAAACAACTCTCTGTAATGCCCTTTTCTTCCACGAACTACCGGGGCTAAACAATAAGCTTTAGTCCCTTCAGGCATATCCATTACTGCAGCAACAACCTGATCAGCTGATTGCTTCTCCATCTTATTTCCTGACTCGTAAGAATATGGGATACCAACTCTTGCGTAAAATAATCTAAGGAAATCGTAGATCTCTGTGACCGTACCAACTGTAGATCGAGGGTTTCTATTCGTCGTTTTTTGATCAATAGAAATTACCGGGGAAAGTCCGTCTATGAAATCAACTTCCGGTCGCTCCATCATTCCTAAGAATTGACGTGCATACGCCGATAGCGATTCTAGAAAACGTCTTTGACCTTCCGCATAAATTGTATCAAAAGCGAGGGATGATTTACCCGAACCTGATAACCCAGTAATAACCACAAACTGGTCTCTGGGGATATCGATATCAAAATTTTTAAGATTATGTTCTCGTGCGCCTCTAACTACAATATTTTGCTGCAATGATCTCTACTTTTTTAAGATTGAAGCCAACTTAGAATATACAAAACAGATTAATGAGAACCTTCATTCACTTTTTCATGAACTCGATGTCAGTTTTGAGCCTGATGAATCAACGCATTGTATTGGCGAACGAATACCCTATTTGGCACAAATCCATCGTTATCTTCCGAATATTCTGCCTTTATTCGTTTTAAGTTATACATAGGTACGGTACCCATATTTTTAACTTCGATCATTCCCCTTGTTTCACATTCAAAGTATTCATGAATTTTTTGGTATAAACTTTCAGAGATATTTATAAAGCTGTCCTCTGCATTCTGTTCCATTCGAGAAGCTAGATTTACAGCATCTCCCCATATATCATACGCGAATCTTTTTTTACCGATCACTCCTACTACCGCCTGCCCTGTATGTATTCCGATCCTCAATGGAAAAACAGGAACATTATGGTCTTTTTCTTCAGAAGCTTGTTTCATGAAGCGTTTCATTTTTAATGCGGTAAGCACCACATCAATAGTGTGTGTATTGTTTTTTTCAGGCAGACCACCCACAGCCATGTAACTATCACCAATAGTTTTAATCTTAATCAGGTTATGCTCTTCTGAGAATTCATCGTACTTATCAAAGTAATATGAAAGACTGTGGATCAATTCTTCAGGACTTAAAGTTGGAACGACTTTGCTAAACCCATCAAAATCTGTAAACATGATGGTGACTTCCTCAAACCGTTCAGGAGTTACAGTTCCATATGCCAATAAACTTTCAGCAATTTTTTCAGGAAAGACATTTTGCAGTAATTCCTGATGTTCTTCTTTAGAATATTCCAGCTCTTGGTTTATAGATTTTAATCGCTGTTTTACTGTTTCAAGCTCAATATTTTGAGCAAGTGTATTTTTATATGTGGATACAAGCAAATTGATCAGGTGTTCTAAATCTGCTTTTATTGAGTATTCTTTCCCTTCTACATTAACTTTTAGCGCTTCTCTTTCACTTATTCTCGATAATGGCTTTTTAAGAAGTTCATCAACTTTCGAAAAAAGAGTTTCATCATCATATGGTTTAGTGAGATAATTATCTGCACCTGCCGAAATACCTTTCATTAACGAATCAGTTGTGACCATTGAGGTAACTAAAATAACCGGAATGTGGCCGTAACTCTCGCTCTCTTTTATTTTTGTGCACAGTTGATAACCATCCATTACAGGCATTTCAATGTCGCTAATTACCAAATCTGGTATTTTTGACTTTACTATCTCAAATGCATCCTCTCCATTTTGAGCTGTTAGTACTTCAAATCCCCGATGTATAAGTTTGTGTTTTATTAATGTAACAAGTGCCGGATGATCGTCAACTACAAGTACATTGTATTTAGCTTCAAGCATTATTTATAACCCATTATCTCAATTTTCATGAATATAGATATAAAATAAATTGATTGTAATTAGGGATTATTTAGAAAGCATAAGCCCAAAAAAACTGATACCTTTCGATTCAATTATATAGATCGTATGGACAAGATTATAGAAAATAACTGGACCCCACTTTCATGGAAAGAAAAAACCATTAAACAATTGCCTTCTTATCAAGATGAAAAGGCATTGCAAAGAAATTACGATCAACTTAACAGTTTACCTCCTTTAGTTACTTCTTGGGAAATTGAAGCTTTGAAAAATAAACTAGCGGAAGTTTCTTCCGGCAAGAGTTTCCTATTGCAAGGTGGAGATTGTGCCGAAAGTTTTGACGCCGTTACTTCCCCTAAAATTGTGAACATGCTAAAGGTAATGCTCCAAATGAGTTTTATTCTTATTCATGAAATGGGCGTACCTGTTCACAGAATTGGTAGAATAGCCGGGCAATATGCTAAGCCCCGATCTAAAGATTTTGAAACCGTTGATGGTAAAGAAATTCATAGCTACCGTGGAGACCTGATTAACAGGTATGAAGGCACTCAGGCAGCACGTCTACCTGATTCTAACCGCCTAGTTGAGGGTTATCACAAAGCTGGTTTAACACTAAACTTTCTTCGTGCTTTAGCTGATGAAGGGTTTGCTGATCTTCGGCATCCTGAGCAATGGGAAATGGATTTCATGCTCAACAATGAGTATTACAAAGAATATGAAGCAATGGTAGACTCCATTACCAAAGCCGTTCGTTTTATGGAATCGATTTCTCCGAATAGAGTTAATAATCTCCAAAAAGCTGACTTCTATACTTCACATGAAGCCCTGAATTTATACTACGATGCTGCACAAACCAGGCAAGTACCGAGAAAAACAGGGTATTTCAATCTAAGTGCGCACATGGTTTGGTTAGGTAACCGAACACGTGACCTGGATGGAGCTCATGTAGAATATTTCAAAGGAATTCAGAATCCTGTGGGAATTAAAGTTGGACCTCCATTTGAAATTGATGAAACTTTAAAATTGATAGAAACGCTAAACCCAACACATGAAGCAGGCAAGATCGTTATCATCTCTCGGTTTGGAAAAGATAAGATCGAAGAACAGCTCCCTCCACTAATTCGAGCTATTCGTAAAGAAGGATTCCCTGTTGTATGGAGTTCTGACCCTATGCACGGAAATACTTTTTCTACCGATGATTCTATTAAAACTCGAAACTTTGATCACATTTTAGAAGAGATCAAATCTTCATTTGCAATTCACCGCGCCGAAGGAAGCTACTTAGGTGGTGTTCACTTAGAAATGACTGGTGACAACGTTACTGAATGTGTGGGTGGTGCTAAAGGTTTAAATGAATCCGGATTAGGGGATAACTATGAAACTTTCTGTGATCCTAGATTGAATTATCAGCAAAGTTTAGAACTGGCTTTCTTAATTGCCAAAGAATGGAAGCAGAGTTATTTGTGAATTAAGAATGTAGAATTATCATAAAAAGGAGCTGTCATTCGAATGAATATGAGAAATCTAAATACCTCGTTGATAGCAACCTTTAGATGTCTCTCTCTGCTCGATATGACAAAAGGAATTTCCCATCTTTGATCTTACATTTTTAATTCTTCATTCTAAAGAGAGATTTCTTTAACTGACCTCAATAGTTTACCTAAGAACTTATTGCCATAAATATGGTTTACATGTTGCATATCAGCAATGATAACCAGCAATTCCTTACTTCTGGAAAAAGCCACGTTCAATAACCTTGGAACGCTCAATCCATTTTTAACTTCATCGAACGGACGAACTGAATAATGTCGCAGCCCACCATTTTGTAACTCGCCACTCATCACGGTATCAAAAATAATTACTTCTTTCTCTCTTCCCTGAAACGTGTGAATGGTTCCCACTTCCACGTAACGATAGCCTTCTTCTCTCAAATGACTACGAACAGCATACACGCTACTTCTAAAAGGAACGATCACTCCAATACTATCATCCGAATGTTTTAATGAAAGTTTTTTTACACTTTGCTCGATCAATTTAAGATGAACTTCATTCGAAGGTTTAAAGCCTCTACTCCCTTTTTCTTGTTCTATATAAGGACCATATTTCGAGGAATCTACCAGTGCTACTGAGTTTTTATTTATTCCCCGCTCCAAGATCTTCTCTCCAGATTTCAATCTCCCATCATAAAACACTGAACTTATCACTCCGGCTAAATCCGATCGTAATCTATATTGAGTATCAAAGAAACAGGTGAAATCAGGATTTTCATCATGCCACTGGAAAAGTGCTTCAGTAGAATCTGCACCCGATACAAATGTGAAAATATCTTGCTCAAGAAATGCTCGCGCCTCTTTGTCATCTGTAATTGCAATAGGAGGTAATTGCATTGGGTCGCCTGCGATCACCAAATGCTGTTTACTTTTTGCTGCCATCAGTAACAAATATGGAACACCGGCCATCGAAGCTTCATCTACAACAACGGCATCATAACTTAGATTATAGAAAAGCTCCGATGTGCAAACTTTCGCCATCGTGGTTGCGACCAACTGTTTCTTTTTAAGCTCATATCGCTCATTTAAATTCAGCAGTTTATCGATCTTTTCTTCCATCGCATCAATACCACCTTCCCTATCTACTTTCTCCCCCAACAGCTGACATTCAAGATCTATTTTCTGCGGAATTTCTTCGTCTTCCAACATCATTTTATCGATCTGAGCCTGAAGCTTCTTATAGTTTTCGAGCGAAGTACTCAATTGGATGGCATCGGCTTTTCGTCCATCCAACTTGATCTTAACTTGGTTTTCGAATAAGATGCTTTCGAGTCGATCATCCTGAAGTGCTGCCTCACCAAATCTTGTTGTTTGCTGAAGATCGAACATTGGCTCGATTTCATACAAAGCTTCGATCGCATTTATTAAACCAACATCCACAGCGCGATTGGTATTTGATACAAAAAGAACCCTTTTTCCTTCTCGCAACAAGTTCGCAACTATAAATCCTAAAGTCGCTGTCTTCCCGGTTCCGGGAGGTCCCCACACATACAGCACATTGTTTTTGACTGCTTTCTCAATCGCTTCTTTTTGTGACGCATTTCGCAGTTCATCTACTTTTACCGAAGAACCCGAGCTAGTTTCTTTAAAGTCTTTGGCAGGTTCTAATAACGCTTTTAACTGATCGACCTTCTTGTATTTATCCTGTAGCGTAAAAAGATGCTCTTCCATCTTTTTAAGTACAAAATCATTCTCCCACTCTAAATAAACTTCATCGATCGTTGGTCCGAAATCCTCCGGGAATTCCAACCATACTTTACCATCTTTAAAATCAATCTCGTCTACTTCCAGATCTTTACCGCGAAGTTTAGCACGTATTTCCTCTGCAAATCGTAAGCCTTGATTTGTTGTCTCAAAAATATAGATATGATGTCCGGATTGTTTTTGTAGTACTCCGTTATTCAGAACATCGTGAGAGGGTGTTTCTCGTACAGCTTCAATTTCTTTCTCTATAGCCGAGATGGCTTTTTTTATAGTTTTTTTGATATTCAATTTTCCTACTGTCATTCTGAGCGATAGCGAAGAATCTGCAAAATTAGTAATCGTGCAGATCCTTCGGAAGTATCCTCAGGATGACTGTTATTTACATTTATCTTTACTGATCCCACAGTTCTGCCCGTATCATCTCTGCACTTCTATCCGAAAGCTTATAATTTAACTGAATACGGCTCTTTTCTGGGACTTTCTGCTCTACTAGCTTTGCGCTTTCCTGCGTGTACAAGATAAGATCTGTATCCCTAACAAAAAGTGGTAATGATCGCCCGTAGATACTTCCTGCTACAAATGAACCCTCGAATGGAATCATGAGTTTCAATTCATTTATGATCTTTGCAATACTCTCGTCATCTGCAGTAACTAAACCAATCGTTTGAATCGCTGCAAGATCTGTGATTTTATATAAAGTCTCAGGATCGAACATATGCACAATCGGTATGATCAGCATACTTTCACTCAAACTTCTGAACTTATTCATGAATTTAATCGGCACGAATAGAGCATCATAAGAAGCCGCTTTTTCGATCTCCGTGATGTCCATGATACTGCTCTTTACGCCAACCTGTTTCTTGATGGCACTTGAGAGCATAGACCCCATTTCTTTATTATCGCCAACTGTAGCACACGATTGAATTCGCTCCGGCCACTCCATAAAATCTAGTTGCTCCTGAAATAAGAGTTCGATCTCGGAATCATCCAAACCGTATCCTACCAACTCTTCGATCAATGCTTGTACTTTTCCACCACCAATTTCCAAACGTTGTGCTTTGTCCAACATCGAAGTTTGCTTGATGACGGTAAACCCTCTTCCTTGCTCACCGGTTATCAATCCTTCTTCTTCTAAAATCTGATAAGCTTTCCGAACCGTATGGAAACTCGCTTCAAGCTGTTGACCTAGTTCTCGCGTAGACGGTAGCACTTCCCCAACCTGAAATTGTTTGGTGGAGATCATTAATCGAATACGATCAGCGATATGTTTAGCGGAGGTTTTCATAATTAGATATGAGATTTAAGACATAAGATTTAAGATACTTTCTTTCATGAATTCAACTACCTCTTATGTCTTAAATCTTTCATCTTAAGTCTATTTGTCTACAATTTTCTTCAACTCTGTGATCATCATCAGTGCTTCAATCGGCGTCATTCGGTTTGGATCACTGGCTTCTAACTTATTCAATACCGTTTCTAATCTCGGATCAACATGAGTGGCAAATAAGTTCATCTGGTCGATCTCTTCCTGCTTTTCAATTTTGTTAGACAAGTTTTTAGCAGCATCTTTTTGCGCCGTTGCTTTGCCTTCCAGAGAACCATTTTTATTAGTGATATCCAGACTGTGTCTTTCCAGGTTCTTTAGAATATCTTTTGCTCTATCGATCACAATTTGTGGTAAGCCTGCCATATTTGCCACCTGAATTCCATAGCTATGATCAGCGCCACCTTTTACCAATTTTCTTAGAAAAATGACCTTTCCATCATGTTCTTTTACCTGAACATTGAAATTTTTGGTGCGATCATACATTTGCTCCAACTCATTCAATTCATGATAATGAGTCGCAAACAACGTTTTTGCAGCAACAGGAGCATGATTATGTAAATATTCAGCCAATGACCATGCAATACTTAATCCATCAAATGTACTCGTTCCACGTCCGACTTCATCTAGCAGAATAAGCGATCTTGGAGTAGCATTATTCAAAATATTAGCCGCTTCATTCATTTCTACAAGAAAAGTACTTTCTCCCGCTGCGAGATTATCAGAAGCGCCGACTCTGGTAAATATTTTATCAACCATCCCAATAGTCGCACTTTCAGCAGGAACAAAACTTCCAACCTGAGCTAGTAAAACGATCAATCCTGTTTGACGTAGAATAATACTTTTACCCGCCATATTTGGTCCGGTAATGATCATTATCTGCTGATCAGAATTATTCAGCTCAATATCATTTGGGATAAAAGGCTCTCCCATCGGCAAAGTTTCCTCAACAACCGGATGACGTCCTTTCTTTATGTCGATTTCTTCTGAATCTCTAACTTCAGGTTTTGCATAATTATTCTTGAAAGCCACTTCTGCAAAACATTGAACACAATCCAATTCGGCCAACGCAAATGCGATCTGCTGAATGTCATCAGCAAACTCGGATACATATAATCGAACTTCTTCAAAAAGCTCGTATTCCAAAGTCTTGCTTCGCTCTTCCGCTGATAAGATTTTCTCTTCGATCTCTTTCAGCTCTGGTGTAATATAACGTTCGGCATTTACCAACGTTTGCTTACGAATGAAATGCTCAGGCACTTTGTCTTTGTGCGCATTGGTCACTTCTATATAATATCCGAATACTTTATTGTAGCCGATCTTTAAAGAAGATATGCCCGAATCTTTCGCCAGCTTATCTTTGATCTGAGCTATGTATTTCTTTCCGTTTCTGGCAATATCCCGAAGTTCATCTAACTCTTCGTTATAGTCCTCGCGAATCATATTACCGTCACGAATGCTTGCAGGCGGGTCTTCAGCTAATGTTTTATTAATATGTTCTTGAAGCTCAATAAGTAATTTCAGCCTGCCTGAAATGTCTTTCAATAAAGGGTCATCAAAACTGGTAAACTGACTTTTTATCACAGGTATTTGCGCAAGTGATAACTTCAATTGCACGATATCACGGGCATTCGTTCTGCCCACACAAATTCTGGATATCAGTCGTTCAAGATCCCCAACTTGTTCTAGCTCTTCCCGAAGTTGACTTCTGGCATCATGATTGGAGAAAAATACCTCAACAGAATCTAATCGTTGTTGAATTGGTTTCAATCTCTTAAGCGGACGCATTATCCATCTGCGGAGTAATCGCCCTCCCATAGCCGTACAGGTTTTATCCATGATGGAGATCAACGTACCATCAACACCACCTTCTTGAATACTTGCCGTAAGCTCTAAATTTCTTTTCGTGGCAGGATCAAGCGACATGTACTCATTACTCTCATACGCATATAATCTGCGCAAATGACGTAAATATGCTTTTTGAGTTTCCTGCATATAATGCATCAAAGAACCTGCTGCGACTTGAGCAGTTTTCAGTTCTTCCACCCCAAAACCTTTCAGCGAATGCGTTTCGAAATGCTTGGTCAGAATTTTATAGCCGTAATCTCCTTCATACACCCAATCCTCTATATAAGTGATATTGAAGCTCATAAATTCATTAGCCAGCTTATTCTTCAGTTTAGCTGAAACCAGGACCTCAGAAGGTTGAATTGCTGCAAGAAGACTGCTTAACTCTCGCTCACTAACTTCACTTAGCCCAAACTCTCCGGTAGAGATATCTGAAAAAGCCACACCTATTCTATCTTTTTCCCAGTGTAGTGAAACGATGTAGTTATTTCGTTTGTGCTCTAGTAGTTTTTCTGATAGTGTAACTCCGGGAGTTGTTATCTCGCTAACTTCACGAGTCACAATTTTCCTGCCTGCTTTTTTTGCCTCATCAGGACTTTCAGTTTGATCGCATACTGCTACTTTATGTCCCTTTTTTACCAGTTTGGGCAAATAAGTATCCAACGAGTGAAAAGGAAATCCTGCTAATGGAGTTTGATCTCCTCCATTATTCCTTTTTGTAAGCGTAATACCCAATTCTTTACTAACCAAAATGGCATCATCAGAGAACGTTTCGTAAAAATCTCCTACCCTAAACAGCAAAATAGTTCCCGGATGTTTATCCTTGATCTCAAAATACTGCTTCATTAAAGGAGTTTGTTTTTTTGCTGCCATACCTCTTTAAACTCTGTCTACGCTAACTTTTAATAAATTTTGGGCTTGAAACATACCAATGAATTGACTTAAAAACTATGCACATTCTTGCTTTGAATTAGAATTGTAACACGTATATTTTAATAGCTTGAAGGTAATCCTTTGAGAAACAAACATTGTAAGCTTGCAAACATTCAAAGATTTTTGGGATCGATTGATAAAGATAGTAGGTAAAAAAGACCTCTTTTTTAGCGCTTCTGCTATCACTTTCAATCTTTTTATCTGTTCCATTCCATTTATTTTGATTATGATATCGATTGTCGGCTATGTTCTAAGCTATGACGAAGCACTCGATCTCATCATACAATATGGAAGCGAGTTCCTGCCATCTTTTTCCTACCAAGCAGAAACTTCTGATGTAATTCAAGGATCTCAAACAATTGAAAATGTTCTCAATCCTCTAGTAAGTGCACGACAGGTTTTTGGAATTGTAGGTACGATCGTTCTCCTATTTTTTACCCAAGGATTAATGCATGCGGTGAAACATGTGCTATTTGATGTATTTGATATTGAAGAGCGCAAGCATCCCGTTATGCAAGTAGTATATAATTTTTTCTGGTTTGGCATATTTGGGGCACTCATATTCTTTTTAACGCTCATTATCTCATTCGTCTCTTTTATAAACCTCAGCCAATTTGAAGTTCCTTTCACAGAAATAGTTATTCAACTTCCCTGGATTTACGATTTTCTAAATTTTCTGGTACCAATTCTTTTCACTTTTGTAGTGATCTATATTGTATTCCGATATCTAAGCGAGAGGAAAATTGACCGTAATATTTCGTTCATTGGCGCACTATCATATACGCTTCTTTTCGAAGTAGCGCGCTTTATAATTAGTGGATATCTAGAATACGCTTTTAGTTCTTATCGATATTTTTATCAAGGATACGCTATTGCTATTGTTATAGGCATTTGGATCTTTTACAGCGCTTTTCTCTTCGTACTTTCTGCAACTATTGCAAAAGCTTATTACGATACCTACAAAAGTCACAAGCCTACTGTAATTGACAACCCTTACGCCGATTTAGATTAATGAGGTCCAAAGTTCTAAATCGAAGTTTTTATACTGGAGATGACCCTGTTCCCATAGCAAAAGCTTTATTAGGCAAAGTTCTATGCACAAATTTTGAGGGTGCATTCACAACCGGAATGATTGTAGAAACAGAAGCATATAATGGACGCTGTGACAACGCTTGCCACTCTTATGTTCATGGGAAAACTGATCGAACTGAAATTATGTTTGAAGATCCCGGCTTTGCATATGTTTATCTCTGCTATGGAATTCATCATTTATTCAATGTGGTTACGAATTCAAAGGGAAATGCTGATGCCGTTCTCATTCGTGGGATAGAACCGCTGGATGGAATCGATACTATATTAAAGCGAAGAAGAAAATCTAAATTAGAACGATCAGTTGGTGGTGGTCCTGGGATTGCCTCTCAAGCTTTAGGCATTACTACTGATCACTATGGTGCTGATCTTTGTGATAATGTAATTTGGATTGAAGACAGAAATATCCAAATTAAAGATTCAGAGATTATAGCAAGCCCCAGAGTTGGAGTAGATTATGCCGGCGAAAACGTAAAACTACCTTGGCGATTTAGGATAAAAGGCAACAAATTTACTAGTCCTGCCAAATAACACATTTGTCTATCACTCTCATAGCAATAATAAATTTCATTGATTCTTAAAAATAGTTTAACATTGAATGAAATTATTTAGGACTAGTTTTAGTTATACAGCTGAAATCAATAAACCATAAAAAATTAAACAAATGAAAAACTCATTTAAAGTACTCTCACTTGCCATCTTCGGCGTTCTTTCGATTGCCGCAGTTAAATATGTATCTACACCATGGACCGTAGACAAAGCCCACAGTAATATTAATTTTGAAGTACGTCACTTCTTTACTCCTGTTGATGGTACGTTCAGTGACTACACTGCAGAAATAACTTTCGATCCTGAAAACCTCAGCGAAAGCATGATCGACGTTGAAGTAATGATCAATAGTATTGATACAAAAAACTCAAACCGAAACGATCACTTGAGAACTGCTGACTTTTTTGATGCTGAAAAGTATCCAACAATGACTTTCAAAAGCTCAAAAATTGAATCTAAAGGAAATAACAAGTTTGTCGCACACGGTGATCTAACTATTAAAGATGTAACTAAGAAAATTGAAATGCCTTTTACTTTATTAGGTGTTATGGATCACCCAAGAGGTGGTAAAGTTGCCGGAATTACATCTGAGTTTATGATTGATCGTAATACCTATGGTGTTGGTACAGGTGATTTTGTATCTGATGCCGTTGTTGGAAAGCAAGTAACAGTAAAACTGAATTTAGAGTTAAACTCTAAATAAAAACTTTCTGAAAAGAATTTGAAGCATCGTTTCATTGAGACGATGCTTTTTTTTATTTTAAGGCATCACTTAAAAAAAATTACATGAACAAGCGATTACTTATAATTTCCGGACTTTTACTTTTAGCTGCTATCTCCAGGATGATTCCACATCCATATAACTTTGCTCCAATCGGTGCAATGTCTTTATTTGGAGCTGCATATTTTTCGAACAAAAAATTAGCTTTTGCTCTTCCTTTGCTCGCATTTTTTATTAGCGACCTTTTTGTGAATAATATACTGTATGCAGATTACTATACTGGCTTTGTCCTTATTTCTCCCGGATTCTACTGGACATACGGAGCAATGATCGCAATCGTTCTAGCCGGTGTTTTAATCCTTAAAAAAGTGAACTTAAAAAGAGTAGTTGGTGGTGCATTATCCGCGTCAATCTTGTTCTTTATAATCTCCAACCTTGGAGTATGGTTAACAACTCCTACATATAGTCTCACATTGTCGGGCTTAGTAGCATGTTATACTGCTGCAATTCCTTTTTTCCATATGACTGTATTAGGTGATCTATTCTATTGCGGAGCTCTCTTTGGATTATTTGAATTTGCTAAATATAAGCTCCCTGAATTACAGACTGCCTAAACTTGTCTAAAAAGATTATTATAACAGGCGCTACTTCTGGAATCGGAAAAGAGCTCGCCTTACAATATGCATCTAGAGGATGTAAAGTTGGGCTCATTGGTCGCCGAACAGACAAACTGGAAGAGTTAAAAGCTGAAATTGGTGACAACGCCTATATAGAAACACTTGATGTCACCGACCTCGAAAAAGCAAAGAATGTATATGAAGGTCTCGCTGAAAAAATGGGTGGTATCGATATTTTCATTCTAAATGCCGGTGTAGGAATTGCTAAAACAATAGCTCCCTGGCGAGCAGATCGAAACACTATTGAAGTAAATGTGCTAGCATTTGCACATGGATGCCACTTTGCCTTTGATTATTTCATGAAGCAAGGTCATGGACAGATCGTAGGAATGTCTTCTGTAGCTTCACACATAGCTTTGCACGCTGCTGCTGCTTATACTGCTTCCAAACATTTTATATCTAATTATATGACTGGGTTTCGGCAAAAAGCAAAACGTGTGGACGCCGATATTACAGTTACTGATATCCGTCCGGGATTTGTTAAATCTGAAATGACAGCTAGAAATAGGAATATGTTCTGGGTTGCGGATACTAATAAGGCCGTTCGTCAGATGATAACCGCAATAGACAAAAAGAAGAATCGTGTCTATATCACAAAGCGTTGGCGTTTAGTCGCGCTTGTTGCAAAACTCACTCCTCAGTTTGTATGGGATCGGCTTTAATTCTAGTCTAATTAAATCTTTTTTTGCATATCTACTCTACAAAGAACTTTTATAGTCCTTATCTTTGTTAAATAATAAAACTCAGAAATTTTTTAAATCTCTCCATGAAGAACGTTGTACTTATTCCGGGTGATGGAATTGGAATTGAAATCACAGCATCAGTAAAGAAAATCCTTAAAGAAGCTGGAGCTCCAATAAATTGGGTTGAATGTGAAGCAGGTTTGGGAGCTTACGAAAAGCTTGGAAATCCTCTTCCTGATGAAACTATTGAAGCTATTGAAGAGCATAAAGTTGCGCTGAAAGGCCCTCTCACAACTCCTGTTGGTACAGGCTTTAGATCTATTAATGTTGCTTTGAGACAAAGATTCAATCTTTACAGTAACATTAGACCTGCTATAACGCTTCCAAATGTGGATACCCCATTCAAGTCTGTTGACATGGTGATATTCAGAGAGAATACTCAAGGACTTTATATTGGTAAAGAGCATTGGGTTGACGATGCCAAAAAGCACGCAGAAAGTATTGCCGTTGTTACAGAAGAAGCCAGTCGAAAGATCATAACTGCTGCATTTGAGTACGCACGTAAAAAAGAGAAGAAAAAAGTTACTCTTGTTCACAAAGCAAACATTCTAAAATTAACCACAGGATTATTTTTAGAAGTTGGACGCTCAGTTGCTGAGAATTATAACGATGTAGAGTTTGAAGACTTGATTGTTGACAATATGGCCATGCAAATGGTAATGCGACCAGAGCAATTTGATGTTGTTGTAACTACAAACTTATTCGGAGATATCTTGTCTGACTTAGCCTCTGGATTAGTTGGTGGACTTGGTGTTACAGGTTCTGCAAATATCGGTGATAATGCCGCAATGTTTGAGGCTGTTCACGGTTCAGCTCCTGATATTGCAGGACAAAATAAAGCCAATCCTATTGCACTTTTATTTTCATCGCTTATGATGTTAGAGCATTTAGATGAAAAGACGATTGCTGAAAATATCCGTAAGGCTATATACAAAACTCTTGTTGAAAAGAAATCAGCCTGCACAATGGATATCGGAGGAAAGGGATCAACAGACTCGTTTACTGAGGCTATTTGTAGCAACCTTTGATCTTAAAAATTTAGTTATTATAAAAGGCAGATTTAATCTGCCTTTTTATTTTCTAAAATACGCGGAATAAGATTCCACTTATCAAAGACATAACTATACCAAAGATAAATGCCCACCAAAAGTTTTTTATCTTAAAGCCTTCTACCAATGCATCAACAAGCATAACCATCAATGTATTTATCACCAGTGCAAATAATCCTAAAGTTATAATAGTAACAGGAAGTGATACCAGTTGAAGTATAGGATTTAGAAAAGTATTAACAATGGCAAGAAGTGCTGCTACTACAATTGCACTCCAAAAGTTTTTAATTTCAACGCCAGGTAGTACTTTTGCTGTTGCAAAAACTGCTACACTATTTAGAAGCCAAGCCCAGATCATAATCGTATAGTTTGGTTAAAGTTCGAAGCTAAGTACGAAATCAAAACAAATTTGTTTAGTAAAGATGGAAAAAAAATTTATCGCATTTGAGAACTTAACACCACATCAGTTATATGATCTTCTGAAATTGCGGCAAGATGTATTTGTCATTGAGCAACAATGTATCTATGAAGACTTTGATGGTTATGATGACAAATCCATTCATTTCCTCATTTATGAAGAGAATGAAATAGCTGCTTATTCACGAATATTTGCCCCTAATATTAAATATAAAGACGAATCTTCTATTGGTAGAATAATTGTAGCCAACCAATTTAGGGGAGGTCATCATGGAAAAATATTAATCCAAGAAAGCATTAATTACTGCTTAAATAACTTCCCTGATAGCATAATAAGAATTGAAGCTCAAGCAAAGTTAACAGATTATTATTCTAAACTCGGTTTTAATCCGGACAGTGAGATTTATGAAGTAGATGGAATCGATCATCTTCAGATGATCTATGAAGTTAAGAATCAAGCTGCTGAATAGTAGATCTTATCTCCGGCTCAACTTTTTCGAACTCATTTTCTACTGATCTTATCATCTCAGAAATCTTATCTAAATACTCACGGCTCCTTGCGCCATGTTCAATCTGAGCTAATAATTCATGAGCGTTCTTAAGCCCAACATAAAGAAATGTAGGTTTTAGTTTATGGGCATCTGCTCTGACCTCGTCCCAGTCAGCTTTAGCGCAATTATTATATAACTTTTGAATTTGATCAGGAGTGTCATTTAGAAATAATTCTAGTAGCTGCTTAATAATTTCAGTGCTACCACCAGTTACTTCTTCTAAGTAGGTTAAATCAATATTCTCACTCATAGACGCTAATCTTCCATTTAGATAGAATTCTAAACTTTTTGATAAGATGTAAAATTTTGTGCTAGGCTGTAAAAATTACAATACCGACTAACACTAAAACTGTAATTTTAAAAATTAACGCCTTCCAGTTTCTCATTTCTCTTTTAACTAACCTTAAATTTTGAATGGGAATTGAAAGAACCAATTTTTTGACTTAAAAACAAGTTATCCACATTATCTTTTTCTTCAAAGCAAATCACTTTGTCATTCCACTGTAACACTTTTCGCTAAGTTTCTTGGTTGATCAACATCGCACCCTCTATTCACAGCGACATTATATGATAAGATTTGAAGAGGAATCACTGTCAGAAGGGGAGATAATTCATCTTCAACATTTGGAACAGAAAAACAAAACTCTGATAAGTTTTCCACTTCAGTATTACCTTCTGTTATAACAGAGATAATACGTCCTTTACGAGCTCTTACTTCTTCGATGTTACTCACCATTTTATCATTGGTATGATGTGTTCCTGCAATTACCACTACAGGCATCATATCATCAATAAGTGCGATCGGGCCATGCTTCATTTCTGCAGCTGGGTACCCTTCTGCATGTATATATGAAATCTCCTTAAGCTTAAGAGCTCCTTCTAAGGCTACAGGGAAACCAACTGACCGTCCCAGATATAAAAAATTGGGGGCATAAGAAAATAAATTTGAAACTGCTTCAAGCTCATTACTTTTATCAAGAACCTGTTGCATTTTTTCAGGTATTTGAGCTAATCCATTGATCAAAGACTTTGCTTTTCCTTTAGAAATAGTGCCCTTGTACTGAGCCAACTGAATTGCCATAAGTGTAAGCACTGTAACTTGCGCCGTAAACGCTTTTGTAGAAGCTACTCCAATTTCAGGTCCTGCATGTATGTAAACTCCTGCGTCCGTTTCACGAGCAATCGATGAACCAACTACATTAACTACACCAATTACTAAGGCTCCATTTCTTTGAGCTTGACGAAGAGCTGCTAATGTATCTGCGGTTTCACCACTTTGGGAGATCACGATCATTACATCTCCTTCACCTATAAGTGGTTCCTTATATCTTAACTCAGAAGCATATTCAACTTCTACCGGGACTTTAGCCAAAGATTCAAATAAATACTCTCCCACAATTCCGGAATGCCAACTGGTACCACAAGCCGCGATAACTATACGTTTAGCATCGGCAATCTGATCTATAACATCTTTAATACCACCCAATGTTATCGTTCCTTTCTTGGAATCCAACCGTCCTCTCAAACAATCAGAAATCGCTTTGGGTTGTTCAAAAATCTCTTTGAGCATAAAGTAGTCGTAACCACCTTTTTCGATCTCCTCCAAGCTCATTGCCAACTCATGCACTTCTTTTATAAGCGCATTATCATCTAATGTGAGAACTTTATATCCATCCTTTTTGATTACGGCTATTTCTCCATCATCTAAATACACAACTTGATCAGTATACTCGGCAACTGCTGAAGCATCTGATGCTATTAACATTTCTCCCTTTCCAACTCCAATAAGTAATGGGGATCCTTTCCGAGCAACAATGATCTGATCAGGAAGGTCTGCATGGATAATGGCAATACCATAAGTTCCTTCTACCTGAGCAAGTGAGAGTTGTACTGCTTTCTTAAAATCTCCGGGATGTTCACTGTAAATATCTTCTATGAGCTTAGCTAATATCTCGGTATCTGTTTCAGAGTAAAATTCATGTCCTTTACTTTCTAATACCTTTTTCAAAGAATTATAGTTTTCTATAATACCATTGTGTACTAATGCTAATTTCCCGGAATTACTTGTATGAGGATGAGAGTTTGTATCATTAGGCTCGCCATGAGTTGCCCACCTTGTGTGCCCAATTCCTAAAGTAGCTTGATCTCTCTCATCTAGCATCGCCTCTAACTTGGCAACTTTCCCTTTCCCTTTCTTAATGTTGATAGAACCGTTATGGAAAGCTATACCTGCTGAATCATACCCTCTATATTCAAGCCTTTTAAGGCCTTTTATGATAACTTCGCTAGCTTTCTTATCTCCGATATAGCCTACTATTCCGCACATATATATTTTTTAATTAGCACTTTAACTCTATCCCATAAATATAGATATTAAATAGTACAAAATTTACTTAAGTCCATAATTATTTACAGATGCAGATAAGCTTTTTTGAAGATGTGATTTCGCGACATTTTAAACCTTTGACCTTAACACGACCTGTTTGGGATCTTAGAATTGGTATTTTCACAATTTCAGAGAAATGGTCTCGTAATTTAAAACCAAATTTAGTTTCATGGGAAACTCCCGATCACATAAAAAAAGTCTTCCCATCCCCAAAACCTGATTCTTCAGCGCCTTGTTATTATATCAATTCACGATTTCTACCCTCCGATGAATTAATTTCAAAGATAAAAAAGCTAAAAAATAACGAAGCGCTGTATTATGAAAATGAATTGGTGGTTTACTTGGCAAAGAAACCCACTCGAATTATCCCATCTGTATTAGATGAAGCTAAAAAAATAGAATTGAACGTTAGGCCGACATATATTGAATTCTTGTGGGACATGCTAAGTATTAATACTGCACAAATTGAAAATGATCTTAAACTTCTTGATAGTAAAACATACTCAAATAAAAAGTATGAGAATGTAATACAAACAACACCTAAAAATATTTACATATCCGATTCTGCTATTATTGAACCCGGAGCAATCTTAATAGCAGAAAAAGGGCCTATTTATATTGGTGAAAATGTTGTAATAGAAGCGGGTGCAATTCTTAAGGGGCCTGTAGCTATTTGTGATAATGCTACAATAAAGATGAGAGCAAGAATTTATGATGGAACTACTATTGGCCCTCATTGCAAAGTAGGTGGCGAGGTTTCTGCTACCATCTTTCATTCATATTCCAATAAAGCCCATGATGGGTATTCCGGCAATTCAATTTTTGGACAGTGGTGTAACCTCGGAGCTGACTCTAATACATCAAACCTAAAAAATAATTATGGTTTTGTTCGAGTACAAGACTGGGAAACTAGGCAACCATATAAAGTTGGATTTCAGTTTTTTGGAACAGTAATGGGTGATCATTCTAAAACATCTATTAATACGATGCTCAGTACCGGTACTACTTGTGGAGTTTCGTCCAATATTTTCCCATCAGGGTTCCCTCCGAAGTATATTGAATCTTATACATGGGTAGATGGATTAAAAAACCCGGAATTTCGGTTTGATAAAGCTCTTGAAGTAATGAAAGCTATGATGGCTAGAAGAAAAATGGTTGTAACCCCAGCTTACGAGCAGATGATGCGTCATATCTTTGATGAAAGAAAGCTGTGATCTTAGACTAGAGAGCTTCCCGCTCCTTTTATATCTCTATGCGCAAACTGAATAGATAATATTTCTTTATTTTCAGAGCTTAAAATATTGGCTCCAAGTTGCTTGCTAAGCACCTTGAAAATCTCTGAAAAATTGTACTGATTATGTTCTTTTAACAAGCAAACTACTCTGGCAAATTCAGCATCATGAAAGTTGATGTTTATTTTATTTTCATCTTGAGTAACATCAATTTTTAGTTCATCACTTGGCTGATAACCTATTTCTTTTTTTAGTCTAAATACTTCAAAGATCATTTCACTTAGAAGTAAGGAAAACGGAACTGCTTGATTGATATTAAATTCAATCGCTTTCTTGCTAGAAGATACCACCACCTTTATCTCTTCTTCTTTTTCCTGCCTAAAACTTTCTGTTAGCACTCTGTCTAATGTTTTTACTACAGGTATATTGCTAAAGGTGCCGCCTTCGTAAATAATTTCATGAATAATTGCGATGGATTTGATTCGAAGAACATTCGCAGAAATAATATCGTCTTGACCCTTTATCCCTAGCCCCATTTGATCTAGTTGTAAGAAGCTTGAAATCAACGCTAAGTTATTTTTAACGCGATGGTGTACTTCACCAACCAAAAGCTCTTTTTCTGTTAACAGCTTGTTTAGTTCTTCATTACTTTTTATCAGCTTTTGCTCAGATAAATACTCACTAAAGGCATTACCAATTATACCGGAAACAGACTTCAACAGTTTATCTTCAGACTTATTCCATTTCCTTTCCGATCTAACCTCATCAAATCCTATAAATCCAAAGAATTCTTCACCAACACTGATAGGGTATACTATAATCGATTTAATGTCTTGAGGTTCTAAAACTGCTACCATGTCTGGCGGAAGAGTTTGAATATCTTCCGCTATCATTGCGCCTTGCTGCTTCAATAATGGTTTTAAAGAGGGCATTCCTTCTTCATAACTTACGTCCTGTAAGTTATGAATTTGAGGTTCAACCGTGCTAGCACACCATTCAAAAGTGTTTTTTGTTTTCGTCCCTTTATCAAAATCTTCAAACACATAAACTCTTGAAACATCGGCCGTTTCACCCAAAAATTGTAGCGCTTCATTCATCTTATCCTCAAATGTTCCAGAGGAATTAAAATTTAGTGAAATCTCAGCTAAAGCTTCTTGAAATTTAAGGTTACCAGCCAGCTCATATAAAGTAGTATTAAGCTTTTCTTTGTCTGCTTTTTCATTTAATACACGCTTAATGGCATAAGGTAATCGCTTTAAATTATCTTTAGTTAGAACATCATTAGCACGATTTTTTAACAGGGTTAGTTCAATACTCTTTGTTATAGAGCCAGATAATATAATTACGGGAATATTAGGACTCTTGAGTTTAGCAAAACTTAGCGCTTCTTCCCCCGAAAAAGATCTCAAGTTAAAATCTGAAACAACTACATCTGGATTCCATCTTAAAAAAGAGTCTTCAAAATCCTCTAAAGTATCTACTACTTTAAAGACGAACTCTTTCTCCATACTCCGAAGTTCTCGAAGCATCAGCTCAACATCAAGCTCAGAATCTTCTAGTAAGAGTAATTTGATTTTCATTTCAAGGTATAGTGAATTATATACTAATATTAGTGTTCAAGCATTTCGTTTAGAATAACCCAATAAAAGCCGATATCACGAACCGCTTTTGTAAAAGAATCAATTTCCACCGGTTTTACGATAAAGCTGTTTACACCTAATTTATAACTATTCACAAGGTCTCTTTCCTCTTTTGATGATGTTAGCATAACAACGGGAAGGGTTTGTGTTGCTTCATTTCCTCTAATCCGTTTCAAGACTTCAAGCCCATCCACTTTTGGCATTTTTAAATCTAGTAGTATTACTCTCGGTTGATTATATATGCTTCTTCCCTCAAAATCGCCTTCTCCGAATAAAAAATCTAAGGCTTCTTCTCCATCTTTAAGACGAGTTACCTTATTGCTTATTTTGTTTTTCCGAAGTGCTCGTAGTGCCAATTCAGCATCTTGATCACTGTCTTCAACTAATAGAATTTCAATTGTTTTATCTACTTCCATCTTAACCTGCTTTACTTTTTAGGAGCTTCTTTCGGCAACGTAAAATAGAAGGTTGATCCTTCTCCAATTTTACTTTCTGCCCAAATACTACCTCCATGTTTACCAATTATACGACGAACTATTGCTAGCCCAACCCCTGTTCCTTCAAACTCAGAATCTGCATGAAGGCGTTGAAACACTCCGAATAATTTGTCATGATATTTCATCTCAAAACCTACCCCGCTATCTTTGATTAAATACTCTATATACTCACCTTCAATTGTACTATTAACAATAACTGAAATTTTATCATCATTTGCAGAGTATTTATAAGCATTTGACATTAAGTTCACAATAACCTGATTTATTAGCGAAGTATCTCCACTTGCATTATGTAAAGGGGTAATCTCAACTTCTATTTCTTTATCGGCGTACTCTACATTTAAATCAGAAATAACAGAGTTAAAAATCATTTCCATATTTAGGCTTCCAAATTTTATAGACTTTTTCCCTAGCCTAGAAAACTGCAAAATATCATCGATTAGTTTTCCCATTTTTACAGCACTATTCTTAACTATTTTCAGAAGCCTAATGCCATTCTCATCAATCTTATCTTCATAATCCTCGATTAAAATATCTGAAAACCCATTAATAGATCTAAGTGGAGCTCTGAGGTCATGAGACACTGAGTAACTAAACGATTCCAACTCTTCATTTACAGAAGCTAGTTCCTTTGTTCTTTTAGCTACTTCTTTTTCTAATTTATCTGTGTATGATACTTCTGATGTAATATCTGCTGTATACATGATCATCCCTCCTATCTCACCTGGCTCATTAAGCCATGGAATAAGTTTCCAACTGATCCATTGAACAGTACCATCCTGCCTAACTATTTTATCTTTAGGATTTGATAGTTCCTCCCCATTTAATACTTTTTGATGTTGTTCTAGCCATTCAGGCATTTCTTTAATTTCAGGAAAAACATCATAATGAGATATACCGATAAGATCTTTTTTATCGAGATTATATTGTTTGAACCATTGGTTACTTACTGTAATGTATTTCATTTCCGTATCCAGCATTGCCACTGCTGCTGGAGCCTGCTCAACAAAGCTACGGAGCTGAGACTCTTTTAGTCGGATACTTTCCAATAGCCTCATCCTCTCTGTAATATCGAGATTAATCCCAATCATTTGGGCAGGAGATCCTTTTGAATCTCTGATTAAATCTCCTCGTCCACTTAATATTACTTCCGTTCCGTCAGGTTTATTAAACCGGAATACAATATCAAACCTTTCTCCTGTTTCTAAAGTCTTAGTTGTAGCTTCTGTTACTATTTCCAAATCTGAGGGATGAATCATCTGTGAAAACATTTCAAAGTTTGGTTCAACATTTTCTTCTACACCAAATACCTCGTAAGCCTTATCATTCCACTCTAATTCATTGGTTTTTAAATTCCATATCCAAATAGCAATTTGCCCGGCTTCAACCGAGAGTTGTAACTTTTCATTTGCTTCATCTAATGATTGGGATTTTCTCTTACTTTCATCAATGTCCATGAACAAGCCCCGCAGAGCCGTTAATTTTTCACCTTCAAAAACAGGATAGCCTATTGCTCTTACCCATATCTCTTTCCCTTTTCCTGTGACCAAAACACATTCAACATCCCAACTCTCATTTTTCTCGATGGCTGCATCTATCACCGACTGTATTTCTTCTCTATAATCTTCTCTATAAAAATTTATCCCATCTTCTACCTTCAAAGGAGTCCCAATTTCTACTTCGTGGATATTATACACTTCATCCGACCAGCTAATTTCTAGCGTAATTAGATCCACCTCCCAAGTTCCTATTCTAGACACCTCTTGTATTTCTTTTAATGTGTCTATTGCATCTTGAAGCTCTTCGGTTTTAACAGTTAATTCTTTCTCTTTGTTTTTACTTGGGGTAATGTCTTTTACCATTCCGATGCCATATTGCGGCACATTTTGGTCATCCCTTATCAGTGACACAGATAAATCAGCCCATACTATTTCGCTTCCTTTAGTGATATATCTTTTTTCTAGCCGATAGTAATCTCGTGTCCCATCAATCAATTCTTTGTATAACTCAAGGTCTGCATCTACATCTTCAGGATGTGTAAATTCCGCAAAAGTCATACTCAGCATTTCTTCTTTTGAGTATCCAAGCCATTCACAGAAAAAATTATTAACTCTAAACAACTCCCCCGAAGCGTGAACTAAAGCAATAGCAATACCTGAATTTTCAAAAACACTTTCAAATAACTTAAGCTTATCCCTACTATCCAAATTATTCATAGTACCCTTCTTGTTGTTAAGTAAGTGTCACTCCAATATCTTTCTTGAAGAGCTGAAATCATAACACCTGAACTTGTTGATGCATGCATAAACTGTTGGTCATTAATCATAACCCCTGCGTGTAAAGTTTTTCTACCCGTTTTAAAAAACACTAAATCACCAATTCGTATATTATTTTTCTTAACCGACTTACCCGACCTGATTTGATCTCCCGTAACCCTTGGTAATTGCACATTAAAATAATCAGCAAAAACAATCTGCAAAAAGGAAGAACAGTCTACCCCATCATAACCATTCCCTCCCAATACATAAGGAACACCTTTCCAATCTTTAAAAGCTTCGTCTAACTTACCTCTGAGTTTTTTTTCATCTTTGGAAAGAGCCCTTGATTCTACTGTAGAGGTTGTGAGAGCTGCTTCAGGACTTGTAATGGCAGGGGGTTTTTCCGCTTCGGTCTTTTTAGTTCTTTCCTCCCACGGAACTGTTCCCCGCTTTACTAAACCACAAGAAGCAAATAATACCCAAACTAATAAAAGATGCTTTACTGACATTTGACGTCTTTAGATGAAAAAGCTGATTTATAATCGTTATCTTAATGTAGTATAAATCGAATAAAAATTTATCCTAAATTAAAGCAATTTAATGCATTTACTAGTTAATATAGATCATATTGCTACTTTAAGAAACGCTAGAGGGGAAGGCTATCCAAATCCCGGCGAAGCAGCAAAAATATGCGAACAAGCAGGAGCGGCAGGAATCGTATTTCACTTACGCGGTGACAGAAGGCATATTAAAGATGAAGATGTTCTTGAGCTTAAAAGAATTGTATCCGGTAAGCTAGATTTTGAAATGGCAGCGACTGATGAAATGCTTTCTATTCTTAAAGAAATAAATCCCCATTTATGCACACTTGTACCTGAAGGTAGAGAAGAGCTTACCACTGAAGGTGGTTTGAATATGCCCGTAGTTTTTGATGATTTTAAAAATCGAGTATTTCCATCTATTCGTGGAAAAGATATAGAGATCAGTTTATTCTTAGATCCAAATCCAGAGGATATAGACCTCGCTTTTGAACTAGGAACAGATGCCATTGAACTCCATACCGGTAACTACGCCAATGCCGGATCAGATGAAGCTGCAACTAAAGAACTTACCAGACTATCAGACGCTGCAATACAAGCACATAAACTTGGTATAAAAGTAAATGCCGGTCATGGATTAAATCAGAAAAATCTACCTGCGTTTTTAAAAGCTGTCCCTCATCTAAATGAAGTAAGTATTGGTCACGCATTAATAAGTGATGCCGTTTTTGAAGGATTAGAAAAAACAGTCAAAAATTATCTACAACTAATAGAAGGTTATAATGAGTGATTCCGTTGCACATAAATCCGGTTATGTTGCCATTGTAGGAAAGCCCAACGCTGGTAAATCTACGCTGATGAATCAGATTCTGGGGACAAAACTTTCCATAACCACTCATAAAGCTCAAACCACACGTCATCAGATAATTGGGATTCATTCTGAGGAAAACTCACAAATAATTTTCTTAGACACTCCGGGAATCATCCATCCAAAATATGAGCTTCAAAAAGCAATGATGCGCTTTGTTGAAAAAGCTGAAAAAGAAGCCGATGTGATTCTTTTCATAGTTGAAGCAAAGGAAAACAATATGCCTGAATATGCTTTTGATTCTTTAAAACAGATGAAAAAGCCTGTGGTTTTGGTAATTAATAAAGTAGACGAGTCTAGCCAAGAGCAAGTAGAAAAACTGGCTAAAGATCTGAATGACTATTTCGATTTTAATGACACCGTTTACATTTCTGCACTAAATGGTGATGGTGTTCCGGGATTGATGGAAAGCATTTCTAAATTACTTTTACCCGGCCCTCCGTTTTATCCTAAAGATGAACTGAGTGAACATCCGGTTCGGTTTTTTGCTGCTGAATTGATTCGTGAACAGGTTTTTCTTCAATATCATGAAGAACTTCCATATTCAGCTACCGTGGATATTATCATTTATGAAGAACGGGAAGATCTGGACTACATCAACGCGGAAGTGATCGTAAACAGAAACTCTCAAAAAGGAATGATCATCGGAAAAGGCGGACGAGCTATTAAACAACTTGGGACAGCTGCTCGGGAATCCATTGAAGAGTTTGTAGGTAGAAAAGTGTTCCTCGATCTCCATGTAAAAGTTCGAGATAAGTGGCGTGAAAATGAAAATATGGTGCGAAATTTCGGGTATTGATTTAGAAATACTAAAGAGTTTGCAATAATTCTTTAGCTAAAATTTAAATCCAGATTCCGGCCTTCGCTGAGGAATTGTAGATGTTAGCTAATTCGATGACAGTTTTGACATGATGTAAATCCTGTCACCCTGAGCCTGGATTTTTTTGAAGGTATAATTTCGATTGCGAAGGGTCTCAAACGTTGATTAAATTTGAGATCCTTCGGCGTAGCACACTCAAAAATCATTGGACTGATTTGGACCGCTCAGGATGACAGCCGTAGTTTTATCATCGAATTATATAACATCTACAGGAATGGCAACTTATAGAATATAGAAATCCTCTCCACAAGCTATCTATTTTTATCTTTATTTGATCAGCATCATCTTCTTTGTTTGCATAAAGCTCCCTGCCTGTATTCGGTAAAAATAAAGTCCTGTTGAAAGACCCGACGCATTGAACTCAATTTTATGATTTCCGGCACTCATTCGACCGCTTACCAACGTTGAAATTTCACGTCCAAGTAGATTATACACTTTCAGGCTTACCACCGCTTGTCTTGGTAGCGCAAATTCAATATTTGTACTTGGGTTAAATGGGTTTGGATAGTTCTGTTCTAAACTGAATTCTTTTGGCAAACCCAGTTCATCCTCATTGGATGTCATAATATGATCTAATACCTCTACATATCGTACAACTGCTTCTGATGCAAAAGCTCCGGAATACACGGTTATAGAGAATTCCTTTAAGGTGTCAGCTTTCTCTGAAACTTCGTTATTATTGATATAATAAGCCGTCTTTATAGCATCCTGATAGGTTTTCAGAGAAGCATTTCCTGAAATTTTTATTCCACTTTCAACAGAATCAATGTCAAGTGAGCCCGGCTCTTCTATGAATAATGAATCTTCTTCCAGAAAACCCTTCGATATTTTTATGACAGCACTGTCAGCTGAAATTTCAGTACTTGAGGAAATACCCATATCACCGGCTATTAGCAGTTCTGGACTATCCTGAAAATATTCTAATGTATCCGATGATTCAAAAGATAAACTGGCCACTTCTGATAAATTAAAAACTTCAGAAGAGTACATTCCCCATACACTGTCTGCATTCATAACTCTCACAAACAAGATCTGATCTCCGATCGGCAGGTTTGTTGAAGGAATTGTAAACGTGGTTTCAACATCGGCTCCTGCATCAACAGAAATGGGAGTAGCGGCGGCAAAACCGGGGTCAGTATTAAAGAAATATTCTGCAGATATAATATTACTAACTAAAACAGGATCACTTTGATCGATCAGTATCAGTTTTTTGATAGGCATACCCCAACTTCCATCTGTAAACTTTGCCCTGATGAAAACTGTATGCAAACCTACTGATAATCCCTCAGTACTAAGCATTGCCTCTTTATCGATTTGCGCAGATGCGGTAATTGAAATGCTTGTCCCGTTTCCGTGACCCGGATCTTCATCAAAGAAATATTCCAAAGCTTCTATTTCTCTTGCTTCTCCCTGATCTACTAAAATGAGTTTTTTGATGGTTAATCCCCATTCGTCATCACTGCTTTTTGCCCGAATAAAAAGTGTGTATAATCCTCTGGATAGCGACGAAGTCATAATGGAGCCTTCATAAATCACTTCACCATCTACTTCCGTTACGGGAATAGAAGTACCATTTCCAAAACCCGGATCAGAATCGAAAAAGTATTCCAATTGAGTCACGGTTTGTCCCATTAACGGTGAAGCTAAAAGCATCACCAGCAATACGTTTGCAAGGAACTTCACGACTTAATTCCCTTTTGCTTTGATGGTAACCTCGATATCCTCACCGGCTTTAATTTCAGTTGGAATTCTTAATTCATATATCGTTGGCAGAGAAAAAATAGGTGAGCCATCCATAGGATTTGTACCCCCGGTTGGCCCAATATCTGTGCCATCACTCCCACCGTTAATTATCAGGTCATGCTCTGGTGTTAATAGCCAATCAGAACTCCAATTAACATCTGCGCGTACACTGTCATCAGCGAAAATACCATCCAAACCCATAATTATTCCAATATTTCCAGAGCCTGTATTATTACCGCCATCGTATGAAATTGGAGTGGTTGTGAAATTATTAATAAAAGTATTGTTATTATTTGCCCAGATTGGCCCTTCACTAGTTGTAGAATTATTCGCGAAGATGTTGTTCTTAAAAATTGAGCCGGTAACTGAACCACTAAGTTTTGCTCCTGTGATTAAACAGTTTTCAAATGAAGTATTCTGTACGGATTGAAACGTTGAAACACGAATCACACTATTCAGAACTGATATATTTTCAGAGAAACCGGTATCAAAACTAGTATAAATAAAACTATTGGATATGGTAAGATTATTTGCTCTATGAATATCCATTCGAGCAATAAATGTCTCATCAATTAATATGTTAGTGGATTCACTATCTAATGCATTTCCTATTTCAAATCCCCCACTTCCATTTATGTACAATCCCTTAAGAGTTATATTATGAGAGTTTCTCATCTCCAGGTTCAGGATTCTACTATGGTAAGGTCTGTCTAACGAAGCCGCTGCCGCATTATAACCGGCACCAATTATCGTAAGATTAAATTGATTATTGATCTTGATATTCCCATAAGTATTTGTGTTGGGCATCAAATAAATAATATCACCGGATACAGCTGCATCTATTGCAGCCTGAAGATCTGTATAGTAGTTATCGCCCAACGTATTTGACAATGATTTATCAACTATCAGGATGTTCTGTGCAGTTGTAATTTGAGTTGCTAATACAGCGATGAGTAAAAAGAGAACTTTTTTCATGATGTCTTTTTATTTATTAAAATATTCGATTCCATCGATGCTGTAAATCCCCACTTCTGGTGATTTTTTTCAGATTAATTCAAAGGCTATTGCAAATTGAACCAATCCTGCCGTTGTTGGTATCCCCGTTTTTTTCTTAATACTTTTTCGGTGACTTTTCACCGTCTCCAAAGTTATATACAGCTGTCCCGAAATATCTTTGTTACTAAATCCCTGCGCTATCCTAGTTAAAACCTGCCTTTCTCTTCTTGTAAGCGATTGGAATTCGTCAAAATGTTTTCTCACATACATCTCCTCGCCGGCGATACGCTCTATTCTGCGTGTTACCGAATCAATTCCTGAAATCGGATTAGATGAAGTGAGCAATAAATTATGCTCTTTGAAAGGTTTACAAACGGTAAAGAAAGTGTCGAATTCTCCAGTCCTGGGATTGAGAATTTTCTGAAATTCTGCATGAAGTTGATCATCATCTGCTTTCTCATAAAACTCAAGGAACCTTGGCCCTACATACTTCAGACTATCGGGATGTATGTTCTTTTCAAAATACTCAAAACCCATGTTATTGATCTCTTCTTTTGAAAGCAGGCCCCATTCTTCTCCCGCTTTATTTAGATGCCCAATAGTGAGATCACTCTTATCATTTACATGAAATATGCCTGGCATCAGATCCACTAACTCCTGAAGTGAATCGAAGTTTTTCCGAAAAAGCTTGTCTAAAATATACAAGCTTTGAACCTGCGTCTTCAGAATTTCAGTTTCTGTTCTGTACCCCATACTTCATTTTTTAACCCATAACACTTCATCAAAAATAATAGAAAAATCAAAAATTGCAAGTAGTGCTGTTTCTATAAACACATGCGAGCCAAATAAAAAGAAGAGATCATGATATCATTTGAAATGATAGTAATTATATGATATACCCTAAAAACGGGCTGTTTATACCTCAACTTATTTGTTTAAATTTTTACAAAATGTACCCACCCGAAAAAAAACAAATTCATCCTTGCATTAAAATTTACTTACCCGTAACCTTGATGCAATGAAATTAACAAACCAATATATCGCCCAGGAAATGATGTGTATGTGTTGCAATATGCAAACACTTCACTAGTAGGGCTTCATATTTAGAAAAGAAATTTTCAAAGTCCTTTAGAGTGAATGATCTGAAGGACTTTTTTATTGGCTGTTAGTTTTCATTCGTTCTTTTACATCATGCATTCTCATCAAGAAAGGTGGAGGGATCAGGTCCTTTGAAGCCTTGGCAACCGCCTAGTACAAATTTTGTACTAGGAAAGGTGCTACATCCTGCTTGTCACATAAAACTTATGTGATGAGAAAGATGAGTGCGAAGAGCTTGTATTTGTAAGCCTCTTTCGGACTCATCCCCGAAAGGGGTTTTTTTATAATTATAAATCAAAAATTACAAATACAATGAGTTCACAAAATTTCGAAACTTTACAACTACACGCCGGACAAGAAGTAGACCCTACAACAGGATCACGAGCAGTACCTATCTACCAAACTACTTCCTATAATTTCCAAAATACAGAACACGCTGCCAGCCTTTTTGGGCTTCGTGAATTCGGAAATATCTACACTCGGATAATGAATCCCACAACGGATGTATTTGAGAAAAGAATTGCTGCGCTAGAAGGTGGAGTAGCTGCAGTTGCAACCGCATCAGGACAAGCGGCACAATTTTTGGCAATTACCAATCTAGCGCAACAAGGCGACAATATCGTGTCTAGCCAAAATTTATATGGAGGAACTTACAATCAGTTTAAAGTTACGATTCCAAGACTCGGAATTGATGTTAACTTTGCTGAACAAGACACTGTAGAAGCATTTGAAAAACATATCGATGAAAATACCAAAGCCATCTATGTTGAATCAATTGGAAACCCAAAAGGAAACGTTGCAGATTTTGAAGGGTTATCAGCTCTCGCAAAAAAGCATGACATTGCATTCATTGTAGACAATACATTTGGAGCCGGCGGAGCACTTGTTCAGCCAATAAAATATGGCGCAAATATTGTCACTGCTTCAGCTACTAAATGGATTGGTGGACATGGGACATCTATCGGTGGTGTTATCGTAGACGCCGGTAATTTCAATTGGGGAAATGGAAAATATCCTTTATTCAGCGAACCTTCTCCCGGATACCACGGATTAAATTTTTGGGAAGTTTTTGGCGAAGAAGGTCCTTTCGGAAATATAGCTTTTGCAATTCGTGCACGTGTTGAAGGATTAAGAGATCTTGGTGCTTCTCAATCTCCATTTAATAGCTTTCTTCTTCTTCAAGGATTGGAAACACTTTCACTTAGAGTGGAACGCCACAATGAAAACGCTAAAAAGCTAGCTAAATGGCTTTCTGGAAACAAGTTGATTGAATGGGTAAACTTTACCGGTTCAGAGGACCATGAATATCACGAAAGAGCAAAAAAATATCTCAAAAAAGATCATTTTGGTTCTGTATTCACTTTTGGAGTTAAAGGTGGTTTTGATGCTGCTCGCTCATTCATTGATAATGTCGAGCTAGCAAGCCATTTGGCTAATGTTGGTGATGCAAAAACACTTGTTATCCACCCTGCTTCAACTACTCATCAGCAACTAAGTGAAAAAGAGCAAGCCGCTTCAGGTGTAAAGGGTGATTTGATCAGAGTCTCAGTTGGAATCGAACACATCGATGATATTATTGCTGATTTTGAGCAGGCGCTGCTTAAATCAAAAGAAGCAGTTGTTGTTTAGATTTTTTAACCAGGGAATTTTAATGTCATCTGCACCAAATATTACTACTATCGATCAAACCTGGACTACAGAATCCGGGTTTGATTTCTCTTCCTTAGATATCGCTTGGAATAGCTGGGGAACACTTAATGAAACCAAAGATAATGTTATACTAATTTTTCATGCATTAACAGGTCATTCTAATGCTGAAGAATGGTTTTCAGGTTTATTTTCCGAACAGGGAATCATTGATCTTGACAAACATTTTGTGCTCTGCATCAATAATCTGGGTAGTTGCTATGGTTCCACTGGTCCAACATCTATTAACCCAGTTTCCGGCAAAGCATATCAAGCAGATTTTCCTGTAATTACAATTAGGGATATCGTTCGGTTTCAAATTTCCTTGCTAGATTTTCTAGGAATACAAGGAGTAGAACTTACTATTGGTGGTTCTATGGGCGGTATGATCGCATTGGAATTCGCATTAATGGATAAAAGGATTCGTTCCTTCGCAATTCTAGCTATGGGAAAGTCTCATTCACCTTGGGCTATTGGTATAAGCCATGCACAACGACAGGCTATTTTTGCTGATGAACATTGGAACAATGGCTATTACAGCTCTGAATTTCCACCAAGTAAGGGATTAGCTGCTGCAAGAGCAATGGCAATGATCACCTATCGATCTGCTCAAAACTATGAAACCAAGTTTGGGCGTAGTTATAACTCTACAAAGAATAGCTACGAAGTAGAATCTTACTTGAAGTACCAAGGAGAAAAGCTTGCTAACCGATTTGATGCAAATTCCTATGTACGGTTAACCCAAGCCATGGACACTCATGATATCTCAAGAGACCGAGGAATTTTTAAAGAGACTTTGGCTCAGCTTGAGATTCCCGGCTTAGTAATAGGTGTTGACGCAGACCTTCTCTATCCGGTACATGAGCAAAGAGAACTCGCTCACTTAATCCCAAATTCTGTCTATAAAGAGATCAACTCTCCTCATGGGCACGATGCCTTTTTAATAGAGTTCAATCAAATTAACCGCCATCTCTCTTCATTCTTAAAAACATTTTCTAAGTCATAATGAGTATTACACTTCAATCAAAAAAGAAAAACGACCTAGATTCAGCTTTCCGAAGGAAAACAGTTTATCTATTTGTTGCCGGAGTAGGCGCCGTTGGAGGCACTTTGGTACGTCAAATAGCAAAGCTAAATAATCCTGAAGTTCATATACAAATCCTAGGACTCTGCAACAGTAAACAAGTCATTTGGAACCCAAATCAGGAAGATCCATTTTCTGACCTGATCATATCGAACGATGTAACTGACTGGGATCAGATTATTGATCAACTTACTTCTTCCGATAGGGAGTCTATTATTTTTGTAGATGCTACCGGGAGTAAAGCAGTTGCATACCAATATGCTAAACTTCTTTCTCACGGTGTTCATGTTGCAACCCCAAGCAAAAGAGCTAACACACTAGATCAAATTTATTTCGATGAACTGGCTAGTTTTCCTCGTTCCGGAAGAGCTGAATATAAATATGAAACAGCAGTCGGAGCAGGATTACCAATTATTAATACCGTAAAGAATTTGGTAGAATCCGGTGATGAGGTTACAAAAATATCCGGAGTTGTCTCAGGAACCATGACCTATATTTTTGATCAACTTCAGCAGGGAGTTCCGTTCAGTAAAATAATTACTAATGCCAAAGAATTGGGTTATTCAGAACCCGATCCGCGTGATGATCTTTCAGGAGAAGACGTAGCTCGAAAATTTTTAATACTTGCACGAACTTGTGGATATAAACTTGAAAGGGAGCATATTAACGTTGAGTCTCTAGTCCCTCAAGAACTTATTGATCACCAAATAGAAGGGTTCTTTGATCACATTTCTTTTTATGATACTCATTGGAAAAGCAGAAACTCTAAAGCGCTGGTCAATAATAGAAGATTGAGATATGTAGGGGAATTTACTCCTGAAGGCATTGATATTGGGATCAAAGAAGTAGCTACTGAATCGCCACTTGGCAATTTAAAAGGCACTGATAATTTGATCCAGATTTACACTAAGAGATATTCTTCTTCACCTATTGTAATTCAAGGTCCGGGTGCCGGAAAAGATGTAACTGCTGCGGGAGTTCTTTCTGATATACTAGAGATTGGGAAAAAATGTTAACAGGTCTGTAAAAAACAAAAGCCACTTTTCATTACAAAAAGTGGCTTTTTCTCTTATCAACTAACTAAACTTTTAGCGTTTTTTTCTCGCTATTCTTTTATGTAAACGTTCTTTTCTATCTGGAATTGTGTCAAAAATAAATTTTTGTTCATCATTCAAAATATTTCTGATTTCATCCTTCTGAGTTATCCGTACTTTCTTAATACTTGCTTGTAATTCACTCATTTCATCAACTACTTGATTGAGTGCTTTTACATCATAAGTATCTCCTGATGACAAGGTTCTGAGTCGGGCTCTTTTCTCTCCCAATTCATTTTCTAACGGGAGTATGTCCTTTCGACCTTCCATCATAATTTCTTTCATTTGTACTTTTTGATCTTCATTTAGATCAAGGTTTTTAATTCCTGACTCAGGGCCGCGATGCCTGCGATCTTGTTTTCCATTTCTTTGCTCAACTCTTTCTTTCATTTCGGCTCTGCGTTCAGGTCTGTCCTTTTTTTGTGCCTGTACTGTTACTGAACCTACTAATAATAAAAGAAGTGTTACTATTGTGAATTGTCTCATGACGTTCTCCTGTTTGATGATTGTGAATGTATCTTGTACACTTTATTAGGAGACACCTATTTCCAAAACTTGCGTTACTCTTGTAAAAAAAATTGAGAACAGAAATTTTCGCTTCTTTATTCCACCGAAAAAATGATCAACAAGAGTGTTCTTATTAAGTCTCTTTTCTTTGAAAGAATAACTCGGTTATATAAAAAAAGCTCACTTCAAGAAATATGAAATGAGCTTTTAAATTTGTCAGCTTGACTAACAATGTGGGCCCGGAGGGACTTGAACCCCCGACCAATCGATTATGAGTCGACTGCTCTAACCAACTGAGCTACGGGCCCTTTATGAAGGCGTCAAAGTTACAAGGTTTAGAATCTATTTGAAAGCTCTTTTTTGGATAAAAGCTAAGTTGTTATGTAATAAATAGAATCTTCTCATTAGTGACAATCTAATGACAATGCTGATGTGCCTGAGACCAACTTTTTCCTGTTGGGCAATCTATGGCGCCATCATCATTTGAAAGAGCTGTCCCTAAAAGCCAAACACCTAATAGAACCACAACTATCAGTACACCCACACCTACATTTGATTTCATTGAAGAATTATCTTTCTTCAAACAGCAATTCTTGTACTTATTTCCACTTCCGCAGTGACATGGATCATTTCTTCCAATTGTATCAGCCATATTTATCGATCAAAGGTTAGTTCTGAATTTTAATTTCAATGTACTAAACCTTTAAGAATTTTTTAACTGATGTAACCAATTAGCCTATAGAGCTTATTATTTTTACAAAAGCGATACAGTTATGTTAACTATTCGTGACAAATTAAGCCCGTTTTATACTTACTATATCATTGAAATAATTCTTATAAATCTATTCAACTATTATATGAAAACAACTTACTTTCGATCGTTAGCACTATTTATTGGAGCCCTATTTTTAGTTTCTGCTTGTGGAAGCAAACAAGATAAGACTAATCCTTCTCCCTCTACTATAGATGTTGAGAAAGCTCCTGATTTTGAAGTAACTACTATTTCCGGTGAGACCATTAGTCTAGAAAAATCGTTACAGAACGATAAACCTGTAGTACTCTATTTTACTGCATCTTGGTGTCCGGTATGTGCAAAAAACTGGCCTTCACTTTCTGAAGTGTACCCAGAATATAAAGACAGACTTACTCTAGTTGCAGTTGGCATAGATCCCACCGATGACGAGGAAACCATGAAAGCACTGGCAGAAGAGAAAGGCTTTACTTTCCCCGTTACACGCGGACTTCCAGAAGTTATGTTAGATTATGATGTCGCTAGTCAAGCAACTACGGTTGGAGTTAACAGAGCCGGTAACATAGTTTTCCGAAAAAACAAAATGGCTCTTAGTGCAAATGAATATCGTGAGCTTTTTGACAGCTTGCTTAATTAACTAATCCATACTTCTTTAACTGTTATTGCTTATTTGGTATTTGCATCTATTACTACCTAAATAAGCAATGACGAACAGCCTCTTTTATGGAGTTCGTTTATTTTTCTTTTTTACAAGGTATAGTTGCTTTTTTTGCTCCATGCGCGGTGGCTTTATTACCAGGGTATATAGTAGCGTACATCACCCGAACCGGCGAAAGTGAACAACAAATTAATACTAAACTTAGGCGAGGACTTAAACTCGCTTTTCTTAGTATTTTGGGAATTTTAATAGTTTACTCTATTGCCGGGGTTTTCATTGTATTAGCTAGCCAAGTTCTTAAAACCTATATGAAATGGGTTACTATTGGTATGGGTGGCATTCTAATTGTACTTGGCGGGTTGATGATAGCTGGTAAAAGTATCACCTTTTCGGTGAATGTAAATCAAACTAGTAGCAAATCCGAAATTTGGGAAGCCTTTATATTTGGCGTTGCTTATGCAATTGGCGCTCTAGGATGCTTATTCCCTCTTTTTCTTATAGTAGCTACACAAGCACTTGCAGCTCCCTCGTTGTTATTAGGTGGAAGCTATATTTTTGCTTATTTCCTTGGCATCAGCTTGATGATGATTACCGCTATTTTACTTTCTACGTTTGCTCGTGATTTTTTCATGAAATACCTGAGAAAAATACTCCCTCACATGGAGATGATTACCGGCATTTTACTCGTGTTTGCCGGAGGGTATGTAATCTATTATCAGATGATTTTGATTTGAGAAATAATAAAATAAATCAGGTTTCGTAAATTGCACCTTACATACCAAGGTTAACACTTGCCGCCCGATTTATTATCACTCATTTCATGAAACTAATCTCCAACACTTGGCTTCATTGTTAATAGAGGAGCTTCCAAATTTTTTGTAACCTGCTCTGCTGTAGATCCTAGGAAAAATCGCGATAGCCCTGTTCTTCCGTGCGTACTCATTACTACCATATCCGCATACTCATTCGCGTATTCTATAATATCACGGTGAGCAACCATCCCTTTCTTTATTACAGTTCGTACGGGTATTGAAATACTCTTAGCTCCCGATGTTTTTACGATCTCATCATAATAAAGCTCTTCATGTCTTTTTATTGAAAACTGATCTTTGGTATTTTCTTTAAAGAAAACTTCTAGCCTATCCATTAATCCGGAATATAAATTCTCTTTATCAAAGGATTTATCATCTTGCGGAACAGCCGGCGCTTGTGTAGGCTGCATGTTCATTCCATAATTATACAGCTCAACGATATTTAGAAAGTTAATACTGGCATTAAATTTATTTGCTAATTCAAATGCTATAGGTACAATTTCAAACGAGAAATCAGAAATATCTGTAGGTATCAATATTGTCTTGATCTTATCATAGTGAAACTCGTTACTTAGTGCGAGTACAGGAATTGGGGAATTTCTAAGAACGCTTTCCGTTGTGCTTCCATGTAATAAGTCTGTTGAGTGTCCACCTTTTGCACTCATAATGATCATATCATAATCACCTTCTTTTGCGTGACTTATAATAGAATTCGAAGCTTTTCTATCTATTTCTACTAATAGTTCTCCAGCTGAACTTTCAGATAAATATTCTATTGAGAAGTCGGAAAGTTTTCTTTTAGCTTCTTCTGCTATTTTTGGATAAATATCTCCACCCATATCTAATGGTAAGCCTAAGTTGCTAATACTATCATTTAGATACGAAGACAACGGCACCACATGAATAACATCAGCTTTACAGTTAAATAAGTCTATAAAAATCTTAACTGCTTTTAGAGCTTTCTTTGAATTGTCAGAAAAGTCAGTGGGGATAAGTACTTTTGAAATCTTCATAATAGCGATATTTAATTCTCTTTATAATTAGAACTAGTTATCACTGATAAAGTTTCTACTTTTTAATCTAGCTTTTCTTTCTGAGCAGGTCTAAACCACTTACTAAAACCAATCCAATTATCATACCGATTATTCCTCCCCAGACATTTGTAGCCGGATCTGCGTCCTCACTTACTCTCGGTACAAAAGGATGAGATTTGATCATTTTCCTTTTTACTGTCTCAACTTCAATTGTCACGATCCCCTCTTCATTCGATTCAGCTATTTCGCCTAATCTTTCATACTCAGGAAGGTTTGTATTCACTTCTACACCTATCAAGTTCTGAACTCGCTCACTGTTATATGCTAGTTCTTCTACCTCTCTAACCTGCTCTACATAATCTCTATTCTGATAAGGCCAAATCACAAATAATGATCCTATTAAGAACCCAATTAATATCGAAATTGTTTGTGAGTGATATTTTCCCAATAACCAAGATAAGAATCTTGAAAAGGCTGCTAATCCTACTACAGCTCCCAGCATAAAGGGTACCAATCCAATAATTCCTTCCATGGTCTCAGCACCGCCTATCATCCCAATATTTGTAAGTAAGTAGTCGTACTTTCTCATAATGAGTAATAAATAAGAACCTGATATTCCGGGAAGTATCATAGCACAGATAGCTATCATGCCACTTAGGAATACAAATGCCGGGTTTTCAGGAGTATCAGCCGGTACTAGGGTAACAATCCACAAGCCTATGCCAACACCGACAATACTCATGAGTATTTCCTGCCATCCTATTCTCTTTAATGTTTTATACAATATGTAGATAGACCCAAGAATCAACCCGAAGAATAACCCAAATACAATTTCAGGATGTGTAAACATATATATTTGTAGCGGTACAACTTTAGTGAAAAAAGCTAGCGCTGAAAAAATTCCAAGAAACAAGAATATCAAAAACTTTATATGCAACTCAGTAAGTGCATCTTTCCATTTTAATGTAAAAAAGGATTTTAGAAATGTTCCATTTACACTTTTAATAGCATTTAGTAGACGTTCATAGATCCCCAGAATCAGCGCCATTGTACCACCGCTAACTCCCGGAACAATATCAGCCGATCCCATCAAAAATCCTTTGATCACTAAAAAAGGAGCTTCCTTAAAGGACGTTACATCCTTATTAGATTTTTCCATTATTCTCCCCACCCTTTTTCACCAATCAGAGGAACAAATTTAAAATTCTCATATTCTTCTTGTTTGTATTCAGTTTCCGACACTCTCGTTATTTTTAACATTTTCTGTGTTTTGTCATCACCTACAGGTATTACTAAGACCCCATCAATTTTTAATTGTTTGATGAGATCATCCGGAACTACAGGGGCGCCGGCAGTAACAATTATGCCATCATATGGGGCATAAGTTGTCCAGCCTAATGTACCATCTCCGCATTTCAACAAAGGTGAGTATCCTTCGTTCTTCATCGCTTCTTTCGCTCTATGATACAGTTCATTATGTCGCTCAACACTATACACCTCTGCTCCTAGTTCACATAGTACCATACATTGATATCCGGAACCTGTTCCGATCTCAAGAATTTTCTCTCCTTTTCTTAATTCCAACAACTCTGTCTGTGCTGCTACTGTGTAAGGCTGAGAAATAGTTTGTCCCAAACCAATAGGTAATGCAGTATCTGCGTATGCTCGATGGTGAAGTGCCGTATCTACTAAATTATGGCGCGGAATTTTACCAATAGCCTTCAATACATTAGTATCCTTAATGCCTTTTTCTTTAAGTAATTCAACCAATTTTTGTCGCGGCCGAACAAAACGACGACTTTGATGTAACATGCACCTTCCGATTTTGATATTCAATAAAGTATAACGATTTCATCTCTTTGTTTTTTATTAGAATCCTTCTCTATTTAATTCAATTCTAAATTTTTAGAATTCATGTTTTACTAGTTTAATGCTCCCTATATTCTTTTATGGATTGGATAGGAAACCCCATTTTTCAAGTATTTATTTATTCGCTAATTACTGCTTTAGCAACAGGTTTAGGTGCTTTACCTTTTTTCTTTATTAAAAAAATTTCCCCATCATTTTTAGGAAAGTCGAACGCCGTTGCAGCAGGATTGATGTTATCAGCAAGTTATAGTTTGATCTTTGAGGGCTTTAATGAAAGTGAATGGATGACTTTAATTGGCATGCTTTCGGGGGTTATACTTGTTGTACTTGCCAATAGGTGGTTAGAAGGACGTTCAACTCCAGGCTTGACGGACGTTGTTGGCGGAAAAAGAAAGCAGATGCTCGTCTTTTTAGGAATTATGACTGTCCATTCTTTCGCAGAAGGAGTTAGTGTAGGTGTTTCTTTTGCAAACACCATGGAATTTGGTGTTTTTATTGCTATTGCAATTGCTATTCATAATATCCCGGAAGGTTTGGCCATTAGTTTGGTAATGGTACCTAATGAAACTAGCCCAATCAAAGCTGCCGGGTGGAGTATTTTTTCTAGTCTTCCACAACCTATTATGGCAGTTCCTGCTTTTCTCTTTGTCGAAACATTTAGAGAGTACCTCCCTTTTGGGCTAGGTTTTGCAGCCGGCGCAATGATCTGGATGGTCTTTGCTGATCTTGTTCCGGAAGCTTTAGAGAAATGTAAACCACACACCATTGGGCTTTGGGTTACTTTAGCTATTCTTGCCATGACTGCATTTCAGATCATTTTAGATTAACCCCTATTAAAATTTATTTTTTTACATTTTTTGCAGATGTTCTCTTAAAAGGTTGTTAAATTTAGTGCTATTAAATTTTCTACATACCAGTTAATGATTCTCAAAAAAGCGCTCTTTTTACTCCCCGTTTTCATCCTAATTTATTCATCTTCACTTTTTGCACAGTCTAACAATGCAACACTTACTGTATATTTAGATTGTAGAAACTGTGATGAAACATTTATCAGAAGTGAAATAAATTTCGTTAGCTTTGTTAGAGATCAAAGCGTTGCTGAAGTTCAATTGTTAGTAACAACTCAAGGTACCGGAGGCGGTGGGCGTCAATATACATTAGAGTTTTTTGGTCTGGGTGAATATGACGATACGGACAATAAGCTCCTTTTCATTTCTTCCAAAACAGACACTGACGAGCTTAGACGAAATAAACTTGTTCGCTACATAAACCTTGGTCTTATTCATTACCTCTCAAACAAGGAAGTCATCGATGATCTTGAGGTAAATTTCATGGGTTCAGCTGATAATACATCTATACAGGAGGATACTGAAGATCCTTGGAATGGATGGAATTTTGAATTGGGTGCCAGCACAAATATAAGTGGAGAAGAATCTAAAAAAGATTACCGTCTAAACGGAAATTTTGAAGCTCAGCGTACCACTGAAAAGTGGAAGGTGAGGCTTGATTACTGGCAGAATTATAGAAATAGACAATTTGTAAGTGAAGACTCATTAGGAAACGAACAAACTGATACTTTCATAACGGAAGTACAGAATATGTTTGGAATGGTTGCCCGTAGTTTATCAGATCATTGGACTTTTGGAGGATACACAAGAGTGAGGTCTTCTTCTCAGGATAATCTTGACCTTCGATTTGGAGCAACACCAACAATAGAGTACAGTTTATTTCCATACTCAGAATTTGCACGCCGCGAAGTAACTTTCCGTTATGGAATGTTAGTAGAACAAAACTATTATACTGACACCACGATTTTCAATAAAACAGAGGAATTACTTCTTCGTCAAGAAATTTCCATTAATACTCGTTTTACCCAACCTTGGGGCGGAATTAATGGAAGAATAGAAGCTGGAAATTACATGCATGATCTTTCCAAAAACAGATTAGATTTTAATCTTAGTATTAACATGCGTGTTTCAAGATTATTCAGTTTTAATGCCTCTGGAAGATATTCCATCATCAATGACCAGCTTTCTATACCAGCCGGTGATGCATCCGATGCAGAAGTATTGCTGAATCTTAAGAACCAAGCAACCTCCTACAATTTCGGAGCTTCATTTGGAATTCAATTCAACTTCGGATCTATTTACAATAATGTGGTAAACAGCAGACTTTAATTAATCTTCTGCTACATTTTTACCCGACTTAATCATTGTATTTAATTTTTCTCCACCTCTGATTCCAAAATCAAGTGTTCTAATTGGGAATGGTATCATAATATCATTTTCATCATACGCCTTTTTGATAGCCATAATTGCTTCACTGCGCGGTGACCAGAAGTCTGGATTTGTTCTGAAATTCACCCAAAAGCGTACTACATAGTTTATAGAGCTACCACCAAATTCTTCGTAGTAAAATTCTACTCCTTTATCTTTATCAACATGTTCTAGATTACCAACTGCTTCTAATGTAATATTCTTGGCTTTTTCTAGATCATCACCATATGAGACTCCGCATTGAAGATCTATTCTACGCTCTCCGTTCTTTGTAAAATTAGTAAATGGATTTTCATAAACTTCCTTATTAGGTATATATACAATTTGACCTTGAGGGGTTTTAATGACCGTGTTTCTAAGATTGAGTTTCTGAACAGTACCGTAATAATCATTACTATCAATAATGTCACCGATGCCAAAAGGATGGCGAACTGAAAGTAATATCCCTGAAATAAAATTGGCTGCTATATCCTGAAAAGCGAAACCTAAAGCCAAACCGATAATACCCGCACCTGCAAGTAAACTAGTAACGGTTCCATCTAAGTTAAGGATACCAAGCGCGATAAAAACTCCTGCCCCAATAACTGCTACACCTAAAACAGTTTGTGCTAAACCGACTATAGTTTTATTTACAGTTACTTTATGTAATAATTTACCCGCATACTTCTTAATAATGCTGGCAATAAAATAAAATATTATCAGTACGAGAATTGCTGCTGCTAAATTTGGCAACATTTCTATAGCAGTATTAAGCCATTCCTGCAGTTTTTCTGTAATTAGTTTATACCCGTCTTCTAAATTCATTTGTTATTTTCTTGTTATAAAGTTGTATTAGTTTCTTATTACAATGAATTATGTACTCAGAATGTTCCATTCAAAAATTTTAATCAACTAACCAACAATGACTTACAAATATAGATCAGTATTTATTTTTGCACTGATAGCCATCATTCCTTTTTTTAGTAATACGATTCTTGCTCAAGATTATGCCTTATCAGCTGAAGAAGTAACACCCGTTCTCATTAACTCTACTATTCCGGATGTTACCGTAAAAAATATTGACGGAGAATCCTTAAAACTTCGAAACGTTGTTAAAGATAAACCAACCATTTTTGTTTTTTACAGAGGTGGGTGGTGTCCATATTGTAACAAACATCTAGCTGACTTAAAAACAATTGAGAAAGATCTGAAAAATGAGGGATATCAAGTATTCGCTATAAGTGCTGACAGACCTGATCTTCTAAAACAAACTCTAGATAAGAATGAATTGACTTACACTCTTTTATCTGATGCTCCAATGAAAGCTGCACAAGCTTTTGGCATTGCTTTCAAAATGGAGGATGAAGCTGTAGAAAGATATAAGTCATATGGTATTGATATAGAGAAAGACTCCGGCTACGATCACCACTTACTTCCGGCACCAGCAGTATTTTTAGTAGATCAACAAGGGACTATTAAATTCTCTTACGTAAATCCTGATTACAAACAGCGTATAGATGGAGGCATACTTCTAGCTGCTGCTAAAGCTTTTGCAAGATAACTGGAATTTCTTATTTGATTTTTTTCGACAAAGAGCATTGACACCTAGTCAATCCTTAAAAATTAATTCCTGTACAAAAGGCGCTTTATAGAAATATAAAGGGCCTTTTTTATGCCCCGCGACTTCCACTCTAAAATAAATTCAAAAAAATCTTTTGTAAGACTAGGGGGTGTCCTCCCTTTGATGTGTACTGTTAGTGAAAGCAAACTAAAAACAAACATACAATCAGATGAAAAAGATAAATACAACAAACAAACAACTAACAACAAAAACATCATCAATTAAAAAAGAGAAACCTATGTTACATTTAAAGAAAATATTCAGTCTAACTTTTATAGCATTATTCAGTGTAGTTCTTCTCGCATCATGTGCTGATATAAATTCTGAAACTAATACAGATGAACTGAAAGAGCGAGAGATTACAGCTAAACAAATGAGCAACTCCGAAAGCCCATATGATGAAGAGGGCGCAATGCATAATAAATTCTTAGATTACTTTGTTGAAGCAACTGCAGAAGATACTGCTATTACACAGGAACGTGCAGCTATTGTTATTGAAAACTTCTATGCTGATAATGACATGGAATATAATGGCGAACATGAACAAGGATACAGTCGACTATTCGAAGCTTATACTGAATTAGGTTTAGGACTTCCAGGCCCTATTTTCCCAACTCCTACTGATGAGTTATGTCGCTGGTTCCCAGCTCTTTGTGATATCTTTAATCCAACCGGACCTTTTATTCCATTTGCGCTACAAACCGACATCTTGGATGAAGAAAATGGCGGTACCTCTACTGAAAGAACATTAAGATTTATTGAAACTACCAAAAAACAAGAAGCTCAAGTTATGGCAAGCTCAGAACTTGAAGACGAACATAAAAACGCACTCTTAGCTCAATATGCTGTTGCTCGTTATTCTGCTGCCTACTGGCATAATGCTGAATTCATTCAGCAAGAGAAAAACGGTTACTATGACTCAATAATTGATGCTGACTCTGATGGTGATGCTATTGAACTAGCATGCAATACCTGTGATGTAGTTGGTGCAGATGCTAGTGGTGCTGCTGTTGGAGCACTAGTTGGCGGTCCTGTAGGCGCTGGTATTGGAGCTGGTGTTGCAAGTGCTGCTGCAATCATTGAGATATGGTTCTGGTAAATCACTAGACATTCACCCACAACACAAAGCCTCTTGTATCTTGCAAGAGGCTTTTTTATTTACTAAATAATTTGCCTTTTTGGGCTGGAACAATCCCTCACACAATTATTTTATGAGTGTTAGTTTTTGGCTTTTTATGAAATCACCAGCTTCTAATCTATAAAAATAAACACCACTTGCCCAAGCACTAGCATTTAAAGTTATACTGTAATTACCTACAGAATGTACTTTATTATCTACTATTGTCGCTACTAATCTCCCCGTTACATCATAAACTTTCAAGGATACCTCTGTTCGTTTGGGAACTGAATAATTTATGTTTGTTGTTGGATTAAAAGGATTTGGATAATTTTGATGTAGCTTAAAATCCCTGACTTGAGTTAGTTCATTATCTATTCCTACCGTGGTTTGATCAGAATTGTATACATACACGGGGCTCTTAACAAAGTTGAAATCATTACCCTGTGTAAACATGTAATCCGTCTCTCCATCACCATTAAAATCGCCGACAGCTGAATGAGCTGTTTGTGAAGGGAAGCTATTATTTTCAGTGCCTAGCCCATAATACGGGTTTGGAGCCTTGAACAAAATATCACCATCATCATTTATTTGTGTAATATCTGTGGCTCCATAATAGAGAACTGCATTTGTTTTAACATTTTCATTTACCAGGGCAGGATCTTTAACAAACTGAGGTGTAGTTCCAATTAAAATTTCATCCGTACCATCACCATTTTGATCTGGCACTGTAGTTAATTCTCCTATATGATTTGTCAATAATTGACTAGTTTGAATTGTGTTTTTATATCCAGCAAAAAGATTCGTTTTTAATCCAAATTTATAATCAGTAATACTATCGGGGGTTGCACTTCCTAAGTAAATATAAATAGATTCCACCCCTTCGCTAGCAACTCCAGAACTAGGTATTAGGAAATGACTTTGACTCGATACAGCTAAATCCGTAAATCCATCTCCGTTAAAATCTCCTCCATCCATTGTTATTCCAAAATTTGTTAAAACCCTAGTCCCATCACTAATTGGTTCATTTATTTTAATGATATTCTCACCAGAAAAAATCTCGTTTGTTTTAGAATCAAATCCGGGAAATAGCAGTACTGTATTTCCATATGGGTTACCCAAATAAATAGATGCTAAGGCTATATCATTAATACCGTCTCCATTAAAATCTTTAAGAGATACAATATTGGTAGCAAAAAAATCTATTTCTAAATCTGGAGCGGTTGAAAAACTATCTCCTCCAAACAATAAATACGTTTTACCTTTAGCCTGAAATGACGAAAAAACCAAATCATCAATTCCGTCATTATTCATATCTCCAGCATTTGAGAGAGCTGAAAAAGTACTATTAGACCATTCACCATCAAGCTGATCTGGAAACATTTGACTAAATGTTAACTCATAATCTGAATCGTTATCCATGCTGCCCCCACCCAAATAAATATTAATTCCAGAAGTCTTATTTAGGTAATTAACAGCTATATCTGAATATCCATCTCCATTAAAGTCACCGGACGCAGGCATTGAAATATCGTACTTATCAGGATGATTAATTATTAAATCAGGCGTTGATTTAGAAAGGTCTCCACCAAAAAATATTTCTAATCTAGAATATGCATTTGTAGCAGAAGCTGAACCTTTATAAACAATTCCATAATCTTCTACCCCATCGTTATTTAAATCACCGGCATTTAATGTGTAGTAAGAGAACTCGTAAGGTAAGTAGGGAGTTGGGTAAGAAATCTCAGAAGTATTAGTAAAATCACCCGAGGCATTTCCGAAGAACGTTCTATACCCATAACTGTTTTCCATAGAAAATTCTAATATCAAATCATCTAGCCCGTCGCCATTAACATCACCTACTAAACTAGAGTCATTTTTTGTATTTGTAATCGTAGAGAATTTGCCCGCTCCAAAGTTGGGGGTGATTGTGTTTAAATCTAATTCAGAATTTCCAAATACTATACTTGGGGTTTCCCCTTCAATTAATATATCTACAAATGTATCTCCATTATAATCCCCAATTATTGAGAAGCCATTCCCAAGAAATTCATTTCGGTCGAAGACATCATAAATAGCATCAGCCCTTACTGTGTCTTCAGTAAAAATAATAGTTCTATCATTTACATAGATCACTAATTCTTTAAACCCGTCTTTATTAATATCCACTACTTGAGGTGAATTTTGTCCATGAAAATCCATATCAAAACTTCCATATGGAAAAGTGAAATCGGTTACATTTGACAGCTCATCATTACTATCTAATCGATAGATAAATACCCGACCATCCGAATACTGTGTTCCTGCAATTATATGAACAATCTCTTGGACACCATCATCATCAATATCTGAATACAGGAATTGCTGGTCCCAATTACCATTACCACTTGAAGCTGTATGTGCATTATTAGGTATTTTATTTACAATTAATCCTGATAGACTTGATGATCCGTATATTAAATAAATGTGTGAGGTAGGAGGGCTACTCACATCATTACTGTAAACTATTAGGTCATTATAGCCATCCCGGTTAAAATCTCCATAATTCTTAACTTCAAGTCGTGATGTAAATACCGACAATCCTGATATCAGGTCTTTACTTCCTACTTGTGTTAAGTTACCTCCAGAAGCGTCGGTATAAATTTTAAGTGTGCTGTCTGAATAGGTAAAACCTTCTGGGATTCCATCCCCTGTTAAATCACCTATTAACTTTAAATCTCTCTTAAAAATTGATGTAGCATCATCAAAAAGCCTAACGTTTTCCTTTGAAATTCCGTTAGAGGAGCCAAAGAAAAGCGTTGTCTTTAAAACCTGATCTGCGAGATCACTAGTGGTCGCATCAGCCGCTATAACAGAATGGTAAAAATCTTGAAAACCGTCTTTGTTTATATCCCCCGCTACTTTTAAAAAAGATGGGGGCATAAAATTCAAGCTCGCACTAGGATAGCTTGTACCCCCTATAGTATTGGTTGGTGTCAATGTTGTGATTTCAGAAAAGCTCTTTTCTTTGTTTTGAGCTTGTAGCATAATCCAAGAGCAGGAAAACGCTATAAAAAGTATTAATTTCTTCATGAATAGATTTTAAATAGAATGTAAACTCGAATTTAACCATTGTCATCTATAATTAAAATCTTTGAATTACTAGCTTTAGTAATTGTCGATGTTAGCTTTCTTAATGCTTATCTTGGATGTATGGAAATGACTAACAAAACCGACCTCAAATCTTTAACGAAAGAAGAACTTTCTAATTTCTGTTCTGAACTAGGGCTTCCACGCTTTCGAACAGATCAAATTTTTCAATGGCTTTATCAAAAGGGGGCATCTTCTTTTGAAGAAATGACCAACCTTTCTAAAGATTTAAGAACGAAGTTGAATGAAGTTGCTTACATAAATCGCATATCCCTTTCGCAACAGCAAAAATCGAAAGACGGAACTATCAAATTCCTTTTTAAGCTAGCAGATGAAGATGCAGATTATAAAGTAGAAGCGGTTTTAATTCCTGACTTTTTTGATGATGGTGTGGCAAATCGATTAACAGTGTGTGTTTCCTCTCAAGTTGGATGTGTATTTGGATGTGCTTTCTGTGCTACTGGAAAAATGGGGTTTTTCAGAAATTTATCTCATGGTGAGGTTGTTGATCAAGTTCAGTATATCAATGAAGTATCTTTAAAAGAGTATGATAAAAAGATTACCAATATTGTATACATGGGGATGGGAGAGCCTCTTCATAATTACAAAACAGTGGTTAATTCTGCTTCCATCATTTCTGACCCACTAGGTATAGAACTTTCTCCTAGAAGAATTACTGTTTCAACTGTTGGGCTTACAAAACAGATAAAGAAATTAGCTGATGATGAAGAGCCTTTCAATCTAGCAATTTCTCTACATGCCCCAACTGATGAAAAGCGAGACAAGATCATGCCTATAAACAGCTCCATGAATTTGGAGAGTTTAGAAGAAGCTGTTCGTCATTATTATAGAAAAACTGAGCGCCCTCTTACGTACGAATACCTACTCTTTGATGAGTTTAATGACTCGAAGGAAGATGCGCGTAACTTGGCACGAATTGTTAAATGGGCTCCAAGTAAGGTCAACATTATTATGTACAATAATGTGGCAGGAGTAGCTCTACACCGTGCTAGAGAAGAACGCTTGGATAAATTTATAAAAGAGCTTTCCAAAAATGACGTCCGTGCTACCGTTAGAAGAAGTAGAGGAGATGATATAGATGCAGGTTGTGGTCAATTAGCTATCCGAGAAGGAACTCCACGAGGTAAAACCATAGCTAAATAAACAAGCTACTTTAAAAATACACTCCAAATTAATCTAGAAGCCATAAGCATTGCAAGTAGAGCAAACCCCCACTGCAAGTAATCTCTTCTGATCTTTTGGTTTAGGAAAGCCCCGCCAAATCCCCCAACTAATCCTCCAATAGAAAGTGGTAACGATGTCCCGAAATCAACAAAGCCAATTGTAGTTTCAGATATACCAATTCCTTCAGGAGCTAAAAGTGCCAACTGGAACCAACCGGAGAAAATCATTATTACCATACCCAGTTGAGAAATACTTACTGTTTTCTTAAACGGCTGTTTAAATACAAGATTTAGAATAGGCACCATAATTCCTCCTCCTCCAACACCCGCTAATGAAGCCACAAAGCCACCCACACCACCCGTAAAAAACGCTGCTTTAAATCCAACATCTGTATACGCTCTTTTAAATTCGTCGCTTTTATCCGATCCCCTTCTAAATAACATAAAAGCTGCATAGAATAACATTAAGCTGAAGAAAATGGCGAATTGCTCTCTATTATAATACGGCGAAGTAATAACAAGCTTACCTAAATAGATTCCCAACATCCCTAAAATCCCGAGCAGAATTCCTTCCTTGAGATAAAAATTGTTTTGGATGAATTGACGTACAGATCCACCTACAGCTGCAATAAATGTGCAAAATAATCCAGATCCAATTGTCCATAATACGGGTTGCTGAACTCCGGCTTCATCAAACAAAAAATACAGAACAGGGGTAAAAATTATTCCTCCCCCTACCCCCATAAGTCCGGCAACAATCCCCGCAACAAGTCCAATTACCAATAGTAGTTCAAAGCTCATTAGATGGTTATCTCCCCTGTCATATACGTAATGGCTTTACCGAAAATTTCTGTTCTATCACCTTTATTTATGCACATTAAAGCTCCAACTCTTTTTGAGATCTGACGAGCCCCAAGTGTTTTCTTGCCCAATCTTTTAGACCAATATGGAGTTAGCTTTGTATGTGCAGAGCCTGTAACAGGATCTTCACTTATTCCAGCTCTTGGGGCAAAAAACCGTGATACGAAATCAACTTCATCACCAGGTGCGGTTACAATGATACCACGCGCATTAACTTCAGAAAGAATATTGAAATCCGGCGCTATATTTTTTACCTCTTCTTCGGAATCTAGTACAACCATATAATCATCCGAAGCAAAAACCTGATCTGAACGAACTCCCAATGCTTGAAAAAGTACAGCAGGCGGATCTACTTTAGGCATGTCATCTGTAGGGAAATCCATCTTCAATCGCTCACCTTCTTTACTTACAATCAATAATCCACTTTTTGTTTGAAAATGAATTTCATCTTTATCATAACCAAGATGCTCGAACAGCACATGAGCCGTTGCAAGTGTAGCATGACCACATAGATCTACTTCGAGCTCAGGTGTAAACCATCGCAACTCATATTCATTTCCTTTCTGAACAAAAAAAGCAGTCTCAGATAGATTGTTCTCAGCGGCTATCTGCTGCATAGTTTCTTCCTTCAGCCAATCATCTAATGGACACACAGCTGCTGGATTTCCACCAAAAATACGCTCAGTAAATGCATCAACTTGGAAAATTGGGAGTTTCATACCGGTCTAATTTAGAGTTATCTTTGATACTTAGAACGTAAGGTTAATTTCCCAAAAATTCCGATGAAGCTTTATCCATCTACACTTTTAGAAAAACTTGGTTACGAACAACTTCGTAAAACCACCATTGAACTCGCTCAATCTGAACGCAGTGTAGAGTTATTAGAAGAATTATATCCATCAAACCACTCTGGGACTGTACAGAATTTACTCGCTCAGACAGAGGAAATGATAAAGATCTTACTTGATCCCGATCCCTTTCCTCTTGCTGAAGTTCCTGATATAAGAGATTACTTAACGCAATCTCGTGCTCAAGGTAGTTTAATTCCGTTATACGCTTTTGTTGATATCTTAAAGGTTTGCCAAAGCTCTAGGTTCCTGAAAAAATTTATCAATCAGCGAAAAGAAGAAAAACCACAACTAGCATTAATTTGTGAAGGTCTTATATCACTAAAAGAGCTGGAAGATTCTATAAAAGGTAAAGTGTCTGAAAATGGTGAGTTGCGAGATAATGCTAGTCCACAGCTAAAAACCATACGTAAGAAACTTAATTCCAAGAAAAACGACCTCCGCTCAACTATTAACCGGTTGATGCGACAAGCGAATAAAGATGGAATGACTTCTGATGAGGGTGCTACTATCAGAAATGGAAGAATGGTTATTCCAATTCAAGCTGAATTCAAAAGAAAAATTCAGGGGTTCATCCACGATGTATCTGCAACGGGTCAAACTGTTTATTTAGAGCCTGTAGAAGCTCTGCATTTGAATAATGAGATTCGCCAATTTGAAGTTGAGGAACAGCAAGAAATTGAGCGTATTCTTCGCGAACTAACCAATCACGTACGAACTAATTCCGATTTTATTAACCAAAATGCTAAGACATTAGCTCAAGTTGATGTTATAGCTGCCAAGGCGAAAGTATCAATCAAGCTTAAAGGTGAGATACCTATTATATCACCACATTTCAATCTAAAACTGAAACAGTCTTTCAACACAAACCTATTGCTAAAAAACCTAGGTTTAAGGAAGGAAGATCGTGAGGATGTGGTTCCTCTTAATCTCGAGCTTACTTCTGATGAATTATGTTTAATGATCACCGGACCTAATGCCGGAGGTAAGTCCGTAGCAATGAAAACTCTTGGCATTTCAGCATTGATGGTGCAGTCCGGGTTCGCTATTCCGGCAGATCCTACTTCGGAGCTTCCAATCTTCAATGGCTTTTTTGTTGATCTGGGGGATGATCAATCTATCGAAAATGATTTGAGTACATTCTCTTCACGATTGAAATGGATGCAACAAACATTGGATAATTTTTCACCAAGAAGTTTAGTCTTAATCGATGAAGCTGCTGCGGGCACAGATCCTGAAGAAGGTGGTGCTTTGTTTCAATCATTTATTGAACATCTATTAAAAAACGAGTGTAAAGTGATCGTGACTACCCATCATGGATCTCTGAAAGTTTTTGCCCACGAGCATGAGAATGCAGTAAATGGCTCCATGGAATTTGATCAAGCTACCCTTTCCCCTACCTATAAATTCAAAAAAGGAATTCCGGGAAGCAGTTATGCTTTTGAGATCGCTCAAAGAATGAAAATTAAGCCTGAAATTTTACAACGTTCTCGACTTTTATTGGGTGAAGCCAAAGATAAAATGGAATCACTAATTACTGAGCTTGAAACTAAAACTCAGCAAGCCGAAGAACTCAAAGCCAAATTTCAGAACTTAAAATCTAAAGCGGAATCAGACCGAAATCGCTATTTGAATAAACTAGATGGCGTTAATAAGGAAAAAGAAAAAATCCGCCAAAAAGCACTTACCGAAGCTAAATCCATCATGGATCAAGCGAACAGAAAAGTGGAGCAAGCGGTAGAGCGTATTGTAGAAGAAAAGAAAACAGGTAAGAAAGACCTGCGATCGATCAGGTCGGGAATAGATCAGGAAAAAGCCGATATAGAACACTCTCTAAATGAGATCAAAGAAAAAAGAGAAGCCCGTTATCGAAAATCAGAAAAACCGCCTTCTGTAGGTGATCATGTAAGATTTCTGGATGGGAATACCACCGGAGAATTGGTTGAGATCAAAGGAAAAAATGCTGTAGTTCAAGCAGATGGATTAAGACTGAAGACCAAATACAAAAACCTTATTAAAGTTGAAGTTCAGAAAAAGAAGAAGCAAAAAGCTCGGAGTTCAGGATTTATTCAAGGTGACTCTAAGCTCAAAGAAGCGGTGAAACCATCTATCGACTTGAGAGGCTATCGCGCCGATAAAGCACTTGATGAAGTGATGCATTATATAGATCGAGCTCTTTTTAGAGGAATGAATCAAGTTGAGATCGTACATGGAAAAGGAGATGGCATTTTAAAAGATCAGATCCACTCTTATCTAAATGAGCGGCCAGATATCAAAAGCTTCAAACTTGCCGGCGAAGATTATGGTGGAGCCGGGTGTACGGTTGTGAAACTGCAATAACCATTTCTATTCAGAAATCTATAATCAGTATATTTAGCTTACTTTTTCCTGTTTAAGCGGTTTTAAAATTTCATTTTGTCGTTTCAGGAATTAGTCGCAATTTCAAGCTCTCATGTTCAAAAAAGAAGAACCTAAACATAAACTTGTAGTCATTGGGGATAGTCTTTCCCAAGGATTCAACAACGGGGGTATATATCGTACTGATATCAATTTCCCTGCTTTTTTGGCACAATGCTTTGAGCCAAAACCTCTTTTTGATCAACCTAACTTTACGGCACAAGCAGGTATTCCCATCAACTTGGAAGTTCTTATTCGAGGCTTGGCTGAAGAGTTCGGGAGCGAAATAGATTGGACGAAATATTTACCCGCCGCGACTCATACTTTCAAAACCCTTAAGCGAATAAAGAAATATTGGGAAGGAGGAATGAAAGACCTTAAGGTAGATCGTCTTTCTCCATATCATAACCAAGCTATTTGGGGCTTTGCTATTAATGATTCCTGGATTGTTGATGAACAGAAAAGCCATGAGTATATCACTCAAAATAAAGAGAGTTTTTCGGTTTTTGGGATTCTTCCTGAACATGCAAAATATACCACCTCTCGACTAGTTCTAAATCCATCATTAAGTCGAGAGCTCCAGAATAATACTCAACTAGATAATGCTGCTTTACTTCAAGAAGACGGTGGCATTGAAAACTTAATTGTTTGCTTAGGGCATAATAATGCCCTTGGAGCTGTTGTAAACTTAGATTTAAAGTGGTCTGAACCTGAAGATTTAACAGCGTTCACACCTTTTCGTAAACATTCTATTTACCGACCGGAACATTTTGAGTTAGAATATAGAGAGCTTGCAAAGCGAGTATCTAAAATTGGTGCTAAACGAGTTTTTGTCCCCACAATACCGTATCCAACCATTCCGCCGGTAATTCGTGGAGTAAACTCTAACCTTTCTAAAAAAGCACTTGGGTACTTTGATTATTACACACGATTCTGGATCTGGGATGATGACTTTGACCCGGTAAAACACCCCTTTCTTACCAAAGATGATGCCATCCAAATTGATATGACTGTTGACGAATTCAACGATATCATCAAAAGAGTTGCAAATGAATACGGATGGTTTGTAGTACCAGTAGCAAGAAATGTTGCAGGAATGGCTAATCGCCGATTAGGAGGTGAGCTTTTACGTGGATATCCAAAAGAGTTTGTAGAAGCTTTAAAACGTAACGAAGATACTGCTCATCTTGTGAATCATAAAAACGAAGCGACATTAACAACGGATTTCCTAAGATTGAATGCAGAACGGAAAATCGTGAAAGGAGGAATATTCAGTTTAGATGGCTTACATCCTACAACCATAGGATACGGGCTCATGGCTAATGTATACTATATATCAATGGTTCAAGCAGGTGTGAAATTTCAAAAAAAATTAGATTGGGATCATATTATTGCGCAAGATTCTTTGATTACCAACCCTCCTATACTTTTAAAAGAGCTTCGATCTGTTCTCGGTTATCTTGCTCTAGGGAATCAGGAACGATTCTTTAAAATAAGTAAGAATCTTCTTACTCAAGTACTAGAACATTTATCGACAGGTGAAAATAAATAGAGTTGTTTTTTTACTCAATAAAAAAGCCCTTGATTTTACTCAAGGGCTTCAGTTTGGTGAGTGTCAAGAGTTAGCTTGTTTCAATATCATTAATTAAGCTATTGTAACTCTTTTCCAGGTCGTCAAAACCATCTTCTATACTGGCTGTAAGTCGTTCCCAGTTCTCTTGAGTAGCATCTTCAAGTTCACTTAACTCATCATTAAGCTCTTCTTTCTGCTCCTTAAGATCGTCCATTGCTTCTCTTACTTCGTCTTTCGACTCTTCTGATGCAGAATCAACTTTTTCATCAAGTTCATCAATTTTTTCATTGATGTCTTCTATCTCATTTTCTGCTTCTGCAATGAACTCATTTTTTGTGGTTTCAAAATCGTTTCCTACAGCTTCTGCTGTACTTTCAATTTGCTCACCCATTCTCTCAGTCTCTGTTTTAGTTTTCTCAGAGCAAGCCGCTACAGTTAATGTTAGTAATGTAATCAGGGTTATAAATCTGAAATTCTTCATCTCTTAATTTAGTTAGTTGTGATTGTTACCATGTATAACTCATTTAAATTTTTTAGTTCCCACTCTTAATTTTAGAAAACTTCTATTTCTTCATATAAACTTCACATTTCAATGATATTTTTGCGACTAAATTTTATCTATAAAAAATACCTATGAAATTTGTTGTCCCAATACTTTTATCTCTAGCTCTTCTTAATTGTTCAAGCGAGAAGGCCGACCCTCTTAAATATGAGCAAGAAACTCATCTTAAAAATATCAAGCAGCTTACCTTTGGTGGAGATAATGCCGAGGCTTATTGGAGCTATGACAATTCTAAATTAGTGTTTCAGGCAAACAACCCTGAATGGGGAACAGAATGTGATCAGATCTATTATATGGATGCTGAAGAAAATGAACCTGGCTTTGAAGCTCCTATTATAAGTACCGGCTTAGGAAGAACTACTTGTTCATATTTCCTACCAGATGAAACTGTTGTGTATGGTTCAACCCACATGGCCGATATTGCTTGCCCTGAAGTACCGGAACGTGGACCAAGTGGTGCTTATGTTTGGCCTATATATGAAGGTTATGATATTTTCCGTGCTAACTTGGATGGCGAAGTAATTGATACTTTAACAAATACTCCAGGCTATGATGCTGAAGCAACTGTTTCTCCTGATGGTTCAAAAATAGTATTTACTTCCATGAGAACCGGTGATCTGGAGCTATTTATCATGGATGTTGACGGGTCTAATGTAGTTCAAATCACCGATGAATTAGGATATGATGGTGGAGCATTTTTCTCACCTGATGGAACGGAGTTAATTTTTAGAGCATCTCGCCCTAAGACAGATGAAGAAGTTGAAAAATACACTTCACTATTAGCGGAAGGAATGGTAGAACCAACCAATATGGAACTATTCCTTGTAAATGTTGATGGTACCAACATGCGCCAAATTACTGAGCTTGGAAATGCAAACTGGGCTCCATTCTTCCACCCCGATGGAGACAAAATAATCTTCTCTTCGAACCATAACTCTGAGCGTGGATTTCCATTTAACCTATTTATGATCAATCCTGACGGAACCGGTTTAGAACAAGTTACCTTTGATGACACTTTCGATTCTTTCCCTATGTTTTCTCATGATGGAAAAAAATTAGTGTTCTCATCCAACCGCTTCAATGGTGGAGACAGATCTACTAACGTATTTATTGCCGACTGGGTGAAATAGAATCCTATTCAAGCCATAGATTTGAACTCTTTGAATCTATGGCTTTTTTATTTTCAGGATCGAATTCTGATATAAATTAATGAGAAGCAATTGATTGGATCGCGACTATTGGAAACCAGTTAAACTGACTCTAATAAATACACATCTTTCGCTACAGAGTTGCCTATCGTAGTTTCTTTGTCTTCCAATCTTATTTTTACAGGACCGTTGAATGGAGCTTTTTCTATCACTTCAACTTTCACTCCCGGAATAATCCCTGTCTTTTCTAAATATCTAAGCAGTTCCGGGTCTTGGTCTTTAACACGACCAACAATGTAAGCTTCATTTTCTTTAGCATCTGTAATTGCTAGCGAAGCCATTTCCGGAACCACACCTTCTTTTGAGGGAATCGGGTCGCCGTGAGGATCATGAGTTGGATCGTTCAGTAATTCAGCGATCCTATCTTCAAATTGCTCTGAAATATGGTGCTCTAATTTCTCGGCTTCATCATGAACTTCATCCCAAGAATATCCCATCATCTCTTTCAGATATAATTCTAACAATCTATGATGACGAATAACTTCTAACGCAATTTTCTCTCCGGCCTCAGTGAGCTCTGCCCCTCTATACGACTTATGATTTATAAGCTTAAGCTTTGCCAGCTTTTTAAACATATTTGTTACGGAAGCCGATGATACAGAAAGCGCTTCGGCTATATTATTTGTGGTAGCTGGATTCTCATCAATTTCCAAAAGGTAAATTGCTTTTAAATAATCCTCAACAGACTGGCTAAGCCCCATAATATTAATCTTGTTCTATCTTAATTCCTTTCTTCTCCATATAATCTAGAAAAGGTACTTTTCCAAAGAGCCCTTCAGCTACATAATCCATCAATGGAGAGAATACATCCGCAGGTAGAAATCCAGGTTGGGCTCCTATAATCTCGCCATTAGAATTCAGAAAATAATGAGTTGGGTAAGAATTTAGTCTAAGGTACCTGGCAAGCTCAACACTTTTATAGGTTTTACCATTAAAAACCACTTCTTCTTCCGATTCACCATTAATCTGAACCGGAATAAACTCCTTATCTAAAGACTCCTGAACATTGTCAGCAGGATATGTTTCTTTTCTCATTTTTCGGCAATAAGTACACCAATCAGCGTACCCAAAAATGAGAATATTTTTTCCTGTTTCTTTAGCTTCCTTCTGAGCTTTTTCAAGAGATTGCCATTCAACATTTGAATCTATAGTGGTTTCCTGAGCTTCTACATTAGTAGCTACAAAAAGAAATAATACCGGGATAATTAGTCTAAAAAATTTCATTTCTAAATATACAAAACTATTTGTTTACAGACGCATCAGCTTTAATAATTACAAGCGTCATATCATCATGTTGCTTAGCTACTCCTTTAAACTCTTGTACGTCCGTAATTATTATATCTAATATATTACTAGAAGCGCCCTTTCTCACCCCTTTTACAAGTTTTTCAAGTCGCTCTTCTCCATAAAACTGATTACTTATATTGAGCATCTCCGTTATACCATCTGTGTATAAAACAGCTACATCTCCTTCTTCAAGTTTAAGCTGAACTTCTTCTGTTCCCTTTAGGAATAGCAAGCTGTTTGTAACACCAATTCCAATTCCTTTCGATTGCACCCATTCAGTATCGCCATTAGCGCGAACAACCAGCATTGGGTTATGTCCAGCTCTAGCGAAAGTAAATAACCGCTTGTCTGCTTCTAAAATGCCATATATCATAGAAATAAATGTACCTCTAGTCGCATTTTCCTTAAATAAACGGTTCAATTGATTAAGTAACTCAAGGGGAGATAAAATCAACGCACTTAAACTATGGAGTACCCCTTTTACGAAAGTCATATAAAAGGCAGCTTGGATTCCTTTTCCGCTTACATCACCTATAGCAATGGCCATTCTATTTTTCCCTAATGATATCATGTCATAATAATCACCACCGGTTTCTTGAGCGGGTTCGCAAATGCCTGCTATATCAATTCCAGGTAGCTGTACAACTCTTGATGGCAAAAATGTTTTTTGAACTTGCTGAGCGATCTCAAGCTCTTGATCTAATCGTTGTTCTTTAGCTTGATCTTCAATGTAGGCCGGGAGGTAATCCGGAAGATCTTTTTTCTCGCTCCCATTAATTACAAAATAAATGCCCACTCCAAGCATTGAGAGCATAATAAAGCTAAAGAAATAGAATAGGTTTAAATCTGGTGAATTTTCAAGAACCCATCCATACCTAGTTGTAAATAGACCTACAAAAGTAAATACTGAAAGAACCATCGTTAAAAAACCATAGCTTAGATAAAACAGTCCGAGTAGCGTTCCAATTACAAAATTCAATGCAATAGAAACATTTAAAGGATGAATATCTATTGAAACAAAAAAGTCTAAAAATAGAGCAAATATAAACCCACTAAATAAAGGGATTATCCACTTCCATTTTGTAACTGAGTAAAGTTGATTTCCAAGGATCATTAATATTAAGATGACCACTAAGATACTGACCAACAAGTTCTCTAGGATTACCGCTACTGATGGAAATGCAAAATTTGAAGTCTGAAATTCAATATTCGATGTAATATGTGCACCTGGTATTAACTGAATAAGAACAATCCACAATCCGGCTAATATTCCGGCTATACACACTCCAAATATTATTGAGCGACCTACAGGTTTATTTTTGAAGAACCCTCTTCTTGCTAAATCCCATGCTTTCATTTTTTCAGGCCAGTGCTGTCTAGTCACAGAATCACTTACAGAAGTAAGAATGAAAAACAACACCGCACTAATAGCCCCAAGTATACCTATTATGAAAAATTGTTGTGATAAAGGAATGCTTTGTATGGTCTCGAAATTGAATTCAATATCGTTAGCAAATCTCAAAAATTGAGTTAATGAGAACATAAAACCAGCTAAAACCGAGATTACAAAAGCAGGCTGAGTATCAATTGCTTTAGCCTTTATTCGTAGATAGAAAGCTGATATCAGCCAAATCCCAAAACATAAAAGCATAAATTGGATGACTATCCCCATTATGTCGGCATATGGTCGGGATGGTATATCAATATCTGCCATCTCGAATGATAGTGCCTTTATACTACCCGCCGGAAGAATATCGACTTGCAGTTTTGGGATGAACCCAAGCAGAGAATCTTTACCTGATAAAAAGGCTCTCACGAATCGGACGCCATCATCTTGCTGAAATTCTAACGAATCCTTTTTGAACGAAAATTCTCTCCAATAACTACCCCTCAAATAACTTGTTACTCCTTCCCAAATATAATTCTGAGTAAAAATCTCTCTATTTTCGGAGTTCTCAGCTCCTAACGACGACGCAAATTTTCTGATTTTTGAATAACTAGAAAATCCCTCTTGTGAAGATTTTTGAAAACTTAATAACTCTGCAAGTAATGAATCCTGAATGACCTTATTCTCTTCATTCCTTTCAAAATTCAGGCCTAATGATTTTATAAATACGCTTACATTGTAGGGTTCAATTTTATTTATCGTCTCCCCACTCATCGAAAAAGAAATAATTTCGCCTTGAGGAGAAGCTATAATTTCAGAATACTTTTCCCCATTGGTGTAGAACTCTTCTTTTTCATAATTATCAATTTCCCAAAAATATAATGGGAAATCCTCGGCTTCCTCCTCTTCTATAATCAAAGGAAGATTTAGCCCACTATACTTGTGTTGTAATGAGTCAATAACCCCTCTATAGGATTTGACCTCCATTCTATGCAACGTATTATTTGGGAAAATCTGCCATGAGGTAATAACAGAATCTGTTTTCGCATATACCCTTTCCTTAGAAACAGCACTGTGTACTGATGCGATCGGATCTAGATTTTTATAACTAAAAAAGAACCAAATTATCCCTAAACAACCGGCTATTAGTAAAAGTAAATCCCTAAAACTATTGTTAGACTCTGAAAACATTATTGGCTATACGCAAAATCATAAATTGGTTGCAGGAATATGCTTAGATTCATTCGATTTATAAAACCAAATCTCCGTTAAATTTATGTGTTTGATCGTTTTTTCCTACAAGACTCATCCTAAGTATAAATTAATTGTTGCTGCTAATAGGGATGAGTTTTATAAACGCCCAACCAGATCTGCACAATTTTGGAATGATGAAGGACACTCTCAAATACTAGCAGGAAAAGATCTAAAAGCTAACGGAACCTGGATGGGAGTATCAAAGAGTGGAAAATGGGGAGCTTTGACAAATTACAGAGATCCATCAAACATTAACGAAAACGCTCCTACCAGAGGAACTCTAGTCCTCGACTTTTTGAAAGAAGACGATTCATTAAATGGATACCTGCAAAAACTTCAAGGATCTGCACAAGATTATAACGGATTTAACTTGTTGGCAGGCGATACCGAAAAACTCTACCATTACTCCAATGAAACTCAAAATATTACAGAGCTTACCCCAGGAATTCATGGGGTAAGTAATGCTTTGCTAAACACCTCATGGCCAAAATTAGATTATGCAAAAACAGCATTGCAAGAAGTAACATCAAACCAGGATTTTAAAAAAGAAGATCTGTTTCGGATTCTTAAAAATTCGGAAAAAGCACCCGACGACCAACTTCCATCGACAGGTATTACGCGTGAATTAGAGAAAGCTATTTCTTCAGTTTTTATAAAAACGGATAACTACGGTACGTTATGTTCAACACTTTTAATGGTGGATTATGACGGTCAGGCAAGCTTTACAGAACGCAGATATGATTCAGCTACGAGTAATATTATAGAAGAGAATACTTTTAAACTTAGCTCTTGACAAAATAATATATGTAGCAATCAAAACAGCTATCCATTATTGTCATTTCATTTCCTTCAATGTTGAATAAGTATCTTGGCATCTTAACATTCTCGGTATTGTTGTCAATTGGATTAAACTTTAGCAAAAAGTCATCTTGTGAACTTCTGCCTATATTATAACTCATTTCAGTATTGTCATTCCTTTTCCAATTCGCTTTTTCTCCCATCACTTCTAAAGAAATAGTATAATCGACTGTATCTAAATTGGTAGTCCAGCCACCTATACCGCCTGAAAACCTTTGAAGCTCCCATGTACCTTGTAAATCGGTAATATTAGAATTTTCATTCTCAAATGAACTACATGAGGCGAAAAGAACCAAACCTATAGCTATTAATAAGTTTTTCATATTATTAGGGATTTAGAAGTTCAACTCGATTATAATTAAATAGAATAACTTTTTAAATTGGTTTTTAGTTAAAAATCAGCGTTTATTCATACCACTTTGTTAATAATCTATTAAAGAACCAATTTTCGTGCGTACATCATGACATATAAATACGACCGTCCTACTCTTCTTCAATCTTTTATTCCAATCATTTTTTTGATTATCGTTTTGTTTATCAATGTTCGTATTTATGGAGATGCTTCCCTTGATGGTTCCAATCAAATTATTCTAATGTTATCTGCCGGAGTTGCTTCTTTGGTGGCACTAACTCTTGGTGTTAAATGGGCTGAAATCCGCCAGGGTATTGTAGACAGCATTAGTTCCGCCATGTCATCTATGATAATCCTTTTATTGATCGGTACCCTTGCAGGAACATGGTTGTTAAGTGGAATTGTACCAGCAATGATCTATTACGGATTACAGATTCTAAACCCTACTATATTTTTAGTTGCTGCTTGTATAGTTTGTTCCATCGTTTCTGTAGCAACAGGCTCTTCATGGACAACTTCTGCCACTGTGGGTATCGCTTTAGTTGGGATAGGTCAGGCTTTAGGTCTCCCATTAGGTATGGTTGCAGGAGCTATTATTTCAGGAGCTTATTTTGGTGATAAAATGTCTCCTCTTTCTGATACCACGAATTTAGCCCCAGCTATGGCCGGAACGGATCTTTTTACTCACATTCGGTATATGGCTTACACTACAGTTCCTTCTATTTCTATTGCGTTGGTTATATTTTTGATTTTAGGATTTGTGAAAGGTGGCAGCGCAGAGATTGTAGAAACTCAAGTTATTCTAGATGCTATTGCTAGCAAATATGACATTAATCTCTTTCTATTTGTTGTCCCAATTGTGATGGTAATTTTGATTTCTAAGAAAATGCCAGCTATTCCTGCGATCACCATTGGTGCTTTATTAGGAGCTGTTTTTGCGTTGATCTTTCAACCGGAACTCGTACAAGGAGTAGCTGAGTATGGAGAAGGAGTTTGGGAAAAAGGGTTTGTAGGTATTATGACATCCATGTACGGAAGCATTAGCATTGAAACAGGAAATGCTATTGTTGATGATCTTCTTACTTCAGGTGGGATGTACGGAATGCTTGGAACGGTTTGGTTGATCTTATCTGCTATGATCTTTGGCGGGGTGATGGAACGAAGCGGTATGCTAAAGCGAATTGCTGAAGGTGTAATTAGCGGTATTAATTCAGCAGGTGCCTTAATTGCGACTACTGCCGGAACTTGTGTCTTTTTTAATATTACCGCTTCCGATCAATATTTAGCCATTGTTGTACCCGGTAGGATGTACGCTGATGTCTACAAAGAAAAAGGATTAGCACCCGAAAACTTAAGTAGAACATTAGAAGATTCAGGAACGGTAACTTCTGCATTAATTCCATGGAATACCTGCGGAGCCTATCATTCAACCGTACTTGGAGTAAGTACTTTTGCTTATCTACCTTTCGCCTTCTTTAATTTGATCAGCCCGTTTATGACGGTGATCTTTGGAGTCTTTAAAATTAAGTTAAGAATGCTGAAAGATGCTAAAGCCTAGTCAACACACTATTACCTAAGCTTATTAAGACCTACTAGATACGGCTTATAATCTTTTTACAGCTGTAATTTTGATATTGCCTTCTAAGTAGAGACTTTCCTATATCTTAAAAATTTAACTGAACTAAACTATGAATATATCCGTCAAAATTTTGGGTTTATGTTGTTTAATTGGAATGATGTCAGTTCCGATTTCGACACAAGCTCAAAACGACAATAACTATCGTTCTTATTCGGAGATAACGAGTAGCATGAAAGCTCTGAATAATGCTCACAAAAACGTAACCGATCTCAAGTCAGTTGCAAAAACATCAAGCGGCAAAGACATTTGGGTACTTACCATTGGCTCCGGAGATGTTAAAAATCATCCCGGTATCGCTGTAATAGGTGGAGCTAAAGGATCACATATATTAGGATCTGAACTCACTCTAAAGTTTGCTGAACAATTACTTGCTACCGCTAATACAGAGGAGACAAAAGCTCTTTTAGCTTCTACTACTTTTTATGTGTTTCCTCAAGTAAATCCTGATGCGTCTGCTCAATATTTCGCAGACTTGAAGTACGAGCGTGATGGCAACGCTACCTCAACAGATGCCGATCGTGATGGCTTCACCGATGAAGATGGCTTTGAAGACCTAAATGGTGATGGCTTTATCACGATGATGCGTGTTGAAAATAAAACCGGAAACTGGACAGTTCATAAAGATGATGCCAGAGTAATGGTAAAGTCCGATATAGCCGGCGGTAATAAAGGCGCATATATGTTGCTAACCGAAGGTCGTGATAATGACAAAGATGGCGACTTCAACGAAGACGGAGAAGGTGGAGTTAATATAAATCAAAATTTCACTTTCGATTTCCCATACTTCAAACCTGGTTCTAGTGAAAATCCTGCTTCAGAAAACGAAACTCGGGGAGTACTTGACTTCCTTTTTGAAGAAGCTAGAAATACATTTGCTGTAATTTCTTTCGGACCGGAAAACAATCTTTCTACTCCTCTTAAGTACAATCGTGGCGCAGCCTCTAAACGAGTAGTTTCAGGATGGCTTTCTGATGATATCGATGTAAACAAAATGGTTTCTGATATTTATAATGAAACTATCAGTTTAGGAAAAGCTCCTTCCGGCGATCCTCAGCAAGGCGATCTACTGCAATGGGCTTATTACCATTACGGGCGCTATAGTTTTAGTACTCCGGGTTGGTGGACACCAGAGGTTAATGACGAAGATGGAAAAGCAAAGAAATTCGATAATGATCATGCTAAATACCTTGGTTGGGCAGATTCAGAAAATCAAAATAGCTTTGTAAATTGGACCGAAGTTGACCATCCCGATTTCCCAAACAGTAAAGTTGAAGTTGGTGGATTAAAGCCTTTCGCTCTTACTACACCTCCATATTCAATGGTTAGTGATCTGGCTCAAAGTCACACTGATTTTATTCTGAAAATTGCAGAGATGAAACCAAGTGTAGAGCTTGCAAACTTCAAAGTAGAAAGTGCCGGAAAAAATCTTACTCGTATTACAGTAGATGTTTATAATGGTGGCAGTTTTCCTACAGCTTCTGAGCTTGGTCAACGTAACAATTGGGTTCGTCGCGTTATCACACAGATCAAGTTGGGAAATAATATGAACCTTGTAAGTGGCGATGTACAGAGCTTTGAGCGCTCTATCCCTGCTGATGGATGGGTTACCAAAACCTGGCTTATTCAAGGCTCCGGTAAAGTAACTGTGAGAGCTGGCTCTCCTATGACCGGATTTTCAACTAAAGAACAAACCATTAAGTAACCGAATTATGAAAAATATTAGATATACCCTACTTACTGCTTTTGTCTTTGGTTTGATGTTCACTTCAAATCCTGCAAAAGCGCAACTCACAGATGGAGTATTTCCCGCAGCCGGAACTCCTTCAAATCCGAAAGTGGAAGCAACATGGAACCACTATTACAATTACAAAGGTATTAGTGAACTCACAGAACGCATTGCAAAAGCGTACCCTGATCTTGCAAAAAGAACTTCTATTGGTAAATCATATGAGGGAAAAGATATTTGGATGCTAACCGTTTCTAATTTCAAGAACGGCGATCCGGATAGAAAACCAGCTATTTATATCGATGGAAATATTCATTCCAATGAGATTCAGGGAACTGAAATGGCGATGTACACGGCTTGGTATTTAACCGAGTCTTTTGGTGATGTTAAGTTCATTACTGAGCTACTAAATGACAAAACCTTCTACATCGTACCAACAATCAATCCTGATGCTCGTGAGCACTACATGACTGAGCCAAACACTGGAAGTTCGCCACGTTCAGGTTTAAAACCTATCGATGATGATGGTGACGGACTAATTGACGAAGATCAGCCGGATGACCTTGATGGAAATGGTAGTATCACACAAATGCGTCGTAAAAACCCAAGAGGTAGATTCCGTGCACATCCAACGTATCCAAATATGATGGTTCGTGTACCTGATGATGAATTTGGTGACTACGATTACCTTGGTTCTGAAGGTATCGATAATGATAACGACGGCAGGATAAATGAAGACCGTGTTGGTTATTATGATCCAAACCGTGATTGGGGTTGGAACTGGCAGCCGAACCATATTCAAGGTGGTGCGCATAAATATCCATTTTCATTACCTGAAACCAGAGCTGTCATGGACTTCGTAATGGAGCGACCTAACATAGCCGCTGCTCAAAGTTATCACAATTCTGGTGGAATGATTCTTAGAGGTCCCGGAGTAGCTGAAGATATAAGTACCTACAACCGACAAGATGTTCAGGTTTATGACGCAATCGGTGAAATGGGAGAGCGCTTGATACCTGGTTACCGCTACTTTGTGGTTTACGACGATCTATATGATGTATTTGGTGGTGAGCTTGATTGGTTCTATGGAGTTCGTGGAGTATTCACTTATTCCAATGAGCTTTGGACCAGCTACGAGATGTTCCAAAGTAATGACCGAGCGGCTACTGATTCTTATGAGTTCAACAAGTACTTACTGTTTGGTGATGCCATGCAGGAATGGACTGAATACGATCACCCACAGTATGGAAAAATAGAGATCGGTGGTTTCAAGAAAAACTTCGGTAGAGCGCATCCAGGCTTCTTACTAGAGCAAGGTGCTCATAGAAATATGGCGTTCACCATTTATCACGCTTACCATACTCCTAAGCTGGAAATCGATGAAATATCTGAAAAGAATCTTGGCGGCGGCTTACGTGAGGTAACAGCTGTTATCACTAACAGTCGTTTAATGCCTACACATGCAAGTATTGATGTTAATAATAACATCATGCCACCGGATATTATTAGTATTGAAGGCGCTACAGTTGAAGCGGGTATGGTTGTTACCAATCGTGATCTTAATCAAACCACAGAACAGAAAAACCGACCTAACAGAATTGAATTAGCTAATATTCCGGGAATGAGTTCTGTAACCGTTCGCTGGATCATTAGCGGTGGAAGTAACTATACCGTGAAAGTTGATAGCCAAAAAGGTGGGGTTATTTCTAAAAGAAAATAAGTAATAAACTTACTTAGTTGATAGAATGAAGGGGCTTCCGATTGATGATCGGAAGCCTTTTTTATTTACGATAATTATTTCTTTGTATAGTCATTTATGAAGAGCTTTAGAATTATTTAGCGACCTCGTCTAGCTACTAAATAAAAAGGTGGTTTAAAGCCTTTCCATAAGACCCTGAAACAAGTTCAGGATGACCCTATATTTAACTTACCCCAATCTCTCCAAAGCTGTATCAATTCTATCCAGAGTTTCTTCTTTGCCGAGTAGCTCTAAAGAAGCAAACAGATCAGGACCAAAACCTTGCCCTGTTACCGCAATACGGAGTGGCATCATTAACTTTCCAAAACCAACTTCATGTTCTTCAATGGTTTCTTCAAGTTTAGCTTTCAGTGTTGCTGCTTCAAAGTCTGAATCAGAAAGTGTTTCAATTTTTTGCTTGTAAGAAGTCACTAATTCTACACTATCGTCTTTCCACTTCTTGAGCGCTTTTTCATCGTATTCTTTAGGAGCTTCAAAAAAGAATGAACCCATTTCAATAAATTCATCCACTCTAGAAACACGTTCATGAAGCAAGCCAACTACTGTTTTAAGATAAGATTCATCTTTAGTATCAAAATTAGCTTTTTCTGCTAATTCTTTAATTCTTGGGAGCAGTTCATCAACAGACGTTTCACGGATATAATGTTCGTTATACCACATCAATTTTTTGTAATTGAAAACAGCCCCGCCTTTACTCACACGATCAAGTGTAAACAGCTCGCACAATTCTTTCATGTCATGGATCTCAGAATCATCGCCCGGACTCCATCCTAAATACGCTAGGAAATTAATCAACGCTTCAGGCTCGTAATTTCCAGCAATATAATCTTTGGTGTTTACCGGTATACCTTCACTTTCTGCCTTTCTCTTTGAAAGCTTCCCTCCACTTGGGCTCATAATCAGCGGTAAATGCGCCATAGTTGGAGCCTCCCAGCCAAACGCATTATATAAGAGCATATGCTTAGGCGCTGAACTTAACCACTCTTCTCCACGAATTACATGAGTAATTCCCATGGTATGGTCATCTACTACATTTGCTAAATGATAGGTTGGCATTCCATCTGATTTCATCAACACCTGATCGTCCAGACCTGCAGTTTCGAATGACACAATCCCACGGATGAGATCTTCAAACTTTACCGTTTCACGGCGAGGAACTTTCAATCTGATTACATACTCATCGCCATTTTCTAATTTCTTTGTTACTTCATCTTGGGGGAGTGTCAGACTGTTCTTCATAGACTGACGTGTTATAGAATCGTAGCTAGGAGATGGATTCCCGGAGGCTTTCAATCTTTCTCTCATCTGATCGATCTCTTCAGTCGTGTCAAACGCATAATAAGCGTGTCCATTTTCGATCAATTGCTCTGCATATTTGAGATACATTTCCTTACGCTCACTTTGACGGTATGGACCAACCTCACCCGGGTTATTTGGACCTTCATCAATAGTCATTCCTGCCCATTCCAGCGAGTTTATAATATCCTGTTCTGCGCCCTCTACATAACGTGACTGATCCGTATCCTCAATTCTGAGTACAAAAGTACCGCCATGATGGCGAGCAAATAAATAATTATAAAGTGCCGTGCGAAGACCGCCAATGTGTAAAAATCCTGTTGGTGATGGGGCAAAACGTACGCGAACGCTCATTTTTAATCTAATTTTTGATGAATTTTTCAATTACTGAATTCTAAAGATAAGGAATTTTAGATGCCTAATTTTGAATTATGATTATGTTTTTGTCATTTCGAACGGATGTGAGAAATCTAAATATCACTTTCAAAGCAAAGCTTTAGATTTCTCCCTAAGGTCGAAATGACAGAGCACTTTAGCACCTTAACACTTACCTTTTGTGTTAAAGTGTTATAGTCTTTTTAGCTCTACAAAATTATGATTCTAACGATTCTTACTCCCCAATTCGCTCCCAACCTTTATGACTTAGCTTCTATTTTGAAGTCAGATCGAATAATATTTACTGATGTAGAGAAATGGTCTAGAAAGGGACGAACTCATCGGGCGGAGATCAGGAATGAAGAGAGTACACAATGGATTAACCTTCCTATCCTCTCGGAAGATCGTAAGAAAGCCATTAAAGACGTTCGGCTTGATCATGATCAGCAATGGTTTGATTCTTTTTGGAATGCTATTCATCACAATTACAGAAATGCTACCTACTTCGATCATTTTGAGGATGAGCTTTATCATGATATTCAGCAAGTAAGTAGCTTCGAATTTTTACTGGAATTCAACCTCTATTTTTTTGAACGATTGCTTCGTTATCTAGAAATAGATATTGACTATGAATTAGCAAGTAATGCTTCAGGCTATTCAACTTTCCCTGATGAATGCGTAAAAAACCTGAATGCGGATATACTATTTCTAGAACATCAATCTAAAAACTATCAAAGGCAGAGTAAGCAAGCCAGGATTGCTTTACAAAATCATCCGGGATATACACAAGCTTATCCGGGGTTTGAGAAGGAATGCTCAGTTTTAGATCTACTTTTAAATAAAGGTGTAGAGAGTTTTAAAATATTAGAGAAATTGTAAGCTCCATTACCTATAATTGAATATGGAAAAAGAAAATTCATCTCCCAATTGGAACAAGATATATCTTGCCGTTTTTATAACAGGTATTGCTTTCGTTTTACTCTTCTTTTGGTTTACAACCGTTTTTAATACGCCCTGATTACTGTGCCCAGCTAGGCAGCACACCTACTTCTATTCCAAACACCCAACTGACCAGTGTTAAAGAAGCAAGGGTAAGCAGAAGTATAAAGAGTGTATTCAGCCACAAACCTGCTTTCGACATTTCAGGAATGGTTATTTTTCCACTTCCATAAACTATCGCATTTGGAGGTGTAGCTACCGGTAACATAAATGCACAACTAGCACCAAGCACAGTAGGTATAGCAAGTAAAAACGGGTTTTCGCCAAGTCCTATGGCAACAGAAGCAAGTATTGGTAAAAATGCCGCTGTGGATGCTGTGTTGCTGGTCATTTCTGTGAGAAACACCATAAGTGCAATCACAATAAATACTATCAAGAGGATTGGCCATGTATTAAGACCTCCAATTCCAGAGCCTATCCAAGCAGCTAACCCTGTACTACTTATTGCAGAAGCCATACTTAAACCACCGCCAAAAAGTATTAATACTCCCCATGGTAATTTTTTGGTATCAGACCATTTCAAGATAAAAGCTTCTTCAGAAGTATTCGCTGGTATCATAAAAAAGCTAACAGCAGCTCCTATAGCAATACCTGCATCCGATAAACCCGGAATTAGATCTGAAAGTAGTGGACGAAACATCCAGAGTAATGCAGCAGAAACAAAAACAACACCTACTTTTTTCTCTTGATTTGAAATGCTTCCAAGCTTCTCCATTTGTGAACGGATCAACTCTTTACCACCGGGTAGTTCTTTAATTTTTATTGGGTATACAAACTTTGTAAGTACAACATACATTAATGGCAATGACACTAACATTATTGGCACACCTACCATCATCCAATCAAGGAAACTAATTTCTATTCCATAATTTTCGAGTACAAAGCCTGCTAATAATGCATTGGGAGGAGTCCCAATTAAAGTACCCATTCCACCAATATTACAAGCATATGCAATGGTAAGAATTAGCACAATCTCAAAATTGATCTTCGCTTTTTTATCCTCTTTATCTAACAATTCTAAAATAGACATTGCTATAGGCAACATCATAATAGCTGTTGCGGTATTACTTACCCACATGCTTAAAAAAGATGCCGAAATTATAAAACCTATAATTATTGAAGACGGTTTAACACCTACAAAATTTAAAATGGTTACTGCAATACGTTTATGGAGGTCCCATTTCTCCATGGCTAAAGCTATTACAAAACCACCCATAAATAAAAATATAAGTGGGTTTGCATAAGGAGTAGTTGCATCACTAATGCCAAAAACTCCAAGAACTGGAAATAATACGATAGGTAATAAAGCCGTGGCGGAAATAGGTATAGCTTCCGTAATCCACCAAATTCCCATCAATATTGTAACTGCGGCTGTTTTCCAGGCTTCGTCAGAAAGTCCTTCCGGAGCTGGAATGAATAGGAGGACTATAAAAACTAATATTCCTCCTAACAGCCCTGCTTTTTTCCCAAATTCTAGCATAAGTATCTTGTAATAAATTTACTTTTCTGCAGGATAGTTTTCTTTCTCCATCCAGTATTCTAGGTAAGGTACATTATATATGCTCGTCCAACCAAATATCCTTAAGCCATTTGTGATCTGCCAGATTGGAGCACGTCGATCTCCTGGCTGTTGTTTCGGGAAGTGGCTAGATTCTTCAAGAGCATCAGCTAGAATTCTTTGGTTTTCATAAGAGTCGAAAGCTTGTACCAGCTCTTCTGTTTTTAAATACTGAGCACGATCGACTGCTGCATCTAATAAGCTTTTCTCACCTGAATACTCATACCCAAGCACCAAACTACTAATAGAAGATAGGTAAGATTCCATATCATGATTTAATGGAGGAACATCTCTTAACCTTCTAGCATGATCAACTACCGCATCTTTAACTTCTTGGCTACCTGTAAATTGATAGTACTTACGTAATCCGTTGCTTACGTAAACTTGTGAATAACCATATCGGTTGATAACCAATTCATCGCCTTGGTCAGAGTTTTTTTGTAATGCTAACATCATGTCTACTCTTTCTTCTAGTTCTTTGAAGTACTTATCATTTTTTGTAGCATCATAGATTTCGGCTAAGTTCCACACAGAGAGATACAATCTCCTTCCTCTTAGTCCATGATCGCCAAATACACGTCTTAAATAATAGTTTCCAGTCTCTTCAGCCACTTCTAATCCACGATGATTCCCATCTAAATAATAAGAGGTAACCCAACCTGGTACCCACACGTGCGCACTTAGCAATGAAGTATAATGCTGGTTAGCATGACGTCTTCCCATACCCACGTAAGGTGATCCCTTAGGCATATCTTCAAATTGGAATGCGTGTATCGATTCATTAGTGCCTCCAATATATTCAGGATCTTTTGGCCAATGTATATTATCTACATCCATAGTATGTGCACTAGCCGCTTGTGCTGTTTTATAATACATTGGGTTACCCGTTCTCATAAACTGCAACCACCACATATAATCATTGCCTGGCTCATTGTTCGTCCATTGGTTCCACTCGTAGCCATAATAATAGGTAAGGTTATCACCGTAGTTGAGCAATCCAAACCAAGGCTCCCATTGTTGGTTAAATTTCATCCAATGAAGTTTGTAATCCAATCCCCTTTCGTATGATGCATACTTATCAAGGCTTTCAGTCATTTTACCAAAAGCTTCACTCTCTGCATACCATTCCGGAGCAGCGTGAGTAACAGGTGAATCAGAGAATCTCTTTACATCCATTTCGATACTTTCAACTGCACTTTTCTTGTGGAAGTTAAATACAATTTCTGTAGTCTTAGCCAAACCTTGAGCAAAGTTTCCGATCATTCCACTATCGTTGTTATTGTCTTTCTTAGCAAAACTCATTGGCTCTACAGAAGGAGTCCAGATATAGGCTGTAAGTTTATCTGAATTACCATCTACAGTTATTTCCTTCGGATATTCTTCAAAGAAACTTTCGAAACTTACCGTAACTCCCCATTTATCATCAGAAATATCTAACCAACCCGGAGCACGTTCTTTACTCACATCGTTTCCGTCTACATTTATGGTAGAGCTAAACTCTCCTTCCATTCTCGCATCCGGAGATGAGTTTTTCAGATCAGGAATTTGTGACGGATTTGGACCGGTTTGGAAAACAGATGCAGATGATGATAAAGGACCTTGTACAACTTTACTAGTTGAAGTATCCCACCATTTACCTTCATAATAAGCTGATGTTACCGTTTTTTTCTCATTCATATTATACTTTAGAGAAAGACCCGTTGCCCCAATTCTATCATTTGGTTGCATGAATCCCGGATCATTATTTAAAATAGATTCGTCAATTACTTCACCATTTTGTGTAGCTATTACTTCGTACTCGCCGTCTTGTTTTTTATGCTTGTCAGGCTCACCGGTGTAAACAAATGTATGCTTGACCTTGATGTAGCTTTTACCCGCATAAGCATGAATTCTAGTCACAAATGGTGCAGAGTTATTATCTCCGCGATTGTAATGATAATCACCTTCTACTCTGATAATTGCATGTAAAGGTCCTGTTCCTAATTCCTTTACTGTTCTAGTAACTACAGCTTTTGATTTGTCTAATCCGGCATCATCCAACAAATCTAGGAAAGAACTTCTACCAGCTTCTCCCATTGCAATAATATCATCATCAGTAAAACCGTCACCATCAATATCCAGCTCTACTTTATCTAAGAAACCACTTCCAGCAGGAGCGTTACCAAAACCACCACCTTCGCCCTTGTTAACCACAAAACGTAGAGGACCTGTGTTGACTTCTACTTCACCTGTTGGCCTTTGATTGTTTTTAACAGTAAGTGTTTGCTCGTACTCTCTAGCATTTCGAATGTTTTCTCCATACTCCACACTATACTCACTTCCTTCTTCAGTAAAGAAGAATACCCATAGCCATTTAATGCTGTTATCAGAAGGTTTCCATGTAGTCACTTTTGTAATTTGAGAAGGAATTTCATTTCCACTATCATCTAAAACCCTAACATGATCCGGCGAATATAAATCACCTTCCGGTATTGGTACACCAAATAGTTGTGGAGTACCCGGTGTATTGTTTTCTACTGTAACTGGAATCAATGTAGATGTTCCAGAAGTATTACAGCTTATAAAAACCACTGTAGCCAACAAAAAGAACAAACCTTTTTGGCTAAGTTTTAATATTACAGATTTCATGTTGGTCCTATTTATTAAGAACTTGATGGTCCAAAGCTAGTGCAGCTGCACCTAATACAGCGACTTGATCAAGTTCTGTTGTTTTAATTTTTAAATTTTTGATAGAATTTGGATAAGCAAAATCCTTTAAAGCTTCTTCCATACTTTCTTTAAAAAGTGGATATGCGCCTGAAACACTACCACCTAAAATGATCAGCTCAGGATCGTAGGCGTACATGACAGCTTTAATCGCATTCCCAAGATGCGTGCCAAATTCTTTATATATATTTAGAGCAGATGGGTCATTTGCTTCCGCATCTTTAGAAACTTTTGTTCCGGTTGTACCTTTTTGTATCTCAAAAAACTGTCCTGAACAGTAGTGCTCGAATATCGAATCTCTGTACGGCAACATCCCTACTTCACCAGCACCACAGTTATTTCCGGAATACAATGCATTGTTAATTATTAAACCCGATCCAAAACCTGTTCCCAGTATCAAGCCTACTACAGACTTGTAATCTTGAGCAATGCCAAAGTACTTTTCCCCCAGCACAAAACAGTTTGCATCATTATTGACAAATACCGGCTTATCAAATTCTTTCTCCAAGATCTCTTTGAGAGGTACAGCTTTCCATGAGGGGATGTTCTGGACATCATAAACAATGCCCTTTTCCACATCAACTACACTTGGAACACCTATTCCAATGCTTTCTACAGAATCTGTGATTACTTCCTTAATTAATTTTTTAATCTGATCAATTAAAGAATCCGGGTTACTTGTTTTTGAAATTGGCTCTGCTGAAATGGTCTCGATTTCGTTTTCCACTATGCGAGCTACTCTTACATTTGTGGCTCCTAAATCAATTCCGATAAGAGTTCCTCTTGTCACTACTTCCTTATTGCTATAAATTATTCTTTACTTCCAAAATCAATCGTTTTGTTGCTTACCAATGGATCTGCCCAAAAACCGATGCTTAGGATATAACCGTAAGCAACAAATAATGAGAGCATTCCTATTCTTAAACCAAATACATCACCAAGCGCCCCAACAATTAGTGGCACAACAGCACCCCCTGCAATTCCTGTAACCAGGATTCCTGAGAAAGTACCATGATGTTCGGTTACTGAGTTCAATGCCAACGAGAATATAATTGGAAACATAACTGCTATGAAGAATCCAATGGCAGGAAATGTATAAAGTACCATACCACGGCTTCCATATAAAGACAGTGCCAAACAGACGATCACTAGAGAAGTAAAACTAATTAACACTTTTTTACTGTCTGCAATTTTAAGAAGCACCAACCCAACAGCGGTACCTGCAGTCATCATACCCCAGAACCAAGAAACTACAGAAGCGCCGGTTGTTTGAGGGTCATAGCCATGATAAGATGATAAAAACTCTGAAATCCAGTTAGCTACACCTTGCTCTGCACCTACATAAGCAAAGATTCCTAAGAAGAACAGAACAACTTTCTTGTCTTTTAAGAGCTCAATATGTGTTTGTAACGCACCTACTTTCTCATCTTCATTCTTTAGTACTTCAGGAAACTTCGATGCTGATATTACTATAATCATTACTACTGAAACGATAGCGAATATCCAATACAAGGAAACCCAAGGCAGATTTTCCGGAACGAGTGCACTAAGAGTAGACAGCATAAAACCGGCGTCTGCTTCCCCCATGTTTAGAACCAAGTAAGAGTAAACCAACGGGCTCAAAAATGATGCTAGCCCAAAGAATAACTGGGCTACTACTGAATTAAACGCAAAATTTTCCTCTCCTCCGGAAACTCTAAGTAATGGGTTAATTGCTACCTGAAGCATTGCCATTCCCGAACCAATTAAAAATAAAGATGCAACTGCTACTAAGTATTGCGGATAAATCGCAAAGATAAGAGCACCAATAAAAGCCACTGTAAAGGCAGTAACCATCACCTTTTTCTCACCGTGTTTTTCTATCAGTATACCTGAGGGTATAGACATAACACCATAAGCAATAAAAAATGCAAAGGGTAAAATGGCTACCAATGTAAGACTTAGATCAAAATCCTCAATTATTTCAGGTACCAACGGCCCAATGATGTTGGTCAAAAATGATATAACAAAGAAAGTGATTACAATTAAAACTACTAAATATCTATTACGTGGCATGTTAGTGGGTCTTTAAAGAGTTTTTAAACTATTTGAATTACTTTTTAAACATTGGAAATAACCTGCGAATCTCTTCTTCAGTAGGCTGTTTTCCATATTCACAAATTTCGAAAGATTCAGCATACTTAAACTTGGATCCTTCTTCCTTTCCGTACCATTTTTCTAAAGCTTTTCTTTTCTCTGCAGAAATAGTTCTTCTTTCTACATATCCTCTTTTAACCATTTCTTTGCGAAGCTCTTTGTCTTCAGGTACCTGATCTAAGGTTCCACTTACCCACGGTAACCACTCGTACATTTGCGATTCATGAGCATCTAAACCTGCAACTTTTGTGTCCACAACATCATCTATACCAACTACAATATCCGGGCTAAATGGATTTGGCTTTTGAAAACCATCTTCCATGTATAAAAACACCGGATTTTTTGTCAATGGTGGTGTATCGGGAGTTACATTTGGTACTACAACTAAGTAAGCCGCATCCTGTACTAAAACACCCGCATATCTGTGGTCAGGGTGGTAATCGTTTGGTCTTAAACCTAATACAATGTCTGCATTCCAATTTCTTATTTCACGAATAACTTGCTGACGAACATGCAATTCCGGCATCAACTCACCATCATGGTTATCTAATACTTTATATTCATCAATACCTAATCTACGAGCTGATTCTTCAGCTTCGGCTCTTCTTCTTTTTCCTAAAGCTCCACCACCTTGTGTTTGGTGACCTGCATCGCCATTAGTTATGGCAACAAATTTTACTGCGTAACCCATTTCTGCAAGTAGTGCAGCTGTTCCACCCATTTTAGCATCTCCATCATCCGGATGCGCAAATATTGCAATTACTCTAATTCTATCGTCTTTAGCTGAGTTGCTTTGTGCTATTAATGAACTAGTTAAAAATAGGGATATTACGAGGAGTACTGCGTTTACTTTTTTCATGAGAATGGATTTATTAAATAAAAAAAATAAACCGGGCTTCAGATTGTCACCCGGTTTATTAAAGCTACTTCTTATTACTGGTGCTCAGAATTCTGAGTCATACTTTCTGGAGATACATCAATAACTCCTTCAGGAATTGGGAATAGCAATGTAACTTCTGCTTCTGTAATTCCTAATTGCGCTGCCATAACTTCTTTAGCTTTGCCAAATCTTAATAGATCTGCCCATCTTTTGTTTTCGAATGCAAATTCAAATCTTCGTTCTTGAAGTAATTTTTCTTCGAACGTTCCTCCTAATGGAGTACGGTCGATAGGTCCTAGATTTGTACGAACTCTAACTTCATCAATAAGATCGTAAGCTTCGCCGCTTTCACCTAAAGCTTCAGCTAAGTTTAGAAGAACTTCAGCATATCTTATTTCGATCCAGTTGTTAGGTCCATCAAAAGCTGTTGATGGAGAACTATCGAACTTAGTTACCCACCAATTACCAGGTCCTTGTCCAACAGTATCTAATGATCCTTCAAATCGCTCGTCATTAACATCAAATGCATTAACGAGATCATCAGTAACGTTTTGAGGGGCTACACCGCCACCTACACCGCCACCTACACCGTTTGGTGTGTACATGTCAGTATATGCACTACCTTCTCCAACATTACCAGAAATATATTCGATCTCAAAAATTGATTCGATGTTTCCTTCATTAGCAGCTCCCCAGATATCTGCATATACAGGAACTAAGTCGTACTGCATTGAACCGATAACTCTACGCAATGGAGCTTCTGCACCTGAAGGATTACCATTAGCTAATTGAACACGGCCATTTAAAGCGGCAGCTGCCCATTTAGTAATTCTACCTGTTTCAGGTAATAACCCTTCTGCTGTCTCAAGATCAGTGATGGCTTGAGCATAGATTGTTGCAGCATCCACTTGGTTAACTTCAACATCTGGAGTAGTAACTTCTTCTAATTGAAGAGGAACGTTTCCAAAAATTATTGCTAAGTGATAGTATACTAATGACCTGACAAAAAGAGCTTCTCCTTTGATCTGGTCTTTAACTGTCTGGCTATCAAAATCAACACCATCAATTCTTGATAGTATGTTATTTGTACTAGCTATCACGTTGTATGCAGCATCATAAGTAGCAGCAATCTCATCACCACTTGGTAAGTCAGTAAATGTATCTAGTTGCTCTAAACTAGCAGCAAGCCCTGAAGCTCCACCACCGTTAGCGCCATTGTCTGCTCTCATTTCCATGAAAAGCACAAAGTTTACGCCAAAAAGTTGGCTGCTTTGTAACCCGTCTAACGAACCTCTAATTGCCAGCTCAAAATCAGTCTGGTTTTTATAAAAGTTAGTGACGTTTCTCTGGGTCTTTGGACCCAGGTTTGTAAAGTCATCTCCGCAAGAAATAAATAAAAGCGGGATAAACAGTGTTAATATTAGTTTCTTCATAATGTCTCCTGTTATAAGTGAGCTTTTAAAATTCAAGGTTAATACCTAATTGAATGGTTCTTGCAAGTGGGTAAGCTCCGTAATCTTCACCCGGAGTTAAACTACTTGATGATTGAAGATTCACCTCTGGGTTAAACCCGATGTAATCAGTAAACAATGCTAGGTTCGTAGCAGAAGCATAGATTCTAGCTTTCCTTGCAAAATTACCCAATTTCTCAACTGGTAAATTATAGCCTAACTGTACATTCTTTAAGCTTATGTAACTACCATCTTGCACTTGGTAAGATGATACCCTGTTGTTATTACCATGAGATGCGGTATTTCTATCAGCTCTTGGATGCTCGCCATTTCCTGGCTGACTTTCTGAGATCCATCTGTCATTTAAGGCAGCATAAGAGTTAAAGTTTGCCTCACCATTCAACATGTGTCGAGATGTAAGGTTAAGTACTTCTCTTCCTACAACACCTTGAACAAAGATTGTTAGATCGATGTTTTTATAGTTGAACCTGTTTGAGATACCATAGATGAAGTCTGGCTGATAACTACCTAATACTGTACGGTCATCAGAATTTACAACTCCGTCTCCATTTACATCTGCAAATCTGAAATCACCCGGTGCAGTATTTGCAGCAAGTAAGTCATAATCACCACCTGGTGCACTTGCATTATCCGCGTCAATTTCAGCTTGATTTTGGTACACGCGATCAACTTTATATCCGTAGTAACTACCTACTGTAGAACCGATCTGTGTAATGTGACGAACACCAGCTGCTCCAGGTACAAGTATTGGATCACCGTTAGGTCCTAGCTTTGTTACTTTATTATCATTGGTTGAGATATTGAAGTCAGTAGACCATTGGAAATCTCCTACCATATTTCTTGAGGTAATTGAGAATTCAAATCCTTTGTTTTCAACTTCACCGATATTTGTAAGTACGCTACTAAATCCGGTTGAAGGAGGAACGTTAACAGATAACAATAGATCTTTTGTAGTTGTTAAGTAATAATCAACACTACCATAAATTCTATCATTTAGGATTGCGTAATCTAAACCAAAGTTTGTTTGGTAACTTGTTTCCCAAGTTAGCTCGCTATCTCCTAAAGTTGATAGAGATGAACCAGGATTAATGCTTCCACCATCTGGATAGTTAACTGAACCTAAAAGGCTAATCGCGCTATAGTTTCCTATTTCGAAGTTACCAGCAACACCATAACTAGCTCTTAATTTAAGCTCGTTAAAAGCATCAAGAGATTCCATGAATGATTCTTCAGTCAATCTCCAACCTAGTGAGAACGATGGGAAAATACCTGTTTGATTATCACTACCAAATCTAGAAGCTCTATCTGATCTTATAGTAGCTCCAAATAAGTACTTACTTTTGTACGAGTAATTTACTCTTGCAAGAGCTGATGCTAATGTCCATTCAGACTCGTTAACACCACCACCAGTTACAATACCACCGGCAACGTTAGGTACTTGGTCATCAACAAAGCCATTAGCTGTAACAAGGTTTACTTCATTTTCTTGTTTCTGAGCTGTATAACCTATTAAGACACCAACTTTATGATCTTCTTTAAAAGTTTCCTGATAGTTTACTGTGTTTTCCCATAACCAGTTAAAACCGTTTGCGCCACTTGATTGAGCAAATGGTTGAGGACTTGTTTGGTTTCTATATAAAAACTTTGTTCCTCTGTAGAATGAAGACTGGTAATCATCAACATCATATCCTACCAAAGACTTAAAAGTAATCTTGTCAGTAATATCTACTGTTCCGTATAGGCTACCATACAATCTGTTATTCTTAATTTCTTCAGTTATGTATTTCTGAATAGCTAATGGGTTACTAGCTGTAGTAGTACCACCACCTAAATAAGATTGATTGTTTAGCTGATTGATCGTTCCATCAGCATTATATGGAGCAACAACCGGAGAGTGCACTAAAGCAGAATAGATGATCCCAGGAGGCTGACCGAAATACGGTGCATTTGCCGGAAGTCTATCATGGTTAGATAGTGCCGCATTAGTAACAGAACCTACTTTAATTCTATCTGTAATATCATAAGTAACATTAGCTCTGAAATTATATCTAGTAAAAGAAGAACCGTCTATAATACCTTCTTGATCAAGGTACCCTGCTGATAAGAAATAAGAAGCTTTATCAGTTGCACCACTAGCTGAGAAGTGATAATTCTGCTGAGCTGATGAACTAAGAACTACATCCAACCAATCTGTGTCTGTTCCATTCCAGTTAACATACTGTTCTGGTATAAGATAGTTTGCACTATACCCAGGATCACCTTCTTGTGGTCTACCTGTGTTATTGTCTGGATTGTAACTTGGATTTGCAGGAACACTACCACTTGAAATATCTTGTAGGTATGCATTGTTACGAGAATCCTTAGTATAAGCGATAAGCTCTTCAGAGTTCATTAAGTCTGGCTTGTTTACTACAGAAGAAACCCCTCCATACATACTAACCGTTACTCTGTTTAAATCTGCATTACCTTTCTTAGTAGTAACGAGGATTACACCACCGGCACCTCTAGAACCATAAATTGCAGCAGAAGCCGCATCTTTAAGAACATCGATAGATTCAATGTCATTTGGATTTAGAGAACTAAATGCATTTGACTTTGGAGCTTGAAAAGAAGCTCTTTGAGATTGAATATCAACTTGTAGATCAGAGTTTCTAGACATTGGAACTCCGTCAATTACATAAAGAGGACCGTTGCTCGCCGTAATTGAACCACCACCACGAATGGTAATCTCTGGACTCGCACCTGGCTCACCTGTTGGCTCAACAACATTTACACCAGCAAGTCGTCCTTGTAAAGCATTTTCAAAACTTGAAACCGGAATATTTTCTAATACTTCTGTTCTAATTGAAGCTACAGAACCAGTTACTTCTTCTCTTTGCTGAGTACCGTATCCTACAACTACCACATCTTCAAACATCAATAAGTCTGGTTCCATTTCTATAGTAAGGTTAGACATGTTTCCAGTAATTGGAAGTTCTAACTCTTTATAGCCTACAAACCTGAATACTAAAGTCTCTGAATCATCTGGAACAGTAATTTCAAACTCACCATCAACATTGGAAGTAACACCAATACTTGTTCCCTTTACGAATATACTAACCGTTGGAATTGTTTCGCCTGTTTCAGCATCTAAAACAACACCAGAAATATCGATATCAATTACTTTCTTAGTTACTACTGGTTCTCTTTTAATTAGTAGTATCTCGCGAGTACTTGATATTGCAGCTTCATACTCAGTATCGAGCAATACATACTCAAGTATATCAGCAGCCTTAGTATTAGTAAATTTCGCTGTAATTTTTTTATTTAAAACACCTAAATCAGAATTATAAGCTATCCCAAGATCTGTTTTTCCTGCAATCTCTTTTAGAATAACCTTAAGTGATTCATTTTGTTTATTTATAGTTATTAAATTCTGCAATTCAGGTATACTATTTTTGTATATCTGTACAGGATAATAGCTATTGGTTTGAATGCCATTTGAAGTAGAAGCAATCAATTGAGCCCTTGCACTTGATGGATCACCAAATTGAAGTAGGAATACTCCAAGGAGGCAATAACAAGAAGTAACCCGTATTATTTTTTTAACTAATGTTCTCATACGTTTCCTCTGTAACTGATTAAAGTTGATATCCTGAAACCACTTAAAAGCGCTTCCAAAACATTTTTAATAAATACTGATCTTTATTTATTTCTTTTTATTTGGCAACTCAAATGTCACCCTGTCCTGAACGAATGTGTAGTCTATTTTTAATGACACAGAGATTGTCTCCAATACCCTTACCAAAGATCTACTTCTTAATTCAGCCGTTAAATTCATGTCTGCTATTTCCTTCGAATCAAATACGACCTCTAAATCGTATTTACGCTCAAGCTGCTTTGCAACTTCTTTCATAGATTCATCTTTAAACTTGAGGTACCCATCTTTCCAGCTCAAGTAAAACCCAATGTCTTCTATTTGTTCTGTATTAATTATGTTACTACCTAGGTTCAACCTTCCTAAATTACCGGCAGTTAAAATCACCCCATCTTCACCCTTCTTGGTATCTGGCCTAAATGAAACCGTTCCTTCTTCAACCACTGTTTGAACCACTCCATCTCCGGGATAATTTCGAATTGTAAACGAAGTACCCAACACTTCTATAACAGCCCCATTTGTTCGAATTAAAAAGGGTTTATTTGGGTTTTTAGCCACATCAAAATATGCCTCACCCTCTAAGTGAACTTCTCGTACATTATCTTTAAATATATTTGGGATGATGATCTTGCTATCAGAATTGATATAAACCTTTGTTCCATCCGAAAGTGTAACCCCGCCGCGGTGACCTTTTTCCATCGAGATCTCATTCAATATAGGCTCCGGAGAATCTGATGGCGGCACATAAAACCGATCGAAGAAAAATACGCCAATGAGTGCCGAGATGAGAAATAAAGCGGCAACTCTCGTTAAAGTAGGCAATAGAGGGTTATAAAGTGACAACCAACTACTACTATTTACCGGTTTATTTGTAAAAGCTACAGAGTCATCTTCAATTCTATTTTGAAGAACAACCCATTCAATGTTGGTATCGAAAGAATCTTCCAAAGAATCGGAATGCTTAGAAGCTTCCCATATTTTCTCGAACTCCTTCATATCTTCTTTATTAGATGAATCTTTAGACAGCCACTCAAGCACTAATTGCTTTTCTGCGGCATCACACTCCTCAGCTAAAAATTTTGCTAAAAGCTTTGTATCCAATTCTAAATTCACTTTATATATTTACTTTGTTGTTAGACAGGAGCAAATATTGCTACCCCTATAAAATTATTTAAATTTCTTTATCTCAATATTAGCCCTAATATATTGCAATGCTTGGGCCATATGATTTTCTACTGTCTTTCGAGTAATCTCTAAAATTTTAGCTATTTCTTTATAGCTAAACCCATGCTTGCGATGTAACTCAAAAACCAAACGTCTTCTTTCAGGCATTTGACCAACCACCTCCCAAACTTTCCTAATCAATTCTAAATCTTCGTTCGTTAAATTATTTTCAGAATGCTCTGGAATACGAATGTTTTTCAGCTCACTTAAGAAGTTTTCTCTGAGCTTTTGCTGGTTTTTTTGTTTGTCAAGCAAATTAAGTGACTGATTTCGGACAGCTTGATACAAGTATACTTTTATAGAACTATGAATTTCTAGTTGTTTTCGATTTCTCCAAATCTTTAAGAAAACATCTTGAACTGCATCTCTGGCAAACTCTCTTGATTTTGTTATAGAATTCGCGAATCTACTGAGCTGTTCGTGATATTCAAAGAAAAGTGCTTCAAATGCTTTTTTGTCACCTTCACGTATTCTCGCCACACGATCTAAATCGTTGCTTTCATGTTTATTTTTACCATTTGCGTGAACTGCGAATAGTAGCATTTTTTAACTTATAGCCTAACCTTTTTTTGGCTTCTTTGTCTTTAATTTATTACTAAAGTAAAGCTTAACCCAATTTCCCTTTAGTTAAATAAATATCTTTGAAAAAGCCATCCCCGTTCTGTCATATCTACCAAAAAAAAAGTAAGCAACAACTCATAGTTATTGCCTACTTTAAAAAGATTATTATAAAACAGATTCAATTAATCTCTTCTTGAACCCGCTCCATCTGGTGCACCTTTATAGTATCTAAAGCTTTCAGTTGGCTTACCATTTACTGCGTCACGTTCGAAAACTCTTTGTCTCATTCTTTCAACAAACTCTTCACCTTCGTTACCTGGTAAATCAGAAAGATTTGGACCTACATAGTTATTAAACGCAGAACGACTAAACTGACTAACATACTTTGATAAAGAACGAACTTTATTCTCAGCGTAATCTGAAATATCTACTGTCGTGTTCTTAGCACCTGCAGTTGTGCTGTAGAAAAGATAATCAGTTACACTATGTCTTTCTAACCCTTCATTTATAATTTGACCTGGAAAAACTAATCTCCACTCAGCTGCTCTAGCTGCATCAACTGCTAAATAAGAAGCTGAACGGTGGTCAGCTTTGTGCCATTGCTGGTAGCCATATCCAGGATCAAAAGCCATCATAGTTGTTGGTTTTAGCTTACGGATCCATCTAACAATCTGCTTTACTACTTCTTCTTTGTCAGCAAACTCGAGCATACCATCAGTATAACCAAGGTTGATATAGTTCTCTTCTGGAATTCCTAATTCTTTTAACGCATCCACTTCTTCTTGACGTCTAATTTGAGCAAGCTTATAACGACTCATATCAGGATCACCTGTTCCAACATTACCTAGAGTTAGAATCATTACATATACATCGTTTCCATTTGCTTGCAGCATAGACATTGTCCCATGAGAACTACCATCATCATCAGCATGTGCGCCAATAAATAATACCGTTCTACCTGTCCATTCTTCAACTGGTGTTTCTGGTTGTGCCATTAAAATAGCAGGCATTATCATACATGCTACTAAAATAAGCGATCTTACTTTTTTCATATTACTCCATGATTATGTTTTGGATAGTTTATTTTCTACAAGAGAAATGTTTTCTGTACTCAACTTTGATGCTGCGGAAGCATCTAAAATAATCTTTGTGTTGGGATGTGTTTGCAAAAAAGAACCCGGCACTTCTTCACTTACTTCTCCTTCAACACATTCCTTTATCATATCTGCTTTTTTCTCGCCCCAAGCCATTACAATAATCTGCTCGGCTTCTAAAATAGTTTTGATCCCCATAGAAATAGCAGTTGCAGGCACCAACTCTTCTTTCCCAAACTGCTTGATAGCAGCTGTTCTCGTAACTTCACTAAGATCTACTTTTCGCGTACGAGAATCCCTACTAGAGCCCGGTTCATTAAAACCAATATGTCCGTTTAGGCCTAAACCTAAAACCTGAATATCAATACCACCATTTCTAGAAATCGACTGCTCATATTCTTCACAGTAGTTAGAAATAGCACTCTCTTCTATTTCACCGTTTGGTATAAATCTATTCTCAGGATGCATATCCACATGCTTGAATAAATGCTCATCCATAAAACTATGGTAACTTTGTGAAGAGCTATTATTAATCGGATAATATTCATCCAAGTTATAGCTTACCACATTCGCAAAGCTTACTCCCTTTTTGTGCAAACCAACTAATTCATCGTACATCTGAATAGGAGTTGACCCTGTAGCCAATCCTAATACAGTTTTTTCTTGAACGGAATTATTCGTTACAATCTCATTTGCTATAAGCTGAGCTGCGTACAAAGAACCTGATTTTATACTTTCGAATACTAGTACTTCCATAAAGTTAATGGATGGTCTGGGATAAATTAAATTTTCTTCAATTAAGCATTTACTATCAGACAAGTAAAAACGCTTCCACCCCTAATAAAGTTTGAGGATATTTACTCTGTTTTTAAATAATTACTTATGTTCATGCTATATTTAACATCTAGCCTAGTTTCTTAATTCATAATCATTTTTATAAATAACGCACTATGCACTGGATAGATTGGGCAGTTCTCACTTTGTTTATGGTATATACCATTTGGGATGGTACACGCCGTGGAAAAAATGCCGAAAATATTGAAGGCTATCTGTTAGCCGGAAGAAGTATGCCGTGGTGGGCCGCAGGCCTTTCAATCATGGCAACCCAGGCTTCAGCCATTACTTTTATTGGGACTACCGGTCTTGCTTATGCAGAGGACATGAGGTTCGTACAAGTATATTTAGCCATACCATTTGCCATGATTCTCATCTGTATATTTTTGGTTCCATTCTTCAGTAAAATGAAAGCTTTTACAGCGTATGAAGTTCTAGAAGACAGATTTGGGCTTAAAACAAGACTTACCACAAGTGGGCTCTTTTTAATATCTCGGGGGTTAGCATTAGGCGCCGTAATAGCTGCACCTAGCTATGTATTAGCCCTTCTACTCGGACTTCCCTTAACCGTTACTATTCTTGTTATTGGATTCATTGCCACCTTGTACACCGTATATGGAGGAGTCGCCGGAGTTATTCAAACAGATGTAAAACAAATGGCAGTGATGATGTTTGGGCTAGTACTCTGCTTTTTTGTAGTGATGAACAGCCTTCCTGAAGATGTAGGTTTTAGTGACGCCCTATACCTTGCCGGTAGTTTAGATAAGCTCACCGCATTGGATCTAAATTTTGATCTCAGTGAAAAGTATAATGTATGGAGTGGTGTATTTGCCGCATTATTTTTGATGCTCTCCTATTTCGGAACCGATCAAACTCAGGTACAAAGATATTTAACTACCTCTGATACTAAAGAAGCCCGTAAATCACTCCTTCTTTCAGCCTACGCTAAAGTACCGATGCAGTTCTTTATTCTATTACTCGGAGTGATGTTATACATCTTCTTTGTTTTTCAACCTGCTCCCATTTCATTCCGAGCTACAGATCCTATTGCACAAACTGAAGAACAACTTTCCAGAGAAAAGCAGATCGCTAGCGAATATGAATCAGCTTTAATACTTAGAGAAGAGACCGCATTACAAGCTGCAAAGAATAGAGATGAAGTTAGCCAAAAAGCTTTTGTTGAAGCTGATGGTGCCATGAATGTTGCTCGACAAAAAGAACTCGCTTTACAAGCAGAGATCAGGCAAGCGGACGTAAATGACACGAATTATATCTTCCCTTATTTTATTCTTAAGTATATACCCATTGGCTTAGTGGGATTGATCGTAGCGGGAATTTTTGCAGCTGCAATGAGTTCTATCGATAGTGAACTGAATGCCCTTACTACCGTTTCTATTGTAGATTGGTATAAACGTTTACGACCTGATGATCCCGGGGAACTCCATTTTTTAAAATCCTCTAGATCGGTCACCGTGCTTTGGGGAGTCATTGCTACTCTATCTGCATTAGCACTTGGGGAAACTCAATCAATTATTGAGCTCATCAATCAAATAGGGAGCTATTTTTATGGCTCCATTTTAGGTGTATTCATCTTATTGCTTTGGGTAAAGAAAGCAAACGGGACGGGAGCTTTAACAGGATTGCTTTCAGGGATGTTTTCTGTATTCACCTTTGATCGCCTTTTCTATAACGCGACAACTCAAGATTACTCATTCATCTTTCCATGGGCACAAACTCCGGAAGGGTACTCCAAAGCCATTGAGTTTCTGTGGCTAAACCCCTTAGGTGCTTTTGTAGTGGTGTTAGTTGGGGTTCTAGTGAGTAGAATTGTGAAAAAAGATGTCAATCATGACTGAGCTTGTTGAAACTGAATTGAATAAGTTAGAAAAACAGGAGAAGGTTATTCTAGAGTTAGGTAAAAAGATGCTCAATGGTGAGCAGTTTCCTCTTGATTTGTTAGCTTCAGCAGTATTAGATAGGTCTTTAAGCTTAATATTTGGTTTTACTTCTTTAGTACGAGACAAAAACTTTCTTGCTGCTGTTCACTTAGTCAGATGTCATCTTGATAATCTACTAAGATTTTCAGCAGCTTGGATTGTCGAAAATCCTCATGATTTTGCTAATGAAGTGATAAGTGGTACCCGAATTGAGAAGTTGAAGGATAAAGATGGAAAGTATTTAAAAGACTGGTATCTAAGAAACAAACTAAGTGAAGAATACACCTGGGTAAAAAATATTTATACAGAAACGTCAGGTTTTATACATTTAAGTAATAAACATATATTTTCATCATCAAGATTAAAAAAAGGAAGTAAAAATCTTCTTGAAATCAGTATTAGTAAGACAGATAACAATGTATCTGACAATTCAAGATTAGAAGCTATTTTAGGTATGGATGAAATAACTAAAACTATTTGTAGGTATGTAGAAGGTTGGATTTGGACAAAGAACAATCCCGGAAAAGTACCTTAATGAACTATCTTTAAGTTGTAACCTTTATTCTAATCAAGGATTATTAAAATGTCTTTATCCTTAAACTTAAAATCTATAATTGAGCAATATTTTAAAAGCATTTTCAGTAAATCATATAAGTTACATAAAATAAAACCCCTGAAATTACTCAGAGGTTTTGATTCCCAAGCTAAGAAGCCAAGCTCATCAATCTTTTTTCACTGTTGGGTATTCAATTCCCAATTGTTCTAAATAACTGTCGTATTTTGTTTCATCATAATAGAACGGAGTTAGTAAAGGCTTAAACTCATCCATGATATCTGTGTTCAAATAAATGGCAGGTTTGTCATCTTCGCTGATCATTGGCTGGTAAGTAGTTTCCTTCGTCTGCACATCATTGAAATATTTCCAAGCCTGATCCACTAATTCTGGTTTCATCAGAAAATCTAAAACGGTCATAGCTGTTGCCTTTGCCCCGGCTGTAACTCCTTTATGAGCAATGGGTGTTGCCATAGCGATAGCATTTGACCAATGATGTCCCTGTAGTCCCGGAATGTTAGATGGATATCGCAATGTGATAGTTGGCATTTTCCAAGAAACATCACCAATATCATCTGATCCCCCACTAACCGGATACGGAAGCGGCCCTGTTAACTCTTCCGAAAGCTCATCATTTAAACCTTCAGGATCAGAACCCACCTCTTCCTGAACAGCTTTAGCTAATGTCAGATCTGCTTCAGACCACTCAGGCATTCCAATTTTATGGATATTATCGTGCATAGTTTCTGCCACCACTTTGTTAAAATGTCTAGGCCACGCTGTACCAATTATTCTGGAACTCATTTCCGTATCTGTCATCAATGCCGCACCTTTCGCAATGTTGTTGGCATCTTCGTACATGTCCATAATTCCTTCATAAGTAACATCACGGAAGTAGTACCATATCGAAGCTTCTGAAGGAACTACATTTGGTTGATCTCCCCCATTCGTAATAATTGAATGCGAACGCTTTAACGGATGTAAATGCTCTCTTTTATAATTCCACCCTACATTCATTAGTTCAGCTGCATCAAGAGCACTCCGCCCTCGCCACGGCGAACCTGCTGAATGAGCTGATTCTCCTTTAAAAGTATATTCAACTGATATCAAACCAGTACCTCTTGCTTGTCCCCATGAAGTCGAAAACCCACTACTAACATGGGTAAAAATTGTCATGTCGATATCGTCAAATAAACCATCTCTGGTATAATACGCTTTAGCTGCTACTAACTCCTCAGCAATTCCCGGCCATAGAACAAGCGTGCCTTGCATTCCTTCATCTTCCATGATCTTTTTAACTGCTAATGCTGCCGTAATATTAAGAGGAATACCTGAGTTATGCCCTTCTCCATGTCCCGGGGCTCCTTCCACTATTGGATCATGATAAGCTACGCCCGGCTTCTGAGATGCTTTTGGAATGCCATCCACATCACTACCCAGAGCAATTACCGGTTTTCCTGATCCCCACGTTGCGATCCATGCTGTAGGAATACCTGAAACACCGTGCTCAATTGTAAATCCATTTTCCTCTAAAATAGATGTCAGATATTTGGACGATTCTATCTCTTGAAATCCCAATTCAGCAAAACTGAATACCTTATCAACCATAACTTGGGTTTGCTTATGGTTTTGGGCAACAATCTCAACGGCTTCATTTTTCAGATTGTCTATTTTCTTTTTAGAATACTTCTTTTGAGCTTCTACAGTACTAGTAAGAGCTAAAGCAATTAGTAATACCCAAAGCGAACTTTGCTTAATGAACTTCATTTTCCATAATTAGTTAGTTGATTGCTCGAATGTACTAAAACAAAACTAGGTTGGAAAATATCTCTACTTAAGCTTTCCTATTGAGCAGACTCGCCACTTTCTTCATCTCCAAACTTTGAGCCTACCGGTGGGCGGTATTTTTGGAATGGAATCTTTAACAAATTACCCAGATTATCATTTTCCTTAGGGTCCATGTGTGTATCAATGCCATATTTCAGCTCTGTGGTTTCATCCACTTGGGCAAATGTCCCAAACAGACGATCCCACACTGAAAAGATATTTCCATAATTAGTATCGGTGTAAGGCTGAGTATAATGGTGATGTACCTTATGCATCAATGGTGTAATTAAAAACCAGGATAAAGCGCGATCTATCTTTCGTGGCATATTGATGTTAGCATGAGTAAGGTGTGCAAAAAGTGCCGAAATGCTTTGGTATAAAAAGATAATCCAAATTGGAGCGCCTACAACAATCACCCCAATAATTGTAAACACCATTCTGAAAACAGCTTCGCCGGGATGATGTCGCAATCCTGTAGTAACATCTACCGTGGTATCACTGTGATGTACTAAATGAAATCGCCACATAAATACAACCTTATGTTCGATCCAGTGAATTAGATAAGCACCGAAAAAGTCGAGGAGCATCACCCCTACAATTGCCTGAGCCCAAAGTGGCATTTCGATCCATTGTAAAACGCCGAAACCTTCATTAGTTACAAAGTCAGAAGACCAAACTAATATCCCTGCAAAGCCAAGACCGATCACTACAAATAATCCATTCAAGAAAAGATTTATTCCTGCATGACGTACTTTCTTATACCCAAATTCAAATAATGGAAACACTCCCTCAATAATCCAGAATAGGAATATACCACCAACCAATACTCCAGCTCTAAAAGCCGTAGGGATATTTTCAAAAAACTCTACAAATGGTTCCATATAATCTAATCTTTATTTAAAGAAAGGTACTTAATCCTTAAAACTCAATTAAGAAGATACTACTGACTAAAATTCAATAACTATTTACCTAATTTAAGTTGGCACCAATTTATTAAAAACTTATGTTTAGGCTGACAAATTTTACAGATGCATACACGAGACAACTTAGCTAAACTAATGCTATCACCATTTAAAGTGATGGTTATTTCCGTGATTATTTCTCTAGCATGCTACTTAATTATAAGTATGCTAACCGGATCAGAAGTAAATACTTTTGGTCTTTCCTTATCTACTATAATCCCTGCTGTAGTATCATTTCCCATGTCTTACCTTGTAATTCGGTACTACAAAAAAATTGAGGTTCAAAAAGATGAGCTAAAACGACTAAACGAAATCAATAATCGTCTTATCTCAATTATAACACATGATATCAGAAGCCCGATAACAGGTATATATGGAATTCTCGACCTACTTAAGATCGATGCACTCCCTAAGAAAGAATTAGATTTTTATATCAACGACCTGTCTGGAACGGTAGACAACCTGCTCAGTTTTTTGGATGAAATTTTACAATGGTCTAAAGCTCAAGTTGAAAATAAAGAGATCGAGCCTGAACTTTTTAATCCTCAAAAAGTATGGACGCAAACATTAGCTCTTTATCAACATAACATAGAAGCTAAAAGTATCGACCTTAATACTTCCGACCTGGAACATTCCATTTTTGCAGACCAAGGGAGCTACTCTTTTATTATCCGAAATATTCTTCAGAATGCTATAAAATTCACTCCCCAAAAAGGAACTATTAAAATATATCTGGATAAAAAAGAAGATCGTACCATTACAACTATTGAGGATAATGGTATTGGAATCAGTAAAGAAGATTTGAATAAAATCTTACATACTGAGGAATGGGTATCCACACTGGGTACTGATAAAGAGAAGGGTACCGGATTCGGACTTAAAGCAGCCGCCAGATATGTAGAAATACTTGACGGAAAGTTTCAAATTGAAAGTGACCCAGGGAAAGGTACTAAAGTAATTATTGACCTCCCGGGGAGTTTACCTAACTCACTTTCCAATTCTTAGTTTCTGTAGCTAAAACTATTTTAAATGCTATAGAATATTTCTTAAAAAACACAGAAGTGAGAATTGAAAATATTAAGATTCCTTGTTTGACGAAGTATCAGCATCAATCATTTCCAAAGACTAGTTCCTAATCTGATACGAGGAGTTTGGAATCTTATTGACTTTTTGGCCACTTTTGTGTCAAGACAAAAGTGGCACAATTCATGGTTAGATCTTAGATTTAGCTTAAAGAAAGATCCTGAAACAAGTTCAGGATGACGTCTTTAATTTTTAAAAAGTTAATTACCCAACCTTCCAATTCTTGATCCCATCACGAATAACATCCGCTACTTTGTCTATTGGAATGCGAACTTGGCTCATATCGTCTCTGTATCGGATCGTTACCTTGTTATCTTCTTCTATAGTTTCAAAATCTACAGTGATACAGAACGGAGTTCCGGCTTCGTCTAACCTTCGGTAACGCTTTCCGATCGAACCTGATTCATCATATTGAACTGAGAAATCTTCTCTAAGCTCAGCTTCAATTTTATGAGCAATATCTTGCAGCTCTGGTTTTTTGATCAATGGAAATATTCCAACTTGAATAGGAGCAAGTCGTGGATCCAACTTCAACACTGTTCTGGAATCACCATCTACTTCTTCTTCTCTGTATGCATCACATAATACCATCAATGTAAGGCGATCTAACCCTACTGATGTCTCGATTACGTAAGGCACATATTTCTTTTGGTTCTTCTGGTCGTAATATTCCAGCTTCTTTCCGGAAAACTCTTGATGCTGTGTAAGGTCGAAATCCGAACGGTTATGGATTCCTTCCAATTCTTGCCAGCCAATTGGGTACTTATATTGAATATCTGCTGCGGCTCTTGCATAATGTGCAAGCTTGTCTTCCGGATGGGGATGAATTCGTAAGTTCTCTTCCCGAATTCCAATGCTTTTATGCCAAGCTATTCTTTTTTGCAACCACTCTTCGTAAGCATCGCCATCGGTTCCAGGCTCTACAAAATATTGCATCTCCATTTGCTCAAATTCTCTCATGCGGAATACAAACTGTCGGGCTACAACTTCATTTCTGAATGCTTTCCCTGTTTGTGCTATTCCAAAAGGAACCTGAACTCTGGCGGTATCCAGTACATTCTTATAATTCACGAAAATTCCCTGAGCCGTTTCAGGTCTTAAATAAACGCCATCCTCTTCGGTAGATGTGGAACCGAATTGAGTCTTAAACATCAAATTAAATTGTCGAACTTCGGTCCAATCGAAAGCACCTGAATCTGGTGAGCGAATTTCATTTTCAATAATAATATCGTGTAGATCTTCTGTAAGACTTTTACGCGTACCTGTACTGTCTAACAAATCCTGAATCTCTTTCGCTTTGTCTTCCTTACCGTCTTTTTCGAGCTTCATTATATATTGCTCGATCAACATATCTGCACGGTAGCGTTTTTTAGATTGCTTATCATCAATCATAGGATCGTTAAATCCGCCTACGTGACCACTAGCTTCCCATACTTTTGGATGCATAAAAATAGCGGCGTCTACTCCAACTATGTTACTATGTTGCTGAGTCATAGACTTCCACCAAGTAGAGCGAATATTGTTTTTCAACTCAACACCTAATGGGCCGTAATCATACACCGCGCTTAACCCACCATAAATTTCTGATGATTGGAAGATGAACCCGCGCGATTTCGCTAATGAAACGATTTTATCTAGACTATCTAAGTTCGACATGAAAGATCTTTGTGATTTTTAAAATTCTGAAAGACTAAAGATACTAATTTACAGTAACCATTATCGACACCTTCACTCAATTAATTGCCTTTAACAAGATTAAATAAGTTTTAAGAACTAGGAATACGTATTTTTCATGTTCTAAATTCTCAAACTCACTAATTCCTAATTCACACATGAAAGTTGGCATTCTTGGCGCAACAGGCGCAGTTGGACAAAAATTTATTCGTTTACTTCAAAACCACCCTTGGTTTACCATTGAAGCACTAGGTGCTTCAGAACGCTCTGCCGGAAAGAAGTATAAACAAGCGGCTAACTGGATCGAAGATGTGTCATTACCTGATTATGTTGCTGATATGACAGTCTTTAATTGTGAGCCATCAGCATTTGAGAATGTTGATTTCGTGTTCTCAGGTTTAGATGCTTCTGTTGCCGGTGAGATTGAAGGAGCCTTTGCAAAAGCCGGAATTCCAGTTATCTCAAATGCGAAGAATTTCCGAATGGATGATACCGTGCCCCTTTTAGTGCCGGAAGTAAATCCTGATCACGTTGAACTTATCAAAACACAGAATTTCACTACAGATGGCTCCGGATGGATAGTAACTAACCCGAACTGTGTAGCTGTTCCTCTTTCTTTAGCACTTAAGCCACTGCATGAAGCTTTCGGAATTGATGCTGTGATTCTTTCCACAATGCAAGCTGTTTCAGGCGCCGGATATCCGGGTGTTCCTAGTTTAGATATTCTTGGGAATGTAGTTCCTTTTATTTCAGGTGAAGAACCTAAGATAAAGCCTGAGACTCAAAAGCTACTTGCATCACTTTCGAACGGAACACTATCCCGCCCGGAAATAAAATTAAGTGCTACTGCAACTCGTGTCCCAACTATTAATGGGCACATGATCGCAGCTACCATAAAGTTCACAAATACTCCGTCTTCAGTTGATGAAGTAAAACAAGCTATCGTTAACTGGGAAAACCCTATCGGCGAACTAGATCTGCCTTCTTCTCCAAAAGAAGTCATCAAGCTTCATGAAGATGATAGATACCCACAACCACGATTACATGCTGATCAAGAAGGTGGTATGCAATTGCATATGGGGCGACTTCGTGAATCTGAAGTGTTTGATGTCAGCTTTGTAGCGATGGCGCATAACACCATTAGAGGTGCTGCCGGTGGAGCAATCCTAAACGCAGAGCTATTAGTTAAAAAAGGCTTTTTGGAGTAGTTCTATTCAAATAATGGGGCATCTATGTAGATCTTAGGTAATTAATGACAGATTATTTATTGTCACATAGCCGAGCCTAAAGGCTCTACTAGCTTAAGTTACTCTACTAGACTACTGGCTCATCAGTTCAAGCTAAGATTCCTTGTTTGACGAACCATCAGGCTTTTAATTAATTAGCGAATACAAGTTAATCCTGATGGGAGGAGTTTGGAATCTTATTGACTTTTTGGTCACTTTTGTGTCAAGACAAAAATGACAACAAATAATCTAACTTCTACAAGAATGATCTATCCATTCTTCAGGTTAGGCAGAATTATACATTAAAATTCAGGCTAGATAAAAGCTGTACTTTTTTTACATTCATTCCATGACGGAATCAATAGATGCTTTGCAATTGAACTTGGGAGACGACGGCCTTATGGTTATGAATGTCTCTCTAGCGGTAATTATGTTTGGAGTAGCCTTAGAGCTTACGGTTCAGGATTTTAGAGACATTGCAAAAAATCCCAAATCGACACTTATAGGCTCTTTTTCTCAGTTTTTGCTGTTGCCTCTTTTAACGTTTGTGTTGGTTTGGCTTATGGAACCAGCACCCAGTATCGCACTTGGCATGTTTATGGTAGCCGCATGTCCGGGAGGAAATATCTCTAACTTCTTCTCTTTACTCGCAAAAGGAAATCCTGCACTTTCTGTTAGCATGACGGCCATAGCTACCTTACTTGCAATTGTTATGACCCCACTAAATTTCACATTCTGGGCGAGTTTATACAGTCCTACTAATGCTCTACTTCAAGAAATCAGTTTAGATTTGGGTAAAGTTTTTGAGATTATCGTTCTTATTCTTGGTGTTCCTCTCATTCTTGGAATGGTTGTTCGACACTTTAAATCACATATAGCTGAGAAAATTAGCCCGTGGATCAAAGGTTTTGGTGTAATCTTCTTTGGTGGATTTGTGATTGTCGCTTTCATGACTAATTTTGACAACTTCATTTCGTATGTACAATTTGTAGTGCTTCTTGTTTTTATACACAATGCTGTGGCTTTAACATCCGGTTATGGGCTAGCCGCAATATTCAAACTTCCGGAAGCCGATCGCAGGTCTATTTCAATTGAAACCGGCATTCAGAATTCGGGGCTCGGTTTACTTTTAATTTTTAACTTTTTCGATGGACTTGGAGGCATGGCTCTCATCACAGCTTGGTGGGGAATTTGGCATATCCTTGCAGGAATGAGTCTTGGCTGGTATTGGTCTATTGGAAAAAAATCAATTCAACGCGTGATATCTAATGCGTAAAAATTTTCTTTGGTACAATTTTATTCGACTTGGCTTAGTAAGAACCGGTCTAAAGTTTTTCTACAAAAAGATTCGTGTAGTAAACAAACACAAGATCCCTAAGAATAAACCTATTTTATTGGTTCCAAATCATCAAAACTCCTTTATGGATGCCTTGTTGGTTACCACGCACTTCTATAAAACCACGTCTTTTTTGACGCGAGCTAAGGCGTTCGAAACTCCATTTATGAACTGGTTTTTACGCTCTTTAAATATGCTACCCGTTTATAGAGTAAGAGATGGAATACGTAACATTCAAAAGAATAATGAGATATTTCAAACCTGTATAGATTATCTAGGTAACAAAGAAGCTGTTCTTATTTTTGCCGAAGCCAACCATGACCTTAGAAGAAGGCTTCGACCTTTTAGTAAGGGGTTTACTAGAATAGCTTTTGATGCCGAAATACAGAATGACTGGAAATTAGACCTTTATGTTCAGCCTGTTGGTGTAAACTACAGTGATCATCAAAATTCAAGAAATGAAGTTCGTGTAGTATTTGGTGACCCGATAAAGGTTTCTGACTACAAGAAAACATATGAAGAAGATGAGCGACGTGCCGCAAATGATCTAAAAAATCAAACCTCAGATAATCTGAAACCACTTATCATGCACGTACCAAAACTTGATCAATACCCATTGGTTAAAGTTGCCCTAGACGAAATGGAGTCTGATCGCCAAAAACTTTCCAATCCGGAATATATGAATAGACTGGTAAGCTCTGTAGAAAAAAGACAAACACCGGAATTGATAGCTTCCGCAGAGCATGTTCTCGAAGTGGCTGAAAAGAATTCTTTAAGTGTAAGAGCCTTAGCAAACATAAAATTACCTAAGCTGAAACGAATCCTTTTAGCTCCACTCTATTTCTTAGTTTGGTTGAATGGCATCATTCCCTACCAACCTGCTCGACATATAATCAGTACTAAAATTGAAGACAAAGCCTTTGATGTTTCCATAAAATTCGTGCTTGGATTGTTCATATTCCCACTATTTTATCTAATTTTTACTCTTTTACTTCTTCTTTTTGGAGTACCTTCCATTTGGGCATGGGGATATTTTGTGGTCAGCCTTCTCACATCAACCATGTTTAAAAAAGCTAACGAAGTTCTCAGAAGCTTGAAGGCACATAAAAAGATTCGATTGTTCAAAGAATCTCACCCTTCTGAGTATCAACAATTAAAAGAAGAACTTGATCAAATTACAAAATTCAGAAAAACCGTATTAAGCGGTGAATGATGATCAACTTCTTTGTGTTTTTAGGAAAAACTAACAAAAAAATCTCTATGAAGAATTTACTAGTACTAATAGTTATATCTCTATTTATAAATTGCACCAAAACCGAGCAAGTAGAAATCGTCAAGGAATTTGATGGGCCTAAAATTGACAAAGCTGTTGCTATGCTACATCCAATTGGAGACAGTAATGTTACCGGAATGGTAACTTTTGAAAGAGCCGAGAATGGTTCTAGCATCACTGCTGAAATAAATGGACTTTCTGCCGGAAATCATGGATTTCATATACACCAATATGGTGACTGTTCTGCATCAGATGGTACTTCTGCAGGTGGCCACTTTAATCCCGAAGAAATGGAGCATAGTGCCAGAGATGCAGAAAAACGTCATGTAGGCGACATGGGAAATATCGAGAGCGAAGGTCCAAACACTACCACTACTCTAAACTATGTGGATAGCCATATCTCTTTAGAAGAAATTGTTGGTAGAGGAGTTATCATTCACGCTGGTGAAGATGACCTTACCTCTCAGCCTTCCGGAGCTGCCGGTAGCCGTATTGCTTGTGGAGTTATTGGGATTGCACAAACCCCTTAAAACACTTCGTACTACTTTTTAGATAATCTGATTTTATTTAAGAATAGCAAAGCATCAAGTCTTCTATACAGGCTTGATGCTTTTTTATTTCGCAACCTTTTTTTATTCACTCCGTTTTGATACATTATATTTAGACATTTATCTAATTATCTAAGTGAATAATCTCTTTAAAGCATTAAACGACCCAACAAGACGACAGATCCTAGATCTTTTGAAGGAGAAAGACCTATCTGCCGGAGAAATTGCAGAAGCTTTTGATATTTCTAAGCCAAGCATTTCGCACCATTTAGATCTACTGAAGAATGCCGGACTGGTTACTTCAGAAAGAGATGGGCAATTTATTGTGTATTCACTGGATACTACAGCACTTGAGGAAGCTACTCAATGGCTTTTTAAATTAATGAAATCGAGTTAATGCTATGGATATCAAAAGTACTTTTAAAAAAGAATGGTATATAATACTTGTATTGGCTGCTCCATTTATTGCTTCTATCTATTTGTGGAATGACATGCCCGATATTGTACCCACACATTTTAATGCCCAAGGCGAAGCTGACGATTACGGACCTAAATGGATCAATGCTTTTTTACTTCCGGGCATCGCAGTACTCACCTATTTATTCTTATTGATCATCCCCGCTATTGATCCTAAAAAAAGAATTGAAAGAACTCAAAAACCTATTACTGCGATCAGAGTCATAATCTCCATTTTTTTAGTGGGCATTTACACAATCGTAATGATGAAAACTTTCAATGTGGATGCAAAAATCGATCAATTTGTTTTTGTAGGTGTTGGTTTATTGATCGTTGTTGTGGGTAACTACATGAACTCAATTAAGCCTAATTACTTTATTGGCTTACGTACTCCATGGACTTTAGAAAATCCTGAGGTTTGGAAAAGAACACATCGTTTTTCCAGCAAGCTTTGGATCATTGGAGGCTCATTTATGATTATTTCTACTTTCATTCCTTCTCTGCGAGGATCACTTTATGTGATTGTCGGTCTTGTTGCCATTTTAGCAATTGTTCCATTTGCATATTCCTATGTCATCTTTAATAAGCTTCAAAAATCAGAATCATGACAAGACTAATCATTCTTACTGCCATTACATTATTTCTTACAACTACTTCTGTTCTTTCTCAAAATTCTTTGCAAGGAATTTGGGAAGGAGGAATTTCCGTTCCGGGAGGACAGTTAAAAGTTATTTTTAAAATAGATAAAACCGGAAGTGGGTACTCAGGCACACTCGATATTCCCCAACAAGGAGCTAAAGGATTAAGGCTTGATCCAATTTCTCAAATTGATGATTCCGTCTCTCTCACATTTAAAGCGGGGAGTATATCAGGAGTATTTAATGGTCATTTCGATTCCTCTACTAAAATTACCGGAACTTATGGTCAAGGAGGACCAACTACACCTTTCACGATTGAAAGAACTTCAACAACTATAAAAGATCCTGCGAAACCAACAAATGAAACTGACCTTATACTTCAGAATGATGATATAAAAATTGGTGGAACACTTACTTTGCCAGATGGAGATATAAAAGCTCCCCTCTTAATAATGAGTTCGGGTAGCGGCGCTCAGGATAGAGATTCGGATATTTATGATTTTAAGATATTTGGAATTATTGCACAGCATCTCGCAAAAAATGGAATCCCAAGCTTTAGATACGATGATCGAGGTGTTAATAAATCTTCCGGCGACTTTTCTAAAGCTACCGTGCATAACCTGGCTTCTGATGTTGAAGCGATCATATCATATTTTCAGAATAATACTGATCACACATTTCAAAAATTCGCTTTACTTGGGCATAGTCAAGGTGGTGTAGTAGCAGGCAAAGTAGCATCTGAAAATACTGCTGTTGAACAGCTTATTCTAATGGGATCTACTGCTCCTTCTTTAAGTGAAATACTTCGGTACCAAGTTGAATTTGCGTACTCAAACACGCCCGTGGAAAGAGCTTTAATTGATGACGAACTTAATGCGAGAGATAACTTAATGGAAGCCATTGCCCTCAACGGAGATGTAGCGAAAGCCAAAGAAAATTATGTGTCTGCATATTCTACACTCTTGAACAATCTCCCTGATGCGCAGAAAAACTCTATCCCAAATATTGAAGCAATGGTTGTTAGTCAATCTAATCAATTGGCTCAAATCTATAGTTCTCCTCAAATGAAATCGCTTCTCTTTTATGAGCCCACCAAAGATCTAGAAAAACTAACTATTCCTACTTTAGTTTTATATGGTGGTAAAGACACTCAAGTTACCATCAGTCAAAATCAAGACAGAACAAAACAAGCATTAGAAAATGCAGGAAAACCATACGAAGTAAAGATATTTGAAGAGGCGAATCACCTATTTCAAAAAGCGAATACAGGGTTAGCTAATGAATACCCTTTACTCGATAAAAGCTTTGTTGATGGATTTCTAGATTACATCTCTAACTGGATGCTTTCTCAGCAATAGAACTTCTAATTCAAATGTGGGCAGTTCCAAGCTTCCACTACACTTGTTACCTCTAAGGATCCTGAAACGATACGGAATCAAGTTCAGCACATGGTTCAGTATTGTAGATGTTAGGTAATTAATTGACATCTACAAGGATGATGGCATTGTCTGTTTAGATACTTTAAGAAACTCTTCATTAATGGATATTCTGAATTCACCCTCCTCTCCCTGCCAAAGCGACAGTTTCTGAATATGTCGTTCAACTTGGCATTGTGCTTGCTTAATACTCAATGAATCTAATTTAATGAGGTAAGCATCATGGGAGATTTTACAGAATTTGGTATCGAAGTGGAAAAGCATCTTTCCAAACTTGGGAAAGACATTCAGCAGTTTGTGGAAAAAGTAGTTCCACTAACCAATGATGATAAAGATTTTGCACCTGATTGTGACATTGTTGAAAGTGAAGAGGAATTCAAAATATTGATCGACCTTCCGGGGCTTTCAAAAAAAGAAATAGGAATTTCGCTCAAAGACAATGTGCTTACTATAAAAGGAGAGAGAGAAATTTCATTATCTGACGGAGAAGAGTTTAAACGTCAGGAAAGAACTCGTGGAGCTTTTGCCCGCTCTTTTGCTTTACCTGAGAATGTAAATAAAGCAGAAGTAAATGCAAGTTTCAGAAATGGAGTATTGACTGTGAGTATGCCTAAATCAGAGAATTTGAAGGATACTCAATCAATACCGGTAAAATAATTTTAAACAAAACGAATAAATAAAAAATCAGATTTTAGACCAATGGGAAAAATCATAGGAATTGACTTAGGAACTACCAACTCATGCGTTTCCGTAATGGAAGGCAATGAGCCTGTTGTAATTCAAAATGCTGAAGGTGGACGTACTACTCCATCCGTTGTAGCATTTTCGAAAGACGGCGAGCGATTAGTAGGTGCTCCTGCAAAACGTCAAGCGATTACTAATCCGGACAAAACAGTAGCTTCTGTTAAGCGTTTTATGGGACGTATGTTCGACGAAGTTAAAAGCGAAACCAAGCAAGTAGCATACAAAGTTGTTAAAGGCGACGACGGTACAGCTCGTGTTGAGATCGACGACCGCAAATATGCTCCACAAGAGATTTCTGCAATGGTACTGCAAAAAATGAAGCAGACTGCAGAAGAGTATCTGGGCGAGAAAGTAACTGAAGCAGTAGTAACTGTTCCTGCTTACTTCAATGATGCTCAGCGTAAAGCGACTCAAGAGGCTGGAAAAATTGCCGGGCTTGAAGTAAAACGAATTATAAACGAGCCAACAGCAGCAGCGCTTGCTTACGGTCTTGATAAAAAAGAAACAGATCAAACCATCGTTGTTTATGACCTTGGTGGTGGTACATTTGATGTTTCTATTCTTGATCTTGGTGACGGTGTATTTGAAGTAAAATCTACTAATGGTGATACTCATCTTGGTGGTGACGATTTTGATGCTCGCATTATTGATTTCTTAGCTGATGAGTTCAAGAAAGACGAAGGAATTGATCTTAGAAACGATCCAATGGCAATGCAACGTCTTAAAGATGCTGCTGAAAAAGCTAAGATCGAACTTTCCAGCTCTGCTAAAACAAATGTAAACTTACCATTCGTTACTGCAACTCAAGACGGACCAAAGCATTTAAATGTGGATCTAAGCAGATCTAAATTTGAGCAATTGGTAGACGATCTTGTAAAACGTTCTATCAAACCTTGTGAAAAAGCATTGAAAGATGCCGGCATGAGCAAGAGCGATATCGATCAGGTAATTTTGGTGGGTGGTTCAACTCGTATTCCAAGAATTCAGGAAGCTGTTAAAGAGTTTTTCGGCAAAGACCCTAGTAAAGGTGTAAACCCTGATGAAGTTGTTGCAGTAGGTGCAGCAATTCAAGGTGGTGTGCTTTCGGGAGACGTTGAAGATGTAGTTCTTCTTGATGTAACTCCTCTTACTCTAGGTATCGAAACGCTAGGTGGAGTTATGACTCCATTGATCGAATCAAACAGCACTATCCCTACAAGTAAGTCGCAAGTATTCTCGACAGCTGCTGACAACCAAAGCAGTGTTGAAATTCATGTACTTCAAGGTGAAAGAGCTCAAGCTGGTGCAAACCGAACACTTGGTAGATTCCACTTAGACGGAATTCCACCGGCGCCACGCGGAATGCCACAAATTGAAGTTACTTTCGATCTTGATGCAAACGGTGTTATCAACATTAAAGCACAAGATAAAGGAACCGGAAAAGAGCAGACGATCAGAATCGAGTCTTCTTCAGGATTATCTGATGAGGAAATCGAAAAGATGAAGCAAGCTGCTAAAGAGCACGAAGATGAAGACAAAGAACTTCGTGAAAGAGTAGAGAAAATGAACCAAGCTGATGGCTTGATCTTCTCAACTAAGAAGCAACTTGATGAGTATGGAGATAAGATCTCTGACGACAACAAGAAAGCGATTGAAGATGCAATTGCTACTCTTGAAGAAGCTCATAAAGCGGAAGACCTTGAAGCAATTGATGCCGGAATCGAAGCTGTGAATGCAGCATGGACCGGTGCTTCTGAGGAAATCTACAAAGCAACACAAGCTGAAGCAGAAGCTGCTGGAGCCGAAGGCGCTGGTGAACAAGCATCTGCTGAAGGCGACTCTTCAGAAAAAGAAGAGGCCGTTGATGCTGACTTCGAAGTTGTTGACGATGAAGACGAGAAGAAATAATAGTATTTAGAGATTAGATATAAGATGTTAGACATCTTTATCTAAATACTTAAGAAATTAGCTCCGATGTGAAAACGTCGGAGCTTTTTTTATGCTTTCAACCTTCTAAAGAATAGAACTTGAAACAAACATCTTCTAATTACACTTACAATAAACATAATATAAATTAAAACTTAGATCATATTATTATGAGTAAGCCACAAGATAGAACGATTTATAAAAATGAAGACGGAAAATGGGTAAATGAAAAACATGAGGCAGGAAAAGCCAGCACTCTTCATGATACTCAAGAAGAAGCATATGAAGCTGCTAAAGAAATGATTCATAACCAAGGTGGCGGAGAAATTAGCATTAAAGGACTCGATGGAAAGATTCGTGAAAAGAATACGATCGCTCCAGGAAATGATCCTGTAAATGTCCCCGGCTAATTTAAAGTCAGCTGTATTTTTAAGCTCCGATACGAAAGCGTCGGAGCTTTTTTATGGCTCATAATTACCCATTCTGACCCACTCTTGTTCTCTCCCTAACATTAGGGAGAGAGACTTTTTTAGCCTAATCTCGCTAAATTATTAATTCCTACTAAAGCATCATTTTTTGATTAAAAGTCCCCTTCCCTTTACGAAGGGAAGGGACAGGGATGGGTTTTCCAGAACCTATTTATATCTGAAATCAACAGGTAAATCGACTATCTTAGCCCAATGACAGACAAGCTATTTAACTCCTATTCCGAGTCCATTCCTCCCCTGCGTTATGATATTCAACGAATTCCTGTTCAAGAAAACGGACAATCGTTTATTTATTTCTATGATCAGTTAGAATATGCTACTCCAAATTTTGCACTTCCTACTGATGCAGAGCCTATTCTTTCTTTGATTGACGGAACTCGTTCCGTAAACGATATCATTAAATTTAGTTCTAATGAAGTAACTAAAGAACAAATTTTGGGTTATGCCCGCTTCTTGGATGAAAATGGATTGCTAGACTCTGAATACTTCGCGGAACACGCTGAGTTGATGGAAAAGGAATATGAAAAATCAACCATTCATACTCCCACTACTGCAGGAGCCTCATATCCAACTAACGAAGAAGAGCTCACATCTTTTCTAAATGATGCTTTTGAGACTCATGAAAACGCTCCCCCTGTTACATCTGCAAAAGCACTCTACGCTCCTCATGTGGATCCCAGAGTTGGTATGCCTTCGTATGTGAAGGCATTCTCTTCCATCAGAAATTTAACTCCTAAACGAGTATTCATACTAGCGACTTCCCATTACGCGGGATTATATGGAGATGTATATGCCAACAAACCATTTATCTTTTCACGTAAAGATTTCAATTTGCCAAATGGGTTGTTGAAATCAGATCAGAATGCTATTTCCTTGATCAAAGAACAAACTTCACATGACGAGATATTTGGGACTTCTTTTACCGATCGGGCACATCGAATTGAACATAGCATAGAGTTACATCTTTTGTTTTTGAATCACATCTGGAATCATAATTTTGAAATAGTGCCGGTTGTAATTGGTGGTTTTGATGAACTTTTTTATTCTGAAGATGGATTTCTAGCACATCAAATTGAAGCATTTACTTATTTACTGGATCAACAATTCAACGATGACAATACCTTCTTTTTAATAAGTGGGGACTTAGCCCATTTTGGAAAAAAATTCGGTGATGAGAATCCTGCTATTTCCATGATGGATAAAGTGAAAGCTTTCGATGAATCTTTCTTAGAAGTTGGTGCAAATTCAGACTCTAGCACCATGCTAAAGATCATGAGTACTGATTATGATCCATATCGAATCTGTGGTTTTCCTCCACTATATACTTTTCTAAAAGCTTTTTCTAACGCTAAAGGGGAAATCCTTTCACATGACCTATGGAATGAAAAGGAAAGAGAAAGTGCTGTAAGTTTTGGTAGCATTCTCTATTCCTGATAGATAGCTCTTATTTGAAACATAAAGGGTATCTCTTATCTATAATGGTGTATAGAGAGTATATTTATAGAAATAAAAAAAGGAAAATTATGTCAAATTTAAATCAAATAGGCCTCGATAAAAGTGAAAGTGAAAAGCTAGCTCAACTGCTCTCAGATCTACTAGCTAACTATTCCGTTTTTTACCAAAATACTCGTGGATATCACTGGAATGTTTCCGGTGAAAAATTCTTTGAATTACACGTTAAATTTGAAGAGCTATACACTGATCTCTTTGCAAAAATTGATGACGTTGCCGAACGAATACTAACTCTTGGATTCAACCCAAATCACAACTTCACTGACTATCTAAAAACTTCCGACATCTCTGAAAGCAAGGAAGTAACCGATGGTTATAAATGTGTTGAAAACATTCTGAATTCGTTCCAAACCTTGCTAACCAAGCAACGAAATGTTCTTAAAGTTTCTGGTGATATTGGAGATGAAGGAACGAATGCAATGATGAGCGATTACATTCGTGAGCAGGAGAAACTCGTTTGGATGTATTCTGCATTCCTTAATAAATAGAGATAACAGCTAGTTTATTTTTTATAAAATCACCCTATTCTTAGTTACTTTCTAGTAACTAAACTGGGTACATTTTATGAAATTCGAATTTCCACATCCGTTAGCGATCTTAATTTGTTTTATCGCTTTCGCAGCAATTTTAACTCATATCATTCCTGCTGGTGAATATGCTCGAACAATCGATGAAGTTACCGGTAGAGAAGTTGTAGTTGCTAATAGCTATGCTGAGATCGAACCCCAACCCATTGGACTAACAGATGCTATTGTCAAGGTTCCTGAAGGAATTGTTTTTGGTGCTGACATTGTAGTACTCATACTTATCATTGGAGGGGCATTTGTTGTAATTGACAAAACTGGTGCGTTTAATGAAGGATTAGATGTATTGGTAAAAAGGTTTGATCATGCTCAAGATCGGGTTATGGTTCTATTAGGGATTGTTTTCTGTGCCGTTGGAGCTTTGAATAATACTTATGAAGAAATCATCGCAATGATCCCTTTTCTCATTTTGATGGCAGATCGCATTGGTTATTCCAGAACTGCCGCTGTTGCAATCAGTGCTGGATCTGCAACTATAGGAGCCGCCTTTAGTCCAATGAATCCGTTTGGAGTTTTACTTGCTCAAAAAATTGCAGAGGTTGAACCTTTTTCAGGAACTTTATTCAGAATTATTGTCCTATTAATCGTACTTAGTTTTTGGATCTATTGGGTAACTAAAAAAGGGAAAACGAGCAACTCTGTAGTCTTAAACAAAAACCAAGAAAGTACTACTCTTTCTGCCCGTTCTTCGATAATACTCATGCTTTTTGTTTTAACTTTTGCCTTTATGGTGTTTGGAATCCTAAAATGGGATTGGGACTACAACCAGATGTCAGCATTATTCTTTGTAATGGGAATTACTTGCGGAATTATTGGGAAACTTGGTATAAACGGTACTTCTAAAGCTTATGCAACAGGTTTTCAGGAAATGGCTTTTGCGGCAGTTATTGTAGGGCTAGCTCGAAGTTTATATTTGATTCTAGACGAAGGAAAAATAATCGATTCTATCGTATATGGATTATTCAATCCTCTTCAAGATCTTCCGGTAATGGTTTCAGCTGCGGGAATGACTATCTCTCAAGCTTTACTTCATATTCCTGTTCCAAGTAATTCCGGTCAAGCAGTGCTTACTATGCCTCTTCTTACACCATTAGCCGACTTAATAGGCATGTCGCGACAAGTGATGATTTTATGCTACCAATACGGCGCAGCTATGATGGACATGCTTACCCCAACAAATGGAGCTCTGCTTGCAATGATAACTGCAGCCGGAGTAAGTTATAAAGAATGGTTTTCGTTTTGTATAAAACCGTTCTTTATCATTTTAGGAATTTCTTTGATTGCAATTTTTGTAGCAATACTTATTGGGCTATAATATATGAGCACACCTCTTGAACAGGTCTTACTTAGAAGAAAAAAATCTGAAATGATTGAATTTCTTGATCAACATCCTGAAAATTTTGATCCGGCAATGTTACTAGCATTGGGTACCGAATTACCTTTATGCTGGAGAGCAGCTTGGTTAGTGGGAGGTGTTACTGAGAAAAACGATTCCAGAATAAAACCATATATCCATCAGATAATTGAAGTGTTGCCCGAACGGGGAGATGGTCACCAGAGGGAACTACTAAAACTCCTTTTGAAGATGGATTTAACGGAAGACTATGAGAGCTTGTTATTTGATCACTCAGTTAGTATTTGGGAACAGGTTCGTAAACAGCCTTCAGTTAGATATTTTGCATTTAAGGGAATGGTAAAAGTAACAGAGAAATATCCTGACTTAAAAAACGAGGTGCTTTCTCTTACACAACCTCACTTCATCAACCCTCTTTCTCCCGGGATAAGGAAAGGAGTCTTAAAAATTATTAAACAGCTAGGTTCATAATGAATCATGATTGCTTCCATAATTAATTAAATTTTATACCTATGAAGAACGTACCCATCAATTATATAGAATTAAAAGCAACGGATCTTGAAGCTGTAAAAAAGTTTTATCAACAAGTATTTGGCTGGACATTCACCGATTACGGTCCAACCTACACAGCTTTTTCCAATAGTGGTGTGGAAGGTGGTTTTGAAAAAACCGATGAGGAAATTGTAAATGGTGTTCTGGTTGTTTTGCATCATGAAAATTTAGAAGTCATTCAAGCGGAAGTAGAAAAAGCCGGCGGGAAAGTTTCTGTTCCTATTTTCACATTTCCAGGCGGACGTAGATTTCAATTTTTAGATCCTGCAGGAAATGAGCTCGCTATTTGGACAGAAACCGAATAAATAAAGTGGTCTACTTTAGTTCACCAAGAATTGTATAACAACCAAACTTAATACACTTATCGATATCCAAAGCAAAACACCATAAAAAAGGTTTTTGCTCCCTATTTCTTTGATCTGTTTAAAGGAGATTCCTGCGCCTATTAGCAGAAGAGTTACAACCATACCTTTTTTACCTATCAGTGTAAGTATATTGTAGAACTCAATTCCTTCAGGTATAAAATACCGCATCATTATAGCCAAGCAGAAAAGTAAAATAAACCATGGCACTTTGATAGTTCCTGATTTACGCACATCCGGCAACCTACTAAATATCAATGAAACAGGAATGATCCAAAGCGCTCTAGTTAGTTTTACTGTTGTGGCAATATCCAATGCTTCAGCTCCATAAGAGGCAGCTGCACCTACAACAGAGCTAGTATCATGAATCGCAATTGCAGCCCAATAACCAAACTGTGCTTGTGTTAATCCAAGTCCAAAACCGATCGCTGGAAATACCAATAACGCAATCGCGTTTAACATAAAAACTACACCAAGAGAGAAAGAAAGCTGCTTTTGTGACGCTTCCAAGATAGGGCTTACAGCAGCTATCGCACTTCCGCCACAAATTGCTGTCCCCGTGGAAACCAGATAAGAAGTGGTTTTCTCAGTATTCATTAAACGAAAGAAAATCCATCCCAATAAAAAAGTAACGCAAATAGATCCTGTACTTAGTAAAAATCCTTGTTTAGATGTTTCTATGGCTTGTTCCAATTGCAACCCAAAACCTAAACATATAATTGATCCCTTTAGTAACATGGAAGCTATTGAACTAATGTCCCAATTTTTAGGTATGCATTTTAAAGTGGTTAATACTACCCCCGCTAATAATGCAATAGATGGACTTACTATGGGAAGTAAGCAACATAAAATAGCTCCACCTAAAACCGCGTCTTTCCAAGAAAATTTGATATTCAAAGTGAAAGGTTCTCTAAATATTTCAACGCATTTCCAGTATTTAGTAAAACAATCTTATCACTACTTGAGACCTTTTTCTCAATCTTTAATTGCTTTAGAGCTTCCCAAATTGCGCCCCCTTCTGGAGCAATGGAAACCCCTTCTTTTCTTCCGATTTCCAATGTTCCTTCTAAAATTTTTTGTTCATCTATAGCTAAAGCATATCCACCAGACTCTTCCACCACTTGCTTAATTAAATCTTTACCAAACGCTTTTGGAACAGCCAACCCATTTGCAATAGATTTTGTAAAGAGAGATTCATCAATGGGATTACCATGCACATAACTCACCATTGGTGAACAATTCTTTGATTGTACCACAACCATTTTTGGAAGGGTTCGCCCAGAAACCCAACCCAACTCTATCATTTCCTTAAAGGCTTTCCAAATACCTATAAGCCCTGTACCTCCACCTGTTGGGTACACAATCACATCAGGTAATTCCCAATTAAATTGCTCAGCGATCTCATATCCCATAGTCTTTTTCCCTTCGATGCGATAAGGTTCTTTCAAGGTAGACATATTAAAAGCGCCTGTCTTTTCTTCCAATTCTTTGGCGATTGCACCACATTTATCTATCAGCCCATCTACCAGAATAACCTCAGCTCCGTAATATTTATACTCATCCTGAAATATTTTTGGGGTGATAACAGGCATGATAACAGTAGCTTTTATACCTGCTCTTGCACAATAAGCACTCATGGCTCCGCCTGCATTACCGGCAGTTGGTATCACACACTCTTTTACGCCTAGTTCTTTTGCCTTAGAAATTGCCATGCTCAACCCTCTAGATTTAAAAGATCCTGTAGGATTTAAGCCTTCATCTTTTAAATATAACTGTTCAAAGTCGTATTCACGTCCAACCCTATCCAACTTAAGAATTGGAGTCATCCCTTCTCCAAGAGAAACTTTATTTTCAGCATCTAGCAATGGCAATACTTCCTGATATCTCCACATATCAAGCGGTCTTTCTAACAAGCTTTCCTTGCTAAAAGAGTTATTTAAATCATACTCAACCAATAAAGGCTTGTCGCAGCAATGAGCATAGTCTATTAAGTTGTATAATGAATATTCCTCTCCACAAGATGAACAGCGGAGATTTTTTACCAGAGATATTGAAGTAATTTGTGTTTCCATAGATGCAAGATGGAAACTATCTCACTGACTATGAAATACCCATTTTTAATGAGTTATAACTTTTAGTTATAATAAGATTTACCGATCTCAACAAAGGATTTAAAGAACCCACCCATTTCTTCGCCTTTCCTCATCACGAAATAAAAATCTCTTTTAATGACTAGGTCTTCAATTTTTATCTCTCTTAACCTATTATTCTCAAGTTCTCTTGCAATTGCCAGCCTCGAAAGAAATCCGATTCCCTCATCCTCTAGGATATAATTCTTCAAAGCCTCAGTTCCACCTAACCGCGCTATAATTTTTAGATCTGACTGTTTAATTCCTTTCTCATTTAGCACATTAATTAGCGTGGAAAGTGTTCCTGACCCCCTTTCTCTCATAACCAACGGCACTTTTTTCAATTCCGAAATAACAGGTTTAATATTCACGTATGGACTATTAACCGAACATACAGGAACGATTTCATCCTGCATAAAGAGTGTATAGTGAAATGAATTTATTTCCTGCTTGCCTTCAATAATAGCTAGATCTATTTCATTATTAGAAAGAGCTTTCAAAACATTCTCACTATTTCTATTAATGAGTAACATCTTTACTGCCGGAAATTTTTTACGGAAAGCGGAGAATACTTTGGGGCAAACATAGAGCGATATTGTCGTACTCGCACCAATCCGTAACTCACCTTTTGCGTGTTCTTGATTACGGATGATCTCAATATCAGAACTGATTGATCGCTCAATTTGCTTTGCATCGTGCAGGTAATCCAACAATGTAATTCCCGATCTGGTTAAAGAAATACTGCTTCCATTTCTTTTGAAAAGAGGAACCCCAAGTTCTGATTCTAAATTCTTTATGTGCTTACTTACAGCCGGCTGAGATATAAATAATGTATCTGCTGCTTTAGAAAAACTCAGATTGGTCGCAACTTCAAAAAACACATTATATTGAAATGCGATCATTCTATCTTATCCTTTGATCTCCATCTTCTCTGCAAAGTAGTCACAAAAATCTATCATGTCGCCTGAAATACGCTCATCATTAGTTGCACGCTTCAATGTATCCGCCATGGTAACCAGTGTTTGATGGAAAAATATTTTCATTTCATCTACCGTCATATCTTTTGTCCACAAATCTAACTTCAATGTGTCTTTAGCTTCGGCATCCCATAAAGATAATAGCATTGCTCTACACTTTGCTTCGCCCATTCCCGTCATGTCATCTGCATTCCAAATGATATTTTCGGGTACGTTATCCTGATCTAATTCTACGGAGATATTAATGTCTTTTTTTGGCATAAATAAATTCTTTTAAGATTTGTTTAAAGATACGGGGATTTAAGAAGAGTTCGAGAAAGTTTTAAAATTCTAAAAAAATAATTTTGCGAAACCAAATGGTTTCGTATATTTACGCAACTAAATGATTGCGTATAATTCCGTTTATGAAAAGAGACATATTTCAAGCCATTGCAGATCCTACCCGAAGAGCGATACTCGTACTTATTGCTACTCAGGCTTTAACACCAAATGCTTTGGCCGATCAATTTGATATCACACGTCAGGCTGTATCAAAGCACATAAAAATTCTCAATGAGTGTGAATTATTGGAGCAAGAAAAAGTCGGTAGAGAAATTTACTACGAACTTAAAATTGACAAAATGAAAGAAGTTGATCAGTGGTTGGAACAATTCCGAAAGATCTGGGAAAATCGATTCGATCAACTTGACGATTTATTAACCACTTTAAAATCAGAAAATAATGAAAGCTAACCTTCAATTCGACTTCCTTGTAGATAAGGAAAAGAACACTCTAACTATAAAAAGAGAGTTTGCGGCTTCTCGACAATTAGTGTGGGAATGCTATACTAAAGTAGAACTTTTGAACCAATGGTTTGCTCCAAGACCGTTTACTACTAAAACTAAGTCAATGGATTTTAGTAAAGGCGGTCATTGGCATTACGCGATGGTTGATCCCGATGGAAATGAATATTGGGGGTATACCGAGTATCATGATATAAACCCGATTGACTATTACCGTACCAAAGATGCCTTTTCTGATAGTGAAGGAACCGTTAATCCTGATTTGCCAAAAGCTAAATGACATGTCCAATTTTCAGACCTAAATGATCATGCTGTAGTAACAACTGTAGTTAACTATGAATCTCTCGAAGATCTGGAAACCGTCATAAATATGGGGATGGAAGAAGGTATGATTTCAACCCTTGAGTGTTTAGATGAATTACTCGAGACCTTAACCAAATAATTTAAAACTATGAATCCAGAATTTATAAACGACTTCATTGTCGATAAAGAAAATAGTACCGTTAATGTAACCCGTGAGTTTGCGGCCGGTAAAGACCTCGTTTGGCGAACCTGGACAGAACCCGAACTACTTGACAAATGGTGGGCGCCTAAGCCTTGGAGATCTGTAACCAAGAGTATGGAGTTCCAAGATGGTGGACGGCGATTATATGCAATGGTTGGACCAAACGGGGAAGAACATTGGGCTTTTGCAGATTACAGTTCCATCAACCCAAAAGATAGCTTTTGCTACAGTGACGGTTTTTGTGACAGCGACGGAAATAGAACCGAATCTCTACCCGACTCCTTTTGGACGGTAAACTTCAACGAGGCGGATGGAGTAACAAAGGTTCATGTTGAAATAAAACATGAATCTCTCGAAGATCTTGAAAAGATCATTGAAATGGGCTTTAAAGAAGGATTTACTGCATGCATCGAGCAGCTTGACAAGATGCTCCACAACCTTAAATAATGACATTACCAACTAGATAATTTTGCTATGAATACTTCAAAAATAACTATTGACTCCACAATTTCTGCAACGCCCGAAAAAGTATGGAATTGCTGGACACAACCTAATCACATCACTCAATGGAATTTTGCAGCTGATGACTGGTGCTGCCCGAATGCTGAAAACGATCTGACAGTTGGCGGAAAATATAAAGCTCGCATGGAAGCCAAAGATGGTAGTTTTGGTTTTGACTTCGAAGCAACTTATGATGAGATCGTTGATCAAAAAAGGATCGTGTATACCATTGCTGACGGAAGACAGGTTATTACTTTGTTCGAAGACCTTGGGAGCAGTACTAAAGTAATTTCAACCTTTGAAGCCGAAGCTGAAAACTCTATCGAAATGCAACGCGATGGCTGGCTGGCAATACTTGACAATTTTAAGAAATATGTAGAAAATACAATCTAAGATTAAACTTTTACTACAATGACAAAGATCACTTCGAGCCCTAATTGTGGAAACTCCCCAAAAATGGCTTTCATAAAAGATTTCAATATTGCATTTGCCAAAGCGGATCTTGAACTCTTACTCGAAAGCGTAACCGAAGATATAGTTTGGGATATTATTGGTGATAAGAAAATTGTAGGAAAGAAAGACTTTGCAGATGAGCTGAACAAAATGAAGTCCAAAAAAGTCTCAGAATTGATACTCGATCAGATCTTATCACACGGAAAAGAAGGAGCCGCAAACGGTGTAATGAAATTGCAGAACAGCAAGAAATATGCTTTTTCAGATTTCTATCAGTTCAAAGGAGCAAAAGGTACCAAGATAAAATCAATCACTTCATATGCAGTCGAAATAGAATAATTTTGAGTTTCCAGCAACCTTTCAGTTCTTATTGTTAAATATTCATGATTCAGTATTCAGTCAAAAGTTACTCCGATTTCAACGACTCTACCGGATTTGCCAGTGACGCTTTAATAGAGTGATAGCTTACTGTTAGCATCGTAACCAAAATACATGAAGCGATTCCTATCACAAACATCCACCAATAAATTGGGATGTGATATTCATAATTTTGCAACCACTTCTCGATGTAGTAATAAGAAATTGGAATAGCTATTAAACAAGCTGATACAACTAGCCGACCAAAATCTTTAGAAAGCAACAACCATAAGTTTACAATTGAAGCTCCCAGTACTTTTCGAATACCAATTTCTTTAATACGTTGCGTAACCATAAATGCAGATAGTCCAAAAAGCCCCAGACAACTAATTAGAATTGCTAAACCACTAAATAAAGTTGCTAAGGTTCCAATCCGCTCTTCAGATCGGAATTTTGTAAGATACTGATCGTCTGCAAAATCATATTCAAATGGGTGACTAGGTACTACTTCTTTGAAAGTTTCCCTTATTTCTGCGATTCCATTGTTTAACGGGATTCCCGGTTTAATCCTGATGAACATATAACGCAACGGGTTTGTGGTCGAAAAAAGCATCAATGGTACTGGTTTTTGAAAAGGCGAACCTTTTATCATATCTTTTACTACACCAATTATTGTCAGTCTATCTCCATTAAAGGAACTACTAGCTATAATTTCCTGACCTATCGGATTGTCTAACCCCATACCTTCAACTGCTGACTCACTAACAATGATAGAAGACGATTCATCCCCTCTTTCTCTTGAAAAACTCCTTCCTTCCACCAACTCCCATTTTGTTGTTTCTCCATACTCAGGACTTACAAACACAGTATTAAATGTAACGGGTAAGTCATTCATTGCTCCCGGAAGTCGAAAACCATCATTATTTCCGAGAGTGTTGTTAAGCGGGTAATTTGCAAATGCTACATCTTCGATAACTCCGGAATTAATCAGTTCCGTTCTTAATACATCTCTGTTTCGGTATAATTCAGAACTTCCGGTTAAAGTTACTAATCTATCTTGTTGGTAACCCACAGGCCGATCTTTGGCATATTTAATTTGTTGATGAATGGTTATTGTTCCAATAATCAATACAATAGAAATGGTAAATTGAAATACTACCAAAATTTGTCTGAAGCGTTCACTTTTACCCCCTTGATTTAACTTGCCTTTTATTGCTTCAATTGGGTTAAAAGAAGACAGGAAAATAGCGGGGTAACTCCCGGCAAATACACCAACCAATAAGCTCAATCCAATTCCTGAAGCCCAAAAAAGTGGGTTTGTCCACTCAAAACTAATTTCTTTACCTGCAAAATCATTAAACGATGGCAAGAATAAATACAGCAGTAACAATGAAATTATAAATGCTCCTATAGAATATAGGAATGACTCCATTAAAAACTGACTAGCAACCTGTCCCCTTAACGAACCCATCGTTTTTCTAACACCAACTTCTTTCCCCCTTTTTTGAAATTGTGCGGTATTAAGATTCATAAAGTTAATACAAGCAATTAATAGAATAAAAATCCCAATTATTCCGAATAACCGAATAAACTCCACTTGTTGACTAGTAACACGAATACCGTTTGCAAATTCAGAGTTTAAATGCCAATCTTTCATTGGAAGTAAAAATAATTCACGGGGATCATCATCTACATCACGATACGGCACCATTAGATCCTTTATTACACTTGAAGCTTCAGACACATCTATATTTGGTTGAAGCTGAGCATAAATTCTCATGTTATAGTTATCCCATACATATGGGTTCTGCTCATTATAGAAAAGTGCCTGGGAGGCAAAAAAACCTGCATCTCCAAAAGTTGAATTGTCGGGTAGATCTTCATAGATACCTTGTACAATCAGATCTGTATCTGAGTTTAGGGACAAAGTTTCCCCTATTGCTCTTTTATTCCCGAATATCTTTTCGGACAAACTTTCTGAAATAATAATATTGCTTGGATTTTGAAGTGCCTCTCTTGTTCCTTCAACCATTTCCAAAGTTAAAATATGAGTGATATCAGACTGAAAAAAATACCCCATTTCTTTATATATATTCTCTTCTTTTATCAGAAGCTGAGATTCTGACCTAAAGAAAGTCATTGCGATGTGCTTAAAATAATTAGGGTATTTCTCTGCCAGTTCAACTCCAATCCCACCTGTTAAAGATGTATTCACATAAATTTGATCCGGCGTAATATCCTTACGCATAACCTGAACTATTTGATCATAATGTTCATGGTTTTGATTGTAAGAATATTCATCGTGTATCCATAAACCAATGAATAAAGAAACAGTCAGTCCAATGGCTAAACCTCCAATGTTTATCAAAGAATACATTTTATTTTTTAGCAGAGTGCGATAACTAACTTTAAAATTATGCTTAATCATAGGAGTATAAATTTGCGGAGTTGAAAAATTTTTTACTGCGAATGGCCTGAGATAATTAAGTACTTGAAGCCAATATTTAAACTTTGCCTTAAGCAGTGAGCCTCTCTTTACATTTAAATGAAACTGCTCTTCTAAATCACCCAAAACCTCCTCCTGTAATTCTTGTTTTAGAAAAAATATTAGGAATCGAACGGCTGATTTAGGAGGCTTCATCTTTTTTATCCCACATTGAATTTGAGATTTCCAAAAGCAGGAAACTGGCTCCATAGAGATAATTTAATATCTCTGGATACTTCAAGTGCTCGTTGCCCGGCACCAGTAATACTATAAATGCGCTTTCTGCGACCACCTCGCTCTGCTGTTGGCTCTCCCATTTCAGAGGTTAAAAACCCTTTATCTCCCAATCTTTTTAACGTAGAGTGAACAGCGCCAATAGAAACCGCACGATCTAGCTGCGTTTCAAATTCTTCTGCAATTTTAAAAGCGTAGGCATCTTCATCAAGTATTCCTACAATCAAGAGAAGCGTTTCTTCAAAATCACCAAGTTTTGTTTCTTTCATAATATATGTTACTAAATTGTAGAACAAATATAGTATAAAAATTTATTACCTCTACTATTTAGTAAGAAATAAGTTTCAGTAAATTATTATTTCGACTTTAGGAGATGACTTCTTGGCGTTCAAAGTGTTTTTATAAAATCTACCCTCTAGTAGATGGCTTCCACTTTATTCGTTATTCAACCTACTTCTGTCCCTCAGTATTCTGCTTTACACTTCTCTCTTAAAGTTTGTAGTACATGAGCAAAATCTTCCGGAAGTTCTGAATCAAAACTTACTTTTTCTCCTGTTTTAGGATGCTCAAACCCTAATGTTTTTGCGTGAAGAGCTTGTCGGTCCAAGCCGGTAATCAGCTTATGAAACATTACTTTTCTGGCTCCGGTGTTTGAACCATATCGAACTGAAGTCCCTCCGTAGGTTTTATCCCCAAACACATTATGACCAATCTGATTAAAATGCACTCTGATCTGATGAGTTCTCCCTGTTTCTAGTTTCACTTCCACCAAACTCAAATAATCGAAATATTCCAAAACTTTCCAATGAGTGACTGCGTGTTTCCCTTTTCCTTCAGGTAAAACTGTCATCAATTTTCGATCATGTTTTGAGCGACCAATATCACCGGTAATAGTCCCTTCTTCTTTAGGGGTTCCCCATACAATTGCCCAATATGTTCTTTCTACATCTTTTTCAGCAAACTTAGCAGAAAGATTTGCGAGTGCCTCATCATTTTTAGCGACAACTAATAACCCACTGGTATCTTTATCTAAGCGATGAACAATTCCGGGACGAAGATCATTATCTTCGTTCTCCGCTAATTCATCTACGTGGTACATCAATCCATTTACCAGTGTGCCTGTCCAATTAGCATAAGCCGGATGAACTACCATCCCCGCTTCTTTATTTACCAAGATGATATCGTCATCTTCATACACAATATTGATATCAAGTTTTTCAGCAACTGCCTCTGGTGGTGGAGCTTTTGGCAATTCGATAAATATCTTATCGCCCGGAAGCATTTTATAGGATGGCTTCTCTTTCTTTCCGTTTACCTGAACGTATCCATCTTTAATAGCGTCTTGAACTTTGTTTCGCGTAGCATTTTCTACAAAGCTTGTGATGTATACATCAAGTCGAATAGATTCTTGTTGCCCTTCCGGTACTGTAAATTCGTAAATCGTTGTCTTTTTTTCTTCACTCATAATTGCAAGATAATCAGTTTGTAAGGAATATGCTTTGAAACTGTCTTACTTATCAAAATTAAGAATTCAAAATTGATAATTAAGAATTGCAGAACTATGAAACCGAACTTAATCCTTAGTAAAACATTTGATTTCTCTTTGCTAATCATTTCTTTGTTCAAAGAACTGCAAAATGAACGAGAGTATGTAATATCAAAGCAAGTTCTCCGATCTGCAACTAGCATTGGAGCTAATGCTGAAGAAGCAGTCGCAGCACAATCTAGAAAGGATTTTATACATAAAATGTCTATCTCACTTAAAGAAGCAAGGGAAACTAATTATTGGCTTAGACTTCTGGATAAAAGCGAATTAACATCAATCGATATAGCTAATCACTTAGTGAAATCAGACGAAATCATCAGTATCTTATCAGCCATCGTGAAAACAACAAAGTCGAGAAATTAAATTCTTAATTTTGAATTCTTAATTCTAAATTAGAGATATGATAGAATCATTGCACATAAAAGATTTTGCCTTAATTGATGAGCTGGAAGTTTCTTTCGGGGAAGGATTAAACATCCTCACAGGGCAAACAGGTGCCGGAAAGTCGATTATCATTGGCGCATTGAATATGATCTTGGGCGAACGTGCAGATACAGAAGTCATTCGCCGTGGAACAAACAAAGCAATCTCTGAAGCTACTATCAAATATTTTAAAAATGAAGAACTAGCAAAACTACTCAACGAGAATGAAATTGAGATTTCTGATTATTTGATCTTGAGAAGAGAGATCCGTCAAACAGGAAGTAGGGCTTTCATCAACGATACACCTGTTACTATCGGGGTGCTAAAATCAGTTGGAGATCAACTTGTAGATCTACATGGCCAGCACGATCACCAACTCTTGTTGAAGGAGGAAAACCATCGGTCTGTTATTGATGGTTTTGGAGAAACCGAACCCGCTCTTATTTCTTATCAGGTAGAATTTTCCAAAATGAAAGCTCTTCAGAAAGAGCTCTCTACTCTAAAAAAACGAGAGCATGAGCTCCAGGAAAAAACCGAACTGTATCGTTTTCAGGTTAACGAATTAGAAGGAGCAAAGCTTTCAGCAGAAGAAGAGGAAGAACTTGAAGCTGAAATGCATTTATTGGATAATGCTGAATTATTGGATCAAAAAGCTGCGGCTATTTCTGAGATGGAAGACAGTGACGATGGAAATATTTCTCAGTTGCTAAATCACCTTAAACTGAATCTTGAAGACTTAACTAGGATAGAACCGGAGTTCTCAACTTATCTAGAAGAAATAAATGCCGCTCGTGTTAGTATAAATGAAGCCATACAGTTTGCAGAACGTTACAGAAGCACGATCGAGTTTAATCCCAACAGATTGGAAGAGCTCCGCAAGCGACAAAGTGAGTTGAACCGTATTCAAAAGAAATATCAAAGAGATATTCCTGAATTGATCAGCTATCTAAACCAAATTCAGCGTGAACTTTCCATTGCTGATAACTTTGATCTAGAGATCGAGAAAATTGAACAATCTATTTCAGCCCAACAAGTAAAACTGAAAAATGCAGCTTTAGAACTGCATAATACCAGGTTGAAAATTGGTGATCATTTATCAGAACAAATACAGATAGAGCTAGCTCAGCTTGGAATACAACATGCTCAACTAGTAGTGGCTGTAGATTGGTTATTTACCAGTAACGGCTGGATTGAGATTGATGGACAACAAGTGGATTGTACGGAGTTAGGCTGTGATGACATCAGAATTTTCATTTCTACCAATAAAGGAGAAGAGCCAAAACCTTTAGCTAAAATAGCTTCCGGTGGAGAAATAAGCAGGGTTATGCTTGCTCTTAAATCAATTTTAGCGAAAGAGCAAAGCCTGCCTGTCATGATCTTTGATGAGATTGATACCGGTATCAGCGGAGAAGTTTCTGAAAAAGTGGGTAAAGCAATGAGAAAACTATCCGATCATTGTCAGATCATTGCCATTACTCACCAACCTCAAATTGCAAGTCAAGCTCATCACCATTTCAAAGTAGACAAGCAAGAAACTCAAGATCGTACTATTACAAAGATACTATCACTTTCTAATGAAGAACACATTCGTGAAGTTGCTAGTTTAATGAGTGGATCTGAAATTTCTGAGAGTTCTCTTAAAAGCGCCGAAGAACTAATTCAGAAGTCTACGCACCGAAACTAGACTTACAGTTTTATTGTTTGATTTTTGACCAAACCAGTTCCGAAATATGCTGAGCTCTCCTTCCTGTTCCATCATGAATTTGATGTCTGCATGAAAATCCTGAAGCACACAAGCCACTTTTACTTGACAACTCTTCGATAGCAGGAAATAATCGCTGATTTCCAATTTGCATTGAAAGAGCGTACTTATCTTTTTCATAACCGAAACTACCCGCCATCCCACAACAGCCTGAATCCAATACTTCCACTTGATATCCTATATGCTCAAGAACTTCTTTAGAAATCCCTTTTTTACTTAAGGCTTTAGAGTGACAATGCTCATGTACAACAACAGTCTCTTTTTCATCTGACTTTTTAAGAGCATCTAAATTCAACAATAAAAACTCTTCTAAGGTGAATACATGTTTTGCAATTTGATGTGCATTATTAAGTTCATCTGCATCACATAGATCAAGGAATTCATCCTTTGCTGTCAATATTTCCGAAGGCTCAAGACCAACTATAGGTATTTCAGAATTTGCATACTCTTTCCATTCCTTAATGGCTTTATGTGCAATATCTTTCGCTTCTTTTAAAAACCCTTTGGATATATGAGGTCTTCCAAGTTCCTGCACTTTTGAAATCAGTACTTCAAATCCCATACTTTCTAACACAAATACCGCTGACTTTGCAATTTCCGGTTCATGGTAATTCGTAAAGAGATCGACATAAAGCACTACTTTTTTGGTAGATCTTTTCTTTTCATAAGATCTCCACCACTTCGTAAATGTCTCATCTACAAATCTAGGTAATGATCGGTCGCCAGAAATACCAGCGACTCTACCTAAGATTGTTTTCGTAATTGATAAGTCGACAATCCAATTTGAGGTTTTAGGAAACGCTGCTGCTAACGGATATATCTTTGATGAATTCACAAAGAACCGATCTCCTAATGTTGATCGGTTATTCTGATGCCAGCCATTCGTAAACTCCGCTTTCATTTTTGCCATATCCACATTAGCCGGACATTCACTTTTGCACGCTTTACAGCTCAAGCAAAGATCGAGTGCTTCCTTTAACTCTTCTGACTTAAACCGATCAGGATCCTCTCCTTCAAACACTTGCCTAAATACATTCGCTCTACCCCGAGTACTATCCTTTTCATCCTGAGTAGCCATGTATGATGGACACATAGTTCCACCACTTTGTGAAAGCTTGCGACAAACCCCAGCACCGTTACAAAGTTCAAGTGCGTTATTAATTCCCCCTTCTTTCCGCCAATGAAATTCAGTTTCTACCGGCTCGGAATAATAGCTTGGTGAAAACCGAAGGTCTTCATCTATTGGTTTAGGATCCACGATCTTACCCGGATTAAAAATATAATTCGGATCCCAGAGCTCTTTCACCTGTTTTAAAACAGGCATCATTTCTTTACCAAGCACTTTTTCGATATATGGTGCTCGAGCTCTTCCATCTCCATGTTCGCCTGATAAAGACCCCTTATATTTTCGGACTAGATCTGCAATTTCTCCAGCCATAGTCTTCATCGTTTCTACACCTTCTTCAGTGGTGGTGTCGATCATAGGTCTTAGGTGAAGCTCTCCTACTGATGCATGAGCATAGAATACACATCTTGTATCATGACGATTCAAAAGCTGCTTAAACTCTAGAATATAACCCGGCAGATCTTCCACTCTTACGGCAGTGTCTTCACAAAATGTTGGAGATCTAGAATCTTTTCCTAAACCCATCAGCAATCCGAGTCCGGCTTTTCTAAGCTCCCAAACTCGTATCATTTCTTGAGTATCCTTCAACTGAGGGAAAGCATATCCCAAATTCTTTGACTTCAGAATCTCTATTAATCCTTCTGCTTTTCTATCAAGTTCTTGCTCATTATTTCCCTCAAACTGAATAATGAGAATACCTTCAGGTTCACCTTCCAGAAAAAACCGATTTTGTGATTGTTCCGGATTAGCTTTTGTAGCATTTAGAATGATATCATCAACTAACTCAACAGCACTTGGTTCAAATTTTACGGCTTCTACTGCAGCAAGTAACGCTTCATTAACAGAATTGAATTGAGGTATTAATAACTGCTTGACTCGATCCTTTTCAACTAAATTTAATGTTGCAGCACTAGTAAGAGCTAACGTTCCTTCGCTTCCACAGAGCAATTCACACAGATTAAAAGCCCTTCCTCCTTTAGTAAATGGTTCCATTTTCAATAACTTATCCAGAGCATATCCCGTATTTCTTCTAATTATTTCTGGATGAGGATAATTTTCAACTATTAGCTCTTTGTTCTTTTCCAGAAGAGAAAGCATTCCCCTGTAGATACTTCCTTCAAGATTATTCAGTTGTTGTTTCTCATGGAGCTCTTCACTAGACAACGATTCAAATCTCGCTGTACTTCCGTCACTGAGAACAACATCCATAGCCAAAACATGTTCTCGTGTAGTTTTGTACTTGATCGAAAAAGAGCCGGAAGAATTATTTCCAATCATTCCCCCAATCATACATCGATTAGTGGTAGAGGTATCTGGACCAAATAAAAGATTATCATTCTCTACTTCAGCATTCAGCGTATCTCTTATTACGCCGGGCTGGACGATAACTCTTTTTTCTGTTTGATCAACCTCCAGGATATCTGTCATGTACTTCGAGACATCCATAATTATACCATCACCCGTAGCTTGTCCGGCGAGACTTGTTCCTGCACCCCGTGCTGTAATGGAAAACTGTTCCTTATGAGCTTTTAGAACCAGCTCCTGAATATCACTAGCTGTTTTAGGGAAAGAAACTCCCATTGGCTCCTGTTGATACATAGATGCATCTTGAGCATAAAGCTTTTTTGTAAGTGCATCTTTTTTGATCAAAAAATCTCCTCTAATTTCTTTGAAGGAGTTTGGGAGTATTTCTGCTAAATATCAATGTTAACCAGCAGATCTTTTAATCTTGTTCTTGAGCGAAAAATTCTGCCTTCACCTTTTTAATTATTTCATCTCCAATAGCCAGCGCTGCAGTTGCAGCGGGACTCGGAGCATTCAATACATGAATTTGGCGATCAGCGACTTCGAAATAGAAATCGTCTAATATTTCACCGTTTGGCTTAAGCGCCATAGCTCGTACTCCCGATGGCGCAACTTCAAGATGATCCGCTTGCACACTCGGTATCAATTTTTGCAGTCCTTTCACAAACGCACTTTTCGAAAGTGAGCGGTGGTATTCATCAAGCCCCATGCGCCAATGATTAAAAGCTAATTTCCAGAAACCGGGAAAGTTCATCATTTCTAAAGCTTCCCCCATATCAAATGATAGTTTTTCGTAACCCTCACGTTTGAGAACAGGAACGGCATTAGGTCCACACTCTATTCCACCTAAAGCCATTCTTGTAAAGTGAACACCCAAGAACGGAAAATCTTTATGAGGTAAAGGATAGATCAAGTGATTTACTAAATATTCAGCTTCTGGTTTTAACTCGTAATATTCACCCTTGAAGGGTACAATTTGAATGGGTGATTTCACTCCGGCAGACTTCGCCACTCGATCACAATATAGTCCTGCACAGTTCACTAAATAGCGGGAAGTGAATGAATTATTTTTTGTGGAAATAACCAGATGATCACTTTCAGTTTTAATGGCAGTTACTTCCTCACCAAAACTTAGATTCCCACCTGAAGCCTCGATCTTTTCTTGTAGCTTTCTACACATTCCCGCATAATCTACAATACCGGCACAAGGCACATTGATTGCAGCGACCCCTTTTACATGAGGTTCTATCTCTGCTAGCTCTTCAACTCCGATTTTGGCTATACCTTCGATTTCATTTTCTAATCCCCTTTTGTAAATAGTATCCAGTCGGTCTAGTTCTTCTTCCTCTGTTGCAACTATTACTTTACCACAGATCTCGATAGCGACTTCGTTCTCTTTGCAAAACTGCACCAATTGGTGTCTTCCATCAATACAATTTTTTGCCTTGTAACTCCCCGGTTGATAATAGATACCCGAATGAATTACACCTGAGTTTTTCCCGGTTTGATGGGCTGCTACCTTTGCTTCTTTTTCTAGAACAAGGATCTTTGCCTCTGGAAATGATAATGATAGTTTATAAGCTGTGGAGAGACCTATAATCCCGGCCCCTACAATGGTAAAGTCATACGTATTTTCAAACATAATTGAATGTACATAGTATTCAAAAAAAAAGCCTCCTTAAATATTTAAGGAGGCTTTAAACTAACTAATATTGTTAATTTCCTGAGAAATCATCCCAATCAATTTCTGTTTGAGGTCTACCTATTTCTGTAGGCACTCGCCCTCCATCAATTGACGTATCAATATTTCCTAACCGATCGTATCTACGCATATCTATCCATCTATGACCTTCTCCCCAAAGTGAGAATCGTCTTTGTTTAAGCATTTCGTCGATCAAAGCAGGTTGAGTAACAGCACCTGCGTAAGCACCCACATTCCAAGTATTACGAATAATATTAATGGCTGTGACAGCATCCGCTAAATTGGTTGCTCCACCTAGTTGAATTTTAGCTTCAGCATAAATCAATAACAGTTCTTCATTTCGAATAAACGGGATGGCATCCGTAGATTGAAACCTTCCATCTTGGTAGCCTGCGCTAAGTCCAGGAATGTCAGGAGTTGTTACCGGAGTTGTTCTTTGGTCGAATTTTCTATCGATTCTTAAGTCTCCCGCATCAGCATCATTAATAACATCTGGACTTGGAACTACAATCAAGTCTTCACTTGCATCCGGAACAAAGAAGTATGGATTGAATTGATCATCTCCTCCTGCAAATGTATGTGCTGGACCAGCCATTAAACCTGCCTCACCTTGTCCGATTGATAAATCCAGAAAAGAATCGTCTAGAGCATCTAAAGCTCCTTGCCAATCTTCTGCATACACAGCTAATCGCGCAGCAATCGCACGATTTACTTGATTCATAGATGCAGGGTCATCGAACCCATTAAGACCATCTGATAACTCAAAATTAAAGCTGCTACCTGCATTCGTAAGTTGAGTTGAAGCCTCATCAACTATATTTCTAACCTCCTGTAAAGCATCATCATAGCTTAGAAAGCCTCCGGGACTCAATGGTTCACTAAAGCTAACATCAACTCTAATACCTTGCTGGTATTGATGCATTAATGGAACTTGAAATTGGTACCCTTTAATGGTGTTTGCGAATCCTAAGTAACCGTTTTTTTCTGTATCAGTCACACTAGAAGTATTGGCAATTGACTCTATCAGTAGATTGGATTGTCTGATTGCTCCGTATGGAGATTCATATCCACTTGCATCTGCAAAAAACAGGTTGTTGTCTTCTGCATCTTCTGTTCTGCTTTCATCCGGTAGTTGTAGCCACTGAATTGCAAACGTTGGATCTGAAGTATTAATATAGTAGAGTTCACGGCTCATTGTGCCTGTTAAAGACCACCAGTCACCAGCACCATTCATATAGTTTCTATGCACTGATTCTAATCCGGTTACTAGATCTTGTAACTCTCCTTCACTAGCATTATTCAATACTCCTGTCGTGCTTGGGTTATTCGGATCTACAACCTGATCCACCTCAAGCAAATCGCAAGAAAGTGACATAAAAGCCATCCCTACGATTATAAGTGTTAATTTTTTTAAGTCTTTCATAATAAGTTCCTTATTTGAATTAAATATCAACTTTTACGCTGAATAAAATTTTTCTTGAAGTTGGATACGGAGTGATGTCTACTCTTTGTGATAGCGCATTTCGTCCGGTTGCGTTTACTTCAGGATCATATCCCTTATAGTCTGTAAACATCAATAGGTTTGTTCCTGTAACACCAAATCGAATATTTTTGAGAGCCCCTCCTGAAATATTATTTAGTGCATTTGTTGGAACTGTATAGTAAAGAGAAGCTTCTCTTAGTTTAACGTATGAAGCATCGTTAAGATAGGATAGTGTACCACCTTCTCTTTGCACAACATTGTTATCCGCATCAAAGTAATCTTCTGTATTTCCTGCTCCATCGGTTAATAATCCTGTAAGATTAACTCCTTCAGCTCCTTCACTCCAGTGAACTAAGAAACTTGCTTGGAAATGCTTCATGAAATTAAAATCATTGTTAAATGACATTTGAAAATCAGGTTGAAGATCTCCAACTATAGTTTGTTCACCACTTGGTAGAAATCCATAAATACCTGTTGGAGAAATTCCTTCTTCAAGTCTGGTTGCACCAAATGCTGAAGAAGCAAAGAATGTATTGGTTTGTGCAGGAATAACAAGTTCTGTTAGTTCTGTCTTATTTTTCCACCATAGAATTCTTGAATTCCAGGTTAAGTTCTGACTCTGAACAGGTATTAACGATAAACCTATTTCAGTACCAACATTTTCAAGTTCTGCACCATTTATGGTAATAGCATTTACCCCTGTTGAAGGAGATGGTACCAATGATAAGATCAGATCTTCAATGGTCTTATTATAATGGGTAACATCTAGTGCTATTCTTCCTTCCAGAAATGACATATCAACTCCATATTCCAGCTCTTTAGCTCTTTCCGGTTTTAAGTTTGGATCTACATCAGATCCCGGAGCAACTGCACCACCACCAGATCCAATATTTGCACCATTTAAGCTGGAAAATATACCTCCAAAGTTTGGAAGGCCACCAGTCTCACCGTACGCAATTCTTAGTTTCAATTGCCCGATTTGATCGGCTGTCCAAAAATCAAAATTGGTGATGTTAGTTGCCAAAGATGCTTTTGGGTAAAAAGTGTATTCATTTGAATCAAGGTTCAGAGATGATTTATCCCATCTACCTCCTACTGTAGCAATTACCTGATCGTTATAATTAAGCTCTTGCTGTGCAAAAACACCAAAGTCATTTACTTCTAGAAAGTTCTGTGATGCTGTTACTTGAGTAGCATTCCCTACGTTGGTTTGTCCCGGCAATAATCCTTGACCTCGAATTCGATCAAGATTTGATGTTTGGCCAAATCTTGATGCACCAACCTGAGTTGTTAAATCAAAATTATTTCCTTGATCACCCAGCATTACATTAAAGAGCAAGACAGCTTGTAAGTTTGTATTTAAAACTTCCTGAGTAGTATGAATTACATCTCCTGGATTTACAGCTGCTGTTCGTTGAAACTGCATGAACTCAGGGAAATAGACCAATGAATTTGAGTTCACATAATCAAAACCACCATTAGCATTTAGACTAACTCGATATTCGTCGTTGCTAAATAAGTCTGCTTCCATTGTAACTGATTGTAGAAACCTACTTACTTCTTGATTATTGACTGCGACATCAATTAGACGGAGTGGATTTTCTCCGAAATAAGGAGAATCGTTATAAGTTCCATCAGCATTTTGCTTAATAATGTCATAGGAATAGTTCGGGTGTGCCGACAGTGAATATCCAATAGACCCACCAGTATCGTTTTGGTTACCGGTAAACCCTCTATCACTATCTGTATTTATGAAATTACTCGAACTTGAAACACGAATATCAGGAGAAATAGAATGATCTATATTTGCTCTGATAGAGTTTCTATCAAAACCAGTATTCTCAATAATACCATCTTCAGAGTCGATACCACCAGAGATAAAGAATCTTGTTTTATTATTACCACCAGAAACACTTATCTGAGTACTATTAATGAGTCCATTATTTCCATATATCTCCTTTTCCAAATCTACTACATTTCCATTTGCTTGAGCCGTATTCAATCTTTGTATCTCACGCTGTCTAACTTCTATTCCATCGTCAATACCATTATTGTTCTGATCTTGACCATTTGGTTGATAAAATATTGTTAGCCTTTCCTCAGACCAATCTGTGCTTCCAATTAAATTTAATGCTGAATTGAAACCAACATCTTGTTTAAAACTCACACTAGTTTCACCAGCTTTACCTTGCTTGGTATTAATAATTACTACACCAGCATTAGCTCTTTGACCATAAATCGCCGCCGCTGATGAACCTTTAAGAACTTCTATGCTTTCAATGTCATCCGGGTTTAAATCTGCTAGTCTGTTTGCCGTATCATCCTGAGAATTGCCTCCGGCACCACTTACCGATGAACGTCCTGTAGTAAGACTTGAGTTATTTACATACACTCCATCAATTATATAAAGAGGTTGAGAACCACCTGCTCCTAATGTAGAAACACCTCTCATTTGCACATTAAAGCCACCACCCGGTGCTCCACTGTAAGAAGTAATTTGTACACCCGTAAGTTTACCTTGAAGAGCATTATCTACTGTTTCAGGTTGAGACTTACCAGCGATATCTTCTGCATTTATGGAAGATACTGAATTAGCCAAGTTTGATCTTTTCACTGAACTTGCGAGCCCTGTAACTACCAATTCTTCTAAATTTGCTACATCAGACTGTAATTCTACATCAAGATCTACTGCTTCTCCCGTGGTTCCTGACACTTCTATGTTTTTAGTTACATAACCAACTGAAGAAAACCTTAAGCTTGTTGCTCCGCTTGGAATTTCGAGCGTATAGTCTCCATTTATATTGGTTGTTGTTCCAGATTGTGAGGCCGCATCATAAATTGTTGCTCCGATCAAAACTTCACCTGATGAGGCATCCATTACCTTACCTGAAACCGTATACTGAGCCATTGCTGACTGGGCTGCAAAGAGTAAGCCGAACAGCACGGTATAGGTTATAATTAAATATCTTTTTATTTTCATAAGTATATAATTAATCAATGTTATAGTTCTTCTTGGCTCAGTATAGTATTGAATATTTTAATATTCAATTTTAATGATACATTTTAATATTTCACTTTTAAAAAACATTTTTATTAAACACGATTATTGTAAACTTTAAATATTCATTTTTTAACCACCAAGTTTTGACACGTTAAATTTGTTACAGAACTGTTATCTCATTTCTCAGAACTTTGCCTTATCTTTTCCTGTTAACAAAATACTATGATGACAAAACAACACTTTTTATCTGTAGCCTTAATTATTTCATTTTTATTTATTGCATGTTCTGAAGGACGAAAAAATCCTCGTGATCTAAGCGATGAACAACTTAAAATTGGCGAAATTGTATGGAATTCTACTTTTACTGATTTAGAAGGAAATCCGGTTTCAATAAAAGATTACCAAGGTAAAGTAGTCTTAATTGATTTCTGGGAAACTTGGTGCGGACCTTGCTTGCAAGTATTCCCGGCAATGGATTCACTTAGAAAAGAGTATAAAGATGACTTCGCCGTAATTGCTGTTAATCTTCAAGACAGTGACACACCTGAGGAAGTAGAAGCTTTCAAAAGTGAGAAAGGATATGATTTTGACTTCGTTCTAGACAAAGATCAAGTAGGACCAAAGGTTATCAGCTTTGGTATTCCATTTAAAATATTTGTAGATCCAAATGGCTATCTTATTAAAGCTGAAGTTGGGTCTAATGGAACAGAAGGCGACTATCTGAAAGCCAAAGAAATTATAGAAGACAATAAAATTAATTAGAATACACAGAAATAATATGCCTGAAACAAAAGAGAAGTTAGCATACAAAGTAAAAGACATTTCGCAGGCCAAATATGGTCGGCAAGAAATTGAATTAGCAGAAGCAGAAATGCCCGGTTTAATGGCATTGAGAGAAGAATACAAAGCCGAGCAACCGTTGAAAGGCGCACGTATAGCCGGATGTTTACACATGACTATACAAACTGCCGTTCTTATTGAAACACTTGTTGAGCTAGGCGCTGATGTAACTTGGTCTTCTTGCAACATTTACTCAACCCAAGATCATGCTGCTGCAGCAATTGCCGATGTAGGAGTTCCTGTTTACGCATGGAAAGGAATGACGGAAGAAGAGTTTGACTGGTGTATTGAGCAAACTTTATTCTTTCCGGATGGTCAACCACTTAACATGATCCTTGATGATGGTGGAGATCTAACCAATATGGTATTAGACAGATATCCTGAATTAATTGACGGTATCAATGGAATCTCTGAAGAAACCACTACCGGTGTTCTTCGCTTAATTGAAAGAGAAAGAAAAGGAACACTAACGCTTCCTGCAATTAATGTTAACGACTCCGTTACAAAATCAAAGTTCGATAACAAATACGGCTGTAAAGAATCTGCTGTAGATGCTATTAGAAGAGCTACTGATGTTATGATGGCTGGAAAAGTAGCTATTGTAGGTGGTTACGGAGATGTTGGTAAAGGAACTGCGGCTTCACTTCGTGGTGCAGGAGCTCGTGTCATTGTAACAGAAATTGATCCAATTTGTGCACTCCAAGCTGCAATGGATGGCTTTGAAGTTAAGAAGATGGACGATGCCGCTCCACGTGCAGACATTATCGTAACTGCTACAGGAAATAAAGACATTCTAAAAGGTCGTCATTTCGAAACAATGAAAGACAAAGTGATTGTCGGAAATATCGGTCACTTTGATAATGAAATAGATGTTGCCTGGCTGAAATCCAATGCTGAAGAAGAAAATATCAAACCACAGGTGGATATTTTTACTTTGAAGTCAGGTAAGCAAGTTGTCTTATTATCTCAAGGTCGCTTAATGAACCTGGGTAACGCAACGGGACATCCTTCTTTTGTGATGAGTAACAGTTTTACCAATCAGACTTTGGCACAGATCGCACTTTGGAACAGACCTGAAGAGTTTGAACCCGGTGTTCACGTATTGCCAAAATCTTTAGACGAAAAAGTAGCCAGATTACATCTTTCTAAAATTGGTGTGGAACTGGAAACTCTTTCCGAAGAACAAGCTGAATATATTGGTGTACCAATAACGGGACCATACAAATCTGATCAGTATAGATATTGATCTGAGAATTAATTTTAAGGAAAGCCTTCTTATTAAACTGAGAAGGCTTTTTTTATTGAAAAAACGATTGTGTCGGGATAAATAAGTTTTTATCTTTAAGGCTCTCAATAATTTTTAATGAAATGCACCCGTAGCTCAACTGGATAGAGTACCTGACTACGAATCAGGCGGTTACAAGTTCGACTCTTGTCGGGTGTACACCTAAATAAGCCCAATGCGTCTTTCACAGCGCTGAGGGCTTTTTTTTTAGCTATATTTATCGCCTCGCTATATATTACCCATCCCGATAATTTGCGGGCGTAAATAAATAGTCCTGTTATTCTGAATTATTTATATGCGTTAACCTAATAATTTAAAAACGTTATAATGATTCTTAAAAGATCTCTGCTACTGTTTGTTGCAATATTTTTATTTAGTTCAGTATCAGTTTCCGCTCAAAATAATGGCACAATTGTATTAACTAATGCCAATTTAATAGATGGTGTTTCTAATAATGTGCGACCAAACTCCACCATCACTATTAAAAACGGAGTTATTAGCTCCATCTCAACAGGCACAAACAACCTGGATAGATCTGCCACCGTTATTGACCTTCAAGGTCATTATGTTCTACCCGGATTAATTGATGCTCATACTCATATTGATAATTTAGCTAATGCTGAAAGAGCTTTGAGTTACGGAACAACTACCCTAAGAAGTGCAAGTGTTGGCTCGTATGCTGATGTAGCTTTACAACGATTAGTTCAAGACGGAAAAATAGCAGGACCGGAGATCATTCCTACCGGAGTATTTGTTCAACCTAAACTGGGTGGAAGTATTTTAGCTGATCCTGACCTTTCTTCACTATATAGTGGTGTTGAATCAGAAGAAGCCCTCAGAGAGCTTGTGAGGATCAACATTAAGAATGGAGTTCAATATATTAAAACGCGTAGTGCTGAGCGTGCAGGCTCACCTGACACAGATCCGCGTAAACAAGTATACACCGAAACTCAACTAAGAGTAATTGTTGATGAAGCTGCAAAATCAAATATCCCTGTAATGTCGCATGCACATGGCTCCGTTTTAGCTGCAGTAAAAGCGGGTGTTGCAAGCATCGAACATGGTACTTATGCTAGTGAAGAAGCACTACAGCTGATGAAGGAAAAAGGAACATACTTAGTACCTACTTACTCAACTGTTGAAGATCTTACTATACCTGGTGGTGATTATGATCACCCTGTTACTAATATTCGTGGACAATATATGCTACCGCAAATGGCTCGTACTGTTAAAAGAGCAATGGAAATTGGTGTTCCTATTGCAGCAAGTACAGATTCAGGTTATGGCCCCGAAAGCTTAACTAGAGTTTCTACGGAAGTGATCAACTTTGTAAAGCTTGGAATGTCTAATGAGCAAGCACTAAGATCAGCTACAATAGACGCCGCTAAGTTACTGCGTGTAGATAACAGAACAGGTTCCATTGAAGTTGGAAAAGAAGCCGATATCATTGTTACTTACAGTAATCCACTAGAAGACATTAGTGCTATACAAGATGTAATTACTGTAATTAGTAACGGTAAAGTTGCACTAAACCGACTGCCTTTCGAGAAAGAATAATCATCTTTCTTTACGCATTACAAAACCGCTTTTTGTTTTATGGAGATATGTCAGAGAAGAATATCTCCATAAAACTTTTTTTGAGTAGTCATTGAAATAATTAAATTTCTCCGTACTATTAATTAATGATCGAGGTAAAACTTGATCATGGGTTACGGTTTCGCTAAAACCAGCGAGAGAACATAACCAAAACTCCTCATGGATAAAGCAATGGCTAATAAATCTAAACAGCCTGCTAAAGCCCAATCTAAATCTTCAGTAAAGAATGTAGCTCCAATGAAGAAAGTTGGTCAAGCAAAGAAAAGTGGTAGAAAATAATTTCTAGTTAGAAATTCCATTTTTTATAACCAAAAGCCGCTTCATAAAAAAGAAGGGGCTTTTTTATTTTTTGAGATAGTTTATATTGATTTATCTGACTTAGTTTGTCAGCAATTCTATTTCTATTAATTATGTACATACCCTCATCTTTTACAGAAGAAGACCCTAAAATTCTTTTCAAACTTATTGAGGAGTATAATTTTGGCATTTTATTCAGCCAACACTACGAGCAACCGGAAGCTACTCACTTGCCCTTTTTGGTAGATAGACAAAGAGGTGAACATGGTGTTTTAATTGCTCACTTTGCAAAAGCGAATAAACACTGGAAAAAGCTCATCGAGTCAAAAAAAGTTCTTTCTGTTTTCCAAGGACCCCACTCTTATATATCGCCCTCTTGGTATGAAGATCGCGCCGAAGTACCAACCTGGAATTATGCAACGGTACATGCCTATGGAATTCCCAGGATAATTCATGACAGCAGTGAGTTACGGGATATGGTAACCAGATTAACCCATCATCATGAAGATGAAATTAAGTCTGACTGGTCTATTGATGAAGTGAGTAAACAAGATTTTGAAACCGATCTTAAAGCTATTGTCGGAATCGAAATTGAGATTACCCGATTAGAGGGGAAGTTTAAGTTTAATCAAAATAAGACTGAAGCAGATCAAGCTAAAGTGATAAAAAACTTAGATAAGCGTAATAGAAATGAAGTAAGTGATATCATGAAGAAAAACCTTTCTCGCAAGTAACTATTGGCCTGCTCCTGCCACTTCTGATAACTTTTTTCTTAGCTCAACAGGGTTAAAAGGCTTTGTCACAAAGTCTGTCATACCAACAGCAAATACCTTTTCTTTAACTTCATTTAAAGCCGCAGCAGTTAGGGCAACGATTGGAATATTTCTCTTTTTTGAATCTTCCAACTCTCGAATTTTAATAGTTGCCTCATACCCATCCATCTTTGGCATTTCTAGATCCATCAAGATTAGATCGAAGTCCCTTTTCCCCAATTCTTCAATAGCTTCTTCGCCATTGTTTACAATGACGCAGTTTACTTTCCAACGTTTTAGGAAGCTTTGCATCACTTTCTGATTTACTAAATTATCTTCTGCAACCAGTACTGTTAGATTCAGATCTTTCTCTTCAACCTCTTGCCGTTCAACTGCGTCTGAATTTTCTTTTTCTTCTGATTTCTGAAAAGTTAATTTAACAGAAAACGTACTTCCTTTTCCTATTTCACTTTCAGCATTAATCTCACCACCCTGTAGTTCCACTAATTTTTTACTGATACTAAGTCCCAGTCCCGTACCTCCGTATTTCCTTCTTGTATTATTACTAGCTTGTACAAAGCTATCAAAAACTGATTTGATCCTGTCCTTTTCAATACCAATTCCTGTATCAATAACTTTGAATTGTATATCTACTTCATTCTGTCTTGAACCAAGAGATTCAATTAATATCTTAACTGAGCCTTTAGAAGTGAACTTTAGTGCATTACTTACCAAATTATTCAAGATCTGAATTAGCTTGGCCGAATCACCTTTTAAGTAGTTTGGCACACCTTTATCTATAACTGTAATTAACTCCACTTTTTTATTTACAGCAGTAGTTTTAAAACTTTCAGATATAGTATTGATCAACTCTGTTAGCGCGAAATCTGTTTGCTCAAACTCAATTTTTCCGGCATCAATTTTTGAGATATCCAGAATATCATCAATCAAACTTAACAATGTTTTTCCGGAGAAGTCTAACACATTAATCGATTCCAGCTGATCTTCACGAGGATCATCTTCTTTCAAGAAGTGCGTCATCCCTAGTATTGCATTCATCGGTGTTCTTATCTCGTGACTCATTGTAGCTAAAAAATCTGTTTTAGCTCGAGAACTCTCTTTTAATTTCTCGCTCGTTTGCTCAAGCTTTTCGATGTAGCTTTCCAATTCTTTCTGTTTCTCACTCAACTGAGAATTCAGCTCTTTTTCTTTTTCAAGAAATTCTCGAGTTATCTGTTCAGCTCTTTCTTTAGATTCCGAAAACGTATTAAAAATGATCCACGTTGTAACAAAAGCCGCTGATATAACACCCCATCTTACATAATCTATACTTTCAGGGGATAAAGTGACGCGATCAATCGCAATGAAGTCAATAATGAAATAAGAAATTACTGAAAGAAATATTGAAGTGTTTCTAAGTTTGAGCTGTTCATAACTAAAAAGCAGGATTGACAATCCCATTGCCGGGATTAAAAAATATTGAATCTCTGCCTTGCCATCGAAAATCGAACTAAGGATAATTATCGCAATATCAGCATATAGTATGAGCAGAAACTTTGACACTCCTTCATACCCTTGTTTTGAAAGAACCGGAATTAAAAGCAGGGCAATGATTTCTGATATAAAAAACCAAGAAACAGACATTGATTTATCCATCGCAAAAATCACTAAAAAGAAAAAACAGATTGTCGCAATTGAATAAGAAACTATGCTAAGCATAGGTAAACCAAATAATCCATCAGGTTCAATTCTTACGCTAGTAGATTGAACTTGCTTAGAACTCGATAACCCCGTAAGAGAGAAGTTGTTAGGCATCTTAGGTTTTTACTGAAGAACGGTAATTATTTCTCAGAATTCAAGAGTTTTTGAGTTTTGCTTTATAAGCCATGGCATAAATTTTCATTTGCTTAACCATTGAAGCTAACCCATTTGCTCTAGTTGGTGAGAGGTGCTGCTCCATACCTATTTTCGCTATAAAGTCCGGATTGACTTCAAGTATGTCTTCAGGAGTTTGATTTGAATAAAGTCGAACCACTAACGAGACTAATCCTTTTGTTATAGCAGCATCACTATCTGCCTTAAAAATTACTTTGTCTTCGTTAAGCGTTGCGGTGAGCCAAACTTGGCTTTGGCAACCTTTTACCAGATTGCTGTCTATCCTATCTTCTTCAAGTAGAGCTTCTAGTTTATCCCCATGCTTGATTATGTACTTGTACCGCTCTGTCCAATCTTCAAAAAGACTGAATTCTTTAACTATTCTGTCTTGTACTTCATGTATATCCATAAAAAGAAGATAATAAATCAATACCACTTATCATGAAAATGAAGTAAATATTCTTACTCTTTCAATTCCACCAACGCTACGGATTTTACAGCCTTTATTTCTTCGTTCTTCTTATCCCTGATAGGCTTAAAAGATTGTATCATAGAAATGGTGTCTCCGTTTCTTGCTATGTACTCACATTTTTCTGAACACAAACTTCCGTTTAAAGCTTTTTCTATACTATCTTCAATCAGTGCTGAAGTCTTTTTAGTTACCACAGCCGTCAAACCTTTTTTTAGAATATCTGCTTGAGATAACCCTGTAATATTTTTATAAGATTCTGATACATAGCTACAGTAAATTTTTCCATGCTCATCCTTCTTAAACTTCAACACAAACTCATTCTGACTTTCCAGAAGATCTTCCAAATTATCAGTTTTCTTTTTTAAGGCCTCAATCACTCGATTTCTCAAGGATACATTATCGAAATGAATTCTTACAAGAGTTTGATCATTACCTTCAAAACACCTTATATCTGACTCTAGTATAAGCTCTTCATCTCTTTCACTATCAAACTTCCACGTGTAATGATCATCTAATTTAGCGGAAGGATCGAATTCCTGAAATAAATTCTTGACCTCGCTTTCATGAGTATCATCAACAAGATCCCATATCTTTACTTCCTTCAATTGATCCGCATCAAGTCCAACACTTTCTCTGAATGTCTTATTACTTGCTATAATATTTCCTTGTACATCTAAGTCAACAAAAGTTCGCTGTATGTCTTCTTCCAGTGATTCAAAATCAACATTTCTGTCAAAAAGATACTTACTAGTTTCTTGCCTGTCTGTAATATCTCTTTGATATGAAACCCAATGAGTTACATTTCCTTCTCGATCAGTAAGTGGGTGAATATCCCACTGATTTATAAATTCAGTTCCATCTTTTTTGTAATTAATAGTATGGCCGAAAAAAGCTTGTCCATCTACCAATCGTTTTTTCAAACGCTCAAGAACATGGTTGTCAGTTTTCTCCCCTTGCAATATCCTTGGGGTTTTACCGATCACTTCTTCTTTGGAGTAACCCGTCATCTTTGTAAAGCCGTCGTTAACATATACTATTCTAGGACCCGGCCTATCAAGCTCAAGCTCTGTGATAAGAATAGAATCATAATCATGCTTGATGGCATTTTCTAACAGTGCTAAATGATCACATGCTTCGTCGCGTTTATCCGCAATTATGGAAAAAAATTCTTTTAATTTTTCTTGAGAGCCTTTGTCTTTACTACAAGACTCAATGAGTTTAAGAATTTGAGAATCAATATTTCTCATTGCAATGATGTTGTTTTGTTATCCGCATTTTAGTTCATAACTATTGAATACTTTCCATCATTCCATTTACTGGTAATTAAATTATAGAAATACTATCTTTATAGTATTAATTTAGCTTTCTATGAAACAGGCTCTTTTTTGCATCTTATTACTCATTTTTTGTAACTGCACACTTCTAAAAGTTGAAAAAAACAAGTACCGCCCGGAAATGATCTCAGTTAAAAGCGGAATCTTTTTGTTTGGTGATTTTTATGATGGTAAGAATACAGATGCTATACCGGCACATAGTGTATTTGTAGATGATTTTAAAATTGGGAGATATGAAATCACTTATCAGCAATTCGACTATTTTGCAGGGAAAACAAATATTGAAAAACCACCTTCAGATATAAAAGAGCGAGGAACTAGGGCTGTCACATATGTTACTTGGGATGACGCCAAAGCATTTTGCAATTACTTTGGCTACCGATTACCAACCGAAATTGAGTGGGAATATGCGGCAAGATCCAGAGGTAAAGAACATGTTCTATCCGGTACTGCTAGTTTAGACTCTATTTATGTTGTTGCACTTACCCAACATGAAAACAGAAGTGAATCTATAACCGTGGGTACAAAACAACCAAACGATCTTGGCATTTATGACATGAGTGGGAATGTATTTGAATGGATAGGAGAATACTATCAGTTTTATTCAAAGCCAGAAAGAAAACATAGTTTGGACGACGATGCAGTTCGTATTATTCGGGGAGGGAGTTTCTATGAAAATATTGTCACAAACCGAACCTATTGGCGAACCGGAACATTGAAAGATGTTACTTCCGAAGATATAGGGTTTAGATGTGCCGGTGATTAGATAAAATAAAAAAGGGGGTTTTTAAAAACCCCCTTCACTCACTCACTTATCGAAGTAGCAACTTAGCAATTGTCATAAGTTGCATGTTCGTAGTACCCTCATAGATCTTACCGATCTTTGCATCTCGGTAGTATTTTTCTACAGGATATTCTTTAACAAAACCATTTCCTCCGTATAGATCTACTGCCATCGAAGCTACACGTTCAGCTACTTCGGAAGAATAAAATTTTGCCATCGCTGCTTCTTTCAAAAACGGCTGACCAGCCATTTTCATTCGAGCTGCATTGTACACTAATAACCTAGCCGTTTCTATATCAGTGGCCATTCTGGATAATTGAAATTGCACACCTTGGAATTCTGCTATTGCTTTACCAAACTGCTTACGTTCCTGTATGTATCCCAAAGCCGCGTCAAAAGCTCCCTGAGCAATACCAACCATTTGAGCGCCAATTCCAATTCGTCCCTCATTCAAAGATTCGATTGCTACTTTATAGCCTTTTCCTACTTCGCCTAAAATATTTTCTTTTGGCACACGGCAATCTTCAAGTAAGATCTCACAAGTTGAACTTGCTCTAATTCCCAATTTGTTTTCTTTTTTAGAAACAGAAAAACCTTCAAAACCTCTTTCAACAACAAAAGCTGTAATACCTTTATAACCAGCTTCCGGATTTACATTAGCAAGTACTAAAAATATATCTGCTTCATTCGCATTTGTAATCCATAATTTTGCGCCGTTAAGTACGTAAGAATCTCCATCTTCTTTTGCTTTACACTTTAATGCAAAAGCGTCACTACCTGAACCAGCCTCTGACAAACAATAAGCTCCTACTTTCTCATTAGCTAGTAGTGGAAGATATTTTTCTTTTAAAAACTCTGATGCGTAGTTCACAAAAGCATTATTCACTAGTGTATTTTGCACATCCATAAAAACACCCGCAGATGCATCTACTCTGGAGATCTGTTCAATTGCTACCACAGACATCATGAAAGTTCCACCACCACCTTGGTATTTTTCAGGAATATCAATTCCCATTAACCCCATCTCAAAAAATTCTTTAATCAGCCCTGGATTCAATTTTGCATTTTCGTCCATTTCCTCCACAAGCGGTTTTATTGATGCTTGAGCAAAATCTGCAGCTGCATCTTTCAGAAGTTGTTCATCTTCGGTTAACTGGGTTAGAGGTTGTACAATCTGCTCCATTGTGTCCATTAATTTAAATGTTTTTTGAGTTGTGAGTGTGAGTTAATATACAAATTGTAAGCGCTTTTCTGCCACCTATTTTACACTTTTTGGCTAAATCTTATTCAGTAATTCAGTGGCTGCTTTCGAGGGTGACATTTGATTCTTTTTAATTTTTGCAGTGAGCTCATTGACTAAAACTTTGTTTTGTCTGGATTCCCAAAGCTTCCTTAAAACCTCATCTTCTACTAAACGCTTAAACCAATTTAATTCCTGTTCCTTTCGTTGGGCTTCAAATATTCCATGCTCTTTTAGAGCACTTATAAACTCCTTAATTCTATCCCAAGCTTCATCAATTCGTTTCTTTTTTATGGAACTCACCGTTAAAAACTCTACTCCTATTCCATCGTACTTCGGAGTTAACAAATGAAAAGCATTTTTATACTCGGTAATTGCATTCTTAGCCATTTTTTCTTGGTCCCCATCGGCTTTATTGATCACTAAGATGTCAATAATCTCCATGATTCCACGCTTAATCCCCTGTAAAGAATCTCCTGCACCGGGTAACATCAGTACAAGAAAACAGTCTACCATGGAGGCTACTTCAAACTCACTTTGTCCTACACCTACCGTTTCCACCAAAATAACATCGTATCCCGCTGCTTCACATAGCATCATTGATTCTCGAGTTCTCTTGGCTACTCCTCCCAGCGTCCCTGAGGTCGGCGAAGGTCTAATAAATGCCTCTTCTTTAGAAGATAGAGTTTCCATTCTTGTCTTATCACCAAGAATACTTCCACCTGTTGCCGGGCTACTAGGGTCAACAGCTAACACTGCTACTTTTAAACCCTCTTCAATTAGTAAATTTCCAAGAGCCTCTATAAAAGTACTTTTCCCAACACCCGGAACTCCGGATATACCAACCCTAACCGTTTCTTTAGTTCCTTGAACTTTACTTACAAGCTCTTGTGCTTTTTTTTGGTCTTCAGAACGATTGCTTTCAACCAAAGTAATAGCTTTAGCCAGATGCCGTCTTTTTCCTGCTCGAACTCCTTCTGCCAGTTCGTCTAAGGTCATGCTTTTTTAATCTCTGGGTTATTTATTTATCGCTGATTCTATTTTTTAGCTCTGATTTCGTCAATTACTTTAGATGCTGCTTTTGGAATATTAGTTCCAGGACCAAATATTGCAGATACCCCTGCTTCGTATAAAAATTCATAGTCTTGAACAGGAATCACTCCTCCGGCAACAATCATAATATCTCCGGCATCTTCCTTTTTCAAAATCTTCACTAGATCAGGAATTAATGTTTTGTGTCCGGCAGCTAAGGTAGAAACTCCTATTACATGCACATCATTTTCGATTGCCTGCTTAGCAGCTTCTTCAGGTGTTGAAAATAACGGCCCAACATCCACATCAAAACCCATATCAGCAAAAGCTGTAGCAACAACTTTGGCGCCACGATCATGACCATCTTGCCCCATTTTTACAACGAGTATTCTTGGACGACGGCCTTCTTCTTCAGAAAAAGAGTCAATTTTTGTTTTGATCTCCTGATATCCTTTGTCAGATTTATACACGCTTTCGTACACTCCTTTTATCGTTTGATTCGTAGCTGTATGGCGCCCCCAAGCTTGCTCAAGTGCTGTAGATATTTCACCTACCGTAGCTCTTTTCCTAGTCGCTTCCACAGCAAGATCCAAAATATTTCCTTTACCTGATTTAGCAGCCTCTGTGATTGCCAATAAAGCCTCTTTGGTTGCAACTTTATCACGCTTGGCTTTTATATCATCTATCAACTTAACTTGACCAGTGCGTACGCCCGTATTATCGATATCCAAAATATCTACAGGATCTTCTTTTTCATTCACATACTTGTTTACCCCAACAATAGTGATATCTCCTTTATCGATTCCTGCTTGCTTGATAGCCGCAGATTCTTCGATCTTTCGTTTTGGATAACCTTCTTCAATGGCCTTAGCCATACCACCCATTTCCATCACTTCATCAATAATGGATTTTGCTTTCGTTTTAAGATCATGAGTCATTGATTCAATCGCATAAGAACCTCCTAATGGGTCTACAGTATGCGTGATATCCGTTTCCTCTTGAATGATCGTCTGTGTATTTCTTGCAATTCTTGATGATGTTTCTGTAGGCAGAGAAATTGCTTCATCATAACTGTTGGTATGAAGAGATTGTGTGCCTCCCAACACTGCTGCCATAGCTTCTATGGTTGTTCGAACTACATTGTTCAAAGGATCTTGAGCAGTCAATGACCAGCCCGAAGTTTGGCAATGTGTTCTTAACATCAATGACTTTTGATTCTTTGGATCAAAATGTTCTTTCATTAACTCAGCCCAAAGTGTACGTGCCGCTCGCAGCTTACTTACTTCCATCAAGAAGTTCATTCCGATAGCAAAAAAGAACGATAATCTTGGTGCAAAAGCATCTACATCCAGGCCACTTTCTACTGCGGTTTTCACATATTCCAAACCATCAGCCAGCGTAAAAGCCAGCTCAAGTGCCGAATCGGCTCCGGCTTCTTGCATGTGATAACCGGAAATTGATATTGAATTGAAGCGCGGCATTTTTTCACTGGTATACTCTATGATGTCTGATACCAAACGCATCGATTCTTGCGGAGGATAGATATATGTATTTCTAACCATGAACTCCTTCAGAATATCGTTCTGAATAGTTCCGCTGAGTTTTTCTGTCGGAACCCCTTGCTCTTCCGCAGCTACTATGTATGCCGCCATAATTGGAATTACCGCTCCATTCATTGTCATAGAAACCGACATCTTATCCAGAGGGATGCCATCAAACAAAATTTTCATGTCCTCCACGGAGTCTATTGCAACTCCGGCCTTACCCACATCACCAACTACTCTGGGATGGTCAGAATCATAACCACGGTGCGTTGCAAGGTCGAATGCCACACTTAGTCCCTTTTGACCTTTTTCAAGCGCCTGACGGTAAAATTTATTGGATTCTTCCGCCGTAGAAAATCCTGCATATTGGCGAATAGTCCATGGACGCTGTGTGTACATACTAGAATACGGTCCGCGAGTAAATGGAAATTCTCCCGGATAACCTGCATCAACATTTCTTTTACTTAGATCCTCAGCATCGTATAGAGCTTGGATCTCAAATCCTTCTGGACTCTGCCGATTCAGTGATTCAGCTTTATCACCTTTTAATAGCTTTTCTACACTTGTAATCCAGTTTTCTTTACCGGTATTTTTATCTGACATAAAGTTTTTCTTTTATGGAAACGATTTCTAGCAGACAATGTAAGGGTTTGAAAGAAATAATTAAGAATGAAAAACTAAGAATTGAGAATAACCTAGTCTTAATTAATTCATCTCTGTTTGTGAAGCTCCAAAACTCATTTCGGAATCGAATTCACCTTTTCCAAACGTCTCTTCCATTTCGGCACGTAGTTTTTGAATGGTTAAGCCACTTTTAAGTGTCCCATTTCTTGCCAGTGATACTCTTCCTGTCTCTTCAGAAACAATTAGAACAAGCACATTATTTGATTCACTTATACCTACTGCTGCTCGGTGACGTGTACCAAAAGATTGAGCAATATTCGGATTTTGGGAGATAGGCAAATAGCAACTTGCAGCTACAATACGATTACTTCTAATTACCACCGCTCCATCATGAAGAGGCGTATCTTTTTGAAAGATAGTAGTAAGCAGTTCTGCTTTAACGGCGGAATCAATTTTAACACCTGCATCTACTAGATCTTGTAAGGAAGAAGAACGTGCAAACACTATCAAGGCTCCTGTTCTATCTTTTGCCATCTTTTTGGTGGCATCTATAACCTCATCGATCATTTCATTTGAACCTGTACGCGTAAAGAAACGATCAAAGCTTGTGTTGTTCCCTATTCGATATAATAGCTTTCTAATTTCAGGTTGGAATAAAATAAAGACAGCGAGAATCCCAACATCAAGAATGCTTTTTAGAATAAAGTTGATAGTCTGGAAGCCAAGTAATCGAATAATGAAATTAATCAAAATTACGAAAATGATTCCGATCGCAGCTTGAATCGCAAATGTTCCTTTAATCCATCTATATAGATATACCAGAACCCCTGCAATAATGAGGGTTTCGATAAAATCCTTAATTCCGAATTCTAGAAATCCGATAGGAAACACGATGGTGGCCGTCTAGCGTTGCGATTGAATTGCTTGGAATATACGTAATGAATCGGAAGCTTCCTTAACATCATGTACACGAAGAATTTTTGCTCCTTTCATCAAGGCATCATAATGGATAGAAACTGATCCAATTAACCTTCCATCAACTGGCCTGTCATCCAAAATCTTTCCTATCATTGACTTACGTGATGCTCCAACAAGTACAGGAACGCCAATTTCAACGAATTTATCAAGATGTGCCAGTATTTTTAAATTATGCTGTAGTGTTTTACCAAAACCCAACCCGGGATCGACAACTATATTTTTAACTCCTTTTGATTGTGCAAATTCAACTTTTTCCTTTAAAAAGTTAAATACATCTTCAAGAACATTCTTATATGAAGGAGCATCTTGCATCGTTTTGGGGTCTCCTTGAGAGTGCATAATTACATAACCGGCATCATGATTTGCCGCCAAAGAAGCCATTTCGGGTTCCTTCTGTAATCCGCTTACATCATTGATAATGGTTGCCCCTGATTTCAGCGCCTCTTCAGCAACTCGTAACTTTGTGGTGTCTATTGAGTAGGTTAACTTTGGAAAGGTAGCAAAAGCTTTTTCCAGAATTGGTATAACTCTATCTATTTCTTCTTGTTCAGAAACAGGCTCAGATCCGGGGCGAGTTGACTCTCCTCCAATATCAATGATAGATGCTCCATCTTTCTGCATGATGTGGATCATATCCAGAGCTCTATTTACATGAATATATTTTCCTCCATCGCTGAAAGAATCTGGGGTAGCATTTAGGATCCCCATTATTTGGGGAGATGAAAAATCTAGATTAGAAATAGCACAGTGATTTTAGTAAAAGTTAAAAGTTAATGATTATTCGTGTACAACAACAAATAACCATTAACCAATCACTAATTGATTACCACTCTTCCTGAAGCTCACCTAACTTATCTTCCTTAGTAGCCCATTCGTCTGCATTCGGAAGTGCATCTTGAGTTTCATTAATAACTCTGTCTTCCCACTGTTCTGCAAGTCGCTCATTCAACTCAATATAGTGCTCCCAAGTCTCAGGAACTTCATCATCCGGAAAAATAGCTTCTACAGGACATTCAGAAACACACGCATCACAATCAATGCATTCATTTGGATCAATTGCCAAAAAATTAGGGCCTTCACGAAAGGCATCAACAGGGCATACTGCCGCGCAATTTGTATATTTACATTGAACACAAGGTTCGGTTACAACGTAGGGCATTTTATCAGTTTTGTATTTTCAATTAGATGATTTGGAATATCTTAGCCTAAAGCATTAGATGCAATCCAAATTATTTAAGTATTTCTTTAACCGCATTTAAATTTCCATCATTCGGAGCCGGCTTAACATTCAATATTTTTGCCATAACTTCATAAAGATGAATATTTTCGACACGACCTAACTTGATACCTTTTTTGAACGCTGGGCCATAAGCTACAAACAATGCGTCCATTTTGGTATTATTGTTGTCAAATCCGTGCGTACCACCCATTGGGTAATCTGCACCTCTTGATTCGAAATATTCTTCTGAATCTACAGTATATCCTTCTTCAGCAACCATTAAAAAGTCTGTGGTTCGGATATTATTTTTTAAATGAAACCGATCTGGAATATCATCTTTCGAATACACTTTATAATGCTCTTCGTTAGCTTTTAAGGCAGAATAAATTTTCTCTTTATCGACTCCTTCTTTTACGTTGAACATAAGTGCAGGAGATGGAGCGATCATCTCTATATCATCAACATCGATAAAGTCATCTAATACAACTTTTTTTTCTGGTGAGAGAGCGATCATTCCATGATCTGAAACGATCATGATATTTATATTTCCTTTTGGGTCCACTTCTTTCAGTTTATCTATCATGTATCCAACAATTTTATCCGCTTCCTGAATCGCTTCAATCACTTCTTCTGAATCGGGTCCAAAGCGATGACCTTGGTCATCAATAATACTAAAATAGGCTGTTCCAAAATCTACTGGGTTGCTTTGGTTTGTCATCCAGTGTAAAACTGTATCTACACGCGCTAAGTTAGCAACACTTCCATCGTAGGTTTTCCAATGTGTAGGACGCATGTTTTGAATGGGTGCTTCTGAACCTATCCAAAACATTGTTCCTGCTTTTTTGCCGGCTTTCTCTACTGTATTCCAGATAGGTTCACCTTTGTACCAATCTGGATTTTCTACTGCATCCCTGTCACTTATGGCATATTTAGCATCCATTTCAGGATCATACATATTATTCCCAATCAACCCATTATTTTCAGGGTATAAACCAGTTGCAATTGCATAGTGATTTGGAAATGTCTTTGTTGGAAAGATAGGTATCAACCCTTCAGCTACAACCCCTTCTTCAATGAGTTTGTCAAAATTAGGGGTATCTGTTTTAGATATATAATCTGCTCTAAAACCATCAAATGAAATCAGTAACAGTTGTGGTTTATTCTCTATTGCTGATGAACAGCTAATACAAAGTACAGCAAGAAGTAAAACGGTAATTCTTTTCATAATAATAGATTAAATAAAAAAGGCTCCATTAAGGAGCCTTTAATTTAGTAATTCAAAGCATTAGTTAAATAAATAACGAACACCCATTCTCATTCTCCATCTAGAACTGAAGTTACTAATGTCGAAACGATCTTTCCCTGTTTCGTCACCTTCTCTAAATGTAAACTGAGGAGTTGTTCCGTCTGCTTCATATCCTTCGAATTGGTAGAAATCGTAGTTATTGAAATCACCAGGAACATTATATACAGTTCCCCAATCTTTATTGATCATGTTAGCTACGTTGCTGATATCAAGAGAGATTTGGATTTTATGAATCTTTCCACCTGCTTTAATTCCTAGATCTTGACGAATACCTAAGTCAAAGATTGCTGCAAAAGGAGCGAATGATGCATTTTTCTCAGCATATCCACCTCTATTTTTGCTCAAGTAAGCATCGTCTTCAATAACAGCATTTAGATCTTCCCACTGTTCTGCTGCTGTTAAACCACCTGGAATATCAATTAAGTTGATATCTGCTTGGGTTTCCGGGATATAAATCAATGATCTGTTACGGCTGGTACTTCCAGTCTCATTAGCAATATTTTGTCCACTTCTACCAGAAATCACATAAGAGAATGGAGTTCCTGATTGACCGTTCGCAAATAATGAAATGCTAGTTCTTTGAACTTTATCTGGACCCCAGTTGAATCCGTAAGTAAGAGCTGATATCACTCTATGACCTGCTGCGAAATCAGAACGTCCAAGTACCGGATTGTTTCTTCCGTTAACGTTCACTTGTCCTCTCCACTGAGAAGAGTTCTGAGATGACGTACCTTCATTGATCGCTTCTGCATCACTGTAAGTGTAAGCTAACATTGCTGAGAAACCAGAGTTCCACTGCTTTTTTAACGATCCACTTAAACTATATGTATAACCTTCATCAGTATTTGATGCAACATATACAGCGCTATACTTATTAACAATATCAGTTCTAGTATAAACCGGACGATTGTCAGGGCTTCCTGTCCATGTAAAGTCAACGGTATTATCACTATTGATATTTGTGTACAGAATGTTGTTCAACGTTTTAGTATAAATACCTTCTACAGTTGCTTCGATATCATATGGTAAAATGAAATCTGCACCAAGGTTAGTTCTAAAGATTTGAGGATACTTGAAATCTTCAGTGAATAAATCAACCTGTCCGGATGGACTACTGAAATTAGGGTTAGTATACTGGTTGTTTACATCAGGTCTGAAATCAACATTACCTGCGATATCACCTTCATCAACACTACCAAGGTTAAGACCATTGTTACTAAACATAGCACCTGGCCATACAAAAGGGATACGGCTAGTAAAAATACCTAATCCACCTCTTAATGTTGCTGGTGATTCTGTATCTAAGTCATAGTTAAATCCAAATCTTGGAGAAAACATAATCTGACCATCAGGAGCACTTCCACCTTTCACATTATTTGCTACTGGATATTGCGCCGCCATTAGTGGCAAGTCAACACTATTGAACTGTGCATCAATTGCTGGATCTGAAGTAATTATCGGTAAATCAATTCTTAGCCCACCTGTAAGAGTAAGTTGAGGATTCACACTCCACTCATCCTGAACATAAAATCCAAGCTGCATAGCATTGAATTCTGCTCCGGCAGCACTACCGTCACCAGTTACATTATCTACTAAAGAGTAAGTTCTGTCATATGCTGATGCAGGATTGCCATTCATGAAATCAGCAAGGCTGTCAAACTCATAATCTCCAAAATTTTGGCGAATAAAGAGGTTATAAATACTATAAAATTCATTGTGTGTACCTATAGTAATTGTGTGATCGCCTTTGAACATTCTGAAGTTGTTCGTGATAGAGAAAATATCCTGATCTAATTGGTTCCCAGTTGAGAATTGCTCTGAACCAAATCTAATACTACCACTACCATCTTCAATATCTACATAAGGAAATGGACTCCCAATTGGGTCTCTATCATCTCTAACACTTACATAACTTATAATCAAGTTATTTGAAGCTTCGGAACCGAAAAGAGAATTTAATTCTATAGCTGATGAGTTAGTTGTTGTTGGAAAGAATACTCCAGAATTACCAAAACTAATTCCGCCACTAAAACCAGTGTTTCTGTCAGTTTGCTCACCTTTTGTGTACTGATGACGTACTGTTAAGAAGTTTGAGCTATTTATTGTATAGTCTAATTTACCAAAGAACTTAGTTCCGTCTAGGTTATCAGTAACACCACCAAATGAACCTGGATCATAATCATAGTTAGTTATTAAGAAATCTCTAAGTGACTGAAGATCAGATTGATCAGAAGCACCAGTATAAGTTGCAACATCAAATGGTTGAGGAGTTTCATCTTGTTGAAGCTCTAAATTTGTAAAGAAGAAAAGCTTGTCTTCTATGATCGGACCACCCAAAGAAAACCCATAAATTTTCTCAGAAAACTCATCTACTTTTTCTCTATCTATGTCAAATCTGTCCGCTTGAACACCGTTATTTTTTCCAATAAAGTTTTCGTTTTGGAAATACGTGTAAACAGTACCTTCAAAATTATTGGTACCTGATTTTGTAACCGCATTAATTCCACCACCTGCGAAACCACCGTAAGTTACATCATATGGAGAAAGAACAACCTGAAGCTGATCGATAATATCAATACTAAATGGGGTAGTTCCTGTTTGCCCACCGTTTGTACCTGAAGCAGCCAATCCAAACACATCATTATTAACTGCACCATCTATATATACAGCATTGAAACGATTGTTAACTCCGGCAAAAGAAATACCATCACCAAAACCGCTTGACTGAGGTGTTAATCTTAGAAAGTCATTAATGTCACGATCTGTATTCGGTAAAGCTTCGATTTCAGATGAAGAAATCTGTGTTTTTGCACCAGAACTTTCTCCAGAAGAAGCTCTTTGCGCTATTACTTCTACGCTTTCTAACTCATACGATCCTTCTCGCATAGTTATATTCAATTCGAAATCCGAACCTAATTTAAGGCTGACACCTTCTCTTTCGTAAGTTTCGAATCCAACGAAAGATATCTTTATGGTATAAGGTCCGCCAACTCTTAGGTTAGGCAGGTTATAGTTACCATTAGAAAGTGTAGATGTACCATATACAGTTCCTGTAGGTGTGTGAGTAGCCATTACAGTAGCTCCTGCAACAGGCTCTCCGGCTTCATCAATTATTTTCCCACTCATTGATGATGTTGTTACCCCTTGAGCAAGCAACAAGCAAGGAAAAACCAACAAAGCAAGTGATAGAATTATTCGTTTCATTTGTAAATATTTAGTTGATAGATTTGTTGTTTTAAAGATACCCTTAACAGTGTTAAGGAAATGTTAACTTTACTTTAGATTATTCGAAGTTAGCAGCATATTAAGCTCTACAATTATAATTTACTCTCTATTAAATCGTGTCTCTCGTACTCCTAACTTGCTAACAATTAAAACATTTACAATGATAAGAAATTTCTAGCTTATTCGTGGCTAGAATCCTAATTATTTTAGTCTGTTTCTATAGAAGTTTGCGATAACTTTTTGGCTCACACCGAAGTAGAACAAGCAAACAACGGCTGTAAAAATTAACTGTAATTTTATAATTCCTACTTCCATATACTTTCTTGAAGAAGTGACAATTTTTTTCTTCATAACAACAAACTCTCCAACCTTTTTAAGCTCTCTAACTATCTGTTGATCTTCCATAACTTTTAAAGACTCGTCAAATCCATTTATCTCATCAAATTTCTCTTTTTCAACAAATAAACTCTGATCACCAAACCGAAAAAGATTAATATCAAATCGTGTAAACCAAGTATAAAAACGTAACATATAGTGGTCTTGGTTAAATGATAACCTATAACAACCTGAAGAGTATCCTCTGCTAACATTCTCAACTATATCATCTAAAAAGCTAATTGGGGGGAGGGAATCCACGTGCACGAAATACAAAACACTTCCTTTTGCTTTAGAAGCGCCGTAGTTCATTTGTGATGATCTACCTTGTTGAGGAGAAGTATAAACATTAGCCCCGCTTTGGCTACACAAAGAAACAGTATTATCTGTACTACCTCCATCAACAAATATAAGCTCGGCATCTTTTCCCGAAATACAGCTGTCTATATGGGGAATAAACTCTCTTAGAGCAACTTCCTCATTAAAAACCGGTACAATTATACTAATCATCAACTTTAGTAGCTAAATACTCATTCCAATCAGTTTCGTTATCAATATCGTTTAGAGGTTCTAATTTTGCCAATCGTAGATTATGGTCTTTAGCTCTTTGCTCTGTTTGCTCCATAACTTCTTCAGTACTCCATGCAATATCGGTTAGTACTTCCGGGCAATAAGAGCTCATACCAATTAAATAATACCCTCCATCTTTTGATGGTCCGAATACAACATCATTCTCATTTAATTTATTGAAGGCCTCTTCCATTATAGCTCCTGTTAGTGTTGGACAGTCGCTACCAATCAGTATTACTTTCTCCATCCCTTCTTCAAATGATGCTTTAAAAGCATTACTCATTTTTTCACCTAGATCACCTTCTATTTGAACTCTTTTATTGAACTCATTTTCATCCCAAAGATCATCTTGTTCGACATTCCAAGCATACCAAACCTCTTTGTTTACGGATAATTGTAATACCGCTTGTTTAGTGATGTCGAGTAATTCTACATAAACCTTCAGTGCCTCCTTATTCCCAAGTGTTTTTGCCAACCTAGTTTTAACTTTTCCTGGCACTACATTTTTAACGAATACTATAATTCTGTTCTGATCCACAATTTCTTTTTTGGGTTAATATTTGGAACTATATCTGCATACATCTGCTTTAAGCCATTGAATGAGAACTAATTAACAAATAATATGAAATCAATAAAAAACTCACTACTTCTAACTTTTTCATTAGTCATTATCGGGGTTTTAAGTGCATCTTCCAATGCACAAAATACTAACGGTGGTAAAACAGGCTTAGGGGTAATGATCGGTGAACCTACGGGTATATCTTTAAAGTCATGGGCAAATGAAAAAAATGCCTTCGATCTCGGCTTAGCTTGGTCGCTATCAGGAAAAGACGCTGTGCATATCCATGCTGATTATTTATGGCATACCTGGCTAGATGTAGAAGAAGGAAATCTAGCATTTTATTATGGTGTTGGTGGTAGAGCAGTATTTGCTAACGATGCTTTTATAGGATTAAGAGTCCCTCTTGGTCTTAACTACCTTGCCGCCGAAGCCCCAATTGGGTTCTTCGTTGAAATAGCCCCAATTGTAGATTTTTTACCTGATACAGACGGTGATGCAAATGGAGGAATTGGTGTTAGGTATTATTTCTAACAAAATAAAATTCGTATAACTAGTTGGGCAGGTATATTTCCTGCCCTTCTTGTATTACGGTAGCCTCTTCATAAAAAGAAGACTTAATACTCGCTATCTTTGAGTTAATTTTATCCAATGTGTCGTCTGTATGATCCGGATCATGATGAGTAAGACATAGTCTTTTTATCCCAAGATCCTTGGTTGTTTCAATAACCGTTTGCCAATCAGAATGCCCCCATCCTAACCTTGATTCATGCTGTTTTTTAGTAAACTGAGCATCATGAATAAGAACATCTACACCCTTTACAAAAGCTCTGAATTCATCGACAAAAGCAACATTGTCCTTATCGATAGTAATTGGTAATTCATTATCAGGAGCAAAGACTATTGACTTGCCCTTAATCTTAAATTTATAAATTGCTGTAGGCACTGTGTGGTTAGCCCACATGTAATCAATCGAATAATGATCAAAAGAAATTGAGTGCTCATCTAAAGTCAAACATTCCAACCCAGATTCTAACATATCAATCGAGACAGGAAAAAAGGTGTTAGATAAATGACCTTGGAGAATTTCTTTACACCCTATACCATCTTGCGGTGGCATGTAAATTTCGAACGCATTATCTGGTTCATAAAATGGTTTGAAAAAAGGAAACCCTTGTAAGTGATCCCAATGAGGGTGAGTAATAAAAACTCGTCCCTTCAAATTCCCACCGTTTACATCTAATTCGTTTCCTAAATTTCTAAACCCTGTTCCACAATCAGCAATTAAGAAGTCATCAACATCTGTTATTGAAATCTGAATGCATGAAGTATTACCCCCATACCTCATATTTTCAGGATTGGCACATGGTGTTGACCCTCTTACTCCCCAAAGTTTTATTTTAATATTGCTTTCCAAATATCAAGGTATATTTCATTTAATATTATGAAAACAACGTCAAATCTTCATTAAAAGGTTTGATTGTTACTCTTCCTCATCAGAGCTCATCAAATCTTTAAGCTCGCGATTTATTTCGCTAATTCTCTGTTGTTTCTCATCTAGCTTCGTACCAACTTTATCAATTTTTTCCTGAAGCTCGTCTCTTAACTTATTCCCTTTATTGGTTGGTTTGAAATAAGTTTTAGCTTCTTCGTACTGTATACTTTCTGCCTCTAATTTTGAGACGTCTTTTTTAATTGCACTTTTTTCTTTCCGAAGCTTTATAACTTGCTTTCGATCAGCTGGCTCTACACCTTCTGAAGCCAATTCACGCTCCATTCCCAAATCAGATCCACTAGAACGGAAACGTTCATAAATTACATCGCATGCTTCACGATACTGCTTCCATATTTTGTTCTTAGATTTGATAGGAACATAACCAGCATTCTTAAATTCTTCCTGAAGCTTTTTAGCTTCTTCTACAGCTTTTGCAGGATCTTCATGATCTCCCAATTCCTTTAACTTACTAAGAATCGTTTTTTTCTTCTCTAAGTTTTCTTTCTCTTCGCCACGTCTGTCTTTAAAATGATCTCTACGCTTTTCGTAGAATACATCCATAGCAGCTTTAAATTTCTTCCATATTTTAGAAGATTTTTTCCGCTGAACTGGCCCGATCTTCTTCCATTCCTTCATCAGGTTTTGCATTTTCTGATGACCTTTATCAAAGTCATCAGTATCCTGAACAGATTCAGCTGCTTCTATTAACTCCAATTTCTTGGCATAGTTAATTTCTTCTTGTTCTCTCAGAACATCAATGTTCTCAGACTTCTTTTCATTAAAAGCATCTGTTGCAGCTTTGAACTTATCCCACAACTCATTTTCATCTTTCTGTGGCAGATTACCCGTTTTCTTCCAGGCGTTGTGCAATTTATTTACTCTGCGTGCAGCTTTGGCAATATTTTCATTGTCAACAAGCGCCTCAGCTTCGTCAATAAGTTTTTTCTTTTTCTGAAGAGACTTTTCAATTTTTGCACGGTACTCTTTATCGTTCTTGAAACGTAGTGTATTAAAAGCATCTTCTGCGGCATTAAACCTATCCCAAATCATTTGATTCTTCTCATTCGGGACTCTACCGATCTTTCTCCATTGATGATGAAGGTCATCAAATTCTTTAGTTAGTGCTTTAAAGTCAGCTTTCTCATTATCACTTTTCTCATTCAAAGCTTCCATTTTATCTAACAGAAGAAGCTTTACCGTTAAATTATCTTCTTCTTTCTCAAGCTTTTTTACTAAACGATCAACTTTATGGCTTTCAAACTCCTTCATAAAAGAATCGAATCGTTCATTAAGACCTTCAACCTCATCACGAGGAATCTGAGTAATTCGATCCCAGCTATTCTTTAAACGAGACACTTCTTTTGTAGCAGTCCAGTTTTCGGTATTTATAATTTCACCGAATTCTTTTAAAAGGTCTTTCTTCTTTTTAAGATTCTCTTCTCTTTTTTTATTTAATTCTTCGTAGTGAGTTTTTTTACGTTCCTCAAAATCTGAGCGTAACTCATCAAATTCTTTAAGAATCGCTTTAGATTCTTCATCAGGATCTGGGCCTTCACCAATATGCAAGGATAGATTCGAAAACTCATTACTAATCAGTCCCCAATCTTTAGTCTCTAGAACTTCTTTAATCTTACTTAAGATCTTAGTGTAGAACGCAACGACATCTTCAGTATCAGATTCAGAAACTTCTTTTTCTTCTTCCGCGTTGTCACTTTCCTCTACTTCTGGAGTTACAGTTTCTTCTGAGCCCTCTGTACTAGATTCTATTTCTTCCGCTGCTATTTCCTCAACAGGATCAGAAACATCTTCAGACTGATCTTTAGTTGTACTCAGTTCAACGGTTTCTTCGTTTTCGGTATTTTTGTCTTGCTCCAGGTTCATAATTCAACCTTCCTTTCCACTTGGTTCATTAGTTCGGCTCATGCCTGCTTTTTAATAGTTAGCTAAGATAGTATTTATAAAGTTTTTTTTATAATTCAGTTTTAGCCTTATAAAAAAAGCCGATTCAACTAAGATCGGCTTTTAAATTGTGAAGTAAATCTTGTTTAATCTACTTTATGAACATGTACATCTCTTTGTGGATAAGGAATACTAAGTCCTTCTTTATCAAAGGTTTTGTAAACCTCTTCATTCATCCTGAAATATACAGCCCAATAGTCGGGAGCATTAACCCATGCTCTAACTGCAAAATTCACAGAACTATCACCAAGTTCTTTTACAGCATAAAATGGCTCTGGGTCTCTTAATATTCTATCGTCAGCATCAATCAATCTTTTTAGTACTTCGTATGCTTTATCAACATCATCTCCATAACCAATTCCAAATGTCCAATCTACACGGCGAGTTGGTTGAGCAGAATAGTTCGTCATGGAATCTGTTGCCAAGGGCCCATTGGGAATTATAATAGTTTTATTATCCGGAGTGGTTAAAATTGTTACAAAGATTTGAATCTCTTTAACGGTACCTGAGTGACCTTGTGCTTCAATAAAATCTCCAACTTTCATCGGCTTAAAAAGTAACAACATTACTCCACCGGCAAAGTTTTGTAATGTACCGGACAATGCTAAACCAACAGCTAAACCAGCTGCACCAAGTATGGCTATAAAAGAAGTCATCTCTACACCTAGCATTCCTAATGCTGTAATGTAGACCATAATCTTAAGCGTAATAGTAATTAACGTTCTTAAGAAGCCCTGTAATGATGGGTCAACATTACTTTTGTTAAATACCTTTTTAACAAAGCCTCCTATTATTTTCACGAACCAAAGCCCTAGAACAAGGACTATAATAGCTTTTAGTAAGTTTGGGCCAAAGTTATATACAAAGTCCAGCAAAATATCAGTATCAAATTCGAAGTCTTCCATATTCAATTCTTTATAATTGTAGTTAGTTCTATTTTCATTTTTTTACGTCATTAAAATATCTCCAGTCTAGATGAACCGCAACTCATAGACATAAAAAAAGGAAGCCAAACGGCTTCCTTTTTTACAAGTACTATATAATTTCCTATAGTGAGGCTACTAGTTCTTTAACTTCATCTTTAGTTTTACCGAGTTTTTCTTGTAACCTTCCATATAACTCGTCCTCTTTTCCTTCCTGAAATTTAAGATCATCATCGGTAAGATTAGAATACTTCTGCTTCAGTTTACCTTTAACTTGGTTCCAGTTTCCTTCAATAGTTAGATCATTCATAACAGTAAATTTTCATTAGCGTTTCTGTTATTACTATAAAGACCTTAAAGAAGAAAATGTTCCCTATTATATCAGAAAGGCTGATTTTTTAATCTAAATCATAAACCTCTTTTAGGATAGCTTTGGCATTTGCATCTTTTCCTTGGATTGCCCGGTGTTGCAGATTAGTTATAATTTCAGGCGTTGCTCTCTCATAAGCCTCTTCTTTCGCCTCAGCTTCATTAGGCATTCTAATCAAGTCGTATATATCATCAGCTCTAACTACGCTGTAGATGTTGTCATCATTAAAAGCATGAGATCTTTTTTCTTCATACTCTTTAAATACTCGCGAAAAATCTGCGCTGTCTTCAGCTCTTGTAATAACTTCAACATGTTCAGCGCCTTCAGCACTTAATGGAGTCTTACATAAGAAAAAATAGTTTTGCTGAAAATTCATTTTTTATAATTCTAGAATTAAAGTTCATGTTCTGTTCTGAATATAAACAAAGCCTATATAAATGTTTAGGAACTTCCCATTAATCATAAATATGTTTTAGCACCTTTGGAATCATCATCCAAGCTAGCTGGCAAGAGCCCCAACTAACCTGCTGCCAGTCTTTCACATACGTATTTAAACAAACCAAAGCTGCCGTCGGCATTCTGACATTTGCAACTGCGTTAGAACCCATAAGAGCCCCCGCTGTGTTTTCGATTTTAGGATTATGACCTACCAACATCACCCGCTCAACTTTGCTATGCGCAGATTGAATCGCCTTTAAGTAATCACCTATCCCACCGTAATATAAATCTTGATTCCAACTGATTATGTCTTGGTCTTTTTCCATACCATCTAAAGCAAGCTTAGTAGTCTCTTTTGCTCTTTGTGCTGTTGATGAGATTATCTGATCAGGTGTATTGCCTGTCTCTTTAAGAAAACCACCCATTTTCGGACCATCTTTTAACCCTCTTTCTGCCAGTGGTCTCTCAAAATCACTCAAATCTCCTTGACTCCAGCTCGACTTAGCATGTCTTAATAATAGTATCTGTTTCATAAACTTCCTGTTTTAGATTGGAATTTTAGAAATAACTCCTTTCTGGCATAAAGTGTCAATGTTATCCCTCTCATTACCATAAAAGATGTCATTGCAATCCAAAGCGCGTGATATTCAAAGTGAGGCTTTACAAGATAATATACCGGCACGAAAAATAATATTGTAGCTATTAACATTGAATTTCTCATTGCAGAAGTAGACGTTGCCCCTATATATACCCCATCCCAGATAAAGCATATGCTATTTATAATGGGAGCAATTATTAACCAAATTGCTACAACCATTGCCGTCTCAATTACCTGTGGCTTATCTGTGAAAATTGAAAGCAATTCTCTATCAAAAACAGCATAAAATCCTGTACCTAAAAGCCCAAATCCCAAGCCCCAACCCATACAGACCCAAATTGCCTTCTTCATTTTTTTGAAGTCTAAGGCGCCAACATATTTACCAACTAAACTTTCTGCGGCATAAGCAAAGCCATCTACAGCATATGCACTGATATACCAAAGCTGAAGTAATATTGTATTCGCTGCCAACCATACATCTCCCATCTTTGCAGAAGTAGCAGTAAAAAATGCGTAAGAGAATATTAGACACAATGTTCTAATAAAAATATCTCTATTTACACTAAAGAATTTTTTTAGTTCTTCTATCTCAATTAGGTCACTCCACGACACATGTAGCTTTACCTTATTATATGTTGTTCGATATAAAACAAAGGCAAGGGTAATCGCGCAGTAGCTAGCTATTAAACTTCCCCAAGCTACTCCGTCCACATTCATTCCAAAATAGAACACAAAGATCAGGTTAGCTGCAACATTGAAAATATTTAAGAAAATGGTGATAATCATGGGGTAACGGGCGTTTTGCATACCCAAAAACCACCCATTAATAGCGAACAGACCCAATGTAGCAGGAGCCGAAAAAATTCTGATGTTATAGTAGATACGTGTGTACCTCTCCACTTCCGGTGATGCATCTATAACCCAAAGAGAAAACTCTATCAATGGGTATTGCAGAAGTAGTATTAATAAAGCCCCACTAAAAGCAACCAATAGAACTCTAACAAGGATAACTTTGGTTCTGTGGATGTTCTCAGCTCCGTAGGCTTGAGCAACTAAACCGGTAGTTCCCATTCTCAAAAAACCGAATCCCCAAAAAATAAAATCAAATATAATACTCCCAACTGCGATAGCTCCTAGATAATACACGTGCTCTAAATGCCCTATAACAGCTGTGTCAACCGCCCCGAGGAGGGGTACTGAGATATTACTGATTATATTAGGTATGGCTAACTGAAGTACTCTTTTATTCAATTCCGTTATATTTTTTTACGTATCAATAATATCGTTTTTACCCATCAAACATTAAATATTTGTGCAATTGCATTTACATGCGTTACAACGGTTGCATATATATAGGTGCGAATGTATTTTTAGCATTTCAAGTTCCAAAAATTTAATACAACTAACTGACTTTTACATCACAATGAATATTGATACGCGCAATAAAGTTTTAAGCATCGTTTTAGGGATCGCCATTTTAGCATTAACGTGGTTCTTATACGATTCAATTGTCACTCCTTACCAAGAAGTTATTGAACGTGAAGCTATGACTGAACGCGTTCGGTCAAGAATGAATACTGTTAAAGATGTTTTGATCCAATACGATGTAAGACATGGGAAATTTCCTCCAGCTGAAGGTGGACTTGATTCTGTAGTAAACTTCGTTCAAACTGATTCTTTAATGATGTCGATCAGCGACAGCTTATTGAGTTATAATGGAGAAGCTTTTTCAGTAGATCAGCTCATTTATTCTCCACGAGATCAACAACGTTTTATGTACTCTGTAAACGACACTATTCGTCCTCCACTTTATTTACTTGAAGATCCAAGTGAAGATTATGACGATGCAATTGGTAGCTTGAGCAGAACAACTATGAGAAACGCTCCTAACTGGAATTAATGAGCGAATCCACCTCAAATTTAGGTGTTTGTTTTTTTGCGGATCGTCTTTTTTATGCACTCAACGATCCGCAGAACAGCAAGCACCTTTTTCGTATCGGTTCGTATGACTTTAATTTTAATGTTAATGAAGCGATAACAACTCGAAATGAGGAATACTTCCCACTTTTACAGACAACATTCAATCGGATTTTTGAGGAGCATAATATTCAATCTGTTCGGGCTCTAACCCATCCCGGTGAAGAATGCTGGACAGCCCTTCCTAAAGTAGTTTATGATAATGCAGATGAACGCGAGGATCATCTTTCTATTTTGATGAAAGGAGTTGATAGAGAAGATGTTGAACCTACATGGCACACACTAAGTAAATCTGCTTTTAAATTTTTATGTTTAAGAAGGCGAGCGGTAATGCAGGGTTTCAATGACCTTACTGAAAGAATTGCCGTTACCGATTTCACAAGCGACTTTGAAATAGCTCAAAGATGGTCTTCTTTTCATAAACCCGGAGGCTCTTTTATGATGATAGGATGTCATAAGAATGCACTCACCATTACCTCTTTTTTACTGGGGAAGTTTAGAGCCGCTACCTACTTTCAATTCGATCAAATTTCTGACGCTCCCTATCATTGGCTTCAACAAGCCGCAAACTCATCATGGATGAACGGCTTGCACGAAAATATTTTTCTATTCGGGCATCATACTCACGAAACAGAGCAAGCACTTCAGAATTTTTGGGATACATCTTCAATGATCACACACTTAAATTCCCTTCAATCTATAGGAGTTGAAGCAGAAGAAGAAACCTATGGTTTTGATTTAGCAGCTGCTTTTCCGGCAATTCTGTTAAGTCTGGATTTTTAGAATTAAAACAAACCTTTAACACCTTCATGCTATAACACTTATTTAGTGTGAAGATGTTACGGTGTTAGAGTAGTTTGCCTTATATTTACTAAAAAATAGTTCCCTACATGAGAATAATAACAGGAAAACTTAAAGGCCGAAGATTTTCTATTCCGAAAGGTCTAGATGTTCGCCCAACTACCGATCGTACTAAAGAAAGTATCTTCAATAAAATTATCGCCTATAAATACATCGAGAATTCTATTATTCTAGATCTATTTGGTGGATCTGGTAATTTAGGTTTTGAAGCGATTTCAAGAGGAGCGAAACAAGTTACCTTTGTAGAGCGAAATCCGGACAATATTAAATTAATCGAAAAAGTTGCCGAAGATTTCGAAATCGAAAAGCATATAAGAACCATTGTTTCCGATGTTCAACGATTTTTAGAAAATAAAATTCAGAGTTATGATTTCATTTTCTGCGACCCACCATACAACTATGAGTGGATGGAAGAAATGATTGCTCAAATATTAGAAAACGATTGGCTAAACGAAGATGGTTGGTTTATCTTAGAACACGATAAGTATCATAATTACGATGATCATCCTCATTGCTTTTTCAGTAAAGCATATGGAAGAACAACCGTTAGTATTTTTGAAAAGCACCCAATAGATCCCAAATAATCAAGACTATGAAACATATTGCCTTATACCCGGGATCTTTTGATCCGATTACTTTCGGTCATCTCGATATACTTGAACGTGCCACAAATCTGTTTGACAAGGTACTAGTCACCGTTGCTGTTAACCACCGCAAAAGCGCCGTTTTTTCCGGTAATGAAAGGGTTAACCTTATTAAGGAATGCTTAAACGGTAAAGATTGGGCTAAAAATGTTGAAGTAGATCAATTTACAGGACTATTGGTTAATCATGCTAAAAAGGTAAAAGCCAATACACTGATTCGAGGAGTTCGCCAAATCTCCGATTTCGAATATGAATTTAGAATGGCTCTTACAAACAAACGTTTGGCTCCCGAAGTGGATACAGTTTTTCTGATGCCGGACGAACATTTTACCTTCATTTCTGCATCTTTAGTTAAAGAAGTAGCTCATTGGGGAGGGGACCTCTCATCCTTTATACCCGAAAATGTTGCTGAAGCTTTACTGAAAAAACTTAACGATTAAAATTTTTAGGTATAACTCCGTCTTTAAGGGCTTGGTTTATCTATACTCCACCACTGTTTGATGCTATTAAATATGGGATGTGCGTTCTCTAAAAACCACTTCCCTTTTATCGAACTATTTGGGATTTTCCATCTTCACAAAAATCTCATTCCAATAGCTATAAACAAATGATATCGAATAGGGCACAAAATCTTCAGCCATCTGCCACTTTAAAAATAACCGGAAAAGCTAAAGAGTTAAAAAGACAAGGAAAATCTGTTATTTCTTTAAGTGCAGGAGAGCCTGATTTTAAAACCCCTAAACATATCTGTGACGCAGCAATACAAGCTATAAATGATGGATTCCATGGTTATACCATGAATACAGGAACACCTGAATTGCGTGAGGCTATTGTATCCAAGCTGAAAAGAGATAACAACCTAGATTACGATCCATCACAAATTATCTGCTCTAATGGTGCAAAGCAATCGGTTGGTTTTGGATTACTCGCAATTGTTAATCGGGGAGACGAAGTAATTATCCCTGCTCCATTTTGGGTTTCGTACCCTGAAATGGTTCGATTAGCTGAAGGAGAATCTGTGTTGGTAAGAACTTCATTCGAAAATGACTTCAAACTAACCCCACAGCAATTAGAAGATTCCATTACTGCTAAAACAAAGGCACTGATCTTGTGCTCACCTTCAAATCCAACCGGAGCTTGTTACTCTAAAGAAGAATTAGAAGGATTAGCTGAAGTGCTTCGTAAGCATCCTGATGTATATATCATTTCTGATGAAATTTACGAATACATTGTTTTTGATAGCGATCATATTAGCATTTTGAATGTAGCTCCTGATCTTAAAGATCGCGTGTTGCTTGTAAATGGTTTTTCGAAAGGCTTTGCTATGACCGGATGGAGAATGGGATACTTAGCTGCTAACAATGATGTAGTAGGTGCTGTATCTAAAATTCAGAGTCAGGAAACCTCTGCCCCATCTTCTATTTCGCAAAAAGCGGCAGAAGCAGCTTACAACGGAAGTCTTGACGAAGTAAAAGCTATGCGTGATCAATTTAAAAAGCGTCGTGACTTTATGGTAGAATCTCTAAACGATATTGAAGGTGTTAGTTGCTTTACCCCTGGTGGCGCATTTTATGTTTTCCCTGATGTTTCTCATTATTTAGGCTCTTCAAAACCTGATGGCTCAAAAGTTGAAACCTCAACTGATCTTTGTCTGTTTCTTCTGGAAGAGTTCGGTTTGGCTCTTGTTCCCGGAGATGCTTTCGGCGAACCTAATGGACTACGAATGAGCTACGCTGCCTCTATGGAAGATCTTAGTGAGGCAATGAATCTATTTAGAAAAGGGTTGGAGAGCTTGGCTTCTTAATTAATGACTAATAATGGCATACAAACCACTCAAACTTTGGTTCGATAAAGAGCTTGCTCAACTATTGGGATTCAAGATCAGGGAGATAGACCCTGGTTTTAATTCTAAAGAATTTATTAAAGCTGTGGATCAACAAATTGTTGATCTGGAATTAAAAGATAGAGTAGAAGTGATTGCCGATCAGTTGAACAAGTATTTAACTGGTAATTATACTCAAAAAGTGAACCTTCTAGTTCAAATTCTTGGACCAGAGAATGAAGAAGAAACAGGTATGTTCACTGAATTTTATTGGATCATGCCTATTGCCAAGTTTGTTGAAAAATACGGTCTTGATGAGTTCGAGCTCTCTATGTACGCCATTTCAGAAATCACTAAGAGAAATACCGGAGAATATGCGATTCGACCTTTCATCGAAAAGTATCCAGAGCGAACAATGACTCAGATGTTAGCTTGGTCAAAAAACACAAACAAGCACATCCGTCGATTAGCAAGCGAAGGTGGTCGACCAAGGTTACCGTGGGCAACCAAACTTCAGCAGTTCATTGATGATCCTTCACCATTACTACCTATTCTGGAAAATCTGAAAGATGACGATATTAGATTTGTTCAGAAGTCTGTAGCTAATTGCTTGAACGATATCCTAAAAGACAACTTCGACATTGCTCAGAAAGTCATCTCTAAATGGTCGACTCAACCAACCAATGAAAGGAAATGGGTCATAAAACATGCTTTGCGAAACCTGAAGAAGCAAGAAGATCAATGGGCCTTAAAAGTAATTAGCGGTTTGAATTAATCTTAAATCAAAGTACGTTACTGTAATTAACCCAACTTTTATGGAACTTACAGCTCGTATTATTATTGGTTTTATTGCCTTTCTACATCTCTACTTTCTTTGGTTAGAAATGTTTGCGTGGACAACAAGAGCAAAAAAAGTATTTACAGGTTTTGCCCCTGAGTTCTTTGAGAAAACAAAAAGTATGGCCGCAAATCAGGGATTGTATAATGGGTTTTTAGCAGCAGGTTTAATCTGGAGTTTCTTTATCCCCGACCCAATATGGCAAAATAAGGTAGCTTCATTTTTTCTGGGTTGTGTTATTGCCGCAGGTATTTTTGGAGCAATCACAGTGAGTAAGAAGATCTTTTATGTGCAAGCGCTCCCTGCTATCATTGGAATTATTTTGATTTTTACTCTATAACATGAAGGTTGTTCACATACTAAATGGTGACGCTTTAAAAGAACGGTTTCCTTCAACGATTGACGGAGAAATAATGGTTGCACGAGAATGTTTAGTAGACGGCAATGTAACCGCTGATTCTTTGGATGATCTATTTCAGATAAGAGCAGCTTATCTCGATAGTGAAGAGAGCTCTGAAAAAGAGTTCTATCGAAATAAAGTAGTTCCTGAATTCGAGAAGATTATCGCTTTACCAAAACATTCTACCATTAACCTGTGGTTCGAAGACGATCTTTTTTGTCAAGTTAATTTATGGTTTGTATCTCATTTGATAGAGAAATTTTGTAGTTCTCCAGCCGTTTTTCTAGTTCGTCCACATACTGACATCCGATATGGATTTGGAGGTTTAGATTCGAATGGCTTGGTACAAGCTCACTCAAGAAGAGTTAAATTATCCAGTAAAGACATAAATTTATTTTCTTCACTTTGGAACCTGTATCAAGATCAAAAGCACGCAGAGATTGTAAAACTCTCCCAAAAAGAATCAGAAAAATTCCCTTTTCTGAAAGCAGCAGCTCAAGCAAACCTCGAACGATTTCCAGATGATGGCTCTTTAGGAAGACCAGAGCAAACCCTGTTAAAAATTATGACTGATATTAATTCAACTGAATTCGGTCCTGTTTTCCAAGAATTTCATAAACGAGAAGGAATTTATGGCTTTGGTGATCTTCAGGTAATGAAGATGTTTGATACACTAGCTGATAGAACATAAAGAGTGCTTTCTTTCGGTATAATTCTGATTATTTTTAAGGCATGGAAAGGACACAAGCATATAGTGACGCTTTAGATCAGTTTGTAAAACTGTGGGGAGACATGGCATCTGCCTGGGGAATAAATAAAACCATGTCTCAAATTCACGCCCTTCTTTATGCTGAGTCACGCCCATTAGATACCGACACTATTATGGATACTCTCGATATAAGTCGAGGAAATGCAAACATGAATTTACATCGCCTTTTGGAGTGGGAGTTAATTCATAAAGTCCCAAAACCCGGGAGTCGAAAAGATCTGTACACAGCAGAAACTGATGTGTGGAAAATTGTATCAACCATAATCCGAGAACGTCAACAGCGTGAGATCGAACCAATTCGAATTGAGCTAAAGGAATGCATTGCTACCTTAGAAGCCGGTGGTTTAAATGATGAGGAAAGTAAAGCCTTCAAAAAACGTATCGAAAATTATAATGAATTTCTTGAAATGTTTGAGCGATTCACAGGAGCTCTGCTTCCATATATCAACAAAAAAAATCTCGGCTTTTTAAAGCAACTCATCAAACTTGTTGAAGTGAAGGAGTCTATAATCGGGAAGAAATCCGATGGCTGATAAAACTACTCGGGATATTGGAAATAAAGGAGAAGATCTAGCCTGCGCCTATCTTGAAAATAAAGGGTGGACTATTTTGGAACGAAATTATTTTTTCTCAAAATCTGAGATCGATATTATAGCTCGCGATAATAAGGCTATCGTTTTTATTGAAGTAAAATTGAGATCTTCTACTAAATATGGTCGACCGGAAGAATATGTCACAGAAAATAAAGTAGGACATGTTTTCAGAGCTGCCGAAGCTTGGATGCAAGAGCGGGAAATAGGAGATAAACCAATGCGCTTTGATGTGATTGGAATCCTTAAAAAAAAGAATAGCGAACCGGAATTCACTCATATTGAAGATGCATTTCGATAGTTGTAAAATTGCCATTGATTACTGACTTTCTTTTATGCAAACTAAGCTTACACCCATTGAATATCTGCGAAGTATTTTAACCATAATTGTGTTTATGGTTATCCTGCTTATAGTATCTATACTCATTACAATCATCGTACTTTTAACCTTAGGAAAAGCTACCGATTGGATAGTTAGAACATTTCCCAGATATATGGGACTTCCTGTTTTATACCTCTTGGGAATCGATTTCAAACTCAACGATTTGCGTAAGGATACTTCTGAGCCCGTCATCTTTATATTTAATCACTGTTCAACATTAGATATACCCGTTTTTTTAGCATTGGCTTTGCAGCGATTTCGGGTGATCATTAAATGGGAGCTTCAATACATTCCGTTCTTTTTCATTATCGGCAGGTTAACAGGTCAGGTTTTTATTAAAAGATCTAACAAAGAACACGCTATTGCCACTTTACAAAGAACCTATGATCGACTTAAAAGAAATCAACTTAGTGTTGTAATCGCTCCCGAAGGTTCACGAAAGCATGAAGGAAGAATCGGCTCATTCAAAAAGGGAGCATTCCGCATGGCTATTGATCTAGGTTACCCTATTGTTCCTATCTTTTTTGATGGAAATGAAAAATTAAGTTTAGGTGGCTCGATAATGGCAAAACAAGGAGAAATTACCGCTACCATTCACCCCAAAATTGACACCTCATCTTGGCATCTGGATTCTTTAGATGATCATATCAAAGAGGTCAGAAGTATGTACTTGAACTGGGCTGGAGTTAGTTAATTTATAGTCATTCCGCAGCGAAAGCCGGAATCTATATCGCTAATTTGGGATGGAGTTTCACAATTAATCCAGATCTCCAGCATTCGCGTGGAGATGACCTACTCTACTTCGGTTCTAAATACTGTACGCTAAAGTAATTTTTTTCATCCGTCCATACCTTTTTTACCTCAAACCAATCTGCAATCATATCTGAAAATCCGGTTAAAGTATATTTATGAGAGTTTTCAGTATGTATAGATTCTCCCTTTTTGAAATCTATAATTCTATCTCCGACTTTTACCGAATGTTCTTCTTGTACAAAAAGGTGCATTTCAATCCGTCCTTTTTCCTCATTCCATATCGACTGGTGTTTGAACATATTTGCATCAAATGAGGTGCCAAGTTGCTTATCAATATGCGTCAAAATATTCTTGTTAAAAGCAGCAGTAATACCTTTAGAATCATTATAAGCAGCTTCTAATACAGCAATGTTCTTTTTGAGGTCAACCCCAATTAAAAAAGCTCCATCTTCCCCAATAATATCGTGGACAACTTTTAAAAACTGCTCAACTTTTTCCTTTTTAAAATTCCCAATAGTTGATCCTGGGTAAAAAACTACTTTTCGGGCATCAGGGCTTTCTTCAGGGAGCGTAAACGGCTTCGTATAATCTGCCGACAGTGGAAGTATCGATATACTTGGAAACTGCTCTCGGAGTTGTTCTGCTACCTTATACAAGTAGTCACCGGAAATATCCATAGGTATATAACAACAGATATTATCCATGTTCTTTAGCAAGATCTTGGTCTTTGAACTGCTACCGCTACCCGGTTCCACGAGTAATACTTCTTCCCCTAAATATTCAGCTATTTCAGTAACGTTTTGTTCAAGGATTTTACGTTCAGTTCTTGTTGGATAATATTCGTCCAACTCCGTTATCTCATCGAATAGTTTAGACCCTTTCTCATCATAAAAGAATTTGCTGGGTAATGACTTTTGATCTTGAGATAATCCTTCTATCACTTCTTCAAGCATAGAAGTTTTCTTTGAAAGTAATTCTAATTCTGTCATTTAAACTATTTGGCTAATCTTATTCCACTAAACTGCCAACGTGCATCAGCATGGAAAAAATTTCGGTATGTTTTTCTTATATGTGATTGAGACGTTGCACAAGATCCCCCTCTTAGTACGTATTGATTTGCCATAAACTTACCATTGTATTCGCCAAGTGCGCCCGGCAATGGTTCATATCCAGGGTATGCATTGTAACTGCTTTGGGTCCACTCCCAAACATCACCGTACATTTGCTTAAGCCCTTCCTTACTCTCAGGTATTGCAACCGGATGGAAGTTATGTTCATCAACAAAATTACCTTCTATATCCTGATCTCCACAAGCATGTTCCCATTCTTCTTCTGTAGGCAACCTACACCCTTTCCATCTGGCAAAAGCATCAGCTTCATAATAACTTACATGGGTTACAGGCTCATTAGGGTCAATTGGCCTTGCGCCGGAGAACGTAAAATTAAACCACTCATCGTTTCTTTTGAACCAATATAAAGGAGCATTCCATTCTTCGGAATTTACTTTACTCCAACCTTCATCTAGCCATAATTCAGACTTTTGATACCCCCCATCATTCATAAATTCCAGATACTCTTCATTTGTAATTAACCGATCAGCTAATTCAAAATTTTGCACAAAAGTTCGATGTACGGGATGTTCATTGTCATAGGTAAACTCATTTCCTTTATTACCTATCTCAACCAATCCTTCTTCAAAAGAAATCCATTCTAAAACCTCAGGTGTCCCTTTTTTCATTATATCTCTTTCTCTATAAACGGGCAGTAAAGGGTTTTGAGCAAGTAGATACTTTACATCTGTGAGGATTAGTTCTTGGTGTTGTTGCTCGTGATTCAGACCTATCTCAACAACTTTAGATGCTTCATTCCATAATTCATTGTCGCAATTTTGGATAAAAGCCTGCATTTGTTCGTTCACATAATCTCGATACTCGAAAACTTCTTTAACTGTAGGGCGAGAAAGCAAACCCCGGTTTGCTCTTGAGAATGGAACCCCGGTTTGCAAATAGTAAGAATTAAAAAAATAAGCGTACTGAGGATGTAAACTTTTAAAATCAGGTTGATACTTTTCTAAAACAAAAGTTTCAAAAAACCAACTGGTATGTGCCAGGTGCCATTTTGTAGGACTCGTATTTTCCATTGCTTGAATTACAAAATCCTCCGTTTCTAGAGGCTCAACTATGTAGTGAGTGAAAGTTCTTACCCTCTTGTACTTCTCACTGATATTATCTTTCGAAAAACGATCTTTAGTCTCTTTTAAAATAGATGAAACTTCACTCATGATATATGGGGATTCAATTTCTTATAAAAAATATAGATAGGGAAATAACACAAATTCCAAAACCCTAATTCCCTATTCTTCTCTATAAAAGTGAATCTTTTTAATGGAAGGGTCCTTCTTACTCTTGATCTTAATATTCTTAATTTTGCTGTGCTGATAAACAGCCGTCCTCATAGAGTTTACATTTTTATCACTAGTATACGAAACCTCTACAGCATGACCATTTGGCTTTAATTTATCGATCGCTTCTAGAAGTGGCTTAAATTTAGAGTTTCTTTTCTTTGAAGAATTAACTGCAGATCTTTTAACAAATTTAATATCCATAATAATAGAGCATTTGATATAGTTTATAGTGGTTAATGTAATTTATTATTTTAAATAATTCCTAAAATTAATCTATTTCTTGGCTTTAGGAATACTCACTATAAATTCTGACCCTTTATTTTCCTCAGAAATAACCTCAATAGAACCATTATGCGCTTCTACAATATCTGCGCAAAGTAACAGTCCCAAGCCTGTCCCTTTCTCATACATCGTACCTCTTCTTTGAGGTCTCTCTTCTTTATTAAAAAGTAACTTTTTAACATCAGCAGACATACCCAGTCCAAAGTCTTTAACACGAATATTTATATAGTTAGAAAACTCTTCTATGCCTACAATTACCTTACTGTTTTTATCGGAATATTTTATTGCGTTTGAGATCAAGTTTCGAACCAAAGTAGAGAGCATATTTTGATCCCCATGAACAAAAATATTTTCAACCTGACTCTCTATTTGTACTCCTTTATTTACTGCTGCGGATTCAAAAACAGATATGCTGTTTAAAAGTAATCCTTTTAGATCCATTTGCTCTATAACCGGAGACGCATCACCATTTTGTATCTTTACCCAGTCTAATAAATTCTCTAATAATTCGTAAGTATTTTCAGCCGAGAGATGTACCATATTCATTTTCTCTTTAATACTTTCTCTATCAATGTCCGGCGCTTCGATATCCTCAAGTAATATTCCCAACAATCCCTTTATTCCGAAAAAAGCACCTTTCAGATCGTGTGCAATAATGGAATACAATTTATCTCTAGTTTTAGTCAGCTTTAGCAGTTCTTCATTCTGAGCTATAATTCTTTTCTCATATTTAACCTGTTTACTTAGATCCTGAAAAGTTCCACTTAAGCTCATTGCTTTTCCACTTTCATAGTGAGCTTTCCCAATCGCTCTTACCCATTTATTTACACCTTTTTCAGAAATAAAGGGAAGCACTAAATCATATTTTTGACCTGTATTAATAGTTCGTGAAATCGCTGCTTCTAGTTCTTCTTTAGCTTCATCTGGAAAATAATTCAACCCTTCATCTACAAATACTTCTGAACCTATTTCCTTGTCATGGATCCTGTACACTTCATCCGTCCAAAATAATTTCCCTGATTCCAGATCGAACTCCCAGCCGCCCACGCTAGCCATTTCCTGAGCTTGCTCAAACATAGTTTCTAATCTCTTTCTATCTGTAACTTCACGAGAAATCGATTGCAAACCAATTGGGCTACCATCTTCACCTACAACCGTTTTTACAGAACTCTCAAACCAAATGTATTCATCTTTCTTATTTTTAATTCTGTATCTGACGTTAGTTACAACGCCTTTGTCTTTTAACTCCTGATACGGAGACCCTTTTAGCTCTTCCAGATCATCTTCATGAATTAGATCTGCGTGGTTTTTACCCAATAATTCTTTAAACGAATAACCCAATATATTTATCACTGATGGAGAGATATATTCATACACTCCATCCAATGCATGCAAACAGATCAGATCTGCACTATTTGTCGAAATTAACTCAAGTCGCTCATTCTTTTCCTTAAGATCGTCTTCTATTCTTGCTCTTTTAATTGTAGCTGCTGCCCACTCTCCCAAGAGTTTAATCAACATATAATCATACTCTCTAAATTCTTCTTTTCTCGGCTGAGAACTAGAAAAATTTATAGTGCCATACACTTCATTGTCAATTATGACAGGAATCCCAATGTATGCCTCTAAAGAAAAAGCTGCGTAACAAGGATGGCGTTCATATTCAGATTCCTTCATATGGTTTATTGCAACCACCTCTTCGCTTTGCAATGTAATGCTACAGTATGTGCTACCAAGTTCAAAGACTTGCCCTTCTGAAAGTCCTGAATCAGCAGGAAAAAAATTCCGGACAGTATAGGAATCATCTGAAATTGAACTAATGATCCCAATTTCCATATCCAATAACTTGGTAGTCAACTCTAATGCATTATTGAGTTGTTCGTTTAAACTCTTCTTTGTTTGGGACGTAATTTGGTATAGGAGCTGAAGCCTTCTCTCCATTTCATTCTTACCAAAACTTGGCTTAACCTGTCTAGAACCCATGCACCTAAATTATATGATCTTCTTTTTCAATTAATTTACTAATAAAAAAGAGACTGTTGTGCATATTATCTCATTAAGGTTTTTAAAAGGCGGGCTAGGTAAAACAAAAAAAGCCATCCAAATATGGACAGCTTTTAGATGTGGGCGATGAGGGACTCGAACCCCCGACCCCCTCGGTGTAAACGAGGTGCTCTAAACCAACTGAGCTAATCGCCCTAACAAGGGCGACAAATATATGAACATTTACAATGCAGACAAAGAAAATTTTCAACAAATATTGATTATTTGGTTAACACTGTTAACTTATAGTGCTCTAGATTAACCAAAGTAATGACACGTGAAAACTTATTCCTTCAATGCAGTGCTTGTAGACGGTATTAGAACTCCCTTTTTAAAATCGGGAACTGACTATAACAATTTAATGGCCTACGATCTTGGGAGATACGCTATTCAAGGATTACTGGCTCGTAATAAAATAGACCCAGCCGCTATCGATAGGGTAATAATGGGGAATGTTATACAGGAGGTTCGTACAAGTAACGTAGCTCGTGAAAGTGCTCTTGGGGCAGGTATTCCAAACACAGTTCCTGCATTCACTGTTGCTCAAGCATGTATCTCATCTAATCAAGCCATTGCAAACGGAATAGACCTGATCAGAAGCGGTCAATCTAAAATAATTCTAGCCGGGGGAACAGAAACCATGTCGGATATCCCTGTTCGATTTCAAAAAAAGTTTCGGCAAAAAGTTTTAGAGGCTAGAAAATATAAATCACCTTTAGATTTTCTGAAGTTTCTAAAAGGACTAAGACCAAAAGATCTGCTTCCTGAACTTCCTGCAATTGCAGAATTTTCTACCGAAGAAACGATGGGGAAAAGTGCTGACCGTATGGCTGCACGCTTTGGGATCTCCCGGAATGACCAAGATGAGTTCGCAATGCGATCGCATCATATGGCTGCTAAAGCTACCGATGAAGGATTGCTGGATAATGAATTATTTCCTGTGAAGGTTCCTCCTAAATTTTCGGTTGTTAAACATGATAACGGGTTTAGAGCTGACACTTCTATGGACAAGCTTTCAAAGCTTCGTCCGGCTTTTATCAAACCTCATGGCACTATTACTGCCGGTAATGCTTCTTTTTTAACTGATGGAGCATCTGCTTCTTTAATTATGGAAGAACAGACAGCCTTGGCACTTGGACTTACTCCAAAGGCTTATTTACGAGAGTATAATTTTGTATCTCAAGATCCCAAAGATGAACTTTTGCTAGGACCGGCTTACGCCACTCCAAAAGTACTGGATCAAATGAACCTATCTCTTGCTGATATCGATGTCTTCGAAATCCATGAGGCTTTTGCAGGTCAGGTTCTTGCTGTATTAGCCGCTTTAGATTCGGATGAATTTGCAAAGAAATCTTTACACCGAGACTCAAAAGTTGGTCTTATTCCTATGGACAAAATAAACACTTTAGGGGGATCTCTTTCACTTGGCCATCCTTTTGGCGCTACCGGAGCACGTTTAGTTACTACTGCTGCAAACAGATTAATTAATGAAGATGGAAAATATGCACTTGTTACAGCATGTGCGGCAGGCGGTCAAGGTCATGCAATTATTTTAGAGAGGTATTCAAAATGAGTTATTTAAGCTTCACAAAAAAACAAAATGTAGCCATCATAACTCTGGATCAACCAGGGGAAAAGGTAAATACGCTGAATGAAGAAATGATGGATCAGTTCTCCAAATTCTTGGATGACTTAGAATCCGATCCATCTCTTAAAGGCGCCGTTCTGATCAGTGGAAAAGAAAGCAATTTTATTGCGGGGGCGGACATCGAAATGTTTAAAGCTCGTGAAACCGCGGAAGAAATTGAGCAATTAAGTTTAGATGGTCATTCGATCTTAAATCGAATTGAGAGCTCTCCAAAACCGATAGTGGTAGCAATACATGGAAGCTGCATGGGAGGAGGTCTAGAGCTCTCCTTGGCGTGCCATTATAGAATTGCATCCAATCACTCTAAAACGGTAATGGCATTGCCCGAGGTAAAACTAGGAATTCTTCCGGGAACCGGAGGAACCCAGCGACTACCTAGGTTGATCGGTATTCAAAAATCTCTCAGCTACATGCTTACCGGAAAGAATATTTTTTCACGACAGGCTTACAAAATGGGTTTAATTGATGAGCTAACTCATAAAGATGTTTTAGAGGAAGCTGCCATAAAAGCTGTACATAAAATTTCTAACGATAAGTTTGATCGAAAAGACAAAAGAACACTCCTTGAAAAAGTAGTAGAAGGAAATCCTCTCGGTAGAAAGATTGTCTTTTCTCAAGCACTGAAAAAGACATTAGCAGAAACCAAAGGAAATTATCCAGCTCCTGAAAAGATATTGAAAGCTGTAGAATTTGGATTCAAGAACGGAAAAAAAGAAGGGCTGCTTAATGAAGCCAAACTCTTTGGGGAGCTAGGTGCAACTAAAGAATCTAGAGCATTGGTAAATCTGTTTTTCGGCATGACCGATGCCAAGAAAAATCCATATCAGGATCTAATAGTTCCGGTTAGAAAAATTGGTGTATTAGGCGCCGGACTCATGGGTAGCGGAATCGCCGATGTTAGCATCAATAAAGGAAACTATTCGGTTCTGCTGAAAGATCGTGACTTAGAATCGGCAGCAAAAGGAGAAAAGGCGATCTGGGAAGACCTGAATAAGAAATCTAAAAAGAAAATCATTACAACATTTGAAAGAGATGAAGTAGCAAGTCGTGTTACAGGTGTTGCCTCTTACGATGGATTTGATGGAGTAGAGTTAGTTATTGAGGCTGTATTTGAAGACTTGGAGCTAAAGCATAAAATCTTAAAAGAAGTGGAAGCCGTTACTTCTGACTCAACCATATTTGCATCAAATACTTCTTCACTTCCAATCTCAGATATTGCAAAAGCATCTTCCAGACCCGAAAATATAATAGGAATGCATTATTTCTCGCCTGTACCAAAAATGCCGTTGCTTGAAATTATCACAACCGATAAAACTGCGGATTGGGTAATTGCCAGCGCCTATGAAGTTGGTGTGAAACAAGGCAAAACAGTAATTGTAGTAAATGATGGTCCCGGTTTCTATACAACGAGAATTCTTGCTCCTTTCATGAACGAAGCCCTCCTTTTACTTGAAGAAGGGGCTTCTATAGAGTTTTTAGACAAAGCTATGAAACAGTTTGGTTATCCAGTTGGGCCAATGGCTCTGCTTGATGAGGTAGGTTTTGATGTAGGAGCACATGTTGGCGAAACCATGAAACCAATATTCAATGCTCGTGGTGCTAAAACCTCTGAGAAAGCTCAAGAACTTGTTGATGAAGGATACTTGGGCAGGAAGAATAAAAAAGGGTTGTATGACTATTCAGGTAAAAAGAAAACCGCAAATACAGATATCTATAAATATTTTGGAGGTCCATCCCGAACAAACCCGGATATGGAAACTGCTCAACAGAGAATAGCATTCATGATGATAAACGAAGCTGCTTATTGCCTAGAAGAAGGGATTTTGAAATCTGCTACCGATGGAGACCTTGGAGCTATTTTAGGCTTAGGTTTTCCTCCATTCCTAGGTGGTCCTTTTAGATATATTGACCAAGTTGGTGCAAAATATCTCGTTGAAAAGCTAAATGGTTTTGTCGATAGATTTGGACCAAGGTTTAAGCCTGCTCCAATTTTAACTGAGTATGCTAAAAGCGGAAAAACATTTCATAAATAAAAAATGCCATCGCTATCAACGAATGGCATTCTTCGGGTCTCTCTATGGTTAGTAAGCATTTATAAAGTCGATGATTTGTCGAGTTCTCTAGCGCAGGTAACTCCTCTGATATCGCCATTGGTAATAATATCGCTTACTATGCCATTAGATCTGTTTGAACGACTTGCATTATGGCTGGTTGCTTTAGCTTTAGCATTTCCGTTGGCATCAGTGGTTCCTACATTTACAGTAGTAAAGTAGATGTAGTTATCAGTTCCCCAGCATGGGCTTGCTTCAGAATCTAGCCTACCTTCTTCTAAATCCGTAAATGCTGTTCTACTAGCTTCTCTGGTGTTATAAATGTATAACCTTACTCGTCCTTCTGCATCAGTTCCGAGTAACACCAATTCTGTTCCATCCGGTGACCAAGCTGCGTGTTCATCTTCAAACTCGTTATCTGTAAGTTGAGTCTGCTCTAATGTTTCTGTGTCAATTACAAATATCTCGGTATCAAGCGGTCCCACTGCACTTTGAGCTTGCTGAGTAAATGCAATTTCAGATCCATCCGGTGACCACTTTGGAGCATATTCCGATACTTCATCACTCTCTGTAATATTTAATGTTTCCGTGCCATCAATATTTGTTATATAGATATCTCCATTGCGAGAATAGGTTAGCTTATCTCCATTAGGTGACCAGCTTGGCTCAATACATCTTCCCTCGTCATTACAATCATCGTCGGTAACCTTAGTTGGCTGACTCCCATTGATTAGCGCGATCCAGATTTCCCCTTGTTGGCTATAAGCTACCTTACTACCATCAGGTGATACTGAAGGAAAGCTTTCTTGTAGATCATTATTTGTAATTCTTTTTTGTTCGGTACCATCAACATTAGCTAAATAAAGGTCGTCGGAACCTTCTATGTCGCTAATAAAAATAACTTGATTGAGTCTTTCTTGAGCATCTTCATCATTAGTATCTGCTACGCCGCATCCTGTAGCAATTACAAGAGACGTACAAAATATGGCTAGGTATTTAATTGAATAATTCATGATATAGTTGTTTTTAGATTAACTGAATGATCCATAGATCGTTTGTTTGTTAGCTATACACATGAACTAGAAGCTCACCCCTAGTCTTTTTTTTATTTGTCTAAATTTTATTTGAAACTTTTATTTACGAGTAAGATGAATTACGGTTTGTATCTTCACAACCCATTGAATAGTTTTGCTTTTCAAAATCGGCTTTATTTTTAGATGATAAACTCAGTTTCTCTATCTCTTTTTTTCCTAACATTTGCTTTGTCAAAAGAAAATGAGTTGGACAGTACCGACCTCGCTCGATTGATCAAGGAAGGAAACCATGAGGCTTTTCAGGATTTCTTTAATGCTCATTATGATTCTATGCTCTATTTCTTAATGAGTAAGAACACCGATAAAGAAACTGCCGAAGATCTTATTCAGAAAGCATTCATTTATATATGGGAGAATCGTCAGGATATTGATCCTAATAAATCGCTACGCGCGTACTTATTCAGAATAGGTTATACCCGAATGCTTAATCATCATAGAGACAATAAGAAGTTTAACACAGATGATTCAATCCCTGAGCAAGTACATGAGCTAACTCCTGAAGATACTGCCAGAGAAAAAGATCTAGTCTTAGCCATTGATGAAGCTATAGCTGAAATGCCGGAGAAAAGAGGGGAGGTATTTACCTTATGCTTTATGGAGCAACTTACATACAAAGAAGCTGCAGAGATACTAGATGTATCACCAAAAACTATAGAGAATCATATGGGAAAAGCATTAAAGGATATAAGAGAAAGTTTAAAAGAATTTAGATAACCCCTAGGGGTACATGCTAAGGTTTAGTGTATAACTACAAAAGGACATATTAAACGCTTTCAACATTACAAGATCATGAAATCCATAATTTACATATCACTGGCTTGGTTACTACTAGTTATCCTACCAAATTGCACACTTGATAGGGTTAATGGTAGCAGTAGTGATATTATTACCGATGCCGATCTTGAGACCGCTACTTTAATTCTAGGTGAGTCTATTTCCGGAAATAATAGCGGAGTTTATTTAAGTGTTCAGGATGCCTTATCTATCATCTCTCAGTCAGGATTTACTCCTAAAAGAATTCCTAAAGCGCAGACGAAATTTAAGTACGATCAGATCTCAAATTTAAGAACTAGATATGATCAAGATACAGGAGTGCATACTGTTACTTTTGAGCGTTCTGCTCAAAACCCATTTAAAACTGAATCAGATTCACTACTCTATATTTACACCGATCAACAAGGTGATTTTATAGCATTTCCTCGGGAGCAACAAAATCTAATTGAAACTATAAGTTATCAGGGATTTAAAGAGGGTAGCATAAATTCCGGGCCCAGAATTTCAACATTTGAACGCCGTAATGAATTTCTAATTTCGAACGTTTCAGATGATACCAATCCATTACCTTTACAAGGTAAACATGTAGGAACCGGTCTTAACCGAATTGAGAGCGCCGATGGAGAAACTGAACAAAACTATTACGAACTAGTTTTTAATTTTTTAAACATCGAAATAGAACGCTCCTTTGGTGATCAAAATCAAATTCAAGATTTTAATTTAATCGGTGGTTTAAGCTGGGAATTAAATTTATGGGATAGTCCGGAAAAAATAATTTCACCAATCTCAATTTCAGGGACTATGAGTTTTACAGGAGATGGAAATGTACTTGTGAGGTTTAATGGGATCGATGGAGTTACAAACATTGATGTTGAAACGGGACAGGAAATTCCTGTTAATTAAAACTTAAATGAATTAGATTTTTCAATATATATAATTAGATGACCTCAGATGCTTCAAATAACGATCAAGATTTCAAGCTTTCTAAAAAAATAGAAAAGGCCAACACTGCGTCTGATTCTATTAAAAAAGAAGATGACCCTATTGCTCAAGACCTTTTGAGTTATAAAAAACTCAAAAAAGAAAGCTTTGACTCCCAACCTTCAAATAAAGATCAGGTTTGGAAACGAATAGAAGCATCTACAAAACCAGCTCAAAAATCTAATATTTTAACTTTTGTATCCTCATCAACTAAAAAGTGGGCTGTTGCTGCAACGGTTGTAATAGCTGCGGTTTTGAGTTTATTTTATTTTCAAACCCTTCAAATTCCAACTTTAATAGCACAATCGGGAAGTAGTATTGAAACAGTAACGCTTGAGGACGGATCAGTAATTAATCTACGTCCGAACTCTACCTTGTATTCTGTTGCGGAATCATCTACATCTATGATTTATAAAATTGACGGAGAAGCTTTTTTCGATGTAACTTCCAACTCCGATCGCACCTTTTCTGTACAAGCCACAAATGGTACTGTTAGTGTTTTAGGTACACGCTTTAACCTAAGCTCTTGGGGTGAAAAGCTTCAGGTATTCTTAGAAGAAGGTTCTGTTGAGGTCCAATCAACCAGCAACAACCAGTCTTTAATCCTTGAGCCGGGTGAGTCCGCATTAATTGGAAAAGACAACCTGCCTGTTAAACAAGACCTAAATATTGATGAGACCAAGGATTGGCTAAATAATGAATTGGTTTTTAACAACAGGGAAACAGGCGATGTATTAACAGAGCTTGAGCAAGAGTTCAATGTCATAATCTCAATAGCAGCTAACCTAGAAAGTGAGCGGTTAACTGGGCGCCTTTCTTTAGAGAATATAGAAAATGCGTTATCAGATTTAGGAATGGTTTTAGATGGCACCTTCGTAAATAATGGCGAAAACCAGTACAGCTTCGAAAGCAATTAATAAAAAATTTATGCTGAGAAATTCCATTAGCCTTTTTTTCGCTCTCTCCCTTTTCTTTGGACTTTCTATAAAGTCTCAAGCTCAGTACGCCCATACAAATAAAGACATTCTCTCCGTAATAGATGAAATTGAAGAACAAACGGACTATCGGTTTCTATATAGAAGTGCTCTTTTAGCTGATATAAAAATTAATATCTCTGCAACTGAGTCCACTTTTTTTGAGGAACTCAACATCCAATTATCTTCTCATGATCTAACCTCAAAAGTAGATAAAGAGAGGAAGCAGGTAATTATTCTTCGAAATAATAATAAGACGTCCGTATCAAAAGAAGTTGCAATAAAGGGACAAATTTTAGATGAAACTACTGGAGAGCGCTTGCCTTATGCCATCGTAACATGGCAAAAAGATGGAAAACTCAAAGGAGTAACATCCAATGAAAGTGGCGTTTTTTCTATTGAAAGAATATTCGAAGGAAAATCTATTGAAATTACAGCCTCCTCTTTTGGCTACTCTCCCGACTCCATTCATCTCGATATTTCAGCTAATTCCGACTTTGATGATTTAACGTTTCGTTTAAAACGAAAGCGTATCGATGTTAGCCAACTCATTGTCATTGGCTCTAATTACTCTGATGATTTAAACCCAGAAAGTTCTGAGATCTTAGATATAGGAGATTTTAGTCCTATGGGTGATAACAGTTCAGTGAGTGCTCTTCAATTTCTACCTTCTGTTTCTCTATCTACACTTATGAGTGGTGAACTTCAGGTTAGGGGAAGTCCTGCTGATGGCTTCAGAGTTTTGGTTGATGACATTACCATTTACAATCAAAGCCATTTATATGGACTGGTTGATAGCTTTAATGGGGATATCTTACAACGCGGCGGATTTTACTATGATATTGCTCCTGTAAAAATTCAAGCCCCACCCGGCGGTACTCTTTCTTTGATAACCAAAACCGGTTCGTTAGATAAATTTTCAGGATCAGCAGGAATAAGCAATTCTTCATTACGATTTTCTTTAGACGGCCCCATAAAAAAAGGAAAAAGCAGTTGGTTGATATCGGCTCGCAGATCGTATCTCAATAACCTTAACTGGTTCAACAACGAAGATCTAATTAAATGGGGGCTTAATGTAAACCGACCACAAAATAGCCTCCCATCAGGAATAATTGATTTAGATTCTTATTTGGTTAGATCTAGAAATACAGAGGCCTCATTTTACGATCTTCATGGGAAAATATACTTTGAAGGCAATTCCGGTAATAGACTTACTATCAGTGGATATCTTGGTGGGGATGACACGGGTTATTCTGCCGAGCGTTTATTCCGATCAACTTCTACATCCGACCCTTTTACTTATCGTCCGGTTTCAACCAGCAATGACTGGCAAAATGGTGCAGTTTCAGCGAAATATAACCAATGGTTAAATGATGATATTTACTCCTCTACTATTTTGGGAGCTAGTATTTATACAACCACTTTTAGTCAAGATGACTTTACCTACATAAAATCGAATACAAATAGTCAAAGTATAAACGCGTTCATCTTTCCCTACGAAAATGAAAACGTCTTAAATGATTTTAAAGCTGAACAATTATTTGAAATAAATAGTAGCCAATCTTGGTTTTGGAGTGCAGGGGCAACTTACAATTACTATTTAGGTGAATACTCTGAAAATTCTTTTGACCGGCCGGGATATTTCACTTCCGTTTCTGCTCATAAAATTGATCTGTTCACTCAAGTTGACTTTTCAGGGTTGAATGAAAACTTAGATATTTTTGCAGGTAGTCGTGTTCATTATTATTCAAATGGTGAATATCTAAAGTTCTCCCCAAGAATTAAATTTAAATTCTTCCCACAATCTAAAATTTCTGTGGGTATTGGCTATAGTAAAAACTATCAGTTTTTAAATCAGATCTCACTTTCTAATACTATTACTTCTGATGTTTGGATTTTAGCGGACGAAAAACAAGCTCCAACCTCTTTGAATTATTATTCATCCGGAATTTATTTTTCACAATCAAAACTATTCTATGCACAAGCTGAAGCCTATATAAAAGAGTTTAAAAATGTTCGGCTGCATGAGATTAATACGTTTTCTTTAAGTAATACTTACGCTTCAAACCCATGGTTTACTAATAATGAAGGGATGGCTAAAGGAATTGAATTTTTGCTGAGATCAGAGTTTAAAACTATTCAGCTTTCACAAACATATTCCCTTTCCGAAGTAAAGCTGTCTAACCCACTTATTAATAATGGAGACTCTTTTTACGCCGATTGGGACAGAACATTCAAGTATTCTGCTATATTAAGCATACAACCTCTAGAATCTCTTTCCGCACATATCTCATGGAATTTTGCCTCGGGCACTCCCAATAAACTTGCTACTTTTGGTCCACAGCCGGATAAGCGATTGAGTAATTATAAAAGAACTGATTTTTCAATAGAATATCAGCGTAGTTACTCTAAATATGACCTGAGCTTATCGGCATCATTATTTAATGTTTTTGATACACAAAATGTCTGGTATAAGGACCTTAGCATTGTACTAGATCAAAATAGTATGCCAAATCAAATCACCACCAGCCCTATCGATATTTATGATGTAGGTATTCAGCCTTCTTTTAATATTTCTATTGGATTTTAGAGCCTCATACTTGTAAAAAGGAACCTATCATTTTCTAATTTTTACGAACCGCTTCATTTACACCATTTCTTTTTTCATACATTGCATTCAGCTAATTATAAATAACTAATCTAAATTTATGAGTAAACATATACGAAGCTTAATGCTCGCGTTTATTTGTGTCCTTATTTTTGGAGCTCAAGGATTTTCGCAATCCTCTGCTCAAGTTTTTAAAGGTGCACAAATAATTCCAATCTCCGGCGAGCCTATAAACAACGGAGTTCTAATTGTAGAAAATGGAAAAATTACTGCGGTTGGCGGTTCTAACACACGCATTCCTAGTGGAGCAAAAGTTCACGATGTATCCGGAAAAGTGATCATGCCCGGACTCGTTGATACACATTCTCATATCGGAGAAGGTGATGGTGGCGATCGTTCTTCTTCGCTACATCCCGACGTTCGTATTATGGATAGTATCAATCCTCGAGCTAAATCTTTTAAAAGAGCTCTCGCTGGTGGTATAACTTCTGTAAATGTAATGCCTGGTTCAGGAAGACTAATGAGTGGTCAAACCGTTTATCTTAAATTGCGAGAAGCAAACGCTATTGAAGATATGTTGCTATATACTGACGAGGAAAAAACCATTTATGGCGGAATAAAAATGGCCAATGGTACAAACCCAAGAGGTAATGCACCTAATCCCGGAACTAGAGGAAAGGCAGCTTCTATGGTTCGTGAGCTATTTGTAAAAGCACAGGAATATAAAGCAAAAGTAGATGCTGCTGGTGGCGACGAAAGTAAAATGCCTGCCAGAGATATTGGCATGGAGACATTAGTTGAAGTTCTTGAAGGAAAAAGAACTGTTCATAATCACACACATAAGCATCAAGATATACTTACTGCTATTCGTTTAGCAGATGAGTTTGGATACAATCTTGTACTACAACACGTAAGTGAAGCATGGAAAGTAGCTGATGAAATAGCCGCTTCTGGATACCCTGCTTCCATCATTACTTTAGATTCTTTTGGTGGTAAAGTTGAAGCTGCTGACCTTAGTAATGCTAATGGTAAATTTTTAGACGATGCAGGTGCTCTTGTTGGCTTCCATACTGATGATGGAATTACCGATTCTCGCATGTTCCTTCGCTCAGCTGCTATGGGTGTTAGAGAAGGTATGAGTCGCAAATCTGCACTTGAGGCTGTTACTATTGCCAACGCAGTAATGATGGATATTGATGATAGAGTTGGAACTCTTGAAAAAGGAAAAGACGCAGATTTTATAATTCTGACCGGCGATCCTTTTAGTGTTTATACCCATGTTGAAGAAACTTGGATTGAAGGCTTAAAAGTTTGGGATCGTAAAAATGCGGAAGATAAAGAATATGCTACCGGTGGATATGAAATTTATCCTGGTCTTATTCATACACATCACGAAGGAGAATAAAATGAATATTTTTAAAAAATTATTACTGATACCCGCTCTCTTGCTTGTATTTGGTTTCTCAGCAGAAGCACAAATAGCAGTTAAAGGAGAAACCGTTTACACTATGAATGGCAACCCAATTACCAACGGTGTTGTTTTAATTAAGGACGGAAAAATCGAGCAAGTAGGACCTGCTTCTCGAGTAAATATTCCTTCTAATTATGAAGTTCATGAAGCAAAAGTAGTCACTCCTGGTTTGATTGATGCTCATTCAGTTGTTGGATTGGCTGGACACCTAAACATAGATGCAGATCAAGATCAACTAGAAACATCAAGCCCAATTCAACCTGAGTTACGTGCAATTGATGCCTATAATGCTCGTGAAGCTTTAGTTGCTTACTTGCGTGATAAAGGAGTTACAACTGTTCATACCGGTCATGGACAAGGCGCTCTTATTAGCGGTCAAACTATGATCGTTAAAACAACCGGTGATAATGTTGATGACAACTTAATTGAACCGGCTAAAATGTTAGCGTTTACTCTTGGAAATAACTTGAGTAGAGCATTTAGCAAACCTGGTACACGAGCTAAAGCTATTGCTATGTTACGCCAAGAGCTTATTAAAGCACAAGCTTATCTAAAAAAGCGTAATGCCGGTGATGATTATTCCAAAGATCTGGGAATGGAAGCACTAGCTGACCTTCTTGAAGGAAAGTTGACTGCTATGGTAACTGTGCATAAAGCTAACGACATCCAAGCTACTATCCGTTTACAAAAGGAATTCAATTTCCCATTAGTACTTGATGGTGTGGCAGAAGCATATATGGTTATGGATGAAATTAAAGAAGGTGGATACCCTGTATTTATTCATGCCTCTATGATTCGTCCTGGCGGAGATGCGAAAAATGCTTCTATGGAAACTGCTGGAAAATTGTACAAAGCAGGAATTCCAATTGCATTCCAAAGTGGTTTTGAAGCTTATGTTCCTAAAACACGTGTTGTTCTTTATGAAGCAGGTGTCGCTGCTGCAAATGGCTTAGGAAAAGATAATGCTCTTAAAGTACTTACAATTGATGCTGCTAAACTCTTAGGCATCGACGATCAAGTTGGTTCTTTAGAAAAAGGAAAAGACGCTGATGTAGTTATGTATAATGGCGATCCTTTAGAGTATCTCACTCATGTTACGGGTGTTATCATCAACGGTGAGAAAGTGAAATAATCTTATTCACAACACTACTATATTTAAAAAGAGTCGATAGAAATATCGGCTCTTTTTTTGTGATTATTTTAACTCTCTATTTTTTGAGTCAATTCAATTCGTAGTTCAATATCTTTATCAACAAGAGTCCGCTCTAACCAGCTTCCTGTATAACCTACATTCCAATTAAACCTATCAAACTTAAATGCGGATGTAATCATAATACTTTCAGAATTCTGCATCACTACTTTTAAAGGAACCCTGATCTTGTCAGTTACATCTCTAATAGTTAGTTCACCTTCTACCATCATTTGATGATCCGTTCTATCTAATACTTTATCAATTCTAAATTTAGCTTCTGGATATTCTTCTACCCCGAAAAAATCATCGCTTTTCAAATGTTCGTTTAGTCTATTTCGGGGAATAGGTTCATGCTCAGGAATATCTGTCACTTGAATTGATTCCATATCTATAATTACTTCTCCTCCAACCAACTCACCTTCTTTCAGATTAAAAAAGCCAGATTTGATTTCTACAACACCTTCATGCTTACCCATACCTCGCATTTTTGTGCCTTTCCAGAAAACTATCGACTCTTTCTTATCAAGTGGTAATTCTGTAATTCCCTGTGCTTTACTTAAGTGTGGATAAAGAAGAAAAAGTCCAACTAGTATTAAAATGAGCTTATTCATAATTCGGAATATTTAAGCCTAAAATTATATCTCTTTCAGCCACAAGCATCCCGTTACTTTTTGCTAATTTTATAATTCCATTTCCGCCTCTAGGGTTTTTCTTTTCTCTCTCTTTCCTCCCTAATAATGGATCGTCATCAAATTGAATAGCGTCGATATAATATTCATTTATGTCCGGTTCTTTAATGGTGAAGTGTACATGTGCGGGCTCACTTCTACTTGGATAAGCTCCAGGTTTAAATGTATAAAAAGTATACTCACCCAATTCATTGGTTTTAACCCAACCTCGATAAATTCCATGGTATCTTGCAAATCCCGTCTCACCCCCCTTCTTTTCATAAACCCCCTCTTGGTTTGTGTGATAAATGTAAATAATTACATTAGTGGCCGGAGTTTTTCCATCTTTCTCGAAAACCGTTCCTTGAATTTTCATTTTTTGATCGTGTTCATCAAAGCCAGGCAAGGTATCAACGGCTGACAATTTTTTAGCCCCATAGTCCAAAGCAGCTTCACAATCTTGACAAGGGCCACCTACTTTATTTAAGGATTGAGAACTTGCTGTATTCGTGGCGAAAAGAAGAATAAGTAGTGGTAAAGTATAGAATTTCATATAGCTTTATTTATTACGGTTCGACACCATAATGGCTATACTCTATCTCTATTGAAACACAACTAACCTAACCTGAGTAGTTTTTATGCTAAGTTGATGAACTTAAAAGCTGATCATTCAGATTATTTTTATAAGTACGACTTAGTCTAAGCTTTTGACTACTTTCCATAACTACATCATAATCTCCATTCAATCTTGAAATGAGTTTATCAATCTTAGATACATTAACAATGGTTGATCGATGTATTCTTACAAAATTTGCATCGTTTAATTCTTTAAGCACATCCCTTAAGCTTGAATTATGTAAGTATTTTCCCTCTTCTGTGTAAATCGCTATATATGGCTTGTCTGATTTAATCCAAAGAATGGAAGAGGTTTTTACTATTACAACTTTCTTACCATCTCGAACAGTTATCACCTTTGGTTTTTCAGTCCTATTATTCTTTTCAAGAGTATTAATTTTTATTGTTGATAGATGGGTATACTCAGCAACACTAATAGCTAAAAAATAAAAGAGAATGGTAATTCCTAAGTAGTCCACAAGCTTTGAAGTAGCAAGTTGCCAAGTAGTAAATTGAAAATTGTACCAAACATTACCCGCAATGGAAATTATAAACGATGAAATCAGCATGTGTAAGAATGATAAGATAAGTACCGAAGCTAAGAGTAATATCAAACGAGTAAATAGCTTTCGTGAAATTCCATTTAGCTTCTTCTGCAGAAAAAAAGCGAGGTAGGTGAGTGGAACAAAGCATAACCAGAAGATTTTGAAAAGAAGGACTTCGCTTAAATTAAAGTTAGTGCTATTGATCTCAGAGAATAGAAAGTCTTGGAAAATAAAACTTAGGGTAATCAGTAACGCCGCAATCACAAAGAGGAGTTTAGCTCTTTGATTATTCAAGCTAAACCATTTAAAAAACAAATTGGCAGTATTTTGATGCACCTCTTTTCTCATGGCATTAGGTTACTAATTCAGATATGAAAATCAAAACATCTGTTATAGTAGGTATATAAAAAAGCTGTCACCTGTTTATAGAGCTTCTGTATTTTCTAAGATAGGAAGTGGCTCTTAAGGTATCTCCCTGTAAAATATAATATCGAGAATAGTTCAATAGTAATTCAGAAGAATTAGGCTCAATACTTTCACTTTCACTCAACCAATATTTCGCTCTTTTAAAATCCTTATTAACCATATATATACCAGCTAACAGATTCGCAAAATATGTATCCTCTCGCCTTAAATTCAAGATAGAATGCAAAAGTGTTACATTATAGTCATCTAACTTCCTACTATTTACCGAATGACTAATTCCGACCTTCAATAGCTCTTCATTAAAATAAAACCAATTTTTAAGTGCTATTGAATTCTTAACAAGAGCAAGCGTATCTCTTAATTCAATATCTCGTTGTACAACCCTCCTTAAAGCACTTGAAACGGGTTTTAACTCAAGCCATGTTCTAGCAGCTAATGAATCTTCAAAGCTCAATGATAGATATTTCTCATACTTCTTTTTAAAAACTGATGCTTCTTGCGAACTCGTTAATCCTTTTTCAAACGGATATCCCGACTCTAACCTATCCGCTGCAATTGATGCATAAGTTTTTTCAAATTGACTTATATCAATGATTGTGGAAAGCTCGTTAGGAAGGTAGTACTTCTGAATTTTCTTATTTCTAATAATGTTTTTAAAAAACTCTTCCCCTATTAATTGATTCAACCTCCAATTCGGATGTAAGTGATCAATAAATAGATCTTCGCCTGGTATACCCTCTTTTGCGTTTTCTAAAGCAACTTGTTCAATATCAACAAAGAAAGAATTTGTCTTTTCAGCTATATCCTTAATTATCTTATTTATGCTTGATGGGGCTCTAAAACGAATCTCATCCAGATCTTTAGCTTCTTTAAACTTAATTAAAGCTGAATCTTTTTTCCCTTCACTGAGTAGCTTGCTACCAAGCATATAAGCCTCAACTGAATTACTATTTTCTCCAAGAGGTTTCTGGTCCTTCAAATTTGATGCAAGAGAACCTATGTAAACTGAAGTGCCCTTTTTGGCATAGAATTCAATAAAATCAGTAATATTTATTTTAAACTGATCTAAACCCTCCTTAAAAACTTCACTTTGATATTCTATTTGTGAATCTTTAACCACCAATGACATCATGGTCCTATCGCTATCAACAGGATTATCTTGCTGAACTAATCCCTCTAACCATTGATATAAATAAAACCCCTTTAGTCTTAGAATCAGCCTTTTTAGACTAATACTATTACCAAGTGCATACTGTTTACTTCCTACTCCAAACGAGCCGTAGTATTCATTGTGTCCGGCATAGAGAACGACCGCGTCTGGTTCGTACTTGGCAATCTTTTTCCGCATATCCCAAATCACAAAACTATTGACAGCAGTCATTCCTAAATTGATTACCTCAACCCTTATTCCTTGAGTTTCTAGATTAAATTTTTGCTGCATTCTTGATGAAAAGCTGTTATAGAAATTATATGGAAAACCTTCTGTAGAAGACCCCCCAAGTACAAAAATTCTATATACATCATCTGGCTTTTCTTTTAAAAAAGGAATGGGTGCAATTTTTGGAGAGAAAGAAGGAAAATATCTAGTTACAAAATTAGGATTAGCAATTACATATTGAGGATTGTTAGGAAGCTGAATGAATAGATTTTGCTTAGATTCGTCATACTTAAGTAGTCTCAATCCTCCTTCTAAAAGAATTAGAATAATGAGTGGAGTAATTAAGGTTATAATCCAAAACAACACCTTTAACTTTTTATCGGTCTCTTTCATCTTATTCATTCAATTAAACTAACACCTTTAATAATATTCAGCAATATTATTAAATATTTAAGTATTTCTTTTTCAAAAAAAAACCCAATGCAAAAAATGCATTGGGTTTAAGTTACAAGAACGAATCTTGATTAGATTAAGCGTCTGCTGTTTCCTCTTCGCTTCCACCGAGTGTTTCAAACACTTCAGCTACTTCAGCATCACTTTCATCATCAACATCGGCAGGTCCAACGATAAGATCGTTGTACTCTCGAAGTCCAGTACCAGCTGGTACTTTATGTCCAACTACCACGTTTTCTTTCAGTCCACGCAAGAAGTCTTTCTTAGCCTCAATAGAAGCCTGAGTAAGTACCTTAGTCGTTTCCTGGAAAGAAGCTGCTGACAACCAACTTTCAGTAGAAAGTGCTGCTCTCGTGATACCTAATAGTATCGGTCGAGAAATAGCAGGTTCTGCTTCACGGGTTTGGATCTCTTCTTTGCCTTCTTTAATTAACTCGTTGTTAATGTCTCTAACTTGACGACGATCAAGGATCTTACCTTTCTTTAATTCACTACCACCTTCTTCAGTGACAACAAATTTACCGATCAATTCGTCATTTCTAGAGTTCACTTCAAAGCGATCTACTTTATCGCCTTCTAGGAACATTGTATCGCCCGGATCAGTGATCTCAACTTTCTGCATCATCGTGCTAACAATAACCTCGATGTGCTTATCATTGATCTTCACACCCTGAAGACGATAAACTTCCTGAATCTCATTCACTAAGTACGATTGTACAGCGTATGGCCCAAGAATATTTAGAATATCCTGTGCTGGAATTGTTCCATCAGAAAGTGATTGCCCTGCTTTCACAAAATCATTAGTTTGAACCAAGATATGCTTACTCAGAGATATCAGATACTTCTTCTCATCAGTACCGTCTTTCGATTTCACAAATACTTCCTGCGAACCACGCTTACGACCACCCATTTCAACGATACCATCAATCTCAGAAACAACTGCTGGTTCGCTTGGTGAACGCGCTTCGAAAAGCTCCGTTACACGAGGAAGACCCGCTGTAATATCTTTAGATTTAGACGCCGCTCTAGGAATCTTAGCGATTACCTGACCTGCAAATACTTTTTCACCGTCATCAATTGCAACGTGAGTATCTACCGGCAGTGTACTTTCTCTAATAATATCTTTCTTGCCTTTCACTACTAATGTAGGAACCAGCGTACGATCTTTAGAGTCAGTAATAACTTTTTCACGGTGACCAGTTTGAGCATCTGTATCATCGGTAGATGTTACTCCATCGATAATATCTTTGTACTCAACGGTACCATCAATTTCTGAGAAAATCAGTGCGTTGTATGGATCCCATTTACAAAGCTGTGCGCCTTTAGGAACCATGTCACCTTCTTCAACCATCATTTCGCTACCATAAGGTACGTTATAGCTGATAAGAACCTGACCTTCATCATTTACAATCTTAAGCTCGCCTGCACGACTTAACACAATGTTGTGCTCTTCTTCACCGTCGTCGTATGCTACAACACGAACATTTTCAAATTCAACTTTACCGTCAAATTTAGACTTATGCTGTGAGTCTGCCTCTAAACGAGATGCAGTACCACCAACGTGGAATGTACGAAGTGTAAGCTGTGTACCCGGCTCACCAATTGACTGAGCAGCGATAACACCAACGGCCTCACCTTTCTCAACAACAGTTCCACGAGCAAGGTCACGACCATAACATTTAGCACAAACACCGCGACCAGTTTCGCAAGTAAGTACAGAACGGATATCAACTTCTTCAATTGAAGTTTCAGCAATTTTCTTAGCTACCGTTTCATCGATCATTTGATTTGCTTCACAAATCAGATCATCAGTAATAGGGTCATGCACGTCATGTAATGAGTAACGACCAATAATTCTGTCTTCTAAACGCTCGATGATGTCTTCATTATCTTTCAGAGCCGCCATTTTGATACCACGAAGTGTACCACAATCGTCTTCTGTAATAATTACATCCTGAGAAACGTCAACCAATCTACGAGTTAAGTAACCCGCATCGGCAGTTTTAAGTGCAGTATCGGCAAGACCTTTACGAGCACCGTGAGTAGAGATAAAGTACTCAAGTACCGATAATCCCTCTTTAAAAGAAGAAAGAATCGGATTCTCAATTACTTCATTACCCTGCTGCATGGAACTCTTTTGAGGCTTAGCCATCAAACCACGCATACCACCTAACTGACGAATCTGTTCTTTGGAACCACGAGCTCCGGAATCAGCCATCATATAAACCGGATTGAAACCTTCACGATCTTCTTGAAGAGCAGTGAATAATGTTTCAGAAACACGGTTAGTAGTACTTGTCCACTTATCAATTACCTGATTGTAACGTTCGTTATCAGTAATGAAACCCATCTCGTAACGACCTTGAATGTCTGTTACTTCGTCTTTAGCTCCATTTATCAAGTTAGCTTTAGCATCTGGAATAATGATATCATCAAGGCTAAATGAAAGTCCACCAAGAGTAGCATTTTCATAACCAAGTTTTTTCATGTCATCCAAGAAAGTAGAACATCTTGCTGTTCCAACAATAGAGTGGATATCACCGATTAGTACACGAAGCTCTTTTTTACCAAGAGTCTTATTCATGAAACCCATTTGCTCAGGTACAATCTGGTTAAAGATCACACGACCTGTAGACGTTTTAATAACATCATTTATGGTTTCGCCTTCTTCGTTTGTAGTCTGAATACGTACATTAATTTTTGCATGCAGATCGATTTGCCCTTGATCAAAAGCAACCAAGACTTCATCCATGTCTGCAAAAGTCTTTCCTTCACCTTTTTTACCATTAGCTGGTTTTGTGAGGTAATAAAGACCCAAGATCATATCCTGAGATGGAACTGCAATTGGCCCACCACTTGCAGGACTCATAATGTTATGCGAACCAAGCATCAATACAGACGCTTCAAGCACAGCATCATGGCTTAATGGCAAGTGAACCGCCATCTGATCACCATCGAAATCCGCATTAAATGCCGTACATGCTAATGGATGAAGACGAATTGCCTTCTCTTCAATTAGCACCGGCTGGAACGCTTGAATACCTAAACGGTGAAGCGTTGGAGCACGGTTAAGCATTACCGGATGTCCATCAATTACATTTTCGAGAACTTCCCAAACCACTTGATCTCTACGATCAACAACTTTTTTCGCACTCTTAACGGTTTTAACGTAACCGCGTTCTATCAATCGGCGAATGATGAATGGTTTATAAAGCTCGACGGCCATTTCTTTTGGAAGACCACACTCATGCATTTTAAGCTCTGGTCCTACTACAATTACAGAACGACCTGAATAATCAACACGCTTACCAAGAAGGTTTTGACGGAAACGACCGCTCTTACCTTTCAACATGTCACTAAGAGATTTTAGCGGACGATTGTTGTTTCGTACTGCGTTTGATTTTCTAGAGTTGTCATATAATGAATCAACCGCTTCCTGAAGCATACGCTTCTCGTTTCGAAGAATTACATCTGGAGCTTTAATGTCCATTAGTCTCTTCAATCGGTTGTTTCTTATGATCACTCTTCTATAAAGATCATTAAGATCAGAAGTAGCAAAACGACCACCTTCTAGAGGCACAAGCGGACGTAATTCCGGTGGAATTACAGGTATTACGCTTTGGCACATCCATTCTGGTTTGTTTTCTGTGTGCTCTGCAGCTGCACGGAAAGACTCAATAACCTGAAGGCGTTTTAATTTTTTCTTCTTACGCATTTGTGAAGTCTCATGCTTCACTTCATAACGTAGTTGGTAAGCTAGTTCATCTAACTCAAGATCTGCAAGCATAGCTGCAAGTGCATCAGCACCTTCTTTAACGATGAATTTATCTTCATCATCATCGTCTAGCTCGTAGTTATCTTCAGGAAGCTGATCTAAGATATCATACTTCTCTTCTTCAGAGATCATATCACCTTTAGCGTAACCTAAATCACGCGCAACACCAGGATTAATTATCACGAATGTTTCGTAATAAACGATACGATCTAAATTCTTAGACGACATTCCTAATAGGTATGCAATCTTGTTCGGTAAAGATTTAAAGTACCAAATGTGTACAACAGGAACGGTTAGGGTAATATGACCCATTCGTTCACGACGAACAGCTTTTCTTGTTACTTCAACACCACATCTATCACAGATGATACCTTTGTAGCGAATACGCTTGTATTTACCACAATGGCACTCATAATCTTTAACAGGGCCGAAGATCTTTTCACAGAAAAGACCATCCATCTCTGGCTTAAAGGTTCTGTAGTTTATCGTTTCTGGTGTTAAGACTTCACCGTGTGAACGTGACAAAATTGTCTCAGCCGAAGCAAGCGATACTCCGATGCTGTTAAAGTCGTTGGTAACTGTTAATGTTTTCGTTATTGGCAAGGGTATTCCTCCATTAAATAATTAACAGTGATTATTGAATATGTATTTCAAGTCCGAGACCCATAAGCTCTCGAAGCAATACTTTGAATGACTCAGGCACATCTCCATCCGGAAGGTTTTCACCTTTTACGATGGCTTCATAAACTTTTGAACGCCCTTTCACATCATCACTTTTTACAGTGAGCATCTCTTTCAGGATACTTGAAGCACCATAAGCATATAGTGCCCAAACCTCCATCTCACCAAGTCGCTGACCACCAAACTGAGCTTTACCACCCAATGGCTGTTGCGTAATTAATGAGTATGGTCCAATCGAACGGGAATGCATCTTATCTTGAACCAAGTGATTCAACTTGATCATATAGATGTAACCAACCGTTGTTTTCTGAGAGAAGGCTTCACCGGTACGACCGTCGTATAAGTTTACACGACCATCTTCAGGTAATCCTGCTTCTTTTAATTTTCCTTTCACGTCATCCATGCTAGCTCCATCAAATATCGGAGAAGCAAACGTAACGCCAAGTTTTTTAGCTGCCCAACCTAGGATCGTTTCATAAATCTGTCCAAGGTTCATACGAGACGGTACACCAAGTGGGTTTAGACAGATATCAACAGGAGTACCATCAGCCATAAACGGCATGTCTTCCTGCGGTACAATCTTAGCAACAACACCTTTGTTACCATGACGACCCGCCATCTTATCACCTACTTGAAGCTTACGTTTCTTAGCAACGTAGATCTTAGCTTTTTGAATAATTCCAGGAGGTAGTTCATCTCCTACTTGAATAGCAAAAGTTCTTCGCTTTGCTTCACTATCGATCTTACGACGAAGATCTCTGTAGTTAGCAAAAAGTAGTCTTACTTTTTCTACCAATTCCTGATCCGTTGCCCAGTCAATATTCTCATTGATGTTAACCGGATCTAATTCTTCAAATACTGATTTTTTGTACTTCTCACCTTTTGGAATCAACTCATAATTACTGTAGTTGAGTACTCCTGGGGAAGTCTTATCTCTTAGAAGAGAATACATCTTATCAGCCCACTGCTGATTCAATTCTGCAAGTTTTTCAGAATGTCTTTCCTGCTCTTGCTCTACTCTTTTCTTCTCTTCTTTTCTTGAGATTAACTCATCGCGCTTGCGACTGAAAAGCTTCGTATTGATAACTGTTCCAGAAACGCCCGGAGGAGTTTTTAGAGAAGCATCTTTTACATCACCAGCTTTATCACCGAAAATTGCGCGAAGAAGTTTTTCTTCAGGAGTTGGGTCTGTTTCACCTTTTGGAGTGATTTTACCAACCAAGATATCACCTGGATTGATCTTAGCTCCAACTCTTACAATACCTTTTTCATTTAGGTTACGAGTAGCTTCTTCACTTACGTTAGGAATCTCACGAGTAAGTTCTTCTTCACCACGCTTGGTGTCACGAACTTGTTGTTCAAATTCAGTAATGTGAATAGAAGTGTAAATATCGTCTTGTACAATACGCTCACTTACTACAATCGCATCCTCAAAGTTGTAACCTCTCCAAGGCATGAATGCCACTAATAAGTTACGTCCAAGAGCAAGTTCTCCGCCATCCGTTGAACAACCATCAGCAATAGCTTGTCCTTTTTTAACCTTGTCGCCTACTTTAACAATAGCACGTTGGTTAGTACAAGTATCCTGGTTTGTTCTAGTGAATTTTTCAAGGTCGTATGATTTGATACCACCATCGAAATAACAATGCTGATCTAATTCTGATCTGTCATATTTAATACGAATCTCAGTAGAACTAACATACACTACTTCACCTTTAGCATCAGCGGTAATAATTGCACGAGAATCACGAGCCGCTCTGTGCTCTAATCCTGTACCAACTACCGGAGCTTCAGGTCTTAACAATGGTACTGCTTGACGCTGCATGTTCGAGCCCATTAAGGCACGGTTTGCATCATCATGCTCAATAAACGGAATTAATGCAGCCGCTAAAGATGTGATCTGGTTTGTAGCCACATCCATATATTCGATCTCTTCTGCCTTAGCAACTAAGTAGTTACCTTCACGCATTCTAGAGAATACTGCATCGTTTGCAAATGTACTATCATCTGCTAGTTCAGCATTAGCCTGAGCAATTACTGTCTCATCTTCCTGCTCTGCTGCTAAATACTCAACCGTTTTAGAAACTTTTTTGTCCTTAACTTTTCTGTACGGAGTTTCGATGAAACCAAAGTCATTCACTTTTGCATGAATACAAAGAGATGAGATCAGTCCAATATTCGGACCTTCCGGAGTTTCAATCGGGCAAAGACGTCCATAGTGAGTATAGTGAACATCACGAACCTCAAAACCAGCACGCTCACGAGTTAGACCACCAGGTCCAAGCGCTGACATACGACGTTTGTGAGTCAATTCTGCTAATGGATTCGTTTGATCCATAAACTGTGAAAGCTGGTTGGTACCAAAAAATGTATTAATTACACTAGAAATGGTACGTGCATTCACTAAATCCTGAGGAGTCAATTGCTCAGCATCACGAGAGTTCATTCTCTCTTTAATTGTTCTTGCCATTCTAGCAAGACCAATTGCAAATTGTTGTCCAAGCTGCTCACCAACTGTTCTTACACGTCTGTTACTCAAATGATCAATATCATCCACTTGAGATTTCATGTTTTTAAGACGTATAACTTCAGTTATGATAGCAACAATATCTTCTTTCAATAGATACTGAATGTCTTCATTACCTTCTAAGCGAAGTCGCTTGTTTAAACGGTAACGACCAACTTCTCCGAGATCATATTTCTTATCACTAAAGAATAATCTTTCCAGAATAGAACGAGCAGTTTCTGGATCCGGCATTTCACCTGATCTGATCTGTTGGTAAACTTCTCCTAATGCTGAAGTTTCGTCCCATGTAGGATCTTTACGAAGTGTGTTCATCATTACAGAGCGCTCAGATTCTTCTGAACTAATCTTTTGCACTAGTACCGTCTTCTGATCGATTTCACCGAACATACCGAAATCATCTTCAGTCAATTCATGATCACGTTCAAAAATGATCTTACGATTTAATGCTTCTGTAACTTCACCAGTCTCATCATCAACAACTTCTTCCATCTCTTCAACGATGATGTTCTGAGCAAGTCGTTTTCCAACAAGATTTTTCTTGAATGTAGCTTTAGAACCTACTTTCAATTCTTCAGAAAGTTCAAATAAACTTAATAGATCTAAATCTGTTGAATACCCAAGCGCACGTAATAACGTAGTAGCTGGAATCTTTTTCTTACGATCAATATAAGCCCACAGTACATCACGGATGTCTGTTGTAAATTCAATCCAAGATCCTTTAAAAGGAATAACTCGGGCTGAATATAATTGAGTTCCATTCGGGTGAACAGATTGTCCAAAAAACACGCCTGGCGAACGGTGTAGTTGAGATACGATTACACGCTCAGCGCCATTAATGATAAATGTTCCTCGGTTCGTCATCCATGGAAGATCTCCTAGGAAAACTTCCTGTTCAATTGTCTCACTAGCCTCATCACTATCATCAACAGATGAAAGACGAAGTTTAGCTTTCAATGGAACTGAATAAGTTAGTCCACGATCTTGGCATTCCTTAATTGTATATCTAGGAACATCAACATTATAGTATAAAAATTCGAGTATATGAGTTTCACGAGTATCCTGGATAGGAAAATTTTCCAAGAAAATCCTCTGTAATCCTTGATTTGCACGTTCATTTGGTGCAATATCGAGCTGTACGAATTTCTCGAAAGACTCTAATTGGATATCCAGAAAATCAGGATATTCTAAAACTTCTTTTGTTCGCCCAAAAGATTGGCGATCCGTGTTTGGAATAGTTTGCATCTTCTTGCTCAAAAGGAACCTCTCCTTTTTGTTGAAGGTAAATTAAACGGTAAAAACCCTATAAATAACAGGGTTAAGTAATATAGACGCCAATAGCCAATACCGTTTTCACGATATTGGCTAAGTGCGAATATTGTAAAAAAGCTTATTTAAGCTCTACTGTAGCTCCAGCTTCTTCAAGCTTGCCTTTGATCTCTTCAGCTTCATCCTTAGAAACACCTTCTTTGATGGTGTTAGGAGCGCCATCAACTAATTCTTTAGCTTCTTTCAGCCCAAGACCAGTGATTCCGCGAACTTCTTTGATCACAGCGATTTTCTTACCACCAGCAGCTTCAAGAACAACATCAAATTCAGTTTGCTCTTCACCACCACCAGCAGCGTCTCCGCCTCCAGCAGGGCCAGCAACAGCAACAGCTGCAGCAGCAGGTTTGATATCGTATTCTTCTTCAAGAACTTTTGCTAGTTCGTTTGCTTCTTTGATAGTTAGGTTGACAAGCTCTTCAGCTAGTTTATTAACGTCAGCCATTTTTATCTCCAGTTGTTTTTTAAAGTAAAATTTTTAATGTCTTTCGACATTTGTATAAATATTATTCTTCGCCTTTTTCGGCAATAGTTTTCACAGCACCAACAAGGTTTGAACCTTGGGCAGTAAGCGCACTTACTACGGTTTGTGCAGGTGACATCAACAGACCAAGTATATCGCCAATAACTTCGTTTTTAGACTTCATTGCGGCGAGAGCTTCCAATTTGTCAGCAGAATAGAATTCACCGTCAATAAAAGCGGCTTTGAATTCTGGGTTCTTCTTATCCTTGGTAAACTCTTTTAATACTTTAGCTGGTGCAGACAATTCATCTTCAACGAATGCAAAAGCATTTTGCTCAACCAAAGAAGGGAGTACTTTATCGTAACCTCCAACCTCTTCCATTGCAAGCTTCATAAGCTTATTCTTGTATACTTTGAAGAAGATGTCTCCTTTACGGAATGCTCCTCGCAATTCATTAGCGTCAGACACAGACATGCCGGTGTACTTGGTGATATAAACACCGTTAGCACTATTCAGCTTTTCTGTGATTTCGTCTAAGACTGCTTTTTTTTCTGCAGTAGGCATAATTTTAATTTCCTCCTATTATAGGGATGTAACTGCGGTTCTACTTATAGGTATGCTTGGTCCCATCGTGCTACTCATGAAAACTGATTTCACGTATAGCCCTTTAGAGGAAGCTGGCTTCAAGCGCATTACAGTTGAAAGAAATGCTTCAGCATTTTCTTTAATTGCAGTTGCGTCAAAGCTTATTTTAGCTACTGATGTGTGTAGAATTCCGAATTTATCAACTCGAAAATCAATCTGACCTGCTTTAACTTGTTTAACAGCGTCAGCTACATCCATAGTAACTGTTCCACTTTTAGGGTTTGGCATAAGCCCACGGGGTCCTAGGAAACGTCCTAGTTTACCGAGTTTTCCCATTGCATCTGGTGTAGCGATTATCACATCGATATCCGCCCAACCTTCTTCAATTTTTTTGATGTATTCGTCCATACCAACATGGTCGGCACCTGCTTCTCTGGCTTCATCTTGTTTTGCTTCGTTTACCAAAGCTAAAACTCGAACTTCTTTACCTGTACCATGAGGCAAGCTCACAGTTCCACGTACCATTTGATCGGCGTGTCGCGGATCAACACCTAAGCGGATATCAATATCCACCGAAGCGTCAAAATTTCGGTTTGAAGTTTTTTTAACCAGATCACATGCTTCCTCCAGAGAATATTCAATCTCCGGATTAACTAATGCCACGGCTTGTTCGTATTTCTTTCCTTTTTTTGCCATAATCACAATTCCTTATTTATCGCGATTTACTCTTAGACCCATACTCCGAGCCGTTCCAGCAATCATTTCAGCTCCAGCTTCAACGTCAAACGCATTTAAGTCTTCCATTTTTTCTGTTGCTATTTCTTTGCATTGGCTCCAGGTAACTGTTCCAACCTTTTTAAGGTTAGGTTCACCCGATCCGGACTTTATTTTCGCAGCTTTTTTAAGTAATACTGGCGCTGGCGGTGTCTTTGTTTTGAATGTAAAAGACTTGTCAGCGTATACAGTAATCTCAACTGGAATTACAGTTCCGGCTTTTTCCTGAGTCTTAGCGTTAAAGGCTTTACAAAACTCCATAATGTTAATTCCAGCCTGACCGAGTGCCGGTCCAACTGGAGGAGCAGGGTTAGCCTGTCCACCAACAATTTGGAGCTTCAGGATTCTTTCAACTTTTTTAGCCATGGATTATCAGGATCCTAAATGATTAGTAACTTCTGTTTGGTTGCGTAATAGCTAGCATCAACTAGTTTCTTTTTAAGTAGTGGATTCCACTTGGTTCACATCTACTTCTACAGGGGTTCGGCGTCCAAAAATGGATACCATCACTCTCAATTTTAATTTATCGGTGTTAACTTCCTGTACCGTGCCATCAAAATCTTTGAATGGTCCGGATATAACTTTTACGAGATCTCCTTCACTAAATGGAATCTCAATATTTGCATTTTCTTCTCCACCCTCTTTAACACGTCCTATTATTCTTTTCACCTCATGTTTTTTCAATGGGTGAGGAATAGTTTGTGTCTTTCCTACTTTTAGAAAACCTAAGCAAGAAGGTGCACTTTGAACTAAATTATTTACTTCTTCATCATAGTGAGTGTTGAGCAGAATATATCCTGGGAAAAAATTCTTTTCTCTGGTCTTCTTTTTTCCACCACGAATTTCAACAATGGTCTCAGTAGGAACAAGCACTTCTTTTACTTTATCCTCTAATCCTTGCTCTTCAATTTCGCGATCAAGAAACTCTTTAACTTTGTTTTCATGACTGGAAAAACATCGTACTACATACCAATCATGCACTAGTTCAACACTCATGTTCTTAATTGTAAATGTATTCTAAAGCAGTACTGTATACTTGATCAACACCAAATATAAATACAGATAGAATTATCGAGAAAACTACAACTATAACTGTGCTGTCAATAAGTTCTTTTTGAGTAGGCCATGCTACTTTTTTGAACTCATTTACAACACCATCAAAAATTCCAGATAATTTAGCCATTATGCTTATTCGTTTAATTTAATTGCACGGGCGGAGAGACTCGAACTCCCGACACCTGGTTTTGGAGACCAGTGCTCTACCAACTGAGCTACGCCCGTTTATACACGGAAAGTAGATGGCGTAAACCATCTACTTTAACCGCTAATTTGCTTAGCTGGTAGTGCTTAGTCTAAAATTTTAGTTACCACACCAGCACCTACGGTACGTCCACCTTCGCGGATCGCAAAACGTAAGCCTTCTTCCATCGCTACCGGCTGAATTAGTGTTACCGACAACTTCACATTGTCTCCCGGCATCACCATCTC
>JBDVIC010000020.1:0-15009 GCA_039962805.1 Balneola sp. | reverse complement strand
TGAGCCAGGATCAAACTCTCCATTGTAAAAAATAAATTTATATACTCTGTGAGCCGACCCTACACTCCATCATTCAAAAGAATAACTTCATAAAGCTCGCACAAACAATCTGTCTTATGCTTCAATAATTTCCAAAGAACTGTGTCACAAATTTCGCTTTTGCGACAGAAACCAAAGATAAGGGATGTTTATATTTGATGCCAACTTTATTTTAAAAAACTTTCATTTTTTTTGACATCATGCGTTTCCTTATCAAATTCAACGCATAAAAAAAGAAGTGCTCGATAAATATCTAACACCTCTTAAATTTCACAAGAAGATATTACTTCTTTTCTTCGCTACTAGAGCTTTCTTCTGAATCTTTTACTTCTTCAGTTTTTGAAGAAACTTCCTCTTTCGACTCTGAACTTTCTTCCGTAGAAGTAGTTGGAGTGTTAGATTTTCCTGCTCTACGAGTTCTCTTCTTTTTAGTAGATTTAGCGTCTTCAGGAGCCAAATCATTGAAATCAACTAGCTCAATGATAGCCATCTCAGCAGCATCACCTTGGCGGTAACCTGTTTTGATTACTCGGGTGTATCCACCTGGTCTATCACCAACTTTTGGTCCTATTTCAGTAAACAATTGCGTTACCGCATCATTGTTTTGTAAAGAAGAAAAAACTTGCTTTCTATTATGATGAGAATCTACTTTTGCCCTTGTAATTAAGGGCTCAACGAATCCTCGAAGTTCTTTCGCTTTTGCTACAGTAGTAGTAATTCTATGTTCTCTTATAAGAGCCATTGATAAAGCACGCATTGTAGCTTTTCTATGAGCTGCCGTACGGCTTAATTTTCTACCTTTTACTCTATGGCGCATTGTTTAATCCTCTACCGCTTAGTCTAAAAATTTTGATACATCCATTCCGAACTGGAGGTTCTTCTCATCAATAACTTCTTGAAGCTCTGTGAGAGACTTTTTACCAAAGTTTCGGAATTTTAAAAGATCTTGTTCATCGCGAGCTACTAATTCACCAATTGAATTAATGTTTGCTGACTTCAAGCAATTATAAGCACGAACACTTAAGTTCAGGTCTTCAATACTTGTGCGAAGCAAGTTAGCTACACGTTGTTTTTCAGCATCCACTTCTTCTTCTTCTTGAGTGAATTGCTCTTCAATTTTCTCTGTAATGAACTTTTCAATATGCTCTTTAAGGATCTTACCTGCAATAGTAAGAGCTTCTTTAGCATTCACTGATCCGTCAGTTTCAACATCCATTACTAATTTTTCGTAATCTGTTCTTTGACCAACTCGAACATTTTCAACATCAAATTTAACTGATTTGATAGGTGTGAAAATAGCATCGATTGGAATAACATTTACGTCATCATCTTCTACAGTCATTTCTTCAGCAGGCACATACCCTCTTCCTCTTCCAACGCGTAACTCAATTTCAAGTTCTGCGTCATCTGCTAAATTAGCTATAACTAATTCAGGGTTAAGTACTTCGTATTCAGCAGTAGAATCAGCTATGTCTTTAGCTGTAAGAGTAGATCCACTTTTTTTAGAGATGTGAATTACACCACTGCTCTGCTCAACTTGCTTGAAACGTACTTGCTTGAAATTCAAGATGATTTCATAAACATCTTCTTTAACACCTTTGATGCTTGAATATTCATGATCAACACCATTGATCTTAACCGCAGTAATTGCGATTCCCGGAAGTGATGAAAGAAGTACTCTTCTGAAAGAGTTACCAATAGTAACACCAAATCCTCTCTCAAGGGGCTGTAGCACAAAGGTGCCAAAGCTGTCGTCATCTTTAACGACATCTAAGCTTTCTGGCATTTGGATACTGTAATTACTCATATCTAATAAAAATTTTAGAATTACTTAGAATAAAGCTCAACAATAAGCTGAACATTTATGTTTTCAGGTATTTCTTCCATTGTAGGAACATATAACATTTTACCTGTACGGGATTTAACGTCAGTTTCAACCCACTTGTATTTGTTTCTTGATGCTCCGTCAAGAGCATCTTCTACTACTTCTAGATTTCTTGATTTAGGTCTCAATGAAATCACGTCATTTGGCTTCACTGCATATGACGGAATATTTAAAACTCCACCATTAACAACAATGTGCTTATGTGTAACGAGCTGTCTAGCTTGTCTTCTAGTTTTTGCAAAGCCCATTCTAAACACGGTGTTGTCTAATCTACCTTCCAATAATTGAAGTAGAATTTCACCAGTTACGCCTTCTTTTGCACTCGCAGCTTCATACAAGTTACGGAATTGCTTTTCAAGCAAACCATAAGTGTATTTTGCTTTCTGCTTTTCTTCTAATTGAATAGCATACTCTGATTTTCTGTTAAAACGAGATCTACCATGCTGTCCAGGACCGTATGGTTTGCGTTCTAATGCTTTACTAGGTCCAAAGATTGCTTCTTTGAATCGTCTAGCTTTTTTCTGTTTTGGGCCTCTATATCTTGCCATTATAAATAGACTTACTGATTAAACTCTTCTACGTTTTGGTGGTCGACATCCATTATGTGGAATCGGTGTTCTGTCTTTAATTGAAGACACATCCAAACCCGCACTTGACATCGCTCTAACAGCTGCTTCACGACCAGAACCTGGTCCTTTTACGAAAACTTCAACTTTACGAAGTCCCATTTCATAAGCGGCTTTTGCTGCAGTTTCAGCGCTTAACTGAGCTGCATAAGGAGTGTTTTTCCTTGAGCCTCTAAAACCTTCTTTACCTGCTGAAGACCATGACAGAACATTTCCGTCTGCATCAGTAATGGTAACTATTACATTATTGAAAGTAGCCTTAACAAAAGCCATTCCATTGGGATCAGTAATCTGCTTCTTCTTCTTTCTTTTAGAAGCAGCTGCTGAAGTTTTTGATTGATTCTTAGCCATAATTAAACTCTGTTATTTACTTCGTTACTTTCTTTTTACCAGCAACTGTACGCTTTTTACCTTTTCTGGTACGCGCATTAGTTTGTGTACGCTGCCCTCTTACCGGCAGGCTCTTACGGTGACGAACACCACGATAACTTCCAATTTCAATTAGTCGTCTGATGTTACCGTTAACTTCACTTCGTAACGCACCTTCTACTTTATACTCATCATCTAAAATTTGACGTAACTCAACAACTTGAGCTTCATCCCAATCCTGAATTTTTGTATCAGGATCAATTCCTACTCTTTCCAGTAACTGTCTAGAAGTAGTTAATCCGATTCCATGAATATAAGTAAGGCCTATAACGCCTCGTTTTTGTTTTGGTAAGTCAATTCCAGCAATACGTGCCATATATAAATGCTATTATATTAACCTTGACGCTGCTTATGGCGCGGGTTTTTCTTGTTTATTACGTACAAACGACCTTTACGTCTAACGATCTTGTCGTCTGAACTTCTTTTTTTTACTGAAGATCTTGTTTTCATATCTACCTTATTTGTATCTGTAAGTAATTCTACCCTTACTAAGATCATACGGAGACATTTCAACCGCCACACGATCACCAGGTAATATTTTTATGTAATACATTCTCATTTTTCCGGAAACATGCGCAAGTAACTCATGTCCATTATCTAACTCAACTCTAAATTGAGCGTTAGGCAATGCTTCTAAAATTACTCCGTCTTGTTTAATGGGCTCTTGTTTAGCCATGTGTCATTATTTTTTCATGTTTCTGTGAGAGCTCAGCAATATAATCAAAAGTACTGAGAATTTCAGCCTTTCCTTCACGAACTACAATATCATGTTCGAAATGTGCTGCTAAACTCCCGTCAGCTGTACAAATTGTCCAGCCATCATTCAGTGTTTTTACTCGCCAAGAACCCATGGTAATCATTGGTTCAATAGCTAAAGTCATTCCTTCTCTTAGTCGTTCACCTTTTCCTTTTCTACCATAATTTGGTACCGAAGGATCTTCGTGAAGAGATTTTCCAATCCCATGTCCAACTAAATCTTTTACGACTCCAAATCCATTACTTTCATTATGTACTTGAATCGCATTTGCAATATCACCCATTTTGTTACCATGAGTGGCTTGCTCAATTCCTTTATATAGCGATTCGAGTGTAATCCTCAACAAATTAATCGCTTCATCATCACAATCTCCTACCGCAAATGTAAATGCATGATCACCAAAGTAACCATTCATTTCTACTCCACAATCCACAGAAACAATATCACCTTCTTCAAGTTTTCTGCTTCCCGGAATTCCATGAACTACTTCATCATTAATAGATATACAAAGTGTTCCAGGAAATTCATTCCCTTTAGGACCATATCCTTTGAATGCCGGACGAGCATTGTGCTTAGCAATATACTCTTCTGCAACCAAATCTAATTTACCGGTTTCAACACCAGGTTCTATTAATTTACCAACTTCAGCGAGTGTACGGGAAACGAGAAGCGCACTTTCACGCATCTTATCAATCTCATTTTCACTCTTCAGGTAAATCATACTTATGCTCTTCTTCGGCCTTTAATTTTTCCGGTCTTCATGAATCCATCGTAATGACGCATCATGAGGTGACTCTCAATTTGCTGAAGTGTATCTAAAGCTACACCAACAATAATCAAAAGGCTTGTTCCACCATAAAACAATGCGAATCCAGGAGTAACTCCCAATAGATTCGTTGCTATAGCTGGAAGAATTGCAACAAGTGATAAGAATATAGATCCCGGTAGGGTAATCTTAGTTAAAATATTATCAATGAACTCTACGGTTGCTTTACCTGGACGAACACCAGGAATAAAACCACCTTGTCTTTTCATAGTATCTGCCATTTCCTTTGGATTGATGGCGATAGCTGTATAGAAAAATGTAAAAAACACACAGATGAAAAAGAAAATGATTGAGTAAGTCCAACCTGTAAAATCAGCTGACCATGCAGTTAAAAACTGTACTGTTTCATTTTCAGGGAAAAATTGTCCGATCGTACTCGGAATAAACATAATTGATTGAGCAAAGATGATTGGCATTACACCAGCAGCATTTACCTTTAGTGGTAAGTATTGAGTAGTACCACCATAAACTTTACGTCCAACAACTCGTTTTGCATATTGAACAGGAATTTTACGAACACCTTGTGTAAGCATAACTACTGCTGCAATTACAGCTATCAGAGCTGCTAATTCAATAATAACTAGAATTAAGTTACTCTTTGTAGTTACTTCGTTATAGAAGTTAGCAGGTAATATTGCAATGATACCAATCATAATGATCAGCGATATACCATTACCTATTCCACGATCTGTTATTCTTTCACCTAACCACATTACAAACACTGTACCTGCAGTTAGTACGATCATCGCTGTTATAGTAAATGCAAATTCATTTACTACGATAGCTTGAGGAGCTGTTGCAATCAAATTGATTGAGAATGCAATAGCCTGGAAAGCTGTAATAACAACCGTTCCGTATCTTGTAAGCTGTGTTATTTTTCTTCGCCCTTCCTCTCCTTCACGTTGGAGCTTTTGGAAGTAAGGCACAATCGCTCCGGCAAGCTGAATTATAATAGAGGCTGTAATGTAAGGCATTATACCAAGTGCAAACACACCAGCTCGTGAGAACGCCCCTCCCACAAATAAATCAAATAGGCCTAATAAACTAGAAGCATCACCTGCTCCGGCTATAAGTGCAGAAGCATCTACACCAGGAAGAGTGATATAACTACCAACTCTATAGACCATTAATATACCGACGGTGTAAAGAATTCTATTCTTTAGATCCTCGATTTTAAAAATATTGCGGAAGTTTTCTATAAGACTCATTAGCCCTTAGGTCCGATTGTTTATTTTAAATTACGTTTACTTTACCACCAGCTTTTTCAATCAACTCAACTGCTGATTTACTAGCTGCATGAACTTCTACTTCTACTTTAGTAGAAATTTCTCCTCTTCCGAGAAGTTTAATGAAATCATTTTTGTGTGCTAAACCAGCTGCAACTAAATCTGCGATTGTAATTGTTGCACCTAATTTACCAGCTTCAACAAACTCACCAATAGTTTGAACATTCAAAGGACGAGTTTCCTTTCTGTTTGGGTTCTTAAATCCAAACTTAGGAATTCTTCTCTGCAATGGCATTTGACCACCTTCAAACCAAGGGCGTCTTTTGAAACCAGAACGAGACTTTTGTCCATTGTGTCCACGACCTGATTGTTCACCATGTCCAGAACCTTCACCGCGACCTACGCGCTTTCTATTCTTATTATTCGGAGCCGGAGCTTTTAAATTATGTAGATCCATGATCAAAATTAGTTAGGTATTAACCTTCAAATACTTTGTTTAGTGAAACGCCTCTTCTTTTAGCTACTTCAACCGGATCGGTTAATTCGCTAAGAGCTTTAAAAGCAGCTTTTACCATGTTATGTGGGTTAGAAGATCCCTGAGATTTAGACAGGATGTTATGCACACCTGCAACATCTAACAAGTTCTTAACCGCACCACCTGCAATTACACCAGTACCATCAGATGCAGGACGTAATAACACTTTTCCAGCACCTGCTTTACCTACTACAGGATGGTAGATACTTTTGGTTTTCGTTAAAGGTACTCGGATCAAATTCTTTTTTGCATTATCAAAGCCTTTTTGGATAGCATCAGAAACTTCGTTTGCTTTTCCAAGACCGTGACCGCATACACCGTTACCATCACCAACTACAACAATAGCGTTAAAACTAAATCTACGTCCACCTTTTACTACTTTAGATACACGATTAACGTGAACTAACTTTTCTTCAAGGTTAAGATTCGCAGCTGGTACAGATTGTTTTCTTCTTACTTTAGGCATTGTTTAAACCGTTCGATTAAAACTGAAGACCACCATCGCGAGCGCCATCGGCAGCTGCTTTGATGATTCCATGATATTTGTATCCACTTCTGTCGAATACAACTTTAGTAATTCCTTTTTCTTGAGCAAGCTTAGCAATACTCTCGCCCGCTTTCTTAGCATTTTCTACACCTTTTTCTATTTTTGTAGAAGCCAATGTAGCACCTTCAGCATCATTAATGATCTGAACATAGGTGTTGCTATTACTTTTGTACACACATAGTCTAGGACGTTCAGCCGTTCCACGAATAGTAGAGCTGATTCTTCGTCTAATTTTATTTCTACGTGCGGTTTTCTTTTGAGACTTATTCATATCAAAATTCCTTATTTAGCAGCTGATTTACCGGCTTTACGTCTAATCTGCTCACCATAGTAGCGAATTCCTTTCCCTTTGTAAGGCTCAGGCTTTCTAAATGAGCGAATCTTGGCAGCAACCTGTCCAACTAATTCCTTATCAATTCCTGAAATTACAAGAATTGGTTGTTTACTGGTTTTGGTATCAACTTCAATGGTAATTCCTTCCGGCGGTACAAAGAATATTGGATGAGAGTAACCTAAGTTTAACTCAAGTAAGTCGCCAGTCATAGCGGCTCTAAAACCAACACCATAAATTTCTAATTTCTTTGCGTAGCCTTCTGTAACACCAACAACCATGTTATTAATCAAAGAACGATATAATCCATGAAGAGCTCTGTCTTCTTTGATATCACTCGATCTTTTTACAATAACTTCGTTTTCATTTTTTTCAACTGAAATATGTGGGTGAATTTTAAGTGTACTGGTTCCTTTATCACCTTTTACGGTAATCAAGTTGTCAGCACCGATGCTAAAATCAACCTTATCAGTTAATGGTACAGGTAATTTTCCTATTCGAGACATAATCTAACTCTGTTTTAATAAATCGTGCAAAGTATCTCGCCGCCAACTTTCAGCTTACGAGCTTCTTTATCGGTCATTACACCTTTTGAAGTAGAAAGTATTACTACTCCCAAGCCATTTTGTGCACGAGGTACATCAGCTGAGCCTTTGTAAACTCGTAAACCTGGTTTTGAGTAACGCTTTAAATCACGGATTACCGGGTGACCATAAGAATCATACTTTAAGAACATTCTTATTACACCTTGTTTGCCGTCTTCAATATTGATGAATTTTGAGATGAAGCCTTTATCAACTAAGATTTTAGCCATTGCTCTTTTCAGCTTCGAAGCTGGTACATCAACTTTGCGATGCCCTGCAGTTTGGGCATTTCGAATACGTGTTAAAAAATCTGCTATTGGATCGTTCATTTCTCTTCAGATATAATGTTTACCAGCTGGCTTTTCTTACGCCTGGAATCTTACCAGCCAAAGCCAATTCACGGAATTTAATTCTAGACACTCCATAGCGACCTACGTAACCACGGCTACGTCCGGTTATGCTACATCGGTTTCTTACGCGAGTAGGACTTGCATTTCTAGGCAACTTCTGTAACCCTTCATAGTCCCCAGCTTCTTTCAAAGCCTTTCTTTTCTCGGCGTATTTTTCAACCGTTTTCTTACGTTTTTCGTTACGTGCTATCCAAGCTTTCTTAGCCATAATAGAGTATCTCTTAATTTCTGTTTTTGAATGGCATACCGAAATGCTTAAGCAAAGCGTATGCTTCTTCGTCAGTTTCTGCGGATGTCACAAAGCTTATATCCATTCCATGGAGCTTTGAAACCTTATCAGTGTCAATTTCAGGGAAAATTGTATGTTCTTTAATTCCCATCGTGTAATTGCCACGTCCATCAAAGCTTTTATCAGGAACTCCTTGAAAGTCACGAGTTCTTGGTAATGCTAAGTTGATAAAGCGGTCTAGGAATTCAAACATAATTCTTCCTCGCAAAGTAACTTTGCAACCAATTGGCATTCCTTCTCTCAACTTAAAGTTAGAGATAGACTTTTTTGCCTTGGTTTTAACCGGCATTTGTCCGGTTATTTGCGCAATGTTATCGACAACAGTATCTAATACTTTTTTGTCCTGAATTGCTTCCCCTACTCCAACATTGATCACGATTTTCTGAAGTTTAGGTATACCCATTTTGTTGGTATAGCTAAATTCTTCGGTCAATTTCGAAGTAATTTCTTCTTTGTATTGTGTGTATAGTCTTGCTTCAGCCATTTTATTTCACACTAAATTATTTATCCAAAATTTCGCCACTGGTCTTAGCATAACGAACCCAACGGCCACCGCCATTTTCTTCAATTCGCTTGCGACCAATTCGAGTTGGTTCATTTGTAGTGGGATCTATCACTTGTACATTTGAAATATGTAGCGGAGCTTCCCTTTTTATGCGACCACCTTGCTGGTTTTCTTGTGATGGTTTGTCATGGTGTGTTTTCATGTTTATACCTTCAACAAGAACTCTTTCCTTGTCTGGATATACCATTAGAACGCGGCCTGTTTCACCAACATCTTTACCAGCGAGAATTTTAACTTCGTCGCCTTTCTTTACGTGTAATTTCTTTTGCTTATTAAACCTTCGTGGCATTACTCTAACCTCTTTAAAGTACTTCCGGAGCTAATGATACAATCTTCATGAAACTCTTTTCTCGCAATTCGCGAGCAACAGGTCCAAAAATACGTGTACCAACTGGCTCTTGGTCTTTATTAATTACTACCGCAGCATTTTCATCAAATCTGATGTAACTACCATCTTTTCTGCGATACTCTTTTTTAGTTCTTACAATTACGGCTTTTACAACATCACCTTTTTTAACGTTGCCGCCAGGAATTGCTGTTTTTACCGAAGCTGAGATTAAATCTCCAACTCGTGCATATCTACGTCTTGAGTCACCCAAAACCTTGATACACATAACTTTTTTTGCTCCGCTGTTATCTGCTACCTGTAATACTGTTTGCGTTTGTACCATCGTTTCCTAAGTCCTTATTTAGCTTTTTCTACGATTGATACCAGGCGCCATGTCTTGCGCTTGGAAAGAGGACGGGTTGACATAATGTGAACCGTATCCCCAATATTCGCTTCATTGTTTTCGTCATGTGCCATGTACTTGGTAGTCTTTGTAATAAACTTGCCATAAATAGCATGTTTAATTTGGCGATCTACCGCAACTGTAATGCTTTTATCCATTTTGTTGCTGACAACACGACCTGTTCGTTCTCTTCGTTGTGCTCTTTCTAATTCTGCCATAATGATCCTAACGCTTATTCAGCACTATTTTTTTCATTAATAATGGTTCTCAATCGAGCAACTTCACGTCTATGATTTGTGATACGAGCAGGATTTTCAAGCTGCCCAGTTACTGATTTTGAAAACTTTAATTGTTGAAGTGCTTCAGATTCGTCTTTCAATCGTGCACTTAATTCAGTAATAGATAAATCTCTTAGTTCATGTGCTTTCATCTATCGCCTCCTATTTACCTACGTAGTCTCGTCGAACTACGAATTTAGTTTTAATTGGAAGCTTGTGAGATGCACGACGCATAGCTTCACGAGCTCTTTCTTCTGTTACACCGGCTATTTCAAATAAAATTCTACCCGGCTTAACAACTGCCACCCAGTGATCCAAAGCACCTTTACCTTTACCCATACGAGTTTCAGCTGGTTTACTTGTCATTGGTTGGTCTGGAAAAATTCGAATAAATGTTTGCCCGTCACGCTGCAAAGAACGTGCAATAGCAATACGGCAAGCCTCGATCTGACGAGACGTTATAAACTTAGGTTCCATTGCTTTTAGCGCAAAATCACCAAAATTAATTTGATGTCCACGGTTAGCATTTCCCTTTAGCTTAGCGCGATGTACTCTACGGCGTTTTACTCTTTTTGGCTCTAACATCGTTATCTATTAGCTGTGTTAATTATTTTGTCTATTGCGGTTTCTGCTACGACGACGGTTGTTTCTCTTTCCGCGATCGTCTCCACCTCTTCGGCCTCTTTTTGATTCTGCTTCCTTAGCTGCTTGTGCGCCAGGAGTTAAATCAACATCACCGATAATTTCACCTTTGAAGATCCATACACTTACACCAATTGATCCGTAAATCGTGTTAGCTGTAGTGTTCCAATAGTCAATATCAGCACGGATAGTGTGCAATGGAATTTGACCTTCTTTGTACTGCTCGGTACGTGCCATTTCTGCACCACCTAAACGACCAGCACATCTTACTTTAATACCTTTTGCTCCCATTCTCATTGCAGAAGCAATTGCAGTTTTCATCGCTCTTCTAAAAGAAACACGACTAGTTAGCTGCTGTGCAATATTTTGTGCTACTAAACTTGCATCAAGCTCAGGTCTTTTAATTTCACTTACGTTGATCTGAACTTCTTTACTAGTGATCTTTTTTAACTCTTCACGAAGCAATTCAATTTGCTCTCCACCTTTTCCGATAATAACACCGGGGCGGCTTGTTCTTAGAGTTAATAAAATTCTCTTTGGAGTTCTTTCAATAATAACGTTTGACAGGCCACCATTACGAAGACGTGCACGTAAATACTCACGAAGCTTCTCATCTTCCATAATCAAGTTAGGCTGGTTGTCATCTGAATACCAGTTTGAATCCCATCCCTTGATGATGCCTAGTCTAAAACCTGTTGGATTTGTCTTTTGTCCCAAGTTATTGCCCGTTTAGTTTTTTACAGTTTCTTCGTCACGTTTTGCTACAACAACAGTGATGTGGCAACTACGCTTATTAATTCGATGAGCTCTTCCCATTGGAGCAGGCTGAATTCTCTTCAGTGTAACTCCTTCGTCTACATATATAGTTTTCACTACAAGATTCTCATCATCAAAACGCTCTTCTTGAAATTTATCACGCAAATTAGCTGCAGCTGATTTTATTACTTTCGCAACTTCAGCAGCTGAACCTTTTTTTGTGAACTCAAGTCTCTTAAGAGCTTTGTCAACCTGAGAGCCTCTCACTGCATCAGCAAGTAATCTTACTTTGCGAGGTGCTCTTCTTAAATGTCTCTGCACTGCACGTGCTTCTAAAACTGGTGTATCCATTTCTAAATTACCTTATTTAGCCTTTTTCATTGGGTGTCCACGGAAAGTTCTTGTAGCCGCAAACTCACCAAGCTTATGTCCTACCATTTCATCTGTAATAAATACAGGGATGAATTGTTTGCCATTATGTACTGCAATCGTAAGACCAATAAAGTCTGGTGTTACTAAAGAAGATCTCGACCAAGTCTTGATCACTTTTTTGCTACTAGCTTCGTTTGCAGCGTCAATTTTACGCTGAAGCTTGTAATCTACAAAAGGCCCTTTTTTTAATGAACGTGGCATACTTTATATCTTTATTTCTTAGCTTTTCTTCTTCTAATAATATACTTAGAAGACAACTTCTTACGATTTCTTGTTTTCTTACCTTTGGCCATTTGTCCCCAAGGTGAACGCGGATGCCCACCAGAAGACTTACCTTCACCACCACCCATTGGGTGATCAACCGGGTTCATTGCAACACCACGAGTTTGAGGGCGACGACCTAACCAACGGCTACGTCCTGCTTTCCCTTTCGTTGTGTTCATATGATCAGGATTACTTGTAGTACCTACTGTGGCCATACAAGTACCTAAAATCATTCTTACTTCACCGGATGGAAGCTTAATACTAACATACTTTCCTTGCTTACCAAGAAGCTGAGCTACAGTACCTGCTCCACGACAAAGAATACCACCATTACCTGGCATCAATTCAATGTTGTGAATAAATGTACCAGGAGGCATAAATCTCAATTGAAGAGCATTACCCATATCCGGATCTACTCTTTCACCTGATATTATGGTATCACCAACTTTCAATCCATTTGGTGCAATAATATATCTTTTTTCACCATCAGCGTACGCTAAAAGAGCGATACGAGCTGTTCTATTTGGATCGTATTCGATCGTTTGAACTTTAGCCGGTATATCAAATTTATTTCTTTTGAAGTCAATTATGCGGTACTTACGCTTGTGACCTCCACCTCTATGACGAGATGTTTTTCTACCGTGATGATTTCGTCCACCGGATTGATGCTTACCTGCTGTCAAACTTTTTTGAGGAGTTGAAGCTGTTACATCATCAAAAACTGGGGCAATTCTGTGCCTAGTTCCCGGAGTATTTGGTTTTAATTTCTTTGTAGCCATAACTATTCAGATCTATACTTCTTCAAAGAAGTCGATTTCGCCTTCTCTTAATGTTACGATTGCTTTCTTCCAGGTTTTAGTTCTTCCACCTTGATAACCACTTCTTGTAAATCTGCCTTTAGGCTTAGATGGCATAATCATTGTGTTCACTTTAGCAACTTTTACTCCAGGGTAAGTAGCTTCAATTGCAGCTCTTATCTGAGGTTTGTTTGCCTTTTGGGCAACTTCAAAAGTTACTTTACCGCTTTCTTCCTGTATGCGGCTTAATTTCTCTGTAATTACTGGTCTGATTAGGATACTCATGCTGCAGCCTCTTCAGTTTTAGGTTGTATTGTTTCTTCAAGAATCGAAACTGCACTTTCCTGAATCAGAACCATATCAGCATTTAATATTTGGTATGTGTTAGGCTTTCTAGCTTCTACAACAGTTACACCAAGAATATTTCTTGCAGATTTAAATACGTTTGTATCAGTTTCAGCAGTAAGAATTAGCACCTTCTTTCCGTCAAGTTTAAAAGCAGAAAGTATGCTAGCTATATCTGAAGTCTTAGGAGCGTCAAAACTAAAATCTTTAACTACAGTTATAGCTTCTTTCGTTGCTTTTACTGATAGCGCTGATTTACGTGCTAACTGAATTACTTTTTTATTCAATTTGAAACTATAGTCACGTGGCTGTGGTCCAAACATTGTTCCACCACCTCTCAAAATTGGAGACTTAATATCTCCTCGACGTGCGTTACCAGTTCCTTTTTGACGATACATTTTCTTTGTACTTCCAGCTACTTCACTACGACCTTTTGTCTTATGAGTACCTTGACGCTTGTTCGCCATATGACGACGTACATCTTCATACAAAGCAGTTTCGTTAGGCTCAATTGCAAAAATTGAATCACTAAGCTCAGCTTTCTTGCTCGTTTTACTTCCGTCTATTTTAAAAATATCTAATTTCATGATCTTAATATGCTGACGGTTTAGATAATAATTCTACGTATCCACCATTTGGACCAGGAATTGCACCAGTGATCAAAACTAAGTTTGATTCTGCAATGATCTTCGCAACACTCAGGTTCTTAACCTTAACTCTAGTGTTACCATGTTGACCACCCATCTTCATTCCTTTGAATACTCGTGCAGGATCGGATGCACCACCAATAGAACCAGGAGCTCTTAATCGGTTATGCTGACCGTGAGTTTCATCACCAACACCACTAAAGTTGTGGCGCTTTATAACACCTGTGAATCCACGACCTTTCGAAGTACCGGCAACGTCAATAACATCACCTACTTGAAATACATCTTCAACTTTTAGTTCATCGCCGATTGTTAATCCTTCAGGAAGAAAATCTCTGAATTCTTTAATTACAGCTTTAGTTTCTGAACCTGCTTTATCAAAGTGTCCTTTTACAGACTTAGATACGTTCTTTGCTTTTCTGTCAAAAGATGAAAGTTGAACAGCATTATAGCCGTCAGTTTCTTCCGTCTTAAGCTGGGTTATTACAGAGGCTGGAACTTCAACAACAGTAACGGGAATACTTCTTCCCTGGCCGTCAAAGACGCTTGTCATCCCAATTTTTTTTCCTACCAAACCACTCATCGTGTCTGATCCTTTCTGTTAAACTTTAATTTCTACATCTACACCTGATGGAAGCTCAAGCTTCATCAAAGCGTCTACTGTTTGTGATCCTGTTGAGAGAATATCGATCAAACGTTTGTGAGATCTGTATTCAAACTGTTCGCGAGACTTTTTGTCTACGAACACAGACTTATTTACAGTAATTATACTTTTGCGCGTTGGAAGCGGGATAGGACCCGATACAACTGCTCCGGTTGATTTCACAGTCTGAATAATTTTTTCAGCTGATTTGTCGATCAGATTATGATCGTATGATTTCAACTTTATTCTGATTTTTTGTTGTGTTGCCACGGATCAGAACCCCTTTAGTCTAAAATTTTAGTTACCACACCAGCACCTACGGTACGTCCACCTTCGCGGATCGCAAAACGTAAGCCTTCTTCCATCGCTACCGGCTGAATTAGTGTTACCGACAACTTCACATTGTCTCCCGGCATCACCATCTC
>JBDVIC010000019.1:0-1010 GCA_039962805.1 Balneola sp. | reverse complement strand
ATCGATCTCGTTATCAACAAGGGTAACGTCAAGCTTTGTATTGAGTTGTCCACTTTTTAATACGAGTTTAAGAGCATCTTTCATATAGGTGGAAACATCTGGTAAAGATAACTCTTTCAGATCTCCTTTTATATGATAGGTTTTTTTATCGGCAAAAGGCTGGATAAAACCATCAAATGCAAAGTTTGCATATCGATTACTTCTGCCTTTCAACGTAATTGGTGTTTTGTTGTTGGCATTTTCTTTTGAATTACAGAGTTGACCTACTGAAAGTTCATCGATCATGAAACTGCGTTTGTAAGTAGGGTTTACGCTATTATCGGTAAAGTTAATTTGATTGCTGTTGATAATATTGATGGCATTTAAGCTGATAGAAAACGCTGTATCAGCAGAGTCTGATTGAACAGGTTCTTCTGTTGTTGGTGCTTGTTCATTATTGGTTTCAGCTAAGCTTTGCTCGCTTGATGTTGTTGAGGTGTCAATTTCTGTTTCAGCCTCGTTTGATGAGACAGTTTCTTCAGGCGTTAGATTAACAAGGTTAGCTAATACTTTGTCTTTATTGAGAATAACATCGCTGTTTATTGAGTCTATATTGATCTCGTTTAATGATAGTGCGACAGCAGAGCCATTAATATCTGAAATGTTGATGTTGTTGATCGTTGCTACAGGAGGAAGATCACTTGAGCTTGTTTGTGAAAAAAGTAGTTGTTTGATATTTAAAGAATCAATAAGAACAGATAGATCAGCTTGAATCTCTCCCGTTGGGTTTTCTGCTAATTTAGGTGCAATATTACTTAGATTTAATTCTTCAAAAAAGAGTATTTTAGGTAAGTTGCTTTGTTCCGTTTCGTTGTTGTTCGTTGTGTTTGATAATGCTTCTACTGAGGCTTTGGTTAACACGAACTGAGCTTGCCCACTTATACTGTTAATTTGATCTTTGTGTTGTGCATCTTTACCCATATTTACTGAGAAACCTGCCATGCTATAAAGCAGATTTTCTAAATTCATAC
>JBDVIC010000018.1:0-1057 GCA_039962805.1 Balneola sp. | reverse complement strand
GGTATAATGAGATCATTGATTTCCATCAAATGCCATATAACTTGTATTGGTTTAATGATGGAATATATGTTCAGGGAGTCCATAAAAATTATAAAGAAGCCTTAGGAGCTAAGGTTATCACTATTGGGAGCATGCCTGTTGAAAAAGCTATTAATGCGATTAAACCAGTTGTGAGTTCCGAAAATGATCAATTTTTCAAGGGTGTGGGACTCAATTACCTCGGAGTGCCGGAAGTTATGCACGCCAAACGCATCATAAGAGACATTTCAAAAGTAACCATGACTTTAGAAAAGAATGGAAAACAATTCAACATAACTTTTGTTCCACGTCAATCAAACAGTTTTCCCGGGAATTATGGATTAATACAATCTCAAGGTCAGTGGCTTGATGCTCGACCAGTCTCATCTACTCCCCTTTGGTTAAAACATTTCGACAAGCGCTACTATTTCGAATATCTATCCAAAGAGAAGACTGTTTATGTCCGACAAAGTTCAGTAATTCATGACGAAGAGCGCATTGAAGATTTTTATTCAAGAGTATTTGATTTTATTGATAATAATGAAGTTGAGAAGCTAATCATAGATTTGAGACTTAACGGAGGTGGTGACAATTTCAACAATAAATCGGTGATTTTGGGCTTGATAAAGAGTGAAAAAATAAATCAAAAAGGAAGATTGTTTGTCGTCATAGGTAGAAGAACTTTTTCCGCGGCTCAAAATCTGGTAAACGAAATTGAGAACTATACAGAAGCAACATTCGTTGGAGAACCTACGGCTGAAAATGTGAATTTTTACGGGGATAGCAGAACGGAAACACTGCCAAATAGCAAACTCTCAATTAGATTATCTTGGGCATGGTGGCAAGACAAAGATCCAAGAGATACACGTAAATGGACTGCACCACAGGTGGCTGTAGAGTTGTCATTCAAAGATTATGTTGACAATACTGACCCCATTATCAGTGCTATTGAATTATCTTCTGAAATTGAATTAACCTTATCAGGTTTAACTTTATCAAGAAATACGAAGGAATTCAAAAATAAAATTAAATTCTACTC
>JBDVIC010000017.1:0-1018 GCA_039962805.1 Balneola sp. | reverse complement strand
CTTCTTCAACAGATTTAATAGATAATTTTCTTTCGGGGGCTATTCGGATAGTTTTGCCTAAAAGAATTCTTTCCAATGCTTTATTTAGTTCTTGTATTGTTAACAATGATTTATTCATAATCTGTAAAATCCAAAGTAAACGGTTTGAATTCTATTTTGAAATAATTCATGACTTTTTCTGCTGCTTTAATCTGGGTGTAGAAATGACTATAAATAGATTGATTCAATGTATTGAGATCGGAGTACTCTATAAGTAAGTCGCAGCATTTATCGTAACGCTCTTTCCATGCAATAGCTTTTTCTCTATCAATTAATTGATTTTCACAATTCATGCAGTTGGCAGGAGAAGCTACTTTCTTCATATTGCATTCGTATCCTGCTAAACAATAAGAATGCAGAGTACCGACAAGATTTAGACGTCCTTCTGAAACATGTTGATAGATAACATCCCAAGTTTTATACATCTGCGGTAATTCTCGGCGCTCTCTCATCAACGAACCTCCCATACGGCCATAAAGAAATTCACCATTGTTATACCAATCATGAATTTTTTGTGTTTTAAATTCAGTATTAACCTCATTAAGCAATGATGTTAACTCCTTATCTAGATGTAAACTTTGAAGTTTCGCTGCAATACCGCCTTCTCCATACCATTCAGATGTGGGTAAATCTAAGTGTTTAAACTGTTGTTTTATTGCTACAACAGAGCAAAGGTTATGGCGTTTGGCAAAAACGGCAAATGTTCTTCTAAATTGATGGGTAGTAATTGGCCATAGCTTACCGACAACTATTTTTCTATCAGCATGGAGTGGATTGCAATTCGGGTTAATAAGCTTAAATTCTTCTAAATCATTTTCTGTAATATAAGCATTTGCTTTCTCAGCAATTCGATAAAACTGCTCTCTCATATTTCCTTCGCCGCGCACTTTAGGCAATGAAGACTTATGATTCTGCCCGAGCCAAAGACAACTGGAATTATGAACACACATAGGATCTTCATTTATTAAAAGTTGATGTC
>JBDVIC010000016.1:0-19113 GCA_039962805.1 Balneola sp. | reverse complement strand
GTCTTCGCCATTACAGTCGTGATTGCTGCTGTCAGCGTAGTTTTACCGTGATCTACGTGTCCAATCGTTCCCACATTTACATGCGGCTTGGTGCGTTGAAAGGTCTCTTTTGCCATGTCTTTGTCTTGTTTTTATTAAATTAAGTTTTTTAAAACGATTATCGACAGAGCCGATAGTCGGATTTGAACCGACGACCCCTTCCTTACCATGGAAGTGCTCTACCTCTGAGCTATATCGGCTTCTATTCCATTGAGCGAGCGACCGGGATCGAACCGGCAACATTCACCTTGGAAGGGTGACACTCTACCAATTGAGTTACGCTCGCTTTCGCGTGGGGAGAGCAGGATTCGAACCTACGAAGTCGTAAGACAACAGATTTACAGTCTGCCCCAGTTGGCCGCTTTGGTATCTCCCCAATTCTTTCAATAAATCAATATAACTGAGCCAGTGGCCGGAGTCGAACCGACGACCGACGGTTTACAAAACCGTTGCTCTACCAACTGAGCTACACTGGCATTTTGCGAAAGACTGGAAAAATACTCATAGTTCATCTTATAGTCAACAAAACAAACTAAAAAAATCGAACCTTATTTCCCTTCCCCTGCTTTATTTTTTTTAGCCTTTAAAACTACGATTCTTATTAGAAATAACAATACAATTATTACTAAAATTATTTTGCCATAATTAGATAAATAATGGCCAATAACCTCCCAATTATCTCTCACATACCAACCTGAAGCGAGTAGCAAAAAATTCCAAAGTAATGAACTGAAAAAAGAATTTAGCGCGGTGTGCGTGACATTCAATTTTGAAATTCCTGTAGTTAATGAGATCACAGATCTTGTGCCAGCTAAAAACCTATTCCCTAATACAACCCATTGTCCCCACTCTGCCATCCACTTTTTTCCTTTCTTGAAATACTTGTAGTCTAAAAACCTCAATATGAAATGACCGTCTTGATTCTCCTCAATCTGAGCTCCCCACTTGTAACCGAACCAATACATGTTCATAAAACCCACTACCGATGCTACTACAGTTACAATCAATAAACCCGTAAATGAAACAACACCTTCTGCAGCTAAATACCCACCAAATGCTACGATCACATCTCCCGGCATTGGCGGGATAATATTTTCAATATATGCAATCCCAAAAAATATCAAGTAAATGCCTAGAGGAGGAACAACCTCAATCCAGTCTATAATATTTTGAATGATTTGATCCGCCATTAGCCTATTTTTGAGAGCAAGACTACTGCAGAACTTGAGATACCCTCTTTCCTTCCTTCAAACCCTAACCACTCTGAGGTTGTTGCCTTAATCGAAACATCTTCGAGGTCAACTTCGAGGTCAGCAGAAATAAGCTCTCTTATCTTTAAAATATATGGCGCCAATTTTGGTTCTTGAGCCACAACTGTTGCATCGAGATTTCCTAATTCATATCCCGAGTCCCTAACCATCTTATACGCATCACGTAACAAAACGCGACTGTCAACATTTTTATATTGAGGGTCTGTATCCGGAAAATGCTTGCCAATATCTCCCAATGCTACTGCCCCAAGTAAGGCATCCGTAATTGCATGCAACAAAACATCTGCATCAGAATGACCGGCTAATCCTAATTCAAATGGGATTTCTATCCCTCCAAGAATTAGCTTTCGATTCTCAACCAACTTATGCACGTCGTAGCCATATCCGATTCTAATGTTTCTCATAAGCCGTTTTCAATAATGAGTTTTGCAATTTCTAAATCTATAGGATAAGTAATTTTGAAGTTTTCGCGATTGCTTCCCACCATCTTTACGGGCTTATCCATACGCTCTACTAATGAAGCGTCATCTGTCCCAAGAAAGTTTTCTTTTAGTGCCGTTCTATATGCCTCAATAATCAAATCTTTTTTAAATACCTGAGGCGTTTGAGCTTGCCACAAACTTGAACGAGAAGGCGTTTCTTTAATGAAAGAGTCTTCATCGATTTTTTTGATTGTATCTTTTACCGGCACCCCAAGCACTGCACCACCAAATCTTTGCGCCACATCAAAGCACTCTTTAATTCTATCAGAATTAACGAAAGGCCTTACTGCATCATGAATAGCCACTAGGCTTACATTAGGCTGAATAATTTGAAGAGCATTCCAAATAGAGTGTTGACGCTCTTTCCCTCCTTTAATTACATCAAACGAAATTCCTGGTGCATCAAAACTAGAAAAAATAGAATGGCAATCATCAAAGTACTCATCCGAAGTGGCTACAACCACCTGACTAAGCTCATCAATATCCAGAAAACATTCTATAGAGCGCTGCAATATAGACTTTCCAGATATCTTGATGAATGGCTTTGGAATATCGGAACCCATTCTGGTTCCGGATCCGGCAGCCGGAATTATGACCGCCTTTTTTTCCAATTAAATAATCAACATTGCATCGCCAAACGAAAATAGACGATAGTTTTCCTTTTTTGCTTCTTCGTAAGCTTCCATCATAAAGTCATACCCACCAAAAGCTGCTGCCAGCATTAATAGAGTGGACTCTGGTCTATGAAAGTTTGTGATCAAGCCTTCCGTAATCTTAAATGGATAGGGTGGATATATAAACTTATCTGTCCAACCGGTTCCCATCTTCGACATTCCGCTTGCCATTACACTCGTTTCAATAGCTCGTACAGCACTTGTACCGATCGCAACAACCTTGTTCTTCTTCGATTTCAAAGCCACGTTAATCTTATCAGAAGTGTCTTTAGATAAGAAGTAGTTTTCAGAATCCATTCGATGCTTTGTAAGGTCTTCGACCTCTACATTACGAAATGTTCCCCATCCAATATGAAGAGTGATAGGCAACATTTGAACGCCCTTCTTTTCGATCTTCTTGATCAAATCTTCCGTAAAATGCATCCCAGCAGTTGGAGCAGCTACCGCACCACGCTCTGTTGCGTATACGGTTTGGTAACGATCTTTATCTTCATCCACAGGCTCTCTTTCTATGTAAGGAGGAAGTGGCATTTTACCCAAGGCATCTAATTTCTTATAAAGCTCTTCGTAACCGCCATCAAATAAAAATCTAATTGTTCTTCCTCTTGACGTTGTGTTGTCAACAACCTCTGCCATTAACTCATCATCTTCTTCGCCAAAATATAATTTATTACCTATACGGATTTTTCTGGCAGGCTCTACCAATACATCCCATAGCATGTTTTCCGGCTGTAACTCACGAAGAAGAAACACTTCAATATCAGCTTCTGTCTTTTCTTTCTTACCATTTAAACGAGCTGGGAAAACTTTCGTGTTATTATAAATAACTACATCGCCTTCATTCAAATACTCATGGATGTCTGAGAATTTTTTGTGTTCAATAGTTTTTTCTGCTCTGTTAAGAACCATAAGACGTGCGTCGTCTCTTTTCTCTAACGGTTCTTCTGGTACGTTTAATCCTTCAAGTTCGTATCTAAAATCGGTGAGTTTCATCTCTCCTTGGGTTGGATGGAGGTTTAAATTGCTGTTTTCAAAAGTTGAGAAAGATACCTTTTTATTAATTCTTTTTCAATTCAACTTCATTTGAACTTCTATTTATTATTAAGTGTTGTTTGATTATACTTAAAGGTGCGGTTCAACGTTAACGAGCCTAAATATTATATCATGAAAAAATCACTTTACTTACTTATTCCCGCTTTTTTATTAATACTGAGTTTTAGTGCTGAAGCACAAATGCGAGGAGACGTTTCAAAACCAGTTGATTATCAAGGTTCTATCATAAATTCGCAAAGTGCTACTGTACAAGGTAAATTGGCTAGTTTTTTCCAAAACAATGTTCAGATGAGTCACTCTTATTCTATGAATTTTGGATCTGTTGGAGGCTCTTACCAAAGCTTGAATGCGTATACCAACACAATGAACATCGCCTTTAGCGATAGACTTCAAGGAAGAGTTGATGTTTCATTCTTTCACTCTCCATTTGGGGGAAGTAATTTATATGGCGCTAGCCAGAATGAGCCTCAAGTTATGTTAAGTAACGCGGAACTAAACTATAAAATAAGTGATAACGCTTCTATAAGGTTTCAGTATCAAAGAGTTCCTTATAATTCATATGGCTTTTCTCCATATGGATACAATCGCTTTAATAGTTTTAATCCTATGTTCTATTAATATTTTTAATGGCTGACACTCACGAAGAGAAGAATACATCTCCACAAAACCTTTACCTAAATTCTGCAATTGGGTTTTTAAGCGTTCTTCTTTTAGGACTTTTAATTGCACTTTTTACTCGTATCATTTACCCTCGAATATTTAACGAAAGAGCTGATCAAACTACGGAATTAATTGGCTCTATTATTCAGCTTGAGGTATTAAATGGTTGTGGTGAATCAGGTATTGCAAACAACTTTACCTCTCTATTGCGGAGTAATGGATTTGATGTAGTAGAGGTTGGAAATTTTGAACGATTTGATGTTGAAGAAACTTTTGTTATTTCTAGAAGTTCATCATTTAATAACGCTAAGAGAGTTGCAAACGCTTTAGGCGTTAACGAAAAAAATATTATTCGAGAAGAATCTTCAGATTTTTATCTTGATGTAACTGTTGTTCTCGGAAAAGATTACCAGACACTAAATACTAATTAAATACTACCAAATACTTTGCCAAAAAAAGAACAATTTTCAAATGCTTACTCTGAAGACGATCTAAACCCAAATGAGCTTCTAGATGTTATTACAGAAGCTTTATTAAGTAAAAAGGCAAATGAAATTACTGTATTAGATGTCTCTGAATTAACCACACTAGCTGAATACTTTGTAATATGTCATGGTAACTCTGATGTTCAAGTTAAGGCTCTCGCTGATGCTGTTGAAGAAGATGTACTTAACAAATGTTCAGAAAAATCGTGGAGAAAAGAGGGCGGAAGCTCCAGAGCTTGGATAATTTTGGACTATGTAAATATTGTGGTTCATGTTATGAGTGAAGAAAAAAGGCGCTATTACGATATAGAGAGAATGTGGAATGACGCTAAAATTACACATATCAAAGACGAACTGGATTAAATGACCCATGGCTCGGAAATCATTCAAAATTCTTGTTACTGAGCCGATTCCTACTAATGTTATTTCTTATCTGGAAAAGCATGCCGATGTGCACATTGGTAAAAAAGGAGAGTTTCAAAACGAATCAAATCTAAAGAAAGCTATCCCTGATTTTGACGCATTACTATGTATGCTTTCTAATCCAGTGTCCGAATCTGTATTAAAAGAAGGTAAACGACTCAAAATTGTAGCTAATTTTGCAGTTGGTTATAACAATATTGATGTAAAGGCCGCAAAAGCTTTAAATATAAAAATTGCTAACACACCAGATGTATTAACAGAAGCTTGTGGTGATTTCGCAATGGGATTATTAATGGCTGTCACTCGCAAATTTAATGCCGCTGAAAAATATCTCAGAGAAGGCGAATTCAAAGGTTGGGAGCCTCTCGGTTTTAGAGGCATGGAGCTAAGAGGAAAAGTACTTGGAGTTGTTGGAATGGGACGAATTGGCCAAGCATTTGCACATAGAGCTTCTGCTTTTGGGATGAAAATAGCTTATCACAACCGCACCCCTCTCCCTAAAAAGGTTGAAAATGAACTTAACGCAAAATTTATACCCTCTCTTTCTGAACTAACCTCAACAAGTGATGTATTAAGTTTGAACTGCCCACTTACGGATGAAACCCATCATTTGATAAATAAGAAAGTGTTTGAAGAAATGCCGGATCACTCCATTCTTATAAATATTTCACGTGGTCCTGTTGTCGATGAAGAAGCATTAGCTGAAGCTTTACATACAAATCAAATTTCGGGTGCAGGTATTGATGTTTTCGAAAACGAACCTAAAGTACATCCCAAACTTTTAACTGCTCCAAACTGTACTTTACTACCTCATATTGCAAGCGCCACTTTTGAAACAAGAGAAGCTATCGGTATGCTTGCATCTAAAGCACTTATTTCTGTGCTTAATAATGAACCAGAGACTAACATTCCCAACTTAATCTAACTTTGAATCCTAATCGACCAATAAGGCTATATGCTCTATCGTCTATCCTATTCCTAATTCTTGTGGGTCTAGGAATACTAGAGGTTCGGTTCTCAGCAAATAACCGCTCGTTAGAACAGATAAAGAGTATAGCAGAGGAGAATGTAGTTTCAGCTTCTAAAACTTTTGATCGTTTTATTGCAGACTTCAAAACAGAAAATGAATTACTTGCAGGTGCACTTCAAAAATTAATTAATGAAGATGCTCCCCGTAATAAAATCTTTGAACATCTAGATAACGTCCCATCACTTTGGGGTACTTCATTGATCACTGATGATCAGGAATTAGTTTGGACGGGGTTTAAAATTCCACCAACCAATAGTTATAAAGATCTAGAGCCTAGGCAGATATCTGTTGCCAAAAGAGCTATTTATAATGTATCAATCTTAGAAGCTACACAACATTTTTATGATTCAAAGGGTGAGAAATACACCCTAATATCAGCTATAAAGCTACAACAAAAAAATGTACTCGCTCTTGGTAGTGAAGCTGAGATCACGCTTCCGGACTTACTAGATCTTGATTATAACCTTCCCATCCATATTAGCCTTGATAATGTTCTTCCCCCCGACACTATCTTTACCCTTGATCAAGCTTATGCCGATGCCAATTTTAATGCAACCCTTTACGTATCAGAAAAAGATGTTGAAGCCTTTGAACAAACAAGAGAATTAAATCATGCCAAGTTAAGATTAACGCTTGTCCTCTTATTCTTATTTGCGGCTGTGTCTTTGCTTTTTTCAATTTCTTCCTTCTTTGACTCTGAAAAAACGTTTCTAATCTCTACGCTTTCAGCATTTTTCCTTTGGGTTCTTTCTTGGGTTCTTTTACCCTTTCTAAACCTAGAACTTATTTTTGGGGCTAAGGCTGTTCAAACAGAGTTATTATATCTTTCACTGAATACCTTTCTAGCTTTTGTATTATCAATTTTTATTACTGATTTCTATTACTCAAAACAGAATATAAATCAAAAAATCTCAGCTCCTATCGGGATTACTATTCTTGTTGTTATTGGTACCCTTATTGCTTCTGTATTTGTTGGAATTACTACATCACTTTGCAATATAGCTGCACAAACTACACTCAACCTAAATGACCTTCAGCTAATCCCTGAACTCAATGTACTTACCTATTATTTTCTAGCGGGCACCTTATGGATCACAGCCTCATGGTCCGTGGTTTATTTACTTACTCTTCTATTTAGATCTATTGATGCCAATGCATTATTTTTAGTCTCAAGTGTTTCTGGTGGTTTTTTTATCACAATATTGATCTTACAAATTTTTTATCTAGACGATATATTTAATTGGGTTTCTTACTCAACAGTAGGCTTATACTTCTTATTAATATCTGGAGCTTATCTTTCATGGAGCAGAACTTTAACTTTAAAGTCCAAGTCTACCTTAAGATTATTTCTTAGTATTTCGTTGATCTCTGCAGTACTTGCTTACACTCCATTTTACTTTGGTCAAATGGAGTGGCGTGCACAAGCTATGATGGAAGAGGCTGAAAACTTCGCTGAAGAGAGTGATCTTGAAATTGAAAATATTACCATTGAGATTCTAAATTCATTAGAAAATCATCTTTCAGGGCTAGAATTAAATGAAATTGGGAATAATCGTTCAGCCATTGTTTCTGAGTTCAATACCCAAATTGAGTTGTTATTCAATCAGAATCCCAATTGGCAATCTTTTTCTTTTTCCATCCAAATAATCGATAGTAATGGAGACCCAATCTCTGAATTTACTTCAAATTTAAATGCCCCAGGCTGGACAAAAGCTTATGATATGTTCAGTTTAGAAGTCCCTTTTGAACAGGAACTAATAAGGCGTGATCGACTTCGCCCTATTATCAGGAAAAATCCTTTAGAACAACCTCCCGCTAAATACACTTCATTTAGACAAGGATGGATCCCTTTTTTCGCATCTCAAGCAAGTGACGAAAAATTAGGTTGGATCATTGGCTCTCTTTATCAAGAACAGCCACAGTACAGAAAACCATTGAGAGCTGTAATTGCTAGCAGAAAAGAAGAGGACAAAAACTCTACTTTTTTACTGAGTGAATATGTAAATAATAACCTTTCTAGAATTTCATTATCAGGGCTCCCAATAGAGATCCCTAATTACACTATGTTACCTGATGATCTTCTGGAAAAACTAGGTCAAGATTCTCTATTCTTCGAAAAACAAACATTAAATGATAAAGATTTAGTAGAATTATTCTGGAAGAGGTCTTCGGGTACTATCATCAAAGTATCAACTTTAGAAATTACATTCTTTAATCACATCTATTCTTTACTGCGTTTCTTTTTCTACTTGTTGATGATTGTTTTCTTGATCTCATTATTACTTCAGTGGAAGAAAAACTTCAACATTTTCGGAGCAAATAGAAAATTTAGAGATCGGTTAATTGATCGTTTTATTATTGCCTCTCTTTTTTGTTTAATTGTACTTATTGCTACTTCTTCTTTCGCTGTTACTAAACAAAGCGAAGATATTACCATTGAGGAATTGGAGAGTAAATTAATTGGAATAAATTCAACGTTTGAAAACGATGAAGCAAGGGACATCAATCAAACACTTCTCCTATCCAGTACTTTAATAAATTCTGATGCTGTTTTATTTGAAAGAAATGAGCTGCTTAGTTCTACCGCTCCCCAAATATTTCTACAACACTTACTTCCTAGCCAAGTTCCTTGGAATGTATTCAACTCTATTGTTAACCAAGGAAGTGAAATTGAAATACAAGAATTTAATATAGGAAGCCTTGAGTTTCTGATCGGCTATACTCCGATTAAAGAAGATGGTGTTGTTACAAATATTGCGGCAATTCCAACTTTTTTAAAAACTCCCTCTTTTAATGAGCAATTACTAACAACTGTAAGCTACCTAGCAGGTCTATTTGTTCTAATATTCGGTCTGTTCATTTTTGCTGCCGCTGCTATTGCCAACAGAATGACAAGTCCTTTAGAACAACTCAGTGAGGGTATTAAAACTATTTCTGATGGAAGTCTGGAAACTAAAATACCGGTTAAAAGTAATGACGAGATTGGTGCTCTAACCAATACTTTTAATCTTATGGTTTACCGTTTACAAACACTCCGTAAAGATTTGGTTGAAGCAGAACGAGAAGCCGCTTGGAAGGAAATGGCTCAACAGGTTGCCCATGAGATCAAAAATCCTCTCACTCCAATGAAACTCAATCTTCAGCATTTAGATCGTCAGATTAAAGCTTCCGATATATCTCAAGAAGAACTAAAGGAAAAAGTTGCCAAAATAAATTCGAACATGATTGAGCAAATAGAATCTTTAAGTAGGATAGCTTCAGATTTCTCTAAGTTTGCCCGCCCCATGGAGCAGGAATTTACTAAGATCGATTTAAACGCTATTCTTCAAAATGTAGCCGAGTTATACTCTAACGAAAAATCCATCTCCATTGAGCTTAACCTTAATGAAAACCCACTTTATATACATGGAGCTAAAGATGAGTTACAACGAGTATTCATTAATTTGGTAAAGAATGGTATCGAAGCTATTCCAAAAAAACAGAAAGGTATCATCACTATTAAAAGTTGGCATGCAAATTATAAAGCCAACATAGAAATTTCTGATAATGGTGAAGGTATTGATGAAGACAACATCCATTCTATATTTGTGCCAAACTTTAGTACAAAATCGAGCGGTACAGGCTTAGGACTAGCTATTACAAAAAAAGTAGTTGAAGAGCATAATGGGACTATCGACTTTTCTTCAACACTTGGTAAAGGAACTACCTTCTCACTAAGCTTTGATCTTTATTCCGGAAAAAATCTTAAATAGTTTACCATTAGTCATACTTCTTCGTACCATTACCGGCTTAGAAAAACACTATGTCGGATACTTCTCAAAAAATAAAGAAAGAAAGTTCTATTCTCCTCAAATTAGGCTGGCCAATTATTGCCACACAGCTTATGAGAATGGGCTTAAATGTCACTGATACTGTAATGGCGGGAAATCTCTCCGCACTTGACCTTGCTGGTGTAGCTATTGGAAACGCCATGTATCTTCCCCTTTCTATATTTTGCATGGCAACATTAATCGCTATCAATCCTATTGTTTCAGAACATCTTGGCGCACGTAGATTCAAGGATATCGGCACCAGTGCTCGGCAAATGTTTTGGCTCGTTTTGTTACTTACTATTCCAGCTTTTTTCATTACACGTAATTTAGATGCAATAATGAATCTAGCAGGAGTAACCCCTGAGATCATTCCAATATCTACAGAATATTTAAAAGCTATTTCCTGGGGACTTCTTCCTCTATTTTCTTATGCCGGAGTACGATATTTTAGTGAGGGATTATCTGTTACTAAACCTGCCATGTACATTGCCGCTGCAAGTTTAATTCTAAATATCGGTGCAAATTACATTTTTATGTATGGTGCCTTTGGGATAACCGGTATGGGTGCTGTGGGCGCCGGCTATGCCACTTCACTGATCAATTTATTTGCTGCTATAGTATTTATTGGCTTTATGATGCGATTCAAACCCTTTAAAAGATTTGATATTTTTGCTCGTACAAAAGGTCCAGATCCAATTATTTTTCGAGAATTTTTGAAAGTTGGTGTTCCAAATGGAGCTAGTTCTGCCATGGAGGTTTTACTATTTGCTGCGGTTAGTGTACTTATGGGAACCTTGAGTGTTGAAGCTTCCGCATCTCACCAGATTGCAATTAATGTCGCCGCAACTTTATTTATGATCCCTTTTGGACTATCAATGGCAATAACACAAAGAGTAGGTTTTTCAATAGGACAGGGCTCCCCACAAAACGCACGTTTTCGTGGGTTTGTGGGCATTGGTATTTGCGGTGCAGTTATGACCTGTACTGCCATTGTATTATTTACAATTCCGGAAACCATAATCGGCATATATACTGATGATCCCGTTGTAAGCAAAATGTCTATCTCTTTATTATTTATGGCCGGATTGTTCCAGATTTCTGATGGATTACAAGTCGGAGGATTTGGTGCTCTCAGAGGACTAAAAGATACTAAAACCCCAATGATCGTTAACTTCATTTCTTATTGGGTAATCGGCTTTCCCGTTGGTTATTATCTTGGAATCATCTCTGATTATGGTGCTGAAGGTCTTTGGTTCGGATTGATTTCAGGTTTATCTGTAGCTGCTGTCTTACACAATTATCGTTTTAATAAGCTTTCGAAGATTTAAGGTTCCGCGCCAAGGTAATTATTCAATTTATGTCACAGTCATTTTCTGAATACCTGAACTAATTCTTCCGCATATTCGTAGTTACCTACATAACTATATAATCATATGCCTGTTTACATACACGATATTGCAACATCTGTCCCTAAAGGCTCTAACTCTCAGGATGCTGTCAGAGAGATCATGAAATCTACCCTCGGTAAGGATCGCAAAACACAAGCTATTTTACATAGAATTTATTCTCAATCAGGTATAGAAAAACGTCATTCTGTAATCGATGAATTTCATCAAACGGAAAAAGTAAACCCGTATTTGAATGGTTCATCAGGAACAACTCCGACTACTTCTGAACGAAATGACATATATAAGAAAGAGGCGTCAAAGCTTTTTATAGAAACAGGTCAAAAGCTTCTTGATAGAAATAAGCATATATCAAACGAAGACATTACTCATGTAATTACTGTTTCTTGTACAGGTTTCTATGCTCCCGGACCAGATTACGATCTTGTTAAGAATTTAAAGCTGAAACCTTCTACACACCGTTTTCATCTGGGATTTATGGGATGTTTTGCCGCTTTCCCTGCTCTTAAAATGGCACACTCTTTTTGCGAAAACGATTCTAAGGCTGTTGTTCTAATTATCGCCACCGAACTTTGTTCTCTTCATTTTCAGCATAAATCTGATCTTGACAACTTGATTTCAGCTTCTGTTTTTGCCGACGGCTCTGCCGGAGCATTAGTAAGTCAAAAGCAATCTCCAAATCAGGCTCTCAAAATTCACGGTTTTTCTTCCTCATTAACTGAAAATGGAGAAAAAGATATGGCTTGGGATATCGGTGATCACGGCTTTGATATGATCTTATCAACCTATGTGCCAGACATTATAGAAGCGAATTTAAAGCAAGTCATCCAGCCTTTATTTGATGACTATGAACTCAACTATTCAGATATAGATTATTGGGCATTACATCCTGGGGGGAGAGCTATTATTGATAAAATTGAATCTAGCTTGGAACTTCAAGAACACCAAGTAAGCGCATCCAGAAAAACCCTGTCAGAGTTCGGTAACATGAGTAGTGCAACTGTACTTTTTGTTCTAGATGAACTCATGAAATCCGCGCCCAAAAAAGGATCTAAAATACTTCCTATGGCATTTGGTCCCGGACTTACTATCGAGAGCGGTTTACTATCCATTAGTTGATATGCCTTTATTTCTAAAAACCAGAAATACGGAACTTCAAGAGCGAATGGATTCGCCGGATTGTAATCTCGTTAAGCTTAAAAATACCTATAAACAGTTTCGATGGATAAATCAGTTTTTATCACGATGGAATACACTTTATAAGAATGAGATCCGCCCTGTTCTTGAATTACAAAATGGAACTGCAACTTTATTAGATATTGGCTTTGGTGGGGGAGATATTCCCATACATCTTTATAAGCTCGCAAAAAAAGATGGGTATCATCTCAACATCACTGCTATTGAAACAGACAAACGCTCTGTTAAATATGCTCGTTCGTTAAATGCTCCCTCAAATATTAAATTCGAATACAAGCACTCGAAAGAATTAGTAAAACAAGGTGAGAAATTCGATTTTGTGATTTCTAATCATTTACTGCATCACTTAACCAGATCAACTTTACAAAGTATCTGTAATGAAGCAGAACAACTTGCTGAAAAAAAAGTGATCTTTAATGACCTTTCTCGAAGTGATGTGGCTTACTCCTTCTTCTATGTTTCTTCTAATTTAATCTTTTGGAACTCCTTTATTTCATATGATGGACTTATATCAATTAAAAGAAGCTATACTTTTCAAGAGCTTACTGATATTGCTCCTACTGGCTGGAAAGTTCAAAAGTATTTTCCTTACCGACTAATCCTCATTTATGAGTAATAAACCACTACATATTACCATTGTTGGTGGAGGTCCTGTGGGACTTTTTTTAGGAATTGCACTTTCGAAATTGAACATTGAGTGCACAATTGTTGAAAAAAGAAGTACACCGGTTCAAGATTCCAGATCATTAGGAATACATCCAATTTCATTAGAATTATTTAGCCAGTTCGACCTTGACGAAAAGTTTCTAGAAGAAGGAATTCAAATCAAAAAAGGCATTGCTCATAATGGAAAACAGAAGCTCGGTGAAATAAATTTTGAAGAGCTAGATGAACCTTACAATTTCATCTTAGCTTGTCCTCAATTCACAACTGAACAAATTTTAACACAGAAATTTCTTGATTTAAATCCTCATGGACTCATAACCGAAGCTGAAGTTAAAACTATTCATCAAAATAAAGACAATGTAGTTTGCTGGTACAAAAAAGATAGCCAAGAGCATGCAATAACCTCAGATTTTCTCATAGGCTGCGATGGCAAAAATAGTTTTGTTCGAGAAAGTATCGGAATTCGGTATGATGGTAAAAAATACCCCGATACTTATATCATGGGAGACTTCAAGGACATAACAGAGTTAGGAGAAGAAGCTGTAGTTTTTTTACCCAAAAACGGCATGATAGAATCTTTTCCATTGCCCAAAGGAATGAGAAGATGGGTAGTAAGAACAGAAAGTTACATACCTGAACCTTCTCAAAAAATACTAACTGCTTTAATTAATGCTAGAATTGGATACGATCTCTCCAGAGCAAAATGCTCTATGTTGAGTACTTTTGGTGTACAACATTTTATGGCTGAGGAATTTTATAATAATAGAATTGTATTAGCCGGAGATGCTGCCCATGTAGTCAGTCCTATTGGAGGACAAGGAATGAATCTTGGTTGGATTGGAGCATGGACGTTGGCTCGATCACTCGCCGATATTCAAAATAATCCATCAAAAAAAGAGCAGATACTTTCAAAGTATAACTCCGAACAACGTAGGATTGTAAATAAAGCCGCTAGAAGAGCTGAGCTGAATATGTTTTTAGGCAGAGAGCAAAAAATACCTTGGATTAAGAGCTCACTCGTTTTTCTGCTTCTCAATACACCACTTCGAAAAATAGCTGCACAACTGTTTGCAATGAAAAATTTATACAAGGTTAGAACTTGAAACTGACTCTTTTACACAAAAAAAGCCCTGCACATGATTATGTACAGGGCTTTTAAATTTTAAAACTAATTCTTTAGTTCTTACTCTTCTTTAGGTAATCTAAAAGTACAGTATGAAGAATTCCACCGTTGCGGTAGTAATCAACTTCAACCGGAGTATCAATTCTACTGTTAGTTGTAAAAGTGATAGCTTCTCCACTTTCTTTTACCGCAGTAACATTTACTTCGCCACGAGCTTTGATGTTATCATCTAACTCAATGTTGAATCTTTCTGAACCATCAAGCCCTAAAGACTCCGGTGTATCACCATCTTTAAATTGTAGCGGAAGAACTCCCATTTGAACTAGGTTTGATCTGTGAATTCTCTCGTAAGATTCAGCAATAACTGCTTTCACTCCTAAAAGATTTGTTCCTTTAGCAGCCCAGTCACGTGATGATCCTGTTCCATACTGGTTACCAGCAATTGCGATCAATGGAGTATTACTCTCTTTATATTTTAGAGAAGCGTCATAGATCGTTGTTACCTTATCTTCAGGGAAATATTTAGTGAATCCTCCTTCAGTACCCGGTGCCAACTGGTTCTTAAATCGAACGTTCGCAAAAGTACCTCTAGTCATTACACGATCATTTCCACGTCGAGAGCCATAAGAGTTGAAATCTTTTTTCTCAACACCATGAGCTTTTAGGTATTCGCCGGCAGGAGCATCTTCTTTGATGTTACCTGCTGGAGAAATATGATCGGTAGTGATCGAATCTCCAACTTTAACAAGAACTCGAGCTCCTTCAATTGATTTGATCGGCTCCGGCTCTTCTTTCATATCCATGAAAAATGGCGGCTCTTGGATGTATGTTGAATCTTCACTCCATGCAAACTGATCTCCACCTGAAACCGGAATTTCTTCCCAAGTCGGTGATTCAAAAATATCAGAATACATTTTATCAAAAAGATCCGGACGGATTGCATTATCTAAATGCTCTGCAATTTCTTCTGTAGTTGGCCAGATCTCCTTCAGATAGACATCATTTCCATCTTTGTCTTTTCCAATTGGCTCATTGTTAAGATCGATGTTAACTGTTCCTGCAAGAGCATAAGCTACTACTAATGGAGGTGAAGCTAAGAAATTAGCTTTTACCCATGGATGAATTCTTCCTTCAAAGTTTCTATTTCCTGAAAGAACACCTGCAGCAATTAGATCGCCTTCTTTAATCGCTGTTTCAACTGCTTCGGGTAGTGGTCCTGAGTTACCGATACAAGTAGTACATCCGTATCCAACTAAGTTGAATCCAAGCTTATCCATGTACTCAGTTAAACCTGCTTCTTGCAAATATTCGGTTACCACTCTAGAACCGGGTGCTAATGATGTTTTCACATAAGCCGGAACTTTCAATCCACGCTCCACAGCTTTTTTAGCAACAATACCCGCACCTAACATTACACTAGGATTAGAAGTGTTTGTACAACTTGTGATAGCAGCAATTACTACATCACCATGTGTCATTTCAATATCTTGCCCATTTTTGAATATGCCTTTGCTCGTTAAGCGTTCTTTAGCAAGATTGAATCCCATAGTAGGATTATCACTTGTTAATGAAGTTTCGAACGCTTGCTTCATATTGCTAAGCGTAATTCTATCATGCGGAAGTTTTGGTCCTGCAAGCGAAGTCTCAACTGTGCTTAGATCTAATTCAAGTGTAGTAGAAAATTCAGGATCAGGAGTATCATCTGTTCTAAATAATCCCTGTGCCTTAGTATAGTTTTCAACAAGGTTTACCAATTCTTCTGAACGACCTGTTCTTCTCATATATCGAAGAGACTCACTATCAATTGGGAAGAAACCCATTGTTGCGCCATACTCAGGAGCCATATTTGCAATGGTAGCTCTATCAGGTAAACTCATATTGCTGATACCATCACCATAAAATTCCACAAATTTACCAACCACTCCATGCTTTCTAAGCATTTGAGTTACTGTAAGTGTTAAATCGGTAGCTGTAACACCTTCACGAAGTTTTCCGGTTAATTTCATTCCGGCAACTTCAGGCACTAACATAGAAATTGGCTGACCAAGCATTGCAGCTTCCGCTTCAATTCCACCAACACCCCAGCCTAGAATTCCGAGTCCATTAATCATTGTTGTGTGTGAATCTGTACCAACTAATGTATCAGGATAAGCGGTTTTTGTACCATCTGCTTCTTCGCGAGTAAATACTCCACGACCTAAATACTCTAAATTCACCTGGTGAACAATACCACGTCCCGGAGGTACTACTCTAAAATTATCAAAAGCTTCTTTACCCCATTTCAGGAATTCGTAACGTTCGTTGTTACGCTCCATTTCTTTTTCTACGTTGAACATGAGCGCAGCGTCTTGCCCGAACATATCTACTTGTACGGAGTGATCAATTACCAGATCAACGGGAACTTGAGGGTTGATGTCTGTTGCTTTACCTCCCATTCGTTGCATTGCGGAACGGAGTGCCGCTAGATCTACCACGGCAGGAACTCCTGTGAAATCCTGAAGAACTACACGAGATGGTTTAAAAGGAATTTCTCCCTCCGGACTTTCCGCGTTATATGTTGCTAGTGTTTCGATGTCTGCATCTGTGATCGCATATCCATCGTTTTCGCGTAACACAGCTTCCAACAATATCTTTATGGAAAATGGAAGTCTGCTTACTTTTGAGTAACCCAGTTCTGCCAATTTAGGAAGGCTATAAAAAGTTGCTTCCCCGTTACCTGTTTCAAATGTTTGTTTGGTACTTTTAAATTTGTCGCTCATTTCAAAAAATGTTTAAAATTCGAATAGACTGAAAGATACAAATCTTTTAACCCTTTGTCTTTCTATGAATAACCTTTTTGAAGGGTTTATCATTTCAATGGGCTTTCTTGAAATTAAATTGTACGATTTTAACGGATCCATCATTTCCATCTAACCCATAAGAACTACGAATAATATCATTTTCTCTAGACCCATCTTTTGGAAAGTCCTTATCAATCTCTTCTTTTGTAAGCTTGTTGCCTCTGGTGAGCATACGTATACCACTTTTGGAGTCTGTAACTATTCGAGCCCTTCCCTGCTTGTTTTGTATGGAAGATTCTTTTTTATTTTTCATTCTTTAAGTTTTACTAAAATTTATGTTTTTAATGATCAATATAAAAAGTTGTGGTTTGAACTCTTTTCGAGATGAATTAGATTCATTTATAGACGAACCAATTTTTGATATTTGTTGTGGTTTGAACTCTTTTCGAGATGAATTAGATTTTAACCAGGTAAGTACAATAGGCCACTTCTGTTGTGGTTTGAACTCTTTTCGAGATGAATTAGATTAATTTGACTCATGGAATATAAAGCATAAGCGTTGTGGTTTGAACTCTTTTCGAGATGAATTAGATTATGAACCGCTTGTAACACTTACCGTTAACTGTTGTGGTTTGAACTCTTTTCGAGATGAATTAGATTGTTTAAATACATACCGTGAAATCGTTCTTAGTTGTGGTTTGAACTCTTTTCGAGATGAATTAGATTGTAGTATCTGTGGCAATTTCGCCGCCTGAGTTGTGGTTTGAACTCTTTTCGAGATGAATTAGATTGTATCATAATTTCTGTTCTTTTAAATCGTTGTTGTGGTTTGAACTCTTTTCGAGATGAATTAGATTAGCGCCGTCAACTCTTTCCAAACTTGTTTAGTTGTGGTTTGAACTCTTTTCGAGATGAATTAGATTAATACACAATTTTGCTTTTTACACCATTGGGTTGTGGTTTGAACTCTTTTCGAGATGAATTAGATTGGTTACAGATGCCGGCAGATCTGTAAATGCGTTGTGGTTTGAACTCTTTTCGAGATGAATTAGATTACTATCTCTTACGTCTCTTTGCTCTTTTACGTTGTGGTTTGAACTCTTTTCGAGATGAATTAGATTCTTTTTTCATTTTCGCTTTTTATATTTATTGTTGTGGTTTGAACTCTTTTCGAGATGAATTAGATTTAAGTATTTATACTATCGAAATGTTACTACGTTGTGGTTTGAACTCTTTTCGAGATGAATTAGATTATAAAGAACATCTCTAAATGGCTTAGAAAGGTTGTGGTTTGAACTCTTTTCGAGATGAATTAGATTGTAAGGCTTATAAACGTCTAACAATGAGCTGTTGTGGTTTGAACTCTTTTCGAGATGAATTAGATTAAGACGGAAAGGTAAATATTGAGCCATCTAGTTGTGGTTTGAACTCTTTTCGAGATGAATTAGATTAGATTCGAGGCATCCAATGAATAACCTACTGTTGTGGTTTGAACTCTTTTCGAGATGAATTAGATTAACAGCTTGAGTATCTACAGAGAATAGCAGGTTGTGGTTTGAACTCTTTTCGAGATGAATTAGATTAGAGTTAGATCTTGTAAGAATTATAGAGCCGTTGTGGTTTGAACTCTTTTCGAGATGAATTAGATTTGTATAGTTCCATTAATATCGTCAGCTTCGTTGTGGTTTGAACTCTTTTCGAGATGAATTAGATTATTCAGATTCTTTAAATAATCCCTCGTGTCGTTGTGGTTTGAACTCTTTTCGAGATGAATTAGATTTAGTAGACAGGGCTTACATTATCATCAAGGGTTGTGGTTTGAACTCTTTTCGAGATGAATTAGATTTTTCTTTGTTCTCAGGTGGTGCGAGCGCGTGTTGTGGTTTGAACTCTTTTCGAGATGAATTAGATTTTCAGATGTATGTGAATGTTTGGGCGTACTGTTGTGGTTTGAACTCTTTTCGAGATGAATTAGATTGAACGATTAACCCAATCACTTAGATACTCAGTTG
>JBDVIC010000015.1:0-169250 GCA_039962805.1 Balneola sp. | reverse complement strand
GTCTTCGCCATTACAGTCGTGATTGCTGCTGTCAGCGTAGTTTTACCGTGATCTACGTGTCCAATCGTTCCCACATTTACATGCGGCTTGGTGCGTTGAAAGGTCTCTTTTGCCATGTCTTTGTCTTGTTTTTATTAAATTCTTATGATTGACTTTCGATAATTTCCTGAGCAATCTTTTCAGGAACTGCTGTGTATTCTTCAAACTCCATTGAGTACACTGCACGACCCTGAGTCAGGGATCTTACATCAGTAGAGTATCCAAACATTTCAGAAAGAGGCACATTTGCTTTTACAACTGAACCATCTTTGTTTGTATCCATGCTTTGAATGATACCACGACGACTATTTAAGTCACCAATTACATCACCCATATATTCTTCAGGAGTTGTAACCTCCACTTTCATAACTGGCTCAAGTAATTGAGGCTTCGCTTTTTTAGCTGAATTTCTAAATCCTAGCTTTGCTGCAAGCTCAAAACTCAATTGGTCAGAATCCACATCGTGATAAGAACCATCAAATAGCCTTACACCAATGTTTTGTACAGCGTAGTTGGCTTGAATACCATTTTCTAGCGCTGCCTTAAATCCTTTTTGTACTGAAGGGATAAATTCTCTAGGAATATTACCACCTACAATCTCATTGATGAACATAAATCCATCTTCTTCAGAAATACGGTCTTTTTTACCATCATACTCAGCAAAGTACTCAATTGGAGCAATTTCAAACTGAATATCAGCAAATTTACCACGACCACCAGACTGCTTTTTGTAAAGCTCTCTATGCTCAACTGGCTTAGAAATAGTTTCTCTGTAAGATACCTGAGGAGCACCAACGTTTGCTTCTACTTTAAACTCACGCTTCAAACGATCAACAATAATCTCAAGGTGTAATTCACCCATTCCCGCAATTGTTGTCTGACCTGTTTCATCATCAGTTCTTACTTGGAAAGTAGGATCCTCTTCTGCAAGTTTTTGTAGACCAGCTGAAAGTTTTTCACTATCTGCTTTTGTCTTAGGCTCTACAGCTAGTTTAATAACCGGCTCTGGGAAAGTAATTTGCTCAAGGATAACTGGATCATCAAGATCACAAAGAGTATCCCCTGTATAAACTTCCTTTACACCTACTACTGCAACAATGTCACCAGCCTGTGCAACTTCAATATCTTTCTTAGAGTTAGCATGCATTTCAAGCAAACGCCCAACTCTTTCTTTCTTCCCTGTAGAAGAGTTTAATACATAAGAACCTTTTTCTAGGCGTCCAGAATAAACTCTAGCAAACGTTAACTTTCCTACATAAGGATCAGTCATGATTTTAAATGCTAAAGCGGAAAACGGCTCATCTACATCAGCTTCTCTAGTTACTTCTTCTTCTGTGTGAGGCTTTATACCTTTTACAGCTTGAACATCTAAAGGAGAAGGCATGAAAGAAATAACTCTATCAAGCATAGCCTGCACACCTTTATTCTTCAATGCAGTTCCACACATTACAGGAGTAATATCTTTAGCGATGGTAGCCTTTCTAATTGCCGCAAGAATTTCATCCTCTGAAATTTCTTCTTCCATTAGATACTTTTCCATCAAAGACTCATCATGATCAGCAATAGCTTCGATCAATTGAACTCTATATTCAGCAGCTTTAGTAGCTAGATCTTCAGGAATATCAATCTCATCATACTTAGCACCGAAAGACTCATCGTCCCAAACGATACCACGCATGTTCAATAGATCAACAACACCTTTAAAGTTCTCTTCAGAACCAATAGGAATCTGAATAGGAATAGGATTTGCATTCAGCTTTTCATCAAGCTGAGAAACAACATTGTAAAAATCAGCACCGGTACGGTCCATCTTATTTACAAACGCCATGCAAGGTACTTTATACTTATTAGCCTGACGCCATACAGTTTCTGACTGAGGCTGAACAGCTCCTACAGAACACAATACAAAAACAGCTCCATCAAGCACACGTAATGAACGCTCTACTTCTACAGTAAAGTCAACGTGACCAGGAGTATCAATAATGTTAATACGGTGATCTTTCCAAATACAATGAGTAGCTGCAGAAGTAATAGTAATACCACGCTCTTGCTCTTGCTCCATCCAATCCATAGTAGCGGCTCCATCATGAACCTCACCAATACGGTGACTACGACCTGTATAAAAAAGGATACGCTCTGTAACGGTGGTTTTACCAGCGTCAATATGCGCCATAATACCAATGTTACGCGTGCGGCGCATTTGGTCTATTACTTTGGGATCTTTTTGTTTTACTTCTGCCATGATAATCTCGAAATACTTTTAAAATCTAAAATGAGCGAATGCTTTGTTTGCTTCTGCCATACGGTGAACTTCGTCTTTCTTACGAACAGCTCCACCCTCGTTGTTAGAAGCATCCATCAATTCACGTGATAATCTCAATGACATTGACTTATCATTACGTGAACGTGACGCGCGAATTAACCACCTCATACCTAATGCCGTACCTCGTTCCTGACGAACTTCCATTGGCACCTGGTAGGTAGCTCCACCAACTCTACGAGATTTAACTTCCACAACTGGAGTCGCATTCTGCATAGCTGATTTAAAAATGTCTATACCGGTTTCTCCGGTTTTCTCTTCAATAATTTCAAATGCTTGATAAACAATCTTACGAGCAACATTCTTCTTGCCATCTCTCATCAAATTGTTTACAAAACGTGTAATTAGCTTATCCTCAAAAATTGGATCCGGCTGTACATCTCGTTTTTCTGCTGTCTTTCTACGCATGCTCGGTCAATCTAAAATTCTAGTTTTACCCTCTTGGGCGTTTAGTACCGTACAAACTACGGCTTTGAGTTCTTCCGTCTACACCGGCAGTATCAAGTGTACCACGTATAATATGGTAACGAACACCAGGTAAATCCTTTACACGTCCGCCGCGAATTAACACAATACTATGCTCTTGCAAGTTGTGACCTTCACCGGGAATGTAAGCTGAAACTTCAATTCCATTAGTCAAACGAACACGAGCTACTTTACGTAGAGCTGAGTTCGGCTTTTTAGGGGTAGTAGTATAAACACGAGTACAAACACCACGCTTTTGTGGACAACCCTGCATTGCAGGAGCTGTTGTCTTTCGGGTCTTGCTTTTTCTACCTTTTCGAATAAGTTGTTGTATAGTTGGCACAGTTCAAATTGTTTGGTTATTGCCATCAAATCTAGAGCTTGCAAATATATAGCTTTTTTCTGTACTTCTAAAAATAATTTCGAACTTTATTTCTTAAATATTTCATATCACCCTTAATGGAACTTCATTTGAAGGTATTTCTTTCTTTTTTGACGTGATAATTTATTAACTGATATATAACTATATAACAATTGTCTATTTCAAAACTACAAGGTTTAAGTACAAAACGCCTGGAGGCTTTGGCTACAGAAGGTATTTGTACTGAACGCGATTTACTTAATTTTTTCCCGCGCCGATATCTTGATCGTAGTAATGTCCAAAAAGTTAAACACCTCATGGGATCAGGTGAAGAAGTGACTATTGTTGGTAAAGTCGTTAATCTGCAAGAAGTGGGCTTTAAAAGAAGTAAGCGTCTGGAAGTTGCCATCAATGATGGTACCGGAATTGTTAAAGGAGTTTGGTTTCGCGGGGCTTCCTATTTTAAGAAGATATTTAAGGAAGGAGACCTAGTTGCTTTTTTTGGTCCAGCAAAACGATATGGAAAATCAATTTCTATTGCTCACCCTGAGGTTGATAAACTTTCTGAAGAAGGTGGCGTTGCGAGTTTCTCCAAAATTGTACCCATTTATCCGAGTAATAAAGAATTCAGTAAAGCCAGGCTGACTAATAAAATTGTGTCGGGTTGGATCGAGACGCTGTTAGAGCAAGTCAACATCAGTGAATATCTCCCTGAAGAACTTGTTCGAGAAATGAATTTTCCTTCGCGTTCTGAAGCGTACCGCATGATTCATTTTCCAGAGGATCATTGCGAACATAAAAGAGCTTTGAATCGCTTTAAGTTTGAAGAATTGTTTCTTTTTGAGATGAGTATGGAAAAAATTCATCATACTGTAGAAGAACGTAAAAGCGGACATGTATTATCAGAAACCGGAAACTATACTTCTAAATATTTTAATGAACTTCTCCCCTTTCAGCTCACCGAAGGACAGAAAACTTCATTGGCAGATATAAAAAAAGACGTTCGTTCCGGCAAACAAATGAACCGACTTATACAAGGAGATGTAGGTGCCGGTAAAACTATCGTTGCTATTGGAGCAATGCTAATGGCTTTAGATAATGGATTTCAAGCTGCTTTTTTAGCTCCAACTGAAATACTTGCTGAACAGCATTACCGAACGCTAGCTGAGCATTTAAAAAGTCTGGATATTAATGTTCGTCTGTTAGTTGGTGGGCAAAAATCGAAACTCCGGATGGATGTACTTACCGATCTTGAAGGAGGAGGTTGCCAGATCGTAGTTGGTACTCATGCTATTATTCAACAGGATGTTCGTTTTCATAAATTAGGATTAGCTGTAATTGATGAGCAACATCGTTTCGGAGTAAAGCAGCGAGCCGAATTATTAAACAAAGGATCTCATCCTCACATTTTAGTAATGAGCGCCACTCCTATCCCCCGCTCCTTGGCGATGACCGTTTATGCTGATCTGGATATATCTATTATTAAAGGATTACCAGCAGGACGAAAACCCATTAAAACAGCTATTCGTGGAAATAAGAAAAGAGAAGGCGTTTATGATTTCGCTGAAACCGAGGTTAAAGATGGCGGACAGGTCTATGTAATTTATCCGTTGGTAGAAGAATCTGAAGCTTTAGATCTAAAAGATGCTACGGCAGGATTTGAAAAACTTAAAAAACGGTTTCCTGATTTTGAAGTTGGCCTACTGCATGGAAGAATGAAATCAGACGAGAAGGATGCCGTAATGAAATCCTTCATCAGTAATGAAATTCAAATATTGGTTTCCACAACCGTCATTGAAGTTGGGGTTGATGTACCTAACGCGTCCATCATGATCATTGAACACGCTGAGCGATTCGGACTTTCACAACTTCATCAGCTGCGAGGAAGAATTGGTCGGGGCGAACGCCAAAGCTATTGCATTTTGATGCCTGATGTAAAAGTGAGCAAAGCTGGTGCATTTCGCCTTAAAACTATGGAGGAAACTAATGATGGATTCAAAATTGCGGAAGCGGATCTCAAACTTCGGGGTCCGGGAGATTTCTTAGGCACCAAACAAAGTGGTCTGCCGGATTTTAAAGTAGCTGATATAGTAGAAGATCAATTCATTTTAGCTCAAGCAAAAGAAAAAGCTAAACAGTTAATCCAAAAAGATTCTGACCTTGAATTGGCTGAAAATCAATCTCTTAAAAAGATCTTTGAACCCTATCATAAAGAAAAGGCCGAGTTTTATGGGATGGGGTGAGATGTATTGAACATCCAACATCCAACATCCAACATCCAACAAGGAATATTCAATATTTCTATTTTGTGAATTGTTCTTTTTAATTCAGAGTCTGTGAGCTGATTATTTAATCAGCGTCATCTGTCGAGTGATCACTTGTTCAGGAGTAGTTAAACGATAGTAATAGATTCCACTGGCTTGGCTTGTGGCATTCCATTCTATTTGATAATTCCCAATCACTTTGGTGGCATTGACTAGAGTCGCTACTTGCTGACCCATGACGTTATAAACAGTAACCTTTACCGGCCCAGCCTTGGCTATACTATATGAAATAATAGTACTTGGGTTAAACGGGTTTGGGTAATTTTGATCTAAACTAAACGTGGGAACTTCGTTCGTCTCTTCCTCCATGCTAACGGTCGTATTGCGTTCTACTATAATAGTAAAACGTTCTGTGTTTGCAGCTTTCTTCAATTTTGGAAAAGGAGCGGACAACACCTGGTCTTTTATCGGTTGTCTGGATTTAGCTTTGCCTTCAATTTTAAATTGTAGAGAATCCGTTTTCATTACATTGAATTGGCTGCCTGTTTTATTATCAAGTAATTTAATAGACCACGATGACGGAATATTTATGTCCTCATCCCAACTTAAAGTATACATCCCGGTCTCTGAAGCTTCAACATGTAGGGGTATTTCTATAGCTTTTTCAGGGTAATACGGAAAGGAGTTAACTTGTAAAGCCGTTTCGTCTTGGCTAAAAAATAGCCCTAGGTAGTCCGCATTATATGAATCTAAATAATAGGCTTCATCTGCATCAAGTGTATACTTGGCATTTTCATAGAATCTAACTTTTGCAGAGTTATGTAGTCCCTGTCCTTTTAGCTCAAAATCAATACTCCGAAAATATACGTCCGACTTTTTCATCGATGTAGAAGCAATCGGGAATGTATAGGTTACAGGATTATCCACCTTCACGAAAAAGCCTTCTCCTACCCCAACGGTATCAGTATTGCTAACTCCATTTGCATTCAATGCTTTATACGCTCCATTTCGATATACATACACTGAGTTGTTTAGATCTGTCTCATTCGCAAATCCCATATCTTTAACTTGCATCGTTTTACCAAACGGATTACCAATAAGGTTCCAACCATTATCCTCTTCCCCGGCATCGCCTGTATAGCTTAGAAAAACATCTTCTACATCTGAAGTAGGAATAAACCCCTTATGTGTAATTATTTTAGGAAACCCTCCTTGTACTCCCGCTGTTTCAGCATTGTCATCTGCATAAACATACATAGCGTAGCCTTGTGATCTACGGAGTGTATCAGATTGATCACTCAATGACGTAAACCCATTATTCAGAGAACCTCGTATGGTTTCATCATAAGTAAACACATTGGATGAACCACTAGCTGGAGAATCTGAACCAAGATATCCCTGCGTCCAAACATCACCAATCAAAGAGTCGAATTTCGTTTCAACCGGGGATGATAATAACCTCCACCCTTCTGCTCCTGCTATCTGAGATGTAACAGTTGTGCCTTCAATTACAATAGTAAACCTCTCACTTTGAGTTACTAATTTTGCGTTCGCCGCTACCGTTATTTCTATGGAATCAGCAACAGTTAAATAAAATTCAGTGTCATTTATATTATCAATTATTTTCACTGACCATGATTCTGGTATACTTGTTGGAGTGCTCCAGTGTAATTTATAATCTCCTGATGCCGTAGTTACAACATCTAATGGGATTTCTGTCCTTTTTTCTAAGTTATACGGCAGTGAGTTAATTTGAACTTTTGTAGTATCTACTATAGAAAAAAGACCTACATAATTTGAATTAAAAGGTTTTAGATAATAGGCATCATATGAATCTACGCTATGCTTTGCTCCTTCCTGAAAGCGGATTTCAGCAGTGTTTTGCAAACCTTGCCCTTCAATGTGAAAGTCTAACTTCCCAAAAGTTACACTAAAGTTTTTACCGGTAGTTGAAGGTTCATTATTCTTATTGTCGACAATTTCAGTTTGTAAATGCTCTATAGATTCATTCCTGTAACTATCGGCGTATCCCTCTTGTACGCGAGCTGTGACGAGTATAAAAACTAATGCTGTTATATATTTTATTGGCTTTATCATTTACCAGGGAATTAATCCCTTATTCTTTTGATATAGATATTAATGGTATGTAGCTTTATTGCCCTAGTTGAACTTACACACACCATCAATCTTCTTCCAGCCAACCAAATCTTTTTTGTAACGATTTTATTGTAATTGAATGTCGCTTGGTTCCCTTTGTACCTAATAAAAAACCTATCGGTTTAAGTTCGTCTATATTTTCACATGCTATTTTAAATAATCCTATATAAGGAATTATAATTAACATTCCGGGAAGGCCCCATATCATTCCGGCAGCAATCAATGAAGGAATAATTACTAAAGGATTTATATTAACGTAAGACCCTGTAATATTGGGGGTTAAGATATTATTCTCAATAAACTGAACTATGAAAAATTGAATACAAACGGAAAAAGCGACAGATGGAGATTGAGTTCCCAATACGAAAATAAAGACAAACCCATAACCGAGCACAGTTCCTAAATACGGTATTAAATTAAACAGAGCAGCTATAATCCCAAACATTAAGGCAAATTCTACACCTATCAAATAAAAACCAAGAGAATTCAGTCCAACAAGAATAAAACATACCAGCAATAAACCCTTTAAATATTTTGGAACTACATGTGCCGCCTGATCCAATATATTTTGCGCTATTTCTTCTTTATCAGACTTAATTTGCATAGAAACAAATTCACGGAATTTATCTCTATAGAATAGAATTAGGAATGTATATACCGGCAAAAGACCAATATTTATAATAGTTCTTGTTGTAGCAGTTAGTGCATCAGCCAGATATTTACCACCACTTGCAAAGCTTTTTAAAGCTCCTTCTACAGACTCTTTTGACATCCCCAACGCTAAAGCTAAAGTTTCCTTTAAACGATCAAAGTTAGCTTCGAATTGGCTCTTAATATCTGGAAGGTCTTGGGCAAAGCTATTATATAGCATAACTGAACCATATATAAATCCTGCTACAACAATTAATGCACTTACTATTACTATTAAATTCGTTGCAATTCTAGGGATACCTTGCTTTTCAAGCCAATGAGCCGAAGGATAAAAAAGATAGGCTAGCATAACACTCAAAAATAATGGTACTAATAGTTGACGTGCCATTATCAAAGTAGCAACTACCAGAAAAGTAAACGCGAAACGTACTGTAAGTTTAACTAACAAAGGATATTTGTCCATAGTAACAGGTAATTATTAGCAATGAATATAGACAAAGTTTACAAAGTATAAATACATGCGTTTACTCCTTTAGACTTAGCCTCGCAGTTTTTTCCCTGCAAAATGTGTTGCAATTAGTTTAGCTGAACTTATTACAGTACCTGTAATAACAGTCCATAGAAGTACTTTCTTAAAGTCATACTCTTCAGCATTTCCTTTGGATGGTGAATCTTCCCTAAAGAATTTCTCCCAAGCTTTTTCTACTGCAACCTTAGTTGCTAATCCAGCAGCTAAAGAAATACCTGATAGAATAATTTGTTCTTTATTTTCTTTTGTAATGAGTTTTGTATCGTGCATAACACTTAATTCTTTTTATTCGATTACATCTTCAAAGTCCACAGAGTCATCGGTTGATTTACTGAATCCTTTTATAAATGCATTTCTGAGTACTCCACCAATTGTTGTCCAAATTTTCGTGTCCGGATTTGATAAATCACCTTCAAAGGGAACCTCTGTTGCAAATTGATCTCTCACTTGATTTGAGAATATAGTGATCACAAATCCTGAAATAGCTTCCCAAGCTTGTTGTAATATATTTCCATCTTCATTCCCCAAATCAAATACGGTAATATCATTTAAAACGGGTTTTACGTAGCCTTCCATTTTACTATTTGCAACGGCAATTTCCGTGTATACATTAAACACCCCTTTTTCAAAATCTAAATTGGCATAAGCTTTTGAAAAATCATTCAGAGCTATCAAATCTACATTTTCGAGTTGTGCGGTTAAATCAAAATCGGGTACTTCTTTAATAATGTTTGCTTTGCTGCTTAAATCTAAAGTTCCGCCGCCAATACTTTTTGCTTTCGCATTTATGGTTGATGGAAGCGTCCCTTCTTTGCCTGTAATATTTCTGAGATTTAAAGCTTCTGCTTGTAGACTGTCTAATACCAGTTCTACCTTGGGTGTACTTCCAAAATCTTTATATGTGATTGTTCCGTTTATAATTGCAAAACGGTTTATTTCAAGTGGAATTAATTCCTGAATCGGCTCCGTCCAATCCGTATCTGTTCCGCTTTGAGTAATCTCAGCACTATCCGCAGTAAAGTTTAAAGTTGGTTCCATCAATTCAATTTCCCCAACAATACTTCCGTGTAATAGAGCTTTCCATTGAACCGACAAATCAATCCGTGATATATCTACAAAAGGAACGGGGATCTCTTCACCCGTTTTATCAAGTTCAAGACCTCTAATGCCATACGCACCTCGATATAAATCTATATCAACTCCTTCAATAGATCCTTGATAACCTTCAATTTCTGACAAGGTTTTATTTACATAATCTGTTACCCAAAATGGCAAATAAAGACGGAGACCTATCAATATGGCCAAAAACACTAATACGCCTACACCAATTTTTTTTAGATTAACTTTCTTCATTTACCCTCCCTGTTTCTCTCTCTGTTTCTTTCACAATTACTACATGATCATATGATTTGATTATGCTTCCATTTTCTTTAGAATATTCTACAGTAAACTGAGCTCCAAGCAATAAAATAACTGATGAGTAATACACCCAAATTAGTAGTAGAACCAATGAACCCGCTGCTCCATAAACGGAACCTAGAGGACTGTTAGTCAAATATATACTAATCAGGTATTTACCTGCCGTAAATAATATAGTAGCGAATAAAGCTCCCATCCACACATCTTTCCATTTGATATGAACTTCAGGTAATACTTTTAAAATAATTGATAATATCCCTGAGGTAATAAAAAAGGACAGTATAAAATTGAATGATCTAATTATTGAAGCAGGAGCATTTGGAAAACCTACAAAAACATTTTCATTTAGTATGGTCACGGTAGCATCTAAAGCCAAAGAAACGATCAATATAAAGCTGATGCTTACTACCATCGCAAAAGACACCAGCCTGTTTAGTACAAACTTTATAAAATTTTTCTCAGGTTTAGCTTTAACACCCCAGATACTATTTAACCCATCTTGTAAGGAAATAAAAACAGTGGTAGCACTAAATATCAGTACGAATACTCCCACTATTTTTGCGATCAAAGTGGTTCCAATTTCTTGGGTGTTTTCTAAAATTTTCTCTGTAGCACTGGCACTCTCTCCACCAAACAAGTTTTCGATTTCCTGTATAAGAGTTTGCCTTACTACGGCATCATCGAAAACGGTTCCTGCAATCGTAATTACTATCATTAGAATAGCTGGTAATGATAGTATCACATAGAAAGCAATAGAGGAACTATAGCTCATTGGTTTATTATCAATAAACCCAAGAACAGTTTGTTTTGTAATTTCTAAGTAGTTCACTAGTATTTCATTAATCCCGAATTATATCGTTATAATTAGTACTAGACTATGCTAAAATGGTTCCCAAAATGCTAGTAAAGTCTTTGTGCTTAGATTTTTACTGAATATTAACTGTTATTTATTTCAGTAGATCAGATGGTGAATACCCGAACTCTTTTTTAAAGCTGGTAGAAAAGTAATTAGGATCCGAATAACCCACCGCCTGAGCAGCGTCCTGAATAGAAAATTCTTTATCCTTGATCAACACAATTGCTTCTTCAAAACGAATCTTCTTGATAAATTCGGTCACAGATATATCGCTGACCGGTTTCCACGATCGGTACAGCTTGGCTCGACTCATATATAACTTATCAGCAATTAAATTTACGTTTAAACTCTGATTTCCTAATTGCCGATATACAATTTCACGAAGCTGAATAACAAGTTCAGGCTCATCCTGGTTGCCAGTTTGGAGAAAGCGGGTTTTTTCTTTTAGCACTTTTTCACGACGTAGTACAGCTTCAATTTGGGAAATAAGTGTGGACGAACGAATGGGTTTAGTCAGATATATATCAGCTCCTGTTGAAAGTCCTTGCTGAACATCAACATCTTGATCTTTGGCTGAAAGAAAAATCACAGGAATCTGTTTAAACTCATGCAACTCGCGTAGCTGACTTATAAATTCAAATCCATTCATAACCGGCATCATTACATCAGAAATAACGATATCTGGCTGCACTTTCTGTATGATGGAAAGCCCCTCTTTTCCATTCTTAGCTGTAACAACATGATATTCATCTTCCAGAACAGACATTATATAATCTCTGAAATCAGGATTATCTTCTACAATCAGGATCTTTGGAGATGCTTTATCAGCAGTAGATTTGTTATCATCATTTCCAAGTTTGCTGGCAGGTGACCTGTGGGTAAAACCATTGATCTCATCCACTTTCATAGGTTTATGCGAAAGATGATCTTCTTTCATAAAATGTTCTGCCCCTTTCTGAAGTATGAGAATAAACTCAGCTCCTTGCTGCTCCTCGGATCGAAGCTGTACACTCCCTCCCATGCGCTCGATCAAACCTTTCACTAAATATAAGCCTACTCCCGTACCCTCCGCAGCTTTTTCACCTTCAGATTGATATAAATATTCAAAGACTTTTTCATGATCAGGAGCTGAAATTCCTTTTCCAGAATCTTTAACCGATATTTGTACACTATCTGGTTGGTCTTCCAGCGTAACGGTAATATGCCCTCCTTGAGAAGAGAACTTGATAGCATTAGAGAGTAAATTTATAACAATGCGTTCCCAGGCTTCTTTGTCTACATAAACGGGTTCTGAGATGGTATCTGAGTTAATATCTAACGTTATTCCTTCTTGATCGAGCAATGATTGAAACTGACCAGCTATTTGTCGGGTCAGTTTCTCGATATCAAATGGGTGGATATTCAGCTTTATAGCATCAGCATTAAGTTTAGAAACATCCAGTATCTGATCAACAAGGTTTTTTAGTCGATATCCATTGCGATGCATCATTTGCAGGTAGTGATGTAATTGTTTCTCAGACTTTAGATCTCTTTGTTCTAAAAATTCATCCAAAGGTCCCAATATCAAAGCCAACGGTGTTTTCAGCTCATGGGTGATTCCTGTAAAGAAGCGTGACTTCTCTTCAGCAGCTTGTTCTAGTTTTTGTGTTTGATCTTTCACTCTGCGTTGTAAATCCTTTTCTCTCTCTTTCAAGCTTTGAACACGATATCTGTACACAATAAAGCCAAAGCTGATTGCACAGAGTACCATCAGTAATTTGAAATAAATGGTTTCATAAAAAAAAGCAGGAATAGTGATCAATAATGTAGATGTGGAAATGGAAGCATTTGCAACATCCGCTTGAATATCAAACTTATATGTTCCCGGTGGTAGATTTGTAAACACGGCCTCACGTGCCTGATTAGATACAATCCAATGTTCTTGCAAGCTCCGCAGTCGGTACTTAAATACCGTACGTTCAGGAAATGCAAAATTCGGAGCTGTAAATTTTACGCTAAAATTTCTTTCTCCTTTAGCTAACACGAAGTTAGTTTCTCCAGCAATCCCGATGGTCGTATCTGCCAAATTAATGTATTCTATAATTGGCATGGTGTTGCTTTGAAATTGAGAGAACTCAGAACCTTTAGGATTGAAGACCGTAACCCCTTTTTGATTAGGAAACCATATATTACCGTCTTTTGCTAGTATCCCCGCTGTTTGCACTCCTCCATTGGCCTCTTGATTTACCATCCCATCTCGTTGATTATATTTTACAACCCCAAGATATTCGATATTTCCATTGGCGTAAGAGTTCAACGAAGTCTTCGAGATTTGCATCACTCCTTGATTTGAGCTAATCCAAAAATTTCCGGTTCCATCATCAATAATGCGATGGAGTGAACTACTGATGAGTCCATCTTCGCCGGTTATATGTACTGACTCAATAATTTGATTAGAGTCATTCAATGTAATACGATTCAATCCACGGTTTTCAGTTGCTAACCATAACGTGTCAGATGATTGTACATAAATATCTCTTATTAGATCACTAATTAATCCTTCATTTTTAGTGACTATTCGAAATAATTTTTCAGAATCTAAAATTCCCAATCCATTTCCATTTGTACCAAAGAATAAAGTCTCATCACTAGCTTCTCTAATTACTCGCACTCCATCGAATGGTTTTCCAATCACATCTTCAAAATCGAAAAATGATCCCGATTGCTTGATATAAGAACCATCTTTTGTTCCTATATAAGTAATATCATTACTAGAATGATGCATAGCCTCAACCGTCAAATTATCGGGAAACTCCAGTTGTTTCCAATCACCGTTATAAAATTGCCAAAGCCCTCTTCCCCATAATCCGGCATATATATTCTCATCCCCATCCTCATACATAAACCGAACAATGTTAGACCCTAAATTGCTATTCTCAACGGTATAAATTGTTTTTTCCTTATCACCTATACGAATTATTCCATTCTCGAAACTTCCTGCCCAAATATCTCCCTCTCTATCTTGAATAATAGAATAAATATTTTTTATTGCGCTATTATCTGATGCAGTAATATTGGTAACAATACTCTTTCTAAGTTGAAATAATCCATTACTTTCTGATGTTACCCAAATAGAACCTTCACGATCTATAAAACCAGTTTTTACATCTTCGGTTTCAAAAATCACTCGATCATTGATAATCACCTGATTTCCAAACAAGATTCTATTCTCGTTATATTTCTGTATTGCTTTTGGACGATTCAATAAAGGATTTACTTCTACAGGTAACTGTCTTGCTTTTTTTTCACCTTTGTTTAGTGAGTAGAACCCATTTGTAGTAGATATAATAAATTCCGAATCCGCTTCTATGATACTCCACGTTTGCGAAAAGGCCTTATCTGGAATTTCATACGTTGTAATCTCCATAGTATTCACATTAAAACTGAAAACACCAGAACTAGCCATCCAAATATTACCGTCACTAAGTTTTTTTATAAAATTTATTGCCGATTTTCTAATTGGAAATTCATCTCTAGATAATAGATATTTCGTTTTTTGTCCATCCCATTCAAACAGTCCATTTTCACTTACCCCAAGTACTTTACCGTTTCCTAATGGTGCTATCCTCCAAATAGCTTCAGTGTGGTTTAATTCATTTTGTTGTTCAAAAGAATTCTGATTGGGATTAAATTTTAGAAGCCCATTGGACATTAAAACCCATACATCTCCATCATCACTTATTTCTATATACTCGGCGTTTCCAGTTACACCATCTGATGTACCATAAGTCTTAAAAGTACCCTCTTTATACGATATCACTTTCCTAGTTTCATCAATTAACCAAATCACATTAAAACGATCTATTGTCATTCCCACAATTCGGTCGCTTTCCAATCCTTCACTATTACTAGAATTGAAGGTTACAAATTCGTACCCATCATAACGTACTAAGCCATTATAGGTAGCGAAATATAGATATCCATCTTCATCTTGAACAATATCACTAATGGCATTTACAGGCAGCCCATCTTCCACCGTATAGTTTCTTACCAAATACTCTGATGAAACATCAACAAAACTAGGTTGCTGCTGAAACAGCATTATTATCCCAAAAAAAAACTTTAAACACTATAAGAGCTCATTTTAAAATTATTATGGTACGATTTTAAAGAATCTTGATACAGTATCCAAGATACCACTTAGTATTTTTCATCAATTAATCTCAATTGGAAAACTCCTAAATATCCCTTCATGAAAGTCCAACTATTTCTTATAAGCCTTTTTGTATCTATTAGTACAACCATTGATATAAGTGCACAAAGTTTAAGTATAACCGATATACAACCAAAAAATGGAGCTCCGGGAAATACAATTACACTTTGGGGATTTGGCTTTGCTTCGGGGTTTAGTACTAATAAAGTAAAGTTTATCCCCGTAAATGGGGGGGCAGCAATAAATGCTAGTAATACAGGACTAGGATCCAATGCTTTTAATCTAAACAAGTTATCTGCGAGAATACCGTATGGACTAGAAGGAGGAAATTATAGAATTGTATTAGAGAATGAAACTAATGGCGCTTCAGACACCTTGGCAACTTTGTTTTCAGTTACTACAGGTGGAGGTTATTTTGGGGAACTTGGTTCTAATAAACAAGAAATTGCTGACCTAAAAAGTGTACTTGCTAGAGATATAAATGGCGATGGACACATAGATTTGATAGGTGGGGATAACGATCGTCTTAGCTGGTATAGAAATAATGGTTCTTCTAATCCCACATTCAGTAGAAATGCCCTACCATATCCTTACTTAAGTGGTCCTGCTAGCTTTCATGTCTCCGATTTGGATGGAGATGGAGACCCCGATGTAATAGGAAGCTTTTATAGCGCAACAAACTATTTGATCTGGTATGAAAATGATGGAGCGCTGAGCCCTACTTTCACTCAACACACATTAGATGATCATGACTTTGATCGTATAACCAAAATTGACGCTCGTGATATGGATAGCGATGGCGACGTTGATATTGTCGCGATCTCAGATTACGAGCTACTCCTTTTTACCAACGATGGAGCTGCTACTCCCACTTTTAGCAAATCAGTTATAAAAGATATCTCTGGAACTACCGAAAGATTTGAGTCTCTCTTTATTTTTGATGATGATTCTGGTTTTAGGATGAATATTATTACAGGGCATTCAGCAGGTACTATTGCCATTCATAAAAATTTAGGATCCGGTTCTTTCGATATTGATGAAACTATAGTAACAACTAACGCTGGTATTGTTTCAGATCTTACGGTTGCAGATGTTGGGTATGGTAGTCATCTTGATATCGTTTCTAGTTCCAGTTCATACTCCACTAGCAAAATATCATGGTATAATAGTGCAGGATCTCATGCAGAGATAACTTTAAATTCTTCGGTAAATAGACCTGAATCCATTTTTGCTGGTGATTTTGACGGCGATGGTGATTATGACATAATTTCAAATTCCAGGTTAAACGGCAATATATTTTTATATGAGAGTAATGGTGCATCTACATCATATTTCACCGAACGTACCATTAGTACCAGTGAAAATGGTGCATATAACATGACTGCTGCCGACTTAGACAATGATGGAGATATTGACATCCTAACAACATATGGTGGAAAAACTTATTGGTATAAAAACATGGAGGCCCCTATAGAAAGCAAAAGTGTTGTGTTTGATGGAGATGGAGACTACATTTCAATAGCAGATGACGATGCTCTTGATCTCACTAATTCATTCACTGTTGAAGCCTGGATAAAGCCTACTAGTCTTGATGCAGGCTTCCAGCGTTTTCTATCCAAATCTGGTGCTTATGGAATAGGAGTCAGCAATAGCGCCATTCGTTTTACAACGTATGGAGTTAAAGATTATGATCTCTCTTATACCTTAACAATTGAGGAATGGGTTCATATTGCAACGGTAATGGACGCCTCTAATACAATTACCTTTTTTGTGAACGGGGAAAATATTGGAGCTCTTGGTACTAGTCTAGGAAGTGCTAACTATTCAACAGATCCTCTAAGTATAGGAAGTAATTCTACCGGTGGTGAGGCTTTTAATGGTAAGATCGACGAAGTGCGCATTTGGAATGATGAGCGCACCCAACAACAAATACAAACGCACATGTATCAAAGTTTAGTTGGAGATGAATCTGATCTATTGGCTTATTATTCGTTTGATGGAGATGGTGCTACCGCTACTGACTTTACCTCCAATACCTTCGACGGTACACTTAACGGTGATGTTACACGAGACACCGAAACTCATCCTTACGGAACAATAATTACTGGAAATGAGGGATGGAGAATGATGAGTACTCCCGTTAATGGAATAAATTATGGAGAAATTCTAGACACACTTTGGACACAAGGTTTTACCGGAGCTGATTATACAGAAGGCAACTCCAATGTCTTAGTTTGGGATGAAACAACACAAAGTTTTAACTCAATCTCTAACGCAACAGATATTCCTGAATCTGGACAAGGTTTCATCACTTATGTATATAATGATGATAATTTCGATGGAACAGGCGACGGCTTCCCTAAACATATAGTAACGGATAATACTCAACGTATTGGAGAAGTCTCTCCTACCCTCTCTTTTACCGATTCAGGTACACTTGCCGATGATGGATGGAACTTGGTTGGAAATCCCTATGGCGCTACCATTGATTGGGATGCGGCTTCCGGGCTGTCTTCTAGCAATCTGGATGCTTCTTTTTATGTGTGGAGTGATTCAGCTAATGCTGGCGCCGGGGATTACCTTTCTTGGAATGGAACTACCGGAACCTTGGGTAGCGGAAAGATCGCTCCTTGGCAAGGGTTTTGGGTAAAAGCAAATGCAGCGGCTCCATCCCTTTCTTTAACCGACGACGCAAGAAGTAGTGGAGGAGTCTTTCGTAAACAAGCCCCTGTATCTGAGCTCAAATTTAACCTTTCAGGAGAAACCCTTTCATCAAGAACCATTCTGATGTTTAGCGAGCAAGCCTTGATAGAAAAAGATGAGTTAGACGCCTACAAATTGAGTTCATTAAACAAAGAGCATCTATCCTTATTTACACAATTGGAAAATGGTTCCGCTCTAGACATAAACGCTTTGCCAAAACAATTGGAGAAGTCCCTAAATGTTCCACTTGATATACGGGGAAGTGATCTTAATGGAAAATTTAAACTTACTTGGAACAGCTCTTCACTTCCTGAAGCATGGAATCTTACCCTCATCGACAGCCATACCGGTAAAGAAGTGAATCTTCGTGACACGCAACAATACCATTTTAGTATGGAAACGGCATCTAAAGTCGTTCAGAGCGAAAGCGAAGAAAATCAGCAATCTTTAAATATTCCCGTTCATGGTGTTGTTTCCCCAACAATAATTAAAGCTAAAGCAAACAGCTCTTCCCGATTTACTTTACGCATTGCTCCATCTGGAGTAAGCGTAAGTAACGAGCCGACTACAGAACTACCAACCGTGGTTGAACTCGATCAAAATTATCCGAATCCGTTTAATCCGAGCACAAGTATTGCTTTCGGGTTACCACAAAGCGGAAAAGTAACGCTCGAAGTATTTGACCTGCTCGGACGAAAAGTGGCTACGCTACTCAATGGCGAGAACAAATCCGCCGGCCGATACACCGTTAACTTTGATGCAAGTGGCTTGTCTTCCGGGATGTACATTTATCGCCTGCAGACAGGATCTTCCATCATCACCAAGAAATTAACTCTTATTAAATAAAAGACATTAGACACGAGACATAAGATGTAAGAGAAGTCTAACATCTTATGTCTTAAATCCTACATCTATATCCATTATGAAATACCTACTCCTATTCTTTATCTCACTCACAATCATTTTAATAGCAACAGCCGTTGTTTACGCCCAACCCGGACTTCCTGGCAATCCCGCTCAGGCTCCTATTGACGGCGGACTTGGATTACTTGCTGCGGCAGGTGGAGCATATGCTTGGAAAAAGCTTCGAACTTCTAAAATTGATGATGAAGTATGATATACAACTTTAATAATCCCCTGAAAGGCGATCAAATATTACATCCAGCATAGATATAATACCTGCTATTATTCCGATAACTATAAGTACTGTTACCAAAAATATAGTCCATACAATTATAGTGCTTAGAATAGTAGTCTTAGTTTGTTCATCGGTGTATTTTTCTATTAGATCAGAATTGCGACGGTTTGCCTTCCAGCTTACATCAAAGATATCTCCTAATAAAGGAATGCTACCTATGGCTACTTCAAGAATTATGTTGAATGCCATTCGAATTAAAATTACTGTAGGCAGTTTTCTTCGTGAACCTTCCCATAAAAAATAAAGACTTATTATTCCTCCTAAAACATCCCCAAATCCGGGTACAAGTCCAATAATGGGATCTAATCCTACCTTAACTTTGGTACCAGGTATAGTAAATGCATCATCTAATACTTTTGCGACTTTACTATACTTCTGATTTCGATCTGTTTTCATGGTTCACCTTAGTTTATGAATCTGCCTAATATATCAAGATACTATTATCGTTTTCGCTTTTTCTTTGATTATAGAAAGCGCAAGTTCAATATGTTCCAGATGTGTTCTAAAGCTCAGGATAGCTACACGAATATAGAAATCACCTTCTATACTGGTTGAACTCATAAAAATTCGGCCATCTTCATGAATTTCTTGCATCAGTTGTTTAGTGAGTTTGTTAGAATCTCCTCCATCAGATTTTATTCTATAATAAAACACAGATAGATCTGGTTGTGGACCAACTTCAATAGCCTCTTCTTTTTCAAGTTCACTATAAAAGTACCTAGTAAGTTCAAGCTTTTCCTCTAGTGCTTTACGGAATGGCTTTAGTCCAAATAATTTGAGTGGCAACCACATTCTAACACCGCGGAAATGTTTGGTTAGTTCAGGAGAAAGATCAGCTGGTGATAGCTCTTCCTCTAATCCCAGAGTATCTTGCATATAATTAGCCGGCAGATGCTGAGAATTGTATAATTTGTTTTTATCCCTAACTAGGATAGCTCCAGTTCCAAAAGGTAGAAATAACCCTTTATGTGGATCAATGATAACGGAATCTGCTTTTTCAATTCCTTTTAACTTTTTCTTTCCATAATCAGTGAGACTAAAGAATCCTCCATACGCAGCGTCTACATTATACCAGACATCGTACTTCTTGGCTATATCTCCAATTTCATCTAATGGATCGACGGCGCCCATATCCGTAGTTCCAGCTGATGCTATAATGATCAACGGTTTAAGTCCTGATGCAATATCCTCTTCTACCATGGTATCAAGAATATCCGCCCGCATTCTATAATTTTCATCCATTGGTACATGCCGAATAACCGCTTCTTTCAGCCCTGCATTAATGATCGCTTTTCCTACACAATGGTGTGCCTGTTGAGTGAAGTAGATCACGCTTTTTTCAAAATCACGTGCCTTTATTCCGGAAAGCTCTCTTGCAGCAACTACGGCAATCAAATTAGCTATAGAGCCACCTGAAGTAAGATTTCCTCCCGAGGTTTTGTTGGGTAATCCTACCAGATCACACATCCATTTAATGAGCATATTCTCTAACCGTACAGCTCCCGGAGCAGCATAAAATACACCGGCGTATTTATTGGTAACAGCTGCTAAAAAATCTCCTAGTGCAGCAGGATATACACCACCTCCGGGAATGTAGCCCATATGACCGCCTGAAGCACCATTAATTCCCGGGATCAATACTTCTTTTTTAAACTCAGATAAAATATCTCCAAGCTCTGAAGATTCTTCAGAAACAGATGGGTTTAGTTCCGGGCTTGGTAAGCTCTCTTCGGTAAAGTAGGTTTTGATATCAGGTAACTCATTCAGAAATTCTGAAGCAAACTCCTGAACTTTGGTAGTAAGTCTTTTACGGTCATTTAACGGAATTTCCAGTAAGCGAGCTTCTTTTTCTAAGAGCCTGATCTTCTCCTCTGTCATAAAAACTAAACTATAATGTTATTAGTAATTATGACAACTTATTAAATCATTTTCCTAAAATCTGAAACCGAAATAAAAATACTGAAATGAATCAACTAGAACTGACAGTCTATACTAGAAATATCAAATATTAGTCTTTTTCTTTTCTTCTCTTTTACGCTCGTTATGGTCTAAGAATTTCTTACGCACTCTTAAACTTTCAGGTGTTACTTCAAGCAGTTCGTCATTATCGGCAAAGTATAATCTCTGTTTGCTTAATGGACATACAAACCAAGATATTAAGGATGCTAAATAATTTAAAACTATAAATGTCGACTTAATCCAATAAAAAAAAGTCCCGTAAATTTCACTTTACGGGACTTACTATTTTAGGGATATGTTAATTTAAATAACAATATTTAAGAAAGTGAGATACATGGATTACATCATCTCTAAGTTATTAAGCATTAGTTCTATTGGTTTTATCTTTGAACCACGCTTTGGTGTTAACTCCGATGTAATACATAGATGGAACTAAAAAGAGCGTTAACAAAGTCCCAAAGCCTAAACCGAAGATAATTGTCCATGCTAAAGGTCCCCAGAAACTTGCGTTATCCCCACCAAAGTATATGTTTGGTTCAAAGCTGGCGAACAATCCGTAAAAGTCGATATTTAAACCAATAGCTAAAGGAATTAACCCTAAAATAGTAGATGCCGCAGTTAAAATAACGGGGTTTAAACGAGTTGATCCACCTTCAATAACTGCATCTTTTAAACTAGCTCCTTCTTTACGTTGAAGGTCGATGTAGTCGATAAGAATAATCCCATTTTTAACTACAATTCCAGCTACGGCAATAATTCCCATTCCTGTTAGTACTACAGAAATATCCATTCCGAAAGCTGAGAAACCGATGAATACACCGATTAAACTATATCCAATTTGAGACATAATAATGACTGCTTTACCAATGGAGTTAAACTGCATTACCAATATGAGGAAAATTAACCCAACAGCAGAAAGTAGTGCAGCAATTAAGAACTGACCTGTTTCAGCTTGTTCTTCTTGCTCACCAGTTAGATTAACTTCATATCCTTGAGGGATCTCGAAATTTTCTAAGGCACTTCTAATCTCAGTATTAATTTCGTTAGCATTGTATCCAGTTAATACATTTGAAGAAAGTGTAGCTACACGATCTAAATCTATCCTGTTAATTGCCCCAAAACTAGTTTCTAAACGAGGTGTTGCTACTGCCGAAATAGGAATATTCCCAGAAGGAGTACTAATCGTCATATTCATTAAATCAGTGATGTTACTTCTGTCAGAAAGCTGTAAACGTAACGTTACATCATACTCTTCTTCCGCTTCTTTGTAAGTAGAAATCGGAATACCAAGCAATGCTGTTCTAATAGTGTTACCAATCTGGACGTTGCTTAAACCATATCGATTTGCTTTTTCAGTATCTATATCGACAATTACTTCAGGATTTGTAACCTGTAAATCGGAGCGTAACTCTTCAATACCTGCAATGTTCTGAGAATTAATGTGAGCTTTAACTTTGCTTGTTAGCGTAATAATTTCGTCGAATTCTTCCCCAGAAACCTCAATATTTATTGGTTTTCCTGTTGGGGGGCCATTTTGTTCTTTTTCAACGGTAATAATTGTTCCAGGAATTCCTTGAACATTATCACGAATTTCATTTAATAATTCTTGAGTTGAAGCACCTTCTCGATATTGAAAATCTACAAACTCTACACTCACCTTACTTTTATTAGCTGATGGAGTTGGATCTATACTTCCAGTTGGGTTTGCACCAACAGCCACATTCGAAATAACAGACTTAACTATTGGATTATCTCTACCAATAACCTCATAAACTCTATCTTCAATGATCTTATTTATGCGATTAGTTTCTTCTAAATTGGTGCCTGCAGGTAATTCGTTGTAAACATAAACGAAATTCGGTTCACCTTCAGGGAAAAACACAACTTTAGGAGATACTATCCCCAGCAAAAAGAAACTAAAAATAAGAAACCCAGATGCCCCCATAAGAGTAAACCAAGGTCTTTTACCTACTAAAAGCCATTCAATAGAATTATGGTAAGAGCGTTCCAGTTTTGGTAATACGCTTTTATTAAATTTACGAATTAGTGGTTTTAGGATGAATCGCTCAGATAACCACAATAGGTAAATAAAAACAAGAATATTTGCTACAAGTATTCCCCCAGTTACATAGAATAAGGCTGATAGAACCAAAATAACTGCAGATGCTGCCCATAAAAACTTATTGCTCTTATGTTCTTTTCCATTTCCATTAATTGGGTCGTTAGTTTCATCCATAAATGAAACCGCAAAAACAGGGTTCATCACTAATGCCACAAATAATGAAGCAACTAAAGTTAGAATAAGAGTAACCGGTAAATAGAACATAAATTTACCAATTATCCCGGTCCAGAAAAGGAGAGGAAAAAATGGAGCAATAGTTGTAAGAGTACCTGTAACAACAGGAAGAGCAATTTCACCAGCTGCTTTTTTTGCTGCATCAACCTTGGAAAGTTCCCCTTTTGATATATGGCGGTAAATATTTTCTACAATTACAATGGCATTATCCACTACAATCCCTAGTCCTAAAATTAAAGCGAAAAGCACCACTATGTTTATGGAGAAATCCATGAGTGGCATAACCGCGAATGCAATTATAGAAGAAAGCGGAATGGCTAAACCAACAAAAACGGCATTTTGTACACCCATAATAAACATGAGCACAATCACCACAAAAAAGAAACCTAAAATAACAGTGTTAAATAAATTAGAAACACTGTCTTTTGTATCCTGAGATTGATCTCCAGTTGTAGTTATAATGAGTTGTTCTGGGAATTGGTTTTCTTTAAGATCTTGGATAATGGCTAGAGTAGCTTCGGAAGTTTCAATTAAGTTTCCTCCACTTTTCTTTTTTACGTTGATGGTAATTACGGGCTCACCGTTTAAACTTGCGTAACTTTCTCGATCAGCAAAACCATTAACGATGGAAGCAATATCTTTCAAGTAAACTTTATCGTTGTTGCTATTTTTGATAATTAAATTCTGAAGATCTTCGGCTCCTTCTATTTCCCCATCTACACGTACAGAGCGCTCCATAGAACCAAGGTCGAGTTGCCCCGCAGAAATAGTCATGTTCTTATTATTAACCGCTAAGCTAATATCATTAAAAGTAATCCCCGAAGCCTGCATTTTGTGTAAATCCACATTTATTTGAACTTCTCTCTCTAAAGCTCCAATAATTTCTGCTTCATTTACGTCCGAAAGACTCTCTACTTGATCTTGAATTTCGTCAGCGAATTCTTTTAGCTCAACTAAATCAAAATTACCTGATAAATTTATATTTAAAATAGGTTGGTCATCTAAATTAAAATCATTTACTAGTGGTTCTTGGGTTAATTGAGCAGGTAATTCAGCTCGAGCTTTATCTACAGCATCGCTCACTTCTTGCTGAGCCACCAGTTTATCTTTATTGGTCGTAAACTCGATCGAAATAATAGAAGTGGCTTGTTTAGATACACTAGTTATTTCTTTAATCCCGTCTAATCCCTTTAACTCTTTCTCAATAGGGCGAGTAATTACATTTTCTATATCAGAAGGAGAGGCTCCCGCATAAATAGTCACTACATTAAAAATGGGAATTTCCACTTCAGGAAAAGATTCTTTTGGAAGTGCGATATAAGAATACACACCTATTAAGGTTATCAGAACTGTAAGCAAGTAAACGCTTGTACGGTTGTTGATAGCCAAGCTTGAAATTTTAAATTCTTTGAATTTCATAGTTTAAGTTCAGTCGATTAATTTTCTTGAATAGAAATAAGTGCTTTATCAAAAAGCTCAGTATAGCCAGCGTTTATTAGCTTTTCGCCTGCTTCTAAGCCTGTTTCCACAACGATGCTATTGTTGTATGTATCACCTAATGTCACTATTCGTTTTATAGCCTGCATTCCGTTATCTAATTCTTTAGCTACATAAACAAAACTTTCATCGTTAGCTTTTTGAACTGTATTAAGTGGTACTACAATTTTATCTTTTAGGGTGATGTCATTAATTTTTAATGATGCCATCATATTTGGGCGAATAGATCCATTTAGGTCAGTGATATAAATTTCTACTTCAAACGTTCTGTTAGAAGAATTAATCACTTTACTAACTACATTTAAACGCTTCTTAACTGAAGTTTGTAAGCTCGGGAAAGAAATTTCTACACTATCTTTTTCGTCAACAGTTGTAATATATCTTTCAGATACTTCAGCAGTCACTTTCAAAGAAGTAGAATTTGCAAGCTGAAAAGCCGAAGCTGCCGGACTCACATTCTCACCCACTTTTATATTCACCTGATTTACAACGCCGGAAATAGTTGCTCTAATGGTATAATTTTCGAACTGCTCGGAAAGAGTGTTAAGCTGACTCTGAGCAGACTCATACTGAGTTTTAGCTTGTAAAAAATCAACTTCTGAGCCAATGTTTTGATCTCTCAAATTCTTTTGGCGCTCATAAATTGTTTTAGATAATTCGAGCTGACTTTCAACCTGCTTTATTTGGCTTTTTGTGATTTTACCGTCCAACTCTGCAAGTACATCATTTTTCTTAACTTTATCACCTAAGCGAACGTTAATTTTCTCTACAGTAGCATTAACTTCAGGTGTTATCATAATCGTATTATCCGATTCTACGTCGCCTTGAATATTCAAATAATGGCGAAAGGTAGACGGTTGTATTTCCTCTACATATACTGAAACTTTTTTATCATTCGATTGATCATTGGATGTTACTTCTGTATCGCCATTTCCGCATGCACCAAATAATAAGAGCAATACAATTATTGAGGTTTTTGATTTCATTAGAGTCGGTTTCATTTTATTTAAGTTCTATATTTTTCTTTATTTCTTGAATGTCTTCTTCTATAAACGGAACTTTTCCTACAGCTAGATCATATTGAGCTTTAGCTGTTAGATAGCGTGCTACCATTTGAGTATAATTGACTTCGGCTTGTCGAAGTTGCAAATCTGCATCCGTCACTTCTTGTTGAGATCCTAAACCATTTTGATAACGTATAGTGGCTCTTTCATAGCCAATCTCAGCTTGATCAATTGCTTTTTTAAGAGCCTCATTGGTTTGTAGTGCTTCACTGACATCTTGTTTGGCAGACAAAATTTCTTTGCTGGCTGTTTGTGCTGCTTGAAACAACTGTACCTCATTGTCCTTCACTTGAATTTGAGCCTGTTGCACAGCAGCATCTCTCTTAAAACCCTGAAATATTGGCACCTGCACGTTTAGCATAAGAGTTTGTGAACGAGCTCTAGAATCATCTGTACCAAAAAATACTGGTTTTCCTGGTTGAGAAGCTGACCAGTTCAGATTATAGGAAGCACTTATTGTAGGTAAATAGGTGCTTTTTTCAGCGTCAAGTTGCTTACCAAGTAATTCCTTTTGAATATCGAGCATCCTTAAATCTCCCCGAAAATTCATTGCATTATTGAGAGCTATTGAATCTTCTTCTAGTGTTAAAGTGGTAAGTCTATCGACTTTCTTTAACTCAATATTCACCTCATTTTCAGCACTCATTGTGCGAACATTAAAAGCTCCTAAATCTCCCTTAATATCAATCGAGAGCTGCACTGGAAGTCCCATCACATCCAATAATTCCTGCAATGCTTTTTTCACCTGAAATTCAGCCTGAATAAGTTGCGGTTCAAGATTACCCAGTTGCACTTCTAATTGAAGAACTGCGTATTCATCAGTGAAACCCTGCTCGTAGCGTATTTTGGTATCCTCTAGGTTTTGCTTAATGCGATCAATTTGTGTTTGTACTAACCGTAGCTGTTCTTTTGATACCAAAGCCTGATAATAGGCGATACGGGTTTTGGTTACAATTCCCTGCGATGTAGCTCTCATACTTTCAGATTGAGCTTCTTTATATAGTTCAGAACTACTAATGCCTACAAAAGCTTGTCCACTGAAAATTGTTTGCGAAACTGATAAACCACCTTGCCAAGAATTATCGGTTCCAAAAGCCACCGGTACTAAATCGCCGGAATTTGCATTAGGGTCAAAAATTATAGCTGGAATAAAGTTTACAGGAACCTCAAGATTACGGGTGTAATTTGCAGAGGCAGTTACACTAGGCATTACGTTACTCCATGCTTTTCTAATATCCTGGTCTGCGTTCTTTATAGATAGAAGTGACCTTTTCATCTGGGTATTATTTGCTAATGAAATTTGGATAGCTTGCTCCAAATTCATTGTCTTTTTAGAAACATCTTTTATCTCTGATTGCGCAGTTGCAACCGAGAATACTGTAATCATAATTAATATCGTCAAGCCAGATATTTTGAAACTGTTTTGAAGAAGTTGATTCATATAATTAAAAAAATGGGAGTTAAAGAATTCAATTGTTGTCATTATTTAGTTACTGTTAAATTGAACTTTCAAAAATTGTTCAGTTAATTTTTTGAGGTCAAGATTATTCTCACTCATTATTGGCAGATCCTTTTGTTTACATTTAGTAAGACTAAACTGAATCATGCCTCGCATTTGGAATCCAATTTGAAGAGCTAAGGTTTTAGGATCTAGAGTGCTTTTTATACTTCCATCTTGGAATCCAATTTGAATTCCCCGCATGGTAAGTATCATTAATTCATTCTCAATATTTGTACAATCTGAAACCATTGAATCTTCTCTTATATCATCATCGGTTTTAATTTCATATCTAATCATAGCCTTTGTGAACGCGACATTCTCATAAATGAGTTCAATAGAGGCAATCATCATTTTTTTTACTAATTCAGCACCTTTCAAATCTTTTTGAATGATTATCAAAAACTTGTCATGCAAAAATTCTAACGCCCTTTTTTTTATTGCTTGATGAAGTGTCTGCTTATCATTGAAGTATAAATAAAGAGTACCTTTACTTAGCTCTGCCTCCTCCGCAATCTCTTCCATTGTGGTGTTCTCAAATCCTTTATTCTCGATCAGAGTGATCGCAGCATTTAATATTTGTTCACGCCTCTGATTTTTTTCTCTTTCCTTCCTGTTTTGGATACCCATATGACTTTGGGTTAGTAGTTAACTTTAATTCATCGATTTATAATTTACTAAGTTTAGTATCTAATAAACAAACTAAATTTAATGAACTCTTCTACGCAGAGCTGTTTTTTAAGAACTGTAATTAGTTATTACTAGATGAAGGGGATAAATCTAGAGCAACATAACAGAAAAGCGGTTCCACAAAAATAAATGAACTATTTAAAAAAATGACTGAACGTCTAATAAGTACGAATAAGGAGAGCACGAGTTTTAAAATTACTCAGTAAAGCCACGTTTTTTTTTATACTTTCTGATAAGACTGGGTATTTCTTGTGCTAAAAATTCATGAAATTCATTAGCTACCTTCATTCTTGAGGAGTCAGTTTCTTTGTCAGATTCTAATAAATCTAAACCATTACTTATTATTTCTTTCAGATCCACAGTTAATTCTAACTGTTTGTCCATAAAATCAATGATAGATCCTTCTTTCAATTTGAAATAGATCTGACGCTCTCCTTTTACTCGAACCTTTTCTATAATCCCTCGTCCTAACATTAGTCGAGTTATGTTACTAACTGAAGCTTTGCTAATATCCAGAGCTTCCATAAGGTCCGGAAAAGATTGATGAGGAGGGTTACAAATCAGTAACCAACCTAATATTTCCCCATAAATTCGTGGGTGCCCTAACTCTTCGATTGTCAGGCTGAAATCATCAACGAAATCAAATTTCGATTCATACTTCTTAGAGACCATTATACTTTGCGCAATAATTTTTTATTTATTGTATAGTAAACAAATATCTAATCGTTTCTAATAAATTTTCCTAACATCAGAGCTCTAGCAGCTTTTAATTATAAAAGATTAAAGTGTAGTCTTTTTCTTTTCTTCTCTTTTACGCTCGTTATGGTCTAAGAATTTCTTACGCACTCTTAAACTTTCAGGTGTTACTTCTAACAATTCGTCATTTCCAATAAACTCGATACACTCTTCCAAACTCATCTTTTTAGCTTGTGATATCTTAATTGAATCTGCTGTAATAGATGCACGGTGGTTAGTTAGGGCCTTTTTCTTAGCCACGTTAACTACCATATCATCACTTCTATTGTTAGTTCCTACAACCATGCCCGAATATACTGAGTCGCCCGGTTCTACGAAAAACTGCCCGCGATCTTGAACACCTTCTAGTGCATAACCGGTAACATCACCTTTTTCCAGAGCAATTAAAGCTCCACGAGTTCTGCCAGGAATTTCACCAGCATAAGGCTCATATCCATCAAACTGCTGATGCATAATTCCAGTACCACGAGTTTCTGTAAGCATTTCGCCACGGAATCCTATCAAACCACGAGAAGGAACACGGAATTCAATTCTATTATTCTCTCCTTCCTGGCTCATACCCTGCATGATACCCTTACGCTTTTGAAGGTTATCAATAACCTTATTGCTATAATCTGTATGAACATCCACTACTACTTCTTCAACCGGTTCATGGATCACATCATCAACTTCTTGAAACAACACTTCCGGTCTTGATACCGAAAATTCAAATCCTTCTCTTCTCATTGTCTCGATAAGAATAGCCATCTGTAATTCACCACGACCTGAAACTTTGAATACATCAGGACTGTCTGTAGCTTCTACTCTCATAGCAACGTTGGTTCTAACTTCTCTTTCTAAACGATCTTTGATCTGATTAGAAGTCACATACTTACCTTCCAAACCTGCAAATGGAGAGTTATTTACTCTGAAATACATCGCGATGGTTGGCTTGTCGAGATCTACATACTCTAATGGAGTAGGGTCACTAGCCGCAGTTAAGGTATCACCGATATTTACAGAATCGTATCCTGCCAGAGCAACTATATCACCTGCATAACCTTCTTCAATAGGCTCACGTTGTAATCCGTTAAAACTGAAAAGTTTGGTCGCACGCCCTTTCATTTTTTGATCACCTTTTCCGCTGATCAGTGCTACTTCTTGATTCAGTTTAACCGTTCCTTGTTCAATTCTACCTACTGCAATACGTCCAACATAATCATTCCAATCAATGCTGCTCACAAGCATTTTGAAAGTTTCATCTACTGGTTGAGATGGTGCCGGAACATGATCGACAATAGTATCCATAAGCGGAGCCAAGCTATCACTTTCTTCTTCTAACTCATGTTTTGCAATACCATCTCTCGCTACAGCATACAATACCGGGAAGTCAAGCTGCTCATTTGTAGCATCTAACATCACAAAAAGGTCAAATATCTCATCAAGAACTGCATCCGGACGAGCATCTTTACGATCAATCTTATTGATCAATACAATCGGCTTGTATCCAAGACTTAGTGATTTTCTAAGTACGAATTTTGTTTGTGGTAACGGTCCTTCAGCCGCATCTACCAAAAGAATTACGCCATTCACCATCTTAAGAATTCGCTCAACTTCTCCACCGAAATCAGCGTGACCAGGAGTATCAACAATGTTGATCTTTGTTCCCTTCCAGTTTACTGCTGTGTTTTTTGAACTGATGGTAATTCCGCGTTCTCTTTCAAGATCACCGGAATCCATTACGCGATCTTCTACTTCTTGATTCTCTCTGAATGTACCACTCTGTTTTAGAATTTGATCTACGAGTGTGGTTTTGCCATGATCTACGTGAGCGATGATGGCGATATTTCTAAGGTCTTGTGACATTGTGTGAATAAAAATGATAATTAAAATCTGGTTTCAAAAATACCGAAAACCAGCAAGCCTTAAATATACAGCTATTTTAAACAAATAATGATTATGAAATATTTATTTGTTTGCAGATTCTTGTTTCTCTTAAGCCAGTTTACTCTAAACTATCAGACGTACCATTTCTTAATATCTACCTAAACAAGATATTTTATCTTTATTTGACGGAATAATATCAATGATGGTTATCTAGTACATTATTATTCAATATTTATATAATGATTGATAAAAGCATCACTATGAATAATTACATACAATAGGTTGATTTTATGTTTAGCAAATTTATAATTTATAACAAATATAAACAGATGATTTAATGATGGATATATACTATATTATTATATATAAATATATTAATGATGAGTTTAAGCAATATTAATTGGAAATCTGAAAGCGATACTGCCATTATTGAAGCATTAGGTGCTTTTATTAGGCATCATCGGTTACAGCAAAATATCACTCAAGCTGACTTAGCTGAACAAGCAAACATCAATCGCTCTACATTGAGCGAGTTTGAGCGCGGTACTCGTATAAATATGATCACCTTTGTTCAACTACTCCGAGCACTAGACTTATTACACGTTTTAGGAGCATTCTCAATTCAACAGCAAATAAGTCCATTAGAGTTAGCTAAAAAAGAGATCCAGAGCCCGCAACGGCAACGTGCCTCAAAGAGTGCCAATATAACTGAAGAGCCAGAGGTAGATTGGTAATGATCACTACTGCTTATTTAAATATATGGGATCAAAGAATTGGTGCAGTAGCGTGGGACTCCAACTCAGGGATCGGCTCATTCGAATATGAACCTTCTTTCTTGGAAATGAAGTGGAATTTATCCCCCATTAAATTACCCATACAAAATGCTCGTAAACGGATTTTTAGTTTTCCTGAACTAAAAGGAAACAATACTTTTAAAGGGTTGCCGGGCTTGTTGGCAGATACACTTCCCGATCATTATGGTAATGCTTTAATTAATAGTTGGCTTACTACTCAAGGAAGACCTTCAGGTAGTTTAAACCCGATTGAAACTCTTTGCTTTATAGGTAAACGAGGAATGGGAGCTATAGAAATTGAACCTGCTCGCGGGGGGTCTGGTAGCGTATCTAAAAATATAGAGATTGATTCTCTTATTCTCGTAGCAGAAAAAATTCTAACCAACCGAAAGAACTTTAGTCTTTCCGGAGACAGAGAAGAAACGAAAGCTTTTTATGACATTCTAAAAATTGGAACTTCTGCAGGAGGTGCCAGAGCTAAAGCGATTATCTCATTTAATGAAGAAACAGAAGAAATAAGAAGTGGTCAGTTTTTTGCTCCTGAAGGATTTGAACATTGGCTGATCAAGTTTGACGGAGTCACGGACAAACAATTTGGAGCTTCAAATGGTTACGGCCGTGTGGAAATGGCCTACCATGAAATGGCACGAGATGCCGGATTAGACATGATGGAATCGAAGCTTTTGGAGGAAAATGATCGTGCTCACTTTATGACCAAGCGTTTCGATAGAACACGTCAAGAAGAAAAGATCCATGTTCAAACATTTTGTGCTCTACGACATTTTGACTTCGACAACGTATTACATTACAGCTACGAACAACTCTTTGAAACTATGCGCATGCTTCGACTTCCATATGCTGAAGCTGAACAAATGTATAGACGGATGGCATTCAATGTTATGAGCAGAAATTGTAACGATCATACAAAGAACTTTGCTTTCATGATGAATAAAAATGGCAAATGGAAGCTAGCTCCGGCTTATGATATATGTCATGCTTACCGACCGGGAAGTCAATGGGTGAGCCAACACTCGCTAAGTATAAATGGTAAAAGAGCAAACATCACACGACAAGATCTATTAGATGTAGCTTATCAAATGAACGTAAAAAAGGCTTCTAGTATTTTGGATGAAATCCATGATACAATAGCGGACTGGAACACCTATGCAGATCGTTACTCTGTGGAGCCAGAGCTAATGGATGCTATTAATAAAACATTAGTTCTGATATAAAACCTATGGATCCATCAATTCTAATACTTCCCGCAAAGAGACTAGTTGGAATGAAAATTGAAACTTCAGTTTCAAATTATATGGCTCCTGCACTCTGGCAAAAATTTATGCCCAGAGTAAAGGAAATTAAAAATGGAATAGGAACTCAGAAATATTCCATTCAAATTTATAGTGAGTTATTCGATTACTCAAATTTTAACCCTAATAGGTCATTTACCTACTGGGCAGCAACAGAAGTCAGTAGCTTTGATTCTATTCCAGATGGCATGGAAGCTTTGGAGCTTATGGAAGGGAAATATGCTCTGTTCATTCATAAAGGAACCATGGAAAGCTTTCCTAAAACACTTGGGTACATCTATGAAGAATGGCTACCTACTTCAGGATTCTCAGTAGACCATCGACCTCATTTTGAATTACTTGATGAGCGATATCTTGGCCCAAATCATCCAGATTCAGAAGAAGAGGTGTGGGTGCCAATTAAATAATTGTACACCCAACTTATTTTAAATAAAAGTATTGATACAGTGAACGGCTCAGCCAGAACTAGATTTTATCGACAGCTAACTTATATCTAGGATCTTCTAGTACATTTACATCTATAATTTCTTCAGCATTTTTAAGAAGCTTTAAGCAATCTTTACTTAGATGTTTCAGGTGAACTTTTTTTCCTACTTTAAGATACCGTTCTGTGATTTTGTTTAATGCTTCAATGGCTGACATATCTACCACTCTACTTTCAGCAAAATCAATAATAACTTCTTCCGGGTCATTCAGAACATCAAATTTTTCGTTGAATACAGTTACAGAACCAAAGAACAATGGACCGTAAATCTCATAGTGCTTAACTCCGTCTTCATCAGTGTGCTTTCGTGCTCTAATTCTTTTCGCATTATCCCATGCAAATACCAGTGCAGCAATGATAACACCTACTATTACCGCTAAGGCAAGGTTATGTAAGAATACAGTAACTAAAGTAACGAGTACCATTACGAAAATATCTGAATTTGGCATTCTGTTAATGGTTCGTAAACTCGCCCACTCAAACGTCCCGATAGATACCATAATCATCAACCCAGTAAGAGCAGCCATTGGAAGCTTTTCAATCAAACTTGATCCAAACATTATAAACACCAACAGCAATACTGCCGCCACTATCCCGGATAAACGAGCTCTTGCACCAGCTGATGTGTTAATTAAACTTTGACCAATCATTGCACAACCACCCATTCCTGAAAAGAATCCAGAAAGAATATTAGCAGCCCCTTGAGCTACAGCTTCTTTATTTCCTCTACCCCTCGTTTCTGTGATCTCATCAACGATATTCAACGTAAGTAAACTTTCTATTAAACCTACTCCAGCCATGATCAAAGCATATGGAAAAATCAGCTTTAATGTCTCTAAAGTGAATGGAATTACAGGAATATGAAACGGAGGGAAACCACCTTTAATGGAAGCAATATCCCCTACTGTTCTTGTATCGATATTAAATACAACCACTACACCAAATATCACTAAAATTGATACTAGTGAAGCAGGTATTGCTTTACTAATTTTAGGTAATCCCCAAATAATTAGCATAGTAAGTAAAACTAACCCTAGTAATACATACAATGATGTCCCTGTTAACCAATCTCCTGAAGGAGATTTAAACTGTGCTAACTGAGACATGAAAATGATCACTGCCAATCCGTTTACAAATCCGAAAATTACGGGATGTGGAACCAGTCTCATCAACTTACCGAGCTTTAACATTCCTGCCGTAACCTGAATCAAACCAGCAAGCACCACAGTGGCGAATATATACTCTACCCCATGCGATTGGGCTAACGTAACCAATACTACTGCAACAGCTCCTGTAGCTCCGGAAATCATCCCAGGTCGACCTCCAAATATGGAAGTAACCAAACCCATTACAAAAGCTGCATATAACCCGGTCAAAGGAGAAAGTCCGGCGATTAATGCAAAAGCAACAGCCTCTGGAACTAATGCTAGAGATACAGTTACTCCTGATAATATTTCTGTTTTATAATTTACCGGCTCCGAGAAGTCGAATAGATTGAGTAGTTTTTTCATTACTAAAATTGGAAAACGAACTTTCGGAATTCTTTTATTCTATCAAGCCGAAAATTCTACAGATGAATCGTTTCTTTTTGAGCCTGACAATTTACGGACATTCTAGTTTAGTAATGAAAAATAAGTGATATTTAATACTTGAATATTTAGAGCTATTGGAAGCGTTTTTATGAAGAGTTAGCCGATAAAATCACTTTAATAGAAACAAAGTCAGCCTAAGAATATCAATATCCTGCGCGTTAACTTGAGAATCTGTGTGCTAGCACATTAATGATTCTCATTGCAGCCAAACATACCATTAGCCAAGTTTAAATTCCTTTTCTTAAACTCAGGAGTTTATTAGTCGCACCTCTATTCTCATCAAGCCTAGTAAGATCCAGAGCTGAATTTGCATATGTAACATCTTCTGATGAATAAAAAGCAGTTGGGTCATTTGATTCAATAATGGAAACAACTTCATTCCAGCGTCTCCTTCTTAATACAGTGAAAATAATATTTACAGGACCAAACCCACCTTGAGCTTCAATGCTAGTAATAGTAAATCCTGCTTCTTTTAAAGCCTCAACAATTTCATCTTTCTTGTTCTGCGTGATAATACGCACAATTATTGTTCCGACTTTAACTTTACTTTCGATATACATACCTACATAGGTACCCACTGAAAAGCCACCGGCATACGCAACATAATTCACCCAATTGTTCAAGTTCTTGAGTAATTCAGCAACTACAAACGCCCATATCAAAACTTCAAAAAAACCGAGGGCAGCAGCTTTAAACTTGTATCCTCGTGATACCATCACGATCCTTAAGGTGCCAAGGCTCACATCCATGATTCTGGCTATGAAAATAAAAACAGGAATAAAAATGGCTGGGATTAGACTTAACATAGTATATATAATTAAAAAAACCCCTCACATAACATGTGAGGGGTTAACTTTACATTGGCTTGCGGAGAGGGAGGGATTCGAACCCTCGTTACATGTTTCCATATAAACTCCCTTAGCAGGGGAGCGCTTTCAGCCACTCAGCCACCTCTCCTTTACAAGGGCAACAAATATACGTTAGTTAATAAGTCTAATCAACGCTTAAAACAATAAATCCTTTATTTCTTTTTTGGGGTTTTTACTTAATAGAAATTATTGGTAGATCTACCGTAAAAGTCGTCCCTTTTCCTTCCTCTGATTCTATATTCAAGGTTCCATTATTCATTGCTATCATTTCATTGCAAAGAATTAATCCCAATCCTGTTCCTGTCTCATTATTTGTACCAGAGCGCATAGATTGAGAATCTAAGTTCATAATCCCATCGATTATCTCTGAACTCATTCCAATTCCGTCATCTGTAATAGTAATTTTACATCGCTTGTTAATAGTCTGTGTTTTCAAAGAGATATTTCCATCATTCTTTGTAAACTTAATAGCATTAGAGAGCAGATTTCGAATTATGGTATCTATCATATTTTTATCAGCCTCTAGCTCTATACTTTCATCAGTTTGCAGTGTAAGTGTAATATTCTTTTGTTGCGAAGCCTGGATAAAAAGCTCTACATTTTTTGATATAACTTCTCGAAGAGCAAATCTTGTTGGCTCTACCGTAACTCTTCCTGTCTGTAAAGATGCCCAATTGAGTAGATTCTCCGTTAAATCATGCAACGCTTTTGAAGAATTTCGAATAACTTCTATTCCTTCTTTAAGTTCGTCCTTTTCTATATCATCAATTTTAGAATATAAAATATCTGAAAATCCGATCATCGCCTGAAAAGGATTCCTTAAATCATGAGCAATAATCGAAAAGAATCTATCCTTGGTTTTATTCACTTCTTCTAAATGAGCTGCTTGTTGCTCAATCGTTTTTTTCTCGGCTCTTAGTTGCTTTGTTTGAGACTCAATGATCGCTTGCATCTTTTCTTGCCTTGATATCAACATTCTATAACGAAAGCGAATAATTAAATAGTAAACTGCTATAAGAAGCGCAGTTACTAAGAAATAGAACCAAATCTTTTGATAGTAGCGAGGCTGCACAGTTATGATTAAAGATTCCGCGTTTGTACCCCAAACTCCATCACTATTTGTTGCTTGTAATATAAATTCGAATGTCTGTGGGGGAAGGTCAGAATACAATGCTTCCATAACTTCAGATTCTACCCAATCATCTTGAAAGCCAGTTAGTTTATATCTGTACTTAGTTTGATCTGGATTCTTAAATGTTATCGCATGGTAGTTAATTCTTAAATCATTTATACCTGGGCTTAATACAATCGTGTTAGTGCTATCTACAGCATACGTTGAATCTCTTGTTTCAATATTCTCGATAGTAACTGAAGGGAACCCCTTATTGCCAATAGCATTATTCCTATCAAGGATTGCTACACCATCTTGGGTCGAGAACCATAATGTATTATGCTTTGTCTTAATTCCTGCCTCTTGAAAAGATCCATTTCCTTCGGGACTCCTCATCCCTTCTGATTGATCGAAATGATTCAGTTGAAACTCACTTCTTTCACCATCTAAAAATTCATTCAGCTCTTCTTTATTTATTCTACAGATCCCTTTATTTGTTGATATCCACAAAAAACCATCCTCACTTTCTGAAACCCAATGTACTATGTGATCCGGCAAACCGTTCTGAACAGATACGAAATCTATTTCTCCATCTTTGATCCTGTTTAACCCATTATTTTCAGACCCTACCCAAATAACTTCATCATCATCAATGTAGATCGATCTAATGTTATTGGAAGACAACCCATCATCCATCGAATAATTTGTGAATTTCCCATCTTTAAATTCACTGATTCCACCATCTAAACTTGCTAACCATAAATCACCTTCTTTATCCTCTGTGATATATCGAATTTTCTCGCCAAGCATTCCATCTTTTCTTGTATACTGGATGTGCTCTTCATTTACCGGATCAAATTTTACTAAACCGGCGTAGGTACCCGCCCAGATTGTACCATTACTACTTGTATACAATGCATGAATATCATTAGCTTCATAATCAGTATATAGGTCATAGTGTGTTATTTCTCCGTTAGAAATGCGGTCTATACCCTTTTGAAAGTGACCGATCCAGATATTTCCATTTTCATCTTCCGTAATGGTTTGTACTATATTTGTTTCAAGACCCGTTGATCTGTTCAAATGTGTGATACTTTTTCCATCAATGAGGTTAAGTCCATTCCCTCTTGTGCCAACCCAATATCTTCCTCTGCTATCTTCAAATAAACCAAGAATATTACCTCCAGATAAACCCTCTTTAACACTAACGGTTCTCACAAGTGATTTATCTAATCTTATAAGCCCATTTTGTAACGTGCCCATCCATATATTACGCTCTCGATCTTCAGTGATACTACTAAAAGCAATATCACTAAGGCTTTTTATCTCCTCAAAAACTTTAAAATCTTCTTGGGTTAATGTATATACCTTTCCTCTATTATTTATCATCCATAGAGTGCCATAACTATCCCTGTAAAAATCATAAATAAATACATCTTCATTAGGGTAACCTCCATTTAAATTCTTATATCCTTCTTTTTGTTTTAGAAACAACCCTTCTGAGGTGTTTATTAAAGTCGAATACTTATCTTTATATAGATCTTTTATTTGATGATTTTTAAATCTATTAAATTCCAAAGAGGGGACTAATTCACCATTTGAGTATTCATAGATTCCATTATCACTCCCCACCAATAGTCTACCACTCTCATCTCTTAACACCGATCTTACCAAATTCTTTGAAACGTCTTTACTTATATCGAATACTGAAATAGTGGTATCTACGATATGAACTAAACCATCATGAGTTGTAAGCCATACAGACTCATCCAGTGGATCGATATATGTTCTTGTAATTTGGTTCTGCTCAACATTTAATCCTTTATAAAACTTTCTGAACTTTTCGTCCTCGAAAGCATATAACCCCTCTAAAGTTACAAATAGCAACCTCCCATATGCATCTTCAAAAATTTTGGTAATATCAGAATTTGGCATACCCTCTTCAGTACCGAAATACTTAAAATCACCTTCTTTTTGTCGCACAACACCACCATGTTCCAAGGCTACCCACATATAGTCATTCTCTTGTATGTAGATTTGTGTGGTTCTATTGAAAGGCATTGCCGGTGTATTTGAAAAATTGAACACTTTAAAATTCAATCCATCAAACCGAACTAAACCATCATAAGTCGTCAGCCAAAGATACCCTTTCTCGTCCTGAGCTACTCTATTAACAGTGTTTACAGGAAGCCCATCTTCTAAAGTCCATGCTTTTGCTGTTAAGGAATCCAGCTGTTGTAGCAGCTCTAGTTGGAAGCCATGACTCTGTTGGGCTAGTGCAAAGACTAATACCAAGCCAAGAGACCCCCCACCTAATACCCTTTTAATCAACTTTAGATAATTTTAAAAACTACTTTTTATTGTTTTCGTCCAACGCATAAATTTGAGCGAGATTTCTTCCTTCCTGTGCATAATCTAATCCATAACCCAGCACAAACTTTGTAGGTATCTCAAATCCAACATAGTCAATTTGCACATCGTATTTAGTTGCATCTTTTTTATGCAGTAATGTAATCACAGAAATGGATGCCGGATCATAATTACTCATCCTTTCTACTATGTATTTCATAGAAAGCCCGGTGTCAATAATATCCTCAACCAATACAATGTGGCGCCCCTTTACCTTAGCATCTATTTCTTTTAATTCTGTTACTTGCCCAGAAGAAACTTTCTCATCACCATAACTCGAGAGTTTCATGAAATCCACTTCACAAGGTATAGAAACACTTCGCATTATATCCGCTAAAAAGATAAACGCGCCGTTTAACACGCCTATAAATATAGGACGCTTTCCTTCAAAGTCTTTATCTAATTTCTTTCCTAGAAAAGATACTCTGGCTTCAATTTCTTCTTTGGTAATAAATACTTTAAATATTTCTCCGTTACAGTCAACGGTTTCTGGTAAATAAAAACTCATGTCTTCTTTTTTGTGGTTACCAAAAGATATTCTTTTGTAGAATCGGTTGTTTTGCAGATATCCGAAATAGTAGCTACCCCGATATCCATTTCTGTAAAAATAATTGCGTAAATAGTACTATCTGTATCACATAATACCAAAGTTTTTTCTTTCTCTACGGTGGATACTTTACGATTTGTTAAGTGATCAGAAACTTTTTGAGTGCCGGCCATTCCAAGTGGTTGTATTTTATCGCCTGCTTTCCATCGGCGTAAAATTAAAGGAAATCGGATTTTCTCAATATCCATGTAAATACTTGTTCCGATCTTATCACTTACGGCAAAGTTAAGCTCTTCAACTTGGTATCCATCAAGAACCATCTCTTTAGAAATTCTTTGCTCATTGAAATCTAGTTCCTTTCCAATAGCACGTAACTGAAAGCGGTCTTTCACTAATTTAATAGAATCTGATATCTGTAATTCAGCTCCAGTCTGGGCTTCCATCAAATTATATGCTTCTTCAATGATACCTTTTGAAGGAGCTTTCATAAACTGATTAATAAATTTTTTAAGTATTGCCTGACCTAAAAATTTATCCAGCTTAGTTAAAGCATTTATATCTAATGATTTTTCACTGAAATATTGCTTCGACAGCTCTGATAAGGCCATCTCATTTAGACGTCCAAACTCCTGCAACTTCAGTACATTTTTTTGCCAACCCGGGAAACGGTCACTTAGTTCTTTTGACAGATCGTTTCTAAGAAAATTTCTAGCATAGGTGGATTCTAAATTGCTTTTATCCGTACGAAAAGGAATTGCTTTCTCTTTGCAGTAATTGAGGATGTCATTCTTGGACAGCTCTAATAATGGCCGAAACAATCTTCCATCCCAATCCGACATTCCGCTCCAAGTTTCGGGACTGCTTCCTCTAAATAATTTCTGGATGATAGTTTCTATTTGGTCGCCTTCATGATGAGCAGTAATTACACCATCGGCGCCAATATCTTCTTTCAGCTCTTTAAAAAATCTGTATCGTTCATTTCTAGCCCAATCTTGGAAATTCGTGCCCCCTGACTCTTTTGCATCAATCTGGATAGAACAGCATTCGAAACCCCATTCAAATGACATTCCTTCTACTAATTCTTGATCTTTATCAGACTCTACACCACGAAGTCCATAATTGACATGAACTATCAATGCCTCTACTTCTAATTCTTTGAGTAAATATAACAGAGCCATTGAATCTGCCCCGCCACTTACGCCTACAACAAATTTTGGACGTTCAGAAAAATATTGATTTATTTTTTCTGCGACTTTCTCCTCAATCAAGTCGAACTCTGATTTGCTCATAAGAGAAGGTATCTACTCCAAACTCTTTATTCAACACTTGAAGAGCTCCCAATTCATTCATCCCCAAAAACTTTTTCTTATCAACTTGCATCTTACCTTCAATTTCTAAGTTTATCCATTCTCCATACCCTTGAAGCTTAGGATTTATCTCCCTAACTAGATCAACACTATTTTGGGTCCATCGTTGATAATTGTATTCAATTCGAACTAATAGATCATTCAATAGTTGCTCTCTAGACTCTTCTTTGCCCGTTATTAATCTCATCGCTGTAGCAATTTCTTTCAGCTCTCCTTCAAACTTATCTTGATTGACGTTTAATCCAATTCCGACTATCAAACGATCAATCTTATTTCCAATATGAACCACTTCCGTTAAAATTCCGGCGATCTTTTTCCCATCACAAAGCACATCATTAGGCCATTTAATGTCGATAGAGCATTTGTCGTAATACTTACAAATCACGTCTTCAACAGCTGACGCGCACGCTAAGGTCAGCAACGTTATTCTATCCGCTCTAGTTGGAGTAAAAATCATACTAAAAGTTAAATTCTTACCAAACTCTGTAATCCAGGGCTTGCTATGCTGTCCTTTTCCTGCGGTTTGCTTATCTGCCAACACAACTGTTCCCGGTACAATCTTTTCAATATTCTTTGCATATCGATTAGAGGAGTCTACTTCATCCAGGAAAATCAATTCTTGCCCCAACCAGGTGGTTGCTAACTGCTCATCAAAAGCTTTAATATCAAACAAAATGTTTTTTTTAGTTAATCCTAAGAAAGTGCTCTCGTGCCTTAAAGTACATTAACCCTCATGTTCAAGCTAGTGTATTCTCCAGTCCTCGAAAGCCTCTTTAAGTTGTTTTGTATTTGAAGCCGCTAAAAAAGTTTCGGCAAGGCTTTCAAACTCTGCATCTTTATGACTTATAAGTTCTTCTTTCACTTTTGGAATAGAGCCTGATATCATACTTAAATTGGTAACTCCTAATCCGACCAACCCACAAGCACCAAGTATATCGCCGGCAAGTTCACCACACACGGATAACTCAGTATTAGTTTTTTTTGCTGCGGCTGCTGTAGTATTAATTAAGCTCCAAACAGCCGGATGCTGCTGCTGATAAAGTGAACAAATTCTTTCATTTCCTCGATCAACAGCCATGGTATATTGAGTGAGGTCGTTAGTTCCAATACTCATAAAATCCAGATGCTGTGCCAAATTTTCGGCGTTTAATGCCGCACTTGGAACTTCAATCATTGCACCCAATGCTATCTCTTCATCGATCTCAACTCCTTCCACCATTAATTTTTTTTGAAGTGAATCAATAATTTCCTTTAGTTCCAATATCTCTTCCTCAACTGATATCATTGGCACTAAGATCTTAACTCTGTTTTTATTCTTACCTGCACAGGTTAATAGTGCTTTTAACTGAGTTTCCAGTAATTCTGTCTCGTCAAGGAGCATTCTAATACCACGCCATCCTAAAAAGGGATTTGCCTCACTTGGGAGTTTTGCGCTTAGTTTATCTCCGCCAACATCAAATAATCGAAATGTAACTGTTCCTTCAACTCCTTTAAGTACAGATTCATAAAACCTGGTCTGTTCTTCAAAAGATGTTTTATTACTAAAAAGTAAGCCTTCTGTTCTAAGAAGACCTATATCCTTAGCGTTATATTTTTCTAGCTGTGCTAATTCAGATTCAAACTCAATGTTTGCTGATAAAGAAAACTCTGTACCTGATTTTGTAACAGATGGCTCTGAAATATTTTTTAAAAGCCTCTGTTGCGTTCTCTTTATTTTTTTGAGCTTTGCTTTATACTTGGCTAACTCATCATCGTCTGGGTCTAGGATCAACATACCTTCCCTCCCATCCAAAATAGCTTTTCCATTATGCACTTTTGCCGTAGCATTTTTGGCACTCACTATACACGGAATTTCTAAAGACTGGGCAATCAGCGCCGCATGAGAAGTGACCCCGCCTTTCTCCATCACCAAACCGCTTAATCCATTTTCATGAAGTGACACTAATTCAGTAGGACTTAATTCTTTGGTTACTAAAATGGTGCCCTTTTTAATTTTAAGACTCTTTTCGTCGTTGCAAATAGCATCGATAAATCGATCTCTTAAATTTTCCAGGTCTACAATGCGCTGTCTAAATAACTCAGAACCACTTTCTTTAAGACGCTCAATAAAATCACAAAATGTACGATATATAGCGAAGTCGCAGGAGAGTAATTCCTCTTTTATAATTTTGTGAACTCTATTTTCAATTTCTGCATCTAATATGATTTGTTTCTGAGTGTCTATAATAGCAGCAGAATTAGCATCTAAATAAGAGAGCATATCAGATAGTTCGGCTAACACCACATCTCTGCCTTTTTGGAAATGTTCTAAATGTTGCTCAATCTCCGATGCTTCAATAGCTTTTGGTAATACTTTTTTTCTTTTGCTATCAACACTAACAACTTCACCAATAGCGATTCCAGTGTTTGCTGAAATACCATATATGATATTTTGATCTGTCGCTTCTCCTCTAGTCATCTGGAAAGCCAAATTTTTCCTCAATCAATTCCGTAATGGCTGCTATTGCTTCGTTTTCGTCAGCTCCATCAAACTCCAGCTCGATCTCTGCGCCATACTCAGCAGCTAGTGTCATAACCCCTAAAATGCTTTTGCCATTTACTCTGTATCCATACATATGAATAAAAAAATCTGACTTAAACTTACTTGCAGTCTTTACCAATGCAGCCGATGGCCGGGCATGCAATCCTGATGAATTCTTTATGGTTACTTTCTTCTTGATCATTTTAAGTAAATTAACTGGTCGAAAATGAGTATAATTTCAATAATTTCCCAAGCTTTAGGTGTTTTTTTGAATATAGAATTAACCTTTCACTTAATCTTTCTTAAATTCACACTTATCTTATAAACTTTATTCCTATTTAATGTCTGTAACAGAAAAAGACGTACAATACATCGCTAACTTGGCTAAGCTTCAAGTTACTGAAGAAGAAGCAAAATCATACGCTAAAGATATGACTAGTATTTTAGGGTACATGGAGCTTCTAAATGAAGTCGATACTTCTAATGTGGAACCTTTAGAGCACGTTATTGACCTTGATAGCCGTTTTAGAAAAGATGAAGCGAAATCTCCTTTATCTCATGAAGACGCTCTCAAAAATGCGCCGGATGCCGACTCTGATTATTTCCGCGTTCCAAAAGTAATTGAATAGTTTATGACTGAATCGCAACAGCAAACCGTCAGCGAAGGATTTTTCTATAATTTATCAGAATTTAAGCAGCATATTATAGCGCTTGGTATACTTTTTCTGGTTCCTTTTATTTTATTCACAGCGACCACTATTGGAGGAAAAGAACTCCAAAGACATGATACTACGCAATGGAGAGCTGGTGCCGAATCAGTTATAGAATACCGAGAAGAATTTGATAAAGAACCTCTTTGGGTTGAAAACATGTACATGGGCATGCCCGCTTACGTAGTTCTGGTTGCTAAATCCATTCCCCATTTGGATAACTTGCATGGTATTTTTCGTAATATTTATCCGGCTTTTAACTTCTGGGTGATGCTTTCTGGGATGTATGTGCTTTTCATACTCATGGGTTTTAAACCGTTAACTGCTGTAATAGGTAGTATTACCTTCTCTCTTACTACTTACATCCCCATCATTATTGGTGCAGGCCATAACACAAAGTTTATAGCTCTAAGCTTTGCACCATGGATCTTAGCTGGTTATTGGAAGCTAACTCGTTCTAAAAATAAATTAGCCGGGTTGTTACTATTTACAGTTGCAATGGCACTAGAGGTGAGAGCAGGACACCCCCAAATTACTTATTACTTTATGTATTTGCTCGGTTTTTTATGGATAGCCGACTCATGGAAACAGATCCAGAAAAAAGATTATAAGCAGTTTGGAATAGTTACATCACTTTTAGTGTTCGGTGGTATTATTGGAATATTAGGACATGCTCAAAACTTTCTAACCCTTCAAGAATATTCTCAATTTAGTATTCGTGGTGGCTCAGCTTTAGATGGGTCTACCGGTCTTTCAACTAGTTATGCTTTTGCGTGGTCGCAAGGCATTAAAGAATCCCTCACTTTATTTGTACCTGAAATTTTTGGAGGAGCCTCCCCAACCTACTTCGGACCTAAATCTATCACATCGGGACCTCATTATTTTGGGGCATTAGTTCTTCCTTTTATTCTAATAGCTCTTTTTAAGGAAAAAAGCAGAACCATGTTTGTATTTTTTGGAACAGGTACACTTGCTTTAATTTTTGCATGGGGAGAAAACTTCTCATTCATCAATGAGTTGGCTTTCAATGTCATACCTTTCTTCAACAAGTTTAGAGCTCCTGAAACCTGGTTAGTCCTCACTTCTTTTTGTTACTCTGTTGTAGCTATATATGGTTTACAATGGTTTTTTGATTTTGTGAAAGAAAAATCTGCATCAATTAAACAATTATACCTCCCTCTGGGTATTACAATAGCTATTTTTGCTTTCGTTCTAATACAAGTGAAGACCATGGATTTCACTAAACCCGGTGAAGTTGAAAACATTGCGTCACAAATAGCTCAGCAAAATAACGTTGCTCCAAATAATCCACAGGTTCAACAAAGAGCTGTAAGTTATGTTCAACAGAATTTTGTTCCTGATCGTAAAGCCGCTGCTAATAAAGATCTTTTTCGCCTTGGATTGCTATTAGTAGTTATTGGGGGAGTGATTTGGCTGGTGATAAAACAGAAAATCTCTCTAACTATTGCTTCTTTAGGGTTAGTAATAATTGCAGTATTTGATATGACCACTGTAGGTAAAAGGTACGTTCCTGAACGACTTTTAGTAAATTCCAATATCGATGCTGAGCAAGCTTTAGAAGCTAAAAAGAGGGATATCGATCAATTCATTATTGACAACATCTATTCAGAAAATGGGGAATATCAAAATAGAGTATTTCCACTTCTATCAGCACCATTCTCAGATGCCACACCGTCTTACTTCTATCCTACAATCGGTGGGTACACGGGGGCAAAACTTAGTTCCGTAGCCGACATTACTTCTCCCGGAGGGCCTCTTTATCAAGGATCTGCAGGATTGAATTTAAATCTTTTAGGGGCATTAAACATTAAATACATCAACTATCAACAAGGGTTACAGGTACCAGGTTTAACCCCTGTATTTAATGGGAACTCTGGTACTGTATATGAGAACCAGCAATTACTAGACAAAGCCTTTTTTGTAGATTCTTTGGTTTACGCTGGAACAGCTCAAGAGGCTTTTGATTTTATTAAAAATCCATCCCAAAATTATTCTGATGTAGCTGTCGTTGAACATGCTCAAAGTCTTATAGCCAACCCTGATAGCACTTCTAGAGTTACTGTTACCAGATATACCGGACCTGAAATTAGTTTGGAAACTTCCAGGTCTGAACCTGGGTTTTTAGTATTAAGCGAGATCTATTATCCGGCTGGTTGGGTTGCTACATTAGATGGAGAAGAGGTTCCTATTTATAAAACAAATTATGTATTGCGAGGAGTTGAGATCCCTGCAGGCGAGCATGAATTAAAAATGGAATTCAGGCCTCAATCTTACTTCTTAGGGGTTACTTTGGGATGGGTTTCTTTCGGTGTTCAAATAGCTCTTGCGCTATTTTTGGGGGTTACCTATTTCAGGAAAAAGAAATCAAATAGTGATTGATAAAAAAAAAGTTTTACTTATTTCTTACTATTGGCCACCAAGTGGTGGATCGGGGGTACAACGATGGGTGAAATTCTGCAAATATTTACCCGATTTTGAAATTGAACCTATTGTATTAACGGTAGAAAATGGAACCTATCCATTAACTGATAGCACCCTTGAAGAAGAAGTTTCACCAAATCTCAAGGTGTATAAATCCAAAAGCATTGAACCCTACTCCCTGTTCGGAAAAATTTTAGGGCAATCGGCTAATCAAGTATCTACACCATCTACTGCTTTTTCTGATAATGGGAATATCCTTAAAAAATTTGGAGTCTGGGTAAGAGCTAATTTTTTTATCCCCGATGCACGTATAGGGTGGATTCCTTTTACAGTTAAAAAGGCTTCTGAAATAATCTATAAGCATAATATTGAAACAATAATTACTACTGGCCCACCGAACTCCACTCATTTAATTGGATTAAAACTCGTTAAAAAAAATCCCAAACTAAATTGGATTATGGATATGAGAGATCCTTGGACACAGATATTCTATAACCAAGATCTTCCAAGACACTCTTTCGCATCAAAAAAAGATTTAGAACTCGAAAAAAAGGCACTAAAACATGCCGATGAAGTTATTTTAGTTTCTAAAAGTGTTCAAGATATACAGAAAAAAATTTATGACAGAGGCTACCAAATCGTTACTAATGGTTTTGATCATACTGAATTTTCTGTAACTAGTGAATCAAATCGAAAAGATATTTTATCGATCAAATATATCGGTAGTATGACAGAGTCTGCAATTCCCTATAATTTTTTCAATGCGCTTAAAGTGCTTGATAAAAAACTACAGAAAAGGGTTAAAATTGATTTTATTGGCTCAATTAATAGCAAAGTTACAGAAATAATTAGGTCTCAAGATTTAAATCATATTGTTCATTTCAGTAAATACCTCCCTCATTTAGAAGCTAAAAATGAAATGCAAACTTCTGATGTATTGCTCTTGACTATACCTAACACAAAAAATAGTAACGCAATCACCCCGGGTAAAATCTTTGACTATATTGGAGCTCATAAACCAATTCTATGTATTGGTCCAAATAATGGAGATGCCGCTAAGATTATTACCGAATATAATTTAGGATATAATTTTGGCTATGATGATCAAGTTACTTTAAAAGCCAAGCTTGAAGAACTCATAAAATCAGATGTCAGCTCTTACAATACTTGGTCATCAGATTTAAAAGATCATCCTTTTTCAAGATATAGCTTAACAAAGAAACTAAGCCAAATTCTTAATCAATATTAAAACTCAGATTTTAAAAATTAAATCCATTGTTTAATGAGCTATATTTTAACCATAATAGGTGCACGCCCTCAGTTTATAAAAGCCGCTGTTGTTTCTAAAGCATTAAGTGACCTAGATATTGAAGAAAGAATAATACACACGGGTCAGCATTACGATCATAACATGAGTACTATTTTTTGGGAAGAACTTGGAATACCAGCACCAACAGTTAATCTTCAAATTGGCTCAGGAAATCATGGAGAACAAACTGGAAATATGCTTACGGAAATTGAAAAATATATTTTCTCTGCTGATGAAAAGCCTTCCGGTTTATTAATTTATGGTGATACAAACTCTACACTCGCGGGTGCATTAGTAGCATCTAAACTTCATATACCAGTTATACATGTTGAAGCAGGGTTAAGAAGTTTCAATAAAAAAATGCCTGAAGAGATCAACCGAATAATGACTGACCATATATCTGATCTACTATTTTGTTCTTCTGATATTGGAGTAGATCAGCTTAAAAAAGAAGGAATTACTGATCATGTGCATAACGTAGGTGACGTAATGTATGACGCCCTTCTTACTTTTTCAGAAATTGCATCTCAGAAAGTTAATTTAGGTGAAATCATCTCCTTGCCGGAAGAGACTTTCTATCTTGCCACTATCCATCGACCATCCAATACGGATTCAGAGGAAAACCTTAACGAGATTCTAAAAGGGTTTTCTCAACTAGATAAAGATGTCCTCTGGCCGGTTCATCCTCGCAATAAAAAGAAATTGTCTACAATAGCGTTACCTGAGAATCTTCACTTAATAGAACCCGTTTCCTATTTAAAAATGATGACACTTCTTCAGCATTGCTCAAAAGTAATTACTGATTCGGGCGGCCTTCAAAAGGAAGCATATTGGATGAAAAAACAATGTATAACAATCCGGGAAGAGACAGAATGGATTGAAACTTTGCGCGGTAACTGGAATACTCTGACGGGGGCAAATACCAACAATATCATAAAAGCTGTTCAATCAACACCATCTACACCGTGGGAATCTCTTTATGGAGAAGGAACAGCTTCTGATAAAATCGCCACTACAATAAAAGGGTTTCTTAATTAGCGCTGATACTTTTATAGTAATCTAAAAGCGGTTGTACTGTCGCATCCCAATTGAAATCATTTTCCGCCGCAAGCTTACCATTTGATCCATATTTTTTTGCTTCTTTTTTATGCGAAAGTAAATAGATAATCTGCTTAGCCAGATCTTCTGCATTACCCGACTCAAACACTCTTCCTGCATCATGCTCGGTTAGCATACGCTCTAATGAAGTACAATTCGAGGTTATAACAGGCAACTCTTCCGACATATAATACCCCAACTTATGAGGTATAGAGGCATCGGTTTGAACGGACCTAACGTGAGGTATCAAGCCAATATCTGCCCGACTTACATAGCTTCTTATGTTTTCTTGATCTTGCCAACCCTCAAATATAACATGATCTGACAATCCACTATTCTTTACTTGGGCTTCAAGCTCCGCTCTATTTCTTCCATCTCCAACTAAAACCAATAATGAGTCGGGGTACTTTTCTTTTACGAACTTCATTGCATCAACCGCTACTGATAACCCTCTGTGCAAATCAAACCCACCTGAATAAAGTAATACCTGTTTACCTTTAAATTTTGACCTGATCTTATCCTTCAGGTCATAAGATCGAAATGAATTAATATCAGGAGTATTTGGAGTTACAATCAGTTTATTTTCAGAAATGCCTTCTTTTATATATTTAGCTTTCATTTCGCTTATCACGGTAACAATCATATCTGATTTCTCAAGCCACAATCTTTCTAATTTCCTCCACTTTTTTTCTGAAATAAGTAAGTTGCCAGGAAACCTCGAACTCCAGGCGTATTGAGAAAGTGCTTCTACATAATTTTCGTGCAGGTCTAGTACTAACGGGATGTTCAGTTTCTCTTTTAGGATTAGTCCTGCCTTACCTAAATACAGATCATGTGCATGGACTGCATGATATGGATACTTTTTGTACACTTTAAATGCATAATGGGCTATAATGAATGAATAAATATTTAAGAACCCTACTGCCCCACGAAGCTTTTGGCGTAACCAAATTGGCATTTTAACACGTATAATTTTGCTTCCTTCAAACTCTTCTTCAATAGGACGTTCATCTGCACCAATTGACAAGACCGTAACTTTAAATCCGGCTTTTACTAATGATCTGGCTTCATTTTCTACCCGTTGATCAGTTGGATAGTTGTGATCTAACAACATTAGTATGTGCATTCTATAGTGAAATTGATTTTTTGAATAGTTTTAACTCATCGGTATCTAACAATCGATGATTATGCCATAATATCACCAATTCTCCTCCTAAATCTTGTAATTGCTTATGATAAGAATCTATTTTTTTCTCCGCATTTTCTATACTCAAATTCATATAACACTCATCCAGCGCTGAACACTCCATTAAAATTAATGGATGTATTTTTAATTCCAGCTTAGATTTTTCTTCCCAATCAAACGCTCCAAAAGGAAATGCAACTCCAGCTCTAAAACCAGACCTATCCGCATAACCAAGTGTATAATCATCCTCTATTCCAACTAAATACAAATTCTTTGGTGTCGTTTTCCAATCCCATCTCAGATAGTGCTTTCTTGAAGAACTCAATTTCTGTGAAATCTCTAATTCTTCACAAACTGCTTTCAACTTTTCTAATTCTAGATTAAGTAGTCTAGGTCTATTTAAAGAGTTATAGCTGTGGTGTATACCAATCTCATGCCCATTATCAGCTACTTTCTTTACTATTGCTTTGATAGCTGGATGATTTATATCGTAGAGAACATCATGTTTTGGATGGTCCCCCCCAGTTACAAAGAAAAAAGTACTTGTTATTTCTTGTTCTTTAAGAGTCTCTAGTAACTCATCAAAATTATTGTATGGATCTGATGCGTAGTCTCCATTTCTAACCTTTATGAAAAGCTTTATTCTTTTAATTGCAGTCTCAAATGAATGCCGAACTAAAATATCTCCTCCGACTCTTTTTAATAATCTTCGGATAGTGTAGTTCAAATACTCGAATGGTTGATCGACGTCATGTGAAATATGCAACCTAAACTTTGGAAGTACATTGTGCCCCTCCATAATACCTTCTCCAAATAGCTTAATTGCTATTACTGTAAACCACTCTTGAATAATTGGCCGATCAATAAGATGATTTATCCCTAGAAAAGAGGTCTTTCCAATATTCCTTTGGTGATTGTCAGTCTCCGAAAAATGAATATCTGAATAGCCTGTCATAAGAAAAAAAGCCATCCCAAATATATCTATTGGATAAGTGTACTTATTAAAAACATCATCATTCTTAGTTATAAAAAACCATGCAGGTAAATTCGAAAGTTCAGAAAATGAAACCCCGGTATCGAACACATTAACCCTAGGTGCTTTCTCATTTTTATTTTCGTAGTAGGTATCAAAAAAGACATCCGGAAACTTAAGACTTACATTTCCCAACTTTACTTCATAGCCTTTTACTGAGTCACTAAATTCAATTTCATATTCTGTCCTTAAAAAATCTTTACAAAAAACATCAATGATATACGCTTTTTCTTTAGCAAAGTTTTTATTGGTCAATATGGTTATTGAGCCATTTTTTTTTAAAATTGATTCAGTAGTCAAATTAATTACATTCTTTAATTCTGTGCGTTATCAAAGAAGAAAAATATCTTCCTTTAAATATGAATAACTGTGCTTTGGTATTAGGTGGTTATATCAATGGCCTTTCAATAATAAGGGAACTACACGAAAATAATGTAAAAGATATTTGGGTTTTTGATACAATTAGATCAATTGGGACAAGGAGTAATAAAATAAATGGCTATAAAATCATTGAAGAATCTAGTTCCTCTTTATTAAAACATATAGAGGAGTTAAAAAATAGCTATCAAAAAATTGTTCTATACCCAACTAATGATAATCACCTTGAGCAACTTTTGGAGATTTTTGATCAACTAGGCACAAGCTGTTTTCTACCCTTTAATGAAACTAATCTTTTAGATTGCTTAAACAAGTATTATCAGTATCAGGTTTGTGAAAATCTTTCTATTCCATATCCTAAAACAAAACACATTCGCTCTATAGAAGACATTTCATTAGCTAACGATCTCGAGTTTCCAATTATAATTAAGCCATCATCTCGAGATGATATTGGAACAAACTTATTTAGAAGCATCCTTATTTCTGAACCGAAAGAACTACATAATATCGAGAAAAGAATTACCCCTTTTCTATCTAAAGGAATACAATTTATTGCTTCAGAATATATACCGGGAAATGATGATAATATATATGCTTATACAGCTTATAGATCAAGACAAGGTATCATTCTGAATGAATGGATTGGTAAAAAACTTTCTCAGTATCCAAACCTGTTTGGTGTTTTTTCAAGCGCTACAAATGATGCACCTGAAATAATAGCTGAACAAGGAAGGATGTTGCTCAACGAAATGAAAATATATGGGATTGCAGAACCCGAATTTAAATATGATTCAAGAGATGACACATATAAATTAACCGAAATAAATCTTCGGTCTATGATGTGGCATCGTTTGGGGGCTCTTTCGGGTGTAAATCTTCAGCTAACTCAATGGCAAGATGCTCTAGGCCATACACCCAGCCCTAACAAACAAAACTTAACAGATAGAATTCATTATATTTATTTTAAACATGAAATTTTAAATCTTCTATTTCGAAAGAACTATTTGTCTAACTTTACCCATAATTTATTCGGTGGAAATATAAATCGGTTCGCTACTTTTAGCATTAATGATATGAAACCTTTTCTTTATGATTTCATGGCAACAATTAAATCTATTTTATCTAAATGTTTAACACGATTAAGTGGAAAATAAAACATTTCATATCTAGGAAGACTCTACGAAAAAAAGGGGTGCTCATTGATAAAAGTGTAGTTTTTAATAGAGTAAAATTTTCAGGAAACGCCATAATAGAGTCTTTTAGCCGCTTAAATGGAGATCCGGAAATTATAATTGGTAATAATTTTTATTTGAATGCTCATTGTCATTTTTTGGGTGAAATAAACATTGGTAATAATGTATTAATTGGGCCTAAAACTGTAATTTGGGGAAGAGATCATGGAATAAAGAGAGACCAACTAATTCGTGATCAAACTCATTCAAAAGAACCAATTTTTATTGGAAATGATGTTTGGATTGGGGCTAATGTCACAATACTGAAAGGAGTTACGATAAGTGACGGAGCTGTTATCGCAGCTGGAGCTGTGATAACAAAAGATATACCTGCATATGCAGTGGTAGCTGGTAACCCGGGAAAGATTCTTAAATACAGAAGCTAAAATCAAATAGTCATTAAGTTAGTACTTCAAAAAACTTGGGAATAATAGTTAATCAAAGCATTCGTAACGCATTCATATCCTATACTGGTATAGTATTAGGTTTTATATCTACGATTCTATTATTTCCAAATATTCTAGGTGCAGAAAAATTTGGTTTAACAAGGTCATTAATTGCCATTATGGTAATTGTTGTTCAACTTGTAAGCTTAGGGTTGCCAAATTCTATTATAAAGTTTTTCCCTTTTTTATCGGAAAAAACTCGGCATAGCCAAGGACTATATTGGCTCTTTTTAATCCCTCCTACTTTTGCTCTAATTATTTTCTCGATCATATATGTCTTCTTAGATGATTTCATCCTTGATATATATAAAGACTCTACTCTTATTGCAGAGTACTACTATTATGTCATACCTATGGTTGCTTTCTCTACCATTTTTGGATTGCTAAATTCATTTATTAAAGCCTCTTTTAATACTGTATTTGCTTCTTTTCTCCAAGATATACTTCTAAGGGTTGTAGTAATTGTCGCATTAATTTTATTCTATTTTGAGTTCATATCCTTCGATCAGTTCCTGATTCTATTTGTTGGAAATTATCTATTACAGTACCTCATACTATTGTTTTACTCTATTAGAAAAGGATTAATAACCTTCAATCCTCAACCTTCAACTTTTGACTATCAAACAAGAAAAAGAATTCAGAATTATAGTTTCTATTCATTTTTTAGTGGTTTTACAATGATTCTTATTGGAAACATAGATCTACTCATGGTAGATATCTTTAAAGGGCTTGAAGAAACGGGCATCTATGCTATTGCTCTTTATGTAGGTGCAGTAATAACTATTCCCAAAAAATCTATCGCAAAAATTTTATTTCCAATCATTTCTCTTTCGTTTCAAAAAAATGATCAAGAAAACATCCAGGCCGTTTATAAACAATCATCTCTTAATATGATACTGTTTGGATTGCTGATCTACATTGGTGTAATTGCTAATATGGATAATCTCTATACAATGCTTCCCGATACATTCTCAAGTGGAAGTATTGTTATTATTATTATTGGGTTAGCTAATCTTTTTGATATGATCACGGGCGCAAATGGTCAAATTATTATTTCTTCCAAATACTATAAGTTTGATTTTATCGCTTCTTTCGTTCTAATGATCTCTGCCGTAGTTTTAAATTTAATCTTAATTCCTCAACATGGCATTGTTGGAGCGGCTATAGCAACAGCATCTTCTATTTTTATTTTTAATTTTATTAAGGTGATTTATGTCTGGAGAAAATTCAAAATACACCCCTTTACTAAAAATACTCTTGGAGTAATTATTCTTGGGATTACAGTATTGTATCTGTCTACATTATTACCTCAAATAAAAAACATCTATATAGATATACCTGTACGTTCATTCTTAATGGCTTTAGTCTATTTAAGTTGTATATGGACCTTTAAACTATCTGATGAAGTTAATGACCTAATGAGAAGCTTTTTCTTGAAAATCAAAAGCTAGTTTAAACTACATATTAGGTAAGAATCTCTCCTTGTCTACCCTTATCTTTAGTCTAATTATATTTTCTACAAAATTATAGCATGGCGAAAACGAAGTACACTACACATTTAGGAATGGTTGATATTCTCCCCGGCGAAGTTGAAAAATGGAGAGCTCTGGAAAATATTATCCATGAAGAGGCCGCTAAGTTTAACTTCGAAGAAATTCGTACTCCGATCATGGAGCAGACGGAACTAATTAAACGGGGAGTTGGCCAACTTACAGACATTGTTACCAAAGAAATCTTTGCTTTCACTAAAGGTGATAGTAATTATGTGCTTCGTCCTGAACTCACAGCACCTGTCGTTCGATCTTATGTAGAAAACCACCTGGACCAACGTGGTGGTTCTCAAAAGCTATATTACATTGGACCAATGTTCCGTGCAGAACGTCCTCAAAAAGGACGCCAACGTCAATTTCACCAGTTTGGTGTTGAAATTATTGGGAGTGATAACCCTGTTGCTGACGTGGAATCTATCGCTTTTATGATGCGTATTTATCAAAGAATCGGCATCAAAAATTTCAATCTAAAGTTGAATTCAGTCGGTGACCCTGAAAGCCGAGAAGTATATAAATCAGTTTTAAAAGAATATCTACAACCGAACTTTGATAAACTTAGTGAACTTTCTCAGAAAAGGCTCGACAAAAACCCAATGCGTATTCTTGATTCAAAAGAAAGAGAAGATCAAGAATTCATAAAAAATGCTCCTATAATAAGTGATTACCTAAACGATGAATCTAAAGAGCATTTTGAACAAGTGTGCGAAATGCTTGAAGCACTTGGAATAGAATTTACTTTAGATCCATACTTGGTACGTGGAATGGACTATTATACACGTACCGCATTTGAACTCACTAGTCCTGACCTCGGCTCTCAAGATGCTCTCGCAGGTGGTGGACGATACGACCTTTTAGTAGAAGAAATAGGCGGCAAACCAACTCCGGCAGTAGGTTTTGCTGCAGGGATGGAGCGACTTTTTATTGCTTGTGAAGAACTTGAAATAGATCTAGCTGATCCTAAAAAAGTTGATGTTTTCATAGTAACTCTTGGTGATAGTGCTCGAAAGTGGGCTATCTCTACGCTACCAAAAATTCGTGAAAATGGGATCTCAGCAACTATGGACTACTTAGATCGTTCTATGAGAGCTCAAATGAAAGATGCCAATAGAGAAAATGCTTCTTATACTTTGATTGTTGGTGATAATGAACTTGAGGAAAAAAAATTCACACTCCGCAACATGAAGGAAAGTGAAGAAGCACAACTTACATTAGAAGAAGTCATCTCTAAATTATCCCAATAAAAACAAACGTTGAGTTGGCAAAAAGGGTTATTCAACCCTATAATCCAAGTAGACAATTAAACTAACTATGATTTATGTCTGAATATATTGCTATAGGACTTGCGAGTGTATTAGCATTGGGTATTTCTGCTCAATGGCTGGCATGGCGAACAAAATTACCTGCCATTTTACTACTGCTAGGCTTTGGTATTATTGCAGGCCCTTTTACTGGCTTATTGGACCCCGAAAAACTCATGGGTGACTTGCTAAGTCCATTTGTTTCAATTTCGGTAGCCATCATTCTTTTTGAGGGTGGATTGAGTTTAAAGATGTCTGAATTTAAAAAGATAGGCGGCACTGTAATAAAGCTCATTACAATTGGGGTATTGATTACTTGGACATTATCTGCGCTAGCTGCTCTGTATATTCTTGATCTGGGAGTTGAACTCTCTGTACTTTTTGGTGCAATTTTAATTGTAACAGGCCCTACAGTAATAATACCGTTATTGCGACAAGTTAGACCTACTGAAAAGGCAGGCTCCGTAGTTAAATGGGAAGGCATAGTTAATGATCCTATTGGCGCTATGATGGCCGTTTTGGTATTTGAAGTGATTATTGCCGGAGGGTTCTCTCAAATATCCGGTAAAGCAGGAATCATAATAATACAAACGCTTGCTTATGGTACTGTTCTTGGGGCTATTGGTGCAGGTATCATGTATTACGCTCTAAAAAAACACTGGATTCCGGATTACCTTCAAAATCCAGTTACATTGATGGTTGTAATTGGTGTTTTTGTGATCTCAAATCACCTCCAGCATGAATCAGGTTTACTCACAGTTACGGTAATGGGAATTATTCTTGCTAATCAGAAATCAGCACGAATTAAGCATATCATCGAGTTTAAAGAGAATCTTCAAGTTCTTTTAATTTCAGCACTTTTTATACTCTTAGCTTCAAGATTGAGAATTGAAGATCTCGAATATTTTAACTGGACTGCTGCACTTTTTATAGCTGTTCTTATTTTAGTAATACGACCTGCTGCAATTTTCTTCTCGACCTTAGGCTCAAATCTCAAATGGAATGAAAAAGCATTTGTTGCCTGGATGGCTCCAAGAGGAATAGTAGCAGCTGCAATTTCAGCAGTATTTGCATTAAGACTAGAGCAAGAAGGATATGCTGAAGCAGAACTACTTGTGCCATATACGTTCATCGTTATTATCGCAACGGTAACAATTTATGGGTTATCAGCAAGTCCCGTTGCCCGTCTACTAAAAGTTGCCAAAGCAGACCCTACAGGAGTGATAATTATTGGTGCTCATAACTGGGCTCGTATGATGGCACATGCCGTTAAAGATCTAGGATTCAAAGTTCTAGTTGCTGACTCAAACTGGGAAAATATTTCTAAAGCTAGAAAATCAGGTTTGCAAACTTATTACGGTAATATTCTATCCGAATATGCAATGGAAGAGTTGGACTTTGAAGGTATTGGAAAAACACTAGCCTTCACCCCAAACGATGAAGTAAACTCTTTATCTGCTATTCAGTTCTCTGAACTATTTGGTAATTCTCAAGTATTTCAACTCCCTCCACGTTCTAGCTCTGCTAAAAAAGATGTGGAATCTAGTGACTCACTGGGAGGTAGAACATTATTCCATCGTAATATGAATTACGATAAAATATCTTCATTTATTGATGACGGTGCAGTAGTTAAAGCAACCCAAATTACCGAAGCATTTACATTTGATGATTATAAAGAACAATACAAAGATGCTTCTTGTTCTTTGTTTGTAGTATCTGGTGAAGATTCTATTGAACCATTTTCTGTTGATAATTCACCTACCCCACAAAGTGGCGATATTATTATTGGCTTAGTTTCCGCAGAATTAGCTTCTAAGAATCCTATTGCTACTGAATCTGACGAAAAACCCGATCCTAATTTACCTGCTTAATGTTCTCTAACGATATAGTTGCTTCATTTAATGAGAGAAGCACACCTTTTTATTTCTATGATCTTAGTTTATTTCGAAGAACTTTAGAACAAATAGAAAAGCATGGGCTTTCTAAAGGTTATCATATCCATTATGCCCTTAAAGCAAACTCGCATCCTAGAATATTAAAAGAAATCGTTAATGCTGGATTAAGTGCAGATTGTGTAAGTGGTGGAGAAGTTGAAAGAGCTTTGGAATGTGGATTTTCAGCAGATCAAATTGCTTTTGCTGGTGTAGGTAAAAGAGACATTGAAATACATATTGGAATCAAAAATAATATTTCATGTTTTAATGTTGAATCTGCTCAAGAACTTGAAGTCATCAATGAGCTAGCTTCAGAAAATAGTACCAAAGCCCGTGTAGCTTTACGTATTAACCCTAACGTTGATGCTAAAACACACAAATATATAACCACGGGATTAAAAGAGAATAAGTTCGGGATTAATGAAAAAGACCTCCCTGCTATTTTTGAACTTCTACCATCTTTAAAAAATATAGATCTTGTAGGAATTCACTTTCATATAGGTTCTCAAATTGAAGACTTAGAGCCTTTTACCAAACTTTGTGCACGTGCTAATGAACTTAATGCGCTCTTCGAAAGTAAAGGACATCAACTAACCATTATTAATGTTGGTGGTGGATTCGGGATCGATTACACCAATCCCGATGAAAATGACATTCCAGATTTTGAACACTTTTTCGGGACTTTTGAGAAGCACCTCAAACTAGGCTCTCATCAAGAATTACATTTCGAACTAGGCCGTTCGATCATTGGACAAACAGGTAGCCTTATCTCTCGAGTTCTATTTACCAAAACCGGATTGGAAAAAAACTTCGCCATTATTGATGCCGGCATGACCGAGCTCATCCGACCTGCACTATATCAAGCTAAACATGAGATACAATTACTTGGTGACAGCTCTGACCGAAGCCTAGGAACTTACGATGTTGTAGGACCTATTTGCGAAAGTTCTGACACCTTCCGCACAGCGCTTGAACTTCCTCAATTAAGAAGAGGAGATGTCTTAGCAATCAGAAGTTGTGGTGCTTATGGAGAAGTAATGAAAAGCCAGTATAACTTAAGACACAGTATCGGCACTGTTTTTTCGGATGAGTTATAATTTAATTCTGATTTAACTGATGCCAACAAACTGAACTCTTTGAGGTTTCTGCTTAGAAACTAAGATTCCTTGTCTGACGAAATATAGGTAGCAATCTTCTCGAAGTTCATAAATTAGTCCGATGTAAGGAGTTTGGAATCTTATTGATCTTTTGGTGACTTTTGGATCAAGCCAAAAGTAACAGTTACCGAAATTATTTTAAAAATCTCAGAGAAAGAATACTCTAACCCAATTTCCCGGCTATAAACCCGGAGGTCCAAGCAGCTTGAAAGTTAAACCCACCGGTTACTCCATCTATATCTAGCACTTCACCGGCAAAGTACAAGTTCGAAGCTTTTCTACTTTGCATAGTTTTGATATCTACATCTTGTAAGCTGATTCCGCCACAAGTTACAAACTCTTCTTTGAAGGTAGTTTTACCTTGAACCGAATATTCATCGTTCATAAGGATATGCACCAACCTGTTTATATTTTTCTTGCCCATATTATCCCAGATCATAGAATCATCGATTTCTAATTTTTGAATCAGAAATTCCCATAATCTACCGGGAAGTTCGAACGGATTTACATTTCGAATCCGTTTTTTAGAATGAGTATCTACTACGTTTTTTAATTTCGCTCGAATCTCTTGTTCTGAAAGCTCCCCTGTCCAATTAACCAAAGCTTTAAATGTGTAATCCATTTCATTCAGATCACGAGCGCCAAATGAAGATAGTTTTAAAATTGCGGGACCACTCATCCCCCAATGTGTGATCAAAAGCGGACCAGAGCTTCTCAATTTTGTTCCCATGATCTTTACAGAGACAGGATCTGCCACAACACCCATTAACTCTTTGATCGACTCGTTTGGCATATTGAAAGTGAAAAGTGAAGGAACAGGTTCTTCAATATCATGTCCTAAATTCCTCAACCAGTTAAAGCCTTCCGAGCGAGGACTACCCCCTGTTGCTACCACTACCTTATCAACTTCTTTTGATTCACCACCTTTAAATCCTAATAAAAACCCATCTTCTAACGGCTTCAAGCTCTTAACAGCAGATCTGGTTTTTATCCCAATGCACTGTTGATTTACCTCTTTCATTAAGCAATCAATAATGGTTTGAGAAGAATCTGTTACTGGAAACATCCGTCCATCGGATTCAGTCTTTAACTCTACTCCGCGTTCTTTAAACCATTCAATAGTATCTGTTGGAGAAAATACTCCGAAAGCTTTTCTCAGTGGCTTTTCACCTCTTGGATAAAATTTTACCAATTCACTTATTTTAAAGCAATGGTGAGTCACATTACATCTTCCACCACCTGAAATGCGTACCTTTGAAAGTAGTTTATCAGATCTTTCATAAATAGTAACCTGTGAATCCGGGTAATGGCGTTTTACCGAAATGGCACTAAAAAATCCGGCAGCTCCACCACCGATTACAGCAACTTTCATTTTTTAAATTAAAGATAACGGTTCTTTTACTCATCATTTGACTTTAATAACTAGGCACAAAAACTTAAGACTCCTTGTTTGACGCAACATCGGGCTAAAAATTATATCAAAGCGAAATAAGAATTCCGATGTAAGGAGTTTGGGATCTTATTGATCTTTTGGTGACTTTTGGCTTGATCCAAAAGTCACACCCTTCGTTTAATGATCGTAATTTAGATTATTTGAAATAACTTAAATTTCAAGAAACTTAATCTACGAATAAGAATGCAATCCGATTATATAACCCTTATTTTCTCGGATTAATAAATATCAGAATGGATTTACACGTACTAAAATTTGGCGGCACCTCAATGAACGATCATCAAACCTGGAAGAAGGTTCTGGAGATCATCAAAGATTATGAATACCCTGTAGTAGTGGTATCGGCTACAGCTAAAACTACCAGACAGCTTATTGAGGCTGGAAAGTTAGCGGCGAGTAACAACCTCAGCAAAGCCCTAGAAATATCTGCTTCAATTAAAGAACGTCATTTAGGTATTGTTCAAGATTTTCTGGAAGAAAACCCACATCCAAAAAAGAGATTGATCCAAGAAAGTTGCGAACAAAAGCTAGAACAGAAAATAGGTCTCTTAAATAAATTTCTTACTTATACGGATAAAGTTGGTGAACTTACACCTGCAATGAAAGATGCCATTGCTGCAATTGGCGAACAAATTTCTTCTTTCCTTCTGGCACAATGTGGATTAGCTACGGATCAACTCACTCAATTTGTAGATGCAAAAAAGATCGTTAAAACAGACAATAATTATGGAAATGCGCATCCAAATCTAGCCCTGTTAAATCAAAAAATTGGCTCGCTTGAAACTATTATTGAAGGTGGATTTACTCCCGTAATTGGCGGCTTTTATGGAGAAGCACCTGATGGCACAACCACAACACTGGGCTTTGAAGGTTCTGATTACTCAGCCAGTTTAATTGGCGGGGCGCTTCATGCCAAGAGTATTGAGATCTGGACAGATGTAAGTGGCGTTTATACCAGCGATCCTCGTTTTATTACTGATGCCAAACCCATTCCGGAAATCAGTTATTTTGATGCCACAGAAATGGCCTATTTTGGTTCAAAAGTGCTTCACCCATCTACATTAAAGCCTGCTCAAGAACGAAACATACCCGTTTTTGTAAAGAACATGTTTTCTCCGGAAGATACCGGAACCAAGATCATCCGAGACTGTGAACAAAGTAGTAAAGCACTCGCTATTTCATTTAAAGATGATATGGCTTTGCTTACGATAAGCGCATACGAAACTTTAATGGGATATAGTTTTCTCACCAAAGTTTTCAAGGTTCTTGAGGAACAACGTTTAGCTGTTGATGCCGTTAATACTACAGAAGCATCTGTTACCATTGCGCTTTCTAATTCTGAAAAATTAGATGAGATCTCTAAAACATTTATTGAGATCGGTACTGTAGAGTTACAAAAAGAAAAGGGATTGATCAGTGTTATCGGATATCATTCTTCTACTTCAGAAAATTTAAATAGTGATATTTTTATCCCCATTAATGATGTTCATCTAGATATGATCTCATTTACAAAACAGAAAAGAATTCTTAATATCGCTTTAGATCAAGAATTGATGGTCGAAACTGCTCAAAAGATCCACTCAGTACTCTTTTAGTTTCTGAGTGTTATTTACTAGGTTTTTTTACTGACTCAGGGACTACGATACCTAACTCCTTAGCACGTTTCTTCCATTTTTCACGAGCCAGTTTCTGCATATCTTCTATCGCGTCAATTTCATCTACAATTTCCATTCCAAGTAATGTTTCCACAACATCTTCCATAGTAACCACTCCTACCAAGCCACCATACTCGTCTACTACTACTGCAATATGATCCTGACTTTGTAATAATTTCTCTAGTAATTTTTTCAAAGACATCATTTCCGGGATGATCAAAACCTCACGTTTTATCTCTTTGATTTGTAGGTCTCCTTTGCCTTCCGACTGACTGAGAAACAGATCATTTTTTAAAATATATCCGGTAATATCTTCTTCATTATCTCCAAAGATCGGCATTCTTGACACCGTTAGTTTGTCCTTTTGCTCTAAAACATTATTTACCGTTTCATTTTCCTGAAACTTTACCACAACGATACGAGGCGTCATAATATCGCTTACTTTGAGGGAATTAAACCGCATCAGATTCTTAAATATATTCGATTCACCTTCTTCAAAAACTCCTTCTTCAAAACCAATTTCTGCCATCGCGCCGATCTCTTCTCTGCTCACAGTAGGTTGATTCTCTTCACTAGACAACCACTTTGCAATCCACTTTGATAAGATCACCAATGGGTAGGTGAGCACGATAAGAACTCGAATAACTTTTGCTGAAACAACTGCCAAGCTTTTCCAGTAAGTAGCTCCCAATGTTTTAGGGATAATTTCTGACAGCACTAAAATTAAAAGAGTGAGTATCACAGAAGTTATACTAACATATGCATTCCCAAATACCACCTGAGCCTGGGCTCCAACTCCTGCTGCGCCAATAGTATGCGCAATCGTATTCAGGCTTAAGATCGCTGAAAGTGGCTGGTCAATATCTTCCTTCAGCTTTTGTACTAATTTCCCTGACTGACTTCCTTTCTTCTCTAAAACAGCTACATAAGACGGAGTTATTGATAGTAGAACCGCCTCCAAAATCGAACACATAAATGAAACGCCGATAGCAAGGAACAAATAAAATATCAATAAAGTCATTACAAGATTTTGATGAGAAATTATAAAACCAATGTATAAAATTTTATGAAGATTTAAGCATATAACACAGCTTTTATGGCTATTTTGTCATTTTATGAATAATCCAATTTATGCTTCAGTTAGAAAAAATATCTCTTGCTCTCGGTGACCGCGATCTTCTTGATGAAATTACAGTGCTTATTAATCCCGGAGAACGCATTGGTCTAGTAGGCCCAAATGGGGCAGGAAAATCTACATTGCTCAAAATAATTATGGGTATTCAAGAAAAAGATTCTGGCTCCATTCAGCTTTCAAATGAGGAAACCCTTGGTTATTTGCCTCAGGATGGAGTTGATCCTGATTATGAGTTGACTGTGATTGAAGAAGTAGAGACTGCCTTTGCAGATATCTTTGAGCTTGAAGAAGAAGTAAACGACTTACAACAAAAGCTAGCCGAAGTAGATCCACAATCTAGTGAGCATGAAAAGCTACTGGAAAAATATGGCGTTCTTCAAACGAAGCTTGAAGCCTCCGGACTTTATACGCTCAGGTCTGATGTTGAAAAGATTCTTATGGGACTTGGTTTTAAAGAATCTGACTTTAATCGCAACACTTCTGAATTTAGCGGTGGATGGTTAATGAGAATCGCCTTGGGTAAGCTTCTCCTTAAAAAACCTACCTATTTGTTACTTGATGAGCCTACCAATCACTTGGATATCGAATCTCTTCAGTGGATGGAGAATTTCTTAAATTCTTATGATGGAGCTGTAATTGTGGTTTCTCACGATAGAACGTTCTTAGATACCATCACAAATCGAACACTTTCAATTCGACGTGGTTCAATGAGTGACTATTCCGGTAACTATACTTTTTATGAGAAGAAATGGGCAGAAGAACGAGAACTGCTTATCAACGCTCAAAAAAATCAGGAGAAGCAGCTTAAAGAGACCGAAGAATTCATTGACAGATTTCGGTACAAGGCATCCAAAGCCCGGCAGGTTCAAAGTCGTGTTAAGCAGCTTGAAAAAATCGAACGCATTGAAATTGAAGATGAACTAGCGAATGTCTCATTCAGTTTCCCTGAACCAACCAGAAGTGGACAAATTGTAATGCAGCTCGAGAATATCAAAAAGAGCTACGGTGACAATGTCGTTTTTGATGGATTGGATTACGAAATAGAACGTGGAGATAAGATAGCTGTAGTAGGCCCTAACGGAGCTGGAAAATCTACTATGATCCGTATTCTTGCAGGAATGGAACCTATTCAGGGTGGTGAAAGAATTGAAGGACATAAAGTAACTACCAACTATTTTGCACAGCATCAAGCTGAAGATCTGGATCTTAAGAAAGATGCATTGGAAGTTATGATGAGCGCCGGATCAAATGAAAAAGAAAGCCGATTGCGTTCTATCCTCGGAAGCTTTCTTTTCCGTGGCGATGATGTATTCAAAAAAGTAAAAGTGCTTTCCGGTGGAGAAAAAAGTAGGCTTGCCCTAGCAAAGATGCTTCTCTCTCCGGCTAACTTTCTCATCTTTGATGAGCCTACCAATCACTTGGATATGAGCAGTAAAAACATTCTGCAACAAGCTATTCAGCAATATGAAGGAACATGCGTCATTGTTTCCCATGATCGTGCTTTTTTAGATCCAATTGTTGGTAAAGTGCTCGAAGTTCAACAAAATAAAGTAAGAACCTACTTAGGTAATGTTTCGTATTTCCTCGACAAAAAGAAGGAAGAAGCTGAGGCGTTAAAAAACCAAGAGGCTCAACAGGAAAGCGATTCTTCAAATTCAGAGGATGGTGCTCTTTCAAGAAAAGAACAACGTCGAATTGAAGCAGAACGAAGAAATAAACTAAGTAAGCAACTCAATCCTATTAAGAAAAAAATGGAACAGGTTGAGAAAGAGATAGAAGCCTCCGAACAACGTAAAAATGAAATCGAAGCTCTTATGGCTGAGGTGGATTTCTATGAAGATGGGGAAAAGGTTAAAAAAACCTCATTAGAATATGAGCAACTAAAAATGGATCTTACAGCACATTATTCTAAATGGGAAGAATACGCACAACGAATTGAAGCAATAGAACTTGAGGTAGAATGATACATATCTTAAAATCTTATTTACTGACCTTTGGCACAGCTTTATTATTTGGATATGCATGTCAAAGTTCACAGGCCGTAGTTCAAAACGAAACTAATGCTGTTGATGATCCGAAGGTCTCAGAGTCAATCGATGGTGAAGTAAATCCGGATAAAAAAATAGATGTCACCATTAATGGAATGGTGAAGTATAGCTTTGTTGAGATTGACGATGAATGGCAAGGACAAGTAACTCAGTTTGATTCCAATGATCCTCAAGCCAAGAAAGTAGTTCGGATAATGGAAGTTCAGCCTGAGCTTGGCTGGGAAGATTTTGAAGACATGGCAGCCTTTCTAAATGTCTATACCATGCCAGACCAATCAGAAATTGAGAATAGAAAAGCTGGCCCCATTACTGATGAATCCAGATCCTACGAATTTAAAGTTTTTGATGGAAACAACACCCGATCTTACTCCTACTTCAATCCCGAAGGAGAATCTGGAGAGCACTGGCAATCTCAACATATTACTATATTTGGGTCTTATATAGCTACGGAGATGAAGATCGTTGGAGAAGTAAACGAATAGCCTTTTCTATATTTTTTAATAATCTGTCTGTTCAAATTGCTTTACTACGAAATCAAAGATGTGCACATCATAATCTCCCAATACTCTGAGTACTCTTACTGCATAATCTCTCATTTTCTTATTTGACTCATTTGCCGTTGAATCTCTAAGTTTTATTAAGTCATTAAGAAGATTAGAATTCAAACTTTGCCCTCTAAGTTGAAGTAAAATTATTCCAGTGATATAACTATTAACAGTTTTATAGCTTCCATATTCATCAAACTTATCATCGTATAATCCTAGTAATGAAATAACTTCATCTGCTGTAACACTTCTTGAAATATATTTTTGGTATAACTCTTTATTTAAGTGCTTCAAAATGATAAATATCAATTGTAATTCAAAGAAAGCAATATTAGAACCTTCTTCACGCGATATCAGCCGTATATTTATTTTCGATATTATTTGATTTATATCCCTAGCTGTTAATTCGTTAAGGTCAGCCAAATATTTTATCATGACTTGAACATAATCCAACTTGCTCTTCCCCAAACTTTTTGCCTCTAGGAAGTATTTATCGAGACCTATTCTTGAAAAACTATCACTAATAAATTCCTTATGAATATCTGGCTTTAATGAAAATTTAAAATCTATAAACCTTCTTAAGTATTTTTCACTATCAAAAGATTGACCATAATTAACTTTTATTGAGTTAAGTAATTGAGACTCATCAATTGATAAAACAAAAATAAAACCTTCAACTTCAAAAAAGTGTTTTACTCTTTCCAAAAAATCAATTGCATAACTAGGTCTACATCTATCCAATTCATCAATAAATACAACGATTTTATTACCTTTTGCTTCTCTAGCACTTTCTGCAAGAGAATCTCTTAAATCTTCAATCGCGTTTTTTTCCTCCTGATAATGCTCAATTCTTTGCATTATATAAGATTGACCTATGCTTGAAACTGCATCTGCTATTTTGTCTGGATCAATTAAACCATGTGAAGCCACCTTAATAGCTGCAGGCATAACTATTTTTGAGAATTTGAAAAATTTATCCGTAATTTTTTCAAGTTTATCTTCACTAACAATAGCTTTTAACTCTGAGATTATTGACACAGAAGGGTCGGTATTATAATCATTTTCCCAAGCGTTGATATAAATAGTTTGAGTATCAGAATCTAAATTAGCCTTTAATAATTTAGTGAAGTAAGTTTTCCCTGTACCCCAAGGAGCGTCAATTGATATCACATAAGGTCCTATAGCATTTTTAATCATTTTTGATAGGACTTTAACCTCTTTTTCCCTGCATAACTTGTCTTTAGAAAAAAAATCGTCAGCAGCTATTTCTCTTTCAGATACTCTCATGACTTAGCAAAAATCTGGCTTTCATCTCCAAAAGCTTTGAACTCAAGTGCATTTCCACTTGGGTCTAGAAAGAACATCGTAGCTTGTTCTCCGGGCTCGCCTTTAAATCGAACATAGGGCTCAATCACAAATTCTATTCCGGCAGCTTTTACCTTTTCAGCCAAAGCTTGCCATTCTTCCATTTCTAAGATCACTCCAAAATGTCGAACAGGAACTCCTTTACCATCTACTGCTCCTTTCGCTGATTCCTTAGCTTCATCTGGACTGAGGTGAGCAACAACTTGATGTCCCCACATATTGAAATCGATCCAATGATCCGAAGTTCGTCCGGTTGTACAACCTAAAAGCTCTGTATAAAATGTGAGTGTTTCTTGCAGGTCTTTGACTGGAAATGCTAAATGAAATGGAGGAATTTTATGTGCCATTTTTATGTGTATTTAATCAATTAAGATCTTACTCCTAAAACTTTACCCTTTTGTGATTCTGTTTTTTAAGGAGTTTATTAGTTTGATATATGACTTAGTTTAAAGTACAAAACTATATCATATTTTATAATTCATCATAGAACAATCATTTCCATGGAATCTAAAAATATAGAGTTTATCGGATCAAGCGGAGATACCTTATCTGCAATAATTGACCTCCCAAAAAATGACCCCAAAGCATACGCTCTTTTTGCACATTGCTTCACTTGTTCTAAAGATTTGAAAGCAGTTGGTAATATCACCAAATCGCTTTCTGAAATTGGTATAGCCACTTTACGTTTTGATTTTACAGGACTCGGACAAAGCGGTGGCGAGTTTTCGGATACCAATTTCTCTAGTAATGTAGAAGACCTGGTTAAAGCTTACGAATTCATGAAAGACGAGTTTAATGCTCCTTCTATTCTTATTGGACATTCTTTGGGAGGCGCAGCCGTACTTCAAGCTGCTCATAAAATGGATTCTGTTAAAGCAGTAGCTACTATAGCTGCTCCAGCCGAACCTTCTCATGTGAAAGAAAATTTTGAGATGAACTTGGATGAGATCAAAGAAAAAGGAAGTGCAAAAGTAACTCTTGCAGGTCGACCTTTTACCATAAAAAAACAATTTATTGATGATTTGGAAGAAGCTCGAATGAAGGATTTCATTCATAGCTTGGGAAAAGCACTTATAATATTTCACTCCCCTATTGATAATACGGTTGGAATCGATAATGCTTCCAAAATTTTCAATGCGGCTAAACACCCTAAGAGTTTTATCTCTTTAGATAAAGCAGATCACCTTTTATTAGAAAAGGAAGACAGTGAATATGTAGGCAAAGTTCTTGGAACCTGGGCAAAAAAATATATATAGTATTAATCCTCCTTTGAAGGAGGTGTCCGCCAGTTGGCGGACGGAGGATGTTGTGAAGTTTTCAAGTTAATAAACCTCACAACATCCCTCTGATCTCACACAAGTGTTCGATCGGTCTCCCTTAAAAGGGAGATTAACCATCCAGCTCTTTCAACTTCAATTCAGAAAGCTCTAGATTTATCTTTGAAGATATATTGGCTGCAATGTCACGATTCTTTTTCTTCACTTTCAATGTTCGAACGGTTAACTCATCTCCGGGTAGTTCCGTCAATGCTCGAGCATTTTTTCCATGAATGATCAGTTTTGATGAAAAGAAGCCTTTCTTGTATTCCATCATATCTATTTCTGATAATGGAATTTCAATCGTAGTTAAGTCTGATTTGTACGCCCCCATAACCGCATCTTTCTTCTGAAATTCGATGAACAATTTTTGGCCTTTCACGCTCAAAATTCCTTCCACTAACATGAATCCGCCGTTCAATTCATCGATCACAAATGGTAAACTTCTCATATTTTATACTGTTTATTATTGACTTAACTGCGATAATAATTATTTCTAAAAAGGTACAAAAATTTTGTAAGGAGTACCTCATGAAACTGTCTAACTACCCGGTTGAGAGATCATACTAATCATACAAATTGGAGTTCTATCTCCAATGTCCTTCCAGGGGTGAAAGATGGAATATTCTTTCACCCTATTTTTTTGGATAAAATTTTGGTTAAGAATACTCTAAATGGTTGATTAAGTGCCTCCGCACTACTATTCTATCACCATGAAATACTTTGCCCTGCTACTTACATTTTTAGTGCCCTCCCTTGTGTTTGCGCAATCTGCCAATTTCCAAGATGACTTTACAGATCAGGATATTTCTGACTGGACAGGTGATAATGGTGACTTCATTTTTGTAACTGAGAATGACAATATTTTACTTCAGCAAAATGCTTCTGCAGCAGGTACTTCTCAACTTAGTATTCCATCAACAAATGCTGTTGGGTATTGGGACTTTTTTGTTCGATTAGATTTCGGGCCTTCTTCCGGAAACAAGACTGATATTTATTTGATGAGCGATACCCAAGATCTGGATCAAGCTCTAAATGGATACATGTTACAAGCCGGAGAAACGGGATCTGGTGATGTATTTCGTTTATTTAGAATTACTGCAGGTGCAAAAGATGGAGAAGTGCTTACAGGCACCACGGATATATCCGGTGGGGGTGACTACAGAGTTCGTGTTTCCAGAGATGCCTCAGGAAACTGGGCGCTAGCTGTTGCTAGTTCATATTCAGGATCAACAGTACAAGAAGCAACAGGAACGGATAACACCTATACTTCTACCTCTTACTTCGGGTTTAAAAACACCTATACTTCAACAAGAACTGACCTATTTTTCTTCGATTTTAAAATTGAAGTTCCTCCTATTGAAATAACAAATGCGACTATTCAGAGTGCTACTTCTATAAATATAGATTTTAGCAAAGATTATGACCCCGCCACTTTACAGAATTCAGATTTTACTGTTAGTACGGGTAGTATAAATCCAACAAGTATTAATCAACCTTCTAGTTCTTCTGTGGAGTTAGTTTTTGCTAGTGATCTTCCAGTCGGTTCTTTCAATTTAGATATCACAGCTATTGAAGACTCTGATAACGAAACTACTATTGCGGACACAACAGTTTCATTGTTCAGATTTGATGAATATCAAACTGGAGACATCATTGTTAATGAATTTTTGAAAGACCCTGCAGGCTCTTTAGAAGAATATATAGAGTTGAAAAATACTTCTTCAAGATTACTGAATTTGAAAGATTGGCAGATTGGTGATAATGGTTCACTCAGTACTATTTCCAATCAGGATTTTGCCATTCAGCCTGACAGTTTTCTCGTTATTTCTACTGATACAACCGCCATCAAAAATGTATTCGGAAACATTGCATTAGCTCAGGTTTCTTTACCTTCATTTAATAATACAACTGATCAAGTTCGTTTATATGATGAAAATGGAACAACCATTGATTCTCTGGAATACACTCCCGACTGGGGTGGCGATAATGTTGCCATTGAAAGAAGAGACCCATCAACACCTTCTACATTTATTGAAAATTGGGGAGATTCACCCAACGCATTAGGCGGTACCGCGGGTAAAGAGAATGAAGTCGCCACAGATACCACACCACCTGATATCTCTAATCTTACTGTCACTAATGCAACCACTATTACGATTACTTACAACGAATCGGTGAAAGCTACTAACGCTGAGAACCTTGCTAATTATTCAATAACACCCTCTAGCCCGGCATTAAGTACAGCTTCTGCAAACGGAGATACAGTAATCCTTACCTTTGCTAACGCTTTACAAGCTGCAACTATCTACAGCATAGACGTTTCAAATCAAGAAGATATTTTTAGCAATTCGGCTTCAACACTATCTCGCACTTTTGAGTATATCGACTATACACCTGCAACTATAAACGACGTCATCATTAATGAGTTTCTGAAAGATCCGGCGAATGGCTTACCGGAATATGTAGAACTTAGAAATACTTCTTCAAAGTATATCAATTTGAAAGACTGGCAACTTGGAGATAACAGTTCTTTAAGTGTTCTTACAACTCAAAATTTTGTGCTACGTCCTGATAGTTTTGTGGTTATATCTCCAGATACAGCTGCACTTAAAAATACCTTTAATGATGTGTATGCATTACAAGTTTCTTCCTTGCCATCATTTAATAATACTACCGACCAAGTACGGCTCTTTGATAACAATTCAACGATTTTTGATTCTTTAGAATATACTCCTGAATGGGGTGGATCAGGGGTAGCACTGGAAAGACGAAGTAGCACTGTTTCATCTACTATCCAAGCAAACTGGGGAGATTCCCCTAATGCACTCGGTGGTACACCCGGAATGCAGAATGAGGTCGCTCCTGATACCCAGCCCCCTCAAATAGAAAATTTTTCAGTAACGAATAATGTAAGTGTTTTAATAAGCTATGATGAACCTTTAGATTCTGTTCAAGCTAAAACTATCGCCAATTACTCTATTACTCCAAGTATTGCCGTCACTTCGGTAGATTTCAATGACACCGAGGTAACACTTAGCTTGGGTTCATCATTACAAACGGAAGTTAATTATGAGATCACGATCTCAAACCAAGAAGATATTTTTGGAAATATACTAAACCCACAAAGTATAAACGTCCAATTCATCAACTACACAACAGCAGTGATTAATGATGTCATTATAAATGAATTCCTTAAAGATCCTGATAATGATTTACCGGAATATGTAGAGCTTAGAAACACCTCCTCCAAATTTATCAATTTAAAAGGCTGGAAAATTGGTGATAATAGTTCCATTAATACACTTACCACACAAGATTTTGCATTGCGGCCTGATAGCTTTGTGGTAATAACTTCTGATACAACAACTCTTAAAAATACTTTTGGTGATGTTTACGCATTGCAATCTTCTCTTCCTTCATTCAATAATTCCACTGATCAAGTACGGCTCTTTGATAACAATTCAGCCATATTTGATTCCTTAGAGTACGAACCCGATTGGGGTGGTGACGACGTATCTCTAGAAAGAAGAGATCCTACAATAACATCTGCTTTTCGTGAAAACTGGGGAGACTCTCCCGCTTCCTTAACGGGAACACCCGGGACTGCGAATCAAGTTCTTCAAGATACTCAGGCTCCAATCTTTCAAAATTCTTTTGCCGTTAACAATACTAGAATAACTCTCGTTTATGACGAAAGAGTGGATGAAACTACAGCGGAGAATTTTTCCAATTATTCATTTTCTCCTTCTTTAACTCTGTCATCCATAACAACAGATAGAAATGAAGTAAACCTCAATTTTAGTACGAATCTCCAAAACGAAAGGACATATTCCATCACTATCGATAATCAAGAAGATATTTTTGGAAATACATTGGCTCAAACCTCTACTTCCGTTAGATATCTAGAGTTCTCAACTTCGCAACCTTTAGATATTGTGATTAGTGAGTTCTTGTACCAAAAAGAAAGTGAAAACAGTCCTGAATTCATTGAACTTTACAATCGATCTAACAAAAATTTAGATATCAGTAACTGGACAATATCTGATGCAGCTAACAACACGGCAACGTTACCTCTCGGTACTTCATTGGAAACTGACAGTTACATTGTGTTAACGGATAAGCAAGATTTTGCAAGTTCTATATCAAACGGTCTATATCTATCTGGTTTCCCATCTTTAAATGATTCAGGTGATGGGATTATTCTTAAATCTGAAGCTGGGGTTACTATTGATAGCCTTTTTTACACTGAAAAATTTGGAGGAAATCAAGACGGTGTTTCTGCTGAACGAAAAGACCCAAGTGCCTCATCAAATGACTCAAATAACTGGAATAATAGTTCTGCCGAAGGTGGTAACAGTGCCGGAGATCAAAATTCAATATTTCAATTAGATACTATTTCACCAGAGCTAATATTTGCAAACATGTTGAGTGATGGAACTGTGTACGTTGCATTTTCCGAATTCATAGATCCTAGCGGACTAACAGTATCTATTGACGGAGATAACCGAAATATTCTTTCGTTTGATGATAAAAATGCCAACGAAATGATCGTTGACGGTAATGGATTGCAGGCTTCATCAGCAGTTGAATTAACTGTAGCAAACCTTAATGATGTAGTTGGTAATACGTTGAGCTCTGGCTCAATACAAGTCTCCCAACCAATCACCCAAGGCTCTGTCGTAATCAATGAAATTCTTTACGACCCACTTGCTGATAGTGAAGATAATCTCCCCGATCAGACCGAATACATTGAGCTTTATAACACACAGGATTATGCCATTTCTCTAGAAGAAATTTTCTTAAATGATGCCCCCGATGAAGACAATGAAGTAAATCGCCTTACCCCTATTTCATCGCAATTTAAATGGATTCCGCCCAAAGGTTATTTCCTCATCTTTTCTGAAGATGTTTCTTCTTCTTTTGAAGAGAGTCAACTAGCCGAATATTTTAATATCGAATCTCAATCAGATCAATTTACTATGCAGATAGATCGCTCTAGTTTAAGTCTATCAGCTTCGGGCGATGCTATTTTCATTTCGGATAGTACAGGTTCAACCATTGATTCTGTTTTTTATGATGAGAGCTGGCAAAACCCGAATCGAGTAAGTCTAAATGGAGTAGCTTTAGAAAAAATTAGTCCAACCGGACCAAGCAATGATGGCTCTAACTGGAGTTCCAGTACCGAAGTAAGTGGAGGTACACCTAATCAGGAAAACTCCATTTATCAGGAACAGCCCACTGCTCCATCAAATACAGGAATCTCGTTTACACCCAATCCATTTTCTCCTGATGATGACGGTTTTGAAGATTTCTTAACGATCAGTTATACGCTGGATGAGCCCGATTATTTGCTTCGAATTCGCATCTACGATCGTTATGGTAGAGAAGTTCGTGAGCTCGCTGATGGTAAGTCCGCCGGGTTCTCAGGGAATATAATCTGGGACGGGTTAACTGATAATGGAAATAAGAATAGAGTAGGAATTTATATTGTACTCTTTGAAGCCTACAACAGTGCTGCCGGAAAGAATCGAACCTTTAAAGAAACTGTGGTTATTGCACGGAAGTTTTAATCTGTCATTTCGAGCAGAGCAAGAAATCTAAAAATCTATTTCAAGATTACATGTTAGATTTCTCACCTCTTTCAGAGGATTCGATATGACATAAATTGCAAGTGACTATTCATATTTTTAGTAATTCAACTATTCCTAATTAACTGAATAATTGATCTTAATTCCACCAAACCAATTCATTCCTGCCGCAGGTTGGTAAAAACGATTTCCGAAAGCGTTGATATCGTAACCTAAACTGTATTTTTGATCTAATAAATTATCAGCACCTACATATAAGTCTAACTTGAAGTTCTCTCCTATTAATCTCTTAAATCCCACTTTGCCTTTCATTAAATGATAGGGATCTGAATACACTGTATTTCCATCTGTTAATGGAATTTCATCTGTAAAATTGTAAGAAAGCTGAGCATATAACCCAGGTTTGGTTTCCCCAAGAACAGACGAAAAGATAGTATGTGGCGCTACACCTGTTAAGCGGTTCCCGGAAAAATAATCACCTTCTCGTACATATTCATCGAATTTAAAATAATGGAAGGTATAAGATGACTGGAATTCCAATCGTGATAAAAACTGTGATTCATCCATAATTGGGAGCCATGTCGTTGCTACTTCAAACCCTTTTTGATCTGTGCTTCCCGCATTAGCAAAAGCGAGAGTCCCATCTCTTTCAGACTCGGTGAGTACGATACTTTCCTTCAGCTTAAAAATAAAAGCCGCAACATCGTAGGTAAATTTTCCATCTTTAGTATTTCCCCGTACACCAATTTCATAATTAATTCCTTTTTCAGGCTCTAGATCTTCATTAAGTTCGCCGTCATTCGTTCGGAATTCTTCCAGTGTTGGAGGAGAAAATCCCGCACTCACACTTCCATGAATCGTTGTATAGTCCGTCAGCCTTTTTGCAATAGCTAAACGTGGAACAAAACGAGGCTCAAAGTCTTTAGAAACCAAATTGGGGTTTACTCCACCTTCCTTAGTTGCCACTCTGTTTACATCATATTTACTGCGATTGTAACTCAAACCTACATTCACAAAAATCTCATTCGGTAAATCAATTTCGCTTACTAAATAATACGTTCTATTTCTGATCTCAATCTCATCTTCGAAATTCAATGTATCACGCACACCACCATCATTTTGATAATTCCGTGCATTATTATTTGCAGAATGAATTTCAGAACCCAGTTTAAACTTTAAATCTGTCTCCCCAAGTGTATTCTTATACTGAACCCAAGGTCGACTCCCCCAGCTTTTTCGACTTTCACTCTTATAATCGAAATTAAATGGATTTTCGAACTTGCTCACGTTTACAAAAACGTTCGTCCCCCCTGACCAATGTTCTGTCCATTCACTTTCTACACTAAATCCAATAATAAAATCTTCTTGGTCAATAGAGGCATTTTGGGATACACTTCCAAAACGTGCTTGGGTGGGATCTTCTTGAAACTGCTGAAGGGTAAGACCGCCCGGAATTCCATAATTAAGATTAGAATACAATGTAGAAACTTCAATAATTGCATCTGAAGGTGTGAATAATTTAACCCCGGTTTCAAAGGCTTTTCTTTCAAAAAATGATTGATCCCGAAATCCATTTGACGTTTGGGAAACATATTTATACTGCGCGATCATGTGCTCACTTTTAGTATTGTATTCTCCACCATACTTGATCAATCCGTATTCCCCAACTGATGCATCCACAATTCTTTCGGTTTTTGGATTTTTAGGAAAGCTATTCAACAAAAGTACCCCTCCTGTTCCTGCGCCATACAAACTTCCAGCAGGTCCTTTTATCACTTCTACTTGTTTGATATTCTGGTTATCTAGTAGATTTAGCGGTGTACTTCCTGAAGGCAGTGTCAGCGGAAAGTCATTCCAATATACCTTCACATTTCTCACTCCGAATGGAGATCTGATTGCACTCCCTCTGATCGAAATTCTATAACTTCCCGGAGCTCTTTCATCCATTTTTACACCAGCAACAGTGTTTAATCCGTACACCAGTGATTGGTCACTTAACCCATTAATTCTCTCGTTAGAGATATATGAAATAGAGCCCGGTGTTTCCATAACACTACGATTTCCCGTAAAACCAACTACAGTAATTTCATCTAATTTTGCTTTAAGTGTATCAGGTTTATCCTGAGCTGATAAATAGCTCGATGTCAGGGTTAAAAATATAATCGTAATTATTGCGGAACAGTAAATGAGTTTCAACGGTATTCTTTATTAGTTTCTCTCCTCTAAACTACGAAAAAAGCTGTGTTAATGGTTTTTATTTTAAATTTTGTATAGATGGATTAAAAACATTTTCAATCTCTATTTATATTATCGCAAAACAAATGGAGTTCACAAAAAACTCTATTACATTCCCTAAACTAGATTAATAACTTTTTAACAGCATAAGTGAGTACAAATAAATCGGCACCCATAGGAATTTTTGACTCTGGAATTGGAGGATTAACAGTTGCTAAAGCAGTTTCGGAAGCTTTGCCCACTGAAGATATAATCTATTTTGGAGATACCGCTCGAGTGCCTTATGGAATAAAGTCTGAAGAGACAGTTCGAGAATATGCATTAGAAATTACAGATTTTCTTCTATCAAAGGGTGTTAAAATGATTTTGATCGCATGTAATACCGTATCCGCATCCGCTAAAAATCAGATCATTAAGAAAGCAACAGAGCTACCTGTTTTAGATGTAATTACCTCAGGTACCACAGCTGCCCTTGCTCACCTTCCTAATAATCACATTGGAGTAATCGGAACATTAGCTACAGTAAATTCTAAAGCTTATGAAGATTCTATTCATCAGCGAAATCCTGATATAAAAGTAACTCAGCAAGCTTGTCCGTTGTTAGTACCTCTAGCAGAAGAAGGGTGGATTGATAACGAAATAGCGACTAAAACCTTAGAAAATTACCTATCTGTTTTTAAGAATTTAAATATCGACTCTTTGATACTAGGCTGTACACACTATCCTCTTTTTAAGGATGTTATCCCAAAGGTTTTAAATTCTGACACAATAGAAATTATAGATTCTGCCAACTCTATTGCCCAAACAGCAAAGCAAAAGCTTACACAGTTAGACCTACTAAACTCTGATGGCGGAAACTTCCAATGCTATGTGAGTGACAGACCACAACGTTTTCAAGATCTTGCCGAGAGATTTTTAGGCCGGGATATTTCTGATGTCATTGTGACCCATCTTTGATATCGACCAACTTAATTGATTATCCGGTCCTAATCATTACTTCATTTTTGTAGTAAGTTTATTTATAACCCTTATATTTAAATAACAATATTCTGCGTTAGTTACTGCAGATTAATATTAAACTTAATGTTCTTATGAAAAGACTATTTCAATCGATTTTTGTACTCTTACTGTTTACCTCACTTTCTAGTGTTGCACAAGCTCAGAGTACCGGCCTCGAATTATACGCCAAAATGGGCGAACGCGGCTTTGTAAGTTTTGACGGGGAAAATGTAAACTGGCTACCGGGTAATCAGGGTTATATGATAACCGAAAAAGATGACAACGGTAATACCACCTTCTTTAAAGTAGATCCTAAATCAGAAAAGAAAACACTCCTTTTTGATAAAAAAACAACGGATGCTCTTATCAGTCAATATAATGCTACAGCTAATGCAAATGTTTCAGCGCTTCCTTTCAGTCAGTTTGACTACGTAATGGATGACAAAGGAATCTTTTTTACTAAAGATGAAACTGATTATGTATTTAACCTTAACGAAAGAAAGCTAAGAAAACTATATAAGCCTGAAGTTGAACGACCTCCTTATACAGATGAGTTAATGAGAGGAATGGCTGGCAGCCAACTTTGGAATGGCACCTATTCTCATGATTACACTAAATTTGCATACATCAAAGAATTTGATATTTATGTAGTAGATACAAAAACTAAAGAAGAGAAAAGACTTACCAACGGTAGTGAAGAAAAGATGAACGGGAGACCGAGTTGGGTTTATCCTGAGGAATTTGGTCAGCGTGATGCATATTGGTTTTCTCCTGATAACTCAAAGATCTCTTACCTTCAGTATCAGGAAAAAGATGTACACCAATTCCCAATCGTTCATGAACTTACTTTTGAAGCTGGTCTTGAACAAATGCGCTACCCAAAAGCTGGGGAAACAAATCCTACCGTAAATCTTTTTATAGTTGATATCGCTTCCGGTGAAATAGAACAAGTACCAACAAATAGTAACCCTGACACCTATATAGTGCGCCCAATCTGGCGAAATGATGGAAGTGAATTAACTTTTCGTCGCTTGAATAGAAAACAAGATCACCTTGAGTTATTAGCTTACGATATCAAATCTAAAAAAGTGAGAACGATTTTAGATGAAAGAGAAGATGCTTATATAAATCTTCACGATAACTTTATTCAACTAGACGATAACAAAACTTTTATCTGGACTTCTGAAGTAAGTGGCTATAATCATATTTATCACTATGATTTCAGTGGTAAACTTATCAATCAAATTACAAAAGGTGACTTCCCTGTTGGTGGTATAGAAAATGTTGATCAAAAGAATAAAAAGATCTATTTCACTGCATACCAAAATATGGGTTTAGATAGCTATTTCTATTCTATTGATATGAATGGCAAAAATATGAAGAAGCTTTCGAAAGGTGACGGACGTCACAGTGTCAGCATGAATGAAGCTGGAGAATATTATGTGTGTTCTCATTCTTCTTTCGACTCACCTTATGAAGGAAACCTATACAACAAAGACGGGAAAATGATCCGTAACTTGATGAAAGCAGATATTAGTAATGTAAAAGAGCAAGGATTGGAGAAACCTGAGTTCACTATTATGACTGCTGCAGATGGCACTACTGAACTTCCGGTTTTGATCTATAAGCCAAAGGATTTCGACCCATCTAAAAAGTATCCTGTACTTCTTCCCCTATACGGTGGACCAGGGTCTCAAGATGTTACAAACACATACAAAACGTATGATGGTCATCAACGTATGGCACAACTTGGTTTTATAGTTGTTCGAGCTAATTACCGAGGCTCGGGAAATCGAGGTAAAGAATTTCAAGCATTGAATTATGGAAAATTAGGAACTCTAGAAATCGATGACTATGCTGCAGTAATAGAGCAAGTTACAGAACGTGACTATGCCGATGGTGAACGAGTTGGAGTCTACGGACATTCCTACGGAGGTTATGCAACTGCATTGCTAATGCTACGCTATCCTGACCTATTTCATGCTGGTGTCTCAGGAGCCCCTGTAACAGACTGGAGAAGTTACGACACCATTTATACTGAACGATACATGAACACTCCTCAAGCGAACAAAGAAGGCTACGACGTTGGATCTGCTATGATGTATGCAGACAACTTAAAAGGTGAACTATTACTTGTTCATGGTTCTATTGATAATAATGTACATCCTGCAAACACAACTATGTTAGTTGATGCTCTTATTAAAGCTGATAAAAACTTCGATCTAATGATGTATCCGGGTAACCGACATGGTATTCGAGGAGCTCATGGCAGTCACTATAATAAACTTAGACTTCAGCATTTGATAACGAACCTCAATCCTGATATCAAAGGACAAGGTGAAGTTGATTTTGATCTGATCTGGGAAAACTAAGTTTTTAAGAACTCTTAGATATTAAAAAAGCAGCTACTGAAGAGTAGCTGCTTTTTTTTGTGCGATACTAAATATCGACTATAGTGTGTTTGAAGATATTAGTTATCTACTCGCTTTATATCTTTGAAAGCACTTAAATTTGCACTCTCAATAGTGCTTTTATAAGAAGGCCATTCATTCTCAATAAAGTCGTTGATATCAGATATAGCACCATCAACTGCTTCTTCAGCGAGACGTACTAGGTTTCGTTCATTTGAACCCGGTCCATCAAAATCATTATTCAAATAACGTCTTGGTGTACCTAGTCTCGACATCACCGTAGGTGCAGGATTTCTTACTATACCCTGGCGATCATCTTCTACTCCAAAAATAGAGTCTAGAATAGTCTCGATTTTAGCTTTGGTTTCTTTATTTGCTGTAAACACATCTTCCAGCTCTTTTTTACCACGCTCATCAGCAGCTGCAAGCTTTTCGTTTACTTCAATAATAGACTTAGCAGCTTTGAGTTCATCAACAGCAATTGCCAGTTTCTCAGTTATTTCTCCAATATTTTTTTGGATCTCATTGGTAGCTTTTAAAGCACTAATTGGGATTTCCATTCTTGGATCGGAATGAACTGTTACTGAAGTTGAATCTTTCGCATCTCCGTAAGATAGTACAAGCTTGTACGTTCCGGGAAGTACTGAACTCCCACCGAAACCTCCAAATCCACCACGTCCGCCAAAACCGCCTTGTCGTCTTGATGGGTAATTGCTAATGCCCTTCCCATTTAGTCTCCAAGTAGTTCTGTTTATACCATTATGCTGAGGTGTTACTTCAAGTACATTTACTGTATCACCTGCGTTATCATAAATAGTAATTTTAACTTTTGGCTCGTTGTTTCTTCCGCCTCTTCCTGCAAAAGCTGCTGGCATTTGCCTTTCAGAAGCTTCTGCTTTCTCTCCGCCTTTTTCCTTAGCCTTATCCTTGTTTACAGAATAAGAGATTATAGCACCCGTGCCTCTATTTTCTCCTTCAAAAACACCATCAGCTATAAAGCGAACTCCTCTTGCTTGACGAGTACTTGCATCATAAGCATCAGGAACAGGAAACGCTTTGATGGTTTTTGTTAATTCATCAGCACCACTTTTAGCCAATTCCCTGAGTGGACGAATATCATCTAATACCCAAAAAGCACGACCAAAAGTTCCTATAACAAGATCATGCTCACGAGGATGAATAACCATATCATATGTTGATACCGTTGGATATCCATTGGTCCATTTTGTCCAATTTTTACCCGCATCAACAGAAACATAAAGTCCTAGTTCTGTTCCCACAAACATTAGATTTGGCTCAACCAGATCTTGAACAAATGAAAGAGCGTATCCTTCTAAGCCCTTATCTTCGGTAATATTTGTCCATTTTTTACCATAGTCTTTAGTATGCATTACATATGTTCCCCAATCATCTCTTCGATAATTGTTGATCACAGCAACAGCTTCTCCTTTATTGAATTTTGAAGCCTTAATTTGGCTAACCCAACTTCCTGAAGGAATGCCCTTAACATTTTTTGTAAGGTCTGTCCAGCTTTCGCCATCATTTCTCGTAATCTGGATCTTTCCATCATCTGTTCCTGCCCAAATAACTCCTCTTTCTAAAGCACTTGGCTCAATAGCTAGTACAGTAGTAAAGTTTTCGGCGCCAGTCGCATCTAAAGTAAGTCCACCACTTTCATGTTGTTGTTGCTTAGTAGTATCGTTAGTGGTTAGGTCTGGAGAGATAATTTCCCACGACTCACCACGATTTGTACTTTTGTGTACATATTGTGAACCAAAATAAATGGTCTCATCATCAAATGGATCAAAGTTTAGTGCTGAGTTCCAGTTAAACCTTAAACGCTCACCTTCCGGGTGGGTTGGTTGAACAAACCGTGTAGTACCTGTTTCAAGATCAACACGGCCAATATTCCCTTGCTGAGACATAGCATATCCGTAACGGGAATTACTCGGATCTATCATAGCATCAAATCCATCACCGAAGAATAATTCTTCCCAGTATGCATTTCTTATGCCACCACTTCTCCAAACATATGCAGGTCCTTGCCAAGTACCATTATCCTGCATTCCGCCATAGATATTGTAAGGTATATCCATATCAACGTTAACGTGGTAAAACTGGCCTACCGGTATGTTATCAATGAATCTCCAAGAATCGCCACCATCGTAAGTGATATTTAGTCCACCATCGTTTCCATCTAACATGAAACCTGGGTTTTTATCACTTAACCAAAAAGCATGATGATCTGGGTGTACCCAATTATAGAAAGGGTATAAACTATCAAAAGATCGCCCACCATCCGTACTCTTAGTAATGTAGGTGTGGATACTATAAACAGTATTCTCATTAAATGGATCTACATAAATTTCAGCATAGTAAAATGGTCTAGTTCCTACATCTCCATCTTTCTCAACTGTTTGTCTAAGTTCCCATGTATAACCACCGTCATCGGAACGATAGATACCATTCTTCTTAGATTCTACATGTGCATACACTACATCATTATTGCTCGGAGCGATAGCAATACCCATTCTACCTAACTCACCTTCCGGCAACCCATCTTCTGAAGTAAGCTCTTCCCAAGTTTCACCACCATCAAGAGTCATATATAATCCTGAACCTTCTCCACCTGATTTAAAGAACCAAGGCCATCTTCTGAATTCCCACATTGCAGCAAAAATCTTATTTGGATTGCTTGGATCCATAACCATATCACCGATACCGGTTCTGGTATTTACGTAAAGAATTTTTTCCCAAGTTTTACCACCATCAGTGGTTTTAAATACTCCTCGGTCTTCACTATCTCCCCATGCAGATCCTTGAGCTCCAACATATACAATATCAGGATTGTCTGGATGAACAATAACACGATGAATATTTCGTGTGCCTTCAAGTCCCATCAATTCAAAAGAGCGACCTCCATCAATACTTTTATAAACACCGGCTCCACTGCTTTGACTATTTCTTGGATTTCCTTCGCCTGTTCCTACCCATACAATGCTAGGGTTTTTTTGATGTATATCAATTGCTCCAATAGAAGCTGCACCGTATTCATCGAAAATAGGCTTCCATTTGATTCCACCACTTTCTGATTTCCAAACACCACCTGAGGCTGCGCCGACATACATTATGTCATTATTGTTTTCTACTACATCAATTGCAGTGATTCTACCACTCATTCCAGCCGGACCTACATTTCTAGGCTCCATACCTTTTAGTAAATCCATATCTAGCTGCTGAGCAACTAAAATAGAATTACTTGTGAACAAGCCGATAATCAATAGAAACGAAATTGTAACTAATTTTTTCATGCTTTTATTTTTTTTAGTTATAAAAAAGGGTGACATAAAGCCACCCAATTAATGTTTAAATAAATTTATTAATTATTATTGTCGAAGATCTCATCAATTCTAGCACGAGCATCTTCAAAATGATTACGTGTACTTCTGTTTAGTCCGCCACCATTGATTGCGCTATTGATATCTCGTTTTAAGATCTCTAGCTCATTCCTTACTATTGGGCGAATATCAGACTGGCTTACATCTACTGAACGCGCAAAGAAACCAGAAGGCTCTTCATTCAATAGGCTTCCCATCACTTCGATATATGCTCTTTGTAAATGGCGTCTATGAATTCCTGTATTTTGTTTAGCTCTTGCTTCAGACCAAACACCGTTTCTTACATCATCCATCATTTCAATAAGAGTGTAAACGTCTTCATCTGTTCTGGATTCTGCTTCAACAAGTCTACCTAGTCTATCCGGACGCATCAAATTATTAAGAACACCTGCTTGTGCTCCTCTAAATGTTTCTACTGCTGTAGCTCCATTAATTTGATCAAGGATTTCTCTATTAAAAGCCCATGTTGGAGTAGAGAAAGCGTGTCTATTTAAGAATTCCATAGCTCTTCTCTGATCAGATTCAGAAACTATTTCATAAACTGAGCCTTCTTCTTCGTATGTCTTATAGGTTTGATAAACACCACCTACATACGTAGTAACATGCCCCATATATCTTCTCCATTGACCAAGTACATTGCTGTACAGTTCATCAAGATCGTCAAAATTTTCGCCATCGCGGTTAGTCCACTCTATAAGATTATCTGTAATAACCTGAAGGTTAGCAAGGCCTAACTCACTAGCTTTCATTGCGTCGTCACCAATAGCTTCTGTTTGAGAACGAGGATCAGCTCCTGTTGAATAACCAAACCAGTATAGTGGGTCTCCACTGTTTTCAACAATCCACTCATTTAGAGTCTCATTTTCATCATCAGGACTCTCAATATCAGGGAACCAAGTATAACCCCACTTGATTGACCACTTGTCGTACTCTCCGATTTGCGGATAATATTGCGTTACACCATCACCTGGTTGTGCGATATAATTGAAACGAGCATAGTCCATAATGGATGGAGCCGTACCATGAGTTGATGTAAATTCCGGATCACGGAGCTGCTCTACCGTATAACCCACACTTGAACCCATGTTATGAGGTAAACCAAGTGTATGTCCAACTTCATGTGCCATCACAAAGCGAAGCATGTCGCCCATAATTTCATCTGACATCTTAACATTACGTGCTTTTGGGTTTGACGCAGCTGTTTGAATGAAATACCAATTTCTCAATAAATTCTGAATGTTGTGATACCAAAGAATATCACTTTCTAAAATTTGTCCAGTTCTAGGATCATGAACATGAGGGCCTTGCGCATTTTGAATTGGATTAGTGATGTAACGCATTACAGAATAACGTACATCTTCCGGTGAAAACTCCGGATCTTCCTCAGCAGTAGGCGCTTCTTTTCCTATAATTGCATTTTTGAAACCAGCAGCTTCAAAAGCAACTTGCCAATCTTCAATACCTTTAATCAGGTAGCTTCTCCACTTTTCCGGAGTAGCAGGATCTAAATAATATACGATCGGTTCTACCGGTTCAACTAGTTCACCTCTTAAGTAAGCGGCTTTATCTTTAGGAACCAGCTTATATCGAGTGATAAAACGGTTGGTTGCAGCTTTGTGCTCTTCCGAACTGTAATCATACTGACCAATTGAGAAATAACCCACTCGTTCATCCCAATTTCTAGGCTGAGCAGGTTCAGCAGGTAACAATATCATAGACTGGTTCATTTCCAGTGAAATTGTGTTCGTAGAACCATTATCTGGCGGATTTGCAGCATCGTAAGTTAACACGTGTCGTACTTCAATATTTTCCGGGTAACTTGACACTCTATCTACAAAAGAGCGACTTCCATCTAATCTCCTAACTTGGAAGTTTTTTCTTTGGCCACTACTCAGTCCACTAATAAGAGCAACGTCTGAAGTGTAAAGACTGGTTACATCAATAACTATACCCGAAGAATCCTCATTATTTGCTTCAATTTTAAACGAGTGAATAACCGGCTCAAAATTATTATTCTTAACTGATTTATATATAGGGTCATCCTCATTAGCCACACTTGAATAGGAAACATGGCGAAGAAGAATATTGTTTTCTTTTCTTTCCCATCTAATTACTTGTTGACCACGAGCTTTTTGCCCGGCACCACCAAAACTTAAGTTTTGTACAGATCCAGCAACTCGACTAACTAACAACATTTCACGATTCACTACATCGTTTGGAATCTCAAAATAATACTTGTCATCTAGTTTATGGACGTTAAACAGACCTTCATCTGTCTCTGCGTCTTTAGTTATAACTTCGCTAAATTTTTTAAGATCGCCCTTCTTAGCAGCAGGTTTTTTTACTGCAGAAGATTTATTGCCTGTATTAGTAGCAGCACCGGATGATTTACAACCAGAAACCACCAATACAAGACAAAGAGAAAAGGCTATTAACCTTCCCGTTAACTTGATACCGTAGTTCATTTCTTACATAATTTGTTAAAATTTGAAAGTAAGATAAGGTGCACTTATGCCATAAGCTAGTCAAGTGCAAACTTTCAATTAGTGTAAAAATAAATCAAGATAACCATAGGTAAATCAGTCTTTAACGCCATAAAAAAAACATGATATATACCCCTTTTATTCTTCTAATCTGTTGGAACTCAATAGACTTCTTTAAACGTGAATCACCTTAAATACTGTCTAAACCATGCGCCGGTTACATCAACTAGTTCTTTAAACTGCGGTGGGAATACCTCTTCTGCGAAAGGATGAGATGCTCCGAACGTATGCCCTGCTTTAGCAATAAGTCTTAATTCTTTTTCTTTTGATCCACAAGCTATCTCAAGTTCTTCCGAATTTGTTTGCGGTACACTTTCGTCCTCTCTGCCATGAATGAATAAGCTCGGGATTACAAGATCCTCAACTCTACGAAGTGCAACTAGTCGTTCGGCATTCTCTTTGATATCCTCATAAAGAGACTTATCAACTTTCATATCCTGACCAGTTCGTGAATTTTTATAAATAGTAAACCCTTCCTTCTTCCAGTCAGCTATTTCTTTTTCTGAGAAACGAGAAAGATAATCCGAAACTGCCGCCCAAGTTACCAAACACTTTACAGACTCATATTCAGCGGCAGCAGCAATGGCCGTATGTCCGCCTCGTGAATGCCCAACAATCCCTATAGAGTCTGTATTCAGGTTAGAATGGGAATCATCGATTTCCCCTCTTTGCAGGGCATTTATCACAAGCCCAACCTCATCTAAATCTTTTGATAGTGTTGACTTCTCAAACAGATCTAACCTTTGGTATTCCGTTCTACCATCGCCTATGCCATTATGAGAGAAATTTATAGCCAACACACCGAAACCGTGGCGAGCTATGTCTTCACAAGCATCAGGAAAAGGACCCCAATCTTTGAACCCTTTAAATCCGTGTAGAAATATGATAACAGGGAAATCTTTTCTCGTTCCGCTAATTGGAGAATACAGATCATATTTTATTGGAAGGTCGTCCTCCGTTAAAACTTGTCCTGACGAGATTGACAGATTATCATATTCCATATGTAGTTAGTTATTTTTTAAAATCTAGCGTTTCTAATTTTACAAGTTCACGAAGATTATTGATTTCTTTTTGTTTCAAATATCTCCATCTACCCATTTTAACACCTTTGATTGTTAATCCTGCGTATTCAACTCTTTTAAGCTTAGTTACTTCTGTCCCAAAATGTTCCACCATTCTACGAATCAGACGGTTTCTTCCCTCAAATACTGAAACTTGAAAGACCCTAGGAGCGTCCATAAAACGTTTCAAGTTGTGACCTTTAGCATCACCATCTTCTAATGGAATCCCACTTTTGAATAAGCTTAATTCTTCATCAGATAAAACTCTTTCTGTTTCTACTTCATATGTTTTCCGAACACTATAACTTGGATGCATTAAACGATGAGCCAAATCTCCGTCATTCGTCAAAATTAGCAATCCTGTGGTATTTCTGTCTAACCTTCCTACGGGATACACTCTAGCCCCGGTTGCATTTTCAACTTCGTCTAATACTGTATTTCTACCCTTTTCATCATCCGTTGTTGTGATGGTATTTTTGGGTTTATTAAGTAGTAAATACACAAAAGGTTCAAGCTGAACTTTTTGGCCATTAACTTCGATCACATCTTGGCGCCGAACCTTTGTACCCATTTCTGTAATGGTCTTTCCATTCACTTTCACCAAACCATCAGCTATGTATGTATCTGCTTCTCTTCGACTGCACAAGCCCGCATGAGCAATAAATTTATTAATTCTGATCTCTTCTTCCTGAGAATAATTTTGATCTACTCGATTTGGTGACGTTCCAGATTTTTTCTTTTTCTTCTGACTTCCTTTACCCGGACCTCGTCCTGTCTTCTTATTCATTATTCCTCTTCATTCTTTGAATCATTCTCAGATTCATTTTCTTCATTCTCGATCGAGTCCTGATTTTCAGGATCTTCGACTTCATCATCTTCATTCATGATCATTGACTGCTCTAATAATAGCTGCCTATGTTCAGCCATATCATCATCTTTCAATATTTCTTCTATTTCTCTAGGCTTAGGAAGCTCGTCAACAGAATTAATTCCAAAATGCCTTAGAAAGTGATCGGTTGTTGTATAAAGCAATGGCTTCCCCGGACTGTCTGATCTTCCCGAAACTTCAATTAATGCTTTCTCCATCAATTGACGTAAAATATACCCTGAATCAACACCACGAATTTGATCCACTTCAGGCTTTGTGATCGGTTGTTTGTATGCAACAATTGCTAAACTTTCGATAGCAGATTGTGAAAGCTTTCTATAAGCATTTTCATGCTGAAAAATACTTAACCAATAGTGGAATTTTTTCTGGGTCACAAAAGTATACCCTTTTGCAATTCGCTCTATGCGGAAACTTAACCCATTTTCATCATACCTATTGTTAAGTTTATCTACGAAGTCACTAACCGTATCCTCTGATATTTCGATTTGTTCTTCATTCTCAACAATGATAGACTTTATCTTATGTCCCGGAATGGGTTCTTCACTGGCAAAGATCAAAGCCTCTATCACCGAAGATAACCTCGTTCCATCAATAAATTGATAATCGTTCAACTGTTCACTCATTATTATTCAATATCCCTTACTATAAAAAAACCGTCACTTCCTTGTTTTTGATACAAAGGCATTAAGATGTAACCATCTACTTGCGCTTCAATTTTCCCCAACTTATCATTTGCTAACCAATCACCTTTTTTGATTCGGTCGAAATTCTTGAAACCAGCTTTCATTTCGAATTCATCATCGACCTCTACAATATGCTTGTATACAAATTCAACTTTATCCGGCAATCCTGATGTTTGCTCTACTAAAAAATCATTATATGATTTATAGTCTGGAATATAAGAAACATCTAAGCATTCAGTAGCTACTAATAACGCATACAAACCGGCAGTAGCATTAAATTCTGCTTTCTCGCTAAAATGCATTCCTGCTTCAAATGCGAAACTAATATTGCCTGCATTTTGAACATACTTTAATGCGGTTCCATGTAATGCTTTTTCAATGCCAAAGATCAGTGGAATTTTGAGTTTACTCAAAAGTTCTTCATTCTTTGAGTCTCTTGAACTAATTGCAAATAATCCATTTTCTGAAGAAAATGTGTGTAAATCTGCAAAAACTATAGGATACTCTTTATTCTCTTTGTGGATATAGGGATCTATGACCTCTAACACAGCTTTTGTTTCTCTGCGTTCCGCTGTTTTAAGATCGTTAATTGGGGTTCTTCGCACCTTATCTAAAATAGAAGTGAACCAAATACGGTTCATATCTTCATCTATGAATCTTTCCCCTTTTTCAAGTGCTTCTAAGTTTCCTCTAATCCCAATGAAAGTTCCTCTAAGCTTATCTTCTAAGCCCTTAAGCATTTCTAAAACATGCTCGATAGCCTTAATTCCGGTAGGCTCATTTCCATGAATACCTGCAAGCGCTAAAATAGTAGGCCCAGGTTCTGCTCCTTCAACTCTGCCAATAATTCGATCTGTATTAAGCAATGAATCTGCCTTATCTACTTCCTTTTCAGTTATAATATCCAATCAATCTTCCTTCTTTTCTTTATTTTCTTTTGATATCGTTTTTATCAAACGTCGACTGATATTCAAAAAATTATCTTCTGTAATTATTCCAACTAGGCGACTATTTTTCACAACAGGAAGGCAACCGATCTGTTGATTTTGCATAATCTCCATCGCCTCGATAATAGATGCTTCAGGATGAATTGTGATCGGATTATTTATCATAATATCCTCAATAGCATGACTCTTATACTCACCAGGTTCATTCACTGCTTTCGAGTACTCTCTCAGCACCATACGCATCGAAAGTAGCCCGACTAAATGCTTTTGATCGTCTTCAATTGGAATATATCGTATTCTTCTCCAGTCCAGTAAGTTCGATGCAAATTCAATCAGGTCATCTTTGCGAGCAGTAAATAGATCCGTTGTCATAAACTCTTCCACCAATAAGGTTGATGGCCTCCAAAAAGCTATATCCTCCACTCGTGCCAATCCCCATTTGTGAACAGGCTCTCCCTTTTGCTGATTTTTTGCCATTGCCCCTGTTATGGTTGAAAGTGTTTGTTCACGGTTGTTTTCTTTGATGAGTTTTCCATAAGACTTAACCACCCAATAGGCTCCAGTTTGCGCACTTTCAACTCGATCTTCAATTACACTCAAATAAGTGTCAATGTCGGATTTTAAGATATTCACTTTTTCCAATCCTGATCTTGCTATAGGTAATAGCTCTTCTTTGATCAGATCTCTTGCCGTTACTTTTCTGTCATCTGTCCAAATAAACTTTGTATCTAAGCCCATTTTTGAAGCTGCGAAAAAGTTTAAACGAGCATTATCAAAATCCAGTGATTTTGTTATGTCAGGATATGCATCATCCATTCCATTCATCAGTCCCAGCCAAAGTGCCGTATTAGCTATTTCATCTACAACGGTTGGTCCCGATGGAAGCACACGGTTCTCAATTCTTAGATGAGGTTTTCCTCCTCCAATTCCATAACAGGGTCTATTCCATCTGTAAACAGTTCCATTATGTACATTAAGTGCCATCAACTTTGGAGGAATACCTTTTTTCAGCATTTCTTCCACATCTTCTTCAACATTCGAACTTAATAAAACCCTATATCGTGAAATATCTTCCTTGTATATATCCAAAATGCTTCCCTTGAGCCAATCTGACCCAAAAGTTACTCGTGGCAGAGTATCTCGTAAATGATCTCCAACCCCGCGGGTATCAACGGATTGATGAAATAATGCAATCCTGGTTTCTGCCCACAGTCTTTTTCCTAATAAAATCGGTGAGTTTACAGCACTTGCCAGAACCGGAGCTGTAATTGCCTGAGCTATATTGTATTTAGAAACAAACTCTTCTGGTTTTATTTGTAGATGCACTTGAAAGCCGGTATTACATCCTTCCAATAGAGGAGTATCAAATTTCATAAGTAACTCATCCATGCCCTGAATACGAATCTCGTATTCTTTGCCGCGCATATTATCAATTGCATCACAAAGTGCTTTATATCGAGGAAGCGGAGTAAGATTTTCTATAGCTACATCAGACTTTCGTATAGACGGGAGTATTCCTGTAAGTAGAACATCTCCTCCCAATTCTTGTACTTTTTTACGAACGTATTCAACTTCGGTTTGGAGATTTGATTCCATCTGAGACAAGCAATTTCCTTTGAACTCTAACGGATCTAAGTTTATTTCTATATTAAACTTAGCAATTTCAGTAGTATAATTACCTTCTCCTAAGGCATCCATTACTTCCATTGCGTTAGGCATTGCTTTGCCATGTTCATCAATTAAGCAAAGTTCCTGTTCAGCCCCAATTCGGATAACATCAGTTTCAAACCAATCATCTTCCAGCATTTTTTCCAAAGCTCGTGCATCTTTAAGCACATACTTCATAAATCGCTGAACATCTTCGTTGCTCTTAGCTAATTTTACTCTTTCTTCACCCATGTATTTGAATTGCGTTTATAGCAGCTCCTAAATACTAACTTTATTGCGCGTTATGCAAGTTTTTAACGAATTGCTTCAACATTTATATTTACCCGAACAATGTTTGTACTGATTTCTGATTCGTGGTCGTATATCTCCATCACTTTATCTAATAGCCGTTCAATAAAATTCCCACCTTTTTCAGTTGGTAATTTCACCATCACTTCCCATAAATAATATTGGTTCATCCATGCGATGGCTGCAGGAGATGGACCTAGCGAATCAAAATCTGGCACAACTTTTTCAAGAACAGATTTTAACTTAAATGCAGAAACCCGAACCTGACTTTCATCCTTACCTTTTAGAACAAACTTGACCAATCGGGAATATGGAGGATAACTTAAAGCTTTCCTGAAATCGAGCTCCGATCTTGCGAAACCATCGTAATCATGTTTTTGTGCAAACCTTAACGCTTCATTTTCAGGCTGTCGAGTTTGAATAAATACTTTACCCGGCTTACTTCCCCTACCAGACCTGCCTGCAACTTGGCTCAATAGTTGAAACATTCTTTCCGAAGATTGAAAAGACGGAAAGGCCAATTCTGTATCCGCATCCGTAACCCCAACTACCGTTACGTTTGGGAAATCAAGTCCTTTGGCAACCAACTGTGTTCCTATTAGAATATCTGCTTCTCCTTTTCCAAATGAACCTAGGATCTTTTCATGCGCTCCTTTTCGTGATGTGGAATCTCTGTCAAATCGCAATACTCTAGCTTCCGGAAACAAGTCTTCTAATTGTTCTTCGATCTTTTGAGTACCGGAACCTTGTTCACTTAAAAATTCTGACCCGCAGTTCTCACAACTAGTATCTACTTTTCGAGAATAGCCTGAATAATGGCAGATCAACTGATTTTTTCTCTTGTGATATGTTAGACTTACTGAACACTCGGGACTTTGAGGAATATGTCCGCACGTTTCACATTGCAGATAATTAGCAAAGCCTCGCCTGTTATACAGTAGGATGATTTGCTCTTTGTTAGCAAGAGCTTGTTCAATTGCCATAAATAACGGAACGGCTAATTCCCCTTTCATAGCTCCCGTGTATTGCTTCAAGTCTATAATCTTGACTTCGGGAAGTTTGGCGGACTCATGTCTTTTTGTAAGCTCTTCTAGCTCGGCTTTTCTTTTTGAAGTCATTTCCAGAGCTTGCATACTAGGTGTAGCTGAACCCATGATCACAACTGAATTTGTCATATTAGCTCTCATTATCGCTACTTCGCGAGCATGATATCGTGGCGCAGGATCTATCTGTTTATAAGAATTATCGTGTTCTTCATCCAAAATTATGATTCCCAAATTTTGAACCGGCGAAAAAATCGCTGATCTAGGTCCAATAGCAATTTTCTTTTCCCCTGACTGTAATTTCTTCCAAGAGTCTAATCTTTCCCTTTCATTCATTCTACTGTGAATGACTGCTATATCTTCTCCAAAAATCCGATAAAAACGTGATACGGTTTGTGGAGTAAGAGCAATTTCAGGAACTAACACTATTCCACCTCTTCCATTTTCCAATACTTTCTTCAAAGCATGGATATACACTTCAGTTTTTCCGCTACCCGTTATTCCTTTGAGTAAATAATTAGCGAATTCATTTTTTGCTATCGACTTTTCAATCGAACTAAAAACAGCTTTCTGCTCCTCGTTTAATTCTTTGATAGAACTGGGATCGTATTCTAAACCTAATTTTTCAGGTCTAACTTTTACTTCAACCGGTTGAATCCAATTCTCTTCTTTTAGCTTATTGATGGAGTAGGCTGTGATTCCGAATTCATCTAGATCCGAATTTCGAATGGGTAGATTTTGCTCTGTAAAAACCTCCAGCGATTCCATCCATTTATAGCTCTTATCCTGAGCTTGTAAAAAACTCTTAGCTAATTTATTAGTTTTCCCATCAGCCCAATCCCATGCTCTTTCTGTTTTCTCCGAAATTTTTATATCTGGTTCTTCCCAAACTTCCAATAGCCCTGACTTGAGTAAACCTTTAAACACTTTATTTAAAGCAGTATTATTGTATCTCCTTTTGGCTGAATCGAGTGTTAGTGTTTGATCAGATTTAATATCACTGAGAACCTCTTCTTCTTCCTTGGTTCTTAAGCCAAGCGATTCCGTTTCAGCAATTTTTAATTTTTTTCTAGATATGAAATTCAACCCGGCAGGCAACGCAGCTTGAATAACTTCTCCCCAACTGCAGTAATAGAATCGATGGATCCATTCTGTAAGTTTGAGTAATTCTTCGGATAAGATCGGCTCTGAATCCAGAACTTTTTTGATCTCTTTAGTTTTGAATTCCGGTTTTTCGTCATGAACCCCTACTACTACTCCAATAGCATAATGAGATCGAAATGGAACCCAAACACGCATTCCAAGTTCGATCTCTTTCTTCAGATTGACTGGAACTTCATAAGTAAATGTCTGTCGAACAGCAGTTGGAAATGCTATTTCTGCAAATATTGGCAAAAATTCAGCTCTATAATTTTAGTGATTAACCGGGCTGAAAGCTTATCTATTTAATTAACTGAAATCAACTTTTAGATTGTCAGTAAAAAATAAATTACCATGATGATAATAGGCAGTGTAAATACCAATCCACTAAACGAGATTCTTACTTTTTCCTTTTTCATAACTGCCTCCTGATTCTGGTTTCTTTATTACTAATACACTCAAAACCCTCTATAACCCCTAACATCAATTATCACAAATTGTTTCATTCAACACACCGCATAAAGATGTGAAGCTTTTGAATGTCCAACAATCAACATTCAATAAAGAATTTCCAATAACCTCCTTTTACTTATTAGTAATTTTATTGTTAGCAGTTCTGATACTCGAGTAAAATATTGCGATTAATTCATCGCATTCATTAAGAGTTTCTTGCACTTTTGAATTGTTTACTAAGAATTTCTTAGAAATGATTGTAAGGTTTACCTTTGTTTCTCGAAGTTCTTTAATTCCTATTTTTAATTTATGTATAAAATCCCTTCGTGACTCTGCACTTTGTGCTTCGGCTTGTTGAAATGCGGGAGAAGTCCCTGATCGAATTAGTTGTTTCGAAAAATGCTGAGCCGCATAACTTTTGGGTAATTTTTCTGCAACCTCAATGGCCGAAATTGAAAATTCAATCAATCTATTCTGTAAATTGTATTTTGGTTTATCCATAAATTGAATGTTGGAAAATGGAACTTGTATGTTGGGAATTGTTCACCCTAGCCATCCTTCTCGATCTAAACTTCGGTACTGAATCGCTTCAGCAATGTGATTGGATTGAATCTTTTCGGAATGATCTAAATCTGCGATAGTTCGAGACACTTTCAATATCCGGTCGTACGCTCGAGCAGAAAGTCCCAATGAGGTAATCGCCTTCTTCAATATCTCTGAGCTTGCTTCATCTAGCTTACACACCTTTCTTACCATTCTTGTATTCATTTGTGCATTTGAATACACCGATTTCAGTCCAAAAAATCGTTTTGTTTGAACTTCTCTAGCTCCTACAACTCTACTTCTTATATCCTCTGAAGACTCCCCTTTTGCTTTGCCCGAAAGCTCATCATAACTTACTTTATTAACTTCAATATGCAGATCGATTCGATCCAAAAGCGGCCCACTTATTTTCCCCAAATATCGTTGCATTGCTAGCGATGAAGCTCCATTCATATCCTGAGGGTCATACCAATCTCCCGAAGGTGATGGGTTCATTGACGCTACTAACATCACTCGACTTGGATAGGTAACACTCATTCGTGCTCTTGAAATAGACACAAATCCATCTTCCAAAGGCTGACGCATAACTTCTAGCGCACTTCGCTTGAATTCCGGTAATTCATCCAAAAACAAAACCCCGTTATGCGACATCGAGATTTCCCCCGGCATTGGGATACTTCCGCCACCAACTAGAGCAACATCGGAAACCGTATGATGCGGAGCCCGAAATGGACGGGAAGTGATCAAGGCTTTTCCTCCATCTAAAATACCTGACACAGAATGAATCTTTGTCGTTTCCAAAGCTTCTTCTAAAGAAAGTGGTGGTAAGATAGTTGGAATTCGTCGAGCCATCATTGTTTTCCCTGATCCGGGAGGTCCTACCATAATGGCATTATGCCCACCCGCGGCTGCTATTTCTAAGCCTCGTTTTACATTTTCTTGTCCCCGAACATCACTGAAATCTAAAATTTTAGACTGTTCATTTTGATTAAAATATGACTTCACATCTACTTCTAGCGGATCCATCGATCCACGATTTTCCAGCCAATCTTTAACTTGATTCAAATGGTCGAATGCAAAAATTTCGATTCCTTCCACTACGGCAGCTTCGGCTCCGTTTTCTTTTGGAACGATCAGGTATTTAAACCCCTGTTTCTTTGCTTCCACGGCAACCGGGAGAACTCCTTTAATTGGGCGAATCTTACCATCTAATGATAATTCCCCAAGCATGACTGTCTCTTCCAATTTTTCCGTATAGATCTGCCCAGACATTCTTAGTAAACCGATAGCTATGGGGAGGTCGAAAGCATTCCCTTCTTTGGGGAGATCAGCGGGGGCAAGGTTTACGGTGATTCTCCCCAGCGGATAATACGAACCTGTATTTCTGATGGCAGCTTCTACTCGATCTCGAGATTCGCTCACAGCTCGGTCAGGTAATCCTACTAAAAAGAATTTTACCATTCCATTGGTGTGATGGGTTTCTACGTCTATGATGCGCGCATCAACACCTACGGTGGATGCACAAAATACTCTAGCTAGCATATTAATATTCCGAATCTTTTTTTATTGTTCTGCGTAGTAAGACATGTTCGGAACCTATTCCTTACAAAAATTTTCATAAATCACACATATCATGAAGAAAGAAGAAGCAAAATCGAAAGCAAAACGTGTCTACGAAGAGATACAAGGCGGGGTGAATGAAGTGATTAGTTCGATCCGAGAAATGATCAAGGAAGGGAGCGCACGAAAACTCATCATCAAGAACAAAGAAGGGGAAGTAGTATTCCAAACCCAATTAGCATTTGGTGTTGGTGGTGCGGCTTTGGTTGGGGCAATGGCTCCTGTAATTTCAGCAATTGGAATGTTTGCTATGTTCATTAATGATTATCAGATCTTGGTAGAAAAAGAAGTACTCGATGAAGATGACGAGTTTTCTGTAGATGCAGAAGTGATCGAGATTACCGAAGATGACGATGAGGAAGAAGAAACTACTGAAGAGCCTAAAGCTGAGGAAAAAGAAGAGAAGGAAGAAAAAACAGTAGGCAAGAAGAAAAAGAAGTAAATCGGTTATTAAGGGAATAAGTGATAGGAATAGTTATAATTTTAGGAGCTTCATGGCTCCTTTTATTTTTACTTGAGAAAAAGCATCTTTTAGTTCTGGGGTTTACACCAGTTCCCAAAAGAATTCTTCAATTTCTAATAGGTTTTGGGTTTATAGTTATTCTACAAGCTCTACTGATTTATATAGAGTCTATTGCTCTGTCTATTGAATGGGAATTCAATCATGGTTTCAATTTTTCAGAAATATTTAATTCCCTTTGGTACCATACCAAATCTGCCCTGACAGAAGATCTGATATTTAGAGGTGCTGCACTTTATGTGCTCGCTCATAGATTTTCTAACAAAGCGGCTATCCTTACTTCTGCCATTCTTTTCGGAATCTACCATTGGTTTTCCTACGGGATGTTTGGAGCCGGAATAATTCCAATGATCTACATCTTTATTATCACCGGAACAACAGGAGCAGTTTGGGCTTATTCTTATTTTAAAACTAACTCCATTTTCTTAGCACTAGGATTTCATATCGCTTGGAATTTTGTCTCAACGCTGTTCTTTGACAATCAACCATATGGAGAACTCCTGTTTCAGCAAATATCTCTAACCCCACTTTCTGAATGGGGAAATTTCTTCTTCCAATTCGGTAAAGGATTAGCTCCAAGTTTAATTACTTATCTTTTTGTTCGTTCTGCGTACAAGGAAAAGGAGACCGAGAAATAGCTTTTAATTGGCCTTTTTTTTTTACTAGCACATCAGCTATATCCACCGCCGTACCTTTTGCTGATATTCTTTGTATTCATCTCCAAATAACTGGATCATCATCTCTTCTTCAGGCTTGATCTGGAATGAATTCATGTACCAAATGAATATAGGTAGCATTAGAAAGACGAGCCCATCTCCCAGAAACAGACCATAAAACATGAGGAAGATCAACATTCCAAGATACATTGGGTTTCTGCTGATACTATAAATACCGGAATTCACAAGAGAAGTTGATTCCTCGGGTTTATGAGGATTTACAGTCGTCTTTTTTATGGTAAATTGAATGATACCCAATACAATGCACAAAAATCCAAAGATTGAAGTTAGAATAATTATCCATTTTGGGGCATTAAATTCAAGAATATCCAACGATAGATAGTCAGCAATAACCCACATTAAAAATGCAGTAATAGCAACCACTATAACCGGGGGAATTTTAAGCTTCATTATTCCTTTGTTTTCTTAAACGGCATCCAAAATAATCCTTTCACTTTTTGATCTTCTTCGGAATCAAATTCATCCAATCCGATGTGTATCGAATGAGGATCGTCGTTCAAATTGAAAGTTTTACAGATTCTGTCCCAAAACGAAAATAATGAACTGTAATTGGAATCAGTTTCAGATTGTATTCTTGAATGATGTACTTTATGCATAGACGGAGTTACGATAAAAAGCCTCAAAAATTTATCCACTTTCTCAGGCAATCCTATATTGGCATGGTGAAACTGAACTACGATAACCAATAGAATTTCATAGATCAACAGTTCCCAAATCTGAAGTCCGATCAGTAAAATGATTCCGGTTCGTAGAATAGATGAGAAGATAATCTCGCCCGTATGGAATCTGTTGGCCGTAGTAACATCCATATTTGGATCAGAGTGGTGTACACGATGAAATTTCCAGAAGAAAGGAATTCGATGGTTCATCACATGCCAAAAATAAGTCCATGTATCCATCAGTAGAACAGCCCCTAGTACATGTATCCAGTTTGGGAGGTTCAGCCAATTTAAAATTCCGAAATTATTTGTATTTGCCCAATTTGAAGCCCACAGCCAAATTCCCACAAATACAAAAGATGTAATTGCTGCATTAACCAATCCCAGTGAAGCATTTCTAAATAAATGCTTCCATCTTAATTTTCCTTTATTCTTAAAAAAATCAAAAAAAGGATGAGCATGTTCATATAATAGTAATAGTACCAATCCGGATACTGCTACTGCAACCTGAGTTTGCTCTAATAGATTAAGTAATGCTTGCATGAGGTTTTACTGCGAATTATCACTTTTTTCGAAACCAGACTCAACCAAATCGTTGTAGCCACCCAAATTGTGAACATTCTCAAATCCTTTTTCAGTCATAAGTCTTGCCGCTTTACCACTTCTGTTACCTGATGCGCAGTACAAATAGTATGTTTTTTCTTTATCCAGAGAATCCAGCTTTTCGGCAAACTCACCCGAAGTTAGATCGTATCCAACTAAAGCCTCTTTTATACTTCCTTGTTCATATTCTCTCTCGGTACGAACATCAATAATTATGCCTTCTTTATCTTCCATTACCTGTTCTACAGAGATCACCTGTGTACCGTCCTTCTTCTTAAATAAATTAAACATAAATATTCCTGTTATAATTATAGTTAATGAGATAATTGAGATTAATATTCTCATGTCTGTAGGATTTAAATTCTTTTAACTTACACATTCATATATATAATATACGTCCCCATAAATAGAAGAAAAACTGCAAACCCTCTCTTCAATTTCTCGCCGGAAATTTTAGTACCTATAGACCTTCCTGCAAAACTTCCTACAGCTCCGATCAGAGTAAAAATAAATACCAACTCCCAATTTATTGACAGATCTAATTCCTTCAACACATCTATATACTTATAGAATCCACTGAAACTTTTCATGGCAATGATTACGAGACTAGTTCCTATTGCAATATGCATGGATAACCCACCTAATAGAACTAAAGCTGGAACGATCAAAAATCCTCCACCTACTCCTACCAAGCCTGTTAATACCCCTACAACAAGTCCTTCAATGGCGATGATCCACCATTGTTGATTTTTCCCCGCATCAATATTTTCACTATCTACTTTTTTATTTCTGAACATTAAACCTGCCGCGATCAACATCACTATTGCAAAAAGGATCAATTGAAAAGTGCCGGAAACAAAACCTGCAATGATTGCGCCTCCGTAGGTTCCCACCATTCCCGGTAACCCAAAAAGAATCACGCTTCGCCAATGTACTTGCTGTTTAAAAGCATATGGAATAGCTCCTAAAAAGCTGATAGCTCCAACTATTCCCAATGATTCAGCGATGGCCACTTTTTCCTGTTCACCAGCGAGATAGATTAACACTGGTACTGTAAGGATTGACCCTCCCGATCCCATTAACCCAAGAGATAAGCCAACTAATAGTGCACCAATCCAAGACAAGATCATTAGACTGCCTCACTGGATTTCCAATTTTTGAAAAAGTCGTCTATCCAAACTACATCAAAGCCCTCTTTCTTTAGTAGCGAAACTGAATAAGATGCTCGTTGTCCGCTACCGCAATGAACTAATAGTGTTTTGTCTTTAGGAAGTTCATCTAGCTTACTTGCCAATCTTGTGTGGGCGATATTAATAGCATTAGGAATATGTCCTTCATCATACTCTGTAGCTTTTCTAACATCCAAAATTTCAGTAGAACCTGATTTTCTAAGCTCTTCCAATTCTTCAAAATCCGATGCGTTTATTTTTTCTAAAGAACCATTGTAATTCTTCAGATCATCTACCGTAACAAAACCTTTTGGTCTATCGAGACCTACTCTGATCAAATCTCTAATTGCTTCTTCAAGATTTTCTTCCTCAATGATCAGGTAAAACTCATTTTCTCCATTTATATAAGATCCTGCTATTGTATTGAAGTTCTTATCAAATGAAGCCATGATAGAATCTTTCAAGTGACCTTGCGCAAATTCATGTTTCGACCTCGTGTCGATAATCGTAATTCCACTTTCTATCATCTTGTCAATGGAAACACGTTCAGGAATCGGTAGATCTCCCAGCACTTTTGGACCTACTTTATTCACTACTTTCATTCTAGCGAAATATAAAGGAGGCTCCGGCTGTCCATCTAGAATAAAATCTACAAAACTGTCTTCGGTAGCAGATGCTTTAAATGCTGCACTAAATCTAGTTTCATACCCAACGGTAGATTCCGGAACAGCTCCCAAGGCTTTGCCACATGCACTACCTGAGCCATGCGCCGGCCAAACTTGTAAATAATCAGGCAGTTTTTTGAATTCCTCTACTGATCTATACAATGACTCTGCAGAAGGTCGCATCGCTCCTTTTTGTCCTGCGGCGGTTTCCAATAGATCAGGACGTCCTACATCGCCTACGAATACGAAGTCACCGGTCAATATTCCCATTGGTTCATCGGTTGCTGCACCATCTGTTACCAACAAACTTACAGATTCCGGTGTATGTCCGGGGGTATGAACCACATCGAACTTAATATTGCCAATGCTAAATGTGTCTCCATTTTTTATAAGCTGATAGTTATATGAACTGCCATTAAGCCATTCATATTTCCAATCTTTATCCCCTTCATCTGAAGCAAAAACTTTCACTCCTTTAGCTGCAAACTCTCTAAGCCCAGAAACATAATCTGCATGAATGTGAGTATCTACTGCTGCTGTGATCTTAAGCCCTTCTGATGCAGCAATTTTCTCATACTGATCAATATCTCTCATCGGATCAATAACTATGGCCTCACCATTTTTCTGGCAACCAATGATATATGCGTATTGTGCTAGTTTTTTATCGAATACTTGTTTGAAATACATAATCTTAAAAATTCTGTTAATATTTTAATGAGGTAATGATGATCTGATCTTTCCGTAGACCCAAGTACCAACTAAAGCACTAAAAATAGGAACAATCATAATGCTGTATCCTGCTCCCGCAAGCGAGAACAATGGTCCAGGACAAGCTCCGGTTAATGCCCATCCAAAACCGAACAGGGTACCGCCTACTAAATATCTTGTAACTTGTTTGGGGTCTTTTGGAGGAATGGTTATCGCATTTCCTTCCACATCTTTCAGATTTTTTCTTTTAATGATCTGAATTGAGATCATTGCTACCAAAACTCCTAAACCAATGATTCCATACATATGAAAAGAATCGAATCGAAACATTTCTTGAATTCTGAACCAAGAAACTACTTCTGATTTGATAAGTACGATTCCAAAGAAAATTCCTGCTAATAAATACTTTATATAATTCTTCATGTTTTCAATAATTAAAATAAAATGGGATAGATGATGTGAGTTATAAACAGACCTCCGGCAAAAAAGCCGATCACTGCAAGTAACGATGCCAGTTGAAGATCAGCTAGCCCGCTTATAGCATGACCGGAAGTACAACCTCCCGCATATCTTGCCCCGAAACCAACCAAAAAACCACCTACTACCATAAGAATAATCCCTTGTGGTGTACCTAGATTTTCCCAGCTAAACACATCTGACGGAAGCATGCCATTAAAGTCAGAGACTCCTAGTGCTTTCAGTTCTACTACTGTTTGTGATGAAAGCTCTATAGCTTCTGGATTACTAAGTATCCATCCTCCAATAAAACCTCCTACGATTGTTCCCAGAACAAATATGAGATTCCATTTCCCTGATTTTTTCCAATCGTATTTAAAAAATTCAATATCTCCGGGAACGCAAGCTGCACAAGCATGCCTTAGATTAGATGAAACACCGAAGAGCTTTCCTCCTGCTATTAATAAGATCGGGACTATAAGTCCGATTAAAGGTCCAGCCACATACCACGGCCACGGTTGTTTAAGAAATTCGATCATTTCTATTCTATAAGTTTTGTTTAAATGTTGGATGTAAAGATCAAGAATTAATCTTTCTCACTCTGTAACATTAGTTACAAACAATAAGATGTCAGAGAATGGAGATCTTATTTCTCTCTATTTCGATCTTATTTTCGTTTTCGAGCTGTTTTAAAAGGCGAGATACCACAACTCTGGATGTGTTTAAATGTTGGGCTATTTGTTCATGAGACATATTGATCTCATAAGATCTGGTAGCTTGTTTTTTGTCGAGCAAATATTTGTATAAACGCTCATACAACTTCAGAAAAGTTATGCTATCAATAGTTTCAAGCAACTCATCGAAGCGTACTTGGTAGGAGCTAAATATATATTTCCGGAATGATTTATATTCCTGTATCCATTTATCTAAATGACTCATCGGTACCATCCATAGTACTGAGTCTTCTTCAGCGGTTACCTTAAAGTCATTCTTTTTACCTTCAATACAGCAAGCTAACGACATCGCGCAAGTCTCTCCCCCTTCCAGATAATAGAGCAATATTTCATTTCCATTATCATCCTGACGAACCACACTCAAAACACCGTTAAGTACAAAAGGCATATACATAGAAGTGCTACCGGGAGTAATTAAAAGTTCTCCCGTAGCTGCTTTTTTAGGCACCCCTACTTCCTGAATTTCTTCAATTAAAGCGGGTTCAATTCCAGCTTCTTTTAGAAGTGACTGAAGGAGGTCTTTCATACGGAATTACTTCCAGTGCTCTTCAGCAATAGCTTCTTTGCTGAGGTCGTTACTGAGGTAATGTTCTGCATCTAATGCAGCTTTGCAACCTGTACCGGCAGCGGTAACTGCTTGTCGATAGAAAGAATCCATAGCATCACCACAAGCAAAAATTCCTGGAAGATCTGTTTTGGTAGACTGTCCTTTTGTTTGGATGTAACCAACATCATCCATTTTGACAACGCCCTTAAACAGATCAGTATTCGGTTTGTGCCCAATAGCGATAAATACTCCCGTTACATCTTCGAGAGTTGTAATTTCGTCCGTATTTCTATTCTTGATGTTCACGCCTTCCACCACTTGGTCTCCTAAAATTTCTTCAATTTCACTATCCCACATGAACTCGATTTTCTCATTTTCAAAGGCTCTTGTTTGCATAGCTTTGGAAGCTCGTAATTCATCTCTTCTATGAACCACCGTAACTTTGCTAGCAAATTTAGTCAGGAATGTAGCTTCTTCCATCGCCGTGTCTCCACCACCTACAATAACTACATGTTCGTTTCTAAAAAAAGCACCATCACAAGTAGCACATGCAGAAACCCCTTTTCCACGAAGTCGTGTTTCACTTTCCAGACCTAACCACATTGCGGAAGCACCGGTAGAAACGATAATCGTATGTGCATGAATTTCTGTTTTCTCATCTATAACCATTTTGTACGGCTGTGACTCAAAATCGATATCTGTTACAAAACCGTAGCGACAATCAGCACCAAACTTGGTCGCTTGTTTGCGGAAGTCATCCATCATTTGAGGTCCCATAACTCCATCAGGATATCCTGGAAAGTTCTCTACATCTGTAGTTGTCATTAGTTGTCCACCTGGCTCTGGTCCTTCAAATACAATCGGGTTCAGATCCGCTCTCGCTGCATAAAGAGCTGCTGTTAAACCTGCTGGACCACTGCCCACGATTACTACTTTGAATGTTTTGCCTGCAATGTCTTCCATGATAAATGTTCTCTTTAAATTTTTAATCTTCTTAAAAGTACAAAAAAACAATCATCAAATTACTCGAATGTTTCTATCAAGTAGATAGCTTTTATCTTACTTAAAATTAGAAGCCTTACATATTTGCACTATTCATTGATTTCATTATGTTAATAGTAACAAAGCATGGAGGTTGCATTGGTAATTGCTGTTTTAAAAGAAACTGCTGATCATGAACATCGGGTTGCATTAAGCCCCGATGTCGCTTCGCATTTCATAAAAATGAATCATGAGGTTTGGGTTGAAAAAGATGCCGGTTTAGCTTCTAACTTTCTTGATAGTAGCTATGAAGATATCGGAGCTAAAATCTCTGCTTCTAAAGAGAAACTTCTTGCAAACGCAGATATTTTACTTGCTGTGCAAGCTCCTTCCCACGAGGACTTAGCTAAGTTAAAAAAGGGCTCCGTGTTAGTTTCTTTTTTATGGGCACTTCAACATCCGGAGCTCGTTTCAACTCTCAAAAAATTAAACATTTCTGCTTTAGGCATGGATGCCATTCCACGAATTTCAAGAGCTCAGAATATGGATGCTCTTTCATCTATGAGTTCCATTGCCGGTTATAAAGCTTCTTTGATTGCTGCAAACGAGCTGGACAAATATTTCCCAATGATGATGACAGCTGCCGGTACTATTCCGCCTTCTAAAGCGCTGATCTTGGGAGCGGGTGTTGCAGGATTACAAGCTATTGCTACATGCAGAAAATTAGGCGCCGTTGTTGAAGCTTTTGATGTTCGACCCGCTGTGAAAGAACAGGTGCAAAGTTTGGGTGCAAAATTCATTGAAGTAGAACTCTCTGATGGCGAAACCGAAACCAAAGGTGGATATGCCAAAGAGCTCACCGAAGATGATAAACTCAAACAACGTGAGCTTATTCATCAACACGCTAAAAAGTCTGATATCATAATTACAACTGCGTTAATTCCGGGTAGACCTGCCCCTCTTCTTATAACAAAAGAAATGGTAGCTGATATGAAACCAGGTTCTGTAATTGTAGACCTGGCTGCAGAAAATGGTGGAAATTGTGAACTCACTAAAACGGGCACTACTCAAGTTATTAATGAAGTGAAGATAATTGGACCTATTAATCTTCCGAGCCAATTGGCGAACCATGCTAGCATATTATATGCAAAAAACATGATGGCACTTCTAAATCTATTGTTAGATGATGGAAAGCCAAATTTTAACTTTGAAGACGAAATTATTTTAAATACTACGATTACTCATAACGGCGAAATTATTTCCCCATTAATTAAGAATAACTGAATTGGGAATTAGGAATAGCTCTATTCCTAATTCTTGTATTCCTAATTTATCCCTATGTCACTACTCATTTTTTCTCTCTTCATTTTCGTCCTTGCCTGTTTTATAGGCTTTGAGTTGATCTCAAAAGTGCCTCCAACACTTCATACGCCATTAATGTCGGGAGCTAATGCTATTTCAGGAATAACCATTGTTGGAGCGCTTATTGTTTCCGGTTCTGATGGTAGCTTAATGACTCAAATCCTTGGTATAACTGCTATCATTTTTGCTACGATAAATGTGGTAGGTGGATTTATGGTAACGGACAGAATGTTAGAGATGTTCAAGAAAAAAGAGGATAACAAATGAGCCAATTTCTTCCTGAATATATCTTAACATATTTACCTGATGCCATCCAGCTTATTTACCTTGTGGCAACCGCATTTTTTATTCGTGGGCTGAAATTATTAGGCTCCCCTGCTACGGCAAGAAAGGGTAATCAGCTTGCGGCCATTGGTATGCTCATTGGTGTAGTTGTCACTCTTTTTGATCAACAAATTATTTCGTTTGAATGGATCATTGCAGGAGTTTTAATTGGGAGTTTAGTTGGGGTTATTCTTGCAAAGAAAGTAGCGATGACAGCTATGCCCGAACTGGTAGCAGTTTTTAATGGGTTTGGTGGCGGTGCTTCTGCACTTGTGGCTTGGGGTGAGCTCAGTCGCTATGCTGATCCTACATCTATGGGAGCCTCGAGTTTAGTAACAACCGGATTAAGTATTTTCATAGGGGCTTTAACGTTAACCGGAAGCTTTGTTGCCTTTGGAAAATTGAAAGGCTTCATATCAGGCAATGCCATCACTTTTCCGGGATTGAATTTCATCAATATTGGCTCCATGATCGGCGTAATAGCTTTAATCGGTGTATTCACTTTCGATCCAACTAACCAAACCATATTCTGGATCATTCTTGGGTTATCTCTGGTAATCGGAATCACTTCTGTAATACCAATTGGTGGCGCTGATATGCCTGTTGTTATTTCACTGTTGAATTCATATTCAGGACTTGCAGCTTCTTTAGCCGGTTTTGTTTTAGGCAATAATTTACTCATTGTTTCAGGAGCACTAGTTGGTGCTGCAGGGTTGATCCTTACACAGATTATGTGCAAAGCTATGAATCGTTCTTTATTTAATGTGATTTTTGGAAGCTTTGGAGGCTCTTCTTCAAGCGATGGAGGCTCTGGCTCAGATGGCGACAAAACCGTTCGGGAAACTTCTGCTACTGATCTTGCCATCCAAGTTGCTTATGCTTCAAAAGTGGTCATAGTTCCAGGATATGGATTGGCGGTTGCTCAAGCTCAACATATAATAAAAGAAGTGGCTGCAAATTTGGAAGACCGTGGTGTGCAGATCAAATATGGAATACATCCTGTTGCCGGAAGAATGCCCGGACATATGAATGTTCTTTTGGCTGAAGCTGATGTTCCTTATGATCAACTTTATGATATGGATCAGATCAATCCGGAGTTTGCCACAACGGATGTTGTACTTGTGATTGGTGCCAATGATGTAGTAAACCCAATGGCAAAAACATCGCCGGAAAGTCCCATTTATGGCATGCCAATATTAAATGTAGATGAAGCTAAACGAACAGTGGTCTTTAAAAGAAGCTTAAGCTTTGGATACGCAGGAATTGATAATCCTCTTTTTTACACAGAGAAAAATCAGATGTTTTTTGGGGATGCTAAGAAAAGCTTACAAGCCCTTAATGAAGCATTGAAAGATGTTTAGCAGATTTAATAAACTACTTTAGTTAAATTAAACTTCATGCTACAAATTAACTTCATCATCACTAATGTTTTTCAAAAAAGCTCTGTTTATACCTCTCCTTACAATACTTTTGGCGCCAAGCACCTGCATTAAAAAAAACGTTTGTGATGGTTCTATTGATCTTAAAGTTGATCAAACTACACTCAATAAAGATATCGAAATTCTGGACTCCTACCTGTCTGATAATAATATAAGTGCACAAGTTGACAGCACAGGAATTAGATATATAATAAATAAAGAGGGTTCAGGTAAGCGGGCTACACCTTGCAGTAAAATTACCATTACTTACTTGGGTAAAAAGCTAGACGGTAAAGTTATAGACCTTCAGAAAGACCCTGAAACCTACCCTTTAAACGATTTAATTGTAGGTTGGCAAATTGGTTTATCAAAAATAAAAGAAGGCGGAGCTATTACACTTTACGTGCCATCAGGATATGCATATGGCAAAAAAGGAACTGATGGAATTCCTCCTTACACTAATCTCATTTTCCAGATTAATCTTTTAGAGGTTCAATAAAAATTCAATTCCAATTCTTATCTTGAGAAATAATCATTAACTCCTTTTTCGTCGATTTGAACACAAAACTCCTATTTACGCTAATCAGTCTTTGCCTAATCTTCATTTCTTGTAACAAAGAAGTACCCTGCGACAGTTCTACTGAATTTAATGTTGATCAAGAACAACTCAATGCAGACATCTCCAAAATCGACAATTATTTATCGAACAATAGTATCGATGCACAAGCACACGAATCGGGATTACGCTATGTGGTCAATAGTACTGGTGATGGATTAGCTCCCGATGTTTGTAGTACTGTTACTGTTAGTTACGAAGGCCGTTTATTTGATGGTGAGGTCTTTGACTCTAACGAAAATGGCGTTTCTTTTCCATTGGATAGATTAATTCCCGGTTGGCAAATTGGTATTCCTCTTATAAAATCCGGGGGATCAATAACCTTATACATCCCTTCTGTTTATGCTTATGGTTCGGCCGGATCAAGAAATATACCCGCAAATTCAAATCTGATCTTTGACATCAATCTAACAAAAGTGAAATAGTAATCGCCCAACTCAGTTTTATTTCTTTTAATACCCTTTTTTCTTCCTTTATCAGTCAGTTTTTATATTATCTATCAGCTAACTAGTCATTTTTAATTTTGCTGATATGAAACTCTTGCTTCGTTTTTCTTTACCCTTACTTTTGATTTCATTTTTTATAGGCTGTTCACCTTCCATTCGAAATACTCCCGGAGTTTCTTTAGAATTAGCTGAGTTCAGAAAGGCACAGATATCTGATCTGCATTACTCTCTTAGTTTAGATATTCCTGCTAATGAGAAGCAACCGATCGCAGGTGATATAACCATAGAGTTTGATCTTAAAGAAAACCTGATCGACTTACCTCTCGATTTCAAAGAAGATACAGATCATGTGCTATCCGTTATGGTTAATGGAAACTCATCTGATATAACTTTCGAAGACGAACATATTTTACTGCCTAAATCTCTTCTTAAAACCGGAATTAATAATATTAGCATAGAGTTTATTGCTGGTGATAATTCTCTAAATAGAAAACCAGAGTTTTTATACACCCTTTTTGTACCGGATAGAGCTCGTACTGCGTTCCCTCTCTTCGACCAACCGAATTTGAAAGCGGTTTATGATCTATCACTTACAATTCCTTCAAATTGGGAAGCTATTTCGAATGCGCCTCTTGAGAATAAAACGGTTGTAGATTCTACAACCACTTGGGATTTTGAAGACTCTGATCTCATAAGCAGTTACTTGTTTTCATTTGTAGTAGGGCAATTTGACCGCGTGACACAAACTGTTGATGGTCGTGAGATGACAATGCTTCATCGTGAAACAGACGAGGAAAAGGTAAACCGAAACCTGGATGATATCTTCGCTCTTCATGCTTCTTCAATTACATGGTTAGAAAATTATACAGGAATCGATTTTCCATTTAAGAAATTTGACTTCGCCTTAATTCCTAGCTTTCAATATGGAGGAATGGAGCATGTTGGTGCTATTCAGTATAGAGCTTCCAGCTTGTTTTTAGATAAAGACCCTTCTGATTCTCGGTTACTAAGCCGTGCCAGTTTAATTGCTCACGAAACTGCACACATGTGGTTTGGTGATCTAGTAACCATGGATTGGTTTAATGATGTGTGGACCAAAGAGGTGTTTGCGAATTTTATGGCAGCTAAAATTGTAAATCCTAGTTTCCCTGATATTAATCATGAACTAAATTTCTTGGTTCGTCACTATCCTTCAGCATACGCTGTTGATCGTACCGAAGGTGCGAATGCAATACGACAACATCTCCCAAACTTAAACGAGGCAGGAACCATGTATGGGAATATCATTTACAATAAAGCCCCCATTATGATGCGTCAGCTTGAAATGCTGGTTGGAGAAGAAGCCTTTCAGCAAGGCATGCAAGAGTATCTAAGTACTTTTAGTTTTACTAATGCTACGTGGCCGGATCTTGTTTCAATATTAGACAATTATGCTGATGCAGATCTAAAGAAATGGAGTGAAGTATGGGTAAACACACCGGGTAGACCTCATTTTGAGATAGCCGATAACCAATCTAGCAATTTGGAAATTCTTCAAAATGATCCTTCGGGAGATAACCGTGTTTGGCCACAAGCTTTTCAGTTAACCGCTATTAATGAATCAGAAATGCGATCACATGATATTTTTAGTAACGCAGCATCCACAAATATTGAACTTGAAGAAACAGCTTCTTCTACCTTGTCAAACTCTGATGGATCCGGCTATGGACTTTTCCCAATCTCCTCATTGGATGACTTTGGTCAACTGAACGAAGTTCAAAAAGCATCAGAGCTTATCAATATTCATGAGAATATGCTCGAAGGAAATGTGTCGCCGTTAGAGTTTCTGGAGTTGTTAATTCCAATGATTGAATCAGAAGAAAACCAGTTATTGCTGAACCTAGAACTTGGCAACGTAAACAAAATATATTGGGATTTACTTAACCATGAAGGTAGAAATGAAGTGTCATCAAGATTAGAAACTCTATTTTGGGAACTCATGCTGGAACAAGAAGAGCCAAGTCGAAAAAAGATATTCTTTAATACCTATCGTGGTATTGCGTTAAGCCCGGATGCTCTAGAAAAGCTCTATAAAGTATGGAATGAAGATCTTGAAATAGAAAACCTTAGTTTATCAGAAAATGATTTTATCGGTTTGGCTTCTACCTTAGCGATTAAAATGCCCTCCAAGAGTATAGACATCACGACACAACAGTTAGCTCGAATTGAAAACCCTGACACAAAACGCAGGTTTGAGTTTTTAATTCCCTCATTGTCTAACGATCAGAATGTTAGAGATCAGTTTTTTGAAACTCTAAAAGAAGAACAGAACAGAGAAACCGAATCCTGGGTTCTTGCTGCTTTGGGAAATCTTCATCATCCGTTACGATTACAAGAATCGGAAAAGTACATTCTTCCAAGTTTAGAGCTTTTACAAGAAATTCAGCAGACCGGAGATATCTTTTTCCCGGCGGGGTGGACAGGCAGAACCCTCGGAAATTACAGCTCTGATTCTGCCGTGCAAGTAGTTCGAACTTTTCTAAAAGAACGTCCCGACTACAATCATCAGTTGGAACTAAAAATACTACAAGCCGCTGATCCTTTATTCAGAGCTAATGCAATTAAGAAGAAATGGAATTAGATGATGGAGTGATTACTTATGATATCATGCAATTCACTATTTAGTCTATCTTAAATTTAGGGTCATTCTGAGGATGCTTCCGAAGAATCTTACTGGATATAGGTTTAGTTAGTAATTGACATGATGTAAATGCTGTCACCCTGAGCTTTGGTTTTTTTGAGGGTACATTCCTGGTTGCGAAGGGTCTCAAATTTTGAACTAACCGGCTTTTACTCTACGAATACCAATCCTTTGATAAATCTTTCCATGTCGGATTTTATCGACTCAATTAACGCTACTTTCTTTTGTCTTGTCCATCCTTTCTCAATAGCTCTACCAATGCCATCAGTTTCTTCATAATACACTAACTGATGTAGATTATACTTCTTCGTGAATCCATCTCTTTGTTTAGATTTGTGTTCAAAGACTCTCCGTTCAAGATTATTGGTAACTCCAATGTAGATCATCTTGGAGATATTGCTTAGCAGATACATGTAGTAGGTTTTAGCCATGTAGGTAAGACGGGGTCATAGCCCATTCCTTACAAAAAAACATTGATTACATTTGAGATCCTTCGCCGTACTATACTCAAAAACCATCGGACTGATTTGGACCGCTCAGGATGACAGCCTGAGTTTTGTCAACGAATTACCTAACATCTACAATCCTGAGCCATGTGCTGAATCTCGCTCAACTTCGTTTCACTTTTCAACATGACAAGATTAGAGGATTTTTACAATGAAAAACCAAATTCATTCATCACCAACTTTCACCTAAAAGTCATCCACAACTTTATCGGCCTCGTAAGTTTTCATGGCTTTTATGAAGCAGACAGTTGCAAGAATTCCGGTTACTATAAACACAGAGAACATCGCTTGAGAAGCGCCCTTGGGCCCTGTAAAAAAGTTATCTATCAACCAGCCCGTTACCGGAGGCCCGATTCCAAAACCCACTATACTTATTACAAAAAGATATAAAGAGCCTGCCACGCCCCTCATCTTCGAACCTACAAAGTCCTGGATCAACGCAGCTGCAACACCATTATAGGATGAGGATATTACGTTCGCACTTCCAATCAGAATCAATCCCCACAAAGCACTTTCAGCAAATAGACCAAAATAGTACAAAGGAAGACCACCGAGTGCTGCTACTATTCCCATTACAAACCTTTTTCCACTACCGAATTTTATCGCCAGTTTATCTGCAAACCAACCCGATAAATTTACACTCACTCCTGTGGCAAACATAAACCACCCATACTTGCTAATAAGATTAGAAGCAGAAAAAACATCCGTTAAAATGGTACTTACAAAAGCTAAAATGGTATAGCCACTAAGTGCTAATAGAGAGAATCCCATTAAGTGGTAACGAACCGTAGGTTTTTTAAGAATGAATTTCAGTACCTCCAAAAATTTCTGATCTTCTGAAATGAAATTTTTTGATACTTTTCTTTTAGGTTCTTTAAGAACGAACAGAGCAAAAATAGCTAAACCAACTCCCGGTAAACCCACCGATTTCAAAGCTACTCGCCAATCATAAGTTTCAGCGATGGAACCTCCAATCAAAAACGAAAGCCCAACACCAATAAATATCCCTGAAGCGTACACCGAAAATACTCTGGCTCTATGCTTTGGACTAAAATAATCAGCCAGTAGCGAATACACCGAAGGACTTAGAGCTGATTGACTGAGCCCAATTGCAAATCTTGCCGAAAGTAAAAAAGCAAAAGAGTTAGCGAAACCACTCGCAAAAGTCATTAAACTCCATATCAAAAGACCGGATAGAATGATGTATTTTCTGGAAAACTGATCTGCCAGTCTTCCCATAAAAATTCCACAAAACGCATACACCAGAGAGAATGCAGGTCCATAAAGAATACCTACCTGTGTATTTGAAAAACTTAGCTCTGCTCTTATTTGTGTAGCAAGAACTGCAATGATCTGCCGATCTACAAAACTACATATATAGATCAGCATTAAAATGAGCAGAACTAAAACTGCGTAGACTTCGGTCGAGCTATATTTTTTTGAAAAATTCATTCACTTAAGTTAGAAACTATATCACACATAAGTTCATTATCTGACTAACAATCTTTATGTTTAGGAAATTAATTTAATCTATGCCGAAGCAGAAACTTCCCAGAAAAACTAAGAAGCAAAAAGACAGAGCTCAAGAAATTTTAAAAGAGCTCTATACCTATTACCCAAACCCAGAATGCGAGCTGGATCACCGCAATCCTTTTGAGTTGCTGATTGCAACTATTTTAAGTGCCCAATGCACCGATGTACGGGTTAACAAAGTTACTCCGGCTCTTTTCGAAACCTACCCCACTCCGGAGTTGATGGCCCAAGCTCCATTAGAAGAACTGGAAGAGCTCGTTCGAACCACAGGTTTTTTTCGAAATAAAGCGAAGTCACTAAAAGAGACTTCAACTATTCTCACTGAAGAGTTTGGCGGGGAAGTCCCACAGAATATGGATGATCTTTTGAAACTTCGTGGAGCTGCCCGAAAAACTGCCAATGTTGTATTGGGTAATGCCTTTGGTATTAATGAGGGTGTTGTGGTAGATACCCACGTTAAGCGCTTTTCAAATCGGTTTGGGTTAACGAAACATAAATCCAATACTGATAAAATCGAACGAGATTTAATGGCTCTAATTCCACAAGAAAATTGGACCGATCTTTCTCATTTGATGATCCATCATGGACGAGGGCCTTGCAAAGCTAGAATTTCATCTGCGCCAGATCACCCTCTCTGCAAAGAATATGGTATAAACTGCGAATGCCAGAAGATGAGAGAGGAAGAAAAAACTTCCTAAAATTCATTGATAAATTCTTAAAATTAAGGTTGAATTGTAAAGCAAATCAGCCTTATATTTAGAGCCGTTTCAGAAATGAAATGTTTTATTGAAAAGCGAGAGTAGCTCAGCTGGTAGAGCACAACCTTGCCAAGGTTGGGGTCGCGGGTTCGAATCCCGTCTCCCGCTCATTTACAAAGGCAATCAAAATTAATTTGGTTGCCTTTTTTTATTTTATATTGGAATGCAGTCCTGAAGCCTATCAGGTAGTAAAAAATCATTCAAATAAATTATCAGGATATTTTTGACTAACAAACTCTTCTGCATCATGAACTTTGCTTTCCATTTCGTCTAAAAGTGCTATCGTTTCTCGATACTCTTGAGCTTCAGCAGCTTTTGTAAATGTTATCTCTGCTGATAATGACTCCTTAACAATTGATTCTATTTCATCAAGCGACACTCTGAAGTATTCCTTTCTTTGATTAACTAAATTGACCCTTTTTTTATCAAAAGCTTGGTGTAGTTTAGCTTCTAAATCTGGAGCATTATCTGAGTAAATAATAGCATGCACATCAAACCTAAATGGAACTGATGCGTCTCCTAATTCTTTTACCCGATCCATTGGATCTAATCTCCGAGTCATACCAATTTTATAAACCTTCTCTCCAAAAGAACCAATGTTTGAAATTATATACACATGTCCAGACCTCGTTATTTGAGCTCGTGAAATAGCTCTTGCTTTTTCTACTTGAGCATTTTCAAGCTGTTTCGTAAGCATAAGTATTTGTTCATTTAGCTTTGATACCTTATCACCAGTCGCCTTTTGAACATCCTTACGAGCCTTTTCTAAGGCTCTTATATATCTGCTTTCTTCTTTTTCAGCTTCTTTTTGTGCTTGTTCTATTTCTCTTTTTGCACGCTCTTCCTCCCTCATCTCTTCTCTTATTCTTCTTTGCTCTTCTTTTTCTTCCTGTTTTTTATTCTCCATTTCATATGTGAGATGAAGTTGGTTTAACTTTAGTTGAAGATAATCTTCGGTTATATATATTCGATTAGAAGCATTCATTTTTTGTAAAGCTTTATCTGCTTTTCTAATCCTTTCCTCAATCTTATTAACGTTATTCCACTTCACTTTTGTCATCAAAGAATCGCATTCTCCATTAAACGCACGTAATGTCATACGTATATTCCTATTTGTCATTACTTCCCCTTTACGAACGCTCCCATCTACAGTCCAAGGCACTTCACAAATAGCCGCTTTCTTTTGTTTAATCAATTCTTTTTGCTGAGCAATATTCTCTTTAATATTTTTTTTATACGTTTCTGAGTCGTCAAAATTGAATTGAGGCTTATACACTCCGTAATCAAAAAATTCTATATCACTTTCATAAAGTTGAACTTCTTCACTGAGTTTTTTGAATATTTCTCTTTTTTCATGGTAATTACCCTTCAAATTGCTAAACTCTATATTTAAAAAATCGAGCTCACTTTTGACAACCCCTACTTGTTCTTCAACATCTAAAATAGGTTTAAACCTTTCTAAGTCATTTAAGTATTTATCGATTTGATTATTTAGCTCAATAATCTTGGCTTTATTTTTTGAATTGAACGAAATAAAAATAATTAACCCTACCAACAGAAAAATTAATGCAATACCAACAGACAGAATAATGATTTGTTCCTGATTCATTTTACCCCGTTAATTTATTTTGACTAATATCTAAATCCATTATTAATAATCAAAAAATTATCCTGAATGAAAACAGAAGCTAGAGCTTAGGAACGAGTTAAATTGATTTCTTCTCTTGTATAAAGAGACTGCTTCACTCCGTTCGCAGAAGGTTGCGAAATAATAAAAAGCCCCTCAGATTTCTCTAAGAGGCTTTTTATATCTTTATCCTTAATATCTAGATTCCTGCCCTGCCAGCTATGCGCAGGCAGGTTTCGCAGGAATGACTTTGATCTTACTTCAAATCAAAACGATCAAGATTCATCACTTTATCCCAAGCTTGTACGAAATCTTTTACGAACTTCTCTTGAGAATCATGTGTACCGTACACTTCTGCTAATGCTCTTAGTTCAGAATTAGAACCAAAGATCAAATCTGCTCTGGTAGCTGACCATTTTATATCTCCAGTTTTACGGTCGCTTCCTACAAATACATTTTGTGCATCTGTAGTTGCTTGCCACGTAGTTCCCATATCCAACAAATTCACAAAGAACTCATTAGTAAGTACACCTGGCTTGTCAGTTAATACACCTTTTTTGGATCCGTCATAATTAGTTCCAAGAGCTCTCATTCCTCCCACTAAAACGGTCATTTCAGGAACGTTTAGTGTAAGTAGTTGAGCTTTATCAACCAACATTTCTTCCATGGTTGTGTTATGCTTTGGAGCAAAGTAATTTCGGAAGCCATCTGCTGTTGGCTCTAACCATGCAAATGATTCTACATCCGTTTTCTCCTGACTTGCATCAGTTCTTCCCGGAGTAAATGGAACCGTGATATCTTGGCCGGCATCTTTAGCTGCTTTTTCAATTGCAGCGCACCCGCCAAGAACAATTAAGTCTGCCATAGAAACTTCTTTAGAGAAATCACTTTTGATCCCTTCCAGAGTTTCTAACACTTTAGCTAATTGCTCAGGATTATTCACTTCCCAGTCTTTCTGTGGAGCCAAACGGAGCCTACCGCCATTTGCACCACCTCTTTTATCAGAGCCACGGAATGTTGAAGCCGAAGCCCATGCTGTAGATACCAATTCAGAAACGCTCAATCCTGAATCTAGGATCGTAGCTTTCAGTTCTTTTATATCTGCATCATTGATCAACTCGTGTGTTACTGCCGGAATTGGATCTTGCCATAACAATTCTTCTTCAGGCACTTCTTCGCCTAAGTACAGGTCAATAGGTCCCATATCGCGATGAGTCAACTTATACCAAGCTCGTGCAAATGCATCAGCAAACTCTTCAGGATTCTCGTAAAAACGTCTGGAAATTTTCTCGTAAGCAGGATCTACTCTTAAAGATAAATCTGTAGTCAGCATAAATGGAGCATGCTTCACATTTGGGTCGTGTGCATCAGGGAATGTTCCTTCACCTTCTCCATTTTTAGGTCTCCATTGCCATGCGCCACCTGGTCCTCTATGCTTTTCCCACTCGTACTTAAAAAGATTGTCGAAAAATAGATGCGACCATTCCGTTGGTTTTTGTGTCCAAGCACCTTCAATTCCACTGGTGATAGTGTCTTTTCCATGTCCTGAACCATAATTATTTTTCCAGCCCAGCCCTTGCATCTCGATAGCTGCACCTTCCGGTTCTGCTTCTACATTTTCATCTGAAGCTGCTCCGTGTGTTTTACCAAAAGTATGTCCACCTGCGATAAGTGCTACAGTTTCTTCATCATTCATTGCCATTCTTGCAAAAGTTTGACGAATAAATTGTGCTGCCTTTGCCGGATCAGGCTCTCCGTCCGGGCCTTCCGGGTTTACATAGATCAGTCCCATATGATCTGCGCCTAGCGGGGCTTCAAGTGTTCCATCATCATCATGGCGTTGGTTTCCTAACCACTCTCCTTCTGAACCCCAATAAATGTCTTCTTCCGGTTCCCACACATCTTCTCGTCCACCTGCAAAACCGAAAGTCTCAAAACCCATAGATTCCAAAGCAACGTTTCCTGCAAGAACCATTAAATCTGCCCATGAGATATTTTGACCGTACTTCTGCTTGACAGGCCATAGTAAGTAACGAGCCTTGTCTAAGTTTGCATTATCTGGCCAGCTATTTAAGGGAGCGAAACGCTGTCCTCCACCGCCTGCGCCACCACGACCATCGGTAACTCGATAAGTTCCCGCACTATGCCAAGCCATTCTGATCATAAGTGGACCATAGTGTCCAAAATCTGCAGGCCACCAATCTTGAGAATCGGTCATTAAGTCTGTAAGATCTTTTTTAACAGCCGCTAGATCTAATTTTTTAAATTCTTCTGCGTAGTCAAAGTCGCTATCCATTGGATCAGACAATGTTGAGTGCTGACGAAGAACATTTAGGTTTAACCGATTTGGCCACCATTCACGATTTTTTGTTCCTCCACCACTATTTTTAGCCATTGTACCATTATGAAATGGGCATTGACTAACATCATTTACATTATACGTTCCCGAGCCTTCTTTCTTCTTATCTTCCATATTTAAAATTGGTTACATTTTTCTAGTCTCTATGTCGCTAAACTACCAAATCATTTAATTCTTTATCAATAGATATTCATTATCAGGCTATTAAAATCTACCATATTATTAGTATGGTCCTTTTAGTTAGTAACTTTCTTTTCTTACAAGAGATTAAACCTATTACTGCCTTCAACCTCAAGTAAAAGTATTTAGATCACAATAAAAACCATGCTTTTTTTAAACTCTAATTTGTATAACACAATGATTTTAATACATTGAGGGTGTCTAATAATAAATCAATAGTATCATGAAAAAGCACTTTATACCTCAAATTTTATATGCTCTATGCCTTGGCGTATTTTTAACTTTTGGATGCAAAGATTCAAGTACAGGAAATAGTGAAGACCCAGAAGGGCTGGATCAAGAGTTTTTAATAGAAAATGAAATTGGAGATTGGAAAACCAAAGTTAAGGACGTGGTTCAAACGAACGATGGAATCGTAATTATCGGAGCATATAGAGAAGAATCCGGAGGATGTAGTGACAACCTATATTTAGCTAAAATTAATGACGAAGGTGAACAAGTTTGGCTTAAAAAGTTTGATGACTTAAAAGTTTCATCATGCAATGCTATTCAGTTACAGCAAACGGTTACAAATGGATTCATTGCTTTTGCTACAACTCCATCAGGCAGTTCAAGTATTGAGAATGATTACTTTATAATGAAATTCACCACTGCAGGGGATCTGATGTGGACAAAGAGATCGGGTCAAAATGATATTTTTTGGCAACTTCATGGACTAGAGACCAGAACTGGAGAGTTAGTTGCATACACGATATCAAGTAGTAGCTTACAAAGCTCTAGTAATGATAGATTAAAACTGACCTTTAACCAGAATGGGACTTTATTATCAGAGGAGTCTAATAATGACTACGATGGAGAATTAGATGAGATAATTCAAACTCCTGACAATAAATATATTTTTAATATCCGTAATGAGAGTGGTTCTAGTCTTATAATTAAAGATAGAAACCTTAATACTTTAGCATCTTCTAGAATTGACGATCAGCGCATTAGTTATGTAAACGAAGTTCAGGAATCAAATAGTGGGTACATAGCCCAAACTAGCACGTCCGTGTTAAAATTAGACTCAGAGTTTAATATAGAATGGAGACATAATATTAGCAATGAGACTAATGAGAGAGGCGATTCCGGACTAATTAATGGTAATAACATAATTGAAATTGGAGATGGGTTTTACGGATTTATAGAAAGAGAGCCTCATAACGTTGAAGACGACAATCTAGTTTCCTATGGCAAGCAGTATCTTACCATTTTGAATAGCTCCGGAGAAGTTACGAATACACAAGAAGTTGGTGGTGGTGGTGAGTTTTTCTTAGCTACTACACAAGATCAAAATGTAATAGTTATTTCTCGCGATTTGGGACTTAAAATTCAAGCATTCCGTACAACAGATATTATTAAATGATTTAGTTTTGCTCAAAAATTGAAGACATTATTTTTTAGCTCCTTATTTTTTGAGGAGCTTTTTTTTGATAAAAACTTTCTTTTCTTCAGCCATGCAAATTAAAACATCTATCCCAAAACATATTCTGCCTGTTATTGTACTCTCGCAATTTGCAGGCACTTCACTTTGGTTTGCCGGAAATGCTGTTGTTCCCGAGCTCATTGAGGAGTTGAACCTTTTAGAGCAATTTGTGGGATTTATAACGATGGCTGTTCAATCAGGGTTCATAATTGGAACACTAGCTTTTGCTGTTTTGAGTATAGCTGATAGATTTTCACCGGTAAAAGTTTTTCTTATTTGTTCAGTGTTAGGAGCTGCTGCAAATTTCTTAACTATCTATGCTTCTAATTTTACAGAGGTGATGCTTGCAAGAGTTTGTACCGGATTTTTCTTAGCAGGCATATATCCTGTAGGAATGAAAATTGCCTCCGACTGGCATAAAGGAGGTCTTGGAAAAGCTTTAGGTTATTTAGTAGGGGCATTGGTTTTGGGAACAGCATTCCCTCATCTTCTTAAATATTTGAGCAATGATCTCTCCTGGCGTTTTGTACTAAAAAGTACCTCTGCTTTATCAATTATTGGAGGATTATTGATCTTTCTTACAATCACTGATGGCCCTTATCGAATAAAAAGAGGCTCGTTTAAACCTTCCATGTTTATCTCACTTTTTAAGGATAAGAATTTTAGATCAGCGGCTTTCGGGTACTTCGGTCATATGTGGGAGCTTTACACATTTTGGGCTTATGTACCTACCCTACTGGCATTTTATATGGTAACTAATCCAAAAAGTGTCTTGAATATTCCTCTCTGGTCATTCATAATTATTGGTATTGGAGGAATCAGTTGTATGATTGGGGGACACATCTCCATAAAAAAAGGAAGCAAGAATGTCGCCCTCATATCTCTTTTTCTATCTGGTATTTGTGCGTTATTAGTTCCTTTTTCTTTTAGTATTCCGATCTGGATTTTTCTGCTTTTGCTTTTGACCTGGGGGATTTTTGTAATTCCTGATTCCCCACAATTTTCAACACTGGTTGCCCGATCTTCAGAAAGCTCTTACATAGCAACCGGACTTACGATTGTTAATTGTATAGGCTTTACACTCACAATAGTTAGTATTCAGTTAGTGAATTTGATGTGGGCAGAATTTCAGAATCCTTTAGTGTTTTTAACAATCCTTGTAGGACCGATCCTTGGGTTGCTTACGATCAGAAATTATAAAACTTCATGAGAATTGGAATTTCTCCGTTTCACTTGCTGTTTCTAATAATGAAAACAAATTATCAATAATTTAACGAGGTATTTTATGCCAAATAAGAACGCATCAGCTGTATGGAACGGTAATTTAAAAGAAGGAAGCGGAACTATTAACTCGGAAAGCGGAGTGTTGTCAGAAGCTTCTTTTACTTTCGCTTCTAGGTTTGAAGACGCAGATCAAACAAATCCTGAAGAGCTAATTGGTGCAGCACATGCAGGCTGTTATTCTATGGCTTTGTCGAACGAGCTACATGGAGCCGGTCATGAATCTAACAGTGTTGAAACTAAAGCAACTGTAACTTTAGAAATGGTAGATGGCACACCTACAATTACAACCATTAAACTAACTACTACTGCCGACGTTCCCGGATTAAGTGATAGTGAATTTCAAAAAATTGCTTCTGCAACCAAAGATGCTTGTCCGGTATCGCGAGCATTAGCTGGTACAAAAATCGAACTAGATGCATCACTAAGCTGATTTACTATTAAATTTTTCAAATCTAAGCCATTCGAAACCGAATGGCTTTTTTTTTGAAGTCTATAGTGCTATAATGGAAGCGAAAATAAACCCCATTCGCTTTTTCCAAAATTGAGACAATATAGCCGAACCGTATTAATAGCTCTAATACTGTGCATTTCATTTGTACTTTCTGGAAATGAGGTTACATACGCCAAACATTCGGAAAAGCTTTTTTATCAAGCTTCGGCTGATACAAGCCTAGTAATAAGCCTGCTTAAAGATTCAGAGGAGTTAGTTTATCGAGGACGCTTTGAGGCTGCCGTAAAGAACATTGACAGAGCTCGTTTCATGTCCGACTCTTTAGATTATCAATATGGATTAGCTCTTTCTGATGTGCGTCTTGCCGATGCTTTTATGAATGTACAGCAAATAGATACTGCCGTAACTATACTTAAAAATGCTATCGAGCAATATCCAAACAGCAGACTTAAACCTCACTTTTATAACCTGCTTGGTGCTAGCTATAATTATCAAGGTCAACCAGCTCTTTCAATAAAAACCTATAATGAAGGACTGGAACTCATCCATCTTTTGCCGGAAGAAAAAAAGGATTATATAACCGCTGTAATGCTTTTGAATATGGCATCTGCTTATCAAAAACTGGGTGATAAGTCGAATACCTTTTCGAGTTATTTAAAGGGTTTAAATTTTGCAGAATCTAGTACCGATACCTCATTCATGATTATAACGCTCAATAATCTTGGAGATGCTTATAACAATTATGAGGAATTTGATAAAGCAGAGTACTATTTGAATAAAGCACTAGATTTGGCTTTAATAAAAGGCTATAAAAACGAACTATTAAGAATTTATCTAAATCTAGGCATTACGAAATCAAGCCTAGAATTAACAGATGAAGCGCTAGACTTTTACAATAAGGCTCTGGTTTTGAATAAAGAAGTCCGCCCGGATACTCCACCATTCCAAATAACGTTTAATCTTGGATCTCTATATTTAAAAATGTCGGATTTCGATAAGGCTAAAAGCTACTTTGAAGAATCTCTACAGTATTGTATGGAACTCAATATTCCACAAGGAGCCTATTACAATTACAAGGGGCTAGGTGATCTCTATGATAAATTTTCTCAACCTGAAAAAGCAATTGATTGGTATTTGAAAGCCTTCGAGGTCGCTAAAGGATTGAACTTTAACGAAGCTATATATGAACTCAATGAGAGTCTATATAGTACATATAAACAAGTAGGCTCCCTAGATAAAGCGCTGTTCCATCTGGAAAGATATAAATCACTAGCTGATAGTATATCAAAGGCAGAATCAGAACAAATGCTATCTGATCTCGAAAGTAAGATCGAATTAGATCGACAAACAGAGATCAACCGTCTTTTAGAAGAAAAGCAAGCAGAGCAAGAAGGACAGCTACGCCTAAGACAACGATTAAATATAGCAGCTGGTGTTCTTATTCTTATTATTCTACTGTTTTTATTCTTTTTGTATAAGTCAGGGAAAGAAAGGAAAAGAGTCAATAAAATACTCAATCAACAAAAGAAAGAGCTTGAGGAATTAAATCAAGCCAAGGACAAACTTTTCGCCATCGTGGCACACGACCTTCGATCTCCTATGGCATCGATGCAAGGCATTTTATATTTGATTAATAATAGCGAACTAACCATTAAAGAGATAGAAGAGCTAGCTATAGAACTTGAGCCTACTCTTCAAAAAAATGTAGATACACTCGATGACCTTTTAGCTTGGGCAAGAAAACAAATGTCCGGAATTCGAATGAGTCTCAAAAGTATTGATACAACATCTATTATTGATGATGTAATATCAAAGCAAAAATTTCAAGTTGAAGCAAAGAACATACAGTTGGTTTCTAATATTAAAGAAGAAACACTCGCTTATGTAGATGAAAGTGCTTTTAGATTGGTTATTAGAAATTTACTTGCCAACAGTATAAAGTTTACAGAACCCGGTGGAACAATAATTTTTAATACCGACGAAGACTCAGGTCATATTATATACTCAATCAAAGATACTGGTATCGGAATTCCAGATAAGCTTCAGCACTCTATTTTTGAGGACAATGCTGAAACTAGAAAAGGAACACACGCTGAAATAGGTAACGGTTTTGGTTTAAGTTTATGCAAAGAATTTGTTGAACATATGAATGGCGAAATTTACTTTGAAAGTAAAGAAGGTGAAGGCTCTGTTTTTTATGTAAAACTGCCTAAAAAATAAGCCGAGTTAAGAAGTTATTCTTAAAAGCTTCATAAAAAGCACATCCTAATTCAACATTTCGCTTTTCATTTCTTATCTTTGTGCTTCTCAAGCATCATACAAATTCGGAGTTTTTAATGAGCGACAAACCTCGCGAGTATTGTGGAATTTTTGGCATCTTTGATCACGAAGAAGCAGCCTTAGCCACATATTACGGTCTGCATTCCCTGCAACACCGCGGTCAAGAATCGGCCGGTATAGTTACCAGCCACTTTGACAAAGAAAAAGAACGCCAAGTAATGCCTTCTTATAAAGATTTTGGATTGGTTTTGAGCGTTTTTAATAAGCCCAAGATCATGAATAAGATTCTCAAAGGGCGCTCAGCAATTGGACACAATAGATATTCTACATCGGGATCTTCTAAAAATCCGGCAAATATTCAGCCATTCAGAGTCCATTACAGAAATGGTAACCTTGCAATAGGTCACAATGGTAATCTGTCCAACGCTAAGCAAATTCGCTCTCGTTTTCGAAAAGAAGGCGTATTATTTCAAAGTACATCTGATACTGAATTAATTCTTCATTTGATTTCTCATAGCTTGAAGCAAGATCAAATGGGACAGATCATGGATGCACTTCATCAAATTGAGGGTGCATACTGTTTAGTGATTCTTACTGATGACAAACTAATTGGCGTTCGTGATCCAAATGGCTTCCGCCCTCTTGCTCTTGGCAAGAAAGATGGGAAGTTTTGCCTTGCTAGTGAGACTTGTGCTTTTGATATCAATAATGCGGAGTACGTGCGTGATATTGAACCGGGTGAAGTTGTAGTAATTGATCAAGAAGCTTCTGATTCCGGAGAAGTTAAATCCTATTTTATAGAGCCTAAGGCTGGTACTAAAACCAGTCAGTGTATTTTTGAGTATGTCTACTTTTCACGTCCGGATAGTATGATCTTCGGGGAAATGGTTGACAAGATCAGAAGAAATTTAGGTCAGGCACTTGCCGTAGAACATCCCATTAATGAAGTAGTTGATATAAAGGGCTCCAAGAAAAGGCCTGTGATTATTTCTGTACCTGACTCTAGTAATACAGCTGCCATTGGGTATGCAAACGAAAGTGAGAAAATGGGGTTCGATTGTAAATATGATATCGGGCTAATACGGAATCATTATGTAGGTAGAACTTTTATTTCACCTGGACAAAAATCTCGTGAGCAAAAAGTACGAACCAAATTCAATCCTGTCCGTGGAGTTATTGAAGGTCGTCCGGTTGTAATTGTTGATGATTCCATCGTTAGAGGTACAACTTCTCGCCTACTTGTGGATATGATCAAATCTTGCAATCCTACGGAAATTCACTTTCTGGTAAGTTCACCTCCTATTATTAGCCCTTGTTATTACGGGATGGACTTCCCTAGTCCGGAAGAATTGATCGCCAATAAATTTGATCGCGACGTAGATAAAATTGCTAAAGAGATCGGTGTTGATAGTTTAAGATATCTGTCTCCGGATGGCTTGGTTAATGCTGTTAAAGAAGCAAATCCATCAGGGCACGATTACTGCACTGCCTGTTTTACAAGTAAATATCCGGTCCCTGTAAATTTCGGAGTTGAAAAAGAAGAAAATGACCTTGTTTAACGGTAAAGCTCAATTCATTACCAGTGCAACTAAAATTGAAGAATGCCCACCCGATAAATATCCAGAGATCTGTTTTGCAGGAAGATCTAATGTTGGTAAATCTTCGCTTATCAATGCCCTTTTAAACAGAAAAGGAATAGCTCGAACCTCCAACGTTCCTGGTAAAACTCAGCAAATGAATTATTACCAGATTGCCGAAGATTTCTTCTTAGTCGATCTTCCGGGATATGGCTTTGCAAAAGCTCCACGAAAAGAAAGAGACCGTTGGGGTAGAAGTATTAGAAAATACCTTTCTGAAAGAGAAAGCTTACGTCTTATTCTTTCAGTAGTTGATGCACGCCATGAACCATCGGGACTTGATCAAGACTTCTTTTACTGGCTCGCTTCTAATGAAATGCCTTTTTGCGTATTGCTTTCTAAAGCAGATAAGCTTTCCAACAATAAGTTAGCTCAATCGAAAAGTAGGGTTAAAAAGATTCTAGCTGAAATGAATATTGAAGTACCTATTCTTACGTATTCGGCCAGTTCTCGAAAAGGGATTCCTGAAATTCAAGAACTCATTCAAGATTTTATACAAGACTAACTCACTCACTTATAAAAACACTCACACTAAACATGTCATTTAAAGTATTACTGCTAGACAGTGTCGACGCTATTTGTGCCCAAGTATTTAACGCAAGAGGCATACAAGCCGACCAACCTGGAAAATTAACTGAAGAAGAACTTTTTGATCGAATTGCTGATTACGATGGTATGGTGGTTCGAAGTGCAACTACGGTAACTCCGGAATTGCTAGAGAAAGCTACCAATATGAAAGTAATTGGGCGCGCCGGAGTAGGTGTAGATAATATAGATATCAAAGCTGCGACCACAAAAGGTGTATTGGTTATGAATACTCCTGATGGAAATACCATTTCTACTGCTGAACATACTTGTGGAATGATCATCGCTCTTGCAAGAAATATCCCCACTTCTGTAGCAACCGTTAAAGGTGGTGGTTGGGATCGAAAGAAGTATATGGGATCGGAAGTTTACGGGAAAAAACTAGGTATTGTAGGACTCGGAAAAATCGGCTCGGAAGTAGCAAAAAGAATGCAAGCATTTGGAATGGAAGTACTTGCTTACGACCCTTTTACTACCAAAGAATATGCTGCCGAAATGGGCATTGAATTGGTTGATATCGATACACTATTAAGTAGTGTTGACTTTCTTTCTGTACATACTCCCCTCACTGAAAAAACAAAAGGGTTGGTATCTTTAAAAAATGCAGCGAAGCTTAACAAAGGAATTCGCTTGGTAAATTGTGCACGTGGTGGAATTTATGAAGAGGCAGATCTTCCTCAATTGCTAGATGATGGAATTGTTGGTGGCATTGCGCTAGATGTATATTCTCAAGAGCCTCCTAGTGAAGAACTTTATAAAGTTCTTGAGCATCCTGGTATTATCTGTACTCCTCATTTAGGAGCTTCTACAGAAGAAGCCCAGGAAAAAGTAGCTGAACAAGTTGCAGCTCAGATGTCCGATGCCCTTGAAAACAAAAACTATAAAGGCAGTCTTAACGGAAAATCCATCTCTCTTCTTACAAATGCAGAAGTACAACCTTACTTAGCTCTTGCCGAAAAATTAGGAACGTTGGCTGTTCAACTTTCTCCTGAACATGCAAGCAGTTTAGAGTTTGAGTATTCCGGTGACTGTACCAAGTTTGCAGATGTATTAACTGATGGCATTTTAAAAGGTATGCTTTCCAATTATGTAGATGATCCTGTAAACCTAATTAATGCGCGTTACTTTGCGGATGAACGAGGTTTCTCAATCAAAGAAATACTCTCTTCTAAAGGAAAAACTTACAACGATGTTGTAACTATAAGATTTGCTGAAGGCGCTGAGTACAGAAGTATTTCTGCAGCTGTATTTGGGCAGAACGATTACAGAATTGTTCAAATAGATAACTATGGTGTGGAACTTCGTTTAGAGGGAGATATCATTTTGTATCAAAATCAGGATGTTCCAGGTATGCTAGCCTCTGTTAGTGGAACTCTTGCCAAGCAAGGGATCAATATTGGTGCTCTTGGTTTGGGTAGATCAGAAAAAGGATCCGGTGCTATCACGGCTTTAACGATTGATAAAAATTTGGACGAATCTGAATTGGAAATCATCAATAAACTAGATGGTATCAAGAATATTCGCTACGTAAGCTTTTCATAAGAAATAGCTCATTCGCTTTAAAGCTCAAACTACTTGTCACATCGAACGGATGTGAGATTTCTATAAATAATTTTCAATAGTTAAGATTATCAGACTTCTCATATTCATTCGAAGTGACATTTTTTTCTGAATTGAGTACAAATAACTAACGGTAAAACTCTCCATTCTCAAACCGTTCAATTAACCGAATCTCATTCACCCTTTTGAATGCTGAAAGCTTTTCTTCAGAAAGTGAAGCTATGGTCATTTCACGTTTCCCCAGAGCACCACGCGTTTTAGCTAATTTCCAACCCGCTATTGCCATTGCTGCTCTTGCTTTGCTTGCCGCACAATACGTTGATAAAACGGCATTTGGTTTTGCAAAAGATGATAATTTCTCAAAAGTCTCTCTTGTCCAAAGTTCCTGATTTACTTCAGGAGAAAAAGCATCTTGAAAAAAGAAATCAGCTTTAATTCCATTCGGTTCAAAATCTTCAAACTTCCCAATAAACAAGTTAAGTGTTACATCCACGTCTCCTAAAGGTTGAATTGTATTCATGCCTTCTTGTAAATTGGAAAATACATTTTTTAAAATAGAATCAAGTTGGCAAAATTCTGAAAAAGAGCTGTAATTAAAATGTTCAGACTCCTTCGCAGATACCGGAAAAGCCTCCACACTAATAAACTCTACTTTAGCTGAACAACCATGAGATAGATAGTAATCCATCAGTAGAAAAAAATTTAACCCGGTACCAAAGCCTACTTCAAAAATAGTTACTTGTTCTTCTCGCTTTAGCGCATCAATAACACCCGGTATTTCAAAAAATACATGTTTACTTTCTGAAACAGATCCATTGGGATTATGGTAATACTGATTGTAAATATTAGAATAGAGTGTGGAAGAACCGTCTTTGGTTATGTGATGATCAGGACGATCACTCATTTTTCTGAATCAAGACCGTTCCATATCCAGTTTTCAATATTATATCAGATCCACCGGCTCCTAGTTTTCCAATGACTTGGTTTTTCTTTGTATCACCGCTAAAAGATAACCCCTCACTAATTTCAACCTTAGTTCCATTTGCCGATAGATTAGCATTTACATTCTCCGGCAGTAGTAAATCGATCTGACCCGCTCCATTTCTAGCTTGGATATCGCCACTGACTTTTAAAAACTGAAGTTTAATATTACCACCACTAGAAAAAGCATTTACACTTCCCGAAAGATTAGAGCCAAATGCATTTCCTCCGGAAGTTCTCATTTCAAGATCTCCGGAAAAATTAGTAGCTGACAAATGTCCTCCCAATGATTTCAATGACGCATCTCCATCGGAATCTGATAATTTGATATGCCCACCTTCCGTAAAAGCTGTGATGTCACCAGACAGCTCTTTAAGGGTAATGTGTCCACCAGAAGTTTTAAACTCGACATCACCACTAAAGTTAGTAGCTTCAATATGTCCTCCATTTGTAAATGAAATCACATCAATGGATGATGGAATCAACAAGGTAGTTTGCAGTTGAATATTAGATTCTTTACTCCTCCTATTATTAACTCGAAATTCAGCTCTGCTTCCATTTTTCTTGGTTGATACAGAGACCATTTCTTCAAGCAATTCCCTTGCTGCTATCTCTCCGGATGCTTTCACTGTAAAAGATCCTTTTTCTTCGTCAGTACCCACTAACACAATTGATCCACCAGATAGCTGAACTGATACTGATTCCAACCCGGAAGCATCAAAGCCTTCTGTGAAAGCATATACACCAGGCGAAATATCACTCCACTCACCGGGTACTGCTTTATATTCTTTTTGAAGCATAACCAAGCCTTCTTCCATATCAATATTTATGGAAAAACTATCATCTTCTAATTCACTAAGAGCCGCATTCAACTCATTCATTATTTCATTTTTAGCATCATCAGGAATCAAAGCGGCCATGCTCTTCAATTTTTCTAACCCTTCTAGGGACTTCATTTTTTCTAATTCCTTAAGCTCTTGTAGCTTGGCAAGCTCTTCGACATTGATTACAGTTACGCTTTTCTCAGGATTCGATCTCTTTTTAGAAGAAGTCTCAGCTTGATTTGAAACATATTCTTCTTCATACTCATGAGGCTCCTCTCCTGATTTAGACGTAATAATAATAGCTACCATCAAAAGTAGTAAGCCTGCTACAATTATTTCCCAAGATTTATTTTTCATAGTCTTTTATTTGAATGCGTCAAGCATTCGGTACGCTCACTTTAATGTAAAGTTACAGATTTGATGACTAAGTATATATATTATTCCATATTCTAATTTTATTCCAAAAACTCATGAATCTTCACCAGAAAATAAAAAAACTTACACAAGAACTTCATCAAGAGATGATAGACACTAGGCGGTACCTACATCAACATCCTGAAGTAAGTTATAAGGAGTTTGAAACCACAAAATTTATCAAGTCTAAGCTAGATGAGTTAAATATTCCGTATGAATCCCCTTTAGAAACTGGCTGTGTTGGAATAATTGAAGGAGATAAAAAATCAGATCGGGTAATTGCGCTTCGGGCTGATATTGACGCACTAGCCATGGACGAAGAAGGAGATTCTAAAAAAGAATTTTTTTCTTTGAATGAAGGAGCGGCTCATTGCTGCGGACATGATGCTCATACTTCAAACTTATTGGGAGTTGCAAAAATTCTTACTGAGTTAAAATCTGAGATTTCCTGTACTGTACTCCTCATCTTTCAGCCGGGCGAAGAAAAACTCCCTGGTGGAGGCAAGCTCCTATGCGATACCGGATTCCTTCAATCGAAAAATGTAACCGCTATTTATGGGCTTCACACCTCTCCAACTCATACTCCCGGAACGATTGCTACCAGAATAGGTGAATTAATGGCAAGCCCGGATGAAATTGATATAGAAATTATGGGTAAAGGTGGGCACGCTGCCCGAGCTCATGAAGCTATCGATCCAATTGTAATGTCCGCTCAATTTATTAATGCTGCACAAACCATTGTTAGCCGATCTGTTGATCCTACCGAATCTGCAGTTGTAACTATTGGGAAAATTGAAGCCGGAACCGCTCATAATATCATCCCTGAAAAAGTAAAATTATTCGGAACCGTTCGAACATTCAGCAAAGACACGAAAAACTTAATTGAGCAAAGACTTCACAGTCTTTTAAAAGGAATTACAGACGCTCATAATGGAAGCTATACACTAAATTACCGACGAGGCTATCCTGCAGTTATTAATACCGAAAAAGAAGCTTTAAGTGTATTAAATACTACCAAAGAGCTTTTTGGAGAGAACGCTGCTATCGACCTTGAGCGACCTAGTATGGCTGGTGAAGATTTTGCTTTTTACCAAGAACACTTTCCCGGAGCTTTCTTTTTTGTAGGAAGTGGAAGTAAAGAATCTGACTCAACTTATGTGTGGCATCATCCAAAATACAATGTTGATGATCGGTTCTTTTTAACGGCAGCTCCCTTAATGGCTGCTTTAGTATTCGAAGATTAAATGATACAACCCAATCAATCTTACTGGGAAAGTGAACTTTATGATCAGAGTTACGACCTCATTGTAATTGGAGCTGGTTTAACCGGACTTTCATCAGCTTTCTTCTTCAAAAAGAACCACCCAAACGCGAATATTCTTGTAATTGATCGTGGCTTCTATCCTATTGGAGCTAGTACCAGAAATGCTGGATTCGCTTGTATTGGAAGTGTTGGCGAACTTATGGCTGATCTTGAAATTGAAACTCCTGAAGTAGTAAAACAAAGAATTAAAGACAGATATGAGGGGCTCCTCCTTTTACGTGAAACACTTACGGATGAAAAGCTCGAATATGATGATTGCGGGGGATGGGAGATATTCACAGATGCTCAAAATTTTGAAAAGCTGAAAAACTCTGTACCGATGTTAAATACATGGATGACAGAAATGATTGGAGAAGAGCAAGTTTTCGATATTGGTGAATATTCGGGTTTCCCTTCTTTTTATAATCGACTTGAAGGTCAGCTCCATCCCGGAAAAATGATCCGATCACTATATCAAAAATGTATACAAACGGGAATAGAATTTCGATGGAATACTGCCATAGAGAATATAAATAAGGATTCAAATAATCTTACTTCTGAGCAAGGTCATATATTTAATGCTGAAAAAATTATTCTCGCCACTAACGCTTTTACATCAAAGATCTTCCCTGAAATCGGAATATCACCAGGGCGTGGATACGTATTTGTGACCAATGAATTGGAACAGCTTGATTGGAAAGGAACCTTCCATTATGAAAAAGGCTACGTCTATTTTCGCAATATTGGTAACAATAGAATTCTCTTAGGTGGAGGACGACATAAGAATTATAGTGAAGAAACCACTTCTGAATTTGGAGTAAATACAACCATCAAAGATTATCTGATATCGTTTGCAGATGAAGTTCTTGACTTACCTCAAAATTGGGAGATCGAGCACGAATGGTCTGGTATCATGGGTTTTACAGAATCAAAATCAGCACTTCTCGAAAAGATTGGGTCTAATTGCGTTCTTGCAGCCGGACTTAGCGGAATGGGTGTTGCACTAGGTATGAACCTAGGGAAAAAAGCCGCTGATTTACTTTAGATTAACTGCTCTTGTTTACTTAGATGTAGTCCAGTCTAAAGCTAAGCTGGTTCTGACATCTCCAAAAACTCTCTGTATAATTCCACGAATTCGCTTAGCATCATAGCAGTCGCTCCCCAAAGCGGGACATTGTGGACATCCCAAAGCGGGATTTTATAATCTAAATCCTTTAGTCTCCAATCTTCTATACGTGCGAAATTGCTATCTACCAGTTTCGAAATTGGCACTGTAAAAATCTCATCTACTTCATTCGGATTTGCACAAAACTCTTGCTCACATTCAATAAACCCAACTACTGGTACAACCATATTTTCGGAATGATTGATATACAGCGAGCTTAAACTTCCTATAACTTCAACACTAGCCGGTTTTAGTCCTGTTTCTTCTTGAGCTTCTCGAAGCGCAGTTTCTTCAATTGTTTCGTCCCCTTCTCTCCCTCCTCCAGGAAAGCTAATTTGCCCACCATGTTTTATACCAGCCGTTCGAAGTGTAAACATGATCTCTAACTCTTCTTTCCAAGTTATAACCGGAACAAGTACACTACTATTTCTGAAATTATCAGTAGCTGGTGTATATGTCATATCATTCTTGTGCTCTACTTTTGGAGCTGGTCTCATAATATTCTGAGCTTTCTTGCCCGGAAGATTAGTACGTAGTCTTTTTTCTAGAAATGACTGAAATTTTTCCATGGTTTGAAGGTAGGAAAATGAGATCAACAATTGTATGAGAAATTATCAATGAGCTAAATAATCAAAATTAAATTCTAGTTTTTGGTGTTCTTATAACAAATTATCGGTTTTTAAAGAATGGCAACTGTCCGTACTTTTAGGCTTCTTAAATTCCTTTAAAAAGTTCCACTTATTTTAGCAGATGAATAAAAAATATGACGTATATGGTATTGGCAATGCACTTGTGGATATCGACTTTGACGTAACCGAAGAATTCTTAACTGATCATGAGATTAAGAAAGGACTCATGACTTTAGTAGATGAGGACACCCAATCCAGATTGATAAAAGCGATAGATCACGAGAATTCTGAACGAAAATCAGGAGGTTCTGCAGCAAATACTGTCATGGCTGTTTCTCAATTTGGAGGAAATGCTTTTTACTCCTGTAAAGTAGCCGATGATGAGTTTGGTGACTTTTACTTGAACGACCTTTCAGAAGCAGGTATTTCTACCAATTTAGATGGTAAGAAAAGAGAATCAGGAATTACCGGAAAATGCTTAGTTATGATAACGGATGATGCCGATCGAACTATGAATACATTTCTCGGTATTACTACTACCCTTTCTACTTCTGAAGTGGATGAAGAGGCTATCAAAAACTCCGAGTATATTTACCTAGAGGGATATCTTGTAGCTTCACCAACAGCATTTGAGGCGATGAAAAAGACTAAACAATTAGCTGAAAAACATAATGTTAAGACTTCTATCACCCTTTCTGACCCTTCTATTGTTGAAGGATTTAAAGGAATGTTTCATGAAGTTATTGGTAATTCTGTAGATCTACTTTTTTGCAACGAGGATGAAGCTTTAAAATTTACAGATAGTTCTAATCTTAATGTTGCTAGAGAAGAACTTAAAAAAGTTGCGAAACGCTTTGTGATTACACAAGGTAAAAACGGGGCTATGATCTATGATGGTGATACTTTTATTGATATAGAACCATACGAAGTTCAAGCCGTAGATACCAACGGAGCCGGAGACATGTTTGCAGGTACTTTTTTATACGGAATTACAAATGGCCATACTTACGCAGGTTCCGGTAAACTAGCGAGTTTAGCTTCTTCCAGAATTGTATCACAATATGGACCAAGATTGAATATGAAAGCGATTAAGGAAATCCAAAATCATTTATTATGAGTGGAATAGAAATTCTGGGGTGGACAGGTTTTGCAATTTTAATTGGCGCTTGGATACCCCAAACTTGGCAAACTATAAAATTAGGTAAAACCGATATCAGCTTGGCTTTTATCCTGATGTATGTTTCTTCAAGTGCTCTATTAACTATTCATTCTATCCTAATCGAAGAATGGGTATATATTTCTCTAAATGGTTTATTAACTGTTGGCAGCGCCATTAATCTATACTATAAACTGAATCCTAGAAAAGAAACACTTTTAGATGAATAAACTGGTTCTCGCTTCTCGTAATAAAAATAAGATAGAAGAAATGAAGCAGTTGGTTGCTCATTTAGGGATTGAGATATATTCAGCACTCGATTTTCCGGAGTTAGAAGAAGTTGAAGAAGACCAACCAACACTTGAGGGAAACGCGCTAAAAAAAGCACAGTATGTTCATCAGCAAACCGGCATACCCGCTCTTTCTGATGATACAGGATTAGAAGTAGAAGCTTTAGATGGCGCTCCGGGAGTTTACTCCGCTCGATATGCCGGCGAAGATGCCAGTTACCAAGATAATGTACTGAAGCTTCTTACTGCTTTAAAGGATCAAAAAAATCGTAGCGCTCAGTTCCGAACGGTTGTCGCTTTAGTTGATGCTGATAAAGAATTCACTTTTGAAGGGGTTTGTAAAGGCTCAATTTTAGAAGAACAAAGAGGCAAGAAGGGCTTTGGCTATGATCCTATCTTTATGCCCGATGAATTTGCAGAATCATTTGCTCAAATGGATGCAAATATCAAAAACCTGATTAGCCATCGCGGACGTGCCATTCAAAAGTTTATCGCTTTTTTGGAAAAGTAAGCTTCTTAAAGCCGCGGTTGTATAATAAAAAATGATTGATATAATCCGCTCTGAAATTAGTTCCTAATCAGGATGGGGCTTATTAACGGCTAAAGTATATAAGTCAAGTAATTAGTGTATAATTAATTGGTTTTAATTACATTATTCAACTTAAACGATTATGCTCAACCGAAAACAATTCTTAAAAACAGGTTTACTTGGAGTTTTACCTCTCGCTGGATTTGGTTGCTCCAATGCTAAAAAGTTCATCGGCAGTAAGCCAATTGTAATTGCCACATGGCATACTTCAATTAAAGCAACCGAGGCCGCATGGAAAATCCTAAGTAATGGTGGATATGCTTTAGATGCTGTAGAGGCGGGAGTACGAGTTGAAGAAGATGACCCCAAGAATATGTCGGTAGGTTATGGTGGTCGCCCAGATCGTGAAGGAAATGTAACGCTCGATGCTTGCATAATGGACGAAAACGGAGAATGTGGAGCAGTGGTATTTCTTCAGAATTACAAAAACCCTATTTCTGTTGCTCGAAAAGTAATGGAAGAAACTCCTCATATCATGCTAGCCGGCGAGGGAGCGCAACAATTTGCCAAGGATCAGGGCTTTGAGGAAATGAACTTACTTACCCCAAAAGCAAAAGAAGCTTGGGAAAAATGGCTGAAAACTTCTGAATACAAACCAGTTGTAAATATTGAGAACCATGATACTATCGGGATGTTAGCTATAGATACTGACGGTCGATTATCAGGGGCATGCACAACTAGTGGGGCTGCATGGAAAATGCATGGTCGTGTTGGAGATTCTCCCATTATTGGCGCCGGACTTTTTATAGATCCAGAGATTGGCGGAGCTTGTGCTACCGGACTTGGCGAAGAAGTTGTTAAAACTGCCGGAAGCGCCCTCATCGTAGAAATGATGCGACAAGGACATTCCCCAGAAGAAGCGTGCAAAATTGCCGTAGACAGAATTATTTCTCGAAATAAGAGAACTAATTCTAGTCTGGAAAATACTCAAGTAGGATATATTGCTCTAAACAAACATGGGGCTTTTGGTGCCTACAGTGTTCAAGACGGATTTAATTACGCTGTTTATAATGAGGATGGTAATCGGGAAGTGGACTCAGAGTTTAGATTCTAATCATTTTTGATAATCAAAAGCCTTTATGATCTTTCGAATAAATCATGGATATCCGAAGATGAAGAGTTATTGTACCGACTAAAACTCTCTTCATCATAACCAGAATCACTTTCCAAAAACGTTTCTACTAATTTGTCAATATCTATCGATTCCACTATTCGCTCTATATCTACATCATAATTTTTTAAAAGACCTTCTTCAAAATCAGCTAACATTTCTTGGGCTTGTTTGTAAAATTCCTCTTTTATATTCTCTTTATTGATTTCATGATAAACTTCATCATACCCCCCATAATGAGTTTCAATAAATTCCCCGATTTCTATCTCATATTTTACGTCATCAAGTGATTCGATTAGATATTCTTCTATTTCACCTTCGAGAAAGTTTTCGAACTCAATTGATCCTATATTTCTACTTTCAACAAAATTACTTACCGCTTTAATATCAGATTCATCAATAGTACTATTAGATAACAAGTCTAAAAGAAAATCATAATTTTTAATTTCTAATTTTTCCTCGACAAGGTTATAAAGATTTAAAAACTTATAAAAATCATCTACTTGTATAGCTTCTTTAATTACTTTTTTGACAACTAGTAATATCTTATCAAATAGATCAACATTGTGCTTAAGATCAAATGCTAAATCAATTGAATAGTTTACACTGCAGTCATTTACTAATGATTGTTCAAAAAGATACTCCTTCAATTTTGTAGTTATTACCTTTGAAACAATTTCCTCTCTTTCAATTGACCTTAAATGAAAAAGAGATTTCCTATTCATTAATGATTCAAACATTTTTTTAAGCTTATTCAAATCGTCCTTTAAATCATAAATAACAAAATCTGAAATAGAAGGGTTAAACAATCCGTAAACGATTTCACCATAGAAGTTATCTCGCTTTAAAAAAGATTTAGTCGCTAGCCTAGACATTGACTCAAAATCTTTTTCAGTGTGAGAATTATTCTGAAGCATTTGTAGCTCAACAAATTTACTATAAGATTCCTTCAATTCTTTTTCAGAAATACTACCTCCATTAAACACTACTAAGTTCACCAAAGCACGTACAAATTGATTATTTTGTCTTTTAAAACAATCACTCCAAATATCCTTTGGGTTATCAAGAGTGTTTTCTATATAAGACCAATAATCTTTTGCATCTGATATACCTATTCTATCAATATCTGTTATAAACTCAATTAATCTCGGATTATAATTCTTATGATTAATAATGTTCATATACCTTTTGTTGAAATAAATCTCATCAATAAAAGATTCTTCTAGTTGGCTGAACCATATATGATTATATAGTATTCTTGCTTTATCTAAATCAGTTAAACTTTTAATCTCAATTAGAAATTCATTGTTTCTGATTTTGTTATTTGAGAAAATAGAACTATGTAAAATGCCACTATTAAGAATATTTGTCCTTGAAGTTAGAATAAACTTTTTGGAATCATCATTCTTGATACGTTCAATAAACTTGACAATATGAGAATCCTTCTTATCTGAAATCGCTTCGAAATAGTTACTTCCTAAAAAGTCATCGAAATAGAAAACTTGTTTTTCATTTATTTTATAAACGTTTTCTGCTTCACTGAGAGATTCTTCTATACTAATAAATTCATATCCGTTTGAAACAAAAGACAAGCTAAGGCTATCCGCTAAAGTGGTTTTTCCAATACCAGGTTCACCTGAAATTATTAAAACATTATGTTCTTTAAGTATTCCTTGAGCTATTTCATGATTGTTAGTGTATATATATTTTAATGAATCTCTTTGTATTCGCTCAATTTCAAATTTGCTCCTGCCCTTTATTGCGTTATTAAGGATGCTCTTTAGAACAGTAGTGCTATTAATCCAAAGTTTATAATGCTTTTCTTCTATTCTAGGATGTTTGGATAGCAAATCATTTAAATCCTCATTCCCAAATATATCAATTTCACTTTTTATAAAGGGAGTGAAAATTTTAGCTATTGTCTTTTTATTAACTCTGGATAATGGTAAAGAAGTCACTAAAATATATCTTTCGGGTTTCAACTTAGTAACCTTATCTACTTCAGTATTTTTTAATACTCTTAGAAGTCCATTTAAGCCGGTTTTTAAATAATGCTTCGATTGTATGATTACTTCTTTGTTCGAATCAGTAAAAAAGCGCCCATCTACACCTTCATCTTTTCCTGGTTTAAAGCGATCAACTTTTAGTCCATAATGCACTGAAAGCAAGTCATTAACCATGATTTCAAATTCTTTATCATTCAGTTGGGAAAAATCGTAATTCATTATTTCTCTTCCCCCGCCCATTTTTCAGGATCATCCACCACTTCTGCAAAATCAATCTCATTTCCGTTTTTGGAAATCGTAGCTTCATATTCTACCGGCTCATCACTATCTCTCATTAATAATTGAGAAGCCAGTTTGTTAGTAATGTTTTGCTGAAGTACTCTTTTTAGTGGACGTGCACCGTACACCGGATCATATCCCCGAACTGCAAGCCAGTCTTTTACTGTATCAGATACATGAAGTATGACTTTATTCTTCGCCAGTAATTGGTGAACTCTTCGCAACTGAATATCAACAATAGAACGGATATGCTCCCTGCCCAACGGATGGAATACAATCGTATCATCCACACGGTTTAAGAACTCAGGTCGGATCGTTTTCTTCAACTGATCTATCAATTGATTTTGTAGAGAAGCATATTGCTCATCATTCAATTCTCCACCTGACTTTTCCATTTCATTGACGATCAAATGCGAACCAATATTACTAGTCATGATAATGATCGTATTCTTGAAATCGACAGTTACTCCTTTATTGTCTGTCAGTCTACCCTCATCTAAAACCTGAAGCAAAATATTGAATACATCTGGATGTGCTTTTTCGATCTCATCCAATAAAACAACCGAATACGGGTGTCGACGAACGGCTTCTGTCAACTGACCACCTTCATCATAACCAATATATCCCGGAGGCGCTCCAACCAAACGACTTACGGAATGCTTCTCCATATACTCACTCATGTCGATTCGGATCATAGCATTCTGATCATTGAACAGAAACTCAGCTAACGTTCTTGCCAATTCGGTTTTACCCACCCCGGTTGATCCTAAGAAAAAGAAAGATCCGATCGGACGATCTTCGTCTTGCAAACCAGCTCTTGATCTACGTACCGCATCAGAAACCGCTTCAATAGCAATATCCTGACCAATCACTCTTTTATGAAGTTCATCTTCTAATTGCAGCAGTTTTTGTCGCTCGCTTTGAAGCATTTTCTTCACTGGGATTCCTGTCCAACGAGCAACAATGTCTGCGATATCTTCGGCGTCTACTTCTTCCTTTAATAACGCCTTTGTTTCCTGCATTTCATCAAGCTTGGTTTTAGCCTCTTCCAAATCTTTCTCTAACTGCGTAATGGTTCCATAGCGAAGTTCAGCGACCTTTTCATAGTTACCTTGACGCTCTGCCTTATCAGCTTCGTTACGCGTAGTCTCAATGGCTTGTTTAAGTTCTCTAGCCTTTTGAATGGTGTCTCGCTCTTGCTCCCACTGTACACGCATCGTACTTCTCTGTTCTTCCAGATCGGCAAGTTCTTTTTCAATACCCTTTATCTTCCCTTTATCTTTTTCTCGCTTTAAAGCTTCACGTTCAATTTCCAATTGACGGATTTGTCTTTCAATCCCATCTAGCTCTTCTGGTAAGGAATCAATCTGAAGCCGTAATCTGGATGCTGCCTCATCAATTAAGTCAATGGCTTTATCCGGTAAAAAGCGGTCGGCTATATAACGATGTGAAAGTTCTGCCGCGGCAACAATAGCGGCATCAGTAATTCGAACACCATGATGTACTTCATAACGTTCTTGCAGTCCACGAAGAATTGAAACCGAATCTTCAATGGAAGGCTCGCCAACTAACACAGTTTGTAAACGGCGTTCAAGCGCTTTGTCCTTCTCGATGTACTTTCTGTATTCGTCTAGAGTAGTTGCACCAATTGCATGCATTTCGCCACGAGCCAATGCCGGCTTTAGAATATTAGCGGCATCCATGGCTCCTTCTGTTGCTCCTGCTCCAACTAAGGTATGGATCTCATCAATGAACAGAATTAATTCCCCATCAGAATCTGTGATCTCTTTCACCACAGCTTTCAAGCGTTCTTCAAATTCACCACGGAATTTTGTTCCTGCCACCAGCGACCCCATATCAAGTGCCATAATGCGCTTTGACTTCAGTCCTTCAGGAACATCGCCTCGAACTATTCGAAGTGCCATTCCCTCTGCTATAGCCGTTTTACCTACACCAGGTTCACCAATTAGAACAGGGTTGTTTTTGGTTCGACGAGTTAAGATCTGCATCACACGGCGAATTTCCTGATCACGCCCAATAACCGGATCTAATTTATTCTTCTCTGCCAATTCATTCAGATCACGAGCGTATTTTTTTAATGCTCCATATCTACTTTCTGCATTTGGATCATCAACTGTTTGGTTACCTCTCACATCAGTAAGTACTTTTAGAATATTCTCTTTGGTGACTCCTTGATCTTTAAGAAGTGAACCGATAGGACCTTTTGTTTCTGTGAAACCAATTAACAAGTGCTCTGAACTGATGTAATCATCGCCCAAAGATGAAGCTTCTTTCTGAGCTTTATCGAATGCTTCTTTAGATGTTGTTGATAGATATTGACCAGAAACTGATGCTCCTTGAATCTTTGGAAGTCTACCCAATTCCGCATCTATTACTTCTTCCACTACTCTTAGATTAGCACCCAGCTTATTCAATAAGTTTACAACTACGTTATCAGCATCAATTAAAAATGCTTTCAAAATATGAGCCGGTTCCAGTGCTTGGTTATTACCTGTTTGCGCTAACTCTAATGCCTTTTGAATAGTCTCTTGAGCTTTTAACGTAAATTTATTCAAATTCATAATTCTCGTCCTCTTTTGGTTATTTCACAAATTATAAGTCCAAAATCGTGCCAAATAAAATGGCTGACGGAATTGCATAGCATAAAAAAAACCAAGTCCGTATCAGGGACTTGGTTTTGGTTTTTCGGGGTACAATAAATAGGATATCAGTCTAACTCGAAAGCGATGAATTGGTTCCCATTATTTCTAATTATTTTTAAAAGAACTACTTCATCCCCTTTTTCTTCTAATTCTTCAAGCTCATCATAAAATTCTGATGCTGTTTTTACCTTCTGATTTTTCACGGTAATTATTACATCTCCTCTTCTTAAACCACGATCATAAGCATTACTTGATTCTTCTATTCTATTCACCACTACGCCTTCATCAGAACTATCTAATTGTAGTTGGCGACGAATATTTTCATCTAATTCTGCAACTGTAAAGCCCAGTTTCTCTTTCATGCTTTCTTCATTTTTAGGAGTAACACTTGCTACTTCCTCTAAATTTCTTTCGCCAAGAGTTACCGTTAACGTTTCCTCTTTTCCATCTCTGATAATATCAAGCTTTACTTCATCATTAGGCTTCATGGATGCAATTTTAGACCTGAACATATTCCAATCAACAACTTGCTGACCATTTATAGCAACAATCACATCTTGCTCCTGCAAACCTGCTTTATCAGAAGGACCATCTTCTTCCACTCTGGCTACAATAATTCCACGAGCGTTGCTCAATCCTAAAGCTTTTGCCATAGTTCGGTCAACTTCTCCGCCGAAATAAAGACCTAAGTAACCACGAGAAACTTCGCCGTCATCGATCAGATCATCCATAATTCTTTTCGCGAGGTTAATTGGTATTGCAAAACCAATTCCGTCATTTCCTCCAGATCTTGATGCAATCGCCGAGTTAATTCCTACTAACTCTCCATTCATATCTATCATTGCTCCACCGGAATTCCCCGGGTTAATTGCCGCATCTGTTTGAATGAAATCTTCAAATCCTGCTCCACTGTCAATCAAACCAATAGACCTACTTTTAGCTGAAACAATTCCAAATGAAACAGTATGGGCTAAATTTTGGCTTAACGGACTTCCAATCGCCAATACAAATGCTCCTACTTTCAACGATTCACTATCACCCAATTTAACCGATGGAAGATCATCCATATCTACTTTTAAAACTGCAATATCTGTAGCGGGATCTGCTCCGATCAACTCTGCTTCTATTTCATCTCCATCAAAGAGCTGAATTTTAATTTCATCTACATCTTCGATGACATGATTGTTCGTTAAGATATATCCATCTTCAGATACGATAACCCCTGAACCTAAACCACGTTGTGTGTATTCTCTTGTTTCAGGATCTCGTTGACCATACGGGTTTCCAAAAAATTGAGAAAATGGATTCCTCATAACTCTTTGCTCTTGTACTTTCTCTGTAGTAATCATCACTACAGCAGGATTTGTTTTTTCTGCAATGTCAACAATTGCGTTGTTCAAATCTAATAATGAACTTACCGAACGGCTCTCCGCTGAAGTTATATTGTTATCTGAAGTATAATCAGGTAGGCTTCTTGTTACATCATTTCCAGTCCAAGCATTCATCCCTAACAAAAGCAATACCGCAGCTGCTACACCGAAAATGTTCTTTACTGTTGTATTCATAGATCTCTTAATATTTATAGTTTTTAGTTATCAACCATTCTTACAACGATGAGCTTCTCATAAATTGTATATGGTTTATCTATTGTGATCGAAAAAAACTCAGGCTGCGATCAAACAACCTGAGCATTAACTAACTATATATTAACTACGGCATGAGATTATTTTATCTCAATCTGTCTTTTGATCTTCTCTTCTTGTTTTTGAATAACCACATTCAATATTCCATCTGTGTATGTAGCGTTGATGGAATCTTCATCAATACTATCCGGCAGATAGAATGAACGAGTAAATTTTCCATACGAACTTTCTACACGATGGTAATTCTTACCTTCTTCTTCGTTTTCGAACTTGCGTTCACCACTGATAGTTAATCGTCCGTTTTCAAGATCAATGCTTATAGCATCTTTCTTAACTCCAGGTAACTGTGCAGAAATCTCAAATTGAGTTTCGCTTTCTGCTATATCTACATTCGGCATAAAACTATCTTGACTGTAGTTCATTCCATTGTTTGTGTTGAACATTTCGTCAACAATATCATTGAATCTTCTTGAAAAAAGATCTGTACTTGGTCTTGAATATTTGATAAGTGCCATAACTTTTTGACCTCTTGTTTTTAATTATTTGTTTATCAAGTTCACCGAGATAGTTACAAGAGAAATGCCAAAGAAAAAGCCTGACATAGCTCTGTCAGGGCGTCAAGCAAATAATGAAATTTTTTCAGAGCGATCTTAAGGTGCTAGAAAAGCTGTCAGATGAAGATTGACGGGAAGTCAGGCGAGAAACAAATTTGGCAGAAAAAGATGTTGGCAGGTTATCTAAATTCTAAACTATAAAATGACTATTTGTGTAACGCCGTAAGGTCTTCCCAAAAACTCGGATATGAAACAGCCGCGCATTCAGCATCTTCTATTTCTGAGGGAGACTTTCCTTTCAAAGAAAGAATAGCTGCTGCCATTGCAATTCGATGATCGTGGAAACTCTTGAAGGTTGCTGCATCAAATTTAAATTCAGGATTGCCATATATCTCTAAGCCATCCTCGTTCTCTTTAAAACTCGCGCCAACAGATTTTAGCATTTCAGCAATAGCCATAATACGGTCGGTTTCTTTATGACGCAGCTCTTCAGCTCCTGAAATAACAGATATACCTTCCGCAAAAATCATCGCAACAGCCAGAATGGGAAGTTCATCGATACAGTTAGGAATTTTACTCTTTGGAATATTTATAGCTCTCAAATCAGAACTACGGACAATGATATCTCCCGTCGGCTCTGCCCCCTCCATCTTTTCATTTTCAATGGTGATATTAGCTCCCATTTCTTGTAGAATTCCAAGAAGAGCATTCCTTGTAGGGTTTAATCCTGTATTTTCAAGCCTGATCTCAGAGTTTGGAATGATACATCCAGCTACTAGCCAGAATGCTGCTGCAGAAAAATCACCCGGGATGGTATAACTTTGATTGGGAATTTCATCATCTAATGAAGCTGAGATAATTTTTCTATCTTCCTCTTCCTGAACCTGCAAGTTAAGCAACCGTTCTGTGTGATCTCTACTTGGGACTTTTTCAATAACTCTAGTTGGTTTTTCGCCAAACAAACCTGCCAACAATATGCATGATTTTAGTTGAGCACTAGGAATCGGCAATTCGAAATCCATTGGCTTTAGCACAGATTCTCTAGAAATCATTAGCGGAGCATAAGCACTGTTTCTTGCCAAAATATGTGCTCCCATCTCTTCCAGAGGATCAATAATTCGAGTCATCGTTCTTGACGAAAGGGAAGCATCTCCACACATTCTAATCTGCTTTCCAGCTCCTACTATCACACCGGCCAGCAAGCGCATAGCCGTTCCTGAATTCCCACAATCTAAATCTTCTTTCGGGGCTTTAATTCCAGCTCTTCCTGTTCCTTTAATTGAAAGGACATCGTTCTGCGAAGTAACCTCCGCTCCCATTGCTTTAACACAATCTAAGGAACTCTGTGGGTCTTGTGCCGGAGAGTAATTTCTAATTGTTGAAGTTCCTTCATGTAACAACGAGAAAATAGCTGCTCTTTGCGAAATGGATTTATCTGGTGGCGGTACAAGAATCCCTTGAAGTGAACTCGCAGGTAATACTTTCTGAATCATATTAATCTTCCGTTGAATCCAACAAGGCTTGAGCTTGTTTTGCTCCTTCAGTATCCGGATAATTTTCAATGATACCATTTAAGATACTCATCGCATCACCTCTATTACCTAACCGAATGTGACATTCAGCAGAATTATATAACGATTTTGAAACCCAAGTTTCAAATGCTTCAAATAGTACGCGTACTTTTGAGTAGTTCTCAATTGCCACTTCAAAATTACCTTGATCCTGCTCAATCTTTCCAAGATAATATTGTGCTTCTGCACCACTTATAGTCGTGCTTTCATCCGCAACAGGCTGTAGTAAACTTTTAGCATCTTCATACCGACCCTCATTAACTGCAACTTTCCCCAGCCCTACATTTGCAGCCGGATTATTTGGATTCACTTTCAGTGCTTCTTCATATTCTGATTTTGCCTGACCGGTCTTTCCAGAAGCTAAACTTGCTGAGCCCATACCCGCATATGCTTCTTGCTTAAATCGAGATCCTTTCTCTAATAGTATCTCAAAATACTCGTGTGCAGTATCATATTGACCTTTCTCGGAATATAAATTCCCTAAAATAATAAGAGCTGATGGGGCTTGATCATCATTAGGAAACTCATCCACAATAGTTTGATATGCATTTATCGCATTATCAGTCTGACCTGTTTGACGATAAGAATCACCCAAATTGGAATACGCTTCAGGAGTCAGGTTATCAGAATTTGTAATTCTTAGATATTGACGGAATTCTTTAATGGCTCCTTCATAATCTCCAGTTTGATACACGGTTTCTGCTTGTCTATATCGTAATCGATCGGCAGTACCACTACTAGGATTGTTACTTAAGAAATCTTCCAATACAGCAGAACTACTATCTACCCCACTAGAAGAAAGTTGTGAGTATTGGATTCCATTTACTGCATCTATGATGTAGCTACTTCGCGGATAATTATCGAGTACATTCTTATATGCTTCGATAGCACGGTCATACTCTCCGGCATTGTAATAAGAGTCTCCGATGTTATACTGAGATCGCGCCGCCCATTCTGTTCCGGGATATTTGCTAATAACTGTCTGAAATTCTTCGATAGCCTGAGAATAATTATCTGAATTAAGATAAATATAGGCGATGTTATATTGAGCCTGTTCTTTCAATCTACTGAAAGGATAGATTCGCAGCACTTTTCTGAAAGTTGTTACTGCTTCAAAAGTTCTTCCCGAGCGGTAGTAACTGTTACCTACTTGAAACATGGCGTAATCTCCACCCGGTTCAGCACCAATAGCCTTGTTATAAAAACCGATGGCTTCACGATATTTTCCTTGCGCATAATAGGCATCCCCAATTCTTAATTGAGTATCTGTGTCGTAAGGAAACAGTGCAATGGGTGGTGGATTATAATCATTTAGAAAAGCTTCGAGTGGTGCTACCGCGTTCTCATAATCTCCCATTACGAAATAGCTCCATCCTAATGAATATCGTGCGGCACCGATTAGTTCATCATTTGGATAATTTCTAATAAAAATTGAGAATCGCTGAGCTGCGTCGCTGAATTGATTAAGCTTATAGTAACTATCTGCACTCCAGAATAATGCTTCTGATCCCAATTCAGATTGCGGCGTTTCAGCATACACTGATTCAAAAATAGGTTGAGCTTGTTCATAAGCTTGATTTCTATACAATATCCATGCTTTTTGAAATCGTGCTTGTCTTCGTAAAGAAGGATCTATATCTGCAATCTTTTCAGCTTCTTCAAATGCTAATGTAGCACGTGTATATTCATTATTCGCAAAATAAGACTCACCTAAAAGCGTATATACTTTACCCGGATCATCTAGGTTTTCCTGATTTCTAATCAGAGTTAATAAAGTCTCAATAGCATCACCATACTGGCCTGATTCGAAGGACGAAATTGCCCACTCATAAAAAGCTTGCTCTACCCATAACCCGGATTTATAAAGCTCACCAAACTCTGAAAAGGTATTTAGAGAATTTTCATACTGGCCACCTAATTTTAGGTTAATGGCTTTATAGTACAATGCTTTTCTCGCAAGCTCATCGTCTCCTTTTGCTGCTTTTTCAAAGGAATCAGCTGCCCAATGATATATCTTCTGTTTGCTATATAACCATCCCAATCCATAATGAGCACTTCTCTCTTTATCTGTTCCTTTGGTTTGGTTCAAATACTGTAAGTATGATTTCGATGATTCTTTAAAATCTCCTAAAAAATTATAGCTCTCGGCAATTAAGAAGGTGGCTTTTTCTTTTGAGTCGTCGTCTAAATAAGGCATTGCCGTTTTTAGCGCTTCAATCGCTTCTTCGTATTTCCCTTGTTGATAATAAGATTCACCAAGCGCCGTACCTACTCTTCGAGTAATCGGATTGTTAGGAAATCGCTCTTTTAATACCTCAAACGCAATAGATGAGGAATCAAATTCACTATCTGACAAGTATAATCTTCCTCTGGCATATAACGCTTTCGGAGCCCAATCACTTCTGGGGTAATTATCAGCTAAAGCTAAAAAATATCTCCTTGCAGCAATATTATCCCCTTTTTCAGCCGCTGCTTCAGCAACCCAATATTCAGTTTCTGCAGCAGTAGCATTTGTATTAAATGTCTTCAATGATTGTTGATAATACTCTATAGCATCATCGTAATTACCATTTCTGGAAAAACGATGTCCCAGATCTTTAAGCAGTTCTTTTGAAAGCTTATGTTTTGGGTACTTTCTTATATAATCTTGATAGTAGTACTCAATTCTAGCTGAATCTATTCCGGTATTAGCTCGTGCTATATAATAATCAGCAAAAGGGGTGACTTCTGAATTTCTATTTGATTGCGTGAAGGATTGAAGCTTATTCAGAGATTCTTCGAAGAATCCTTTTTCGAATAATGTAACTCCTTGGTTATAAGCCTCAGAAGAAGGTGTTTGAACTTGCTGTGCTGAGAGCGAGAATGAGGTTAAAATGAATAAAGAAAGTAAGCTACTTTGAACCAGAAGGCGCATTTATTACTAAAATATGGTTTGTGTTTTATTCCTTATATGTCAAGATAGCGAATAAGTTCGTCAGCGCGATCAGAAAAATTACTTTCCATACTCTCACTTCTATCTTCCGACACTATTACATACCCAAAACGTCTTAGTGCCGCACTTACAACTGATGAATCTTCAAGATTCAATTTTACAGAAACTCTAATAGCACTTAATTCATCATTTGGTTGCTGAACTGCGACTCCTAAAATTTTTGCATTTTCTGTCTCAATAATTCTAACAATATCTGACAATGTGTAATCAATTTGAGCAAGCTCAATCGTGATTACGGAACCAAATGATGAGAGATTAAATATATCGTTCAGAGCATTTAGAACTTCTCTTTTGCGAACAAGTCCCAAAAAATTTCTCTCGCTATCAGCTACCGGAAGTACGTACAATTCATGAGCAAACATTTGTCGAGTTGTCTCGAAGAGATGTTGCGATTTTGGTACGTATATTATTTCATCGAGAGGTAGTTCAGACAGCTTAGTATCTTCATCTAAAACCTCAGCTAAGGTTTCGATACTAATCATCCCACAGATCTTATTCTCACCGTCTACAACAACAAACTTATTAATGTGTAGCAGGTCTAGCTTTGCTAAAGCCAAAGAAACTGGGTCAGACATTCTGAGTGGTGCTATCTCGGTATTTAGAATCTCATTTACTAGCATGATTATATAACCTCTCCGTTAGCTCCTATAGTATTCAACAAGTGTGAAAGTTGCTCAAAATCTTTTTCTGCCATACTGAATGTAAGCTCTACATCACTGCCTTCATAAACTTCTTTATCTACATTCGCGTTTTCATGAATAAAGGCAACAGCTTTATACTTACTCATTGGAATTTGCAACGTGTGATCAACATATTCACTTTCGATCATTGCTTCAATCTTCATTTCTAACTCGTCCAACCCAATACTTTGTTCAGCAGAAACAAAAATTGCCTCCGGATAATCTGATCGCATTTCTCTTATTTGATCAGCATCCATCATATCTACTTTATTCAGAACTAATATTGTGCGCTTATTGGTAGCATTAAGCTCCTCTAAAGTAGTCTCTACCACTTCCTTATATTCATGAGCCATTTTCGATGATCCATCAATCACATGCAACAATACATCCGCTTCTCTTACCTCATCCAATGTGGATTTAAAACTTTCTACTAAGTTATGAGGTAGCTTTCTAATAAAACCAACAGTATCTGAAAGTAAGATCGTATGATTTTCAAGCTCGTGTCTACGAACGGTTGAATCTAATGTCGCAAATAATCTGTTTTCAGCTAGCACATTCGTTTCAGTCAGTGCATTCATCAAAGTAGACTTCCCGGCGTTTGTATACCCCACCAAAGAAACCCGTTGCATACCTTCTCTACCTTTTCGTTGAGTTGTACGTTGCTTGTCGAGCTTGGTGAGTTTCTCTTTTAGTGTGGCAATACGCTGTCCAATAATTCTTCTATCTGTTTCAATCTGAGTTTCACCGGGTCCTTTTGTCCCAATCCCCCCTTTTTGTCGAGATAAGTGAGTCCAATAGCGGGTTAACCTTGGTAATAGATACTGAAGTTGTGCGAGTTCGACTTGAGTCTTTGCAGCAGCTGTTTTCGCTCTACCTGCAAAAATATCTAATATAAGTGCACTTCTGTCTAAGATTTTAGCATCTGTACCAGCTTCGATATTACGCACTTGAGTTGGAGTTAAATCATCATCAAAAATAATGGTATCAATATTTAACTCTCCCTTCAACCTTTTCAATTCCTGTAGTTTTCCTTTACCCACAAAAGTAGTTATGTCGGGCTGAGTTTTATTCTGCAATATTTTCTCTACAGTAATTCCACCAGCTGTATCAGCTAACAATGCGAGTTCTTCAATGTATTCTTCTGCTTGAAATTTGGTGGTTTTTGGGCCATATAGCCCTACCAGCATTACTCGTTCTTTCTCAATGTCAGAATTTTTAACGTCGTCTAGCAATACTCTGTTTTCTCTTTTTAGTCGTTTTGTAAACTTTTTAAATCTATATCAGGTAATTCCTGTCCTTCAAACCTATTTTTCAGCTTGAAAGATACAATTTTTTCGAACGCCTTTCTTTTCGAGTTTGGAACATAAATTTTCAGCTGATTAAATCCTTCTGTTAGGTTTTTATCTAGTTCAGAATAAGAAAAAGAGTACTCCACACCACCTTTTTCTTCTCTTTCAACTTGATCTAGAATTTGAAACCAAGGAATGGTCTGAGATGGTTCGTTAATATTTTTAACGATTCCATAATCAGTCATATAATGTTTTGAAGCTAAATAACTAGCCACAAACCACATGCATCCTATCCAAAAATAACTCGCAAAAATCGGATAATTTGCAACGTCACCCATTATATAGGCAATAGCTCCCAAAGAGCCTATCAACCCAAGAAAAATCGTCGCAAATAACGGGTAACCCCACATTTTACCTGCTCGCCAGCTCAATCTCACTTTTCTCAAACGCAGTTTATTCATCACAGAATATCCTGCCATCAAAGTAGAGGCGATCGTAAATAGTACAATCACTCCTTGAAAAAATATGGAAATAATTTCTTTCACTTAGCTCACTGTTTCTGCTTTATAAAATATAGATACTAATGATTCGGTGACAAGGAGTAGGAAACCTGCCAGCATAAACCAATGCCAAACTTCTTTACCAAAACCACTTGCTCTAATCTCATTATTAATCTGATCAGTTGTCAACGAACCTGCATCAACTATATTTATATCTTCTATTAAATCCGGTGAATTAAAATTCTCGTTACCAAATATCGATTCGGTTGAATTTAAATTTACTGCAGTTTTAAACACCTTTTCATTATCTGTGACTGTAACAATTCCAGGCTCCCAATCATAACCACTATAGGTTAACGAAATAGCTCCTCCAATGTTCTGTGGGTTTACCTGAATAGTTTGATTGTCATAAATAAGTTGAGTGTTTTGTAAATCTGTATCACCATTCCATTCAAAATTATCACCTAACAGTTGATTACTTAGTCCTCCTTCTTCCAACGAGCTTGCATAAAGCATCGTTCTGTAATAAGCAGGAGCATAAAGAGCTTTAACGGGGAAGTTTGACCAACTTGGATCGTTACCTATAGTGTATATAAGAACTCTACCTTCGCCAAACTTCTTTTCCCTAAGCAAGGGGTCTCCGTTATTCATCTCGATAATATTTAAACCTAATCCCGTGCTATTTGTTCGCAATTTCAAGTAGTAATAAATATCAGGGGCGGCAAAAGTCAGTTCATCTTCCTCAGAATCTCTTTCAAACAGTTCATTAAAAATAGGATGGTCTTCGAGTAAAACAGAACCTTTCGCAATTGATTTAAATGAAGTGTATTCACCCAGCATACCTACAAAATTACCTGCATTAAACAGATTCATAAATTGATTATAGTTTTGAATATCTGCCGTTTCTGAAGGAAAAAATATGACCCCCTTCCCATTTTGCACAAATTCTTGAATAGCAGGAAACATAAATTCGGGTATCACATCCAATTGCTCTAATATCAGTGCATCGAAATTAGTTATATCTACATTTGAAAGCTCTTCCGGAGAAATACTTGTGTAACTGATCTGGTTATTTTCATCACCTTGTGCATCTAGAATAGTAGATGTATATGAAACCTCGGCAGGATTCTCAGCCTTTTTATTAACCCATAAAATATTTCTTTTTGCAGGAATTTGAATAGAAAAAAAGTATTCGTTATCAAATATAAAATCATCTCCTTCTATTCTTGCCACTCCAGTTATTGGACCACTCTTATCAGGATTAATTTCAAAAGAAAAACTCTGCACCTCCCCCGGATCCACTTGCAAAGAGTATTGTCCCACAGTGGCACCTTCTACAGTTAAAGTTAGGAATTGGTTTGCCGCTACTACACTTCCTCTGTTTTGTACTTTCACATCTAAGGTAAAGGGGATATCTTTCCCAACCATAGATGATCTAGTACTAATATCTGATACAAATGTATTCTGAGCTTCTACGTTTTCTACATTTAAAACTGTGAATGCGAATTTCGATTTTTCTTCTTCAAACTGTTCGCTTAAGATTTTTTCAAGTTCCGTATTTCTGTCACTTATTAAATACAGTTTTTTGTTTTGAAAGGGTGATTCATCCAACGCGCTCAATAATGAGCTCAACCTCTCTTCGATGAAAGCACCGGTTTTAGTAATCTGGATTTCAGTTGCTCGCTTACTAACTTGGCTTCCTGTAGAAATTGAACCATTTAAAGGCTCCCCATTTGTTGTTTGAATAATAAAACGATCTTCTCCTTTTGAAGCATCTACAAGAGTTTCAACAATGTCTTTTGCTTGCTCAAGTAATGGTCCTTTAGAACCAATTCTATTCATACTGATGCTATTGTCCATCAAAATAGCATACACAGTTGGCTGGTTGCCTGAAGCACCCATGCTTAATGATGGCGGTAAAAAAGGACGAGCAAGAACCATTGCCAAACATATAATGGCCAATAGTCGTAGCATTAAAAGTAGTATTCTTTTTATCTTAATTTTCCGAATAGTACTTTTTTGAAGCTCTTTGAAAAAAGCCAATGTAGAGAATTGCACCCTCTTTGGTTTTCGCAAATTAAGTAGGTGTATAACCACCGGAAATCCAACCGCTGCTAATGCAAATAAAAAAATAGGATTTAGAAAACTCATTTAGCTTAAAAAAATGTTACTTTTCTGATAATCGGGCTGGAACTTTTTGTGTAAAAGAGACTTAGCCAATACAAATTCAATATTCAAAAAAAGATGGTTTAAATCCATTTATGCAACGTGTACTTACCCTACTAATTACAACCTTTATCGTTTTGCTCGTTTGGTCATGTGGTTTTGTCGATAAAAAGCCTTGGACAGCCTTTGTTCCATCTGAATCGAGCTTTTTAATTATTCCGGAAGAAGGGATTACCGTTACTACACTATCAGAGATGGAATATGCTTCAATTTTAGATGATATAACAGTGAGTTCTATCCAACAAATTGAGAGTTTTGACTCTGAGATTCTTTCAAAAATATCTCTTAAGGGAATCGCCATTTTTCCATCCAAATCTACTGAATCTGAATTAATATGGGTCACAGAATCAGATATTTCTATCGATTCTTGGGTAGAAAGTTTCTACCAACCTCTATCACAAAACTATTATTCCATTCAAGGAAATACCATCCATAAAATAAATTCTGAGTCAGGAGTTACTTTTTATACTTCTCAAATACACGACTGGGTAGTATTTTCTTCTTCAAGCCTTGCAGTCGAATCTGCAGTACGGTCTTACATTGGCTCAGCTCCTTCAATGGAAATACCTACTGATCCAGTTCCGGGACAACTTATTATGAATACGCCCAAACTTGACAAATGGGTAGAGCAATTTTCGAATGTTACTTTTCGTCCATCAATAACTAATTCCTTTAAAGGTAGTAACTCTGCATCGTTGCTGTTTAGAGACAGTGGTGATTCTCTAAATTCAACAATTAGCTTATCCGGCAAGATCACTCTTTCTGATACATCACGATCAGCTCTAGTTGAAGCTGTTTCTTCAAAAAACATGCCCGTAACTCTAGATAGATATATTGCAAGTAATGCTGCGGCCTTTGCTTTGTTTCGTGCTGCCCCAAAAATGGTTCCATCTACACCTAAGCAACGAATTACGAGATTAGATTCACTGCTCTTAAATTCAAACTCTGATTACACATCTATATCTACTACTTTAGATGATCCTTTTGCTTTAGAAGCTTTTTCTGAATCGGGGTTGGTTTCTAATGGTGAATATCTATTTATGAGAAAGCTAAAAAATCCTTCGCAATTGCGTAATAAGTTAAATGAGCTTTCCAATGACGGTTATATTAGTACTATTGGAAACTCCTATTTTGCAAGTAGTTCTGTGTTGTCAGAATTACTTGGTTCTGAATTAAGCCCATTCGTAGATTTCTATATTTCTTTTTCAAGGGATGTAGTTGTAATATCAAATCGTAGAGGGCTTTCTGAAAGTGTAGAATCAGATCGTGCACGAAGAAGAGTCATGTATTATAATGATGATTATTCCAATGTAAGAAGTAGCATGCCTGCTGAAATTAGCGGATTTGCTTGGATGGCGTCATCAGAGTTCCAAAAATTTATAGCACCATTCTTATTACCAGAAAATGCTGCCAACAGCTTACTCAGTCGATATGATCTAGCTCATGTTACGCTGCAACGGCTTAACCAGTCTTCCGTTGATTTTTCATTTAAAACGGAAAATAAAGAAGGTGCTTCTCAACCTTATCAAGAACTGTGGGTTACCTCACTTTCTAATAGTAATTTAACCGGATCTCCTATTTTGGGAGACATTATTGGTAGTAGCAGTAATGAAATAATTTACGCTACTGATAACGGCAGTGTGGTTGCAGTTGCAACTGATGGTACCATCGTAATGCAAGCCTCAACAAATGGTAGTATTCCGGTTGGCAGCCCTGTTTTGTATGACTGGTATGGAAACAATCAACCTATCGTTATTCTTGGTGCAGGAACAAAGATATTTGCGTGGAATCAAAATGGGAATCTATTGCCTAAATTCCCGATAGAGCTAAACCAACAGATTACAGCTCCTATTGTTGTAACGGATGTTCGTAGAAATGGAATTCCTGAAATAATTGCTGCTACCGAAGACCGCTTGGTCCATGTAATTGATGGCCGAGGTGAAGACGTTTCCGGTTGGCCTCAATCTGTTAATACAGCTATAACATCCACACCTACTTTTGCTCAAGTTGATGGAACGTGGTCTATATGGGCTTTCTCACAAAATATTCTGCACAGCTGGTTACGGAACGGTGCTTCACGTCCCGGCTACCCTCAGTTTATAAATGCAGGCTTTAATGGTTCTCCAGTTGTATATGAAAGTTCGGTATATGGAGCTGGTTCAGACGGAAATTTTTATTCAATTGGTAAAAACCCAAGTTTTAGTGATTCACTAGGTACTTTTGTTCGTATGGATTCAATTTCGGTTAAATCATTGTATGTGACTAACGCCGAGTTGCTTTCAGTAGGTAAAGCTGAAAATGTATTATTGAAAGATAGTACTGACTTTTATCGCGAAGACTTACTTCTTGCTCAAAGTAGAAATGGTTCTATCTTTGGGTTTAATCTTCTGGGTGATCTTAGATTAACTGAAAGTTTAGGTCAACCTGCCTCCGAAACCTTTGCACCAACGTTAGTAGATATTGATTCGGATAGGAATTACAACTTACTTGCACTAGCAGAATTTGGAAGGTTGTTTGCGTGGGAAGTACTCACAGGAGAACGTTTTTACGACCTTCCTACCTCAGGTATGAAATACCCTATTATTACCGATCTAAATGGAGATGGGCAGATGGAACTTATTGCGCAAACTAGAGAAGGGCTTCGTTGCTGGACGATTTTAAGACAGAATTAAAAACTCAATTTCCCTCAGGAAATTATATCAGCCAACGCTTCTTCCAATTCTTCGTAACGAAATTCAAACCCATGAATCTGCAAATTTTTGGGTTGCATTCGGGTACTTGCAGTTATAGGCTGAGCCGCTTCTCCAAATGCCACCTCAACGGCAAATTTTGGTACTCTAAATATTGATGGTCTGTTCATCACATCTCCAAGTGTTTCAGCAACTTCATTCATAGTAGCAGGGTTAGGAGAACACACATTATATGCCCCTACTATTTTTTCGTTCGTTAGCGGAAAGATCAATGCCTTAACAAGATCTGTACGATGTATCCAGCTCATATACTGTTTACCATTTCCAATCGGACCGCCAACAAAGAACTTAAATGGCGGAATCATTTTTTCTAATGCTCCCCCACCTTCTTCAAATACGATACCTATTCGTGGATTAACTACTCGTACACCAAGCTCTGTAGCTTTCTGTGATTCCTTTTCCCAATCCACACAAACAGTAGCAAGAAAATCATTCGCAGACTCATACTCTTCCGTTAGTATAGCATCTCCTTGATCTCCGTAAATTCCAGATGCAGACGCTGACACAAATACAGATGGTTTATTTTCTGCTTGCTCCATTGCTTTAACCAAAGTGCGTGTAGTCTCAATTCTACTGTTATAAATTCTTTCCTTCACCTCATCTGTCCAGCGTTGACCAAATATATTTTCACCTGCAAGGTTAATCACTACATCGCATCCTTCCATTTCTGAAACCAGATCTTCTTCCAGGCTAATAAACTGCTGGTTTGAAGCAGCTTCGTCTTCATACTTTTTTGGACTACGTGTTACAATTATCAGGTTATGCCCAGCTTTGAGAAGTTCTTCACGAAGCTCCTGCCCTATAAATCCTGTACCACCTGTGATGAGTATGTTCATTCTAATTCTTTTAATTTTATTCAATAAACCTGAAATTTATCAGAATCGTTTAAATAACACCGAGCCCCTGCTTTTCACTTAAAGAAATCCGTCCATCTTCCAACACTTTCAATCCCGAAAACGGATCATTTGAAATTAAAAGATGCCCATCTAGATCCGCATACTCACAATTAAGTGCCAATATACCGCCAGCTGTTATGGCTAACGAGCTTTCGATCATGCAGCCGATCATCACTTCCAAACCAAGAGTATGGGCTTGTTCTATAGTTCGTTTAGCTTTCATCAAGCTACCGGTTTTCATTAATTTTATGTTTATGATATCGAACTGTTCAGTAATCTCAGTAAGCGGTTCAACTCCTGTAAAGCTTTCGTCTGCCATCAAAGGTAATGGAGACCAACTTTTTACCTCCGCCAACTCTTTTTTCATAAATGAAGGCATGGGCTGTTCCACCATTTCAATGCCTTGTTCAGCTAAGTATTCAATCTCTCTTTTGGCTTGATCTATCGTTTTCCATCCTTCATTCGCATCTACACGAAGTGGTTTATCTGTTACCTCTCGGATAGCTTCTATGATCTTGCGATCGTTGTCTGTACCAAGCTTAATCTTATACAATGGGTACTCATCGGCTTCTCTGATCTTTTTTTGTATCATCGGTATCTCATCAATGCCGATAGTAAAGGAAGTTATTGGCCCAATACTAGATTCTAGGTTCCATAATTGCCAAAGTGGTTGCTTTTGTGACTTTGCCCACCAATCTAACCACGCCATTTCTATAGCTGTTTTTGCTGATTGCGGAATACTAGCCCCAGAGACTCTCTTTATTTTATCTGATTCTTTTTCAATGAAAGACTCAATTTCTTCGTACGTGTTTATCTGATCAAGCCTTTCAAATGGAAACTTATTCAAGAATTCTATTACTGTTTCCGGAGTCTCATTATATCTTGTATTTGGCCCTGCTTCACCAAGACCTTTAATACCATCTTTAGATAAAGTTAGAAAGACATTTTTAACGGAGGATCTTGAGCTTCGAGCAATCGTAAAAACATTCTTCAGAAAAAGTTCTTTTATTTCCCAAGAAACTTTAAAGTGTGACATAATTTAGTTCCTGAATCAGAATCAAATAAATATACATAGCTGCTGACGCAGGTATTAGTGCATCGAATCTATCAAAGAATCCACCATGCCCCGGAAGTAGATTGGATGAATCTTTAACTCCGGCTTTTCTTTTGATCTTGCTTTCCAAAAGATCACCTATTGGTCCAAAAATTCCACTCATTATGATCAATGGCAATCCTGTAAGCATAGTAAGTGGAGATGTAAATGGTAGCATGTAAATTGAAATAGCCAAGCCGGCGGCACACCCTATAAACCCAAACAGAAATCCCTCAATAGTTTTCTTGGGACTAATTGATGGTGCCAATGGTCGTTTACCAAAGTTCTTACCACCAAAATAAGCAAACACATCACCGCCCCAAATCATCAATACTAAAGAAAGTGCCAGAGCAAAACCTTGTTCATTTTCACCCATTCCTCTAATCAACATTAAGCAGAGGAACCCAAGTGGGGCATACATTCCTGCAAAAAAAGTAGCCGTTAAATGATGGAAATCATCTGCCTTTGAATTAAAAGTTTGCACTCCTATAAAGACTAAAAAAAGCAGTAGCCCAATTTCAAACGCAAACGGGAGATATGGAAATACCATCACGAATAACCCAAATAATACCGGAAATATAAAATCTGTTGGCGTACCTGCGTGTTTTAAAAGCTTGACCATCTCAAACTGTGTGAATAAGCCAATAGTGATAATTATTAGATCAAATGACCAACGTTCGTACCACATAACGGCTATAAAAAATATAGCTGCAGGAACAGCAAACAGTATTCTCTTTAGTAGTTCATTCAAGAATCTTCTCCTGATTCACCAGCCTCTTCATTTGCTTGGTCTAACTCTTCTAATGCTTGTCTGGCTCTTTTTTCAAACTCATTAGGAACATACAAATATGCGAATGACATGTCACCAACACTCAAACTATAGGAAGAATCCTGTTTTGAGAGAATATTCGAAGGGATTTTTAAACTAGATAAATAACTTTTAGCCAATTCAATTTCCAATTTTGTACTGCGTTCTAATACGCATACCCAATTTTCTATATCGTTTGGTTTTGGATCGCTAAACATGTTCTGCCTTTGGGTTGGTTTCTGAACGGTACTTATTCATTAAATATAAAACAGCTGGGGTAACAATAAAACTTAAGACTATAAGTAACCATGGTAACTCAGAATCTGGTGTGGTAGTAGTTTCAAGAATTTCAGGGTTAAAACCTGAAGCTAAAACTATTCCGCCATTGTTAATTAAATGACCAAGCATTGCCGGGTATAAACTATTGGATGTCCAGGTCACATAAGCTAGTAGAATACCTAAAAACATTCTGGGGAGTAAACCTGTAATATCTAAATGAAAGAGCGAAAAGATAAAACTGGTTACTAAAATAGAAGTAATCAATTTCGTTGATTTTTCGAATGATCTAAACATATATCCTCGAAAAAGTAGCTCTTCACAAATAGCTGGTGTTATCCCGATAAAAAGAAACCCTAATAGAATGCCATTTTCAGATTGAAGCAGCTGTTTTATTACTTCAGCTGATTGGTCAGCGATTTGCTTCATAAAATCACTAACAGGTACAAAAGAGTTAATCCAGCCTAAAAATAAAACAATAGGAAAAGCTAATACAAACAATGCAACTGTTAGCCCCAACTGCATTGGAAAATTCTCTCCTGTCTGCAACCTCAAAAAGGCTTTATTGGCTTTAATTTTTCGATGAAGCTTTATACCAATTAACGTTCCTCCTGCTAAAGTAACAAATTGGGCTACCGTGTTTGCGAGCAATAAAAGATCTGCTCTATCTGCCAATGAATTCATGATTTCGGCCGGGTCAGTCAGGTTTTCAGCTGTACTAAAAATTAGGATAACCTGTAAAATCCCTCCAAATACCTGAAATGCAATAGCTGTTGCAAACACCCAAATTAATGCCATTGCCCAATGGGCAAAGCCATTACGCTCTACCCAAGGTTCAATGTTTTGTTCGTAAAATGTTGACTGCTCTGTAGATGAAAATTCGTTTTGTGTCATTTAGCAGTTTTATTCTTCTGAAGCGAATATTTTAGCTCCGATCATTCCTGACAAAGCGTTTACAATTCCAATTACGAGTAAAGAAACACCTGTCGCAATAAAAAAGGTCGACATTGATGTTGGATCTGGCATAAATGACAGCGCCATTTCCATTTGTGCATCGGGTAAATTTTGTGCTTCTAAATTAGCTACCTGCCAGTCGTACACCGCTTGATTTAAACCCGGGTCTAATAGCTTTGTCCATATAAGATTAATTACACCACTAATTACAACGCCTATAACTCCGGTCATAAAACCAATCAATGCCCCTGTACCTATTGGAAAAGTTACATCATTCTCTTTTGCATAATGCCTTGTAGCTATAATTCCACCTATTGCTGCAACTAAGCACACTACAAATCCTACCAGTTGGCCTATTGAAAATTGAGCCCCTGTTGGTTCGTTACTTATTGTCATATACTGACTTCCTATTCCCATTACAGCCATAATAACACCAATAATTATTGCTGATATAAAAACCGATGGCCAGTAACTTGGCTTCATTTCTTCACTTTCCATTTTTATTCCTCTGTATTTAGTTTTTTAAAAAATTCATTGGAGAGTATAAATGCTGTACTCATTCCAAATAAAAATCCCAAAATTAGTCGGGACTCATTCGTATTCGTCCAAAGCTCAAATTGGTTACCCAAAACATCTATTAAATTTAAAATAATAGTCCCGAGCATCAATCTGAAATAATATCTGAATTTAACTTCTTTTACCAATGTTACAAATGGCATTAGTATAACCCCGGCTAAGAAAGCTCCATAAATGCCTATACATCTAGCACAAACTGCCATTTGGCTATTGTTTATGAAAAATGATCTAGCAGGATCTTGGTGGCATAAAAAATGAAATGCTTTGAATTGCCAGCTTGTATTAAATATTGTAGGATTACTAAAAAGCCCTGGGCCTAATGCGATAATTACTAGTAATAAGGTCCCGATCAATACTAAAGTATATAGTACCCGATTGTTAAATTGTAGTGAGGCATACATATTAAATATGCGTAGGAATCTTATCTAAGAAAGTAGCTGGAGCACGACAAGGCCTTCGTGTTTCCGCATTCATAAAACATAAAGAGACTTCACCGGATACATGAAGATGGTCAGATTCTTCGGTGGTTACTTCATAAAAAGTTTGAAGCCTCACGTTAGGGGTGTCAAAAACCATTACCTTGATACTCATTTCAACATCATAATGAACGGGTAATTTATACTCTAATTCGGAATGGATCACAGGAAGCATCACACCTTGTTCTTCTAGCTCTCGGTAAGAAAGCCCCAAACTTCTGATCATCTCGGTTCGGGCAACTTCAAAATATTCCAAATAACGTCCGTAGTATACATAGCCCATTTTATCCGTTTCGCCGTAGCGACTCCGTAATTTATGAGTGTATTCAATGAGCGGTTTTCTATCCGGAATTGAAATACTCACTACTTTAGTACTTCAAATGCACCAATAGAAGAATACTTATCGACTCTTTGCTCAACCAATTTTGAAGCACTTAATTTTTTAAGTTTTTTCAAGCTTTTCAGAATTTGTTTTTTCACAGACTCTGCTGCTTCATCCGGATTACGATGTGCACCGCCTAATGGCTCAGGGATTACACCGTCAATTACTTTCAGCTCATCTAGGTCTTTGGCTGTTAATTTTAGTACCGCAGCAGCTTGCTCTTTATAATCCCACGTTTTCCATAGAATAGAAGAACATGATTCCGGAGAAATTACTGAGTACCAAGTATTTTCCATCATGAACACTTCATTACCCATACCGATGCCAATTGCGCCACCACTTGCACCTTCACCAATTACAACTGTAATGATAGGAACTTTGAGCAATGCCATCATTTTCAAATTTCTAGCGATTGCTTCTGCCTGACCTCGTTCTTCAGCTTCTAACCCAGGAAAAGCTCCGGGTGTATCTAACAAAGTTATCACCGGAATTTTGAACTTTTCGGCTAGCTCCATTAATCGGTAGGCTTTTCTATAGCCTTCTGGATTAGCCATCCCAAAATTACGATACGTCCTACTAGCTGTATCTCTTCCTTTCTGATGACCAATAACCATCACAGATTCTCCGTCTATACGACCTAAGCCTGCAACTATAGCTTTATCATCGGCGTGAAATCTATCGCCGTGCAACTCTACAAAGTCATCCACAAATTTGTCTATATAATCTAAGGTATATGGACGTTCTGGATGCCGAGCTAGCTGAACTCTTTGCCATCTTGTTAGATCGGCAAATATAGATCTTCTAAGCTCTTCAACCTTTTTATTTAAGCTGGCGATTTCTTTTTTAAGAATTCCATCTCCAACGGTAGAAAGACTTTCAAGTTCTTCGATCTTTTTTTCTAGATCAGCTATTGGTTGTTCGAAATCAAGATATTGCATGCGCTGTATTTTTAATTCGTTCAAATATAATCAATTCAGGTAAGAAGGTCAGGCTAAATGATGCTAAAGTGCACCAAATATACTTCTAAACTTAAGTGCCCATACGCGCCAAATAGCTTCTCTTACAATCGCTTTCGACATTTTTGATACTCCTTCTTGGCGTTCTTTAAATACAATAGATACCTCTTTGAGTTTGAATCCTGCCTTCCAAGCTCTAAAGTGTAACTCAATTTGAAAAGCATATCCGTTTGATTTTATTTTCTTCATAGGGATAGCTTCTAGTACACTTCTTCGTAAACATTTAAATCCGGCAGTAGTATCAAATATTGGTAGCCCTGTAATGGTTCTGGCATAAATATTTGCAGCATAAGAAAGTATGAGTCGACTTAGTGGCCAATTTATTATGCTGATACCCTTACAATATCTAGACCCTATTGCTACATCACAACTTCCGCTATGCACAGCCTTGATTAGTTTTAGAGCGTCCTCTGGTCTGTGAGAAAAGTCGGCGTCCATTTCCAGGATATATTCATAACTATGGGATAGTGCAAACTCAAAGCCTCGTACATATGCCGTCCCCAATCCTAATTTCGATTCTCGCTCAATTAAATGTACTCTATCAGAATATTCGTTTTGTTTCTGTTTTACTTGGTCTCCTGTTCCATCCGGGGAACCATCATCAACTACCAAAACATCTATTGGAAAATCTAATGCCATCAGGCGATCGATCATTCGGGGAATATTCTTTGCTTCATTATAAGTAGGGATAATAATAAGCGCTTTTACATCTATCATTGTCCCTTCCCTTTTATGATCGTGATTATAGTATTAATCAAAATTTTAGTATCCATTTTTAAAGATATATTCTCAATATAAAAAAGATCATACTTTGTTTTTTCTCTAACGGTATCTAACGATCCCCCGTACTTCCATTTTACTTGTGCCCAACCAGTTATTCCCGGTCTTACTCTAAGTCTTCTTTTATAAAGGGGGATTTGTGACGAAAATTGTTCGACGAAATGAGGACGTTCTGGCCGAGGTCCTACTAAACTCATATCTCCTTTTAACACATTCCAAAATTGTGGTATTTCATCTATTCTAAGTTTCCTTAACCAATATCCAACTCGAGTCACTCTCGGGTCATTCTCTTTCGCCCAAGTTGGCCCTGTTTTATCTTCTGCATTCATATGCATTGTTCTAAATTTTAGAATAGTAAAATTTCTACCATTCTTACCTACTCTCGTTTGTTTAAATATTATTGGACCTTCTGAAGTCGCTCGAATAATAATTGAAACTACCAAATACAAAGGTAAAGATAACAGCAAAGCTACCACAGAAACCGAAATATCTAACAATCTTTTTACAGTTTTTTCCCACAACGGCATTTGTTCGGGGGAAATTTCAACCAAAGGCATTCCAAAAATCTGATTCGTTTTATTTAACCCACTCACTAATTGATAAAAATCTGGTAGTAACTTTAGGGTTATATCAGGATAGTCTATTTTAGAAATAACGCTTACTAGATCTTCTTTTTGCTCGGGTTCTAAAGCTACTATCACATCTAGAATTTGAAATTCCTTAATAATTGACCTGATCTGACCAAGATCTCCGATCACTTCTTTTTGTGTAATACCTATTTCAGAATCTGGTGCCTTTCCGTTTACCTGTACAAAGCCTACCACTTGCATTCCAAGAGTTTTATTTCTTATTAGATCATCATAGGCTGTTTTGGCTGCATTTCCTGTACCAACAATGATAGTTTTGTGCAGACCTTTTCCCATTTGAGCATAAAACCTTTGAATTGTTCTGATCAAGAAGCGGTTGAAGGAAATCAAAAAGAAAGTTATTGCCCAGTATAATGCAATTAAGGTCTTCTGTTCAGTAATAGAAATAGACTCTCCGATTAGCCCAGCAAAAAATAAAAAGAGAGCCCCTACTGATATGGCTTTAAATACTATGATACATTCGTCTAGACGAGAAACTAGATACAACTTTTTATATAGCCCCATAATTATAAACACAACCATCCAGTATGCGCTTAACAAAAAACCAGTGCTTACAAAGTTGAGTCCCACATCTTTCAAAATTATATTTAATTGATCGCTATGGTACCAATGGAATATAAACCAGCTTGCTAGAAGTATTAAAAAATCTAGTAAACTTGTGAAAATTACTTCGTTATATCTTTTTAAATTACCCACGAGTAAACTTCTATTCTTAGGTTATTGAATTTCCTAAAATACACATTAAACTATCTCCTTCATAAATAATAAGAACCAATTTTAGCTTGTACACTTTAAAGAAAGAATCGACCTCTACTAAAGCCAGATTAGGCTCATTTAAAACTGATCATGGAGTAATCCAAACTCCAATCTTTATGCCTGTTGGTACACTCGGCACTGTAAAAGGAGTCTCACAAACAGATTTAATTGATAAAATACTCGCTCAAATTATTCTAGGAAATACATATCACCTATACCTAAGACCCGGTAATGAAATCATGAAAGCTGCCGGAGGATTACATAAATTCATGAATTGGGAGAAACCAATTTTAACTGACTCCGGTGGATATCAAATTTTTTCTCTCTCTGATAATAGAAAGCTTGATGAAGAAGGAGCTCATTTTAAAAGCCATATAGATGGGTCAAAGCATTTATTCACTCCCGAAAGTGTAGTAGAAATTCAGCGAATCCTTGGATCTGATATTATGATGCTACTTGATGAGTGCCCTCCATATCCAAGTAGTTATGACTACGCAAAAAATTCCATGGGTTTAACACACCGTTGGGCTAAAAGAGGTAGAAAGCATTTCTTAGATACAGAAGGCCTTTATGGACACTCTCAAAACCAATTCGGTATTATACAAGGTGGTACATACAAAGACCTTCGAATTGAGTCGACCAAATTTATGACTGATCTGGATTTTGAAGGCATTGCAATAGGAGGTTTAAGTGTTGGCGAACCTATTCCGTTAATGTATGAGATGGCTGATTTAAATACTGATTATATGCCAAAAAATAAGGCGCGATATCTAATGGGGGTTGGTACTCCGGGCAACTTACTAGAATGTGTAGCTCGTGGTATTGATATGTTTGATTGCGTAATGCCAACAAGAAATGCACGAAATGGCACTATTTTTACTAAAAATGGTAAGGTTAATATCCGAAATGCAAAATGGAAAAATCATCATAAACCACTTGACGAAAGTTTTCCAACCGAGCTTTGTAATACTTACACGATGGCTTATATACACCACCTGATCAAGCATAATGAGATTTTCGGATTGGTTTTAGCATCTGTCCATAATCTTACATTCTACTTATGGTTAATGGAACAAATTCGTGAGCATATTGCTAATGATACTTTTGCTGAGTGGTACCCAAGGATGGTTAAGCAGGTAGAAGAAAAGTTATGATCAGAAATCTATTACACTTGATTTCCCAATGATTTTTCTTTCATCACTCAGCAAAAAATAAAAATTTAGACCTCTATTTTTCAAACTCTCCATCATCTCAAACGCTTTGTGATAAGGAACTGTATCCGTATCAAATATAATATTGGAAAAATCAGTCTTCTTTTTTGGATTGAAGAACAGCGCTTCTTTTATATCATTAATTCCTTCTAAAGGGGATATAAGTAGAATGTCCTCTCCTAATTTTTCATTCAACAAACTTAGATTGACTTGGTCTCCAATAAAAACACCAGGCAAACTACCATTAAATTTTGAAGATCTCTTTTTGATTAATGTTTGCTTTATATACAGTCCGAGTACTCGGAAGGAAAATGCCAAAGATATAAGCTTTAATGACAGATGACTGTATTTAACCTTATAGTGTTTTTTGAAAAATTTAATTAAGCCTTCATTTATTTTCTTTATTTGAGAAATACTTACATCTCTTTCACTTTCTCCCTTAAAATGAACCATTTTTGCCTCTGGGAAATAATAGATGCTTTTTTCCGAATTTTTCATTCTTAGACAAAGATCATCATCTTCTCCATACATAAAAAACTCCTCATCAAAACCATTTAAGCTTTTCAGCAATGAAGTTTTCCAAAACATTCCTGCTCCACTAATAACAGGAACTCTTGTTATCTTTGACTTATCAAGCCATGCTAAATATCTGCCCCCAAAAAATCTACTCTTTGGGAATAGTACATCTAGTGATAAAACTCTGAATATTGCAGATTTTAAATCGGGAATAGATCTCCTGCATTCTCGAGCAAATGTTCCATCTGGATTTATCACCTTAAAACCAGCCGCTCCACAATTATTATTACTATCTAAAAACTCTTTCAAACACACTAAGCTATTTTCTTCTAAAATAGTATCAGGGTTTATTATAAGTGTATATGTACCATTTGCTTGACTTAATCCCTGATTGTTTGCTTTGCTGAATCCTCTATTGTCAATGTTTTGAATAAACTTAATATCATCGTGATTGCGAGACAAATATTCAATAGAATCATCCTGTGAATTATTATCTACTATAATTATTTCAACTCGCAGATCTTTCTCTGCCTTTTTTATTGAATGAAGTAGTAATGAGATATAATCTTTAACTCGATAGTTTACTATGATAATAGATATATCAGGTTTTCTCTCCAATGTTACAATCCTAGCTTATTTAGGATGAAACCAATCTTTCCTTTTATACCAAGGCCATATCCAAATTTACCCGCAGTTCCTCGCCATAGATGATCTATATATTTTGAGACAACAAATTCTAAAAGCTTATACCCTTTATTTTTTGCATCAATAAAATTGTACATACAAGGCTGACCATGATGTACAAAAGGTCTTAAGGATTTATATATGTCATTTTTTATAACCATATAAGGTGTTTGAAGAATTTCTATACCTACATCAGACTTATAACCTCTTTTATTAACTCTTACAGTTTCTCCTATACCATAGGTCATCTCAGATAGCTTAAGTGAAGTTATCATCTCTTCTAAAAACCCACTTTTTATTGTTTCTGTATCACTATCTAAAAAAAACGTGAATTTTGAGTCAACATATTTTCTAATTGCCAGATCCATTGCAGGTCCATGAAAAATATTTTCTCCTAAAAATACTGACTCAATATTAGTGAACTCACTTTCAAGTTTTCCAATAACTGATTTTGATTTCCCCTCATCTTTTGAACCGTTGTCGATAACTAGAACTTTCACGTCTGGATAAAACGTTTTGAAAGAAGAAACTGCTACGTTTAGCAGTTCTGCTGTTTGAAAGTTTATAACGACGGTTGTTACGCTTTTCATTGAACAATAATGACTTTTCCGACCCCTTTTGAAATACCTGTTTTATCAACAGCTACTATAAAATAAACACCAGATCCTAACTCTGCTCCATTTCTACTTTTACCATCCCATGAAACTCTTCCACTTTGTGTCTCAAAAGTATGTACAACAGTTCCATCCACACCTAGTATTTTAATTTCTGTAGCATCACTTAATCCCTCAATAAAAATTTGATCATTTTCTTCGTAGTTGAATGGATTAGGGAATACTTTAAGTTCCTTCATCTTACTTACACTCTTTTTAGGGACATCTTGATAGCTGATCAACCCTAAGTCAGTTGCAATAAAAACCTCGCCAGTAACATCATTTACCGCTATTGATATAATGTTATCTGAAAAAAGTGGGCTGTTTTCAGTGTTAAAGTGCTCAATAATTTTACTACCCTCTTCATTTAGCAACCAAACCCCTTCATTAGTACTTCCAATCCATTTCTCATTAGCACTATTTACTGCCATTGAACTAACATTTATGTCTCTTAAGAGAAATCTTGAAAGTGCCGTAGTATCCTCATTAACCAACCATTGAGCTGTTTTTTCTTGTATTGAACCATTTATTATTAATTCAGGAAATATAAATTTCGCAATACCCCTTTCAGTACCTATCCACACTTCACCATTTTTATCTTCAATGATAGCTTTCACTTTATTATCAGGTAAATTCCCTCCATTTGAGTCAGTTGTAAGTTTTATTCCAACATCATCATTTTCATTCTCTGGATCTTTAGAGTCAATAATCAACAAGCCAGTTCCACTAGTCAGCTCATTCTGTAAAGGGATCCACTTTAAATCAAAAGAATCTATAAATAAGCCTTCATAAAGATCAGAACTATTAATTGAATTAATCTTATCAAATGGTTGCCAATCATTATCACCCGGAGTCTGTCTGTAAAGAGGAATTTCAGCAAACCTACTAACTGTCCATACATTTCCTTTTGAATCTTGTTCCAAACCAATCATCACCGGATAATCTAAGGCAGCACCAGACCACCCCCTAATTGTTGTATTTGTTTCATTAAATACGGTTACTTCTTCAGTATCTTTTTCGAACCGAGAGATACCTTGTCCCCAGCTCCCAAAATAAAAATAGTCATCAGTAGCTAGGCTTGTAAATGAAAGGCGATAACCTGTCTGATTTAGCTCTTGGTTGTTATAAGCGTTTACATTATTCCAGTTTGATCCATCAAATATGTAAAAACCTTTTCCTTTATCTATACTAAAATTTTGAGCCGATTTCTGAGAAGATGAAGATATTAGAGTACCATCGTCGAAAGAAATGCCTTGAAAATAATTCTGATATGGTCCCTCTGGAGTTATAAGTTCAAAACTATTCTCGATACTATTTGTCGTTCCAATACCGTCGTTCAAAGTACCAAATAAAACCTCATCAGAATTTGAACTACTCAACGAAGTTCCATTTACACCACTTAGAAAAATTATATTTATTGTTGAATTCTCTTCTATGAATAAGTTCTTCTCTGAAAGTGCTACTGTCTTCGATCCTTTTGGTTGATAATCAATTATCACATTATCATTGAATATTGGATTTACAACCCAATTACCATTTTCAAATTTATAGTTTTCATCAATTGATGAAGCAACTAAGACGTCGTTAAAAAATCCAATCGTTGTTATAGCTCCTGTCCCAAGCCCTGAACTTTGATCAAAATTTTCCCAATCTGATTCTTGGAAGTTACCATCTAGTTCTGAATATGCGATTCCCTCATTAGTAGCCACATACAATTTATTTTCAATTATTTTAATATCATTTATACCTAAACCCCGATCAAAACTACCTAATTTTAAATACGAGTTTCTTACGAGTAAAGAATTTATATCATATTCAACAATTCCAAAGTCCGTAGCTACAAATAGCAATTCTTCATTAGCTAATACTTTGTTCACGCTCCTAGAAGAAAAAACAGAATTTCTAGCTATATCGTCTATTTTCCGAATTTCAAACGTTTCAATATCAATCATATCTATCATTCCATCTACATAACCAACAAATAATGACTTTGAAACCGGATCATACTCAATCGACCTACTATTTAATCTACTTAAACCGTCAATAACAGTTAAGGTTTTAATAAGAACTGTGTCTTGATAAATAGCTATCCCGCCTTCAGTAGCCAAATAAGCATTGTCATTTTCATCTTGTAGAATATCATTAACCGTTCTAAAAGAAGTATATGCGGTCCAATCTAGAATGGATTGTGAATTGATTGGTCCTGCTGAAACCAACAGCAAAATAATTGTAACAAATAGATTTCTCATGCTTGAATAATATAAGCAATAAGAAAAACATCCAATTGCCATATAAACATAAAAAAAGCCTCAAGGAAGATCTTGAGGCTTTAAGTAAAAAAGAAGAAGGCGATGACCTACTCTACCACGAGTGCAGTACCATCGGCGCTGCAAGGCTTAACGTCCGTGTTCGGGATGGGAACGGGTGGGACCCTTGCGCTAGAATCACCTTCAAATTCGGAGAGTCCTGTTGGAC
>JBDVIC010000014.1:0-3009 GCA_039962805.1 Balneola sp. | reverse complement strand
GTAACAATGAAATGACATTGGCTTGCTGACTATCCACTATTCCATCTGAGTTACCATCATAAATAAGACTTTCTGTTGTATCGCTTACGCTATCTCCATCAGAATCTCCATGATCGATACTTGCAGTGAATATCGCATAATTAGTGGTTGTTGGTGCAGCTGCATTTGTTGGTATGAATACAGTTGATGCTGTTAATATAATATTTAGTTCACTTAATCCCGTTAGATCAGCAGGGGTTGTAAATACCACTCTTACTTCTTTTGTTTCATTTTGCTCGAGTGATATTTCGTTCTCTACAATCGTGATAGGGGTACCATCGGGCAATTCAGCCTCTAACAAAAAGTTATTCGCTTCTCCTAAGTTAGAAACGGTAAAACCAATGTCATACTCAGTATCAGGAGAAAAAGTCAGCAATGGGTCACTGATGGGACTTACTGTGACTTTTTCTGGTGTAAAAATATCGTCATGAGTACGAGTGAACCTTTCACCGCTGGCTGTTTTTCCTTCAATGATAAAAATGAAGGGTTCATCAGGAAGAGTCATTTGTCCGACATAACGCGAAGTGTCACCACTTGCCATCTGGGTCAGTGTTGTATCTTTGATGAAGCTGCCATCTTCTGAATGAATTGCCATGGATACATCACTCACATTTCCAAGAATTGAAAATGAAACAAGTTGCTCAGACACATTGGTTGGATTGCCGTTAATTGGGAATAATGACTGATGCTCGGGGTGACCTTTAAACTCTTTAAAACCGAAATCTACAACTCTGATATCTGAAACTACACTAATATCAATTTCATATTCTTCTTCATATCTCCCTAGTAACTCAATAGACCATTCTCCGACCATTACGTCAGTGATAATAAAATACGGAATAAATGAAACAATGGTGAGTTCATTTACGCCCTCATCCGTTGCAAGTACCTGAGTACCATCAGGTCTGGTGATGATGTAAGACGCCGATGAGTAAAGGTCGATATCTATGATTACTTTGGTTGTTGTATCGTCAACGTAGAATTTCTGTTCGAAATACGAAGTATATTCTGTCGAGGCTGCCTCTATTTTACTGGTATAAATGGGCTCTTCATCAATAGGTTCAATCACTGGCTCTGTATTTGACGACGATGCTGCATCATTACTCATACTCTTTTGAGGAATATATTCTGGATAAACTTTGGCAGATGTCTGAGCTTTTACAAGTAGTGCTTCTGATGTAACAGGTACGTCAACACTGACTAACTTTCCAGCTACATTGAGTTGTTTTGATATATTGTCATCAAATAATGGGGCGATGAACTCAAATGTCCCTTCAGCACCCTCAGGAGAATGCTCATATTTAATCATAAAACCTTGAGTTGCTTGAGAGATTAAATAATAAGGTTGATCATATGACATAGTTAGGAAAAAAGAAATTGTAATGTTTTTTTCGTTCGCTAGTTTGATTACCGCTGATGCTAAACCACCATTCTTCGTACTGGCGTCGGTGTATACATATAAAAATGAATTTTCAACAGCAGTACCAAGAATTTTGAGTAATGCATCCATCGTTTTTTCTGGGTCATCACCACCATTGTCTGGTACGTTAAGTTGAACCGAGTTAATATTATTTAACATTCCCACGCTATCAGTAGCTGTTAAAACATCACCAATACCAGGATCACCGTACGAAATTAGATGAAAGTTGGTAATATCCTTATTTTCGGTATCCAGTCTTACTACTGTGCTTTGCATTGCACTTTTTACGCCTTCAATGACTGAACTCATACTTCCTGTCGTATCGATAACAAAACCAATGTTTGTGGTTCCTAATACCCCAAGGAATTTATTCACATTTTGTTTTCGTTGTGTAGGTGTTAAGATTGTTGAGTTTAATACTTCAGTAAGAATATCGGTTGTATAAGCTTTTGTATGTAAAGTTGCTAACCTTACGGCTTCATCATGGTAGGTTTGAGCAGGTGTGTCTTTATTCAGTCCATTGCCATCACCCTCACCATGCTCACATTTGTAAAGTAGAGGATCACCTCCGATCCAGCCCGTTGTAATGGTAGAAAGTCCACGTTTCCCTAGTGCTAATGTTTGAAAAGGCTGTTCATTACCGGCGGCATCGGTGTCCCATTCACAGGTTTTGTTGCTCTGGATATCAGCCGTTCCTTCATATTCATCTTGCAAAGGTAAATAGGGCTGAGCATTTGTCAATGCAGAATATAACGTGTCTTGTTTGGATAGGTCATTCACCCAATTCGAATGCGCATAAAAGTCTTGTAAGGTATGTAGGGCTCTTCCGAGTTCATTTCTTGCTAGCGTTGCATCAGGTGATGTTGTCGTAGAAAGTATACTGATTATTTTGTTTTTTAAGGAGACTAATCGCTGACTACAACCATCGGGTCCACCGATAGCTTCAGAATAACAATGCGCTGAATTAATCTCTGCTTCATAGTAATCTACATTGGCATTCGCTGTTTGTATTTCGAGTATTGCTTCAGATGAAAATACTAATGCTTCATCATCAATCACGATCCCTGAAATCCCTTCTTCTGTTACCGTTAAATGGTTTTGAGGGACGCCATTAAAAATAGGCAATAGTCCTTCGTAATAAAGTATTTCGGAAGGCTTAAGTGCCATAGCGAAAGAGGGTATAAGAGTGCAAGATATAACTATCAGCTTCTTATATAGTTTCATAATAAGTCCTTTATATTAATGTTTTGTCGGTCAATAAATATTAATCTTGATGGTGTCGTTGCTGAGTTAGACTCAGCCGTATATTATTTTTTATCATATCGAGTATTGTTTTAAGGCTTTCTACATATCTTTTTTGATAAGTATTTAAATTATTCGTTTGAATACCAAATAGAAATTGTTCTCTATTGATTGTTGTTAAATCAACAATATTTGAAATGTTCTTTATTTGAATAATCGCGCTTTGATATAGCGCTTTTTTTATTTCAGATATATCAAAAGCATCAAGTGCAAACGACCTGATTCTTTGTTGTTCAATGGGGAGATAT
>JBDVIC010000013.1:0-1792 GCA_039962805.1 Balneola sp. | reverse complement strand
AGCGTATTTCAACACGATGGTACGAAATGCGGGTGGTATACTTATAAAAAAGCGTACTCATAAGGATATTTTGATGTTGAAAGATGTAATTAAGTCGGCTCGCATAGACTGTGGCTATACGCAGGAAGAAATCGCAAAGCGTGTAAAAGTAGCAAAGCAAACCTACTTGAAATGGGAAAATGGAGAGACTGAACCTAAAGCAACTCAGATCAAATTACTCGCTGAGCACCTGAAGATCACGCCTAACGAAATTTGCTCTGGGGCTCTCAATAAGAAAATGGACTTGGAAGAGTTCATCATCCAAATGGCTCTTTCTAGAGTGCAACATGAAGTCGTAACGATGTATACGTGGAAAACGATTCCTGATCATGAAGCGTTTTTTGAAGATATGAAAAATTTAAGCCGAGATGACTACGACGCAAGCGTCGTTACAGTCAGCGAAACCGAGAAGTTATTGCGATAAATTCCGGAATTCCGGAGTTAGTTGGGGTGTTACAAGAACCCCAACCTCTTTTCGTTCAACCTGCTTCTCATTTCTCCTCGCTCAGTATCGCTCATCGAAATTCGTCACAGGTTTCAATTTTGGGGAGAAACGGAAAATATTTTTCCAAGAGTACACTATTAAAGATAGTGTACCTTCCGGCGCGTCAAGCCCTACTGACGCGCTTCGCTTGTCCACTCATTTTCGCTCTACAAGCGAGCTTATAGCAGTGAAAATCGAATTAAATCAACGAACATAAACTGCACGAGAAAATTTGAGATCTTCATCACAAAATATTTTCCATAAAATTAAAAGACAACAAAATCATATACTTAATTTCATACTCATGCATAATTATCGTACAATAAAGCATCTAAACTTATATTAATCCCTTAAACATACAGGTTGCCTAAAGAGAGCTTTGATATAATTGTGACTCTTCGACGGTACTTACAAAAAAGCCCTAAGCATTCGGCTCAGGGCTCTTAATTTAGGGAGATCAACTATATCGAAGACCTAACAAACCTACTATTGGCAATAGCTGCTGTGATAACCGCAATAACAGCTCTAGTCAAAATTATAAAAAGCAAAAACTAATTTATCCAAGCCTGAAGAGTTACAGCTCTTTGGGCTTTCTTTTGCCCAGTAATCATAAGACTATCTAATCGTTAAAACAAGAACCCGCGTATTATGCAAATTATATTATGGGCTTCAATCGTAAAACGATTCTCACGATGAGCATTAAAAAAGGCCAGCAAGCTGACCTTTCTAATTGAGCATATCCATCGCCCACGTTTGATTTCATTCAGGCTTTCAGCAAACCTCTCAACATAATTTAGACCCATAATACGCACTTAGACTAGTTTGATTTTGAGGGGCTTTTTGGGCTCATACAGAGCTTCTGAGCGTTAGTTTTGCGTGTACTCTATAATTCGACTTCTAGCGGTACGATGATTTTTCCATACTTTTTAAGCTCAACGCTATTAAAGTTATTCACTACGTAAGATGAGCTGTGGAATGTATAAAGCCCAGCTTCGTAAGGCTCTTGGCCTTCGTCTAACTGAACTTTGGTTAACGTTGGGAATCGACCTTCCAAAAACACATAGGCGTCCTGCTCATAAATAGTTCTAGATGGTTTTCCGTCTCTACCTGGCATAACTCTAGATGTGATTTTCACATCTTCTTTGAACACTTCGATTTTCAACATACAGACTCCTAAGCGTAAGCTCTGAACGGTAAAATATTGGTTTCTGCAACAACTGGCATTTTGTACCAAGACGGAACTTCAAGCGGTTTTACTTCTATCACGTC
>JBDVIC010000012.1:0-244944 GCA_039962805.1 Balneola sp. | reverse complement strand
GTATGCAGAAGCGGTAATTAGAACCACAGATGCTGCAAATCGTCAAGCTGCAGTTGATGCGATTAACAATACACGTGTAACTCGTGGAGATTTAACGCCATTAACAATAGCAGACTCAGATGCAGACATTCTTGAGGCTATACAGTACGAAAGAACTATTGAATTATTCTTGTCTTCAACCATTACTGCAATGGGAGACGCAAGAAGATTCAACACGTACAAGCCAGGTTCAATTCAGCATTATCCTGTACCAGCGGGTGAGTTGTTGATCTTACTTGAGGAATTATATACGTATGGTGGAGCAAAAGCTTCTTCAAACAACCCATACTTAGCTCCTCCTAAGAAACTGGACAAATCTATTATTAATAATTTTAGATAATAGAAGAGTTGCTCTAAATAAAAAGCCAAGGTAATGATTAAAAGAATATATGTATCGAGGCTTAAACAATATATATTGTGTATATTAGTTTGCAACTAAAAGCTTTAAATTAATGATAAAATGATAAATAAAGGTACCATAAACATGAACAATCGTTTAATGATAACATTTAAGTTATTTATTTTACTTATTGTCGGCGTATCATGTGGTTCATCCAGTGGATTAAAGGATGGAATAGATAACAAATATGATTTAGAATTAGGTGTAATAGCTGAAGATAAAGTTGATAACTTTGTAAACCGTGTAATTCAAAGATATGGGTATGATATTGCTAGAAATGAGAAGTATTCTTCTATGGGAGGTTTTTATATAGAAAGCTACTGGACGGAAAGAGAGCCCTTTGCTGATGAGAGAAGTTTAGGGTATGAAGCAATTCAAATACAATTGATTTTTAAGTCGAAACTTTCGAGAGACAGATCCGCTGATATAAGCTATAATACTGCGTATTATGATGTGGATGTTGAGATAAGACAAAGAGGTAAAAAAATATCTGGAATGGATTTTGAGAAATTTAGTTTTACTGATGAAGGCAAGGATTATGTAAAAGATTTGGCCTATGAATTAAAGGATTATATCACAGGTACTTTACTACAATAAACGTGTAGACATTATTTTTAATATATCGGAACAGAAATAGAATGGTCGATAATAAGATTAACTTTATAAAGCTCAATAAGATTTTTATAACATGGTTAATTTTATTATCGACCATTTCTTGTTCCAATTCATATGTAGATAATATTGATGCGGGAGAAAACTATCAATATAGGGAAGGATATCCAGAGCTAAGATTAGCTGCTACGAGTTATGTATCTGATGATGGGGAATCTTATTTATCTATTGCTGTAGACTTAGTGTATGGCAGCCTAGTATTTAAGAAGAACGAAGATACATATAGGTCAGCAGGAGAATTTGACATAAGTATTGTTAAGCAAGGAGATATGCCAATTACGGTTGGGAATCATAGTTATCCTATTAGTATCACTGATAAAGATTATAGTATTATTGAGAGCCAAGAAACATATTTATTTGAGAAAGAATATGTTGTTGATCCTGGTGAATATATAGTAAATGTTACATATAGAGATGCTTCCAGTACAAAGTCTAGCACAAGAAGTACTGAAACTATAGTACTGGATCCTGGAAGAGTTACTTCAAATTCAAACCTTCCCAACATCCGTGTGCTAACAAAAAACTTAGCTTCAGACGTTACAGACTATATTCCTCTAACAACTTATGATTTTTCTTCCGATACAGATTCTGTAAAATTTGCTTTTCAAATAGTTAGTCAAGCTTCAGAAGAATCAATAGTTGTTGAATCTCGGTTATTAAAATTTGAGTCTGACACAACTTATGCGAGGTTGATGAATGAAAGGAATTATACCCCTGGAAATATAGCTTATAAAGGTATAGACTATAGTGAAGAGGTGGAAATATCAAGTTCAAGACGAGTTATTACAACAAATGGTAATATTCTGTTTGAATTTTCATATCCAAAATTAGATCGAGGTAATTATCGGTTTGAAGTCTTTTCAAACTCTTCAGAAGAAACAAGTTTTTATAAAGCCAGAGATTTTGGAGTTAAAAGTCCCAATTATCCTACCCTTAAGAGCTCTAGGGAATTAGCTGCTCCGTTAATTTATTTAATGGGTGAAAAAGAGCATGATGAGCTTATGAGTATTGATAATGATCTTGAGTTAAAGAAATCTATAGATAGGTTTTGGCTAAAGAATATCAAGAATAAGTCAAAAGCAAAAGCAACCATTTCACTTTTCTATGAAAGAGTGGAGGAAGCAAATAAGCAGTTTTCAAATTTTAAGGAGGGATGGAAAACAGATAGAGGATATATATATATACTTTATGGGCCACCTTGGAATACTGAAAAATACCTACAGCGAATAAGATGGGGTTATTCTCATAACTCTGCTGAGTTTGAAAAAAACTTCTATTTCGAAGCTTCAAGAATCAAAAATAAGTATTACCCATTTGATAATTTTTTACTACAACGATCTAGGGATTATTATCAAATTCACTACCAGCAAGTACAACTTTGGTTGAGCGGGTTAATTTTAGCAGATAATCTATAATATATTTAATAATCTGTTTTATAAAGCATACATTTGTAGCCTTATAAATGTAATCATAATTTTTCTACATCAATGATATCCACAAGACGAAGAACTAAGATTGTCTGTACAATTGGTCCAAGCTGTAATACTGAAAAAGGAATCGAAAATTTATTGTTGCATGGGATGAATGTGGCAAGACTCAATTTTTCTCATGGCACCCATAAAGACCATGCAAGAGTTATAAAAATCATTAGAAAAGTAGCAAAAGAAAATAAATACAGTATTCCTGTTTTAATGGATTTACAAGGTCCTAAAATAAGAGTTGGGACTATGAAAAATGGTGGTCAAGTCTTAAAGACTGGTAGTATAGTTACTATTACTGCAGACGAAATAGAAGGTTCTCCTCTTAAAATACCTATCGATTATAGTGGTTTAGTCAAAGAAGCTGAAATAGGGAACACAATATTATTAGATGATGGACTATTAGAGTTTAAGGTAGTATCAAAAACAGAGGAAGATTTAAAGGTTGAAGTGATAGTGGGAGGTTTACTTAAATCCAGAAAAGGAGTGAACCTTCCAAATGTGAAAATTTCTATTCCTGCTTTAACTGAAAAGGATATTAAAGACCTTGAATTTGGTATTAAACAAGATGTAGATATTATTGCGCTTTCGTTTGTAAGGTCAGCCAAAGATATTAGAGATATTGTATCTAGAGTGCGTGCTGCAGGTAGTCAGGCTTCAATAATTGCAAAAATTGAAAAACCGGAAGCACTAGAAGTAATAGATGAGATAATTGAAGAGTGTGATGGGATTATGGTTGCCAGAGGAGATTTGGGAATTGAAATACCAACAGAAGAAGTACCTATAGTTCAAAAGAGATTAATTGAAAAATGTAGAATGGCAGGAAAGCCGGTAATTACGGCAACACAGATGCTAGATTCGATGATTAATAATCCAAGGCCTACAAGAGCCGAAAGCTCAGATGTAGCGAATGCTGTAATTGATGGAACGGATGCAGTAATGCTTTCTGGAGAAACTGCTTCAGGAAAATATCCTATGGAAGCTGTTAATGTAATGGATAGAATATGTAGACGTGTTGAAGAGAATCGGGTAAATCTATTTAATAACCTCGCTTTTGATAAGCCGGAATGGAAAGAAAAGCAAGTAGTAGAAAGTCTTTCGTTCTCATGTGTAAGTATTGCTGAAAATGTTGAAGCAAAAGTTATCGGTACTCTTACTAATTCTGGAAGTACTGCTAGAAGAATAGCGAAATTTAGACCGAATGCTCCAATTATAGCTTTTACAGAAAGCCAGAAGGTACGACGTCAATTAAACCTTGTGTGGGGAGTATACTCTGTAAGAGTTGAAAAGATATTTGATACAGACATGGGTGTTAAATTGATGGAAGAATTTCTTCAAGAAAATGGTTTTGTTAAAAAAGGGGATCGCGCCATACTAACAACTGGTATTCCTATTGCAAAAAGAGGAAGTACAAACATGATCAAAGTTAGTACTATTGAATAATTTTTAAGTTTTTTAGTAAAATGCTTAATGCGGAAATTAATCGCTCTTTTATTTATAAGTATTTTGTTTATTGGCTGTGGAACGAGCTTAAAGACAAGATGGGGTAATTTTACTGCTTATTATAATACTTATTATAATGCTAAAAAAAGCTATAATAGCGGTCTTGATAAAGTTCTAAACGCCGAGGCATCATACAATCCCCAGCAGCCTATTAGAATTCACGAGGTGCCAGTTAATGCGGGTGCACAAGATTTTGATAAAGCGATCGAAAAAGGGGCTGAAATTCTACGAAAGCATGAAGACTCAAAATGGGTAGATAATTCTCTGAGTCTAATTGGAAAGTCCTATTTTTTTAAACAGGAATATTTTTCTGCAGATCAAAAATTTCAAGAGTTGGCATTATCTACAAAAGATGAGTCTCTGATTGAAGAATCAATTTTGTGGAGAAGTCGCGTATTGTTAGAAATGGAATTATATGGACAAGGAGTCCAATATATAATTCAAGAGTTAGATAATAGAGAAGGATTATGGACCGTTCGGAATAAAGCAGAATTGAGATCTATTTTAGCCCAATATTATGTTGACCAAGAAAATTGGGTGGGAGCAATAGTAGAGCTTAATGAAGCTTTGCCTCAATTAGTCTCAAAAAAATATCAAGAACGAGGCTATTTTCTATTAGGTCAACTACATGAGAAAACAGAAAATTACCGACAGGCATTTAAAGCTTATGAGAGGGTTTCAGATTTTTATCATGAGTATGAGTTGCAATATCTGGCTCTTAGAAGACTAGCGGAAACGTCTCGTATTCTAGGTGATAATAGATCTGCTTTGGAAACTTTTACCAAAATGGTGAAGGATGATAAAAACAGAGACTATAAAACCGAATTAGATTATGAGATAGGCAGAACTTACCAAGAGCAAAAAGATTTTGTAAGGGCAGAGGGCGTTTATAAGGATATCTTGAAAGATAGGTTTAATCAGCCTTCGGTAGAGACAAAAGCATTGGTTTATAATGGGTTGGCAGAAGTTTATCGTTTTGGATATAATAATTTTGAAATGGCTGCAGCATACTATGATACATCTTCTCGCCAAAATGCCCCCATCCAAAATCTACCGGAAAATTATAATGCCAATGAGCTCGCGGTTTCATTTGGAGAGTATTCAGCTCTAAAGAATGAACTTCAATTTCGAGACAGTTTGTTATGGGTGTCAAATCTATCACAGCCTAAACTTGACTCTTTAGTTGCAAAAATAAAAAGAGAAAGGTTAACAGAGATTGAATCAGAAAAAAGAAGTCAAGAGCAGGAAGAGAATACATTAGTTAATGTCTCATCACCATCTAATACGGCAACTGCAGAAAGTGGCAATGGATTTTTAAACGTAAATAGTGAAACAATGAGGGCCAATGCAAGAATTCAGTTTGTTGCAGTTTGGGGGAATAGACCTCTTGTTGATAATTGGCGAATTCAAGAAGCAATAAGGTCGTCTGGACCTTCGGGGCAAGCTGTAAGTTCCAATACAGAAAGCAATGTAGATCAAGAAAGCATTACGACTATAGAAACTTCTATAGACCTTTCAGAAGTGCCATTTACTTTAGAGCAAAAGAGAGATGCTAGAAAAGAGATAGCAAGCTTGAAATATGAGCTAGGTAATTTATTCTTCATTTCTCTGGATATGCCCGATAGCGCAGAAATATATTTTAAAGATATAGCTCAAAATTATCCTGAAAGTGATGAATTACCGGTTTCTTATTATTCACTATCTGAAGTTCAAAGCGTTTTAGGGAAGGAGAATGATGCAATTAAAAATGCTGAGATACTGATAAATAGATTTCCTAATTCACGGTACGCTCAAATGTTAGCAGATAAATATGGATTAGAAAGAAAAGGAGAGGTTATTGAGGAAGAGTTGTCACTGCCAATACTGTATCAAAATTTAAAGAAGGATACATCTCTTACAAAAAGTGAATTTGCAAAGAAAAGCAGTCAACTCGCTTTAGATAATGTCAATGAGAATGAGTCTCCATCTATTTTATTTGATGCCATAAACATATACATAGAATTAGCAAAAGAAGATTCTGTTTATGTTGCGAATTATGAGAAATGGAACTCGCAGAAGCAAAATTGGCAAAACTCTCAAGCGGCTTTTAAAATGGCCCAAGATTCAGCAAAGATAGCGGTCAACGATACCTCTCTCTCAGAATTGGAAATGAGTGGTCTTCAAGCGTTGGTGGATTCGTCTTTAACTCAGCCAAATTTCAATGGTACATTTCCGTATTACGGTATTTATTGGGATAGTGTGAGAACTAACATAGATAGGTTTAATGCTAATTTTCAGAACTCTTCATTAGCTTCAAGGGTAATAATTTTAGAATCAGAGTTAGAAAAACCAATTGAAGCAGAAACTGTGATATCAGAAAATAGAGATATAGATAGAGACAATGGATCAGGAGTTACTTCTTGTAGCGAATTAGAATCACCTCTTCAAATAAGAGAAGGATTAGATGCTTTCTTAAATGGAATCGAGAACTTCGAATCTGAAAATGAGAAGATAGTTTATCAGTTTTCGATTAATCAGCGGGGAGTTTTAGAAGCTTTTGAATTAGTCTCGTCTAATCATGCTGAAAAAATAGTTGAAGCCTATAATTCTGCAATTGAGAATAGTTTAACTTTCAATCCATATCTTGTGAATGGAGAAGCCGTGCTGGTTACATGTCAATTTAGTTTTCCAATCAAGTAGTATGGTTATTTGAAAACGAGCTTGTTCTTTATCGTTTTGATTAGCCCAGGACCCTCATAAACCATTCCCGTATATACTTGTAGTAAATTAGCTCCGAGATCAATTTTCCTTTGAGCAGATTCCACGCTATCAATGCCACCTACACCAATAATAGGTTTGCTTCCTTTTAAAATTTCATACAATTGAGAAATTACCTGATCACTTTTCAGCGCAATTGCAGCTCCACTCAATCCTCCGTTTCCTATCGACTCTAATGTGCTTTTAGAAGTTTTTAATTGAGCTCTATTTGAGGAGGTATTAGTAGCCACATATCCGTTTACATCAAATTTTTCACATATTTCAACCAATTTTTTCAGTGTATTAAATTCTGTATCTACCGAAAATTTTACCAGCGTAGGAGTAGTTGAATTAGATATTTCAAGTTCACTTAATAAAGCAGTTAATGCTTCAGGGTCTTCAAAAGTTTTACCTTCTCCTGTGTTTGGGCAAGAAATATTTACTGTGATATAATCGGCAACTTCTTGCGCTTTTTTGTAGCTATAAACGTAATCTAGAATTGCTTCAGCGCCATGAATACTAGCATCATTTGTTTTTGCAATATTTACCCCAAGTGGAATATCTAAACTGTAGCTTTTAAGTCGTTCAATAATTCTATCCGTACCTTCATTATTTAAACCCATGCGGTTTATTAATGATCGGTCTTCAGGAAGGCGGAAAGCTCTGGGTTTGGGATTACCACTTGATTGTTGTGCTGTAATGCTCCCAATCTCTACAAAGCCAAAACCTAGGGCTTGCATCGCTTTAGGTGTGGTTCCATTTTTGTCAAAACCAGCAGCCAATCCGATAGGATTTTTGAACGATAATCCCCAAAAATTTTGCTCAATATTTTTTCCACCACCATACACAAGTGAAGCAAGTGATTGAAGAAGTTTAGATTCATTGGTTAAAGAAGAAACCTTAAGAGCTAAATCATGAGCTTGTTCGGCATCTTTTTTAAATACGAGTGGCTTTGCTATCTGTTTATAGAACATAAAAAATTAAGTGTCATTAAAAATAAGAAAACCCTGAAATAAATGATGGATAACCCTTATAATCGTTCGCAGTAAATAGTATGACAGATAAAACAAAACTCATATCGCAAATAAGACGATTTTACCAGAATAAAGGGGATTTTATTCTTTTGGAATCTCAAATGGGGAATCATCCCGAGAGCAAAAGATCATTTGTTGCAGCCGGAACTATTGCGTCTGTGAGAGCTTACGGAAATGAAGTGCATTTTGTGGAGGGCGAGGAAGAAACTGTTTATAAAATGAATCCATGGGAGGCTCTCAAAGAATTCAGGGGAAAATATGACAGCTGGGTTTTTGGAATTCTTGGTTATGATTTAAAGAATTATGTTGAACACCTGCATTCCAATAATAAGAAGTTGAATGATTCTCCAGACATGTTTTTTTTCGTCCCCGAGTTGGTAGTAGAAATTGATTCCGGAAATCAAGCCAAGGCCCTAAAAGGAAGTTTACCCGAAGATCTACCTAATACTATTATTGAAGGTGATATTCATTTAGAAGGTATTCATCAAATTTCAAAAGAAGATTATATAAAGCGGATACTTGCTGCACAGCAACTCATTAAAGAAGGAGAATTTTACGAGATTAATTTATCCCATCCGTTGGCATTCAACTTTAAAGGAGAAGCGTGGGATCTATATCAGAAAATGAAGTCGATAGGTCCGGTTCCTTTTGGAAGTTACATACGAATGAAGGATTTAGAAGTTTGCTCTGCTTCACCTGAGCGGTTTTTATCTAAAGTAGGGAAAAAAGTGCGATCACAGCCCATTAAAGGAACTATCTCAAGGTCAGAAAAAGATGATGCCCAGAAAATAGAAGCATTAAGTAATTCAGAAAAAGAACGAGCTGAAAACTTGATGATTGTAGATTTAGTCAGAAATGATCTAAGCAAAATCGCAGAAAAAGGAACGGTAAAAGTTTCTAATCTCTTTGAGATTCAAAGTTTTGAAACAGTACATCAAATGGTTTCTAGTATTGAAGGGGACGCTAAAAAAGATATTAGCAGCGTAGAAATTCTGAAAGCTTGCTTTCCCATGGGTTCGATGACCGGAGCGCCTAAAGTATCTGCAATGAAAGCGATTGAGAAACTGGAAGATTATAAAAGAGGAATCTATTCAGGAGCGATCGGATATTTTACTCCAGCCGATGATTTTGATTTCAGTGTGGTGATAAGAACGGCAATGGTTCAAAATGGACAATTGGTTTATCCCGTTGGAGGTGCAATTACTTCAGATTCGGTACCTGAGCAAGAATGGGAAGAAACACTAGTAAAAGCTAGAGCTCTTACGAAACTGATAAATTAAATTAGTTGGCATTTTTTTGAATGAAGAAGAATTTATCTCGGTTCAATGAGTAAATAGGATATTATGAGCGAATTACATAAAAAAATTACGACCCTTAAAGAGCTAAAAGACAATGGATGGGAATCCATTTCTGTAAAAGAAGAACTTAGAAAAAACATGATAGCCAGAGTTAGGGAGGGGGGAGATCTGTTTCCGAATATACTTGGCTATGAAAAGACCGTATTACCTCAAATTCAACATGCTATTTTTTCTAAACATGATATGATCTTATTAGGATTAAGAGGTCAGGCTAAGACAAGAATTCTTCGCTCGATGGTTCAGTTTTTAGATGAATATATTCCAGTTGTAAAGGGTTCTGTTATTAATGATGATCCTTTAAATCCTATTTCGAAGTACGCTAAAAGTATTATTGACGAGCAGGGTGATGATACAGAGATCGCATGGCTACACCGCTCATACAGGTACGGAGAGAAACTAGCTACTCCTGATACTACAGTGGCCGATTTAATTGGCGATATTGATCCAATAAAAGCTGCTACCAAGAAATTAGATCTCGCGGATGAAAATGTGATCAACTATGGATTGATACCTCGAACAAACCGAGGGATATTCGTTATCAATGAATTGCCCGATCTACAACCGAGAATACAAGTTGCTTTACTGAATATCATGCAAGAAAGGGATATTCAGATTAGAGGGTTTAATATCAGAATGCCTATTGATGTATCTATGGCATTTTCTGCCAATCCTGAGGATTACACGAATAGAGGAAATATAATTACTCCGCTTAAGGATAGAATTGATGCTCAAATCATAACGCATTATCCAAGAGAAATCGAAGTTGGTGTAAAAATTACGCAGCAAGAAGCATGGCAAGATCGAGAAAGTGGAATCAAAGTACATATTTCTGACATCTATCGAGAAATTATTGAACAAACCGCATTTGAAGCTAGAAACTCGGAATACATCGATCAGAAAAGTGGTGTTTCAACCAGAATGACTATAACGGCGATGGAACAAGTTTTTTCATCCGCAGAACGAAGAGCTGTTATTAATAATGAAAACTCTGCACAGGTAAGAATCGCTGATATTTTTCATATGGTTCCCGCTCTCACAGGGAAGTTAGAACTAGTATATGAAGGAGAGCAAGAAGGAGCTATTAGTGTAGCAAAACATATTATTGGGAAAGCGATTAACAAGACTTTTAAAAACATCTTTCCCGACCCGCAAAGTAAAGCTCAGAGTGTAAAAGAAATCTATCAATCTATTACTGATTGGTTTGCCAGTGGAAATGAGGTAAATATCCCTGATGTTTTATCAGCTGAAGAATACAAAAAAGCCTTAAATAGCGTCACAGGACTTAAGGAATTGGTCGAAAAGCATATCAAAAATATTGAGAATGAAGAGTTGTATGCCACTATGGATCTGGTGTTAGAAGCAATGTATCAGAATTCATTATTGAGCAAACAAGACCTCGATGACGAAGCTATTTATACCGATATGTTAGGTTCTATGTTCTCCTCAATTGGTGGAATGAATGACGATGAAGGCTATGAAGATTTTGATGGATAAAAGGATTGAATTAGCTCAGATATAATCTTATATTTATAACCTTTGAAAAATTCGAAACAGCCAGCATTATGAAAAACGGTATTCATCCAGATTACAAAGAAATTACAGTTGTCATGAGTGACGGTACTGAGGTTACGACCAGAAGTACTATGAACACAAAAGACGGAATTTATAAAAGTGAGGTAGATTCAAAAAATCACCCATTTTATACAAAGAACAACAATTTCTCTGCTAAAGCAGGTCGTGTTGATCGCTTTAAGCGCATGTACGACGCTAAAAAGAAGTAAATTTATTTTTTTGAATATAAGGATGCACCGTAACGGGTTGCATCCTTTTTTTATATGTAGTTATGGATATTAAAATCTTTGAAGTCGGCCCCTTTGCCGAGAACACATATTTACTCATTAATAACGGATCTGCAATTCTTATAGATCCGGGATTTTCAAATGAAGCAGAATATCAGTCTTTCAGAAAAGCTTTAGGTAAAATAAAACTAGAAGCCATCGTGCTAACTCATGCTCATGTAGATCATGTACTGGGGCTTCAGCGTGTGTTAAAAGACTTTGAAGTAAAAGTCTATGTAAATACTGACGATCTCTTCCTATGGGAGAATTTTGGAAGCCAGGCAACGATGTTTGGTTTGAATCAGGTTGCCTTTTCTTTTACACCGGAGGCTTTACCAAAAGATGCAGAGTTTGAAGTGGGTGAATTCAAGTTTGAATGTCTCTACACTCCAGGGCACTCACCCGACCACACGTCTTTGTATTTTAAAAATGAAGAGTTAGTTATTGCAGGAGATGCTCTTTTCAAGGGAAGTATTGGTAGAACAGATCTGTACCAAGGTGATTTTGAAGTACTGGAAAAATCCATCAAAGAAAAATTGTACACTCTTCCTGAAAACACAAAGGTATATCCTGGTCATGGGCCTGCTACAACAGTTGCTTATGAAAAAGCGAACAACCCATTTGTGAAGGGATAAGGTTTATACTTTTTACAGATACCATTCACGAGCGATAGCGAAGTGATCTCCTAATTGATGCCTTTCTTTGGCTATCGTACTGTCATCCCGAAGTGGAAGTTTTATTTAAAGGCTAGAGATATTAACACGAGGGATCTCAAATATGTAAGATTACTCCTTACTTTGAGTTCAGTTTCTCGATCTCAGATTGAAAATGCTCAGATTTATCAGGGTGAATCTCTTTAAGCTGATTATACATTTTAATAGCTTGCTGTTTTTTCCCTTGTAAAACGTGAATCTTTGCAAGAGTTTCTGATATGATATCCTCTACCTCTTCTGCATCCTGTGCCAAGTTGGTATCATCAAAAGGCTCATCATCAGCCGGGATACGAATTCGTTTAGATTCGACTGCTTCCAGCATAGCAATTAAGCTATCCAGATCCAGAATAGGTGACTTACGGTTCGAATGATTTAGCTTCTTTGAAGAAGAGTAACTTTGCACAGGAATAGCAGCTTCAAATTTCTCCGGATGAACCAAAAAGTAGTGAAGGTGTTCCATAAGGGGACTTCCCGGAGCATAGGTTTTAGCTTTCAAAGCTTCTTTAATGGCTAAAGAATTTTGATCATCTAAGTGATAAAACCAAGCGAGTAAAAAATGTCCAACGGCATCAGGACCACGTTTTTTTAAATGACGAGCAAGTTTCGTAATCCCGGTTTTAGGATTCTTTTCAAATCGTTCATTAAAGGAACGTAGAGATTGCGGTATGTTGAAAGGAAGTTCTGCCATTATTTTCGAGTGCAATAATACACTATGCCATTGCTAGATTCAAAATTTTTACCAATTACTTACCGCATCTGTAAACATATTATTAGCAATCTGTTCTAATGCTTCATCTGCTGCACTTTGCTCCCCGGAAACGGGATTTTGAGTGGGGTCAAAAGTAAAGGTTCCGCTAAAGGCTTTGTCCCATTCAGGTTCGTCATTCTGGGTATAAATGAAACTAGCATTCACAGAAATTTGAACCTGATTCTGATTTGCTTGTTCGTCTCCTCCGATACTGAAAGGGCGGTTGCTGTAGCTTGAAATGGAACCGTCTAAAATGGCATCAGCATCTTCCGCTGAGCTGGCAAGATTTAGTTTACTCTGATTTATAAATCGATCGATCAGTATTCGATTCAGTCGGTCACTCAGATCTCCTAAACCACTTCCTGAACGATCAGGGAAAAATGGAATATATATAGAATTTACTCCAGCTGGAATGGAAGCGCCAGTAAAGCTATATCTCAAACAGCTTGAGAATGAGAGTACTGCAACAATTGATATAAGAATGAGCTTACGCAAGTCCGTATTGGTCTAATTTTCTGTATAAAGTTCGTTCACTAATGCCTAGTGTTTCTGAAGCGCGTCGTCGATTTCCATCGTATTTATCGAGAGCTTGTTTGATCAGAAACTGCTCAGTAGCTTCGATCGAAGGTATTTCATCTCCCCCAAAAAAGTTTACCATAGAAGACTTATCACTCTCATGAACTTCCTGCTCATCATCGGAGGTTTCTTTACCAGGTAATTCTTGCATACCTAAGGTAGCATGTTCGTTAATATTGATGCCTAATTCTGATACATCAGATTCATCCATATCATGCTGCATAGCAGGGGGGAGCGCTTTGATATCTTTGCTCGACATAGTAGAATACATGAAATTGGCGAGCATCTTTTTTACATCAGAGATGTCGGTTCTTAATTCTACTAAAGCACGGTATACCAGCTCGCGATCACGTCGTTCAAAATCATTCTGAGAATTTGACTGCTGCTTCTCTTCTCCATTTGAAACCATTGGAAGGTTATCGGCAGAACCTTGCCTTTGGCGGCCTTTTAGGTACTTTTGAAGCCTGTCTACATCAATAAATTGAGACTTTTCAAGTACAACTAATTGCTCAGCTACATTCTTAAGTTCGCGAATATTCCCCGGCCAGCGATAGGAGATAAGTAATTCTCGAGCTTCATCTGAGAATCCTTTAAATACGGAGTCGTACTTAGCTGAGAATTCTTGAACAAATTTTCTGAATATCGGAACCACGTCTTCTTGGCGTTCGCGAAGAGCAGGAAGGTGAATTTGGACAGTATCTAATCTATAGTATAGATCTTCACGGAAAGAACCATCTTGAACTAGCTCCCAAAGATTAAGGTTTGTGGCGGCTATCACACGAACATCAGTAGTTTGGACTTTACTGGAACCTACTCTGAAAAACTCTCCGTTTTCAAGAACACGAAGTAATTTTACTTGTACATTTTTTGGAGTATCGCCAATCTCATCCAGAAATATGGTTCCGCCATTGGCTTTCTCAAAATAGCCCTCTCTGCTTTCATTTGCTCCTGTAAACGCTCCTTTTTCATGCCCGAAAAGCTCACTTTCAATAATCCCTTCCGGTATAGCACCACAGTTAACAATAATCAGATTATTTCTTTTACGTTCACTTAAAGCATGGATGGCACGTGCAGTTACATCCTTACCAACACCACTTTCTCCTTGTAATAATACACTTATATCAGTTTTCGCCACCTGCATGATTTTATCAATCACATGGCGCATTTCCGGAGAAGTGCCTAATAACCCATATTGTTCTTGAAATACTTCGCGATCCATTAATACTGTTTTTCGTCTGTCATTTTGACGTAAATTTAACGATTAATGAGCTAGTAAGTAACCTAAATCTAAAGAAATTTTAAGATCTTATTGTTTGATCAATTCTGTGGCTTGTTCAATTGGGAGCGACCTGGTTTCTTTGAAGCTGGATAGAACTAGGTTTGATCGAGTTTTACTAACGCCGCTCCAAGATTGAATTCTGGATAATAGTTGCTCAAAAGAAGAGGTATTTTTTGTTCTAACTTTTAGAAAATGAGAACCGTCTCCTGTAATGGAGTGACATTCTAAAATTTCCTTTTCTTGTTGAGCTTGTTCAACGAAGTTCGGATAATTATCTGAGCCATCCACTTCTACAAACATAAAAGCAGTTATATCGAAGTGAAAATCTTTTGAGCTTAGAATGGCGTTGTAATTAGTAATCAAACCACGCTCTTCTAGTTTGCGCATACGTTCTGATACCGAAGGCACAGAAAGTCCAACCAATTCAGCAATCTGGTTGCGTTGTGCTCTTCCATTTTCCTGAAGGTGATTAAGAATGGAGATATCTATATCGTCTAATAAACTGCTCATTTTAAGTAAAACCCTAATAATTATTTGTGAGATTCATTATATCCTTAAAAAATTAGGTAATCAATATCGTCTGATAATAAAAATTGAATAGAGACTAAATTTTAAAAAGAGGTTCAACAAGAGTAGAATAGGTCTTATCTTTACATTCAACTTAAAAGCAAATGATCGAATGTTAGACATCAATTTCATAAAAGAAAATAAAGAAGCAGTAAAAGAAGGAATGCTCAACAAAGGGGAGAAATCCAATGCGTTGGTAGATGAAGTTGTTGCTAAAGATGAACAGTGGAGAGAACTTGTTCAAAAAGTAGATGCAATTCGAACGGAGAGTAATTCTAGAGCCAAGCAAATTGGTGTATTGATGGGGCAAGGAAAGAAAGAAGAGGCCCAGACTATAATTGCAGAAACATCAAAACTAAAAGAAGATGTAAAGGAGTTAGAAGAAGAGCTTAAAGTGATTGCTGATGAGCGAGAGAATATGCTTCTTCGTATTCCAAATGTACCTCATCCGACGGTTCCTGTTGGTGCTACAGAAAATGATAATGAGACATTTGCTACTTGGGGAGAGCCAAATAAGGAAGAGTGGCGTAAACCACATTGGGAAATTGTAGAACGTTATGGTTGGGTTGATTTTGAGCGAGGAGTAAAAGTAACCGGTGCAGGATTTCCTTTTTACATAGGACCTGTTGCTCAACTTCAAAGAGCATTAATTAATTATTTTATAAATGAAGCAGGGAACGCCGGTTATACGGAAATGCAAGCTCCTTACTTTATCAATGAAGATTCGGCCAGAGGAACAGGTCAAATCCCTGATAAAGAAGATATGATGTATGTAATTCCTAGAGATGAGTTTTTTGCCATACCAACGGCGGAAGTCCCGGTTACTAATTATCATCGTGACGAGATTCTTCCGGAAAGTGACCTTCCTGTGAAATATGTTTGCTATACACCTTGCTGGAGAAGAGAAGCCGGGTCTTACGGAAAAGATGTACGGGGATTAAATAGATTGCACCAGTTCGATAAAGTAGAGTTGGTGAAAATTGTTAAACCTGAAACTTCTTACGAAGAATTAGAGAAATTAAGAGAGCATTCAGAAAAGCTTTTACAAGCACTTGAATTGCCATACCGAACTTTACTAATGTGTACAGGTGATATGGGATTCACTCAAAGCAAAAAATATGATCTTGAGGTTTGGAGTCCGGGACAGCAACGATGGTTAGAAGTGAGTTCATGCTCAAATTTCGAAAGTTTTCAAGCCCGAAGAATGCAACTTAGGTGCCGAAAAGGTGAAAAGGGAATTGAAATGGCGCATACCTTAAATGGTTCTGCACTAGCGCTTCCAAGAGTGGTTTCTGCGATACTAGAGGCATATCAAGAAGAGAACGGAAAAGTTCGGGTGCCTGAAGTGTTAAAACCATTTATAGGAAGAGATCACCTCTAATTGTATTTGTTTTACAACGCTTTGCATTGCGTACGAATGCTTCTCTTGGAATAACCGTTATCTTTGACATTCTAACAATAAAGAATGATTGAATGAAAAGAGTAGTAAGTATTGTAGGCATTGTTTTAGTAATTGGACTGCTAGCTTTCCCAAAGGTAAAAAGTTACTTAGAGGCTTCTGAAACGTCCTCAGCTAATGGCCAGAGAGATGAAGGTCCCTTACAAGTAGACGTATTTATAGTAAAACCTGATATAATTGAGGACCGGATTTTTACTACTGGTACACTTACTTCAAATGAAGAGGTAGAATTAGCAAGCGAAAGTTCAGGGTTGATCCAAAATTTGTCTTTAAGAGAGGGACAAGAAGTTGATAAAGGAGAGCTGTTAGTAAAGATCAATGACAGCGAACTTAAAGCACAACTAAAACGTGCTGACTTTAGGCTTAATTTAGCTGAAGACCGTGAAAAACGTCAACAACAGTTATTGGATAAAGGTGGAATTAGCCAAGAAGAATACGACGCTACGCTGAACGAAGTAAATGTTTTGAGAGCTGAGGTGTCTTTAATTAATGCACAAATTGATAAGACAGAAATAAGAGCTCCATTTACCGGAAAATTGGGTCTAAAATATATAAGTGAAGGGAGTTATATCAATCCAAGCTCTAAGATTGCGACTTTACAAGATATTGATCCTATTAAGATAGATTTTTCAATTCCTGAACGTTATGCTTCTCAAATTGAGGTGGGAAATAAAGTGACATTTACTGTTCAAGGATTAGAAACCCCATTACAAGCCGAAGTTTATGCTAAAGAGCCACGAATAGATTCTGATACCCGAACTTTGCAAGTAAGAGCACGGAGTTCTAATCCGGACGGGAAGTTGTTACCGGGTGCATTTGCTGATCTTGAACTTACTTTAGAGACTATTGAAGATGCAAAAATGGTTCCGACTATTTCATTGGTTCCTGAACTTCAAGGGCAGAAAGTTTTCATACTTAAAAATGGGGTAGTTGAACCAAGAAGTGTAACTACCGGATTGAGAAATGAGGCCAAAGTTCAAATTATTGAAGGAGTAGAAGTAGGAGATACTGTTCTGACTACAGGTTTACTTCAAGTAAGGCCTCAGATGTCGGTTATCGTTAAAAATATAGACGGAGAGTAGTATGAGTTTATCCTCGCTTAGTATTCGTCGACCGGTATTAGCTACTGTATTTTCTATCGTAATTGTCCTGTTTGGAATAATTGGATTTAATTATTTACCCATTCGGGAATATCCGGCGGTTGACCCACCTATTGTTACTGTGAGTACTAGTTATATCGGAGCCAATGCTGAGATAATAGAATCTCAAATAACGGAACCACTTGAAGATCAGATTAATGGAATTGCAGGAATTAAGAACCTGACATCAGTTAGCCGTGAAGGAAGAAGTACGGTAACCGTAGAGTTTAATCTTGATGTAGATCTTGAAACGGCAACCAATGATGTGCGTTCCAGAGTTTCAAGGGCAGTGGGTAATATCCCCCCTGATGCCGATCCACCTATTGTATCTAAAGCAGATGCCGATGCCAGTCCAATCTTATTTTTTAATATAAAAAGTGATTCCAGAAATCTACTTCAACTTTCGGAAGTAGCTGAAAACTATTTCAAGGAAAGGGTTCAGACTATACCCGGAGTAAGTAATGTACAGATTTGGGGAGATAAGACCTATTCTATGAGATTGTGGTTAGACCCCATGAAGTTGGCTGCTTATAATTTAACTCCAATTGATGTTCGTAATGCACTAACTAGTGAAAATGTAGAGCTTCCATCGGGTAGAATTGATGGAGATTTGACCGAGCTCACCGTTCGAACAATGGGTAGAATTACAAATGTGGATGAGTTTAATAATCTAATTGTTAAGAAAACGGCAAACAGTACCATTAAACTACGTGATATTGGTTATGCTGAACTTGGTCCGCAAAATGAACGAACCATCTTAAAAAGAGATGGTATTCCAATGGTTGGGGTTGTTCTTATCCCACAACCGGGAGCAAATCAGATTGAAATTGCGGATGAATTTTATCGAAGAGCTGAAAGTATTGAAAAAGATCTCCCTGCTGATATTGAAACAGCTATTGGTTTTGATTCTACTGAGTATGTAAGAGCGTCTATTGATGAGGTAAAACAAACTATTTTTATCGCATTCTTTTTAGTTATTGCAGTAATATTTCTGTTTTTACGAGATTGGAGAACTACGGTTATTCCGGTTCTGGTAATTCCAATAGCATTGATTGGTTCGTTTTTCGTTATGTACATTGCGGGCTTTACTATTAATGTACTCACCCTTTTAGCTATTGTATTGGCTATTGGGTTAGTTGTTGATGATGCCATTGTAGTTCTTGAAAATATCTATACAAAAATAGAAGCGGGTCAACAGCCAATGATGGCAGGGATTTTAGGATCGAAAGAGATCTTCTTTGCTGTAATTGCTACTACAGCTGCTTTAGTTTCTGTGTTTATGCCTATTCTATTTTTAGGCGGAATTACTGGTCGGCTTTTCCGGGAATTCGGCATTGTAATAGCCGGAGCAGTTATGATTTCCTCTTTTGTGGCGTTGTCATTAACGCCGATGTTATCAACTAAACTGCTTAAGAAGAGAGAAAAGCATAATAGATTTTATGAATTAACAGAGCCATTTTTTGTCAGAATAAATAAAGCGTATAGAAGCTCACTTGGTTCTTTTATGAAAAGAAGATGGTTGGCTCCACTTACGATCTTAACCAGTGGTGGATTAATTTATTTGTTGATGGTTACTCTTCCTCAAGAAACAGCTCCGTTAGAAGATAGAAGTCGGGTTAGATTATTTGCTCAAGCTCCTGAAGGCGCTTCTTACGAATATATGGACAACTACATTGATCGATTGGTGACTTTAGTTCAAGATAGTATCCCTGAAGCTAGTTCAATGATTTCGGTTACTTCACCAGGTTTTGGTGCTGCAAGTTCGGTGAATTCTGGTTTTGCATTTGCTATTCTAAAAGACCCGGAGCTTCGTGAAAGATCACAAAATGAAGTTGCAGAAGACCTTACTGAGAAAGTAAAAGCGTTAAGTGGTGCTCAGACATTTGCTTCTCAAGAGCAAACCATAGGAAGCGGACGTGGTGGTTTGCCTGTTCAGTATGTTATTCAAAATCAAGATTTTGAGAAGCTTAAAAATGTAATCCCTGATTTTCTAGAAGCAGTTCGTCAAGATCCTACATTTACTTATCAAGATATAGATCTGAAGTTCAACAAACCGGAACTTCAGGTAGAAATAGATCGAGAAAGAGCTCAAGATCTAGGGGTTTCAGTAAGGGACGTAGCTCAAACACTTCAGTTTTCATTGAGTGGTCAGAGATTTGATTTCTTCATCATGAATGGGAAACAATATCAGGTAATAGGTCAGGTAGAAAGAAAGAATAGGAATGAACCTGTTGATCTAACCAGTCTCTATGTTAGAAATAGCTCAGGTCAACTCATTCAGCTAGATAATCTTGTTAAAGTAGCGGAGCAAAGTAGTCCGCCACAGCTTTATAGATATAATCGATATGCATCGGCAACTATTTCGGGTGCTTTGGCACCGGGTAGGACTATTAGTGATGGGATAGATGCAATGGATGCTATTGCAGCAAATGTTTTAGATGATTCATTTTCAACAAGCCTTTCAGGACCTTCCAGAGATTTCGTTGAAAGTTCATCTAGTTTACTGTTTATTTTTGCACTGGCTTTGTTATTAGTATATCTGGTTTTATCAGCTCAATTTGAAAGTTTTAGAGATCCGATAACAATTATGTTAACAGTGCCTTTAGCACTTTCCGGCGCGCTGGTAAGCATGTGGTACTTTGGACAAACTCTAAACGTATTCAGCCAAATTGGAATGATCATGTTGATAGGTTTGGTAACCAAAAATGGAATTTTGATCGTTGAATTTGCAAACCAAAGGCAGATTCAAGGTTTATCTATTATGGATGCAATTATGGATGCGGCAGCAGCAAGGTTCCGCCCAATTTTGATGACAAGTATTTCTACTGTGTTGGGGATTTTACCAATCGCACTCGCATTAGGAGCAGGAGCCGAAAGTAGAACATCAATGGGTATTGCTGTTATTGGCGGGTTGATAATTGGTAGCTTGTTAACTTTATATGTTATCCCTGCTATGTATTCCTTTTTATCAGCAGAAAAATCAGAAGATGATATGGTTACAGACGAGATGATAGATAAAGCAGAGAGACAACAAGAAGTTGAATTAGCATGACAAAATTAGTTTTTATGAAGTCTAAAATTGCGTTGATGTGTGTGTTGAGTATAGCGGGGATTTCTACGGCATATGCTCAAGATACACTTAGAATTGAAGAAGCAATTCAGAAAGGTCTAGAGAAGAACTTTGCTATTCAAGTAGCTCGTAATCAAGCTGAGATAGCAAGAAATAATAATACTCTTGGGAACGCCGGTTTTCTACCTGTAGTAACTGCAGATGGAACAATTAATAAACGGGTTGAAGACAGTGAAACTCAATATTCAACAGCCTCTATTCCAGATCGCAATGATAAAGGCGCAGAGACAACGAATTATAATTATGGAATTGATGCAACATGGACAGTTTTTGATGGACTAACTATGTTTGCAACTCAAGATAGACTTTCCTTAGAAGAGAATATCGGTAACGAGCAGGCGCGACTTCAGATAGAAAACCTATTAGCTGAACTTATAAATGGTTACTATCAAATAGTGGCCCAACAAAAAGCGAACAGAGTTCTTGAAAATGCGGTTGAGGTTTCTCAAGAAAGAATTCGCATTGCTGAAACAAAGAGAGACCTTGGCTCAGGTTCCGATTATGATCTCCTTCAAGCTCGTGCAGATTTCAATGAAGACAGGGCAGCGTTGATACGTTCAGGTACAATATTGAAACAGGCTAAAATACTTGTGAATCAAATTTTGTCGGATTCTTCGTTCACTGATTTTGATGTTGAATCGACAATAGAAATGAGAGATCTAATGGATCTGGAATCGCTGTTAAATACTTCATACGATGAGAACACATCGCTTATGATTGCACGATTAAATGAGCGAGTAGCTAATGAAGAAATTAAAGAACTCAGAGGAGATTGGTTTCCGCAAATTGCAGTGAATGGAGGATATGGTTATAACAGAACTGAAAGTTCATCAGGGTTTGCAGATTTTTCAAAAACTACCGGTTTTAACTACGGAGTTACTGCAAGGATAAACCTATTTGATGGTTTTAATAAAAGTAGAAAGACACAGAACGCACAGCTTAGATTGAAAAACCAGCAACTACAACTTGAGGAGTTAAAATTAAGTGTCAGCTCTGAACTACAACAAACGTATCAGCAATATGAAGATGCTTTAACTCTTATCGAGTTGGAAGAAGAAAACTTGCAGTACACAAAACAGACTCAGGAAATAGCACTTGAGCGATTTCGTTTGGGAACAATAAGTTCTGTGGAATTGAGAGAAACCCAGTTGAGTTTACTGAATGCGGAAAACAGACTGATATTGGCTCAAATTGAAGCTAAAACGGCTGAAACTGAATTGCTAAGGCTTAGTGGGAATCTGTTGAGAAAAGACGAGAAGCTTTAATTTTGAGGCTTTAGACTGAACTCAAGCGTTAGTTTCCGCCCTTCATCTTCGTATTTAACATTATCAGCATATTCACCCATGAGGAAAACACCTCGACCACTGGTCTTGAGAATATTTTCTTCGGCTAGTGGATCAGGAACTTCTTGGGGCTCAAAACCGGCTCCTTCATCGTGAGAGCTTATTTTAAGTACATCGTTTTTATACTCTGCAACTAAAGTAACTTTTTTATTAGGGTCTAGCTCATTTCCATGAACAACACCATTCGTTGCAGCTTCACTTACAGTCAGCATTAATCGAGCATAAAACTCGTTATCAAAGTTTAACTCTGACTGAAGGTCATTTAGAAAACCTTCTACTTTATTAAGGTCTTCATACGTTGATTCTAAAATAAGTTCTTTTTTATAGCTCATTATTTATTAAGCGTATATTCCACGTAGTTTAAGCGTAGTAGCTACGCGATCAATTGCATAAACATACGCTGCTTGTCTTAGCGTAATACTATACTTTTCACTTACCATAAACAAGTTGTCAAAAGCTTCTCTCATCATACGATTTAAGCGTCGGTTTACACGTTCTTCTGTCCAAAAGTATCCATGTCTGTCTTGTACCCACTCAAAATAAGAAACCGTTACACCACCAGCATTTGCAAGTATATCCGGTACTACCATAATACCTTTTTCTTCCAAAATAGAATCAGCATTAGCTGTAACAGGGCCGTTTGCACCTTCGGCAATAATCCGAGCTTTTATATTCGGGGCATTTTCTTTACTAATTTGATCTTCTTTAGCCGCTGGTATTAGTACGTCACACTCAAGTTCAAGAAGTTCTTTGTTGCTGATTGTTTCCGCCCCATCAAAGCCTTCTAGCGAAAAATTGTTAGCCTTTGAGTATTCCAATGCAGCGGGAATATCAATACCAGCTTTGTTAAAATAACCGCCGCTTACATCACTGATCGCAATTACTTTTGCTCCTTGTTCGTAAATAAGTTGTGCTGAAACAGAGCCTACATTCCCAAATCCTTGAACAACGATCGTTGCTTCACTGGGTGAGATTTTTAGTTTATTCATAGCTGCTAGTGCAGTGGTGATAACACCTCGCCCGGTAGCTTCACGTCTTCCTCTTGATCCGCCTAAAATAATTGGTTTTCCCGTCACTACAGCTGTTTCATTTCGTTTACTTTTCATGCTGTATGTGTCCATGATCCAAGCCATGGTTTGCTCATTTGTGTTCATATCAGGAGCAGGAATATCACGATCCGGACCAAAAACATCACTCATGTTAGAAGTGTATCGTCTGGTAAGTCTCTCTAATTCGTGTATTGAAAGATCCTTTGGGTTAACACGAACGCCACCTTTTGCTCCTCCAAATGGAACATTAACACAAGCGCATTTCCAAGTCATCCAAGCAGCTAAAGCTTTAACTTCATCCAAATGAACGTCTTCAGCATATCGTATACCTCCTTTTGAAGGCCCGAGTATGCTATTATGAATAACTCTATATCCATCAAAGACTTCGATTCTACCATCGTCCATTGTTACAGGTACTGCAACCACCACTACTTTTTCAGGAGTTGAGAGATACTTAAACATTCCCTCATCCAGATCTAAAATTTCTGAGGCGTAACGGAATCTCTCCATCATGGAAGAAAAAGGAGAGTCGTTCTGGTTAAGAGGGGCTGGTTCTTTGTAGTACTCTTTAGTTAGGGCGTCTTTAATTTCGGACATAAAATTTGTTTGTAATTCAATTGTATAAAAGCGCTTTTCAAATATAGAAATTAGATTCTTTAATTATCTATTAAAAATCATTTCATTCTTGAAAAAACTTTAAAAAAAAGTAACATACGCGTATTTGTAATTCACAGATAAAAATAACATACTACAGGCTTTAAAGCTTTTGCTGATAGAATTTCGATTCATAATGCATTCCCTTGAATAACATTGAAGATCTGTAAACCTTAACTGAATGTGAATGAATGCAAACGTATTAGTACTTAATCAAGATTATCAACCGCTGAGCATATGCTCGCTACAGCGTTCCATGAAACTTATTTTCTTGGAAAAAGCTGAGCTTTTGCATGACGATCCTGCAAAAAAATTAAGGACAACCAGCGAACAATACGATTTCCCATCTGTTATAAGATTACGTAGATACATAAGATTGCCTTATACAAAAGTTGTACTAACCCGAAGAAATGTAATGCGTAGAGATTCCTTTCAGTGCCAATATTGTGGACAAAAATCAAAGTTAACGATCGATCATATATTTCCTAAAAGTCGTGGAGGAAAGGATACGTGGGAGAACCTTACCACAGCTTGTGATAAATGTAATGTGAAGAAAGGTAACAGAACACCTAAAGAAGCAAATATGGTGCTTAGAAATGAACCGTTTCGTCCAATACCAATTACATTTTTTCGAGATAATAATGGGGGAGTACAAGAACCTTGGAAGCCCTATTTGTATATGACGTAAAGTGATTAATTAAGCTTCTATCTTATCTATTGATAAACACTATGAGTGTTTATTAAACGAGTATCGCAATCAGCGATCAAAAACCGTATCTTTAGTGCATAAAATTATCAAAGCTTTGTCATCTCGAACAAAGTGGGAGATCTAAAGAATTTATAAGCATCTAAGTCCGTTAGATTTTTCAACCCGATATCCATCGGTTTCGAAATGACAAGAGAGAAGGAAAAGTAAAGCAATGAGTAAAAAAGGTAGAGTTCTTGTAGCAATGAGTGGCGGTGTTGATTCTTCAGTAGCTGCTGTGATGTTAAGAGAACAAGGTTACGAAGTCATTGGTATAACAATGAAAACATGGGATTACCATCGAAGTGGTGGTGATAATGGTAAAGAAACGGGTTGTTGTACGGTAGAGTCAATGAACGATGCTCGTCATATTGCCGTAAATCATGGTTTTAAGCACTTTATTGTAGATATCAGAGAAGAGTTCGGTGATTGGGTAATCGATCGATTTGTGGGCGATTATATGGATGGTAGAACACCAAATCCATGTGTGCTTTGCAATACACATATCAAATGGGCTGCCTTATTAAAAAGAGCAGATAACTTGGGATGTGATTTCATTGCTACGGGGCATTATGCTAAAGTTCGTGAAGAAAATGGGCGTCATGTTTTATCAAGAGGATTAGATCCGAAGAAAGATCAATCTTACGCATTATGGGGAGTAGCTCAAAAGCATTTAGAAAGAACAATTTTTCCACTTGGAGAATTTTCTAAACCCGAAATTCGCCAAGTAGCCGAAGATCATGGATTGTTGAATGTGGCGAACAAACCTGACTCTTATGAAATTTGTTTCGTTCCTGATGACGACTATCGAAGATTTTTAAAAGATAAGGTGCCTGGTCTAGAAGAGAAGATGAAAGGGGGCAAATTCATTGATAAAAATGGAAAGGTGTTAGGGGAACATGAAGGGTATCCTTTCTATACAATAGGTCAACGAAGAGGTCTTAATTTACCAATGGGTGTTCCTGTATATGTAACCAATATTGATGCGGCTACAAATACAATAACTATCGGAGAGAAAGAAGACCTTGTGAGTTCAACACTTACTGCTAAAGAAATTAATTTGGTTAAGTATGCAAAAATCCCTCAAACAGAGATGGAAGTAACAGGTGCTATACGTTACAATGATAATGGAGCGATGGGGTATTTAACTCAGTTGGGAGATGATGAGATCAAAGTTCATTTTCCTGCAGGTAGAGATGCTATTACTCCCGGGCAAGCTATTGTTTGCTATGAAGGAGATGATGTAGTTGCCGGTGGGTGGATTAAAAAAGTAAATGTAGGAATGGAAGATTTAATTTCTACGTAACATCCCATCAGCTAGTACGTTGAACTTTTCAAATAATTAACTATTCAGGAAAAATTATGAAATCCAGATTTTTATTAATACCAGTTTTTGCTCTTTGTTTTTTTATGATTGGCAGTACAGCCCAGGCTCAGTTTGAAGGGCAAATAACGATGAATCTTTACGGAGAGGAAGATGGAGTTGAAGAGGTAAGTAAGTTAAATATGTATGTTACTACAGACCGTATTTTTGTAAAGGGAGAAGATGACATGAATTTTGGAGAGTCGTTTAATTCGGGCGGAATGCTGATTCGTAACGATAAAAAAGATTTTGTTGTTTTGATGGAAAACAATGACGCTTTACAAGTGACTAAATCTGAAGTTGAGGGTTTGTTGAAGATGTTTATGTCTTGGGGAGGAGATTCTTCAAAAGGTTCTTCAAATAAAGAGAGATCAGATTTTGATTATACAGGTAAGGTAAAAGATATTAAAGGTTATGAGTCTCATGAATTGCTTATAACAGATACAAAAAATAATAGCTCAATTTCAGTTTGGCTTACACCAAATATTGATATTAATTGGGGTATGTTAGCTGAGCCTTGGAAAAATTTATCCGGCGATGCAGACAGAGTTGTTAATCAAATTTCTCGCGATGCGATATTTTCTAGCGATAATTTTCCAATGTTGATTGAAGTACATGGAGAAAAGGGCACACAAAAGGTGATGGAAGTACAGAGTATCAACAAGTCTAATATTGCAAAAGCAATGGTGCAAATTCCAACAGGTGTTAACCTTATTGGAGTTTCAGAGTTCATGTTTAAGATGATGTCAGGTAATTAAAACTTCTCTGATAATAAAAAGGAGTTGCGCTTTCCAGCCACAACTCCTTATCTCTATCGCTAATTAATATACTTACTCTATTCTACGAAGGTAATGTGCAGATAGATTGGAAGTAGTGCTATCTCCAAATACCAAGCATAAAAAAAGCCCCATCTATTTACGAAGGGGCTTAAATTGAAGAGCTATTAAATTACATTGCTCCAAGCATGTACATGTCTCCGGTTGGTTGTGGAGATCCGCCTTCGGGTTCTAGTGTTATGGCAAAAGCACCTTCACTAGCCGATTGGTTCATTTCTTGGATTTTAAAGAAATTATCTTTGGTAGGGTCATTAACTGCAAATACGCCTGCACTAAAAGGTTGGTTATTAATTACAAACCATAATTGATATTCTTTAGCAGTTGGTACTGCCGGCATATTAGCAACCTGTAAAAGAGCTTGTCCATTATCTTTATCCCAAACAACTTTTCCAAAACCATTTGGATTTACATCCAGACCATCCATTAAAATAAGATCAACATCACGTGATTCCAGAACTGCAAGAAGTTCTGATTTACGTTCAACTTCAGTTTCTAATAAGCGAATTGTGGATTCCTTTTGTGCGACGATCTCTTTTTGATCTTGAAGATCTGTTTCTAAATTCTGGTTAAAGAAAAAGAGTCCAAGTGAACTTATAAGAAAAAGAACAGCTGCAGCTGCAGAAAGTCTATACCGAGATAGGTAATGAACATTTGAGCCGCTTGTTCTTGCATTAACAGAAGCCCAAGCCATTTCTAGTAATTGTTCTTTTACTTTTTCGGAAGGTGCTTGATCATAAGCTAAAAGAGCCATTTCAGAAGCTATGCTTTGCATATCCTGAAATAATTGAAGCTGTTCCTCGCTAGCATTTTTAAGGAGATCTTTAAACTCCAGTTCCTCTTCTTTGGTTATAGAGTTTAATACAAACCCTACACACAGTTCTTCAAAATTAGTATTTCCATCTTCATTCATTATTCTGCTCCCGATAAAATTTCTCTAAGTTTCATCATGCCGTCTCTCATTCTTGTTTTTACAGTTCCCAAAGGAATATTGTATTCATCCGAAATTTCAGATTGACTCAATCCATCGAAATAAGAAATTTGAATCACATGTCTTTGTTTTTCGGAAATTAATTCTAGTGCATTTCTAAGCATTTCAGCCCTGTTAGATAATATTGTATCCTCGAGTGGATCGTTCTCTTTAGAAAATAAAGGGTGAAACACATTGTCATCATCCAAACTAGTAGATTGTTTTTTCTGCTCCTTATATACTTTTGATCGAAGTCGATCTATACCTTTGTTTCTGGTTAAAGAAACAATCCAGGTGTAACCGGTTCCTCTATCAGGATCATACTGATCCGCTTTTTCCCAAATGTTACTAAAAACATCTTGTAATACATCTTCTGCTTCCGTTCTCTTCTTAAGAATTGAGAGAAGCAAACCGAATAAAAGCTTGTTATACTGATCATATAAAAGCGAAAGTGCTACAGGATCTTTCCGGGCAATTCGCTTCAGTAAATCTTTATCTCGAGTATTATCTTGATTTAAAAATCTACCTATGGCAGATATTAGAAAAAACAACATACTTATTATTCCTATGATTGATTACGAGTTAGGCTTCAAAGTGGATTGAAACATTGGGGGAAAACTAAAGTTTTGAATCAGGTGTTAAATGATTTCGAAGTTCTTCAATATCATTAAATGGCTTGTTACAAACAAAATTTGAACACAGATAAAAAGTAATATTTTCATTTACAGAATCCATTTCGGCCGTAAATGGAACAATCTTAGTAAGACTTTCATTCTTTTCTTGTTTAAGGAGCACAACCTTAAATGGAGAGAAAATTTCTGCTATGCCAAACAAATCCTCCCAAGTGTTATTGCTATTAGGAGTGGCGATCACCAATTCCCTAGGAGTATTGTTTAAATATTGAACTGCTTGCAAGCCATGAGTTATACTGGATCCCGAACGAATTAAATCTGACGAAAAATACTCCCCAATTGAGTTAGCATAATTCTCATAATCAGGATTTCCAGTTATTCGGCTCAATTTTATAAAGCTGAGCATAGCGATAGAATTTGATGAAGGAATAGCACCATCGTAAATTTGTTTTTGGCGCCCCAATAATTCTTCGGATTTATGATGCGTAAGAAAGAATCCCCCGTTATCGTAATCCCAAAATTCAGAGATAAATTTATCAGCTTGAGCAATTCCATGTTCTAAATACTTCGTGTCAAAAGTCGATTCATAGAGCTCTATCGATGCTTGAATCAAAAAAGCGTAGTCATCAGCAAATGCATGGATGGAAGTTTCACCTTCCTTAAACCTATGATATAAAACATGATCTTTAATCATATTATGTTGTATAAACTCAAATGCTTTTTCAGCGGCTGAAATAAATCTTTTTTCACCGAACACTTTACCTGCTTTTGCCAGTGCTGAAATCATTAAGGCATTCCAGTCAGCTAGAATTTTATCATCAAGTAATGGGTGATTTCGAGTTTCTCTTTGAGATAAAACATCATCTCGAATTTCTTTAAATAGGGAATTCTCTTTTCCGGATAAAATCTTAGTTAAGTGAGGAATATTCTTACCAGTTTTCTGTTTAGTTGCTTCATCTTCATAATTGCCTTCAGCGGAAAAATTGAAAGCTGATTTCAAAAATGTGGCATTTTCTTGATCTAGAATCTGATTAATTTCGTCTTCTGACCAGATATAAAATTTACCTTCTTCATTATCAGTGTCTGCATCTTCTGCCGAAAAGAAACCGCCATCTTTATCGGTTAACTTTCTTTCAACATAATCTGCAATTTCGTAAACAGTTTGTTTAAATAATGGATTACCAGTCACCTGCCATCCTTCAGTATAGCTATCCATAAGAAGTGCTTGATCGTACAGCATTTTTTCAAAATGGGGAACAAGCCATTCTCTATCCGTTGAGTAGCGATGAAAGCCAAAACCGATATGATCCCAAATGCCACCTAGACGCATTTTTATAAGCGTGTTTTCGACTGCATCTTTAAATCGATCTTCACCGGTAGCATACCATTGACGAAGTAGAAAATTAAGATTGTGCGGTGATGGGAATTTCGGGGAGGACCCAAAACCACCGAATTTTTCGTCATATCTCATAGTGAGTTGCTCTGCAGCATAATCAACAGCCTCAAATCCAGGAAACAAACCTGATTCAAATTCCAAAGATTTATTAAAACCATCTTGAATACTTTCTGTAGCCTTCTGTATTTTTTCAGGTTCGTTTTTCCACATTCCCGATATTCCCGGTATCAACTGCTTCAACCCAATACGCTGAAACTTAGCTTCTTTGGGGATATAGGTGCCTGCAAAAAAAGGTCTTTTATCAGGAGTCATTATTATTGTGAGAGGCCAACCACCCTGGCCTGTAATCATCTGGCAAACAGTCATATAGGTGCTATCGATATCAGGTCTTTCTTCCCTATCAACTTTGATATTTATAAAATTATCATTCAGCTGACTTGCAATATCTTTGTCTTCAAAACTTTCATGTTCCATAACATGACACCAGTGGCAGGTAGCATATCCAATAGATAAAAATACGGGCTTATTCTCAGATTTGGCTTTTTCAAAAGCTTCTTCTCCCCAAGGAAACCAATCAACGGGATTGTTCTTATGCTGAAGGAGATAAGGACTTTTTTCGTGTTGAAGTCGATTCAAAACTAGATGTTAATTTAATTGATGTTACAGCAGTAAATGAGAGTAGGTAACGAAGTTGTTACTGGTCGATATCTTTCTTAAATCTTTGACTGTAATCTACTATAAAACGGTCATAATTTTTACTCATAAGAGGAGAGGTAATCAAGAAGTCAGCAGAAGATCGATTGCAAGCCATAGGAATATTATAAACCATGGCGATTCTTTGCAGTGCTTTTACATCTACATCATGAGGTTGAGCTTGTAAAGGATCCCAAAAGAAGATCATAAGATCTATTTCGCTCTGAACGATTGCCGTCCCTATTTGTAAATCACCGCCAAGTGGACCGCTTTGAAAAGTATATACTGGAAGTCCAAGCTTTTCTGAAGCAAGAGACCCAGTTGTTCCGGTACCAAATAAATTGTGCTGCGATAAATGCTCTCTGTTAAACTCAGCCCAATCAAGTAAATCCATTTTGCGATGATCGTGAGCAATTAGAGCAATATTCTTTTTGGCTTTCATCGGTATAGTAGAATCTTTGATAGAGGGGTGGTGCTTTTTTTGAGACATTTTTTATTTTAATATAAAGAAACTATACCAATAAGAATGGCAACTATTGGTTTAAATAACGAGGCGCATAGAAGTTCTTTCCATGCTAATGTGCTTCACTTTGAATGTTTCTTTATCAAAACCTTTAAGCTCTGTAACACTATTCTTGATGAAAAGGCTTTTTCTATTATTTGCCAAATAAAGATCTGTATCACCAAAATTGTAGAAAGGTTCTGAGACCACAATTTCTTTTTCCTGGGCTACATCAACTAGTCTTGAGGCAATATTAACTGTAGTTCCGAAATAATCTATTCTGTCATTAAGATTCACTGCTGTACAGTTCCCGATATGAATTCCGGCTTTTAGCTTGAAGGAATCACCCATTGCTGTTGAAGTAGAAAAGATTTGTTGGATACGCTCAACGGATTTTAAAGCAGAAACGGGTTCTTTAAATACAGCCATTACTGAATCTCCAATTGTCTTAACAATTCCACCTCGTTCCTCTGCTACGATTTGCTGTATAATTTTGAAATGGCTCATAAGTTGTCCGATAGCAAATTCGTCCCCTTCTTGCAGATAAAGATCTGTAGAGTTCATAAGATCGGTGAATAAAATAGTAACATTCGAAGCGGTTACTTTTTCACCATCCTTTAAAGTTTCTTGAGCAAAAAGAGTTCTAAAATCGTGAGAAGAGGTTACTTCTGTTGCATAGATTGCCTCTTGCCTCCAATTTGATTTCTCAATATAGCACACAATATCTTCTTTCGAATCATTTACAAAAGTAAGATTAGGACTAGTGGATACAGTAGCTTCTTGCCCCTTTAAATCTTCGTCTGTGATATATATTGTAGCAGTGTCATTAGCATCTTTTCTTAGATGAAGCTTCAAAAAGCCATCATTTTTTGATGTTTTGAATAAATAGGTGCCTTCATCGAGGCTAACATTAAGATACTTTTCTTGACCTGATTTTAAATAGTGTTGTGTAACTCGTTGAGGTGTATTTTGAGGTCCGCCATAGCAGTAAACATTAGAAGAGATTTTCCTAATTAATGGGTTTGGGTTGAATACCAGATAAAGATTTTCATTGAAATCGATAGTGTAGTTACGGTTACATTGATTACAATGAAGCTCAGAGTGGATATCACGCATCCGTCTAAAACTCTGATTTGTACTTTTACAGTTAGGGCAGAAAACATCCCATCTAAAATCAACCAAACCAAGTTTAGCAGCATTTAGAAAGACATTAAGCACAGAGTATTTTTTCTCCCCCCAATACTCAGCCAGTTTATAGGGGTGAATAGATTTTAAATCGGCATCCTCAGCGTGAGTTAGGTACTTAATGAGATGCGTAATAATACGCTGCCTTTTTGTTATTTCAAGTAGCTCTGCTTCGATACTGGCAATCTTTTGTCTAGCTCCCCGTACTAGTGTTGCCTTAGAAGCTTGTTCGTAAGATAATGTATTAGAATGTGCAGAGTGATCACATTCCGATATGTATTTAGAAACATTTCTTTTAATAACTCTTTCGATATAAAGAATCATTAAATAGCGGAAAAATTTTCTAGTTGTCGAGATCTTTATGTTCAACAAGAGTTTAGTGCCTGATTGATAAGGAACTAAATTGACAGTAAATCGAACTGATTTCAATAAACTTGCCTTATATGATCTGGATGTACCAAATCTATAGGGCTTTTCCCAAGAATAAGGTTCTTCTATCCAAGCTTGATTCGCACTTATTTTTGTTGAAGTGATTTCGAGAAAGCCTTCTGCATTTTCTCTTGAAAAAGGTTCTTTACGAATAGAAAACTGACCTGCTCTTTTAAAAAGCTTATTAGTATCAGAAATAAATGGCCATAGTTGTGTTGGGTTTGCTTTTAAAGCAAAGGTCCAGTCAAAACTATGTTCGTATTCATTTTTCATATAATATTAATGTCGATAAACATACATATCATTCGATAATTAATGTGCGAAATCTTATCTTTAATAACTATTTTGAAGAGGACTTTTCAAAACGGTTGTTACAAAAAACTTAATATTTGATATAATATAATGGCATTAGAAAGAACGTTGACTATCCTAAAACCTGATTGTGTTCGCAAAGAACTGATTGGTGAAGTAACACAAAGAATTCAGGAAGCAGGATTTAAAATTTTGGCAATGAAAATGACTCGATTAACTGCAGATACTGCAGGTGGTTTTTATGCGGTTCACAAAGAAAGACCTTTTTATGGAGAGCTGTGTGAGTTTATGAGCAGCGGTGCATGTGTACCTATGATTTTGGAAAAAGAAAATGCTGTTGCTGACTTTAGAACATTGATTGGCGCTACTAACCCGGCTGAAGCTGATAAAGGTACTATTCGAGCTGATTTTGCGGATAGCTTGGGCGAAAACATTATTCACGGTTCTGATTCTGTTGAGAATGGTAAAATTGAATCGGCTTACTTTTTCGCTGAATCAGATGTTGTTGCTAACATTTCGTAACAGGTAAGAAACTGATAAATAAAAAAAGCAGACTTAGGGTCTGCTTTTTTTATGGGAAATAATTACTGTTTTCCTCTTGCCCATTCGTAGCAAATTAATGCAGCAGAAACAGAGGCGTTAAGCGATTCTACACTATTACTCATTGGTATTTGTAGAGTTTTAGATGCTTTTTTGATCGCTTGTTGTTTAAGTCCATCGCCTTCATTTCCAATCAAAAATGCAGATGGCTTATCAAATTTAGTTTCCCAAAAGCTACTTCCAGAATTGCCATCAAGAGCAAAAATTTCAAAACCGGCAAGTTTTAGATCCTTAATACCTTGGTTGATGTCATGAACTCTAATGATAGGAATTCTACCTGCTGTTCCTGCAGATGTTTTAAAAACGGTAGCATTTACAGGGGATTGTTTTTGTGTAGGTACTATAACCGCAGCAATACCTGAAGCTGCAGCTGTTCTCAAGATAGCGCCAAAGTTATGTGGATCTTCAATTCCATCTAAAAATAAAACACCGGGATTTGAAGATAAATCGAGTTCAGAAACCCATTCAAAGTAATCTGTGTATCTTATTTGGCTTAATAATGCAACAATACCCTGATCATTTACTCTTCCTACTAGGTTCTGGATTTTAACTTGCGGAACCTTTGAGACTGGAATTGAGTTTTCTGAAATAAGATCGGGTAAACCTTCAATTGAATTGACTTGAATAGAACTTTTAATAAAGATCTTTTCTACTTCATTAGGACGATTAATCAGTGCTTCAATAATCGGATTTCGTCCATAGATAAAGATATTTTCGGATTTAGTCATTTTTAATTTAATTAGTCCCGCTGATTTATTAGATTATTTTAATAAAGTGGTTAGTAATATAAGGTAAGGACATGGATAAAGAAGAGAAAGAACAGAATTTTCTGTTAAATCAGAATTCTGCATCTAAATTAGATTTAAAATTGGGTAAGGAATTTAAATCCTTTTCTAGCGACAAGGATTTAAATTTTATAAACGGGTTTCAACTGGTTTCTGCTTTCATACAAGTATTTATGGGTACAGCGGTTGTAGCCTTGTCTATCATTGAGTTAATTCAACCTACTTGGTTAGCTACAATTATGAGTATTATAGGTTCTATTTCAATTATTTCAGGTTTGATATGTTCATACAACATGTTCTCAAATGCTGATAACTTTAATTCTTTGGTTAATAAAGCAATCAAAAGAGTGATTACATTTCAGAATTAATCATTTCTTAATCTGCGACTCCTATTTTAGATCATAAAAACCGCAGTTATGAAAAGATCTTTTCTTTTATTGTCATTATTGATGGTTGGTGTTTGTTTGCCAATAACATTGAGTGCACAAAAAATTGACCACAACACATCTCCAAATTTGAGCTTCGATAAAAAATTTATTGTAATTGCACACCGAGGTGCAAGCGGATATTATCCTGAAAATACAATGTCAGCATTTAAAGCCGCAATAGAAATGAAAGCAGACATGATAGAGCTGGATGTACTGCTTTCTAAAGATAACGTACCGATAGTTTTTCATGATGAAAAGCTTGATAAAAAAACTAATGGAGAAGGCTCAGTCCAAAATCTCACTTTGTCTGAGTTACAAAAATTAGATGCAGGTTCGTGGTTTGATAAAAAATTTGAGGGAGAAAAGATCCCAACGCTTCGTGAAGTACTTGAGTATTGTAGAAATAAAATTCTAGTAAATGTCGAGATCAAAACAGAAGCGGTTTCTGAAAATGAGCATGGCGGGGTCGAAGAGAGAGTAATGAATATAATTAAAGATCTTGGGGTTGAAGAACAAATAATTATATCAAGTTTTGATTATAGGGTTATAGAACGAATTAAGAAAAGTAATTCTAAGATTCGAACAGCTTTGTTATATGAAAAGAAGCAGTCTAAAAAGAGAAGCCCTGTCGATTTGGTTAAAGACTATCAGGTTGATGCTTTTAATTTTAGTATTAGGCAACTAAATGATGATTGGGCAAGCCAACTTAATTATTCAGAAATACCTTTTTTTATATACACTGTTAACGATGAGGAAAAAATGAGGAAAGTTATGGAAGCCGGAGCTAAGGGTATTTTTTCAGATAAACCTGATCTTCTAAGAAAGGTTGCAGATCAAATTTATAATGAAAATTGATTTAAATCTGAATTAGTTTGAAAGTTACGTTGAATAGGGTGCACTATAATACTATCTTTTCCATCCATCAACTTCACTCAATCTACGCATGTCAACTAAGTATATTTTTGTTACCGGAGGGGTAACGTCGTCTCTGGGTAAAGGAATAATTTGTGCATCACTCGGGCGTCTTCTCGTTGCACAAGGCCTCAAAGTCACTGTACAGAAACTGGATCCATATATTAATGTTGATCCGGGTACTATGAATCCATACGAACATGGAGAAGTATATGTAACAGATGACGGTGCAGAAACGGATCTGGATTTAGGTCACTACGAACGCTTTTTAGATATTGAAACCTCTCAATCTAACAATGTAACCACTGGCCGGATTTACTATGACGTAATCAATAAAGAACGTCAGGGTGCTTATCTAGGTAAAACTGTTCAAGTAATTCCACATATTACGGATGAGATTCAGTCTCATGTTTTAGAACTCGGAAAATCTGGAAAATACGATGTTGTTATTGTTGAGATAGGAGGAACTGTAGGTGATATTGAAAGTTTGCCATACATTGAAGCAGTTCGTCAACTCAAGTATAATATTGGTAGAAAAAACACGCTTTCTATACATTTAACGTTGGTTCCTTATCTAGCAGCTGCAGGTGAGTTAAAAACCAAACCGACTCAACACTCGGTAAAAACACTTTCTGAAAGTGGTTTACAACCTGATATCATAGTATGTAGATCAGAACATACATTAGATAACTCAATCAGAAGTAAAGTTGCAAGATTCTGTAATGTGGATCTGGAAGATGTAATCGCATCACTAGATGCTAACAGTATTTATGAAGTTCCTTTATTGATGAAGGAAGAAGGGCTTGATAAACGAGTTATTGAAAAGCTTCAATTAGAAACTACAGAAGAATATAATCTTGATAATTGGATTGGTTTTGTTGAAGCTGTTTGTGCTCCATCTGGTGCTATTGAAATTGCACTGGTTGGAAAATATGTTGAGCATCATGATTCGTATAAATCTATTGTTGAAGCCTTTATTCATGGCGGTGCCGTTAATGATTGTAAGGTAAATATTAGATGGGTCCAGTCTGATGATCTTACAAAGGAGAATATTACATCTAAGTTGGAAGGCGTTTCAGGAGTGCTGGTAGCTCCGGGATTTGGTGGTAGAGGAATTGATGGGAAATTAGCAGCTGTGGAGTATGCCAGGGTTAATAATGTACCATTCTTCGGTATTTGTTTAGGAATGCAATGCGCTGTTATTGAGTATGCTAAAAATGTTTGCGGATGGGAAAATGCAAATAGTGCAGAATTTGAAGATGATTGTGAATATCCGATAATTGATATTATGCACGATCAGAAAGATATCGAAAACATGGGTGGTACCATGCGCTTAGGAAAGTATGCATGTAAATTGAGTAAAGATTCTAAAGCTTATGAAGCTTATGGAGAAGAGCTTGTATTTGAACGTCACCGACACCGTTATGAGGTAAACAATAACCTTCGTTACAAATTAGTTGAAGGCGGTTTATCATTAGTAGGAATGAACCCTGAAAGAGATTTGGTCGAAATAGTTGAGATAGAAGATCATCCTTGGTTTGTGGGAGTCCAATTTCATCCTGAATTAAAAAGTACAGTGAATAATCCTCAACCTTTATTTGTAGATTTTGTTAAAGCTAGTTTAAAACATTCTAAAGAGAATGATCTTTATTCTGCACTTAAAAAATCCAAAAAGAAAGTAGCTAAATAATTGCTCTCGAAGGAGAATCAAGTAAGAGTAAGATCTTGTGGGATATTGGTTGAAGATAATCAACTTCTATTAGCAGAATTATTATCTCCAATTACCAACTCATTTATTTGGATGCCACCTGGAGGCGGTGTTGAGTTTGGAGAAACTCTAAAAGAGACAGCTAAAAGAGAATTTTTTGAAGAAACAGGACTGACAGTAAGCGTTCAAGAATTAATGCATGTAGATGAGTTAGTTCAAGACGCTTATCATGTGATTGAGTTTTATTATAGAGTAGAAAGGTTGTCGGGAGAATTAGCCTTAGGTATTGATCCTGAATACTCTAGCGCTGATCAAATAATTCGTCAAGTAGCGTTTAAGGATAAAGACGAATTACAAAAATTAAACATTACCCCTTACTATGTATTAGAAGATTTGTGGAAGGAAATTGACTAATTAGCTCCCTCAATTGTTGGCAATGAAAAGAAGAAAGTAGTACCCTCTCCAAATTCACTTTCAACCCATATGTTTCCATTATTTCTTTCGATAAATTCTTTACAAAGCATCAACCCAAGCCCTGTTCCTGGTTCATTTCGTGTTCCAGAGGTGGAATAAAATGAGTTTGTAAAAAGGAGGTCAAGTTTACTCTTTGGAATACCGATACCTGTATCTTTAACGCTTACGGTTAAAAAGTTTTTATTAAGGGTTGTTGATATAATTACTGAGTCTTCATTATCAGAATATTTTAATGCGTTTGAAAAAAGATTCAATATTACGAGATCAATCATGTTACGATCGGCATACACAGTTGCTTCTGTATGTTCTGGAATAGAAAGTGATATTCCCTTTTCATTATATCGTTGAAGGAGTAATACTCTATTACTGTGTAGTAAGTCTAATATATCGAATTGAATTGGTACTACTTTATAGCCGTGCATCTGGCTCTTAGCCCAATTAAGCAGATTGTTTAATAATGTTGAAGTATGTTTAAATTGAGATACAAGGTTAGGAATTAATTTTTCCATCTCCATTTTATCTGCTGCTTTCATTTCGAGAAGTGTAACCAGTCCGTATAAAGAGCTTAATGGTTTTCTTAGATCATGTGCGATAATAGAGAATAAGCGGTTTTTAATTTTAATAGTCTCTTCCAAATCATGGTTGAGTTTTTCTAGTCTAATATTGGCTTTTTCTTTGCTTTTTTTGCTTCTATAAACAATAAAAATGAAAAAGAGACTTACCATAAAAAACGACCCTGCCCCGGTAGTTATAAGGCGTTGAGTTCGAAGTCGTGCGGTTTGTTCATTTCTTAGCATTTCTTCTCGTCTGCTAAATTCGTATTCGGCTTCCATTACCTGAATTTCTTGGTTTCGCTGACTTACGTTTAAACTGTCATTTATTACAAAACTCTTTTCTGAATACTCGTACGCATTTTTATAATCTTTTTCACGGGCGTAGATCTGAGATAAAAGAGTTACAACTTGGTTAAGCTCGAGTAGAGTTTGGGTTTTTTCCCCCAGAGCTTCCGCGCGAAGAGCTACTTTCTTTGCTTTCTCATGATCATTTAGCAAAAAATGTACTTGTGCAATACCATTTAAAGGGTTTATGGTTTGGGCTTCATTATCAAGTTTGGTATATAATTTTATGGATTCATCGAAATAGAATAATGCTTTTTGATATTGTTCAATCTCGGTGTAGAGGTTACCTAATTTATAGTTAGAGATTGCTTTAGCCCTTATCTCAATATCTTTGTCACCAAAATCCAATACACTTAAGAAATATTCTTCCGCTTCTTTTAGTTTATCAAGCCCAAGGTATATAAATCCATAATTAACCCTCATGGTGACTTTTAATGGGTCCTCATCATCGGGTTTCTCCATATTGTCAAAGACCTCCAACGCAGATTCATAATCATTCATTCGAATGTAATAAGCTCCTAAGTTGTTAGATATAGTGGTTAGTTTTTCAACACTATTCAGCTCACTGAATATTCCTCGAGCTTTCAAATAGTATTCAACACCAGTTTTGTATAAACCTAAAGAGCCGTAGCAATTGCCCGTGGCAAGATAAAGATTTGCTATGTGGTACGACTTATTACCCTCATCTAAATTACTAAATGGAATAGCTCTTTCAATACCTTTTACATAATCACCACGAACAAAATCAGCATTGATGAGACCGGTAGTAGCGGCATAAATTCCGTCTAAAAAGTTTAGAGAGTCGGATAATTGAAGTAGTTGTTTTGAATATAAAGTAGCACTATCTACATCTACATTATGATAATACTCAATAACTTCAATTAAGGATTTTGCAAGTTCGAGACCATTTTGATCTTTAACTTCAACAAGAAGGCTATCAACTGAGCTAGTGTTTATAGCTTCGCCAACAATGTTTTGATTGATTAAAATTAAATTAAGTAATACCAGCAGAGTCAGCTTCATAATTTGGAATAAGAGTTAAGTGAGATCTGTTGAAAAACTTTAAATTAGGTTTAAGGAATCGCTAGCCAATTATTATATTAACAAAAATATTTAACCAAAGGATTATATGAAGTTAATAAACATTCTGCTCTTAAATTTACTGATATTAGTAATTGCTTGTAGCCCATCAAGTAATACTACAGTTGTTGATAATGTTAATGGCTATACCATTATCGGCGATGAGCTACATGAATTTAAATCAGTTGCTATAAGTAATGGCAAATTCATTGAAACAAGTAATAATTCGCTAGTTGAGAAATATGAAGGAGCAACCATAGTTGATGGAAATGGAAAAACAATGTTGCCAGGGCTTATTGACGCTCACGGACATGTTATGGGGCTTGGTTTTCAGCAGCTGAATGTAGATTTAATGGGGATCAATTCTCTTGAAGCGACTTTAGACACATTGAAAAGTTACGCAGAAGCAAATCCGGACCTAGAATGGATTCAAGGAAGGGGTTGGAATCAAACATTATGGGAAGAAAATGAATTTCCAACAGCAGCTGATATCGATAAAGTTGTTTCAGATCGTCCTGTTTGGTTAAGCAGAGTTGATGGACATGCCGGATGGGGTAACACCATGGCATTAAGAATGGCGGGTGTGAGTAAAGATACACCCGATCCCCAAGGTGGAAAAATTATTAGAGATGGGAGTGGGAAAGCTACTGGTGTATTTATAGATGCAGCTCAAGGTTATGTAGAGTCTAATGTGCCGTCTCCTACACCAAAAGAACAACAGCTAGCCTTAGAAAAAGCGTATGCTCAAATGGCTAAAATGGGACTTACCTCCGTACATGATGCAGGAGTGAGTGTGGCTGCATGGGATCTTTATAAAAATTTCGCTGATCAAGGGGAAGCTAAGACAAGAATTTATGGAATGATCTCAGGTTCAGGTAACACATTCGACGAATTATCTAAGAATGGACCAATTGATTCTTATGCCAATGATATGCTTTCTCTAAGAAGTGTTAAACTGTACTCTGATGGAGCGTTAGGGAGTAGAGGAGCAGCGATGCTACGTCCTTATTCAGATGATCCCGGTAACATTGGTTTACTATTTATGGAGCAAGAAGAAATGGATGCAGCTGTGTCTAAAGTAGTAGGAAAGGGGTTCCAGGCAAATATCCATGCAATTGGTGACGCCGGTAACAGACAAGTACTCGATGCTTTAGAAAAAGCACAAAATGAGCATGGTGATCAAGGACTAAGAAATAGAGTAGAGCATGCTCAAATAGTTTCGCTTGAAGATATTCCTCGATTTAAAGAGCTAGAGATTATTGCATCAATGCAACCTACCCATGCTACAAGCGATAAAAATATGGCAGAAGATAGAGTTGGGTCACAGCGAATTAAAGGTGCTTATGCTTGGAAAACTTTTCTAGAGCAAGGAACAGTAGTAGCAAGCGGTTCTGATTTTCCGGTAGAGCATTCTAATCCGTTTTTTGGACTTTATTCCGCTGTTACTAGAATGGACCATGAAGGAAATCCTGATGGCGGTTGGTATCCAAGTGAATCTTTATCTAGACAAGAAGCATTAAGATCATTTACCTTAGATGCAGCATATGCAGGTCATCAAGAAGATGTTTTAGGTTCAATTGAATCGGGGAAATGGGCAGATTTTATACTAATAGATACAGATTATTTTGAAGCTCCAGCTAGCGACCTTTGGGAAATAAAAGTGCTTCAAACTTGGGTTGCAGGGAGAAAAGTTTACGATTCTAAAGAATAGAACTTGGAACATAATTTGAACTTGTTGATTAAAGTAATAAATCTAAATCAACAAGTTCAGATATGAAGAGTTATTCAATAAAAACTATTTCTACACTTCTCTTAATGATGGGACTATTTGTGTCTTGCAACGACACAAATTCCACGAGTCCTGATGAGATAAAGCCGACTTTACCACCAACACAATCGATGACAATAGATTTGTCTGAATTTGATAATTCGAATGGTAAGGCCAAATCAGAATCAAATTTCAATGCAGCAGTATTTAGAGCAGGAGTAGCAAAGCTAATTATTGATGCAAATTTAGCTATTCCAAAGACTTTAATAGGTGCGGCACAAAACGCTGATTCGGAAACTGTAGCTGAAGGTGAGTATCAATGGAGATACACTGCCGATAATGGTGAAGATGATTTCTCAGTATTACTTACTGCCCAAGTCGATTCTGAAGATGAGGTAGAATGGAATTTCTTTGTAACCACATCTGCAACTAATCCTCCACTAAATAATTTTCTTCTTTTTAGCGGTGAATCAGAATTTGATGGAACCGAAGGAGAATGGAGATATTTTGATGCACAAGAAAATGAAGCTGTTTCAGAAATCGAGTGGGATATTGATAATGACGGAAGTATAGAATTAAATTTTTTAGTTCTCAGTGACAGGAATGGAAATGAAGGTGCTTCAATAGATTATGAATTTAATGGGACTACAAAATCTTTAGTTTATGTTGATGGATCGAATGGAGATACTACAACAATTGAATTCAACACTGAAACTAAAGCTGGTTTTATTATCTCACCCAATTATAATGAAGGTGTGAAAGCTTGCTGGGATGAGACCTTCACAGACATACCTTGTGAATAAATACCTGATTTATTGACTTAAGAAACCCTTGCTAACACGAGGGTTTTTTATTTGTAGTTATAACTAACATGATTATATTATATGTATAAAACATGTGTAATAATCTGCATTCAAATATAAAAGGTAGGGGTTCTTCTGATAACCCGGTAAATCGTTTCGAAGGTAACTATATAGATTATGACCTAGATGATGAGACCGGAGAAAAACCAAGTCCTAAAACAAAGCTCTTTGCTGACCATGCGAAAGAGATTATCTCATTTAATAAAAGTCCTGATATACCATTTAACGCCGGTATAAATGTATACAGAGGTTGCGAGCATGGGTGTATTTATTGTTACGCTCGTCCTTTTCATGAATACTTGGGTTTTTCTGTTGGGTTAGACTTTGAGACAAAGATCATGGTGAAATATGAAGCCGCAGATCTGTTGAAGAAAAAATTCCAATCTCCAAAATGGAAGCCGCAAGTAGTTGCAATGAGTGGGGTAACAGACTGCTATCAGCCTATTGAGAGAAAGTTGTTAATTACCAGAAAGTGCTTGGAAGTATTTGCTGAATTTAGAAACCCGGTTGGAATAATAACTAAAAACCATTTGATAACTCGTGATATAGATTTGCTAAAAGAGTTGAATGAGTACAATTGTGTATCTACCACAATTTCTATTACATCGTTAGATAATAAGATTACTGAGGTAATGGAGCCGAGAACTTCCCGCCCTTACCGAAGGTTAAAAGCCATAGAAAAATTAGCAAATGCTGGTATTCCGGTTGGGGTTAATGTAGCCCCAATCATACCAGGTTTAACCGATCATGAATGTGCTGATATTTTAAAATCAGCGGCAGATGCAGGAGCTACGAGAGCTAGTTATATCATAGTTCGGTTGCCTTTTAAAGTAAAAGATCTCTTTCAAGACTGGTTAGAACAACATTTCCCCGACCGTAAAGAAAAGGTGTTAAATAAAATTCGAGATATCCGAGGTGGTGAATTATATGAAGCTGAATTTGGGAAAAGAATGAGGGGAGAAGGAAACTATGCAATCCAGATCAAGGACTTATTCTTTGTTCAGAGTAAAAAACTTGGTTTAAATAAGAAATATGTAGAACTAGATGTCTCCAATTTTAAAAGCTCGATAGGTGAACAATTGCATTTATTTACATAGTTAACATTAAAATCATCGTTTAAAAGGAAACTTTAAAGAATTTGTCTCGTCTAAAATAATAGCTTCCCGATATCCAAAACGTGAGTAGCTTTTTTAACATAGATAGCCTCAAGCAAGAGAGCGTTGGATATCGGGTTTTTTTATTCAATGATCTAAAGGCATTGGGCACTTTCTGTAAGCTTATCTTGATAATGAAAATTTTGTCTCTATCATTTGATATCTTTGTTTAGAAATTAATAACTCATTTAATTTATAATAATCAAATAGAGACTTATTCTATGGCTGCTACATTATCTACAATGTTGGAAATAGGTACAAAAGCTCCGGATTTCAATCTTCCAAATATAGATGGAAACATGATTTCATTACAAGAGTTGAGACCGAAAGTAGGCGTGTTGATTATGTTTATTTGTAATCACTGTCCGTATGTAAAACATCTGAATGAAGCATTAGTCAAGTTTGCCAATGATTACAGGGAACAGGGTATAAAATGTATCGCGATTAGTTCTAATGACGTAGAAAACTATCCTCAGGATTCCCCAGAGTTAATGAAGGAACTTTCAGAAAAACATCAGTTTCCGTTTCCATACTTGTATGATGAGAGTCAAGAAGTAGCTAAAGCATATAAAGCAGCTTGTACTCCTGATTTCTTTTTATTTGATGATGAGTTGAAGCTATTCTATAGAGGTCAATTTGACGATAGCAGGCCAGGTAATAATAAGCCGGTAACTGGAAGAGATATGCGTAATGCTGCCGACAAATTAATAGAAGGGGAGTCTAATATTGAATCCCAAATACCAAGCATGGGTTGTAATATAAAATGGAAACAAGGCAATGAACCCGAATACTTTAATAGATGAAAACTAAAGACATCGAAAAGCTTAGAGAAGAATATTCCCAAAATACATTGGATGAAAAGGATGTAGATTTAGATCCTATTGCGCAGTTTCAGCATTGGCTAAATGAGTCATTAACTGCAAAGATCCCGGAACCCAACGCAATGACTTTATCAACTGTAGATAGTAGTCATAAGCCTCATTCCAGGATCGTATTGTTAAAAGGAATTGATAAGGGGAGTTTTATTTTTTACTCCAATTACAAGAGTGATAAGGGTAAGGAAATGGATAGTAATCCTAATGTAGCACTTTGTTTTCTTTGGAAAGAGCTTGAGAGACAGGTTCGAATAGAAGGAACTGTTACTAAACTGAGTAGAGAAGAAAGTGAAGAATATTTTCACGTAAGACCTGTTCAGAGTCAGATTGGAGCAATAGCGTCCGAGCAGAGTTTAGAAATAGATAATAGAGCTGTTTTGGAGACGAAATTTGAAGAACTAATGGAATTATATTCAACCGGACATGTACCTATGCCGGATTTTTGGGGAGGATACATTGTAGAGCCCACTTCAATTGAGTTTTGGCAAGGTAGAAGAAGCCGTTTGCATGATCGGATCAAGTATAAAAAGAGTAACAATAGCTGGACGATAAAAAGATTATCCCCTTGATATGCCGAAGATTAAAGAAAAGAGAATGGAAGAAATCCAATCACTCGAAAACACGTTTGATTGGCATAACTACAACAGCGAGAATCCTTTCCCAAAAGGATCGTGGAATTCTGAGATCTTTGATAACAACAATCCAATCGTACTTGAGTTGGCATGTGGAAAGGGAGAATACTCTACAGGTTTGGCTAAGCTTTATCCAAATAAGAACTTTATTGGTTTTGACATCAAGGGCAATCGTTTATGGGTTGGAGCGCAACGAGCACTTGATCAAAATTTAAATAATGTTCGTTTTTTTCGAGCCTATATCGATCATTTAGATCAATTTTTTGCAGAGAATGAAGTTTCTGAAATATGGATTATTTTTCCTGATCCTCAATTAAAGAAAGACAGAAAAAAACTCACTTCTCCAAAATTTTTGGATCTATATCGTCCACTATTGAAAATGGGGGCTACCATTAATTTAAAAACGGATAGTACAGAACTGTATGAATTCACCAAAGAAGTGATTGAAGAGCAAGACTTACAGCTGTTACGAGATATAAGTGATGTATATAAAGAATGTCCCGAAGACCCGGAATTATCAATTAAAACTTATTACGAGAAGAAGCACTTAGAGAATAATAAGTTAATTAAGTTCATTTCTTTTAGTTTATAATTACCCCAAATAAAAATCTAATACAGAATACTTGATTTTCCTCTCAGATTGGTTAACTTCGTTTAGTTAACACTGTTAACCAAATTTGAAAATGAAAGTAGTTGAAATCCCATTAAGGGAAAAAATATTAGATATAAGCAGGCATCTATTATATAATGAAGGTCATTCTTCGCTTTCAATGCGGGGGATAGCCAAAGAAGTAGGTGTATCAGCAACGAGTATTTATCTGCATTTTGACAATAAAGATCATTTACTACACACATTGATTGAAGAGTCAGTGGAAGAGTTAAGTGTTTCAATTGAAAAGAGAGTAGATGAGAACTCGGATATAATCGCACAGTTTGAAGCGATAATTCGTGGATATACTGACTTTGCACTAAACCATCCGGAAAAGTATCAGATTATTTACATGGTGCGTTCTGAGGCTATGGCTCGTTATCCGAAAGAAAAATTCAGGAGAGCGCGAAGGTGTTATGAACTTCTGGTAAAAGTGATCGAATCAGGTGTTAAATCTGAATTGATGGAAGAAGATGACCCGTTAACTGCTGCATATTCCATTTGGGGACAGCTTCATGGAATTATATCGGTTGTTTTAAATCAAAGATTAGATAGTAGGATTAACAAAGAACATTTTATCGAAAAATCCATTCAACATATTGTAGAAGGATTTCTAGTTAGAACTCAAGTTTCTTAATTATTGGAGAATATTATGGAAGCATTTTTAGAATTATTCGGATTTTTTAGTGAGGTGCCTTTATGGGCTTCGATAATAGCCACAGTTATCATTGCCATAGGTTTTGCATATACGGGCGCACCACTCTGGTTATGGGCAATTGCTGGTTATGCAGGATTGATAGGCTTAGACGCCCCTCTATGGCTATTTATAACATATACAGTGTTGGTATTGGTATTCAATATTAAGCCAATACGGAGAGTGGTATTGAGTGGACCAATTATGAAGATCTTGGATGCTCTAAACTTTTTACCAACAATTTCTCAAACAGAACAAACTGCAATTGAGGCAGGAAATGTTTGGGTTGAAGGAGAATTATTCTCTGGAAAGCCTGATTTTAAAAGGACGCTGGAAGAGCCTTATCCCGAGTTAACAAAAGAAGAGCAAGCATTTTTAGACGGACCTGTTGAGAAAGTTTGTGAAATGGTTGACGATTGGGATGTTTTCGTAAGAAAGGATTTTACCGAAGAAACATGGGATTATCTCCGCAAAGAGGGTTTCTTTGGGTTAATTATCCCTAAGAAATATGGTGGACTTGAATTTTCTGCTACAGCCCATTCCGCAATTGTAGCAAAACTATCATCAAGGTGCGGTCCTTTGGGTACAACAGTTATGGTGCCTAACTCACTAGGTCCGGCGGAGCTACTGAATCATTATGGTACTCAAAAGCAAAAAGATCATTATTTGCCAAGGTTAGCAGCTGGGGTTGAAATGCCTTGCTTTGCGTTAACTGAACCAAAAGCAGGATCAGATGCGGGAGGGATGACGTCACATGGTGAAGTTTTTAAAGGAGATGATGGCGAACTCTATTTGAGATTAAATTGGAATAAGAGGTATATCACGCTAGCCGCAATTTCAACTGTATTAGGACTAGCATTTAAACTAAATGATCCGGAAAACCTTCTTGGAAAAGGAGAAGACCTTGGAATTACTTGTGCACTTGTTCCATCAGATACAGACGGTGTAATACTTGGGAAAAGACATGATCCTCTTGGTGTTCCTTTCTACAATTGTCCAACACATGGAAAAGATGTGGTAGTCCCTATTGATGCAATTATTGGCGGAAAAGAGGGAGCAGGTAATGGATGGAGAATGTTGATGGAGTCCTTAGCCGTTGGACGTGGAATTTCACTACCGGCTTCAAGTTTAGGTGGTGCTAAGTTGGCAACCAGAGTAGTTGGTGCTTATACCGCAATAAGAAAACAATTCGGCTTAAATATTGGGAAATTTGAGGGTATTGAAGAGCCAATGGCTAGAATTGGTGGATACACTTATCTATTAGAAGCAGCTCGTAAATATACTACGGGTGGTTTAGATAAAGGAGAGAAACCTGCTGTAGTTACAGCTATTGCTAAATACAATTTTACAGAGCACGCCCGTGAGATCATAAATGACGCAATGGATATTGTCGGAGGAGCTGGTATTTCCAGAGGTCCACGAAATGTATTTGCTCATGGATATATCTCCGTGCCTATCGCTATCACTGTTGAGGGTGCTAATATTTTAACCAGAACATTGATGATCTTCGGGCAGGGAGCCATTCGTTGCCACCCTTATGCATTAAATGAAATAAATGCTCTAATGGATAAGGACGTAAAAGGATTCGATGATAATTTCTGGTCACATATTGGTCATGTGGGTCGAAATAAAGCTCGTTCTTTTATGCTCAGTATAACTAGAGGTTATTTAGCAGGTTCTCCCGTTAGTGGACCGGCAGCAAAGTATTACAGGAAAATGGCGTGGGCTTCTGCCTCATTTGCCTTTTTTGCAGATATAGCGCTGGGTTCTTATGGAGGAGGATTGAAGATGAAAGAGAAAATTGCAGGAAGATATGCAGATATTCTCAGCTTCATGTATTTAGGAACAGCTACTCTTCGCAGATTTGAAGCCGAAGGAAGGCGAAAAGAAGATGAGGATTACTTAAACTGGTCTATGGATTATGTTTTTTATCGAATTCAGGTCGCCTTCGAAGGAATACTTAGAGAGATAAAAGTTCCGGGATTAAGTTGGGTTTTTCGATTAGCAGGATTGTGGTCGAGATTAAATCCGATCGGTACTTACCCATCAGATGATCTGGGGCATAAAGTAGCACAAGCTATGCAAGAGCCAGGAATTACACGAGATCGAATGACAGAGGGTATTTATATACCAACTGATCCGAAAGAAGCTGTTGGTAGATTCGAGCATACATTGAATTTGATAACAAAAGCTAATCCGGCTTATAAAAAGGTATATGTAGCGATGAAAAAACGTGAGCTTCCAAAAGACTCATTTTTGAACTTACTGGAATCTGCTTTACAGAAAAACATCATTTCTAAAGAAGAAGCAGAAATGATTAAAGAAGCTGAAGCAGCTAGAACAGATGCTATTCAAGTTGATGAATTTACTCTTGAAGAGTACAAGAACGGAACGCCTACAGCATCAGCTGGAAAAGGGCTGGAAACCGAAGATGTAAGTCAGCTAGTCTAACTAATTACAAATAAATGTATTAAGAGCCCTTTAAGTTAATTCTTGAAGGGCTTTATTTTTAGACTAATATTCTATTATACGATAAAAATTAGAATATTATGCTTCGGAATTTATGATTAATAGTTTTATTTTAAATAAAAGGAAGGCAAGTTGGTCTATTTAACTAATATTTAAAATGAAACTAGACTCCACAGATTTAAAGATAGTAGACATTCTCCAGAAAGAGGGAAGGATTACGAATAATGAGCTCGCTTCAAGAATAGGGCTTACAACAACTCCCACTTTGGAAAGAGTTAAACGTTTGGAGCGTGAGAATGTAATTGAAGGTTATACTGCTAGAGTAAACCGAGAAGCTGTTGATAAAGGTCTTACAGTTTTTGTAACGGTTACGCTGAGTGTTCATCAACTGAATTTGATGAAAGAATTTACTTCTGCAGTTAAGGCTATTCCGGAGATTTTAGCGTGTTACAATACTACGGGTGAAGGAGACTTCTTATTACAAGTTGTAGCAAAAGATACAAAAGACTACGAAAGACTTATGCGAACAACCTTAACTACTCTTCCTGATGTACAACGGTTACACACCAGCATTGTACTAAATACCATAAAAGATGAACCTGCAATACCAGTATTATGATAGATATAAAAGAAAAATCACTCTCATTTGAATCAAGTGCGGTACATGCCGGGTCTGGAAAGAAAGATCAGTATGGATCACATACGACTCCAATTTATCAGACTTCAACTTTTGTATTTAATAATGTTGATGAAGGAGCAAAAGCTTTTGCCCAAGAAGAAGGAGGGGCTTCACATATTTATTCCAGGTTGGGAAATCCTACCGTAGAACATTTGGAGAGAGCTATTTGTGAGCTGGAAACCTATGGTCTTGAGAATGGAGCGGAATACACAGGAATGGCTTTTGGAAGCGGGATGGCAGCCATTACTACAGGAATTATTAGCTTTGCTAAGGAAAAACATATTATAGCTCAGGATGCGCTGTACGGATGTACAAGCCAATTCTTAAAAGAAGAAACCGAGATTCTTGGCATGTCTACTTCTTTTATTGATATGACAGACCTTTTTCTTCTCGAGATAGAGTTGAAAAAAAATTCCAATACCGCACTCATCTATTTAGAAAGCATTGCTAACCCTACTATGAAGGTGAGTGATATAGAAGCAATTTCTAAACTCGCCAAAGAATACAATGCACTGGTTATGGTAGATAATACTTTCGCTACCCCATACCATATGCAACCACTAAAGCTAGGTGCTGATATTGTAGTTCATTCTACTACAAAGTATATGGGTGGACATGGTACAATAGTTGGAGGAGCGCTAGTTGCAAAGAAGGAATTATTGGACGAAAGCGGAACCTATTTATTTAGAAAAAATCTGGGTGGTATTTCTGGTCCTATGGATGCATGGATTACTATGAATGGAGTTAAAACTCTTGCATTAAGGATGAAACAACATTCTGAAAACGCAATGAAGGTAGCGGAGTTTTTGGAGTCTCATTCGAGTGTAGAAACTGTGTGGTATCCAGGACTAAAATCTCATGCACAACATACATTAGCAGATTCAATAATGAGGAATGGCTTTGGTGGAGTGATTGCTTTTGAGCTCAAAAAAGGTTTTGAAGCAGGAAGATCATTAATGAATAATGTGAGACTATGTACTTTAGCAGTGAGCTTAGGAACGGTAGACACCTTAATCCAACATCCGGCATCCATGACGCATTCTGTTATGAATGAAGAGCTTAGATGTGATGCAGGAATTACTGACGGATTAGTAAGACTTTCAGTTGGAATCGAAAGTGCTGAGGATATCATTGCCGATCTAGAGCAGGCTTTAAGTAATTAAGAATTAGTCCATGTCGTTTCGAACGGATGTGAGAAATCTAAAGATATGTTAAGCACAATTTAGATTTCTCAACCTCTCTGTTCCTTAGAAATAACAGAATATTTTATTCTAAATCTTAATTCCGCGAAGCGGCTTACCAACCTCCGCTGGCACCACCACCACCAGAACCAAATCCACCGCCTCCGCCAAAGCCGCCGAATCCACCTCCGCCACCAAAGCTTCCGCCGCCTCCGAATGATGAACCGCCACCTCTGCGAGGTCCTCCACCAAGCAAACTACCCCAAAATAATACTTCTCCGGCGCTTAGTGTTCTTTTTCCACCGCCGTGATTTCCTCCACGGCCACGAGAAATAACTACGAAGATGATTATGATGATCAAGATGATCACGTCAATAGGGATAGAGCCATCGCTCGAATTTTGTCGCTCAGGAATTCCTTCAAATTCACCGGCTGCTAGTTGGATCATTGCATCGGTGGCTCGGTCAATCCCTTCATAAATGTTACCATCACGGAAGTTTGGAGTAAGAATATCATTCAAAATTCTATTCGCCATAACATCGGGAATCGCTCCTTCAAGTCCATAGCCTACTTCAATTCTAAATGCACGATCTCCTTCAGAAATAAGAAGTAAAACACCATTATCACGTTCACCTGCATTCCCTTCCCAAAGTGCCCACTTAGAAAAAGTTACATTAGCTACTTCTTCAATGGAATTTCCTTGTAAAGATTCTATGGTTGCAACGGCAAATACGTTAGAAGTTGTATCTCGATAATTTTGAAGCTTTTGTTCGAGCCTATTAACTTCAGAGCTAGACAGCATATTAGCGTAATCATTTACAAAACCACGTGGATTATCAGGTAAGATATCTTGCGCAAAAACATTCAGAGATACAAAAAGTGCTACTAAAATTAATAATGGTTTACGCATCTTTATTGTCTCCATAACTAATATCGTCTGATAATTCATTTACATCATCTTCACCTTGATAAGGAAAGAATTCCCTCAGCTTTTCACCGATTCTTAAAACGGCTTCTTTTAATCCTGTTTCATAATCGTCTGCCATAAAGTATTTGGTAATAAGATCTAGCTCATCATCCCAAAAATTTTGACCTACTTTAGAATGGATTCCTTTATCACCCCAAATGGCAATTTTGTGGTCTTCGGTTGCTACATAAACTATCGTACCGTTTCGAAGTTCAGTTTTATGCATATTGAGTTTAGCGAAAACTTCCTTAGCCCTGTCAATAGGATTGTCACGCTTACACTTTGCTTCTATATGGACTCGAATTTCTCCCGATGAGGAAGTTTCAGCTTCTCGAATAGCTCGGATTATTGTTTTCTCTTGATCTTCGTTTAAAAACTCTGCCATGATATAGTATTGAGACTCAAGATATAAGACACAAGAGCTTTTAGCCTTGTGTCTTTTGTCTAGTATCTAAAATCTGATTAGTTGTTAAAATCAACAGTTGGAGCATTTTCTGCACCTTGGTCAGCTTCAAAATATGCTTTGCGTTCAAACCCACCGATAGAAGCAAAAATACTAGCCGGGAATTTTCTAATAGAGCTATTAAAATCTTGAGCTGTATTGTTAAATCTCATTCTTTCAGTAGCAATTCTATTTTCAGTTCCTTCTAGTTGAGATTGAAGGTCTCTGAAATTAGCATTCGCTTTCAATTCAGGATATCGTTCAACCGAAACTAATAATCTGGATAATGCACCACTCAACTCACCTTGGGCTTGTTGAAACTGCTGGAATTTTGCAGGATCGTTAAGATCATTGGCATTTATGTTCACAGAAGTTGCTTTACTTCTTGCTTCGATAACTGATGTTAAAGTCTCTTGTTCAAAATTTGCTGCACCCTTCACTGTATTTACTAAATTTGGGATCAAGTCAGCTCTTCGCTGATATTGATTTTCAACCTGTGCCCAAGCTCCTTCAACAGCTTCTTCTTTATCTACCAATCCGTTGTTGACGCTTATTCCAAAAAATACGATTAAGCCTACAACAACAAGCCCTATAATTAATTTACCTTTCATGATTTTGTATTTAGTTGTTTAACTTAAGCCCCGCATACGAGCCTAAATTTATTTTGGTTCATTTAATCCAACAATAATCAAAAACTATTCCATTGTCAGACTTCAGACCAAAATTCATTTACTTTGACCTAGATGACACACTTCTCGACCACAAAAAGGCAGAACAGCACGGATTGAAAGATGTTCATGCTCATTTCGATGAGTTTAATGACATTTCGCTAGAACTTTTAATTTCTAATTATCATCACATTAACAAAGGGCTTTGGGAAGAATATGGTAGAGGTGAAATAGATAGGCATATTTTACATCGCAGAAGATTTGAAGAGACTTTTGTTGGCTTAGGAATTGATGGTGCTTTATATACTGAAGCAGGGAAAGTCTATATGAACTATTATCGCAATCACTGGGAGTGGATAAAAGGAGCAAAGAAAGCATTCGACAGGATAAGATCTGAATATCCGGTTGGAATTATTACCAATGGTTTTGCAGAAACGCAGTGGATGAAAATCGATAAATTTGGTTTTCGAGACATGGTAAGTCAGATTGTTATCTCTGAAGAAATAGGAGTGATGAAGCCACATCCAAAGATATTTGATCACAGTACAGAACTGGTAGGATTTGATCGTTCTGACATTTTGTATGTTGGAGATTCTCTTTCATCGGACGTAAAGGGCGGAAAAGCGGCAGGGTGGAAAGTAGCTTGGTACACGTCAAACCCTACTAAAGAAGGGGAAGAGTTGGCTGACTTAGTTTTCGATGACTTTGATGTGTTGATCGATTTCATTAGTTGATCTCCACTTATATGCTTTACGCACATCAGTGAAAACCAACATGAAAACAGGCTATACTCAGATGAGGATCAATAACTCATTTCAACGATCTTTTTGGCATCGTCAGGTGTAATATTACGTTGTTCACCAAGACCTTTCCAACCACGTTCTTCAAACCTTTCTTTTACTATAGACGAGGTCTTTTCGTAATCGTCGGTGTATTGTGAAAGCTTGGTATCCATATCTAAAGAATGAAAATAGTCTTCGGTTTTCTTTATTCCAGCTTCAGCTTTTTCTTCAACAGAACCGTCAGCTATTCCCCAAACACGTTCCGCATATTGAGCTAGTTTTTCTTTCTTTTCTTCAAATTTATAGCGCATTTGGCTTGGATGAATAATGGCGAGCGTTCTGGCGTGATCGATACCATATAGAGCGGTTAGCTCATGTGCCATCATGTGTGTTGACCAATCATTAGGAGTTCCGGCTCTTAGTAAACCATTAAGCGCCATAGTACAACTCCACATAAAGTCTGAAGCAGCGTCATAATCAGAAGGATCTTCCATGATTTTTGGAGCGACTTCAATTAAGGTCTGCATCACGCTTTCAGCGATTCTATCTTGTAATTTGGCAGCAACAGGATAGGTCATATACTGTTCGATGACATGCGAAAAAGAATCCACTAATCCGTTTGCTATCTGTCGTTTTGGAATAGAGTGAATTACTTGAGGATCTAGAATAGAAAACTGTGGAAATAATCCAGGTCCACCCATAGTTCTTTTTTCTTTTAATTCTGCTCTGGTAATTACAGAACCTGAATTCATTTCAGAGCCGGTAGCAGGAAGTGTTAGAACAGTTCCAAACGGCATTCCTTTGTATGTTTTTATTCCCTCTGCCAGAATATCCCACGGTTCATCCCCCTCATAAATTGCGGCTGAAGAAAGAAACTTAACTCCATCAATTACGGATCCACCACCTACGGCTAGAATAAAATCTATATCTTTAGTTTTAATGATCTCCAAAGCTTCTAGCAAAACAGCATACTCCGGGTTTGCAGGTACTCCACCAAATTCGATTACTGTGTAATCTTTTAAGGCTTTAGTAACTTGATCATAGATTCCATTTTTCTTGATACTTCCACCACCATAAACCATAAGAATATTAGAGTTTTCCGGAATTTCTGATGATAGTTTAGAAATTTGATCTTTCCCGAAAATTATTTTTGTGGGGTTTTGAAGCTCGAAGTTTTGCATTAGGTAATTAGGTTGTTTTTTGATTTTCTTTTGATCGGCTGTGCAGTTTAGCTCAGTTAGATGAATACCAGTCTTTCAATACTACTTTAACGTTAGGATTTCCATCCGATAGTAGCTCTTTAAATTTTTGAATATCCTGACCACGATGATGGTATGGATACATGATTGTAGGTTCGAAATCTATAACAGCACTAGCAGCTTGATAAATATCCATTGTATAAGGAAGGTTCATACATACAAAAGCGATATCGATATTCTCAAGATTTCTCATTTCGGGGACATCTTCTGTATCTCCTGAGATATATACTTTTTTGTCTCCGAAGTTAATGATATAGCCATTTCCACGCCCTTTTTTATGACGGGATGATTCATCATCAGGAAGGTTATACATGGCAACACCGGTAATATTTAACCCAAGTTGAGTAGTAGATTCTTTATTTCCAATGATCACCAATTGATCGGTCAATGACGCGTCCATTTGATCAGCTACTGCTTGTGGGACTACGAATATGGTGTTTTTGGTATCTAAGCCTGAAATGGTTTCAGAATTCAGATGATCTCCGTGTATATCCGTTATTAAAATTAGATCAGGAGAATTAAACCTGGTAAACTTTTCAGCTCCGCCATACGGGTCTACTAAAATAGTTTTTCCATCAAATGTAAAAGCTACACTTCCGTGATTTACAGGAAAGACAGAAAGATCACCTTTATTTGTGCTGTATTTATCAGGTGAATTGGTGAGCTGAGCAAAAGCAGAAACTGCTCCAAAAAGCATGATTAAAAATAAAGAGCTAAGTTTTTTCATAGGTATTTAATTTGTTGAGTGTAGTTAACAAAGGTAATTTTGCATTCATTCAAAATTAAGGATGGAATTTAATTTTATTATGGTGACAAAATTGGTTTCATTAATAGTGAAACTTTGTCTTTTAGTATACTTATGATTAATCTACAAGCAAAGTATTTAGATTACTATATAATAAAATGAAGAGTATTAATTTTCATATGAAGAAGACATTATTAAGCGGAATTCTACTATCAGTTTTTCTTTTTTTAGGAGCTTGTAAATCAACAGAGCCTTCTAATCAAACTGTAGTGGAAAATTCTAGTCAAGATGACAAAGCAGAACTTGAAGAACTTTATTGGGCAGAGATAAAACGTTCAAAAATGAATTTTACAGAAGCTGATGTAAAGTTCATGACAGATATGATCGGGCACCATGCTCAAGCTTTGATAATGTCTCGTTTAGCTCCTAAAAATGGAGCAAGTCAAGAGGTGCAAACACTAGCTGCAAGAATTATTAATGCTCAAAAAGATGAAATTGCCACGATGCAAACATGGTTGCGTGAAAGAGATCAACCTGTACCTGAGGTCCATATAGATGGATTGAATTTAATGATACACGGATCGGGAATGGACCATTCGAGTCATATGAATATGGCAGGAATGTTGAGCCAAGAACAATTAGTAGAACTAAGTGAAGCGAAAGGAACAGAGTTTGATCGCTTATTTCTCAAGTATATGATCCAACATCATTCAGGGGCAGTTACCATGGTTAACACTTTGATAAATACTGATGGAGCAGCTCAAGATGAACAAGCTTTCCGGTTATCAGCAGATATAAATGTAGACCAGATCACAGAAATTGAACGAATGAAATTGATGTTAAGCCAGATTCCTCAAGAGTCTAAGTAGTTACACAAAGCTAGATCAATTTTATTATTTAATATTGACCACTAATAAATCATAATAACAGTATGAAACTAAATTTACCGTTTTCACAAAAACCACTACGAAAGGTGGGGATGTTCATGATTATGGCTACAGCACTTGTAGCTTATTCCTGTTCATCTTCGTCTAATGTTATGGAAGATGTATCTTATTCGGCTCCGGAAGTTGCGCCTTTAACTAATGTTGATAGTCCTAGTCCAGATCCGCGTGTTGGATTAAAAGCAGGATTATTCGATGCAGAACAAGCAACTTGGAACCTTGAAGTAAAATCTCAAACTCCGCCACCAAAAGATTTTCTTGGTGTAACAAATTCGGATCTAGCTTTTACAGGAAAATATGCCATTCAAGGAAATTACAATGGTGTAATGATCTGGGACATTTCGAATCCATCTGAGCCAGTATTGGTAAAAGAATATTTATGTCCGGCATCACAAAGTGATGTTTCTGTTTATGGAAACCTCATGTTTGTTTCTGGAGAAGGTTTAAGCGGTCGTTTAGACTGTGGAACAGAAGGCGTTGATCAGGCTGTAAGTCAAGACAGATTAAGAGGTATTCGTATCTTTGATATTTCTGATATTCAGCAGCCAAAATACATCTCCAATGTACAGACATGTAGAGGATCTCATACTCACTCAGTATTGAAGGATCCTAACGATGACGACAATGTATATGTATATATCTCAGGTTCAGCTTCAGTTAGGCCTGATGAAGAATTACCAGGTTGTTCTGATGTAATGCCTGAAGACGATCCAAATTCAGCATTGTTTAGAATTGAAGTAATCAAAGTTCCTCTAGATAATCCATCACAGTCTGCAATTGTAAGTTCACCTAGAATTTTCGAAAACTTAGAAGAGCCACCATCTCACGGTTTAGCACCAGAAGAACAAGCTCAGTTAGAAATTGCTAAAGCAAATGGTGCTTTCATTTATGAAAGAAACGGACAAGAAAGAGTACTTCCTTCTGCTTTTGCATCTCGCTTGTTGCAAGGAATTGTAGAGGAAAGAGGAGGAACTGGAGAACCAACTGAAGCAGATAGTGCAGCTTTGAGAAAAAATCTTCCAATGATCATTGCTCAAGCATTTGGTGGTGGAGAAGGTGGACGTAAAGGCCCTACTCAATGTCACGATATCACACTTTATCCGGAAATTGGCTTAGCAGGTGGTGCTTGTGAAGGTTATGGACTCCTTTTAGACATTTCTAATCCGGCAAATCCAGTTCGTATTGATGCTGTTGCAGATTCAAACTTTGCTTACTGGCATTCAGCTACTTTTAGTAATGATGGAAGTAAAGTTCTATTTACTGATGAGTGGGGTGGCGGTGGCCAGCCAAAATGCCGCGATACTGATCCTATGGAATGGGGAGCGAATGCTATCTTCACTCTTGAAGATGGAAAAATGAACTTTAAGGAATACTATAAGATATCTGCTCCACAAACTTCAGAGGAGAATTGTGTAGCTCATAACGGTTCTTTGATTCCTATTCCAGGAAGAGACGTTATGGTGCAGGCATGGTACCAAGGTGGTATTTCAGTTTTTGATTGGACAGATGCTAGTAACCCGGTTGAAATCGCATTTCATGATAGAGGTCCTGTTACTTCAGAAAGTATGCAAATGGGTGGTAGTTGGTCAGTTTACTGGTACAACGGAAGCATTGTAAGTTCTGAGATTGCTCGAGGATTAGATATTTTTGATCTTGAGCCAAGCCCGTATCTAACTCAAAATGAGATCGATGCTGCAAAATCTGTAAAGCTTGATTACCTGAACGCACAGGGACAGCCTAAATTCACTTGGCCAGAAACTTTCGCTCTTTCACGAGCTTATGTTGACCAGTTAGCAAGAGACAGAGAGTTGAATAACTCCGGTCTTAATATGGCGCGTCAAGGTTTAGCTAATGCTGAAAAAGCTTCTCCTAAGATGAGAAAGCAAATTCTTACAGAATTAGCAGATAAAATGGAAGGATTAGCGTCAGCCTCAGGAAACAGCGAGAAAGTAAAAATGCTTGCAGAATCTATGAGAGGTTTGGCTTCAAATCCATAAGCGATAGCGTTTATAATTAGTTATTTTAAAACCCTGATATGGAATCGAATCTGTATCAGGGTTTTTTATTTAGAAGATTGAAATTCATTCATGCAAAAAGAATTACAGATAAGAGTAGTACCCGAAGTAGCTGCAAAACAAGATCTGCTTAAAAAGTATATTGCTAAGACTACGGATATAAATTCTTCAGAAATAACTCATATTGAAATACTCAAAAGATCGATTGACGCACGCCAGAAACAGGTTAAGATCAATCTGAAAATTCAAGTGTATGTTGGGGAAGAGTTTGAAGAAGAAGAGATCAGTACTCCGGACTACAAAACGGTTCATGATAAAAAGTCTGTAATAATTATTGGAGCAGGTCCCGCGGGATTATTTGCAGCATTAAAGTGCATTGAGCTTGGGATGAAACCTGTTATTCTAGATAGAGGCAAGGATGTAAAAGCTCGAATTAAGGACCTGAAGAATATCAATGTAAACCATATTGTAAATCCGGATTCCAACTACTGTTTTGGTGAAGGGGGGGCAGGAACGTATTCGGATGGTAAGCTTTATACCAGATCTAAGAAAAGAGGAGATGTAAATCAGGTGTTGGAACTATTGGTTGGATTTGGAGCAAAAAGAGAGATATTGGTTGATGCTCATCCACATATAGGAACAAACAAGCTTCCAAAGATCATAGCTAAAATCCGTGAATTTATTCTAGAACATGGAGGAGAAGTTCATTTCAACTCAAAGGTGGTTGATATACAGTTATCAGGAGATCAGGTTGAAGGAGTGGAAACAGAAGATGGCTCTTTGTACACATCTAAGAATATAATTTTAGCAACTGGGCATTCAGCTCGAGATATTTTTGAACTATTGCACAAAAAAGGAATTGAAATAGAAGCAAAACCCATTGCGATAGGAGTTCGAGTTGAGCATCCTCAATCTCTAATCGATACTATCCAGTACAATTGTGATGAACGTGGGGAGTATTTGCCACCGGCACCATATTCAATAGTAAAACAAGTAAATGATCGAGGAGTGTATTCATTCTGTATGTGTCCGGGTGGAGTTGTAGCTGCGTGTGCTACTTCAGATGGTGAGGTGGTCACAAATGGTTGGTCTGGTTCACAGCGTTCACGCCCGACGGCGAATTCAGGAATTGTCGTGGAGCTCAGAATAGACGACTTTAAGGAATTTGAAGAATATGGACCATTGAAAGTGATGGAGTTTCAAAAATCTATTGAACAAAAGGCTTGGGAAGTAGCAGGAAAGACTCAAAAAGTTCCCGCACAACGATTGGTTGATTTCACTAATGGAGTTAAATCTGAAGATTTGCATGACACATCATATTCTCCCGGATTGACTTCTGTGAATCTGGAAGAAGTTTTCCCTGAATTTATGATCAAAGCACTCCAAAAAGGCTTTGTTGAAATGGGGAAAACGATGAATGGATTTTTAACAAATGAAGCCATTGTTCATGCACCGGAATCTAGGACTTCAAGTCCGGTGAGGATCCCAAGAGATCGAAAAGCATTGGAGCATATTAGAGTAAAAGGGTTATTCCCATGTGGAGAAGGAGCGGGCTACGCAGGAGGAATTGTATCTGCGGCTATCGATGGAAGGAAATGCGCTGCCGCTATTGCGGAATTAAGAATGGGTTCAATTAAGAATTAAGAATTTGAAATTAGATTGTATCGTGGAATTTTAATTCAAATTTAAACAAGAAAGCCCCTTCAGGGGTGCTACGCTAATAAAACTAGGAATTAATTATGAAATACGGATTATCAGGAAGTTTTACAGCCAAAAAAGGAAAAGGTAACGAGCTTGTTTCGATTTTGGAGAATGCTGCAAGCCTTATGAAAGACGCAAAAGGATGCTTGGTCTATATTGTTGGTCAGCAAGCTGATAATAAAGATATTGTGCATGTATTTGAAGTTTGGGATTCAAAACAAGATCATGATGATTCATTAAGTGTTAAAGGAGTTCGAGAGCTTGTTGGAAAAGCGATGCCTATTATAGAAGGTAAACCGAATGGGATTGAGATTGATATTGCCGGTGGATGAGGGGTTTTGAATTAGGAATTTGGAAATATGAAAATTGAACAAGTTACATTATCGGATTTAGAAGAACTCGCAGCTCTGTTTGATGGGTACAGAGTTTTTTATGAAAAAGAATCAGATATGAAGTCATGCAAAGCTTTTTTGAAAGAGCGTATCGAAAATAATGAGTCGGTGATTTATATTTCCAGAGATGAAGAAGGAGAGGCAAGCGGTTTTATTCAATTATATCCAGTCTTTTCATCCACAAGATTAAAACGGTTTTGGTTATTGAATGATCTATACGTCGATTTAAATTTCAGAGGACAAAGAATTTCTAAAGCTTTAATTGAACGAGCTAAAGAACTTTGCAGAGAAACAGGAGCTTGTGGAATGATGTTAGAAACCGCAAAAGACAATAACGTGGGCAATCAACTTTATCCTGCTACAGGTTGGACTTTAGATGAAGATCATAATTTTTATACATGGGATGTAAAATAAAAAGCCTTGACTCTATAAAGAACCAAGGCTTTTAGATTGCTAAAAATATATTAGCTGACTACCAAGGTGCCTTGCATAATACCATAGTGACCAGGAAAGGTACAGATGAATGTGTAAGTACCTTTTGCAGGAGCATCAAAAGTAATAGTATCACTTTCACCACCACCTAGCAATTCAGTAGCTACAATAACATCTTTTGAATCTTTAGGTAGGTAATCGTTGTCTTTAGCTTTCATTGCTTCCATTGCAAAGTCTTTAACAACTACACCATCCTTAAGTAAAACCCAGTTATGTCCCATAGCTTGCTTTGGCATTTTACCAACGTGTTTTAGGGTAAGGGTTATTTCTGTTCCAGCTTTTACATTGATCTCTTTAGTATCAAATTGCATTCTGTCGTTTGCTTCAACAGTGATTTCTTTGGTTGATGATTCTACTTGTAAATCGTTAACAGGTGAAATTGATATTAATGCAGATAAAAATAGAATTATAATATTCATGACTAATTGATTTTGTTTTATTTAAGTTATTTAAATGTAAGATTGTTATGTAAAGATTTGATGAAGAAAAATTAGTTTATGTATTGGTACCGGGGAAAACACAGAATGGTTCCATTGTTTCAATTAATGCGGTGGGTAGCCCAATATTTTGGAGGATAATTCCTCTGAAAATAAGAAAGACTCCCAAACTTAAAGCCATATAGGGGATGTAGGTTTTAATTTTTGATCTAAGGCTTAAAGAAATAAAGTTAGGAGAAAGATAAATCGTAAATAGTGCAGGCATGGTTCCTAGTCCAAATAATGCCATATATAGCATGCTGTGATAAGGAGTTTTAGTTAAAACGGCAGCTGCTAATCCTGAATAAACAAAAGCGCAGGGAAGGAGTCCGTTTAGAGCACCAAGTCCAAAAAGAGAACTTTTTGAATTTTTTCTAATTAAAACTCCATAGCTCGTATTTATTTTAGAAATGAACTTTTGCACTATTGCTGGTTTTTTAAATGAATGACTTTTCTTCAAAAACAAAACCCCGATAATGATAGCTGAACCAAGCATTATGGAAAGTATACTTTGAAAACCTGCAAGAGCGATTTTATTACCAAAAAAACCAAATATTAACCCAAAGAGAGAGTAGACTAGAATTCTACCTGAATTATAGATAACAGCATTTATAGAAATATCAGATAGCCTAGAACTAGCTCGTGGTAAGCCAAGAACCAGAGGTCCACACATGCTTACACAATGAAAGCTTCCTAGAAATCCTAAAGCCAATGCTGTCCAAAGTTCCATGTTAAATTACTAAGGTTTTTTCTTCGAGATAAGTATCTTCGTTAGCATTCCAGTCTATTTTTAGTATCCATTTCCCTTTTTCTAATTGTGATGTTGAAATAATCTGAATGCCATTTGCATTAACGCTTAACGGAAATTTTTTGTCTAGCTCGGGATTATTAGGTCGATATAATTTTACTTCACCTTGAGCTATTCCTACGAATTCATTTGGGAAAATAATTCTTAAGGCTTCAATTTTTTCATCAAAGACTACTAAAATGGGGTCGTCCAAATTACTAGATCGATTTCTTTGATCTATTGTCTGTTGATATTCCACACCATTTTCATAGTGATCATTTGTTACAAGAAAGAAGTCTAGACTAATGATATAACTTACAATGCTTAATGTGCCAATTACAAAAATTGTAATTACAAGTGCTAAGCCATTTCCCCAGTTTAATTTTTTCATTATCTAAGTTATTTAGCCGGACCTATAAATCCGGATGTTAGAGTTTTAATTTCTTTACCATCTGAAAACACACCGAATTTTAATGTAGTTTGCAGTCCGGTTAGTTTATTTTTGTTTAGCTTTATCAAAAATCTACCTTCTTTTAAGTTTTGAGGGGCTACTGAATTAATATCTCCAAGTAGTACTAATTCACCGGCAGGTTCGAGTAATCTGATTTCAAAGTTCTTCGTATCAAAAGTCTTGTTGATGACTTTGATCTCGAAAATATTACTATATACATCATTAGGTAGTGTTTGATATAGCGTTCCGGGTTGGCGAAGTATGGTTGTTTCTATTTCAGTCCTAGTAGTCATAAGCCCAATGAATACTGAAAACAGTACGATGAAAATAGCTCCATACCCAGCTATTCGAGGGGTGAAGATCTTCTTTGTTTCATTACGAATACTATTCTCTGAAGCGTAACGAATTAATCCTCTCGGCTTATCAATTTTATCCATTACAGCATCACAAGCATCCATACAAGCGGTACAGTGTACGCATTCTAATTGAGTGCCATTTCTTATGTCAATTCCCATAGGGCATACCTTAACGCATTGTACACATTCAATACAATCGCCAAAAGCTGAATCGGTGGAGAACCCTAAGTCGGCTAACGTTGCTTTCCCGGCAATTACTTTATTACGATCGGCTATTTTTGCTCGTTCTTCTCCACGTTTGTAATCATACATTACATTTATGGAGTTGTTATCTAGCATTACAGATTGCATCCGGCCATAAGGACAAACAAAATGACATACTTGTTCTCTCATGAAAGCAAAAACGCCGTAGAAAACACCACTAAAAATGATCATTGCAGCTAAACCACCAACGTGTTCTGAGGGTGGATCTGTTATGATGTTAAATAGCTCATCTTTCCCGATGATATAGGCTAGAAATAAATTTGATATAAGAAAAGCTAAAGCATAGAATATGGTATGTTTAGAGCCTTTTTTAAGAATCTTTTCAGTATTCCAAGGAGCTTTTTTTAATCGTATTTGTGCAGATGAATCTCCTTCAATCCAATACTCTATTCTTCTGAATACCATTTCTAAGAAAATTGTTTGGGGACAAGCCCATCCGCAAAAAAGTCTTCCAAAAATAGCAGTAAAAAGAACTATGAATACAATAAAAGCAAGCATCCCAAAAACAAGTAGGTGTAGATCCTGTGGCCAGAATGCTACTCCAAAGATCACGAATTTGGCTTCCAAAATGTTAATGAGTAACAGTGGATTGCCATTGATAGTAATAAATGGTCCGGAAAAAAAGAATATCAACAGTACAACAGCTACTGCGCTTCTAGCATTATAGAAACGACCTTTGGGTTTCTTAGCATGAATCCAGTTTCGCTTACCTGTAGAGCTCACTGTAGATAAGTGATCTCTAAATTCATTTTTTCCTATATGACGATCTTGTTCTTGAGACATTTTACTTTCTAGTTTATGCTACATGGTTTTGCTCGTGCTTCGTCCACTACTTTAGCATTTGGGGGATTGGTTCCTTGAAGAGAGCCGATGTAACTTACGATCGCATTCACGTCTTCATTACTCATTGGAGCTCCGCTACCATAAGCCACCATTCCTTTATCCGGATATCCTTCTGTAATACTTTTTGCAACTTCCTCAGGAGAACAGCCGTGTATCCAGAATTCATCGGTTAAGTTAGGACCTACCAATCCTTCGCCAGCACTACCGTGACAGGTAAAACAAAGGTTGTTCATACCCATAAATATCTCTTTACCTTTTTCGATGATATCGGCTTGGTCACTATACGCCCACATAAAGCTTTCACCCTCTGAGGAATTAGGATCATTCAGGTTATACTTTTCTGCGGCTTCAGCCATTTCCATTTCATACTCTTCATGTTGATCGGGGCCCCATTCAAAAACTTCATAATAGAATAAGTAACCGATTCCGAATGCTATCGTAAAATAGAACAGCCAAAGCCACCAAACTGGCATATGATTGTCTAGTTCACGAATTCCATCATAACTATGGTCTAATAGTTTATCTTTTTCGTCATCTAAAATTTTCATTGATCTGAGTTTTTGGGATTAAAAATTTTCTCTGAATCAAGTGGAATGTTTGCGGCATCTTGCCAAAAATCCTTTCCTGTTCTAACTAAATAAATGATCAAGATTAGAAAGAAGGCAAAGAATAGAATGAGTGAGATACTTGGAAAAAGTTCAACTCCATCCATTGAGCGTAATACGTCTTTATACATTTATTCGTCCTCTAAGATTACGTTTGAAAGTTTTTTGCTTGATGGCAGTTCATCGAACGGATCGTTTTCACCTGTTATATCAGTGCCAAGTCGTTGGAGATACGCAATTAATGCGATCACTTTTTTGTCGGATGTGATCTCGACACCTTCAATTGTTCCAAACCCGTTTTCACGAAGACCTTGAGTGATTTTTTCTGCCTGGAATTCCATATCGCCTATAGCGTATTCCGGATATCGCGTGGAATAAGGAACACCTACTGAAATAAGAGCATTGATTCTATTAGGCATAGATTCCATGTCCATATCTTGTTCTAGCAACCAAGGGTAAGCAGGCATTATTGATCCCGGTGAAGTTGAGTTTGGATCGTACATATGACGTAAATGCCAAGAGTCAGGATATTTACCACCAATACGATGAAGGTCGGGTCCAGTTCGTTTAGAGCCCCAAAGGAATGGGTGATCATAAACAAATTCCCCTGCTTTAGAATATTCCCCATAACGTTCTGTTTCTGAACGGAAAGGGCGAATCATTTGCGAATGACAGTTATTACATCCTTCAGCTATATAGATATCTCTACCTTCAACTTCGAGCGCTGTATAAGGTTGCACACTTTCGATGGTAGGAATATTTGAATCAATAAGAGCAGTAGGCATGTATTCTACAATTCCACCAATTAAAATGGCAATAACCGTAAGTACCGTTAGTTTTAGGGGACGTCCCTCTAATCGTCTGTGCCAACTTTCGGTTTTGTCTTCCCCATGATCTTGTAGTGCAGGAGCTTGTGCTTCTTCTTGTTCTAATAATGAACCACTTTTTGCAGTTTTAATAAGATTATAGACTCCGATTAGGGCTCCAACAATAAATAAACTTCCTCCAAAAGCTCTCAGGGCATATAAAGGCATGATCTGTAAAACTGTTTCTAGGAAGTTAGGATATGTTAAAAACCCTTCTGCGGTAAAGCTTTTCCACATTAAACTTTGAGTAATTCCACCCCAATACATTGGAATTACATAAAATATAGCCCCCATAGTGGCAAACCAGAAGTGGGTATTAGCTAGTTTTATAGAGTATAGTTTAGTTCTATAAATACGAGGGGTAATGAAATAAAGCATACCAAAAGTTAAACCGCCATTCCAAAGAAGCGCTCCATTATGGACATGAGCAATGATGTAATCAGAGTAGTGAGCCACGGCACTAACATTGGCAATAGAGAGCATTGGGCCTTCGAATGTAACCATACCGTATGCGGTAATAGCGACTACCATGAATTTGAGAACAGGATCTTCTCTAACCTTATCCCAAGCACCTCTTAGAGTTAATAGACCATTAAGCATACCTCCCCAAGAAGGAGCAATAAGCATTAAGCTAAATACAGTTCCAAGTGTTTGAACCCATCCGGGCAAGGCTGTATAGAGCAAATGGTGAGGACCTGCCCAAATATAAATGAAGATCAATGACCAGAAGTGAACAATCGAAAGACGATAAGAGAAAATAGGTCTATTAGAAGCTTTAGGAATAAAGTAATACATGATTCCTAAAAAAGGAGTGGTTAGAAAAAATGCTACCGCATTATGACCATACCACCATTGAACAAGAGCATCTTGTACCCCGGCATATACAGGATAGCTTTTAAGAAATGTGGCAGGGACTTCAAAAGAGTTTACAATATGTAGTACAGCCACTGTTACAAAAGTTGCTATGTAGAACCATACGGCAACATAGATATGCTTTTCTCGACGTTTCATGATCGTCATAATCATATTGATACCAAATACTACCCAGATAAAGGTAATTGCGATATCTATTGGCCATTCAAGTTCAGCATATTCTTTACTAGTGGTATAGCCTAACGGTAAAGTAGCTACTGCAGAAATAATTATCGTTTGCCAGCCCCAAAAGTGAAGTTTACTTAGTTTCTTACTCCACATTGGCGTTTTTGATAAACGTGGCAGGGAATAATAAACACCATAAAAAATGGCATTTCCTGCAAAAGCAAAAATTACAGCGTTTGTATGTAATGGTCGTAATCGACCAAAAGAAAGTTCAGGAATAAAGCCTAGAAAATCAGGCCATATAAATTTTAAAGCTACAATAAGACCAATAAGGAATCCTGTGATTCCCCAAATCATGGTTGCAACACCAAAATTCTTAACTATCTTATTGTCATAATGAAAGGTATCTACAGACATTACGAATCCCGTTTAGATGTTTGTGTTTTATTATTAGGTGACGATGATTTATCATCGAAAAGAATGCGGACAGAAGGCGTGTATTGATCATCAAATTGCCCGGATCTGACTGCCCAAAAAAATGCGACTAAAAAAATTAGAGCTACAGAGATACTGAATAGTATCAGAAAGAATATTACACCCATATTTTTAACCTCTTATTTTTGGCCTTAATACGTGTAGCTACAGTTGTGAAAAACATGATGCTAATGGAACTCAAAGGCATGAGTATCGCAGCAACAAGAGGAGATAAGTGCCCCGTTACTGCAAAAGCGAGTCCCGTGATGTTATACAATAGTGAAATACCGAAGCTGACATTAACAATGTTATTAGAAGCTTTAGCAAAGCCAATAAGATTATCTAAGTTTTTGAGCTCATCTCCATCTAGAATTGCATCACAAGCGGGAGAAAAAGAGCTTGTTCTATCTGAGATTGAGATTCCGAAGTGACTTTTTTTCAATGCCCCTGCATCATTTAATCCATCACCGATCATTAAAATTTTATTTGTGGCAGAAAGATCATGGATAAATGTAAGCTTCTGCTGAGGGGAGTGATTAAAGTGCATATTCTCGTCCCCTTTAAAACTAGCTGAAAGTTGAACCGCATCTTTTTCATTATCACCGGATAAAAGATGGGTTTCGTAATTGCTTTGAAGTTTGTTAAGAAGTTCTTTTAAGCCATTTCTGAGTTGGTTTTTGAACTCAAAGAACCCTTTATAATTCTCATCAATAGCTATGTGTACACTTGTTTGATAAGATCTGTTATTACCTAAATCTAAGCCCGTTGATTCCTCAATAAAGTTTTTACTACCAACATAAATAGTTGAATCTCCGGAGATGGCATGAATTCCTTTACCATTTATTTCTTCTATGAAATCTAGTTCCTGCAGATCAACATCTGTATGATTTAGGTAAGAGTATATTTTTTGGCTGTAAGGATGAGTTGAGCTTTTAGTGGAAGCTATTATTAACTCTTTTTCAAATTTGGAAAGTGAATAACCATGAAATGTAATATTAGCTTTTCGTGAGTCAGTAATGGTTCCGGTTTTATCAAAAACTATGGTATCTATAGAGCCTAGTTTTTGGATTCCGTCAACGGTTTTTAGGAAAAGTCCATTTAGCGAAAGAATGTTAGTAGCTGAACCAAAAGTAAATGGAGCTGACAAAGCCAAGGCACACGGGCAAGCAACAATGAGTACGGCTGTGAAAATGGTAAACGCTTTACTAGGATCTATATAAAGCCAAAAAAGACATGATAGAATTGCTATTCCAATTACAATGGATGTAAAAAATGGACTTATTCTATCGGCTAAACTTCGATTATCTTTACTTTCATCAGATTTTAATACATCGTTTTCCCAAAGCTGTGTTAAGTAACTGTGCGCAACTTTTTTTGTAACCAATAATCTGCATTGCGAACCAATTATTCTGCCTCCTGCATAAATAAGGTCATTTTCCAATTTTGTGACAGGATCTGATTCTCCGGTTATAAAGCTATAGTCAACAAGAGCGCCATCAGATTGTAAGATTGAATCACATGGTACTAATTCGTTATTCCTTAAAACTATTTCATCACCTATTTCTAATGTTTTAACTGAAACGGATTGTTCTTTTCCATCTATCAGTTTTAAAACTGAAATGGGGAGATATGATTTGTAATCGCGATCGAAAGAAAGCCCATCAAATGTTTTTTTCTGTACGATTTTACCTATGAGTAAGAAGAAGATGAAACCAGCAAAAGAATCAAAATATCCAATGCCTGTACCACTTAATATTTCATAGAGACTTCTTCCGAATAAGGCAAAAATTCCAATGGTAATAGGTACATCAAGATTGATTCCTTTTTGACTAATGGCTGCCCAAGCAGATTTTATATAGTCGCTGGAGCTGTAAATCAAAACCGGAGTGGCGAGTATAATATTCAATGCTCCAAAAAAGATCTTAAAAGAGTCTAAAGAATCAGAAACAGACATGTTAAGGTACTCAGGAAAACTAAAAAGCATGATATTTCCGAAACAGAAACCAGCGACTCCTAGTTTAAGCCATAGTCCACGAGGGATGGGTTGATGTTCTTTTTCCTCTAATTGAACTAGTTTTAGATTAGGCTCATATCCGATAGTAGTAAGAAGTTCTACAATGTTTCTCAGATCAGTTTTACTCGTATCAAAAATGATCGATAAGCGCTTCTTAAGAAAATTTACCGTTCCCTGTACTATTCCTTCATCAAGTTTTTGAAGGTTTTCAAGTAACCATACACATGAGGTGCAGTGAATATTCGGGATGTAGAAAGTAGAAGAGGCAATTTCAGAATCTTTAAAGTCAATGAGTTTGTTCTGAACGTCTTTATCAATTAGATAATCAAATCGTTTTCTTTCTAATCCATTTTTAATTGTAATTCCAGGTGAATCGTCTAAGTCGTAATAAGTGCAAAGATTATTCTCTTTAAGTAAATGGTAAACAGTTTTGCAGCCCTGACAACAGAATATAGGAAATGATTCTGAATGGGAAGATGATTCTACAGGCTCTCCACAATGGGAACAAGAAGTATGTTTTATGATTAAATCTTCCTTCATTTTTTTAAACCACTTACAAATGATAGGTGTTGTTCAAACCAAGCATGTGTCATTAGCTCATCGACATTCTCAAAACTTGTTTTTTGAAGCCAATTTTTAATTTTATCTCTTTCATTAGCCCAAAATGTATGGAAAGGGCAGGGTTCAATATGTCCACAGCCTTCAATTCCCATAAAGCAGGAATTAAAAAATACCTCGCCATCAATAGCTGCGACAATTTCATAAATAGAAATATCCTTCAAATCTTTGGTTAAATATACCCCACCTTTTAGTCCTCGCTGAGATTGTAGAATCCCAGGTGTTTTTAGTTTTGCGAGAATTTGAGAGAGGTAAGCAGCAGGGCAGTCTAAAGATCGTGCTAATTCTGCAGCAGATATTATATCTGAAGGATGCTTGGAGATAGCAATAATTGCTGAAATAGCGTACTGAGAGCCCTGCGATATAAATTTCATAATCAAATAATCATATTCTAATATCGATATTAGATTTTAAGAATGATTTTTCAATTAAGCAATACCAACTACTGAAATAATTGAGGATTTATTTGAGTTTAGAATTAAGAAACGAAAGAAAGCTGTTGATCAAACCAGGCTTGAGACATAGCTTTTTCAGCATCCTCAAAATTTGTATTAATGAGCCACTTTTTGATGCTTTCTCTTTGTGTAGCCCAAAATTTATGAAAAGGGCAAGGTTCAATGTGTCCACATCCTTCAATCCCCATGAAACAGTTATTGAAAAATTCATCACCATCTATTGCTACAATTACTTCATAGACAGAAATATCCTTCAAAGGTTTTGCTAAAAGAACCCCTCCATTAAGTCCTCGTTGAGATGTTAGAATTCCTGGAGTTTTGAGCTTCGACAGTAATTGAGAGAGATAAGCGGCGGGACAATCCAATGCCTTTGCTAATTCCGAAGCGGATACAGCTTTGCTATGATCCCTTTTAGATATAGCGATAATTGCTGAAATAGCGTATTGTGCGCCTTGTGATACTAATTTCATATATGGGGTATTATAATATTCATATTAGAATATTAATTTTTAGTTTCATTAGCGAGAACATTGAAAAATTTTAACTTCGATTTTGGCACTAGAGATGAATAAGTTTCAAGTGAACATATTTACAATGCATATACATGAATATTTTACTTCTCGAACCTTTTTTTTCCGGATCGCATCAACAATGGGCAGAAGGACTTCAAAAACATTCGAAACATACCGTCAATATTTTAAGTCTCCCCGGCAGGCATTGGAAATGGAGGATGCATGGTGGTGCAGTTAGTTTAGCGAGTCAATTTAATGAGTTGGAAGAATCTCCCGATCTGATCTTAGCTACCTCAATGCTTGATCTCACAACTTTCTTGGCGTTAACAAGAAAGAAAAGCTCGAAAATTCCCACGGCAATTTATTTCCATGAAAACCAGCTTACTTACCCATGGTCGCCACAAGACAGAGACGTAAAGAAGAAGAGAAATAATCACTATTCATTTATCAATTATGCTTCGGCATTAGCTTCGGATAAAGTTCTCTTCAATTCGGAATATCATAAAGAATCATTTTTGGGTGCATTACCTAAATTTCTCAAACAATTTCCTGATAAAAAGGGAGGCGATAATGTTCATATTATTAAAAAAAAGAGTGAAGTTTTACACCTAGGAATGGATCTTGTAAGGTTTGATGATTTCAAATCTTCTGATAAAGAGAAGCAGTCAGAAGCGACGATCTTATGGAACCATCGATGGGAGTATGATAAGAATCCGGAAGAGTTTTTTGAGACGTTATTTATTCTGAAGGATAAAGGAGAATCATTTAAACTGATAGTTCTTGGTGAACAAAATGATGTAAATCCGCCAATTTTTGATGAGGCCAAAGAGAAGCTGAAAGCAGAAATAATTCATTGGGGTTATGCTGATTCTTTTGAAGAGTATGCACGTTGGCTGTGGAGAGCAGATATATTACCGGTAACTTCTAATCAGGATTTTTTTGGCGGTAGTGTGATCGAAGCGATGTACTGTGATTGTTTCCCGTTGCTACCAAACAGACTCGCTTACCCTGAGCATCTACCCGAAGAGCTAGATCGTGAATTTTTGTATGAAGAAGGTGAGTTGGAAGCTCGGTTAGAAACAGCGATAGAAAGTGTAATGGGAATCCGTCAAGTCGATTATCAATCTATCGTAAAAAAATATGATTGGGGAAAATTGATCGAAAAATATGATTCAGTCTTCGAAAATTTATAAACAAAGAGTGCTATAACTCAGAACAAACCTCAACCCACAATGCTTCAACCTGATCTCTTGCCCACTGATGCTTACGTAGAAATTTAAGACTAGATTTCACACTAGGGTCTTTTTTGAAACAGTTGATATCTACATGAAAACTTAGCTGTTCCCAGCCGTAGTAATCTTCAAGATCTTCAACAATTTGTTGAAGTTTTATTCCATGCAAAGGATTATTGGGTTGCTCATTACTCACTACTGTTCGGCAACTTCCTTTAACTTTGGTAATACAACTTTCCATCCTTTTTGAGTATCAATATACCGCTCCTGACCGTTCTCAACATACTTATAACCTTTCTGAGTAACTGTCAATTCAGTTTTGCCATCCTCTTCTTCTAGCTCATATATAATAACTAGATAGTTCTCCAGGGTATCTTCAATTCCTGAATTAGTGGGGAAAAGAGTATGCTCTAATAGTTGATGAGGCACAGAGCGAATTACTTCTCCTTTAACAACAGTAACTTCTTTCTCGTTTTGTTTAATGTAGTAATTGGCTTTACTGCCGGGATTCCAATTGCTATCGCAACGAGAGCCAAACATGTATTGTTCAATTTTATCTGGGTTTGTAATTGTTTCCCATACTTTTTCTGCTGATGCTTCTATTGTAGTTTCAAAAACTATAGTGTTTTCCATAGTGATTATGTAAGCGTCTTTTTTAACCAGTTAATCATTTCATTAAAGGCCTTTTCACGGACCTCTTTTTTTGATAGAAAAATATCATGCATTGCATTCTCTACAGCCAAGAAGGTAACTTTTTTTCCCAATTTCTTTCCAGTTTCTTTTATGTGTTCTACATTTAATACAATATCCATTCCTAAAATGTCAGGAGACCATTTTTTAGGGATAGAAGAACTATTTGAATGCATAATTAAAACCGGGATAGAGATGTTAGATGATGATCTTATTTTTTCTTGTGCACTGTGTATTGCCAACAACCATTTAAAATAAGCCGGAAAACCTTTTTCGGGTTTCCAGTTTAGATTGAAATCCCATTCCCCGTAATGGTCTTTAAGTAAACTCCGGTTATACAAACTCGAAAGGGGTTTACTTTTATTAGCATAGGGCATAATTAAAGAAATAATTCGAGCAAAAAACAGATTTATCTTACGTTCTGTTTCAGAAATATTAAAATCGAAGAATGGCGAATTAAGCAATAACGCAGAAATAAGATCTGATCTATCTCCGAAATTCGAGTACATACTTGCAATTAAGCCACCTGTTGAATGTCCTAAAACTATGATTTCAGAATCATTCTCTTTTTTGATAATAGATAATGATTCAGTTATTTCTTCATAGTATTCTGAAATATCTTTACAGTAATTGGGGTGTTGATGAGGGAGAAGGGAGCGGCCATATTTTCTTAGATCTAATGCAAAGAAATTATACTCATGATCATGAAATCCTTCCGCCAAATGAGGATGGAAAAAATAATCATTGAATCCATGGATATAGAGTACAGATTTTCTTCCTTTAACATTGTTATTAGATCTAACAAGTGTTGCAATAACCTTTCCTTCATAATCGTCAGGAAATTCTAGAGTCTGTTTAGTAAAGTTATTGAGCGTCATTAATTAAACTGAAAATTATACATATAGAATTAAGGATTAAAAGCTAAAATATAGACGAGATTCTCAATGATATGTTTTGTTTTATCTGGCTCAAATATAATTTTTATTATCAATTAATCAATTGGGAGAGTGTTAATTAAAACCTGTTATGTGTTTTCTTTGATCATAATTCGTGATTGTGGAATGTAGATTCTATATTCTCGAGATGAGCTTAAAAATCAAAAAATACTTTGGTCCAAGTACGTTGGTTACAGCCGCGTTCATTGGACCCGGAACAGTAACAGTTTGTACATTGGCCGGGGTCAACTCCGGATATATGTTGCTTTGGGCATTACTTTTCTCTGTAATCGCCACTATTGTGCTTCAAGAAATGACTGCGAGACTTGGACTAATTACCCAAAAAGGATTTGGAGAAGCCATTCGTGGTGAGCTAAAAACCCCTATTATAAGAATAGCGGGCATAGTCTTAGTTTTAGGAGCTATAGTAGTAGGAAATGCAGCTTACGAAGGAGGGAATATTTCAGGAGCAGTTTTGGGTTGGAACGAAGTATTGCCAGCTTTGAATATTGTTATCGAAGATATTGAATTCAGAATGGTTCCACTTCTTTTGGGTGGTGTGGCATTTTGGTTGTTGTATTCAGGTAATTTCAAGAGAATACAGAACTTCTTAGTAGTCCTGGTTGTGATGATGAGTATCGTATTTCTGACTACTGCTATAATGATCGGACCTGATATTTCTGAAATATTAAAAGGATTATTCATACCAAGTGCGTCGGCAGATGAAATTCTTATGGTCATGGCGTTAATTGGAACCACCGTAGTGCCGTATAACTTATTTCTGCATGCTTCGGCGGTTCAGCAGAAGTATAGCGAGGCTGGTCAACTATCTGACCTTAGAAAGGAAAATATAGTGGCCATTATTTTGGGTGGAATTATTTCGATGTGTATTGTTATTACCAGTGCAGGTTCTGGCGGGAATGGTTTAGAAGTAAAAAATGCAGCTGATATGGCTGTGCAGTTGGAGCCGCTACTTGGAAGTTGGGCAAAAGGTTTCTTGGGATTGGGCTTAGTTGCAGCTGGAATTTCTTCAGCTATTACTGCGCCACTTGCAGCAGCATTCGCAGCCAAAGGTATTCTCGGGTGGGATGTTGATATGACGCATATAAAATTTAAGGCAGTCTGGATGACAATACTAGTTATTGGAGTAATATTTTCTATGCTGAGCTTTAATCCGGTTAGTATCATACAATTTGCTCAAGTAGCAAATGGGGTGTTGTTACCACTTATCGCAATTTTTCTGATGTATATCGTAAACCGAAAAGAATTACTTGGCGAATATGTGAATACTAAGACCCAGAATATTTTGGGTGTAGTTGTAATCTTGGTGGCTTTATTGGTTGGTTTTAGAAGTTTAAATAGTGTATTTCAGTTTTTATGAAAACCAGTGTTGATTTGAATTGTGATCTTGGAGAGTGGCGTTCAGATGACGGTTCTGACCTAGACAAAGCCATTATGCCCTATATCTCATCCTGTAATATTGCTTGTGGCGGACATATTGGCGATGAAATTAGTATGAGATGGACGGTGATTCTTGCTAAAAAAAACAACGTTAGAGCAGGTGCTCATCCGTCTTATCCTGACAGAGCTGGTTTTGGTCGAAATCAGCTAGAAATGGACTCCATTGATCTCAAAAATAGTATCAAGAATCAGATACTGCGTTTAAAAGAAATTGCAGAAGCCGAAGGAATGAGTTTACATCATGTGAAACCGCATGGGGCTCTTTATAATGCGGCTTCAAAATACAGAGATATTGCAAATACGGTTGCAGAAGCTATTAACGAACTAGGTTTGAAAGTAGTCGTCTATGGTCAAGCAGGTTCAGAATTTGAACGAGCAGTAACTGAAAATGGATTACAATTTTGTGCAGAAGTTTTTGCTGATAGATCCTACGAAGATGATTTGAGTTTAAGAAGCCGGAATCTGGATGGAGCAGTTCTTCATTCGAAGGAAGATGTGCTCACTCAGATTTTTGAAATGACAGTAGAAGAAAAAGTAACTACTTATTCAGGTAAGAAATTACCTGTAAAAGCAGAAACGATTTGCTTACATAGCGATACAAAAGGGTCTAGAGAATTAGCTAAAAATATCTTTCAATTCTTAAAGAATCATGGAATCGAAATTACTTCAACTTAACGGTTCAGAATGGTCTGCTTTTAGATTAGGAGAAAAAGCATGGTTATTAACTCCTAGAGATTCTAATGTCCAGCTTAGATTGATCCATGAGGCAACCAAAATTATAGAAGACAGTAATATAAATGGGATAGTAGATATAATTCCGGCTTATGATTCTATCACGCTAATTTTTGATCGAGCCGATATTGATATAAAGATTTCAATGTCTCAAATTTCTGTTTCTCCATCCCCAAAAAAAGATTCAGTTTTACACAAGATCAATGTTTGTTATGAACTTGGTTTGGATTGGGAGGAAGTAGAGGGAATAACCGGATTAAAAAAAGAGGAAATAATCAGCATCCATCTTTCACCTACTTATACCGTAGCAATGACTGGCTTTTTACCGGGGTTTATATTTCTTGAAGGACTTGATGAGCGAATAATTGCTCCAAGAAGATCGAATCCAAGAACGGCGATTCCTTCAGGTGCAGTAGGAATTGGAGGAAGCCAAACAGGAATTTATTCTTTAGAAAGTCCCGGAGGTTGGCAAATTATTGGTAGGTCGAGTGAGCTTTTCTTTAACAAGCATAAAAACCCGCCTATGCAAGTTAAAGCGGGAGATAGGATTGAATTTCAACGCATTTCAGAAACTGAGTATCAAAAGAAAGAACCTATCCATGAGTAAATTAAAAGTTATAGATGGAGGTTTATTTTCAACGATACAAGATAGCGGAAGAGAAGGTTATAGAAAATTCGGAGTGCCAATATCAGGTGCAATGGATATGCAGTCTTTTAAAAATGCGAATAAGTTGGTTGGGAATAAAGAAGATGACCCGGTTATTGAATTTACCCTAAAAGGTGGAGTTTACAAGTTTAATTCGGATGCAGTTATCGCAATAACCGGCGCTTTAATGAATCCAAACCTCAATGATAATAAAGTTGAAATGAATAGCTCCATCCAAGTAAGAAAAGGGGATATTCTAAAAATTGGCTTTGCTGAGAAAGGTTGTAGAGCTTATTTAGCAATACAAGGCGAATGGGAGTTAGATGAGGAAATGGGGAGCTACTCAACTTATGAATTTGGAAAGTTTGGAGGACTAGATGGAAGTAAATTAAAAGCAGGTGATGAAATTTCGTGGAAGAATACGGACACCGATTTTTTTAAAAGAACACTCCCGAAAGACGAAATACCGTATTACAGTTCTAAGTTAACTGTAGAGTTTATTACTGGGCCGGAATGGGAATGGCTAACGGTTGAGAATCAGGAGGAATTTTTAAATACCTCGTTTAAAGTAAGCTCCAAAAGCAACAGAATGGGCATTCGATTAGAAACTGAGGAACCCATTTTAACCCAAAAAGCTGGTATGCGTTCTTCAGGAGTCATACCGGGAGTTATCCAACTACCGCCGAATGGAAGTCCTATTATCTTAATGAAAGATGGCCAAACAGTGGGTGGTTATCCAAGAATAGGCACCATACCCGAAATATACCTAGATAGAATAGCTCAACTTCCTCCCAATGGAACGGTTAGGTTTATACAACGTAAGGAGCTTTGATTGCGTATTTTAATACTGATTTTGGATAACCATAATCCTGTTCAAATTGAACAGGATTATGAAATTATTGAGTTTGAAAAACTTGTTACTTAATCAATGTCAGTTTTCTTGTCTCTATAAAATTATCGGCTTTTAATACATATATATAGATGCCGCTTGATAATGAACTTGCATCGAATGAAACAGTATAGGAGCCAGCTGATTTTTTTTCAGATACAAGAGTTGCTACACTTTGGCCAAGCATATTGAATACTTTAAGTTGTACATTTGCTGCTTTTGGAACCCCATATTCAATATTAGTAGTAGGGTTAAACGGATTAGGATAGTTCTGCTTTAATGTAAAGCTTTTAGGAAGATTTGCATCAGATTCAGTAGATACGCTGGTGCTAACCTCGAACATTAAATGTTCCGACCAATCACTTGTTCCAGATGCATTGGTAGCTGATATTCTCCAATAATAAGTTCCTGAACCTAAATCATCGATTTCAAAAGAAGTTTGATTCAATTCGGAGGCTTGGGCTATGATATTGGAAAAATCACTATTGTCTGAAACCTGGACATTATAAGATTGGGCAAAATTGCTTTTACCCCATGTAAACTCAATCACTGATGCATCAACTATAGCGCCATCTGCTGGTTCCCAAGAAGGAGTTTCAGGTATTGGTAATTCTGTAGTAAAGCTTTGAGCTACCGTCCAATCTCCAGTACCGCTAGTATAAACCGGTCTCATTCTCCAGTAATACGAAGTATCCGGAAGTATTTGAGGGGTGGTCGTCGCAGTGGTGTCACCAATTCCCGAAATTGTAATAGACTGTGTAAAGTCCATATCAAATGAGGCTTGAAGTTCGTAACCAATTGCGTTTTGGGCAGATGTCCATTCAAATTCCGCAGGTAAACTAACATCTGTGGCTTCATTTGCTGGAGTGATGAGTTGTAAAATACCTTCATTATTTACGGGCATTGTCGCAAAATTAAAAACTTGTGACCAATCCGATTCTCCTGCTTCGTTTACTGTGGCTATTCTCCAGAAGTATTTAGTGTCAAAATTGAGATCTTCAATCGTGGCAGTCTGTGTCCACCAGTGTCCACCAAATCCAGCAATTAGAGTATCAACTACCGTTGAGCTAAAGTCTGAAGTAGTACTAAGTTGAAGGTGGTGAAAATCATCTTCAGAAATACTAATTGCTAAAGATTTAGAATTTCCAATATTCACTTCCCAATAGAAGGTAACTCGGTTGGGGGTATTTACAACATTATTGGAAGGATTTATTAATGTTGGTGCATGAGCTAAGGTATCTATAGTTTTAAATGAAGTTGCACTACTAGTTAGATAAACATCTTCATTTGCATCAAGAGCAGATACAATGACCGAATACTCTTTAAAATAATCTAGTTCCGCATCAGCAGAGGTAACAGTATAACTTGGTTCAGTAAGTCCTGTTTTTTCAAATAAAATAGAAGAATCCGCATTAGGGCCACTATTAAACCTTAAATTATATGTGGCTGCATTTCCGTCACTATGCCATTTAATAGTAGGTTCAAGAGATACAGTAGTGGTATCGTCAGTAGGTTGATAAACATAAAAATCTTGATTTGTTTCTGCTTGCCCTCCAAAAGTGTAAAAACTCATTCCATTCTCGCTAAGTACTCTGGCCGGAACAGGAAGTTGAGTAAGACTTCCTGCTTGTAATTTATCAAAACGACGGTTGTTGTACCATGCAATAGGTCCATTGCCTATTGGCCCCACTTCAATCATCCACTCGTAATAGATGGCATCGAGCATATCTTGATCAGTTTCAGCCCCTGTTAAATTGGGTAATCCACCGTTCCCATTTCTTGTTAAATTAATGAGATTAGCAGCCTCAGTTTTATTACCATTAGTTCTTATAATGGCCTCTGCTCTTAGTAAATTATTTGAAGCTTTATAGATAAATGGCATGGGACCAACTGCATTACCGAAGCTATGGTTCGGAAATTTGTTCCAGCTATAGTTTCCGAAATAATAGTAGCCTCTTCCTGAGGGGAAAGGTACAGATGAATGATACATAAAATCTTGAGTTAGGCGGTTGTCATCAGAACTGGCTTCTGGTAAGATTGATCCGTCTGTTGGATAAGAATTCGGTTGTGATTCATCCATCATGAAAATAAGTTTTTGATCTACTCGTACCCAATTATCTAAATTATGATAAGATAATACATAACTAACCCATGCATCATCATCTCCTTGAGGGTGATAATCTGTTGTAACACCATTGCCAGTTAGTGTCATGACTTCATCCCAGTCAACTTCGGTTTCATTTTGAGAAGCCGTTCGCGCTTTCATGACTTCAAGTTCAGCTATTAAAGTATTTATCATCTCTGCAAATTCCGTCGATGTCATTCCTCCAAAGCCATTAATAAAATCATTAGGCATAGTTAAGCCAGAAGCATTAAATGCTGAAATTCCATCTTTAAGCTTTGCTTTTGCTACATCTAATACATCATTGTAAGGTGCGAAAGAAGTCTTAATAGCTAATTCAATGTTGTTATTGCCGAATAGCGTAGGAAACTGATTTAACTCCTTATCTTTGGCATTATCATCTATTTGTAAGACTTGGTTTACACTTTGAGGAACAACAGAGGGGGTAAAACCCAAGCCGGCTCTCTTAGCGGGGTTGGCTTTTGCTTGGTCAAGCAAATCTTCAGTGTAAATTTCAGCCTGATCGAACTTTAATGCGAGCTGGGCGTAGGCAAGTCCCTGAACAAAATTAGATAGTGCTACATTAAGGTCTATTTCATTTTGCTCAAGTTTAGACCACTCTGAGGTTATATTTTCCATAACTTCTTTTGCATTCACAATAGCGGAATAAGAACTGTTCCAAGGATTTTCTGTTATATTTCTAATGTTAGTACTTTGAGTCAAAGTATTTGGATAACTAGATCTTGGTTCGGTTCCTAAGAATTGCATTCCGAAATTCCCATAGGAAGATGTTGACCAGTCTGCACCTACGAGTATCCCTAGGTTACTATCATGGTTTAGCGATTGCCATAAATTAACCATGACATTATTAATCTCATTCTTCAAAACAATCTCTTCAGTATAAATACCACCTGGACCTGCAAATACAATCACAAAAGGATCGATCATGTCCACATTGAATACATCAATTTCAGGTGTCTGGTAAAAAAATGTCCATGTTTCCCCACCGTCATTGGTCATATAAGCGGTTCCACTATCACCAATTAAATCACCAGCTAAAATACCATAATCATCATTAAAGAAATCAATGGTTCTTAAGTCAGTGTATAACCCAAAATTATGTATCTCTGACCAAGACTGACCTTCATTAGTTGTATAAAGAACGATTCCATTATTTCCTACCGCATAACCAGTCCCATCGCTAAGGATGTGAAGATCATGAATGTCACGATCGGTACCGGTCGCTGATTGTGTCCAGCTTTCTCCGTTGTCATCAGATATAATAAGGTTACCGTTATGTCCTGTTACGTAGAGTTTATTAAAGCCGTCAATAATGTTTGTAAGATGTGCCGTAATGCCTGTAGGTACTTTATTCCAGCTTTGACCTTCATCATCTGAATATGCAAAAAAACCGTTAGCGCCAGAAACGACTAATCGAGAACCTATCAGTTCGATATCAGTAAGATCAGTATCAAAAGGAAATTGTATTATTTGGTAATCGAAAAGATTTTCTCCAGCTTCATTAACAGCATCAGAGACTTCTACTTTTGCAACAAAACCATTATCACCAGAATAAAATACATACCCGTTTAAGGGCTCAGAAACAGCAGTATTAGGATTCAGTTGAAAAAAAGGTTCGCCAAGAGTTGTCGTAGATCCAATAGGCAACATTCTCATAACTTGAATGGCGGAGCGCCCAGAAGTATATAATAAAGAGTCCGTAACTACATATTCTCTACTTCCTGGATAGGAACGGAATACTTGTTGAGAAAAACTGTCCAAGCTTAAAAAAAGAAATAAAAAAAGTATGAATGATATTCTTAAATGCTTCATGGTTCTATCTTAGGCGAAAAGTGTATTTTAAATGACTTTAAAATAAACAAAAATAGATACATGTTTTCAAAAATTAGGATATTAAATTATATAAAATATAGTTGGAGACTAGATATATATCTAGACAGAATAGCTCAATTACCTCCGAACGGAATCGTAAGGTTTATACAACGTAAAAAATAGTGTGTATTCAATTTTAGAATGCATTTTAATACTATTTTCCAATGGTTGAAACCTGAATACTATTTTGATTCACTGCCTAAAGTTATGCAGAACTTAGTTTCTTGATAAACATCAACAACACTCAAAAAAATAAGTGAAAATCAGTACCAATTAATGCAAAAAGTAAAAAAGTCGTCGAAACTAGATAATGTCAGCTACGATATTCGTGGACGAATTGCTACAGAAGCAAGCCGTTTGGAAGAAGAGGGACATAAGATCTTAAAATTAAATATTGGTAATCCAGGCGCTTTTGGTTTCGAAGCCCCGGAAGGTATTCTAAGGGATGTGATCCATAATTTACCAACATCACAAGCATATAGCGATTCAAAAGGGATTTACACAGCCCGAGTTGCAATAGCTCAGTATTTCCAGGATCAGGGAATATTAGATGTCAATGTTAATGATATTTATATAGGCAACGGAGTAAGCGAGCTCATTGTAATGTCTATGCAGGCTCTTTTAGACGATGAAGATGAAGTTTTATTACCGGCACCTGACTATCCACTCTGGACCGCTTCTATTTCTTTAGCAGGAGGGACACCTGTTCACTATAAGTGTGAGGAAGAAAATAACTGGTTCCCAAGTATTGAAGACATAGCTTCCAAAATTACTGATAAAACAAAGGCGATTGTTATCATTAATCCTAACAATCCTACAGGAGCGGTGTACTCTAAAGAGTTGTTACTAGAGATTGTTGCATTAGTTCGTAAGCATAATCTGATTATATATAGCGACGAGATTTACGATAAGCTATTATATGATGCTGCTAAACATATCCCTATAGCGAGCTTGGCAGATGATCTATTTATTATCACGATGGGAGGCCTATCTAAGAACTACCTTATTGCCGGATTTCGAGCCGGATGGATGGTTCTGTCTGGAAACAAACTACATGCGAAGGATTATATTGAAGGATTGGATGTATTGTCTTCTATGCGATTGTGTTCTAATGTTCCTAGTCAACATGCTATTCAGACGGCATTAGGCGGGCATCAAAGTATCTCTGAATTAACAACGGGAGATGGTAGACTAAAACAACAGCGTGATCTGGCTTTTAATGAGTTGAATTCTATTGATGGAATCTCTTGTAAAAAGGCGATGGGAGCTTTATATCTATTTGTGAAAGTGGATCTGGAAAAGTTTAATATCAAAGATGATGAAAAGATGATCTTGGATATCCTAAAACAAGAGAAAATCTTACTCGTGCATGGACGAGCTTTCAGTATAGAAGAGAAGGGATACTTTAGAGTTGTATTTTTACCTCGAGTAGAAGAATTAGCTACAGCATTTAAAAAGCTAAAGCGATTTTTTTCTACTTATGAACAATGAGGTAATGGCGGAAGATAATACGATTTGTGTCTCCTAGATTATTTAAAAGAGAATTTATCTGAACAGTTTATATAAGCCCTAAATCTAATAATAAATATTACTTGCATATAATTATAAATTAGTTTTAATTGAAGTAAATACAATAAGAAGGACATACATAACTTAGGTTTCAAAATAAGCAAAACATTAATCGTGACTTATTTTTTATGTATGACATAAAAGAAGCATCTAAAGTATTAGAAGAAAATATCACTTCCATACGAACGGTAGCAGAATGGGCTGAAGCTATGGGGTATGCAGATCGCAAAAAATTCTCTAGGGTATTTCGGAACCAATTTGGATATCGCCCAAAAGAAGCATTTCAAGAAATCCGAGCTAAGAAAATTCAAGACTATTTTAAAAACTTTCCCGAAGAGAAGAATTATTGCATTGCCGTTGAATTTGGATTTGCAGACGAGCAGGGTTTGTATAAGTTTTTTAAAAGGCATATCGGGTTAAGCCCAACGGAATGGCGGAAAAGGCTAGTCAAAAAGGCTAGTCAAAAATTGGCAAGTCTTTTTTGTTGAAGTTATAATCTATAATCATTTAATGTTTATGGATAAATTTATATGGAACAAGCTGTAGTTAGCTATTTGAAGCATTTAGATATTCCTATCTCTGAGGAATATTGCAACAAAATTATCTTATCACATCCAGATTTCCCCTCACTTTTAAGTATATCCGATGCTTTTTCTCGCTTAGGCGTTCCGTGCCAGATAGGAAAAATTGAACAAAAACACCTTTCTAAAATAGAGTTTCCTTTCTTGATTCATCTTGAAAGTTCAAGAGAGGGATTGGTACTTATAAAAAGCAGTAAAGATCTTGATCCAGAACGCTTAGATTTAACTCAATGGGATGGTATTGTTCTTAAAGCAGAGGCTACTGCTGAGATTAAAGATGCTAAACACAATGAAGAATTAAAAAAAGAACAACTCACCAAGAAGATATCTGTCACATTACTAGTTTCCTTATTTGGGATATTAGCCACTATTTTGATTCAATCCTTTACTTGGATAAATACTGTATTACTTGGTACTAGTATTGTTGGTTTAACGGTTGGATATCTACTTTTTGCTAAAGAGTTGGGATTTACCTATAAATCAGTAGAATCATTTTGCAATACCAGTACACGAGTAAATTGCGACAAAATTCTTGCCTCTGATGGGGCTAACATTCTGAGTTTCTTTAGTCTTTCCGATGCGGTGTTCAGCTACTTTGCTTTTCAATTAATAATAACAGGAATAGTGCTTGTATTTTTAAACTCAGTGGAGTCCTATCTATGGGTGCTAGCTGTTGGAAGTGGGTTATCTATACCAATGGTGATATATTCTATATACTATCAAGGGATGAAAGCGAGAACCTGGTGTAAGTTGTGTATGGTAGTAAATGCTGTACTTATTGTTCAAGCATCATTTTTTGGCTTTTTATTTGTTCAGGAAGCGATAACAATAAAATCTATAGAATTTCTACCCTTTATTGTCTCTTTGTTCTTTTTTCTGATAATTGCTAGTTCGATAGTTCTGCTCAAAGAAAAAAATGAGCAAGCAAGTAAAGCCGCCAATGCTGAAATAGCTGGAAACAGAGTAAAGTATGCTCCCGAGGTCTTTGCACAGCTACTTTTTCAGGGGACGAAGGTGGATTATGCAATTCAGGGGGAAGAAATGCTCATTGGAAATAGAACTGCTCCACTAAATGTGCTGATGGTAGCGAATTTAAATTGTCACCCATGCAAAATTGGATTTGAAGATGTACTTGAATTGTTGAATCAATATCCCGAACACGTAAATGTTATGTTCCGGTTTCTGATCAGTGGAAATAAAGTACATGATATTCCTGCTAGTACTTTTTTAATTCAGTATTGGAAACAACATATCTCGGGCACTAAAGAAGAGTCTGGTAAAACCATTCAATTAATTCAGGATTGGTATGCAGAGATGTCGGCAGAGAAATTTGGGAAAAAATATTCTGCCAAGATCAAAGAAAGTGATGTAGCTGAAGTGCATTACCATTGGATTACGAAAAACAAAATTGAGCGAACTCCTACATTTTTCTTGAATGGATATGAGTATCCATCGAATTACACAATTAAAGATATAGGTTCATTGATTGCAGGGCTCATACCGTTGTTAGAAGAAAAAAATATGCCAAATCAAAAGGCTCAAGAACTTGCTTTATAAAGCAAGATTAACAATAATTAAACCAAGAGGATTCTATTATGGAATTTTTAAATCTACTAAGTAGAGAAGAAATGAAGAATGTTAAAGGTGGGGCTGATTGTGAAGATATGTTCGGCACTTGTGAGTGTTCATTGCTTGTTGGTTGTTATGGACAACTTTGCCCTAATAGTGGTAACTATTCTGCTTGTATGCAATCAATTCAAGAGTCGATGTTACTTTGTCCCGCTTTAGAAGCTCGCCCTCAATGTACTGGTGTTCAAACATAACTATTAAATAACGGTATTAGTTGAAATACCCTGATAGTAAAAAAAATCAAACAATTTCATATATGAAGTTTCGCCAAGTATTGCTAATAAACATATTGTTCTGGTTTTTCTTTGTTCAATGTTCGAGTAATTCTGTACCTGAATTTATTCACATAATCGATGAAGTTCCCCAAAATATTCTGGAGCTTGAAAAGCTAGTCTTTTTTCAGGGAGATTCTAAACCTATATATTCCATAGAACTTATACATGCACAAGATTTTGGAGCAAAAGGGGAACCCCATTTAACACAAATTCTTAATTGTGTAGTTGATAATAAGGACAGGGTAATCATTTGGGATATTGATTTTTTTAGTGGAAGTTTTCCTTTTACGAATAATCTTTTTGTATATAACACTGATGGCTCCTATCATACCCAAATTGGTAGATCAGGCAGAGGGCCTGGTGAGTTTGGTAATTTAATCAGTATTGCTACAACTACTTCTGGAGGTATATTTTTTCTTGATAATACGAATCAACGTCTAAATATATATTCAACAAATGATTACTCTTTTGAGCAGTCGTTTCCGGTTGAGCAGTGGAGAATCAGAAGTCATAAGGCTGTTAAGGGTTTGGGGTTTGCAAACATCCAGACCAGAAATGATGGAAATCAGTTAGTAAACTACAGAGAGAATGTGTACAAGGCGGCCTTTGGTACCGGTAGACCAATATCTAAATATTTATTGATAGACAAGGAAGGAAATTTATTGAATTTTGAACCCCTTTCATTCCCGCCTGTCTTCACAATGAAAGCACGTACTGAATTACCAGGTCCTGTCATAGATTTACCATTTATGGGTAAAACAATTTTAGCTTTTTCTGATGAAAATGATTTATACACAGCTTGGACACAGGATTTTTTAATCAAGAGGTATGATGCAAATGGTGTGTATCAATCTGCCATTTATTACCCTATGAAAGGAGGATCGCTTGATCTCAATCATCATACTAAAGCGTCAAAAATTAGATATAACGAAAGTGATGTTATTAAGGCCTTAGAAAGAGCAGAAGAAAAGCTCCCTGAAACGAATCCTATTATAGCTGATATGGTAGTTGATGATGAAAACAGGATTTGGGTTGCGGTACCGATGAGTGTTCAAAGCGAAGAATATGAATGGTGGATTCTTGCAGAATCTGGTGAGTTACTAGCAAAATTAATATTACCAAAGGATCAACCTATTTATGATATCAAAGATGGATATTTATACAGTAAAAAGGTGAATGAGGAAACAGGTTCAGAATACGTTGTCAAATACAAAATCGAATTTAAAGAAAGAGAGTAACCCAAAGAACTTGTTTTATAAACAAGAAGAGGTTGCTTGTTACCCTAATAAAAACAAGACTAACACTAATTAAACAAAGAGGATTCTATTATGGAATTTTTAAATGTATTAAGTAGAGAAGAAATGAAGAATGTAACGGGTGGAGGATGTCGCATTGCGTGGAGGAACTCAGATGGTTCTTTTGCTGGATATTCTGCTGGGTGCGGTTCTTCCTCTCAACAGGCTGAAGGTTGGTATAATGATGGCTACACAAACGATTCTGGACAGTATGTTTCAGGTTATTGTTGTTCTAGTTGTGGCACTGGACAATTTTCACATGCAACACCATGTTTGCAATAAAAGCTGAAAAAATAAACACAATAAAGACGATTTAGTCTTTATTGTGTTTTAAAAGACTTATGACTAATCAATTTAATTACTCAAAAATTTTCTTAATACCTATTCTTTTGTTGCTGTGTGTATGTAGAAATCAAGAAAATAGGGTGGAGAATATCATTCTAAAACCTTCTGGATCAATGGATGATTCTTTGACTACTAAAATAGACACTGTTGAATTTATCAAAGAAACAGTATTAGAGAGTAGCGAAGAAGTATTTCTAAATGGATTTATAAGCAAATTAGCTGTGGACGTAGAGAAGAGGGTATTCATTGTAACATCAAATGGAGGAGCTCCACAAATTTATATTTTCGACTCTAACGGGAGCTTTATAACAGAAATTGGTCAACACGGTCGAGGTCCAGGTGAATTTGAAAGCATTGGATCTATAGATGTGGGGAATGACAAGTTATATGCACTTAATACTAGACAGCAAAAATTGGTTACGTTTTCATTAAATGATTTCTCGTTAATTGATGATGTAAAATTGGATAGAAGTAAACTAAAGGATGTACCAAAATTTATTCGTGGTAGTGAAATATATGCAATAGAAAAAAGAGAGTTGCTGATACAAATGAAGAGTAATACTTCTTCGAAAGATTTCAGAAAAATACTATTTCACCGTATTTCAGAACTTGGACTCATTCAACCTGATACTCTAATAGAGGTAAGAAATTATGATCTTAACCTACCAAAAGAACCTTTTAGCGTTCCTGTTATACCTCCTTATTTGCGTTCGACAGTAGTTGATGTTTCAAAGAAAGGCATCATTTATTCAGCATGGACGGAAGATTTTGTTATAAGAAGAACAACTCTTGATGGCAAAGACAAAAATTCAATCACCTTAGATGTAAAGAAAGTTCCGTTAAATTTTGATATGATTAATGCTTCAAAAATCAAGAAATCTGAATTTAGCGACTATGAAATTCCTGAAAATTGGCCTGTAATTCATACTATTGTAACAGATGATGAAGAAAGAGTATGGGTTTCAACTATAACAAGTAGTGACTCTATATTTCAGTGGTGGGTATTTGATGATGAAGGAAACCTTCGAGCACAGTTTCAAAAATCAGGTGAAAAAAGTGATAGATCTGTAATTACGCAACCACTAATACTAATCAAAAATAATTATTGGTATGAACTTGAAAGAAATTTAGGGAAGAATATTGATCGGATAGTCAAATACAAAATCGAATTTAAAGAAAGAGAGTAACTCAAAGAACTTGTTTCAAAAACAAGATTAATCATAATTAAACCAAAGAGGATTCTATTATGGAATTTTTAAATGTGTTAACGAGAAATGAAATGAAGAATGTAACGGGTGGGGGGACATGCGATTGCTCTTATAACGGTTGTGGTGTAGCCTTTGCTCAAGGGGGGAGTTGGTGGTCATATACCGTTTGTTGTGATGGAGATTGTTTTACAGAGAATGGTTCTGGCCAGTTTCCTGGTACACTATGTGGCGGCGCGTGTGGGCCTGGAACGGCAACTTAATCAAGACTTTTTTCTAAAATAAATTTTTCTTCATGCTGGATAGCTGAAATGCAGCATGAGGAAATTTAATTACCTAAGTAAAACTTGATGATTAATTTCCCCAGATATATAGTCCTATTTTTATTAATTATATCAATCAGTTGTAATAATCATAACGATGATATACCGCGTACTGAGAATGAAATTTTTAATAATTTATTAGAAGGCTCTTTTTCAACCATAATTAACTTGGATGAAATAAAAGTTGATACAATTTTAGTAGATGAGGAATATAAACTAGGAACTAGAATATCAAAAAAATTTACTGAGCCAGTATACTTGGGGTTCCCTACAAATAGCTTCATAAGTTTGAATGATAGTTTATATGTAGCATCTAAACAACGAATTTATGTAATGGACGAGAAAGGTACTTGGCAGCGAACTGTGGGACATAAAGGGAGAGGCCCAGGTGAATTTGATTCCTTTGTAAAAATTGAAAATAATGACAAACACATTTATGCTTTTGATTATGGAAGTAGTAGGATACATAAATATGATTATAAGTTAAATTTGGTTTCATCAGTTAACCTAACTTTTGATTATAGTCCTCTATGGAAAAGTTTTGCATTTTCTGATACTCGTCTTTATCTGAAATCTAATCTTAACCCAAATGATGATTTGATTTCTGTATATGATTTAGAGGGTATGGAAGGAGAAATTGAAACTTTTTGGCCAAAAATTATTCCTAATGGTTCCCAGCCTAATGCCTATAATACTGTACTTATTGATGCAAATAAAAACAAAGATCTTGCAATTACTCATTTAGGTACCCCGTATTTATTTATGTTCGATACAGAAAATAAAAGGATTGAACATGTCATGTATTTTAAGTCATCTAAGTTTCAGGTTTCAGAGAATCCATCTCTAAGGCCAATAAAAGATGAAGGGAACTCAGAAAAAGCCAGAGTGAGAACCTTTATTAAACAAATTATTCTTAAGGATAATCAAACAATTTATTTTACAGTTGGAAAAAATATATATCAAGTAATTAAAGTTGATCAAAATTATTATTTAAATAATGCATGGTGTTTTGTATATAAAAATGATCTTAAAAAAGAGGGGCAAACCAAAACAATTGATTTTTCAAGTTTTATTATAGAAAGTGGTAGTATATATTTTATTACTTTTTTAGACGGTTACATTTACAGATTAAGATTGAATGAATCCGTTTAAGATTTACCGCCAACACGACCAAATGGATTGCGGACCAACTTGTTTACGTATGGTTGCAAAACATTATGGGCGTAAATATTCTTTAGAATCTTTGCGGAAACAAAGTGGGATAAGTAGAGAGGGTGTTTCATTATTAGGAATTAGTGAGGCTGCAGAGAATATAGGGTTCAGAACGGTTGGTGTAAAACTTACTCCGGATCAATTATTTAAAGAAGCTCCCATACCATGTGTGGTACATTGGAATCAGACACACTTTGTTGTGGTCTACAAGATCAAGAAAGACAAGATATATGTTGCAGATCCTGCGGCGGGAAAAGTAGTCTATTCAAAGAAAGAGTTTTTAAAATGTTGGTTAAGTGACAAATCTGAGACTCAAACAAGTGGAATAGCCTTACTCTTTTATACTACTTAAATGATGGTAATTATGGCAGATAGTGAAATAAAGTAACTCACGAACAGTACACTTGCCGAGTAAAGGATGAGGTGCAATATTGGTACTTAATTGCTTTTCAGACCATTTTTGAAGCACCTTGATCAGCCGGATTTTTTCAGCTTCATAATGAGCTAAAAGTTGCTCTTTTTGTTCGGATTCAATTTGAGGAGGAATAAAAGCAGAACTTGCCTGTCCGCCTGCTTCTAGTTTCTCATGATATTTAGCAACCAGCTCATCGTAAGTGCGTTCGGGGCAATTCCTCGTTCCAAACCTAAGAGTAAGTAAGAATTTTGGAAGCCCCATTCCTGTAGTTAATGGCTTAACACTTTTGATCAAATGATCTAATTGTTGTCCCGTGCTCCATTTGCCCTCCGATTTTGGACGATCAAATAACGCGTCATCTTGTTGTCGAATAAAATCGATTACCGCATCGAAAGCTTCAAGCAACTCAAGTTCTATTTGGTCTCTGTCTTTCAGTTTATCGCCCTTCTACAATATTGAGTAAGCGTTCCCAAGAGGCATTTCTAGCCATTACATTAGGATTGTCTTTCTCAGCATTTGGGTCATCACCACTTCGCATATAAGCATGACCCGCACCTTCATAAATTTCGTACATATAGGTTTTATTGTAAGAATTCATAGCATCTTCAGAACCTTCAATAGTTGCATTTACTCTGTTATCAGCTCCTCCATAAAATCCATATACAGGGACTTCTATAGAAGAATATTCTGAAGCATCTTGTGGACCGGTACCATAAAACACCATAGCAGCTTTAATATCATCACCGGCATTTGTGGCAAATCGAAAAGACTGAGAGCCGCCCCAACAAAATCCAACTACATAAACTTCACCGTTTCCGGCTTTTATTGATTTAGCATATTTTAAAACTGCTTTTAGATCCTGAGTAACGTTTTCTGAGTCTAATTCATATATAGCAGAACGGGCAGCATCGGAAGTTTCAAAATCTGTAGTTTTTTCATAACCATCTACAGTATTTGAAATTATATCCGGAGCAATAGCAATAAATCCTTTTCCTGCAAGCTGATCGGTAAAACTTCTTGCCCAGTCATTCAATCCTCTGTTTTCATGAATAACAATAAATACGGGGGCTTTGTCTGATCTTTCCGGATAGGCAACAAAATTATGCATCGTTCTACCACTTGATTCAATGGTGACCCATTCGTGGTGTCGTGGAGAATCTTCAAGTTGTTTTACAGCGTAATCTTGTGCAACGATGCTCGACGAAAAAATAATAAGGAGTAATAAAGAAAATGAGGTTTTCATAGTAATGTAATTATTAAAAAGAACACCTCATTTTACTTTATTATGCGCATAATTGCTAATTCAACTGAGATGGGTCTACTCTTGTTGGAGTATCCTCACCAGATACGATTCCTACAGCCGCTTTAGAAATGGCTCTTATTGTATTCGTTAAGTGAGCCACATCAATCGTAGAAAACTCATCAGAAACTTGGTGGTAGTCAGGGTCAACATCAATTGGTGTAGTACTGATGGTATGAGCCGGTACCCCTAAGCGAGCGAGTGTAGCATTGTCTGAGCGGTAGAATAAGTTTTGATTAGGATATGGATCAGGATAGAATTCATAGATTGTACCTTCAGCACTTTTTTGGAGAAGCTCTCCAAAGCTGGATTTTTCGAATCCGGTAATCCATGCCGTATTAGGACCTTCCACAGCTGGTTTCCCAATCATTTCAATATTGAACATAGCTACAATTTGTTCAGGATCCAGTTGTTTTGAAAAATAGCGAGAACCATATCCTCCTGCTTCTTCAGCTGTAAAAGCAACAAACAATAGCGTCCTTTCCGGAGTACCTTTACTTTTAAAATATTTAGCGAGTTCCACTACTGCGGTAGTACCTGATGCATTGTCGTTAGCTCCATTCCCAATTGAATCGGCATCGGCTTCTGCAGGCTGTCGAATTCCTATGTGATCGTAGTGAGCTGAGAAAACCACATACTCGTCTTTTCTATTCCCTTCGATTTTCCCAACAACATTGGCTAGTGGCAAAGCTTCGAAGTTTTTAGTCACATAGGCGCTAAAAGAAGTTTCTGAAGATTGAGATGTAAGCACAAACACTTTGTTTGCTTTTTGGTCATCTGAAAATACTCGTGAAGCTCTCGAAAAGAAAGGCTGGTATCTTTTAAAAGAAGTTTCATGGCTTTGATCAACAAAAATGAAAGCTTCAGTATCTCTGTCTCTTAGTTCATTAAATCGCTGCTGGAAATTTTCCCCCTCAGCAATCTCAATAACTTCAATTTCGTTAGTCTCACTCCATTCAATATTTGAAGAATCCCCCAATACAAAGTAATTTTCGACAGGGACTTGGCTTTCACCTACTGTGATGTCGGCATTGGTTACTCTAATTGAAAGAACATCAAATTTTTGATGATAATCTGATTCCGTGTTTAAATAATCTAATCCTATTTGGTAAAATTCATCACTTAGAAATTCAGCGGCTTTATCAATGTCTTCCGTGAAAGCTTGACGACCTCTCAGCTCATCAGAGCTTAAATATTTTAAAATTTCTGCTGAGCTTTCTTCACTGAACTCATAAGGCTCTGATTGACATTGAATAAAGAGTACAGCTAAAAAAACGAAAAAGAGATTGCGTAACATGATGGTTGTTTGGTTAACGATTGTAAGGTCTAAAGTATAATTAAGATAGAAATAGAAATAAGTAAAACTTCTATACCGATTAAAATATAACATAATTCATAAAAACACTTTTTCTCTCTGTTTTTTACTTATTTTTGGGGCAAATGAGCATCTATCTTTACTAAAAAATTACAATTTCAGTTGATGAAGAAGAAAGCATTTGAGACACAAGCAATAAGACATCAGGTACCGCGATCAGGTCAGAAAGAACATTCAGTTCCTATTTTTGCAACTTCAAGTTATGTTTTTGATGATGCAGAACATGCAAGAGCACTATTTGCTAAAGAAATGGATGGGAATGTATACTCGCGTTACTCAAACCCAAATAATGATGAGTTTATCCAAAAGCTTTGTTTGTTAGAAGGAGCAGAGTCTGGTATATCTACGGCTTCAGGAATGGCAGCCATGTTTGTAAGTATTTCTTCATTTTTAAATCAAGGCGATCATATTGTAGCGTGTAGATCCGTATTTGGGTCAACCCATCAAATACTGACCCAATTGTTATCACGTTGGGGGATCACTTACACTTATGTAGACATTCATGACACAGATGGTTGGGAGAAGGCTATTACACCTAATACAAAAATGTTTTTCTTCGAAACCCCTTCAAATCCCGCACTCGATTTAATAGACATTTCAAAAATTTCAGAAATTGCAAAAGCCAATAACATCCTTGTAAATGTAGACAACTGTTTTGCCACTCCATATCTACAGAACCCAATAAGCTTTGGTGCTGATATAGTGACACATTCAGCTACTAAATATATCGATGGACAGGGTAGAACATTAGGTGGTGCTATTTTAGGTAGCCAGGAAGTTATAGAAGAAGTGATGTTTATGGGACGTCACACGGGGCCTGCAATGTCACCATTCAATGGATGGGTTTTATCTAAGAGTTTGGAAACTTTAGCAGTACGAATGGATAGACACTGTGAAAATGCTGAGCAGTTAGCTAAATTTTTAGAAACTAAGTCAATGATTTCGAAGGTTAAGTATCCATTTCTTTCATCTCATCCGCAACATGATCTAGCCAAAAAACAAATGAAGAAAGGTGGCGGAATTGTAACCTTTGATTTGAAAGGAGGAGTAGAGCAAGGGAGGCGGTTCTTGAACTCATTGGAGATGGTATCTCTTACAGCAAATTTAGGTGACACTCGAAGTATAGCAACTCATCCGGCATCAACTACTCATAGCAAATTATCAGAAGAAGAAAGAGCTGAAGTAGGTATCAACCCCGGATTGGTTCGTATATCTGTGGGGCTAGAAAATATCACCGACATTATGGATGATATAGATCAAGCTTTAACTCTTTCTTCTAAGTAGAGGCGGGAACCTAAGAATCGAGCGAATCTATAGCATCCTCTTTTTTAATTGCCTGCTTGTTTTTAGAGTATCTCATTTGAAGTAACTCAACAAATAAGGCAAAACCCATTGGTAAGTATATATAAGCTTTAGGGATTTCTTTATGTAGTCCTTCCATAAAAATGGTTACACCAATGGTGATCAGAAATGATAGTGCTAAAATTTTAAGAGCTGGATTTGCAATAATAAATTCACCAATAGGCTTCGCAAATATCAATATTACAACGAAAGCTAAAATAACAGCTGTTACAATTACCCAAATTACGTCTGTTAGACCAATAGCAGTGATTACAGAATCGACTGAAAAGACCACATCTAAAAGTACAATTTGAGTAATTACTGATCTAAAGGAATCTTTTACATTATTAGCGGCATCATGCTCGTCTTTGAGTTCGATAGTATGATGAATTTCTTTTACAGCTTTATAAAGAAGAAATAACCCACCAGCTATCAGAATCATATCTCTGATAGATAGATCCATAAAAATTGGATTTGTTAACTCGGTAAGCTGAAGTAATAAAAATAACAATCCTATTCGAGCAACCATTGCCAATGCCAAGCCAATTATACGAGCTTTCTGCTGATATTTCTCTTCAAGCCTGCTTACCAGAATAGTAATCACCAAGATATTATCAACCCCAAGAACTAGTTCTAGTCCAACGATTAATGCAAAAACACCGATTAAATCAGCCATAGAATTTTTATTTAAAAATGAGGAATGAAACGACCACTTACAAAAATATCTATTAGGTGTGGCTAAAGATTAATTTTTTTTGAAGCCGAATTGCTGTTATAATATTTAGAACTATAAATATTTTTTAAAGCATATGAAATTATCTGTCTTACTTGGCCTTTTTATTTTGGTTCCGATTCTAACTTTATCCCAAGAAGTGGATTACCCCTCGAGTTTTGAAGAATCTATTCCTTTATTTGATACAGCATTAGGAGATTTTACATACGGTATTTCATCAACCAATGAAATGGCTCAAGCGTATTTCAATCAAGGCTTCCAGATGATGTATGCTTTCACAAAAGTGGATGCTGCTCGTTCATTCAGAGAAGCACAGAAAGCAGATCCTAATTGTGCGATTTGCTATTGGGGAGAGGCTTGGGCTTGGGGTTCTTACCTAAATGGGGCGATGACAGTTTCTGAATCACCAAGAGCATATAAAAAAATTCAGGAAGCTATGAAGTTGGCAAAGAAAAATGGATCTCAGAAAGAGAAAGATCTTATTCAGGCTTTTTCGGTAAGATATGTTGAAGATTTTGATCCTGACGAAAGAGCAGTTCAGGATACTTTGTATTCTTATGAAATGGAAAAACTGGCAAAGAAATATCAGAATGATTTAGATATAGCCACATTATACGCAGAGTCGCTTTTTTTACTTGAACCAAGAAGGGGAACTAGAGATGTAAATGATCCTGATGTTAAAATTCTGCATAGTGTTTTAGAAGAGATTTTAGAAAAAGATATAAAGCATCCGGGAGCTTGCCATCTTTATATACATGCAACAGAGTCAACTCAGAATCCAGAGTGGGCTGAACCTTGTGCTGAATATATCGGAACATCGATTCCCGGAGCTAGCCATATCAATCATATGCCTTCTCACACTTGGAATGAAATTGGTAGATGGGGTGATGCTGTAACAGCCAATATTATGGCGTGGCATTCTGATATGAAAGCTTCCGTAGGGGAGGGATTCGCTATCTATCCATCACACAATCTGCATATGTTAGCTTTTGCTGCAAGTATGGATGGCCAAGGAGCTGTGGCTATTCAAGCGGGCAAAGATTATGCAAAGCTTACAGGGAATAATATGTACCACGTCTTAACCTTGGTAAGGTTTGGGCGTTTCGATGAAATTCCGGGAATAGAAGATCGACCAGATCATTCCATTCATGGGGGCATGTGGGATTTTGCGCAAGGTTATGCAGCGTTAAAGAAAGGAGATCTAAAGAAAGCAAAAGAGCTGAAAGATAAGGTGCTCGACGAGGCTGAAGCTTCCTCTGCAAAATTCAGATTTCATTCAGCTAAAGATCTATTAAGTGTAGTGGGGTATATGCTTGAAGGAGAAATTTACTGGAAAGAAGGCGATCTAAACAAAGCTAAAGGTGCTTTCGAACAATCTATCAAGTTCTATGATGCATTGACTTATGATGAGCCGGAACCCATACCATTTTCTCCTCGACACTGGTATGGAGCGTTACTTCTTGAAATGGAAAAATATAACGAGGCAAAACTCGTTTATGAAAAAGAATTAGATCATCATCCAAACAACGGATGGTCTTTATATGGAATTCAGCAAGCCTTAAAAGCTCAGGGGAAATCTGATTCAACAATTGATGCACGTTTTAAAGAAAGCTGGAAACGATCAGATACTTGGATTCGTGGCTCTAAACTTTAATTGTTGAAACCAAAATTAGTTTAAATCGAATAGTTATGTGATTTTAGTAGTATGTGTATGATATAGATAAAGATCGATCATGTTTAAAAATCAGCTTACATTTAATTTGTTGCTAATTGGCATCCTGCTAACAGGATGTGTTAAACATGCGTTGGATGGAAATAGGGAAGAGAGAGATATACGCATAAAGAAATTGCAAAAAGCAAAAGTAACAATTCCTTTTGAACTTATTAATAACCTGATAGTGGTTCCTGTCAGGCTAAATGATTCTAACGAGCTTAAGTTTGTTCTAGATACAGGAGCTGGCCAAACCGTAATTACCGAGTTAGCTGTTGATCAAGAATTTACTATTAAATACCAGAGAGACATAAGATTAAATGGTTTAGGAACTACAGGATCAATCCCAGCTTTATTATCTCAGGGAAATGAGATATTCATGGAGGGGATTGAGGGAGATAACCATGTAATTGTTTTCATATTAGAAGGAATGTTCAATTTATCCCATTACATGGGAACACAAATAAATGGACTTTTAGGAGCTGATATTTTTGAAAATTTTATTGTTGAGGTAGATTACGACCGTAAAAGACTTTACCTGCATGATCCAGATGCATTTGAAGAAGAGTATGATCGCAAAAAAAAGGATGATTCTTGGACTCATATCCCTGCAAAGGTTAGAAGGGGTAAATTATACTTAGAGGTAGAAATAACTCAAAATGATGACTCTAAATTAAATACTACACTGCTTGTTGATTCAGGAGCAAGCAGTTCAATATTTTTATATCCCAATGAAGATATGGGAGTATTACTACCTGAGCATTATATCGAAGCATATTTAGGTACTGGATTAAGCGGGGAAATACATGGAAAACTTGGTCGTATAAAAAAACTGAAAGTGGGAGATACAGAAATAGAAAACCCTATAATAGGCTATCCAAATATTGAAGCTGTTGAATATGCTATTCGCAATGATAACAGGGGAGGAAGCATTGGAGCAGACATCTTAAAGAGGTTTGATATTATTTATAATTATAGAAATGAAGAAGTATTGGTCAGATCAAATAGAAAGCTTAACGACCCATTTAGATATAATAGAAGCGGTATTGAAGTAATTACTCCCGTGTTAGATCTGCCTTATTACGTAGTTTCTGAGGTCAGACCGAACTCTCCAGCCGATATTGCAGGCATACAAAGTGATGATATAATTACAGAAATCAATTATAAGCATGTTTTCCAGTATTCATTAGACAGAGTGCTTGAAATACTCTATTCATTGGAAAGGGACAGAATGACGGTACAAGTTATGCGAGGTGAAGAAGAGCTGGATTTTAAAATTAATATGAATGATGCGATTCAGCTTAAAGACTGATACTTTAGAGTGAAACAAAACCAAATTAAACTGAATGGGATTTTTTAAGAAAATTTCTAATGTTCTTACATCTGATCAAACCATCGATTCCGGTCAAGATTCATGGAGTAATATGACCTCTGAAGATGAAATGGAGCAAGTTTTAAAAGCATCAAATTCTAGACCTCAAATTATATTTAAACACAGTTCTAGCTGCGGTATTAGCTTTTTTGCAAAAAGAAGTTTAGATACTCCTGAACTTTTAGAAAATGAAGAGGTTGACTTACATTTAATTGATGTAATTAGAGGGCGTTCAGTTTCAATGGCTTTCGCAGAAAGAATGGGTATAAGGCATGAATCACCCCAAATTTTTGTGCTTAAAAATGAAAAAGTGCAATGGCACGACTCACACAATTCTGTAAATGCAAAAAATGTGTTAAGTAATATTTAAGCCTTTATCTGTATTTTAAACGTTCTAATAACCGGCAGCATGACCGTCACCTCTTGGGTCAACGCCACTTGATTTGCGTCCATCTTCGTCTACATAAATGATATGCCCTCTGGCAATTGACATGGTGCGGAGTTGATGCCCTTTAGTTTCTAACAGCCGTATTGTATCGGGACTTAATCCATAATTCTCGTAAAAAAGAATATCCGGAAACCATTGATGATGAATTCTATTAGCCGCTATTGCTTCCTGGGCATTCATCCCAAAAACAGCTACGTTTAAGAAGCTTTGTAAAGTTGCAGTTATAATTCTAGGTCCACCGGCTGCGCCTAATACCATGCGTACTTTTCCATCTTTAGTTACAATAGTTGGAGTCATGCTACTCAACATTCTTTTACCGGGCTCTATAGAATTAGCTTCTCCACCTATTAGTCCATATGCGTTCGGTTCGCCGGGTTGTGCAGAGAAGTCATCCATTTCGTTATTTAATAGAAAGCCTGCTCCTGATACAGCAACTTTGCTTCCAAAAGAACCATTGAGAGTTGTAGTTACAGCTACCGCATTACCGTCTTTATCTACTACTGAAAAGTGTGTGGTTTCATCCGATTCATAATTATTCGAAAACTCACCGTGAGAAAGCGTAGAGGAGTGAGTAACGGTATCCATAGAAAATCCGATCATTCTAGCGTGATTGTATTTAGGATCGAGAAGATCTTGCTTAGGTACATCGTAAAAATCAGGATCACCCAAGTAATAAGATCGGTCTGCAAAAGCCCTTCTCATTGATTCAGTCATTAAGTGAACATAGTCTGCTGAATTATGCCCAATTTCAGCTAGAGAATAATCATCCATCATATCCAAAATCTGTGCTACAGCAATACTACCACTACTTGGTGGTGGCATTATGGAGAGTTCATAATCTTGAAAGCGTGCTTTTACAGATTCTCTCCATTTACTTCTGTAATTTCTTAGATCGGAATAAGAAATTAAACCGCCTTGTTCTCTCATTTCTTTTACTATTGCATCAGCTACGGTACCGGAATAAAAACCATCTCTGCCATAACGTGAGATTTGCTCAAGCACTGAGGCTAGGTCTTTCTGAATAAACAAATCACCTTCATGGAATTCAGAACCGTCTTGTTTTGTAAAATATTCCTTAGAGCCCTTATATTTTGAAAATGTTTCTCTTGAATTGTTAAGTGAGCTGGCTTGTGAATAGGATAAGTAGTAGCCGTTATTAGCTAGATCTATAGCTGGTTGAATAACAAGCTCTAAAGGCATTCTTCCGTAACGTTGAAGAGCGGTTACCATCCCATCAACGGTACCGGGAACTCCTGAAGCTAAAATTCCTTCCCAACTGAGATCGGGTTGAAATTCCCCATTTCTTACATACATATCTCGTGAGGAGCGTTCCGGAGCTTTTTCTCTAAAATCTAAAGTTGTGGAAGTTCCATCAGCTAATTGAATAACCATAAATCCACCACCACCAATATTACCGGCTCTTGGCAAAGTAACAGCCAAAGCAAATTGAACAGCAACAGCTGCATCAACTGCATTACCACCTTGTCTAAGAATTCTATTACCTACTTCAGAAGCATATACTTCAGCAGAAACAACCAGTCCATTGTCATAGGTTTGTGTTGATCTTGATTGCGAATAGCTGGTTTGAATAAAGAGGAAGGATAAAAAGCCTATTAGAACGTATTTCATAGTTGGAGTAATTATATTGATTATTGGTGTGTTTCCTCAGCTTCTTGGATGAAATTCTTTATGAACTTGATGTAAGAATGAACGATCAATATGCGTATAAATTTCAGTGGTTAAAATGGAAGCGTGTCCAAGCATTTCTTGCACAGCACGAAGATCGGCACCGCCTTCTAATAAATGGGTAGCAAAAGAATGACGAAAAATGTGTGGGTAAACCGGCTTTTGGATATCAGCTTTTTTGGCAGCCTTTTGTACGATGTTCCAAACACTCATTCTGGTTAGAGCTCCTCCCCGTTGATTAAGGAAAACACGATTTTTTGATTTATCAGCATTTTTAGGCTTGAAAAACTTAGGCCGAACATATTCCACATAATGTTCAATAGCTTCCTGTGCTACTTCACCTACCGGAACTAGCCGTTCTTTGTTCCCTTTACCAATTACTCTAATAAATCCAATTTCAAAAAAGAGGCGATCCATCTCAAGTCCGGTTAACTCGCTTACACGCATACCGGTTCCGTACAAACATTCCAATATAGCTTTATCTCTTATTCCAGCTGGTTTTTCAGTATTAGGGGAAGAAAGTAAAGCATCAACTTCGTTGACATTTAGAACTTCGGGTAATTTTTTGGCCTTTTTAGGAAGCTCAATTAACTCGGCAGGATTTGCTTTAGAAAATCCTTCAACGGTTGCAAATTCGTGGAATCCTCTGATACTGGAAATATTACGAGCTAAAGAACTGGTGGAAAGGCACTCCGAATCTATTAAGTAATTGAGAAAGTCTTCAATGTGAGTGAGAGTTACTCCTGATAGGTCGGATATCTTTTTATTGAAGACTAAAAAATCGATATAACGAGAAATATCATTTTTATAAGAGATAATAGAATTTTGAGAAAGACCTTTTTCCAATTTTATAAATTGAAGATAAAGATCAACTTCTCGTTTAAACTTCTCCATTATTCTTGTTGCTTTGACTCTTCGCTAGTTTCATTTTTTATTTCCGATTCTTGAGAACTGTCTTCATTCTTTTTCTCTTCTTTTTCTTTATTGTCCTCAGGGTATTCTATACGACCATGATACACGCCCACAAGAATATTAATGAATGTTTCCTTGATCACACTGAGGTCTCTGAATGTAAGTGGGCATTTACTTAGTTGACCCTCTGCAACTCGATCATCTACCATTTTGTTGACGAGGTTTTCGAGTTTGCTATAGTTCGGATTTTTCATTGCTCTTGAAGCCGCTTCAATGCCATCAGCTAATAGAAGAATACCTGTTTCCTTAGTAGATGGAAGAGGGCCTTCATAACTGAACTGCTCTTCATTAAGCATTTCTTTTAAGTTATTATCCTCTTTAGCCTTTTCATAAAAATATCTAATAACAGATGTTCCGTGATGCGACTCAATAAAATTAATAATCGTTTTTGGGAGCCCGTGCTCCTCTGCCATTTTAACACCTTCGCTAACATGAGCCTTGATGATCATTGCACTCATTTGAGGCTTTAGTTTGTCATGCTCGTTAGTTCCACCACCTTGGTTTTCAACGAAGTATGAAGGCTTGATCATTTTACCAATATCATGATACAAAGCACCAACACGACAAAGTAATGAGTTGGCTTTTATCGCAGCAGCTCCCGCCTCAGAAAGGTTAGCAACCTGTAAACTGTGATGGAAGGTGCCTGGAGCTTTATTCATGAGCTCTTTCAATAAAGGCCTGTTTGTATCACTCATTTCAAGCAAAGTGAAATCGGTGGTTATCCCAAAGAGTTTTTCGAATAGGAGAATAATGGGATAGGTAAAAAGGATAAACAATGCATTTATCGCAATAAATATAATTTGGTCAAAATAGGATTCCCAGCCACTTAATTTTGTTAATGAGAATGCACCTATTACTAAAATGTAAGTTATAAAAACAACCCCCGGAGTGGTAAAGAAAAACTGAGAACGATCTTTGATATCACGAACAGAAAATACACCCATGCTACAAGCACAAATAGTAGCAATGGTGAATTCAAAGTCATTCCCATTTACCAACCCTATTAAAGCAGCCAAGGTTACAGAAGCAATGATCCCAACTCGTGAATCGAAAATAATGGTAAGTATAATGGGAGCAATAGCAATGGGTATTACATAGGAACTGGAAATGTCATATCTAAGAAGTATGGCGCTGGCTAAGCTTATTAATCCCATGGTGAGAAATACTAGAAAAAATAAACCGTTATGAGAGCTGATAGGTCTTCTGTACAAAAATAGGTACATAAAGAATACCAAAGAAATCATAGAAATAGCGATCACTCCTCCAGAAAATCTGAGCCACTTTTCAGCATTTGAAGCGTTTAAAGACCGTGTTTCTGAAAGACTTTCTAAGACATTTGCACTTTGTTGAGTCACAATATCACCACGCCGAATAATCATTTGCCCTTGAGCAATAGCACCTTTTGTTTTAGATATTTCAGCAATCTCTTCTTGAATTTTCGTTTGAGTATCTTGTTCGTTATAAATAAGATTAGGGAGTATAACTTTATTATATAGCTCCATACCCAGTTGAGCGGTATTTTGCTCAAATTGTCGGTTTAGCTGAAATTGAGCATACTCATTAGCTTCTTTTAGGTCTCTAATTCGGGCTTTTGTGGTAACTCGTTCGGTACTATTTACCATATCTCGCACCACCATTTCATTTTGGTTGATGCTCGCCTTAGACCTGTTGATGATTCCTTCATTCATCAATCTTTGTATAGTAGTCTCAAGCTGTTGTTTTACTCGTACTCCTATAAATGCATTGATAGGTCGGTTGCTAGATAATGCCGAGTAATAACTGTCAAAAAGTACATTCCAAGAAGCTTCTGTTAATTGGATTTCTGTGTTAGAGAATTCTTGAGCAAAACGAATACTGTCATCAAATACTGAACTGAGCATTGATTGCTTACTTTCTTGCCAATTATAATAGCTTTGAATAACAGGCTGAATATTTCTATACAGTGAATCAATTCGGGTTTGGACAGCGATCTCTACATTAGGATCGATATTGAATACTGGGGAGACGGTACTTCGTATTTCCTGCTCTTCTTGCTCGATCTCATCGGCAGTTTTGTTGATAGCAAATGTATAGGGTGCAACTAGGTCTTCCGCTCTCCATGGTTGACCAATAGTATAATTTAAGCCGGAATTGATAGTAGCGTTTGGCAATGAAAGAATAGAAATGCCAATGAAGCAGATAAATATAAAAGCTCTTAAATACGGATTTCGCTTTAAGGAGTATTTTTCCTGCTCTTTCTTAAGTTTTTCACCTACAAGAGGGGCAAGATCCGTTTTTTTCTGTCCCAGCCCAATTTTATCAAGTAAACTCATAAATAAGTATTAGTTTCGCTAACAAGTGTAGTAAGCGTTCGTTAATTTATGCATCTAGAGTTGATTTTAAAATGCAGAGTTAAGATTCATTTTTGGTCATTTCACGGCGTATGCCTGAAATCTAGATTGTAATATGATATCACTATTGTTTTTTTAAACTATGATCTAGATTCCTGCCTGCGCAGGAATGACACTAAAACTTTACTATAGACTCTTTAAAATCGAGCTCAAGTCCAAACATAACCTTCGTTTTATTTAATGTCATTTAAAACCAAAAAAAGTCTCGGGCAACATTTTCTCACCGATAACAACATTATCTATAAAATAGTAGATGCTATACAGGCAGAGAAAACTGATCGTATTATTGAAATTGGACCCGGTACTGGTGCTCTCACAAAATGGTTGGTTCAGAAGTATGACGATGTTCATGTCATTGAAGTTGATGAACGGGCAATAAAAGTATTAGAAGAGGAAGTTGAAGGAATTACCATTCATCAACAAGATGTACTTAAAGTGAATTGGAATGAACTGGTTTCCAAAGAGGGCAGAACTTTTGTTATTGGAAATCTTCCTTATTACATAACAAGTCCGATTCTATTTTCTCTGTTAGAGTCACGGCATTTATTTGAAGATGCTATTTTAATGATGCAAAAAGAGGTTGCGGAGCGGTTAGTAGCAAAGACATCAACAAAAGCATATGGAATTCTTTCTGTTCAAACTCAACTAATGAGTACGGCTGAGGTCTTATTTGATGTATCTCCTAATTCCTTTAATCCACCCCCAAAAGTTACCAGCTCTGTACTGCGTTTAACTTTCGATCAACCAGAATTGGAGTGCTCTGATAAAAATTTAAAGACCGTAGTAAGAACGGCTTTTAATCAGCGAAGAAAAAAGATCAGCAATTCGTTGAAGCCGGTTTTAGGAGATCTTCAGCCTGAAGGATATGACTTTGATCTACGCCCGGAAAACTGGGAGCCCGCCACATATGCAAAATTGACAGCCCATTTAGAGAGCACTGGTTTGTTGGAATGATTTGGTACGGTAGTTGCATTGTAACAAATGAAATAAGAAAAAGAGCATTTGCTCAAATTAACTACTAACAACAAAACAAAGAGGAGTCATACATATGGCTAGTATTAAACCTTTAGGCGATCGTGTACTTGTACAAGCGGACGCAGCTGAAGAAGTAACCAGCTCTGGTCTATACATTCCGGATACAGCTAAAGAAAAACCACAGCAGGGAACGGTTATAGCTGTAGGTGCAGGGAAAGTAGAAAATGGAAATAAAATTGATATGACTGTAAAGAAAGGCGACAAAGTTCTTTATGGTAAGTACGCAGGTACAGAAGTAACTCTTGAAGGAGATGAGTACCTAATTATGCGTGAGTCTGATATTGTTGGAATCCTATCGTAAGTAGTCAGACCAAAAGAGAAATTAAAAATCAAAAATTAAAAGAAAGAAAATACTATGTCTAAGTTAATTCACTATGATGTGGAAGCACGTGACGCTCTAAAAAAAGGTGTCGACAAATTAGCCGATGCTGTTAAAGTTACGTTGGGACCACGCGGAAGAAATGTTGTAATTGAAAAATCATTCGGCGCTCCAAAAATCACCAAAGATGGTGTTACTGTAGCTAAAGAAATTGAGTTGTCTGACAAGATCGAGAACATGGGCGCTCAAATGGTAAAAGAAGTAGCTTCTAGAACCAATGATAATGCCGGTGACGGAACTACTACTGCTACGGTACTTGCTCAAGCAATTATCAGCGCAGGTCTAAAGAATGTAACTGCGGGTGCAAACCCAATGGACCTTAAATCAGGAATTGATAAAGCAGTAGCTGCTATTGTTGAAGGCCTGAAAGATGTAAAGATCGACATCGATAAAGACATCGATAAATTAAAGCAAATCGCTACTATTTCTGCAAATGGTGATGACGAGATCGGATCTCTTATCGCAGAAGCGTACGAAAAAGTAGGAAAGTCTGACGACGGAAAATTTAACAATACAGGTGTTATCACTGTTGAGGAAGCAAAAGGAATTGAAACTACATTAGAAACTGTAGAAGGTATGCAGTTCGATCGTGGTTACCTTTCTCCATACTTCGTTACTGATTCAGAGAAAATGACTACTGATCTTGAAGATCCATACATCTTGATCTTTGACAAAAAGATTTCAACAATGAAAGATCTTCTTCCAGTGTTGGAAAAAGTAGTTCAGTCAGGTAAGCCGTTATTGATCATTGCTGAAGATATCGAAGGCGAAGCTTTAGCTACTTTAGTAGTTAACAAACTTCGTGGTTCGCTTAAAATCGCAGCTGTAAAAGCTCCTGGTTTTGGTGATAGAAGAAAAGCAATGTTGGAAGACATAGCTATCCTAACAGGTGGTACTGTAATCTCTGAAGAAAGAGGATACAAATTAGAGAATGCTAGTATTGAACAATTAGGTCAGGCAAGCAACGTAACTATCGACAAAGACAATACTACTATTGTTGGTGGTTCTGGAAAAGCTGATGACATCAAAGCTAGAGTTAACCAGATCAAAGGTCAGATCGAGAACACTACTTCTGATTACGACCGTGAGAAATTACAAGAGCGTTTAGCTAAACTAAGTGGTGGTGTTGCTGTATTATACATCGGTGCTGCTTCTGAAGTTGAAATGAAAGAGAAGAAAGACAGAGTGGAAGATGCACTTCATGCAACTCGTGCTGCTGTGGAAGAAGGAATTGTTCCTGGTGGTGGAGTAGCTCTTCTTAGAACGTTAGGAACTCTTGATAAGCTTAAAGGCGATAACGAAGACGAAACAGTTGGTTTCCAGATCGTTCGTAGAGCTCTTGAAGCTCCGCTTAGAACTATTTCTAACAATGCTGGAGTTGAAGGTGCAATTGTAGTTCAGAAAGTATTGGAAGGAAAAGGTGCTTTTGGATACAACGCTCGTACTGAAGTGTACGAAGACTTAATTAAAGCTGGTGTAATTGATCCAACTAAAGTAACAAGGGCGGCGCTTCAAAACGCAGCATCTGTTGCCGGATTATTGCTAACCACTGAAGCTGTAATTTCTGACAAGCCATCTGACGATGATGACAATGGCGGAGGCGGAATGCCAGGTGGAATGGGTGGCGGAATGCCAGGAATGGGAGGCATGGGTGGAATGATGTAAATCATCCCTCATAAATCTTATTTAAAGATTATAAACCCTTGTTCATTTAGTTGAGCAAGGGTTTTTTTGTTTGCATTTTGAAGTTGCATATCTATCTTCTAAAAAATCATTTTTCGGTGCGTATATTTTATTTAAAATTTTATTTTTTGCTACTGATTTCATGTTTATTTGCAAACATGAGTACCGCTCAATCTCTGAATTCAGAAGATTATGTAGTTACACAATTCGGATTGAATGAAGGTCTACCTCAAAGTTCAGTAAATGATATTATCCAAACTAAAGATGGATACATTTGGTTGGCAACTTATGGCGGATTAGTAAGATTTGATGGGAATCGTTTTCAGACTTATAATCGATCTAATACGGCAGGAATGAAGTATGATCGTGTAGTAAGTGTTTTTGAAGACAGTAATAATAATATTTGGGCAGCTTCAGAACAGGGAGTTGTGCGATTAACCAAAGGTAAAGCAACTTCATATTCGATTGATAAAAGAACATCATCTACATCAGCTGGATGGATCCATGAGGATAAAGAAGGGAGAATTTGGGGTTCTTTAAACGAAAATTTTTATTTGTTGAAAAATAATCAGTTCGAAAGGCAGATACTTTTGCAAGCAGATGAGAAAAAATTGCAAAAAATTTCCCGAGATACTACTGGTACTTTGCTTTTTACAGACAGAATAATTGCAAAAAGCTACAAAGACACACTTTATAAAGTTTTAGGTCTTAATGAAAAAATAGAATCGCGTGTTATCAATTTGATTAAGAATCCAAAAAAACCAGGAGCATTCTTTATTGGAACATCTAATGATGGAATCCTAAAATTAGAAGATAATAAAGTTACTCTTCTTGGAAAGAATTTAGGATTAATCAGTAAGGATTTAGTAGGATTTTATAAGGATCGCAAAGAAAGATTATGGGTCTATTCATACGAAGGTGCTTTAATAAATGATGGTTCGCAATTCCAACCTTTTAGAATAAATAAAGACAATCAGGACCTTGATTTTCAAATACGATCTATGCTTGAAGATAATGAGGGTAATTTATGGTTTGGTTCGGTTGCTAAAGGTTTATTTCGGTTTAAAGACACCAAAATATCGATGATTGACGTGAATGATGGATTGACAAATCAGCGAATGCTATCACTAACAAAGTTAAATGATGGCAGTTTGGTTTTTGGCACTAATTGTGGAGGGTTTTTTACTTCAAAAAATGGAATCGTCGAATTCCCAGCTATTAATGAATATCTTCCAAATAATTGTATATGGTCAGTATTTCAAGATTCAAAAGATAGAATTTGGTTTAGTGCTAATGGCTTGTATATGACTAATTCACTTGAAGAAAAAGGTAAAAATTTTAATTTAAATGATGGTTTTGAAGGGAATAATATATTTGCAATTACCGAGGATAAACTCGGCAATATTTGGATTGGTTGTAGCAATGGAATATTTAAATACAATGATGAGTCTGGTTTTAATACATATAAAACAGAGGAAGGTCTTAACTACTCTGAGACACGTGTTTTTTATGAAGACACTAAAGGAAATATATGGGCGGGTACAATTTCAGGGATATATAAAATTACAGATAACAATATTGAGCAAGTAGAATTATCTCATTCAAAAGATTATTCTAATATAAATGATGAGCCTTATATTCGCGCTATATATGAAGATGAAGAAGGAATATATTGGTTCGGCTCTTATGGAAATGGAATTTTTAGAATGGAAGGAGAGCAGATAGTTAATATAACGAGTAAAAATGGACTTTTTGATAATATAATATCTCACATTGTTGAAGATACACATGGAAATTTCTGGATTGGTAGTAATAGGGGGATATTCAGAGTATCTAAGAAGGATCTAAACGATTTTTCTAAAGGTATTAACGATAAAGTTTTGTCATACTCTTATGGAACTGGAGACGGTATGAATTCTTCGGAAACTAACGGAGGATTTCACCCGAGTACCATTCAGGATGCTAGTGGTAATATTTATTTTCCAACAGTCAGTGGAGTAGCTGTAGTTTCAACAAATAGCACATTAGAAAATGATAGAGTACCAATAGTATATATTGAGAGAATTCGCGGTAATGGATTTGATTATCTTCAAAATAATGACATTGAAATGCATTATGATGATTCTTTTCTTGAAGTAAGCTACACTGGTATTAATTTTTCTAATCCAGAACAGGTTCAATTTCGATATAAATTAGAAGGTTACAACGATAATTGGGTTGATGTAGGAAATCAGAATTCAGCAATATATTCAAAAATTCCTCCGGGGAGTTATATTTTTAAAGTAACTGCAGCTACAAGCAATGGAGTTTGGAATAGCCAGGGTGCATCAGTTAAAATAATTGTTACTCCACCATTTTGGCATAGAGCTTGGTTTATTGGAGTAGTGATTGGGCTATTGATTGGAGGCGGATATTTGTTTTACTTAGTCCGTACCAATCGGCTTCGGGAAGAAAATGAACGTCAACGAAGGTTTACAGAACAACTGATTGAGTCGCAGGAAAATGAGCGAAGAAGAATTGCAAGTGAGCTGCATGATGGTTTAGGACAACAAATATTGGTTATTAAAAATAGGGTTGAAATTGCTCGTCAGCAAATGAAAGACAGCCCGATTATTTCCGAACAATTAGATGAAATCCAATATAGTGCAATAAGATCTATAGAAGATGTTCGTAACATATCTCACGGTTTAAGACCTGTATTATTAGAAAAATTTGGATTGAAAGACGCACTCGTTGAACTCTGTGAACAAATGCAACAATCAACATCCATAGAATGGAGTTTTCATATAGATGAGATTAATGAAGTAATCCCCAAAGATAAACAAATAAATTTTTTTAGGATTATCCAAGAATCGATAAACAATATACTAAAACATTCAAAAGCTAATGAAGCCTCAGTAATGATCAGATATCTTGATGATAATGTAACTGTTGTTGTTGTCGACAATGGAATTGGGTTTAATACAATATCAGATGAAATTAATAAAGGACTTGGTTTGCTTGGAATGAAAGAAAGAGCCGAAAATTTAGGTGGTGAAATTAGGATTGAATCTATTCCTAGTGTAGAAACAATAGTTAAAATTAATATTCCTGTAACTAAATAGTCATGATAAAATTACTTATAGCAGATGATCACGGATTGATCCGTAAAGGGCTGAAGCAGGTACTGGAAGCAGAGTCAGATTTTGATATAAAGGAGGCTGAGAATGGCAAGCAAGCACTTGAGATCATCAGAACAGAAAATCCAGATATGGCTATTCTCGATATAGAAATGCCTGAACTAACAGGATTTGAGGTCGCCAAAAAAGTACACAGTGAATCAATTCCTATCGATCTGATCTTTTTAACTATGTATAAAGACGAAACCATGTTTAATAATGCAATGGACATTGGGGTAAAAGGCTATGTATTAAAAGAAAATACAGTTTCTGAAATTATTGATTGTATATCAGCTGTACTAAAAGGTGAGTATTATTTGAGCCCTGCTATTTCTCATTATCTTATTCGTCGTAGTAATGGCGCTTCTAATAAGGCTTCTGATAAAAAAGGAATAAACCTACTTACAGATTCAGAACGGACCATTCTTAAGTTGGTTTCTGAAATGAAAACAAATCAAGAAATTGCCAAGGACTTAAGTGTGAGTAGCAAAACCGTTAAAAACCACCGTAATAATATTTGTAATAAGTTAGGTTTAACCGGAACCCACGCCCTTCTTAAATTTGCTATTGAAAATGAAGCAAAGCTTTAGTCCCATCTATTCTGTATAGGCACTAGTACCTATGCAAATGAGCAATCCTTCCTATTGAAAACGTACTGAATATCTATCACCTTTAAGTATCTAAAAAAGGGTGGGGGAGTATTTTCGGGGTACAATCCTTTCTAGCTAAAAGTCTAAAATACATCTATGAAAGTAATGATTGTAGAAGATCACACTAGTATGAGGCGAATCTTAAATGCTATAGTTTCTATAAGCTTTACAGAGTCGGTTGATGTTATTGAATGTGAGAACGCAGAAGAGGGGGTAGAGCAATATATGGCAACTAAGCCAGATTGTATTCTCATGGATTTTGAGCTCCCAAATATGAATGGCTTGGAGGCTACTGAAAAGATCTTAGAAAAAGACTCAAACGCCAAAATTATTTTCGTTACTAGCTACGATAGCCCTTCGTTCCGGCAAAAAGTTGAGAGTCTACCTGTTCTTGGCTTAATCTCAAAAGACAACCTTTCAGAGGTCATTCCCATACTCTCATCTCTTTCAAGTCAAACAAATACGTTATGAAAAAACTGATACTATTTTTCTTCACTTTACTTTTTAATGCAACTACTGCTTGGGCTCAGTTTGGCCCACCATCCGGACCAATTGCCGATTTCGTAGAGATCACAGGTACACTGGAAGTAGGGGAAATTCTAACGGGTAGCTATGAATATAATGATCCCAGCGATATACCTGAAGATGGCTCCACCTATCAGTGGTATCGGTTAGAAAGTGAATTCGATCCGCCCGTTCTTATTGATGGAGCTACCTCTGAAACGTACACACTGACACCTTCAGATGCGGGAAAACTCATGGTGTTTGAAGTGACTCCGTCTAATGGTACAGAAACGGGGATGCCAACGCCTAGTAATCCAGGCGGACCGGTAGGTGCAAGTAGCAGCGGCGGTGGTGGAAATACCGCTCCGGTAGCGAGCAACGTATCTTTTTCAGGCACTTTAGAAGTAGGAACAACACTAACGGGTTCTTACGATTACAGCGATGGAGAAAGTGATGCAGAGAGTAGTTCTCTATATACATGGTATCGAAGTAACGATGGAGCGGGAACTGGAAAAACGCCAATTGGTGGAGCGGATTCCAATACCTATACATTAGTAGAAGCGGATGAAGGTAAGTACATAAGCTTTTCGGTAATACCAAGTGATGGTACAGACCTAGGCACACAGGTAGAAAGTTCATTACAAGGACCCGTACTTGCAGAGTCACCTTCCATAACCTTTGCCGGAGGATCAGGAATTGAAGCAGATCCGTACCAGATAGCAACTCTTGAGCAATTTCAGGCGATGAAAGACAGTCCCTCTTCGCATTACATACTAAATAATGATATAGATGCATCAGCAACTTCCACATGGAATTCAGGTGCAGGATTTGTACCAATAGGAGGGGATTCGCCTTTTACGGGAAATTTTGATGGGCAAGGATTTGTGATCACTGGTTTAACTATAGACCGCCCTACCGAAGATTACGTAGGATTATTTGCAGTGATCGGTAATGGTGGTTCAGTTTCGAACATTGGGTTGGCGCAGTTGTCAGTAACGGGCGGAGCCAATACCGGAGGGCTGGCAGGTGAAAGCAATGGTAGCATATCAGGAAGTTATGTCAGTGGTTCAGTGGAGGGCTCTACTCCTGTTGGTGGGCTTGTAGCATTGAATAATGCAAATATAACTAGTAGTTATTCGGCGGGTACGGTAGCTGGAACGCAGGATGTTGGAGGCTTGGTCGGGCTGCATAGTTTAGGTACCATTTCGAAAAGTTATTCAACTAGTGATGTAACCGGAAGCGCGAATAATGTGGGAGGCTTGATTGGTTTTGCTTACGACAATGTGGAGAACAGTTTTGCCACAGGTTCGGTTAGCGGTGATACCAATGTGGGAGGCTTTGCAGGAAACTATAACAGTGGAACAGTAAATAATAGTTTTTCCGCGGGATCGGTAACAGGTTCCACGAACGTAGGGGGTTTCATTGGGCAAAAAAATAGTTTTGCAGCAGCTTCCAATTCTTTTTGGGATACCGAGGCTAGTGGACAAGCTTCGGCAACAGGTATAGGAAGTACAACCGGAATAACCGGGAAAACTACCGCTGAGATGCAAACAGAATCTACTTATACCGGATGGGATTTTACCGATACCTGGGCCATAGACGCAGGCGAAAATAGTGGCTACCCCATTCAGCAAGATTATATTGAGGAAGCAGTAAATAGCTCTCCCACCGGATCAGTAACCATTTCAGGTACAGCGCAAGAAGACGAAACTTTGACAGCAAGTAATACCTTGGCAGATGAAGATGGTTTAGGAGCTATCACATACCAATGGCAGCGAGGTGGAGTCAATATTGTGGGTGCTACAAACAGTACCTATACACTAGTTCAGGATGATGTAGGAGAGGTAATCACAGTAGTTGCCAGTTACACCGATGGGGAAGGCACTGCTGAAAGCGAAACTAGTGCGGGCACAGATGTGGTTATCTCATCTAATACTTCTCCTGAAGTTACCAATGCAATAGCAGATTTTACAGTAATTGAAAATGCGCAGGATAGTTTGATAGATCTGACCAATGTATTTAGTGATATTGAAGATAATGATGCAGATCTAACATATTCGGTAATTTCAAACAGCAATCCAACATTAGTAAGCATTACAGTTAACCAAACTACTGATATACTGACATTAAATTTTCAAACAGATCAGATTGGAACAGTTGATGTTACCATTCGGGCAACCGATTCGGACGGTTTGACTGCAGATGATTCTTTCAAAATTACAGTAGATGAAGAGCTAAGCCTTGATCCTCTCACAGCATTTATTACAACTTGGAGAACTACCTCTCCTAATGAGTCTATTACGTTATATACAACAGGTGGAGCAGATATCTCTGACTTTGATGCATATATTGATTGGGGCGATGGTACGATTGAACAAATTACAGGGGATGACCCTGATCCAAGCCATGAATATGCAACTTCAGGAGAATATGAAGTAAGAGTGTATGGTGTATTTCCACATTTAGATAATTCGGATAACACGGGATTAAGTTATGGAGAAACTCAGTCTTCGAATGCTGCGAAACTTATCGCAATTAATCAATGGGGTGATATTGCGTGGGAATCGATGGAGAATATGTTTTATCAAACACCAAATTTGGTAACCTATGAGGCTACAGATACTCCTGATTTGAGTCTTGCTTCGAGCTTAGAAGGAATGTTTGCCTTTACAGGCTTAACAACTTCAGATTTAAGTGGTTGGGATGTGAGCAGTATTACCGATTTCTCAAGTATGTTCTCAAATGCTACGTCCTTCAATGGCGATGTTAGCGGGTGGACCTTCTCGAGTGCACCTTTTTCTGAGACCACTGCCATTAATTTTACAGGGATGTTCAACCTGGCGAGTTCCTTTACCGGAACCGGTGTGGCTGGATGGAATGTAGGTAACGCCGATAGTTTAACGGTAATGTTCTCGGATGCGGCGGCTTTTAATCAAGACCTGAGTGGTTGGAACGTCAGCAATGTGAAAGATATGTTTTTGATGGCTGATGGAACCGGGCTAAGTACGGTTAATTATACATCAATGCTGACGGCATGGAGCGTATTGAGTGTGCAGAATAATGTAGATTTAGGTGTTGGTGAGGCAACGTATACTATCGCTGGATTATCTGGACGGGAAGCCCTGGTAGATACGTATGGATGGACCATCTCCGATGGTGGACTGACAGCCGGAGCACTGAGCCTGTCAACGACAGAAGTTTCTCCGATCGACACCACCGTTACCGATACGCTTTGGATGGATTTGACCATTGATGGAACCGTAGCTACAGATGCTTTAAATCCAGGCTGGACCTTAACCCCGGCAACAGGATTGGCAGCTACAGGCACACCCGTTTATAACGAAACCCGCCAGCAGTGGGGCTATGACCTCAGCGGGATTTCAGTCAGTGAACTAGAGCAGGAATATGCTTTGGATATATCAGCTTCTGTTTCTTTGGAAAATGGGGCGTCTAGTGTGGACGATAACTTTTCGATAAATATAACAGTACCTAATACGGCTCCGATCGTGGTTAATACCATTGGAGATTTCTCTATAAATGAAGATGCTACGCTCGATGCTGTCGATCTTACTATTATTTTTAGTGATGCAGAAGAAAACGATGCTGATCTGACTTATTCGGTATCCAACAGTAACCCAGCCATTCTGAGTGCATCTATAGACCCCGATAATAAGTTAGTGTTAACACTAGTAGCAGACTCCTCCGGAACTGCGGAGCTAACAATTCAAGCGGAAGATAGTAAAGGACTGACCGCACAGAATACCTTTACTTTAACCATTGATCCGGTGAATGATGCGCCTACAGTGAGCACTCCAATAGCCGATGTAATGGTCGATGAAAACGCGGCGAATACAATCATAGATCTAAGTACCAACTTCAGCGATGTGGAGACTGCTTCCGGTTCATTGATCTACACTATAGAAGTAAATGACAACCCGATGCTGGTTACAGCTACCATCAGTGATTCAGCACTAACTCTTAATTACCAAACTGACCAGTTCGGAGTAGCCAATATTACGGTTCGAGCCAGCGATGGTGAGTTAAGTGTAGAAGATAGTTTTGTTGTTAATGTGAATGAGGCAAACCACCCACCAGTATTCGTTGAAACTTATGATCTGTCTACAGCTATACAAACTAACACTGTTGAAGGTATCGATTTAAAGACGGACTTTGCTTTCAATAATGACGGTACAAAGTTGTTCATTCTTAATGGTGATCCAAGTGTACTTAATATTGAAGAGCACAACCTTAGTATTCCTTTCGATCTTTCTACAGCCATTTTTAGTAAAGATTTTTCCGTTCACTCAGAAGAAACTGCACCAAACGGCTTTACGTTCAGTAAAGATGGCTCGAAAATGTATGTAATAGGTTCAAGTACTAAGGATGTAGAAGTGGAGGGTTGGGATAGAGCCATTCCGGGATTAGTAGAATATCAGTTGAGTATTCCTTTCGACATATCGACATCCAGTTTTACAGGCACAAGAATAATAATGGATGATTTAGTCCCCATCGATGTTCATTTTAGCAGGGATGGTAAAAGCATGTTTATTTTAGAATCACAAAACATACGAATTGCAAGCTATTCATTAAATACAGCCTTCGTTCTATCTACAGCTAGTGCTAACCGCCAATATCTATATACAGATCCATTCCTTCAATATCCCAAAAGTATAGACTTTAGCGCAGATGGGAAAAAATTATTAGTTCTCGGTTCATCAGGAACAATTGAAGAGTTTAAAATGGAAGAGCCTTTTGATTTGGCAACAGTGACGCACTCAGGTTTTGATGAAGCTTTAGATATTGGTTCATCTAACAGGTTTACCTTCAATAATGAGGGTACAAGATTATTTGTATCCGGAGGTAATGCTACGGGGGCAACTGTATATAGTTTGGAACCAGGAACACCTAATTCTATCTTATTTACAGAGAGTCGAACAGAAACGGTTATAGATGTAAATGCCAATGATGGTAATGGAGGCGTTGCTGATGTTGGCTTGACCTACTCCATTTCTGGTGGAGCGGATGCTGATTTATTTAATATTGATTCTTCTACGGGAAATCTGACATTTAAAGTCTCTCCTGATTATGATAATCCTGCTGATCAAGATGGAAATAATAAGTATGAAGTAACGATTCAGGCCGATGATGGCGAGGATATATTCAATACAGCAACTATTTTATTGACCATTACGGTGACTAATGAAAATGAAGCACCAGTAGTAAGTAGTCCTTTAAGTAATCTTGTTGTGGATGAAACAGATCCGAATACAACCATAAATCTGAACAATGTATTCTTTGATACGGAGGGAAATTCAACCTTAAACTATTCAGCAGAAAGCAGCAATCCTGCTATCGTATATGCAGGAATAGTAAGCGAAGAACCAACACTGATATTGTCTTATAAAGAATTCGGGACAGCAACGATTACGGTTACCGCAAGTGATGGGGAGTTTTCAGTAGCAGATACATTTAATGTAACCGTCAATGAAGTACTCTCGGTAGATCCTGCCAATGCTTTTATCACAACGTGGACTACAACTACTACAGATGAAATAGTAACCATTCCTACAAGTGGTGGAGCAGAAATTTCTGACTTTGAGTTTATCGTTGACTGGGGCGATGGTTCAATAGAAAGAATTACTGGAGACGATCCGGATCCTTCTCATACCTACGCAACAGCGGGCACTCACACTGTTCAGATTGAAGGGACTTTCCCTTATATGAATGCGGGTTCAGATGGTGATCTGAATCAATTATCTTCCATTGAGCAATGGGGTAATAATACCTGGGAAAACATGGTAAATACCTTCGCCTGGGCTCGAAACCTGGAATACAATGCTACAGATGCTCCTGATCTTTCCGGTGTAACTTCAACAGCCGGAATGTTCTTTGCTGCTGAAAAAGTAAACGGAGATTTTAGTGATTGGAATACGTCAACCATTACCGACATGAGTTTTATGTTTGATGGAGCCACCATATTTAATGGCAATATTACCACATGGGATGTATCTAATGTGACCAATATGCAGGAAATGTTCCAGAATGCGGATGCCTTTAATCAGGACCTGAGCAACTGGAATGTTTCTTCTGTAAAAAACATGCAGGGATTGTTTCAGGATACGGATTCTTTTAATGGAGATGTATCCACATGGAAGCCTTCGGCTACAACAAATATGTTCGGGATGTTTGCCAATGCCGCTTCCTTCAATCAGGATGTATCTGGTTGGGATGTAAGCAACGTAACCGATTTCGGAGGGATGTTTCTGAATGCTGCTTCTTTTGATCAAGATATAAGCGATTGGGATATAAGTAGCGCCACCCGTTTGGATAACGGTAATTTTGGTTTTCTACAAGGAACCAGTTTCTCTCAACAGAACTATGACATGCTCCTTCATAAATGGAATCAGTTAGCTAACCTACCTGAAAATCTTTCGTTGAATGTAGGCACTGCAAAATATGGCCCTGCTTCCGCAGCTCATGGTAATCTAACTGGATTTAAAGGTTGGACACTGACCGATGGGGGTCGATACAATATGTTCATCTCTATCTGGGAAGTAACTTCAGAGAAACCAACAATTCAACTTGGAGCTAAAGGAGGAGATCAAATTTCTGATTTTGATTTCACTATTGATTGGGGAGATGGAACGATAGAAAAATTTACCGGCGACACACCGATTATATCTCATACCTATACCGAATTTGGTACCAAAAACATCAGAATAGCCGGCGTTTTCCCTGAGATGAATGCAAGTGTAGAAGGAGCTACTATTGCTAATATCAGAAGTGTAGTTCTATGGGGAGAAATACAATGGGAAAGCATGGCTTCTATGTTTGCGGGAGCTGATAATTTAGAACTGAGAAATCTAGATACCCCAGACCTTTCTTCCGTTACTAGCATGGAAAAGATGTTCTTATCATCAAATGCTCAGTCTTCCTTTAATTCAGATATTTCCGATTGGGATGTATCGGGTATTACCAATATGGAACTGATGTTTGCGGGAGCTAAAGCCTTTAATCAGAATATTTCGGGCTGGGATGTAGGCTCGGTTACCAATATGGGAGGTATGTTCGCTTCTACAACAGCTTTCGATCAGAATTTAGGTAACTGGAACATCCGGAATGTAGAAATCTTTGATTATAATGGACCTTTTGGACCAATAACAGTACCGATAGATATTGGTTTTATGCTGGAAGCAGGTTTGTCCACCTCAAATTATGATTCCACACTCATAGGCTGGGCTGAACAAGTAACTGCTAGCACTGAACGGACAATTTCTTTCGGTGATGGAACGCGTTCTATCATTTCTGCTTCAAGCTACAATAGTCTGACAGATCTTGGATGGACCATTAATGACGGTGGATCAGCGGCTGAATTTACTACACGTTGGTTGACAACCTCTTCCAATGAAACAGTTACCATTCCGACAGGTGGAGGAACAGAAATATCTGATTTTGATTTCACCATTGACTGGGGCGACGGAACACTTGAAACCTTTACCGGCGATGATCCAGATCCTTCACACACCTACGCAACTGCGGGTACACATACCGTTATGATAGGTGGAGTATTTCCTCATATGGATGCTACACAAGACGGGAATTTGGATCAACTAGTTTCCTTAGAAAGTTGGGGATCTATCAAGTGGGAAAGTATGACCCGAATGTTTTCTTGGGCCAGAAATATGGAATACAACGCAACAGATACGCCTGATCTTAGTGCGGTAACGGATATAGCCGCGATGTTTTTTGCTGCAGAAAAAATGACTGCAAACCTAAATGACTGGGATGTTTCTGGAGTAACCAATATGAGTTTCATGTTTGACGGAGCTACTTCCTTCAATGGAGATATTACGGAGTGGAACACCTCTAATGTGACCACGATGCGTGATATGTTCCAGGGAGCATCTTCATTTAATCAGGATATTTCAAGCTGGGATGTAAGTAAAGTAACTGATCTACGAAACATGCTGAACAATGCTTCTGCATTTGATCAGAATCTGGGGGACTGGAAGATTGGATCTGTTGAATTTATGCAAGCAGGCTCACAAGGATTTTTAGAGGGAACCGCTCTTTCCATTGTGAATTACGATTCATTGTTGATCAAATGGTCAGAACAAACGCTGCCAATGAATCTCACGCTGGATGTAGACAGCACCTACTATTCTCGAAGATCTGTGCAGAGTCGCCAGAAAATAATTGATGATTTTAACTGGACTATCATTGATGGTGGTATAGGGCTCAGTAAAGTTGATTTAATAGTACGTAAAGATAGATTCTCAGCAGATTCCGTTTTAGTTATCGATGTTTTAGGAGATGATGTTCCACTTTCTGATCGTGAAGCAAACTTTAGCTGGACTGCTATAAACCTTGCTGACAGTAGCAATATTACAGGATTTGTAGCTCCAAGTTTTAATGCAGACAGTACTTACTGGGAGCTAATTACAAGAGGTATAAAATTAAATTATACCACTGGTGTTAATTTCAATATTTCAGTTGAAGTAGAGATCCCTGAATTAAGTGTACTTGAAACAGGTAAGGATAACGTAGAACTGTACAATAACTTTTACTTAGCAGAAAACGGGGTAACCATCAAGGCACCAAATGCGGCAATTAATGAACAAGGGTTTGTAATCATTGATGGTGAGCCAGTGGTACATACACGAAGAGACCGGGCTGGGTTGGATTCTTTATTATCAGATGGAAAATATTACCCAGAACTTACTACAGCTGTAACTACAGGTATAACAGATATGTCCAGATTATTTTATGGGTATAAGGGTTTTGACCAGCCGATAGGTAGTTGGGATGTTTCAGACGTCACCACAATGGAAGAGATGTTTTCGGGTCCGTTAGTTCGTGGCCGACTTTCGGTTTGGACTACTACTACTGCCAATGCCCCTGATTTTAATCAGGATATACGTCACTGGGATGTGTCTTCAGTTGTAAACATGCGTGCTATGTTTCAATATAGCACGAAATTTGACCAACCTATCGGTGAATGGGATGTGTCTTCTGTTACAGATATGTCAAAGATGTTTGCTAGTGGTGGACCTTTTGTTAACAGAGGTGGAGTAATCTTTAACCAAAATATAAGCAGTTGGGATGTGTCTTCTGTTACAGATATGTCAAGAATGTTTGGTTTTAACTATAAGTTTAATCAACCCATAGGTGATTGGAATGTTTCATCTGTAAAGAGCATGAGATTTATGTTTGCCGGAGCTGTCAATTTCAATCAACCCATAGGAGATTGGGATGTTAGTAATGTGACTGATTTCGAAAATATGTTTTGGGCGGCAAGTAATTTTAATCAACCCATAGGAGATTGGGATGTTTCGTCAGTTCAGGATATGCAATATATGTTTAGTCAAACTAAATTTTTCGATCAACCCATTGGGAGTTGGAATGTTTCCAATGTAGAAAGAATGGATGAAATGTTTGAGGGTGCAATACGCTTTAATCAACCCATTGGCAGCTGGAACGTTTCAAGAGTTTACGATTTTGGTGCTATGTTTGCAGAAACTTGGTTATTTAATCAGGATATTAGTTCCTGGGATATGTCCTCTGCCCAGAGCACTCATAGAATGTTTGATAGAGCATTAAGCTTCAATAACGGAAACACACCTGGTCAAAAAACCAAAACGGTCAATGGTGTTGAAGTAACTACCAGCTTAGACTGGGATGTTTCTAACGTAACCAACATGGCAAGTATGTTTCAGGGTGCCGAATCCTTCAATCAGGACATCAGTAATTGGGATGTATCGAATGTGAAATATTTTGATACAGCTCCTGCTGAAAACTCGGACACGGCAACGAAAGAAGCAGTTTCATCAAGTTCAAACAATTCTGAATTTCAAGATGACCAAAAAGCAGAGCTTAACCTTAATAAATATGGAAGTCTTACTATCGATTCAGGCCAAAATATTGCTAGGCAAAAAAACTTAGATCTAGAACTTAATAAAGCTGAGAATACTCAAGGTCAAGTAGGTCCCATAAAAGGTAAAATGGCAACTACAGAACTGGATTCCATTGCAGGATTCTTGGTCGGTTCAGGAATGACTTCAGCCAATGCAAGTAAAATGTTTGTGGAATGGTCGAAGCGACCGCTTCAAGATGGGGCAAGCATAAATATTGGTAAGATCGAGCTTAATAACGAAGGTGCTGTAGCTATGAAAGCGCTTCGTGTCGCAAATAACCTTACCGTTGCATGGGGTGGGGAAGAAGGAGTGATTGATGAACCTGTATTTACCGGGCTACCAACTCCTTATGAGGTTCAATCTGAAGACACTCGGATTCTTAAACTCTGGGATTATGTCAGTGATGTAGCAACCCCGGATAATGAATTGAAATTCAAATTCAGTATAGATTCTGATTCCACACAAACCATCGGATTTGACACTACAAGTGGTGAATTAGCTATAACGGCTCCTGCTTATGCCGACACTTTCTTCGTAGCTATTCAGGTAGCTAATAATGAGAATATCGTATCATTGGATACGCTAGAAGTTCGTACAAGTCCGCTGTTTACAAGCGCAGAAGAAATGTATGTAGAATTACCTGCTACAGCTGAATTAAAGCAAAATTATCCGAATCCATTTAACCCATCTACTATTATTCGGTATGGCGTACCTCAAACGAGTAAAGTTCGCTTAGAGATATTTGACTTATTAGGTCGTAAGGTGGCAACATTAGTTAATAATGAGCAAAAGAACGCAGGGTGGCACCAGGTTAATTTTGATGCTAGTCATCTGGCTTCTGGGATTTACTTATACCGTATAGTAGCTGGGGATTATGTGAAATCTCATAGAATGACGTTGATAAAATAAGCGTGTTTTTATAAAAGGGAGGGATGAACCCCGATCATTAGTTTGGTCGGGGTTTTTTTGATTAGTTATTACACTGACTTTAATAATGGGTTTATATATCTGATTGGTTTTTGTCCAAGATAAACCTGCTTTCAAGTTCTACGTAGAAGTCCTAAGACATTAATAAAAAGCTGAGTCATTGCTATTTATAGTTATCTTTATTAAGGTTAGAGATAATTAAATAGACGTATGAACTATCCATACAAGATATTACTAATATTTTTTCTAGTTGCATCAGGTTGCTCTTTATTTGGGGACGATGACAATAATGAAAAAGAAAAAGAATACGCTTTTAACTTTTCTCAAGAAAAGAATTTCGATTTTCGCCCCATCACAGGAGTATATATTGATTCCAAGAATAGAGAAATGGTTGCCACTTGGGAGGGGCTCACCCTTAATATTGACGGAGGCTATTTCAGCTATGTTTCTATAGAAGAAACTCAAAAAGTTAGAAAAATTATAGAGTTTGGAGGTACTTACTATGCAAGCAGTAATGATGGAGATATTTTTCTAAAATCAGATAATGGAATCAATTGGGAAGTATTTGCCAACCCAAATGGAAGAACTTATGACTTCATTATGCTGAAATCCGGTAGACTTCTTATAGGGGGTATTAACGGTGTTTTTTATAAAGATCAAGGTTCAGATGTCATTACTAAAAGAGAATTTTTCTTTGCGGGGCAGTACACTACTAACAGCATCGATCATTTAATAGAAACTTCATCGGGAGCAGTGCTTGCAGGAACTCATGATGGAATTTACAGGTCTCTTGATAAGGGAGAAACTTGGAATAAAGTTTCAAATAACATCTCGAAGCATCAAGATGAGATTTCGATGTTCTTTAAAACAGAATCGGGAATTATCCTTGCTGGTCATTCAGATTTATTTTATCGGAGTTCTGATAACGGAAATACTTGGGGAGCAATGACTTTACCAGATTCATATCCTAAAAAAATGATAGCTTCAGGTGGTATAGAATATATTCTTTTGAGCGAAAAAATTTGGGCTCGAAAAGAGGGAACAATTCCATTTATACCTCTTGAAATAGAGAAATTTCTCGGAGAGACTTTTAATGAAAATGGGCCCTTCCAGATTTACGATTTTTATATAAAAGGAAACACAATAATTGTGTATAAAGATATATATCCCAACGGGATCTTTATTGGACACAAGAATTCGAAGGCTGATATTTGGGATGATTTGGAAAACTAAGATGGTGGTTGCCTGACTGAAATTTCTATTTCATTTTTGCTGATTTAAACCAAACTATTTTAACACAAAGAAGAGGATGGTCACGAGAAATCAAACACCCGTTCATTGAGCTATTCGCTAGGTATTAAACAAGTTTGACCATTTATTTTATTAGCTCTAACTTGAGTTTTTTGTATTACTATAGTAGTAGAAATTTGGTACTTTAAAGGTAGCTAATACTACATACAGAATAATTTCAATTACGGACAAGCGATTTATATGCAAGATCAGAAAGCTAGTGCCTCTAACGATTTCTATTGGAGCGAAGAACAAGAGCCGCATCTTAATCGCAGAAAGCAGATCTTAAAAAAGTATCCCGAGGTTAGAAAGCTTTACGGTATAGACACTACGCTAAAGTATAAGATTTTTGGATTAGTGGTGGCTCAATTGGCTATTGCTCCATTTGTATTTCAGCTGCATTGGGCTTTGTTTTTGTTGATCTCTTATCTTGTTGGGGCAACAATTACTCACTCGTTGTTTTTGGCAATTCATGAATTAAGCCATCATTTAGCATTTAAAAAAAGGGCACATAATAATTGGTTGGGTATGTTTGCTAATATACCGATCGTTTTTCCATATGCTATTTCTTTTAAAAAATATCACATAATGCATCATGCAGAACAAGGGCATGAACATCATGATACTGATTTACCAACCTCTCAGGAGGCAGGCTTATTTAGAGGTTTATGGGGTAAGTTAATTTGGATGTTCAATCAGATCTTAGCCTATGCAATAAGGCCAATGCTTGTTTTTCCACAGAAACCGGATAAATGGATCGTGATAAATTACGTATTTCAGTTCAGCGTAATAGGATTGTACATATTTTTTGCAGGATGGGGAGCTCTCTATTATTTATTGCTATCCCTTTTTCTAGCAGGAAGTATACATCCAATGGCAGGGCATTTTATTGCTGAACATTATGTATTTGAAGAGGGGCAGGAAACGTATTCTTATTACGGTCCGCTGAACAAACTAGGTTTTAATGTAGGTTATCATAATGAGCATCATGATTTTCCAAGTATACCGGGCTCAAAATTACCCGAATTAAAAAAACTTGCTCCGGAATACTATGACTCTTTGTATTCACATGACTCCTGGGTAAAAGTTCTCTATAAGTTTATAACTAATTCTGATATTTCTTTACATAGTCGTGTTAAAAGAAAAGCAGACAGTTAAAAGCTGATAACACAGTTTTTCCAAATATTTCAGTTTTATAAAGTAAATACTTCACTAATCACTAATATGAAAAAAGTACTCTTAGCGCTATTCATTCCTTTCCTAGCTTGTTCTCAGCCACAAAAAGCTACACTTGATACCGAACAACTTATTGAAGACCTTCGGTTTATTTCTTCAGATGAAACCGAGGGAAGAAGAACAGGAACGGAGGGAAATAAGATCGCCCGAGATTATATAGTTACACGCTTTCAGGAAGAAGGAGCAAAGCCTTTTAAGGGTTCGTATACCCATGACTTTACTTTTGAGAATAGGAGAACCGAAGAGTCTGTAAACGGAGTTAATGTAATTGCTCAAGTAGATGGTAAGTCAGACTCTGTGATTGTGATCACGGCACACTATGACCATATTGGAAGACAAGACTCACTTATTTTTAATGGAGCTGATGATGATGCTTCAGGCACGGCGGCACTTCTAGCAATGGCAGATTATTTTGTAAAAGAGCAACCAAATCACACTTTGGTTTTCGCCGCTTTTGATGCGGAAGAAATGGGATTACAGGGAGCAAGAGCACTAGTAGAAGATTCTGTTTTTCTGAGTAAGGTAAAAATGAATATTAATATGGATATGATCTCTCAGAATGATAGCAGTGAGATCTATGCAGCCGGAACACATCATTATCCTGCTACAAAACCAATTCTTGAATCTATTGATACAGGTTCATTAAAGTTATCTTTTGGTCATGACACCCCTGATCTAGGCTACAACGATTGGACGTTTTCATCCGATCACGGACCTTTTCATAGCAAGGGTGTTCCATTTGTTTACTTTGGGGTAGAAGATCATGAAAATTATCACAAGCACACCGATGATTTTGATACTATACCTCAGGATTTTTATAAGGCCTCTGTGCAGTTGATTCTCAATGCAGTTCTGGCTTTTGATAAGCAGTGATTTAGAGGGAAGAAAAGGTAGAATGGATTTTAGATATTAGGTAACTCGTTGACAAAACTAAAGCTGTCATCCTGAGCGGTCCAAATCAGTCCAATGGTTTTTGAGTATAGTACGTCTAAGGATCTCAAATGTAATCAATGTTTTTTTGTAAGGAATAGGCTATGACCCCGTCTTACCTACATGGCTAAAACCTATTATATATAATTGCTAAGCAATATCTCCAAGATGATCTACATTGGAATTATCAATAATCTTGAACGTGGAGTTTTTGAGTATAAATCGAAGCAAAGAGATGGATTCACGAAGAAGTATAATCTACATCAGTTAGTGTATTATGAAGAAACTGATGACATTGGTAGAGCTATTGAAAGAGAAAAGCAGCTGAAAGGATGGACAAGACAAAAGAAAGTGGCGTTAATTGAGTCGATAAATCCGACATGGAAAGATTTATCAAAGGATTGGTATTCGTAGAGTAAAAGCCGGTTAGTTCAAAATTTGAGACCCTTCGCAACCAGAAACGCATCCTCAAAAGAATCTAGGTTCAGGGTGACAGTATTTACACAACATGAACTAGTGTATAGCTCTGAAACAGATTTCCAATTCTGTTCATTCTACTCTGTCACTCATCTATCAGCCTCATTCAAAAAGTCAATAAACATAAGGGAGGGGAAAGGCTTAAATTTGGTAACTCATTAAGTTTGAACTTCCTAGCATATTTTCTTGAAAAGCCTACAGCCTTACATCCAGTTAATAAGAGAGAACAAAGATTATCGGTTACTTTGGTTAAGCCAAGCGGTATCGAATTTTGGGGATTGGTTTGGACTGCTAGCCTTATATGCAGTAATAGCTAGATACTCTGATTCCGAACTGCTACTGGGTTTAATAATCGTGGTTAAAATGTTGAGTTTAGCTTTTTTCTCCCCATTTGCAGGATATTTAGCTGACCGTTTTAACAGACGTAAATTGATGATCTTTTGTGATTTTGCCAGATCAGCTGCGTTACTAGGAATTTTATTAGTTAGGTCTCCCGAAACACTTTGGATAGCATACGCTCTGACTTCTATTCAGATGATGTTATCTGCGTTATTCGAACCGGCTAAAACATCTTCTATTCCAAATGTGACTACTCCTGAACAGTTGGTAGATGCCAATGTAATTTCGACAGCAACTTGGAGTATTATCTATACAGGCGGAATGGCAATAGGTGGTTTTGCTACTGAATGGTTGGGAACCGATCTTGTATTTATTCTAGATGCTGCAAGTTATATCCTATCTGCATGGTTTCTATATCGAGCAGTGATTCCACAAGAACAACAATCAGAAGAAGAAAAAATAAGAACCCGAAATCCGCTTGTGGGAATCAAAGAGGGCTTTTCTTATCTAACGTCAAATAAACACATTCTACGACCAAGCATTGCAAAGGGTACTTCAACTATATTTTTGGGAGGATTAGTCTATCTGCTCATTATAGTAAGCGAAGATGTGTTGAAAATGGGAAGTATAGGGCTTGGTTTGTTGTACGCAGCTAGAGGTTTTGGAACAGGCGTTGGTCCAGTAATTGGAAGGCGCTTATTTCAAGATCAAAAAGATTGGATTATGGTTATGGGCTTCAGTATTCTAACCACAGGAGTGATGTATGTGGTAGTAGGATGGAGTACAAGCATTATGTTGATGATCCTTTTTGTATTTCTAGCACATTCAGCTTCTGGGGCAAATTGGGTTATGAGCACCATTCTCCTTCAGCAACGAACAACAGATACTTTCCGCGGACGAATATTTAGTACTGAATGGTTACTGTTTACTGTGGGAAGTTCTGTTTCTGTAATGATTGCCGCAATTTGTTTGGAGTTAGATATTATTTCCGTGAAGCCGCTTATTATGATTTATGGAGGAGTGATGGTTGTGGCAGGAGCAATTTGGTCAATCACTGTTACTAAGAAGGAGAGTGCCTACCAAGCGGAGTTGGCTTCGGATATCTGAAATAAAAAAAGGGACTCTGTTTCCAAAGTCCCTTTATCTAATTTAAGCTCGATCAATCTTCATCTTCAGGAAGGTTGAAATCTACATTGGTTCTGTAATCACCAAGTAAATGCTCCGCAAAATAGTACCAGCTCATTCTATCGAAGTATGGTTGTGATGCACCAAAACCATGTCTTCGTCCTGGAAGAATCATCATATCAAAACGCTTACCGGCTTTTATCAAAGCATCAGCCATGCGGATAGTATTCGCAGGATGAACATTGTTATCCATGTCTCCATGAACTAATAATAATTTACCTTTCAAGTTTTTAGCTAAAGCCATATTAGCTTCAACCGGAGCTTCAAAAGTGATGACCTCTTCTTTAGTTTTGGTACTGTCATCATTGGTTTTAGTAACGGTTTTCTTCACTTCTTTAACACCGTTATGAACTTCACCCCACCAAATATTATATATGCTGTTGTCGTGATTTCCGGCAGAGGAAACAGCTACTTTAAAGAAGTCCGGATAAGTTAATAGTGCAGCTGTGCTCATAAATCCACCTCCAGAATGTCCATAAATACCCACTTTATTTGCATCAATGAATGAATGACGACCTGCAAGTTGCTCGATACCATATTTATTATCTGCTAACGGATAATCACGCATGTCTCCATATCCATAATTGTGATAGTATTTAGAACGGATCGGGCTTCCCCCGCGGTTACCCATAGCCACTACTATGAATCCGACTTGGGCAAGTGTTGACGTTCGGGCTCTTGATCCACCCACTGTAAAGTTAGCAGGGAAGGGTTCTGTTTGTGGTCCCGGATAAACATAGGATACAATAGGGTATGTTTTGGTGGAATCGAAATCGAATGGTTTCCACATTACACCATAAAGATCGGTAGCACCATCTGCTGCTTTTACACTAAATGATTCCGGCGCTTCCCAGCCTTGCTCAACCATTTGTGTGATATCGGTTTCTTCCAGAGTGGTAATTATTTTACCGGAACCATCTCTTAAAACTGATCTGGTAGGTAAGTCAACACGAGAATAGTTATCTACAAAGTAATTACCTTCGTCGGAAGCATTGATTGCATGATTAGCATCTTCAGGAGATAGATGTTGAAATCCAGACCCGTCAAATTTAGCACTGTACAGGTTTGAGTAATATGGGTTTTGCCCCTTCTCTTTACCAAATCCTGTAAAAAATAATCGCGACTGTGCGGTGTCAATTTTAACAATATCACCAACTACCCAAGGACCGCTAGTTATCTTATTTTTCAAGTTACCGTTACTGTCATAGCGATAAAGTTGTCCCCAGCCTGTACGCTCGCTCCACCAAATATATTCTTCCCCTTCGTTAATTATAGCTAGTCTGGCGTAGCGAGTATTGAAATATGGTTTACTCTCTTCAGAGAATAACACCTCAACATCTCCAGTAGAAGTATTTGCTTTCAGAACGTCAATCTTGCTCCAGGTTCTATCACGTCTTAAGATGTATAGGAAGTCAGATTTATCGGTTTCAAAAATACCGCCCTGATTGAAATATGCTCCGCCTAAGGATTGATCTTTCCACTTATCGGTATCAAGAGTAATGTGTTCTTGAGTTGCAGCATCAAAAACTTTGATCTCATCCACATATACATTCTCATCTCCTGGCATCGGATATTTATAAGTTTCTAACTCAGGTCGTTTTTTAAGTGAGTTGATTACCCAAAGTTCATCTGCTTCTCTTTTATCCTGTCGTTTTACCCAGAATTTCTTGGAGTCTTCAAACCAATTTACTCTGGCGCGTTGTTTTTCAGTGGTTGAAGTATCATCATCACTAAATTGATAACTGAACCATAATTCTCCATCATCGGTGATCTGAGTTGCGGTACTGTCATGATCATCTTTACCCATTATGAATAAATTATGATGCTTAGCGAAAACCACATATGAACTATCAGGAGAATACGACTTCCAATTGTCTCTTTCATTTTTAGCTAGTGAATCACCTCGAACTAGTCGGTTTCCATTCAAATTATAGGTGAACTCAATACTGTCTACATGAAATTTGAAGAGTTCTTTATCAGTATCATAGTTAAAGCCCTTTAGATCTAGATCTTTAGCGTTGAAAGTTCTGCTAAAGCTTTCTGAAAGCTGAGCCGCCATTTCTTCTTGATCGAAAAGTAAGCGTTTGTTGCCCCGTTCGGCATTTACGAAATACCAGTTTTTACCGGTAGAATTTTCATAAGTGTACCAAAAATTGTTGGTGTCTCCTATCCAGCGAGGAGAAACAGAAGTACTACCTACCATTTTTTGCATATTCTCGGTGGTAAATCGCTCAGCAAGTTCAAAATTCGCTTTTTGAGCAACTAAGTTGGTACTTGTTGATACGGCAAAAAGAACCAGTAAAAATAAGAGTGAAGTTTTTTTATTCATTGTTCCCATAATAGTTTTGAAAAATTGATGATAAAAAAGACGCTTTTCTATAAAAAAGAGATCAATTTCAATTCAGTAAGAGATAAAGCTAGAGTAGATTAAAAGCAAGATAATTTCTGTTAAACTATGAGTATTATTCAACTTGGTGACTTCTCATAATGATTGTCGTGCTTCAATTACTTTCATGCTTTTTTCGCATTAAACCATAAAGTAGTAATGATAGATTATATCTATTCGAAAACATTAGTAAAAAGCACTCATCAAAGTTTTCATCTTCGTATATTTGGGTTGTAAAAAAAGTAAATCAGCTAAAAGGGTATTCAACTTGAAGATCTGGAAATACATTGTGGCACTGGTAATCACCGGTGTAATTGTTAGCGGAATACTAATTAGCGTTCCTGAGATTCCAATTTTAGAACAAACCGCACGGAACCTATTCTTTCATGTTCCTATGTGGATGGCGATGTTTTCGATGTTTTCGATAAGCTTTTACTATAGCATCAAATACTTAAATTCACCAAACATTAAGTTCGATATTAAAGCTGAGTCGGCGGCAAAAGTAGGAGTTTTATTTGGTATTTGTGGATTGTTAACGGGCTCGTTGTGGGCGCGCTTTACATGGGGAACTTGGTGGACTTTTGCGGAACCTAAAATGAATTTAGCAGCGCTGGCAGTAATGATCTATTATGCCTATTTCGTACTAAGATCTGCTTTTGATGATGAGCAAAAAAGGGCAAAATTATCAGCGGTGTACAATATTTTTGCAGTTACAACGATTCCATTTTTGCTGTATATCGTTCCTAGACAACTAGAAAGCTTGCATCCCGGAGCAGAGGGAAATCCGGCTTTTAGTGAAATTACTGCACCGGAATTACGGTTCGTTTTATATCCGGCGTTTATAGGATTTATCGCATTGGCATGTTGGATCTACGATGTAGTTCATCGCTATAAAACGGTACAATATCATACAGAAAATTCGTAGTTTTAAGTAATGAACATTCGCATACAAGATGTACCTCAAGCAACCGTTGATACACTCACATCCACCTACGGAGATAAGTGGAGCGGAGCTGAACAAATAGATCAAACAAACGCATTCATAAAATTCATGTATTCAAACGATCTCATTTTTGTAGTACTAGGAGTTACCCTCATCATATGGTTTGTACTCCTCTTTTTTCTCATAAAAGTAGATAAAAATGTGAGTTCGCTTGAATCTAAAATAAATACCCCAGACGATCATGAAGCCTAAATTAGTAATCGGAATAATTGCCATAATTGGTTTTACTTCTTTGTTGATGTATAACTTTGGTGAAAGCATCAGTACCTATACCGATTTTGAGAAAGCCACAGAAATGAAAACAGCTCATGTTGCAGGAGAATGGGATAATTCTCTGGATTATGGGTTTTCGATGGAGACAAAAATCTTTTCTTTCTACATGAAAGATGAAGCGGGGAATACAAAAAGAGTAGTCTACTCAAAGCCGAAGCCGAATAACTTTGAACAAGCTGATAGGCTGGTTGTGATCGGGGAAATGCGTGGAGATACTTTTTATGCTAATGACATGCTTATGAAATGCCCTTCTAAGTATAACGATGAGCCGGAATTTGAACAAGCATCACATAATTAGCCATGATTGGAATTATTGGCAAGCTTTTAATTACTCTGGCATTCGTATCAGGATTAGGTTCTCTTTTCTATTATTTCAAAAGTGCATCTCAAGAAGATGAAACAAAGCTAAAAATCGGAAACTGGTTTTTTGGCTTTCAAGGTTTGTTCATGATAGCAGCCTCGGTATTGTTAGTATACCTGCTTTTTACCCATCAGTTTAAATACTATTACGTTTACAACTACACCAGCCTCGACCTCTCCGCTAAATATATTTGGTCTGCTTTTTACGGGGGACAGGAAGGTAGTTTTATGCTGTGGATCTTCTTTTCATGGCTTTTTGGTTTAGGTCTTATTCGCTGGACAAGAGCTCCGTATCGTGCGCCTGTGATGTTCTTTCTTACTCTTACTCAGTTATTTTTGATCTTTATGATCGTTGGGTGGCAAATTGGAGACCTGACACTTGGCGCATCACCTTTTAGAACGTTTGCTGAAAACTTCCCGAATATTCCTGTTGTTCAAAACAATCCGGATTTTACTCCTCCTGATGGAAGTGGACTAAATGACTTACTGAAAAGTCCCTGGATGATGATTCATCCTCCGATTTTATTTTTGGGCTTTTCTATGATGACGATTCCTTATTGCTTCGCAATGGCAGCGCTTTGGAAGAGAAAATATAATGAATGGGTTGGTCCTGCTTTACCGTGGACATTAAGCGCGAATGTTGCATTACTGACAGCTATTTTTCTTGGTGGATATTGGGCATATGTAACACTTTCATTCGGTGGATTTTGGGCTTGGGATCCCGTAGAAAATGCATCTTTGGTTCCATGGTTGATCGGTACGGCTGGTATTCACACCATGATCATTCAACGTAAAAGTTCAGTAGCTCAAAAGTCATCCATTATTTTTGCGATCTTGGCTTATGTAGCTATTGTATATGAGACTTTCTTGACACGATCAGGGATACTCGCAGATTCTTCTGTTCATAGTTTTGTTGACCTTGGGTTATATAATCAGTTGTTAATATTTATGCTGGTTATTACAGGTCTTGGTTTGGGAATGTTTTTTTGGAGATATAAAGAACTGCCATCTCAGGAAAAAGAGTCTCAAATATTGAGTCGTGAATTCATGACTTTTACCGGAGCTATCCTATTACTCATTATGGGATTGGTAATCATTCTTGGAACGAGTTCTCCAATCATAGGGCTCTTATTTAATGAGAAACCTACTCCTCCGGAAATCAGTTTTTACAATCAATGGAGTATGCCTATTGCAATGTTGATGGCTGTATTTACAGTGCTAGGTCAATATTTGTTCTGGAAGAAATACACGTGGGAGTCACTTTCTGCTGCATTGATAAATCCTTTATTGGTTACATCACTGCTCACTATAATTTCTGTGATATTTGGAGAGATACGAGATCCGTATTACATCTTATATATGTTCACTGCATTCTTTGCAGTAGTTGGAAATACATTTGTTATTGTAAAGCTATGTATCAAAAAACCGAAGTTGATCGGTGGTTCGGTCACTCATGTCGGGTTTGGGATATTACTAATCGGAATTTTAGTTTCTTCGGTATATAACAAGCCGATGCTAGATCCACAGATAGCAAGCTATAATGAAAGTGTAAAGCAGGGAACTGTAAAAGATGAGATGGGCTTCACAATAACAGAACCTGTACTTTTTCTGCATTTAGATCTTGAACAGCCAAAAATTGTAAACGATAAGTACGTTGTAACTTATGTTGGTTTTGATCTGGATGACCAGAATCGTCCGGGACAACAAACATATAAGATCTTATTTGAGCCACTTGATGGCGGAAAAGCGTTTTATATGAATCCGGAAGTGTATCCTATGCTTGCAACCTCAACAGAGGATAATGTGCAGTGGTCTGTAGATCCGGATGTACGTTCAGGTTTACTTAGCGATATTTATTTATATGCTGCAGGTAGTTCATATATCAAGCAACGTAATGATGTGATTGCTCGCCGAGCAAATGTGAATCCGACTCCAACTGTCGACGGTGAAGTTCCGGAATCTCAAACCATTAAGTTCGAAAAAGGAGAAACTATAACTGTTGGTGGATTTGAAATGTCCTTTCTTGAATACGCTATGGAAGACACTACCAAATTACCTCCAAACACGAATATTGGAGTGAGAGCCCAAGTTCAATTGACTCATTTGGCAAGTAACCAGCAGTTTCTTCTTGAACCATTGTTTGCTTTGTATAATGATGATGAAGGCAAAACTTTTGTGTTTTCACCGCCGGTTGAATTACCAAATTATGATCTTACTTTCAGTTTTTCGAAGGTGTATCCTGAAACGGGAGAAATTGACCTTACCATAGAAGGGCTGGATGAAGAATATGAAAGTGAATGGGTTTTATTAGTGGCTGAGCAAAAACCTCTTATCTCGGTTGTATGGTTGGGGACTTTTTTATTAATGATTGGATTTAGCATTTCAATTTTCCGACATTGGGGGAGAGAGCGTAAAAAGAAATAGCGAATAATGAATATTGAATATATAATAGCGAACAGAAAAACTGCTTTTTTAGAGGTTATTTATAAAATTAGTCACACTTCGTTATTCATTATTCTGTTATCAATATTCAATATTCAAGCTGTTGCAGCGCAGTCAGTACAATTTGAGGAAAGAGAGAGTGAAAGTGTAATTGAGAATTTCCCTAATCCAAGAACTGCTTTACTAGTATCCTTTCTGGTACCGGGGTTGGGGCATAATTATGTAGATAGTGATGATTGGAGCAGAGGGAAAATTCACCTAGGTGCAGAAATCGCTTTACTCGTTGGGTATTTTGGTTTACGAGCTAATGCCAACCGCTTGGAAGGAAATTTAAATACTCTAGCTCGATCAAAAGCAGGCGTTTCATTAAATGCTAAGGGAAGAGAGTTCGAACTAGCAGTAGCAAACTTCGATAACCTTGGCGAATATAATGACTATCAACTCCGTTCCCGTAGATGGCAAGATATTTTACCCAACATTCCGGAAAATAACTGGAATTGGGAAACCGAAAAAGCTCGTTTAGAATTTCAGGATACCCGTGATAGAATAGGAAATTCTGAAAACCAACTTCCTGCGCTTTTATCCTTGATGGTTGCAAATCGATTATTAAGTGGAATCAGTGCATTTACGAAAGCTAGGAATATGAGAGCCAATTTACCGGAAATTAATTTTAGTTATCTCAATGAGTTTGGAAACCCGGGTGCTACAGCTTATCTAAGGTTTAGCTTTTAGTTGCTTACATTTACAGTTCGTTATCAAACTAATCTTTAAGCAATAATTTGGATAACAGCACCCAATTTTACACTAAGCTTACCGAGCAAAAACAGTCCATAAGTAAATTATTACTAAGAGAAGAGGTTTTTGCAAAAATTCCGGATGATTGGTACGTAGTGTTAACCGATATCAAAGACTCTACTACATCTATAAATTCCGGCAAACATGAAGTAATAAACTTGATAGCGACTGGAAGCATTATTGCTGTACTGAATATCGCGCATGAAGCAAAAATCACTGTCCCATTCTTTTTTGGTGGAGACGGCGCTACAATGGTCATTCCATCAAAAATATTGGACGAATGCCTGAATGCGCTGAATGAACATCAAATAAACAGCTATAATAATTTTGATCTATTTCTAAGAGTTGGGAATGTATCGGTTGCAGAGATATATAAGCAAGGTTATAAGCTTAATATTGCAAAAGCCAAGATCAATGAACATCTCTCAATCCCAATTATTCTGGGAGGGGGATTACATTACGCCGAGAAGATCATCAAAGGAACTAAAAACATTTATGATTCTCCCGAACTGATCAAAAAATCGCTAAATCTAACAGGGATGGAGTGCCGCTGGGATAAAATTAAACCGCCTGAAGAACAGCACGAAATACTTTGTTTGTTGGTTAACTCACGTGACAGAGATAATCAGGCTGTTGTGTATAAAAAAGTATTAGATAAGATCGAGCAGATCTATGGTTCACACAAAAAGAGAAGTCCAATAAGTCTGGCAGGCTTAAAGCTCAATGCTGCTATGGAAAGGATAAATTCTGAGATGAAAGTGAAGCACGGCAATAGAAATTTTAAATTCATGCTCAAAAGGACCTTTTCTACAGCTGTGGGCAAATTTTATCTTCGATTTAATAAAGAGGGTCAAAATTATTTAAATACTTTAATCAAATTAACAGATACCTTAGTTTTAGATGGACGGATTAACACAGTTATCTCAGGGATGAGTCATCAGCATAATGAATTCCAAGACTTTTTAAAAGACATGGAAAGTGAAGGCGAGATCAACTTTGGAACTCATAGAAGTAAAGAAAGTATTATGTCCTGTTATGTTAGAGACCGAAAAGACCAGCATATTCACTTTGTGGATGGAGGCGATGGAGGCTACACTAAAGCGGCAGGAATCATGAAAAATAAATTCAATAATTAAGACAAAAGACATGAAAAAATTAGCAACGATCATCTTTATAGCAATGATGGGAATATCAGTAACAGCTCAAAAAGGAGCTAACCCGATCATTAAAAATTATGGTACTATTTACGAAATCGATAGTGCTGTAAAGCCTGATGCCAGTTTGGAATACAAGATCGTAGTTGATCTAAAAACACTTCAGAGAGATAAAGAGAGTCTTAATGGTGGGTTAAACAACGTAGCAAGAATGATGAACTTGCATGCTTTAGGTGGAGTTAAACCGGAAAACTTGAATGTTGCCGTAGCTTTTCATGGTGGAGCAACAGACGTTATTCTAAATAACGAAGCATATAAAGATAAATATGGATTTGATAATCCGAATCTTGAGCTTATAGATGAATTGAAAGCTGCTGGTGTTGGCCTATATGTTTGCGGACAGTCTTTGTTGGCAAGAAATTATGAACACGATCAGGTTAATAAACAGATAAAGATTGGTCTTTCTATGCTAACTGTGGTTACTACGTATATGCATAAAGGTTATCATCAGATGGTTTTTAACTAAAAAGTGATATAGAGTGACAGGTCTTGTCACTCTTGGATAGTAGATTGTTGGGGTCAATTCTCGTTTAAATTATTTTTCTATGGAATATATGTATGTTGTTATAGGTGCAATTATTGGGTTGCTGGCAGGGATAGCTATCGGGCACTTTAAATCAAAGTCTGAGACTTCAAGACTTGAGGAACGTAATGCCAATCTTGATGAGCAGGTTAATGAAGCAGAATCAAAGCTCGATCAACTTCAGCAGGAAAAAGAAGCACAACTGAAAGAAGAACGGGAGCGAAGTGCGGAACTAGATCGACAACTTGCGGGACTAAAATCAGAGTATTCCTCACTTCAAGAAAAACTGGCGGATCAAAAAACAGAGCTGTCTGAGATGCAAGAGCAGCTTAAAGTTCAGTTTGAAAATTTGGCGAATAAGATCCTGGATGAGAAGTCGGAGAAATTCAGCAAGCAAAACAAAGAGAGTTTAGATCAGATTTTAAATCCTTTGGGGTTGAAGCTCGAAGAGTTCAAAAAGAAAGTAGAAGAGACGTACGAAAAGGGAACACAAGAGCGCTCAGGACTTCGTGAGCAGATCAAGAATATGGTTCAACTCAATCAGCAGATGAGTGAAGATGCCAAAAATTTGACCAAAGCTTTGAAAGGTGATTCCAAAGCTCAAGGGAATTGGGGCGAGGTGATTCTGTCAAGTATTCTGGAAAAATCAGGCTTACGCAAAGATGAAGAATATTTCACACAACAAAGTGAAACAACTGATGATGGTCGTCGGTTACAGCCGGATGTAGTGGTTAAACTTCCGGATGAAAAATTCCTGATCGTGGATTCTAAAGTTTCTTTAACAGCTTTTGAAAGATTTACTTCTACAGATGAAGAGATGGAAATGAAATCGGCATTGAAGCAACATGTGCTTTCAATTCGATCTCATGTAAAAGGTTTGAGCGAAAAAAATTATCCTCAAATTTATGCTGATAAAACCCCTGATTTTGTCTTGTTATTCATTCCTGTAGAACCAGCTTTTGCAGCGGCTTTACAAAGTGAACCAAACTTATATAATGAAGCATTCGAGAAGAATATCGTAATTGTAAGCCCTTCTACGTTATTAGCTACACTCTTTACTATTAATACTATTTGGAAGCGCGACAGGCAAAATAAACATGCTTTGGAGATTGCTGATCGTGGCGGAGCGCTGTACGATAAGTTTGTAGGTTTTGTAGAAAGTATGGATGATATCGGAACTCGAATTCGCCAAACTCAAGACAGCTACGATACAGCTATGGGGCGACTTTCTAAAGGTGCAGGAAATCTAATTGGACAAGTTGAGAAGCTGAGAAAGCTTGGTGTGAAAGCCACAAAAAAACTTCCTGATGGGATTAAATCTAAGGAGTAGGACTTCTTACCGAAAAATCGGGGCAAACTCCTTCCATAGGAATTAATTACTACGTATGTATCCCGATGATTCGTTAAACAAGGCTCGTACCATAATTCAGCATTTCAATGAAATGCGCCTAATGAGGTCATTCTGTTGATAGGATTGGTGAAGTCATCCTGAGGATACCTCCGAAGGATCTTAAAGGGTAAAGGACTCTAAGCCAATTTATCACTATAAGTTGTTATCAAAGAATGTTACTTCGGTGGCCAATACCCAATTACCTTTCTATTTAGAAAAGTCAGAGAAGGATTCTTTTCCTTTATAAGAGCTTCCTTCTTTGCTCTTTTTTTCCCTTTGATGTATTTCTCTGCTTGAATAGCTTCGTAAGACGTAGGAAAAACTTCATAGAATAAAAGCTGATAACAAAAATACTTTCCTGCAAACGAACCTGAATTACCCTTGTTAAAATAATGCTCCCTTAATCGGCGTTCTAAATTATTTGTAATACCTGTATAAAGAACTGTTCTAGATGGATTGGTAACGATATATACATAATACACTTTCGGCATATTTAGTAAGACAAACTCAGAGGTATTCCTTACAAAAAAAGTACGCTATTCGCCAAGATCTTTCGGAAGTATCCTCAGGATGACCTTCTTTTTTTGAGATAGCTAGAGATAATTTTGTCAACGAATTACCTAGCAACTAAAACTCCAACGCAAAGGTGAATTACTTGAAAAAAGAACATTAAAACACAGAACAAAATTGAATTTTAGGTCTATAACTAGACATGGAAAATATCGATTTTGAACATACACAAGAAAAAACGGGACGAGGTGTCGATCCAAAGGTTATTCTAAGAACAACTTGGTCGTACACCAAAACAATAGTAAAAAGTGCTTCAGTAGCCTTGCTAGCTTTAATAGCTATTTTCTTTATAACGCTGTGGTCATTTAAATGGATAAATCCATCTTCTACAGCGTTCACTTTACAGGAAGATTGGAGCCAACTTGAAAAGGAACGTTATAGTCTTACAGAAAAATGGGTGGATTACAAGGATATCCCTCAAAATATAAAGTGGGCAGTTGTGGCTTCTGAAGATCAAAAGTTTTGGGATCACCCGGGAATAGATCTTGTAGCAATTGCCGAAGCTTATCAAGAGATGGAGAATGGAGAGCGAGTTCGTGGAGCTAGTACCATCACTCAGCAAGTTGCTAAAAACTTATTTTTAAGTAGCGATAAAAACTTCATTCGTAAAGGAGTGGAAGCTGGTTTAGCTGTAACGATAGATGCACTATGGGGAAAAGAAAGAGTATTAGAGATGTATTTAAACATCGCGGAATTTGGGCCAGGAGTTTATGGTATTGGCGAAGCCTCAGATCACTTTTTTGCGAGGGATGCAAAGTTATTAAAAGATGATGAGTCGGCAAGAATGGCAGCCGTATTGCCAAATCCTAAGAGAATGAGGGTAGAACCGGCATCTCCATTTGTTAAAGAAAGAAAGGACTGGATACTTAGGAATATGATGAATTTAAGTGGGATTGCTTACTACGAAGCTCCCAAACCAAAATTTAATACGGAGTTTGATATGGAGACAGTTCAAGATTCTACTATATCTGACACTTCAGCTTCATTTGATATTCCTTTTGTTGAAAGACTAGATATATCAACAGTAGGGATGTCTGTAAGTACACCTACAAGCAGTTATACCTCAGTAAGTGATAGTACTTCTGCTGATTCATCCAGAACAAATAACTATAATTATTGATTGAAGCTGCTTTCAATAATATAGAAACCAGTTAGGACGGGAAGGTCTATTTCTATTTTTGAAATGAATTCATTTTCAATTTCTTTGTAGTCTGTAACTGATGTAGTAACCATTCCGAATTCAGACAAATGGTACATAAAATCATTTTTCCTGATCGGTAGCTTTAGTGTTTCTCCTACCATTGAAACACCACTTTTAAACACCAATCGATGGAAAGGTTTTAACTCTTCAAGATCAAAGAAAGTACTAATAAGCTTAATGTTTTTACCAAGATCAGTAATGTTTTGCAGTACAGATCTAACACTGCCAAGAGAGAGATAATCAAAGAATCCTTCAGCAAGAAAGACGGTTTTCTTATCGAAATTAAATGAATTCGTCTCAGCCAGCACCTCTTTAATATTTTGGTTACTTGGGTCAATTGGACATAAGTATAGATCGGTAGATTCGTACTCATACTTTTGGAGCATGTTGCACTTATGAGCAATCATTTGTGGGGTATCAATCTCAAAAACAGGGACACCTTTAGATGCAAAAAAAGCACCACTATGATCGAATCCTGCTCCAAGAACTACAACCTGTTGAAATCCGGATTCTATAGCTTTTTCTAAAGCACTAGTTGCATAATACTTTCTGGAAATGATATGCATTAAGTCTCCGGGAAGTAAGAGTTCTTCCCACCAAACAAAGAAATTGCGCCACATTTTGGAATGTAAGGCACTATGATGCCAGCTTAATTTTTTGGGTAAATAAGTAACTACATCTTCATAGAATTTTGGCACAAAAGGATCAAAGTGATCGGCAATTTTAGGGTTTAAGGTAAGACCGTAAAATTTTACAGCGATAAATGATGCAGTAAGGGAGAGAGAAGAAGTCATTCTCTAAATTAAAGATTCTAGCAAGAAAAATATAAACGATCTCAATCTTTATTAGTTCTTCGAGATAAATAGGGAATAATTTCATTTTCCAGAAGCTCAAAGACCGGTTCTTTATAAGAACGGGAGGGATCTGTGTTGTAAGTTGACGAAGTAATAACAACCACTCCGGTTAGCTCAGGGATCATAAAAATATACTGACCGCCATTTCCCCAAGCGAAAAAGACCTTATATCCACCTAATTCTTGATTCCACCAATGGTAACCATACCCATATGGATTGTAATTGCTATAGGTATATGTCTTAAAGGAGTCTCGAATCCATTGACGAGATATTAATTGCTCGCCATCGTATTCACCGTTATCTAAAATAAGTTGCCCAATTTTTACTAAGTCTAAGGGCTTGAGAGCCATATTATTTCCACCCATATAATTTCCTTGAGGATCTTTGTCCCATCCACCAATTGAAATATTCATTGGGTCGAAAAGATACTCTCTGGCAAAAGCTCGGGTGCTCATATCAGATGCTTTCGAGATTATGACGGAAAGGAGATGAGATGTGCCGGTGCTATACACCATTTCTCCCCCAATTGGATTTACAAAATCTTGATCTAAGGCATATTCTACCCAATTCTTGCTGATAACCCATGCACCATAGTTTCGGGAGCTTGTAGAACGTAATCCGGCCTGCATACTCAAAAGATTTCCTACAGTAATGAATTCTTTTAGAGAGTCCGGGTTTTCTTCAAAATAATCAGGGAAATAAGTTTTAATTGGTTCGTCGACAGATGGAATGAAATCTTCTGAAATAGCAATTCCTGTAAGTAAGCCTATAATACTTTTTGAAGCTGATTTAATATTGAAAGCTCTGTCCAGTTCTCTACCATCAAAAGAATCAGCTTTTAATAAATCGCTGTTTTGTTGAATAATAAGAGATCGTACCGTTTGAATATCATCAGCTTTTTCAAAAATAGCTTCGAGAGTAGAAGAATCTACTGATTGAGCTTCTGATTTTGAATTAGGAGCGAAACAAAAAAAGATAGTAAATACAGAAAATAAAATTTGAGTGAATTGTCTATAATTTTTGAAGGTCATCAAATCTATACAACTTTATCTTCGGCTAAATAATAATTTAGAATACGGTCTCAGAAAATGTTAACCAAACAGTTGGGGCTATTATTATTTAAAAATTAGTTAATATCTACTCTGTATATGGATCAGACTCAGTTATGCTCCCGTCTTGAAGATTTATAACTCGATCTCCATACGATGCCATTTCATCAGAGTGTGTGACTTGTATGATCGTTACTCCGTCTTCTTTATTCAATTTTTTGAAGGTCTCCATGATCTCTCTGCTTTGATCGGAATGGAGATTTCCTGTAGGCTCATCAGCAAGAATGAGTTTTGGACTTCCAATCAAAGCTCTTGCAACACCAACCAATTGTTGTTGTCCACCGGAAAGCTGGCTTGGGAACAGATCCTTTTTAGCAACAATGTTAAAGCGGTCCAACATATCGGCAACCATACTTTTGCGTTGACTTCCTTTCACCTTCCGATAAAGTAGGGGCATTTCAATGTTTTCATAGACCGTAAGTTCATCGATGAGATGATAAGCCTGAAATACAAAACCTATATACGTTCTGTGGTACTCTGATTTTTGTTTTTCATTCAGGTTATGAACAGGATCATCTAAGAAAAAATACTCTCCTTCATTAGCATCATCTAAAAAACCAATGATATTAAGTAAAGTAGATTTACCTGCACCACTGGGCCCCATTATACTGATAAAATCTCCCTCTAAAATATCCAGATCAATTCCTTTGAGGATAAAATTTCTTTGAAGTCGCTTATCGATGTACTTGTCTATGTTTCTGAGTTTGATCATGTATTTAATTTACTCACTTTTTAGGGATTCAACAGGGTTAGAAAGTGCTGCTTTAATTGATTGCCAGCTAACGGTCAGTAAGGCGATTAACAGTGCTGATAGTCCTGCAAATAGAAATATATCAGGGCCTACTTCGATACGATATGCGAAACTTGCAAGCCATTGGTTCATGGCATACCAAGCGATAGGAATGGCGATTACAAATCCCAAGACTACAAGTTTGATAAAATCTTTAGAGAGCAGGGTTACGATGTTGCCCACAGAAGCCCCTAATACTTTTCTGATACCAATTTCTTTAGTTCGTTTTGAAGCCATAAAAGCCATCAAGCCAAAAAGCCCCAGGCAGGCGATAAAGATAGTTATGATGGCAAAGACTGTAAAAAGATTTCCTAAACGCTGTTCTGATTGGTAGAGGTTTTCAAACGTGTCATCCATAAAAGTATACTGCATGGGATAAGCTCCAGCCACAATGTCCCATTCTTTTTGTATCCAGTTCATCGTTTCAGCAATATTTGAAGCGTTGAGCCGAGCGGAAATATATTGAGGGTTGTCATCTCCAATTGGAACTAAAGTAGCTGGGCGGATTTCTTCGTCAAACGATTCGTAATGAAAATCTTTCACTACACCTATTATGACAAATCTATCCATATTTTGGTTAATCGCTTCCTCGGGCTGCCAACCCATTTCTTTAACAGCAACCTCATTTACAATAGCTGGTGTTACTTCTGATTTTGTATCTGATTCGTTGAAGTTTCTGCCTGAGATCAATTCCATCTCCATGGTTTCAAGAAATTTTGGATCTACACTTATGTAGCGAGTCAACATAGGTGTTTCTTCATCTTCAAAAGGGTATAAATATAAATTAGAACCACTTTCTCCCGGGAGGCCGTCCGATGCGGATGCAGACTGTACATTAGAATACTTTGATAAGTTTTCAAGAAAAGCAGATCCCATCTTTCTTGTTGCGGATGATTCAAGAGAGATATTTAATACCTGTTCGGTGTTTAAACCAAGGTTTTTATCCTGGAAATAAGCTAATTGGCGATCTATGATAAGTGTGCTTATGATTAAAATCATGCTAACTGAAAATTGGAAAACCACCAATCCTTTTCGTAGTCCTTCACTTGAAACTACTTTACCGTTACCCTTGAATATATCAGCTGGCTTAAAAGAAGAAAGAATAAAAGCAGGATAAATTCCCGAGATCATTCCAATAAGAAATACTGCGATGATGAAACCTCCTAAAAATAAAGGAGACCAGATGACTGATGAAGAGAGCTGGAGTCCCATTAAATCATTCACAAATGGCAACATCAATTCCACAAAACCAAGAGAGAACACAGCCGACGTAAATGTGAGTATCAAAATTTCTCCGGTGAATTGCCGGAATAGATTTCCTTGTTGAGCACCAGCGGACTTTCTTACACCAACTTCTTTTAAACGAGTGGTTGCACGAGCGGTGGCAAGATTTACGTAGTTAACACAGGCAATAAGTAAAATAAACATCCCTACAATGCTAAAAAGGTAGATATAATTGATGTTGAAAATACGCTCCGGAAGTAATTCCCATCCTAGTTCTGATTTTAAATGAATATCCTTTAAAGGCTGAAGATAGAACTCAGAATCACCTAAGAACATTTTACCTTCTAAAATGCCTGGGATCTTGGCTTCGACAATATTTGGAGACGCTTGTTCATCAAGCAAAACATAGGTATAAAAAGATCGAAGCCAGTTCCAGTCCATCACAGATCTTCCTGAGAGAGAGTCAGGCATATTCACAATCATGGAGAAGTTGATGTGTGATTGGGCAGGAGGGTTTTCTACAATTCCTGTAACTGTGTATCGGTTATTTTCATTTAAAACAATTTCTTGTCCAATGGGGTTTTGGTTTTTAAAGTACTTTTGAGCCGTAGCTTCAGTAAGTACAATATCCGTTTTATTTGAGAGTGCTGATTTCGAATTCCCTTGCGAAAAGGGAAATGTGAAAATATCGAATAAGGAAGGATCGGAGCGGAGGACACCATCATCGTAGAAGTTTTCGTTGCCGATTGAAACCAATGCTTTACCATATCGACTAGCTCTTACTGCTGTTTCTACTTCAGGAATCTCATCTACAAGAGTTTTTGCAAGAGCTCCCTCCATATTTCCTGAACGTTGCAAATCTCCGTTCGGACCTTGTCCTACGGTAGTTACTCTGTAAATATTGGTGGCTTTTTCATTAAATAGATCAAACCCAATATGAAATTGAAGGAAAATGAAAATAATGAGACAAACTCCAATTCCTACACTAAGTCCTGTAAGATTTATTAGTGTGTAGCTTTTGTCTTTTTTAAAATTTCTAAATGCAATTTTAATGTAATTCTTAAACATGATTACTCACTTTTTAAAGATTCAATGGGGTTTGAAAGAGCAGCTCTAAGGGATTTAAAGCTGACCGTTATTAAAGAGATGCATAATGCAGCTACTCCTGCAGTAATGAATACCCAAATACTTACATCGATTTGATAAGCAAACTCTTGAAGCCATTTTTTCATAACATACCAGGCAAGTGGTGATGCTAAAGCTATAGAAACGAGTACAAGCTTCGCAAAATCAGAAGACAGCATAACTGTGATGCTTGCGGTGGTTGCTCCTAACACCTTTCGAATTCCAATTTCTTTTTGGCGCTGAACTGCAACAATTCCTGCTAAGCCAAATAGCCCAAGGCAAGCTATTATTATAGCAAGTATTGAACTGTATCTTACAATTTTACTCCATCTTTGTTCACTTCTGTAGAGGTTATCCATGTCTTCGTCTAAGAAGCTGTATGAGAAAGGAACATCTGCTGTAACTTCATTCCAGGTTTCTTTTAGCTTGTTAACAGTTTCAGGGATGTCGTCCGGGCTAATACGAACCATCATATTGAGTATAGGATCACGTGGGTTCATGTATATCATTACCGGTTCTACAGTGTTTTGCAACGATTGATAATTGAAGTCCTCAACAACTCCGATAATCTTAGGGTTTACCATCCAACCCCAATCTATAGGAAAAGAATTACCAATATAACTAAGCTCAAGTCCATGATTTTTGATAAAGCTTTCATTTACAATTATGCTAGTTGTAGAGTCGGAAGAAAGAAGAGGATCAAAATCTCGTCCCGCAACAAGATTCATTTCTAGAGTATTGATGTAATTGTGGTCAACACGGAAAACGGCAGATTGCTTAACCTCACCTTCGTATTCATATCCACGTCTCCACAACCCTGATGAAAAGGATATATTAGCTCCGGTAATTTCTAATATATCCTGATCATTGCCCAAAGAGTTTCGATAAAGATCCAGAACTCGTTCCCCATCTAGACCATTTGTAGGAACTACAACTACTTGTTCACCTGAAAACCCTAAGTTTTTTTCTTGAAGAAAATTCAATTGTTTACCCATGATCAAAGTGGCTATGATCAAAAAAATGGTAAATGAAAACTGAACAACGATCAAAGATTTAGTAAATGTATTTGAGCTCTTAAACTTTAGCTTATCTTTAAGAGAGTCTATAGGCTTAAAGTTTGAAAGCACCAATGAGGGATAGCTCCCCGCAATAAACCCAGTAATAGAAAACAAAGCGATTAATCCGAGAACAAATGGCAGACTTGAAGTAAGATCTAAAAGAGCTAAATTTTTACCAGAGAGTTCATTGAATAAAGGGAGAGAAAATTCTGCAAGAAATATTCCTGCAAAAAATGCGATAAAAGTTAGTATAAAAGCTTCTCCCCAAAATTGTAGCATTAGCTGAGACTTTTTGGCTCCAACAACTTTCCGTAAGCCAACTTCTTTAACTCTTTTAGCGGATCTACCTACAGCCAGTATCATAAAATTAAAGCATGCTATAAGAAGAACAGCAAGAGCAATACCTCCCAAAATAAATGAGTATAATGAATTACTTGGACTTGAGAAGGCTCCTGGAAAATCAGGGTTTAAGTGTATATCTAATAAAGGTTGAAGATTATATATAATGGGAGGTCCTATGGCACCGTATCGGCCTTCATTTCTCAATTCATCGAAAATGGTCCCCATATATTTCGAAATGAAAGAAGGAAGTTTTTCTTGCACACTTTTTAGGTCTGCTTGGGAGTTTAGTTGCACAAAAGTAGGGCTTCTTGATGCATTCCATCTGTCAGCAACGCGGGCATAATTTTCAAAATTATTCAATATGGTTTGTACGGAAAACAGAACATTGAATCTGAATGAAGAATTATCCGGAATATTTTCTATTACGCCGGTAACTTCCATTTTCTTAAACTCGCCATCTATTCGAATATCCAAAAAATTACCAATAGGATTTGCATCACTAAAATATTTCTTAGCCATATGTTCATCAATTACTACGGTATTCGGATTGGACATAGCTGAAGTAGGTTCACCATATTTAAATGAAAATGTGAACATCTCGAAGATATTTGGATCTGCGAAAGCAAAGCCATCTTGTTCAATCAATTGCCCATTATCTCTGATTACCATACTACCAAGAGGAGCCAAACGCGTGAAATTTTCTACTTCTGGAATATCATTTAACATTGCCTTTCCCAATGGCATTGGTGTGTAGATATCCAGATCATAAGGCTGGTCAACTACAAGTGGTTCTCTGTAAAGGCGATATATATTTTCTTTATTTTCGTGAAAAGCATCATATTTCAATTCATCATTAATAAACAAAAGGACTAGGAAACAAAAAGCAATCCCAATGGCTAGTCCGGCTATATTTATGAATGAGTAAAGCTTTTGTTTTTTAAGATTCCGAAACGCAATTTTAATGTAATTCTTAAGCATGATTACTCGCTTTTTAGGGATTCAATAGGGTTTGAAAGAGCAGCTCTAAGAGATTTATACCCAACTGTAAGTACAGAGACTAGGAGTATTCCAACAAGACTTAATGCAAATATTTCAATTCCGATGTCTATTCTGTAGGCGAAATCTGAGAGCCATTCGCGCATTAAGTACCACGAAACCGGTGCAGCAATAAGAAAAGAGATCCCGGTTAATACGATAAGTTCTGAGCCAAATATTTTAAGAATATCGAGTACACTTGCACCTAAAACTTTTCGCACACCGATCTCTTTCATTCTGGTGGTAGCCATATAAGAAACAAGCCCGAACAAGCCTAGTGAGCCGATCAAGATGGCAATTATGGTAAATGAGTTCATGATCTTAGCAGTGTTTTGTTCATCCTCATACATTTCAGAGATATTGTCATCCAGAAAGGTGTATTCAAAAACAGATTCAGGAAAAGCTTGATTATAAGCTCGTTCAATTTGAACAAGAGCATCTTGGGTTTGGGACGTATTGATCTTGATACCACCCATGAAGTAATTGGTATTAGTTGCAAGAACTACAGGTTCTAGTTTTTCGTGTAAAGAAACAGTATTGAAATCTTTAACTACTCCTACTATCGGAGCTTCGTTGCCCCAAAAAAACAAATTGATACCAATTAGATCATCGAGCTTGTCTGCATAACCTACCTGCCTTGCAAAAGTTTCATTCACTAGATACGCGTTAACAGTATCAGTCGGAGTGAGGTTGTTACCGGCGAGAAGTGTGAGTCCATAAGTTTGGATAAAGTCCTCATCAACGAACTTTATTTGCCCATCATTTTCAAATCGAGTAGTATCAATTTCTATAATATAATTCCCTCCCCATACACTATTGCTTGTTGTACCACTATTTGAGAATGATACTTCCTGTATTGAAGTCTGACTTTCTAAAGTATTCTTGAATGTGTTCAGGGCTTGTTTATTCCTATCAGGAATAGGTACTTCAACGATCGCTTCTTTTGTAAATCCGAGATCTTTGTTTTGAAAGAATTGAATTTGAGTGGCTATTACAATGGTACAAATAATGAGTATTTGTGTGATGCTAAATTGTATAACAATTAAGCTCCGGCGCAATGTAATCCCTTTACCATAATTCGAATTTATCTTATTTCGAATTGCTTCAATAGGACTAAAACCTGAAAGCTGTTGTGCAGGATACCAACCAGCTAATAAGGTTATTCCAAAGAAAAGTATAAGTAAAAAAAGCTGCGCAGAAGTATTTGTAAGTATGTTAAGATCTGGAGATATACCTATAACCGGCTCTATTGATTTTAAAAGGATCTCGGTTAACCCAACACTCATAACGATAGAAATAGCCACTATAAAGGCTGTTTCACCCAAAAAATGAAAAATAAGTTGGGTTCTTGTTCCACCGAGTGTTTTACGTAATCCAACCTCCTTAGATCGACTTACGGCAATGGCTGTATTTAGATTTATGAAGTTTATACAGGCTGTTATCAATAGGAATAAACCAATGATTCCGAAAGCGAATAATATTTCCTTTTCAATTACTCGACCACTATACGTCTCAAAACGGCTATCGAAATGTAGTTCGCTTAAAGGTTGTAGGAAAAAGTCCATGACAGCCGCTCGGTCTTCACTTCTGTATTTAGTGATGACATTATCAAATTGGGCATTTACTTCTTCAGGTTGCACACCGTTCTCAAGCTTAACGAATACTTGATATCCACTGGAATTACTCCCCCAGTTAGGGTTTTCGGCGGTTTCTCCGTTTCTGTCCTTCGTTTTAGTGGCGCCTATAAAAACAAACGGAAAACTAGAGTTTTCAGGCTGGTCTTTAACCAATCCGGTGATCTCAATATCTGCAGGTGAGCCTGCGTCCATTACCACAAATTTCCCAATTACATCGGTAGATCGAAATAATTTTTTAGCGAAGCTCTCTGTAATAACGGCAGTATTAGGTCTTTGTATAGCTTCATCAGGATTTCCGGCAATCCATTCATAAGTGAGAAGGTTAAAGAACTCAGGGTCAACAAATGCTATTTCTTCTTCCTTTAATCTGTTTTCAAGCTGTCCATTTTCGAAATATGAGATAACAGGATCATTACCGAAATTATCATTGATCAAAACAGTATGCTGAATACCTGTTACATCATTTCTTACAGCTTCGGCTAAAGGGTAAGGACCGCCTCTATTAAATTCACTTTTCCCGAATTCGGTTTCATGTCTTACTACTCGGTAAACTAGATCACTGTCTTTATGAGCTTTATCAAAACTGAGGTCGAATTGAATGATCAAGAAAATGATTATCGAGCAAACGATTCCTAATGTAAGTCCACCTATGTTTATAAGCGTATGGCTCTTATTCTTGATAAGATTCCGAAAAGCTATTTTGATATAATTTTTAAACATAACTTCTATTATTCTGATTTAATGCTGTTAACCGGATTTGCTTGCGCAGCTCTTATAGATTGAACACTGATGGTGATCCAGGAAATAAAAATTGCTATTCCCCCAGCCAAAAAGTACACCCCGAACCCCATATACGCTTTATAAGCAAAATCATCTAACCATATTGTAATAGCGTACCAAGCAAGAGGTACTGCTAAAACAATAGAGGCGAGCACAAGCACTGTGAATTCTTTATTTATTAAAAGAGTAATGCTTGTTGCAGAAGCTCCTAATACTTTTCTAATTCCGATTTCTTTCACTTTTCTGGAAATCATTAAAGACGCCAGACCGAAAAGTCCCAAACAGGCAATTATTATTGCTAATGCAGAGCCTGTTATGGCTATTTTTTGCAACCTTTCTTCCTGTCGATATTGACCATCAATAGAACTATCCAAGAATTGATAATTAAAGGGAGTGCCTGGTGAAATATTAGCCCAAGTTTGTTCCAGTCCTTTAATAGTTTCAGGCATATTTTCTGAACTTATCTTTAACGAAATTCGAGGGGAAGGAGAACTAGAAAATCCGATGTTGGCTATTCCACTTAATAAAAGTGAAGGGTTAATAGAAATTGCCAAAGGTTCCACAGATGCTCTCAGAGACTGATAATTAAAGTTCTCTACAACACCTATAATCTCGTGATCTTCAAAATTGGTACCGGGAAGTTTCTTGCCAATGGCATTATCCCAACCATAGTCATCAACTAAAGCTTGATTTACAATGATAGCTCTGCGCTCATCAGAAGTAATTTCTTTGGAGAATCCTCTTCCTGCAATTACATCAATACCCATCATATTTAGATAATCTGCATCGATGAAGTTTATGTTCATTCTTCTGGTCTGTTGATCGGAATCCTTAAAATCGACGCCAATCCAACCTTGTTGAGCGGGAGTATAAACGGATGAAGCAACATCCAGAACATTTGAACTTGCGGAGGTTTGACTTTTGAGAAGTTCTTTTTTTTGCGTTGCCTCTTCAACAAGCTGTGTAAACCCCATTTGAGGTCCGAGTTGTAGATCAGTTTGTAGAATTACTACTTGTTCTTTCTGGAAGCCAAGGTCTTTTGAACGAAGGAAATCGAGCTGTTTATTTACCATTAGCGTACAAGCAATAAGAAAAATTGAAATAGTAAATTGGAAAACAACCATCCCTTTTCTAAAAAGACTCTTATCACCTTTTATCTGAAATTTCCCTTTAAGAACTTCAATAGGCTTAAAATTTGAGAGAACAAGTGCAGGATAAATGCCTGCTATCAAGCTAATAAAAAGAGCAAGGCCCGAATACAACATGATGCTGTTGAAACTTATACGAAGAGAAAGTTCTGTTCCTGAAAGTTGATTGAAAAAGGGTAGGAGAAATTCAGAAATAATCGTGCCTAGGCCTACGGAAAAAATTGTCATTAAAAGTGCTTCTCCCCAAAACTGATACATCAAATGATGACGCTCTGCTCCAATCGTTTTTCTGATTCCCACTTCTTTGGCTCTTGATGTTGAACGGCTAATTGATAGAGTCATAAAATTGATACAAGCTATAAGAAGTATCAAAAGGGCAATAGCTCCCAAAATGTAGGAATATGTAGGGTCTGCTACCGAGGCAATGCCGACAGGAAATTCGGTATTTAAGTGAATATCGGTAATTGGTTGTAGCCCAACTTCATATTCTCCTTCGTTATATTCCTCTCCAAGAGCTTGTTGCATCATCGCAGTAAATTTAGCTTGCACTTCCGATAGATCAGCTTGTTCATTTAGCAATACATAAGTTTCAGGAGTAACGCTATACCAATTCAATAAAGAGTTTGGATTTAGAATTGTTTTAGCCTTCTCCATAGAGATGAGAAGACCATATTGAATACTCGAGTTAGTAGGGGCTTCTTCAATAATTCCGGTTACTGTAAATGCTTGAAATTCACCGCCCATCATGATCAACAGCGTTTTTTGAAGAGGATCTACATTGGCAAAATATTGTTCGGCTAATTCTTCTGTAAGAATCACTTCATTCAAACCAGTAAAGATCTGATCAGAATCTCCCTTTAGTATTTTAAAATCGAATATGGAGAAAAATTCCGGGTCAACAGCTTGAATAGATGTCGAAAAAGATTCATCTGATTCAGAGCGCTTAACCAGATCATTAAAAACATAACGTCGAGCTATTTGATCGATCTCAGGAATGCTTTGCTCAAGGGTGGGTTTTAAAACAAAAGGTGTAACTGTATTGAAATAAACGTCGCCCTCACCATAATCTTCTAATGTCCATGCACGGTAGATTCGATCTGATTTTGAATGGAACTCATCGTAACTCCACTCGTTTGTTGTATAGAGCAAAATCAGTGCACAACAGGCAACTCCTAATGCGAGACCTGATATGTTTATAAAGGAATAGATCTTATTTTTGTAAAGATTTCTAAACGCTATTTTGAAATAATTTTTAAACATAGTGCTATTATTCGTTTTTTAAACTGTTTACAGGGTTTGCGGAGGCTGCTTTGGCTGATTGCCAGCTTACCGTAAGCAAGGCAATGAATACAGCGCTGCATCCCGCAAAGAGAAATATTCCAACACCAAGGTTGATTTTATAAGCAAAATCGGTGAGCCATGTATTCATGGTATACCAACCAATTGGAATTGCGAATGCAAAACCAATGAGTACCAGTTTTAGAAAATCTTTGGATAACAATGTGATGATGCTAGCAACAGAGGCTCCTAATACTTTTCGGATACCGATTTCTTTAGCACGTTGGTTTGTTGTAAATACTGTTAACCCGAATAAACCCAAGCAAGAAATAAGCAAAGCCAATGAGGTAAGTCCCCCAAAAACTTGTCCTAGTTTTAATTCGGATTGATATTTATTATCGAGTTCTTCATCTAAGAAATAATACCAAAAAGGACTTCCCCCGGAGGTTTCATTCCATATTCTTCTTACTCCTGCTAGTGTTGATTCAACTTGGTTCGGCTTAACACGAATTACCGCTGAATTCACTTGTTGGCTTACATGAATGACTAATGGTTCAATAGGATTGTGAAGAGAAGCGTAATTGAAATCGTCAACCACTCCGATTACAAGTCCTTCTTTAGCAATTTCAAAAGAAGTGCCGTCTTCACTAAAATTATACCAATACATTTTTCTGCCGATAGGGTCTTCCCAACCAAGATATTTAGCTGCAGATGAATTGATTACAAATGAATTAGTTAGATCGGTTGATCTTTCTTCATCAAAGCTTCTACCGGATTCCATTCTGATTCCCAGAGTTTCTAAAAAACCCGGATTAACACGAAGAGTACGCATAGTTGGGAGGGAGTCTGAGGCCATTTCTTCAGTTCGGAATGGGTAGAATGGAAAACGCTGTCCGGGTACATTATACGCCGCTGACATGCTTTCAACACCAGGTAATTTATTTACTTGATCGTATAACAGTGGATAGTTTTTAGCCTCCATTACCATTACATAATCATCATCAAATCCCAGATCTTTATTTTGCATGAACCGAAGTTGTAGGAAAACTGTTAATGCGGCTATGATCATAAATGTTGAAATGGCAAACTGAAATGAAACCAAACCTTTTCGTAGAAGTACAGAACTTCCTATTCCTGAATTTGATTTACTCTTAAAAGCGTTAATTGGTTTAAATCCGGAAAGAAAGAAAGCAGGATAACTTCCAGCAATAATTCCAACAATAAGAGTTAAACTGATGAGACCTAGTATAGAAGTCAGGTCATAATTAAAAAGAGCTTCTAGAGGTTTTTCGGTAAAACTGCTAAAGAATGGAAGAGCTAATTCAACCCAGAAAAGTGCCAATAAAAGGGCCGTAAAACTGAGTATAAACGCTTCACTTAAAAATTGAGTAGTAAGTTGAAATTTATCCGCACCAAGTGTTTTTCTCATGCCTACTTCTTTAGTACGAAGAGAAGCGTGAGCCGTAGCAAGATTCATGAAGTTGACACATGCTATGATCAATACAAAAATAGCTATGGTTGCTAGTATATATACATAGTTAAGGTTACCAAAAGCTACTCCGATATCTTTATCCTGAGGATTAAAGTATATATCTGAAAGAGGTTGAAGATGTGCTTCGTTATAATCTTCATTCATATATTTAGAGTATATAGAAGGTAGTACTCTTTCTACTTCAGAAGTGTTAGTAGATTGGTCTAGTAATACATAAGTATAGAATCCATTCCATGACCAGCTATCAACCATATTTCCCATATAGTTTTTTAACAGATCAATTGAAACGAGTGCTTCAAAACGATGGTGAGAATTTAGAGGCACGTCTTCAAAAATACCGGTAACCTCAAGATCTGTTCCCCACATTTTAATTGATTCACCCATGGGGTTTTCTTCTTTAAAGAACTTTTTTGCCAGAGATTGACTGATCAGAATAGAGTTAGGAGAAGAAAGTGCGGTCTCAGGGTTTCCATCAACTAAAGGGTGTGTAAAAACGTTGAATATAGAAGGGTCGGTAAAAGTGATGTTACGTTCGGTGAATACCTGACCGTTATTTACTAAGTCTGACGGAGCTTGAATTGGCCAAAACCGTACTATATCTTCAATAAGGTCAGGGTATTCTGCTTTTAAAGTAGGAGCAAGAGGAGGTTGAGTTGCTGCAGAAGGTCCGTTTAAAACTCGGTAGATATCATTAGCATGCTCGTGGTATTTATCGTAGCTGGTCTCATATCTCACCCAAAGTGTAATGATAATACAAACTGCTAGCCCTACGCTTAAACCAATTAGATTGATAGATGTATAGGTCTTATACTTTTTGAGATGACGGAGGGCTATTTTTATATAATTCTTGAGCATACTTTTGGTAAATATTGAGTTATTGGATCAGTTACTTACACGTGAAAACCTTCTCGCATATTTTCAGTAACTACATGTCCATCAAACAAGTGAATCACTCGCATTGCATAATCTGCATCGTGTGGTGAGTGAGTTACCATTACAATGGTTGTTCCTTGCTCATTTAACTCAGCGAGTACTTTCATCACTTCATTACCGTGATCTGAATCCAGATTACCCGTAGGCTCATCAGCCAAGATCAATTTTGCATTGGCTACTACTGCTCGGGCAATGGCTACCCGTTGTTGCTGACCACCGGATAGCTGTTGAGGAAAGTGATTGCGACGGTGCATCATACTCATACGTTCTAGAGCAGCTTCAGCCTTTTCTTTACGTTCATCGGCAGACATCCCCAAATAAAGAAGAGGGAGCTCCACATTTTCAAAAACTGTAAGCTCGTCAATCAGATTAAAACTTTGGAAAATGAAGCCAATATTTCCTTTTCGAAATTGTGCTCTTTCTCTTTCGGTTTTGTTTGAGACATTATTGCCTAAGAAATGGTACTCGCCATCACTGGGATTATCTAGTAAACCCATGATATTGAGTAAGGTTGATTTCCCACATCCTGAAGGTCCCATTATAGCTACAAATTCTCCTTCTTTGATTTCGATATTTACATTATTCAATGCTGTAGTTTCAACTTCCTCTGTTGAGTAGATCTTCTTTAGATTTTTTGCCTGTATCATCGTTTTATGTGTTTGATTAAATTTTCTTTGTAAGGAATTGGGTATGTGATTGTTTTACTGGAAAGCAAATAGCAGTCAGCATTAAGCAGTCAGCTAATAGCTTTAACCAATGAATTAAATTTACTTATGAAAAATTTTAGAGATTTGAAGGTCTGGGAAAAATCGCACAAGGTAGCTTTAAAAGTGTATATGCTCACAAAAGATTTTCCAAAAGAAGAAACATATGGATTGGTGAGCCAAATGAGACGTTCAGCATCATCCATTCCAACCAACATAGCAGAAGGGTGTGGCAGAGGAAGTGATTCCCAGTTCGCATACTTCTTAAATATAGCTCTTGGTTCGGCATCGGAACTTGAGTACCAAATTATTCTGTCTAAAGACTTAAGATTTATAAATGATGAAAATTGCCAGGCTATTCTTGATGACTTAATAGAAGTAAAAAAGATGTTGAGCAAATTATATAAAGCAGTTGGGAGAAAATGAGGAGAAAAAGCTAACGGCTGATAGCTAATAGCTGTTTGCTTTTTTGAAAAGGCTCCTGATTTTTTAATAGCGTAATATGTCTTTTTCAGAAAACTCATTTTAATTCAAGGACCTCATTATCACCAAAATTATCATAGCTGGAAGTAATCACCTTGTCACCGAGTTGTAACCCGGAAAGTACTTCGTAGTATTCAGGATTTTGACGACCGAGACGAAGCTCTTGTTTCACTGCTTTAGTCCCATCTTCATTTAGTTTAAAAACCCAGTTACCACCCGTAGCTTGATAAAATCCGCCTCTGGCTAGTAATAAAGCATCAGAAGCATCACCAAGTTCAAGTCTAATACGAGCAGTCTGACCTCTTCTTAATCCCGATGGAGCTTCATCCACAAATTCCATATCAACTTGAAATTGCCCGTTGTTGATTACCGGATAAACCTTTGTGATGATCAAATTGTGTGTTTGTCCGGCAAAATTGAAAGAACCCTCTAACCCCGTAGAAATTCTGGATAGATGAAATTCATCAACACTGACTCTAATTTTATAATTATCTAAGATATCTACCTGCCCGATACGCTCGCCTCGGTTTATAGACTGACCTTGTTGCAATTCAACGGTAGTTAGTTGCCCATTTATAGGAGCTGTTACAATCAGGTTTTCAAGAATAGCTTGAACTCCATCTAGACTTCTAAACATTCTTTTTTCTGATTCATCCAACTGTCGTAGTTGAGAGTTTGTTTGAATGGAGTCTCTTTTAAATGATTGAGAACTGATCTCAAATCTTTTCTTTTGGTACTCGTAATTTTCTTTCGCTTGATAAAATTCTTGTTCAGAAGTAAGACCCTTATCAAAAAGAGATAGTTGTCGCTCATATTCCGGCTTAGCCAGATTCAACTGGTTTTCAACACTGATCAATTGTTCTTTTAAACGAAGGTTATTTTGTTCCAGATTAAGCCTTGAGTTTCGGACGTTATTGATCTGATCATATAAACTAGCTTCTTGTTGTAACACGCTTAATTGAAGGGAGGAGTTCGTTAGTACAGCGATGGTATCACCTTGTTGTACATTTGTACCTGATTCCAGATTAACAGATTTAATTACACCACCTTCTAATGCGTCAAGAAAAATAGTTCGAATAGGCTGAACAACACCGGATACTTGTATAAACTCTTGAAATGAATCTTCTGTTACGGTTGAAACAGTGATCTTTTCACGCTCTACATTTAGTGTAGAACGTAGATCCATAGTTGCAAAACTGTAAATAGTGAAACCAACGAATATTAGAATAAGAACGCCAATAACTATTTTCTTAGGTGTCCATGTTTTCTTTTCTATTTTTTTATCCATTCCCATGGGCTGTCTTATTCTATTTTTACGGTGAAAGATTTTCTTCTCTATATAATACCAACTACTGTGCCAAAGCTTTCTGACCACCATTTATTGATGATATAAGCACTTTAGTAGGATTTTAATGTTCATTTTGATACACTTACTGTTCGATATCGAACACCTGTAAAATTTCCAACATCCACTACTACTTGTTAAAAGCAGATTACAGATCTAGAAGTTGTTCAGGTATAATTTTTGATATAATGAAATGAACTAACAAAAAGGAATGAGTTCAAAGAAAGGAAATATTTTAGTAGTTGATGATGATGCCGATGTGCTTCAAGCAGCGCGATTATTTTTAAAGCAACACGTAAGATCTATAGAAACAGAAAAGGATCCGAAGTCTATACCGAATTTATTAAAGAACAATCGCTACGATCTGATTCTTTTAGATATGAATTTCACGGAAGATGTAAGTAGCGGTAAGGAAGGATTTTTCTGGCTACAAAAAATTTTAGAGATAGATCCATCTGTAGCAGTTATTCTAATTACAGCTTATGGTGATATAGATAAAGCCGTAAAAGCGGTTAAGGCTGGTGCAACAGATTTTGTATTGAAACCTTGGAAAAATGAAAAGTTGCTGACTACTGTATTGTCAGCTATGCAGTTAACTGATTCTAAACGTGAACTTGCTGATCTAAAAGAAACTCAGAAGCAAATAAATAGTGATATAGACTATCACTATCGGGATATAATTGGAAGAAGTCCTGCAATGCTTAGCGTATTTAAAACTATTGAAAAAGTAGCTGCAACAGATGCTAATGTGTTGATACTGGGTGAAAATGGTACGGGTAAAGAAATGATAGCCAGGGCATTACACCGTCGCTCAGCTCGGCACGAGAATGTGTTCATGAATGTAGATATGGGCGCTATATCAGAATCTCTTTTTGAAAGTGAACTGTTTGGATATACAAAGGGCGCATTTACGGATGCAAAAGAAGACAAAGCAGGTCGTTTTGAACTTGCTAATAGAGGAACCTTATTTTTAGATGAAATTGGAAATTTACCCTTATCACTTCAAGCAAAATTGCTTACCGTTCTACAAAACAGAAAAGTAACTCGGGTGGGTTCAGCTGCATCAAAAGAAGTAGATATTCGATTAGTTTGTGCAACCAATCAATCTTTAAATGACATGGTTGCAGAGTCAACATTCAGGCAAGATCTGTTATTCAGAATTAACACAATAGAAATACACCTTCCTCCACTAAGAGACCGAAAAGAGGATATTGAAGCGCTTACCGATCATTTTATAAAACTATATGCTACCAAGTATAAAAAGGAAGTCTCGAGCTGTTCTAAAGCAGGGATATCAAAGCTTGAAAAGCATTTATGGCCGGGTAATGTTCGCGAGCTACAGCACTCAGTTGAAAGGGCAGTAATTATGAGTGAGTCGAATGTACTTGAACCAAGCGACTTTCTTCTAACACAAAACTCCGGAGATACTGAGCAGGTACATTTTGATGATTATAATCTGGAAGAAGTAGAGAAAATGGTACTCAGAAAAGCATTAAAGAAACACGAAGGAAATATTTCAAAAGCGGCAGAAGAACTTGGACTAACTAGAGCTTCTTTATACCGAAGAATGGATAAATATGGACTGTAACCTAACAGCATATGCTTAAGAATTTAAAAGTGGGAATCATACTTCGGGTTCTGTTACTAGTTTTGGTAATGAGTGCTTTCGTATTCATTGCTTTCAACACAGAGTATTATGTGAGCCTCGTTCTAATTGGATGTGTGATCATATTTCAAGTGGTCAACTTGATCCAATACGTAGATGCAACCAATAAGAATTTGAAACGTTTTTTTGAAGCAGTTAGCTACAATGATTTCTCACAATCTTTCCCTACAAAAGGCTATGGAAAATCACTCGAAACCTTGAATGCTGTTTTCAATGATATCATTGAAAAGTTTAATAAGGAAAGAGCTAAAAGTGAAGAGAGCTATTTATACTTACAAACGGTTGTGCAACATATTGGAATTGGACTATTTTCGTTCAATAAAAAAGGGGAGATAGAACTTTTAAATACGGCTGCGAAAAAGATATTAGGCACTGCAGTATTAAGAAACGTAGATCAGCTTAAACACATAAGTGAATCGTTATTTGATACCGTACAAGAACTTAAAAGTGGAGCCAGAACACTGGTTCGGCTAACTATTGATAACAGAGATTCTCAGATTGCGGTTTATGCTACCGAACTTAGAGTAAAGGGAGACATATTTAAGATCATTTCGTTGAATAATATTTCATCTGAGCTGGAAGAAAAAGAGATGGAAGCTTGGCAAAACCTAACTCAGGTTTTAGCTCATGAAATAATGAATTCCATCACACCCATTGCCTCTCTTTCGGATACGGTAAATTCCATGCTTTCAACGAACTTGTTAACGATCGGCTCAGAAGAAGAAATATCAGAAGAAACACTTGAAGATGTGAGAGAAGCACTGGCCACCATCAACAAAAGAAGTTTAGGACTAATGAGATTCGTAGACTCTTATCGGAATATAACTCAGGTACCAAGTCCGGCTTTTGAAGTAGTGTACATCAAAGAAGTGGTAGAGCGAGTAAAGAATTTAATGAAGGGAGAGGCGTTATCCAGATCCATTCAAGTTGAAACTCAGTTTGAGTCTAATGCAATAGAAGTTGTAGCTGATGCCCAGCTTGTTGAACAATCTTTGATCAATGTGGTAAAAAATGCATTTAAAGTGTTGAAGGACTCCGATGCCGGAAAGGTAATACTTAAATGTGGCATCGATGAATCGGGACATGCCTTTATTGATGTTGAGGATAACGGTCCCGGAGTAAAAAAATCTGCTTCAGACAAGATATTTGTGCCGTTCTATACCACAAGTAAGAATTCTGCAGAAGGGGGTTCAGGAATTGGATTAAGTTTATCTAGGCAAATTATGAGATTGCATAATGGAAGCTTGTTTTTATTAGAGTCGGAAAAAGGAAAAACAATATTTAGGCTTAGGTTTTAATTCTTTTAAGAAAGGATATTTAAATAGATTCCACCCATGAAAATTTTAGTGATCTTAGTAAGTGTTTTCTTCTCGGGCTTTTTAAGTGCTCAAGATAAATCTGTGGAAATATTTAGAGTTGAGAAGGATGGTGTGGTAGAATTGCATGTGAAAAACACCAATTATTCCCCGGTTACTATTGAGCTTGATATGGATCTGACCAATATGAAATCATCTCAACGTAACCCGATAACAGTGGTTGTCGAAGGTAGATCCGAGATCAAAATTACTGATTTAACACCGGAAAAAAAGAATGCAAAATATGGGATGAAGTATAATTATATATTTTATCGAGGGAGTACTTTTGCTAAACATGATGATACTTTTGCTTATCGGTTGCCGTATAAAAAAGGACAATCCTATAAAGTAGATCAAGGGTATGGTGGAAAGTTTTCTCATACCGGTGACAGTAGATATTCACTTGATTTCCATATGGATGAAGGAACTGAAGTATATGCTTCAAGATCAGGAATAGTGGTAGAAGTTGAAGAGGGTTTTTCAAAAGGAGGGGATGATCGTACTTTGATCGACAAAGCAAATCACATTACGATCCTTCATAGTGATGGGACATTCGCTCAATATTCGCATTTAAGAAAAGCAGGAGCTCTGGTTAGAATTGGACAACGAGTTAGAGCCGGTGACATCATTGGACTTTCGGGAGCAACGGGTTTTGCAACAGGTGCTCATCTTCATTTTAATGTGATCAAAGTACAAAAAGGAGGTAACTTCATTACGTTACCCGTTAAATTCACTACTAAAGACGGAATTCAAGAACTAAAAGAAGGCGAAGAATATATAGGGTATTAGCTAAAGGCTATCGGCTGATAGCTTTTAGCTTTTTTCCTTTTCTTTAAACTCATCCAGAGAAAGTCCTTTCATGACGGCATCATAGCTAGAAATATCTTTAGGTAAGATGATGTCATTTTTATCCTGTCCCAATCCTTCCAATGTGTTTAGGTATTTTTCAGAAAGGCGGAGTTTCATAGCTTCTGCTCCCATAGGTTGAGATAGTGCCGCAGCAATTTTCTCGATGGAGATAGCGGTAGCTTCCGCAATAGATTCTATCTCATTTGCTAAACCTTCTGCTTCATTAATTTGGCGCTGCATTTCCGCTTCAGAGATATTTACCATTTCGGCTTTAATACCTTCAGCATCATTAACTTTAGAGCCTTGAACCCCTTCAGATTTAGCAATTACGGCACGACGATCACGTTCTGCTGTCATCTGTCGCTCCATCGCATTTTGTACCGTTCTGGGAGTAAGAATATTCTTGATCTCATAACGGTGAACCTTAATTCCCCAAGGCATTTCAATTTCACTGAGTACCTTTACCACTTCTTTACTCATGAATGCTCGTTCTTCAAAGGTTTGATCTAGATCCATTAAACCAATAACAGAACGAGTAGTAGTTTGAGCTAGTTGAATAGCAGCATATCTGTAATTAGTAACACCATAACTGGCATTAACCGGATCCATCACGCTGAGATATATAACCCCATCTACTTCAACCTTTACGTTGTCTTTGGTAAAGCATTCTTGAGGTTCAACTTCAATAGTTTCTTCTCGGAGATCTTGTTTGTACACCACCTTATCTACAAAAGGAACCAGTGCATGAAATCCCGGTCCTAATGTTTTATGATAGTTACCCAAGCGCTCTACGATATATGAATATTGGTTAGGTACTAATCGTAACGACTTGATCACTTTAAAAATGACAAAGAGAATGAAAAGACCAACTAGAACCTGACTTATTAGTTCAATAATTTCCATAATTATTTACCTCCACTAATTTCTTTATGCTTAGTATGGTCACTTACTTTACTGACCCCTTCAAAAAATGTTTTTAAATTCGCGGTCTCTGTTGGTAACACAGATACGTTTGAATTCTTCAAGATCGATCCGAATTGCTCGATATATTGTTCAACCAGTTTCGTTCGTACTGCTAACTCTCCACCGGGCTTTTGCATGGCTTCAGCAATTCGCTGAATACCATTTGCAGTAGCACTGGCGATTAGTTCAATTTCTTTTGCCTTACCTTTTGCTTCGTTAATCCTACGCTGACGTGCTCCCTCTGAAACTAAGATCTGACTTTTCTGTTCACCTTCAGATTCGTTAATTCTGGCTTGACGAAATCCTTCAGAGTGGGTGATCTCTGCACGTTTTTCACGTTCGGCTTCCATCTGCTTTTCCATTGTATCCACAATCTCATTGGATGGACGAATATTTTTGATCTCGTAGCGCAGCACTTTAATTCCCCAAGGACCGGCAGCTTTGTCAATTTCTCGTACAATGTTCTCATTCATGGCTTCACGTTCAGAAAATGTGTCATCAAGCGTGATCTTACCTACCTCACTACGCATAGTGGTTTGAGCTAAGTTGATGGATGCCGCTTGGTAATTATTAATTCCGTAACTGGCTTTATGGGCGTCCATTACTTTAATGTATACCAATCCATCTACCGCAACTTCGATATTGTCTTTGGTGATACATGTTTGGCTGGGCACGTCTAAAACTTGTTCACGCATTTCTCTGCGGTAAGCAGGACGATCTACAAACGGTACCAAAAAATGGAAACCTGGTTTTAAATTCTTTTTGAATTTTCCGAGCCGTTCTTGAATCACTTCTTCCCTCATTTCCACGATGATAAATAATCGGGTAAGGATGAAGTACAGAACCACTAATGTGATAAGAATACTAGTCCAAAACATGATAACCTTTAATTTTTATCTTTGAGTTTTTGGGATGCAGGTTCCTGAATTTGATCAACAGGCTCTACGATCCAAGTTGTGTTGTCACGATATTTTATTTTTACTTGTGCGCCTGAAGGAACTTCACCTTCCAAAGTTCTTGCTTGCCAAGAGATCCCTTGAAATCGAATTCTTCCTTCATCATTATATTCATTAAGCGGCTCTACAACTTCCACTATTTGATCCATCGCTTCATAATCTTCATCAGCAAATTTATAGGAAGTTTCACCCTTTAAATATTTTCTGATTATAGGCATTGCCAAAATGGTAATTGCACCAGAAGTAATAACCCATGCCATAGTTGCAGTAACCGGGTCTTCAAGGAATCCAAAAAATCTTGCCAATGCAACCAATAATCCGCTTGCTCCTAAAATTAATGCCATACCACTTGGGACAACAAATTCTAGTAGCATTAAAAGAATTCCACCAATTAAAAATATCCAGGTAAGTAGTTCGCTATCCATAGCTTTGTGATGAATTTTACTGTCTTTACTAGATACCAAAATGATTGATAAAAATCATGATTTCTTGGCACTAATTTTGCATTTATTAATGAAGTAACTTAACGAATTAACTGAGACCTACAAGGAATACAAAAACAGGGTCATCCTGAACTTGTTTCAGGATCTTTATGAGGATCATGATCTGGTCATCAGTAAAGTCCTTATCAGTGTAGTGAATTTGAAATTGATTGAAAGCCACTTCGTAAGATTCCGAAACAAGTTCGGAATGACGATTAGTTAAAAGCAGAAAATGCCAAAAAAAGAAGACGACAAAAAGAATCACTCCATTGCTTCCTTAAAGGATACATTAATAAAGATATTTGCGCTCAGCAAACCTTATCGAGGGCGGTTTTACTTCGCAACGGTGGTTGTTCTTTTAGCTTCCGGGATATGGCTTACTGTTCCGTTGGGATTGAGAGAACTATTAGACGCTGTGTTTGAAAAAGGGGATGGCAGTCTTTTAAACCTGTTAGCAATTGGTTTGATAGGACTGTTTGTATTACAATCACTTTTTAGTTTTACCGGAAATTATTTCTTGGAATGGGTAGGGGAGCGAGTAGTCACCGACCTTAGAAAGAAAGTTTATCAGCATTTACATCGATTAGGGTTTAAGTTCTTTGCAGAGAGGAGATTAGGTGAGATCACTTCACGGCTGACTAACGATGTGGGTTCGATCAGAACTGCGCTGACAGATTCATTGCCACAACTGCTAACCATCACTTTTTCAATGATCGGTTCTGTTTCTTTGATGGTGGTTTTGAATTGGAGATTAAGTGCAGTGATCTTTGTAACAGTTCCATTTATAACGATAGCAACAAGGTATTTTGGTCAAAAGATCAGAAAGCTTTCCAAAGGAATTCAAGATGAACTCGCCGATTCAACAGCTGTTGCGGAAGATGCATTAGGTGCCGTGAGATTGGTAAAAGCCTTTGTGCGAGAAAACTATGAGGTATCTCGTTATTCAGATTCCATAGAACAATTGTTTGGTACGGTTCGTCGAAAAGTAGTACTCACTCAACTGTTTTGGTCGGGAGTGGGGATCATGTTTATGGGCACTTTGGTAGTGATATTTTGGTACGGTGGGAAAGAAGTTCTTGCAGAGCGACTAAGTGCCGGTGATCTAGTTGCGTTCATCATTTATGCATTGAATATATCCAGATCCATTAGCCAGACTTCCAGATTATATACAGCTGTAAACACGGCTGCGGGTGCTTCGGAGCGCATTTTCGAATTACTGGATGAGATTCCCGAAATAGACGACAAACCCGATGCTATTCAGGTAGATCATGTTGAAGGAGCCTTAGAATTTAAAGAAGTTGAATTTAGATATGAGGATGAACGTCCTGTATTAAAAAGTATCAGTTTCGATGCAAAAGCGGGAGAGACCATTGCTTTAGTTGGACCAAGTGGTGCAGGTAAGACAACGTTGTTGAACTTGATCCCGAGATTTTATGATGTGAATAGTGGAGAGATTATACTGGATGGGAAATCTATTACCGACCTGAAAATAAAATCATTTAGAGAGCATATATCTATTGTGCCCCAAGAAGTTCATTTGTTCAGCACAACCATAAAAGACAATTTGAAATATGGTAAGCTGGATGCTACGGATGAGGAGATCATTCAAGCAGCTAAAGATGCCAATGCTCATGATTTTATCGTTGAACATCCGGATGGATATGATTCTTTGATAGGGGAGAAAGGGGTGAAGTTGAGTGGAGGTCAGCGGCAACGAATGGCAATTGCCCGTGCAATTCTAAAAAACCCGGAGATCTTATTATTGGATGAAGCGACTTCTTCTCTGGATTCAGAATCAGAAGCCCAAGTACAAGATGCATTGAGCCGCTTGATGAAAAACCGAACTACCTTTGTGATCGCCCATCGATTATCGACCATCCAAAATGCAGATCGAATTTTAGTACTGGATAAAGGCGAAATTGTTGAAGAAGGAACACATCAGCAATTATTGGATAAAGGTGGAATGTATAGCCACCTGTACGAGCTACAATTTAGAGATTTGGCTGGGGAGAGTTTAGGTTGAGAAGAACCGGAATTAGTCCAAGAGTCTGGGTTGGAGTAATTATCAGTTCTCGTTCCGAACGTCCCGTTCGGAATGCAATGTTGAAGCTCTGCTTCACTTTTCATAGGAAGCAGGAGCTTCCGACTGGCATTCCCAAGCAGAGCTTGGGAACGAGGTTAAAGTTTATTAAACCCATGACTTACTAATCTGATTGAGGATTATTTAAAACCAACATTTTGGATTATTGTTTTAGTAGAGTGATTTTTTTCAAATCATTTGTGTCATACAAAATGGATATGTCTTCTATTGAGCCAATTTTAAAAGAGAATGGAGTTATACTTTTTTCTTTGATTAATAATCGAAATTCATTCTGATGTTCAAAAATATCAGGCTTATCGAATTCAGTTAAATTTTCATTAACACCACTTTCTTTATAGTACTTTACGTGTCCCCATTTAAAATCGATATTAAGTTCATGAAGGCTAGACTTAACTCTTTCAATAAATTCAATTAGATCAGTAATGAGTAAAGCCTTTTCTCCGAATTCTAAGGCTTTTTTATCTACAAAAGCTTTTCCAATTGCATGCTTTCTTTTTACCCCAAATAAGCAAAATAGCTTAAAATTCTCTTTAGAGAGATCAAATTCTTGTGTCTTCATAAACTCAATTTTTTTTGAAACTCTTTCATCTTCAAAATATAAATTGAATTCTTCCGGTTTATCTACAACTTTAGTTTTGTAAGCTCCTTCTCTTGCATCATGTCGATTAAAGTCTTCTTGCTCGACTAATCTAAAATACTTAACCGAATTACAATATAGGTGTCCTTCTTTCTGTAGAGCATTTATGTGATCTTTTCTGCCAATCTTTATCGCTCCATTTAATGGTTTTTCAAGTTCATTTTTATTCATTATGAGTTTTTGCTGTATAACGATCCTGCGTTTAAGGGGCGAGTCTGGGTTAATTTATTAAAATTTCGAACCCTAACCGAGTCCGCTTGAAACGCTTGTTATTTGACCAATGCATCTGCTTCTACTATTCTGAAATTTCCATCTAGTTTTGGAATAGAATATGTAGTCCTTTCGAACGATTCTTGATCTAAAGCATTAATTTGATCATCTGTGAGTTTTGAGAAATGCCAAGCACGATTTAAGTGATCATATAGATGGGAAAGACCAACTTGATATGAAAGATCTCCATCTGAATTATAATCACCGTTTACAATTTCTTCAATTATAGTATCAATATGATCTTTAAGCTCACTGAGCTGGAATACTGCTGCTTGCTGATTCATGACTTTAGAGTAATTCATTTTCTAAGAGGGCAAATAACATATTATTATGTGACGTCGCATAAAGTACCGCGACTTTCCTTAATGCAACCTAATTGTATAGTTTATTTATTAACCAAGAGAGTGTCTAATAACCTCGTTGTATAGAATCCAATTATTATTATAAGGAATGCCTTGCTTGGTGTTTTTTGAATATAGAAAAAGAGCTAAAGAAAACAAGGAGTAAGGAAAATCACTCCCATCTCTAAAGCAAGAGATGGGAGTTTCTATCAGAGATAAGATCTAAGCTTAAGATCGTCGATTGTTTTACACAGTTACTTCTTTACCCGATTTTAGAAATAAGATCACCATCATGATCATACCGGTTAAAAATATAAAAGAAGAAATTGCTAATAGTGGATCAATGACTTCTAGTGTGACATAGTTTCCGTAGAGTAAGAATAACCCTGAAGATAATAAGGCAACCCCTACTTGATGGAAATAGAACTGCAATTTTGATAACGTTGTTACCTGATTATTGATCCACAATTTATGGCAAAGACCATAGATAAAAGAAACAACAAACCCCGCTAACAAAATATGAGCATGGGTAACCAATTGTGCATGGTTATGTGTTGCTGCCATAAAAATACCCAGCAGGATTCCTATAACAGCATAAATCAGCCCTGTAAGAACAAATTTTCTATCCATATTTTCTCCTATTAGTGTACATGATAATCTAGTATTTGTAGTATTAGATTTATCAATAATAAGCTAATAAATAATAAATTTGGCTTTAAAAAGCTATTATTGATGCTTTCTAACCATATGGAAGGCAATGGAATGGAGAGTGACTACAATAAATATTTGTACTGAAGCATCCAGCCTTATCTTCGGGCGCAACGGCCTTACGGCTAACCCATCTCCATCCCTTCCCTTAAACAAGGGAAGGGGACTTTCTAACTAAATTCTGAATTGACTTCAAGAGTCTCCCTCCCTACAGTTAGGGAGCCTGCCTGTCCGGCTGACAGGGGAACAAGCCCGCACTCCATAGTATTACGGCGGATTCAATTTGTGTTATGCTAAACTATCAATTCAAAGCGTACAAATATTTTGCTGCTGCTTTACTCATTCGTTTATAATCATGGCCGACATCAGGGATTAGTATTAAATCCCAATTAAATTCTGTTTCCAGGCTATCAGCATATAATTTGAATTTATTGTAAAAATACTTTCCACGGGCTAGCCTATGTGTTCCTTGTATGTCTGTTTCAGTCGATCGAACTAAATGACCTCTAGTTTCATTTTCATTGTCTGCTTCTCCGAGAAACACTTTAAGATTAGCTTTGAATGCCTTTTCAAATTGTTTACCTGTTGTTGTAATTCCATTTAAACCATAAGGGAATTTATCATCGATAGAAGGAGTGGTATACCAACCCGAATTTGATGCCAGTATTCTTCCTGCATTATTGTCCGGCTTAAAAAGCGTCATTCGATGCAAGATCTGACCTCCGGCTGAATGTCCGAACATATCATAAGTTTCTGTCTTTAATTGTAGTTCATTCTTAACCTTAGAAAAAATTCTGTCGAAGTCATCCCATATCCATTCTTCAGGATTAGTGTTTATCTCATAACTTAAAATGGCAGTACGTTCTTTATTTATTTCTATGTCCGTAATCATTCCTCCAAGATTATAGCTCCAAAACTCAGGGTAATATTTTTCCGGATAATGAAGAGACAAAATTAATATTCCATACTCTTCGGATGCTTCAACCCAGACATCCCTGTACTCGTGGCCATTCCGTCCCGCTCCTGGTATTACCATCATTACCGGAGATTTCTGGCTGAAATTCTTGGGTTTATGATAAAAAATTGTAATCATCTTATCATTGTGTGAACTCCCTCCATCCACTATAAAGTTACCCGATCCGGTATGAAGGTCAATTTTATTGATATCCGAGGAATCTTTCTTTTGTATCAAATTCATCCCACAAACCGGGCATACACCATCATGGTCAAATGTCAGAGTATCGTGTACCGGACAAGGGGGACATACATAAGTGTTTTTGGTTATTTGAGAAACAGCAAGCAGGGGAATTAATAGGAAAAGGACAGAGACTGCAATTAAACGCATCGTTATTTATTAAATTCAAATATGTAATAGAAATAAATACGACCTAAACTCTCTTTTTGTTACGGTTAAATAGGTATGTAAATGACGTTGGCGTGCGACTGAATAAGAATAAAGAATTGGTTGATGAGGAGTATGTATTTGAAAAGATAATGGAAGCTATTTCTTGAAATTAGCAAACCCATCCCTGTCCCTTCCCTTAAACAAGGGAAGGGGACGTGCTAACTAATATCTGAGTGGACTTATGGAGTTTCCCTCCCTAAAGTTAGGGAGGGAAACAAGGGTGGGTCAGAGAGTTGCCTACATCTTTATCTAGGTTTTAGCTCTATTCATTATCATGGAATCTATCTCTAAGAACCAAAATGCCTTCTTCTTCTCCAATAAAAGCAAGTTCATCGTTTACCTTAATGACTGTATTGCCATGAGGAATTTTCATTTTTCCGTTACGTTTAATGATAGCGATCAGACATTCCTCAGGCAGAGCTAACTCTTGGATCTGTTTACCGACCATAGGATCATTTTCTTTCACCACTACTTTTATAAATCGGTCATCACGGAGTAGAACTTCTCGAAGCTCATCATCATTTTTGGCATGTTTCCATCTTAACATGAATCTGTCATCGTCTACTACTTCTGACAAGTGAGCTAGAATGCGTAAATGCTGTCTGGCATTTTCAGAAGAGCTCACTAAAAAGATAATGGAGCGTATCTTCTTAATTTCATCTTGATCTTCCTTGCTTAACATCTCATACCCGGTTGGGTTTAATGATATATTTTCTGAAATACGAACTAACAAGATCTCAGATGGGATGTCTTGTTTTATCTTTATATGATGGAAAGCGATACCCGGTACAAAAGGGATAGTATCCAGATCCTGGCTTTCCCAAAAAAGATTAAATACTTCTTCCGTGGTCATACCAATAGATTTAGAAATCTTATCCGAAGCATTATGAATGATCTCTTTATAACTCAGCTTAGGGTCGGTCTCATCAAGTACAACCGATCGACTTATAACTTTCTCGTAAGGGTCTTCTTTACGTAATCCTTTTTCACGAATAATACCCTTCATTTCTCTTTCTAGTCCATGATCTTTTCGTTTCCCAAGGCGTTCATGAATATGAAAAATGGCACCTTCACGGTCTGTTTTGTTACGGGCGTAATAGTAATACCAAGCTATGGCAAAGATTGAAATAACGGTGGTAAAAAGAATGGATAAGAATCCCATTTCTAAGATCAATACAATAGAAGAAATTATACCGATAATTTGAAGCCATGGGTAGAGAGGGGAATTAAATCCGGGATCATAACCTGTGATTCTGCTCTCTCTCATTACAATTATACAAAAGTTCAGTAGCCCGAAAAGTAGTAGCTGAAAAGCACTGGCAAGTTTTGCTACTTCAGCGACATTAAGTGTCAACAGCGATATGATCATAAGTAAAACGGTAGCTATGATCGCTAAATAGGGGGTCCCATTTTTGCTCACTTTTGAGAACTTACCTGTGATCAAGTGATCGCGAGCCATAGCTAGTGGGTAACGTGAAGCCGACATAATTCCTGCATTTCCTGTTGATGCAAAAGCAGCAACGGCAGCAACAACAATGAGTAAAATTCCCAGATCGTTGGGTAGCCAGTCCATAAAAACTTTACCTGCGGTTGCAACAGGTGTAAGGTCTTCTCTGAAAGTTGATGGCTCTAGCAGCGCAACCATGATGTATACACCGATCACATAAACAAGAATAGCTGTGATTATAGATAGAAACATTCCATAGGGAATATTTTTATCAGGATCTTTAACCTCTTCAGCGATACTAGCCACTTTGGTTAATCCTGCATAAGAAACAAATACCATACCTACAGTTGCAAAGAAACCACCGGCTCCGTTAGTAAATAAAGGGGTAAATTGTTGCTGGGTTACTTCAATAATGTCTATAGAGAATACAGCAAATAGACCTTGTACGATATAAAATATCATAATTGAAACAAGGGTTGATACCAGTATTTTTTGAAGAGCTGTTGTCTCCTTAGCTCCTACAATATTTAAAACACCGAACACTAATGTCAGAATAATTGCGACCGGAATAATTGGTACATCAAAGTATATAGACAGATAAGCTCCCATACCGATCAGTGCAAACGCACTTTTTAATACCAATGCTAACCAGGATCCATAACCTCCGATGGTACCAATAAGTGGCCCTAAACTTCTATCGATTATGTAATAGGTACCACCAGCTTTAGGCATAGCTGTAGCCAGCTCAGCAACGCTGAACATAGTAGGGAGCACTATTAAACCGGAAACCAAATAAGCTAGAAAAACGGAGGGACCGGTTTCAGCAGCAGCTAACCCCGGCAGTAGGAAAAAACCAGAGCTAAACATAGCACCAGTAGCTATTGCGTATACATCCCAAAGACCGAGTTCTTTTTTTAATTTTTTATATTCCATGTGAGGTTTCTGCTGTTTTAAAAGATTTTTAATGATGTTTTCCGTTGTTGGAAAAAGGGTGTTCTAGATTAAATAAGCGCCATATTTTGTATCCGCTTTGTAATAGAAAAGCAATAAAAGTGACCGCTAATATCATTTGTGCTTTAAATGCTATAATTGGCATCGAACTCAAAAAGATGATGATCAAATATTCCAGTATGGATGCTACTACAGTTACAAGTAAAAACTTTAAAAGTATGGCCCTAAGGTTTTTGATATAAGTATTCATGATAAACCTCTGCTGTAAAGTGGTCTAAACTTTAAATAATTATTGTAGAGAGATAGCTCTTAAATAGGCTAAGGCTATTCTTTTCGTAATTACCATTAGTTTTAAATGGTATATATCAGTCTATTCAGATAGGTTTAAATCTCGAAGGGTATGGATGGAAACTTGTGGTGATTCCAAAATAGAAAGCGTCTTAAATCGAATAAGGGGGGTAAGTTTTTCTGTATCATAGCTAGAGGCTGTTAATTGTTAATTGCAGTTTAGCTAAATAGAAGGGGACGTTTCAAAAATGACGCTAGATCATTCTAAGAATTCTATTAAGAAACACCCTTTAATTAGTATCAGAAAGATATATTATTTAAGATTCGGAATTGTTAAAAAGTGTAAAACAGATTGAAATAAACAGAGCCTTAAATGAGGTGGTTCTATAAAAAAAGCTCTGACATTTTCACATCAGAGCTTTCAAAAGAATAAATTACAACTTACTTAAGATTGCTGGATCCATTTTGCAAAATCTTTAAACGAAGCTTTTTTGCCGTACATCAAAATACCAACACGGTAGATTTTTGCACTCACCCACATCACTCCAAAGAAACTTACAAACAATGCAAGTAAACTAGTCCCGATTTGCCAGAAAGGAACATCTGTTGTTGCAACCCTAGTGATCATATTGATAGGAGATGTTAATGGAAAAATGGACGCTACTACGGCTAATGTAGAATCCGGGTCTACCATAATTTTAGCATTTATAAAATACCCACCCATTAAAGGCAGCATAAGAATAGGCATGAATTGCTGGGTATCTTGTTCGGAATCTACGGCAGAACCTACTGCAGCAAACAATGATGCATACATGAAAAATCCTAATACGAAGAACAGGAAGAAGTACACAAAGATCATTGGATCGATAGAAAGTACTTCTAGTGAAGAAGGATCGAAACCGGCTTCAGCAGCAACTTGTTCTAGATCTTGTGAGTTACCTATTTGTGCCATTTGATCTTGCATTAAAACTCCTGCTAGTGGAACAGCTGCAATCGAAATTCCAATATACATTACCGCCCAAACTGTGAACTGTGTGAAGCCCAATAAACAAACTCCGGCTACTTTCCCGATCAATAGTTCAATAGGTTTAATGGATGAGGTAATGACTTCTACAATCCGATTGGTTTTTTCCTCGATCACGCTCCGCATAAGAACGGCGCCATAACCGAATAGACCGATAAATATTAATAACCCAAGCACGAATCCCACACCTGACATAAATCCTGCTTTATCGTCTTCGGCTTCTCCTTCTTCAGTGAGTTTTCTGGAATCTAATCCCGGACGTCGAGCAAATAGTTCTTTTACTTCATCTGAAACGTTAGCTCGGGAAAGACGTTCTTCTTGAATTACATCTCGGATGTCACCACGAACACTTGCAGAGAAAGCTAATCCACCACTACCTCGGTAAATAAGTTCAGCATTTTCATTTGTTTCAATATGCTTTTCTTCCAGCAGAAGATAAGCGTCTAGATCTTCGCGAAGCACCATTGCTTTTACGGTATCTAAAGGGAAGTCAGATACATCAGAATAACGAGTTTCATCCAATGAGATTAGGTTTTCAACCAAAACACCGGTTTGATCATACACCCCAACACTTTTATCTGTTTCAGTATCGCTACTCACAATCCATACCATAAGTGCCCCAAAACCGATTAATACAATAGGAGTTAATATGGTGGATAGAATAAATGACTTTGATTTTGCACGTGTTATGTATTCGCGCTTTAGGACTAAAAATATCTTTGAAAAATTCATGATTAGGCCTCCTCTAATTGTTGAGCTTTCAGATTGTCTTCACCTACAGTTGAGATAAATATCTCGTTTAGAGAAGGTTCGATACGTTCAAATTTTTGAATTTCAGCATGTTCCATAGCCAGCTTAAGAATGTCCTGCATGTTTTGACCATCAAGCACTCGAATTTCAGCAAAGTTGGTAGATCTGTTATTCAAACGAACGCCTTCTAGTTTATCCAAAAATGAACCGTCACCATCAAATTCAAGATTGATAGTATTTTGTCCAAAGGAAGCTTTCACCTCACGGAGTTTACCTTGAAGAACTGCCTTTCCGTTATTGAACAAGCAAATATCATCACACATTTGTTCAACCTGTTCCATTCGATGAGTAGAGAAAAGAATGGTTTTTCCGTTATTCTTTAGTTCTATGATAATGTCCTTCAACATGTCACTATTGATCGGATCTAATCCACTAAAAGGCTCATCAAAAATGTAAATATCAGGATCATGAGCTATAGTAGCAATAAACTGGATCTTCTGAGACATCCCTTTTGAAAGCTCTCCAACTTCTTTTTTAGTCCAGTCTGATGCACCAAATCGATCAAGCCAATAATGTATGGCTTCTTTAGCATCTCTGGTTTTCATTCCTTTAAGCTGAGTAAGATAAAGTAGCTGTTCTTCAACCTTCATCTTTTTGTAGAGCCCACGTTCTTCCGGCATATAGCCGATCATTTTCTGAGTAAGAGGACTCGCTTCCTGACCGTTTATTGTGATGACACCTTCATCCGCCATCAGTATATTATTGATCATTCGGATAGTGGTTGTTTTTCCGGCTCCGTTTGGACCGAGTAACCCGAATATGCGCCCCTTTTCTACATCGAAACTTACATCATTAACCGCTTTGTTCTTCCCAAACGATTTTTTGATGTTCTCAACATGAATTATCGTCATTATACCGTAGTTTAAATTTTAACCTTAAGTAAATCTTAGTATGGTAATTGTTGTTTACCTTTACGCCCAAAGATTCTTTATTTGTTAGTCGCAGTCAAGTACGCATTTATTATAAATCAGTTTCAGGAAAATGAACATTATTCATATTAGTGCAGAATGTTATCCCATTGCAAAAGTAGGCGGCCTTGCAGACGTAGTTGGCTCTCTGCCTAAATATTTGAATGAAGAAGGTCAGCATTGCGAAGTTGTTATCCCAAAGTATAAAAATGATTGGGTAGTAGAGAATGATTTCGAAGAAGTGTATTCGGGTGAGTTTAATTTGAAAGGAGAGTCGATTGAATTCTCAGTACAATTACTGCTAAGTAAGGGTTTGGGATATCCGGTTTACTTTATTGATATACCCGGAAAATTTGATCGACCCGGCGTGTACATAGATCCATTAAGTGGACATCCATACTGGGATGAAAAAGAGCGGTTTATAAGTTTTCAGATCTCGGTATTAGAGTGGTTGAAAGTTCGGAAAGAGAAACCTGAGATCATTCACTGTCACGATCATCATACAGGATTGGTTCCTTTCATGACTTCTCAATGTAATCGTTATAGAGAGTTGTCACAGATTCCTACATTGATAACAGTGCATAATGCGGAATATCAAGGAAGATATGAGATGGAAAACTACCAACTGCTTCCTGCTTTTAATCTGGATAACATTGGTTTGTTGGAATGGGATTACATGTTGAACTCTTTAGCAACGGGACTTAAAACCGCTTGGCAGATTACCACTGTTTCTAAAAACTATATGACTGAGCTGAAGCAAAAAAGCAATGGATTAGAATCGCTATTTCAACATGAGGAACAGAAATCGACAGGAATTATAAACGGTATTGATACAAAAGTATGGGATCCGGAAACAGATGAGTTGCTTGATCATAACTTTTCCTACAGATCTAGAAAATCGGGCAAAGCCAAAAACAAAAAAGCACTGTGTGATAGGTTTGGTTTAGATCCTAAATTTCCAACCATAGCTTTTATTGGACGATTAGTAAAAGAAAAGGGCGCAGATTTACTACCCGAGCTTATAGCCAATTATTTAGACGAAAAGAAAAAAGTGAATTTTGTGCTCTTAGGAACAGGTGATCCTGCGTTGCATACTGTCTTTAAAGAAATGAGTAATGATTATGTAGGTTTTTTTGATGCAACATTAGAATACAATGAAAAGCTAGCTCATCAAATATATGCGGGTTCCGATTTTATATTGATGCCCTCAAGAGTTGAGCCCTGTGGCTTAAACCAGATGTTTGCTATGCGATATGGAACTATTCCGATTGTGCGTGCTGTAGGCGGGTTGAAGGATTCAGTAATAGACATAGAAGACTCAGAAGGATATGGAATTTGTTTCGATTCGTTCAGTCTTAAAAAAGCAAAAAAAGCAGTAGACAGAGCTATTGATTTATTTGGAAATGAAACCTTATTTAATCAAACTAGAGCGAAGGTTATGAAATTAGACTTCTCGTGGAACCGTTCGGCGAAAGAATACATTGATGTTTATACAAAACTAAATGAAAAGGTGAGTTGATGAAAAGTTCCGTAATGGCTGTAATTCTTGGAGGAGGGAGAGGTACCCGACTTTTCCCATTAACAGATCAGCGTTCAAAACCAGCGGTACCTATTGGAGGTAAGTATCGACTCGTAGATATTCCTATTTCTAATTGTTTGAATTCTGATATAAGAAGGATCTATGTACTTACTCAGTTCAACTCGGCATCACTAAACAGGCACATTAAAAACACGTATAACTTTGATGTGTTCAGTAGTGGTTTCGTCGATATTTTGGCGGCAGAACAAACGGCGACAAACCCTGATTGGTTTCAAGGAACAGCCGATGCAGTACGGCAATCCATACATCACATGGCAAATCATGATCATGAACATGTATTGATACTTTCCGGCGATCAGTTGTACCAAATGGATTACCGAAAGTTGCTGGAGAGGCACAAAGCAAATAACTCGGATCTCACTATCGCTACAATTCCTGTAAATGCCGAGGATGCTACAGGCTTCGGAATTATGAAAACGAATGAAAAGGGTCTTATTGATAGCTTTATTGAAAAGCCTGATGTGGAGATGCTCAATGATTGGAAATCGGATGTCCCGGAACAATATAAAGCACAAGGCAAAGAATATTTAGCCTCTATGGGGATCTATATTTTCAATAAAGAAACCTTGAAGAGATTATTTGATGAAAACCCGGATGCCATAGATTTTGGGAAAGAGATCATTCCCAAAGCCCTGAAAGAAGGATTACGTGTTAGTAGCTATGAATTTGGTGGGTATTGGACGGACATTGGAACTATTAAATCTTTTTATGATGCTAATTTATCTTTAGCAGATACAGTTCCAGAGTTTAATTTATATGATAACGAGAATTTTGTATACACTCGAGCCCGTTTGCTTCCTGCTTCCAAACTAATGGGCACTACCTTAGAACATGCTTTAATGGCGGAGGGATGTATTATTGAAGCGAGTAAAATTGTACGCTCGGTGATTGGGATCAGGTCTAGAATAGGTAAAGACACTACCATCGAGAACTCGATCATAATGGGTAACGACTATTTTCAAGATAAAGAAGTGATTGATGCTGCATCGCCGGATCGTCCAAATTCCGGAATTGGTCAACGGTGTTTTATCAGGAATTGTATTATCGATAAAAATGCGTGTATTGGGAATGATGTTCGGATAGTTGGAGGAGATCATCTTGATGAGGGAGACTACGGAAATTACAGCGTAAAAGATGGAGTTGTGATCGTTCGTAAAGGAGAAGTTATTCCGGATGGAACGGTTATTTAATCTCAATTTCCAATATCCAACAGGGAAGTTTCAATATCCAATATTGCTAACAAAACTTCATAATTTTAAACAATCATAAATCACTGTCCAGAATTAAAAAATGAATATTGGATGTTGATTATTGATCATTGGAAATTGAAAAAGAATGGCTCGATATAAACTAACTATTGAATACAACGGCGCAGGATTTTCGGGATGGCAAATTCAGCCTGACGCTAGAACCGTTGAGGGTGAGCTAGAAAAGGCGTTTTCACAAATACTGCAAAGAGACGTTGACTTGCTTGGTCAAGGGAGAACAGATGCCGGTGTTCACGCTCGCGGACAAGTTGCACATGTAGATATTGAAGGAGTTGCAGATTTTCAAAAATTGATTTTTGGAGTAAATGGATTAACAGGAAATGAGGTGCATATTCATGAATTTGAAGAAGTACATCCAGAATTTCATGCCCGCTTCGACGCCACATCTCGTGAATACGCATACACCATTTTGAAAAAACCTTCACCGTTGCAAAACCATATGGCTTGGGCTCAATTAGGAATGCTAGACAGTAAATTGCTTCATAAATGCGCAAGTTTGTTAAATGGTGAGTTTGATTTTGCTGGGTTCTCGAAATACAATGAAGAAAATTATACTACACTCTGCACAATTTTTAGATCAGAATTTGAAGAACTGGAAGACAGATGGATCTATCATATTTCAGCAAATCGTTTTTTGAGAAATATGGTAAGACGTATTACAGGTACTATGGCAGAGGTTGCAAAAGGTAAATTGACCTATGTTGAGTTTGCTGAATTACTTAATAACCCTGAATCAAATGTGAAATCTTTCACGGCTCCGGCAAAAGGATTAGTACTGGAAAAAGTTTTTTACTAAAAACTGAAATTTGTATTGAAAGTCACGCAATAATGTGCGTATATTTGTCGCCCCTTCAAGGGCATATTCCTCGGTAGCTCAGGGGCAGAGCAAGCGACTGTTAATCGCTGGGTCGTAGGTTCAAATCCTACCCGGGGAGCACTTAAAAAGCTCTAATACTTTGATAAATAAAGTGTTAGAGCTTTTTTTATTTATTCGAGTGAAACAGTAGTGAAACTTTTTTAGAATTACCTACTCTATTTTTTTTAACGGAATCGTAAGCTACACAAAGAAAATCTTTTGTAGGAAAGTTGAATTGCTGCAATTCGATAAAAGTTAAGTCAATTATAGCCTGTGCCAACTCCACAGGCTTCGCATGTAAATTAATCATTTCATAGTCTAATGATTTGAATAAGCTACTTCATACATCTTCATGAATTTTTTATTGAAGAATTCATTTACATTTCATCAGAAATCCAGTCTCTCGGTATTCTGTTCATCATGCTAAATTTATCGGGTAAGTATCCACATCAAAATTCATCAAGTTTAAAACAAGAAAATATAAGGTATGTGAATTTTTATATCCTATCTTTGGTTTCACTTTAGAATTATGATCAAGAACTCACATACTATTATAAAAGCTACTTCAGCAGTATTATTGCTATTTTTTAGCATACACAGCTTGAGTGTACATGGTTTTGCCGATTCATTGATCTACTGTTTCGAATCGAATGGGGATATTAATATAGAATCAACTTCCCCTCTTTCTTTTGGAATTGCTTCTGACTGTGATTTGCATGCAGATATTATTTTTTCTGACACTGATGCTGAATTCCATTCTGACTCTGACTATTGTATAGAATGCAACGATCTGGAGCTCGATGAAACTTGTGCCAAAGACAATAGAGTAAATCGTTTTGATCAGGATAAATCCATTGAGAAGATCAATAATGATCTTTATCAGTTGGTTTCAATTCTACCAAATTCAGCAAAAAAACAATTATCTGAGTTTATCCCACCTATAATAGAACATCAAGAATTAGCTTCTCTTAGAACGGTAGTTCTGCTGAATTAGCCTCTCCCTATTTACTAAAACTCTTTTGAACTTGATTGATCGCATCATTCAAAGTACAAGCGTCTTTCCAAGAGTTTTTAGTCTTCAAATTCACACAGGCTTATACAACCAATTCTATAAATCTGATTTCTATTCAACACTCCCTGAGAAAAGGGACAGTTTTAATTTTTTATGATTAATAAAATAATATCGTTCTCAATAAAGAATAAGTTCATTATTGGCTTATTCATTTTAACCTTAATTGGAGTTGGAACATACTCCATGATGACCATTAATTTGGGTTCTGTACCTGATATCACGAATAATCAGGTTCAGGTAATTACCGTATCAGAAAATCTGGGTACGGAAGATATCGAGCAATTTGTGACTTATCCGGTAGAACTGGCAATGGGAAATCTTCCGGGAGTAACCGAAATTCGGTCTATTTCAAGATTCGGTCTGTCAGTGGTTACCATCGTCTTTGAAGATGATATGGGTACTTACCTTCCCCGACAGCTTGTACAAGAAAAACTAAATGAACTGGGTGAAACCATACCTGATAAGTTTGGTAGCCCGGCAATGGGGCCTATTTCAAGTGGATTGGGTCAGATCTATGAGTATTCTATAAAAGTAAGTCCGGAATATGAGTCAGAATATACCCCAAACGATCTTCGCACAATACAGGACTGGATTATAAAACGTCAAATGGTTCTGTTGGATGGCGTAGTAGAGGTTAATTCGTTTGGTGGCGGTATCAAACAATACGAAGTGGCTATTAATCCCGACAAATTGAATGCAATGGGAGTTACCATTTCTGAAGTGTATGACGCCCTTGCCATGAATAATGTAAATACCGGTGGAGCTTACATCGAGAAAAATAAAATGGCGAATTTTATCCGTGGAGAGGGATTGATTAGATCTTTAGAAGACATTAGAAACATTGTCATTAAAAATGAAAATGGAATCCCTGTTCTTATCAATGACGTTGCCGAAAAAGTACATTTTGGTACACAAACTCGATACGGTGCTTTTACACAAGATGGTGAAGAAGCGGTAGGTGGTATAATTATGATGTTGAAAGGGTCAAATCCAGATGCAACCATTCAAAGAGTTCAGGATAGAATTGCTGAAGTTCAGGAATCTCTACCAGATGGATTAAAAATTGAACCCTTTCTCAATCGAAGTGCCCTGATCGAACGTACCACAAGCACCGTTTCCAAAAATTTAATTGAGGGAGCATTAATTGTTGTATTTGTTTTAGTGATCTTACTCGGAAGTTTACGGGGCGGTTTAGTTACTGCATCTCTTATCCCTTTATCGCTACTTTTTGCTTTTATTATGATGAAGGTAACCGGAGTTTGGGCAAACTTGATGAGTCTTGGAGCCATAGATTTCGGAATTATCGTTGACGGGGCTGTCATCATTGTGGAAGGAACGGTACACGAGATAGAAAAAAGAGTAAAATCCGGCAAGAGTAAGTTTGGCAAGAAGCAAATGGATGAACTTACCTACAAAGCCAGCAGTACCATGATGAATTCTGCTTTTTTCGGCCAATTAATCATACTCATCGTATTTGCCCCAATTCTCTTTCTTGAAGGCGTAGAAGGAAAAATGTTCCGCCCAATGGCCTTTACTTTTGGCTATGCAGTGATAGGAGCTATTATTCTTTGCCTTACGTACGTTCCTATGATTTCATCATTAGTTATGAAGCCTTCTGTCAATAAAAATGGATGGTTTGCACGATTTGAACAGGCACTCGAAAAACTAAGTAACAAGCTCATTGGAGCGCTTCAACGTGTTTACAATCCTCTTTTAGAATTAGCATTAAAAAGAAAGTTAATTGTAATTAGTGCCGCTGTGATTCTGTTTTTAGCATCAATATTTACCTTTTCCCGCATGGGTGGTGAATTCATTCCTCAACTGGATGAAGGTGATATTGCCATGCAGGCTCTGTTACGTTCCGGCAGTGGGTTATCGGAATCGATTGAACAATCCAAAAAAATTGAGACTATACTATTACAAAAGTTTCCGGAGATAGAAACGGTAACAGCCCGTATTGGTGTAGCTGATATTCCCACAGATCCTATGCCTATGGATATCGCGGATATGTACATCATACTAAATAAAGATAAAGACAGTTGGGTATCAGCCTCTTCCAAAGACGAACTTATCGAAAAGATACAAACAACTCTTAACGAATCCCTTGTAGGTGTGAATCTGGTGTTTACTCAACCTGTTGAACTTCGATTTAACGAGTTACTGGAAGGTGTGAGAGAAGACATTGCAGTGAAACTATATGGTGAAAACTTAGAAATACTTTCTCAAAAAGTGGATGAAATGGCATCTATCATACAAACGGTTTCTGGTGTTGGGGATGTAAGTCCTGAAAGAATATCCGGACTCCCTCAAATGACGGTGAGATATAATCGTCAAAAAGTAGCTCAATATGGTCTTAACATCGCCAAACTAAATGATTATGTAAGCACGGCATTTGCAGGAGGAACGGCTGGGGTTGTATTCGAAGGAGAGCGAAGATTTGACTTAGTTGTTCGCTTTGACGAAGCGAACCGTCAAAGTATCGAAGATTTACGTTCAATGTATATTGACCTGCCAAGTGGTTCACAGGTGCCTATAGAAGAAATTGCAGATATCAGCTACCAACCCGGCCCCATGCAGATTTCCCGTGATAACACATTCCGAAGAACCTACGTCGGTGTAAATGCCCGAGGTCGTGATGTGGAATCTGTGGTTAATGATATTCAGCAAAAACTGGATGCAGAACTGGAGCTTCCCGCTGGATATTATATCGCCTATGGGGGTGAATTTGAAAATCTGCAAAGTGCAAAAAGCAGATTATCAGTTGTTGTGCCTATTGCACTGTTTCTGATTTTTATCCTACTCTATTTTGCACTGAATTCATTCTCTCAATCGGTTATGATTTATCTGGCTATACCATTAGCTGCAATTGGAGGAATATTCTTTCTGGCACTCAGAGATATGTCGTTTAGTATTTCTGCGGGAGTGGGATTTATTGTGCTCTTTGGAGTAGCGGTACTCAATGGACTCGTGCTCATAAGCCGATTTAATTCATTAAAAGAAGAAGGAGTAACTGATTTGAAAGAACGAATTTTAATAGGAACCAAAGAAAGACTTCGCCCTATTTTATTAACAGCTACAGCAGCTATTATGGGATTTACTCCGATGGCTTTTTCAGCCTCCGCCGGTGCCGAGGTTCAGCGGCCTTTAGCAACGGTTGTAATTGGTGGTTTAATTAGTGCAACTTTACTTACTCTGATTATTCTTCCAGTATTATATTCTTTTGTTGAAAAAAGAAATCTGAAAAAGTTAAAGAGAAAATCAATTACAGCTTCTGTGTTTCTTTTAATGGCGACCGGAAGTTTATTTATGTCAGGTGTGGTACAAGCACAGCCGGTACAAACAACTAATCTTCAGGAGCTTTCTTTAGAGCAAGCTGTAAAAAAAGCAATGGATAACTATCCGGCTATAAAAGCAGCACAACTTGAAATACTAAGTCAACAGGCATTACGGAAAACCGCTTGGGAAATCGGTGATACTAAAGTATTCATCGGCAAGGAAGAAGTGGGAAACGGTGCGGATGGAATTACAACTAAATTTGGCGTGTCTCAGGAGTTTGATCTTTTGGGAATTCCCTCTCGGTTAAAGCTTCAAAAAGAAAACGAACAGCTTGCAGAGCAAAGTGCCGAACTCACATACGTTCAGGTAGAATTGATGGTAAAGCAAAACTGGGCGGATGTTTTCAGTGCAAAGCGAAAATATAATGTACTGGATAAGTTATTTGCACAGTTTACTGATATTTCCAGAGCCGCAGAACTACGCCTTGAAACGGAAGCCACTTCCAGATTGGAGTATCTTTCAACACTAAATCAGGCTAATAAAATTAAGATTCAAAAAGAACAAGCCTTCAGAGACTATCTGAGTGCTGTTCGGAAACTTAATAAATGGTTTGAAGGCGATTCTCTTTATACGGTAAAAAATGTATCGGTTGAAGAGTTAGATGAACCAATCAATTTTAATAAAGATGCTCTTAATAATCATCCTTATTTAACTATGATGGAGCAAAAAGTTGAGGTGGCTGAAGCAGTGGTTAAGAAAGATCAAAGCCAGTTTCTGCCAAAATTTAGTGCGAGTTATGGATTTCAGGAAATCGCAAATCAATCCGGTTTCTACAAATATGAGTTGGGTGTTCGTTTCCCTTTACTTTTTTGGGGAAATCTTGGAAAAACGCAATCCTCTAAAATCCAAACTAATATTGCCCGCCAAAACCTTAATCAGGCTCAAAAAGAATTGAACAGTCGGTACAACAGTATGCAGGAAAACTACTTAAAGTGGCTTAATTCCTGGGAATATTATAAAGAAGAAGCACTGCCTCTGGCAGAAGAACAAAGAAAAGGTGCACTTACCGCATATAAAGAAGGAGCTATTGATTACGTGATGTTTCTTCAAAATATCAGGGATGCCATACAGATTGAGGTAGATTCATGGGACGCTTTCAGTAATTATCTGAATAGTAGATATGAATTAGAATACTACCTGAATACTTCTAACAAGTAATTAATTTTTTAAAAAACAATATCATGAATATCCAACGAATAAATATAACCGTACTAATCTTACTTTTATCTTTTTTTGCGGCTTGCAACACATCACAAGTTGAAGATAACGAAGCCATAGAAACCGAAAATGCATCACTAATGCAGAGTGAAGAAAATGAAGAAGCAAATGCTGCACACCTTTCGCAACTAAAATTTAACAGTCTTGAAATGAATATTAATACGCTTCCAACCCGTAATCTTTCAGGCATCATAAAGGCAAACGGGCAGCTGGAAGTACCTCCACAACATGAGGCTACCGTAACTGCAATTTTAGGAGCTAATGTTACTTCCATTGAAGTTATTGAAGGAGATAAAGTTACTAAAAATCAGGTGCTGGCTTACGCAGCTCATCCTAATCTTACCAATATCCAAACACAATACGTGCGTACGTACGAGCAAATGTTGTATCTGGAAAAAGAACTTGCACGGCAACAAAGATTATATGAAGGAGAAGTTGGTTCCGGTCAAACACTCCAGAAAACACAAGCAGAGCACAAAGCTACGGTTGCAGAAGTTAAGGGGTATGAGGCGCAGTTAAAGCAATTGAGTTTGAGCGTCGAAAAAATCAGAAATGGAAATATTTACGGGACGGTGCCCATTGTAAGTCCTATTGACGGATACATTGAAGACGTTGATATTCAAATCGGACAATACGTTGAACCACAAACTGAATTATTTATGATCGTTAATAACGAACATATACATGCTGATTTGATGGTTTTTGAAAAAGATGTGTATCAGGTTAAAAAGGGACAGAAAGTTTCTTTTACTGTCCAATCTGTCCCTGATGGAAGATTAACAGGGAAAATATACTCCGTAGGAAAGCAGTTCGAGCAAAACCCGAAAGCAGTTCATGTACATGCCGAGATTGATCAGAAAGAAGGGTATTTAATACCGGGAATGTATATCAACGGTAACATCTATACCACAGACAAAGAAGTGTTTGCCTTACCCGAGAGTGCCATCATTGAAGACGAAGGCAAAACGTATATGTTTAGTGCCGAAGAGCATCAGGAAAATGGAGAAACAGAATGGGAATTTACGCCGATTGAGATAAAAACTGGCCTGGAAAAAGACGGATGGGTGGAAGTGAAGTTATTAGAAACTTTACCATCAGACACAAAAGTTGCATGGAATAACGCTTATTCCCTTATTGCTGAGATGAAGAAAAGTCAGACTTCTCACGGTCATTAATTAAGGAATAGAAATAAAGATCCTTGACCGGTAGAAAAAACCGGTTAAGGACAAACTAAATATCAGAATTATGAAAGAAATAAAAGCATTTATAAAACCCAAACGTGTACAGATTGTAGTAGAATCATTAAAAGAAGAAGGCTTCGACAGTGTTACATTATCTAAAGGTGAAGGAACAGGAGCCTACAAAAATCCTGACGCTTCTCCATCTTTGGACTTTCACTTTACAGACAGCCCGATTGTAAAATTAGAGCTTGTTTGCCACAATGAGGAGGTAGGAACTGTGATAGCTCTTATCTGTAAGCATGCTAAAACAACGAACCCTGCTGATGGGATTATTTATGTAACAGATATAAAAGAAGCATATCGGGTAAAAAACGGAGAGCCTTTGCATCTTGTATAAACCTAACACTTAAAATTTTATATCTATGTTTAAACCTAAAGAAATAAAAAAAAGAATAAGAACACCTTTAGTTTTTATAGCTTTAATTTTAATAAGCTTAACTATCTTACAATTTTGTGGAAAGGAAAAAGATACTGTTTTAGTTAGTTCGGGAACTTATACCGGCATAGTTACTGATGCGGTTGAACCTGCACGGGAATTCTATCTAAAACTAAATGATGATTCTTTAGTTCGTTTAAATTTTATTGGTGAAACTACACTTAAAAAAAACGAAGAAACAGTTCCTTTTTCTGAGTTAAAAGAAGGCACAAAAGTTGAAGTTGAGCTTGAAAAAATGGAAGATAAAATGGCTCCAATCTCTGTTAAAATTTTAGATAAATAGTTTTCATTCATTACATATCAAAAACGTTCTTAAGACACCTTAAAACAGAATGCAGTGAATAAAAAAAAATTACTTTATTTTATCCTTTGTGGAATAGTCATTGGTGTATTTATAATACAACCCTTGGCTATTACACTTCAAATATTTGACATTCAAGGAGATTACGGAAGTTGGGGGGAACTTCTGCTTACTTCTTATCAGCAGGTGCTTGGTTCCTGGGATTTAGACCAGACTATTACTAAAGCTTTATTTGGTTTGTTTGGTGTAACTCTGTCAATTATATTTATGTTTAGACAAAAAATATTCAAATCTAACAGTTTTCAAGAAAAGCTTAAAGAGATAAAAAAATTGATTGAGACTGGAGAAAACCAACAAGTAGAATTCAAATCTACCTTGAGGTGGGACTTAAGACAATCTAAGACAAATAAAGCTTTGGAGTACACTGTAGCAAAAACAATTGCCGGGTTTATGAATACCCAGGGAGGACATCTTTTTATTGGCATTGATGATGATGGAAACCTTCTTGGTTTACAGGAAGATTATGCAACTCTGAAGAAACCAGATAGAGATAGCTTTGAACAATATATTATGCAATTAGTATCTACTAAGTTAGGTACTAATTTTTGCTCTAATGTAGAGGTATCTTTATTCCAAATGGATGGCGTTGATATCTGCCATCTTTTTATCTTAAAAAGCTACTCACCAGTATATCTGCGAGATAATGACCGTTCTTATTTTTATATCCGTACAGGTAATGGCACACGAGAGCTTGACATACCTGAAGCACTCAAGTATATCAATAAAAATCTAACACGGAAAAAATAACTATGAATAGAAAAAGAAAGCAAAGAACATATTTAAACTCCTAATTGATTCCAGAGCAATTTAGATACAATTACATAGCATTTACTGCCAATATTGAACCTCGACGAGTTGTGTAACAATTTAGTTTAGTATAGTAAAAGTAGGTTATCATTTTGTTGAGTTTAAAATTTTATAACTAACAAAGCACAATACACATGAAAAAGATACAAATAAAAATACCATTGCTCTTGCCAGAGGTGCCGGATGAGAAGGATCAGTGTGTGCAAAAACTCATTCAACATCTTAATGACAAGAAAGGTCTTGAAAAAGTGCATGTAGCAGATAAAACGGAGGATGGCGTACCTCAGCTATGCTTTCATTACAACCCGGAGCTAATCTCGATAAATCGAATACAGACCTTGGCGGAGCAAAGCGGGGCGGAAATAACGCAGAAATTTGGACATAAACTTATAGAAGTGGATGGAATCCGGCATACCCGCCATGCTCGAAATATTGAACATAATCTTCAGGGAATAGAGGGCATTTTAGAAATCTCCATATCAGCTTCCGGTATGGTTCGGGTTGAATTTGATACGACCAAATTAGATGAAGCAGAAATCTTGAAAACCTTGAAAAATAAGGGCCTTGATGTACTAGAAACTCATGTAAGTGCCGAACTATTTCTTGAGAAGATAGAAGAAACTAAAAAGGGCGAAGATCAAAAAGAAGATAAAAAAGACCACGACCATGAGGAAGGTGAAAATCATGAACACTCTCACGGTGGTATTTTCGGTAAAAATACGGAGCTCATCTTTTCCATTATCTGTGGAGCATTGCTCGGTATTGGCTTTGGACTGTCTTATGTAGATGCTCTGCCTTCCTGGGTGAGCCTCGCATTATACATCGGTGCCTATTTCTTTGGCGGCTATTTTACGGCTAAAGAAGCCATTCAAACAGTGGCAAAAGGCGGTTTTGAAATTGATTTCCTTATGCTGGTTGCAGCCATTGGCGCTGCTATTTTAGGCGAATGGGCAGAAGGTGCTTTGCTGTTATTTTTGTTCAGTATGGGACACGCTCTGGAACATTATGCTATGAACAAAGCCAGAAAGTCTATAAAGGCTTTGGCAGAACTCGCTCCTAAAACCGCGTTGCTTAAGAGAAATGGTAAGACTGAAGAAGTCGGTATTGAGGAATTGAGCATCGGTGACATTATTGTGGTGAAGCCCAATAGCAAAATTTCTGCTGATGGTGTAGTGGTGAGTGGTCAAAGTAGCGTTAATCAAGCTCCTATTACCGGAGAAAGTGTACCGGTAGATAAAGAACCGGTGGATAATCCCGAGAAAGACTGGTCGCAGGAAGACGACATCAAAGATGAGAACCGTGCTTTTTCTGGCACTATCAATGGGAACAATACGCTGGAAATCAAAGTTACTAAAGTTGCGAAGGATTCAACCCTCTCCCGTCTAGTTAAATTGGTGAATGAAGCCCAAACTCAGAAATCACCTACACAGCGACTCACCGATAAATTTGAGAAATATTTTGTACCAGCTGTCCTAGTCTTGGTAGTTGTACTCAATTTCGCATTTTTGGTACTGGACGAAACCTTTAGTGAAAGCTTCTACCGGGCAATGGCCGTATTGGTGGCAGCCAGCCCTTGTGCTTTGGCGATAGCCACCCCAAGTGCAGTATTAAGCGGAGTGGCAAGGGCAGCTAAAAGCGGGGTGCTTATCAAAGGTGGTCGTCCGTTGGAAGATCTGGGTGTACTCACCGCCCTGGCTTTTGACAAAACCGGAACGCTAACAGAAGGTAAGCCCAAACTAACTAAAGTATTTCCATTGGGTGATATAAACGAGGAAAAACTGTTGAAAATCGCAGTAGCCGTAGAGAACCTTAGTGACCACCCCTTAGCAAAGGCCGTGGTACGGGATGGGAAAGAGCGATTGGATGATGTTGACGTACCAGAGGCGAAAGATCTGGAAGCTGTGCTTGGCAAGGGGATTAAAGCCTCCTTGGGTGATGATAAAGTGTACATCGGCAATCTAGACTTGTTTGAATCCCTGGATGATAATAAGCCGGAGAAGGAAACAGAAGAAAAAGTTAAATCACTGGAATCAGATGGCAATACTACCATGCTAATCCGTCAAAATGACAAATACATTGGCATTATTGCCCTGATGGATACCCCGAGGGAAGAAGCTAAAAAAACATTGGAACGATTAAAAGAAATCGGTATCAAGCGTATGATCATGCTAACGGGTGATAACCAGAAAGTAGCGGATACAGTAGCCAAAGAGATTGGCCTTACGGATGCCTGGGGTAGTTTGTTGCCGGAAGAAAAGGTTGAAGCAATAAAAAAGCTTAGAGAAAAAGAATCCAAAGTAGCGATGGTGGGCGATGGCGTAAATGATGCCCCGGCAATGGCAAACAGCACGGTAGGGATTGCCATGGGAGCAGCTGGCAGTGACGTAGCCCTGGAAACAGCTGATATTGCCTTAATGGCCGACAAGCTGGAGACCTTGCCTTTTGCTATCGGTTTGAGTAGAAAAGCCAAAGGCATTATCAAGCAAAACCTCTGGGTTAGTTTGGGTATTGTGGCTTTATTAATACCAGCCACAGTTTTCAGCTTTGCCAACATAGGTATTGCCGTACTGATTCATGAAGGCTCTACGCTGGTAGTAGTATTTAATGCGTTACGATTGTTGGCTTATAAAAAGTAAAATTGAAAAAATCCACATTCCACATCAGCAAAATGGATTGCCCTTCAGAGGAGGAAATGATCCGCATGAAGCTGGAACCTTATAATGAGGTAAAGCAACTTTTATTTGATATCCCCAATCGTAAACTGGAGGTATATCATACAGAAAAAATAGATGAGATCCATCACGCCATAAGTGAGCTTAAACTTAGCGACCAGTTATTAGGTTCAGAAAATGATGTCGAATTGCCGTTGGCTCCTGACGAATCCAAACAGCGAAAAATATTGTGGTGGGTGTTGGGTATCAATTTCATTTTCTTTTTAATAGAAATGACCACGGGTTGGATCTCTAACTCTATGGGTCTCATAGCCGATTCACTTGACATGCTGGCAGATTCCATCGTATATGCACTAAGTCTTTTTGCGATTGGAAGTACTATTTCAAGAAAGAAAAAAGTAGCTAAATTTAGTGGGTATTTTCAAATGGGATTGGCGCTTTTAGGCTTCTCAGAGGTACTGCGGAGATTTCTCAGCGAAAGCGAAACACCTCTTTTTGAGTGGATGATCGCCGTAGCATTACTGGCCCTTATCGGTAACCTGGTTTCGCTCTGGCTGATCAATAAAGCTAAAAGCGATGAAGCTCACATGCAGGCAAGTGCTATATTTACATCCAATGACATTATTGTGAATGGTGGAGTGATATTAGCCGGAGTACTTGTTTTTTGGTTTGGTAGTAAACTACCAGATCTGATAATCGGGGCGATTGTATTCAGTTTTGTGATTCGAGGAGCGGTAAGAATATTGAAAATAGCTAAATAGATAATTAACCGGATAAAAACAAAAGAATGAGTACATGGTTATGGGCAGGAGTTTTAGTTGTAGCCGCATGGGCTGCACATTGGGGAGCTGACCAATTGCTTACACCGCTCAAAATGTTGCGGAAACAATGGGGACTCACCGCTTCGGCAGGAGCTGCCTTTCTGGCGATTGTAACAGCGAGCCCGGAAGTAGCAGTCAATATCACAAGTGCCGCTCGGGGTGTATCAGATATTGGCTTAGGAAACTTACTAGGTTCCAATATTATTTCTATTCCCCTTATGGTTACGATAGCCTACTTTGCATCACGCAAACAATTTAAAACCAATACCAAGCATCAGGAACATTTGGATGCTGACCTATTGGCTTTAAACAAGCGTTCCGTATCCGTTTTATCACTACCCTATTTGGGTATAATCGCACTGGTAGCTGTATTAACCTTACCGAAAGCCTGGCGGGGTTTGCAACCCATTGACGGATGGATAATGCTTGGGGCTTACGGTGCTTTTTTAACCCACGCAATTGTCAAAGGAAGAAAAAAAGGGGAGCAAGTAGAATGGACACAAAAGAAAGTAGGTCTTTCCATTACCGGGGCATTTGCTATAGCGGCTGGGGCATTTTTCATTGTGAAAGCCACAGAAAACATCGTTTCGGCTTTGAGTATATCAGAGATTGTTGGAGGGCTGTTCATTACCGGTATCATGACCACAGCCCCTGAAGTATTTAAGACCTGGAGTGTGGTAAAAGGTGGAGAGGTTACTGCAGGAACTACCAGCGTGATAGCCGACAATGCCATAACCATGACGGTGGCATTTTTCCCTTTGGCTCTGGTAACCACACCAGTGGAGGATTTTCAATTGTATTGGGCCAACCTTGCCTTTGTAGGATTGATGCCATTGCTTTATTCTGTTTTTGTCCATCAGAGCAAGCATCTCCATGGATTTAGCAAATGGCAAATATTCGTATTTGATGCAGCTTATGTCGCCTATTTATTGATCATGGCGTTATTTGTCTTAAAACTTTTTTAATCTATGGAAGAGCATTGATTCAAAGACTATAAGCACCGTCTCAACACACTGGATAAAGATATCGGGAAGCTGGCTTTAAAATATGCTGAAGAATTTTACGTCCATGCTAAATGCATAAAGGCAGAAGCTATAGACAGGGCAATTGCGAAAGCAGAAATAAAGAAAATAAATTTGTAACTAATTATAGACTAAAATACTTCAAACATTAAAATTCATTTAAAATCTAACCATACAACATGAAACAACAACATTTTCATATCAAGAATATGGTATGTAGCCATTGTGCAGAAGTCTTAGAGGAAAAACTAAATTCCTCAAATTTCGAAGTTAAAAAGATTGAGTTGGGAGAATTAACACTGGCCAATCCGATTATTGATGAAGAATATCAGCGGCTCATAAAAGTGGTTAACACCAATGGATTTGAGATTATTAACGATCAAGGAAGCAAACTGGTTGAACAGATCAAACAGCTAATTATCCAATTGGTGCGTACCAACAAAGAATTACCCGGTAAGTTATCGGAATATTTATCCTCACAACTAAACAAAGATTATCAGTACTTAAGCCGATTATTTTCGAATGTGGAAGGAAAATCTATAGAACGATATTATATCTTACAAAAGATTGAGCGAGCAAAAGAGTTAATTGTCTATGGAGAGCAGAACCTGACCGAAATTGCTTATGAACTGGGATATAGCAGTCAGCAACATTTTTCAAGACAATTCAAAAAAGAAACCGGATTATCTCCCTCACATTTCAAGGAAGTGAAGGAAAATAAGAGAGTTTCAATAGATCAGATTTAACGTAATAATGCACGAGATTTACATTAATATGCAATCGGGCTAAGTACGAAACTGGTACTATTTACAAAAATTAGGTACCCATGAATACATTCCTTAAACGATATAAAGAAGCGGTAATAAGCTTTGTTGCCTTAGTAGGTGCTCTTCTTGTTGAGCATGTTATCATATTTGAAGGGAGTCAATATGTATACCTGATGCTGTATGGGTTATCCTATTTAGCTGTTGGGGGCTCAGTTTGGATCAAAGCATTTAATTCATTGAAGAATGGTACGCTCTTCAGTGAGTTTTTTCTAATGGGAATAGCGACGGTCGGCGCTTTTGCAATCGGTGAGTATGCCGAAGGTGTTGCGGTAATGCTGTTTTACACGATTGGTGAATATGCACAGCATGGAGCAGTTCATAAAGCACGAAATTCGATTAAAAAACTTATTGATCAACAGCCTGATGTTGCCACCGTTGAACGCGATGGGGAAACTCTCGAACTTCATCCCTCAAAGGTAAATAATGGAGACATTGTATTGGTTCGTCCGGGCGATAAAGTTCCTCTTGATGGTGAATTAATTACGGATCATGCATCTTTTAATACAGCAGCGCTTACTGGTGAGTCCAAACCGATGACAATCAATTCCGGTGAAGAAGTTTGGGCAGGATCTATTAATCAGGATACCGCTGTTCGTATCAAAGTTACCAGCAGTTTTAAAGACACCAAGCTATCTAACATCTTGAACATGGTTCAGGAAGCATCAAAACGCAAAGCACCTACCCAGCGATTTATTACAAGGTTCGCAAAAATTTACACCCCAATTGTAGTTTGGCTTGCAGTAGCGATAACCTTCTTACCATACTTATTTATTGAGCCTTATGTTTTTCAGGAATGGTTTTACCGAGCACTTATTTTTCTTGTGGTTTCTTGTCCGTGTGGCTTGGTTATTTCTGTCCCACTGGGATATTTTGGAGGAATTGGCGCGGCTTCAGGGAATGGGATTTTATTTAAAGGATCGGATTATTTGGATCAACTCCGTAAAATGAACATTCTCTTTATGGATAAGACGGGAACTTTAACCAAGGGTTCGTTTGAGGTACAATCTGTACAAATATATAATGGCATCAGTGAAAGTGAATTGATTACTTATGCGGCATCTTTGGAACAACAATCTTCTCACCCAATCGGAAAAGCCATTCTTGGTTATAAAAAAGATCTGGAATTATATCAGGTCGAAAACCAGCAGGAGATTTCAGGAAAAGGGTTAAAAGGTACCATAAGCGGAAAGAACGTTCTTGTTGGAAACCTCGATCTTTTAAAAGAACATCAAGTAAAAATTACCAATAATGACCACACGGACCCTTACACTTACGTACATATCGCCATTGATGGAGAACATGCGGGTACTATTAGTATTGCCGATGAAATTAAAGAAGATAGCAACCAGGCAATTAAAGAATTAAAAGAAAGAGGCATTCAAAAATTGGTAGTGCTATCAGGAGATAATCAGGAAGTAGTCTCTTATGTAGCCAAACAACTTGGATTAGACGAAGCTTATGGAAATCTACTACCGGATGAGAAGTATAAATATGTAGAGGAAGCAATCGGTAATAAAAAAGTTGTTGGTTTTATTGGTGATGGAGTAAATGATGCCCCAGTCATCACGCTATCTGATATAGGCATTGCTATGGGTGGAATTGGTTCAGATGCAACAATTGAAACAGCGGATGTTGTAATTCAAACCGACCATCCATCAAAACTCCCAATTGCGATAGATATTTCAAAATTTACACACCGAATTGTTTGGCAGAATATCGGTTTTGCACTGGGAATTAAAATATTTGTTATGGTTCTTGCTGCAATTGGTATAGCTACAATGTGGGAAGCTATTTTTGCAGATGTCGGTGTAGCTTTAATTGCCATCGGAAATGCTATACGTATTCAGAGCAGGTTTTCAGAAGGAGGTACGTTACGCTCATTTTTTATGACTTCTGAGAATGAACCCGAAGAATCTCATCATCAAGCTTGTTGTTAAGGTATAAAAGATTGAGGTAAGTAGTGATTTTGAAATTGAATGTTATTCTTAGATTGTAAACTTATTAGCTGTTCATGTTTTCTTCTATTTCAAATCTTCGATATTTTAGCTGAGTAAGTGTTGAATAATCCTCATCTGAGAAAACTATTTCACCTTTCATACTCTTTAAGTTTAAAGTATCGATTAAATTTTTGGCTTGATTAATATCCTTATCATCTAAATACAATTCAATTAGTACGAAGTACATTTTGAGACTATTAGGATTATAGCTAATGATTTCATGGATCATTAGCTTTGCCTCTTCAACTCTATTTTCTGTAAAAGCTTTCAATGCATTATCCATTAGCTTTTTCATTTTAGATTTATTCATCGGTTCAAAATCTATACCACTTGCCAAATTTTGGTAATCGGGTCTTACAATTAGTTTTTCCATTAATCCAGTTAGTACATCATTGTACTGTACTATGCTTAAATCTTCGTTAAATGGGCTTTGGTGTTATGCTCAAACCTGAGATGATTTCATCAGGCATAAAGGTGAGAATAATTCCCTGGGCACCTAAAAAAATACAGCTTGAAATCATTAATATTTTAGTATTCATTCTTGTTTTTTAATTCTTTAGCCCGCATTTGCTATAGCCGATGTTACCAATTGTATTTATTCGCTCTTGCTTAATTCTTTTATTTTCATTCTGGCGTGTTCATTACCTGGGTTTAGTTCAAGAGATTTCTTATAGTTTTCGATTGCTTTTTGAGTATCACCTAATGTTTCATAAGCTTCTCCTAAGCTATCATAGGAATTAGATGATTTCGGGTAATTTTCTACATTCAAGATCAAAAATTCCAATGCATTGGATTTGTCTTTATCATTTCCACTTTGTAGCATTCTATAACCTAATTGGTTTGCAAGATATTCTGGAGGCCGAAAATCCCATGAAAGTCGTTCCGAAAGTGCATTAAAATGTTGAGTTAATTGCTCTTTATCTTCCACATCACGATAGGAAATTCCATAGCCTTCAAAAATTGTTGAGATTCCGTTATGAAAAGCAATGATTGGAACTGAGCTATGGTCTTCATTCTCGAAGTATTCTAATTTTGCAGGTAATTCACCTTTGCATTTACTATTCAATGACTCATATAATCGTACATGGCGATCACGATTTCTGATGTTCCTTTTGCCCCAATTGGCAGTGGCTATGTAAATGAATCGTTCAAATGATTGTTGAGTCAGGGAATCTAACTTTTTGTCCATGGTTTCTGAATCCCATGTTCCAAAACTTGGGTCAACCGCAATAAATGAATTGAAAAGTGTCTTTTCTTTCATATATGCATGAGTGGCCAACAAACCTCCTAAAGAATGACCAAAAAGAATTCGATATTGTTCTGTTCTATACTTTTGATCCAATTCGGGAATAAGCTCATCCTCTAAAAAGCTTAGAAAACGCTCTCCACCACCTGTATTATTCTCCCTTACTGTAACAATTTTGTCCGGTGTATAGTCTCTTCTTCTATCAACATTTTGAATACCCACCACTATCATCTCTGGAATTTTCCAGTTTCTGTATAAATCGGAACTCATATAATTGACCATACCTGAAAGAGCTTTAAAATGTACATTTCCGTCAAGAACAATAAGTAACGGATAGCTCTTATGGGAAGATTCTTGAACATTGTATGAATCAGGAAGACTAATCCAATATTCTCTATCTTCATTCAAAATATCAGACCTAAGTGAATGCTTTGTACCAATTATAATTTCTCCAAAATCTTGTGATTTTACCTGATTAATCCCTATTAGCAAAAGTAGTGCTGCAATTATATTTTTACTCATTCTGTTGATTTCTATATGATTGGTAACATTGGAATATGACGCATTGAGTTCATCATATCACGGTTTGATGATTAAGTTTTACATAGAATCTTTGAAGGTGGTCATAAAGTGAATCTTTGTTTCGAGAGGTATTACTAAGTGATCGAAGTATCTGGCCTGATCCCAAAAATGAGCAAATACCCGATCATCCAGAATTCGCCTACGGTAGCGGGAATGGTTAGGAAATCAGCGAAGGAAAACTCAATTCCCGCATAATGGAGTAAAGTGCTCAGTATATAACCGAAACCACCAATAATTAACGTATATCCTAACCAAACAGGCATTCTGCGTGAATGGGTAACGATATACCCCATTGGAATAAGCCATAGTCCAAAAAACAGACTTCCAACAGCCCAGGCATTACTTATAACGTTGTGAAAAACTGAAATTAAAAGGATCTGCTCTTCAGCCACCAGAGAAGAGGCAGCAACATTGATCATCGATCCCATGGCTAAAGCACTGATCATAATGGCTACTGCATTAACGGTACCCCAGATAGCCAAAGACCAGGCTGCCCATTCATTAATTGGCCTGAATAATTTATAAAACCAAACAGCAGCCAGTACTTGGGATAAAACTATCGCTAATTCCAGCAACAGACGGGTTCGGATAATCGATTCATTTTCAATGATATTTTGAAGGGTCGCAGCAGGGTCGCCGGTGATAAACACTTTGGGATGAAAAACAAGAAATCCTAGTACTCCGAAAACTGCCAAGGACAAATACCAGATACCCGTAATTCTGGCATCTTTTTTAAGTGACTGATGTGATGAAGTCATTATTAATTATTATGGTTTTGAATATTTGACTAATTCTTCTACGTAATTAAAATCCCCTTGAGACTGAGTCAGTTTAATAAAAGTTTTTACAGCCGGAGCATATAACCAAATTTCTTCTTCATCCGCATTATACCCTCTGGAGTTAGTAGTTTTACCGGTATATTTGATGGTATAAGCCATGAATGTTCCGGCTTCTACCGTTTCCTCCTGATAGGATAACACCTCCGCATCTTGATTTTGAGCCCCCGTAGTACCATCCTGACTGGTCCAATTATTTTCGTATTTCCACTTTTTACCCACTTCTAATGGCCAGTCATATTTAGGTGTTTCACTTTCATCCGGTTTCACGATTTCGGCGAGAGGAATAGTGTCATTACCAATGGTCATGCCTAAACCCTCATCCATGCGCACTATCGTTCTTGTATCTGTACCGTCTGAGCGTACTTCTCCTTCCGTAGTTACTCCCTTATACTTCCAAACCCATTGTTCGCCAAGTTGATAATCCTCAAGAGTTGGCTGTTGGGTAAGGTTAGATTTTTTTGGGCTATCACAAGCACCAAATATGATTACAGATAAAAGTATTGTGAATTGAAATTTCATATTTTTTTAATGGTTAAAGTTTTCAGTGTTTAGTTTTTTAAATCAAGTAAGACAGCTAATAAATGTTTTTGTAAGAACATAATTGGTAGTGCACCATAACGGTCAGTGTATATAAAGGTTACAACGTTTTTTATGGACTTAGCACGGCTTATTTCATGATCTCTTGTTCAATGATTTCATTTTGTTCGATGTTTTGAACATGTTTCGAATGTTCAAGAAGTGTGCTTTTTTTAAGCGAGGTAAATATCTTAGTAGCCCGTTTTATCATTTTATTTCCGGGAAATAGGATGTCGTTTTGAGCTGCGAAAAGGGTAATCGGAGTTGTGATTTCTTTGGCTTTCTTAGCATCTATGACGGGAACTGGTGTAAAGTCCATTTCAAATTCTAAAAAGACTTTGGAAAGAAATTCGATAGCAAACTCATCCCGATCAGTGAACAAGTGAGACAGAAACCTCTCGACATATTTTACTTTTTTAGTTTTCATATACCTTTTCATTGGGATGAAAACTTTGAAAATGGCTTTCAATGGATTTCCATTTACGATATAAGCTGGCGCTGATAAGTATACTTCTTTGATCTTAGCTTCATCATGTTCCAGCGTTTTCAGAATGATCAATCCGCCAAAAGAGAATCCTGCCATAATTACTGATTCAATCTTGAGGTCAGCGATAATTTCATTCATCCATCTTCCATAAGAATTATCTTTCATACTCAGGCGCGTTTCGGCACTTTTATTGGGTTGGGCCAGTACATCCACCGCATAAACTCGAAAGGATTTATGCAGATTAGCATAGGTCTCGAGAGCAATAGGGGCACACCCATTTGAACCATGAACGATTATTATCGGCTGGTTCGCTGGATCTCCCGTAGCTATGATGTTGGTCTTTCCAAAACTGGTTTGTACCGTTAAGTACTCAAAATCGAGATTGAGACTTTCCAGTTTTTTGTCGTAGAGCCGGAGTATTTCGCTCTTTCCTTTTTTTGATTTAAACATAGTATCAGATCAAGAGTCTTTCTTCGTAGAATTATTTTTTCGGGCGTATCCCATCGCTGCTATGAGGCAGCTAAACTTTAAAATTTCCACCCTAAATAAATATTTGGCTCAAAAAAGAAAAAGTTTCCATATTTGTCATCAAACTCCTTAAATCCCTCAGGAGAATTGTTATCAAACATCCACTGGTTGATATGAACCTGAGGTTCTATAAAAAATCTTTTTTTCTTCCCAAATGTTGCGTGATAACCCAAATGAATGGAGTTATAAAGCTTAAATCCATTTTTGATTTTTTTACCGTCCAGATCGGTATAGGTTTGAATTTGCGGCAGCACTTCAATGGATGCAAAAAGCCCTTTCCATAACATACGTTGATAAGTAACACCAATTCCTATTTCTCTTAGGTATCCATCGTAATATTCAGTGCCAGACTCAATTTTATCGACAACACCATCCCACCAGGTTATGCCCATGGGTTGAAATAATCGCCAGGAGGCAAACTTCACACCTATAATGTTCTTCTCATCTAAGTTGCGTTTTACATGCAATTCAAGCATTTGAATACTCGTACGCTTGCCATAACCAAAGATAATCTCATCTGGAACGAGATAAGGCATACTTACACTCCATTTATGGGTGACTTCAATTTCTTTACCCTCCGGTGAGCTGGTTTGAGCAAAAGTACTAATTGAGACAAGTGTAAAAACAATAATAAGTAGGTTTTTCATTGTTCTGAATTTTAAATGGTTAAATGAATGATTTGATATTTGTCGATAGATTCAGTCTTAAAAATCCGCTTTCTCGAATCGACAGATCAATGATCGTAAGAAATAGCAGGTTAAACGTCCTGAAATGAAAATGCGGACGTATTGGTGAAATTTTGGACTTTAAGGGTGCTTATAGAGAAAAAAAATCAGATCGGAGGCTTTATTTTATTTCTGTTACTTTATTCCCATGATTTTATATCTTCTTTCTGTATAAATGAATAACGGGTAGTACTGAACACCTACTTTATTTTTGATCGATAATAAATCCATAGCTATTCTGCCATTTCTGAACCTCAGTTCAGATCCTGAAAATGAATATTTTAGTGATGGCATCACCGAAGATATTATTAATGCATTGACCCGGATTCAGGGTTTAAAGGTGACTGCGAGAACTTCTTCGTTTGCGTTTAAAGGGCGGCATATGGATGTGCGTCATATTGGTAATCAGTTGGGTGTATCTACGGTATTGGAGGGGAGCGTACGTAAGTCAAAGAAAAGAGTCCGTATCTCAGCTCAACTGATACAAACGACAGATGGGTTTCAAATATGGTCGGGTCGCTTTGATCGTGATATTGAGGATATCTTTGAGCTTCAGGATGAGATTAGCTTAGCTATCGCGGAACAGATCAGGGAAAATTTTGGTCACCTGGAAATAGGTGAACGACTGGTGGATGTACCTACTCAGAATATTCAGGCATATAATCTCTATTTAAAGGCGAGATATAATCACTTGCGTTGGGACCGTGAAGGGATCGATAATGCAATGATGTTTTATCAGCAATGCATAGATATGGATCCAGATTTTTCCTGGCCATATTTTGGAGCGGGTTTTTGTCATTCAATGTTTGGATCTTGGACCCCGAATATTGAATCACTTGACAAGGCTGCAGATTATATAGATCGGGGATTTGAGGTCGATGATCAGTCATTTCTGGGATACTATAGCAAAGCAACGCTTGAATTTTGGGGGCACTGGAATTACAGGGAAGCAGAAAAACTGTATTTAAGGTCCATGGCATTAAATCCATCTTATACGGAAGCCGAGGAAGGGTTAGCTGAATTATATACGGCTATTGGCTGGTTCGATGAAGCGATGGATCATACTAAACATATCCTCCAGCTGGATCCACTTTCGCCCAATCATCATTTTACCAAAGCAAATATTCATTATTTGCAGAGAGATTATGAATCGGCCCTTGCAAGTGTAGAAGCCGCTCTCCGGGTCGATCCGAATTTCACGCATGCCATCACTATGAAGCAACTTAGCCTGATCAAGTTAAAGCATAAGGAAGACTTGGAGGTCTATTTAGGAAATACGCCGTTGGTTCAATCTCCGAAATCATGTAGCATGTTATATAAATTGACTCATCAACCTGTCGATCATGGTATCACGCGTGAGGATATTGATGAGATCGTAGAAGAAGAAGAAGGTTTTTCAATTGTGCCCTGGCCTTTGTTTTTATATACGCAGTTTGGGGCTCAAGAAAAAGCACTGGAACTTCTTCAACGTGCTGTTGCAGATAAAAGAGGTCAGTTTGCAAATTTCCTAAGCCGCTCATTTCTTGACAAAATTCGAGAAACAGATGGTTTTAAAGAGTTGGTTACAAAGACATTTGAACCATCCAGATTACCTGACAAACGATCAAATCAGGAGCTGAGTAACGGATATGCACATAGAAATAATGAGGTTGATGCCAGATTATTGATGCAGCCTGAAGAGATTGAAATGGCTCAAAAAAAACTTGATCAGTTAATGCAACAAAATGAGCGCTACCTTGATACGGCATTGACTTTGAGAACCTTGGCTGATGAAGTCGGACTTCACCCAAATAAACTATCATGGATGCTGAACGATCAGGTCGGGGTAAGCTTTAACGATTACGTTAATAATTTCCGGCTGGAGTGTTTTAAGCTGAAGGCGCTGGATCCAGCTAATAAGAATTTCACCTTACTTGGTTTAGCTTTTGAAAGTGGGTTTAATTCTAAATCTACTTTCAATGATTACTTCAAAAAGAAAACAGATACTACCCCTCGAAAATGGTTGAAGAAGCATCAATAGGAGACTTGATTTTAAGCCTGCACTGAGTCTTTATCTGTAACAGACTCTTCATTCCCGACCTCATTTGTTTTCTCCTTCACAAGGAGAAAGACGCACAGAACACATCAGAATTTTACATAGGAATAGGTTTTAAAGAAGCATAGAAAAAGTCTCTCCTTGAGAAGGAGAGATTTAGAGAGTTCAAAGCTTAGGCCTCAGAAAAAGAAGTCACCTATACTCTCATTTTAATTACTTTCTTCATTGGTCCCAGCCAAGGGTTTGAAAACCCTGAACTTTCTGTGCAGAGTGGTTAGTCTTCTCATTCTGTTGCTACCGGCCCTTTCTCTTTTCTAAAAAGTCCGAGATTTCATAAAAAGCGCCGAAAATATCATTCCGCACGATTATTAGATGCATCCTGCTGATCTTGGCTCTGCAATCAAAAAGGAATGCACCATGACAAAAATCTTAGTTGCCGGAGCTAGTGGCTATCTCGGCAAATGCATACTTGAAGAACTGGATAATTGGAAGATACCAGCTGTAGCTTTGGTTCGAGATCCAGAAGATTTGAAAGATCTGAAACATCGAAATATGAATATGGTGCAGGCTGAAGTAACGCGATCAGAAACACTTAGTGGTGTTTGTAAAGGTGTCGATACCGTGATATCAACTATTGGTAACACCCACCAAAAAGATGGGCTCACCTACATGGATGTCGATTACCAGGCAAATTTAAATCTACTGAAGGAAGCAGAACGAGCCGGAGTTAGAAAATTTATCTATGTATCTATTATAGGCGGAGACAAGCTACGCCATATTAAGATCACTGAAGCTAAAGAACGATTTTTGGATGCCCTCAAAGCTTCTGGATTAGAATATACCGTCATTCGACCCAATGGATTATTTTCAGATCTACGGGATGTGCTCTACATGGCCGAAAAAGGAAGGGTTGTGTTATTTGGGAATGGAGAGTTAAAACTAAATCCTATCCACGGTGCTGACCTTGCGGAAGTATGTGTGCGGGCTATTGCTCAGAAAGAAAAAGATATATCGGTAGGTGGACCTGATATCCTCACTCAAAATGAGATAGCAGAAATGGCTTTATACGCGTGGAATAAACCAGCTAGTATTGTTCACCTTCCGGTCTGGATCAGGCCATTGATACTAAAAACAGCTAAGATTTTTCTTCCCGAGAAAAAATTTGGACCGCTTGAATTCTTTCTCACACTTATGGCGGGCGACAGTATTGCAACCCGATACGGCACTCATCGTTTACAGGATTTTTTTAATCAAGAAGTACAACAAATAAAACAACAATCCAATCAAAAATAATCTTATCAATATGAAATCTTATCCAACTATCATCCTTATGGCCGTGGCATTTCTGCTTACTGGTTGTGGAAGCACAGGTATGTTTGTGGCGTCTAATAGTACCGAGGTTCAGCTAAAAGAAGGAAACTATACTATTGTGGCTAAAAATGTTACGGGCACCGCTGAAATATCCTATTTATTAGGAGCCAGTTATTCATGGGGCATTGCCACTAATTCTGTAGGTATAATTCCTCTTGATAGAAATAAAATGATTTATAAAGAAGCTCGTGAATCGCTTTGGGATAACTTCGAGAAACAAGGAGAATCTATAGAAGGGAGAACACTAGCTCTAATTAACATTCAATATGACTCCAACACGACGAACTTTATGGTTTATACAAAAGCATCGGTTTCTATTACCGCTGATATCATCGAGTTTGAATAAATTAAGTAGATATAGTGCTATGAATAAAGGGTTCCGTTCAATTACGAATGGAACCTTTTCATTTACATAAAGTCATTTTTGAATCAATAAAATGCTTGGTTTATCCGCGCTCTTCAATCACTTTTATACCTGCCAGTCTTGTCAGTAGAGTTACAAAAGAATCCCAGAAACCAAAATTAAGAGCTTCATGAAAATTATTCATTTGTTAAAAAATACTATCCGCACACTTTTTCTTGTGACATTATCCTTGATATTATTTTCCTGTTCACTGACGAGTACTAATCAAAATGATTCCTATTTAAATATTCCGGATCCAAACTTTGAACAAATACTTATAGCATTGGATATCGATACAGAAGGATCCCTAGATGGACAAGTGTTGCGTGCTGATGTGGAAAAAGTGAGAGTCTTAGATTTGAATATTCCTGATGGTAATTTTGAAATTCAGGACCTGACTGGAATTGAAGGGTTTGTAAACCTAACAACTCTTAAAGCAATTCAACATGAAATTGGGTTTATCGATTTACGATCAAATACTCTGTTAGATTCCTTATACTTACAGGGAAATCTTTTGCAAGAAATAGATCTGAGTCTAAATACAAACTTAGTTAATGTAAACCTTAGTACCAATGAGATTTACACTATCGAGGGACTTACTGAGCTTAATAAGCTTAAAGAACTGGACCTTTCCTGGAATTTTATGGAGACGTTTTCGATCTCAAATGCATCTTTAGAAATCTTATTTTTAAATCTGAATGAATTACAAACTTTGGATGTCAGTGAGGCTGAAAACCTAAAGGCGCTTAATCTCACAACCAATAATCTAACGGACCTTTCTGTTAGCTCTAACACTCAATTGGAAACACTGGTAATCTCAAATAACAGTTTGAAACAAATCGAACTAAGTCAAAATCCTGAGTTGAAATATCTATATGCCTCAACCAATGCTTTTACAAATTTAGATGTAAGCCAAAATCAGAAACTTGTGGATTTAAGGGTTGACAGGAACCCGAGTCTTAGCTGCATTAACATAGAAGAGGGGCAGGAAATATTAACGGTTAGAATATCTGAATACCAGGAAATTCGAAGTGATTGTGGGGTATAACTATAGATGGTGCTGCATTTATCTGGTTCATTTGAAACTTTACTATTTCTAAAACTGGTTTGGGTGTTATTGAATATAGATTTTCATTCCTCACTTTCCCAGATTCCAATAATTTGCGATTTATCATGCAATAACTGTCAATTAGTTGTGTAACCTTTAAAGGGTTAGCTCAATTGAAAACTGTCAACGAATTACTTAACATCTAGAATACCCTAAATCTTGAAACTGATACTTGAACAAGGTTAAAAACCGATCATGATTGAAAACTGGTTCGTATATATAATTCGCTGCTACGATAACAGTTTATATACCGGTTCAACAAATAATGTGATACGTCGCTGGGATCAGCATAAGCGAGGGGAGGGTGCGAAATATTTAAAGGCGAATACGCCCAAAGAGATGGTTTATGTTGAACATTTTGACAACCGATCACTAGCTTGTAAAAGGGAGTATGAGATCAAACAGTTTTCTAAGAAGAAAAAAGAAGCTTTGATCAGATTCAACAATGCTTAGGAAGGGTAAGGCTAGTGGGGACGGGTATATTTTATATCAAAACTGTTATCGAATGGTAAATCTGAACGTGAGCAGTTAATCTACTCGACCCAAGATCATATCTAAAAACTTCGTTCTGATTTCCGGGCTGGCGTCACGAAAGGAATCAAATGCTACATGTTGATCTTTTTTTGTAGTATCAATAGTAATACCCCATAATGGTGAAGTGGTCGTTGGAAGCATGGAATACCGGGCATCACCAAGTACATTTGAGTGATTCGGATGTCGAACTAATAAACCGTCAGATAATTCAGAAAACCGTTCTATATCTTTATACATCACAGTACCGTTGAATGTTTTATATACTGAGTTCCAATCAACTAACACTGCACATTCGCCCTCATAAACTGTGGGTGTTGAGAAAAGTCCCGCCCGAATTCCTGAACTACATATTTCTCCGTCATCCACAAATCGAACGCTCCATAGAATTTGATTTCCAATAGTAGGTTTAATAATAAGTTCAGTACTGGAATCATTTTCAGCGAGCAGTACATCAGTAGCAATATCTTCAACTCTGGATTTTTGAATCCCCGCAAAGCAAAGATACAAGAATAACCATACCGCCAGACCATAACTATATACCTTCTTCTTTTTATAAAGGGCTATGGATGCTGTAATCAGCAGGCCAATACTAAGTAAAGGATCAAATACAGAGACGATATTTAAAGCGAAGCGCTCATCCAAAAACGGCCAAAATAAATACACCCCATAACTGGTGATATAATCCATCAAGCCGGCGGTCGAATATCCGAGCAGGCTAAAAAGGTACGTGTGCTTAAAACTGATTCTCTTTTTAACAAATAGCCAGAGAACCAAAGAGATTAGAAGTGCTCCAAACGGAATAAAAATAAAAGAGTGGGTAAACTGGCGATGTAGTTCAAGTGTAAGTAGGGGGTTTGATGCCGAACCCAAAAATACATCCAGATCAGGAGCTAAGGCCGCAGTAAAACCAATAAAGGAAGCCGTTCTAAAGGTATCTTTATCTGAAAATAATTGAGCACTGGTTGCTCCCACTAATCCATGTGTTACCGGATCCATACAAACTATTTTTGGTTCACCAAAAGATAGTGATTACACCATTCTGAATTTGAAGTATTCGTTATGTATCCCTAATAACAACAAGTGGAGAATAGATAGTAAAGTTTAGGAGAGATGGTTGCGCAGCCGGAGCTACGTAACCAGAGTTTTATCTCTCATCTAAAGCTATCTGAATATTATCTATGGCGTAATAACTAGTTTACCACGTGTGTGTAGCGTTTGTACATCTTTCAACGCTTGACCTGTTTCTTCAAGACTGTAAGTCTTTGAAACGTGCACTTTTACTTTCCCATCATCCGTGAGTTCCTGAATATGTTGAAGTTGAGTTGCGTTCGGTTCTACAAATACATATTGAAAATTAACATCATCATTTATCTCTGGATTTCTATTTGTGATCGAGATGAGATGACCATCTTTTTTTAATATTCCGGTTTCCATAACCTGATCGAGAGTGCCTCCTCTAGAACAATGAAAGATCATATCGATTCCATTCGGCTCAATACCAGCTACAGCTTCACCTACGTGATTATCGTTATAATCAATGGTAGCATCAGCACCAAGTTCCTTCATGTAGTCGTGATTAGCTTTACTAGCAACACCAATCACTTTTATACCCTTTGCTTTGGCTAACTGAATCGCCATCGTTCCAACCCCTCCTGAAGCTCCAAGAATGAGCAATGTTTGACCTTCTTTCATTTGTCCTGCATCAAAAATTGCTTGGTAGGCGGTAAGTCCAACTAAAGGTATGCCACCTGATTCTTCCATAGTAATTTTTTGAGGTCGTTTTGCTAGGTAACTTTCAGGAAGTGCGATATACTCTGCAAAAGTTCCATGTTTTATCACCGGGCGGCGAGCATAAGCATATACTTCATCACCTTCCTTAAATCTTCGGGCAGAATGACCTCGTTCTTCTACAACACCGGCTACATCCCAACCAGGTATTGCAGGAAATTCACTTGGAATAGCATCTTTTAGCATTCCCTGAGTTGCAAAAGCATCGACAGGGTTTACACCTGCTGCTTTTATTCGAATTAATACTTCTCCTTCACCGGGTACTGGTTTATCCAGAGTTCCTGTTGTTACGTTATCCAATTCACCAAATTCGTTGTAATAAGACGCTTTCATTTATTAAATGCTCTTTAGTTAAAAATTACTTCATTCTCTTATTTAGTTTAACAGTAGAACATAGAAAGGAGTTTCAAATTAGTTCTAAGACTCCCATCGAATTAGGCTATCGACTCCATCGAAAAAGCAGATTCTAAAGTGTGTTTAAAAGCCATTCATATTAAATCTCCTCACACATCTCAGTTACCTTTCCCGTACCTTTATAAATATATATTCATCAAGGTTATAGGGTTGAATTGACACCATATTCTGATAGATCTAGAAGAGATCAACGATTATTAGTAGCAGGAATCGTACTTATTGCTTTAAACTTACGCCCAGCTTTATCCGGAGTAGGCCCATTGGTTGCAATGATCAGGGAAGCTACAGGGCTGTCAAATACAATGCTGGGTTTACTAACAACTCTCCCTCTCATAGCTTTTGGAATTCTTTCCTCGTTAACCCCCTTATTTACTCGAAAATATGGTATCGAGAAAGTACTTTCGGGAGCACTGATATTGCTAACTGTAGGAGTCTTGATGCGTGGATTAGGATATGTATCTACGCTATTTTTAGGAACAGTTCTTCTAGGCATTGCTATCGCTTTTGGGAATGTTTTGTTACCGGCGCTGGTGAAGCGTGATTTTGATAAACGTTCGGGGTTTATGACAAGTCTATATTCCGGAATGATGGGACTTGGCGCATCCCTGGCAGCTGGTTTAAGTGTACCTCTCGCTAATAACTTACCGGGAAGTTGGAAAACCTCATTAGGAATTTGGGGTGTGGTCTCTTTAATGGCATTTCTGATCTGGTATCCACAAGTGCAACATAGTAAGCCAACTTCTAAGAAAAGAAGTTTTAAAAAGGCGATGAAGAGCTTAAGCTCAAGCATGTTGGCGTGGAAAGTAGCTTTGTTTTTAGGGTTACAATCATTTGCGTTCTATGTAATACTGGCTTGGTTACCGGATATTTTAACTTCAAGAGGATTTAGTAGTGCTGAAGCAGGGTGGCTTTTATCACTTTCTCAAATTACAGGGGTCGTAGGTTCTGTATCAATTCCATATATAGCAGCTAAAAAGAATGATCAAAGATTACTTGTTTGGATGTTGACAATGTTCGAAGCTATAAGTTTAGCAGGATTGTGGCTAGGTAATAATTGGGCAGTTCCATTATGGGTTTCCTTATTAGGTTTTGCAATGGGCGGCAGTTTTGGACTAGCATTGTTATTTATTGTATTGAGATCTACTGACTCTGAAACCACTGCCGAACTTTCCGGAATGTCACAATCAATTGGATATTTACTAGCCGCTGTTGGACCTATAATAATTGGATTAACTTATGATGCCACAGGGAGTTGGGACGTAGCATTGTTTATTTTATTCGGAACTGTATTTCTAAAATTATATATGGGTACAGGTGCAGGTAAACCCAAAAATTTAGAAAACTAGTACTTCTAAATATATTGATTCTTTAATCTTAGGGATTGTTTTTAACATTTATTTTCCATAGATATGTGTGTTGTCTTATAGAGAAAGTTAAGCAATAGAATGGGGGTCATTTGGCTGAGAAATCAAAAATTACATTTTCTCCTCTTGTTATTGGGAGTTTAGTTGGAGTTCTGATATTTAGTATCGGGTTGATCGTTGCCTCTATGAGGTATCAGATACTTATGCAATATCAGAATGAAGAGATTGAAGAGGTACTTACCTTAATTGAAAATAACATTGAGAACACTATTCAAGAATCATATAGTGTAGCGCTTACCTTGGCTCTAACTGTTTCTAAAGATGGTGAAGTCAATAACTTTGAAAAAGTAGCAAAACAGATTCTTGAAAATAATGATAACGTTGATGTACTAGAATTAGTCCCAAATGGTGTTATAGAGTATGTTTATCCTTTAGAAGGTAATGAGTCTGTAGTTGGGTACGATATTTTGAATGATCCTGCTGTACGAAATGAGGTGCTCAAAACTGCAGAAGTTGGAAATATTTATTTTGCGGGACCTATTGAGCTTAAGCAAGGAGGAGAGGCAGTTATCGGAAGATTGCCCATCATTATTAATGATGAATTATGGGGCTTTTCTGCCGTATTAGTTTATTTGGAAACACTGATAGAAAAATCGGGCATTAATAATTTTCCCAGTGATAAATATTACTTTCAAATTTCGAAAACCAATCCTAATACTAATGAAGAAGAATACTTTCTTCCGGTCAATGATGAAGTCTCCATAAAGACATTTCAGTCGGTAAAATTTCCGGAGGGAGATTGGCGACTATATGGGGCGAAGCTAGATGAAAGTTTAGCCGATACGAGTTTTTTAGGGATTTTGATAATATCTCTTTTTGTGGCTTTTCTTTCTGGTTTTGTTACTACTAGGTTAATGAGAGCTCCTAAAGAGTTGGAAGTAATGTTGAGATATAAATCTAGGGAGCTGTTTTCAAGTAAAGAGGTTTTTAGGAAAAACTCAGAGCTTTTACAATCTATACTTGAAAGCCCTAGAGGAATCATGATCTTTTCTCTGGATGCAGATTTGAATTATTTAGCATTTACAGCTTCACATAAAAAGCTTATGAAAGATCTATGGAATACAGAAATTGAAGTAGGAGAAAATATACTCAGTTATATTCCGGACGAAGATTTATGTAAATCTTTAGAGTATGATTGTAAAAAAGCCCTTAATGGGGAATATTTTGATTATGTAAGAAAATATGGAAATGAAAATATCACAGAGCAATATTGGGAGAGTAGATTTGCCCCAATCACTGCCAAAGATGATTCTGTAGTTGGTTTAACAGTTTATGTTACCAACATAACGCAGCGTGTAAAAGCTGAACGAGAGATAAATCTTGAGAAACAACTCTCAGATACAATAATCAACAATCTACCGGGAGCTTTTTATCTATATAACAAAGAGGGAAAGTTTTACAGGTGGAATGAAAATTTTGAAAAAGTAACTGGTTATTCAACCGAAGAAATGAAAATTGCTCATCCATTAAACTTTTTTGATGGTGAGGAGAAAGAATTATTAAAGGAAAAGATTGGAAACGTATTTATAACAGGAGAGGATAGTGTAGAAGCTAATTTTGTGTCTAAGGACGGATCAAAAACGCCCTATTATTTTACCGGTTCCGCAATAAATTATAAGGGAGAGGAATGTTTAGTTGGGGTTGGGATCGATATTAGTGAACAGAAAAAAATTGAGAAGGAGATCAGTTTTGAAAAACATCTTTCTGATGCAGTGATAAATAGTCTTCCGGGAATTTTTTATCTGTTTAATAAAGAAGGGGAGTATTTAAGATGGAATGATAATCTGGAAAAAATTTCAAACTATACCTCTGAAGAAATAAAATCGGCCCACCCATTAGATTTCTTTCCCGATGAAGAGAAAGAATTATTAACAGAAAAGATCACTAATGTTTTTGTTACCGGAACAGATAATGTAGAGGCTCACCTGTTAACAAAAGATGGAGACAAAATTCCTTTTTACTTCACCGGTGCTTCTATGAATTACAGAGGAGAAGAATGTTTGCTTGGAGTTGGAATTGATATATCTGAGCAGAAAAAAGTGGAAAAGAAACATGAAAAAATTCTTCAAAAACTTCAAAGTCATTTATACAATTCGCCATTAGGTGTTGTTGAATATGACAGTGATCTCCACATAATTAGTTGGTCAAAAAGATGCGAAGAGATCTTTGGTTGGACGGAGGAAGATGTTCTTAATAAACATGCGTTTGAAATTATATATGAGCAGGATATAGAGAAAACGGAAGTCATAGCTCGAGAACTTTCATCAGGAAGTGTAGATTCGAATATTTCGAATAACAAGAATTATACAAAATCCGGGAAAATAATCGACTGCTTATGGTATATTCAGTAGTTAAAGATAACTCAGGAGAGATAGTCACAGTAATGTCTCTAGTGGAAGATATAACAGAAAAGAAAAAAGCTGATGAGATCATTGAAAATTCTTTGAAAGAAAAAACGACGTTATTATCTGAGATTCATCATAGAGTTAAGAATAATTTAGCTATTGTTTCAGGTTTGCTCCAGCTTCAAATGAATGAAGTACAAGATGAGAAAGTTACCAGAGCATTTGAGCAAAGTATAAATAGAATTATATCCATTGCTATGGTTCATGAGCTCATGTATAAATCACCGGATCTTTCATCGATAAATATAAACTCCTATTTAGAAATGCTTATCCCTGCCATTAGTACTTCATTATCGGATGAAAGCAGTAAGATCAATTTTGATATTGATATAGAAGAGATAAAATTAAATATCACTGAGGCAATTCCAATTGGTTTACTTCTTAATGAGTTGATCACGAATTCATTTAAATATGCTTTTAATGGAAATAATGAGGGAAGTATTACTATAAAGCTTTCTGAGACAGAGAAGAGAATAACCATTCATTATGAAGATGACGGGAAAGGATTTGAAAATAACAAGGACTTTAATACCCCGAAAAATTTAGGATTAAATCTTGTTCATACTCAACTTCAGCAACTGGAAGCAGAGTATGAAGTTGACACTGATTCGAAGTTTAGATTGGAATTTACTTTCCCGATCAGTAAGATAAATTCAGAACATTAATATTATTATTATGAAAATCATGTGGTTAAAACGACTATTCATCATGGCACTTATTGGAATCATATCACCGGTTTGGGTTAGTGCTCAGCAATCAGATGAAGCACTTGTATTAAAACAAATTGAAACACTGTTCGATGGAATGAGAGCAGGAGACAGCTCCGCTGTTTCAAAGGTATTCCTGCCTAATGCTACTATGCAATCTATTTCTAAAGATAGAGAAGGGAAAACAAGATTGAGTTCCGGATCATTAGATGGATTCAAAAATGCTGTAGGCAGTCCTCATGATCAAGTTTGGGATGAAAGAGTAGCAAATATTAAGGTTAATGTGGATGGTGATATGGCATCTGCTTGGGTTCCGTATTCATTCTATTTAGGGGATAAATTCTCGCATTGTGGAGTGAATTCTTTTCTGTTTATTAGATCTCAAAATGGATGGAAGGCCCTGTCGATAACTGACACGCGTCGAGGTTCTAATTGTGCAGAAGAACTTTAATTATACATTTATGAAAACTTTAGTAACACTATTATTACTTGTATCACTTTCGACTCCATTATTTTCACAAAATAAATATGAGAATGATGTCAAATCTATTGATGCAATTATTGAAGCTCTATACGCCTCAATATCGGGAGAGAAGGTTGAAGTTAGAGATTGGGACAGGTTTAGAAACCTAATGATTCCTGAGGCGAAATTGATGCCTACAGGAGTAAATCCAAGTGGTCAGGGAGTATACAATCAGTGGGGTATCGAAGATTATATCCAAAGAGTTGATAAAAGCTTTTTAGAAAATGGGTTCATTGAAAATGAACTAGCGAAACAAGTAGAGCAATTCAGAAATGTAGCTCATGTCTTTAGCACGTATGAATCCCGTCGGACAAAAAAAGGAGAGATCATAGCCAGAGGTATCAATAGTATTCAGTTATTTTATGATAACGAAAGATGGTGGATAGTGTCTGTTTTTTGGGCTTCTGAAAATGCAGACAATCCAATCCCACAGAAATATGAAGCCAAGACGGCAAGAAAAGGTCGGTCTTATTGACCGCGTTTATTTCTTAGTTTGAACTTTCAAGAAGTTTATCAATGAGCTTTGCTTTCTGAGGATTTGAATATATTCCAAACCCAATAATTAGCGTGCCTTTCACTCCATCATTAGACTCTATGCTGTAGACGGTAGACTCACTACCTGGGTCTGTGCCTGCTTCTTGGGAATAGGAATCCATAATAGTAAGCTCGTCTGCTTTAAAATTGCGTTCTAGTTCACGGCAACTTATTACATCATCTTTAATTTCGTAAGTGTGAGTAAACCCTTTCTCTTTCATAGATTCAACGGCATCTGCTAGATCGTTATACATAATAGATAGTGTTGGAGTTATAATTGAAAGCCCTTTATTAATGAAAGGACGTATTAGATAAAGTAAAAATTAACTCGTTGTTACTTTAATCTCTAATGGTATTGTATAGGTAGTCTTTAAACTACTTCTTTGTTTCCATTTTAATAAAAAATATCCACTGACTCTGTAAGAATAGAAGTTGAGTAATGGGTAAAAAAAAAGCCTTTCATAATTGTGAAAGGCTTTACAGAAAAAAGTAAAAAATTACTCAGCGTTTTTTTGCGCTTGAATTTCTAGACGAATTTCTTGAGCTAGCTTTTTAAGGTCTTGCAATCCTTTACGAGCTCTTGTTCCCGCAGCCTTGTTGCCTTTATCGTAGAACTTTTCCATTTCTACTTTAGTTTCGTCAACTAAGCTTTGTAGTTCTGATACTCTACTCATTATGTATCTCCGTTTGTTTGTTAAAATTATTTTCCATTTTGGAACTGCGTTGAAGCTATATAATAAGGGCTATTCAGTCAAATTAAAAAGTGCTTTTTTTAATAATAAATGCAATTAATTCTACTTTTTTTCAATTTTTGAGGCATTTTTCGAATTTGGCTACTCGGAATTAGACAATCTTTTCAATAAAAAGATGAACAATGAAATTATCAACGTGTTTAAAACTTCTCCAAAGTTGATTCAATTCCAGTCATCCCTTGTAGATGTTAGATAATTCATTGACAGTTTTGACATGATGTAAATGCTGTAATACAGAACTCAAAAACTATAGGATTGCTGACTATGCCGAAGCGGATTCACGCAGGTAGGCTCAGGATGACAGTCTTAGCTTCGTCATAGAATCACCTAACATCTACAACCCGTATCCCAGATCAGAATATTAGTTACTTGGCTAAAGACTTTGAAGTAAAGCTAAAAGGGAGAAGGTCGCTAGTGTAATGTGTGGAAAGTGTCCCATCAGCATGATAAAAATTTATCTCATTATCAGGCATGTGTTCATGTATTACTTGTCTGCAGGCACCACACGGACTGCTGAACTCGCCTTTTAAGGTATGTAAGCTCATAGAATCAAAATCAGTGAGTCCGTATGAAATAGCTTTGGAAATGGCTACTCGTTCACCGCAAAGCCCTTTTGTCCAATCACTCACTTCAATATTTACTCCAGGTACAACCCCTTCTTTACAGAACAGAAGAGCAGAAACCGGAAAGTCAGAGTTCGTAGTGATCGCCTTGTCTAATAGAGCAATCAAAGTAGGTTTAACTTCCGATGAGTTGACAGATAATGTAGGTGACTCAAATATGATCGCTTCTATTTTAGGACTTTCAACGACGGATAAATTGAATTCATTAACCCAAAAATCGAACTGTTCTAAGGCATAAGCATTTGATATGTGAACTGATTTTGGCGTTTCGCCATCCGCTAAGCACAAACAACATGCTACTTGAATGGCCGGCATGGTTAAAGGAAAGGACACATTTTCGATCCTAACCCCCGGATAAAAAGAACCTGATGAACTCTCTATAACACATGCCTTTGGCACTTTAGAGTAGGGTACATGAGCTCGTTGTTCTAATTCTTTCCAGTTCATAATAGCTAATTAGTTAGGCTTTAATATATCTAACACAGACAATAGGTAATCAGTTCTTTTTTGGAACGAGCTTCATTGTGCTTAGATCAGACTGTTCAAATAAAGTGCTGTCTTGATAAAAGATTCGATATTGACCATTCAACCACATCTCTGTTTGATCTCCGAAATGTTCTGAAAATGGGCTACCTGATTGACCGGTAGGTGTAATAGATTGAACAGCACTTAAATTGGAAAGGTCTACAATTCTTCTAATTGAAGGACCTAACACCATCTCAAACGGATTCAGCCAATCATACTGTGCATTATCGACACTCATTCCATGTCCATCCATTTCGTATGGGCCTTTACTTAATAAATTATTGACGATCAGTTTTAAGGATGATGGAGCGTCCGGTTCTGCTGCTGCTTGGGCAAAAAGAGGGGGACGTAAAGTCAGCTTGTGTAATTGTTCCCAGCGCCAGTCTTCTGATTGCGAACCCAGAGAGTCACTAAGAAAGAAGATGGCGTCTTGCATACTCTGCAAAACCATATCTGTTTTAGTTTCAATTTCTGAAGTGTTCACATTATCGAAAAATGAAAATGCATTGGTATCTACAGTTGCAGGTGTTTGTAACATTAAAGCACCCATTGTTCGAATAGGAACATTCTCGTGGTGAATAAAATTAGTGTACACTTCTTCCCCAAAATTATCTAGGAGTGTGTTTTTAGTGAAGTTCAGAAAGAACACATCAAAAATTGAAGCCGCTGTAGCATTGGTTGTGTAACGGAAATCCCAGTTTTCCAGGTACGAAACGGCATTATCAAAATTGTACACATTCTGATTTTTTATGATATCCAGAATAATAGGAGTGAGAGCTTCTGCATGTTTAGAGTACACATCGTTCTGAAGATTGCTAAAGGTCTGTGGAGTAAGCTTATCATTTGACTCAAGCACTTCTACAATACGCTCCATTCTGGATGGAGGTTCCCAAAAAGTAGCTAGATAATGATCGTAGCCATTTGTTGTGATCTTATTATTTGCATTGGCGATCCAACCTTTTTCAGGATTTATGATGGAAGGCATTTCTTCATGAGGAATATATCCCAACCAATCTTCTTCCGGGTTCCATCCTCTTCGTAAAGCTACTTTGTCGCCCGTTCTTATAGGAAGGTGAGCCGTAGAAAACATAGCTATGTTACCGACCTTATCTGCGTACATAAAATTTTGTCCAGGCACTCCGAAATAGGGTAAGGCATCTTTAAAATTCTGAAAGTTTTGAGCCCAGTTAATTTGATAGAGCGATTTAAACTCGTTACTTAGTTTATGCCCTGTCCATTGCATAGATATGAGCTGACCGTCAACTAGACCGCTACCGGGATAAATATCTGAAATTATAGGACCGTGCTTGGTATAGCGAGTTTCAAGGATTACATCGTCCGAATCTTTTACTTTGATGACTTCCCTAACTTTATTAAAAGGAAGGTATGTAGCCGTGCTGTCATTTAGGGAATCAGCTACATATCTGCCACGATCATTAGGATCCACAAGCTCTATAAAGAAGTCAGTGTCATCGGCCATGATATTTGTGAAGGACCACGCCATTTCATCATTTTGACCAATCACGACACCAGGCACACCGGCAAGAGTTGCACCCGATACATTTCTTCCATTCAAGTTAAGATGAACTTCATACCACTTTCCCGGCATGTCTAATCCTAAATGAGGATCACCGGCAAGTAACGGATATCCTGTATTTGTTTTAGAGCCGTCTACCACCCAGGCATTACTACCAACATGAGTTCCTTGCATTTGCAGTAATTCTCGCTTTTCAATTTCCTGCTGAAGCATTGGCATTAACGACACAGTTAGTTTTGTAGATTCTGCATCATTGAGCGTAGTTGGAGCGTTGTTAGGGTATCGAAGTTGTAATTGTTCAAACTGATCGGCGGGTAAATTAGCTTGTAAATAGCCGTACATCACTTCTGTCCACCAGCTCATGTTAAGCTCCCAAGCCATCAATCTTGTTATGGCAATAGAACGGGTTGGGCTCCACTTGATGGGTTGTATTCCCGTTAAAGCAAATTCAACAGGTAGCTTATTTCGGTTGTTATCGATGTATTCATTTACGCCATCAGCATAGGCTTGTAGAATAGTTCTTTCCTTTTCACCGAGTTCATTTTTTTCGATCTCCACGGCTGTTTTCCAAAGTCCCAGTGTTCGCTGATATTTATCTAGTTCTAATAAGTCTTCTCCGAAAAACTCAGCAAAACGACCTTCGGCAGCAATTTGAGAAAGTGTCATTTGCCAAAGTCGATCTTGCGCATGAACATAACCCATTGCGCGATACAGATCTTGTTCATCGTTTGAGTAAATATGAGGCACCCCAAATTCATCCCAATGCACATCTACTTCATTATTTAAGCCATTAAACTGAATAGTAGCTTCGTAATTGGGTAACGGTTTGTAGAAAGTCCAGTAAAAGGCGAGTCCTGTAAAACCAAGAAAGAGGATCAAGAAAAAGATAAGGAGCTTTACAAAGGTGTTCATTTTAGAAAGTAATTTGATTTATCCCCAAAATTAGCGAATTCAAAGGTGCAAAGATAGGCTTGGTGATGAATTATCCTTAAGGTAACATTCATGAGCGATAGTGAAGGGATTAGCTGATGAGGTCTCGTTTTGGAGATTTCGTCGTCGCCCCGAGCTCTCGGGATCAGGATGACTTTTTCTAGTCATCTCGCGGCCTGTCCGCCGTACGAGCGTGGGTGTCGAAAAGTACTACCGGCTTATGGGTAGAAGCTTTGGCAGGCGGGCGTATGCCCGAGATCTGGATTGGTTTAAAGGAGTGTGTCATTGAAAGCGATTCAGATTCCTGCCTCCGCAGGAATGACCTTGTTGATGGATAGTTTCTGATAGGAGTTCTAATAATGAATAGCTTTTTGGTCATCCATACTTTTGTGTGGACAAAAGTATCAAAAACCACCGGAAAACATGTAGATACCCACGAGTCATATTACTACCCTTTTCTTGCTCACGATGATTTCTATTCCTTGATATTACTCATACCCATGTTTCCCGGAATTCGTTTTGTAGCTTGTTCTGGATATTTTGCCTTCTTAAAAAGATAGTTGAATCACCACATAGCTGTTACCCTAAGCGGGGTATATTTTTTTTGGGTTTCGATTGTAGTACGCCGAAGGGTCTCAAGTGATGTCGAGGGTAGGTCTAAGAAACGGCTGACTATTAATCATCTGAGTTCTATTTGTAAAATTACTGCGCAGATCCTTCGTCTCGAATTCTCGGAATCAAGATGAATCTTTCTAGTCATCTCGCGGCGCATGCCCGAGATCCTGATAGGCTTAAAGGAGTGTACCATTGATAACAATCCAGATTCCTGCCTCCGCAGGAATGACCTTAGTGTCTCAAGTGATGGATATGCACTTACACAGATCCTGAATCAATACTGAAACAAGTTCAGCACATGGTTCAGGATGACGCTGATGACTTAAAAAGATAAAGATTTAATCAAGGCGTCCTTCCCCTTGTTGAAGGGGAAGACAGAAGGGGTTAGAACGTGACTTTTGATGTGGTCTCATTTTGGGAGATTGAGTCGTTGCCTCGAATCCTCGGACCTCCTCGCAAAGGGGATTATTCCATACAAAAGCTTTTACATCCCTGATAGCTATTATTTATTGAAAAGCGCTTTCAAAACTTTGTACCTTAAGGCGAAAGAACAAATCTAAAATAAAAAAGCGATATGGATATCAAGAAAGTAGCGGTAATTGGTGGCGGCACAATGGGAAATGGGATTACGCATGTTTTTGCGATGAATGGCATTCCTGTTAATTTGATCGAAACCAAACAAGAATTTGCTGACAGAGCGATTGCAACCATCGATAAGAATTTAGAACGAATGGTTAGCAAAGAAAAGATCACCGCAAAGCAAAAAGTAACTACTTTAGAAAGCATTACGCCTACATTAAGTATCGCAGAAGGTGTTAAAGACGTTGATTTGATCGTTGAAGCTGTACCTGAGAATTATGATATCAAGAAAAGTGTATGGAGCCAAGTTGATGAAAACGCTCCTGATCACGCAATTTTCGCAAGTAACACATCCTCAATTTCTATTACCAAGTTAGCCTCATTAACAGGTCGCCCTGAGAAGTTTATCGGAATGCATTTTTTCAATCCGGTGCCGGTAATGAAGTTGGTAGAAATTGTACGTGGTTTAGAAACAGATGATGAAACATATAAAGTAGTAGAAGAGACTTCTAAATTACTAGCCAAAGTACCGGTTCCGGTTAATGACTTTCCGGGATTTGTAAGTAACAGAGTGTTAATGCCGATGATCAACGAAGCTATTTTCTGTGTGCATGAAGGCGTAGCAACACCGGAAAATGTAGATGAGGTTATGAAACTAGGAATGGCTCATCCAATGGGACCACTTCGCTTAGCTGACTTTATCGGACTTGATGTATGTTTAGATATCTTAAATGTATTATACGAAGGATTCAAAGATCCTAAATATCGTCCGGCGCCACTACTTGTTAAAATGGTGGATGCAGGTAAGCTTGGTAACAAAACCGGCGAAGGCTTTTATAGCTACTAGTTTATTCCGAACAAAGGTTTTATTTAAAAGTCTGCCCATTTGGGTAGGCTTTTTTTGTTTTGGGGAAGAACGAAGGGGTTATTACACGACTATTTATAATCATCGTTGTTGTGCAACATGAACAAACCCAATACTAAGATTCTTTGTTTGACGAACCATCAGCACAGGTTTTTATCAACGTTGATGGATAGTTTCTGATGGGAGGAGTTTAGAATCTTATTGACCTTTTGTTACTTTTGCGTCAAGGCAAAAGTAAGGGGACGGAACAACGAGTAGATTGTTAGTTATCTATCATACTTTTGTGTGGACAAAAGTATCAAAAACCACCGGAAAACATGTAGATATCCACGAGTCATGTTACTACTCTTTTCTTGCTCACGATGATTTCCATTCCTTGATATTATTCATACCCATGTTTCCCGGAATTCGTTTTGGAGCTTGTTCTGGATATTTTGCCTTCTTAAAAAGATAAAAATTTAATTAAGGGGTCCTTCCCCTTGTTGAAGGGGAAGACAGAAGGGGGCAAAAAAACCGCTTCTTATTAACCACCTGAGTTCCATTCGTAAAAGAAGTTATGTATATCCTCCGCAGGAATGACCTCAGGAGTCGAAAAAACATTGACTAGGATCAGTAGTTTCTTCATCACTCACACCTTCATTTAAAAAATCCTAACAGTTTGTTTACATAGATCAGTTGCAGTCTTGACATTCATTTAGTACTCTGTAATTATAAATAATTTATTAGCAATCACAATTTAGGTATATGAAAAAACTGATACTAACCGCAGGAATGTGTGTAGCATTTATAGCAACTGCGTTCGCCCAAGTGCCAGGAGATATAATAATAACAGAGTTTATGGCCAATCCTGCAGGGGATGAAGGTACTAACGAGTACATAGAGCTATATAATAAAAGATCGGTCTCATTTGATCTTGAAGGTTTTGTTATTAAAGATGATGGTGCTAATTCTCATACCATTGTAGGTTCTTTAGTTATACCTGCTGAAGGTTTCTTAGTTTTAGCAAATAGTGTAGATCCTTTGGGAAATGGCAGTAATATAGGAGATTATGTTATCTCAAGTTCGAGTTTGGTGAATGGAAGCAGTGGAGACGAAATTGTCTTAACGAATTCTGCTGGTTTGGAAATATCTAGAGTCAATTATGAAATTAGTAGTACAAGTGGAACTTCGAAAGAGCTTAATGCCATTTCTAATGTTGCTTCAAATGGAAGCATAGATGATTCCAATTTCAGTAATTCATCAACCGCGATTGTAGGTGGAACTGAAGCAAACGGCTCTCCGGGAGCTGCCGGAAGTACCGACTTATCTGAAGTACCAACTTTACGTTTTACAACAAGTACGGCAACCGTTTCTGAGGATGCAGGGGCAGTAAATATAGCCGTGATCTTAGAAGATGCTGATGGAAATTCAGTAAGTGTAGATGTAGTGTATAATGAAGCTTCTAGTTCTACCACTCCAAGTGATTTTACAAGTACTAGCACAACAACGCTGACTTTTAACACTGCTGCTGGTAACGACGAAACAAAGAATGCTACCTTTACGGTAACCAACGATGCTCCTTACGAAGGGCTTGAATCAGCAGTATTTGATCTGAGTAATGTAACAACTGCAGGAACAGCAATTTTAAATGCAGCCGGTGATAAAACCTATACGCTTAAAATTAATGACAACGCCACACCTAGTGTAGTAATTAATGAGGTGAACTCTGACCCAGAAGTAGATGCTAACGGGGATGGAACCCATCCTGATGCCGATGATGATGAGTTTGTTGAAATTTATAACAATGAAGATGTAGATGTAGATATTAGTAACTGGACGATAAATGATGACGATGCTGTAAGGCATACATTTGCTTCAGAAACTACGATCAAAGCGAAAAGTGCTATCGTTATTTTTGATGATAGTGGAACGCCAACAGGAAGCTTTGGAGGTTCTACTGTAATTAATTCTTCTTCTGATTTAAGTTTAAATAATTCAAATGAGAAAATAGTACTTGTTAAAAGTGATGGTACAAGACTTGATTCGGTTTCTTATGTAACTGGACCAAGTAATGAATCCTTATCCCGCAACCCAGATGGAACAGGTGCTTTTGTTGATCATACCGATGCAAATGCTTCATTAACAATTTCACCGGGTACACGAGTAGACGGTAGTCCTTTCAGTACCAGAAGCCAAATTACCGGAACGGCAGGCTGGAGATTTATATCAAGTCCGGTTACTACAACCATCGACAATATTTTAGGTGATATTTGGACGCAGGGTTTTACCGGAGCTGACACAGAAAGTGGTACTTCGAATGTTTATACCTATGACGAAACCGTTAAAGGAAACTTAGATAATGGTTACACTTCAGTGGGTAATCAATCAGACAATATGACCCAAGCAAAAGGTTATGCGGTGTACGTATACGAAGATGATGAGGTAGATATTTCGGGTACGCAAGGTGGATTTCCTAAAACCTTATTATTTGCAGGTTCATCACCCATCACAGATGTTGGACCCATTTCACTTTCACACACCGCATCAGAAACGCCATCTCAGCCTAACGATGGTTGGAATTTAGTGGGTAATCCATTTGCGAAGAGACTAGATGTTAATAAGCTGGGTTTCAATAACAATGCTGATCTAAATAATTTTGCATATGTATATAGAGGTGGTAGTTATACAGCTTTAGATGCGAATGATGCCAGTTCAGATGCCGATACCATTGCAATTGGAGAGGGCTTTTTTGTTAAGACTACGACGGCTACGAACTATACGTTTACCTATGCAACGCTTACAGCAAAACAAGCATTAGATGATATAGGAAAACTGAATTTCACACTCGCTGGCCAAGGTAAAGAAGTAGAGGCTAGTATCAGGTTTAAAGAAGGTGCTGAGTTTGGCCTGGATGCTAATGATGCATATTACTTAGGTTCATATAATACATCTTACATTGGTTTGTTTAGCAAAGAAAATGAAGTTGCTGTTCAGATTAATTCATATCCATACGATCTGGATCATCAAGTTGATATCCCACTAGATGTGGAAGTTTCAGAGAATGGAACATACGATCTGCATTGGGGCGAATTAGAAAACATACCAAGTTCATGGTCGGTTACCTTAATTGATAATGTAACGAATGAGGAGTACGACCTATCTACTTCAGGTTCTATTAAACTAGATATAGAAAGAAAGGTGAAAACAAATCCTTCAACTCAGAATGATGCTTTGAGTATGCCATTACCTAAGGCAAAACAAGCCCCTGCTAACGAACGATTTACAGTTGTTGTGGAGCCAAGTACATCAGTTAGTAATGAAGATGAACTGGAAAAGGTTACCGAGTTTTCATTAGAACAGAATTATCCGAATCCATTTAACCCTACTACTTCAATTAAATATTCAGTAGGAAAAACTGGACCTGTTACTATCACGGTATATAATGTGATGGGACAAAAAGTAGCTGAAATTTTAAATGCTACACAAACAGCGGGATCGTATCAATTAACATGGGATGCAGCGGCACAGGCAAGTGGTATTTATTACTATCGCCTTACCGCACCGGGACAAGTATTAACTAGACAAATGACTTTAATTAAGTAATTAGCCTTCGGCAATTCAAAATGAAAAATTATGAATTAAAAATTGGGAAATACATAGCAATGATAAACCCAATTTTCAATCTTGAATTTTAAATTCTCAATTCAACCAATTATGAAAATCTCACTCTTATTCTTTCTTACACTTGTACTTACAATCATGCTTACGGTTGTTGTTTATGGCCAACCAGGTTTTCCGGGAGGTCCTACGGGTCCAACCCAAGCACCTATTGATGGAGGTCTTGGATTATTGGCAGCAGCGGGCGGTGCGTATGCATGGAAAAAGCTTAAAGACAAGAAGAATCAGGAAGACGATCCTTTAGCTTAATTCACTATTACTCCTAAGGTCTGTATTAATCAAAACATGGTGATCTTTATCGACCGTTTTTTATAGAAATCTACAAAAAAATTAAACCCGAGCATTGAAAAGTGCTCGGGTTTTTTTATGTGATTTTTACAAATGAATGTAAAAATATAACTGATTGTTAAAAATTGTAACGTAAATAAGTTATTTATAAATAATGAACTAAGAGAAACTTTTAAAATTCTAATGTAAATACTTAAAAAAAGTTGTAAAATAACCGATAACAATATTGACTTATTAATAATCATTGCAAAATAAATGATATTAGTAAGGTGAAGTTAAAAAAATAAAGAACAATACTGTGTTTCTATACAAAAATTTCTATCAACTAAGCGCATGAGGGTATTATGGTTAAACAGTTACTAATAGTTTGTATTTGTTGTTGGATGAGTGTTTCAGCAAACGGTCAGACAAGAACAATTTCAGGAGATGCCGGTTGGCGTATGTTCTCAATTCCAAAAACCGGAGCAACTGTTTCAGATATCTCGGATGATACAGCAATTCAGGGAGTAACGGGGGGGAGTGATTCAGATAAAGCAGCTAATATATATTACAATGCAGCTTCTGATGGTTCAAACGGATGGGCGATTCCAACGAACATGAGTACAGCGTGGGGAGATGGCTTAGGCGTCATTGTATATTTTTATGATAACACGACTGGCGGAAGTTCGGAGTTGCCTTTAGATCTGGATGTAAGTGGCTCGGAACCTGGTTCAGATGTTAACGTGACTATTTCTAATGACTTTACTTTATTAGGAAATCCCTTTCAGTCGAATATAAACCTTGATGATATTGATGGAAATGCATCTGGTGCAGGTATTTTATTTGGTGGGATTAAGAGTTCCGTTAAAGTATGGAGTGATGCTTCAAGTTCTTATCTGAGTTATAATCTGGGTACTAGTCAGGTATTATCGGCATGGCAAGGTTTCTTCATTGAAAAGGCGAGCGGATTACTTACAGACCTAACTAACGTAAAAATACCAACTACAGCTAAAACAGGAAGTGCGGCTGATATAGAGGTTTATAGTAAAAAGAACACATTCGATTATAGAAGTATGGATCTGCATGTAAAGGGAGAAGGATATAACGATCTTTCTTCGAAATTCTTTTTTACCGCATATTCTAATGAAGATGAAGATCAATTTGATGGGACCAAACTTAATCCTATAAATGGATCACCTAACATTGCTTTTATTCGAAATAGCGGTGAAGAGATGCTTCGTCTATCACAGGATGCAAGAGCGCTGAACCCTGATGTTATTCAGGAGTACATTCTGGATTTCAACGATATGGGAATCTCAGGAGATTTTGAATTAAGCTGGCCAAATTGGACGAACATTCCAGACGAGTGGACAATTACTTTAACTGATACTGAATTGGATATCGAGATAGATATGAGAGAAGAATCTTTGTACTCGTTTACAATTGCAAGTAAGCAAAAAAAGTCAGCTCAAACAGTATTACAAGTACCTGCGTTAAAAGCAAAAGCGAGCGGTGACGAGTATCGATTTAAGGTGGATATTACCCCGGGAATAACTGTTGGACTTGAAAATGAGTTTGCCCGAATTGAGCAATTCGAGTTGGAGCAAAATTATCCGAATCCATTTAATCCGAGTACTACTATTAGGTATTCAGTAGCAGAGAATGGCCCTGTAAATATCTCGATATATAACATAACCGGACAAAAGGTTGCCGAGCTAGTAAACACTACCAAAGCAGCAGGGTCTCATCAGATCGCTTGGAACGCGACAGCACTCTCAAGTGGCATTTATTACTACCGCTTAACTGCTCCGGGACAAGTATTAACCAAACAAATGACTTTAATTAAATAACACTTAGGATGGCAGGTTTCTACTCCATTCATTTCATTCCTAATCCCTCTATTATGAAAACACTACTACTATTTATCTTAGCCACTACAATTCTATTAATTCTATCAGCAGTTGCGATGGCACAACCGGGTTTACCGGTAACTCCTTCACAAGCTCCTATTGATGGTGGTCTTGGATTACTTGCCGCAGCAGGTGGAGCCTATGCTTACAAAAAGCTTAAAGCAAAAAGGAATCAAGAGAATCTTGACATATGAACAGAATGTAGGGCTAAGTTAATACTTGATCCTATTCATTTCTCCTAGTATCTAACCCTGAGTTATTGAAAGTTAACTCAGGGTTTTTTATTTGTATCTGTTACCTTAAAGTATGATCTCAATTCAAGGCGTCAAAAAATCTTATTCTTCAAAAGAAGTACTGAAAGGTATTGATCTGAAGATCCCGAAAGGGAAGGCATTTGCACTTATTGGTCCCAGTGGATGTGGCAAATCGACCTTGCTCCGCATAATAATGGGTTTGATCGATCAAGAAGAGGGCTCTGTCAGCATTGATGGAGAATTGCTAACCGAAGAAAATATATTGCCTCTTAGAAGAAAGATGGGATATGTAATTCAGAATGGAGGATTATTCCCTCATTTAACAGCTTGGGAAAATGCAGCACTTGCTGCAAAATATCTGGGATGGACAAACGATAAAATTGAATCTCGATTAGCAGAACTGAGTGACCTAGTACGCATTGATAAAAAAATGTTAGACCGAAAACCGGGTGATATTTCAGGAGGGCAGGCTCAACGTATAAGTCTAATTCGCGCATTGATGCTAGATCCGGATATACTTTTGTTTGACGAACCATTGGGTTCCATTGATCCGCTTGTAAGACACGAATTGCAATCAGATCTAAAGGATATTTTTCGATCTCTAAATAAAACAGTACTGTTGGTAACACATGATCTAGGGGAAGCTGCTTTTCTGGGGAATGAAATTGTACTTATGAAGGAAGGAGAGATCGTTCAACAGGGAGGCATTCATCAGATCACAAAAAATCCTGCTAGTGAATTTGTAGAGCGGTTCATTAAAGCTCAAAGAAGTCCGTTGGAGGAGTATTGAATAATGAATAACCAATACCGAACAAAGAATATTCAATGGAAAAATCTAAAAATGAGGCTACAAGGAATAAAGATTTTAGATTTCTCAAACTCCTTCCAAATAACAAAAGTGATTTTAGTTTTAGGAGTTTATTTTTTTAGTTCTGTCAATTCATCTGCTCAAGAATCTGTAAAAATAGGAAGTAAGTTATTTACTGAGTCGGTGATCTTAGGCGAGATCACATCACAACTTTTTGAAGCCAAGGGACTTGATACCGATCATTTCGAACAATTGGGAGGTACCCGAATTCTTTGGAATGCATTGCAAGCCGGAGAGATTGATATATATCCGGAATATACGGGCACTATCATTCAAGAGATCTTACAAGGTAAAAGTGTTGCAAATTTTGATGAATTAAGGACGGAGTTAAGAGAATTAGGGGTGGGCATCACGGACCCAATAGGCTTTAACAATACCTACGCTTTAGGGATGAAAAATGAAAAACCGACCTCATTGAAGATCAATGCCATTTCAGATTTAAAGGATCATGAAGCGTTAAAGTATGGATTCAGTAACGAGTTTTTAGATAGAGAAGATGGATGGAAAGGGCTTCGGATTCATTATGCATTAAACAGTACAAATGTAACCGGGTTAGATCATGATCTAGCATATCGTGGGCTTGATGCAGGCAATATTGATGTTATTGATCTGTATTCTACCGATGCAGAAATTGATTACTATAATTTGAAGGTTTTAGAAGATGATCTGAATTTCTTTCCTGAATATGAGGCTATATTTTTATATCGGTTAGAGCTTGAAAACAGTAATGCTGAAGCAGTGGACGTGTTAAAATCTATGGCAGGTTTAATTTCAGAAGAGCAGATGATTGGAATGAATGCCGCAGTAAAATTGAATGGTAAGTCGGATGGAGCTACAGCTTCTGAGTTTATCCAAAATAACTTGAGTATAACTACAGAGATCAAAGCAGAAACTATGTGGAGTAGATTACTCAAAAATACATGGGGACATCTTTATTTAGTGGGAATTTCATTAGGTTTGGCAATTATAGTTGCCATTCCATTAGGTGTATTAGCTGCTAAGGTAAAATCCATAGAAAGTTCTTTAATTGGTTTTGTAGGAGTGCTGCAAACTATACCATCTTTGGCATTACTTGTATTTATGATTCCGTTATTAGGAATTGGATCTGTTCCGGCAATGGCTGCATTATTTTTATATAGTTTACTTCCTATTGTTAGAAATACACATTCCGGAATTAAAAATATTTCAGAGCCGGTAATGGAATCAGCTTATGCTTTGGGCTTACCGAATTCTGTGATCTTAAAAAAGATCGAGTTACCTATTGCACTGCCTACAATTCTGGCCGGAATAAAAACATCAGCAGTAATAAATGTAGGTACAGCAACTTTAGGAGCTTTAATTGGGGCAGGAGGATATGGTCAACCAATTCTTACAGGAATACGATTAGATAGCACTGCATTGATCTTAGAAGGTGCAATTCCCGCTGCTGTATTGGCACTACTAGTTCAAGGTTTTTTCGATCTTATTGAGAAGAGATTTGTGAACTCTTGATCCGAGATTAATTTAAATGTCAAAGTTCATTTAGCAAGTCAATGACATCTAAGGGTTTGGTATACATATCTAGAGTCCCATCCTCTTTTGTAGGCCATTGAGCCTTGGGTCTGTCCCAATATAATTCTACTCCATTGCCATCGGGATCATCTAAATAAAGTGCTTCTGAAACTCCATGATCGGAAGCTCCAGTAAGTGGATATTTATATTCTCTTAATCGTTGAAGAATTTCAGCTAGATCTTTTCTCTGCGGATATAAAATAGCAGTGTGAAATAATCCGGGCGCATTTCTTGGGGCAGGTTCAGCATTTTCACTAAACCAGGTATTTAATCCGATATGATGATGATACCCTCCGGCTGAGATAAAGGCAGCTTGTTCTCCATAAAGTGTAGTAATTTCAAAACCAAGCAGGTCGCAGTAGAAACTTAATGACTGTTTTAGGTCAGATACTTTCAGGTGAATGTGACCAATAGTCGTTTGAGCTGGTATTTTATACTTCATAACTGAAGGACTTGATTTAGTGATAATGTATTAAGCAGAATTGAAGTTATAAAAAAAGCCTTCTCGATGAGAAGGCTTTTTTAAAATCTTAAAATAAGATCAGTGATTAATTACCACCGTCTCTTTGTGGAGTTCTTGGTGTTGGCCAAGTCATTTGCTCGCCAGTTCTACGGTTAATTGGTAGAACTGCTCTATCTCTAGGGAAAGTTTTTGGATCTTCACTAGCCATATAAGTTAATACAGCTGTAAGAATCGCATTATTTCTAACATCATCGAATACGATCTTATCATAAGTATCAAGATTAGTATGCCATGTGTAGTTGAAATAGCTCCAGTTAAGAGAGCTTAAAGAAAATCCAGGTGCACCAGCTGATACAAAAGAAGCATAGTCAGAACCACCGCCACCAGGCGTGCCCGGGAATGTAGTTTCAATATGGCGACGAATATCGTTAGGTACTGCTTCTAACCATCTTCCCATGAACTCATAAGCGTGTAAGAAACCCTGTCCTGAAATTCTAACAACACGGCCGGTACCATTATCTTGGTTGAATAGTGCTTGTAGCCCTTCAACCACTTCCGGACGGTCTTGTACAAATGCACCAGATCCGTTTAAGCCTTGTTCTTCACTACCCCAAAGACCAACAATTATTGTTCTTTTAGGATTAGGATATACTTTTTTCAGAATACGAGCAGCTTCCATCATTGTGATAGATCCTGTTCCGTTATCAGTAGCACCGGTACCGCCATCCCAAGAATCGAAATGTGCAGAAAGAACGATATACTCATCAGGCTTTTCTGTACCGGGAATAGTAGCAATTGTATTGAATGTCTTAACTTTTCCAAGTTCTTTAGAGGTAGCTTTAACGTGAATTTTTGGTTTATCACCGTATTCTGCTAAGCGATATAGTAATCCGTAATCTTCAAGAGATAGATCAACTGTAGGAATTTCTCGGGTGCTTGAGCTGAATATTTTATTCGCTCCAAAACCTTGAGACCATCGCGATTGAATAATCCCAACAGCACCCGCACTTTCTAAAGCTTCAATAATAGTTCTTGAAGTGTATCCTGTATTCTCAATTTTTTGTCTCCAAGCTCTAGAAGCTTCACTACGGTCTTCTTTCATTTTTGCGAAAGATTCTTCTGTAGCAAATTCTTCCCAGTTATAATCAGGACGTCCTGTAGGCTGGAGCATAGATACCAATACATACTTTCCTTTAGCATTTGGAAGCCATTCTTCAAAAGCAGCTTTGTTTGCAACATCAGGAATAGTAATAACTTCTCCTTCAACGCCATTCTTTTTAGTACCCGGACTCCAAGCTAGAATCATTCCTTCCATGCTAACAGTTCTAGGGTAGGTAAGATCCACATGAGTGATTCCACGCTCCCATCCACGCCATTCGCCAAATTGTTCGTTTTCAGCTTCAATTCCCCATTCTTTGAATGTTTCTACAGCCCAATTATGAGCATTTAGCTGTTGAGGAGTACCAACTAAGCGGGGCCCGATCACATCCAAAAGCTCATGAGCTAGTTTCTCAAGATGAGAATTTTCAGTTGCTTCTTTTACAATATTATCCACTACTTGCTCAGTGGTTTGTGCTGCTACCATTGTGCTAGACAGCACTAAAAAAGCAACAATTAATTTTAGAGTTCTTTTCACTTTGTCATTAATTAGATTAAAAAATATTAGTTGATGAAAGATATCCAAGATTAAAATAAAGGGAGCAGCTAGTAACTTTTTTTAACGTTTAACTCAGCTTAATCAATAAGCTTTATTTACACTATGTACCCGGTCTTTATTGGCATTCAAATACCATCTATCAACTTTAGATAGGGCTAATATAGTCATCACTTTGTCAATAGAAAACCAAAACTATTTGATCTGCAAAGATTTATAAACCAGGCTTGTTTTATGGTATAGCTATTTGGCAATGTGACAATCAGGTAGAATAATTTTCTAATCGAAAACATTCTTTTCATAGTTTTGCCACCATTGTTCGATATTTACTTTAGGATTTCTACCTATATAGATAGGAATCCCATTCTCTTCACCAATTGCATATTTATGATAAACACGCTTAAAAAGTTCTACTTCGTTAAAAACAGAATTCACTGACTCTGTTTCATTACCAATACTTATCCATATATCAGCATCTTTTTCTTGAAAGCCCCATAACCAAAAACTTCCATGCCTACTTATAGGATCTGGCAATCCGTATTTGTCTCCTAAGATCTTAATTGCCCCTGCTTCTCCATAATTTTCCGCCCAGATAACGCAATTGGTTTTCCCATCTGTACATAGTTCTTGATACAAACTATCAACCAATGCCACCTGTTCTTCCCAACCAAACATATCTGCATAATCTCCAGTAAGCTCAATTCTACCATCAACCAAAGGTTTGTCAGTATATTCTACATAGGTTTCAATTGGTAGAATAGGGGTGAGTTGCGGGATAAAAGGAATAATCGGTAATAATAAGATACTAGCTACGGCGTAATTCCATTTAGTTCTTTTTGAAAGTAATTGCTCAATTTTAACTGCTCCAGCTGCAAACACAATGGGATAGGCTGAAAAGAAGTAATATGCTTTTGAATTCAGTATCCACATGGTGATAAATATGGCTAAAAATGAAATTCCTAATACAGCGTACTTTTTTAGTTTAGAATCGAAGAATAATCCCCAAAGACCAATAAAACTCACTATTAATGTGAAAGGGTATTCAAGTTGAGCCAATCCAAATTCTAAGGGATTGATGGCATCTAATTGTTTGTCTTGTAACGCATCTAAGTGAAGTAAAAAAGGAATGTCATGCTGTAATTGCCAAACGATATTAGGAACAAATATGAGTAGTGCTATAATTCCAGATAGATAAAGCCATTTCGATCTATACAGTTCAGCTTTTTTATAAAAAAGAAGACTAATGGCTATTCCAAAACCCCAAATCAACATAGTGTATTTGTTCATCAATCCAATCCCAGCTACAATTCCCATCAGTAGTAAAAATTTGTGCTGTTCTGTTTTTATGAACTTGACTAGAAAGTAGAATCCAAGCGTCCAGAATAACTGATCAAAAACAACAGGTTGGAACAACGTATGATTTCGGTAAAATGGAAGGAAGGCTAATACGGAAATTCCTGCTAATAGAACTGCTTTGGATTTACCACCGAGTTCTTTAGTTATAGCACAGCAAAGATAGAGGATTATTAAACCAGCAAAAGTGGGGAATATGCGAACTCCAATTAGCGAATAATCAAAAAATAGGTAGGAGATTTTACCAATAAGCGCTATAAAAGGGGGAAATTCAAAATAACCCCAATCGAGATGTTCACTCACGGATAGATGGAGGAGTTCATCGCGATGGAATCCATAATTTTGATTTCCGAACCAGTGAATCAGAAATTTAAAACCAGCTAGAATTCCAATAACAGGAAGGTATTTTTTCACGCGGTTGATTGCACTTAGGTTAGAATTTCCCGTTGACTACGAGGCTATTATCAAAAAGTTATAAAAAAAGCCTCCAACTCTTATGAGTGGAGGCTTTGAATATTCGATAAGAAAAGAAACTTAAGCAGTTTCAAGCATATTTTTTAGTGTAACACCAATTTCTGCAGGACTGTCAACAACAGTAATTCCGGCAGCAGCAAGTGCTTTTTTCTTTTCTTGAGCAGTTCCTTTACCACCAGAAATGATTGCACCGGCATGTCCCATACGTCGGCCGGGAGGCGCTGTTGAACCAGCGATGAATGCAACAACAGGTTTATCAACATGCTTTGCAATGTATTCAGCAGCTTCTTCTTCCGCTGAACCACCAATTTCACCAATCAATACGATCGCTTCTGTATCAGGATCTGCTTGAAGTAATTTAACAGCGTCAAGGTGAGTGGTTCCGATAACCGGATCTCCACCAATACCGATAGCAGTACTCTGACCCAAGCCTTCTTTTGTCAACTGATCAACAGCTTCGTAAGTCAACGTTCCTGATCTTGAGATCAAACCAACTTTCCCTTTTGAGAAAATACTTCCAGGCATGATTCCTACTTTTGCTTCACCCGGGGTAATAAGTCCCGGACAGTTAGGTCCGATCAGTACAGCATCGTGGCTGTTTACAACTTGCTTAGCAACGATCATGTCTTTAACCGGAATACCTTCTGTGATACAAATAATCACTTTGATACCTGCAAATGCAGCTTCAGTGATTGCATCGCCAGCGAAAGCCGGAGGAACAAAAATGATAGATGTGTTAGCCTGTACTTCTTTAACAGCATCGGCAACAGTGTTAAAAACTGGTCGGTCTAAGTGAGTTTGCCCGCCTTTTCCAGGAGTTACTCCACCAACAACATTAGTTCCATACTCGATCATTTGACCCGCATGAAAACTTCCTTCACTTCCGGTAAAACCCTGTACAATCAGTCGGGTATCATTTCCTACTAATACGCTCATTTTTGTTCTTTATCGTTCAAATTTTTGTGCGATGGAATATACTACCATTGCAGGGCAATGGAAAGCGTTAAAGGGTAAAGAATAGTGAATATTAATGGGTTATATTTTCAGATAGGTAGATTTAACTGCAAATCCGCCATTACCTGTTGTTATACTACTCCTTAAAAATCCGTATCATTGTCACATGATAACTGACGATAAAAAAGAAGAAGTTCGTGACGCTGCTGATATCGTAGAAGTAGTGGGCGACTATGTAAAACTGAAGCGCTCAGGGAGTGGTTTTACAGGTTTATGTCCTTATCATGATGAAAAGACTCCTTCATTTAACGTAACGCCCCGATTAGGTATTTATAAGTGTTTTGGATGTGGGGAATCAGGGGATGTGTTTAAATTTGTGATGGATCAAGATGGAATCGGTTTCACAGAAGCAGTTCGACAGCTAGCCGACCGATATGGGGTATTTATTCCGGAAGAAGAAAGTTCAGAGCCTTCTGAGAGTCTTCAACAAAAAGAAGGAATCTACCATGCGCTTAAATTTGCCGGAATCTATTTCTACAGAAACCTTATTGAAAACCCGGATGCAGATAAAGCTTTAAAGTACTTAGAAAAACGAGGATACAATCGGGAAGTTTTTAAAAAATATGGACTCGGTTATGCGCCTACGGGAGGAAGCGATCTTTATAAAGCAGCATTAAATGCAGGTATATCAGAAGAATATTTAGTTGAAGCTGATCTGATCAAACCCAGTCAAAGAGGAGAGGGTTTTTACGATACATTTCGGGGAAGACTGATGTTTCCCATTTTTGGAACTACGGGGAAAGTAATTGCCTTTGCCGGACGAGTTCTTGGTAATGAGAAAACCGCGAAATATATCAACTCGGCTCAAACCAAAGTGTATAACAAGAGCGAAGTTGTATATGGGGTTAATTTTGCAAAAAACGAGATCCGTAAGAATAAAGAAGTGATTCTTGTTGAAGGGTATACCGATGTAATTACATTAAATGAACACGGGATTAAAAATGTGGTAGCAAGTTCGGGTACGGCTTTAACACCCGGTCAGATAAAGATTCTTAAGAGATATGGTGATACTTTAATAATGATCTATGACTCAGATGATGCTGGGCAAAACGCTATGATGAGAGGGATTGATATTGGTTTATCTCAAGGAATGAATGTAAAAATATTAGAACTACCTGATGGGGAAGATCCAGATTCATATGTGAAGAAGTTTAAAAAGGAGGGGTTTGACAAACGAAAAAGAGAAAACACTTTGGGTTTTATTGATTTTTTGATCTCCAAGTTAATTTTAACTGGGGAGTCTGAAGACCCCGGTAAACGTAATAAACTCATCGAGAGGATATTGGAATCCATTGCTCACATTCCTTTAAAAGAGGATATGCCTGTTTATGTGCAGGATTTACATGAGCATACAAAAGGACTTACTTTGGGTTATGATCGTGATTTATTTCGTAAATTAGAAAGAATCGTAAACAAGAAAAGAGAAAAAGACCAATCTTTTATTACGACAACTTCAAAGTTAGAAAAGAAAGAGAGTAAAGTTTCAAAAAAGAATGAACTTCTTAAATATGAGAAAAACCCACAGTCCGAAAAAGAGCTTATCCGTTTGATGATTACCTACGGACGTGATATGGTGGAATATATTTGCTCATTCACGAATGACAAGCTTTTTGAAGATGAAGAGCTAAAAGTTTTCTATCAGGATATTTTAGAGCGATATAAAAACGAAGAAGATATTACCATTCAAGTGTACTCGGGGAAAGCAGAGCCATTTCCTAGATTAGTTGGGGATGTGTTATTGGAGCAATATTCACCCAGCGAAAGGCATCAGGAAAAAGTTGGGCTAAAGTATGAGAAGGATAAAAACCCGTATCGAACAGCCAAGAGTACTATAAAAACTTTAGAATTAGCATTCTATAAAAAGAAATTGGCCGAACTTTCTGAACGGTTCAAGAATGCAGAATCTCAAGAAGAGAAAAGAAAGATCATTACTGCACAGTCTATGATTCAGGAGAAAGTAACAAAATTGAGTAGCACCTACTCAGATGATTACTATGCTGACCCAGCCGATGAAGCCGAAAATGTGGTAAACGAGAAGAAGTTCGAGTATAAAATGAAAGATCAGCGCAGATAGAAGTGTTCGTTGGAGTTTTTGAGAGAGCTAAATTCTAAACCGAACATTTAATATTCTTTGTTCAATATTCAATATTGCATGATCTAATTAGGAACAAACGAATTTCTAAGCCTTTTAAACTGTTGTAGAGCAAAAGACTAAATCAATAGAGGTATTATGAAAACTGTTAATCCTGCAACCGAAGAAGTGATCAAAGAATATTCAGAGATGAGCTCTGATGAGGTTACAAGAATCATAGAGAATGCGAATAAAGCACAATCTCTTTGGAAAAAAGAGAGTTTTGGGCAAAGAGCACCCTATCTAAATACGATTGCAAGCTTGCTTGAAAAGAGAAAAGAAGAGCTGGCCAGGCTGATGTCTGAAGAGATGGGGAAGCCTATTTCACAATCACGCAGTGAAATTGAAAAATGTGTTTGGGTTTGTGAATATTATGCAAAAAATGCAGATCAATTTCTCGCTGAAGACCATGTGAAAACAGATGCGACAAAAAGCTACGTTACATTCAACCCTCTTGGGACAGTACTTTCCATAATGCCGTGGAATTTTCCTTTTTGGCAACTATTTCGTTTTGCAGCACCCGCTTTGATGGCAGGAAATGCCGTAATCTTAAGTCATTCAGAAAATGTAACCGGTTCTGCTTTGGAAATGGAGAAACTCATCTCCGATGCCGGAGTTTCAAGTGATCTGTTTCGCTCTATTTTGGTTAAAAGCGACAATATGAAGCCTATTATTCAGCACGAAGGGATTGCCGCTGTTACTTTAACAGGAAGTACAAAGGCGGGTAAAATTGTAGCAGCGCAAGCAGGAGAAGCTCTAAAGAAAACAGTTCTGGAATTAGGAGGGAGCGATCCTTCTATAATTTTAGCTGATGCTGATATCAAAGCTTCGGCAGAAAATTGTGTTAATTCAAGATTATTAAATAGTGGACAAAGTTGTATAGCGGCTAAGAGGTTTGTGATAGTGGAAGAAGTTTACGACGAATTTGTGGCTGAGTTCAAAGAGTTGATGGAGGCGAAGAAATTAGGTGACCCATTTGAAGAAGGAACAGATGTTGGACCGCTTGCACGCATAGATCTAAGAGATCAACTAGCCGATCAAGTTGAACAGAGTATAAAGCAAGGAGCAAAGGCGACTATAGGTGGAGAAAGGCTAAACATAAAAGGGGCTTTTTATCCGATCACGATGTTGGAAGATGTTACCAAGGGAATGCTGGCTTATGAAGAAGAACTGTTTGGTCCTGTAGCAACGATGATAAAAGTTAAAAATGAAAAAGAAGCTATCGAAGTAGCTAATGATTCTCAATTTGGATTGGGTGCTTCTATATATTCAAGAAATATAGAAAAAGCAGAGAAAATAGCAGCAGAACAATTGGAAGCCGGATGCTGCTTTGTGAATGATTTTGTGAAATCCGATCCAAGGTTACCATTTGGTGGTATCAAGCAATCAGGATATGGAAGAGAGCTCGGTTTATATGGAATTCGAGAGTTTGTGAATACAAAAACGGTGTATGTGAAGTGAGAGGGGTTAGGTAGTTATCCTGATTCCGAGCATTCAAGACGAAGAATCTACAGATCTATTTATGCGAAATGAATTCAGCTAGCTAACATGAAGCGGTTTTTAGCACTAAAGTGTCATAGTTCATTCGACCCCTTCTGTCTTCCCCTTTGATAAGGGGAAGGATGCTTTAATTAAATCTTCATCTTTTTAAAACACGATCGTCATCATTGTCGATGCTAGGCAATTCGATGACGAAACTAAGGCTGTCATCCTGAGCGGTCCAAATTAGTCCGATGGTTTTTGAGTATAGTACGTCGAAGGATCTCAAGTGTAATCAACGTTTTTTTGCAAAGAATAGGCTATGAACCAGTCTTACCTACATGGCCAAAAAAAAAGTAGCGTTAATTGAGTCGTTAAATCCGAAATGGAGAGATTTATCAAAGAATTGGTATCCGTAAGAGTAAAGCCGATTAGTTCAGGGTTTGAGACCCTTCGCAACTAGGGATATGCCCTCAAAGAAATCCAAGCTCAGGGTGACAGCATTTACATCATATCAAAACTGTCATTGAATTACCTAGCATCTACCACAGCTAATAAAAAGTTATTACCCGATACTAGGAGAAGTGAGCTAACTAGCCCTGCTTTTTTACGAATTTTGTAAGAATTACAATTTGCTGTCCTTCAACTCTGCCTTCGATATGCTCGGGGTTGTCCCAAACTAAAGAGATATTGCGAACGGCAGTTCCTCTCTTTGCTGTGAAGTTAGCTCCTTTAACATTCAGGTCTTTGATCAGTACAACAGTATCACCTGATTCTAGTTCAGCTCCGTTACTATCAAGGTGTTTAATTTCCGGTTCTGACTCACTTGTTTGATCATTAGACGATTTTGCCCATTGAAGCATCTCTTCATCCAAATACATCATGTCCAATAATTCAACCGGCCAACCTTCTGCTCGCAATCGGTTAAGCATGCGCCAAGCCATTACTTGAACTGAGGGAACGGGGCTCCACATACTATCATTTAAGCATCGCCAATGGTTAGGGTCAACTAGTTCAGGATCGTTGATCTGCTCGTTACATGTAGAACAGATCAAAATGCTGTTATCTTCCGATGCTTCATCAGCAGGGGGAAGTGTATAAACGGTTAAGCTATCTTGAGAAGTACAGAGCTCACATGTTGAGTTACTTCTAGTGGCAAGTTGTTCTTTTAGTGACATGGAAATGAGATATTATTTTTTTGGAACCGAAACTGTACTTCATAAAAAAAGCCCTTCTCAGTAAGAGAAAGGCTCTTTGGGGAAAATAAGTTTAAAACTTACCGTCGTTTAAATTACCTGTTTTAGCTGAAGCTTTTCCTTGGGCTAGTGTTTTTAATTTGTCCACTGCATCCCAGAGTGTCATTGCCTCTTTTAATGTCTCGTCGAATGCGTCATTAACAACGGGGTAGAAAGCTTTTAGATCCCAAACTTGACGAGCAAGTTCAGCTTTTAATCTTCCTTCGCTCATCCATGCTACTTCCTCAAAATGACCAACAGGAACGAATAAAGAATCTTTTCTGAAATTTGGAGTAGAAACAGTATCTGTAATTACCATTCCTTTTTCTTCTAGTGAAGCTTTAAACTCAGCTATATTTTTAGGATCCCATGTAAAATCAGTACGGAATTTTTCAAAATCACCTTCCCATTCAGCACGGAAATCATCACCGTTTTGGTCTAAGAAATCTCTTACATAATCAAACGCGGCACGTTTTCTGATTGCGAAATTGATGACATATCCTGAGCGAGTAGTATCATCAGGGATAATATAATCAGGTACAATTCCACCACCACCGTAAACAGTTCTACCGGCGTCAGTTTTATACTTTAATGAATCCGGTACATGATCTTCAAATTCAATGGCATCATTCATTGCGTTTTCTCTACGATAAATTTCATAAGCATATTCTTCACCACCACCTTCTACAAAAGGCTTCTGAATTAAACGTCCTGATGGAGTGTAATATCTTGAAATAGTGACTCGAACATTACTGTTATCGATCAGCTCATACTGCTGCTGAACCAATCCTTTACCGAATGTGCGTTTACCAACAATTAAACCGCGGTCGTGATCTTGAAGTGCTCCGGATACAATTTCACTGGCTGAAGCAGCTCCTTCATCAACAAGAAGAATAACGGGTTTGTCTTTGAACTCTCCATCTTTTCTAGAGAAATAATCACCATCAAATCTGCTGTGCTTACTTTTGGTTGATACTAACGAAGTACCTTTAGGGAAAAACTCTTCGGCAATAGCAATAGCTTGACCTAAATAGCCACCCGGATTTCCACGAAGGTCAAGAACCAATCGATCCATTCCTTTCTTCTTTAGATCTTCTGATGCCTCCATAAATTCTTGGTGGGTAGTAGCGGCAAAACGGTTGATTTTGATATAACCCGTTCTGTCGTCCAGCATATAAGAAGTATCAACGGTATAAAGCGGAATGTCATCACGTTCGATAGTGAATTCAAGAGGAGAGAAGACACCCGGACGTACAATAGTAACTTTAACTTTAGAACCTTTTTCTCCACGTAGTGAATTTCTTACATCTTCGTTAGTGAAACCGATAGCGCTACTGTCATCAATAGCTACGATCCTGTCTCCGGAACGAATACCAAGCTGATCACTAGGTCCACCTGATATGGCGGTGATCACAGTTATTGAATCTTTGATAACATTGAACTGAACACCAATACCTTGAAATTTTCCGGCAAATTCCTCTTGAATTTGTTCACTGTCGTCAGGTTCTATGTATACAGAATGTGGATCTAAAGTGGAGAATAAACCTCTAATGGCATGCTCGGTGAGTTTAGTCATGTCCTCATCGGCGCTGTTGTTAGAGACATATAAATATGCCTTCTCAAAATTTAGAAAAGCATCAGTGATAGATGATATTTGCACACCGGGAAAGGTAGTATCGATCGGAGTACTTTCGATCTTAAGTGTGGAATCTGTAAGGTGAGTAACGAATTCTTTAATACTCACCTTATACATTTTATCAATATCAGCATCGCTAAAGTAATTCGATATGATGCTTCGTGTTGCCTGCGCGTATTTAATTATGTTTGTCTCATCATCGTTGATAGATGATTTTACGACAGCATCCGCTCCTGTAAACTTTACAAGAGCTAAGATGATCACGATAATTACTTGTGGGGCAATAAATTTTTTAAAAGACATATGTAGTTCATTTATTTTATTACACTAACTGAATAGTATAACGAAATGTTTCATATTGATTGTAGTAAATTAACTTTTCTTTTGCCTATTAAAGTATGTAATGGCTAAGATCTTTGTCTTTTACTAGATCAGTTAACTGCTTGCTGACGTACGTAGGGTCAATAGTTATTTCTCCTGAATTAATATCATCGGGTACAGCAAACAATAGTTCATCAAACAATGATGACATAATGGTATGCAGGCGTCGTGCACCAATATTTTCAACCTGTGAATTTACTACCGCCGCAATTCTAGCTAACTCTCTGATAGCATCGTCTGTGAAAGTAATCTTAACACCCTCGGTTTCCAGCATAGCTTCATACTGCTTTGTTAAAGCATTTTTTGGCTCCGATAGAATTAATACGAAATCATCTTCTGTAAGAGACGTCAGCTCCACACGAATTGGGAAACGACCCTGTAATTCAGGAATCATATCCGATGGCTTAGAAACATGAAATGCACCTGAGCCTACAAATAAAATATGATCTGTTTTTACGATACCGTGTTTTGTATTGACGGTACTACCTTCAACGATAGGGAGGAGGTCTCTTTGCACACCTTGACGGCTTACATCCGGACCACTTTTTCCCGCACCTGATGACGGCTCAGCGATCTTGTCGATCTCATCGATAAACACAATACCTTGCTTTTGCACTCTTTCTAGTGCTTCTTGTACGGCAGACTCATGATCGATCAATTTCTCTGCTTCTTCTTCTAACAATACTTCACGAGCTTCAGAAATAGGAAGTTTACGTTTTCCTTTTTTTCCTTTACCGCCCATATTGCCGAGCATATCTTGCAAGTTCATACCCATTTCTTCCATGCCCCCGGGACCGAATACTTGCATCATCGGGGTTTTGGAGTTTTTCACTTCGATCTCTATTTCACGATTTTCAAGTTCTCCGTTTTTAAGTTTTTCACGGAATCGCTCGCGAGTACGCACATTCAATTCATCGTCATTGGCTTTAGCCGGATCAAAATTGGAATCGGAATTACTAGAGGAGTTAAAACCAACGCCACCTTTTTTGGTAACAGGAGGGATTAGAATATCGAGAATACGATTTTCTACCGCTTCAGCAGCTTTGCCTTTAACGCGCTCCTGCATTTCCATTTTTACCATGTTAACAGCAATATCGGTAAGATCACGAATCATTGATTCAACATCTCTACCTACGTAACCTACTTCAGTAAATTTGGAAGCCTCTACTTTTATGAAAGGAGCCATCGCAAGTTTAGCAAGTCTTCGGGCAATTTCTGTTTTACCAACACCGGTGGGTCCTATCAATAGAATATTGTTAGGTACAATTTCCTCACGAATATCTTCACGTGAGTTCAATCTTCTCCAACGGTTTCTTAATGCAATAGCTACTGATCTCTTAGCAGCTTTCTGTCCCACAATGTACTTATCAAGCTCGCGTACAATTTGTTGGGGGGTTAAATTCTTTTCTTCTAACATATTTTAGTCCTCAATTTCTATGACCGACAAATTATGATTGGTATAAATGTCGATATCTGCAGCAATATTTAATGATTCTTCAACGATCTGTCTTGCCGTTAAGTCTTTGGCGTGTTTACTCATTGCACGTGCAGCGGAAAGGGCATAAGAGCCTCCACTTCCGATAGTAGCAATGTTGTCGTCGGGTTCAATAACGTCCCCTTGTCCGGATATGACCAAGGCATTTTCGTTATTCATTACAATAAGAAGTGCTTCCAGCTTTTGAAGGTATTTATCCTTCCGCCAGTCTTTAGCAAGTTCAACAGCGGCACGCTGCATATTGCCGTTATACTCATTTAGTTTTTCTTCATATCGCTCAAAAAGAGTGAAGGCATCAGCGGTAGAACCGGCAAACCCGGCGAGTATTTTACCTTCGTACAGTTTTCGAACTTTTTTAACGGTTGATTTCATTACCGTTGTATTCATGGTTGCCTGACCATCACTGCCTAAAGCAGCTTTCCCATTGTGGATTACGCCCACAACGGTTGTGGCATGTAATTTAAATGCGCTCATTATATAATATTAAATTCTAATTATACTAAGATTGGCAAAAACCAAGCCATCAAATGAATAAGATCAATTTTGACGAACTTGGTTTAAAAGTCATTCTAATTGGCAGAACGGTCTGACTATCTGCTTTTATTTTTCTTAGTGATATCAAGATCTTCTTTTTTGTGATCCAGCTCCTCTATAATTTCAACTTGATCAAGAGCTTCGTCGATAGAAGCACCACGCATAACAACATCAGTTATGTCAACATCAGAACCTGAAAGAGTGACCTTGAACCTACTTAAAGGGATACTCTCGTCAGCAACTAAAGTAATCTTAAGGTGTAATTTTGACATCCATTTCCAGCGTTTGCTGAATAGCCCTTTGTTGATCAGAGTTTTCATGTATGGATTCACATAAAGATCAACAGCACGGTATTCTGAACTATGCTTGAAACGGCTTAACCAGCTTTCAATATCAGTTAGCACGGTGTCGTCACTAATAACATCACCACTTCCGCCACACATTGGGCAAACTTTTGATACAGAATTGATCACACTAGGACGAATACGTTGGCGTGTAATTTGAACCAAACCGAAGTCACTCATCCCAAGCATATTAGTTTTAGCAGGGTCTTTTCTGAATTCTTTTTTAAGCTCGTCGTAGATCTTTTTTCGGTTTTTATCTTCTCTTAGATCGATAAAATCAACCACGATAATTCCACCGATGTCTCTTAGGCGAAGTTGTTTTGCAATTTCTCTGGCAGCATCTAAGTTAGTTTTTAAGGAATTATCTTCCTGCTTAGCTTTTGCTGCATAAGGACCTGAGTTCACGTCAACCACATACATAGCTTCTGTTTGCTCAAAGATCAGGTATCCACCCGATTTCATTCTTACTCTTGGGTTGAAGATAGAATTCACATCTTCAGCAATTCCCATTTGATCAAAAATGTGCTTTTTCCCTTTATACTGATGGACATTCTGAGCCATTTTTGGAGCAATTTGCCCAACGTATGATTTCAGCTGTCGATACATTTTAGGATCATCAACAAGTACACGATCGTAGTTTTTCGCAAATAGATCTCTGATAAGACTTTCCGTCATGTCCAGGTCTCTATGCAGAAGAGAAGGGGGCTTTGCTGTTTCAAGCTTATCTAAGATCTTTTCCCATTTTCTCAATACATCACGTAGATCATCTTCAATAGCTTTTTCATCATGACCTTGAGCAACGGTTCGCACGATCACTCCAAAGCCATCAGGTACCATGTCACCAAGAATGTTTTTTAGACGACGACGCTCTTTATAATTAGAGATCTTTTTTGAAACGGCGATGTAATCACCCATTGGGATTAGCACCAAAAACCTTCCTGCAATAGTAATGTCAGTAGAAATTCTAGGTCCTTTTGAACCGATCGGTTCTTTAACGATCTGGACTAAAAGTTTTTGCCCATTTCTTAAGATCTTGCCGGCCAGAGCTTGTTTCTGGTGGTTAGCCAGCTTTTCTTTGTTTTTAAGCTCAGACTTTACATGATTTGGGAGTGCATTTTTACCATTAAGCATGGCAATATATTCATCGAGGTGATCTCCGGCATCAGAGAAATGCAAAAATGCATCTTTTGGAGTTCCCATGTCGATAAAAGCGGCTTTAATACCACTCATTACCTTATGGACTTTTGCTACATGAATGTTACCAACTGTACGCTGGTTCTCTTCTGATTGAATAAATAATTGAGCGAGCTCTCCATCCTCGAGCAACGCAATCCGAGCTTGATCCTCGGTAGAGTGAATGATGATTTGATTCTTCATTAAATTTCTTTTTTGAGCGGCCGGTACCTGCAATACATGCTATCCACTGTCGAATTCTGAGTACTAACTCCGGTTCGTAAAATGTGTGTAAATAGAATGTTGCCTGAAAAGGAAGTGCAGCAACATTGGCCAGATTATCTTGAAAATTTGTTTTGTTAAGGGCTGATATTTGTGATTCATCAGCAAAAAATCTCTGCTTTATAAGTGAAAATATTAACGCGCAGATAAATAGTAAATCGGTCGATAGGACATAAAGAAGGCTTGTATTCTCTTCTTGTATGTTTTGTTGTTGATATGTATTAAGTGCGTAATGCAAAAAATAAATGGTATAAAAATCTTTGTATTTAATCGACCGTATTTAAATACAAATATACGGTTGATTGAACTAGTATGAAACGATTAAATGATGTAATATTTTTTTTGTAATGAAGAGCTGTTTGCGGGGAGTTTCAAGGATTTGGGACGACGAAGCAATCTTTGTTGAGATAAAAAAGAATAAGGTGTATCGAATATTCCATTTTTCTCTTAATTCTTGAATAAATACCGACTATAACTTAAACTTTTGATGATTTTCAATACCGCCGCTTTTTATTCCCCACATAATAAATGCTTCATCGGATGATTCTTGATGGCCCATTATTTCACCATATGGAATAGATACTTTTGAATTAGCTTCAATAGTCGGCCATTCCGCATCAGGGTTTAGATCGACCACTGTGGATGTTTCATATTCCATTAGGATGTAATAAACAACATGATTCGAATTGTTTGTTAGAATAACAGATGATTCTTTGGTGGTAATACCGAAACTTTCTTTACTATATGAATCTACGCTACTATTGCACGCACCAAAAATGAACGATGCCAAAAAGATGAAGTAAGTTAGTTTTTTCATATCAGTTTTCTTTATCGAATTATATTATGTGTTAAGCGGCACGTTACAATTTAAGATTTTAGTTAAAGGCTACAACCGAGCATGCGCTGAACTTGATTCAGTGTCCGCTTGAAACGCTTGTTAGCTACCGAAAGCACCATGTTTTGCAATGCCGATTTTGTTGAATGTAATAAACCGTTTGAAATCTTTGGTGCAAATTGTTGGCTCCGGAAACTTGATTAAAGCATTTTGAATTTCTTCAACAGCATTCTCTTTATGAATCTTTTTAGAGCTATGTCTGTCAGTAACTAAGTAAAGCGAAGTCTCAATAAAAAAACCATTTATCTTTGATTGAGCAAGTTCGGAATTAAGATTCTCGCCTTCTCCAATGTAGTACCATTCGCTGTCTTCTGAAGCTTTATCCCACTGAACTTTTTGCAACATGGCGGAACAGGCAATAAAGATGTTTTTGGAGTCCATCCTTTGTAAAGGTAGCTAACGACCCTGCGTTTAAGCGGCGAGTCTGGGGTTAAAAATTATGGACCCGAACTACGTTCGAGTCCGACTTGAAACACTTGTTAGGCGTATCTTTAAATCCCATATCCAATATTTTCGCATTTAATTCCTTCTGAGTTTATTTCTTTCATTAGGAGATCTGGTAAAATAACAGTCCAAGCGAAAACTATTTTTTCGAAATACTCTTTGTCTTCTTCATATTGATAGAAACCAAAAATCATTTTGCGATTCTTGTTATTTATATCATCGCATTCAATTAAATCCGTATTGTATTTTTTTGATTTACTAACAAAATTCAAAGTATCAAGAAGTTGAAATGTTGATCTATTCCCTTTAATAACTTTCTCTAAAGTTATTACGTGGAGACTATCATTTCGAAGATGACCTAAAGATAAAGTAAGATTATCCTTTTCATAAATGATTGCTCCTCCTAAATCTTCAAAATGCGAGAAATTTTCTAACTCCTCGGTAATATTACGATATATTTGATCGGTTATAGAGTTTTGCCCAAATAAATCTTGAGAAAATCCTAATAGTGCGATAAAGAAAATGAAGTAAAACTTGTTCATTGTGAAATAGCACATAACGACCCCGCGTTTAAGCGGCGAGTCTGGTTTTAATTATTAAAGTTCCGAACCCTAACCGAGTCCGCTTGAAACGCTTGTTAGGCAACTGATTCTTTTTTTTGACCAATACTTGCAGCCATATGAGCAACGTGCTTATACCTTTCTATTTGAGTGGAATAGATACTCATATCGAACAAAATCCAAATACCAGCAAAAAAACCAATTACTGGTTCGACAGTAAAGCCAACTAGTGCGAAAAAGACTAGAATGGAAATGGCATACCAGTTTACCAATGCTTTCATTCGTACAATATCATTCTTGATATCAAAGTACAGGTTACCTCTTATAATTTGAGTATAACTCCACTTAACATTAGAACTAAAAGAGTAGCTTTCTCGAAATGCAAATGTGTTCTCATCAATTTTCCTGACATCTATACCAATATACTTTGAGTCGAGAATAGAATTTTGAATCTCCTCCTGGGATGGAACTTGATTAAGTGGATATAGGATTTTGGTAGTGTAAAACCTCACTGGTATGCCAAACTCAAAATACCACCCAACAAATTTATAGCTCAGAAACACTTCTCCGAGAGTAAATAGAAAAACAAAGAGAAAGACTATTTCTAAACTGGATTCCATTGAAAGTTGCCTAACGACCCTGCGTTTAAGCGGCGAAGGGTTTTCGGTTTTTGTGAAAGTAACAGAATTAATTAGTTAGCTGAAAGTTAAAATTGCGGAGCCAATACCCGAGTCCGACTTGAAACGCTTGTTATACCTTTCCTTAATTTGA
>JBDVIC010000011.1:0-279412 GCA_039962805.1 Balneola sp. | reverse complement strand
GCGCTGTCTGGGTTTACAGTTGCTGGTCTTTCTCCAATTGCTGAAATAGAATCTGTTGAGCTATCAAGATTATAATACATCGGAGTTTTTGTTGATGAAGAATCTTGAGCAAAAGAGGCTTGGAAAAGGCTAAATAGAAATGCCACCAGAAAAAAAGATTTAAGATGTGGTGATTTAATATTCATGAAGCTTAGTTTTGGAAAACCGTATAACGACCCTGCGTTTAATGGGCGAGGGTTTTCGGTTTTTGTGAAAGTAACAGAATTAATCAGTTACCTGAAAGTTAAAAATGCGGAGCCACTTCCCGAGTCCGCCTTAAAACGCTTGTTAGCTGGCTGTTTTTAAATAGTAAACAAGTATAAAAATGCCGATACTTATATACACTGGATGTAAAATTACCTGTGACCAATAAAGCTTTTTATATGAGTTTCTTTTAACCTCATCCTCAACGGTTTCTATAAGTTTTTTTAGTTTAAATAAATTTGGCCAATAAATTATGATGTTACTAGCCTTAATGCCTTCTTTAGTAAAAGCCTTTCCCGTTTTATAATGCAAAAAGTGCAATGTGATTAAATAGAAAAAAACCCAAAAAGTTAGTAACAGCATTAAATTTACAATTGATTTATATCGAAGACAGCTAACGACCCGGCGTTTAAGCGGCGAGTCTGGTTTCAGTTATTAAAGTTCCGAACCCTAACCGAGTCCGCTTGAAACGCTTGTTATGCAATCCGAAGTTTTTGTTTGAGTTTACTAACAGCATTTACAAAATCATTTTCTTCTATTTGGGTACAAAAAGCAAGAACACTTTCTAGGCTTTCTATTTCCCAGGCATTTTCAGAAATGGAGAGACTTTGTTGAAAATCTCTGATCTCTGAAATGTTGAAAGATTTCAAACCCAACGATTCTAAACTTTCGATGAACTGAGGAATTGAATTTACGCCAGATTCTGGGTAATCATTAATTGCCTGATAAAGAAGCTGAAGTTCTTTTTCTAATTCCTGATTTTTAACAGAGAGATTTTCAATATCAGAAAGTGTTAACTCCAATGATTCTTGATTAGGTTGCATAACGACCCCGCGTTTAAGCGGCGAGTCTGGTTTTGATTATTAAAGTTCCGAACCCTGTCCGAGTCCGCTTGAAACGCTTGTTATACAACCGGTTGGTTTTAGATTAGGTTGAGTCATTCTTGTATTGTTTGAGAAACCACTTTCCATTCTTAGAAACAAAAGTGTAGATAAACAAAATGCCATTATCTAAACCTTGGATTCTATACTGAATTTGTTCTGATGATTTCGAAATGATTGAACTTTTAACATTCTCTCGATGACTAAGTGATTCATATTTCCAATCTTCGGAAGGTACTTCAACTGTATCTAATGCAAATTCATAAAGACCGTCCTCTACTTCTACAAGTTCACCAGTGGAATAAATAATAGTGACTGGATTTATCAAGCGAGACTTTTGAAATGTAGAATCCTTTTTAAAATTAATAATAAAGGACTCGAATTCTTCAAGATTATCTGATTGTTGAGCTTTTGCCTCAGAACAAAAAAGTATTAAGAATGAAAGAAGAAGGAATCTCACTTTTGTTCAGTTTTATAGGTTGTATAACGACCCCGCGTTTAAGCGGCGAGTCTGGTTTTAGTTATTAAAGTTCCGAACCCTGTTCGAGTCCGTTTGAAACGCTTGTTATGTTGCGGAACCCAAAGGTAATTATAAGTAAATAAATCAATTCTAAAACTCCAATCCACCAATAAAAGGGCCAACGAAGAAAAATGTATACACCTTCAAAACCATCAACAATTTCATCTCTATGTAACCAATTAAAAATTACTCGTTCAGATTCTGTTGAAATGTATGGGAAGACAATCAAGAAAAAGGCTATAGTACAAAATGAGATTGGTAACCATTCTAATATCTTGAGAGGCTTTTCTTTCCAGAGATAATAATTCAGATAAATTATCAACCCAATAATAATGATATCAATGAAGCCAATTAACATATTTTGAATACTACATTTTATTTAAGCAACATATTATTATGCGAAAAGGCTTCTATTATTGGACGTCGAATAAAATCCAATTATTTTTGTAAGGAATGCCTTGCTTGATTGTTTTCTGAATATAGAAAAAAGGCTAACTAAAACAAGGAGTAAGGCGAACCCATGCCTGTCCCTTCCCTTAAACAAGGGAAGGGAACTCGTTGATGAAAACAGCATTGATAAAGAGTCTCCCTCCCTAAAGTTAGGGAGGGAACAAGGGTGGGTCAGAACAAGAGTAGGCCTGAAAAGAAAAGAATCACCCCAACTTATCCACGAAATCCAATTTCTCCCAAGGGAATTCATCTCTACCAAAGTGACCATAGGCCGCTGTTGGTTGATAAATTGGGCGCTTCAGATCAAAGCGAGTGATAATACCTTTCGGGGTGCAATCAAACGTTTTTTCAACTAATGCAGCAAGTTCAGCATCGCTCATTTTGCCTGTTCCATAACTATTCACATTAATAGAAACCGGATCAACCACACCAATAGCGTAAGCCAATTGAACTAAACACTCATCAGCTAAACCGGCGGCAACTAAATTCTTTGCGATATGGCGAGAAGCATAAGCCGCACTTCTATCCACTTTTGAGGGATCTTTACCGGAAAAAGCGCCGCCACCATGAGCTCCAAAACCGCCGTAGGTATCAACGATGATCTTTCTACCTGTAAGACCGGTATCACCGTGAGGGCCGCCAATTACAAACTTACCCGTTGGGTTAACATGATAAATGGTGTCATCATCCAGTAACTCCGCCGGAATTACATTTTTGATCAACTTGGTTTTAATGTCTTCATGAATTTGCTCCTGCTCAACGCCTTCATCATGTTGAGTTGAAAGTACAATAGTATGAATGCGCTTTGGCTTTCCGGCATCGTCATACTCAATGGTAACCTGGCTTTTATTATCAGGACCAAGGTATGGCATCAGATCAGTTTCTTTGCGGATATGAGCCAGCTCACGCAGTAAATTGTGAGAAAATTGGAGTGGCATCGGCATAAACTCCGGCGTTTCTTTGGTAGCATAACCAAACATCATTCCCTGATCACCGGCACCTTCGCGGTCAACACCTTGAGCAATATCGGGACTTTGTGTGTGGATGGTTGAAAGCACACCACAGCTTTCAGAATCAAAACGATAGGTGGGTTTGGTGTACCCAATTTTTTTAATGACTTCGCGAACCACTTCTTGTACATCTACATAGGCATCTGTAGTAACCTCGCCGGACACAACGGCTAAACCAGTGGTTACGAGGGTTTCAACCGCTACGCGGGATTCAGGATCTTGAGCCAACATGGCATCCAAAATAGCATCTGAGATTTGATCGGCAACTTTATCCGGGTGCCCTTCGGATACGGACTCTGAGGTAAATAAATTCTTCATTCTTATAATTTTGTAAGGTACTTTCGGTTACGAAGTGCTTAAAAGGTAAGAAGATTTGGTCTTTAATAAAGGCTAAGAATCGAATAAATTTTTTCCGTCACTTTTTCTATCTATGCCTAAATACTGATAGGCTTTAGCTGTTGCTACGCGTCCTTTTGGCGTACGTTGAAGAAACCCTTCTTGTATCAAGAATGGTTCATAAACTTCCTCAATCGTCCCTTTGTCTTCCCCAACAGCAACACCTAATGTGCCTAAACCAACAGGTCCGCCGGCGTAATTTTCGATAATAGCACGAAGCATTCGTATATCCATATCGTCTAATCCATTGGCGTCAACATCCAGAGCATTGAGCGCTTTATCGGCAATGGTTTTATCAATTTCGGAAAGCTCTTCAACTTGGGCAAAATCTCGGGTTCGGCGAAGGAGCTTATTTACAATTCGTGGAGTTCCACGGCTTCGGCGAGCAATTTCAAAAGCACCTTCATCGGTAATACCGAAGTTTAAAATTCCTGCAGTTCGCAAGGCAATGTTGTGCAAAAGTTCTACTTCGTAATAATCCAGTCGCATATCAATACCAAAGCGTGCACGTAAAGGAGCGGTAAGCATCCCCTTTCGAGTGGTAGCACCAACTAGGGTAAAACGGTTTAATTCAATTTGAATACTGCGCGCATTTGGTCCGGAATCGATGACGATATCTAGCTTAAAATCTTCCATCGCTGAATACAGATATTCTTCAATTACAGGATTTAGACGATGGATCTCATCGATAAAAAGTACATCTCCATCTTCTAAGTTAGTGAGCATTCCTGCAAGATCGCCCGGCTTTTCGAGAACAGGTCCGGTAGTAGGACGAATTGTGACACCCATTTCCTGAGCGATGATATGTGAGAGCGTAGTTTTACCAAGTCCGGGAGGGCCTGATAGAATTACATGATCCAGAGCATCACCACGCTGTTTTGCAGCTTTGATAAAAACCTTAAGGTTCGAGATCGTTTTTTGTTGCCCGATAAACTCATCTAAAGTAGATGGACGAACGGAATTCTCAAAAACGTCTTCTTTTTGTTCAGGATTTAAAAGTGGATTATGCACAGAATTTGGGGCGTATATGTTTACACTAACTTAATAGAATTATACTTAGTTTATAACCTAAATGCGTATTGAATTTTGGTATAGCTATGAAGAACAATTCTTACTCTCCTGATGAGCTTGACTACGATCCTATAAAGAATCAAAAGAAGAAGCGCGGAAAAAAATTAGCCAATTTAAAAAAGAACGAAATCTTGAAAGAAAAGGGACTGCATAAAGATCTGAGCTCAAGTAGCTTGAAAATATATGGTTCAGATTATTTCTTTAATTACGAACTGAGTTGGCTGAAATTCAATGAACGTGTATTGGCGGAAGCACTCAATCCAAAGACCAAGCTCTTAGAGCGAGTTAAATTTATCGGTATTGTTTGTTCTAATCTGGATGAGTTTTTCCAAAAAAGAGTGGGTGGTTTAAAACGTTTGCAACTGGCAGGAGCGAAAGCTCTATCTGTAGATGGGATGTCGGCTTCCGATCAGCTAAAGGAGATCCGGCATGAAGTAATAAAAATGATCGAAGCATATCGCGGTTGTTTTTTTGATGAGTTGGTTCCTGAATTAGCTAAGAATGGCATTCATATTAAAGATTACTCTGAACTGACCAAGTATCAGAAAAAGGTGAGCGATCGATTTTTCCAAAAGCAGATATATCCGATTGTTACTCCTCTTGCGGTAGATGAGTCCCATCCATTTCCATTTATTTCAAATCAGAGTTTATCTTTTGCGGTAGAGCTTCAAAATCCCAGAACAAAGGAAAAATTCTTTGCCAGAATGAAAATCCCGGCAAATCGCCCACGATTAATACAGGTACATCGCCGAGGAAATAAAGTAATTTTGGTTCCTATCGAGGATTTGATCAGGACGAAGATGAGCCAATTTTTTCCGGGAATGGAGGTGTTGTCGTCTCATATGTTCAGGGTTACAAGAAATGCTTCTGTGGAAAGACAGGAAGAAGAAGCGGACGATCTGTTGGAAACAATAGAGGATGAATTAAGAGAGCGCAAATTTTCTGAAATTGTTCGTCTGGAATTAGACCGAGAGATGCCTAAGCATATAAAAAAGTATCTCATCAAGAATTTAAATATTAACTGGAATGATGTGTATGAGATGGATGGCACCATTGGCTTGGTGGATGCCCTTCAAATAACATCACTTCCCGGATATCCCAGATTGAAAAGCAGAACCTGGACACCGGTTCTGCACCCGGCATTAAAACATGAGCTGGATGAAGAAGCACCAAGTTTCTTTAAGCTAATTAGGGATGGGGATTTTGTAGTTCATCACCCCTACCATAGTTTTGAGCTTTCAACACAGCGGTTTGTCCATGAAGCAGCTCACGATCCTCAAGTTCTTGCTATCAAACAAACGCTGTACCGTACTTCAAAAGATTCACCTCTTATGCATTCTTTAATGCATGCTGCTGAAGAAGGAAAACAAGTGGCTGTATTGGTGGAAATTAAAGCCCGATTTGACGAAGAGAGAAACATAAACTGGGCACAAAAGCTTGAAAACTGTGGAGTACATGTTGCTTATGGAATGCCGGGGTTAAAGATTCATACAAAAGTAACCATGGTGGTTCGGGAAGAAAAAGATGGGCTAAAGACGTATTGCCATATTGGAACGGGGAATTACCACCCTGATACGGCACAGCTTTATGAAGATCTGGGTTTGTTTACTTGTGACGATGTAATTGCATCTGATATCACAGATATTTTCAACTTGCTAACAGGATATGCTCCTGATCAAAAATTCGAAAAGCTGATGGTTGCTCCAAAACATATGAGGAGCCAAATAACGGCATTGATCGAATTCGAAACCAACGAAGCTAAGAAAGGGAAACCTGCTCGAATTATTGCCAAGATGAATAGCTTGGAAGATCCAATGTTGATCCAGAAATTATATGAAGCATCAGAGGCCGGAGTACAAATTGATCTGGTTGTTCGTGGAGTTTGCAGACTAATTCCAGGAAAAGAAGGGTTGAGTGAGAATATAAAAGTGCATTCGGTTATTGGAAGATTCCTGGAACATTCCAGAGTGTTCTACTTTAATCACGCGGAAGATCATCTTTATTACATTGGCTCAGCAGATTGGATGCACAGAAACCTCGATGCTCGTGTTGAAGCTTTAACGCCAATAGAAGCCCCGAAATTGAAGAAGTATCTTCAGTTTATGCTTAGTGTTTATCTTCAAGACAATATACAGCGATGGACATTATCAGAAGATGGAACATACTCAAAAGTTGAGCGAGTCAAAGGTTCGAGAAAAGTCTCTTCACATAAAGTGTTTATGAATCACACAAAGGATTCCGAAATACCAATTCCGATGCAAGATTGATCAGTTATCTGAAGATGTATCTTCTTCAAAATCAATTTCACCTAAGTCATAGCTAAGTTTTCTATAGAGAACGAAAGCCGGCTTTCTGAAAATACCGTCTCTATTATAAGCTTCGCCAACAGCTTCGAGAGCCTTCTCAAGTTCGCCAATATTTACATAAGCATTGCCTAAATACCAGTAAGCTTTTTCAGAGATCATTCGATTTTCACTGGCTCTAGTGGCCGCTTCTTCAAAGTTAGAAATAGATTCTTGGTAGGCCCCATCATTGTATTTTATGATGCCTCGGTTCAAAAAAGCCTTAGAAACATAGGGTTCTTCATCATAATTAGAGATCACTTCACTAAAAAGTTCAATAGCTTTTTCGTCATTTCCGGCTGAGACCGCGGCAAAGCCTAAGTTCAGTAAAGAATCAGCAGTTGTTATAAGCATATCTTTTGAGCGAATTCCGTCGGCTGTTTCCAGTTGCTCATTAGGGATGTTTAACACTAAAAAGTCTTCAAGGTTAGTTGGGGTATCCACTCTAAATAATTGAACTAGTGCAACCATCAGTACAACAGCAGCAGCTGAAGCATGCCACACCCAATTTGGTAGCGAATGTGTAGGGGCAATTTTTTTCTTTGCTATACGGTCTTTAATGATCTTTCTGATTCCAACTTCTAGCTCCAATTGATCCAACAAGTCCGGATTCTTAGCAAACTCTTCCCACAATGCGTCTATCTCGCTCTCACTTAAAGTGCCTTTTACATAGGCATCTATTTTCTTATAAATACTTTTTGGGTCTCTTGAACTTTCCATGTGTAACCTAAATTATTATGTAATGTATTTCTAATACATTAAGCTTAACGGTAAGTAAGACAGTTTCAGAAGGCATTCCTTACATTATTTATTAATATTTTTTTCAAAACACTCTTTAAGTACTTGTATGATACGATGTTTCTTTGTCCAAGCATTGTTTACGCTGATGCCAAAATGGTCTGCAACAAATGCAGTTTCACTTTGTGGGTTTTCAAACCAATACGAGATATAGTTGAATTGCTTGGGCTTTAGCTTCTTAAAACAGCGCTGTAAAACACCTTGTCGTTCCTCGTCTAAGAGTTTGTCTAGCTGAGCTCCGGGTTCTGAATGATGCTCCGGAATTTCATCGTAAGAAACTTCTTTGCGTTTACTTTGATGTTTTAGGTAGTCGTGCTTTGCTGTAGTAAAAAGGTAGTTGATAATTAGATCAGGGTGTTCAAGCTCTTTGTTTTTAATTTTTTCAACACCAAACATAATTGCGTTTTGGGCAGAGTCTTTTGCATCCTCTAAGTTTGCATCCATTCGTACTAACAAAAACTTTAACAAAATCTTAGTGAGCACTTCATAGAATTCCCTGAGTGAGTTTTTGTCATTCATAAGTACTGCAGTAACAAATTTTGAATAATCCATAAGTCGGTTTAAATGCTCTCCTTAAAATAAGCGAGATTTAGAAAAAGAAAATGAAGAATTTTAATTTATAACTACTTAATTTATAATTGTGTATAGAGTACAGCTAAATAACTTCGAAGGACCGCTAGATTTACTCCTTTTTTTTATCAAGAGAGACGAACTCGACATCTATGATATTCCGATTTCCTACATAACCAATCAGTATTTGGAATATGTAAATTTAATGGAAGAATTAGACTTAGATGTTGCTAGCGAATTTATTCTAATGGCAAGCATGCTAATGTCTATAAAGGCTAAAATGATGCTTCCGCGAGAGGAGGATGATAGCGAAGAAATAGACGAAACGGATCCCAGGTACGAACTTGTACAAAAACTGCTGGAATATAAGCGCTATAAAGAAATGGCGGTTAAAATGGCAGATATCGATGAAGAAACCAGGAAGAGATATAAAAGAGGATATCCTGATGCCGATGATGTAGATCAACAAGCAACAGGAGAGGCTCTCAAAGACGTCACATTATTCGATCTGATTTCAGCATTTAGAAAAGTGCTCACCGATATTGAACGCCAGAGAGTAGTGCACAAGGTAAATAAGGTTGAGACCACGATTGAGGAACAAACTGAATTTGTGTTGAATAAACTGAGCGAATCAGGGAGGCATTCTTTTGCGACTCTTTGTAAAAGCTTAACAAATCGAGTTGTGATAGTTGTTACCTTTCTGGCAATATTAGAAATGATAAAAGAGCAACAAATTAATTTATTTCTCGAAGAAGACCCCACCGACTTTTATATAGATCTGAAGCCGGTCGATGAAATAATTGGTGCATAAAATAAACAACAAGATGAAAAAAATAGTATATATAACATTAATAGCAGTATTTATTGGCTGCAGTAGTTCGCAAGAAGTAGTAACCCCTCCGGCGGCAAGCATTTACGACTTTGATAAAACAATTACAATGGAAGGGTTGAAATCAGACCTTACGATTATTGCAAGCGATGAATTTGAAGGCCGTGAAACGGGAGAGGAAGGCATTCGAAAAGCGACCGAATACATTACCAAAAGGTACGAAACTATGGGGCTTACTCCTGTAGGAGATAATGGAACCTATGAGCAAAATTACGATCTAAGCTCTCCGGTAGTGGAAGGATATTCATACACACTCACAGATACTGATGGAAATTACATTAGCGAAACAGCCTTTAACAAAGAGGAGACCGGAGACTTTGTAACTATTTTTGGTGGAACGGATAATGTAAGTGGGGAGATAGTATTTGCCGGCTTAGGAATGAGTAGCGAAACTGTAAATCACTACCCGGAAGTTATTGCTGATAAATGGGTATTGATAATTTTAGATCAGCAGTTAACCAATCAAAGAGCACTACAATCACTATTAAGTAGTGGTGGTGCGGCTGGTGTAATTCTGGTGATGGACCAAAATGAGCCATCCGGTTTTATGGAAAGCGCTGAGCAAGTTCAGTCTGGGCTAGGTTCCGGAGGAAGACTTTCACTAACCTACTTACAAGGCAACTCTTCTAGATCAGCAGCATGGAACAGAATAAAACCAGAACTGGCTGCGAAATTACTTGGTGCTGATGGTATTTCGGAAATTACAAACATCGCTGAATCGATTAAAGAAGACCCTGCTTCTTTTGAGCCAAGAGAACTGGACTATTCCCTTTCTCATGAGGTATCAATAAATAGTAATACTGTACAAGCATCTAACATTGCTGCCTTTTTAGAAGGAAGTGACCCTTTGCTAAAAGATGAGGTTGTTGTTCTAAGTGCACATCACGATCATGTTGGTATTGGAAGGCCTGACTCAACCGGAGATACTATCTATAATGGAGCAGATGATGATGGAAGTGGGACAGTTGGTTTATTGAATACTGCTCAAGCTATGATGGCAGCTAAAAAAGCCGGTGCAGGACCTAAAAGAAGTGTTCTCTTTTTACATGTTTCAGGAGAAGAAAAAGGATTGCTAGGATCAAGATATTATTCAGATCATCCTATTTTCGATATTGACAAAACAATTGCAAATGTTAATGTAGACATGATTGGCCGTGTTGATAAAGAGCACGAAGAGAATAAGGATTACATCTATGTGATTGGTGGAGAAATTATTTCATCCGGTTTAGATAGTTTGCTTAGAAGTGCAAATCAAGCCAGTGTAAACATAGATCTCAGCAAGCGCTATAATGACTTAGAGGATCCAAATCAATTTTATAGAAGAAGTGACCACTGGAACTTTGGTCGCTTAGGGATACCGTTTATTTTCTTTTTTAATGGAGTACATGCCGATTATCACAGAGCATCGGATTCTGTTGATAAAATAGAATGGGAAGCTCTTACTAAGAGAACACAACTTGTTTATATGACGACTGCAATGATCGCCAATACCACAGAAAGACCAAAAGTGGATAATCAAGAGTTTATTGAAAAGACACAGTCTAGAAACTAAAAGTATAAGACGTAAGATTAGCCCTGCATATGATTATATGTAGGGCTTTTTTATTTCCCTATCATAATGAAAGGAGCCCAATTTACCGGGTGGTTATAGTAAGGATGGTTGAGCATAGCTAGTTTGGCTTCATGCAATGCCTTCTCTTTGTAGCCAAAATAAGGAGGTTCATAAATATCAAAATAGATCTTTATTTTATTCAGCCAACCAATTTCCGATTCTTCGTATTCATTTAGTTTCCTATAGAATTCCCCCATCAGAGCAGAAGTGCTTTTGTCATAAACATTCCAGAGGCTTACAATCACAGATGAAGCTCCGGCTTTGAAAAAAGATCTTTGTAATCCTAATAAACCTTCTCCGCTAACCATTTTCCCAATGGCTGTGTTACAGGCGCTAAGCACAACTAAGTCAGCAGTAAGGGACAGTTTTGATATTTCTAAGCTGTTCAAATATCCATCTTCTCCAAAAGAATTTTCGAAGGCATTCATCTTCGAAATAATCAATCCACTTTGTTGTGGGTTTTGTTCATTCACATTTCCATGAGTAGCAAAATGCAGATAACGATATTCATTTAGCGGGAGAGATTTTACAGTCGATTCGGTGACCTGCTCATTTCTTAAAGCGGTATAGTCATCAAATTCCTTTGAAATAGCGTCAATTTCTAACAGTGTTGAAGGCAGAGATGCATAATTATCTTGCGTTCTCATAGCGTCATCCGATGTTCCGGAGTTGAATCCTGACCCGGCTACGGCTAAAATCTTCTTACTATCAGTACGGTGAGGGTTTTCAATAAAATTATAAGTAGAAGCAGATGGAAGGTACTTGATATTAACCCGCTCAACCAAAAATTCACCATTGCGATATAAAGCATCAAAAGGTAAAATTGAAATAGACTGTGTTGGAATAATAATTACGTTATCTATTTCTGGTGAGGATTGTAAGTACGGATCGATAAGAAGCTCCATCAATGGCTCCGAAAGCTGCGCTAATTTTGCTACATCATCTTGATCTTGAATGGCTTGCCGAAAATCTGATATTTTATCCGAAAGATATTCCTGAGGATTCGAAACAGAATCTACGTCAACAATGTGATAAGAAACATTCGATTTGGTAATCCAGAATGCAGCCAATTTATTCTTTGTGACCAGATACTCTATCATCGCATCTTTCTCGGTCATTTTTTTTTGCAGATCAGTGATAGAAGCAATGGGCAATGGTTCTAAAACATTTAACGAAGGGTTTTGTAATCGAATATTATTAGTAAATGATTGGTATTCGAGCTCTGCATTTCTGAGTTCGGCTTGCAAGTATTCTTGTTGGCCTGGATCGATCGCCTTTTCAAGGTCTCGATATATTTTGTCAATATTCTTTTCCTTTTGCCGGATACTCATCAAGGTTGGCTCATCTAAAATATTGTCCAGATTTGATTCAGCAAACGAAAGTCTTTCCAAAAGAACTCTGGAACGCCCACGTTCGGTAATCTCAAATGCTTTATTAGCATCGTTCTTTTTTTCTAAATACCACAAAGCAACTTGGTCATAAAAATCAGCGTATTTACTGAATAAACCTGATTCTAAATTGTCTCCATATATATTACTTTGCTCGCGTTCAATTTCAGAAAATGCAAGATTAGCATAGTAAAAAGAACTATCGCTTTTCGATCCATAAAAAGCTTTCGCCAGATCAATAGAGTAACTTGCCAAGCTATACCCCTTAAAAATAGAAGCAATGGCATAGGCCTTTTTATGTTGCTCAACAGATGCATTATAGTTAGAAAGCGCAGCGTAAACATTTCCCAATGCAGCATATGATTTAGCGCGCAATTCTTTAGATTCATTTTCAAGTGAAAGAGACAAAGCTTTTTCTGAAAATACTTTTGCTTGAGTTGTGTTTCCTGAAATGAGTTCCAGGTTAGAAAGCTTTAAATACGTGTCTATAACTCTTAATACATATCCAGAGTCAGCATAATCACTCAACACCTTTTTAAATAGAGACCTTGCCAGATCAAACTCACCGAGTTCCTGATAGCTTAACGCAATTTTTGATACAGTGGAAGGAACACTATAAAAGTTATGTTCCACACATAGCTGCTCACTTCGGTTAAAGTAAATAAGAGCTTTTTCATAATAGCCTAGATCAAAAAAAACAGAACCTATATAGGTATTGGCGGGAATTATATACGAGTAATTATTTGTGCCATTTACAAAGTCTAGATACTTCGTGAAATAGACGAGTGCTTTATCAAAATTTCCGGTTTTTTGATAAAATTGCCCCATCGACTTATTGATTTCAGCAACCCGATCATTATTTCCAATGCGTTCATTTATTTCTAAGGCCTTATATAGTGCCTCTTCTGCTTTTTCAACAAATCCTAGATCACGATAGGAGCGATGAAGATTGGAAAGTGACATTGCAAGAAGAAAATCGTCTTCCAACAAAGTAAAGCTTTGAACTGCTATCTTTGAGTATTCAATAGAAGAACTATATTGCCCTAATGAATACACTAACAAAGATAGTGAATTGCTAATTTGTGCTATTCTGTATTCATCCTGAGATTGCTGAGCAAGATCTAACGCATGCTTGTAATGAACGAGAGCTTCTTGAGAATTTTTAATTCTTCCGGTAGCCCAGCCTACATTACTTTTAACATACGCCTGAAGCTCTAAAGATATTTTGTTAGAAACCATTGAATCAGCTTTAAAGATCCAATTTCCACCCTCAATAATATCTCCTTGATCTATTAATGAAGCACCATATCCTATAGCTGCAATAATCCACTTTCTGCTCTCTTTATCTGAGGAATATTTTTCTAATGATTCTTTATAAATTTTTTCTGCTTCTGCATAATTACCTTTTCTATAAACAGAGTTTCCAAGAGATAACAAAGAATCGCCTTCAACATTAGCATACTGAGAAAACACACTACTGGTACAGCCTAGAAGAATAAAAACGAGTAAAGCTTTTTTCTTAACAAAGTTCATGATTATGCAAAATATTTGAAAACGAGTAGCATCGCTTAAATATATTCCGTTGTTTCTCTACAACCAAAACTTAAAAACGGAGTACAATGAATCTATATTTAAAAACTAGTTTTAATAATATGCCAGATGGTGGTGGCGGAGATGACCCTGATAAGCCAAAGCCAAAACCAGGTGATAGTGGGGATCCTACTTAATTTAAAGTGTGAAGACCGATAGAAGTATATCGGTCTTTTTTACTCACCAAAAAGAGCATTTACAAAACCAGCTCTGTCAAATACCTGCAAGTCTTCAATTTTTTCTCCAAGCCCGATATATTTAACGGGAACATTCAGTTCATTTGAAATACCAATTACAATCCCACCTTTAGCTGTACCATCTAGTTTAGTCAAAGCTAAGCCGGTAATATCAACAGCTTCTGTAAATGCTTTAGCTTGCTGCATTGCATTCTGTCCGGTTGAAGCATCGAGAACTAAAATCACTTCATGAGGAGCACCGTCAACTACTTTACCCATCACGCGTTTAATTTTAGTAAGCTCATCCATCAAAGCCTTTTTGTTATGTAAACGACCGGCAGTATCTACTAGAATTACATCTGAGCCACGAGCTTTTCCTGAAGAGACAGTATCAAAAGCTACGGATGCGGGATCAGCATCTTGGCCTTGTTGTACAATGGGTACATCGGCACGCTCACTCCATATTATAAGTTGATCAACAGCTGCTGCCCGAAAGGTATCGGCGGCGCCGAGCAGGACATTCTTTCCGGCCTTTTTATATAAATTTGCCAGTTTTCCAATAGTTGTCGTTTTGCCTACACCGTTCACTCCAACAACTAAAACAACGTGTGGTTTTACAGGGAATTCAGCATCAAACTCGGCGGGCTTATCGGAATCATTGTCTTTAAGTAAATCTACAATTTCATCTCTAAGCAAAGCTTGTAGCTCGGCTTGAGTTACAAATTTATCTTTAGCTACTCGAGCTTCAATTCTTTTAATGATCTCAAGGGTTGTATTAACCCCTACATCGGAGGTTATAAGTATTTCCTCAAGCTTATCAAGCGTTTCATCGTCAACTCTGTCTTTGCCTACAAAAGCACGACCAAGCTTATTAAGAATTCCTTCTCTGCTTTTCTCAACGCCTTTGTCTAGCGTTTCCTTTTTTTTAAGCCCTATTTTATCAAAAAAACCCATATATCAATTGAATTTAGCCCCTTGCATAATTTTGCGGTAGCGATTAAAGTAGTCAAAAAATGAATACACCATTACAGCTGTACAAATATACAACAACCAATTATGAACTTGAGTTTGATCTCTAAAAAAGAAAACAGAGATCCAATAAAAAGCCAGGATGTTTACCGCGATCTTTCCGGACATTATCGACATGGCCACTTTCCCATACTTCACTTTGATAAATGAAGAACCAAGCATAATGAATGAATCTCTAAAAACATTTAAAATAAGAAACCAAAGCGGAACCCAACCCAACCAAACGGTATAAATAAATAACGCTACCGCGCAAAGTTTATCGGAAATCGGATCGATCATTTTCCCAACTTCTGATACGGTATTTGTTTTGCGGGCAACTAAGCCGTCCAAATAATCAGAAATACCGGCGTAAAGGATCAAGCCAATAATTAATCCGTTGAACTGATTGTCATTCTGGATGTGTAAATAGATAACAGGGATAGCAACCAGAAATCGAGAAAAAGAAATAAAGTTAGAGAGAGTAAAAACTCTTCCCGTAACTTGAATTACTTTCCCGTCTATATTTTTTTTATCAACCAAATTTCTTCGCTATCTGTTTAGTTGCAAAGGTACGTGCATTGAAAACATAAAGCCAATAGGATTAAACACAAACTATAGTGCTTAATTTGTGAATAAAAGAGAGTCGTTCATTACTAATAACACACTTATATTAAAGTAAAAATAAAGCACTTTTTTATGTCAGAGTCGAAAAATCTTGTTGAAAAGCCTAAATCATCAGAAGAGGTTTATAAAGGAAAGTTACTTCATGTGTTCTATGATGAGGCAATTTTGCCGAATGGGGCAGTTTCTTCAAGAGAATGGATAAAACATCCGGGTGCCTGTGCAGTGGTTCCGATCTTTGAAAATAATGATGTAATGCTGATAGATCAGTTCAGATATCCACCACAAAAGTTATTTTTGGAAGTTCCTGCCGGAAAGATAGATCTGGGTGAGGATATTGATAAAACGGCGGAGCGAGAGCTACTGGAAGAAACAGGGTTGAAGGCAGAGAGCATGATCAATATTGGGCACTTTTATCCTGCGATAGGTTATGCAAACGAAGTAATTCACATTTATGTGGCTCGCGGATTATCACAAACCAATGAAGACACTGATGATGATGAGTTTGTGCAACAAAGAAGAATCCCATTTGAGGAAGCAATACAGATGGTACACTCTGGTGAAATCACCGACGGAAAAACGATTTGCTGTTTATTAAGAGCGGAGCACTATTTGAAGAGTGTATAATCGAAAAAGTAAAATGCTAGATTTCTTGGTCACCATCCTATGAGTTGTTTCAACTCAAAATCATAAATAGAGCATCCCGAACCATGTGTTGAACTTGATTCAGTATTGTTTCGGGATCTTACGAAAAGGCACTTAGTTTTCCTTGTTGAGTATTCAACGTTCTTTAAAGTAGCCCTTCATCTTTTGACAATTCGTACAAGCTCTTATGAAGATCATTAGTATCGAGTTCCCCTCTTCTGCTAAGCTCTTCAATTTCAATCTCGTTTAACATAACGATGCATCCGGCATTACTAAGCGCTGCGTCAAAGTTACGCGGATCTGCCAAGCGTAGTTTTTCAAGGTCAATGCCATCAGGACTGATGTTCTTATTTACTAAAATATGAAAGATGTCCTCTTTTGTGTCTCCAAAACGAAGCTCTTCTATTCCGGTTTGATCAAATGGAATCATGTTTATCTAAAAATTCTCGTGCTTTTATTATTTCTATGATCTCTTCTGTTTCGCTATCAATCTTTTGAACTTGAAATAAGCTGATAATGGCTTGTTCATTTAAAGTTTGAATAACATCCTGAATGGTGTCACAATATTCTGTTTCACTAACGAGATCATTAACGCCTTGTACAATATAACGGAATTTCCGTTTCTTTTTTTTGGGTACCGGCTGTTCTTCAGCCTCATCAAAATATTCAGCAATAGCCTTTTCCGTTACAAACCAACTCACTCCCAATTTCCTGCCCTTTAAACGGCCTTCTCTTAAATAAGAACGGAGAGTCATTTTTGAGATTCCGAGCATTTCATGCAGATCATCAACAGAATAAAGCGTAAGTGAACCTATTTTTCGGGGCATAAGTGAGATTAAAACGTGTACTATTAATTAATGTTTAATACCTATTATATGGTTTTAATTATATATTATCTAATATTACTTATACATTATAAAAAAGATTTGGTCAAGGCACCCTTCCTGCCGTATATTGGTAACAGTTGATTTAAACACAACCCCGTCAAACAAATGGCAGGGTTTTTTTATGCCCATCTCTCACTGCATTTTTATTCATGCAATCCGGCCAAGTTCTTTTATCTTTAAGTATGAAAAGAGCCCTTTCAATTTCACTGCTGTCACTAGTTATTTTATCATGTTCTAGTTCTAGACTTTATTACTCTTCGGATGCTAAAGAATGGGAAAGTGAATCGGTAGAAGAAACCAACGAACTTATTTATGAAATGTATCTCATTGGAGATGCCGGTTCTCCATCGCTAAACCAGCAAGAACCAAATCTAAAGCTCTTAGAAAGTAAGCTTTCTCAAAGCTCAGAAAGAAGTGCTGTAGTATTTCTTGGGGACAATATCTATTTAAACGGATTACCTGATTCTACCCACCCTAGACGGAAATTCTATGAAGACCGAATCATAGAGCAAATGAAAACGGTAGAGAATTTCAAAGGACGGGTATTCTTTATTCCCGGAAACCATGATTGGGATGATGGTGGGAAAGACGGGTTGAACGCGATAAGAAGACAGGAAAAATTTGTAGAGGAATATTTAGATAGAGGGAACACTTTTCTTCCTGATAATGGATTTCCCGGTCCGGTTGATGTAGAGCTTATGGATGATGATGAACATCCGCTTCTAAGGGATGATATTCGGTTGGTCATTTTAGATACCCAATGGTGGCTACATAAATATGAAAAACCATTTGGTGATAACGGAGAATACAACCTTTTTGATGGAGGTGATTTTCTTAATGAATTCGAAGATATCCTCATCAAAAGACAAAAGGATTTTTTAGTTGTTGCAGCTCATCACCCAATTATGAGTCAAGGTCCTCATGGTGGTTACCTCCCACCTTCGACTCATTTAAAGCCACCCATTTTTGGTTCTTTTAATGCTTTATATAGAAGGATCTTTGGCTATGAGCAGGATGTGAATCACTATCGATACAGGAACATGGCTTCAACCTTTAAAACTCTATTTGAAGGTAACGACCACTTAATTTATGCATCAGGGCATTCACACAGCCTGCAATATTTTCGTGAAAAAGGAAAACGCGAAACCAGACACTATTTAGTTACCGGGGCCGGAACAAAAGAAAATTATGTAGCAAGCGGTAGAGAAACAGAATTCAGCTACGAAGGAGAAGGTTTTTCTAAAATAAAATATTATGGTGATGGCTCTGTCTGGCTTGAAGCTTGGACACATGATGGAACGGATGAGGGTAAGCTTCTTTATAAAACACAGATGAAGCCTCCATATGCCGATCCTCTTGAACAAGAAGAAGAGAACTTGCCCGATATAGATTATTCAGATAGCACAAAAGTTCTAGCGGCGAATCCTGATTACGATGGAAAAGGTTTTCTGTTCGAAGCTTTTATTGGAGGACATAACCGAAAATATTGGTCTATTGAATCTGAGTTTCCTGTGTTTGATATAACAGAAGTTAACGGTGGGCTGATACCTGTAAGAATGGGCGGAAAAGGTCAATCAAACACTCTTCATTTAGAAGATGCCGATGGGAATGAATTTGTACTTCGCTCAGTAGATAAACAAGCGGGTAAAATTTGGGATGAAAGCCTCAGGAAAACTTTTGCATTAGACGTGGCTCAGGATCAATTCTCGATTCTAAATCCGTATGGTGCGTTAATAATTCCAAAGCTTGCAGATGCCATCGGAGTGTATCATACCAACCCCAAGATCTATTATGTGCCCAATGATCCTCGTTTGGGAAGATATGGAGATCAGATAGGTGGTCAGCTAGGACTCTTTGAAGAGAAACCGGATAATGACATGAGTCATGTAGAAAGCGTTGGTAGATCCGAAGAAGTGATGGCCTATCGTGATATGATTCGTGAGGTTGATGGAGATATAGATCACAGAATAGACCAAAAAATGTTTGCTCGAGCTCGAATTCTAGATATGATCATAGGTGATTGGGATAGACACAGCGATCAATGGAGGTGGGCGGCTTTTGAGCCGGAAGATGAGCAGGGAAAAATATACCGACCGATACCACGAGATCGTGATGTTGCTTTCATGCGAATGGATGGGATAATTCCAACGATCACTAAGTTCGGTTCTTTTTTTCAGTATCAAAATTTTGGAGACGATTACGGAAATTTGGTGGGGTTGAATTTTAACTCGCTGGACCAAACTCGACGGTTTACAAACCAACTCACGCATAGCGATTGGGTGGCAATTTCAGAAGAGATTAAAAGAAATCTTACAGATGCTGTAATTGAATCTGCGGTGAGAGAATATCCGAAAGAGGTATTTGAAAAGTATGGAGACGAGACGATAGGTCATCTAAAAGCACGAAGAGATAAACTTTTAGAGATCACGGAAGAATATTATGAAATGATATCAGGAATAGTATCCATTCCGGCAAGTAATAAAAGAGAACGATTCGTGGTTTCCACTCTGGACAGGAATCGAACCCGAGTTGAGGTGTACAAGCTTTCAGGAAAGGGAGAACTTCGCGAAAAATACTTCGATCGAATTTTTACTGACAAGGAAACTTCAGAGTTAAGGCTATTTGGACTTAGCGGAGATGATGAATTTATCCTTAAAGGAGAGGCTGATAATAAGATCCGAATTTTAGTAAATGGCGGTCCTGGTAACGATGTAATAAATACACTTGAGCTGAATAAAAAGACGGCGCGTGATATTGAAATATTTGATTCAGAAAAAGGGAATGAATTTCTTACTTCAAAGAAAGTGCACAAACATTTGAGTGACGACCCGACGGTTAATAAATATAACTACGAGTCAGACTTTAAATGGAATAGAGTATTTCCAGGGTACTATTTTGAATACAATTCTTTTGATGGAGTTTTTATTGGAGGCGGACCTAAAATAGTTCGATATGGTTTCCGTAAAGACCCAGCTGTTACCCATTATTTACGCTTCAATTATGCCCCAAGAACAGGCGCTGCTAATCTGAAATATGATGGCACATGGTTTGAAAGGATTAACAACTGGGATCTACAAGCGGAGGGAGAAATATTATTCCCTAAAAGTTTTAGAAACTTCTTCGGTTTAGGCAATGAAACCACTTTAGAGGATAGAGGTAACAAATATTACAGGGCAAGATTAACAAAGTACACGGGTGAGATTAGCTTATATCAAAAAATTAATAATATACTTGGAATCGAGCTAGGTAATAATTTTACGGTTACGGATGTAGAAAATGATGAAGAGGATAATAATATAATTACTGATCCGAGCGCAGGAATTAGTATCGATACATTCAAGGATCAATGGTTCAATACGTTATTTAGTAAAATTTCAATTGTTGATGTAGATAATGATGTTAATCCAAAGCAGGGCTATAAATTTAATTTCAATTCTGATATTCATATAGGAATAAAAAATACCTCGCATCCATTTTCCAGATTATCATCAGAGTTTAGGATCTTTTACCCGATCAAATTCAGCCCCCAAGTTGTGGTGGCTAATAGAGTGGGGGGAGCACACAATATTGGCCCATTCCCTTTTTACGAATCTAATACTATTGGTGGTACACAAAACCTTAGAGGTTATAATGGCAGAAGATTTGCAGGAAGAAGCTCTTTCTATAATAACACGGAAGTGCGTATAGAGCTCTTGGACTTTTATCGCTATTTACTGGGAGGCAAATTGGGAATAACCGGATTTTTTGATACAGGACGTGTTTGGACCGACAATGAGAACTCATCTCGCTGGCATCAAGGATATGGCGGAGGCATCTGGTTTAACGCATTCGATTCAGTTTTGCTAAACTCAACAATCGGTACTTCAGATGAAGGTGTTTTGGTTGAAATAAAAGCAGGATTTTTCTTCTAAAATAGCAAAGTATGGCTCGATTATTGATATATTGTAAATAAATGTATCAACAGCGCAGAAGTAGAGCTATATATGCCAGAAAAGAGTAATCAGAGATCCCTTGCCGCTATAATGTTTGCAGACATGGTGGGTTACACCAAGCTCATGCAAGAAGATGAGTCTCAAGCCAAAGTGTTAAGAGACAGGCAAAGAAGTGTAATAGATAAAAGTATTTTCATCCACGGTGGAAAAGTAAAGCAATACTATGGAGACGGGACATTAAGTATGTTTCCAAGTGCCATAAATGCAGTAGAGGCAGCCCAAGAGATCCAAGAAAAATTAAGAGAAAGTCCGCAGGTTCCATTACGAATAGGAATTCATATTGGAGATGTTGTACACGATGATGAAGGTGTTTTTGGAGATGCAGTAAACGTAGCAGCACGGGTGCAGTCGTTATCAATAGCCGGTGGAGTTATGATATCGGGGAAAGTGTTTGAAGAGATTAAAAATCATCCGGGTATAAAAGTTGAAGCATTTGGAGAGCATGATCTAAAAAATGTATTCAACCCGATTAGCATTTACGCTCTTGCAAATAAAGGGCTGGAAATTCCCGAGCAATCGTATGTTCAAGAAATAACAGGAAGTCATAAGAATAGCGTAGCGGTGTTGCCTTTCGCTAACTTTAGCGCAAATCCGGATAACGAATATTTCAGCGACGGAATTACCGAGGAGATTATTAATGCTCTTGTTAAGCTAGACGGACTTCAGGTCCCCTCAAGAACTTCTGTATTTGCTTATAAAAATACGAACAAGGATGTCAGAGAAATTGGTAAAGAGCTCAATGTGGCTACTGTGTTAGAAGGAAGTGTTCGTAGAGAAGGAAACCATATACGCGTTACTGCTCAGCTTATTAACACCGATGATGGGTTCCATGTTTGGTCAGAGAATTATGATGGAGAGGCTAAGGATATCTTTAAAGTACAGGACGAAATAGCTAGGAAGATAGCCGAAAAGCTTGAGGACAATTTTGAGTTTGATACTGTTGGTAAGCTTTACGAATCTTCTACTGATAGTGTAGTTGCTTATAACCACTATCTACAAGGTTTGTTCTATTGGAATAAACGAACGCCGGAAGCCATTCAAAAAGCAGTCGAATGCTACGAAAAAGCAATAAAGAAATGTAAGACGTACACAAAAGCATATTCCGGTTTAGCAAATTGCTATAGCTTTTTAGGCGCAATAGGACATATGAAGGGCGAAAAAGCCTTCACAAAAGCAGAGAAATATGCATTGAAAGCTTTAGAGTTGAATGACTTTAGAGGAGATTCTTATATAGCCTTGGGTTATGTGAACTTATTATATAATTGGAACTTTAGTCTTGCTGAAGCTAATTTTCGACGGGCAATTACGATGGAGCCTAATAATGAGCAAGCTCGTTTAGCGTTATCCATGTATTATAGAATTACGGGTGATTTTGAAAGGATGCATCACCACACCAAGGCGGCAAAAATGATCGCTCCTGTTTCCCTTCCTGTATTATTAGAACATGGTTGTTCTTACTGGCTGTTAGGAGAATATGAAAAGGCACTCGAAATTTTAGATAAAATAATAGAGTTTGATCCTTTATTTAGAGCGGCACTAGAAGCAAGAGCACTGGTATATGTGTCTTTAGGAAAGTATGATGAGGCTGAGAAGGCGATTAAGCAATATGGAGATCAAGTTGGGAATGACTACAAAGGAGGAACTCATCTCGGATATATAGCGGCGCTAAAAGGAGATATGGAAGTTGCTAAAGAAAGCTTATCACTTCTCAAAAAAAGAGAAGATGAAAACCCAGACCTAAATCTAAGCCTGGATTTTGCTGTTCTATATACCACGATTGGAGATAAGGATGAGGCATTTAAGTTTCTAAACAAAGCAATTGATGACAAAATAGGCGCTATACTTCTTGTAAAAACAATGCCCATTTTTGATGCCTTGATAGATGATCCAAGATACAACCACCTTTTAGCAAGAATAGGATTGCAAGCGTAGTCTTAAACAACCTAAAGTTTAGTTATGAATTTTCTATATTTAGCTAAATTAAAAGGATAGAAATGTCAGAAGAAGAGACTAAAAAAAAGCTAGGTTCCCGCAAAAGAGGTGTTTCGGATATGTTTCGAACATCTTACCGAACACATATGGACCTAAGTGGGATAGCCGATAACAAATCTAATATCATGATCAGTATCAATGGTATTATCATTTCAATTGTTATTGCATCTATTTCACCAAAAATTGATTCCAACCCCTGGTTACTATTACCAACTTCTGTTCTCTTGATCTCTTGTTTAGCATCTATGATCTATGCGGTACTTTCGGCTCGACCTCGAGTTAGCAAAGAAAAAGTAACTCTTGAAGATGTGCGTGCTAACCGGGCGAATATTCTGTTTTTTGGAAATTTCTATACACTGCCACGGGCAGATTATGTGGAAGGGCTAGAAGAATTAATGCAAGATAGTGAGCGATTATATGATAATATGGCGAGAGATCTACACGGACTCGGCGTCGTTTTAGCTAAGAAATATAAACTACTTAGAACAGCCTATAACGTATTTATGATAGGGCTTGTACTGTCCGTATTGAGTTTTATCTTCGTCTTTTTTCAAGTATCGTTCTAATTAATCTTCATCAGATTCTCCTGAAAAAGCTCGGGAAATTCGTTGATTCATAAGCCGACGATAGTTCTCATATTCGTACTGACTTACTGAAAACTCAGATTTATATTCTCCATCAAAACAGCTAACAAGTAATTTGTTTTCTTTATCTGTTTCTGAGATAGTTACCTCAATTTTGCCCAGCTTGTACGATTCTATTTCTTTCATAGTAGTTTTATTTGCTCAAAGATAGGAAGTTCGAAAACAACTAATAAAGTTATTCTTTACAGCCCCATCCCGAATGACTAGAAATACTCGCTTTTCTGCCAAAAGCAGGTGGGCTAAAATAGAGCTTCACTCCTGATGAACGGAGAAATATTTCTAATTCTGAAATAGAAGCGCAATCTATGTTATCCGTAAAACGAGGTTTGGCAGATACATTTTCAAGATAGTTGTCATATTCTGTAGCCAGTTTACCGGAGTAGTCATTGATAGAAGAAAGGTCGTAAACCCCCACTGTTACCATAGTCTGAAGTTTTGATGAAAGTGTAGAAAAGGAATTCTCAGCGATAGAATCGGCTAATAATTTAGTATCAATAGTAGGATCTTCTTCAAGAAGAGAAAGCTTTTCAAGAGATAGATATGAAAGATGTAAGTTTTGAGGAGATGCGATTACAAAGTCGGTTTTTCCGTCAAGTGCATGCAGCATTTTTGGGTTTCCATTATTACAAGTAGCTAATATTGTAAGATCGAATGAGGAGCTAAACTTGGATATATGGTCACTAAAAACTTTGGTATTGAAAATTTGTTTGGGTTGCGAAGAATGGTAATGCTGATCTTTGAACGTTGGAATTTCATGTCCGAAATAGAACAAGAAATTACGCCTTGTTGTTGGCGCGGCTAATTCATTATAAATAAGCCCCTCTTTAGAAAAGCCTCCATCAGAAGGAGAGTATCTACCCTCTTCTTGCAATTTGCCACCTACAAAATGATAGTAATGCCGGTCTTTCTTAGGAAAGAGGCCTAATATTTTACGCTCTGGTTTAAGATGGAAAATAAAGACCTCACCGGAATTGGCGTTACGGGCAATATCGAGAGCGTCATTTAATGCTTCTTCATCAGCCTTATGATCTTTACCATTTTCGTGATATAGATAATTAGCATCCCCATGAATTAGATAAGTGAGAGAATATTCAGGATTGCTGAAAGAAGAGGTTGTGTTATTGGTCGATATTTTTTGAGAAGAAGAACATCCCCAAAAAAGAAATCCCAGCATTGAAATGAGTTTAACACATACATTTAAATCAATGCCGGGAAAAGTTCGCATCAAAGCAGTAATAGGATAATAATAATTAATAGAAGTGTAGTAACTCCTATTGTCACCGTATCTGCTTGCTCAAGATCTTGTTGTACAAAATGAGCAAAGTTATTCAAGTTATTACTTGGAACGGCTCTAAAACCATTTATTCCGTTAAGTTCATCCTTCTTCTCTTGAATATCAGCCTTAAAAGTTACCAAGCCCTCTTTGTCTTTTTGAGGAACAGCTTTCATGGTTTCAACTTTTTCAATAGCTTGAATGAGGTCGTTAAAAGAGTCATTTAATACTTCTCTTTTAGCTTCAGGTGTTTTTGAATTTTCAACACTTTCAACCATTTTGTTGATGTGTTTCTTAAACATTGTTTCCGCATCACCACTTTTTTGTGCTTGTAAAGGGGAAACGAGCCCAATAAACGCAAGAGCAAGAATTGAGAATATGAATTTTTTCATTTTTTAATCCGTTAGTTAGTATTGATATTACTTTAATTGAAAGATTACGGTTTGAGTTCCGTATTTTAAAAAAAGAATTTAGAATCTAATTACAAACTGTTGTGAACAAAAGAGTAATAATATTTATTGGGATAGGGCTTTTTATAGGAATATTCCTTTACTCATCGCTTAAAAGTGTAGAGCCTCAGGTGATAGACAATGCTCCGGAATGGCGAGTATTAGAAGCAGCACAGGTGGAAGCGAGAGAAACGAATAAGCTCATAATGTTAGATGTGTTTGAGGTTGGCTGTAAATACTGCCGTGCTATGGAGCGAGAAGTATATCCGGACACAACGGTAAGAACAGTTATTGATCAAGGCTATATTCCTGTAAAACTAGACGGGAACTCAGAGGAAATGATTCGCTTTAACGGAGAGGAGATGCAAGCCAAAGAATTTGCACAAAACAAAGGAGCGTATGCATTTCCAACAGTGATTGTTTTAACAGCAGAAGGAGATGTTGTTAAGAAAAGAACCGGATTTATGAATATTGACGAACTAAGACAATTTCTTTATAACCCAGGCTCATAGCTTTTGAGTCTAAAATGGATACAATAATGAATACCATGTTGAAATCAGGACTAAGTATACTTTCAGTTTTTTTACTGATAGTAGCATGTGCCGAAAAGCCAGATATGAATGGTGATAAGGTAGATGAAACAGCAAATTACACACCGGAACTATATTTCGATGGGGTTAATATTCCATGGGGAATGACCTGGCTGCCGAACGGAGATATGCTGGTAACAGACCGTTCAGGGAAGTTATATAAAGTTAGAGATGGAGAGCTTAATGCAGAGATATCAGGTGTACCGGATGTTTATGCCGAAGGGCAAGGTGGTTTATTAGATGTTGCGTTACATCCACAGTATGAATCAAATGGATGGGTTTATATCGCATACTCATCTACACAAGGAATGGAAGAAGGTGCAAACACGGCTATCATGAGAGCCAAAATTGAAGATAATGCGCTGGTTCAATCTCAGGTTTTATATAAAGCTACTCCGAATACAACAAGAGGTCAGCACTATGCAGGAAGAATCGCTTTTGATAAAGAAGGCTACTTGTATTTCTCAGTTGGTGATCGTGGAAACAGAGATGTAAATCCGCAGGACTTAAGTAGAGACGGTGGTAAAATATACCGATTAAACGATGACGGCTCTATTCCTTCAGACAACCCATTTGTTGGACAAAACGAAGCAAAAGAAGCGGTGTATTCTTACGGTCATAGAAATCCTCAAGGAATGACTATGCATCCTGAAACAGGACAGATTTGGGCACATGAACATGGTCCACGTGGTGGTGATGAGTTGAATTTAATTGAAGCAGGTAATAATTATGGCTGGCCGGTAATTAGTTATGGAATTAACTACAATGGCACTCCATTTACCGATATCACGGAAAAAGAAGGAATGGAACAACCAAAAACATATTGGGATCCTTCTATTGCTCCTTCAGGATTAGATTTTATAACAAGTGACTTATATCCTGCATGGCAAGGAAAGGCTTTAGTTGGTTCTTTAAAGTTTGGTTACTTGGTGTTGGTTGAATTTGATGGAACAGACGTTACCAACCGTACTATTGTACTAGAAGATATTGGAAGAACAAGAGATGTTCGTCAAGCACCGGATGGATATATTTACGTAGCTGTTGAAGGAAAAGGTATTTACAAAATCATGCCCGAGTAAAAAATTCCTCCTAAGAAAATCGAAAGTGCCTGCTTTAACTAGTTAGGCACTTTTTTTGTGGACTTAAGTTCGATCTCGTCAACATTATCGTACTCGCTTTCAGGAATAGAAATTGAGGGAGTGGCGGTATGAGAAACTTTTTGACGTCGCTCTAAGATCTGTTGCAGACTTTCAACAAGTTCAAAAAGACGGTTTTTCTTCTTCTGTTTACGACCGTTTATAAATCGAGCATACAAGAAAGAAAGAGAACCAAATATAGCAGACATGATAATGCCGAAAGCCTCTTCACCATTCATTACTCCAAAAGCAGTTGCGGAAAAAAACATGACTGATCCAAAAGCGGCAGCAAATGAAGGGAAGTAAAATTTGTTTACTGTTTTCATGCTTTGCTTAGCAATGATCTTCAATGTATTTCCGGTGAGGTCTAGCTGAACCTCCGGAGAGCTTTGAGAAGCAAACATCCTTGCCAATCCTTTTGGGGTAGCCTTCCAGATAGTCTTATTCTTCCGGTGTTTTAATTCACCAACGGTATTAAAATGATACTCTATCTGCGCTTTTAATTCTTTAAGAGTTTCAGGATTAAGATTACCTGATGAAAAGCCTAAAACCTCTGCTTTGCTAAAACCCGCATCAATAAAAATGGGATCTTCGACAGGAATGCCTTGATGCTCAAGTAGTGCTTCACATACAAAAGCTCTATCAAGCTTAAGAGAATCTGTGATCTCGAAAAGATGAGGGTATTCGCTTTCTAGCTTCGACAACGATTGTTGAGCAGATGAACCATAGAATTTCTGGAACATTGTAGCTCTGTGTACAATTTGTCTAATTTCCTCTTCTTTAAGATTAGCCATACTAGTGTTAGTTCATTTTTGCTTTCGCAGCTGTGATCAAGTCTGCGATCTCTTCTTTCGATATATCTTCTTTATTGTTGCAGTATTGGCATACAATTTCTTGAGACTCGCCTTTCATTTCGCTCAAGTCGTCGTAATTTAACATCGAAAGAGCATTTAGAAATCGGTCCTTATTACATCGACAGAAGAAGTCTACCAGCTGCCTCGAAAGTTCCTTCACCTTAATTGGTGACATCACTTTGTGCATTACATCATCAATGTATTGTTCATCTTCAAAGAACTTATGAACCGGTGGAAATGAACTTAAACGTTCTTGTAGCATATCAATTTGTCCCTCTGGAGCATCGGGTAGTTTTTGGATAAGTAATCCGCCGGCTTCTGTTACGTTACCTGAATCATCCATTCCAACATCTAAGATCAAAGCAGAGTCTATTTGCTCCGATTGCGTTAAATAGTGAGCGATATCAGTGGTTACGTCTCCATTTATAAGCTGGATAGTACTTGTTCTTGGCTCCGCTTCATTATAAAGAGTCTTAGAAAAAGTAAGTAGCCCAAGCCCTAACCCATCACCTAAGGTTGTTGAATCTTCGGAATAATCCAGCTCAGCGGCAGGGTTTCCAGAGTAACCGCGTACTTCACCTAAGCTATTGGCCTCGGCCACTAAAGAACCAATAGGACCATCTCCTTCCATCCGTAAACGAATACGTTCTTCTCCTTTTAATTCAGAGGCAAGAAGCATTGTTACCGTAAGTGCTCTACCAAGAATAACCGTGTTTAGTAAAGAAAGATCATGGCGATCTTTGGCTTCTTTAACGAGGTCAGATGTTTTAACTACTGAAATTTTGAAATGACCGTCTGTGGTTATTCCTTTGATCAATCGGTCTTTAAATTCGAATGCTTTCTTTTGGTCCATGAATGTGATTCTTTGATAATGAAATCTCTTGAAAAATTAGGTTTCAAAGATACGGATATTTGAAATAGAATAAATGAAATGCCTCAAAGAGAGTTTCTATTGGTTGGATAGCTGTTTTCTTTTAATAAAGTGAAATAGCTTTGTAGAATGAAGGTTCAGGAATTTTAAGTTATTTGTTGACACTTTTGTCTTGACCTCCCGTTCTGCAACGGGGCAGGTGCCAGGGTCCAAAAAGTCAACCCCGAAAAGTCGGGGCAAACTCCTTCCATCAGATGCGATTGTTTAACGTTGATAAAATCCATACTGATGGTTTGTCAAACAAAGATTCTTAGGGCTGGGCTTTTACCCTTCAAAACAACTACTTCGTCATCAGGGCTTTCCTGACTCCTTTCGCGAGTGTATACGAAGCGATCTCCCGAATATGTTTGTTATATAGTTACAGGATATTGCTTCGTCGTATGCACTCCTCGCAAAAGGGTTTTTCTAACCCACCCCACCCAGAGTAGGGGTAATAAATAACCCTTTGTGTAAATCTACTTTCTATCCGCGAGATACATTTCGCCCATTCTTCCTGAGAAATGTCCTTTGGAAGAATAGATCTTATGCGTTTTTCCAACACCGGAAATACGCTGCTCCGCAAGCTTGTTTGAAGCCGAATAGGTTGGGATTTGGCGGTCTTCAGAGAAATTTAGAATATCCAAGATGGTATCATAAATCTTGCTGGCTTTTTGTAAGCATCGCTCTTCGTTGTAACCTTCCAGCTCTCCGGCTACATTGATAAGTCCACCGGCATTGATCACATAATCAGGAGCATAAATTATACCTTTGTCCATCAGTTCTTGCCCGTGCTTATCTTCAATATCCAGCACGTTATTAGCAGCACCCGCAATGATGTCGCACTTGAACTGGTCCATGGTGTCATCGTTGATAACACCACCAAGAGCACATGGAGCAAAAATATCAACATCCAAGCCGTAGATTTCATCAGGGCTTACAAATGTTCCATTTACCTCTTCTGTTAACGCTTTTGCTTTTTCTTCATAAATATCGGTTATAAATAAAATAGCACCTTCTTTAGCTGCATGGCGTGCAAACGTTGAAGCAACATTTCCGGCACCCTGTACAGCAATCTTTTTTCCTTCTAAAGAGTCACTTCCATAAGCCTTTTTAGCACAGGCTTTAGCACCCATATAAACTCCATAAGCCGTTACAGGAGATGGATTACCACTACCGCCCATTGACTTCGGAATACCTGTTACATACTTGGTTTCAGAATACACCCACTCCATATCTTGTTCTTGCATTCCAACATCTTCTGCGGTGATATATCTACCACCAAGACCGTCAACAAAACGACCAAAAGCACGAAACAACATTTCTGTTTTATCCTTGTGCGGGTCACCAATAATAACGGCTTTTCCGCCACCAAGATTGAGTCCGGAGATAGCGGCTTTATAGGTCATACCACGAGATAGTCTTAGAACATCCTTTAAGGCAGCAGCTTCATTCTCATAATTCCACATTCTTGTTCCGCCCAAAGCAGGCCCAAGAGTAGTGTCATGTATAGCAATAATTGCACGGAGACCGGATTCAGGATCAGAACACATCACAATTTGCTCATGTCCGTGAGCATTCAATGCGTTAAATATTGGAAAATTCGGATCTAATTCTTTCTTGTTCATGGTATGTTGGATAGGTGACTCAGTCATTTAAAAATTCTTTTCAAGGCTAAAATTTGAACGTATGGAAACGCTTCCATAAGCTCTCGATTTATTTATAAACTCTCAAAATATTTGTGTTGTTTTTACGATTAAAAACAAGCCTCGAAATATACAAAAACTTACACTTAATGTGGGGATTTCCGCCCCGGATTTTCAACAATGAATGATGAGACAAAGCATATAATCTATTCTAACATACGTATTCATGCATAAATATTTAACTAATCGTGCAACAGATTAAGTTTTTTGGTTACGATATTGTATTTTAAAAGAAATAAGCAGTATTGCTTTGGCACTTTGGTTTGATCGCCACGTAGCCTTTTATGAATAAAAAAATAAATAAGGTAAACCATGTCATTCCGCTGGGTGTTCGCGCAGTTGGACGAGGATATTCGTACGTCTGCGTTAGAGCAGAAGCTCGGAGTCCCGGCCAAAATAGCCGAATTATTGGCTATACGCGGCATAGAAACATATGATGATGCAAAACTCTTTTTCAGACCAACAATAGAAAGAATCCATGATCCATTCTTGATGAAAGATATGGATCTAGCGGCAGATCGACTTGCGTTGGCAATCCGTAATGGAGAAAAAGTCCTCGTTTACGGCGATTACGACGTAGACGGAACAACTGCAACATCATGTCTTTACATTTTTCTAAAAGAATTCGGGGTCGATGTAGACTATTACATTCCTCACCGCTTTAAAGAAGGGTACGGTATAAATCCTGAAGGGATAAAATACGCAGAAAAAACAGGCGCTAATCTCATTGTATCTGTTGATTGCGGAATCACGGCTATTAAAGAAGCATTGGTCGCCAAAGAAAAAGGCATAGATCTTATTATTTGTGATCACCATACTGTGGGTGATGAAATTCCGGATGCACTTGCGGTACTCGATCCCAAAAGACCGGATTGCACCTATCCTTTTGATGGACTATCAGGAGCGGGGGTAGGATTTAAGCTCATTCAGGGAACCATTGTAAGGCTGGGTTTGCCCGCCAAAGTAGCCTATCAATTTTTAGATCTGGTTGCCATTTCAATAGCCTCTGATATCGTACCTATTGTGGATGAAAACCGAATCTTGATGAAAGAAGGACTCCAGATGATTCGTAAAAAACCGCGGGTGGGAATAAAAGCTTTGCTGGATCTCATTAAAATGCCGAGAGAAGATATCAACACCACAAAAATTGTGTTTTCGATCGGCCCGAGAATAAATGCAGCCGGTAGAATGGGCGATGCCACAACGGCGGTTCAGCTAATGATCGCTGAAAGTGAAGCTAAAGGAAAGGCATTTGCGCATGAATTGGAATCCGTAAATATGCGACGGCGCGATAAAGACAGCAAAACGATGGAAGAGGCGCTGTCAATGATCGATGAGGGTATGGACCTGAGTGAAACCTCGATCATGGTTTTATATAAACCCGATTGGCATCTAGGTGTAATAGGAATTGTAGCGTCACGGTTAGTAGATCTGTATCATCGTCCGGCAATTATGTTAAGTAGTGTTGAAGGCGTGATAAAAGGATCAGGGCGAAGTATAAAAGGCTTCAACATTTATAATGCGATGAAGAAGTGTGAAGATCTTTTAGAACAATTTGGTGGGCATGAATTCGCTGCCGGACTTACTATAAAAGAAGGAACCCTGTCCGAATTCAAAAGACGAATGAATGAGATTGCCTATTTAGATCTTTCGGAGAATTCTTTTGAACCTGAGCTACAGATTGATACGGAGCTTCGTTTGGAAGAAATAGATATGAAATTCTGGAAATTATTAAACCAGTTTGAACCTTTTGGACCTCATAACCTTCGCCCTATTTTTGTGAGTAAAAAAGTGGAAGCAGTCGGTGTTCCAACAATTGTAGGAAACGGGCATTTAAAAATGAAAGTGAAGCAAGGCGATTCGGGTGTGTTTGATGCTATCGGATTTAATATGCACGAGTATCTGCCGTTTGTTCGAAAAGAAACTTTTGACATGGCGTATGTAGTGGAAGAGAATCATTGGAATGGTCGGCGCACACTTCAAGTAAGGATCAAGGACATTCACCAGAACTAATTTTTTATCTCGGTTTTTTAGTCATCTCTTCGTCATCCTGAACTCGTTTCAGGATCTTTGTGAGGGCACTGCTCTATAATTAAAGTCATTCCTGTATAGGCAGGAATCTGAATCGTTATCAATGGCAGGCTCTTATAAATCAATCCAGATCTCGGGCATACGCCACTTGTTACTCTTTTATGTATTTCTGTCCAATCCCGAAGGATCTGCACAACGATATAACGATCGTGTCACTTTTGGCTTCCACAACCTTCTCCGCTACGGACTGAAGTCCTAGCTAGTGAACTTGACAAGACCCTAACGAAAAGAGGTTGTTCATTCAGAATTACAGGCCTCGGTTTTCTAACCTACCCCGTCCCCTCCCATTGTCATCCTGAATTTAGTGACCCCATCTGTCTTCCCCTTGGATAAGGGGAAGGACGTTTTAAATAGATCTCAATAGTTATAAACCCCGGACGTCATCCTGGACCATGTGCTGAACTTGATTCAGGATCTTTGTGAGGGCACTGCTCTATAATTAAAGTCATTCCTCCAATCACGAAGGCTTTACACACCTTTGAACTAGCCCGGGTATTTAAAAAACAACTCTCCGCATTTTTGTATTGCTGTTAGATAATAATCCTTCTATCTTTGTCGCCCTTCAAGCAATCATTGTTTGTTGGAAAATCTACCGGGACTGTAGCTCAGTTGGTAGAGCAACGGACTGAAAATCCGTGTGTCGGCGGTTCAATCCCGCCCGGTCCCACCTTTAAAGCCCCATTCATGATTTTTGAGTGGGGCTTTTTTGTTGTAAGGAAGATTTGCTGAAACGTTTTTATGATAGAAGGCCGCCGCACTGGTTTTGACCTCTTCTGTCTTCCCCTTGGATAAGGGGAAGGACATTTTAAATAAGTCTCAATAGTTATAAAACCCGGACGTCATCCTGAACTTGATTCAGGATTTGTATAAGCCTAGACTTGTCATCCTGAGCGGACCAAATTATACGTGCGTGCGATGAGTATAGTACGCCGAAGGATCTCAAATAAACGATCTACTCACCCGCATTAGGAGGTTGCTTCGTCACCCCGAGACCTTGGGATTCCTCGCAAATGGCATCTCAAAATTTTACAAGCAATTCTTTCTACTGAGTTTCGCTTTCGCTATAATCCGTTGTTATTAATGAGAGTTTTAAGCATTCTTGGTGTATGAGTGAAATAAAAGAAATTACAGAAGCGATTATAAAATTTCGGGATGAACGTGATTGGGCTCAATTTCATAATCCGAAAGATCTTGCACTTGCACTTAGCATTGAGTCAGGGGAATTATTGGAACCATTTCTTTGGAAAAAACATGAAGAAGCAGACCCTGAAAAGGTAAAAGAAGAATTGGCTGATGTTTTAATATACGCCCTAACACTAGCACAGAATTATAATCTAGATATTAAAGAGATAATACTTGATAAGCTTAGTTCTAACGCTCAGAAATATCCTGTAAATAAAGCAAAAGGGTCAGCAACAAAATATACGGATCTTTAAATATGATCGTATATAAAGCTACTAAAGAGTCTTTTACTATTGATGTTGAGTCTGGTGTGATTGAAGACCGTATTGAATACAAGGTTAAGGAGAAACTGAATAGAGGTGTCTCTCCATCTGAAAAGCGGTCTTGGCAATCTTCTTTATTTTATATGAATACAGTGCTTAATGATCCTGAAATACCCCAAGATTCAGGAATCAGTATTGAGCTCCAGATTCCTCAAACGTCTAAGCGTATCGATTTTATAATTTCTGGCCATGATGAAAAAGAAAGGGATAACGCAGTTATAGTCGAATTGAAACAGTGGGAAACGGCACAGAAAACCAATTTAGATGGGATAGTAAAAACGTTTCTTGGCGGAGGTATTCGTGAGACCATACATCCATCATATCAAGCCTGGTCTTATGCCTGTTTGCTGAATGATTTCAATGAAGCGGTTTACACAGGAAATATTGATCTCTATCCTTGTGCCTTTTTGCATAATTACGAATCAGATGGAATAATAGACGACCCTATTTATGATTTTTATACAAAAAAAGCCCCTGTTTTCACAAAAACAGATATTACTAACCTTCGAGAATTTATTAAAGGTTTTATAAAGGTTGGGGATCAAAAAGATATTATTGGACGCATTGAAAATGGACGTATTCGCCCATCTAAGATGTTGGCAGATAGCCTGAGCTCTATGTTGAAGGGCAATGATGAGTTCCTGATGATCGATGATCAGAAGCTTGCTTTTGAATATGTTATGGGTGCAATAAATAGCACTCCAAGAGATCAAAAGAAAGTTGTGATCATTGAAGGTGGTCCTGGTACAGGGAAATCTGTAGTGGCTATTAATTTATTGGTAAAGCTGATCGGAGAGGAAAAATTTGTAAGCTATGTCTCCAAGAACTCAGCTCCGCGAAAAGTATACTCCTCATTGTTATCTGGTAGTATGACAAGAAGCCGAATAGATAACTTATTTAGAAGTTCGGGTTCATTTACTGAAACACCAGAAAATACTTTTGATGCTCTTGTAGTTGATGAGGCCCACCGCTTGAATGAACAATCGGGTCTTTTCAGGAACAAAGGAGAGAATCAGATCAAAGAACTGATCCAATCAGCAAATGTCACGGTCTTTTTCCTAGATGAGAATCAAAAAGTTCATATTCATGATATAGGAGAGAAAGAAGAGATCATGAAATGGGCGGAGTATCATAATGCAGAAGTTATCACCTCGGAGCTTTCTTCACAGTTCAGATGCAATGGATCAGATGGATATCTGGCTTGGTTAGACCACACGCTTCAGATCCGTGAAACAGCTAATACGGATCTTGATGAAATAGATTATGATTTTCAAGTAATGAATGATCCAAACGAAGTATTTGAGAAAATAAGAGAAAAGAACGAGATCAATAATAAATCTAGGATGGTGGCGGGATATTGTTGGGACTGGGCTAGTAAAAAAGATTCCGAAGCCAATGACATTGTTTTTCCTGACTATGGTTTTGCAAAACAGTGGAATCTTAGTGATGATGGAATGCTTTGGTTGATAAAGGAAGAGTCTATTAATGAAATAGGCTGTATTCACACTTGTCAGGGCTTGGAATTAGATTATGTAGGGGTAATTATAGGCCCGGATTTTAAGATCAGATCAGGAGAGGCAATTACAGATATTTATGAGCGGTCAAAGAATGACCGCTCTGTATTCGGAATGAAAAAGATGATGAAAGAAGATCCGGAATCAGCGACTCAATTGGGCGATGAGATAATAAAAAACACTTACAGAACTCTGATGACAAGGGGAATGAAAGGGTGTTATATCTATTGTACGGACGAAGAAACTCAAGAGTATTTTAAATCTAGAATTTGACCTAAAGAACAGTATCAAAATAGTTTTTTATTAATTCTTAATTGGTGTATAAACCCTAACCCCCAACCCTTCAATAACCAATCCGGCGTTTACTAAACTGATCGCGGTTTTTTGGGCTTTTTTGCTGGTTTTGTCGCCGTGGGGTCCGTAAATGGGATCGTCGATGATGGGATAGCCCCAATGTTCCAGGTGTAAGCGAATCTGGTGCGTGCGACCGGTTTTGGGTTCGCATTTAATGATGGCGGAATCTTCTTTTCGTTCTACAACGGTGAAGGTAGTTTCGGCAGGCTTGGCGTTGGTCAGATCGGGATTGCTTTCAAACACAAATCCGGTTTTACGTTTAATGGGCGTGTTAATGATCACCGAATCTTTTTCAGGAACGCCCGATACTTCCGCAAAATAGGTTTTTTGTACTCTGCCTTCGGCGAACTCGGTCATGGCGCGTTGGGCAAAGGCTTTGGTCTTGGCGAAGAGTACGATTCCCGAAGTCACGGCGTCTAAGCGATGCACAATTTTCAGATCGTCATAACCCATATCTTCCAGCATAGCTGTGAGTGTATTCTTGAAATAACGTCCACCAGGATGCATTGGCAACGGCGCAGGTTTATACACAGCGATCCACTCTTCGGTTTCTTGCAGGATCTCAATCTCATCCGGCACACTGGGCTCGATCACCTTCGGATTGTGATGAAAGACAGAGTCGGTTTTCTTGAGTAACGTATTTGGAGAAGAAGCTTTTTCATTCAGTCCTACCCGACCGTTTTCAATACGGGATTGCCATTCCTGTTCAGGTCGAAAAGGAAACCGTGTGACCATCATTTCCAACAGGGGCTTTCCAACAAATTCGTCTTGTACTTTAAAACGATGTGTGATCGGGTACGGCGATATCAGCCGTACTTTACGACTGTTCAGCTGCTTGTTCGGAAGCATGTCGTTGTTTGAAATCGTCGCCGAAATAGTTGTACCATTTGCGGAAGGGTTTGAAGGCATTTTCAGGATCAAATGGTCTACGGAATTCGCTTTCCTTACATTCTTCACTACAGCAACCCTCCATAATATGAGCGCCTTCTTCTGAGCAGACAAACAGTTTGTTGCATTCCATATTGGCGCAGTTCACGTAAGTGTCAGCAGGTTTTCCGGTGATCTCACATTTGGCGATCGGAGACAGATCTTTGGGATTTACAGGAACCACCAATCGATCATCAAATACAAAGCATTTTCCTTCAAAGTGCTTGCCTTCTTCTTCTTTCGCATAGCGAAGGATTCCGCCGTGCAACTGGTTTACATCGTCCCAGCCCTGCTCTTTCATCAGTACAGAAAATTTTTCACACCGGATACCACCGGTGCAGTACATCAGCACTTTTTTGTCTTTGGGGATCTCAGCTTCTTCCAGCCATTGTGGGAAATCAAAGAAATTCTCAACGTCAGGTTTTAATGCTCCTTTAAAATGACCGATCTTAGATTCGTAGTTATTACGCACATCGATCATAACGTGATCTTCCTCTTCCATCACTCTACGCCACTCAGCCGGAGATAAATGATTACCACCATCTTTTGGATCGACCCCATCTTTATGTAGAGAAACAATTTCTTCACGGGTTTTGCAGATCAGCTTTGAGAAAGGGATGTAATCAGATTCATCGGTCTTAAATTCGGTCTGTTCAAACCCGGGGATGGAACAAAGATGCTTTTTGTAAGTTTCCATCTGTTCTTTGGTTCCGGCAGCTGTTCCGTTTATGCCTTCCGAAGAAATATAGATCCTTCCTTTGATGCCTAGATCTTTGCAAAATTGTTTGTGTTGCTTGGCAAACTGCTCAGGATGTTCGATCGTATTAAAAAAGTAGTAGAGAATGACTTCGTACATATTCTTTGGGGTAATTCTCGTTTAAAATATTATCTTTTTGCTAGAGTTAATGAACGGTCAAAGTTACGAATTTTATATCTAAATAATGTTGAGGCCTTGTGTGCGGCTATTAAAAAGTTTTTTTTCTGTTACAGTATTACTGATCGTTGTTACATCTGCTTTGGAGGCTCAAGATCGGCGTGAAAGAATACCTCAAATTTTGGAGCAATTTGATGATGGGGCCATAACTGCAAACGAGGCTTTTACCAGAATGAATGTTGTTTTTCAAAATGGAGCTATTCATAAATGTGCGACACCTATCCATATATTTGCTCATAAACACCACTCTGAAATTTCTCCTTCTTTGCTTTCATCTATGGAGAAAGCCAAAATTAGTTCAGCGGCAAGCACTTATATAAGTCCTTCAGGTAAGTTTGAGTTCACGTATGAAACAACAGGCGATGATGCAGTTCCTGCGGATGATGCTAATAGCAATGGTATACCCGATTATGTGGAACGTGCCGCACAAGCCGCCGATTTTTCTCATCAAAAGCAGATTCAGGAATTAGGATTTCCTGACCCGATAGTTGTAGGAACTTCGTATAAAGTCAGTTTTAGAGATATGGGTTTTTATGGATTTGTTGAAGAAGATATTTCCTCACCGGCGGGTACACGAATGGTTTTGGAAAATGATTTTGTGGGCTTTGCTTCGAATGATGATCCGGAAGGGAATCAATACGGAGCACTAAAAGTGACGGTAGCCCATGAATTCAAGCATGCCATTCAGTACAAACAAAATAGTTTCGAAGGCGATTCTGATAATTGGGCAGAAATGGATGCCACGCTATTGGAAGAGGTAACTTATGATGAAGTAAATGACTACTACAACTACCTGGATGGCTTTGCTAATAACCCGTTCAATAATCCGGGATCAACCGTTATAGAAGGCTCCTATGAAGACATTACGTGGGCGCTATTCTTTTCGGAATATTATGATGAATTATTCTGGACGGACGTTTGGAAAAGGATAGAAGACAGTGTTACTGATTTGGCGCTTCTTGTAGCAGTAAAAAGAGAAGTTGAAGCAAGAGGCGATGATTTTGACAGTGTATTATCAAACTTATATTTGTGGCATTATTCATCGGGTATTAATTCCATTGCGGGGTATGGTTTCGATGAAGCACCAAATTACCCTGATGCGGATATCGAAATGGAATTTCAGGGAGTAGATGCAGCAGAGGTCACAGATGCTTCTATTTCCAGATTTGCTTCTCATTACTATGAAGTAGAACCGGCTTTTGAAGATGGGCAGGTTACCATTAATATGGAATATGAAGATCCGACCATGCAGCTAGGTATGCATGTCTACTTTAAGAATGGAGCCTCAGAACAAAGAAACTATACAGCCAATGAAACGGGAAGCGATAATATTTTTACGCCGTACTTTTGGGATGATATAGAAAAGATCGGACTCGTATTTACGAATACAGATTTTAATACAAGCAATACATATAGCTTTAAAGTGAGTTCAGAAGTTCCGGATAGAATTATACTCTCACAGAATTATCCGAATCCTTTTAATCCACAAACCATTATTCCTATCAAACTGAAGGAAGAAAATCTGGTGACATTAGAGGTTTTCGATAATATAGGAAGGCGTGTTGCTACAATATTTGAAGGGCAGCTATCAGCGGGGTCTTATGAATTTTCTTATGATGCGTCAAACTTGGCGAGTGGTGTATATTTATATAAGCTTGTAGCCGGAAAGGAAACCAAGTTCAAGAAAATGGCGGTGATCAAATAGTTTAAATATTATGCTATGCTTTGATTAAATCATATTAGTTTTAAAATCGTGACGTCATCCTGAGGATACCTCCGAAGGATCTTTGTGAGGAACGATAGTTCATTCTGACTTCTCTAACCAGGTTTTTAACCCACCCCCGTCCCCTCCCTAATAATTATGCTTAATAGGAACGGGGAGGGTCAGATAAGCAAGGAAGAGTTTTTAAAACTAAGGTCATTCCTGCGTAGGCAGAAACCTGTATGGTTATCAAATGTGGATTCCTTAAACCAACCCAGACCTCGTGCATACGCCCACCTACCAAAGTCATGCCCACCAAGCAGTAGTACTTTTCGGCACGCAGGCTTGTACGGCGGACAGGCCACGACGAGATGACCGAAAAGAAGTTTGTTCTGACCCCTTCTGTCTTCCCCTTGGATAAGGGGAAGGACGTTATAAATAAATTTCAATAGTTTTAAAATCCAGAGTCATCCTGAAGTGGAAAAGCTTAGGAGCAAATAAAAGTACTTAACTAGACCTTCTTTGAAGGCAAGATCTTCCCTTCTACAGCGCCAAAACCAATTTTATAATCTTCGTTTTCAGCATAGCCTGTCATGATAATATTATCATTATCCTGAATGAACTTGCGTTCGGATCCATCGCTAAGCTTTATGGGCTTGGTTCCTTTCCAGGTAAGTTCCAGCATACTTCCGTAAGCATCTTCGGTATTTCCACTTATCGTTCCTGAAGCGTACATGTCACCCGGGCGCACATTACAACCGGTTACTGTTTGATGAGCTAGTTGCTGCGCCATACTCCAGTACATATGCTTGTAATTCGAAACCGCTAGCTTGTGTGGTTCATCCAGATCTTCATTATCCAAGTACACTTCCAGATTGATATCAAATGTAGAACGACCTTTCTGTTTTAAATAAGGAAGCACTTCCGGTTCTTGCTCCGGCATATCAATTCTGAATGGTGCAAGAGCATCTAAAGAAACGATCCACGGAGAAATACTGGTTGCCCAGTTTTTAGCAAGAAATGGTCCTAATGGCTGGTATTCCCATTTCTGAATATCACGAGCACTCCAGTCGTTGACCAACACCATTCCGAAAATATGATCTTCTGCATTATCTACAGAAATGGTATCACCAATCTGATTTCCGGGTCCGGTGAAGAAGCCTACTTCCAATTCAAAATCTACGAGTTTACTATCCCCAAAAACCGGTTTATCCGCATCGTTAGGAATCGTTTGACCTTTTGGACGATGCAGGTCAGTGCCACTCATTACAATGGAGCTCGCACGTCCGTGATACCCTACAGGAAGATGCTTCCAGTTTGGCATAAGTGCGTTATCAGGATCGCGAAACATTGAGCCGACATTAAAAGCGTGCTGCTCGGAAGAATAAAAATCGGTGTAATCTCCAATTTCAACAGGAAGAACTAATTCTACATCTTCCATAGGAATAAAAACTCGAGCTCGTAACAGATCATCATCTCTCAATGTAGGATTGTCTTCTTTGAGTAATTCGGTAAGCGTATTTCGAGCTTCATCCCAAGCAGGCTTGCCTAAGCTCATAAAGAAATTTAACGTAGAATCTTGAAATACGAACTGGTCTTTTAAAAGATCACCATCAAATAAACCCGACTCATCCAGTATAAAAAGATCTATCACATAGTCGCCAATGGCTGAACAAAGATGAATTTCCCCTTCATCCGTTTCGAATGCGCTATAAGGTAAATTCTGAATCGGAAAATGAGAGTCTTTTTCAACAGGAATAAATGACGTAAGCATGTGTATGTTCTTAGGTTAAAAGATTGAGTTCTTGAAGGTCTTCAACAGGTTCGTCGAAGCTGCAACTTCCGAATGAAGTTACAGAAAGTGTGCGTAATTTTTGAATTTGATCCATTTCAACGGAGTGGCTCTTCCATTGAAAAGCATCTTCACTAAATGCGAAATTATCAGCATCTTCATCAGCTATCATTTCATGTATTTCATTTTCTGATAACTGTCCGGCGCGAGCTAATATAGAAGCCCCGAATACATTTAAGAAGCCGTGCATTTTGGTCTGCACAGAATCATTAAAGTGTCGAATGGGGTGATGTAAACCAGCCGTAAATTTTGTGGGTGTGTTATTTATCGTGGCTATATGTATAGCCGTGGTTAAATAGGAAATCGGTGGAAATTGAAAAGCTTCAACCCCACCACAGCGGATCTTAAATCCCGAGTATAGATAATTAGCGAGTTCATTTTTCTCTGACTCCTCATTATGCGTCGATATTGCTCTGGTGAGAGGTTCTATACGTGAGGGTAAAAACTCAAATCCGGGAATCTCAAAAATGACTTGTTCCGGAAGTTCAGAAGCGCTGTTCATACTTGACACAGTAAGATCTATTAGGGATAGTAACTCCGCCTCATCGTAAGTTAGTTCGGAAGGCAATTTAATTTCGAGCGAAAGAGCTTTTATCAGTTTATTAGACTTTTCTTGGATGGATAGAATCTGCTCTTTTGTTTTAGAAACCACCGTTCTGAACTCTTCAGCATTCGTTGAAGGCGCTGCAACCACTGTAAGATCAAAAGGCTGTGGTGCTTTGTCTGAGTTGTTTATGAGACCGATCAGATCATCTAGGCGATTTGTACCCACAACAAATTTTGAAAGCATCCAAGATTCTTTGCTGGATGAGTGCTCGATGTATTTATTAAAAGCTTCATTAAGAGGAAGAGAAGCCGGAGGATACAAACCCGCATAATCAATTATTTCCGAAAGAAATGGAGTTAAGCTTTTATTCAAAATAACATAGTCTTAGAGTAGTAGAATATAATGGTGAAGTTAGAAATCATACGCGCCAATGAAAAGCGCTGAAAATGTTACTAACTAAGGAGGTCTATATGCTTAAAGTGTTCATTTATGGGCTTAAATAGAGGCTTAATTTGACAAACTCCTACTTTTGTTGCTAATTGTTTGTAACTAACTACATATTATGAACAAATCAGAGACCATAAAGGCGTTGAGTGAAGAGCTTGAACTTACTCAAACTAAAACCGAAGAGCTGTATAATTCTTTAGTTAACCAACTCACTTCACATCTGGCTGATCAGGGAGGATTTAGTATTCCCGATTTTGGAAGTTTTGGCTCAGAAGTCAGGGAGGAATACAAATCGTATAATCCCCACTACAAACAGATGATGCTACTCCCAAAGAAAAAAGTGGTACGTTTTTCACAAAGTTCTGCACTTAAAGATGAATTTAATGAGGTGGAGCTATGAGCGATAAAATTAAATTTTCGGAATTAGTAAAGTCATTCTCTGAATCCACTAACCTTACCCAACAAAAAGCAGAGCGCTTAATTAGAAGTGTTTTCAATTTAGTGCTTGAAGATCTTGAAAACGAAGGGAAAGCCTCGATAACAAATTTCGGTAGTTTTGAACTAAAAAATGTTGCAGAAAGAACGGGAATCAATCCTCAAACGGGTGAGGAAATAATTATACCGGCGCATAAGAAAGTTTCTTTTCGTCCATATAAAGCGCTTGAGTCCACCGTTAATGCTCCGTTTGCACATTTAGAATCCAGATTGATCGATGAAGACGCAAGCAATGAAAAAGAGGCGGATAAGAATGAAGAAGTTGCGGTTACCGATACAGAAAGTAAAAAAGAAGAAATAGAAGAGGATATTCCTGTTATCAAAACGAAACAGGATGTTACCGAGGAAGATCTTGATGATGATCCGTTTGAATCCGTAATTGCTCCTGTGGAAGAAAAGCTATCTTCGGATACAGAGGAAGATGAGCCTGATGAACAAGAGTCTGCTCCACCACCTATTTATACAACGAAAGACAAAAATGAAGGCAGTTCCAGCTCAATGTGGCTGATAGTAATTCTGTTGCTAATAGTAGTAGGGGTTGGTGCATGGTATTTCTTTTTAAGAGATACGGGGTTTGAAGATCAGGTTGCTGAGAATAATAATCCTGTTACCACTGAGCAAGAAGCTCCGCCTCAAGACGAGCCACCTGTTGTGAATGCAGAGTCAGAAGCAAGTACTCCGGCTATGGAGCCGACTACTACCAATGAAGAACCAGCGGCTTCAACTATGAAAAAAGAGACACCCAAAGAAATGACCACCTACATCATCAAAAAGGATGAGTGGATGTGGGATATTTCAAGAAAGGTGTATGGCAAAGCATATTTGTGGCCGCTTATTTTTGAAGCGAATAAAGATGTAACGAACAATCCGAATTTGGTAGAGCCAGCTAAGACACTGATAATCCCCACTCTTGAAGGGAATGCTTCCGCGCTAACAAAATCAGATTATTCAAATTTAGCATCGGCGGCAAAAATGGTATCTGATGCTTATGCCAATGCAGGAAATCAAGAACGTTCAGCTGAATATCTGAGGTTTTCTAAGAAGTACGAAAAGCGAAGCAACTAAAGCTAGTCTAGCTATATAGTAATTAAATCCAGGGTAATGGCATCGGCTATTTTTAGACCCGTAGAGGACAAGCGAATGGCGTCATCCCAATGGAGTTTACCTTGATCTTTGATGTTCGCTAAGTAGCTTTTTTGAGCTTCGGATAAATGAAAACCGTACTTGGTTTTAAGTTCCTGTACCGTAATCCCTTTTCGAGTTCTAAGGGCAAGCATCAAACGTTCTTCTGCCAGATCGGATAAAGTAAGTTGGTCAGGGTTGTTTTCTGTGAATTCAGTTTGTGACAGGTAATGCTTTAGATTCGACTCGTTTTCCCATCTACGCGCTTTTTTTCCGTCTTCTTCCCACCAAAATGAATGCGCACCGGGACCAAGTCCTAAGTAATTTTTATGCTCCCAATACTTAGAGTTATGCTTGGCTTCGGAACCTTTTTTCGCAAAATTACTTACTTCATATCGGAAAATATTATGATCGTTTAGCATTCTTTCTACTATCTCAAAATGTTGCTCAACCGTTTGGTCTTCTGCAGGTATTAAACGACCAAGCTCAAGCTGTTTCCCAAGACGAGTTTTGGGCTCAATGGTTAATGAATAGGCAGAAACATGGGGTGGTTCAAACCGAAGTAATGTCTCCAGATCTTTTTCAAGCATTTGGGGTGTTTGACTGGGATTTCCATAAATAAGATCGGCCGTGAACACATTTATATCTGACTCTTTCAGCAGCTCTAAACAACGAAGAGCTTCTTTAGAGTTATGAGTACGGTTCATAAATAAGAGGAGATCTTCATCAAATGTCTGAACCCCCATGCTCACTCGATTTACACCAATCGCTTTTAATCCCGCGAGATAATCAGCCGTTACATTATCGGGATTGAGTTCAACAGTAACTTCTTGAAGATCACACTGAAAGGTGACGTTTATTGCTTCGAGAATTTTTTCGATCTGACTAACAGAGAGAAGAGAGGGCGTTCCTCCTCCAAAGTAGATGGTTTCAAAAACATCTTTTGTGTAAACAGAATCTTTTTTCGAGCGTATCTCTTCAATCAGTTTTTCAACAAAATCAGATTTCTGATCGGTTTTAGTAACGAAATAGAAATCGCAATAGGAACAAGCCTGCTTGCAAAACGGGATATGGATATAAATTCCACTCATAACTAGGAATAGCTGAATTAGGAATATGTGAATAGCTATTCCTAATTCTATATCCCGTTATTCCTTATTCTGTGGATAAAAAGGGTTTTCATTAAAGGAATCCGGTTGCTGATATCCTTTAATGTATTTCACATAATTGGAAGCGTATTTAGGAATGGATGCAATTTCTTCATCCGTAAGTTTACGAACAGCTTTAGCCGGAGATCCCATGTACATGTAGCCACTTTCTAGTGTTTTTCCGGGAGGCACCAATGTTCCTGCAGCAACGATCACATCCGATTCAATCACTACTTCATCCAAGATCGTAGCATTGATACCCACTAATACACGGTCTTTAATGGTACAACCATGAACAACAGCTCCGTGACCAATAGTAACCTCATTTCCAATAATAGTAGGCCCGGTTTGGTTCATAACATGAATACAAACGTTGTCCTGCACATTACTTTGATCGCCAATCTCAATATAGTTTACATCGCCACGGATGGTCACATTAAACCACACGCTGGATTGCTTTCCCAGAGTTACGTCTCCGATGATATCTGCGCTTGGAGCAATAAATACTGAATCGTCAAATTTTGGGGATCGTTTTAAAAATTCGTGGATCATGGTTTTGATAATTATGTGGTACAGGAGTAATTAAATTTCTATGCTAAAGATAAAGGAATATTCATCCAATTAATTTGAAAAACTCATTGATTAGACTGAAAGCCCGACGGTTCGTCAAACAAGGAATCTTAGAATGGGTTTTGTAATATTAATTTCGTTTGAGGACTTGAGTAAGTAGAGCCTTTAGGCTCGGAGGGATAGTAAGAAATAGTTTTCGAGCTTACATCTACAGAGATTAAGCCGCGTCTTCAACATCTTCCATTTTAACGCCTACTAAACGGCTGACGCCTGTTTCCGGCATTGTTACTCCATACATCATTTCGGCTTTACTCATCGTCTTTTTGTTGTGAGTAATGATGATGAACTGAGTATCATGGCTGAAGTTTTTAATCATATTTGCGAAACGCTCAATATTGGCATCATCGAGAGGAGCATCTACCTCATCCAATACACAAAAAGGAGAAGGTTTAACCAAATAAATGGCGAATAGAAGAGCGATAGCTGTCAGTGTTTTTTCTCCACCGGAAAGCTGAGAAATTCCCGAAGGACGTTTACCGCGAGGTTGAGCCAGAATTTCAATCTTAGCTTCAAGAGGATCTTCTACATCTTGCTCAATGAGGAGATCGCAATTATCATCTTCAAAGAAAAGTGTTTTAAATACTTTCTGAAAATTCTGCCTTATATCCTCAAAGGTTTTGTTAAAACGGCTGGTAGCTGTCTCGTTGATCTCAGCGATAGTTTCTAGTAGTTGAGCTTCCGCTTTATTCAGGTCCTCAATTTGTTCTTCGTAAAAATCGAGGCGTTCTTTTTCTTCTTTATACTCGTCAATGGCAAGAGCGTTTACTTCACCAATACTGTTTAACTTTTGGCGGAGCCAGCCGATGCGTTGCTTAACCTCGTCGTGAGTCATGTCTTCAGGCATCTCACCTTCTACCTGCTTCATCAATATGCCGTAGGTTTCCCAAATATGATCGGATAAAGCCTGACTTTGCATCTCCATCTTCTCCTTAGCCATAGCAAGATGATGAACAAGCTCCATGTTCACTTCTTTTTTTCGACGAATTTCCTTCAGCTCTTTTTCAAATTCGTTGATCTTACCACGTTGTGTTGCGGCTGCTTCTTCGGACTTCTTTAACTCTTCGTCTGCTTCAACCTTCAATTCCTGATTAACAACCAGCTCTTCTTCCAGCGAAGTAATTTGAGAAGTATAGCTGGTTATGCGTTCTTTACTTTCTTCGGTAAGCTTGGTTCTGTTTTCAATTCTGGATTGAACGCTATTAATTCCTGTCTCCGCGCGACGAACATCCCGTTCATGATTCTCAACCTTATTTTTTAGATCCTGATGTTTAAGCTGAGCATCATTGTATCGTGTTTGTGCAATCCCACGATCTTCTTCCAGCGATTCTAAGAGGTCTTTTTTTGTATTCTGATTAGCATCCAGCTCCAGCATTTTTGCCTGCAACTCTTTTTGCTTTGGCTGCATAGAATCTAGCTCTTCCTGAGCGGAACCTTCGTTCGTTTTCAGGTTGTCTTTTCTGTTTACAAGTTCACCAATATTCTTTTGATAGACTTGAACCTTCGAACTTAAGCTGTGTTGTTGCTGCTCCAGTCTACGGACTTCCTGTTCTTTTTCTTTCAGGTTTTGGCTAAGCGCTGCAACGTCTAACTTTTCGTACTTATCAGCGATCTGCTCCAGGTATTCGTCCAGCTTTACAATTTCTTTATTAACCTTAGCCTGCTCCTGTTCAAGCTTCTCGATTTTATCCTTTAACCCGACTCTGATCCCGGCATTCTTGCTTTTGCTTCCACTCTGAAAAAACCCGGTTTTGGTAACTACTTCGCCATCAAAAGTAACGCCAATTGTAGACGCATTTTTGAGCTTAGTGTAAGCTTCTTCTACTGAATCAGTAACTATTACATTACCGAGCAATAATTGCTTTAAGGCAGAATATTCCCTTTTCGATTTTACCTGATCAAAAAGACTACCATCTTCTACATCGTAGGTTGCCGCCAATTGATCAAGAGGAATGAAAGTAGCTCGACCTTTCTTATTCTCTTTTAGAATTTTGGCAGCCCTTTTAGCTTCGTCTAATGTTTTGATGACTACATAATTCAGTACATCTCCGAGAGCTGCTTCCAGGGCAACAGCGTGTTTCTCATCAGTATCAAAAATCTCAGATACAGTGGTTAAGTCTTTAAATTCGAAGCGATGCTTTTCAATCAGGTGCTTTACACTGCTTGGGAATGCTTCGTTAGAGCTAGCCAGCTCATTCATCAAGTTTATCTCAGATTCAAGCGATGAACGTTTGCTTTGAAGGGTTCTGAGCTCATCTTTAATTTCATTCTGCTTTTGTGCAAATCCTTCTCTTTTCTCACGAGCTGTTTCCAACTCCTTTTCAAGCTCATCCCTGTTTTCAGTAAGGGTATCCAGCTTTCCTTCAATGATCTTTTGTTCGCCATTCAGGTTATCAACCTCGTCATTAAGATCTACGATCTCATCATCAATACGTTCTAGATCGCCTTCTGTATTTTCCAGACGAGACTCAATCTTAATTCTCTTGGTTTGAAGTTGGCTCAATTCGTTATTAGCACTACTAAGCTGTACTTCAATTTCATACAGTTCATGTCGCTCACGATTGTACTGCTGCTGAATTTGAGAATACTGTTTCTTCGAATCTTCTAAAATATTAGAGGATTTTTCTAGATCTTCATCAAACGATTCGAGCTTACTTCTGCTGTTAGAAAGTAAGTCCATAAGTTCTTTAAGGTCGATCTCACCTTGTTCAATATCTTTCGAATATTCCTTAATTACCTTTTCTTCGTTCTGAATTTTTTCTTTGGTAATTCTAAGAGAAGTATCAGCCTCTCTGATAGCATTATGGAGCTGACTTACATGTCGTTGAGCTTCAGCTTGTTCCTTTTCTTTCTCCAGTAATTTTGCACGAGCTTTCTCTTCAGAGTTTTCAAACTCTTCAGCCGCCGTGGTTATTTCTTTTTTCTCTTTCTCAGCATTGTTAATGCGTTCTTGGAGAGGCTCAAGCTCTTCCTTTATTTTGTTGAATTCATGGAGTGTAAAGCCTTTATCCAACGATTCCAGCTCAACTTTGTATTTCTTAGCTTTCTCTGCTTTTTCAGCCTGAATTTCTAATGAACGCGCCTTTTTTCGAAGTTCGATTAAGAGATCGTCTACACGCTGAAGGTCTTTGCGTGTTTCATCTAATTTCCTCAGGGTCTTTTTTCTCTGATCTTTATAACGAGTTACCCCTGCAGCTTCCTCAAATAATCTTCTACGATCGTTATTTTTATCGTTTAGAATCTCTTCCACCATTTTAAGCTCGATCACAGAATAGGCATCCGAACCCATTCCGGTATCCATGAATAACTCCATGATGTCTTTTAGTCGGCAAGAAGTGTTGTTGATCAGGTATTCGCTATCACCTGAGCGATATAAACGACGAGTGATGGTCACCTCGCTATATTCTATAGGAAGAATGCCTTTGTCGTTCACAAAAGTAAGCGACACTTCAGCCATTCCAAGAGCTTTCTTTTTAGCAGTACCGTTAAAGATCACGTTACTCATCGCAGAAGAGCGAAGCAGGGATGGGCGTTGCTCACCAAGCACCCATCGCAAAGCATCAACGATATTTGATTTTCCGCAACCATTTGGCCCAACTATAGACGTAATCCCGCTATCAAAACCCACTTTCGTTTTGTGGGCAAAGCTTTTAAATCCTTGTAAGTTTAGCTCGGATATATACATGTATTAGTAAAGTCGGGCCGTTCCGGAAATCAAGTTTGGGATTATACGGTCATTATCTCGCCTTCTTTCTGAGTAAGAAGATCGTCAACACGCTTGATGTGTTTGTCTGTTGTTGTTTGAATATCGGCTTCAGCTTCGAACTTAGAATCTTCAGGTAGCGACTCCGCTTCTACAGTCTTTTTAATTTCGTCATTAGCTTCACGTCGCGAATTTCTGATACTAATACGAGCTTGTTCTGACTTGTCTTTAGCTACTTTAACCAGTTCGGTTCTTCTTTCTTCGGTTAAAATTGGTAATGGTATTCTAATAAAGTCACCATCATTCATAGGATTTAAACCAAGGCCTGCGGCCATAATAGCTTTTTCTATGTCAGCTAATGCAGATTTATCATATGGTGAAACCATTAACATGCGAGGCTCCGGAACGGTAATGTTAGCTAATTGCTGGAGTGGGGTTTGAGAACCGTAGTACTCTACTTTTACTCCCTCTACTAGCGCGGGATTAGCTTTTCCGGCGCGAATATGAGAAAATTCTTTTTTAAGGAACGAATAAGCTTCGTCCATTTTTAAATCTGCTTCATCAATAATGTCTTGCAGTTCCTCTGGAATCATAACAAAATGTCTAGTTGAATAATAAATTGAGCCAATTACAGCTTTTCGAAGTTACTAAAAGTCATGGTTATTTATTAATAAAAAAAGCCTCCCTGAAATCAATCGAAGAAGGCTTGGGGTACAAAATATAAAAGACTTATAAATAAACGATGGTAGTTACCAAATTGCCTTTGAAATTTCCGGAGGCGAGGGCTTCCTTAGGTAATTTTCCATTTAAAGAAAGGTGATGAGCGCCTGTATTATTATCAAGGTTTAAGAGGCTGTTTGTTTGAACGGTTATTATTTCACCGGATTCGTTTACTAGAGTGCAGTCACTATCGGTTTGAACTTGAATTTCAGAATTTGGAGAAGAAGTGATAATCAACTGTCCACTTAGTGATTCATTTGAGTTCGCAGAGATGAATAAATCGGAGATTTGCTCTGCTTTGGCGCCACTTACTACGTTTACACTAACCTTCATTACAGCAATTTCCTGTGCAGAAGCTGATATCTGAGAGAGCAATAAAAAGGAAAGTATTAAAAGTATTTTTTTCATGTCGTAAGTGAGTTCTATATCACTTGTCGACAAATATTAAAAAATCTTAATATTAATTTTCTTTAATAAATAAATTGGCCGTTTACACCTTTAAATACCGAAAAACTTCTTCAACCAAAGTTTTTGAGCTCTTTTTTTCAACGATAAAAGTTGTTCTTTGGTTAGTGGCTCTGAGTTTAGGTCAGTCTGAAGTGTGGTGAGTGTTTTCTCTGGTTCTTTAACACCTAGATGTTTTATGAATTCGAAGAAGCCAGATCGGACATATCTTTTTCGGTTGGCATTTAAAAGAGTTAGAATCTCATCCCACTTTTCCGGGTCTAGGGAGTATTCGATTCCTAAACCTGCTGCATCTGACTTATTGCCGCTATTCAAGCAGAGCTCTAATTGGTGTTCAATACTTAAAGGAAGAGGTTCGGGTCGGAGTAGCTTTAGATCATTTGATTTCTTCTTCCCGTAAGGGAAAAAACTTTTCCATAACTCACCAGATTGAGGGTCATGATAATAGACTTCAAATGTTTGATCGTTTTTCCGGAGGGGAATCATCTGGCTGATTCTTTCGACCTGCTTTTTATAATTTAGAACATACATATATACCTTTTTCTAAATTATATCTAAAAATTTAAAAGAAGTTCCTAATATCTGATAGTTGTATAAAAGTCGGGGCGACAAGATTTGAACTTGCGGTCTTCCCGACAAGCTTGTCGGGACGCGCTAACTAGTTAACCCATGTCGTTCGATCCAGGCTTTGGCGCGTTTTGGGTTTTTCATTGTTTTTAGTTTGCTTTCCAGCTTCATGGAGTCACTTTTAGATTCCACCTCTACATACCCAACCAATTTCCAAGGACCTTTTCTACGGGTATATTTATTTTGGGTTGAATTGTGACTTTTGAGACGGTTATCAATATCTGAAGTATGACCATAGTAATGTTTGCCGCTAGATTCAGATTTAATCATGTATGCATAGAATGGCATAATATCTATTCATTTATTGAATTAAACCAAAAAGGCTAACATTGTTCATTATGTCGGGGCGACAAGATTTGAACTTGCGACCTCTCGGCCCCCAGCCGAGCGCGCTACCGAGCTACGCCACGCCCCGATTTCTCATTCAAGATAAAGGTACAAAGAATTAAAACTCAACAGAGATTATGGATCAAATATTATTTAACAGGTGCGTGTGGATTGCCGACCATATAACGAGCATCATTGATGTTTTTCCTTTTATCATCAAAATAAGTAGTTCTTTTATCCCCTTCGCTTAGAGGGTTGTATACGCCATAAAGGATTCTTCTGCTTTTGTCTGTTCGATTAGTTTTTGATCGGTGAGGCAAACGCTCGGTAAATAGAATTACGTCTCCCGGATCCGTTTCTATTTGTTTCCATGAAAGCTCATCTTCAATTTGTTGAGTTATCTTGGAGAAATTAGGGTTATCCGGATAAGGTCTCTCCATTGGTAGGATATCTAAATTATCGATAGACCAATTTTCAGCTACTTCAAAACATCCGTTTTCTCGAGTTGCGGGATCAACACCAATTAAAATTGAAATATAGGCAGGTGTATCACTGTTGAATTTTTCTAATGCACTACTTTCATATGCTACCCCGTCTTGGTGAGCAGCATGAGCACCTCCGCCTGGAGGCTTAAAATTAAAACGATCTTTATAAAGCACCGCTTGTTCACCCATCAATTCGCTTACAATATCAAGCAGAGAATCATTTAATAAAATAGACCCTAATTTTTCATGATAAGGTACAAAGTTTTCAATCCTAGAAAGGACAGAGCTATTATCCATTTCATAAAAGTTAAGCCATTGATTCATGTCAACAGGCCATTTACTTATTTCGTTAATCCAATCAGAAATATTAGAACTATCCCTCGTAAATGCTCCTTTAAATACAATGTATGAATTGGCTTTCCAGAATTTTAGATTTTAAGAAGTTAAATTTTTCATGTTTTGAAAATGTATTAAGGTAGAACAGAAATAAATCTACTAACAAAAATGATGTTAACCAATTCATTGAAAGTGTCATCTTTTGGAGATAGAAACAGGCTGAGGTGCCAAAATTAGAATGAGATTTAACGAATACATCCCTTATTTTGAAAGAAAGAAAGTTTAATTTTTTGAAAGTGTGAAATGAAGAAAGTATATGTAGGCATGGGAACGGATATAATTCACCATGGTCATATCAATATTATAGAAAAAGCAAGAGAATTAGGTGAAGTAACGGTGGGATTGCTTTCTGATGAAGCGGTGACCAAATATAGTAGAATGCCGTTTTTGGAATACGAGGAACGCAAGCAAATCCTAGAAAACATAAAAGGAGTGGACAAGGTAATTCTTCAGAAGGAGTTGGATTATGAAGTTAATCTCAGGTTGCTAAAGCCGGATTATGTTGTTCATGGAACAGATTGGAAAGTAGGCCCTCAAAAGCACATCAGAGAGAAAGTAATTCGAGTTTTAAAAGAATGGGATGGTGAGTTAATAGAGCCGGAATATACGGATGGGATTTCTTCTACGGGTTTAAGAAATGCTATGCGTGAAATTGGAACTACACCGGATATTAGAAGAAGAATGTTACGAAGGTTGATGTCTGCAAAACCAGTGGTACGAGTTATGGAGGCTCATAATGGGATTTCTGGTTTGATAGTAGAAGAAACCCAATATGAAGATGAGGGTGAGATTAGAGAATTTGATGCTATTTGGGTTAGTAGTCTAACGGATTCAACCGCAAAGGGAAAACCTGATACCGAGTATGTAGATCGTACTTCCAGAATACAAACCATAAACGACATTTTAGATGTAACAACAAAGCCTATAATTCTTGATGGTGATACAGGGGGGCTTACTGAGCATTTTACCATGATGGTAAAAAACATGGAGCGTCTTGGAGTGTCTGCCGTAATCATAGAGGATAAATCCGGTTTAAAAAGAAACTCTCTTTTTGGAACCGAAGTGACACAGGAACTAGAAGATGTTGATGTTTTTGCTAATAAAATATCCCAGGCTAAGAAAGGTCAAATGACTTCCGACTTTATGATAATTGCTCGTATCGAGAGTCTAATTGCTAACAAAGGTATGGAAGATGCTCTAGACCGCGCAAAAGCTTATATAGAAGCTGGCGCTGATGCCATTATGATTCATAGTCGTATGAGTGATGGGAAAGAGATCATGGAATTTATGAAGAGGTATAAGGAGCTTGATTATAAAGTGCCTGTTGTATCGGTTCCATCATCTTACAATCAATTTACTGAAGAAGAGCTACACGAAGCGGGTTTTAGTATAGTAATTTATGCAAACCATTTACTGAGAAGTGCTTTTCCAGCTATGAAAAAAACAGCCGAATCTATTTTGAAGCATAAGCGATCTGTGGAAGCGAATGAGTACTGCATGCCTATTAAAGATATTCTTGAAATTTTACCGCACTAATTTTCAATAAAACATGCTTAATTCAGCTTTTTTATATGATTTTTTTGCAGCCAAAGGCGTTGAATATACAGTTGGTGTACCTGACTCTTTACTTAAATATTATTGCAACTATGCTTTTGACCAAGGAAATAAAACCATCACTGCTAATGAAGGTGGTGCTATAGGGTTAGCTATGGGATATCATCTTGCTACCGGTAAAGTCCCTTTAGTTTATATGCAGAACTCAGGCTTCGGAAACATAGTGAATCCTATCACTTCTCTAGCAGATGAAGAGGTGTATTCCATCCCAATGTTATTAATGATTGGTTGGAGGGGAATGCCGGGAACGAGCGATGAGCCTCAACACATTAAGCAAGGGCGAGCAATGGAAGCTTTGCTAAAAGCACTGGAAATTCCATATTGTATTTTAGCTGATGAAGAGACAAAAGCTAAAGACCAAATTGAACAGGCTTTTTCTATCCTTAGAAGAGAGTCTAAACCTTATGCTTTACTAGTTCCACCTAATACATTTGAAGAGTATAAGCTTACTTCCAACAGAGATGAGCCTATATTCCCGTTGAAGCGAGAAGAAGCTCTAGATGTATTATTAGAAAGCATATCTGATGTTGATATTGTGGTTTCAACTACGGGTAAAACATCTCGGGAAGTATTTGAGCTTAGAGATAAAAAAGGCAAAGGCAATCATCGGGATTTTTTAACTGTTGGTGGAATGGGGCATGCTTCCCAAATTGCATTAGGAATAGCTCTTGAGCAACCAAAGCGAAACGTAATTTGTATTGATGGAGATGGTGCAGCGCTTATGCACATGGGTAGTTTTGCGATAATTGGAGAAAAAAGTCCGGATAACTTCAAACATGTGATCATTAATAATGGCGCTCATGAATCGGTAGGTGGGCAACCCACCATAGCTTTTGATATAGACTTTAAAACTATCTGCAAAGGGTGTGGATATAAAAAGGTATTTAAGGCTGCCAATAAGGATGAACTAGAAGCCTTGATCCCCGAATTTATATCTAGCAAAGGTCCGGTTCTGTTGGAAATTATGACATGTATCGGTGCAAGAAAAGATCTTGGTAGGCCAACAATTTCACCGGTAGAAAACAAGAAGGATTTTATGAGGTTTGTGATAGACCCAAACCAATTTCAGCAAAGTAAATAGAGCGACGTCAATTTTTCTAAATTATAAGAATGGAAGAACTAGAGCATAAAATATTACTTAATCCTGGACCGGCAACTACCACAAAATCTGTTAAGGAAGCGTTGGTCGTAAATGATATTTGCCCAAGAGAGCAGGAATTTGGCAGTCTTCTAAAATCAATAGCAGATGGGCTAATTGATATTGGAAAAGGAGGAAGTGATTATCACGTGAGCTTGTTTACAGCAAGTGGAACAGGGGCTATGGAGGCAATGCTGACATCTGCCATCGGTAAAAGTGAGAAAGTCTTGATAATTACAAATGGGGCGTATGGTTTTAGAATGGAAGCTATTTGCAAAGCCTTTGATCTGTCTTATGGAACAATGTGCGGTTTTGGAGAATATCCGAATGCTGAAAAAATAGATGATGCATTGAAAGCGGGCAGTTTTACTCACCTTGCAATGATTCATCATGAAACGTCTACCGGAATGATGAACCCTCTAGAAGAGGTTTCTGAGGTGTGTAAAAAACACGATGTTAAATTTATGGTAGATGCCATGAGTTCATTTGGGGGGTACCCTATTAAGTTAGAGGAAAGCGGAATTCATTATCTCGTAGCATCTTCTAATAAATGTATTCATGGAATGGCTGGTTTGTCGTTCGTTATTTTTCATGAAAGCTGTAAGAAGGAATTAGCTGAAAACTCATCGGGTTACTATTTTGATGTGTTGGCACAGTGGGAAAACATGACCAAGAAATCGCAAACACGTTTTACTCCACCGGTTCAAGTGTGTTATGCTTTTAAAAAAGCTATTGATGAAACGTTAAAAGAGACTGTGGATGCACGTTGGGTGAGATATCAGGAAAACTGGCAAATTCTTCATGATGGATTTAAAGATCTTGGTTTTCAGTTCTTTTTACCTGAAGAGCAAGAATCTAAAATCTTACTCGCAATTAAACCTGGGCAGAAATTACCGAACGGATTCGATCATTTTCATGACTATTTGTTTGAAAGAAATATCACCGTGTATCCAGGGGTAATCCCGGAGTCTAACACATTCAGAGTTGCAGTAATTGGAGAGTTATATCCGGATGATATGGATTATGTGATATCAGTAATCAAGGAATATTTTAGTTAATAATGATGAAGTTACGCACCCTGCTGTCGGCTCTAATTCTTGTATATGTAGTGTTATTCGCATTTATGATCATGCGTAGTTTAAACCTAGAATTTAATGGGGAATTAACAGCGCTGCTACCACAAGAGAACAATCATATTGACACCTACAATAAACTGTCTCAGTTGAATAGTAGTGAAGGTGGATTTGAAGCACTGATACATTCTAAAGAAGATTCAAATGTTATTGAGTCGGCGCAAGAGATTACCAATTTGTTGCTTAAGCTAGAACTTGATGGTCATAAAGTTTTCAAAAATGCGGAACTGGAAAACGACCTATATAATATTCGGTACTCTGCACTCTACTTGATGTCTGAAGAGGAATTAGACTCTGCCTACAATGAAATATCAAATTATGTGGAAGAGGAAAAGCTCAAAGCGAATCCTGTTTACATAGATTTTTCTGAAGAAGAACCGGATGCAGAAGAAGAGTTAACAATGAGCACAGAAAGTTCTGTGTTGCTAAATGATTTAGCCAATTCTGATAGGTATAGAATAAACACAGACAGTAGCATAATAAAAGTGCTGTTTATACCGGATTTTGCAAAAAGTGATTATAACAAGGTTGAACAGACGTATCAGTTATTACAAGCAAAAAGCACTGAACTGGAAAGTGTATTTCCTTCAATCGAAGTGTTTTGGGATGGATCTTACATAAGTCACTATCATAAAATAAATGATGTTCAATATGCCATTTTAAAAGCACTGATCATCGGGACATTAAGTCTTGTTCTATTTCTGGTGTTTTATATGCTATATGCAAATAGAGGTGTTGATTATAAAAAGCGCTATATACTTGCAGACTTATTACTGATATTCTTCACGCTATTTTCAGGATTTATAATTTCATTAGGAATTTCATCATTTGTATTCGATGAAATCAATGTTTTCACGGGTATTATTTTCAGTATTCTATTTGGTATAAACCTGGATTATATCTTGCATGTCTATTCCATCAATAAGGAAACGGGTATTGATCTATCAAATATAAAGCGGGTGGGCAAGTCATATCTGTCTTCTTCAAGGCCGATTATATTGAGTTGCCTTACAACAGGGCTCTCAATTATGAGTCTTGTATTCACAGATTTTAAAGGATTCAAACAATTTGGATTGATCTTTTTCATCAACATAATTGTGAATTTGTTTGCCACCTATATCTTTTTGTTTCTTTCTCCGTCAGTTAAGGACAGAGAATCTACAAGTGAAAGGACAAGTCAAAGTGGTATTTCTAGCTTGCTAGATTTTTACTTTACTATTGGTAAAAATAAAAAACGAGTTTCTTTACTGAGTTTCTTAGTAATTATTGGAATAACTGGGTATTTAGGAATGCAGAGCTTGGCGTTCAATTTTAGTTTTTCAGATCTGGAGCCGAAATCAGCAAGGAATGCTTTTGATGAACTTTCAGGTGAACTACAGAAAGGTGACAGGAATCACGATCCGTCGTTTTTTTTAGCAGATGATATTGCTGAGTCGAAGTTATTATTTGACCATATTAAGAATGGGCTAGATAGTACCTATACAGATATTGCAAAAGTTGAATCCTTTTCTGCTCGCTATCCTATTACGGAAGCCGAGCTTATGGCCAAAGAAAAAAGAATTAAATCACTCCAAAATCTTATTGATATAAATGAGCAATATATCATTAAAAGTGACGGTATTGACTTCATCGACATTGTAGAAAATACAGTGCCTCCAAACCTAGACAGCCTGCCAAAGTATATTCGGAACAGGTTTCTTTTTCAAGATAATTCTGTAGCTCCAATGGTGATTGTATATCCGGCAATGAGTCTCTCTAACGGAGAGCGGTCTATTAATTTCCGAAAAAGCTCAGGAAGTATTCAACCGGAGAATGGCAAAACTTATCATGCGGCTAGTACATACATCATTGCATCTAGCATACTTGAGCTGCTAATTAATGAATACGAGTTTTTACTTATGGTACCCATGCTAACTATTTGTGTTCTGCTGCTTGTTAATTACCGTTCAATAAAAGATATGGGTATTGCTATAGCGCCACTCGTTATTACTTTTTTAGTTTTGCTTTCGCTCAAAAACTTACTCCAATTTCAAATCAATCTTTATAATGTGATAGTAATTCCCATTATAATCGGTGTAGGTGCTGATAATGGAATACATCTTGTGGATTCAATGAGAAAATATGGAAAAGGATTTTTTCGACCATTTATTACCCAAAAGTATCCCGTTCTTGCAGCTTGTTCAGTTACTACAATTCTAGGCTTTATTGGGCTTTTATTTATCAATCATCCGGGAATGGAGTCGGTTGGATGGTTGGCTGTTGTTGGAATTCTAGTAACTCTTTTCGGCACTATACTAGCCACTATTTTTGCCGAGGCTTTTTCTACTGAGAGGGAAGATTCCAATCCTTGATTTCTTCTAAGACTTGTCGATCAATTTTTTTCTGATATTGACCAACAAGCTTGAAAAGGGCGAGCGATCCAATATTAGCAAAAGCAAAAATATCAAATCTTCCAAACAGGCTCGAAAGGATAATAGCGTTCCGGGTAATATTAGAGCCACATACCCAAGCCCATGCTGTTAATACTTTCCGGTTGTATTGTATATAGATCTCTTTAAAACATTCTGAGTCATGAGCTCGTGCTTGCTCAAAAATGGCCGTAGTTTCATCACTACGAGGTTTAAATTTATTTTGTGTTTTTACGTAGTCAATTACCAATGGGTAAAGCATCTTTTTAAGCAACGAAGTACGGTCGAACGTTTTTCTGATATGCTGGACGGATTCAAATCGGTGTGTGGAATCTGTTAATGCAAAATGTAAAAACTCACCTTTAGAGTACTCATATATATTTGCCTTGAGACCATGAGCAAAACCAGCAGCCAAACCTATAATCCAAACCCCGACAAATGTATAGTCATCAATAAAAAAATGAATACCCGCAGCATAGCAACTTATAAAGACTAACGTGTCATTGACCATGTCAAGATACTTGCCCATTTCTGACTTAGTATCATAAATTCTGGCAGCTTGACCATCGGCGCTATCCATTATACCTGCAAAAGTAATACAGATGCCACCTATTGAAGTATATAGCAGTGAGTCTTGCCAATAAAGCATAATGCCTCCATAAACTCCGACAAGCATTCCAAGGATAGAGATATTTGTTGGGGTAAAGCCTAGCTTGCTAAAAAATTTGGCTAAGATATAACCTAATGGCCGACTGAAATAAAGATCGTACTTCTCTTCAACTACATCATTTTTTATTGACTTCTCATAGTCATCATAAAAACCTGCAAAACCCATTTTTATCCTGTTATAAGTTTTTCCGCAACTTGATTCAAGCGGTGCGCCAAATGTGGGTTAGTGTGCTTTATCACTACTTCTTTTTCAAAAAGGTAACTTATGGTGTCAAAATTACTTGAACCATAAATTACGGTGCTGTCATCAATAATTATCAACTTCATATGAACCATACCAGTATCAGAATAAATATAATTAACGTTATGGTATCTTTTCAGTTGATGGACGAAATTAATATAGCCCTTATTGTTGTATTTAGGCAAAATTACCCTGTTGTTAGAAACCTTCGCAACGGCATCAAGTAAAGGGTAAGAAATGTAAGGAGATACGATGGTTATTTTCTGTGCTTTTTTAATTACTGCAAGCAGTTCATTATAAGATTCTTTTGTTTTGTATCCATTCAGGATAAATAGGCTAGTTAAGTCATCAATATGGCAAGTTGAGTCCACTTCTTTTTCAAATAAATCCGCATTAAAGGATTTTGTAAGCGCCTTATTGATAGAAGGATTTGTGTGTCGAATCATAAGGTCAGGCCAAGCAAAATTATGATCCGTAAAATTTATACCGCCCAAATAAGAAATGTGATCATCTATCAGTACAACTTTCTTGTGATTTCTTACAGGATATTTAAACAACATAAACCCCATTGGGTTAGTTAGTTTGACCTCTATGCCTGCTTTTTTGGCTTTATCAAGTAAAGGTGCTAAAGCTCTTTTTTCATGGAGCGCGTTGTTCTTATTCAGTAAACCAGACGGCCCAAATACAAAGGTGTCATTAACAACATACTTGGAATAGCTATCAATAAGCAAAGTGCGTTTAATAGTTGGCTTGCTAATAAGTAATTCGATAAGTTTGGAGCCTGTTTCATCAGCTTCAAAACTCATACACTGAATACAAACTGAAGTGCGAGCCTGTTTGATGTCATCAGATAATTGATCGAAAAAATCGCTGCTTTGCGTAAAAATATCAGTACTATCAGAAGATTTTTTTTCAGACATATTAAAGGCGAAACGAATCCATGAATATTATTCAGGTTTGTCCTTATGATTTATCAATGCCGGGAGGGGTACAAACCCATGTTAGGGAGCTTAGTACTCAACTTTTGCAAAAGAATCATAAGGTGCTGATTATTGCTCCAAGGTTAAAGAATTCGGTGGTGCAAAAAAAATCTGATTGTGAGGTTTATCACGTTGCAGATTCTAAACGAATAAAGATCTGGGGCACTTCTATAGACATCTCTTTTTTGAATAATAATGAGAAAAAGGACTTACGAAAAACACTTGCTCACTTTAAACCAGATGTCATTCATTTTCATACGATATGGAATCCTGTAATGCAGTTTCAGATCTTAAATATGATAGGCTCTTCTACAAAAAAAGTAGCTACTTTTCATGATACCCCACCTGATTTTGGTATCGGAAAGATAATAGGTGGTAAGATGATGAAGTTAGGGCGATGGTACTTTCTAAAAAGATTAGATGCAGCTATTTCTGTTTCAAAGAGTCAAGCAAATGCAATGGGTATAGATGAAGAAAAGCTCCCCGAAAATTTTCAGATCATACCGAATGGAATAAATGCTTTTATATCTGAAGAAGTAAAACCTACCGCAAATGAGGGTGACAGGTTTAATATAATTTTTATTGGTCGGCTTGAAGGAAGAAAAGGCATATTTGATTTGTTAGAAGTCTATAAGAGATTAAGCGAGGATTTGGGAGCAGATGCAATTTCTTTGACAATAGTTGGGAACGGACCTTTACGAGCATTAGTGGAAAAATATATTGCAGATAATGCTGTAGAAAATATTGATTGGCATATTAATGCCGATGATCAACTGAAATTTGAATTATTATCGAGTGCAGATCTGTTAGTTGCGCCGGCTCTTTACGGGGAGAGCTTTGGAATTGTATTGTTAGAGGCAATGGCACTTGGTGTGAACGTGGTGGGATATGGCAATGCTGGATATTTAAATATTGGCAGAGATTATGGTGTAGAGAATTTCCCTGCTCCGGGAGATAAACAAAAACTTTATGAGCGAATCAAAACGCATATTCAGCAACCTGAAAGTACAAGTCATTTAATAGCAAAAGGATTAGAGATTGCAAAAAGGCACGATTGGCAAGTGGTTGCCAGCGAAATTGAAAAGATGTACAAATGATGAGTGATAAGAAAATAAAAACGGCGGTTATTTTAGCGGCTGGTAAAGGGACTCGATTAGATAAGATTACAAAGGGTGAATACCCTAAACCGCTCACCCCCATTGATGGAGTGCCTATTATAGAAAGATCGATTCAAGCACTTATAAAGCAAGGAGTAGAAAGAATTCTGTTAGGGTGCGGCCATATGATGGAGAGCTTTAATTACCTGACAGAAAAGTATAAGGAAGTTGAAATTGTTGAAAACCCTAAGTATGATGAATTAGGTAGTATATACACGCTTTGGGTTTTTAGGGAGGTAGTTTCTGGGCCGTTTTTTCTATTAGAAGCAGATATTTTATATGATTCTGAAGGATTAACTTTTTTGGGAAATGGTGATTTGAAGCACAGTAAGATATTAACATCTGCCCCTGTGCCACTTGACGATAATGTATACTATAAGTCCGATCAGAATGTACTTCAGGTGTTAAGCAAAGAACCTTTTGAAGGAAAGGTGGAAGGTGCTATGACGGGAATTTGGGCATTGAGTGAAGGATTTCTCAAGCGATTTACAGAATATTTCGAAAGGCAAAATATATCATTTAATGAAGACTACGAGACATTGATGGCGCTATATTCCAAAGAAAAAGAACCAATCATGATTTTAAATAGACCAGATTTTAAATGGTGTGAGATTGATAATGAAGATCATTTAGAATATGCAATAACTAAAATTTGGCCAGAAATAAGAGATAAAGTGTAATTTATTCCCAAAAACCGGTTTTGGAGTTCATTACAGCTCCTGCTTCCAAATTTCCGTATATAGTCTTTAGGTATTCTTCGGTGTTATTTGGAATAAATGTTTGAATATTATTTATTTTAAGCTCTTGTAAAGGATAAAGATACTTAGCAGGTATAGGGCTATTATAGTTTTCCCAAATTGTTTTTTCGTAGGTATGCAGGTGATCTTTTTCGTACTTATAAAAGTAGATGTCTGCGTCAAAGCCCTTATAACTGATGTAATATTTAGGGCCTAAATGGCGAGAAGAGCTATCATGCATTTTAAACTTAGAACACAATTTGTGTTTATTACTCCAAATAAGGCTAGAGAACTTATCATGGCAGCCGAAATCAATATCAATATCATGCTCAATAAGATCTTGCTCTCGATAAAACCCGAGCAGCGTCCCATAATTAGTCCAGTATTCAATATTCAGATCAGCAAGAAATTTATTTACTTCAACAAATAGCTCCCAAAGAATTTCTTTTTTACTGGAAGGGTAGAATATGCTTGTATAGAAATATCTTTGAGTATATTCTTTTATTCTCCGTAAGTGATATGAAATAAGACTGACCAAAATGTTATCTAAAGATTTTAAATGAAGTTTGATATAGTATATACATGGGTTGATGGATCAAGTATGGAATACATAAAAAAATGGAATTCATACGCCAAAATAAAAAAGGACACCAATCCTGAACGATATAGAGATACTTTTCAACTACTCAAGTATAGCATAAGATCGATAGAAAAGTACTTTAATTCATTCAATAAATTATACATTATAACGGCAAGTCCCCAAGTTCCCGAATGGTGCGACTTAAATAACAACCGGATTCAACTTGTGCATCATGACGAATTCATTCCGGAGCAGTATCTACCCACCTTTAACTCAAATGTAATTGAGAGCTTTCTTCATCGAATACCAGGTTTGTCAGATAATTTTGTGTATATGAATGATGATTTTTTATTTGGTGAAGAGACTAGCATTGGTCGGTTTTATAACGATGGTAAGTACACTATTTTCAATACTTTTTTTGGAGAGAATTTAAGATGGCGTGTGTACGATGGCTATCGTGATTTGATTGGCCTTGGTATTATCGAGCATACACCCATTCTAATTAATAAAGAGTTTTGGGGTAATGCATTTAATTTATTTCCTGATGAAGCTGAAGCAACTCGAAGGTGTAAATTTAGAGATGACCGGAACTTCTTTCCGTACAAGTTATACCGGTATTATATGCTGAAATACCAAAGAGAATTGTCGCGACCAATTCCAATAACAGAATTAATAAAGATCTCCAAGTTTCACAAACTGACTAATAATTTAAAGAAGCAGAAAAGTTTTTTCTCAAAAATGGAACAAGGAGAAACCGAGTTTTACTGTTTGAATGATGATATGGGAGAAAAGCCAAATAAAGCTGTGGTTGAGTTAGTGAAAGAGTTTCTGAATTACAAGTATCCGAACCCGTCATTTTTCGAATTAAAAAAGGATTCTGAATGAAATTAATATCTATTCTTATAAAGGAATCAAGGCAACTGTTTTTGCTATCAGTAATTGCGAGTGTTTTGGCAGGAGCTTGTTCCACATTAATTATAAGGGCGGTACATTTGGTAATAAATGGCGATATATCGAGATTTGATATATTTTTGAAACAGTTTCTTCCTTTCTTAATTGGGTACTTAATCTTATCAGTATCTGCTTCCTATGGAGTTTCTCTACTTTCTAAAAAAATCATTCATCATCTTAGGTTAGATTTAACTGAAAGAATAATTAAAGCAGATTATAGCATTTTAGAAAATGTGAAGGCTAAATTACTTCCTATTCTAACAGATGATATAAGCACTATTGCAATTGTTATTCAGAGATTACCAAGCGTTGTAAATGGAGCGGCGACTGTTGGGGGAATTTTGGTTTATATGATATGGCTTTCACCGGCTCTTTCACTAATGACCCTAGTCGCTTTTATGATAATATTTTTAATAAACAAAGTAGGGTTAAAATTTATAGGGAAGTTTACAAAGCTTTCCCGCGAGTATACAAATCGGGTATATGAGGCTTTCGAAGGATTGGTTTATGGGTTAAAGTCATTAAAGTTAAATTTCTCTTTTAGAAAGTCATTTATTAAAGAGGACGTCATCCCTGGAAGTGAAAAACAAACTCAGTATTATCTTTATAACAATGTACTAAACGCGGTAGTAAGCAGACTTAATGATGTGGTATTATTCATTTTTCTAGCGGTAATAATAGGGGCCATTTTTATATCAGATTTTGTAACTATGGACTTCTTCAATAAATATTTAACGTTAATACTTTTTATGCTGGCACCACTTTCAACTATAAGCGGCTTTCTGGGAAATATGAAAAGAATTGATGCAGCTATTGAGCAGATAGATAATATCGGCTTGGAAATGAATGAAAGTAGTGAAGTAGCCAAGGGTGAAGATTTTAACTCAAATGAAAAGCACGATGAATTTATAGAACTAAAAGATGTTGTATATACACATAAAGATGATGAGAAGAATTTCAAGCTTGGAGAAATAAATATTCAGATTAAAAAGGGAGAGATTTTATTTTTAACAGGAGGAAACGGCAGCGGAAAGACGTCTTTGATAAAGCTTATATCAGGATTATATATTCCTGATAGTGGTAAAATAAAATATAGTGGTTTTGAGGTTCACGAAGAAAACATAACAAGTTATCGAAATCTTTTTGGAGTAATTTTTACAGATAGCTTTATTTTTGATCATCTAAAACACATACCGACAGAGAGGATAGAAGAATCAGGAAAAGAGTACCTGAGTTTGCTGAATCTGGATGGGAAAGTTGAAATTAAAGATGGGCGGTTTTCAAGTGTTCAACTATCAGAAGGACAAAAAAAGCGATTAGTATTATTAAAAGCTCTGCTTGAAGATAAAAGTATATATGTATTTGATGAGTGGGTAGCGTATCAGGATCAGGAAACGAAAAAACTATTCTTTAATGAAATACTTCCTTATTTACAGAAAAAGGGGAAAACAATAATAAACATCGCGCATGATACGGGGTTTGAATATGCAGCTGATCGGAGTATTTACTTAAGTTTTGGTAAAATTGATAGTGTTTCTGAAAATACTAGTAAAATTTAGACAAGTAATTATTACCAAAATAGATCTAATCTAAGAGAGGGGAAGAAAACGAAGAATGCTGTCATCACGAACTTGATTGCAACGGTCTGAGATAACCCGAAAATCGTCTTCACTTACTCTTCTTCCTTTGCTGATATTCTGGCGGTCAAAATACTCTTCTTTTGATTTCGTGTAGTAGTGATTAATACGGATAGGATCGGTTTGGCCCGGCATAAATATTCGACCTCTTGGGAGTAATCTATATGACCATCTATGAGATGAGAAACAATAGTTGTTATCATTCAAATAATCTGCGTAAGCAATGTCTTTGTAATCAGACGGAGATTCGTCTCTCATAAAGTAGTTTTCTAAAACACCACCCTCGGGTTTAGTAATATGATTGTTGTGACCGAAATCAATTCTTGGCACTCTAACAGCTCTTATGTCTTTACCTTCATATTGTGAGAGATACTTTTTGAATGTTAGCTTTGGGTCTTTTAAAAATAAGAATTCATCTATATCAATCTTGAGTAACCAAGTGGTATCTTTCCGATAGTTTTTGGCGGTATACATATACCCCATATGATTTTTATTTTTTTGGAAAAATAATGTGGGTCCGTCATATTTTGGGCTTATATTTGTCCAATCATGAACTGTGACTAGTTCTTGTTCGATATAGGGCTCGAGAATATCTTTTGATTCCTGAGATCCACATTGATCAAATAAATAAAAATGGTCTATACCCGCTTTAATATGATAATCTAACCATTCCTTTAAGTAAGGGTTTTCATTTTTAAAGTTAGATACAAATGACAAATAGTTTTTTTTCATTCCCGAATATATGAAGTTTGTAACCGTTGCAACACATAAAAACAGAAATTTTGAACTGTTTCAAGAATCGGCAACACAGCAAGGCGTGAAATTTGATGTGTTGGGGTGGAATGAAGAATATACAAGCCATAATTGTAAATCGGCATGGTTAATTGATTATTTAAAAGACCTACCCGATGATGAAATAGTTTTTTTTACGGATTCATACGATGCTTTACTTTTGGCCAATGAAGAAGAGATTTATGAAAAATTTCTGGAATTCGAGCATCCATTCGTAATGTCTACTGAGCAAAATTTCAATTATGGCGGAAAATTAATTGATAAAGTTAAAATTTACAATAGTTTAAAAAAAGGAAAAAAACCATATCAATTTTTAAATTCTGGGGGGTGGATAGGAGAATGTAGGTACGCTGAAAAACTTCTAAAAGAAATATCGAACCCAAATAAGTACGATCATAAACTAAAGAGTGACCAAAGTTCATTCAATAAGCTTTATTCGAAGAACAATTCCTTACTAGTACTTGATGATGGTAATAAAATTTTTACTTGTACTGCAGGAAGAACAGGTCTTGAAGATCTAGATTATTCTGTAAAAAATAATCGTATTATTAATAATAATACTAATACGGCACCGTGTATCATTCATTTTGCGGGTAAAAATTTTACAGGAGCGAATTACTTATTAAGTTCCTTACCAAATTTTGGTGGCAAGAAATTTGATACTGATAAAACAACAAACTATAAAACCTATAAGCTCAAGAATCGGCTAATTGATTTAACATGCAAAGACAATTTTCTATTTCACCAAGTTGCACACATTTTAATAATTATATTAATTTTATTGGTACTATCATTTTTAGCTTACTCATATCTGTAGCAATTACAGAAACTGGGTTTTCCCAATATGTTGTATACGATCAGTATGATATAATTGAGAACTATGACACAAGCTGTCAGGAACAAGACATAAGTCTATACACCTCTATAAGCTGCACCGAAGAGATAGAAAATACTTTTAATATTCTCCCAATCAGATATAATTATATTTTTAATAGTGGGTTTGCGAGAAGTTATAATGACGGACCTACATGGCAGGGAAAAGGAACTTAACTTATGTTATAAACCCGATCTTGCATTGGAGAGAGAATCAAGCATTTGATATTGGTTAAGATTTAAGTACCAGACCTCCTTTTCAATATCCGTTCACATCAAAAATAGATTATGTTTCAAGATATGGCAATGATTCTGCATTTGAGGCTTATTTAGGGCAAAGTGAGATTAGGTATAATTTAAAGAACGTCGATTTTTCGGTCTCCACACAAAATATGAGATGGGGTCCTGCTATTTATAGCCCCGTGATTATGAGTACGCACGCTGAAGGTATTCCTCATTTTAGGATAGGTACAAAAAAAGCACTTCCTTCATATATAGGAAATATCGAAGCAAATATTATGTGGGGATATTTAGAAGAATCGGACTATTTTAATAGTATACCTGACGGCGACAGTAGATATTTTACTGGGATGACGATTGGTTATCAACCTGCTTTTTTTAATAAATTATCCATTGGCTTCAATAGAGTATTTCATGCCCAAACTCGATATTTGCAAAGTGAACCGCTAAGGAATACATTTATCGCATTCTCACAGTTTTTTCCTGGAACACGGGAAAGAAAAGTAGGCGATGAAACAGTTATTGGAAATGATGCTTTTGATCAAATATTATCACTAACATTTACATATGATGATACAGATAATGATTTTCGTGCTTATTTAGAATAGGCAAGAGGAGACTTTGCCGGTTGAATAACTAGTTTAGTCATTCAACCGGAACATAATAGTGGATTTACTGCAGACATGGTTAAAACATCTTCCTTTTTCAATGATTTGAAAATAAGATTCATTTATGAGCACTCGTCATTGGCGGTATGGGAAACCGGCTTTGTAAGATCAAGTGGATCATTATATGCCCATGGCTTAAACAAGCAAGGATACACTAATAATGGGCAAATAATTGGAGCAGGCATAGGACCAGGATCAACCGCTGATTATTTAAATATCAGCATCTTAAGTGAAAAATCTACCCTCTCTTTAGAGTATCAACGCATTCGGTTTAATGATGACTACTTTTTTAGGACATTTACAAGCAGGATTGAAACAAAGCCACATGATCTAGAACATCAGTTTGGTATAATTTACGATATAAAAAGGAGTAAAGTTGATCTTAGGTTTGGAATATTTCAGAGTCTTAGATATAGCTATCTTTTCCGGGATGGTATTGAAGGCTCAGAAATATTCAATTCTCAAGCAAATTTTACGATTAAATATAAATTGTAACAGCCACTTTTAGCCCAAAAAAACTTTATTTTTTTGACTGACAAAGCTCTATTAAAACCCCATTATTATCCTTTGGATGAATAAAGGCCACCAGCTTATTATCTGCTCCGTCTTTTGGTTGTTCATTCAGGATATTGAACCCTTCTTTTCTAAGCCTATCTAGTTCTGCATGGATATCATCTACTTCAAAAGCTACGTGATGTAACCCCTCTCCTTTTTTCTCCACATACTTAGCGATTACAGAGTCAGGAGTGGTGGCTCCTAGCAGCTCAACCTTTGACTGGCCTGTATTAAAAAAAGCGGTCTCTACTTTTTCACTTTCCACTAATTCCCGTTTATCGCACGGTTTGTTTAAAATTGTTTCGTAGATTTTAACGGCCGCTTCCAAATCTTTTACTGCAATTCCAATATGATCTATATGCATTTCTATATTTTTTATTTTTACACAAAGTAGGTATTCAACATTTTAAATTCGAAAAAAGATTTGAGATTAAGAAGATGGATAGTTGTTCGATAAGTGTTTTTTAACAGTATAAGAAAACGACATGCATTGGAGACCCATAAATCTTGATCACATACTAAATACTTACCAACCTCTTGATAAGAAGGTTCTGTTAAGTCTATTAGTGTGGATAGTTTTGATTGCGTCATCAATAAATGTGTCAATACAAATATTACCAGAAGACTGGGCAAGTCCAGTAGGAGAGAAAAGCCGTTTAATGGATTTTTTTATTCTGAATCCGGCCATGCTTTTGGGAGTTGTTACTTTATTTTGGTTTGGGTTTGAATGGTCATTTATTCCGGTTTTTTTATGCATGTTTATTATCGGGATTTTTAGCAGCATGAATCCTTTTTGGGCTATTCTTTTTGGAATGTCATTCGTTTTCGGGTTATCCATTTATGCTATTGTATATCATTGCGTAAAAATAGATTACACACTAAGGTCCATCAAGAGTGTGATCATATTTATTATAACATCATTCATAGCTTCAACAGCAAGCTCTTTAGGGACATTTATATGGAGTTTGGAGCATAGCATTTCTGCAACAGAAACTGCTTCAATATGGAACAGTTGGTGGTCTGGCTCATTTCTACAAGCAGTTTTTTTGTCAGGTGCTGTCATTTTTATTTTTTCCCCTACAGTAGAAAAATGGAAATCTCAATTATTTGAAATACCAGAGGCAAGAGAGGTTTCAACAAAATGGGTTTACAGTACTGTTGTATTGATTACCGTGGTTATCTCAATATTTATTTTTTCCGGGGATTACCTTGGTAAGAAAAGAGTGTCGGAAGAAATACTTCAGTTAGAAACGTTAACCTCCTCTACCATTGTAACGGCACTAGATTCTTTTGAGATTATTACATGGGTTTCTATCTGGATTGTATTTTGTGTTGGTTTTGGAGCAATCTTTCTAATAAGCTCCTGGAATAAAGAATTGAAAGAAAAAGTAGTTGAACGAACCCAATCTCTTAATGAAGCAGAACAAAAACTAAAGATTTCATTAAGTGAAAAAACGACTTTATTAAATGAGATTCATCATCGTGTTAAGAATAACCTTGCAGTTGTTATAGCACTTCTTGATCTGCAATGTATGCGGAATAAAGACCCGGATAGTAAAAAAGTTTTAGAAGAAGCTAAGTCAAGAATCAAGTCAATGGGATTTGTGCATGAGATATTATATAAGACAGAGGACTTTGCTAATGTAGATTTTTCAGAATACTTAGAAAAGCTATGTAATTCATTAAAGAACACTTTAAGATCACCTGATAAAAATATTGAAATCGTGCAAACCTGTGATAGTCTTAAGTTACCTATTGAAAAAGCTATACCATTAGGGTTGCTTATAAATGAAGTGATAGTCAATTCATACAAGCATGCATTTACAGATCTAAATGAAGGAGTTATAGAGTTAAGTCTAAAAAAGAATGATGATTTTTATTGTTTGAACATAAATGATAATGGTGTTGGTTTCTCAAACCTAGAAGAACCAAGTGAAACATCCGGAAGCCTTGGGATGAAACTTATCAAAACTCTTGTGAAGCAACTTCGGGGTAACTTAGATGTGCAATCAAAATACGGGGAGACGAATTTCAATCTAAACTTTTCGTTAGAAGCTGAAATTGATAAACCATCATCTTAATATCCTCAGTTTATTTAACTAAGATATCTGTTTGGAAACCATATTCTAAATAGTGATTTTCATAATAATTAAGAAAAAACAGACTATGAAAATCTATATCCCCTCTGTTTCTGAACTCACTGTTAAAAGTACAGACACATTAAAACGATTTCCGTTTGCAATATTACTCGCGTTTGTGGGAACTTTTTCAGGAATGTGGTATGCGGGGCTCTCTTTCTCAGATCAGTCTGACCTTGAATGGCTATTCGATCTAATTATGATTTCTTTTTTGGGAATCTCCTTTCTCGTTGGAATAAAAGTATATTCTGAATCGCGAGATTTGGATGGGATAAAAGCAGTTTCAGTAGGAATTTTAGGTATTATTTTATTGGCTCTCTACTATACAATTCCAGCTGATTATATAAGTTCAGGAGTTAATGAGTATGGGTATCGGTTTTTCTTATTAGCGTTAATAACTCATTTGGCAGTCTCATTTGCACCCTTTATTCATAACAAAAATGTTGAGGGATTTTGGGAGTACAACAAAACCCTTTTTCTTAACATTTTAACCTCGGCTTTATATAGTGCAGTTCTTTTTGCGGGATTGAGTATTGCACTGTTATCAATTGATAACCTGCTCGGATTTGATATAAAGGATGAGCGCTATCTCCAACTGTGGATCTTTATGGTTGGGATATTTAACACGCTGTTTTTCTTATCACGATTTCCGAAAAAAAATGAATTGAGTCAACCGGGCTCTAGCTATCCAAAGGCATTAAAAGTGTTTGTTCAGTACGTACTCATCCCTTTGGTGACAGTATACATTCTGATACTTTATAGTTATTTGATTAAGATCATAATTCAGTGGGAATTGCCTAATGGATGGGTGGCAAATCTAGTACTGAGCTTTTCAATTGCCGGGATTTTCTCACTGTTGTTGCTTCATCCCATTAAAGATGAGGTAAAGAACAGCTGGATCCGACTTTATTCCAAGCTGTATTATTTTGCCTTAGTACCATTAGTGATGCTTTTATTCGTTTCTATAGGAACGAGAATCGCTGAATACGGAGTCACCATCAATCGTTTTTTGGTAGCCACATTAGCGGTTTGGCTTGCAGGAATTGTGATCTATTTTATTTTTAGTAAGGCTAAGAATATTAAGGTAATTCCCATCTCCTTAGGATTGATAGCACTAGGAATAACTTTTGGACCGATGAGCGCTTTTTCGGTCTCAGAACGAAGTCAAAGAGGAAGAGTTATTGGTATTCTTGAGACGAACAACCAGATCAATGAAAATGGTAAGATTACAAAATCTGAAAATGTGGTAGGTTTTACAGATCGAGCAGAAATTTCATCCATTGTAAGATACTTGATTGATAACCATGGGTTGAATTCATTACAATTATTGTTCCAAGGAGACTTAGAATCCAGTATCGATCCAACAGGAACAGGAGAGCTAGATTTTCAAACTAAATCAGAAAAGATAGTTGAGCTAATGGGCTTAAATTATGTAGATGCTTGGGAAACTGAAAATTCTGAAACCTTGAATCAGAATAGATTTTATGAATATACATCGGAGCCGAAAACAGGTATAGATATAACTAAATATGAGTTTTCATTTAATGGATTACAGTTTTTCTCCGGCACCTCTGAAGTTCCTATAAAAGCCGGTGAAAGGATATTGAAACTTCATCCTGATTTAGACGAATATACATTCACGATTAAAACAGAGAACGATACAAACTTAGTTCAGTTATCATTTTTAGAGACATTAAAAGATCTTCAAAAAAATTACTCAGGAGCTTCATCCGGTAAAAGAATACCAGCAGAGATGATGATTATAAGCACAGAAAATGAGTATGTTTCTGCTATGATGGCTTTCCACTCTATCAACGGTAAATCGGGAGTAGATGGAAGTATCAGTAATGTTCAGTTCACATTGTATCTAACTATAAAATAATGAAACACCACTCCACAGCTTCATCACAAAAATATCCATTCTGGCTAAAATCATCAGTGACACTGATTGGTTTGTCACTGCTTTTTGTAATTCTAAGCTATGGTAAATTTATTTTGATGCCACTGGCATTTGCCGCTTTTGTATCAATGTTACTGAATCCTGTAGTTAGTAAAATGGAAAGCTGGAAGCTTGGGCGAGCACTTAGTATTATACTAACGTTACTACTAGTGCTTATTTTCTTTAGCGGAATTGTGACATTGATCTCAGCTCAGTTTGTTCAGTTTTCAGAACGAATTCCAGAAGTTACCGAGCGGCTTAAAACAGTAACTTCTGATGGGATAGATTTCTTGGAAGAAACGGTTGGTTTCTCAGAAGCTAAACGGTCCGATTATATAGAAAAAGGTCTCACAAATCTTATTGATAAAAGTGGACAATATATTGGCTCTGTAGTTAGTGCAACAACCAGCGCTTTTACGCTGATGTCGTTGCTACCAATTTTCATTTTCTTCATGCTTTACTACAAAGAGATGTATCAAACCTTCTTCCGGAAATTGTTTGAGCGACAAGAAGGAAACACAATGATCGATGGCCTGTTAGATAACGTACAAGAGGTAACTCAGAATTATTTAGTGGGCATGCTTACAGTTATTGGAATCTTAGCCGTGCTAAATACAACCGGGTTATTTTTGATTGGACTAGAACATGCAATTTTCTTTGGTGTTTTCGCCTCATTACTTGCGATAATCCCTTACATCGGAATTATAATTGGTGCGTTGCCTCCGCTACTTTTTGCTTTTTTATTGGGTGATTCACTAGTGACGCCGTTACTTGTGATAGCTGTTTTTGGAACTGTTCAGTTTTTAGAGGGGAATTTCATCACTCCCCGCATAGTTGGCTCTAAAGTATCTATAAACCCGTTTATGGCGATGTTGGCTTTAATTATTGGAGGCGAACTTTGGGGAATCTCCGGCATGATCCTTTTTGTTCCGCTTATTGGAATCCTCAGAGTGATCTTCGAGCAAGTAGTAGAACTAAAACCGTATGGGTATTTATTAGGGAATAGGATTGAGTATTAATTTTCAAGTTTGAGCATTTAGGATTATGTTCCTTACAACAAGTAAGAAAAGTAAGAATCATGCCCAGTGCCACAATCACATCTAAAGGTCAGGTTACTATCCCCAAAAAGGTCAGGGATAAATTACATTTAAAGTCAGGAGACACAATCAATTTTGAAGTTGAATCTGCAAACTCTGCCCGTATAACTTCTGCAAAAAGATCTCCATCTGATGCATATGGAATATTGTTCCGAGAAGATCAAAAAGCTTATACCGTAGAAGAAATGGATGAAGGAATTACAGAATATTTAAGAAAAAAATACAAGAAGAAGTGATTGCCGCAGATACGAGTATTCTGGCACGTTTCTTAATCAGAGACATAGAAGACCAAGCCCAAAAAGTTAAAGAGCTAATTGATAGTGGGACTACCTTTTACATAAATGCAGTTGTTTTATCTGAACTATCTTGGGTAATCCAGAAAATATATGGTTATACCAAAGAAGAGTTTATTTGGGCGATTGATTTCCTATTTGAAACAGAAGGGTTTCTTTTCTTCGATCAAGAAATCGTGAAAAAAGCTCTATCGGATTATTTGTATCAATCTGCAGACTTTTCAGACTGCCTGATCAATCAAATAAATCTAAATAAAGGAATCGAGACAATTACCTTTGATAAAAAAGCTTCCAATCTTTCGGGGATGAAATTACTGAAGTGATTATCTAGCTTCAAAAAAAGCTCGTACTTCCTCAGCACTTTTTGTATTCAAGACTCTTTCTTTTTCGTATTTCCCTTTGCGGGCTATGCGCACTCCGTACTTCATCAGATCAATACCGTCAATGTTATGAGCATCAGGGTTTATTGAAGTCATCATTCCTACTTCTTTGGCTTTATTACCGAATTTCCAGTCCAGATCTAATCGACGCGGGTTTGCATTGATCTCAATAGCGGTATTGTATTCTGCCGCTAAAGCAACTAATTCGTTGAGGTCAATCTTGCTTTCTTCTCTCTTCAATAATAATCTTCCGGTTGGGTGACCGATGATTCTGGTATATGGGTTTTTAATAGCATTTCGGAAGCGCTCCATCATTTTGTATTCAGGCATTTCCAAAGACTGATGAACGGAGGCAATCACAAAATCGAAACCCTCCAAAATATCATCTGGATAATCGAGGCTTCCATCCGCTAAAATATCAGACTCTATTCCTTTAAAGATTACGAAGTTTGTACCGGCAGATTTGAACTCTTCATTCAACGCATCAATTTCATCCCATTGCTGTTTTACTTCATCAGGTTTTAATCCACCTGCATAAGCAGCTGTTTGGGAGTGATCTGTCAATCCTAAATATTCGTAGCCTCGCACAATACAAGCTTCCGCCATTTCTTTGATAGAGAATTTACCATCACTCCAGGTGCTGTGAGCATGAATAACTCCACGGATATCTGAATCGGTAACGAGTTCAAGGGTTTCTTGCTTTTCAAAGATGTCGAACTCACCACGATCTTCACGCAATTCTGGTGGTACAAAATTCAGATCCAATAGCTTATAAATATCTGTTTCTGTTTTATAATCCTGTGGAGCATCCCAGTTGGTTACTCCATCATCAGTAAGCTGATATAAACCATATTCATTGAGACTCATACCTTTATTTCGGGCTCGAGACCGCATTTCAACATTATGCTCTTTACTACCAGTGAAGTACATGAGCGCTGCGGCAAAACTCTCTGGTTTAACAATTCTAAGATCAACTTGTCTCCCGTCTGTAGTTCGAACAGAGCTCTTGGTATCTCCCTTTCCCAGAATTTCCGTGACTCTGCCATGATTGGTAAATACCTCGAATAGGTTGGATATATGCTTTTCCTCAGCTCCAATTAAAATATCAATATCACCAATGGTTTCTTTTGATCTACGAAGCGATCCTGCCACTTCGATCTGTTGAACACCTTCCAGATCTTTTAAGCTTGCATAAATATCATCGGCTATTTTCTGAGCTTCATCCAATCGACAGCGTTCATCATACTGTTCCATCCATTGAATGGATTTCTTAATTTTTTCGGCTGATTTTCCTCCAAGTCCCGGAAGCTTTGCCAACTCCCCACTATCAATAAGTTCTTTGAGCTCATTGATCTCTGTAATTCCAAAAGTCTCATGAATTTTGAGAATGTTCTTAGGACCAAGACCTGATATTTCGGTCCATTTTAACAATCCTGGTGGAATTTTTTCACGGAATGCTTCAAGCACAGGCATCTTTCCTGTTTCAGCGTAGGCATAAATATCTTCTGCAATCGATTTTCCGATTCCTTTGATATCGATCAGGTTTTTGTTGGTGATATATTCATTGATATCATCACTCATTCCATCAACGGTTAATGCGGCTTTATCAAAAGCGATAGCTTTAAACCGGTTCTCTCCGGCTAACTGCATGAGTTGAAATACTTCTCTTAATTTTGAGGCGATGTCTTGGTTGCTGGGCATGTTCTTGAAATTTTTTAAAACTCGTACTTACAAACTAAGTTTTTTACTAGTATTAAATAAGTTAATAAAATGTTGAGTGTTCTTTGAGCCAGTTTTATCCGAATACTCATTAATGATAATTGCTAAACAAAAAAAAGCCGAAACCTGTTCGAGGGTTCCGGCTTAATTCTTTATAAAATTCTGTGTGCGTAAAACTATAAGTTATTGCCAAATAAAAACGCATTTAGCAACAAGCGACTGGTTGTATGCCAGTAGCTACGGAAAGTTGGATTCTCAGAAAATAGAATCACATTTCCTCGACCTTCACCAGATACTAAAATAGAAGCCTTATTTTTTACTTTTTCTTTATTTGTGGGATTTAAAAACCCTCCTCTATGAGGTGCGTCTAAGTATTGAGCCACTGTGCCAAATGGATTGGATGATTGATACAGAAAGTGACCATTTTCTTTGATGAACAACTGCTTGCGGCTGGATACCCCAAAAGCAATAGGGTGACTAGGGTCGATATCTGCTTCCAAGATTACACCGGGAATCCGAGATGCTAACCATCTATCACTTTGCTCCTCATAGTTATATCGAACGGGGTCTTTTTTAGTATCAGAAGAGCCCTGCTCGCTTTTGTTTTCTAAGAAGTTTTCAGAAACTAATTCATTACGAACTGCCCATATAGAAGCTCTGGCCGTGGTGATCAAGGTCCCTCCACTTCGTACCCAATCTTTAATTTTTTTGATAATGGAATCATCAAAGGTATCGTAACTACCATCAACCAAAAGCAGGGTGTTGTATCGAGCTAAGTTAACTCCACCAAAGTTAGAACTGTTTATTTTGGTAATGTTACTTCCTAGATGCTCATTGAGCAAGAACCAAGCTTCTCCTGCGGTATTAGAGCTGACTCCTTGGCCAAATACCATGGCAGCTTCAGGCTTTTCTACCATCTGTGCACTGCGACTTCCAAGATCGATACCCGCGCTGTTCAAACCAGTGGTGGTGGTGTGAAAGGTAAGCCCGAGGTCGTTAGCTGTAGCTTTAATTACTTCATACAACTCGTTTGAATTATATTTGTCTTGTTCTGCAACAGCAATGATCAGCGAGCCATAGCCAAAATCAACGGGGCCGTTACCTGTTGGTGAAGTAAATGGCTTGTGGGCTGCCCGAACGCGTACACCTTTTTCTAGTAAACTGTAAAGTGCTGCTGAGGCATTATAGTCACTCCAAGAAAGTAGGTAGGCATAATTTGATTGACCACCACTAACCTCACCTCTTTGTTCCGGCAATGAGTTAACCTTTGTACCCCAATTCTGAGAGTAACTTCCGGAAGTGATTTCTTCGTACTTAATGCCATATCCTTGTGCTAAAGACCACGCAGTTATGTCATAAAAAACACTATCTGCGTACGATGTATACGTCTCAAAAACATCATGAATGAGGCGATAATTTCCTTGTCTAGTAGGTACTACGTATCCACCTTCAGAAGTGAAAGTGCTACCGTTAATGGTTTGATCTTCGTCTAGTTTATAGACGTCCAGACTGTGCTGTAACAGAAGATCTAAAAATTTATTAGTGAGGGTTTGATCAGCTTCGTCACCAAAAACATAAGCTCGAACCGGTTGGTCTTCAGCTTTTTCTAAAGCGGTTTGGTAGAAGTCTTTTTGATATTCCAGCAAAGTTTGTTTTTCCGCTACTCCGGCTCTAACCGTTGCAATACCGGTTGCCACATGGCGCCTAATCGTATTCGAAAAAGTAAGGTCGCCGATCACACTTTCTTGCACGATGCCGCGGGAACTTCCAACCTCAAAAGTTACACCTACCCCACCTAGTATATCAGGATATGTTGAACCATAGATCGGAGAGATATTATCGAAGACTTCTTTTGTCCAGTAAAGGGCGCCAAGTTCATTAAGCGCATCCGTTTGGTACTTTGCAAGCAAAGGATTGAGAACTTCATAATGATATTCAGGCACTATTGGATTCCATGTTCGTTTAGGCTGCGTTGGTTCCAGGTAATAGGTGCTATTTGTGCCCATTTCATGGAAGTCAATTTGAATATTTGGGTACCATTTTTGATAAAAAGCTACACGGTTAGCACTTTCTTGTTGGGTAATTGCAAACCAATCACGATTTAGATCATGCATGAAATGGTTTGTACGACCTCGTGGCCATCCTTGGTTGTGTTCAATATCGTTAGCATCGGCTACAGGTGGAAAAGATTTATAGCTATTGTGCCAATGGGCTGCGCGATCTCGTCCATCGGGGTTTTGGGATGGATCAATATTGATAACAGCTTCTTGAAGAAGATTTTGTGTTTCTGCACTTTGGTTGGCTACAAAATAATATGCCGTTAGAAGAGCGGCTTCTCCACTGGATGTTTCATCCCCATGCACACTGTAATTTAGGGAGATGACAGACTTTGCTTCCTCTATGTTTACTAGAGGAGCGTCAGGGTCAATGATGGTAAGATGATTCTGACGGATTTCTTCAAGGTTCTGATGATTTTGTGGGTCGGTAATAGTAAGAACTACTTGAGGGCGGTGTTGAACCGTTTCACCTATTATTTGAAAAGAAGCTTTATCTGAAAGACGAGCCAGCTCTTTAAAATAATCGACAATTCGGTCGTGTCGAGTAAAATGGGATCCAACTTCATATCCCAAAAATTCTTCAGGAGTAGGAATAGTGTTATCAAATTTAGCTTCAGCGGAAAAGTAATAATCATTTTGTGCCGCTGCTTTCTGAGAACCGGCTAACACAAGTAAGAGGATTGAAGCACCCCAAATGATTTCTTTAAAAATATGAGAGAAGTTCATGGTAGCTGTGTGTTTAATATCGTTATTTAAATAGTTAGTGAGGATAGAGTACATTTGTTTAATCTCCAAAATTCACGTTATAAGTTGATTTTCGAGGGTCTCCAAGGAAGAGGACTCCTTTTCTGAAAGGATGATAGTAGATGTGTTCATGTGTATTTCTGTGTTTGGTTTTGATGCCCGGCACATCATTCAAGGAGAAAGGCGTTCAAAACAAAAAACGCCCACTCACCTGATAGATGAGGGGCGTTTCGGGATTAAAATCTAGTTCATGATTCTAAAAATCGACCATCATTCCAACAGGCAGTACTCATTGAGCACATACAGCACATATACATACACATGGTATGCATCATTTTGTACATATTGGGATGACAGCTAAAAGTCATGGTTAAAATTTATTCGTGTAAAAAGTCTTTTGTTTCGGCTAAAAGATTAAGGGTTATGTCGATTTTATCCAAGCCTAGTTTGTAAATTACGGTATAAAATCACCTCTATTCTGCGATTAGAACTAAAATTTTAGTTCAATTCAATATCGTACCTTTTTAATTCTGTTTTAATCCACTCTTCAAATCCAGAAATACGAGTATAAAATTCATACACATCATAAACCCCTTCCGGTTTTCCCATTCCTCTACCATTTTGATGAGAACTAACTCCCATGATATAAGCTTGATCGTTATTAAACCAAAGAGCCGGCCCACCACTATCGCCAGGTCCACTAATTCCTTCTAGTGGTAATGCTTCTTCTGAGTCGGGAGCATCAAACGTAAAACGTATAAAACCGTCTTCTCGAGTTCCATCAACTCTGTTTTGGGCTGCCCTCATTTTTCTGTCTTTATTTATGCTTCCATCCACCATTCCAATATCACCGGTTCCTGCCCATCCTGTTCCGGCAAAAATAATCTCTTTGCCAACTTCGTCATTTTTTAAATACAACTTTGCTAGTTCTACATTAGGCACATCTTCGTCAAGAATAATGATGGCAATATCATTTGCTATGCTTCTGGATATATCAAAATCAGCATGATTTATAATTTTTTTAATATCATATTTGACTCCGTTTATCGTGACATCTTCTCCAATTTGGGGAACCGAGGCTACGTGAGCAGCGGTCAGGATTACATTAGGAAGAATAAAAGTGCCACATCCGGCATTTAGTCTTACAACAGATCCTGCATATTTTTCTGCTAAAGCGATATATTCAGATTCATCAACATCGTGTCTCATTACGATTTCAAAGTTTAGACTAAAGAAAAGCAGAATTAAGAAGGGTATTTTAAAAAACATAAGACCTTTAATTAATTGATATTTCCGTAAAAGTTATTCAAAAGAGTTGTTCAAAGGAAAAGTAAGCTGTAAAATCCACCTATGAAAAATTTTGACTACAAAAATATACTTCTTCTCTGCGTTATTTTGATTTTTATAAACGCATGTTCAACACCAGAGAGAGAAAAAGAAAATTATAAATCGGATGTTCAAACCGTTATGAACGATTGGCATAATGCAGCTGCAGAAGCGGATTTCGATCGATATTTTGGATATTTTTCTGATTCCAGTGCTGTATTTATGGGAACAGATGCTACAGAAAGATGGACAGTTACGGAATTCAAAGCATATAGTAAGCCATATTTTGATCGTGGTCGAGCTTGGAGTTTTACTCCATTAAATAGGCATGTAACTATTTCAAAGGATGGACAAACAGCCTGGTTTGACGAAGAACTTTCAACTCCAAATTTAGGGCCAAGCAGAGGTACCGGAGTATTGGTTTTAGCTGATAATGAATGGAAGATCGCTCATTACAGTCTTACAGTTCCAATTCCCAATCCAATTATGGATGATGTAAAAGACCAAATTGAAAAAGAGCTCAGCAAAGAAAATTCAAATTAAAAAACTAAGAATTCAAGGATGCAATTTCTTAATCCTTAGTTTCTAATTCTTAATCTAAAGAAATGAACCGAAGTTTAAATACACTTGTTTTACTGTTAATTCTATCAACAGCTTCTTATGCTCAATTAAAATCTCCAGCAGAGTTTTTGGGGTATGAGTTGGGTGAACAATGGACACCTCATTATAAGGTCTACGATTATTATCAGCATGTAGCCGAAAATTCTGATATGGTGACGCTTACTCAGTATGGAAAGACATACGAAGGCCGAGAACTCGTCTATGCAGTGGTTACATCTACTTCAAATCATGGTAGAATGGACGAAATTCGTGGTAATAACCTAAAAAGAGTTGGGTTTATGGACGGAGAACCAACTGCTGATAAAACCCCTATTGTTTGGCTGAGTTATAATGTTCATGGAAACGAGACCTCTTCTAGTGAGGCGGCTATCAACACTATTTATAGTTTATTGACTGAGAAGTCAGCATGGTTGCGAGACGTTGTAGTGGTAATGGATCCAATGATAAACCCTGACGGAAGAGACAGGTATGTAAACTGGAATAAAATGGCTACCGGAGCTGAGGTAAATGTAAATCCGGAAACTAGGGAACATAGTGAGCCATGGCCGGGCGGCAGGACAAATCACTACTATTTCGATTTAAATAGAGATTGGGCATGGCAAACTCAAATAGAGACGCAGAATCGTATTCAGGAATACTTAAAATGGATGCCTCATGTTCATGTAGATTTTCATGAGCAAGGTCATAACAGCCCATATTATTTTGCACCCGCTGCAAAACCGTATCATAATGCAATTACAGATTGGCAAGGTGAATACCAAACTATGATCGGAAAAAATCATGCAAAGTATTTTGACCAAGAGAATTGGCTGTATTTTACTCGTGAAGTATTCGATTTATTTTATCCAAGCTACGGAGATACTTGGCCTACATTTAATGGTGCTATTGGTATGACTTATGAGCAGGGAGGACACAGCCGAGGTGGATTAGGTGTGCGAACAGCAGAAGGAGATACATTGACGTTACTTGATAGATTAACACATCACTCAACAACGGGTCTGTCTACAGTAGAAATAACGGCGCAAAATAAAGATAAGGTAGTGGATGAGTTTGCTTCTTATTTTCAAGATACCAGAGAGAATGGAGCAGGAGAATACAAAACATTTGTCGTTAAAAAATCAAGTAATCCAGACAAAGTAGCGAGTTTGCTACAATACCTGATTAGGCAAAATATTGAGTTTGGTGAAGCAACAAGTAGCTCAAGAATGGAAGGGATGGATTATTCATCCGGAGAAACAGGAAGAGTTAACATTGAAGAAGGCGATTATGTCATTAGCACCTATCAACCTCAGGGTACGCTAGTTCGTGCTTTGTTTGAACCAAGTCCTGAATTAGAAGATTCTCTTACATATGATATTACAGCTTGGGAAACTCATTACGCTTATGGGTTAGAGGGTTTCGCCGTTAAGGGTTCAATCAACCAAAGACCGGTATCAAATACAACTACTGCCTCTGTTTCTACAAGTATAAGTAGGCCATATGCTTATTTGGCTAAATGGAATTCTCTAGAAGATCTAAAGTATTTAGCGGCTTTACTTAAAAAAGGCGTGAATGCTCGTTATGCTCGAGAAGCATTTACGATGGGAGAGAATCAGTATGATGCAGGAACCCTTGTTATAACTCGCAACGGGAATGAAAAACTAGGTGATGAGTTTGATAATATTGTTAAAAGAACGGCTGATGAACTCGGACGGTTTTTAACCCCTGTGTCAACGGGACTTGTTGGTTCAGGAAAAGATTTTGGATCTTCATCTGTTAGGTTTATTTCTGCTCCAAAAGTTGGATTAATTGTTGGAGCCGGAACAAGTTCAAATATGGTAGGACACATATGGCACTATTTTGATCAGCAGATCAAATATCCTATAAATCAAATTAATAAAGACGACGTTAGATACATCAATTGGAATGAGTATGATGTTATGATTATGCCATCGGGCTCTTATGGAAGTACTTTTAATGATAGTGGATTATCTGAGCTAAAAGAATGGATACGAGGTGGTGGAACACTAATCGCAATGGAAGGAGCGAATGGTTTCCTTGCCGGTAAAAGTGGATTTAGCTTGACAAGAAAAGAAATCGATGATGACGAGGATGATAAATCTGATGACCCGAACGATAAGCTTCAAAAATATGGAGAAGCGAGAAGAGCTTCCGCTTCCAGATTGAATGCAGGTTCTATTTTTGAACTTACTATGGACAACACACACCCATTAGCTTTTGGATATAGTGAACAGTATATGTCTTTAAAACTTGGCTCATCAGGTTATTCATACTTAGATAATGGTTGGAATGTAGGAGTAGCTAAAGAAGGAGCACACAGAAGTGGCTTTATAGGTGCTGATGCTAAAAAGGGACTGGAGAATACATTATCCTTCGGAGTACAAAATATGGGATCAGGAAGGGTCGTATATATGATCGATAATCCTTTATTCCGAGGTTTCTGGCACAATGGGAAACTGCTCTTTGGTAATGCAGTATTCTTTGTAGGAAACTAATAAGATATTGTAAACATCAGGCCATCTTAGAATTTGTATCATAGATGAGCCTGATGGTTTTACAAAAATACTTGCACTCTTATTGGCTAAAGGACTAACCAGTGTTTTGAGCTGGATAAGCTAAAGCTAGTTAGCTAGTTCTGCTTCACTGGCAATAAAACCAAATGAAGCCCAGTTACCGGCCTCATAAACTCCTTGCCATACTTCATTTGCGCGGTCTGTTCTGCCATTGATGTAATGCCAATTTCCAATTCCATAACCTGTAGTAGCATCACTTAGTGGGTCACTAGATTCTTCCAAAAGCATATTTGGGTCGAACTCACCTTTGAACACAAGTAGCAGTTTATGATATCCATCATTTTCAATGATGTCCATTTCAGATTCTATAGATTCTATAACTTTACCGGCTAACTCGTCTTGACCGTCACGGCGTAAACTCATGTAGTACCAATACATAGACGCTACCATCATATCATCATTGGTACTGGCATCAATACATTCTGTGTATGCATTTTGGGCTTTTTCATACTGGCCGGTTACATAATACCCCAAGCCTAAATGGTACCAAATATTAGTATGTAAGCTACTGGTTGGCTTATTTAATGCATTAGGTAAACCATCTTGCTCCACAATGTCTTCTGTCCCTTCAATTAGCTCAGCAGCTTTTTCGAAATCTTTTATTGCCAGATCGAATTCTCTAACGGAAAGATATCTGTGCCCTCGATGTCTGTATAACTCTGGATTTTCCGGATCAGATTCCAATCCTTCCGATAGTAATGAAATTGCATCTCGGTATTCGCCATGATAGCCTAAAAGTCGAGCTTCCCAGATCAAGGCTTCAGTAGAAGAGTTTCGTGATTCTGCATCTGCAATCAGGGAATCTATTCTTACTTCTAATGCACTGGGCAATGTTGCAGAAGCTGTTCGTAATGTATCTCCTAATAATGAAATGGCTTGAACACCATCTGGTAAGGAAGTCTGTTCATTTTTTGGTGATGAACAATTGATGAATGCAATAAGGATAAAAACTAAAAAAGAGGATCTCATGATAAAGGAATTAATTTCGGTAGATTGGAATGTAGCAAATTGAAAGAATCTACCGAAAAAAATACCTAATAAATTTACAGATCTATTTCGTGAAAGATTGGCATGTCTTCTTCAAAATCATACAATGTTAAACGACGAAGATTGAAATACCCCGTCCAATAATTGCGTAAAGACTGAATATAATTCCGGCGGGCGCTATCCTTTTCATTTTGAGCAATGAACAAGTTTGTAATGTCGATTTTACCAATAAGATATCGGTTTTTTGCAACCTCATAACGGCGCTGAGCTATTTCATCAGATGTTTCAGCCAGCTCAACTTGTCCTTTAAGAAGATCAAATTCCCGAACAGTACTTCTAACGCTTAACTCAAACTGTAAACGTTGATATTCAATGTTATTTGCGGTTGCTAATTGTTGATTTCGAGCAGCTTTAACCTGCGCCATGTTTTTACCCCAATTAAAAATCGGAATCTGAAAACCAATATTGAAAGATTTTAAATCTCCTGGATTGTCATATACATCGACAAAATCAATGGCGGTGTCATTCAATCCGTATTCGGCGCGTAAGTTTGCTGTGAAACTACCACTTCTTTTAGCTTGATCGTAAGCTTGATTAGCTTGGATCTCATCAAGTCTAAATTGAAGCGACTGACTATTGTTTTCCAGAGCTAAAGCAAATGCTTTATCAAAATCTAAGGCTATATCAGGAGCGGTTTCCGGCGCTTCTATTTCTATGATAACTTCATCTTCAATACCTAATAAAGCTTTAAAGTTCTCTTCGGCTCTCTGATAATTTAATTTAGCATTAGTTAAGGATGCTTCCGCATTTCGGTAGGCAAGTTCTGTTTGTAGAAGATCGTTTTCAGCTAAATTACCTACTTCAAATCGGCCTTTAGAAATATTGTAGATAGAGTCGTTTACCGTAACATTTAAGTCGGCAATTTCTACATTGATTTTGGAAATTAGTACATCAAAAAACCCTTGAGTTACTGTGAAAGAAAGGTCTTCCATGTCTTCGACAAATTGTTTCTCTGCAATTTTGAAACGCAGGGGCTCAATTTTATTTCTCCATTTTAGACTGTTGTATTGAAATAAAGGTTGATTATATACAATACTGATAGGAGTACTTGACCATTCGTATCTGTTTTCCCCTTTAAAAATACCAAGTCGATTTAAGCCGGATGTTATAGAAACAGTACCACCGGTTGGCAAAATAGCTTGGTTAATCGAGGCTCCAATATTCGCATTAGAGTTATTGAAGTTTACATTTTGAATACCGCTCGTTGTATTAACCGTTTGCGTTCCAAGTCTGTAATTAGGAATGTTACCGTTTAGATCTAAGCTTGGAAGTAAATCAGCACGAAAAGATTTATATCTCCATTTTGAAGCAACAAGACTAAAAGTTGCAGCTCGCGATAAAGGGCTATTGTCTTTTGCTATTTCTATGCTTTCTTCAAGACTTAAAGTTCGTGTTGTTTGAGCATTAATCGAGGTAATGCCACAAAGAAGGAAAACAAAGAGTGGAAGTAATAATCGTTTATTCATGTCTTAATGCGTGTACTGGATCTTGTTGAGCAGCTCGTTTAGCAGGGAAAAATCCGAAGATAACTCCTATTAAAAGAGCTACACCAAACGAAATGAAAATTGAGCTAGGAGTTACAATAGTGGCTATATCTGCGGTAGCCTCAATAGCGAAACTGAAAAGCATCCCGAGCATAATTCCCAATATTCCACCGGTAATACTAATGGTGAGGGCTTCCGTTAAAAACTGAAGCTCAATGTCTTTCTTTTGCGCTCCTACGGCCATTCGAACGCCAATTTCTCTGTATCGTTCAACTACGGAGGCAAGCATAATATTCATGATTCCAATACCACCAACAATTAAAGAAATGGAAGCAATGGAGGAGAGAACAATATTGAAGATCCTTTTGGTACGCTGCTCCTGCTGAAGTAGTTGCTCAGGTACAATAATTTCAAAATCAACAACATCATTATGTCGACGTTTTAGCATTCTGGAAAGCACTTCAGCTATTGGTACACTAAACCGAGTGTCGCTTACACGTACAATCAGTTTATCAAGCTGGTTGTAATTTGGGTCTCCACCGCTATTTGAACTACTTCTACTTATCATCATACCTCCACCAAACATTACAGTAGAGCTACCGCCGCCCAAGTCTTGTTTGGTTACCAATGCTCTGTTTTTAAAGCGAAGTAAAACAGTAGTTGCCGGAGAAAAAATATCAAGATTGTAATTTCGAATCCCTAAACTTTCGATACTTTCTGTACTTAATTCTCGCTTTTTAAGCACACCAACTACTGTAAGCCAAAGGTGACCAACTTTGATCTTTTTGCCAATGGGATCTTGGCCAGCGAAAAACTTAGATCGTACATCGTAGCCAATAATACAAACTGGAGAGGAGCTTTCAATTTGAGTTTCTGAGAAATTGGAGCCGTCAATGATTTCAAAGTTATTAATATTAAAGTAATCATCATTTACACCAACTAGCTTGCCGGTACGCATTCGTGCATTCCGAATAAAGTTAGTCTCATAAAGTATTTCGGGACTTACATATTCTATCTCCGGAAGAACAGACTGTATACTTTTCAGATCTTCAAGGGTTAAGCCGGGAGAAAAACGGTTTGGCTCTTCGTTGCCGGCCTCTTCATCAACAGCGCCTTCTTCTTGTTTGATGACGGGCTGTATAATTACATTATTAGTTCCTAGTAGCTGCATTTGTGCAAGAACTTCCTGCTGAGCACCCGTTCCTATAGCTAACATGGCGATAACAGATCCTACGCCAAATATGATACCTAATGAAGTTAAAAGCGCGCGTAACTTGTTTCTGCGAATAGCTTCAATAGCTATATCAAAATTATAAAGTATTTTTTGAAGCACGATATACCATTAGTTGTTTGAGGTGATATCGTCTTGCAGATAGCTCTTGCTGATCCCTGAAGTATCTTCAGGCATAGAAAGGTAAAGTCGATCATCCATCGAAATTCCTCGATGAATTACCGCCTCATTCTCATTGATCAATCCCAATTCCACTTGTTGCATTTTAGCTCCAAGTCCATCTTTCACAAACACAAAACTTAATGAGTCTTGCGCATGAATAGTCTCCAATGGGATAGAAATGGCATTATCAAGTTTGTCAACAAGGATCTCATTACTTGTTGTCATTGCCGGACGAAGTAAACTGTCTGTACCGGCTATTTCAATAATAACCTCGTAAACTTTGGAATCAGAATTTGGTCTTTGCTCTCCAATATTAGCAACACCGGTAACGGTTCCATCTAAGATCTTTCCTTGAACAGCATCTAAACCAACTATAACTTTTTGCCCTTCTTTCACTTTTTGGATGTCAATTTCATTTACGTAAGTCAACGATTCCATAACCGTAAAATCAGGTAATTCAGCAACAATAGGATTCCAAGCACTTACTTCTTCTCCAACAGTAGTTTTTTGCCCATTCCAGCTTCTCTTATAAATTACCATTCCTTTATCAGGTGCGTATACAGTAAACTCTCCCATCAACGCCTGAATTTTATTGAGCTCATTTTGCTTCTTAGTGAGTTCTGCTTCAATTTCACTAATTTTAGCTACGGCCTGTTTTACTTTGGTCTGATAATTCTTTTTTTCCTGAGAAAGAGTTCGTTTTGATTTATCAAGTTCGATGACTGCTTGTCTTTGCACGGCAGGAGATTCATACTGAGATTGATCAACAGCAATCTGTCTTTCTTCGAGTGCGTATTCCAGATTTATAAGATTGTCGCGCGCTTGTGAGAGCGTAAGTGTACTATCTAACTGAGCTTGTGTTACTTGTGATTGAGCTTGTTGAACTTCAAGTTGGGCGTCCTGCATTTTAGCTAAAATTGGAGAGCGGTCTAATTCGGCAACAAAGTCTCCTTTCTGAACCACACTACCTTCTGGTATTAAACGCTGAATTTTCATGTTGTTAATACGAAAATCCCTAACCCCTTGGGGTCCTTTTATTTCGGTAGAGTTTTTTGCCCGAAGTTCTCCGGTGCTAATTACTTGAACAGAAAATTCACCTTGACGAGGCGAAGTATAAAGTTCCATGACTTCATCATTATTTCCTCCAAATACGATCCATAAAACAACTAAAGAAAGTACCAAGGCAATAGGTGCTATAAATTTCTTTTGCATAATAAATATGTATTAAAGTTCCCCTAATAATACGGATTTAGAGTTAGACGAACCTACTAGCAAAATAGTTTTACAAACAGGCTGTTTTTACAGAAATTATCAATCTTCTTGAAACTCGTCTTGTTGGTATAAAACCTCTCCATACGAAATTTCTTCTCCGGCAAGTACCAAAATAGTAGTGGGAAGACCTTTTAACCTCTTTTGAATATTCCCATAGTACTCCAAGAATTTTTCATCAGGTTCAGCCATTCCCATAAAAATAAGATCTGTCTCTTGAGAAGATTCGTGAAGAATTTCGTCGAAGGAACGACCATTAGAAACTATGACCTCTACTTTTGAGCCGGTTCGGAGCTTACGGCTAATTTCTGAGAGATTTTTTTGAGCATCCTCTGCTCCCTTTTCAGAATTAACAACCATTTTCAGATAAACTTCGGCATCATACCAGTTGCGACTTGTTTTTAACAGATAGCCCAAGATCATCATCAAGCCGCCATTACCTTTTAACCCACCCCACCAAATATCAATTCTTTTTTTATTGCCAAAGCCTCTATCCTTGTCGTCATGAACGATCAGTACATTTCTTTGAAGCTTATTAAACCTTGAGATCATCTGGCAATAATCTTCTCTAATAGCTTCATTTTCGCTATCACCAAGAATAATAGTGTTTGGAACCAACGCACCAAGCCCATAAGCTTCTACTAGTCGCTCTCCTCCTTTAAAAGGATCGTTTGCAGTAATCACCTTAACGAGACCTTGAATACCACGCTTAGATAAAAATTCCCTGATATTACCTTCCATTACATTTTGGTGGTCTGCTGACATCTTATCATTAGTGATGACGGTAGAAACAGTCAGTAATCCTCTGTTATGAGTAATGGAAGAGGCAAGATCGATCAAGTGCCAACGCTTAGTGGGCGCCCCAGATAAAACCAAAGGATTTGGCCGCCACGTTTTGGCATCTTCTTCCATGCGTATTCTCAGCAGACCGGCTCGGGTAATCGCCATCCAGATTCCTCGACGAACATCCCCCCAAGTTGATTCTAATTCTCGTCGTTCTAGCCAAAAATAGATTAGCAACACAAAAATAAATGCGATAATAGTTGCTGTGGCATTTATAAGAAACATTACGGCAATACAGCCTAATGCTCCAGTAATAGAGAAAAACCAGTGGACTTTAAAATTAGGGCGGAAAGAAGGGCTACCTAATATACGTTCTATTCCTGCAGTTATATTAAGCACCCCATAAGTGGTAAGGAAAAACATGGTGAGAACAGGGGCAATAAGATTCAGGTTTCCGAAATAGACTGCGGCTAAAGCGACGCCTAAAGTAACAATAGTACCCATTCTAGGAGCGTCGTCGTCACCGGAGCCTTGCCCCAAAAAGCTCATCCATTTAGGAAGAACTCTATCTCTGGCCAATGCTTGTAAAACGCGAGGTGCACCCAAGATACTGCCTAATGCACTAGATAAGGTAGCTCCCCAAACTCCAATCAGAATTGCGTCTCCCCAATATGACATTTGTCGCATAATCAGAGGATCTTCAATCAATGTAGAAGCATCGGCTCGATTTGCTAATAAAATGGGAAGTCCCATATAAATAAGGTAGCCGACTCCTACAGCGGCAAATGTTCCGAATGGTATTGATTTGCTGGGATCTTTGAGGTCACCACTCATATTTACTCCCGCCATGATGCCTGTTACAGCCGGGAAGAACACTGCGAAAACAACCCAAAAAGGTTCAGAATTACGTTCAGCAGCTCCCCACATCTCAATTTCTGTCGGCTCAATTGGCTTACCAAAAAAGAGAGAAAGCAAAGAAAGTACTATACCAAACATGATAAAATACTGAGCTCTTATTGCTGTTTTAGCTGAAACCAATGCAAGAACAGTAACGAGAATAGTGGTAACAAGTCCCACAACTTTAAAATTGAGCATCGGAAAAACCTGGATAACACTTTCCGCAAAACCAACGGTATAAAGAGCAACCGAAAGTGCTTGAGCTATATAAAGCGGGATTCCAATAGCTCCTCCGGATTCTATTCCCAGAGAGCGACTTATCATGTAATAAGCGCCACCCCCTCGAACTCTTTGATCAGTAGCAATAGAGGCAATGGAAAGGGCCGTTAAAAAGGTGATTGCTGTAGAAAGGGTAACAATAATTAACGTGCCAATGAGCCCGACATTTCCAACTACCCATCCAAAACGAAGGTACATTATAACGCCAAGAATAGTAAGGATGGAAGGTGTAAATACACCACCAAATGTTCCCAAACCTTCTTTAGAACTAGCTAATACACTCTCAGCTTTAGGAGCTTTATTCACAAAAGGGATATTCATGAATAAGAGGAGGTGTTAATTAAATAGTAACCATTCGTCACGTTGTACAAGCCCGATATTAATAGCGTTAATTTTTGAAATGAGCAGAAAGGTATAGTGTTTTACTTAGATAGCCAATTTTACTACTCAAAAAAGAGAATTGTGATAAAATGATGCGAGTTAAACTAACCGATAAGCAGTATTTAACCGATTAAATACTACTCTTCATCTATCAATGTATTATCTAGCAATCCCGATTTTAGATCGTATGAAGAAGCGTAGTTAGTTTCATCAATGATCTGCTTTGGATCATTATTCTCATCAACAATAACTACGGTTGGTTTATGAGATTTAGCCTCTTCAGGAGTCATGTCTGCATAACTAATTATAATAACACGATCGCCAATTTGGGTTAGTCGAGCTGCAGCGCCGTTCAAACAACATATACGGCTTCCTCTTTCTCCCGGGATAGTATAGGTTTCTAATCTAGAACCGTTGGTGATATTTACAACCTGGACTTTTTCGTATGGAAGCAGATTGGCAGCGTCCAAAAGATCTTGGTCGATGGTTATACTTCCCTCATACATAAGGTTAGCTTCTGTAACCACCATTTGGTGTAATTTCGACTTAAACATGGTTATTTGCATTGCTTATAACCTCAAATTTCAATTATTAAGTTATCTATCAATCTTGTTTTGCCTAAATATGCTGCAATTGCTATAACATATTTATTGTCTTCAGAAAGATGTTCAACGGGTTGTAAAGTATCTAACGAATACACAGAAAGATAATCATTTTTGAACCCCTTTGCTTTCAACTCGGCTTGCTGATGTGAAATTATTGAACTTGGCTTTGTTTCTCCATTTTTAACCTGTTGTGCAACATGTGATAACACTTTATACAAGTTGGGAGCCAAAGACCTTTCTTCTTCAGACAGATAGGCATTTCGACTGCTCAATGCCAATCCATCTTCTGCTCTTCCAATAGGCGCCATTAGCAGTTCAACATTATGATTGAACTCGTTTACCATCTGCTCAATAATCCTAAACTGCTGATAATCTTTTTGGCCAAATACAGCCAAATCCGGATTCACAATATTGAATAGCTTATTTACAACGAGGGCAATTCCTTGAAAATAACCAGGGCGACTTCCGCCATCGAGATGTTCATTTAGCTCTTCAATTCCGATGCTGAAGTACTTTTTATTAGCACCATACATTGTTTCAGTATCGGGCATAAAAACAACATCAACGTTCTCTTGCTCACACAGTTTAAGATCTGCTTCGATAGTTCTGGGATAAGTGCCAAAATCCTCATGCGGTGCAAATTGCTCAGGATTTACATATATAGAAACAACGATGGCATCAGCATGTTTGTGTGCCATTTTGATTAAAGAAAGATGTCCGTCATGCAAAGCTCCCATGGTAGGAACAAAGGCAACTCTTTTTCCATCTTTTTTGAGCCGATCTACTAGCTCACGGATTTCTGATATGGATTCTACTGTTTTCATCTAGAGATAAAAAGAGACGCTGATCTAGCGTCTCCATTAAACTTGAAGTTATTCAGAGTGATAGCGAAGGATCTACACAGCTAGTAGCGGGTGAAAACCCTTCAGAGTATTCTCTGGATAATAATTTACTAAACTGAACGATCCATATCGAAGCTCTGAAGAATCTGCTTGATTCTATTCAAGAATGCTCCACCATGTGCACCATCAATTATTCTGTGATCGTAACTCATTGACAAGTACATCATCTGTCTGATAGCAATTACGTCGCCAGCTTCTGTTTCCAGAACAACAGGCTTTTTCTCGATGGCACCGGTACCAATAATTGCAACCTGTGGTTGGTTGATAATTGGTGTACCCATGATATTTCCAACACTACCGTAATTCGTTAAAGTAATGGTTCCGCCAACTAGATCATCAGGGCTAAGTTTTTTACTTCTAGCTTTGGTAGCTACTTCATTCACTGCTTCCGCAAGACCAACTAAATTCTTTTGTTGAGCTTTCTTCATTACAGGTACAATCAATCCGCCTTCGCCACCTTCACCAAGTGCCACAGCCATACCAAAGTTAATGTCTTTCTTAATGTGAATTTCATCACCATTAATTGAGCTATTGATAAGCGGGAATTCCAGCATTGCTTTGATGATAGCTTCAACAAAAAGAGGAGTAAAAGTTAATTTATGTCCTGTTTTCTTTTGGAAAGCAACTTTGTTAGCATTTCTCCATTTCACCAAATTAGTAACATCTACTTCTGCAAATGTTGTTACGTGAGCTGAAGTTTGAACTGATTTCACCATATGCTCAGCAATCATCTTACGCATACGATCCATCTTCACAATTTCCACATCACCGGATGGCGATTTAATATCTAATTGACCGGCAGAAATCGAATCTTTACTCGATGAAGAAGAACTACTTGATGAGCTAGGCGCAGCTTTTGAAGCAGCAGGAGCGGATACTTTACCGTTCTTTTTATCTTCTACATAGCCTAGAATGTCTTTCTTAGAAACTCTTCCACCTTGGCCTGATCCATCAATGCTCTCAAGCTCTTCTTGGCTTATTCCTTCTTCTTTAGCTATAGAACGAACAAGTGGAGAGAAAAATCTTCCATCACTACCAACACGTTGAGGCTCTGATCCATTGCCTTGCATAAGTTGATCCGGAGTTTTTGCAGCTACTTCTTCTTTAGTAAGTGAAGAAGAACTTTCCTTTTTAGCTGATGATCCGGAATCAGATTTTGGAGCGCTAGAACCTGTACTTGCACCCTTTCCTGTAGAAATGATCGCAATAGGTTGCCCCACTTCGATAGTGTCGTTTTCTTCCGCTAAAATTTCAACGAGAGTACCGGCTGCAGGTGAAGGGACTTCACTGTCTACCTTGTCAGTAGAAATCTCCAATAGAGTTTCATCTTCTTCAACAGTATCTCCAACTGACTTACTCCAACCAATTACCGTTGCTTCTACAACAGATTCACCCATTTGAGGCATCATTACTTCAATACGTTCGCCACCATCATCTCCACCACCAGAGTTAGACTCTTCAGCAACAGACGCTTCTTCTTGCGCTTCCGGTTCGGATTCTTCATTTGGCTCTTCTTTAGCTTCTGGCTCCGGCGTTGAACTAGCATCGCCAGCGGCATCTGCATCAGTTTCAATAATGGCAATAGGTTTACCCACTTCAATGGTGTCACCTTCTTCCACTAAAATTTCAACGAGGGTACCGGCTTCGGGTGATGGCACTTCGCTATCTACTTTATCCGTAGCGATTTCAAGCAGAGTTTCATCCACTTCAACAGTATCTCCAACAGACTTACTCCACTCGATTACTGTTCCTTCCATTACCGATTCGCCCATTTGGGGCATTACTACTTCTACCTTAGCCATAAAAATCTTTTAATTTGATGCCTTAACGGCGTTTTTAGCTGATGTTGCAAGGGCTCTAAAGTTCTGCATTATTCTAATTACTTCAAAATGCAGATAGTTCCTTTAATGTTAAAAAAAGCGCTTTTATTCGTTTATTTACAATTTACCTAAAGCTAGTTCCAAATCTTCAATTAAATCATCGGGATGTTCGAGCCCTACACTTAGTCGAATTAGGTTTTCAGGGGAGTTTGAATCCTCTCCTTCGCTTGATCGACGATGCTCCCACGTACTTTCAATTCCACCTAAACTGGTAGCTTGTGTTATGAGTGTTGAACTCGACACAACTCTTAAAGCGTCTTGTTCATTTCCGCTAAGAAGGAATGATATCATTCCTCCAAACCCTTTCATTTGTGCTCGGGCAATTTCGTGCCCTCTATGCGATTCTAATCCGGGGTAATATACGTTCTGCACTTTTGGATGCTCCATTAAAAAAGCAGCAATCTTTTCAGCATTTTCATTATGAGCTCTCATCCGATAGGGAAAACTTCGAATACTTCTACTTAACAACCAACAATCTCTGGGTGAAGGTACAGCTCCTTGCACTTGCTGAATGCTTCGAACCCTGTCAAAAAATTCATCGCTTTTTGCTGAGATAACTGCACCACCAAGTACATCACTATGCCCGGCAAGATATTTGGTGGTGGAATGCATAACCAGATCAGCTCCAAATTCTATGGGATTTAGATTCATGGGAGATGGCCATGTATTGTCTACACATACAACAGCTCCACTACTTTTCGCTAATATGCATACTTTTTCCAGATCGGTGATATGCATAAGCGGATTTGATGGGGTTTCCACATAGATCATTTTTGTATTCGGCCTAATATTCCCTTGAACCTCTTCCAGATTGGTCATATCTGTGAAAGTGAATTCCAAGTTCCAACGTTTGCCAAAAGTATTCAATGTGGTTCGGGTTCCGTGATACACATCTTCAGGAACTATGATATGTGAACCTTCCTCCATCGCTTGAAATATAGCACCTATAGCAGCCATGCCTGATGAAAAGGCAGCACAAGCTTCCCCTCCTTCAAGTTCTGCGAGCACTTTTTCAAGTTGATGTCTGTTGGGATTTCCATGACGAGTATAAAGTAACTCTCCCTCTTTATGTCCCTGATCAGAATGACTAAAATTTGTAGAAACTTCTATTGGAGGTACAACCGATTTTGAGCCTGATTGATGTTCCATTGATCCATGAATAGCAATGGTTTCTATGTTTCTTGATCTACTTTTCATATCAAATCTCCCGAATTGCGTTAATACGTTTTAGTGCCGGTGGGTGAGAATAATTTAAAAAAACATAAAAAGGATGTGGCGTTAAGTTGGAAAGATTGTCCTTCGAAAGTTTTTTCAAGGTAGCGATCATATCCTCTGGTTTGCCTGTGGTTGTTGCTGCAAATTCATCTGCTTCATATTCATGTTTTCGAGAGGAGATCTGCATAAATACAGATAGGATCATGTCAATCGGAGCGTAGAGCATTCCAAAGAAGATAAGTCCGGCATATACCGATATCTCATCCATATAAAAAGCATCGAATAATCCTTCTGCTTGCAGAAAAATGGAAAGGACAAACAGCATTACTCCCGTCTGAACGATACTAGTGATCATTCCTTTTATGATGTGTTTCTTTTTATAGTGACCGATTTCATGGGCGAGAACAGCTACTAGCTCATCATTTGTGTGGTTTTCGATAAGTGTGTCGTACAAAGCAATACGCTTGTTTTTACCAAAGCCTGTGAAAAAAGCATTTGATTTGCTGGAACGTTTCGATCCATCAATTACAAATAAACCCTGCAATGGAAAGTCCACTTTCTGAGTGTAATCTTCGATTGAAGTTCTAAGTTCACCTTCTTCAAGTGGGGTAAACTTGTTGAAAAGTGGCATGATCCAAGTTGGGGCAACATATTGCATCACCAAAGAGAAAAGAGTGATCGCGATCCAGGCATAGAGCCAAGCTAAATCTCCTGTATACATAAAGAAAGCTAAGATTCCGGCAAGTAAAGGCATTCCTATTATCAATCCCAATCCGAGTCCTTTTATCAAATCAAGAACAAAAGTTTTTGGAGTGGTTTTATTGAAGCCAAATCGTTCTTCGATCACAAATGTAGAATAAATACTAAAGGGTAAGGAGATGATCGATTTAGCAATCATTAAAAGAGCAATGTACATCAGTCCGGTAACTAACTCACCAAAACCCCAACTCCGTACAATTTCATCTAACCAATTAAATCCGCCGGAGAACCAGAATGCAAGTAACACAATCAGATTAAAACCTCCGGTTATAAAACCAAATCGAGTTCCGGTTTTTGTGTATTCCTGAGATTTGGCATAGGTGTCCTCATCATACACTCCTTCAAATTCGTTAGGCAGTTCTTTTGAAAGAGATTTTAAATTCAGATAATTCGAAACCAGATCGAGTATAAAATCCACTGCAATGGTTACAAGGATTATGATCGCGTATATGTTCATGTAAGATATTCCAATATAGATTTGATGTCGTACAAAATAGGCAGATTATGAATTCTTTTGTAACTGATTTCATTACTTAGAAAGTTAAAGGTTATATTGAAGAATGAGCCAAAAAAAGTTTAAATCATCGCCAAAACGCTACCACCCGAAAGGGCTAACCATTCTATATGAAGATCACGACATTCTTGTGATTGATAAGTCAAGCGGTTTGCTAACCATGGGAAATGAGAAAGCCTCGACAAACACCGCTCACTATTTGTTGAATGACTACGTGAAAAAAGGGAACAACAAATCCAAGAAGCGGATTTACATTGTTCATCGACTTGATAGAGATACTTCGGGAGTGTTGATCTTTGCAAAGTCAGATCAAGCCAAAAGATTTTTACAGGATAATTGGTCAGGCTTCAGCAAAACTTATTATGCAGTAGTTATGGGGTCTCTTTCAAAAAAAGAAGACACCATTAGTTCGTATTTGGTTGAGAATAGTGTTCATAAAGTGTACTCGACAAATAATTCAGACGAAGGGAAACTTGCCAAGACCCAATACAAAGTTGTTAAAGAGAATGCCGAATACAGTTTGGTTGAAATTGAGTTATTGACAGGTAGGAAAAACCAAATTCGGGTTCATATGGCGGATCGAGGTTGCGCTGTGGCCGGCGATTATGTGTATGGACAAAAAACGAAGGGTGTCAGACGTTTGATGTTGCACGCTGCAGAGCTAAGGGTTACTCATCCTGAAACCAAAGAACAGATGAAATTTGAGGCTCCAATTCCTAAAGAGTTTAGCAAGTTGATATAAAATTATTAGAAGCTTTAATGTTTCTATGAAGCTTATAGATTGTTTCAAATAGTTTAATGTTAAACTAATTTCTATATTTGTTCACATAAAAATTTAGGAGACAAAATGGAACACGAAAAAGGATTACATCACATTTCAGTTTTAGCAGGAAACCCTGCAGAGAACTACGACTTTTATGTAAACAAGCTTGGAATGAGAATGGTGAAGAAGTCTGTGAATCAAGACGACCCTTCTACCTATCATCTGTTTTATGGAAATGAAGCAGCTCAACCGGGATCAAGTATCACTTTTTTCCCTTGGCCAAGAGCGCATAAAGGGACTCCGGGAGTTGGCGAGTCGGTAAACGTAGCGTTTAAAGTTCCGGAAGGTTCGGAAGACTTTTGGCTTAAAAGATTGAGTGAACAGAGTATTGAGCATTCAGATCTGTTTGATGTATTTGGAAATCCTGCAGTTCGATTTCAAGATCAAGACGGTTTAGAGCTAGATCTTATTTTTAGTGGAAATGCTAAAGAAAAAGTGAGCGAATTCGAAAATACAGTTCCGGTAGATCATGCCATTCAAGGATTCTGGTCGACGCGATTAAAGCTTAAAGAGGCGGATGGAACAGTTGATATTATCAAGGATCTGTTTGGTTTTGAAGAAAGAGAATCCAAAGGAAATCTTACGCGATTTGAGACTGAAGCCAATATTGGTGGTAACCTGATCATCGAAACTGGTGATGAAGCAGAGGGACGAGGCGGAAGAGGAATCGTTCATCATGTCGCATTTCGGGCTAAGAATGAAGACGAGCTTGGTGAACTTAGAGAACGCGTTTTGAGTAAAGGATTGCAACCAACTCAGATAATAGATCGCCATTGGTTTAAATCTGTTTATTTTAGAGAGCCGGGCGGAGTATTATTTGAAATGGCTACCGACGATCCTGGATATACATCAGATGAAGATTTTGAGCATTTGGGAGAGAAACTCGTGCTACCTCCTTGGTTAGAACCTCGGCGCACATTAATTGAGAATACTTTACCTGATATTGAGATATAAAATAACATCATGGATTTATTTAAAGCCTCAAATACCAGTCAGTTTTCAGGACCACACCAAAACCAGAATATAGCACAAGGTGGGGTTGAACTTAAAAAAGCGAAAGCAGCCATGATTATGATTCATGGCCGGGGAGCCAGTGCTGAAAGTATCATTGGTTTGGCGAATGAGTTCGATCATCAAAACAGGGTTTCATTTATAGCTCCACAGGCAAGTGGTCATACATGGTATCCGTATTCATTTTTAGCACCAACAGATCAAAACCAACCCGGGTTAAATTCTGGTTTACAAGTCATTTTTGATTTGATCACAAAGATTGAACAAGAAGGAATCTCTAAAGAGAATATTTTCATCCTCGGATTCTCTCAAGGAGCTTGTTTGGCAACTGAGTTTGTAGCTCGTCATCCAAATAAGTTTGCAGGAGTAATCGGTTTGAGTGGAGGCTTGATCGGAGATAAAGTTACTTCTGATAATTACGATGGTAGTTTACAGAGTACACCAGTGTTTTTAGGTTGTAGCGATGTTGATCCGCATATTCCCAAAACACGAGTAGACGAAACCGAAGAACTGTTTAAGAAATTGAACGCTAAGGTAACTAAAAAAATCTATCCGGGAATGGGACATCTTGTCAACGAAGATGAGATTGCAGAAATACAAAAAATGTTGAATTCTAAATTATGAATGTTGAATTAATTCATTACAATTCAGCACTAATAACTCAACATTTACAATTTATTTGAATGGAAATACTCTGGCTAGCCCTCGCATATATATTGGGCATGGTAGTAAAGCAATTAAAACTTCCTTCTCTAATAGGATACTTGATAGCAGGTGTTGTGTTGTCAGCATTTGGCGTATCGGATGAAACTGGAATTCTACATGAAGCAGGACACTATGGAGTGATCTTTCTTCTATTCACAGTCGGACTTCATCTTCGGATAAAAAACATTCTCCGACCCGAAGTATTTGGAGCCGGAAGTATTCACCTGGTAATAAGTGCTGGTATCTTCATGCTTATTGCAATGGCATTCGGGTTTACAGTAATTGAGGCATTGATAATTGGTACACTATTAGGTTTTTCAAGTACTGTACTGGCGGCTAAGACGCTTGAAGCGCGAGGTGAACTTGGAGCCTTTCATGCCCGTGTATCAATCGGAATTTTGATCCTTCAGGATCTAGTTGCTATTACTGTATTGGGATTAACAGGTGGCGGAGCTCCTTCTATTTGGAGCTTTGGGTTACTGGCTTTGCCACTTCTTCGACCATTATTGATAAAACTACTCAACTCAAGTGGGCATGAAGATCTCCAATTATTATTCGGGCTCATTTTGGCAATAGGCGGCGCTACGCTTTTTGATGTGTTAGGGCTATCAGCAGAATTAGGAGCCTTAGTAGCAGGGGCATTACTTTCAGGAACACAACAGTCTGATGAGCTTTCAGAAAAACTATGGGGACTGAAAGAAGCTTTTTTAGTGGGATTCTTTTTAGAAGTGGGTTTAGCCGGTCTACCCAACATGGAGGAATTGATCTTTGCAGGCGCTCTGTTTGCTGTTCTACCAATTAAGGCTGTTTTATTTTTCTTTTTATTAGTGCTATTCAAGTTACGTTCCAGAAATTCATTTATGGTTACCGTTACGCTAAGTTCATTTAGTGAATTCACACTTATTGCAGGAATGGTAGCTGCATCAGCAGGATTTATACCCGAGTCGATGATCATCGTGTTCGCTTTACTTACCGCAGTATCTTACACAGTTAATGCTCCTTTATCTTCTCAGGCAAATAAACTCTGGAAAAGGTTTGAACATTCTTTAATACCGCTTGAAAGAGACGTGAAGCATCCGGGACAGCAAGTAGTAAATCTTGGTGGTGCAGAATATTTAATTGTTGGAATGGGGCAAGCAGGATCTTCAGCATACGATTATCTGAAAGAGCGAGAGTTTCGGGTTACAGGTATGGATGTGGATCCCGCTAAACTAGAAAGCAACCTAAAGAAAAAAAGACGAGCTGTTTACGGAGATGCACAAGATGCAGAGCTTTGGGAAAACATAAATTTAGAAGGCGTAAAATCTATAATGCTTGCAATGCCTAATGCTGAAACTAAGATCAGCGCAACTAAAATGCTCAGAGAAAATAACTATAAGTCTGATATTTATGCATTAACCATGCGGGATGAAGAGCATCAGGCGTTGAAAGAGGCCGGCGCGAATGCAGTTTGTTTACCGTTAATACAGGCGGGTAGAAAGTTGGCGGAAATAAGCATTAGTGATAGTATAGATGGTTCCATGTCGCTGGATCTAAACATGAGTTCATTTGAATGATGAGTGATTATGGCTTAAATATAAGAGGTGATGAAGAGCCTAAAGGCAATTTGCAGTCGGAGAATATACTTATCGAATATGGAGATTACGAATGCCCATATAGTAGATTAGGCTATCGTTTCATTCAAAAGATTTTGAAAGATGATGAAGACCTGATGTTTAGTTTTCGGCACTTTCCCATCAAGAAAAAACACCCACATGCAGAAATGTGTGCAGAAGCCTCACTTTGTGCAAGAGATCAAGGTAAGTTTTGGGAAATGCACGATCTTCTTTTTGATAACGGGCAACGATTAAGCCGCGAAAAACTGGATGAATTAGCTGAAACGCTTGAGCTTGATATACGTAAGTTTCATGTAGATCTGGAATCACATAGTTTTTTAAGTGAAGTTCAGAAAGATTTCAGAAGTGGGGTTAAAAATAAAGTGAATGACACTCCCACATTTTTCATGAATGAAACTAAGTACGAAGGAGATTTAGAATTCAAGTCTATTCTTTCATTTGTTAATGAGAATAAAAAATAAGAATTATGTCCTGTGAATTAGAAAAAGAAATGCCATGAGTACAATTCAGGAATACGCCGTTCAAGTGCTACAAAGTTTTCATCAATTTGATACTGTTCCAAAAGAACAGCTTTCATGGTTGGTAGAAAATTCAAGAATTTGTACCTACATGCAGGATGAAAAGATCATGGATCCTGGTTCCGAGATTGATAAGATGTTTATCATACTAGATGGGAGGATTCGGATTCAACTGCCGAGGGGAAGTTCTTATGTGAATTTAGGTGATTTTGAAACGGGAGAGATTTCAGGAAGACTCCCTTTTTCGAGAATGCAATCTTCACTAGCCCATTTAGTGGTGATGGAAGACACAACTATTCTTGAAACGCATCAGGATCTTTTTATAGAGATCACGAAGCGATACGAATTGATCGAATCTCTTGTTCATATTTTATCCGATCGTATCAGAAGCTTTACATCCCAACAAGAACAAAATGAGAAACTGGTTGCTTTAGGGAAACTATCTGCAGGATTAGCGCACGAGTTAAACAATCCTGCTTCGGCGATGGTAAGAAGTGCTACAGAGCTAAGAAAGAGGATCATCAAAACACCGGAGAAGATCAAGACCGTGATGAATATGCATTTAAGCCACGATCAGGTGGATGCTATTAATGCTCTGGTTACTAAAAAAATTAACGAAGGAAGCAGTAACTATCTCTCGTTGATGGAAAGAACCTCTCTGGAAGATGAGTTGGCAGATTGGATGGAAGAAAGAGGAATCAAAAAGGGATTTGAGTTTTCAGAGACATTTGCTGAATTCTGTTTTGGTATAGAAGAGCTGGATAAGGTAGAATCTCATGTTAATAAAGAGTATTTGCCTGCAGTTTTGGGCTGGATCGAAGATGTTCTTACCACTGAAAAAATGGTAGAAGAAATCGAAGATTCTGCTACTCGGATTTCTGATCTGGTGTCATCCGTTAAAACATATTCTCATATGGATCGTGGGACAGATAAAGAAGCCGTCGAATTGAAAAAAGTTCTCAAAAGCACGGTTACAATGCTGAACCACAAAGCGAAAGAAAAGAAAGTGGATATTGAATTGAATATCCCATCAGTATTGCCGGAATTTTGTGGCTATGTGAGTGAACTGAATCAGGTTTGGACAAACTTACTGGATAACGCCATTGATGCTGTAGATAAAGAAGGAAAGGTAGAAGTGACGGCTGAAGCAAGGAATAAAAACCTCTATCTCTTTTTTAGAGATAACGGCAAAGGCATTCCCGAAGATGTAATACCTAAAATATTCGATCCATTTTTTACAACTAAAGATGTTGGTGAAGGTACCGGTCTGGGTTTAGATGTAGTGCATAAGATCATTGAAAAACACGGTGGTGCAATTGAAGTAAGATCAAAACCCGGGAATACAGTATTTGAACTCTGCTTCCCTCTGGATTAACACTAATTTTTTTCATTGAATTTTAACTCCGAAAGGATGAACAAACCAATAATTTTTGCAATTGATGATGATGCTCAGGTTCTTCGGGCGATAACCCGGGATCTACGTGGGAAATATCGTCAAGAATACAGAGTGCTGAGCACACAATCTCCAAAAGAAGCACTTGAAAGCTTGCCTGATCTAAAGCAAAAAGGTGAAACGGTGGCACTGTTTCTGTCAGACCAGAGAATGCCGGATATGATAGGCGTGGAATTTCTGGAAAAAGCTAAGGCACTATTCCCGGATGCTAAAAGAGTGTTGTTAACAGCGTATTCAGATACAGACGCAGCAATACGGGCTATTAATGAAGTTCAGCTAGATTATTACTTGCTAAAACCATGGGATCCACCGGAAGAAAAACTGTTTCCTGTACTGGATGATCTACTGGAAGACTGGCAAGGTAATTTCCGTCCTGAGTTTGAAGGAATTAAACTTATAGGCTATCAATATTCACCAAAGTCTCATATAGTTAAAGATTACTTAGCTGGAAATTTGATTCCATACCGATGGCTGGATGTTGAGGAAAGTGAAAAAGCAGAAGCGTTGCTACAAGAGCATTCTATCGAACATAAAGATCTACCGGCTATATTCTTTGAAGATGGAAATCATCTCATAAATCCAACCCCTATCCAAATAGCAGATAAGTTGGGAAGAAATCCCTCTGCCACTGAAAACATCTATGATGTGGTAATTATTGGCGCGGGCCCGGCAGGTCTTGCGGCAGCAGTATATGGTGGTTCTGAAGGGCTAAAAACACTTTTAATTGAAAAGCGTGCTCCCGGAGGGCAAGCAGGAACCAGTTCCAGAATCGAAAATTATTTAGGGTTTCCTAAGGGACTGAGTGGTGCGGATCTGGCAAGAAGGGCTATTACTCAAGCCAAGCGGTTTGGAGTAGAGTTTCTTTCTCCACAAGAAGTTGTAGACATAAAGTTCAATGATCAGTATAAAACGGTTTGTTTGGAAAATGGCGATGAGATAAATGCGAAAGCAGTAGTTGTTACAACAGGTGTGAATTATCGGAAATTGGAAAGTAAGGGGATCTCTGATTTTACAGGTGCAGGAATATATTACGGCGCCGCTATGACGGAAGCTCATGCTTTCAAAGATAAACAAGTATATATCGTAGGCGGGGGAAATTCCGCAGGACAAGCGGCAATGTATCTCGCAGGATTTGCTAAAAAAGTTTATATCACCATTCGGAAAGACTCTTTAGTTTCCAGTATGTCTTCTTATTTGATCGATCAAATTAATGGAACAGAAAATATTGATGTGTTAGGTAATAGAGAAATAGTTGAAGCATCTGGTAACGGACATCTTCAAGGGTTGAAGCTTCTGAATAATACGGATGAATCAGAATATGATGTTGAAGCGGACGGTTTGTTTATCTTTATTGGAGCAAAACCTTATACCGATTGGATTCATACCAATGTGATCAAAAATGAACGTGGATTTATAGAAACCGGTCGTGATTTGCAACGCTATGACAATTATTCGAAAGTTTGGAAATTAGAACGTCAGCCATATTTACTAGAATCGTGTGCGCCGGGAATTTTTGCTGCGGGGGATGTAAGAGCTGGCGCCATGAATCGTGTCGCTTCAGCAGTAGGCGAGGGCTCTATGGCGATTAAATATGTACACGAATATTTAGCGGATTCGAATATATAAGAAATAGTTGATTATAATAAGCTATTTAATAATATTAGTTTATGACAAAAATAAAGAGCCTGTTTTTATTTTCTATAATGCTCATGTGTTCCGTGAATGCTCAACAAAAAAATTCATTTACCCTCGGTTTAGGAAACATTAGCACGCATAATAATAAAGCGCAACCTGCTATATCACTCAATGGGCAGTTTGAGGCCATTATTGCAGACTCTAAGGAAGAGATGAAGCTATATTTTGCAGTAGACTTTTCCACATATATTAAAGAGGGAGGACGTGTATCAAGTTGTTCTGATTGTAATAATTATAAATACTCAGGATTTGATATGGGTGCTAGGTTGAGTTTTGAACTTCAAGAAACATTCGTACCTATTAGGTTTTTTACAGGATACACTAGAATAATTACCAAAGTGAAATATAAATCGATTGGATATACTACTCCAGCTTTAGAAGATTTTGAATCTTCAGGCGATATATATGATGGTAGAGGGGCTTATGTTAGTAACTTCTTTGATCTGGGGATCGGAATAAAAGCGCCAATTTCGGATAGAATATTTTTTTCAGCGGAAGTACTTACGGGGTATTCTTTAGAATCTGATTCTTACGCTCAGCAAGGATTAGAGCGTTACGAATTTAATATGGGTGTAGGGATTAAGTTTTAGAACTAGTTTAGTTTGCGCTCTACCAATCAATCCCGATCTTGTCTTTGATCTTATCCTTGAGAGAGTTTTCTAGCTCTTTCTTTTTCTCTTCGAGCTCCTTTTTCTTGTCTTCTACCTTTTTGATCTCTTCGTTAACTCGATTTTCAATTTTTTCATATTCTTGTCGGATCTCTGCTTCTTTTTCCTCTTTAAATGCTAAAAGCTGTTCTTTGCGATCGCCTATTTCACTGTTTACTCTATCTTCAATTTTCTTACGTGCTGCATCAACTTCTCTGCTTACGGTGCTTTTTAAGGCATCCACAAACAGGTCGTCAATATTAGAGCGCACTTTTACTTTTAGCGGTCCATCCAAATTATCAACCAATGCGGTTACATTTATTTGATCGGTACTGGAAACGGCATCTCTTATTAGTTGTTGAATTCTATCTTTTGATGGATTCTCGCCAAAGTCGAAAGCTATGCCTTTTGCTTTGTAGCCGATCTCGCTATCAAAACGTTTATCAATAATATTCACTGAAGCAGAAACTTCACCGGTTCCGGTTTTAAGTGGATATGGAAGTAATTGCGAAGGAGAGATTTTGGTATCCTTTAAACCAAATCCATCATAAGTAAAGTTGATAGTTTCTCTGGGCTCGTCTTCCAAGTAATTAAATTCTCCTGTTAAGGTCATGGAACGATTCGATGCGTCTTTTCCACCGATATTAAACTTAATGGGCTCCTTAGTTTTCTTTTGGCTACTACTGATATTTGTAATCTGCCCGGCAAGCTGAATGGCGGTATTCGTTTCTCCGGAAAGATCTATGTTTTGAATCCACAGCTTTGGCCATTCATACTTATCACTGAATTTATAATCTTTACCTTCGTAGCGCTCAATTTTTTCTTCATCTTCGCTGCCCACTAATCGACTTCCATACTTTCTGGCAATAGCAACATATTCTAAATAGCCGGAATAATCTGCCAGCATGTTGGGCCCAAAAAGTGATTGGGCAATATTTCCGGGGTCAATAGTAGGTAATTTCGCCAAATTCATTGCTCGTTGAAAGTCACCCTCGATCCAGTTATCGATTCTACCCACGCTGAATTTGGAGTCTCCAAAATCATCTTGAAATTCGTTCTTCAGATTTTCAGCTCTGGTTTTTAAGGAGTCAACTTGCTTAGCCAGGTTCTGAACATTCTTGATGGCTTCGATAGCTTTTTTAGGGTCTTTAATGTTCTTTACATCTATGGCATTGATTGTATTTTCGATCTTAGCAATCTCTGTATTCACATCTGTATTGGTTAATGTGCTGTCCCACTTTTGATAGTTCTTTGACAGTCCATTTCGGAGGGAATCAATTTTATCCGGAGCTTGTAGGTCAAGTTTCGACATCAAGCTATCTACATTGATATTGGTCTTAATATTGGTGAATTCCATGTTGGCATTCGTGGAAATTTCTGATGTCACATCACCAACTAATTGAGAGATGAAACTCGGCTCCGCATCCTCTTCCACTTCCGGCATTTCAAAATAGCCGTCAGTTTCCCGCTCGGTATCCATTTTAAAATCCTTAAAAATGATGTCCTCAATAATTACCCGTTCCCACCAAGTTGGCCAAAATAGAAAGTCGAGTTCCATTTCACCGGTTTCAAAGGTGTTGGTCATAGTATTTTCAGGATTAGCAACTTGCAGTCTGTCCCAGCGAATTTTTAGATCTATTAGATCTATATCGAACCCATCAATTTCAACCAACGCTTCATTTGCTACACTAGCTTGGTATTCAATTTTCGATTCTATTATCGGATCAATACTCAGCAAGCTTATTACAAAGCCTAATGCTACAACGATAACTAAAAATATAAGTCCTTTAATTCTCATGGTTATCCTCGTACTCTAGCTACAGTTTGATAAATAGAATAAAGCTTGGTTCCTTTCAAAGCTTTTGCAAGTTTAGTCTTCATTACCTTTTCGTGAATATGCTTACGATACTGAACCACCCCTACTTTGGTTAAGGGAAACATTGGAATGCAAAGAAGTATAGCAGTTACAAGGCTGCCCAAAACCACTGTGTTATAAAACTTAGTAATAGCCAAAAGCTCATTGTTGTACATGGAAGTCCACGTTACTTGCATGCCTTCAAGTTCCAGCATCCAGATTCCAAAATTGTGAAACAGAGGATCGGCTAGATAAGCCACCCCACTAAATATTAAGAACGCCAAAATAACCATTCCTATATTCACCTTAAGGATAATGACTAATACTAGGATCAATAAATTATGGATGGACATCACCGGAGTCATCCCAATGATCATCCCCAGTACAAATCCCCCGGCAAGCTGATTGGGAGAAGCTTCTGAAGACAAAGCTTTAAGTAATTTGGCTATATATTTTAGTATCAGGAACATGTTATACTAATGAATTGTAAGAGTGAACGTTCCAATATAATTGAATTTAGTTAGTTAGGTAAATGAATTCATGTTAAATTATAAAGTATGTTATTACTAGCAAGGTTTTTATGAAATATTTTGCAGGGCTTATTCTCGCTTCATTTTTACTGATGTATTGTAAGAGTAATTCTACTGAATCAGATCAGAACGATTTGATGACAGCAATGCCTGAGCCAACGTTTCCCTGCGAAGAGGGTTTATCTAATGGGGAATATCCTTGCGAAAATATAGACCTGATGGCTATTGTTACACCACAAGAACTTGATGGACTAGGTATCTCCGCTACTGCAAATGTTAGACTAAATGACATTTGGGGCTGGACAGATCCGCTTACAGAAAAGAATTATGCTTTAGTTGGTTTAACAAATGGAGTGTCTTTTGTTGATATCACAGATCCAACTAATCCAATTGTAGTGGGAAAGTTGGATGAGAGTAACATTTCTGCGAAGTATAAGGTTGTAAATTTCGAAGAAACATATCCGGCTTGTACAGTTGGGATCGGCGATACCCAGGCTTCGAAAAGCTTAACAGAAGGCACTACGTGGAGAGATATGAAAGTATTCGACAATCATATGTTCGTTGTAAGTGATCAGCAACCACACGGGATGCAATCATTCGACTTAACCAAACTAAGACAATATGAAGGAGATTTTTTAGATTTTAATGAAGATGCTCTTTACGATAATTTAGCAAATGCTCATAATATTGTGATAAATGAGGAAACAGGGTTTGCTTATGCAACAGGGGTAACACAGGCGGATACTTGTGGTTCAAGAAATGCTACAGGGCTTCATATCATTGATATTAATGACCCTAAAAACCCTGTATTTGCTGGATGTTATTTTGATCCAGCAACCGAAATCGCTTCTAACCCAAGTATAGGAAACGGATATATACATGATGCCCAATGTGTGAATTATAATGGGCCGGATTCAGAGCATCAGAATAAAGAAGTTTGCTTTAGTTCTGCGGAAGGAGCTCTTGTTATTGCAGATGTAACTGATAAGCAAAACCCAACAACAATTGGGTTTAGTGGAAAAACAAGAATGCAATACTCTCATCAAGGTTGGCTAACAGAAGATCAACAATATTTTTTAATGAACGATGAGAAAGATGAGCAGGAACTGGGAAGAAACACCAAAACCTATATTTGGGATGTGCGTGATTTAGATAACCCCGTATTCGTGGATTTTTACACACACAACACCAAGTCTATCGATCATAATATGTACGTGAAAGACGAGTTTATTTATGCTGCCAACTACAATTCGGGATTAAGAGTTCTTAAAATCAACGATATGCTTTCTGCCGACCTCTCTTTAAATGCCTTTTTTGATACCCAGCCAACTATCGACCAAGCTTCTTTCACAGGCACATGGAGCAGTTATCCTTATTTTGAAAACGGAGTAGTAATAGCAAGCGATATCGAAGATGGATTATTTATTCTTTATCCTAAATTAGACTAACGCTAGCTAAGTATGAGTCTATTCCTAAATTCAAATAACCCTTTATCTTAGAAGATTATAACCTAATGGCGCTCTGTATTTCTTTGAGTTAGGTACTATTTTCCGTACCTTTTTTCCGTTTTTTACATTGGGAATACGTTCAATAAATAGCGAACTAACATTACTTCTACCTAAACATTTTTATGGATTTATTTGACAAGCTTGAGGGCAGACCAAGCCCATTGGGACCATTTACTTCAGAAGGCTACGGATATTATACTTTTCCAAAATTAGAAGGTCCCCTTGGACCGGAAATGCAATTCAACGGCAAAGACATGATCGTATGGAGTATAAACGATTATTTGGGAATAGGAAGCAATCCTGAAATAAAGAAAATAGACGCCGAAGCTACTGCAAAGTATTCATTGAGCTCTCCGATGGGGGCAAGGCTGATGACGGGAAATACAACCGAGCATGAGTTGCTAGAGCAAGAACTGGCGGAGTTTTCTCATAAGCCAGCTGCTCAATTGTTGAACTTTGGCTATCAGGGAATCATGAGTGTTATTCATGCTCTTACTGATAGAAATGATTTCCTTATCTATGATGAGTTAAGCCATGCTTGTATTGTAGATGGTAAACAGCTATCAATGGCAAAGAAGTCAGTGTTTAAGCATAATGATATTGAGAGCTTCAAAAAGCAATTATACAGAGCTGCTGCCAACAAAAAAGACAATTCATCTATTTTAGTAGTTACGGAAGGTGTATTTGGAATGACCGGGGATCTTGGAATTCTGAATGAGATCATCGAACTAAAAAAAGAAGTACCATTTCGTTTACTAGTTGATGATGCTCATGGTTTTGGAACGTTAGCAAATGATGGTTCCGGAACGGGTACTCAACTTGGCTGTCAAGATGGAATCGATATCTACTTTGGAACTTTTGCTAAAGCAGTGGCATTAATCGGGGCTTTCGTTTCTTCAGAGCCTCGCGTAATTGAATTTTTAAAAGCTAATGTGAGAAGTCAGGTATTCGCTAAATCGCTACCAATGCCTATCGTAGTGACGGCACGAGAGCGATTAAAAATGATTCGAAATAATCCTGAGTGGAGAGAGAAATTATGGAGCAATACCATCAAGCTTAGAGAAGGATTGCAGAAAATTGGCTATACAGTACTTCCATCAGAAAGCCCTGTAACGCCGGTACTCACTCAAGGTAGTACTGATCTTTGCCAAGACATTATGAGGAAGCTCCGAGAGGAGCATGGTGTGTTTGTGAGTGGTGTGGCTTATCCGGTAGTGCCAAGAGGAACAGTTTTAATTAGGTTGATCCCAACAGCGGCACATAATGATGAGCATATCGAAAAAACACTAGAAGCTTTTGATGAAATAAAAGAATTTGTTTTTGCAGCAGCAGCAGATATTGCAATCTAACTTTTCCTTATTTTATTAAGAGGAAGTGTTTACTTTTTTTGTGAGATTATTATTTCAAACATCATACAGTTTTTAACTAAACAGGTAATACTACTGTGATACAACGACCTCAAACTATATTTCTAATATTGTCTTTCATATCTAGTCTGGGAGTTTATTTTACCCCCGTTTATGACAAAGCTATGCAGGATCCTCAGTTATGGATCGGGTACGGTCTAGCTATAGCGTTGGCATTAGCAATGATCTTGTCTGTTGCTTCGGTATTCAAATACTCCGACAGGAAAGATCAGATAAAGTGGGTAAAAATAGCAATGGTACCTCAATTGGTGGGTCTTGGTTTAGCCACAGGTGTATTATTTTCGCTTGGGGGGATTGGAACCTATTTATGGGATGAAATGATAGGAGTTGGTTTAATAGGTTTAGGACTACTATTCCTCGGGTTGGCAATTCGATTTATCAAAAAAGATCTCGAGCTGGTTCGCTCTATCGACCGAATACGATGACGGCTAATGAGACCGATCAATATTACTCTTCTTTTAAAGTATATGGATCTCTCTTAGTTGGATTAGCGGCCTTTAGTTTTTCACCTATCTTAGTTCGCTATGCAGCCGATTATTCAGGCACATTGCTAGCCACTATTAGAACTGTACTTGCTGTAGTTCTGTTAGTGCCTTTTTATTTAAAAAATAGAAGCGAAGCTAAAGCGACACAGAGGCAACCTTCAGAAGATCATATTTTTGTAGTTGTGGCAGGTGTTTCACTTGGCTTACACTTTATAGCATGGATATCATCAGTGTATTATACATCCGTTTCTTCGGCTTCTGTGTTGGTATGTATCCACCCTATTCTTGTAATTGTTGCTGAAAGAACCTTGATGAAAGTCACTTTCCGTCCTATTGTTTGGCTGGGCGTTATCATCTCATTTTTAGGGACATTACTTCTTGGGTATTTTGATTTCTCCGGAGAAAACACCTTTCCTGATGCAAGTTATGGAAACTTCCTAGCTGTTTTAGCAGCAGCTATTTTTGCGGTGTACTTTTTAATTGGCCGTAAACTAAGACAGAAGCGAAACTGGATCGAATATGTGTTTCCTGTTTACGGGTATGCTGCTTTAACATGTGTAATTTTCCTATTTATAAAAGAAGGTGTACCAACACAATTAGACAGTAAATTAATATTAATTGGACTAGCACTGGCAGTAGGTCCTCAGATATTAGGACATGGATCTCTGAATTATGCAGTCAAATATGTTCCTGCAACATTATTGTCAACGTTAATTTTGGCGGAGCCTGTCTTTGCTTCCATTTTAGCTTTTTTAATATTTCAAGAGCTTCCATTGCCGTTATCTATTTTTGCAATGGTAATAATACTGGCAGGTGTGGCTTTAACTTGGAAAAGGCGTAGGCGACAAAAACTCTCTTAGTGCTCTGAAGTAATGAGCAAAATGGAGCCCGTGCATTAAAATCAGTTTACAGACTCTTTAACTTGTGATAAGATCTTTTTCAGGTCATCAATGTTAACCGGCTTAGCCAATGGCTGAACATTTGGATAGATGGAAGCCTGAGTCAAGTGTTCATAAGTTGTGTCACCGGATAAAATAAGTACGGGTGTGTTGTCATCATCATCTCTGAGAGCCTCAACAACATCTAACCCAGTCATTGATCCCATTAGATTTTGGTCGCTTACAATGATATCCGGCTTTAGAGATTTAATTTTATCCAAACCTTCCTCACCGGAAGCTGAGACTCCAATTACATCATACCCAAGAGTACGAAGCATCTTTTTCTGCACCACAGCCAGCAAGGTGTCATCTTCTAAAAGGATAATACGATTCATATTTCTATGTATTTCAACTCTAAATTAACAGAATGGTTACTGTTGATTATCGTCTATTATTAGAAAATCTTAATAAAAAGGTAAGTAATTTTATAGTTCTTCTAAAATATGATGTAAGAATTACAATACACCTTGAGAATGACTTAAGGTGTGAAAAAAGCCTCAGCAATAGCTTTGAATTGTTTCGGCTTATCCAGAAAGGCATAATGACCAGCATCTTCAATGACAACTAAGGCAGCATTTTTTATTCCTTTCTCGATGCGTTCACCTTGATAAACTGGTGTTGCATCATCGTTTCTTCCCCAAAGAAGGAGCGTCTCATGAGGAATGTTAGGCAAGCATACTTCAAGATATTCTGATACTGATTTTACAAAGGTCTCTCGCATTACACCAGACAACTGACTGTATTCCGAAGATCCCAAACTTTTCCAAAGGCTAGTTTGGCGCAATTTATCTAATGCAGGTTTTTGCGATGACTTAGGAAGTAGTAAGAAGGGAGCCTTTAAAGTCTTAGCTAAGTATTTTTTATAATAAAACTTAAGAGATCTTTTGGGCTTCATTCCTGCCCCACCTGTAATAAGAACTTTATCGATAGCTACTTTACCAAACTCACGCGCACATAATTTGAGGGTTATTCTTCCGCCAAAGGAGTGAACCAGGAGGTCAACAGGTTCTGTGAAGTATTCTGAGATAAAAGCCTCAACCGAATCGGCGTAGTCATCTATACTCCATGAACGCGAGGGCTCGGGCGAGTCACCAAAGCCAGGAAGATCTAATACATAAGAAGAGCGCATATGGCTTAAAGACTTTGCAATGGGCATCATTACTCGTTTACTGCTGCCCCAGCCATGTAATATTACTAAAGGCTTGCCAGTTCCAATTTGCTCGAAAGCAATGGATTGTTCTTTGTATTTGAAGATCTTTTTATCAGCCATAATTAGTTTGTAAACATCTCACTTACCAACATTTAAAACAAGTTGACTTGCTGATATTTTGTTCCCTTATTGAAATAAATGTATTGGTTATGAGAAAAATCAAAAGAGACTTATTTTTTTGGATCGAGAGACTACAAATTACACGTAAAGAGCGCGTAGTTATTTCAGCTTTATTAATACTTATTTTACTGATGGTAAGCTTATCTGCTTTTATAAAAGATGCCTATGAAGAAAGCAGAGCAAATTACGAAGAGCTACTCACAGAATTTGAGGTAAAAAGCGAAGCGATACAAAATAAAAGATTGGAAGATGCCGAAAAGTATTCAGCTCAAGAGAAAGTCGTGGAAGAGAAAAGCGCTCAGGTAGTTACAGAGGCCCTAGTAATTAATATAAATACAGCTAATATTAATGAGCTCCAGAAGTTAAATGGAATTGGGAAAACTTATGCTCAACGAATTGTTGATTACCGCACAGAAAACGGCGAATTTAAATCCATTGAAGAATTGCTGAAAGTAAAAGGGATCGGAAAAAAGCGATTGGATAACCTAAAAGCGTTTATAACACTAAAATGAACTACTAAGGAATTTTATGCCGGATATTTTATGGGTTGATGATCAAATTGACGAACTACGATCACACATTATTTTTCTCGAAAAAAAGGGATTTACCATCGAGCCTGTTACCAACGGTGAGGATGCGGTAACAATGATCAAGGAAAGAGCTTTTGATATTGTATTTCTAGATGAGCAAATGCCGGGCATGGATGGTATTGAAACGTTGGAGCAAATTCTAAATTTAAGCCCACAGCTTCCTGTTGTAATGATTACAAAGAGTGAAGAAGAATCAATCATGGAAGACGCTATTGGGGGCAAAATATCCGACTATTTGATAAAGCCGGTTAACCCAAATCAAATACTTCTAACCACAAAACGAATTTTAGAGCGCTCCAGATTACAAAATGAGAAATCTGCACAAACATATTTAAAACAGTTTGGGGAATTGTCTTCAAGAATTCACCCAAAAACCGGATGGAAAGAATGGGTTGAGATCTACAAGGAGCTGACAAAATGGAAAATGGATCTCTCCTTAGGAGATGAGAATTTGCTCCATGTACTCGAAGATCAGTTACAAGAAGCCAATAAGGAATTCGGGAAGTTTATAGAAAACGAATACCAAAGTTGGCTCAATGCAGAAGAAGGTGTTCCGGTACTTTCACCTCAAATAATCAGTAAATATGTGCAGCCTCATATCGAGAATGGTAAAAAGATCATGTTCTTTATTATCGATTGCATGAGGTATGATCAGTGGCTTACTTTTGAGGCGGTGCTCTCAAATTATTATACCATTGAGACGGACATGTATTACTCCATTTTACCAACGGCAACGCCCTATTCACGAAATGCTATTTTTGCAGGGCTGTTTCCATCAGATATCGAGCGTTTATATCCGGAACTTTGGCTACAAGGTCAGGATGAGACTTCTTTAAATAGACATGAAGAAGAATTGCTCAAGCGTCAGTTAATTGCAGCAGGATTAGATGTGGGTTTTAAATACGAAAAGATACTCAACGCTGAAGAAGGAAAGCGCATAGCAGATAAGATGCATAACTATACTCAATCAAAATTTGGAGCTTTTGTATATAACTTTGTAGATACCTTGGTTCATTCTCGCTCCGATTCAGCGGTTATTAAAGAGCTGGCACCTGATGAAACAGCATTTCGTTCTATTACAGAAGCGTGGTTCATGCATTCGAATTTACTCCAGATGTTCAAGACACTAGCAGAAGAAGACGTGACAGTTGTAGTAACCACAGATCATGGATCAGTACGAGCCTTGCGCGACACAAAGGTTTTTGGAGATAAGGACACAGCCAAAAATCTAAGATATAAGTATGGCCGAAACTTAAAAGCGGATGAACGGAATACAGTGTTTTTTATGAATGATCCTGAAGCGTACAAGTTACCGTCCATAAAAGGAGTGAATAATTATATCATCGCTAAAGAAGATTATTACTTTGTGTACCCAACCAATTATCACAAATTTCAAAATAGATATAGAGATACGTTCCAACATGGAGGAGCTTCGATGGAAGAGGTGATCTTACCTGTTGCAACAATGACTCCGAAGAAGTAATGAATAGAGAAAGTAATTCAGTAGAAGAAACGGTATCGCTGGGTAAAGAATTCGCTAAGTCGCTAGATGTGGGTTCAATAGTTTGTCTAGAAGGCGATCTAGGAGCCGGAAAAACTCACTTTGTAAAAGGGATAGCTTCTTACTTTGGAGTGGAAGAACAACAAGTAAACTCGCCAACATTCACACTTATAAATGAGTACTACGGCAAAATCCCTGTCTATCATTTTGATTGCTACCGTTTAAATAGTGCACAAGAAGCGCTGGAAATAGGCATCGAAGAATATTTATATGGAGATGGCGTTGCTGTAATCGAATGGCCGTCTAAGATAAAAGGTTTAATTCCAAGTGACGCAATTCGGATAGAAATAAAACATAATGGAGCTTCCAAAAGAAGTATTTTTATTTTAGATCAAGCGTAAAGAGCATTAAATTCAATCATGTCATCTACTAAAAAGCGCAGGCTTTCATATCGGCTAGACTTGCTACCGGTGATACTTCCTTATCACATGCGGGCAAAAAACGATCTCAAACAAGGAGATCTGGTGTACTATGGTCCGAGCCCGGAATATTACGGTATTGGAGAAGTGGTTCAACAGGAGGAAAAAGTATGCGTGGTAGATTTTCGTGGAACAGGATTAATGGGGATTCATAAAGATGAACTGCTTTCCAGTTATTTAATTCCAATACATAAACTCAATCTCTCTAGAGTGCTGAAAGGACAATAATGCAACCAATCATTGATGGGATCATCAACGGGGTAATTCAAACTTCAATGCTGGAATGGGTAGCGGTAATTTGTGGAGTTGCCAGTGTGTATTATTCCATGCGTGAGAATATTTTAGTATATCCAACTGGAATTGTAAGCGTGCTTATTTATGTATATCTGGCATTTCAGTACAAGCTATACGCTGATATGGGAGTAAATGGGTATTACTTTGTAATGAGTGTGTACGGGTGGTATTTCTGGACCAATACGGACGGCGCTAAAGAGCAGATTCCCGTAACACTGAATTCAGCTAAAGAAAATTTATACTCGTTGGTACTTCTGTTTGGTAGCTTTGGCCTTCTTTTCTTTGTGCTTACAAACTTTACTGACAGCGATGTGCCTGCATGGGATGCGGCAACTACGGCATTTGCCATACTTGGAATGTGGTTGATGGCTCGTAAAAAGTTAGAGAACTGGATTGCTTGGATTATTACAGACCTAATTTCAATTCCTTTATATTTCTACAAGGGATTGGTATTAACAAGTTTCCAGTTTTTGATCTTTACAGTTCTAGCGACCATGGGGTATTTTGCGTGGAAGAAATCGCTCGAGAAAACCCAAGTTATCCATGCAAAATAAAAAAGGGAAGATCGTCTAAATCTTCCCTTTTTAAGCTGTGCTGATCACAGGTAATAAATTACTATATAGTAAGCTGTTCTTTTGCTTTATCAAAGAAAGATTGGTCAACAACAATACGACCACTATTCTCATCTATAATCACTTTGTTCATTCTTCGAACTTCTACTTGAGTCTGTGGAGGTAATGCCATTCCAAAGGCAGCTCCACGATCCATAGCAACAACTGCAATACCGTTGTTAAGTCCGTTTCTTAGACGATTATAGTTACGTAAATAACGAGGATCAACTTCTTTCTCTACTTTCTTTCTTTCTTTCAAGAGTTTTGCTTCTTCGTCTTCAGTTGACTTAGTTACAGACTCAAGGCTTTCACTCTTAGTTTCAAGTTCAGCTTTAGCTTCTTCAAGTTCAGTCTTGGCTTCCTCTAGCTCAGGAGTAATAGCTTCTTGCCTCTTCTCGATTTCAGCGATTCTTGAAGTTGCATTTTCAACAACTTGCTTTTGAGCTTCAATCTCTTTTGTTAAGGCGTCGTATTCGCGATTATTGCGAACAGCTAACTGTTGATCTTCGTATTTCTTGGTCTTCTCTTCAGAACTGGCTAACTCTAACTTTAAATTATCAAACTCAACAATAAGATCTTTTTCTTCTTGCTCAAGTTTAGCGAGTCTCGCCTCTTTACGGGCAATATCAGTTTCAATATCAAGAATCTCTTCCGGAAGATCGCCCCTCAACTGTTTTAGCTCGTCAATTCGGCTGTCTATATATTGTAAATTTGCTAATTGTTGGAGTGCTTCTTTCATGGGTTGCTTTTCAGCTTGGTTGAATGGATTGCGGTTTGGAATCCGATACATAGGTTTGCATCGGGTTTGTTACAACATTGGTAACAGATACAGAAAGGTTGTCAAAAGCTTCAGAGAGTTCTTTTCGTAAAGCTTCTGCAACAGGGAATTCACTTTCGTAATGGCCTACATCAAGTAGTAGGAAATTCTCTTGTTCAGTGAAATAATCGTGATATTTAATATCAGCGGTGATAAAGGCATCGGCGCCATTTTTAATGGCTTTGTCTTTTAAGAAAACTCCGGCGCCGCCACAAACGGCTACTTTTTTAATGCGCTCTACATCACCAGAAAAACGAATGGCATTAACATCAAGAGCTTGAGATACTAAGTGTAGAAACTCATTTTTACCAAGCCCGTCTTCAGGATAATTTCCGATCACTCCCATTCCAAAGTTATTGGAAGTAGAAACCAGATCGGTAATTTGTAATGCTCCATCTTTAAGTAAGCCTTCTTTCTTAAGACCTTTTCTTAATGCGGGAAGATGATGCCTATCAATAGTAGCTTCAAAACAGCGTAAATCATTTTCTCGGCTTTCTATGCTGTAATGGTGCACATTTTCAGCAGAATAGTAGTTCAATAACTGAACCATGGAGTCACTGTTCTCAATAGAACTAACAAGACTTATTTTCTTACTGATTGCATAGTTCGTTGTTAAGAACTTTAAGTCATCAAGTCCTAGCATGTTAGCTAGCACAAAAGAAACACCATCTAATGCAGCATCTAAATTTGTGTGGGCAACTAATAAGCCAATATCATTCTTAATCAGCTTATATATAATTCTGCCTTGCTCATTGGTTGGGTTGATGCTTCCAATCTTACTAAAAATTAAGGGATGGTGAGCAACTATTAGTTCACAATCATTTTGAATGGCTTCGGCAACTATCTCATCGGTAACATCTAGACAAGTAAGTACATTGTTTACCAATGCATCAGGGTCTCCAACGAGAAGTCCGACATTATCGTAGTCCATTTTAGTTCCTGGGGGAGCCCACTGATTCAAAAATGTGGATATGTGTCGGATTTTTGTAGCCATTTATCGTTTACCTTTTGTAATGTTTAAGATAAATTGATCCGACGACGGAGCTATGAATTTGTAGAAAGTCAGTTTGTTCAAAAAAGTAGTTGATTTAGGCTTTCTTTGAGCTCCCAAAAATACGGGGAATTATTGAATGATAAAAGCCCTAATCGTTGTTATTTATATAAAATTAATAGAATAGCCCTTATTTGTATGAAAAAGTCACAGATTTGTGAAAATCTTGAACGAGTTAAGCTTAAAATTTCCGAAACATGCCAAAAAATTGGAAGAGAAAGTTCTGAAGTAATGCTGGTTGCAGTGAGTAAAACCAAACCGTCTTCTTATATCGAAGAAGCACTTAGTTGTGGGCAAGTAGATTTTGGCGAGAACAGGATGCAGGAGTTAGAAGAAAAGATCCCTCACTTCGAAAACAAAGAGCTTGCTTGGCACATGATCGGAAATCTACAGACAAATAAGATAAAACTGATTGCTGAAGATATTGATTGGGTGCACTCCATAGAAAAATTGAAGTATTTGAAAGAGTTTGAGAAAAGAGCGAATGGGAATAATATAAAAGCACTGATACAAGTAAACATTAGTGGCGAAAAACAAAAAGGCGGAGTTGAGCCAGAAGATTTAGAAGAAATTTTAAAAGCAGCTACAGACTTTGAACATGTAACAGTGTGTGGATTGATGGGTATGGCGACATTTGTTGATGATCCCGAAGATGTAAGGCATGAATTCAAACTGTTAAAGAAAATTTTCGATGAGCATCAGAAATTTAACAGTGGCAGTGTTCAGCTAGAGCATTTGTCAATGGGGATGAGTAATGACATGGAAGTAGCTATAGAAGAAGGCTCAACTATGGTTCGGGTTGGGAGTGATATCTTCGGCGCACGAAACTATAACTGAAAATTTGCGTAATTTTGTTCAACTAATAATTAAACAAAGGGCATTATGTTATTTGGATTACCTTGGTGGGCGCTTATCCCTCTCCTTGCGATTGGAGGCGGTCTTTTTCTCGAATACCGTAAACAAGAATTAAAAGCAGAAGAAAAAAGAATGGCGAGTTCTACAGAAATTAATGAGCTCAGAAGAATTATTCAGAACTTAAAAACGAGAATTGAAAAAATAGAAGGTAAGGTGAATTCTTCTGCAGAAAAGGCAACAAAAAAAGAAGTTCCATTAGATGATATAGAAATAAGAGATGATTATTATTCTGATGAAGAAGATGAGTCAACAAAAAGAAGAGTTCAAAATTAAGAGGTAGTAATAGTGGATGAACAGGAATTTATTATTGCATTAGTAGGTATTGTATTTGGTACAGGAACGGCAGCATTTATCTTTTGGGGTATTTTTAGCTTAATTAAATCGTGGATCAATAGAAGCTCTGTAACTTCTCAGAAGGAAATTAATCCTCAGTTCTTTAAAGCTTTGGGTGATTTTAAGAAAAGCACAGAACGGAGAATTGCTAATTTGGAATCAATAGTTGCAGATCTTGAAGAAGAGAAGATCAGGATTCATGAAAACCCGGCTGTTGGTGAAATTGAAATAGAAGAGGAAGAAGTTAGAGCATCAGAAGAAAAAGAAGATGATTCTAATCTAAGGAACATGTTAAACGAATAAATGTTATTTTAATAACAGCTAAGATAATTCTTAAAAATTCGTGCTATGAAACTGACACCTCTAGAAATTAAACAACAGCAATTCGAAAAATCTTTGCGAGGGTATGACATCCCCGATGTGCAATCCTTTTTAACACTTGTCTCAAATGAAGTTGAGCACCTGCTTAACAAGAACAAAGAGCTTGAAGAGCAAATTGAGAAGTTAAATGATAGAGTGAGGCATTACGAGCGTGTTGAAGAAGCTTTACATGAAACTCTTCAAACTACAAAAGAATCAGTTGCTCAAAAGTTAGATGGAGCTAAGTCGGAAGCTCAAAACAAGATCAACAAAGCTGAGATGGAAGCAGAGGCAATTGTCAAAGATGCCAACCATCAACGTCAGCAAATACGTCAGAACATTCATCGCTTACTTGAGAAAAGAGAAGAAATTATAGCAGGCATGAATTCCTTTTTAGAAAACTCTCAAGAGTCCCTCTCAAAATTTGGTAAAGATGAGCTCGGAATATTTAGTCTCCCCAAAGAACAACAATCGGAAAACGAACTAACTTCAGAGCCTGAAAAAACATCGAAGTTTGAACTGGATGAAGAAGAATCAGAGAATGACTCAAAAAATAAAACTGAAGAAGAAATAGATCTTTCATTTCCACCAGGGTCAGAACACCTTGATGATATTCTCGACGAAATAGACTAACAATTAAAAATATAGCATTGGACACAGTAGAACAGTTCCGAACAAAAAGAGACGAAGCATTAAGTTTTATTCAGTCAAAAACAGAATTTCAACCTGAGTATCTACTAATATTAGGAACAGGATTAGGTCAGCTTGGAGATGAAATTGATGTAGAAGATTCTATCAGTTATGCTGATATACCACACTTTCCTGTTTCAACTGTTGAGAGTCATGCAGGAAGGTTACTCTTTGGTACTTTGGGCGGTAAAAAAGTGATAGCCATGCAGGGGCGTTTTCACTACTACGAAGGTTATACTATGCAACAAATTGCATTTCCGGTTCGGGTTGCAAAAGCACTTGGAGCACACAGTCTATTTGTAAGTAACGCTTGTGGTGGGATGAATCCTAATTTTGAAGCTGGTGATATCATGTTGATCACCGATCATATTAACTTTTTAGGAGACAATCCTCTCATTGGTCCAAATGATGATGAGCTTGGACCACGCTTTCCTGATATGAGCGATCCTTATACGAGTAGGTTGAGAGAAATCGCACAAAATGTAGCATTAGATAACAGCTTAAAAATGCATGAAGGAGTTTATCTTTCGATTGCAGGACCCATGTTGGAGACGAAAGCAGAATACAGATACATGCGTCAACTGGGTGCCGATGTAGTTGGAATGAGCACTGTTCCGGAAGTAATAGCTGCTACACACATGGGAATGGACGTTTTAGGAATTTCAGTGATTACCGATGAGTGTTTTCCTGACTCGTTGAAGCCGGTTGTTTTGGAAGAAATATTCGCAGCTGCAGCACAAGCCGAGCCAAAAATGACTCAAGTAATAGTTGGAGTTTTAGAACGGCTTTAGCCAATTTTTATCCACAAAAAGCGTTACTTTTCCACGTACACTTGCGTGAATGGATAAAATTCCTTTTCTATATACAACCCACACATTTGCGAGATAAACTATTATGAGTATGGATGGATTTGACGGCGAACTTTGGAATGAATTTCAATGGGAAGCACATCTTAATGAAGTTGAGAAAAAGAGCGAACAACTTCGAAAATTTATAGAATCTGACGCTCAAGGAAATGTTCCTCGTTGGATCACTTTACTTAAGGAGAGTTTGAGCGAAGACGATGCTTTTGAAGCATACGTAGAGGAAGAACTTCTTATGGACGAGGCTTATTTCCCGGAGGATGAAGACGACTGGGAAGATGAGGATGAGTTCGATGATGAAGACTTTTTGTTTGGCTTGGAAGAATTAGATGAATTTGCTGATTCAGATAACGAGGATGATTTTGATGCAGGTGAAGAGTGGAAAAGCCTAAGTGAAGATTTCGCATTATCAGATAATGGCTCTTTAGATAATCTGGGTTTATTCAGAGATGCGCGATTTTATGCCATTGATATTTTAAAATGGGCGGAGTCCGTAGACACAAAACACCAGGATAATACTTTCCTAGAGTTTGTAGGTGATAGTCTCAAAATCGCTGCTAAACTTGCCGGTGGCTATTCCTTTGGTTTTGAACAAGAATTTCTTGGAGCAAATATAGCTTACACTAAAAGAGCACTCAATTTTGCTAATCATTCATTGGATATGATGCAAAAGCTCAAGAAAAAACCATGCTTCACTCAAAAAAGCTATGCTGAATACCACAGCAGATTATTCGAACTTAGAAATGATATAGGGATCTATATCCAAGACCTAAGAGATCGTTTTAATACTTCTCTGGGGTGATAGAATCGAACAAGAATTGGATTGGATATTAATTAAGGAGTATTTGTAACGAATACTAAAAAAGCCACTTAAATTATTAATCTAAGTGGCTTTTTTGTACACCCGGAGGGGTTCGAACCCCCAACCCCCAGAGCCGAAATCTGGTACTCTATCCAGTTGAGCTACGGGTGCATTTATAAATAAAACAGTCATATAATCCGACCGTTTTGAAGACTTCAAATATATGGATTGTAGTTGTTATAAACAGAAGAAATTAAATAGCTTTTATTGATGTTATCAAGTTAAATGGCGAACTTTAAAGCCGTTAAATAGAGGTCACATATGATTGAATTTTTAGTAGCAGTAGCGTTAATAGGGTTAGCTTTTGCAGGTATAGCCGTTAAAATTTTATTTAAGAAAAACGGCGAATTTGCAGGTACATGCGCAAGTAACAGTCCTTTTCTAAATAAAGAAGGTGAGCCATGTAGTTTTTGTGGTGCGCAACCTGACGAAAAGTGTAAAAACGATTCGGACAAAAAACAGGAAGGTGAGTTTAGCCCGTTTGTAGGTTAGACTTTATTCCACGATAAATTCTTTGAATCCCGGGGATATGTATGTTCCCCACTCGTTATCTCCTATATCGAATACAAGATAGCCTTCTAATTCTGTATGCTGCTTCAGAAGCTCTTTACAGCCCTCTAAACCCTTTACCATGCAAGTAGTGGCATAAGCATCGGCATCCATTGCAGAGTCCCCTAAAATAGAAGCGCTCAGTAAACGGTTTCTCGCAGGGTATCCTGTCTTAGGATCTATGGTATGAGAATATCGCACTCCAGTCTCTTTGTCTACCCAAAATTTTCGGTAATTACCCGAAGTCACTAAAGCACGATCTTGGAGAGTAAGAATAAATTGAAAACGGTCCTCAGTATCGATCTGCTCTTGGGGTTTATCTACACCTATTTTCCAGTAGTTATTCTTGTCGTTTACTCCCTTCGCTTTTACTTCGCCACCAACTTCGACCATATAATGCTCGACTTTCTTACTTTCTAAAAAACGGGCTATATAGTCAACAGTGAAACCTTGAGCTATAGCATTAAAATCGATATTGAAACCTTTGGGGATGGTCACAGAATGGTTTTCGAAATCAATAGATTCATATCCGGTTGATTCTTTAATACGATTGATCTCTTCAGGATCTATATCCGTTTTCACTTCATCAAAACCGAATCCCCAGAAACGTACAAGAGGTCCAATAGTAGGATCAAACTGACCGTTGGTTTCTTTAGCAATTTCTATAGATCGAGTAAGAACCTCTTCAAAAGGCGCATCTATTTTAACTGTGGTATCTCCTTTGTTAATTTGAGATATCAAGGAGGTGGAGATATATGTACTCATGGAAAGATCTATCTCTTGAAAAATATCAACAATATCATCGCCAAGATCAGCTCCATTGGGGCTCAGGTATTTGATTTGATACGTAGAACCCTGAGCTTGCCCTGTGTTTTCTATGTAAGTGGATTCTTTAGTACACGATAGTACAGCGATAAGAGAAAGAAGTAATAATGAAACTAAAATTCGCATGAAATAATTTGTATATATATAAATAAAAAGCCTTGCATAAATACTATACAAGGCTTTTAAATTGTTTGGAGAAGAATTAGCCTCCGAAATCATCAAAGGCAACATTCTCTTCAGGTACACCCCATTCGTCTACCATTGTAAGAACAGCTTGGTTCATCAATGGAGGTCCACAGAAGTAAAACTCAATCTCTTCCGGTTCTGGATGCTTAGACAGATACTGATCGATAACAGCCTGGTGAACAAAGCCTAAGAAACCATCGCCGTCTTCATCCTGCATATCTTTCTTTTCTACCCAATTATCTTCTTCAAGAGGTTCAGAAAGTACTACATAGAATTTGAAGTTATCAAATTGATCTTCAAGTTGACGGAAATGATCTAAGTAGAATAATTCTCTCTTAGAACGACCACCGTACCAATAAGTAACTTTACGACCTGTTTCTAAAGTTTTGAATAGCTCATACAAGTGAGAACGCATTGGCGCCATACCTGCACCACCACCGATGTATAACATCTCTTTCTCACTTTCTTCCTTAATGAAGAATTCTCCATAAGGCCCGGAAATAGTTACAGTATCGCCCGGTTTTCTTGAGAAGATATAAGAAGAAGCAATACCTGGATTTACATCCATCCAGCCATTTTTGTTTCTATCCCATGGCGGAGTAGCAACACGAACGTTAAGCATTACCTTACGGCCTTCAGCTGGGTAACTAGCCATAGAATAAGCACGTTCTACAAACTCAGTGTTTTTCATTTTCAGATCCCAAAGACCAAAATTATCCCATTCTTTCTGGAATTTTTGAGGTTCGCCTGGGTGCTCCTCAGGATGAGCTGTAATGTCAATGTTTTTATAGTCGATTTCACATGGTGGAATTTCAATTTGGATATAACCACCCGCTTTATAATCCATGTCTTCAGGAATCTCAACAATAAATTCTTTAATGAAAGAAGCTACATTGTAGTTAGAAACAACTTTAGCTTCCCATTTCTTGATTCCGAATACCTCTTCAGGTACACGAATCTTCATATCCTCTTTCACTTTAACTTGGCAACCTAAGCGCCAGTTATCCTGTTGTTCTTTCCTAGTGAAGTGAGGGACTTCTGTTGGTAGAATTTCTCCACCACCTTCTAAAACCTGACAACGGCACTGAACACAAGTTCCACCACCACCACAAGCTGAGGGTAAGAAAATTTTGTTATCACCCAGAGTACTTAAAAGAGTACTTCCTGAACTTACTTCCAGATCCATTTCGCCATTAATACTAAGATTAACAGGTCCGGATGGAGCTAAAAAAGACTTTGCTGACAATAGAATTGATACCAGTACAAAGATCACCAAAAAGAAGACGATAATACTAGTGGTAACAATAAATGAAGTTGATGCTGCTAAAAACATATCGAAATAAATAGTCTAAATATTGATTATAACTTTATACCCATGAATGACATGAAGGCGATACCCATAAGCCCTGTAACAATAAAGGTGATACCAAGGCCTCTAAGCGGTGCAGGAACATCTGAATATTGAATTTTCTCACGAATGGCAGCGATAGCAACAATTGCTAAGAACCAGCCAACTCCACTTCCAAGTCCGAATACTGAAGCTTCAGTAATGGATGCATAGTTTCTCTCTTGCATAAATAAAGAACCACCTAATATAGCGCAGTTAACGGCTATAAGAGGTAAGAAAATACCTAAAGAGTTATACAATGCAGGAGCAAACTTCTCTACCGTCATTTCTACCAACTGTACCATAGAGGCGATGATGGCAATAAACAAGATGAAAGAGAGGAAGCTTAAGTCAACTTCAGCAAAAGCAGGACTGATCCAAGCTAGTGCTCCTTCTTGAAGTACATAGTTTTCTAACAAGTAGTTTGCAGGAACGGTAATTCCAAGTACAAAAATTACAGCTAATCCTAAACCAACTCCGGTTTTAACTGTTTTAGAAACTGCTAAGTAAGAACACATGCCTAAGAAATAGGCAAAGATCATATTCTCTACAAAAACAGCTTTTACAAAAATATTTATAAGATCTTGCATGGTTAATTACTCCTCAACTAGTTTAGTATTTCTTGAGCGCTGTACCCAGATGATGATTCCTACAACAATCAATGCCATCGGAGGAAGTAGCATAAAACCATTGTTACTGTAAAATCCGCCATTCTCGATATACCAAGAGGTTGGGATTATTTGAGCACCAAATAGAGTTCCTGAGCCTAATAACTCACGGAAAAAAGCTACAACTAATAATATGACACCGTAACCCCAGGCATTACCAAGACCGTCAAGAAAAGACTTCCAGGTAGAGTTACCTAAAGCGAATGCTTCAAGACGACCCATTATTATACAGTTGGTAATGATCAAGCCAACAAAAACCGAGAGTTCTTTTGAAATGTCGTATACATATGCTTTCAATACTTGATCAACCAATGCTACCAAAGCGGCAACAACAACAAGCTGAACAATGATTCTAATTCTGTTTGGAATTAGATTCCTCATGAGAGACACGATCACATTAGCTGATGCCATCACGAATAAAACGGAAATAGTCATTACTAAAGCCGGATATAACTTTACCGTAATTGCAAGAGCTGAACAGATTCCTAGAACTTGTACAGTAATTGGGTTGTCATCGTTAAAAGGATCACTTAAAAGTTTCCTGTTCTTTTTTGAGAACAAAGGCTCTTTTGGAGGTTTTTGAATATCCTTTTTTGCTTCCTCGGGTACTTCTTTTGTATCTAATACTTCTTCTGCCATAACGCTTTAATGGATTATGTTGCGCCGTTTAATTCTAATTTATTAAAGCTTATCAGGTGTTAGAGCACCTAATGAGCTAGTAAAGTCTTTTAAATAAGGTATATATGCTTGTAAGCAATCTTGTATCATTATTTCAACACCATCTGATGTAATGGTACCGCCACTAATGCCGTCAACTTCATTGTCATCGTTAGCATCACCTTTGCGAACATCGATACCAATAAGATTGCCGTTATCATCTAGTATAGTTTTGCCTTTAAACTGAGCTCCAAAAACATCTGTTTTAATTTCGGCACCTAAGCCTGGTGTTTCTTTTGCATGATCAAAAACAGCTCCATAAATAGATAAATCACTTTTTAGAGAGATATAGCCCCATATCGGTCCCCAAAGACCAGTTCCTTGAAGAGGAATGATAAAATACTTTTCGCCGTCTTTTTCAGCAATATATAGAGGCGCGTTTCTTTCTAGTGGGTCTTTCTTTACTTCCTTAGCCATGTCAACATTAAAAGCATCAACGCCTTCTGTAAGCTGACTATTGGTTAAGACTAATTCTTCAGTAATGTAAGTAGGGTATACTTCAGCTGATTCTTCTCTAGTTTTGATAACATCAATAGAGCTGAGAATATTCTGCATTTTCTCCATCTCTACATTTTCTTCCTGCAGAGGTTTTAATGTAGTTGCTGCGTATGATAGTGCGGCAGCTACTACAACAACCATAATAGCCGCGAACATAAACGTATAACTATTCTTATTTACATCCATGAGTTACGCTCCTACTTCTTGTTTTGATAATCTTTTCTTACGTCTCTTGATGTTTGCTTGCAATACATAATGGTCAACTAAAGGAGCCATTGTGTTCATGAACAGGATAGCAAGCATAACACCTTCCGGATATGCCGGGTTGAAAATTCGGATCATAATGGCTAAGAAACCAATTAAAAATCCGTATACCCATTTTCCGGTATTAGTTTGTGAACCACTTACAGGATCGGTTGCCATGTATACAATACCAAAGGCAAAACCACCAACGATCAATTGATTCCAAAAAGGAACCGCCATAAAAGCTTGCTGAGTTTCTGTCAACGCATATGGAGCTGCAATATTGAAAATCAGACCCATTACTGCACCACCTAAAAGTGCGCTTAGTATAATTCTCCAGCTTCCAATGCCGGTAAAAATCAAAAGACCTGCTCCTAACATAATAGCGATAACGGATGTTTCGCCAATTGATCCTGGGATAATTCCAATAAACGCATCTAAAGCCGAGTAAGATGAAGTTCCTGTATTTGCCATCTCGCCTAAAATAGTAGCACCGGAAAACCCATCTACTACTGCTTGACCTGATTCGGCTGAAGTATTGATCCAAACACTATCACCAGACATAAATGCCGGGTATGCGAAGAAGGCAAATGCTCTTGCAATAAGTGCAGGGTTGAAAATGTTCATCCCTGTCCCTCCAAACACCTCTTTACCAATAACTACGGCAAAGATTACTGAAAGGGCTAGCATCCACAGCGGTATATCAACCGGCATAATTAGTGGAATTAGCATCCCTGTTACAAGATACCCTTCGTTAATTTGGTGACCTTTAATGACACAAAAGATAAATTCAACACCTAAACCAACACCATAAGAAACGATGACTAAAGGCAATACTTTTAGTGCTCCAAAAAGGAATTGCTCAAAAAAGGTAACATCCATTCCAAGAGCGGCGTAGTGATGGTATCCAACATTCCACATTCCAAACAATAAGGTTGGAATAAGAGCCATGATCACAGTGTTCATGGTTCTTTTGAGGTCGATACCGTCTCTTACATGAGCTCCACCACTTTCAGCGGGATGTCCCGGAACGAATAAAAAAGTAGCGAACCCATCAAATACAGGCCAATACTTTTGGAGTTTTCCGCCCTCTTCAAAGTGGGGCTTAACGTTGTCTAAAAAATTCTGTAATACTTTCATTAGTTAACTATCCAACTATTTTATTTGTCACTATCCTAATTCCTGTTTCATCATGTCCAAGCCCTCACGAACAATTTTTTGAACAGGGATCTTTGAGGTGCAAACTACTTCGCAAAGCGCAAAGTCTTCTTCCACGACTTCATAAATTCCTAAATTTTCCATGGCTTCAATATCATTAATCATGATAGCTTTAATAAGCTGAACGGGGAAAATATCATAAGGGAATACTTCTTCATACTGCCCTGAAACAACATACGCTCGGCGCTCGCCATGTAAGTTAGTATCAAGCTTGTACTTTACTTCACCTAATTGCCTTTGGAACCAAGAAGGTAGTGTTCTGGAAATACTAAACTTATCGGGTTTAGGAATAACCCAGCCAAAAAGCTCCGGCTCATCACCTTCAGGTATTACCGTAATTTGACGTTCATAAAAACTTAGATATCCGTCTTCTTCAATCTTAGTACCAGTAAGAATATTACCTGAAATGATACGGTTGTTGCCTTCTGTAATATTACCTTCAATAAAAGGTTTTACAGCAGCGCCAAGTACAGTTTCGTGGTATTTTCGATCATTCACTTCAGATCCGGTAAGCGCAACTCTTACTCGAGCATCAAATTTTCCTTCTAAGAAGAGACGACCAATAATTACAATATGCTCAGGAGTGATCGTCCAAACAGTTTCGCCTTGATTGATCGGATCCAGTTTGTTGATGTGAACTCCAACAAGTCCTGCAGGGTGTGGCCCATCATATTTAGTATAGGTCAAGCCATCAATTCCAGCAAAGAAAGGACTTGATGGACCGTTTTCATTTAATCCTAAATGAATTTTACCTGAAGTAAGGTTTTGAAGAGCATGAATACCCGTTTGGAATTCCTTCTCATTTCCTTCCAACAAGGTTTGCATTCTTGGAGCTAGCGGAGCGGAGTCAAATCCTGAAATAAAAATGGCTTTAGGCTCATTTTCAGGATCAGCAACCACATTATAAGGGCGCTCTTTAAAAAAGGGCCAACAACCCGAAGCGGTTAATTTGTTTACAATCTCTTCACGAGGTAAGCTCTTTGGGTCTGCAGCGCCGAAATCTTCGTATTGAATCTCTTTATCAGCAAGAATTCTTATTTCAAGAATCTTTCGTTTTGCACCGCGAACTACTTGAGCTACTTCTCCACTAACTGGAGAACAAAATTTTATCTGTTCGTGATCTTTATTATAGAGTATTGGAGTACCGGCTTTAACTTCGTCGCCTTCTTTAGCTGTAAGCTTAAATCGTACCCCGTTAAAATCATCTGGTTTAACAGCTACAGTTTTAACAGTCATTGGTTTAGCGAAACTACTTTCCACCTCTCCAACAAGCTTGATATCTACACCGCGCTTAATCTTAATTACGTCTGACATTAATATTTAAATATATCGATGAGTAATAGAATTGGAACTAATTATTCATAAAAAGTTCTGCTTGTATATATAGTTTATACATTTTGCTTTGAGTATAAAACTCAAGACTAGTTAAATTAAGTTTTTTATATGATTATTAAATGAAAATTTGTAATTAAAATGATAAAATATTTTAATTCACGTTTAGGCATTGGCTATCAAGAAAAACAGGGGGAAAGCGTGAATTAAATCGAAAGGTTTGAGCCCATCTAATAAGTATAAGTACAGAAAATTTCGGGAAAATTGTGCGTGAAAAAGAGGTTTAATTCTGAAAATGAATGCTAAAATACCTCAATCGGGGTATTTAAAGAGTTCTTCCCAATGCCTAATATTTTGGTAACAAAATTGTTAATTCAATATTATTATCATGAAAAAAATAAGTTTATTAATGGTGGTGCTGTTCGGGGTATCATCTTTTGCAGTTGCACAACAATATCCTGGTAAAGGAACAATCGACATAAACGGCGGAATTGGTTTAGGGCATAATCTGTCCGGGTCTGGAGGGATGCCAATTAACCTAGCTGTTGATTATGGTATAAATGAGGAAGTTTCTGTTGGTGGATACTTGGGGTATTTAAGTTCAAATGAAACCTTTGGTGCAGGCGAATGGAAATACTCTAATTTAATTGTTGGAGGTAGAGCTACTTACCACAAAGAATTTGTTGAAGATATTGATACCTATGGTGGAATTATCTTGGGCTATAATGTGGCAAGTGCTGAATGGAATGGTCCGGGAAATAATAAGGCAACGGCAGGAGGTATCGTATATCAAGGTTTTGTTGGAGCCAGATATCATTTCACGGAGAGTCTTGGGGCTTATGGAGAACTAGGCTTTGGTATTGCAGTATTACAGTTAGGTCTCACTTTCCGTTTATAATTTCGGAAAGTCTATGTATTACATAAAAGCTGTTTCTTTAAATAAGAAACAGCTTTTTTTATATGATCAACATGGCGTCGCCAAAGGAATAAAAGCGATATTTTTTAGTAATTGCATGGGTGTAAACTCGATGCATTTCCTCAAAGCCCATCAAAGCAGATACTAACATCAGTAATGTACTTTTGGGTAAGTGGAAGTTTGTAACAAGAGCATCAACAGCTTTGAATTTGTAACCCGGTGTGATAAAGATATCAGTTTCACCACTTTGTGGATCAAAAGCACGCTTGTCGTTTGCTAAGGATTCTAAAACTCGAATGCTTGTAGTGCCCACCGCGGTAATATGGTCTGCATTGGAAAGCTCTTTTGCTGTTTTGGAATCAAGTTGATACCACTCACTATGCATAACGTGCTCGTCAAGGCTCTCTGTTTTTACAGGAGCAAAAGTTCCTAGTCCAACATGAAGAGTTACTTCTGATTTCTTAATTCCTTGCTTCTTCAACTTTGCAAGCAGCTCATCAGTAAAATGAAGCCCTGCTGTGGGAGCGGCTTTACTCCCGAGATCCTTCGCATACACTGTTTGATATTCATCAGCCAGAGTTTCGTCTTGCTCAATGTATGGAGGAAATGGTGTGAACTTGAATGGTTCCAACTCCGCACTATCAAGATCATGAGAAAGTATAATGGTTCTCAATCCGTCTTCAGCAACATGAGTTACTTCTGCAGTTACTCCGTCTGCAAGCTCTACCGTTTTACCTATTCTGAATTTTTTGCCCGGGCGTACTAAAGCTTCGATCGTGTTGTTATTTCTTACTGACGTTACAAAGAGTTCTTTTTTGCCTCCGTCAAACATCAACCTACACTTTTCTACTTTGCTGTTATTTACAACAAGTGTAGTATCATCGGGTAGATATTTTCCAAGATTGTAGAAATAATCGTCTTTAATTTCTTTGGTAGAACGATCATATACCAATAGTCGGGCATGATCTCTTGGGCTTGCAGGAGATTGAGCTATAAGCTCTTCAGGAAGGATAAAGTCGAAATCAGAAAGGGAGTATTGCATGAAAAATCGATGATTAGGCTTTTGCCATAACCTTTAAAATAGCCTCTTTTATTCCTTCAACACCAATACCAACCTCATCATGTAGCTCTTCTTGTGTACCGTGCTCAACAATACGATCAGGAATACCAAGAATTTTTACACTTGGTCGGTGTTCTTTTTCGATAAGATACTCTGCAACGGCACTTCCAAACCCGCCCATTTTCGCACCATCTTCAAGAGTGATTATATGATCGTATTTCTCACAAATTTCATCGATAAGCTCTTCATCAAGTGGTTTAGCAAATCGCATATCATAATGACCGATATCAATTCCCTCTTCGGCAAGTTCGTCGGCTACTGTAATTACATACTTTCCAATAGGTCCAAAACTTAGAACAGCAATATTCTCCCCTTCGCGCAGTGTAACACCTTTTCCGATTTCTATGGATTGAAATCCTTCTCGCACAGCCATTCCCGTTGCTTTTCCACGTGGGTAACGGATTGCCCAAGAAGCATCTTCATAAGTAGAAGATGTGAACATCATATCTCGAAGATCTTGCTCATTCAATGGAGATGAAATAACCATATTCGGAACCGTTCTCATATATGCTACATCGTATAGACCATGATGCGTAGGTCCGTCAGCACCTGCAAAACCGGCTCGGTCAATACAAAAAACTACCGGTAATTTTTGAATGGCTACATCATGAACAAGCTGGTCGTATCCTCTCTGAAGGAAAGATGAGTAAATAGCACAGAAAGCTTTCTTCCCTTCTGCTGCTAAGCCAGCTGCGAAAGTAACAGCATGTTGTTCAGCGATTCCAACATCAAAAGAACGCTCTGGAAAAGTATTCATCATAGGCCATAGGCTAGATCCGCTAGGCATTGCAGGAGTCATACTTACAATTCGCTCATCTTTAGCAGCAAGTTCAACTAAAGCTTCTCCAAACACATCTTGATATTTTGGAGCACCCTTAGATTTTGGCGCCGGATTTAATGCCTTTCCAGTAATTTTATCAAATGGACTACTAGAAGCATGCCACTTAGTTTGCTCTCTTTCAGCGGGTGCAAAACCTTTTCCTTTCACAGTAACAACGTGAAGTAATTTGGGACCTTTTACCGTTTTTAGATCTTCGAGGGTTTTTCGCAGTCCATCAACATCATGACCATCCATTGGGCCATAGTACTTAAAACCCAGTGCACGGAATAGTGATCCGGGAGTTATGGCAGCTGTGACCGCATTTTCTAACCGGGAAGCAACTTTTCGCATTTTTTCACCAGCAGACTTGAAATGCCCAAGCAAGTCATAAATTTCATCCCTCATTTTATTGAAGGTCTTGCTTGTGGTGATGTCTGTAAGATATTCTTTTAAAGCGCCTACATTGGGATCGATAGACATACAGTTGTCATTCAAAATAACAAGGATATCACTATTCATAGCGCCAGCATTATTCAAGCCTTCAAAAGCTAAACCTGCTGTCATAGATCCATCTCCAATAACAGCTACAACCTTTCGATCTCCTTTGTCTAGATCATTAGCTACAGCCATACCAAGCGCCGCAGAAATAGATGTACTTGAGTGACCAACACCGAAGGTGTCAAACTCGCTTTCGGTACGTTTTGGGAATCCAGAAAGGCCACCATGCAAGCGGTTGGTATGAAATTGTTCACGTCGCCCCGTTAAAATCTTATGGCCATATGCTTGGTGACCAACATCCCAAACTAATCTGTCTTCCGGAGTATTATATGCATAGTGAATTGCAGTGGTTAATTCGACTACCCCTAAACTAGCGCCAAAATGTCCGCCATACACAGAAACCATATCAATGATGTAATCACGAAGTTCATCACAAACATTGATCAGTTGTTTCGGGTCGAGCTTTCTCAAGTCTTCCGGGCTATGTATTGTAGCCAGTAGCTCTCCCGGTTGTGGTATATTCTGTTCCATAATCGCTTAAATTAACTATTTGCTTCGTTCACCTGTTCAATACGAAGTTCAGCATCACTTAGGATTTCTGAACAAAATTGAGATAGCTTTACCCCTTCCTCGTATAAATTCACAGATTCCTCCAATGTAATGGACTCGTCTTCTAATTTGGAAACTATTTGTTCCAGTTTACTTAAAGCTTCTTCAAAGCTTGGTCGTTCCATTTGGTCCATTAGATGTTCAGTGTAGCTCTTTCATGATTAATTAGTTCCGTAAAATACATGATTATTGTGTAAAACACATTTACTGTGAACAGCTAATCTCATAGTAGATATTATTTGTCCCAAAGAATTCTATGGATTGATTTACCATCACTTTTGAAAACCAATGCTTTGTCGCGACCAGTGAAGTATATGTCTGATTTAATGGTTTCCAATCGTTGTACAGCCTCTTGGTGAGGATGCTGGAATTTATTGTTGTTAGCCACGGAAACTACAGAAATTTCAGGAGTAACTGCTTGTAAGAAAAAAAGCTCGGAACTGGTTCTGCTTCCATGATGACCAACCTTTAGAAAATCAGTATTTAAGAGATCTCCATAATTTTCCAGCAACCTTCTTTCTTGAGCTTCCCCCGCATCACCTGTGAAAAGAAATTCATTTTTTTTATACAGCACATTGAGGACTAGAGAATGCTGGTTTGGGTCATCATTAAACTGCGGCCCCTCTGCACCGAGGGCTAAAATCAGAATCTCTTCATCTACATTGATTCGCTCACCAGCATGAAGTGAAATTACAGGAATATGCTTCGCTTTCGCTAATTTGATATAGTTTTCATAAAGATTTGAATCGTACTGAAACCCTGAATTATATATGGTATCAATTTCGATGCCATTGATTAAAGATATAATACCTCCTATGTGGTCGGCATGAGGGTGAGATAGAAATACAGCATCAAGTTTCGTGATGTTATTTTCTTTAAAGTAAGGGAGGAGAATATTTTCACCAGAGTTTGAACCGGGATTCCAAGTTCCTGTATCTATTAAATAATGCTTACCGGAAGGCGTTTTAATCAGTGAGGCATCACCCTGTCCAACATCAAAAACAACAACTGTTAGGTCTTTGGATCTAAATGTTTGAACTAAGCCTACTGTTTGTATCACAAAAACCGAAGCTAAAGCACAAGCCATTAACTTCCATTTTAATGCAGGGTTTCTCCATGAGCCAACCATCAGTATAAAGAAGCTCCAAAATAAAAAGAGAAAAGAAGAAGGTTTTAAAACTTGAAACCATGCCCAAGAAAGAGAGGTAGAAAAATTTACAAAATCATTGAGTAGCTCAAGGAAAAGTAACGAAGGGTAATTGAGAATAAACCCAACAGATGGAAGTAATAAACCTATAATTAAAGCGAATAATGAAAGAGGGACAATGATTCCTAAAAACGGAACAAACAGAGCGTTTGCAATTGGGCTGATAATAGAAACTTCTCCAAAATAATAAGCCTGAAGAGGGTAAAGCCCAAACTGTACAACTAGAGAAATAATAATGACCATGATTGGAGTACCGTACCATTTGATACGAATCCAATATGGGATTTTGCTTTGAATAACTGGTAGAACGAGTAGGATAATCAACACTGCCGCAAAGGAGAGTTGAAATCCTACTTCAAATAATTGGGTAGGATCAATAATCAAGATTACAAGAGCGGCAACTCCCATTAAATTGATAGAATTAGCACTTTTAGAAAATAGCTTTCCATAGGTGAGTAAGGTTGCCATAAGAGAAGCTCGCATAACCGGAGCAGAAAATCCTGTTAGTCCGGCGTAGAAGAATAGGATGGTTATCAGAATAGCCAACCCAAATTTAGTGCCATGTTTCTTAGTCCAAAAGAACGGAATGATAACCCAAAAAGGAGCAATCACTAAGCCTACATGCAGTCCTGATACAGCCATAATATGGGAAAGACCGGCTCGCGCAAAAGCCTGCCTTGTATCTCCTTCCAATTCATTTTTGTATCCGAGTAACAATGCTTTGGCAATAGGAGATGTTATAGGATTAAAATTTCGTTCAACAATTTCCAGAGCCTTTTTTCTAATTGATATCCAGCTTAAAGTCGAGCCTTGATCTTTTACTGAGATCAATGAGTCCGCTCTGATTTGAGAATGAATATTACGACGAGCCAGAAATTCTTTGTAATCGAATGCCGTAGGATTTCTAGGCTCCGATATTGGAATAATTGTTCCTTTTATCTCAATCTGATTTCCAAGTTCGACTTCATTACCGATATCCCACAAAATTCGAGCAGTAATTTTATCTGATGAAAAGCTCTCTGAGAAATCAATTTTCTGAACTTCAAGATCTAACCTTTTCTTTCCTGAGCTATTTCTAGAAACGGAAACTACAGTTCCCGTTAATTGAATTTCTTCCCAATCAGAGACCGATATTATTCTTTCAGTTAAAGACAGAGACTTTTTAGCATGATAGGAATGCAGTGAAAATCCTGAAAAAATGATGACAAGCATAAAAAGAAAAGTGGCAATTCTTGTGCCCACAATAGAAATCCTATCTCGACCATATAACTCAACAGTCAGATAAAAGACTGATGCTACGATAAAATATGCTAGAGATGAAAGGAAGGAAATATTGGAAACTGAGGAAAGAAAAATACCTGTTACAAAAAGCAATACAACTCTAACAGCAGGAAATTGCTCGAAAGGAAATTTATATGACGATCTCTTTTTCACATACTGTTAGACAGGTTCAGTATGGAATCCTTACAAAATTTGTTTAAAAATATTGGAGTTAAGCTCAGTTGCTTAATAGTAGATCAAATGGAGAAACTAGTTCCACATCCGCAATCTTCAACGGAGTTGGGGTTGTCAAACGTAAATCCACGAGCATCAAGCCCGTCTGGATAATCAATCTCGATGCCTTCTAAATACATGAGATGCTTTGGGTCAACGATTATTTCTACTCCAAAATTTTCGAAGACATGGTCATCATTCGTACGATAATCTAAACCTAGTTTATAGCTTAAACCTGAGCATCCGCCACCCTCAACAGCTACTCGAAGAAAAAGATTATTATCCAACCCTTCTTTTTCGATGATAGACGTTACTTGTTTGGAAGCTCGTTCAGTAAGGGTAACCGGCTCACCTGTTAGTTCCGTTTTCTCCTCTACCGTTGATGTAGTTTCATCTTCGTCTACATCAATAAGTGAGGAAATTATGTCGTCGAGATTTTCTTCTTGATTCATCATTGTTCACCTTATTTAGAACAAGTAAAAATTACGGATATTTAAGCGGAAATGTTACCATCCTTTTAAATAAGATTCCTCGTTAGTATTCTCTGAATAGCCTTTTTTGATCTTATAAATTATTATATCTATAAGAAGTCCTGTGCTAATGTGCATAAAAAAGCTAAACCAGCACTAAGGCATGGTTTAGCTTTCTAGTTATAACTGTTCTAAGTCTTAATGAGAATCGGTGTAAACTACTCCATTCTTCATTATAAATGATACATTCTCCATCGCACTGATATCATTCAATGGGTTTTTATCTACAGCGATAATATCAGCATACTTTCCTGCTTTAATGCTTCCAATGCTATCTTGCATATCTAGCACAGTAGCCGCAGTTATAGTAGCGCTTTTAATTGCTTCCATTTCTGGCATTCCTACTTCAACCATATATCTAAACTCTCTTCCATTCAGTCCATGAGGGAAAACACCGGCATCTGTTCCGAAAGCGATTTTAACTCCTCTTTTGTATGCACGAGCGAAAGTAGCTTGAATACGTGGTCCAATATCTAATGCTTTAGGCACTACCAATGGTGGGTAGTAACCATCAATTTTAGCTTTTTCTGCTACCCACTTACCGGCAGAAATAGTAGGTACAAAATATGCGCCTTTTTCAATCATTAAATCCATGACCTCTTCAGTCATATTTGTACCATGTTCAATAGTAGTTACACCGGCCTCAACAGCGCGCTTCATTCCTTCTGCACCATGAGCATGAGCTGCTACGTGCATTCCATAGTCGTTTGCAGTTTCGATAATGGCCTCTAGTTCATCTGTAAAAAATTGAGGAGCATCACCAGATTTGGCTACACTTAAAACACCACCTGTAGCAGTGATCTTAATGAGGTCAGCACCATCCTTATAGCGTTGTCTTACTGCTTTACGCGCTTCTGCTGCACCGTTTATAACCCCTTGCTTTGGGCCTGGGTCACCCATCAATTCTTTTTTAACACCATTTGTTGGGTCAGCATGACCTCCCGTAGTTCCAATACCTTTACCTGCAGTAAAAACTCTTGGTCCTTTTATTGATCCGGCTTTTATAGCGTTTCTCATCGAAATATTAACACCTGATCCTCCCAGATCTCTAACAGAAGTAAAACCTGCCATCAATGTTTCATCTAAATAATGAAGTGCTTTGTAGGCAACATCAGCATCATTCATTGTGAAGCCATCGAGATATTTTGTAGGGCTGGTTTCGCCTTCTAAGTGGACGTGTAAATCTATTAAGCCGGGTAGTACAGTCTTATTTTTTAGATCTACAACAGTGTCGTTTTTATTCCCTTTGGCGTATCCGTTTTCAATAGAAACAATTTTATCATTTTCTACAATAATACTTACTTCATTTCGGGCAGTGTTAGACTCTCCGTCAATTAAAGTTCCTGCATGGAGTATTGTTCTCTGTGCTTGAGCGGTACTCATCCCAATGCATATAAAAACAAAAAGAGTTAATAGTGATTTTAATTTCATATTTATTTTCCGTCAGTTAATGTTGAATTCCTTAGGTATGAATATATAAAACTGGGTTGAGGAAAAAAGCATCGACGGCATTTGATTGATTCTATTTTATTAAAAATGAAGGGCTATTCTGAATCAATAATTGAAATGCTTTTCAATAAACAGGCAAGAGTATTAAGTGATAGGAGAGATTTGCTTAGTGAGCATTTTTTTGTGAAAATGTATAGTGAGTAACACCCTTTCTTTCAAACATATCTAATACACCGGCACTTGCCATATTTACCAATATTTTTTCAGCTCTATACGTAGTGATATTAGAGATAATTGAAAACCGTTTTATAGTGATATCACCATATTCTTTAAGAAAACGAAAGAGTTGCTGCTCTCGCTCTCCATACTCAAAAGTGACGCCTTCTTCAGCAGATTTGTTCTTTAAAACTTCAATAAAATCATTTGTTGCTACAACACTTTCTTCACCTTTTCGGATATAAACAGTTCGTTTTTTCTTCCCCTTTGTGGCGATGGGCTTTTGATCAGACTCAGCTATTTCAACAATTAAAACATCTTTTTTACCCACATGAACCATCTCAATATTGAGGGGAATTGGAGGTACACAAACATCATTAGCAGCTTGTTTTAGCCAAAATTCTTCCTCATAGTAGCTTTCTATTCCAACAATATCTCCATTGTCTTCAACTCCAATAAGTATCTTTCCGCCTTTGGTGTTTGCGAATGCAACCATTTCACGAGCAATTTTTTCAGGGGAGGCTACCTTATGTTTGAACTCAAGGAAAGAGCTTTCTCCGGTTGCAATGAGGTTATTCAGGTCTTGTATTTTCATGGACGAAACAGAAACTACATCCGAATTTTGTAAATAAAGCTCGTAATCGTCTTCCATAATACTTGGAAAGTCCACCTGTTTTAGGCTTGATAATTCTACTATATAGAGACTTCGTCTTTGGGGTCTCTAGTCATCAACGCATTCAAAGCATCTTTAGGGTCTTGGTTCTCAAATAAAACTCGATATACCGCAGAAGTTATAGGCATGTCTACATTGTTACGTAATGCCCAATCATGCACTGACTTCGTAGTTTTTATACCCTCGGCAACCATATTCATACTATCTATGATCTCATCTAGTTTTTTACCGAGCCCTATTTGTGAACCAACGTATCTGTTACGACTATGTTTTGAAGTACACGTTACAATCAGATCGCCCATTCCTGTTAATCCTGAAAATGTCTCAGTATAAGCTCCCATCATCACTCCCATTCTCTTCATCTCGTGTAATCCACGAGTTATGAGAGCCGCTTTGGCGTTATCACCAAGTTCTGCGCTATCTACTATACCAGCAGCTATAGCCATGATATTTTTTACCGAGCCGCCAATTTCAACACCGATGATATCATTGTTCAGATATACACGGAACATAGGTGTAATAAAAGTTTCTTGTATAATTCGTGCCGTTCTGGTTGAATAAGAAGCTGCAACTACCGTAGTTGGTTTTAGGTGAGAAACTTCTTCGGCATGGCTGGGACCATATAAAACTCCGATGTTGTCTTCATAAGTAACCCCTTCCATTACTTCTACAAGAATTTGAGACATAGTCTTAAATGTGTCGTTCTCAATTCCTTTTGACACGGTGACCAAAATCTCATGTCCATCTAAGCAAGGTTTAATTTTCGCAGCTACTTGTCTAAGCGTGTGAGACGGTGTTGCAAAAAGAATCATATCTTGATCACGCAGGCAATGCTCCAGATCGTCATATGCTTTGATGGATGTGGGAAGCCTGATGTCAGATAAGTAAGAAGGATTTCGATGTTGATTATTGATGCTGTCAACGACCTCTTTTTCGCGCGCCCAGATCTGTACATTATTACCTGCAGTATCTAGTACAGTTGCTAAAGCGGTTCCAAAACTACCGGCACCAATAATTGTCACATTTTTCATAATTCTACTTTTTCTTTTTCCGGCTCTGGCTGGGTAGTGTCTTGATTATTTTTCTTTGATGAACCAACCTTACTTTCGGTTCCTGCGATAAGTCGCTTAATGTTTGACTTATGTTTCACAATTATTCCGGTTGCTACAAAAGCACCGAAAATAACCATACTTCCATCTACAAGTTTTTCTAAACCATATACATACTTCATTATAATTAAGCTTAAAGGGTAGAAGAAAGAAGAAATAATAGAAGCCAGCGATACATATCGTGTTAGTAAAAGGATGGTCACAAAAATAATACAAGAAATTCCGATAGAAATAGGTTCAATTCCGAATAGCATGCCACATGCGGTTGCAGCACCTTTTCCCCCCTTAAATCGTGCAAATATTGGGAACATATGCCCAAAAACGGCAAATAAACCACAGCTAATTTTCAGGAAGGCATCGACTTCCCAGTTTGGAGGTGAAAGAGGTCCCGCAAACATACCCCAAGCTAGAGCACTTATCCAATAGGAAGCGATAAAGCCCTTCATAAAATCCATTATAAAAACGGTAATACCTGAAGGCCAGCCTAGAACACGAAAAGTATTTGTTGTACCTGCATTTCCACTGCCATGCTCACGTACATCCACTCCTTTAAATATCTTACCTACCCAAATTGCGGATGGTATAGATCCCAATACAAAACTTATTCCTAAAACAGTGAGTGTCGCCAGCATATAATTTTTTTATTTACCCCAAGATAATACCTGAAGTATAAGAAAAAAATTAAACGTGCCTTTCGGCATGATAAGAAGAGCGAACAAGGGGGCCGCTTTCCACATGACCTATACCAAGTTTCTCTCCGATCTCTTTGTATTCAGCGAATTGATCTGGGTGAACCCAATCTACAACTGCATGATGCATCTTGGTTGGTTGCATATATTGACCAATTGTTAAAACATCAACTTTATGATCAACACAATCTTGCATAAGCTCTATCACTTCTTCACGCTTTTCTCCAAGTCCAACCATGATGCCCGTTTTTGAGCGAATTCCGGCTTCCTTAACTCTAAGTAAGAGTTCTAGAGATCGTTCGTATTTTGCCTGCGGACGAACTCGGCGATATTTTCTTGGGACAGTTTCCAAATTATGGCTCAATACATCAGGAGGTGTATCAATAACTGTCTGTAGAGCATCCCATACTCCTCTAAAGTCAGGCGTCAGAGATTCAATAGTTACTCCCGGAATAGCTTCACGAAGAGCTGTATGAGTAGCAGCGAAAATAGGGGCTCCACCATCTTTTCTATCATCTCTGTTAATGGATGTAAGAACAACATGCTTCAATTTCATTTTAGCAGCCGCATCCGCAACACGAGCCGGCTCATCCCAATCTAATTCAGCAGGAGGACGTCCAGTTTTAATGGCGCAAAAAGCACAAGAACGTGTACACACATCGCCCAAAAGCATAAAAGTAGCAGTACCGGCACCCCAGCATTCACCCATATTAGGGCAACGGGCTTCAGAGCAAACTGTATTCAGCTTATTCTCATTAATGGTATCCAAAACTTCTTTGAATTTACCACCTGATGGGAGCTTTACACGAAGCCATTCAGGTCTACGCTGTGTTGACTTTTTCTCTACTACGTTTAGTTCTTTGATCATGTTTGTCTCTAAATATTTTCAGTTATCCTGATCCCGAAGTTTCGGGACGAAGGATCTACAAAATAAACTGACTGCAAAAATTGGTTGTGAAGATTCTTCGCTCTTGCTCAGAATAATCTCACCAAAGTTACAAAAAATTATTCTCTAGTTCTGTTTGTGTACCGCTTGGTTTAACATCTACTTCGAAGACATTTCCGAAGTGTTTAACAATTTTATTTTTTACTTCAGCGACGTCCTGTTTGGTTCCTAAGAGCTTCTCTAAACTGGTTACCGCCTTATCTTGAATACCACATGGCACAATGTTATTGAAGTATTGCACATCCGTGTTCACATTTAGTGCAAATCCATGCATAGTAACCCAACGAGAGCAACGTATGCCCATTGCACATATCTTTTGGTTGCCTACCCAAACACCAGTGAGCCCTTCAACTCGAACCGCTTCAAGCCCATACTCAGAACAAACTTTTATAATCACTTCTTCCAGAAATCTGAGATATTTGTGGATGTCGGTAAAATGACGATCTAGATCTAAAATTGGATATCCAACAATTTGCCCAGGTCCATGATAAGTAATATCACCACCGCGGTTAGTTTTAATAAACTCTGCTTCTAGTTTCTGTAACTCGAGAAGTGAGCGCAGCATATTTTCTTCATTACCACTTTTGCCAAGTGTATATACATGAGGATGTTCAACAAAAAGAAGCGCGTCATTTTTTCTTTCGCCATCGAATTCATCGGTTCGATACAGCTTCTTTTCATCAATAATTCGTTGCTGAACTTTGTGCTGCAAATCCCAAACCGGTTGGTAGGATTTTAAACCCAGGTCGTAAAGCTCAATGGTTTTTTTCATAGACAAAAATGGCTCCACGAGGGAGCCAAAGTTTGACGTCATCCTGAATTCATTTCAGGATCTTTACAGATGCTGAATCAAGTTCAGCATGACCTAATTAAATATTATTTCTTCTTAACTGGAGTTCCTAAGTGAACACCTTCGTTATATGCTTCAGCCACAGCTTCCATTACCGCTTCTGATAATGTTGGGTGAGGGTGAACAGCACTAATAATCTCATGTCCGGTAGTTTCTAAGTCACGAGCTACAACAGCTTCAGCGACCATTTCAGTAACTCCGAATCCAATCATATGAAGACCTAACCACTCGCCATATTTTGCATCGAATACAACTTTTACAAAGCCTTCTTCATGTCCAAGAGCAGTAGCTTTACCACTCGCAGAAAGAGGGAATTTCCCAACTTTAACATCGTATCCTTCTTCTTTTGCCGCAGCTTCAGTTAAACCAACAGATGCAACTTGAGGTTCGCAATAAGTACAGCCAGGAATGTTACCATAATTGATTGGCTTAGGATTCTTACCTGCTAATTGCTCAGCAAGTACAACTGCTTCATGAGAAGCTTTATGCGCTAACCATGGAGCTCCGATTATATCACCAATAGCATAAATACCTTCTACACCTGTTGAGTAATCAGACTTATCAACAACAATAGCGCCTCTTTCTACTTTTACGCCAATTTCTTCAAGTCCTAAACCTTCTACATTACCGGTTACACCAACTGCTGAAAGAACAACATCAGCTTCGATCTCTTCTTTACCTTTTTTGGTGTTCACAGTTACTTTTACGCCGGAACCTTTTTTCTCAACTTTTTCTACAGTGCTTTCAAGCATCAAGTTCATGCCTTTCTTTTTGTAGATCTTACCAAGTTCTTTTCCAACATCTTGGTCTTCAACAGGAACAAGTGTTTTTTGAAGTTCAATGATTGTTACTTCTGTTCCTAAAGTGTGGTAGAAGTATGCAAACTCAACCCCAATTGCACCTGCACCCATAATTACCATTTTCTTTGGCTGCTTTTCCATAGTCATCGCTTTTTCAGAATCGATGATCATTTTTCCATCAATCTCAAGGTTAGGCAATTGGCGTGGACGAGCACCTGTCGCAATAATGAAATGCTTAGCTTTTATGCTTTCAGTTTCTTTGCCTTTTTCATCATTTACAGCAAGCTCAGTTTTTGATTTAAAAGCACCCGTACCCATGAAAACATCAATTTTATTTGCTTTCAATAGAAATTGAACACCTTTACTCATTTTATTGGCAACACCACGACTACGCTTAACCATACCACCAAAATCAGCTTTCACATCTTTTACTGAAATGCCATAATCTTCTGCATGCTGGATAGATTCCATTACTTCAGCAGAGCGAAGAAGTGCTTTAGTAGGTATACATCCGATGTTTAAGCAAACACCACCTAAATGTCTTTTTTCTACGATTGCGGTTTTAAACCCAAGTTGTGATGCACGGATTGCAGCTACATATCCGCCGGGGCCTGACCCGATTACACATACATCAAATTCTTTTGCCATGATTTCCTTCTGATAAATTAGTTTTTCACTGACGTCTTACTGAACCGAATTCAGCAATTTAAAGTTCGTGCTTTCTAATGGTACGCGACTTTTTTAAGAAAGCACACAAAGGTAAGGTTTTTTGAATTGAAGTTCGAATTTCTACAAGCCTTAGTTTTGGTTTTTAAACAACCTTTCACAAAACACTATTTCCACTTCATTAGAGTTTTATTATAATAACTACATCATTTACAGATCAACATAGGGCAATAAATATGATACGGTCAGGCATAAAAAAAGGAATGGCAGTTCTTCTATTAGTTTTTGGATTGAGCATAATTTCAATGGCAGCTTCTAATCCGGATAAAGGTTATAAAGAGAAGTTGATACAACATTTCGAGAAAAAGGGTGTAGACATCACTCCATATTTCGAAGATTCCAGATTCGAACTAATAACAGGAATCACCCAAAAGTTCACCCGCTCAGCTGAAGTAAAGATCGATAGTTTCGAAAAGTACCAAGAAGTATTAGGCTATGATGCTAAGAAGAATAAAATTGCGGAGTTCTATGAAACGCATAAAGAAGATCTAGCCAAAGCAGAGAAAGAGTACGGCATTCCCAAAGAAGTAATTATTGGAATATTAGGCGTTGAATCAGAGTTTGGTAAATATGAAGGCAAGTACAATCCTTTTAATGCTTATGTGTCAATGATCGCTGAGGATCATCGCGCCAAATTTGCTCTTGCCCAATTGGAGGAATTGATAGAGTGGTCAGAAAAAAGAAAAGTTGATGTTCTAGCTTTGAAGTCTAGTTATGCCGGAGCAATGTCTTACGCACAGTTTATTCCTTGGTCGCTAAACAGATGGTTTGTTGGTGATGATCTTTACAATATGAGCAACAATATATACTCGGTTGCAAAATATCTATCCCATTTTAAAGAAATCACTGGAAGTGTAGAAGAATCTATTCTTAGATATAATAATAGTGGGTTGTATCAACAAGCAGTACTTGGGCTTGCTGAGGAAGCAAAGACTGTGACTAAATAACTTCAGTCAATTTCCTTTGTCATAAACCACCATTTAGGATCCCCGTACTCAAATCCTTCTCTTTTATAGAGTTTCTGTGCGGGATTATCTTCTCTAACCTCGAGTGTGATCTTTGAACAACCCATTTTTTTGGCTTCATCAGTGACGGCATCTAATAGCTTAGTTCCTACACCCATTCCTCTTGCGTCGGGGAGCACAGCAACATCAAGTATTTTAAATGTTTTGCTGGCAGTAAAAGTAGAATAGCCTAAATAGCATGTTACAATACCCAACGCCTTTTCTTCTAAATAGGCGATATAAGTCATTGCAGTAGGTATTTTCTTCATTTCAGCGATCATATCAACTCGCACTTCTTCGCTGAGCGCTTCATCTAAACCCATAGGGTCTTTTGCAAACAAGTCCACAATATTTACAATATCAGCAGCATGTTTCGGGTTATCTAGGTCGGCTTTTATGATTTCAACTTGCTTGGAAACCTTGGTTTCTGTAATCAATGTTCTATAGATTGATTGAATTTGTAGCGAACCCCAATCTAATGACTTTTAAACGGCATTAAAAGCTGAAATGGTAATCTTTACAAAATGGTTATGTGATTAGTAATATGGAACAAATGTGTGAATAATTACTTTAAACAGATATGAAAAACTACAGAAAATTTATCGGGGTCTTACTATTATTTTCAACACTCATTTTGGGATGTGGAAGTAGTAATAATGATTCTCCCAACGGTGGTAATAATTTCTCAAGTACTTTAGATGTAGGAGAATCAGCTAACGATTTTTTAGCCTCGGAGAGTTACACTTCCCTAGCTATTGAGATCGATTATGTGGAAGGGTATCGTCCAACACAAACAGCTTTAAACAGATTGAGTGAATTTCTTGAAGCTCGATTGAATAAACCAGGTGGAATTTCAATTACCATTGATGATGAAATACCCTCACCCGGGAATTCTCCTTATACAGCTCAGGAAGCTTTTGACCTAGAAAAAGAACATCGAGATAACTATACAGAAGGGAATACTATAGTAGCCTATTTTATAGTACTAGATGGAGAGTTTGAGCAAGAAAATGTACTTGGGTTCGCATATTTCAATACATCAATGGCACTTATGGGAGAAACGATAGAACAAAGTTCAGGAGGGCTAAACCAACCCGATAGAGATGTCGTGGAAACAGCAGTGCTTGAACACGAATTTGGGCACATTCTTGGCTTGGTAGATAACGGAACGCCAGCAATTCAAGATCACGTAGATGAAGCAAATGGTGCTCATTGTGATGTAGAAAGTTGCTTGATGTATTTCGCTGTAAGAACTTCAGATTTTATGAATAATCTTACGGGTGGAAATATTCCTGATTTGGATGCTCAGTGTATTCAAGACTTACAAGCCAATGGCGGAAAATGAAATAATAAAAAATAGATTAATTACGAATTAGGAATATTTGATATTGGATCTATTCCTAATTCTTTTATTTAACTATTCTCAATTCATTAGCCTTGTTTGAACTTGAATAAGTTCTCAGCTCCTACTTTCTCTTCAGCTTGATTTAGCGCATACATTGACTCAAATAAAACGATGGGATTTTCTTCCATATCTTTAGTCACATGCGTGGAATAGCTTTTTTCTAGCTTATCAATAACTTCAGGTGCATCATTTGGTAACCAGCGCGCACAGTAGTAGGATACCGGTGTTTTAACCAGCTCTACGCTGTATTCTTCCAGCATCCTGTGTTCTACCACTTCAAACTGGAGTACACCCACCGTACCTAATAAAAGCTCATTTCCAACTCCATTTGGTACCTCAAATACATGAACTACACCTTCCTCAGAAAGTTGTCGAAGGCCTTCACGAAGTTGCTTCCTCTTAAAAGGATCTTTTGTGGCTACTTTCTGGAAATGTTCAGGAGTAAATAATGGAATTACATCGAAGCGGACATCATTCTTTTCATAAATAGTGGTACCAATTCTGAAATCACCCGGGTTAAAAATAGAAACAATATCCCCCGGATAGGCTTCTTCCATTAGCTGACGTTCGTCTCCCATAAGTGTATGTGGAGTCGCCATCTTAATTTTTTTACCGGTATGTGATATCACTACATTTTGCCCACGCTTAAACTTCCCGGAAGCAACTCTGATAAAAGCCGCACAATCACGATGTCCCGGATTCATATTTGCCTGCATCTTAAAAATAAACCCGGAAAAAGCATCGTCTATAGACCGCTCTCCACCGGCCGCTTGCTCATACATTTGAGGTGAAGGAGCAAGTTTGTGGAAATAATTAAGAAACACATCTAACCCAAAATTATTTAACGCAGATCCAAAGAATACAGGAGTGACTTTCCCTGTGCTGTAAAGATCTTTGTCCATGTTTGGGTACATGTCTTCGATAAGCATTACCTCTTCACGGAAAGCTTCCTTCTCCATCTCTGAGAGGTTGCTTTGTTCTAAAGCTTCTTCCACAGACATGGTTTGGGTGATGGCTTTTTTTGCACCATGATCTGCCTTTTGGTAGACGTGGACATTGCCACCTATTACATCATAAATACCCTGAAATTTTTGTCCATATCCAAGAGGCCAACTTGCCGGAACAGCTTCAATACCAAGCTTAGTTTCTACATTGCTAAGCACCTCAAGTGGATCCATACCCGGGCGATCGCATTTGTTTACAAAAGTGATAACAGGAACTTCTCTCAACTTACAAACTTCAAAAAGCTTTTCGGTTTGCTCCTCAACACCTTTTGCAACATCGATCACCATTAAACCACAATCGGCAGCTACTAAAGTTCGGAGTGTATCTTCAGAGAAATCTTTGTGACCGGGAGTATCAAGCAAATTATACTTGATGTCATCTTTTTCAAACCGCATTACGGATGAAGTTACCGAGATTCCACGCTCTTTTTCTATTGCCATCCAATCGGATGCAGCATGATGTGAAGCTTTTCTCGCGCGTACAGATCCCGCTTCATGAATAGCTCCACCGTAAAGTAATAGCTTTTCAGTAAGGGTGGTCTTACCCGCATCGGGGTGAGATATAATTGCGAATGTACGTCTTCTCTTAGCTTCTTTTAGAATCGAAGAATCGGCGGTTGCCGTATTGGCCATGAATGTTCTTTTTGCTTTAATTTTACTAAAAATACGGTTTACTACACTTTTTTACCTATTCTAATATTGATTGATTATGTTATAGTAAACACAGGTAATTATGAAGACTCGATTCATCCCATTATTAGCATTATTGCTGTTCTCAAGAATGGTAAGCGCACAAGTTATCGATGACAGTTCTATTAATGATGCTCAAAATAGTGGCTACACTTTTGTTGAAGGAATGTTTGTAGCTTTTTTAGCAGATACCGTCTCACCAGCTTTTGTAAGAGATCAATTCCAGAAACTTGATATTACTGTGCTTGATGAATATATCAAACCGATGGTTATTACGATTGTAAATTCGCCTTCCAAAGAAAGCTTAGAGAAACTCAGAAACCATCCAAAAGTTAGTGATTTTTATACCACACCTTCGGCAAACGAAAAAGTAAGGCTAGAAGAGTATCTGAGTAATTCATCATTATCAGAGGAATTAAAGGACCAAGTACGGGGTAATTCCGCTCCGGCAGAAATGCTAATTGTTCAATTAGACTACTCCATCGGCAAAAAAGCATTGAAGTTAATGATGGGAGAATTCCGAGATGTCGCTTATAAAATTTTAAGTGATGAGCCTAAATCAGTTACAATTGAAGCTGAATCGGGAAACGAATTTGTTCTAATGGACAAAGTAGAAAAACTGCCCTTTGTAGAAAGTACAGCAATGGTTGGCTCGATTGGGAATTAGTTGAAAAAGCAACTTGGTATCATTCTTCGAAAACAGAATACTCAGACTTTAGGTACGCCTTTCGGTTATAAAGTAGTTCCTATATCTCAGACAAAAACAGTGCAATTTTTCTAACATATTCATCAACTGAGCTGGATAGATCAAAGTCTATTTCTTCGATCAAGTTTATATGAGATGTACCGGCTGCTGATTGAATAATTGTGTTCTTTGATTCATTCGTGGCTATAAGATCCAGCGAGCACGAAATGAGGGCAACATTTGATCCATTATTATTTAAAACACCATTTAGTTTTGTTGCACCATAGGGAGTTGCAGTAAACGAAAGGGCTAGTTTTAACGATTCATCCACTCCAAAGGTTTGATAATAAGTGGCCATATGTAAGTCTGGTGGGCTGCCCTCAAACTTTAGGTAAATAGGTAAAGCCTCTTGCTTGGGATTGTAAAGAAATTCACAGCTTTCTTTGATCCAAAGTCTCGTATCAGGGTGTGAATCTTTACCCGCAAAGCCTCTTTTACGCCAGTATTCAAAATCAGTTTGTTGAAGATTTTTAGAAGTAAAATCGTCTGGAATTTTTTCACAAGACTTCACTTTGTCATCTTGAGATGAAAACCAGAAATCTTCGAGCCCATTAGTAATCAGAAGGAAAGGAGCGCCTACTTTTTGGTTGTAACGCGCAATTTGAATGGAGGCTTTATCTGTTAATTTTATTTCCGGCGCTTTGCACTCGATCAATAACAAAGGTTGAAAATTTTTGTCGTAACAAATCACATCTGTTCGAGAAGCTGATTTATCACGAGGTAGATTTACGGGAGACTCAAACGAGATCCGTGATGCTGAAAACCCAGCTTCGTGCAGTAAATATTCTACTACTTGTAGACGCACTCGTTCCTCAGGTCGATCTACAAAACCTTTCTTCAGCACAGGATTCCAGAGCAATTTTGCTCCATCTCTGAATACATATTGGGGAAAATGATTTCTGGCTACGCTCTGCACATCCTGATGTTTAAGTTATTTGGCAAAAATAAGGTTTAGAATTTTGGTGCCCAACTAATCTATGAACTTCTTAGATAAAACATATCAGAGTAAGCTGATTATATCCTAAATCACCGGTATCTTTAGGGATGGTTAAGATGGAAAAACTAGAGTTCGAAAAATTTAAACCTGTTTGGTGGGCACCGGAAGTTCATACCCAAACAGTAATTGCGTCGTTTTCCAAAGTAAAGAATTTACAGTCAGAGAGAATCGAGATTCCAACTCCTGATGATGATTTTTTGGAACTAGAAGTGGTAAACTTAAAGAATAATAATCCGGTAGTAGCTCTTTTTCATGGACTGGAAGGTTCTTCACAAAGACACTATATCCAAAACTTAATGAGTGACTTGAAAAAAGCAGGATACTCATCCGTGGCTTTGAATTTTAGAGGTTGTGGGGAGAGACTCAATCTTCAAAAACGTATGTATCATTCCGGAGAAACCGAAGATTATAGAACGCTATTTAGCTGGGTGCGTGATGCTTTCACAGACTCAGAAATATATGCGGTTGGTTTTTCTTTAGGGGGGAACGCGTTGGTGAAATCATTAGGTGAGTTGAAGGCAGATCATCCAGTTAGTAAGGCCGTTGCTGTTTCTCCACCATATGATCTAAAAGGTGGTTCTCTACGAATGAATGATGGATTTAATAAGATCTATCAAAAGAGGTTTTTAAATACTTTAGCAGAAAAGACCCTGCTTAAAAGAAAGCAATTTCCTGATTTCCCATACTTTAATGGGAATTCTGTCTATGATTTTGACGATCAGGTTACAGCTATAGTTCATGGCTTTAACGGAGCGGACGATTACTACGAACAGTGCTCCTCAAAACATTTTTATAAGCACGTCCAAAAGCCTTTGTTAGTCATTCACTCTAAAGCTGATTCTTTATGCCCACTGGAATTTGCACCTTTCAAAGATCTAGAAGCAAACGAGAATATCAGAACATTATTTACTGAGTCGGGCGGACATGTAGGCTTTATCAGTCAAAAAAGAGGCTGGTTAAACCGAACTATCATTAAGTGGTTAAATGCATAAAACGATTCGTATCTTAGTAATGTTGAACGAATTCATCTAAATAAAAGAAACTTATGGTAATCATTATAGGAGCAGGTCCCATTGGATTAGCTACTGGTATAGAGCTTAAAAGGAAAAATATCCCGTTCAAAATTATTGAGAAAGGGTGTTTAGTGAATTCCTTATTCAACTACCCAACCAACATGACGTTCTTTTCGACTTCAGATCGGCTAGAAATTGGGGATGTCCCATTTATCTCGCATGGACCTAAGCCAACACGAAGTGAAGCACTCGAGTATTATCGTAGAGTTGCTGAAAGTTTTGAGCTTCCTATTCATTTGTATGAGTCAGTAGAATCATTAGAAGGAGAGGATGGAAATTTCACAGTTACTACAGATAAGGATGTTTACAAAGCAGAAAAAGTAGTAGTAGCCACCGGTTTTTATGGAAGTGCGAATATGATGAATGTGCCAGGAGAGGAGCTGCCAAAAGTGAAGCACTATTATGATGAACCTCATCCTTACGCGTGGCAAAAAGTATTGGTTGTAGGTGGAGGAAACTCTGCAGTTGATGCAGCACTCGAATGTTACCGTGCCGGAGCTGAAGTTTCTGTTGCAATAAAATATGACACTATAAAGCCTACAGTTAAATATTGGGTAAAACCAGATATCGAGAATCGAATCAAAAAAGATGAGATAAAAGGATATTTCAATTCAGAAGTAAAAGAGATCAGAGAAAAAGAGGTAGTGCTTAATACTCCTGATGGTGAAAAAACTATTGAAAATGATTTCGTGTTGGCGATGACGGGTTATCATCCCAATTACCCACTAATGGAAAAATTTCAGATCGAGTTAACCGATGATGAAAAGTGTATGCCCGTGTATAAAGAAGACAGTTTAGAAACGAAACGAAAAGGCGTGTATGTAGCTGGTGTTGTGTGCGGAGGATTGGATACCAGTCGATTATTTATTGAGAACTCGAGAGTTCATGCGAATCAAATTGCGGACCATTTAGAGAAGAGCTTGGGGAAATAAAAAAGGGCAAGCGATCTATATCACGCCGCTACGACCAAATTACCGCTGCTGCATTCCTGCCCTGACGGAGTTCAAAGGGAGCTGGCTGTATAGGACTTGCCCTAAAAGGGTCACAAAGATACAGGTTTTAAAGGAGAAGAGTAAGTAGAATTTAGATTTTTAGTAAGTAGTATTTAGTACTTGGAAAATTTTGCTCTAAGTACTAAATACTGACCTCTAAAATTATTTACTCTTCATCACGAAAATGCCGTTCCAAGCATCACTCGGTGGGTTTGCTTTAAGCGATCTTGATCTCTCCAACAGTACTTTAGAAGGGTTCATTTTATTGGCTTCCAACTCAAGCGACTTATCAAAAAGAGCAATAGCTTGATCCCAGTTCTGAGCTAGATATTGCTCCATTCCCTGTTCATACAAACCTATACAATCGAATAATTGTTGCGAAGCATGAGAACGAAGGTCTGCAATTTCATACATGTTAACAGGTTGACTTCTGCCTTTCACTACAGTTTTATCTAGATATCTGAATACACAGTCATTACCATATTTTTCGGCATCCAGCTTTGTGGATTCAGTTACCATGGTGTACACGCCATAAGCTTTCGCTCCACTTTCACAACGAGCAGCCAGATTAACATTGTCACCCATCATGGTATAGTTGAATCGATTTTCTGAACCCATATTTCCGGTGATCATTTCTCCGGTATTCATACCCATTCGGTTTTTCATATTCGAAACGATGTCTGGCCAGCCATCACGTTGCCATTTTTGTCGTAATTCTTGTAGCTCTTTTTGCATGAGTTGAGAAGAGATACAAGCTCGAAGAGCATGATCATGAATTGGATGTGGTGCACCGAAAAAAGCAACAATGGCATCCCCAATATATTTATCTAAGGTACCTCCTTGATCAGTCAGAATGTTTGTCATTGAGGTTAAATACTCATTGATCAAGGTAACTAATTGACTAGGTGACATTTGTTCGGAAAAAGTAGAAAAAGATTCTATATCACTAAAGAAGGCCGTCATATACGTCTCTTCTCCACCAAGCTTGGGATCTGTTCCAGACTCAACCATTTGTTCTACTAATGCAGGAGAAACATACGAAGAGAACATGCCTTGAATTCGGCGTTTTTCTTTTTGCTCAATAAAATATTGATAACCAACAGTACCACCCTGAGATACTAATAGTGTGAGAATAATTGCTGTGAGGTTTAGAAAAAGGTTTGCTGCTAAGAATGTTTGAATCACAATAAATGTATATATCCCAATCAGGATAAGCATCGATGCAAACCCCCAAACTGCTCCATAAAGTCGATTAATCACAACTAACAGAATTGAAAATCCGGCCATAAGTAATAACACAGATTTCGAGCCTTGTCTGCTTATATAATTTTCATCCAGAATAGTTTGAATGGCATGAGCATGTATTTCGTAACCGGGACGAAGTAGATCTTCTTTTTTGCCAAATGAATTTACTTGTTGTTTTAAGAAAGGCGTTTTGTAGAAGTCTTTTAGTGCGGGCATAGTAGCACCAACAATGGCGATCTTATCTTTAAAAACTCCTTCATACAGCCAACCGCTTTCAAACTCAGGATCTTCAAAAGCATTGATTGGGAATCCGGCTTCTTTTTCCATCACTGTAGTATAGCTGGCATCGTCTATGACTTCAGCGAAATCATAAACAGGAAACAGAGCTTCCTCTCCATAATAATTTATCAGAAAGGAATTGATCGCATCCTTTTTTATCTGATAGTTGCCGAGCTTAAAGTAAGGAGAACTGATGTCTTCAATTTTATCAACAGAATCTCTATTTATATCGGCATAAACCATCAAAGCTTCTATGCCAAGTTTGTAATAATCGGTGTCATTAAATGTAGTACCAAAAGAGTACGTTCTGATACCCCCATCAGAATTTGGATTTACATCTACTAAACCCACCGGGTTGGGGTTATTGGAGGTAAAGATCTGCCGAGGGAACAAAGGAGTTCTGGTTTTCCCAAAATCGACATCTTCTTCGCGGAAATCTCCGGCTAAAATAATATTGCCGTATTTCTCTAATGTTTGCGCAAAAAGAGTGTCGTTTCTAAGATCGTACTGATCGGGTTGATCAAAGATCACATCGAATACAATTGCTTTTGCTCCTGCTCTATTCAAATTTTCGATAAGCTTGGCATAAACACTTGTTGGCCAAGGGTATTTTTGTGGAATTTCGGAATCTGCTTCATCACTTATTGGAATAAGAATGATTGGGGAATCTTCAACCGAAAGTGGACCTCTTATTTCAAATAGTAAATCTCTGAAATCAAGCTCTACAGATCTAAATGTTGGAATGTTGGAAAGAAAACTAGAAACAAGAAAGGCTAATCCCGCAATTAAGAGGTAAATACCAACAGGCTTTCGACGGCTTTTTTTAGAGGGCATTCAGTTTAAAAATTGAATAAATAGCGAAGAGCAACTATGCTATCGTTTGAGTTTCCAGTACCCGATACATTAGTAAAATTCGCATCAAAAATAAATGAATGGTAAGTATTAACATTGTATTGTGCACCGGCTTGGATGACAAAAGTATTAAAGCTAGACTCATTTACTTGTGAATCCAACACGAAATAATCGTTATTTGGATCGTTATCACCATCTACCGTTGGTTCAACAATTAAAGCTCGGGTTCTGGAAGTATTACTTGTAGTGGCTAAACGACCATTCAAATTAAGTTTCCCATCCAGTAAGAAATAACTTACTCCGGTATAAAGTCCAAAAATATTTATATCGGTTTGACCGCTTCCCGTTTCGGTGTTATTAAATGTAAGACCTAGTTGAGTTCGAAGTCTTACCTCATTAAAACGACTGGTTATATTGAATGACACGGCAGAGCTTCTAACATCGCCATATGCAAAAACATCATCAGTAGTTTTTAAGTTATTTAAACTTAGAGAGGCGTCATGTAAAATTTCGAATAGTTCAAACTGTTGAGTAACAGAGCCGCTTAAATTTAGTGTAACATTTTCTTTAGGAATGGGGGTTATTAAGGTATCAAGTCCATCTATCATGAAATTTTGAACCGCTGCCTTTTCAAATTCGGGAGCTACATTTGGGTTAAATCTTGTCACTCCATTCTCACGATTTCTGTATCTAAATCCAAAGCTCATTCGGGGCAATGTTCGTGATACCGGATACCAACTTAGGTTTGAGCGATAGGTTTTAGACTCTGTAGTCGCACTTTTATTATTTGTGACATTATCTTCCAGAGCTTCATAACCAAGTGTTACATAGAGTCTGTTCTTAAATAATCTAAATCGGTCGGATGCGGTGAACCCAGCTATATCTTTTCGAACTGTTGAATTTGCTAGTGACGTAAAATTAGGTCCAACCCAGCGATATTGCAGTTTAAAGTTATTTGATGGGTAATTAATCGATAACTCTGAGTTTGTACCAAGTATGCTTGTTGGGAAGAAAGGCTCAGCTTCGGAGCTGTCACTATCAAAGTTTTTTACTCTAATAGGAAGCACACTTATATTTTCGTTAATGATTATAAATCTAGAGAGCTTTTCCAAGAGATCAGCATCTTTTTGCTCTATATCAAACCCGAGATCATCGGCTCCTTCTACAGTGAGTGAACCTCCATATATATCATTATTCAATGCGCTAACAACTCCCTCACTTTCCAGGCGGATCTTGTTCTGAGCAAAACCCATTTTTAAGCTCGTACCAGCAACGAAGTTACCTTTAGGGCTGACGCTTCCTCCCTCCACTTGAAGTAGGTCAGGATTGCTTTGAAGTTTTTGATAATCGTTTTGGTCGAGGTTTGAATATAAAGACGGTGGTCCCTCAAGCAGAGAGATAAAATCTCTAACATTGAAAATTGAAGAGGAGTCATCTTCTACTTTCATTGCATGTAGACCAAATTGAAAATGTCGCTCATTTCCTAAAGCGATTCTTCCTGCAGTAATTTTACGAGTAAAGGTTCCTTTTCCCAAGTCCTCAATCCCTAATGTATAAGTTGTATCTACTGGTATGCCTGAACCATCTGTTATCTCGGTTCTGTTAATTCCGGTATATAAATTTGAAATGTCTCTGTTAATTTCGCCGTATACAAATTGTAGATTAAGGCTTTCTTTAAGTAAACTTGCTTGTGTATTTACACCAAAAACCCTTCGCCCAGATATTGTGAACTTACTGATGCTTGGATACACATGCCCAGCATCAAGTTTAAGCCATTTACCAAATTGAAGAGCAGTTCCATATCTGTTTTGAGGCTGTAGACGGTTAGATTCTTGAGAGGTGATAAATCCATTAAAGGAATATCTTAGTAATCCGTAACTCCCTGAAATATTAGAACGTGCAGTAAAAGCGTCATTGATACTTCCTCCGATCTGTTGGCTTCTTGCTCCTAGTTCAATCCGGCCTATTGGTCGGTTTTTATTCCCTCCATTAAAATCAGTTGGTCTTGCTTGAGAAGGATCTACAACATCAAAATCCCATCGCTCAACCAAGAAATTTTCAGATTCAGTATGATATTCAAGTTGAATAGTATGGGAGCCATTCTTTAAATCTTTTGGTACATACGAAATGAAGTAGTCGCTGGTATCGGCAAATTCTGTAACATCTCGGTTGTCGATAAATAGCCTAAACTCTCCCGGATCCAGCACACTTACATCATAGAATAAAGCAATCGCTATAACTACATCATTAGGAGAGAGTGCATCATCTTGTTCGGGAGATAGAATTGTATAATCTATTTCTGAGTTTCTTTTTAGGCTCTTAGTAACCTGCCCTTCAGAAGATATTATATCTACACGAACGGGGTTTTCTGTAGCCGCATTTTCTGGAAAAAAGAGTTGAGAGCCGGATCTTAGATTAAGTTGAAAATAATACTCTAAACTTGAAGCTGTGGGCTCATCAATATCTAAACTTACAGTGAATACTCCATTTTGGAAAAAAGCTTCTTTTTGTTTGAATCCAATTCCATCGTCATAGTTATAAAAAAGAAAAGCATCTTGTATATCATTTTGATTAACACCTGGGACCATGAATTCTAAGGTATTAGTTTCGTTCAGTGTTAAGGCGGTTGGTGTTTGATGCTGAACAGTAAATTGCGCAACCGTTCTGGTTGGTATAAAAATTATAAATATGCATACCAATGCAATTTTAAGTACCCAATTCAGCATATTACTCCTTTTACGTACGAAAACCCCGGTAATCAATTACCTTTTTCGTAATAATCGATAGTTACTTCTCGTATTTGTCCGTTAGCATCTTTGAACCTGAGTTTGATCTGTTTTTTGATCAATTCTTCATTTAACTCATCAAACCCATCATCCAGATTAGTAAGTTCATTATCTGAAAGTGTACCTGATTCAATTTCATCTGCATTGCCATTAACCTGAGCGTACATTTTCTCAAATAATGAGATTGTTTCACCAGATTGTAAAGCAGTGACATCAACTTGGCCCTCTTTTACCCAAACATAGCCATCAGAATTGCCTCCAAACTCTGTTCCTTTCACGGACGCTAAAGATCGGGAAGTTGAAACTTCAAAGTCATTGTTTCCCTGAGGTTCAACATTTAGAAATATTTCACCTAAGCTGAGGTCAATTCGAGTATTAGAACGCTTAGAAGTTCTTTCTGTTTCACCTCTAACTATCAATAAAGATTGAGGTTTAACCTTGGCAATGCTTTTGTCCATAAATACAACCAGAGCATAACCCTCTGCATCTGTTCGTAAAGTGTCACCATCAAATAATTGTTCTCCTCTATCTGATTCAAGATCTAGTCTTTTGGATCTGTCAGCGAGACTGTTTTCAATATCCACATTTGGTTTAAACCTTTTAACGATAGCAAGTGGGCGGTCTTGTTTAATGAGTTCTGTTTTTAGGGTACCTAAAAAAAGGATTATAGATAGTACGCCGAAGAGAGCTATTTGTGCTTTTCCAAGTTTCATTTAGTTGTCTCCACTTAATACAATATCACCACTTTCAATTTTTCGAAGCAACTCAGCTAAAATAATTGAAGCTTGATTTCCAGAATAAGTAACACCGTCAATTTCAAAACTTTCTACTGCATAGCCTGCGCTTATTAAATTTTCTAATACACCGTTGCCAACTAGATTTTGTAGAGCTTTTTCGGTTTCCTCAGTTAAAATGATTGGAGCATCAGCTGTTTCAGGCTCAGAAAGTTTAAAGCTCCATATTTCTGAAGTTCTTTCTTCTACCGAATTTATAGATTGTAAAGTCGTGCTTAGTTGCCAATAGTAGGTTTGCCCCATCTCTAAAGGTTGGGCACCTGATGATGGATATTGAAAAGTCTCACCAGTTACATAAACGTCAAGATTTTCATACTGTAATAAAGACCCTCCCTCCGAAATTGGAGCAGAACTGAGCGCGCTTTGAAGAAGAGATTCCGGGCTGTCATTTCCATTATTCTTAACTACAATCAGCCTATACTCAACACCAGGCTCACCTTCCCAGCTGAATTGAGGGTATGGATTTGTTATCTCTACATTACTACCGATAACATCACCAGGGGTTCTTAAAAAGAAATCCACAGCTTCAGAAAAGGCAACTCCACCACCTATCTCAGCTTGTGCCGAAGCAAGGTTTACTCGCCCATGTGCATTCGTGTTTTGAAAAATAATTATCTCAATGGTATATATGTCAGCCGGCAGGGTTGTAGAACCATTTAAGTTTTCTATAAAATTATCACCTTCAGGAGTCAGTCCGCCATCGAATTCAAGGTCTTCCTCAATACCGGGAATGTGATTATCCGTGCGGGTATTGTTTGTAACGTAGACAGATTGCATTGGGTCAAGTGAGAAAGGATAATTTGGATGAGATTTTATATTAGCGATTCTTCCAATTTTTCCGGCAGAAATATTTATTTCAAGAAAAAGGTCAGTGACTTTTTGAGGTGTTAGGTTTTGCATAAAACCGGAAAAAAGTACAGGACCTGTCCCTTCATTATCAGAAAGTAAGTTTACGAACCCAATGTATTGAGAGTTTGCTAAGTTATCAGAAACATCAAGTTCCAGATCTACTATCTGCTGCTGTTGAAAAGATTGAGCAATTATTTTTTTGTTAGGAACAAAAACAAAAACGCTCAGTAGGAGTAGTAAAACACAAATTTTTTCTACTTTTAATCCATTCATAATTACATCCCTTGTCATTTTTAATGATGCATAATACTAAAACTGAATTAGCTTTCCATCTTTTTTTGGAAGCTGGGATATTATTTTAATAATTGAAAAACTGAATGAATTTGTTCAAAATAATGCTTAATACTAGTCTAGTGGAGCTACAGGGATTCGAACCCTGGACCTTCGCGCTGCCAGCGCGACGCTCTAGCCAACTGAGCTATAGCCCCTTTTCGGGCGACAAATATATCATAACGACAAAAATAATCCTAGCAATATTGGCTTTTTTGTTTGATAGACGTTATAGTATGATTATTTTAAGACGATTTTATAATTAAACCTTAAATAAAAACTAACTCAATAGGAGTTCTCCTAATATGAAACGAACATTACATTTATTAGTCCTTGCGCTGTTTCTGGTTGGTGGAGTTGTATTCCAAGCAGGTTGCAAGTCTAGTGAACCAGAAGTAGTTGCACCAGTTGATACTGATGGCGATGGGCTTACTGACGAACAAGAAATGGAACTTGGTACTGATATTAACAATGCTGACACTGATGGCGATGGCCTGACTGACGGTGATGAAGTTAATACTTACAACACTGACCCTTTAACTGCTGATACAGATGGTGACGGCCTAAGTGATGGCGATGAAGTTAATTCATACGACACTGACCCAAACAATGCTGATACTGATGGCGACGGTCTAAGTGACGGTGATGAGGTTAATAAATACAATACAGATCCTAATGACGCCAATGGCGATGCTGATGGTGACGGTGTTTCTGATGTAGATGAAATTAATATTCACGGAACGGATCCAAACAATCCTGACTCTGATGGTGACGGATTTACTGACGGACAAGAGCTTGAGATGGGAACTGACCCAATGGACGGTTCTGATCCTGTTGTAATTGACATGGATGCGTTTAACACTATTAACTTTGGTTTTGATCGCTCAAATATTAGTGATGCAGCTGCTGCAGACCTTGCTGAGAATGTTGAGTTACTACAGAATGCTCCTGCATTTAGAGTTCGTGTTGATGCTTACACCGATCACGTGGGTGGAGATCAGTACAACTTACGTTTGAGTTTACGTCGTGCTAAATCTGTTGTTGACTTCTATACTAACAATGGTATTTCAGCAGACAGAATTGAATCTCGTGGTCTAGGTAAAGCTCCTGTAGCTTGTATGGACGAAACCGATTCTCAAGGTTGTGAAGCAAACAGAAGAGCTGAATCACATCCTATCAGTACTTTAAGATATTCTCCGAATAACTAAGTAACTGATATAAAGTTTAGAAAAAAGGCGAGTTTAATAACTCGCCTTTTTTTATGTCAATGAATTTCTGTTTAAAAGAATCTGGCAATACTTATTCCCGGATATAATCCTGGATCATCAAGCCTAAAGGCAAGGTCGAAACGGAAAAGGCTAAAGATGTTACTAACTGATCCTCCTACCTCTAAATGAAGATCATCGGTTCCGGTAACCCCAAACTGATTCATGGCAGAGTTAGAATTCCATGTTTTCCCAATTCCTCCAAAGGCTATAATGGAAAGCCCGGTTTGAGGAGCATTTCTCCAACCTAGAATTTCTAAGGGCACGCTTCGGAAGTTATGCTCGGCATTAACAGCAAAATAACTAGCACCTTGGTATGGAATGTATCGTTTTGAGCGAAAGGCACCGAAAGGTGTGATATAACCAAAAGAAGCATCTAAAGCGCCGTTTTTTTGAACAGGCAGATCCCCTAAATAAGTACCAGCATTAATTCTTATATCTAATGTGTTTGGGAAGAATCGCTTTTTATAAAGTGTATTAAAGCGCTTAAAAACATTCAATTTAAACTGAGTAAAATTCCAATCACTGCCAATGAATTTTGATGATTGCTCTACACTTAAACTTGTGCCATTTAGCTCAATCGCTCCAAAATTGTTTTTAAGATCACCTCTTGAAATTTGAAACTTGATCGAACTTAAAGTCCCATCTTCAATTTGTGGGTTCAACCTTTGAAGGTTATCTCTACCAAGTACATCATAACTAGTTTTGTAATTTATGGAGTTATGTTCTTCAAGATTATAGTACATTCGATATGTGTATCGACTTTTGGGTGGCAAGTATCCTGTTCCTAGCTGAAATCTTTCATTTCGGTAATAATTGAAGTAATCATCAAAGCCAAACAGAGGCATAACGCTTGTAATGGTCATGCCATATAAATCAGAATTATAGCTGGTTTCCGTGTCAGCGTTATACTTAGCAGAAACAACAAACCGTCGAGATTTTTTTAAGGGCCACCAACTTAATCCAACTCCGTAGCCCAACTCTTCATAGCCGAGGCTGTAGCTTAATTTAACTTCTGATTCAAGTCGCCTGTTCAGGTACCTGCGTTCATGTTTTAGGCCTAGGTTTAATACATCAACGCGATTAAAGCGACCAATGGGTGAGATGTCATACACAAACTCTCGTAATTTGCTCTGCTTATAATTTTTTGATGAATTTGAGGCACCTCCACTGCTGCTGCCTCCTCCACTAGAGCTAACAGAGTATCCCGAGTCACCGTCGTCATCTTCATCATCCAGATCAAGAAAGCGAGTAAAAAAACCCTTTGGTCTAAATGCTTTTTCAAGAGTAGCAGTGCTGTCTAATGATTCATAAGCTAATTCTTCTTTGGCAGAAAGGGGGACGGGCTCAACTGTAGCAGTAAATATTGAATCAACCTTATCGACACTTGTTGAGTCTATACTAAAAAGGCTATTATCTTTATATAAAGAATCCGGAAGCGGAATATTCACCTTATAATTATTCATCTTTGATACTTGATGAAACCCAATTGGAGGGAAACGTAATCCTACAACACCTACCTCTACTAGTCCATCAATCCTAACATCAACGGGGAGCCAAAAATCGCCACCAAAGTTGCTGAATTGCTGTTCATAATAAAGATTGAAATCTTGGACAGGTGGCGGAAAGACGATGACATTGTTCGGCTTCAGCTTTACGGATAGCAAGGCAAATTCTTCATCCAAAACAAAAATAGTTCCCTCAAAAAGAGGCTGTAGCTTTCGTTTTGCTTTTACAGATATCTCATAAACCACTTTATCATCAATACTGGTGTACTCTACTAGTTCAAAAGTATAATATTTGAGAGCTCTTTCATCTGTGATTCCAACAACATCAAAGCCTGCAATGTCTAACTCATCATCATAAAAGTTTGGTAAATAGCTTACACCGGCGAAATTATCTGCTCCTTCAATATTTGCAGTTTGCCGACGTGATTTCAAAACTTCACGCGGTCCTCTTTTCCTATCCCAAAAAACTTCAGAGACACTTTCAGAAACGGAAACAATTGTAGTGTCATTAAGTAATTGCTGCCGTGAATAAGCTTCGGCAGTATAGGTATCGAGTTTAGCTCTCCATATTTTTTTACGAGCTATAACTTCTTTCATAATCGCGATGGCAGGATCTTCAGATGTTACAACAAGCTGCTCCATTTCAGCAACAGATTCCTTCAATAGAAAATCTAAAGGCTCATTATGGCCTTTATTTATAACTTTTTTTTGGGTCTCAAACCCAATGTATCGAACTACAATAGTTGAAGGAAAGCTTTTGACTACTAAGCTAAATTCGCCATCTTCATTTGCTATAGTTCCGGTATAAGTCCCCTCAATTACAACATGAGCAGCAGGTAGTCGCTCACCGGTTTTTGCATCAGCCACAATACCCCTTATTGTAATTTGGGCATGTGCTGAAGCTGATAATAATATGAGTAATAGAAAAAAGGATAGAGTCTTCTTCATGGCTTTAATTGATTCAAAGAACCTTTACTGTAATATAAAACAATTGTTTCAGTAGATACGAAACTATCGTTTTAAAATTATGCAGATAGCCAGAATGAAAAAATATCTTTGTTTAAACTAAACGAGCTTGTTCTTCCCTTTTAAAACAGCACCTAAAATTCCCGATAGAATGGCTGCTCCAATTATTGACCAAATGATAGGGAATTGACTTCCTCCAATTTCAACAGACCAAAAGCGAGGTAAGTCCAATTCTATCGCAATCCATTTTCCGAGAATAGCACCAATAAAACCCACGCCTGCAGAAATCAAACAGCCACCACTGCCAATTTTATAGCCTCCTAAGCTCTGGCCAATTCCACCGCAAATTGCAGCAATTAATAGATAAATAAGAAAATCAAAAAGTCCCATAGTATTATTGTATTACTTTGTTTTGTATTAAAACGACAGCTTACTGTAAAGGTTTCATAATTACCTTGTCATCTAATTCAAAAAGATAACAATGCAGCACGAACAATAAAGTGCTCATTCCCGATTTTTTAGAATGGCACAAATACCTTTTAGGTGAAATTTCTAAACCTTGATTAGGATGTCGGAATAATTTAATTCCATAAATCGGTTTAGGCATTGAAGCAAACACACTACTCATATTGGTTTAACAAAAAGATTATTAAGTAGATTCATAATGAATAGGATAGAGCTTTATACCATTTAATGACTTGTTTTTTATGTTTAGAATTTGGGAAACAAGTTGTTAAAACGTAAGTTAAATGGTGAATGAATTTATCTATAAAAAAACTATCTACATCATGAAAAATATTGGAGTTAAATTACTTTTGGTCGTACTCGGTTTAACGATGCTTCAAGCCTGTGGTGAAACCGAAGAACAGCGTAGAGCTAAAGAACAAGCAAGAATGGATTCGCTTTTGAAGGTACAGCAACAAGAGATTGCAGCTGAAATGGCTCGTTTAGAAGCTGAAAATGCCGCGAAAGCTGACAGCACAGAAATGGAAGAAGAGCCAACAATGGAGTATTCCTTTGCTGAAAACGGCCAATATGCTGTTCAAGTAGGTGCTTTCAGATCTGAGGATAAAGCAAAAGGATATATTTCAAAATGGTCAGATCGTAATTATCCAAGTGCATACACCGTAAAAGTTGGAGAAGAAGAATATGGTGATGTATGGTTCCGTGTTCGAGTAGGATTCTTTAGTTCAAAGGCAGATGCTGAAATGCTTGGGGCTGAATTAGCTAAAGAAATGAACTCCGGCTACTGGGTATCAAAAGTAAGATAGTATTTTAATGCGCGGGAATTTGTATATCTCCCATGCATTTACTTAATTAAAGGTACGCTCAAGTAGCGTCTCTCTTGATGAATAGTCAGCCCCCCACATTAGATAAATGTGTGGGGCTATTTTTTTGTAACCTATTTTTAAAACTTCCGTAATCGTAAACCTTATTTATTTTTCATATTCTCAAGTTTACACTATTATTGGAATGACTTTAACTCTCAATAACTTTTAAACCCCACAAGAATGAAAAACTTTGGTATTTCTATACGGGAAGTTGAAAACATTCGTGTACTTGATATAAGTGGCGAACTTGACGCCCATACTGCATCTCAGCTCGAAAACTCATTAAAATCACTGATCGACCAAAACGATATTCACATTATTGTAAACTGTAAAGGGTTGGATTACATAGCCAGTGCCGGCTTAGGTGTTTTTATGGCATATATTGAAGATGTACGCGGAATGGGCGGTGATATTAAGCTCACCAATATGAATGAACGAGTATATAATGTGTTCGATCTTCTTGGATTCCCCACATTGTATGATATACATGATGATGAAAGTGAAGCAGTAACAGGATTCAATAAATAGCAGTACGTTGGCAAAATCAAAAAACATATACTCATTATCAGTTGAGGCTTCGACTTCTCAATTGGCAAAGGTACGTGATTTTGTTGCGGAGCATGCGGAACGACTTGGACTCTCAGAAAAGGAAATTGGAAATATTCGCCTTGCTGTAGATGAAGCATATACCAACATCATAAAGCATGCTTATAAAAACATTCCGGCTAAACCGGTAAGTATAGAGTTGGGCTCAGACAGCTCTCAACTTTGGATCTCTATTAAAGATGAAGGCGAAAGCTTTGATGTAGAAGCTTACAGTGAGCCGGATCTAAAAGAACGTATCAAAAATAAACAACGCGGTGGTATGGGAGTTTACCTGATCCGTAAGTTGATGGATAGCGTTCAATACAATAGATCTGGGCACATGAATGAGATCCGAATGATCAAACATCTTTAATGCCGTGAGCTCTTCAGCTAATCTTGATGAACGGCACAGTCGATTTGAACTTCGAACACTCTTAGAAACTAGTCGGCTTTTAATTGAGTCGCAGGATCCGGATTTCGTTCTGAATAATTTGCTGCTGATAACTATGGGGAAGTTATTAGTAACCAAAGGAATGATCTTGATCTTTAAACCCGGCGAAGATGTGTATTATGCCTCCCGAGCAAAAGGGCGAGGTTGGCTTAAAGAAGATGATGAAATACCTATAGATTTTACTGATGCAGACCTGGAAACGTCTGTTTTACATGGCGAGAAATACGCTTCTATTTTTGAGCAAATCGGAATAGAAAAGGAAAGCATTCTTTTTAATCTCAAAACGACTAATCATCATATTGGTTTTTTGTGTCTTGGACCAAAAGGAACCAAGCAGGAGCTTACAGAAAGAGAGATAGAATTTATTGAGAGTCTTACCATTATCTCATCCGTAGCTATTGCCAACTCTCGCATGTTTAAAGAAATGCGGCATATCAATCGGCGCCTAGATCGTAAAGTGCATGACCTAAACACCTTGTTGGAGCTCAGTAAAGATTTCAACTTGATGGTGGATAGAGATGAAATTGCTCGCGTGTTCAAATTCGCCATGTTGGGACAAATGTTGATCAGAACATTCTTTTTTGCGTTGGATGCTGACGGTGATAAATCCATTGTTTCCATTAGTGGAATTAAAGAGAAGCCAAACAAAGAAGAACTTGATAAGCTTTTTGAGCTAGACGATGTTACTCATATTTCTGAAGAAACAGACTGCGATTTTCTGCATGAAAACAACATCAAATTAGTAATAGGACTAAAATTCCAGAACGAGAAAATTGGTGTAGTTGGGGTTGGCTTAAGAGGAAACAAGCAAGAATACGGACCGGAAGAAGTTAACTTTCTTCAATCGCTTGGGAACCTTGCGTTATTAACTATTCAAAAATCACTATTGCTTGATGAGCGCCTTCAGAAACAAAGAATGGAAGAAGAGCTTAACCTCGCAAAAAATATTCAACGAGGATTACTACCTGATCCTTTACCCGAGATAGATCGTTTTGATTTAGCTGCAATTAATATTTCTTCGCGTCAGGTTGGTGGAGATTATTTCGACTTTATTAAGACACCTAATAATGGAAACTTGCTTGCTATTGCTGATGTAACCGGGAAAGGTGTCCCCGCCTCGTTACTAATGGCGAATCTACAATCAATGTTGCATGCGCTAGCACCCATCGATATTACCATGAGTGAAGCCACGGGAAGCATCAACGACATTATTTATAACAACACTCCAGCGGATAAATTCATTACGTTTTTTTGGGGAATCATTTCCGAAAATGGAACAAAATTCAAATATGTGAATGCAGGGCACGATCCACCTATTGTATTCCGAAAAGAAGCGGATGAGCCAATTTTGCTGGAAGAAGGAGGGGTGATTCTTGGAGCAATGCCAACCATGATGCCTTATGAAAGTGCTGAGATTAGCTTAAACCCGGGTGACTTGATCGTATTTTTTACGGATGGAGTTACGGAAGCAATGAATCCCGAGCAAACCGAGGAATATGAGACGAAGCGATTGAAAGAATGCATCCGTAAGAATAGAGATAAAACAGCACAAGAAATTCAAGATGCCATTATTGACGACATCAACGCTTTCTCTAACAATATTCAGTATGATGATATCACGATCATTGTACTAAAAGTGGCAGAGTAGTTTTTCTTAGTCTTACACCCTTACTTTATAAAATTCAGAAAGTTAGATAAGAATTAACTAGATTCTTGCTTAGGTAATAATATGTTATGCAAACTAAATCGAAATAAAAATAGAAAGGGGAACAAATGAATTTAGACGAAAAAGATCGGTTGATGCTATATAATCAATTTAAAATTCTTCAAGAGCTATATCCATCAGAAGCTACTTCATATGAACGGTTTTGTCACATTCTTGAAAGTGGCTTTAAAAAACATTACTCAGATTTTTATGATTGGTTTTCTGATGAATTGCCAGACGAAGTTGCTGATAAAGTTTTTGACGTTTTAAGTATGTTCAGAAAAGTTCATGATAGTATTCAAAATTTAAGCCAACGAGATCAGCAAAATCTTGACAAAACAACACTAAGATTTAGAGGCTTTGATCTTAATAATGAGGGAAAACACTATAGTTACTCAGTATTTCTAATCGAAAAGGATAACAGATACCACGAATCCAAACTGTCATATTATAACTCTCATACGCCAATGTTGACACAGTATGAGCAGATGATAGATTTTGTAAATGGGATCCAAGATAGATATCTCACTTTAGCACAGTTGCAAGAATTATCAAACATTTAAATCATCTGTATTACAAGGTATTTTAAATTGAGTGCAGATAGAATACGATGAAAATTAACCTAATTCCAAAACTCTGCTTGGGAATTTAGACGGGGAGCTCCTGCTCCTTACAAAGATCCCGAAGTAAATTCAGGATGACCAAATTGTAATACTGAGGTTGGTATATAGATTTTTTAGACTCTATGCCGTCTCGATCCTGTCGGCAGACAGGCAGGCGAATGCGAGAGATCTATAATTTTCCTTTAAGCACATCTTTAGATTTCTCCCTCCGGTCGAAATGACAAAATTGAACAAATTAGAGAGCGCGTCATCCTGAGGATACTTCCGAAGGATCTTAGAGGTTCAAGGTTCTAATCCTACACAGGTCCTGAATCAATACTGAATCAAGTTCAGCACATGGTTCAGGATGACATCTTTGCTTTAAACAGAGATTGCTTCGCTAATATTGAATGCTCCTTGTTGAATGTTCTAATTCTTTCTCTTCCCCGGGGTGTATGTTTCTTGCGCTCTGGCTTCAACGTCTTCTCGGTAATAAGCTACATCTTTGAAATCAACATCTATATACGGTTGTGCTTGATCGTAGAAATGCGGTGAATCCGGATCTCCACTTTGTCCGCCGGCGAGGATACTTTTTGCCTTTACTTTATCTCCGAACTCTACTACTGCCACAAAACTGTTTCCTGAGGTTCCGTAGATCTTTTTGGTGTCATAGGTTCTAGCTCCGTATGAAGCTAGCGCTCCCCATCTGCCAGAGGCTAAGCCAACAGGTAAACTAGGTTGATTGTCATCAAAATGAGATTCGATCTGTCCATCCAAGCGCTGAAATCTGTTTACTTCTCCCCAAGCAGTATTCCAACTTCCAAAGTCTTCATCTAGCTGATCGAGCGTGGTCTTCAAGATTTCCAATCTTTCTTTGAAGGGAGCTTTTGTTCCGTAGTAAGAAAAACGCTCCATGAAATTCAACCCATCGGGAGCCTCTCCTTCTCTCATGAAATTCAATCCATAAAAATGAGCAATAGTCATTGCCACAGACTCTGCACCCGTTTTGATATCCCAATCTCTTAACACGTCAATCGCTTCTTTGGGAACACCATATTTGTTGGAAGATCGATCATAGGCACGAACCACGCCGGGAATTAATTCTTCAAAAGCGGGCACTTGTGGATCGTAAGCTAACTCTATCAATCCATCTAGTGTTAAATTCTCTGCTTTTGGAAGTAATCTACGGGAATGTATTCCTCTGAAATTCTCTGGGATCCTAGACATGTAATTTGGATAGTCTTCCTTTTTGGGGCTGAATTCTGCTGCCGCTGTAAAAGGAGTAGAGTTAGAATTTTGGATCCACCCATTTCCCGGGTTTAGTAAGGTGATAGCTTCATTAACCGGATGGAGCCCTTGCCAATCGGTGGCGGGATTGCTTCCATCTACCGGTTGGGTGTAGTCAAATTGTGTATCTCGAATCGGAATAAAATTCCCATGATAGTACGCTATGTTTCCTTCCGCATCAGCAAAAACGGTATTATTTGATGAATTCGTTCTGATGTCCATCATTTCGTCGAATTCAGCGTGATTCGCTTTTTTGGTTCGGGTATAAGATTGCTCCAGTGCTTTTACCGGCTCCCACATCATCGCTGTTGCCACCCACTGGTCGTCGATCATATGTGTGATTGGTCCATGATGAGTGCGGTATGTTGGGAAACTTTTTTCTTTTAATTCTTCGCCATCTTTGTATTTCAGTGTTACTGAATCTGTCTCAACTTCTCGCCATTCTTCTCCATACTTGTACATCAACTTTCCATCGCGTTCTTCGATGGTTTCTTTGAATTCATCAATTACATCAGTGTAGGTAGATGTATGCATCCAACCTGTTTTTTCGTTAAATCCTTGGTAGATGAAAAACTGTCCCCAGGTCACTGCGCCGTACGCATTCAACCCTTCTTCACTTACCGCATGAACTTCTCCTCTGAAATAGAAAGAAGTATGTGGATTGATGAGCAGCATAGCATTTCCTGATTCCGTGAGCTCACCGGAAATTGCAATTCCGTTCGATCCTTTTGGCTCTTCGTATGGATCGGTTACTGTTAATCCATTCCCAAACTCGTTAAGAGAAAGTGAAGCTTTGTCTTCATAAAAAGCTTGAATTCTGCGTGTCGAAACACGTTCAATATCGCCACCGATTGACCCTTCACTGAAATACATGGTCATCCATGGTTCAAATTTTGTAATCAAAGCAGGCTCTACTTCAGGATGTGTTGCTAAATAATAATTCAGTCCATCTGCCCAAGCATCGCACAACTCTTTTAACCAAGCCGGAGCGTTTTCATAATTGGCGATTGCCTCTTCTTTAGACATAAAAAGCCGCGCTCGGAGATCACTATATAATGCATCTTCTCCTTCTACTTCTGCTAGTCGTCCAATTGCCCAAATGTAATTTCTTTCAACGCGATTAAAATCATCCTCGGCCTGAGCGTACATCAAGCCAAAAACGGCATCGGCATCGGTCTTTCCATATATATGAGGAACTCCAAAATCATCGCGAATTATAGTTATTTGTTCAGCTTGATCTTTTAGCCGGGTTAGCTCAGGATCACAAGCTCCAAATACGAATAATAGAGCCAATAAGGGAAGGAAAAACTTTTTCATAGTAATAAGTAGTTAGTTATTTCTATGAAAGTAGTAAGGGAAAATCAAAAAGAAAAATGAGCTAGAATTTTAAGAGCCTTAATGATTATCAAGTTACAATGTATATATTCTGTTTTGGAACTAATGATTTGAATTATCTTCTTTGATTAGCATCCTTAACTCGTTACCAAGTTTTCATTTATGAAGCACGTACTCAAATTTCTTGCCGCACTTACTTTTGCATTCGCACTTTTCTATCTGTTATTTATTTTCCCAGTTTGGAGTTTGATTGGCTTAGCTGCCATTATTGTTGCGGTTGGCTTATACGACATCTTACAAAAAGAACACACCATTCTCCGAAACTTCCCCATTATTGGGCATTTTAGATATTTATTGGAAGGAATTGGTCCTGAGATTCGCCAGTACTTTGTAGAAGCTGATACCGAAGGTAAACCTCTAGACAGAAATCAGAGAACCTATATTTATTCCCGTGCAAAGTTGGACAACAGAGCTCACCCTTTCGGTACAGAACACGATCTGCAAGAAGAGGGCATCGAATGGGTAAAACATTCTATTTATCCGGCTGAGTTACCTATTAACCCTCCAAGAGTTATAATCGGAGGAAATGATTGCAAACAACCATATTCCGCAAGTTTGTTAAACGTTTCGGCGATGAGTTTTGGCTCATTAAGTAAGAATGCTATCAAAGCTTTGAATCTTGGTGCTAAAGCCGGCGGGTTTTACCACAATACAGGGGAGGGAAGTATTTCTGACTATCATAGAATGGGTGGAGATCTCACATATCAAATTGGTACAGGCTATTTTGGCTGCCGAGCTGACGATGGAAATTTTTCAGAAGAGAAATTCAAGATTACTTCGTCTTTTCCCGAAGTAAAAATGATAGAGATAAAGCTTTCTCAAGGAGCAAAACCCGGTCATGGTGGGATTTTGCCTGCTTCTAAAAATAATGCAGAAATTGCCAGAATTCGAGGTGTTAAACCTCATACAACCGTGTTATCTCCTCCGGGACATAAGGCTTTTAGTGATGCAGAAGGACTCCTTAACTTTGTAAAAAAGCTACGTGAATTATCGGAAGGAAAACCAGTGGGGTTCAAGCTTTGTATTGGAAGTAAAGATGAATTCGAAGACATTTGCAAAGCCATGCTCAAAACAGGTATTAAACCCGATTTCATTACCGTAGATGGTGCAGAAGGAGGAACAGGAGCCGCGCCTATTACGTTTTCAGATCACGTTGGTATGCCTTGGGAAAATGCACTTATTTTCGTTGTTGATACCTTGAATCATTACAATCTGAAAGAGCATATTAGAATCATTACTTCCGCAAAAATTGTAGATGGCTTCGATATTTTAAAAGCGCTTTGTATTGGTGCTGATATTTGTAATTCTGCCAGAGCAATGATGTTGGCACTAGGATGTATTCAGGCGTTGGAATGTCATGAAAATACGTGTCCTACAGGAGTTGCTACCAATAATGAGCGCTTGATGCGAGGATTAGTCGTTGAAGATAAATGGGAACGAGTAAAAAATTACCAGCATGAAACTGTGCATGATTTTATGGAACTGATGTCTGCCACAGGTTGCACTGAACTCAGTCAGCTCAATCGTTCTTTAATTTATAAACAGGTAGACGGTAAGTCTGTTTCGTTCGATAAGTTCAGTTACAAAGTAAGTTGATGCTTACCACAACATCATTTTCATACAAAAAACACTTCCGCCACTTTTTAAGTATTCTGCAGTACTAAACTCATGTACCTTAAATCCATGATCTCTTAGATTTTGGTTTACGTCCGTACAACCCTGCTGAATGAATACATTTTTTCCATCCGGAGAAGTGGCATTACACGCAAACAATTCCTCTGCTTCATATTTTGAAGCCTCGATAACATTCTCAAATAATGCATGGATGAGGTCTAATCCATTGCTTGTAAATGCTTGTGGGTATATGAGTGCTGTCTTTTCATCTAGAATGCATAGACAGGTGTCAAGGTGATAGAATTTTGGATTTAGTAACTCCAATCGGATTACCGGAACATCGTATGTATCAGAAATTAATTTATATACTTCTTGGGATGTTCTGAATCCAAAGCCACCCCAGATCAAGCCTCTCTTATAGTGCCAAAGAGCATCACCCATTCCTTCAAAATCATCAAAATCATCTTCATTTAAATGGAAAGCCTCATAACTACTTTCTTCAAAGAATTTCTGTATAAGAGGTACCTCCCCTTTACGTTCAGGGGCATGCATTACGCTCATTAAAACCTTTTTATTTCCTGCTTCATCTATATAAGGCAAACTTTGGTTGGCGCAAAAAACCATATCAGGGTACCCACGAACCCCGTCAATTACACGTGTTTCCAAGCCTAGTTCTTCGTATGCATTTTTTAGATGTTCCCATTCATCCATTGCCGCCATTTTATCAATACCACCAATATTCCCTTTCATATGTGGATTAATTACATACTCCACATCAAAATGAGTAGGTTTTACTAATAATACTTTTTTAGGCGCCGGCATCTCTTTCAAATCTGACAGCGCAAAGTCTAGCTCGTTTACAGTTGTAATTACTTTTGTCATATTCTTTTTTAAAAATTAGGTGGGACTCCAAAGATCACAAAAAACTAGTTTTGGAACAAATTTATGCCACGTTAATTGTTAATGAAAACCACCAACAATTCCCTATTTTCCATCAACATTAATTTAAGTCCAATATGTCCACTAAGAATTTGATCGTAGCCTTTGGAGGCGTCTCACCAGAGCATGAAGTATCAGTACTATCAGCTATACAAGCTATATCTAGCATGGAACAGTCATCCTATAACTTGGTACCGCTCTATATTACAAAATCCGGTAAATGGTTATCCGGTGACGCTCTGCTGAATCTGGAGAATTACAAGGATCTGAACGCCTTAGAGAAACAGGCATTCAATTGCGCATTCGTAAAAGATGAAATAGGGAGAACTCATCTTAAGCAACAAGATGCAACAGGGATGTTTTCGAAACCAAAGTCATTTCCGGTATATGCTGTGTTGTGTGCTTTTCATGGAAGCGGTGGCGAGAATGGATCTTTCCAAGGAATCTGTGATTTTTACAATGTCCCGTATACAGGTAGCGATGTTCTGGCTTCATCATTAGGAATGAATAAAGTGAAAGCAAAACAGCTTTGTGTTGCAAATGAAATTCCTGTAACTGATAGTCTGGATTTTTACGAATCAAACTGGGAAACTGATCAAGACACTATCCTAAAAGAAGCGGAAATGATCGGGTATCCACTGATAGTAAAACCATGTAGTCTCGGCAGTAGCATAGGTGTTGCAAAAGCTGATTCTAAAGAGGAATTGATCGATGCTGTTGAAATTGCTTTTAGATATGATGCTCACGTTTTGGTAGAAGAAGCTATTCACCCTTTAATGGAAATCAACTGTTCTGTATTAGGCACTCCTGAAAATTGTAGAGCCAGCGTTTGCGAGAAGCCTTTAGGATCATCCGAAACACTCTCTTTTCAGGATAAGTATCAAAGTGGTGAAGGCGCTGACAAAGGAATGGCATCAGCAGATAGGGTTATTCCTGCTGATATTTCTGCAAAATTAACAGAAGAAATCAGAGAACTGGCGATCAGAACATTTAAAACATTTGGAACAAGTGGTGTTGCCAGATTAGATTTTTTACTTAATGCAGATACAGAGAAAGTTTATTTCAATGAAATAAATACTATTCCCGGTTCATTTTCATTTTATTTATGGGAAAAGTCGGACCTTTCCTTTACGCAACTTATTGAAGAATTAATAGCGATCGCTCTCAAAAACCATCAGCAAAAAAATGGGCGAGTGCAAAGCTATGAGACCAATTTATTGAATGAAAAAGCAGCGAAAGGCATTAAAGGACTAAAGGGAATTAAAAACTAGCGTATGAAACTTCGAATATCGACTATCATTGTTGTTGCAGGGCTTTTTCTCGCTTGTGGTACAAGTGCCGAAGTCACAATTATTGATGATTCATCGGGAATACTACCCAGTGAAAATGGAGAGTCACAGGAGAATAGAACCGCTATTCAAGATGATTTCACTGTATTGAAGATAGGAGAAGGGAACAAAATACGGACGCTGGATCCTCTTTTTGGTGCATCTAGTAGTGAATTTCGAATTCTTTCATTGGTGTATGATGGTTTAACTCGGTTATCTGAGAGCGGAGAAATTCAAGGAGCATTAGCCAAGAAATGGACGGTTAGTAGAGATTCTTTGAGATACACTTTTACTCTTCGAGATAACGTCTTCTATCATAGTGATTCAAGATTTGCAAGTGGTATTGGGAGACAAGTTACACCCGAAGATATTATCGTAAACTTTGAGCGAATGGCATCTATACTGGTTCCCGATAATGCGGCTGATATGTTTTCAAACATTCAAGGATTCAACGCTTTTCATTCTGAGCAGACTCACATCAAAATACCGAGTGACCGAACCATAAAATCTATTGAGGGCATCACTTCTTCAAACGACTCGACCTTGGTTATTCAATTAGCAAAGAAAGACAATACTTTCTTAGAAAAGCTAGCTCATCCAGTCGCCTCTATTTATCCTAAAGAAAGCCTTCCCATTGACAAATCACCTATATCTAATCCGATTGGTACTGGTGTTTATTATCTGGCTCAAAAAAGAGATAACCTGCTTATTCTAGCTTCAAATGATGACCACTTTCTAAATCAGGAAATCCCCATACGAATTGATGTAACCCACGGGAAAAAAGAATCGGAGCTTTTTCAGGATTTTGCCAAAGGAGAACTCGATGCCCTAGTTGAAATTAGTGCCGGTACAATATTACAAGTAACAGATACAACCGGTAGCATCGATCCTAATTACAAATCTGTATTTACTATCAACGACTCTACAGTTTATAATGAGGTAAACCTATTCTATAACCCTGATTCAGAAAACACCTCACTATATTCTTTCTTTGGTAATTCAAATCGCGCTTTGATCAGTTTTGAGCCAGCGTTGGGAGAGGTGATGATGAATAGTCAACAGCAGCAAGATTCTTTGGTTAAGAATACAGCATATATTGCATACACTGAAAACCCGGATGAAGTCTTTCTGATTGACACCATTGCTCAGAAGCTTTCTTCAGAGGGTATTAATGTTGTTATGAGTTCTTCCTATGCTGTTACAGGTGATGTGACTTTTTCATCTGCTTATTTTCCTAATGCACGGCCAACTATTGTTTGGAAAAAACCTGTGTACGTACTCTCAAAAACTAATATCTCCGGAATTAAAATTATACACGAACCTTGGAATATATCTTTTGATGGTGTAAATATTTCAATAAACAATTAATATGAAATTCGCTATTGTAGCCAACCCTCATAAATTTGAAGTAAAAGCTGTTCTAGAACGTACCATCAATTGGTCTGAGGAAAATGATGTTTCGCTGATTATCTCAAAGGAAATTTGCCAGTTAACTAATACTCACAATCCTGCTGTTATTAAACAAACAGAGACTGATGAACAAGCCATTGATGAGTGTGATGTAATTGTGGTGATTGGCGGTGATGGTACAATGTTATATACCGCTCGAATATCAAAACATTCTTCGAAACCTATTTTGGGAGTTAATGGTGGCAGACTTGGATTTATGACCGATACAAAGTTTGAAGAGCTTGAAGATGCCCTTCTATCCGTTAAAAGTGGAAACTATACAATTGATGACCGCCACTATTTAAAGGCAACCGATAGTAACGGCAATGAGTTTTATGCGCTCAATGAGTTTTTATTTACGAGAAAGGACTCAACTTCTATGATCAATATCACTGCAAAATATGATGGAAGTTTGATCAATACCTATTGGTCTGATGGACTCATTGTCTCATCTTCAACGGGTTCTACAGCATACAATCTTTCCTCGGGTGGGCCTATCGTTGTTCCCGGATCCGGTGTTATGCTTGTCACTCCAATCAATCCCCATACGTTGACCACACGTCCACTAGTTGTACGATCAGATAAACCACTAAATATCCGAGTTGAAAAACAAGAGAGCGACGTTTCTTTTTCCTACGATGGGGTGAATTGCAAAATTGACGAATTACCTTTAGAAGTAGAGATTATTTCATCTGAGCTGGCGTTTAATTTGATACGACTTCCCGGACAAAATTACTTCGAAACACTTCGTAATAAATTGATGTGGGGAAAAGACTCAAGAAGAAGCAGGAATTAAGGAATTCAAATCCTTATCTTTTAGAATACAAACAGACTTTGAACACAGAAAACTAACCTAAAATAATCAGATAATGAAAGTAACAGTTGTAGGAGCAGGTGGAAATGTTGGGTCAACCGTAGCATTAAGCGTTGCTCAACGTGATTTCGCTAAAGAAGTAATAGCCGTTGATCTTGAACGCAAAGATGGTGATAAAACATTTTATCCGTCGAAGGGTAGAGCGCTAGACCAGTGGGAAGCATCTCCAATTCATTTATTCGACACGCGTGTTAAAGGAACTACGGACTATGCAGATACAGCAAATTCTGACGTTTGTGTAATTACAGCTGGTGTACCTCGTCGTCCGGGTATGAGCCGTGATGATCTGTTAGAGATCAACGCTAACATTGTTAGAAGCGTTACTGAACAACTAGTAAAGTATTCTCCTGATACAATCATTATTGTAGTATCAAATCCATTAGATGTAATGGTTCAGGTTGCTAAAGATGCGTCCGGACTTCCGTACGAAAAAGTAATGGGAATGGCTGGAATCTTAGATACAGCTCGCTACCGTGCTTTTATCGCTGATGAATTAGACGTTTCCCCAAAAGATATTCAAGCACTATTAATGGGTGGACATGGTGACACGATGGTTCCTCTTCCTAGATTTACAACTCTTGCAGGAATGCCTATCACACATTTTATTTCTGATGAACGATTAGAAGAAATCGTAAACCGTGCTAAGAAAGGTGGTGGAGAAATCGTTGGATTAATGGGAACTTCGGCTTGGTACGCTCCGGGCGCTGCTGCAGCTCAGATGGTAGAAGCGATCTTGTTAGACCAAAACCGAATATTCCCTGTTTGTGCACACATTGACGGGCAGTATGGTGTAGATGACCTTTACATTGGTGTGCCGGTTAAATTAGGCAAAGGCGGAATCAAGGAAGTAATCGAGGTTGAATTAACCAAAGAAGAAACCGATCTTATGCATCAGTCGGCTGATGCTGTGCGTGGCACACTCAACGACTTTAAAAAACTAATGAATAAGTAAACTAACGAGGACTAAGGTCTTCACTACTTGCATTTATAAAGCCCTTCGAATTTCGGAGGGCTTTTTTTATTACTTTGATCTTCTATTTGAAACGCTTGTTATCATCATCAAAATGAAAATATCTCAACATATATTACTACTAATTGTATTTTTTATTGGAGCATGTTCATCTTCAAATAAAATTTCTTCCCATAAAACCTTACAAGCCACGCTTTGGGTTCAGAACTCTGTTGAATACGATGCCCTGGCAACAATGGCTTACCAGTCAGCATCCGCTAAGTTAGATGTTGCTTTAGCTGATAAAGAATGGACGGCTTCTCTTGAGCAAGCTCAAAGAAATGTTTCAAGTCTTCCTCCTGCTATTGTTTTAGATATAGATGAAACCGTATTAGATAACTCTCCTTTTCAGGCAAGAATGATTGCTCAAAATTCGGACTACAGTCCGTCTGAATGGGAAAAGTGGGTATTAGAAGGAAATGCAGATGCCGTTGCTGGAGCTGTAGATTTCACCAACCAAGCTAATCGAAAGGGGATAACCGTAATTTATTTAAGCAACAGAGATGCTAATACAGAAGAAGCTACGCGTCAAAATCTTATTGATCTTGGCTTTCCAATTTCTGAAGATACAGACGTTGTTTTACTAAAAGGAGAGCAAGAGAACTGGACTTCTTCTAAAATAGAGCGCCGAAAAATGGTAGCCCAAAACTATAGGATCTTAATGCTGTTCGGAGACGATTTCAATGACTTTCTTCCTGCAAAGAATATGACCCAGGGAAAACGGGATGATCTTCTGGAAAAACATAAATCCAACATTGGAGAAAAGTGGTTTGTGTTACCTAATCCAATTTATGGGTCATGGAATGACGCGATGGTTAATTTTGACCGGAGCCTTTCCGCTGAGGAGAAGCAACGAATTCTTGATGAACGCCTCAATCCAAAAACACAGAACTGAATTTCTTAGTAAGAAAAAAGCCCTTCACTTTAAAGTAAAGGACTTTTCTAACTCAACTAATAGTTGCCTGATCAATCAGAAGAAGAGCTTTTCAATAAATGCTTAAACTCTTTTTTGAATTTCTTGATCTTCGGCGCGATCACATATGAACAATAGCCGGCATTGGGATTGTTCTCAAAATAATTTTGGTGGTAATTCTCCGCTACATAGTAATTCTGTAAAGGCTCAATAGTTGTCACAATCGGGTCTTCCCAAAGTCCTGATGCATCGGTTTCTTTGAGGGAAGCTTCAGCCACTTTTTTCTGCTTTTCATTGTGATAAAAGATTACAGAACGATATTGCTCTCCGACATCATTACCCTGACGATTTAAAGTAGTTGGATCGTGCGAGTGCCAATGAATTTCTAATAATTGCTTATAAGAAATTACAGAAGGATCGTATTGTACTCTTGCTACTTCTACATGTCCCGTATTTCCGGATACAACTTGTTTGTAAGAAGGGTCTTCGACATGCCCGCCGGAATAACCAGATTCCACATGTACGACTCCTTCGACAAGTTCAAAAACAGCTTCTACACACCAGAAACATCCGGCTCCAAATGTAGCGGTCTCTAATTTTTGATTCATTTTGTTGTCTTGGGCAAAAGCTAATGATGTAAAGCTTAAAAATAGCCCGGTAAGTATTAATTTCTTAAACATAATGTCTATCAATTATTTCATTTTCAATAAGTAACGAATTCAGAACAGGAGTTACATCACAAATAGGTAACATATATTGTCGCCTAATTCATTTCACCTTCTAAGTAGTAGGTGTATTTATTACATTCCTTTTCATCACTCGTTTAATTATACGGAATATCAGCTCAATCAGATTTTTATTTGCCAGGTCACTTACTTGACAAGTTTAAACAGTTGAAAGGCTCAAATTTGTCCCCTGATTTTGTTCTTAGTTGTTATTAGAGTGAACATTAACATTTAAAAAATAGATATCATGAATAAATACATGTTATTACTGTTTGATCGAGAAGACTCATTTAATGAAATGTCTCCAGAGGACATGCAAAATGAAATTGGAGAACATATGAAGTGGATTGAAAATCTTGGTGATCACTATGATTCAGGTGAAGCGTTACTTCAAGAAGCAAAATCGATAACAGGAAAAGAAAAACTTGTTACTGATGGTCCTTACATCGAATCAAAGGAGCTATTAGGTGGTTTTTATATTATTTCAGCTAACAGTATGGAGGAAGCTGCTGAACTAGCCAAGAATTGTCCTACTCTAGAATTAGGCGGAAGTATTGAGATTCGAGAAGTCATGAAAATGTGATTTGAGTTCGAATTCTACATATCTAGACTCAAAGACTATTGAACATCTTTTTCGGCATCAGTCGGGAAAGATGTTTTCTATTCTAATAGGGATTTTCGGTTTTGATAACTCTAGGCTAATTGAAGACATTATTCAAGAAACATTCCTATCAGCAATGAAAACCTGGCGTATTAAAGGTCTCCCAGAAAACGCTGAAGGCTGGTTGATGCAAGTAGCTAAAAACAAACTCATCAATGAGCTTAAAAAAAGAAGTAATAGAGCTCGGCTTAATGAGAGATTTGCCAACGAAGATCTGGAAGATAAAGTTGAAGAACTTTTTCTTGATAGTGAAATTAAGGACAGCCAACTACGAGCTCTTTTTGCCTGTTGTAATCCATTATTAAATACTAAAGATCAAATCATGCTTACTTTAAAAGCATTATGTGGTTTTAGCAACAAAGAAATAGCAAGCGCTCTTTATAGTACCTCTGAAGCTGTTAAAAAGGCGGTTTACAGAGCGAAATCATCAATTCAGCAACATCAAATTCAATTGGGCACACCATTCATACATGAAATACCTGAGCGAATAGAAGCTGTACACACAATTATTTACTTAATATTTAATGAAGGATATAAACAAACTTCAGGAGAAACGTTGGTAAATGAAGACCTCTGTTATGAAGCTTCGAGGTTAGCTGTTCTTTTAGTGGATATTGAAGGAGATCATCAATCTAATACCCATGCACTTCTTGCTCTAATCTTTTTTTCAATGGCAAGATTTCCTGCACGATCAAATTCAAAGGGTGACATGATTGAGTTGGAATTTCAAGATCGTACTAAATGGGATAAGAGCTTGATATACACCGCTATGTCTTTTTTGAGTAAATCACGGAGTACTGTCAACGCCTCCAAATATCACTTTGAAGCTACTATTACGTCACTTCATTGTACAGCAAATAGTTTTGAAGAAACAGACTGGAAGGCTATTTCTTTTTGTTACCAGAAGCTTCTTAGTTTAGAAGATAATCCTGTGCTGAGAATAAATTACGTGGTAGCACTTAGTAAATGGAAAGGAGCTGACAGGGGATTATCTGAGCTTGAATTAATTGAAGCTGAAATTAATAAACCCCTTAAATATCTTTTTTACTCTGCTAAAGCTTCTATGTTTATGGAAATTGGGAAATATGATCTTGCTAAATCATATTATCAGGTGGCACATGATCTTTCTAAACATAAAATGGATCAAAGCTTTTTAGTAAGTAAAATGAAAGAGTGTGATTTAGCACTTAAGAACACTTCAAGTGATAGCCTGAACCAAAGCTGAAAAGCAGATTTAAGTATTTCGCAGACACTTATTAATACAAAGAAAAAAGCCCGTCTCAAAATTGAAACAGGCTTTCTGAAAAGTGCTCACGAGAAGAGTCGAACTTCCACGACCGTTAAGTCACACGCCCCTCAAGCGTGCGCGTCTACCAATTCCGCCACGTGAGCTTAGTAGGGCGACAAAGATACCATTACATTCAGAAAAAAGCATTATCTGATTACGATAAGTAAAATAAAAAAGCCCACTTTGAAAACTCAAAATGGGCTTTAACGCTCTGTGCTATTTTTTGGATAACACTTCAGGCATAGGCGAATCTCTTATCTATTACTAAGACGATTCACACTGCCCTGAAGTTTGAAATCTAAAAAACTCGACATTCAATGTTGAATGTTCAAAGTTCGATGTTCTTTTATTCTTCTTCTAACTGACGGCGAGCGTAATCATTGTCAGGATCGATCTTAAGCGCCTGCTCGTAGTAAGTAGCGGCTTTATCAGCTTGACCTCCACGTTTGATCATATCTCCCATTAAGATCCAATTTTCAGGGTCTTGAGGAGATTTTTTGATGCGATCTATGGTATAAGGAATTGCTTCCGCACCACGCTCAGTCATCAACATCAACATAACCTTACTTCGGTGAGCTCCGGCAAAATCATCGATCTCAATAGCTTTGTCGAAATCCTCTTCAGCACCTTCTAATTCTTCTTTGTTCATGCGGATATTGCCACGTAAATTAAAATACGCTGCTTGCTCATCATCCAATTCGATCGCTTTGTTTATATTCTTCAAACTCAGGTCAAATTGTTCAAGCTGCTGAAAGATCAATGCTTCTAAGTAATAAGCTTCGTGAGAATCTTCGTTTTCCTTTTGAAGTTCTCTTGCAATATCCAAAGCATGGTCAATGTCTTTGTCTTGTAGTAATTCGAAACCGTGATTTAATTTCTCTTCGAAATTCATGAAATTTATGTGTCTTTATTGGTTATGTCTTCGTAATCAGCGTCTTCAATCTGGTCGATATTCCTTCTTTTATTACTCGACTGAGAATTCCCAAATCCCTGAAATGGATTGAATTGACTGGTTTTCTTACGGGAAGGTAAGAACATTCGGTTTACGTATCTCAAAAAAAGTATAAAACCTATAATTAGTAAAAGCTTAAATAGCATAGTTACGGTGCTATATGAATATGTGTGTTAGAATGTAGCGGCATCTCAAAAATTTGTTGTTCTATATAACTTAGATGCTCGGGATTATTAACAAAGTCTATTTCGGTAGTATTTATTGTTATCAGTGGAGATCGGTTATAGTGATAGAAAAAATGATTATAAGCATCATTTAATTCCTTTAAATAATCTCTGGTAATGTGCTGCTCATAATCTCTTCCCCTGCGGTCAATATTATCCATTAAACGATCTACAGATGATTGAATAAAAATAATCAAATTGGGTTGAGGAGCTATGCCCTGCATGATGTTAAAAATATTATCATAAAGAGCCATTTCGTCTTGATCTAAATTCAGTCGTGCAAAAATTCTGTCTTTATCGAAGATGTAATCCGATATCGTCATTTGACTAAACAGATCTTGGCTCATCATGTTTTGCTGCTGCTTGAAACGACTTGCTAAAAAAGCCAACTGAGTCTGAAACGCATAACGCTCTCTATCTTCATAAAATTTTGGGAGGAAGGGGTTGTCTTCAAACTCTTCCAAAATAATACGAGCATTTCGCTTTTCCGCGAGTAAATGAGCAAGCGATGTTTTACCCGCTCCAATAACTCCTTCTATCGCAATAAAATCAAAATGGTTCGACATCTACCAGGCTAACTTTGTTTTATTTATTCTGATTTGAGGAGCATTCGTAATCATTTCCTCAATCGGCTGAGCACTTGTTATGTCTTTCCAGCTAGGGAAAACCTCTTCTAGAGGTAAAAGAACGAACAATCTGTTTTGATACTCAGCATGTGGAATAATAAGGGTATCTGTTTCAAGCACCAAGTCATCATACGCAATAATATCCAGATCAATAGTTCGTGCTGTCCACTTTGGGTAACGGGAGGGTCTGCCTTGCTCTTTTTCTTGAATTTTAAGCTTTTTAAAAAGCTCTGAAGGGCTTAGTTCTGTATGTATTTGAACAATAGCATTTAAAAAGTCTTGTTCGCTGGGACCAACTGGTTCCGATTTAAAAATAGAAGAGTAGGCGATCTTTGAAATGCTAAGCTCTTCTAAAAAAGCTTTAGCCTTGCTAAGTTGTTGATGGGGATTGTCTAAGTTTGAACCAAGAGCAATTATTACCGAGGCCATTGCATTGTAACTTCAGAGTAATCAGTTTCTCCACCCATAGGCGGATTTATTTTTCTAATACTTACTTTCAACGACTCGATCTTAAATTCTGAATATAACTGAGTTCCAATCCTTAGCGCTAAAGTTTCAATTAGGTTTACAGATGTGTTATGCAAAATATCAGCCACCACTGAATAAGCTTTCGCGTAGTCAATGGTATGAGTAAGGTCATCAGTTTCACCGGCTTTTTGTAATGATAAGGTGAACTCTAGATCTACTTCAAATGAATTTCCTATGACTTTTTCTTGATCATAGACACCATGCCGACCATGAAACTTTAGCCCTTTTAATACGAGCTTATCCATAGAATTAAAGACTTGCTACTTCAATACGTTGCTGAAGCTCGTCAAGCATTTTTTTGTGCTTATGGCTGGTGGTAACTCTCTCTTCAACAGTAGATATAGCATGAATTACTGTAGAGTGATCACGACCACCAAAGTGTAAACCGATCGTCTTGAGGCTTGACTTGGTATATTTTTTAGAGAAATACATCGCTATCTGACGTGCTTCTACGATCTCTTGCTTTCTGGTTTTCTCACGAACTTTATTCGTGTCTATTCCAAAATAATCACATACGTAGTTTTGAATCGATTCAATCGAAATTTGTGTATTCGATTCTTTAACCATGTCTTTAAGCACACGTTTTGCCATGGCAAGATCGATATCATCAATATTCTGCAAAGAAGCGTGAGCAAGAAGTTTAATAATTGCGCCTTCTAGATCTCTAACATTAGATTTAAAATTGTGAGCAACGAATTCTATAATTTCAGGATCGATCTCAATTCCATTATCCTGAGCTTTACGTTCTAGGATGGCATAACGCGTTTCGTATTCCGGCATTTGAAGATCAGCACTTAATCCCCATCCAAAACGAGAAATTAATCGCTCTTCAATATCCGGTACATCTTTTGGAGCGCGATCACTACTTAAAATGATCTGCTTTCCATCTTGATGAAGTGCATTAAAAATATGGAAGAATTCTTCTTGGGTTTTCTCTTTTCCGCTGAAGAACTGGATGTCATCAACAATAAGAACGTCGATGTTGCGATAGAACATGGAGAACTCACTTGCTCTGTTATTTCTGATCGCGTGGACAAACTCATTAGTAAAAGACTCGGAAGAAATGTAGAGTACAGATTTTTCGTCACCGAACTTTTGCTTGATCTTATTTCCAATACTTTGAGCAAGATGCGTTTTCCCTAATCCGGTTGGTCCATATATAAAAAGAGGATTGAAAGAGTTACTACCGGGATTATCAGCAATAGCCATCGCTGCTGATCTCGCTAACCGATTGCAATCACCTTCAATAAAACGATCAAATACATATGAGCTGTTAAGATTCGAATCAACTTTTGTTTTTTTGATTCCTGGAATCACGAACGGATTTTCAATTCTTTCCGGGTGATAATCTTTATATCCACCTCTCATTTCTTGCGGTTGAACGGGCCCCATTGGTCGTTGTGGAAGACGGATAGATCTATTGTGTTCAAAATGCTCTGATTTCTCCATTACAATAGAATATTCTAGCTTGCCATCTGGTCCTAAAACTTTAGCAAGTGTAGACCGGAGCATAGAGTAGTAGTGCTCTTCCAACCATTCGTACCAGAATTGACTCGGCACTTGAATTGTTAACGTATTATCTGCTAGACTAACTGGCTTGATAGGCTCAAACCAAGACTTAAATTTCTGGTAACTAATATTATCTTTAATAATGTCTAAGCACTCACTCCATGCTTCATCAGCAGATATCTTCCTCAATTCCAAAGCTCCTACAAAGTTTATCTTTCAACCCTAAATGAAAGATCAGTTATCCACAGCTAAAAAATGCTGTTCCTTTTATTTCTTGTTTTGAAAATGAAGAATTATTTGGCTCAATGCAAACACTAGAATGCTAATCTTAAAAAAGTTATCCACATTGAATAGATGGCTGTAACTGACTGCAGTGCAGTAGATTAAAAAAAATAGTGGGTATAATTAAATTTCTGCTTGACAGGGCGTAACATTGTCGTAACAAAGAATTAACCCTTCACTAAAGGTAAATGTAAAATCTCAAAATATTTTTCCACAAGTTATCCACATTGTAAAATAAGCGTAAAATCTTGCAATGGTTTAAAACAATTAACCTTTAGAAGCAACAAGAAATCTATCTTTTTCGTCTAGATCTTTAGCTATTTCGGCATTCCAATTTCTAGAAGTAAATAGATCTTTAACTTCGCTGGAATAACTTTCATGAAGTTCCAAATATAGTGTACCATTTTTAGAAAGGTTTTTAGAACAAAAAGTTTCTATTGCTCCATACATTTTTTGGGTACTCTCACAAAATAAAGCTAAATGAGGCTCAAAGTTCTTCACCTCGTCATCCAATGTTTTCTCTTCATGACTTAGTATGTAAGGAGGGTTGGAAATAATGAGATCAAACTCACTTTTATCACCGTTCAAATTGGATTCGAAAAGGTTGTGTTCAAAGAAGTGAACATGAACATTATTAATATCTGCATTTTCATTTGAAATACGGAGTGCATCAGTAGAAATATCAAAACCCGAAACATCCCAAGAGTCGAATTCTTTCTTAAGTGCAATTGGAATACAACCTGAGCCGGTTCCTATATCAAGTACTGTAAGGTTTTCTTCTTCTTGGTGTTGAGTCGAAATTAGTTGAACTAATTGTTCTGTTTCTTGTCTTGGAATTAAAACACTTGGATTTATTTTAATTGTGGAATTATAAAACTCCGTCTCTCCTGTTATATATTGCAGCGGCTCGTGATTCGCTCTTCGTTTTACAAATGGACGAAGAATCTCTAGCTCCTCACTTGTAAGTGGACGGTCGTATTTTAGGTAAAGGTCTAAACGTTTAATGTTTAGCACAAAGGCCAAAAGCCATTCGATACTTAGCCTGGGGGATTTCACCTCTTTTTCTTCAAAGTAAGAAGTTGCCCACTCCAACATGGAAAGTACCGTCCACTCATTGCGAGTGTTTGACATTACTCTTCTTCTTTTTCTTCGGCTGGGATATCAGAAATTTGTTCTTCTTGAACAGTAAGTCCGAATCGTTTTCCAAAATCAATAATAAAGTCTATTACGTTCGACTCTACATTTCTTTCTTCTGATAAAGAACTTCCTCTAAAACCCATTCTTCCTCCTGTTTTCTTAAGCACAATTTTATTATGCTTTGGAGTATTCTCAAAAATACAGGTTAAGGTAACACTTGAGTTTATTTGCTTTTCGTACTCTTCATACACCGCTACGAAAAGTTGGTCTTTGCCTTCTTCTTTGTTATGCTCATATAAAAACTTTGGAGCATAGTCTTTGAACATTTTATCAGACATACGTCGTAATGTTGCAGCAGGTCCGAACACAAGAAATGTGGTATGTGAATTCATACTCTAGATTATTTCGTTATAAAAATTTGGCTGAAAATAACATGTTCTAGACTTAAGGCAATAAGAAAATCAGTTATTTTTCGTTGAATTTATGTTACCTTTCTTTTCAAGCAAAACTAAATTAACATGAAAAACCTATTTTTATTAAGCTTAGCGGGTTTTATATTTTTATCTACTTCAAATATATTTGCACAATTTGGAGAACCCGATGTTCGAAAGAAAGAAGTTCCTAAGAATTTATACGATGAAGGCTTTAGAAGCGGCTTTGGTTTTATCTTTGGCGCCAATGATTTTGGGTTCGGAGTTGGAGGACAATACCGCAAAGTCTTGAACAGGTATTCGGAAGCTAGTTTAACATTTAAAGTTAGTGGGATCAAAGATCCGAGTGAGCAAACTTATATCGATTATTTCTTTGGTACTAAAACTGTTCCAAATAAATATCAGCGAGTAATATCTTTTCCTGTTTCAGTGGGATTAAAGCGCAGGTTTCTTGCAGAACAGATCTCAGACAACTTTCGACTTTTTGGAAGTATTAATACAGGACCGGTTGTCGCTTTTTCGTATCCCTATTTTAATGACTTTAATGGAAATGGATTTCGTGAAAACGATAACCAACTTTACACCAGTTTTGAAAGGACTAATGACATTTTTACCGGATGGAAAGAAGGGGACTGGCATTTAGGTTTAACAGGAGGTGTAGAGCTTGGGATAGATTTCAGTAGTAATTTTGCAAACCTTCAAAGTTTCCAGTTTGGCTATAACTTCTATTATTTTGATAAAGGCTTACAGATACTAGAGCCTTCAAAACCATTGGTTGATCAAAATGGGTTTCCAAGATATGAAGCAGGTGAGTTACAGACTACTACCAGTTATGAGCCCAAAAAATATTATGGTTCAGCACAAATCAGTTTCATTTTTGGCTGGATGTGGGATTAATTCTCAATCAGTTTAGCAAACCATTTTTCGGGATTAGAAAGATCTGAAATGATCATACTAGGATTTAAGTGTTGTAGATCTTCTTTACCAAATCGCCCTGTTGTTACTGCAATGCTTTTCATTCCCGCGAAATTTGCGCATTCAACATCCCGAGGGGTATCACCAATAATGACAAATTTGTTAGGGTCAGGTTTGATTCCCAATCGCTTTTCGGCCTCATTTAATGCAATTAGTGGTAGCTGATTTCTATCCTTATCAAACTCTCCGAAAGCACCGAATTTAAAATCATAATGAATGTCCGCTACACGAAGTTTTGCTTTAGCAGCACTAGGGTAGTTACCGGTTAAAAGTCCAATATAAGCTCCGGATTCATCTAAGAAAGAAATAGCTTCATCAATATGGGAATGTCTAATCACATGACTGGAATTCATTTCGGTATGAGTTTTTTCCAGATATAATGCCTTCATTTTTTGATACAGATCTTCATCAAAATCGTGGTTAACAAGAAAAGAAGTTAAAATATCGTGATCTGTTCGCCCTGAAAATCCTTCTTTCTCCATATCAGGGTAATCGATATTAAGCTCATCCAAAATGGATCGTATTAAAGGGCGATTAAATTTTCGATCTACAGTTAATAGCGTTCCATCTATATCGAGTAGAATAACCCACGGATGGTTTAAGCTCAAAATATTTCCTCATTATTGTTAAAATTGACTGTTAAAAGCTACGCATAAAAGTGCTTTAAGAACATCTTAAATCGCTGTACCTTTACAGACTCAAAACTAATACAATCGGAGATCATAAATGAGTTTTATTGAAGACTTAGTAGCACGCCAAATAATTGACTCGCGTGGCAACCCAACTGTTGAAGTAGATGTAATCCTAGATAGTGGAGCTATGGGGAGAGCTGCGGTTCCTTCCGGGGCTTCAACAGGAGAACATGAAGCAGTTGAGCTAAGAGATGGAGATAAAGAATATTTTCTAGGAAAAGGAGTTCAACAGGCTGTCGATAATGTGAATGGTCTGATCAATGAAGAACTAAGAGGTTTCCCTGTGTTCAACCAAGTTGCTCTTGATCAATTATTACTAGACATCGATGGCACTGAGAACAAAGGTAAAATTGGCGCTAATGCTATTTTAGGCGTTTCGCTTGCTTGTGCAAAAGCAGCAGCCAGCGAATTGGGTATGCCTCTTTGGAGATATGTTGGGGGAGTTAACTCAAAGGTAATGCCTGTGCCTATGATGAACATCATAAACGGTGGATCTCATGCTGACAACAGCGTTGACCTACAGGAATTTATGATTATGCCTGCCGGTGCGGAATCTTTCAGTCATTCTTTACAAATGGGGGCTGAAATATTTCACAACCTTAAAAGCGTACTTAGCGATAAAGGGTATAGCACTGCAGTTGGTGATGAAGGTGGATTTGCTCCAAATTTGAAATCTAATGAAGAAGCTATTGAAGTAATTCTTCAAGCAATCGAAAACGCCGGTTACACTCCTCAAGATGATGTTCTTATTGCTTTAGATCCAGCCTCTTCAGAATTTTATAACGCTGATACCGGATTGTATGAATTCAAATGGAGCGACGGTTCTACCAAGGATACAGACGAGATGGTTGGATTTTGGACTGAGTGGGCTAACAAATATCCAATCATTTCTATTGAAGATGGTATGGCTGAAGATGATTGGGATGCATGGAAAAAGCTTACCGAATCTATTGGTGATAAAGTACAATTAGTTGGAGATGATCTTTTTGTTACAAATACTGAGCGCCTTGCTCATGGTATCGAAAATGGGATTGCTAATTCAATTCTGATCAAGGTAAATCAAATTGGTACTTTGACCGAAACGTTGGATGCTATTGAGATGGCTCATAAAAACAGCTACACTGCAGTTATATCACATCGCTCAGGTGAAACTGAAGATGTAACTATTGCAGATCTTGCAGTGGCTACAAATGCCGGGCAAATAAAAACAGGCTCAATGAGTAGAACCGATCGTATTGCAAAATACAACCAACTTCTGCGCATTGAAGAAGAGCTTGGTGAAAGTGCCATTTATATGGGACATGATACGTTTGGGTTTTAAAATCCATACAGAATTATTTAGGTACTTTTAATTACTTATCGAATTATGAAGGGCGAAATTTGTACCGATACAAGGTCTTTTTTTGCCCTTTTTATTTGTACTATTGAAGCATGAGAATTACTTCACAGGAATTACTTCATTTTAGAAATCATGTAAATACCAAGGTGACGTGGGCTCCTCATCTCAATGTAATAACGGGTCCAAATGGTGCAGGAAAAACCAGCCTTATTGACGCCATACATTTTCTTTGCATGTCGCGTAGTTTTGTATCAACAACTGATCAGTATGTGATAAATAGCGAAGAAAAGTACTTCATGATCAAAGGCCATTTTGAAGGAAATATCCGTTCTGAATTTGATGTAGGTTGCTCATATTCGCGAGGAGACGGTAAAAAAATATTTGTCAACGATTCTCCTCTTGAAAGACTTTCCGACCTGATCGGGATGGTACCTGTAGTAGTTCTTGCTCCTGATGATAAAAAACTTACTCTCGAAGGGCCTATTGAACGGCGATCTTTTTTAGACTCGTTTATCAGTCAGATCTCGACTTCTTATCTTCGTGACTTGATTGATTACCGCAAAGTAAGGCGGCAGCGAAATACATTGTTGAAAGATTTTCATGGTTCAATTTCAGTTCTTAAATCTTATCTGGAGCCGTGGAATATTCAGCTTGTAGAAACGGGTTCACGCATCATTGCAGCTCGATATAAAGTGCTCCAAAACTTTAAAGAATACTTAGCTCGTGATTATGCTATGATATCTGGAATGGATCTCACTATCAATTTAGAGTATCAAACATTCTGTGAACCATCGGTTGATCCGGAAGAGATCAAAATTCAATATGAAAAAGCTCTTGAAGACACCATTGACAAAGAAATTGAGCGAGAGCAAACACTAACGGGACCTCATAAAGATGAAGTGATTTTTTATTTAGATGATTTTGAACTTCGGCGCTTTGGGTCACAAGGTCAGCATCGACTTTTCGCACTATCGCTAAAATTAGCTCAACTTCATTATTATTCTGATGAACTTGATGATCTCCCTATCTTAATGCTGGATGATGTATTTGGTGATTTAGATCCCAGAAAAACAGAGATTCTTCTTGATGCTTTGCAAAAGCACGAGGGGCAAACTTTTATAACCTCCGCAAATCCAGTACCTTTCGAAGAATATGTCACCTTTGACGGAAATCGTAATAAATTATTTTCTGTTCAAGATGGACAAGTGAGAGAAGAAAAATGAGATTTGATACCCCAAAACCTATAAGTGAATCACTCCAGAGCTATTTGGACAAATTTCCTCATAAGAAAAAATTGAGGCAGGGAATGGTACTTTCTGTTTGGAAAGATGTAGTAGGAAGTCGCATTGCATCACAGGTTACAGATATTCACTTTGAGTCTGGAAAGCTTGTTATAAAGGTCTCAAACCAAGTGTGGAGACATGAGATTCATGCAAATAGATTTAGCATTGCAAAACGTCTTAATGAAAAAGTAAAAGCTCAAATAGTTGGGGACATCATTGTCCGAAGTTAGTTGAATAAGGCACGGTTCAAATCTATATTACTTTATGTCCGATAACCCTCTTCAAAATATAAAAGACCGAATACTTTCTTACATCAAGAAAGGCACTAAGCCTGGCGAAGAAGAGGAGGGCAAGGTGGTCACCAAAGAAAGCGTCTTGGTGTTTATTTTTGCGTTTGTAATTGCAATAAGCCTTTGGTTTGCTGTAAACCTTAATGGTATTTTTAATATAACAGTTAATATGCCACTTGAAGTGGGAAGCATTCCCCCAGAACTTGCTCTAACGGATGAGTTACCTGAGTTTGTAGAAGTGAGTTTAACAGGAACAGCCTTACCGCTAATTAGTCTTTATAATAATCCGCCTTCCATACCAATTGATGTAGATAATTCTGAAGTGAATTTATTTAATCAGGTTCGGCAACAGATGAACACATTTCAAGAAGTAGAAGTATCTAAGGTTGAGCCAATTTTAGTAACAGTATCTCTAGAAGAAAAGATCACTAAAAGAGTTCCTTTAAAGTTAAACTGGGATTTAAACTTCGAACCGCGATTTGGACTTATAAGTGAGCCCACAATTTCTCCGGATAGTATTTCAGTTACAGGAGCTATATCCCAAATGGGTTCAATTACAGAATGGGTAATCGAAGACAGTCTTATACTATCTGATATAAAAGAAGATGTTCAAGTTTCTGTTCCAATCGTCAATAAAAATCCTCTCTTAGATGTCTCGCTTGATAATTTAACTTTAAACGCTAATGTATCGGAATTCACTGAGAATGAAATTAGTGTCTATATCCGTACTCGTGATTTACCTAGAGGACAGAACATCACTTATAACCCATCTTCCATTACCATTCGGTATGATGTACCGCTTGAACAGTTTTCTGAAATCACTAACCAAGCTCCGTACGCAGTATATGTTCCTTACAGGAAGATTCAGGAAGATGAGACAGGATTTGTAACCCCTGATATAGAACTGGTTGCTACTAAATACGCATTAAAGCTTAGAAGCTTTCAACCCAAAGCAGTAGCATATTTTAGTGTGGTAGATCAGTAATTTTTAGGCAAGAAAAAGTGCTTGGTGCACTAGCTTGACGAAAAAAAGAGTCATAAAGAAGAATTCAAGAGAATAACAATTGTGCAGATTCTTCGGACGTATCCTCAGAATGACTTTGATTGAAGCAGGCTTTAGGTTTCTTCAAAAGGAGCGATCACTTCTTCAATTTCTTTTAGATCATCAAAATACTCCATCACTTTTAACATCACTTCATCAACCAAAATATCCGGGCATGAAGCACCTGAGGTAAGAGCTATTTTAACCGGTTCATCCTTTTTAGGTAACCATTCTGAAGTTTCTAGTATTTCTTTTTTCCATTGGTCGAAATGTAAAATGAGGTCATCGGATTTAATTTCACCAGCATCTCTAACATGAAATGTTGGAAATTTATGTTCTAGTATTTCAACTAAATGCATGGTGTTCGATGAGTTATAACCACCCACCACTAAGGCTAAGTCTGCGTCTGTTTCGGCAAGAGCCAAAGTTGCAGATTGGTTTTCATTAGTTGCGTAGCAAAGTGTATCGGAAGTGTCAGCAAAATGATCTAAAATATCTGATTCTCCATAAAGCTTGATAGCCGCTTCTTTTAGGATATCCATCACCTCTTGGGTTTCGGTAGCAAGCATGGTGGTTTGATTGATCACCCCAAATCGTTTCAAGTCTACATAAGGGTCAAAGCCCGGAGTTGACTTATGACCAAAATACTTGTCAAAGTCAGATAAGGGTCGCACTTTAGTCATGATCTCAGCAAGTATCGTCGCTTCTTCAGGGGTTAGAAGTACAACAACCGGAGAATGCTGTGCACTTTGAGAAAACGTAGCTCTGGTCTCTTCATGCTGATGTTTGCCGTGAACAACTAAACTGTAATCTTTTTTTCCAAGTTGTTTTCCTCGTTTCCAAACTTTCTCGACAAAAGGACAAGTTGTGTTAAACTCGTAAGGGGATATTCCCACTTTTTTTAGCTCTTCCTCGATTTCTACTGTAGTACCAAACGCTGGTACAATAACAATGTCTTCTGAATTAAGTGATGAAATCGGTATGCGTTCAGTGCCATCTGTATCAAATAAAAACTTCACTCCCTTTTGTAATAGGTCTTCATTTACTGTTGGATTATGAATCATTTCGCTCAGCAAATAAATATTTTTATCAGAGTTTTCTTCCACAGCTCTGTATGCAATGTCGATAGCGTTCTCTACTCCATAACAAAAACCAAAGAATCTAGGTATGTAAAATTGAGCTGCTCCAAAATCTAACACGGTAGGATCAAGATCCTTTTTCATAGGATCAGTAATTTTTGTCGCTTCCTTAACCTTTCGGATAATCGGCGATTTATACATTTCGGGGATTTGGAATTTTTTTCTAGCCATACTCTAAATATAAGAAGCTAATTAAGAAACATCAGCGCTTATGTGATAGTTTCTTTCTTAAATTTCTAGTCATAAAAAAAGCCCCGCACAATTTTGTGAGGGGCTTTGAAAACTTAGTTTTCTGGATTACTTCATTTTAGATTCTATTAGCATCTTAAATGCTTCATAGGTTTGAGGTAATCTCTCTACTTTCTCACCATTAATAAAAAATGTCGGAGTTGAGTTAACACCTAAAGACGTTCCTTCTCTTTTGTCTGCAAGAACAACTCTATTTAATCGAGCAGAATTCAGGTCAGTCTCAAATTGCTCCATATCCAATCCTAGTTCTTTTGCATAGCCGATAAAAATGGATTGAGCATTACCACGGCTCCATTGTTCCTGTCCTACAAACAACATTTCATGCATCTCAATAAACTTATCTTGTTTTTTTGCTGCTTCAGCTGCTCTAGCTGCGAGTTCAGCATATTGATGCATTCTTAGAGGATAGTTTTTATAAGTGACTTCTATACGTGAACCAAAATCTTCTTTTATCTGATCCAAAATTTGTCCATAATACTTACATGCCGGACATTGGTAATCACTGAATTTTGTAATTTTTAGTGGTGCTTGGCTACTACTCTGAGCTTGTGCAAAACCAAAAGTAACTATGCTCAATAGTAATGTTAAAAATATTCCCTTTTTCATATCAGTTATATAATTCATGTTTCATTGCGTACAACGCAGAATGTTTGCTAAAATTTTATTTTTGCAAAGTGTCTGTTTAAGATAGTATCAATTTTTTCAATTATCACATCAATTTGCTCTTCATGATTTTTTTTACCTAACGATAAACGAACAAATTCTCGAGCCTCTTCATCAGTTCTACCCATTGCCTTCATCGTTCTATTTGGTTTTTCTGAACCTACCTGGCATGCGCTACCTGTTGAAATTGCTAAACCGGCTTGGGAGCATTCTAACATTAAAAACTGTCCTTCCATCCTTTTGAATCTCAGACCTAGAATATGAGGAAGTTTACTTTCAGGTTTTCCTTCATCAACAAACTCAATACTTTTTCTGGTAAGTGATTCTAACAACTTCACTCTTAAGTTAGTGAGTCTGATAAACTCATCCGACCGCTCGGCAAAAAGTAATTTAGCCGCCGTAGCAAAGGCAGTGATTCCAGCTACGTTCTCGGTGCCTGCTTTTAATCCTCTTTCTTGAGATGTCCCGGGTATTTCAGGAGTGATCTCAATTCCTTTTCTAATAAAAAAAGCACCTACTCCTTTTGGGCCATATACTTTGTGTGATGAAACTGAAAAGGCATCAAACCAGTCCGACTCTATTCCGATTTTACAGAATGTTTGAACACAATCAGAATGAAACAGTACATCCTTCTTTTTTGCAAGCTTACCTATATTTTCTACATCTTGGATCACACCGGTTTCTGAGTTCGCATGCTGTATAGATATCAGAGCCGTTTTATCAGTCATCATCTTTTCCACTTCATTCAAAGAAATTATACCCTTTGCATCAACACCTATTCTCGAAACTTCGTAACCTGAGCGTTCTAACTCATCAAATAGATTTCTCACCGATGAGTGCTCAACTTCAGACGTTATAATATGATTCTTTGATTTGTGAGTGCTGCGCAACAAGGCTTTTATTGCTAGGTGATTTGATTCTGATCCTCCGCTTGTAAAAACGATCTCATTCGAATTCGCGTTTACAATATTAGCAATAGTTCGTCTAGCGGCATTTAAAAGGTGTTTTGCTTCTGCTCCCGGATCATGCAAGCTACTTGGGTTCCCAAAATAATGGGTAGATACATTTACAAAAACCTCTAAAGCCTGTTCGCTGATGGGTGTAGTTGCGGCGTGATCCAAATAAATCATAAATCGTACTTTTTATAGAAATGCTGTATCTTTATTATGAATTTAAAATACCTAAATTTTTAAGGCTTTTACAGCCATGATCTCCATTCATCTAAGAGAAATTATAGAACAAGCTATCAAAGAAGATATTGGAATGGGTGACCTCACTTCAGGATCTATTTTTGAACCTGACCATATCTCAAAAGGTACTTTTACAGCCAAAGCAGATGGAGCGCTCTCAGGGCTCCAATCATTAGCTATTGCTTATGATGTTATTGGCGAAGACGTGAAAGTTACTACGTTTAAAAAAGATGGAGATTCAGTTAAACAAAAAGATATTATTGCTGAAGTAGAAGGCCCAACGCAAATATTACTTACAGCAGAACGGGTAATTCTAAATTTGGTTCAGCATTTATCTGGAATTTCGACTTCTACCGCCGAACTAATTCAGTTATTAGATGATTCATCTATCAGTATTACTGATACTCGGAAAACACTTCCCGGACTTCGGTCACTCCAAAAATACGCCGTAACTTGTGGCGGAGGTAAAAATCATCGCTTTAGATTAGATGACGGAGTGATGATAAAAGACAATCATATTAAAGCAGCTGGGAGTATTACAAAAGCTGTGGAAATTGTACGCGGTAGAATTGGTCATATGGTAAAAATTGAAGTAGAAACGGAAAGTAAAGCGCAGGTGTTAGAAGCCATTGATGCAAACGTTGATGTGATTATGCTTGACAACCGAACTCCACAAGAGGTGAAGGAATTGGTTAAGCTTATACCGGATGGGATAGTAGTGGAGGTATCAGGAGGCATCACTCCCGATACGATTAATGGATATAAAGAATGTGGTGCTGATATTATATCATTAGGTTGGCTCACGCATTCGGTAAAAGCGTTGGATATAAGTTTTAATTTGAATAAATAATGTATTGTCGCAGAAGCAAGAAATCGCATTGTTGATTTTAAGCTCTATCGACTAATTGAATATTATGGATGTACTAGACATTTTAGAAGTTGAATCTGAAATATCTTTACCAAAAAGGTATAGTGAACTTTCTGTGGAAGAAATGGAGGCAAGAGTTCGCGAGATCAAATCTAACTTTGGTGAAAAATTATTTATTCCGGGACACCACTATCAAAAAGATGAGGTTATTCAATTTGCAGATGCCCGTGGTGACTCTTTAAAGCTTGCACAAATTTGTGCTACGATGGATGAAGCAGAATACATTGCTTTTTGCGGGGTTCATTTTATGGCTGAAACTGCTGATATGCTTACACGCCCTGATCAAAAGGTTATACTGCCAGATTTGCGTGCCGGTTGTTCTATGGCTGATATGGCTGACATTGATCAAACCGAAAGAGGTTGGAAACAGATGCAGGAAATCTGGGGAGATACCATTTTGCCTTTGACTTATGTGAATTCTACCGCGGCGATTAAAGGATTTGTTGGAAAAAATGACGGCGCTTGTGTTACTTCAGGAAATGCTAAAAAAATGCTCGAATGGGCGTTTACTCAGAAAGAACGAATCCTGTTTTTGCCTGATCAGCATCTAGGTAGAAATACCGCAGTTGAGCTTGGTATAAAGCTTGAGGAAATGGCTGTTTATGCACCGCTCACAAATACATTTGAGTATGAAGGTGATTACGAAAACGTAAAAGTGATCTTGTGGAAAGGTCATTGCTCGGTTCATGAGAAATTTAATATTCAACATATTCAGAACCTGAGAAAGCAGGAACCGGAAATGAATATTATAGTTCACCCAGAGTGTACCTACGATGTTGTTCAGGCATCCGATTATGCGGGCTCTACTAATTACATCATTACTAAAATAAACGAAGCACCTGCCGGAAGTAAATGGGCAATAGGTACAGAGATGAATTTGGTTAATCGTATTAAAGATGAACATCCGGATAAGACCATTGTTTCTCTAAACCCATTTATGTGTCCTTGTTTAACAATGAATCGCATTGACCTTCCTCATTTACTTTGGAGTTTGGAAAAACTTGAAGCCGGTGAAGTAGTTAATCAGATCACTGTTCCGGAAGATGTCTCCAAATATGCAGTGCTTTCTCTAGAGCGGATGTTAGAACGAAGTTAGATAGAGCTACATTTTTGAATAGCTCTTAATATGACGCTAAAGTGTGTCCATTTTAGATGTGATTTCTCTTATCTATACTAATCACAAAGATAAAATTCCTTGCGTCTATAGTTTTTTAAGCTACTCTGAACGAAAGTCCTTTCTCAATAGTTACATCAATACAGAATAATTTAACATTGAATTAAATATTTGATAAAATGACGTATTTAGATAGAATAAAGGACATATACACACAGATTGGTCAAGGTAAAGCCATGGATGCTTTTGAAAAGTACTACCATACTAACTGTGATATGATTCTTGAAGACGGTAAAGTAGTATCAGGAAAAGACACAAATAGAGATAGAGAAATTGAGTTTTTTTCAAGTGTAGAGGAATTTCATGGCATGGATGTTAAATCCATCACTTCAAATGAAGATAATTCAACAACTGCTGTAGAGTGTGTTATGGATGTAACCTTTAAAGGTGGAGACAGAATGCAGCTTGAGCAGGTTGCTACTCAAAAATGGGATGGAGATTATATTACCAAAGAGCGTTTCTACGGAACGCAGTAAAGCTAATCCGTACTCTCTTAATCAAGCCTCGTACATAATTATGTGCGAGGCTTTTTTTATTTCTTTTAAATCCATTCATTCCAAGATGAAAAATCTATTTTTTATTTTATTCTTAACATGCATGGGGTGTTCTAATCCGGGATCTGATAACAAACAGAATCCAACGCCTTCATCTGACATTGAGTTGGTTGTATTGGGCATAGCGCAAGATGCAGGTTTTCCTCAAGCAAACTGTGAAAAAGAAAATTGCCGGCTTTTCTGGGAAGGGAAAGTTGAAGAACGATATGCGACATCACTTGGGTTGATAGATCATAGATCTGGGAAATATTGGATATTTGAAGCCACTCCTGATTTTAAACATCAGTTTCAAAGAATAAAAGAGATATCACAGGATTCTAATCAGTTTTCAGGCATTTTTCTAACGCATGCTCACATGGGGCATTACACAGGTCTCATGCATTTAGGGAGAGAAGTTATGGGTGCAAATAATGTACCCGTGTATGTTATGCCCAAAATGGGAGAATACTTGAAGAGCAATGGGCCATGGAGTCAGTTGGTGAACTTAGAAAACATAGCTATCAACGCCTTAACAGAAGATTCTCCGGTAGAATTGAATGGTCGCATTTCAGTCACTCCATTTTTAGTTCCACATCGGGATGAATTCTCTGAAACTGTTGGATATAAAATTGAAACAGATTCAACTTCGGTTCTATTTATCCCGGATATCAATAAGTGGGGAATCTGGGAACGGTCAATAATTGAAGAGGTCTCGAAAGTAGACTACGCATTTCTAGATGGTACTTTTTATGATCAAAATGAACTTCCTGGGCGAGATATGAGTGAAATTCCTCACCCATTTATTGAGGAAAGTTTAAAATTGTTTGAAGATTTAGAGGCGTCTGAAAAAGCTAAAATTCAATTCATCCACTTTAACCATACTAATCCTTTGATTTTGGACTCTCCAGAGAGAAAAAAGGTAGAAGAGCTGGGTTTTAAAGTGGCGTTTGAGGGATTAAGGATAAATCTGAAATGAGCTTATATAAATGTAAAACTCCATATTAGATTGGGCAGTTACCATTTCTTAGTTTATTTTCTGCAAATAACTAATTCATAAGTACTCATGACCAAGCGATTACTACTTTTTATTTTCGTATCAATTTTTTCAATTTCAGTTACAGCCCAAGATTACTTTCCGGGAAAATGGTATGACTGGGAGATGAAAACACCCGCTGAAGTTGGAATGAATGCGGCAAAAATTCAGGAAGCCATTCAGTTCGCTAAGGATAATGAAATTGAGAATCCTCGAAGTATGGAAGAAAATCACTATGGGACTTTTGGAAGAGAACCTTATGGTGATGGAGTGGGGCCATTTAAAGATCGAGGACCACAAACAGGAATCATTATTAAGGATGGATATATAGTTGCTGAATGGGGAGAACCTTTCCGAGTAGATATGACTCATAGTGTTACTAAGAGTTTTTTATCGTATACAGCAGGTCTTGCATACGACAAAGGTCTGATTCGTGACGTAAATGATAAAGTTGACCCGTATATGGCGCCGATACTAGAAATGCAGTGGGATGATAACAGAAATAAATCTGATCACTACGGTTCGGCAAAAGTGATGGAACCATTCAAAGGGGAGCACAACTCTAAAATTACCTGGAATCATTTATTACGACAAACCAGTGATTGGGAAGGAACGCTTTGGGGAAAGCCAGATTGGGCTGATCGTCCTAGCAAAGATCGTTCTGAATGGGGGAAAAGAGAAAGGAAAGAACCTGGAAGTGCTTACGAGTATAATGATGTTCGGGTTAATGTGCTTGCGTTAGCACTAATGAATGTGCTAAGGGAGCCGCTCCCTAAAGTTCTTCGAGAAAGTATTATGGATAAGATTGGAGCTTCTCCAACATGGAGATGGCAAGGCTATGAGAATTCATGGGTAGTTATTGATGGGCAACAGATGCAAGCTGTAAGTGGCGGTGGACACTGGGGTGGCGGTATGTTTATATCAGCCCGTGACCAAGCTCGATTTGGACTTTTGACTTTGCATGATGGCAATTGGGATGGAGAGCAACTTGTTTCTAAAGAGTGGAATGAAATGGCTCAAACTCCAACTAAAGCTCAAAATGATTACGGATTCATGAATTGGTTTTTAAATACTGATAAAAAACGACTTCCAAGTGCACCGGAGTCGTCCTTTTTCCATTTAGGTTCCGGTACTAATATGGTGTATGTAGATCAAGAAAATGACCTTATAATTGTTGCTAGATGGATTAAAACACCAGCTATGGATGGAATTGTAAGTAGGGTTTTAGAATCTTTTGAATAAATAATGATTGATGTTCATTAATGTACCTTAAAAAGAATTAATTAGCGTTTTTCTCTAATTATTCGTCTTTTTGAGTGTATCCGATTTACAGAAAACTGTTAAATTGATAGGTATATGATGGATTAAAAAAGTGCTTCTCTTCTCAATCCACTTTTTCAGTCCTTTCGTACTTACTATTTCGAGGTACATACTTACTATTTCCAATGAACGATTATTCAGACATATTTTATCTAATGGGTGCAATGCTGGTTTTTTCAATGCTAACATTGAATACAGCAAATAGCTTTCTTAGAACATCTCAATCAACATTACAATCTGATGTTGAGTATAGAGTGATTGCTTTAGCGCAAGATGAAATCGATCAGGTTAAACTTTTAAGTAGAGACAAAGAAAACCTCTTAAGATCGAATCACAACTCATATATATTTAGAAACTACCCAAAGAATGCAGTTCAACAATATGGCGCTTCAAATGAGTATTCAGAAACCTTTACTGTTTCTGCAAGTTCTACTTTGATTAACGAAAATGATCCTTTAGTAAACAGATATTTAGTTAGAGTTATAGTAACACAAACCGATTATGACCCAGATATAACAGCCGAGTTAACATTCATTAAAGCCTTTGAAAAATGAATATTAGCCTACTAACAAGTTTTGTAATAGGTGGTATGCTTTTATTATCTCTCCTATACTTCAATAATTCAGTTTTAAATTCTACGGTAGAAACCACAATGACGGTTTCGTCTCAAACTAAAATTGATACCATTGTTGAGATACTAGAAAATGATATATCCAGATTAGGATATAATACCGGCACGGCAGACAATTTCATCACGCATCAGTCCAACGTACTTAAATTTAAAGGTGATATTTTTGATGGCGATGAAGTTAAAGATCTCGATTATGATGAGGTAGAATGGAGGCTTACCAGCACAAAAGCAGGAAATACTACAAACCCCAACGACTATATTTTAAAAAGAACCTGGGATCCAGATCCTTTGGTTGCAGGGAATGAAGAAGTTACTGAGTTTTATGTTAGTAGGTTAGAGTTTAAATATTACACAGCGCAGGGTGCTGTTACTAATGACAGAAGTGTGATAAAGCAGATTGAGATAGAATTAATTTATGAAGCGGATGAGCCTTACTATACAAATTCTAATGGCAGTCCTCAATATTACCGCACCATTTGGCAACGAACTATTGTGCCCAATAACTTAACTTTTTAGAGGAATTTATTTATGGGACGATCAATGTTATTTTTAGTTAGTGGTTTTGTTATAATCACCGGTATTATTCAAATTTCTAACAACCAAAGAGCAAGTTTTCTACCAGAACGGTCTATCACTACACTTAATGAGTTTCAAGCTAGAAATTCATCTGTTAGTTTAATTTCTACAGCTATTGAAAAATTAACTATTGATAATGAGTGGGATGGTTCACTCTCTGCTGATAAGATACTACCGGGTACTGCTTCTTTAACACTTTATGACGCTGATAGTGAATCTTACCCAGAAGGCATCACAATTGGAGCCGGAGGTTGGGATGGCTACAAAGTTCTACTCTATAGTGTTGCTACTTATGAAGGGACAGAGGTAATCACCGAAGTTTTAATGAGAAGAGATTCCTTTTCGAAATATTCCTACTTCTCTGATCGTGAACAAAGTAGTTTAGTTGGCGTTGGAGACATCTATTTTTATGGTTCCGATGTGATATCTGGTCCTATTCATACTAACGGTACTTTTCGTATGTCTGGCTCACCAACATTTTATGGTCATGTCTCTAGCCCAAATATGTGGACGAGTAAAAGTCTGTTTGGAGATAATCCAGATTTTCAAAGTACCACTGATTTTAATTCACCAACACGACCTTTGCCAACTAATGCACAGATCACTAGTCTTAAAAGTATTGCCAATTCATCAGGGTTAACCTTTAATAAACCTATTGATGTAACATTTAAGAGCAATGGATCTATAGATGTTTCTGAATATAATGATGGATCCTCATCTTGGGGTCCCGTGCAGAATTACACTGTGAATCAACACAATGGCATAATTTCTTCCAGTGAGAAAACTAGAGTAAAAGGAGTAGTAAGTGGTCCCATTACATTACATTCAGAAAAGGATATAGAAATTATGGGAGACATAGAGTATAACTCAAACCCGGTATCAGATCCTACATCTACAGACTTACTTGGTCTAGTGAGTGAAGAAAATGTTATTCTCGACAGAAATGCGCATAGTTACAAAGGAAGTAGAGACGTAAATTTACATGCCTCCATTATGGCTATGGGTACTTCGTTTTCGGTGGAAAATTATAGTAGTGGTGGATATAGAGGAAAAATAAATCTACTTGGTGGTATTATCCAAAAAAATAGAGGCCCTGTTGGTACTTTCGGAGGATGGTTTGGTGATACTGGCTTTTCAAAAAACTATGAATATGATGTTCGTCTTCGTTATTCTATACCTCCTCATTTCCCTAGAGAAAGTGTATTTTCTATCCTTTCTTGGAAAGATCGTGTAGCAGAAGTAAACTACTAATATATCCAAACAATGAAGATTCGTACAAAAACTGTTATCTCTGTTTTCACTCTATTAATACTATCAGTTTCAGCTTCAGCTCAAACAAAGATTTTTTTTAATCTTGATATGAGAAAAGCTCTTCAGGATAGTCTTTTTGTTCCCCCTATAGATAAAGTTAAGCTTGTTGGAAACATGAAGCCTTTAAATGGATACCAAACTATTTATCTATCCGACACTGAACCGGTTGATAGTATCTATACCGTTGAGATTGACTTCCCTCGAAGAGATGAAGGAAAAACTCTTTCCTATAATTTTGTTCTTCAATTTCAAAACAGGACGATGGAGGAGCAGGGTACTAGAAACATAAAAATTACCGGCAAAGAAATTGAACTCCCTCCTATTCAATTCGGAGCTTTTGCTTGGTAATGTAGCTAGTTTCACTTTTTAGACGTAATGAAAAAAACCGCAACTATTATTGGAGCAACAGGTTTGGTTGGCTCTCACGTCCTCCAAATTTTACTTAATGATGACCGCTATGATTCCATAGTAGTTTTGCACAGAAGAACTACGGGTAACTCACACTCAAAATTAAAAGAGTATATCATCGATTTTGATCATCCTGAAAAATGGGGTCATTTAGTAACTGGGGATCATCTTTTTTCCGTGTTGGGAACTACTATTAAAAAAGCCGGAAGTAAAGAGGCTCAGTATAAAATAGATTATACATACCAGTATGAAGTAGCAAAAGCGGCTTCTAAGAATGGAGTTACTGGTTTTGCTCTAGTTTCATCAGTAGGTGCTAATTCTGAGTCTAGCTCCTTTTACCCCCGAATTAAAGGAGAACTTGACAATGCTGTACAGAAATTAGATTTCGAGATATCATTAATACTAAGACCTTCATTTCTGGACGGAAATCGTGATGAATTTCGTTTAGGAGAACGCATCGGGGTCCCTTTAGCGAAGGTACTTTGCAAAATCCCAGGATTAAAAAAATATCACCCGATCAAAGCAAGAGATGTTGCTAAAGCGATGATTGAAGGGTTGAATAGTAATACAAGCGGAGTTATAGAAAATAATGATATTTCAGAACTCTCTGAGTGACCACTCAGATTAATTCACTCCTTTATTATTCTAAATTGGAATATTATTAAGGCTAAACACAATTCACAATTCTCTACTCTTTTCGGTAGTTTAAAAGGGTAATACTTATTCTTTGATTCTATGCATTCACCCAAAAACTGGAAAGACTACGAACTTCTCGACCACGGTAACGAACGTAAACTAGAGCGGTTCGGACATATTATTACTGATCGTCCACAACCATCTGCAACCTGGGCAAAGTCTCTACCGAATACAGAGTGGCAAAAAGCTGATGCGATCTTTTCCGAATCCAGAAATCAAAAGGGAAGTTGGGATAAAAATCTGGAAGATTGGAATATTTCTTATCCTTTTGGAAAACAAGATATCAAATTCAAATTAAGTCAGGGTTCATTTAAGCATCCTGGAATTTTTCCGGAGCAAGCAGAAAACTGGGAGTTTATTCGTGAGAAATGCTCGGAACTTCTAGCACAGGGAATTACTCCAAAATTCTTAAATCTCTTTGCTTATACCGGAGGCGCTAGTTTAGCTGCTGATATTTCTGGTGCTGAAGTGACCCATATCGATTCAGTAAAAAGTGTAGTTAATTGGGCGCGAGAAAATGCTGATCTAAATAACATTGATTCTATTCGCTGGATCGTGGAAGACGCACCAACCTTTGTGGAAAAAGAAATTCGCCGAGGGAAGACCTATCACGGGATTATTATGGACCCACCTATTTTTGGACTTGGGCCAAAAGGAGGTCGTTGGAAATTAAATAGAGATCTCCCAAATCTTCTTGAAAATGCTATGAAATTACTCGATCCAAATCAACGCTTTTTCATTTTAAATACCTATTCACCACAGCTTCCGCTTTCAGACTTAAAGAAAATTCTATCTTCTGTTTCGGGATTTCCAAGTCATTTTGAAAGCACAACTTTGGGGTTAAAAAGTTCTTCAGGTAAAGAATTAGCGCTCGGAAATCTGATCCGATTCTAATAAAAAAAGACGACCTGTATAGACCGCCTTTTGTCTTAAATATTTTAGTGGTTTTATTGATACTTCTCTTCCAACATATTTTTCTTCTGGGTTTCTCTTAGCTTCAGATCTTTAATTTCTTTCGAACTCATATTCTTTGTTCTTTCAGAAGCAGAGTTTTTTGGAGAAAGGTCATTATGCAACAGATCAATGGACTTCTTAGTACGGTAATGCGTGTTTCCGTTGGGCTCATATTTAACTTCATAATCAACAGTTTCTTCCATGATAGTTTCTAAACTGAGCTCAACAATCCTATTCCCATCTTGATCAGTTTTTATTTTAGCATCTCCCTGCATTGTATCACTATTCTCATGTAAGAACTTATTTATCCTAGCAGAGATTTCTTCTTCCGTGATCTCCTCTCTCACCTTTAAATCAAAAGTATGAAGAGCAGATTCAAATACGGTTCTTTCCACGGTTTCTTCGATAGGCAGAATTTCCAATGATTGAAAATCAAAAATTCCTGCAAGCTTTGACTTTTTATCTTCAGCTGCTGCGAAATCAGCTTTAGGAAGCACCATAATAACTTCTGTGAGTTTATCTCCGTTGGTCTCTCCGGTTTCTTCATGTTCTATTAGCACTTGGCTAACTCTTACTTGAGAAGGGACTAGCCCCACTTTTTCAAACTCGGCTTTCAAGTTTGATTTATACTTAGCATCCATTGCCGGAGCTAATCCTTTTAGCATATAACCAATTTCTTCTTCATGCTGTACCGGTACAGTACATGCAATTAAGATCATTGTTACTAAAATTAAGGATGCTGCTATTTTATACAGTGATTTCATTTTCTTGGGTTTTGATGTGTTATGATTTAACCAATCACCCAAATTCTCAAAAGAAGAATTGTGCTTTGTATTTTTTAACTGATTAAAAGCGTCCGGAAGGTTCATAATTTCACCCAATGGATTTAATTTCTTTGATGATTTTTGAGGTCTCATGGTATAGATCTTTAGTTTTTCGGTTTATAGAATGAACTTTATGAGCCGAAGCTTTTTCCTCATTCATTTGATCTACCATGAACTCCTTTAACTTTTTCCTCGTCCGACTTAACCGTGATTTTATAGTCGATTCACTTTTTTCATTTTGAATGCGGGTGATCTCCTCAATGGAAAATCCTCCAATTTCAAAAAGCAGTATAGCTACTCTTTCTTTTTTGTTGATCTGAGACAATGCTCCTATCAACAACTGATTATCTCCAAAGAATTCATCTTCAAAAACCTGGAAAGCAATTTTGCCTTCCTCAGAGTTAAGCGAAACAAACCTGCTCCAGAATGGTTTGCGAACCGAATTATAAAAACATCGGGTTATGATCTGAAAAAACCAGCTTTTAAAGCTTGCTTTGTCCCTCAATGAATTAAAGTTCTCATAAGCTTTCAACAGTGACTGTTGTATCACATCTTCAGCTTCTGATACAGAAGATCCTGAGCATAAAGCTCTGCAATAATTCACCGCATCATTATAATGAGGTTTAAGTAAGTCAGTAAATTCAGAATCAGACACAGAATGTTTTTAGGAATTCATGTTTGCGCGCATTCACCCATAAGACACTTTAACTATACGAAAAGTCGCACAGTTTTAAAGTTATTATCAAATCTCTTCTTTAACTTCATAACATTAAATTCACGATAATATCATTTCACTCTTTTATCCTAAATGAGTTCAGAAAAAAATATAATGCGATCAACATCTATAGTCTTTGTTTTATCTTTTCTTATTAGCCAATCATTATCAGCACAAAATTCTTTTACAGCTAAAATATTAGACCACGACTCTCAGGAGCCTCTTATAGGTGTAACAGTTTTTCTACCTAATCTCAATATTGGTAATACTACAAATGCTAATGGAGAAGTCACGGTGAATAATATACCTGATGGAAATCATCTCATAAGCATCCGATATATAGGTTATGAGACAATGTCGTTTAACAAAACTTTTCCATTAGCTGATTCGGAGCAAGATCTGATCTTCGAACTTGAACACGATCATGAAGAGCTTGAAGAAATTGTTGTAAGTTCAACAAGAAGTAGCCGAACTATTGAAGATATTCCAACCAGAGTTGAATTTATTGCGGGAGAAGAACTCGCTGAAAAAGGGAATATGAAACCAGGTGATATCCGCATGTTGCTTAATGAAAGTACAGGAATTCAAACTCAACAAACGTCTGCTACTAGCTATAATTCCAGCATCAGAATACAAGGACTAGATGGAAAATACACTCAACTTCTTAGAGATGGGTTGCCGCTTTACTCTGGTTTCTCCGGTGGTTTAAGTTTAATGCAAATAGCCCCGTTAGATCTGAAACAAGTAGAAGTTATTAAAGGAGCTTCATCCACTTTATATGGTGGGGGTGCTATCTCTGGGTTGGTGAATTTAATTACTAAAGCACCGAGTGATGAGCCAGAGCTTAGTTTTATGTTGAATGGAACTTCCGCACTAGGTTTTGATGCGAGTGGGTTTTATTCGAATCGTAATGAAAAGATCGGAACTACGGTCTTTGCTTCCTACAATAAAGGAACGGCGTACGATCCGGCGGATATCGGATTAACAGCTATTCCTAAATTTGAGCGATTTACATTGAATCCTAAGTTATTTGTATATCTAAGTGATAATACCTCGATGAATGCGGGACTGAATCTGGTTACAGAAAACCGTCTTGGGGGAAATATTGAACACATAGAAGGTGAGGATGTGAATGATCCATATTTCGAAAGAAATGAAACCGATCGTGTTTCCAGTCAATTTCAGTTTAATCATGAAATCAGTAATTCAGCATCAATAGAGATAAAAAACAGCTTAAATTTCTATGATAGATCTGTTCAGGTTCCTGACTTCACATTTTCGGGGAAACAAACATCTTCGTTTAGTGAGGCAAATATTAGTTTAACTGGGAATTCTACTGAATGGATCGCAGGTCTAAATCTATGGACTGATAAATTTGATCAATCACAGGGAACAGCAGGTCTAGATCTTAGTTTTGATGATACTATAGTTGGGGCTTTTGTTCAAAACATCTGGAATGTACAACCAAAATGGACGTTAGAAACAGGTTTTCGTTTAGACAATCACAGCGAGTATGGAACATTTGCTCTGCCTAAACTATCTATATTGTTTGAGCCATCACAACAACTAACATTTCGCGCAGGTGGTGGGTTAGGATATAAATCACCTACAGTATTTTCTGAAGAAGCGGAATCACGGCAATTTCAAGATATTCGCCCCATTGACTCCGACTTACTGGATGCAGAACGCTCCATTGGTGGTAATTTTGATATAAATTACTCTCTATTGCTCACCGAAAAATTGACGTTAACTACCAACGTGTTACTTTTTTATACTCGCATTGACGACCCTCTTCGCTTAACAAGTATGTCTTTTATAGGGTCTGGAGGACCTCCATATGCGTTCACGCAGCCTGAAGGATATGTAGATACGAAAGGGGTAGAGGTAAATATGAAATGGAGCTACGATGATTTCAAGCTTTTTGTAGGATACACTCATGCAAATGTGCAACAGCATTACAATGACAATGTTACTGATTTCCCTTTAGTAGCTGAACACCGTTTAAATAATGTATTGATGTACGAGAAGCATGGAGAGTTCTGGATTGGTTTGGAAGCATATTTCTTCAGTCCTCAAGAATTAGGAGATGGAAGCACGGGTAAGTCGTATTGGATAACAGGCTTAATGACTGAGAAAAAATTCGGAGAGAATATTTCACTTTTTCTAAATTTCGAGAACTTTTTAGATACTCGACAATCTAAGTTTGATGCTATCTACACGGGAAGCTTAAGCAATCCAAATTTCAAAGATATTTACGCTCCTGTTGATGGCTTTGTCATAAATGGAGGCGTTAAGCTGGTTTTTTAAGATTAAAACCACTCCTTTCACTTTAAAGCTATCACTTATGAATTGGATTTTATTGATTATTGCAGGTTTGTTTGAAGTTGCATTTGCTGCATGCTTAGGAAAGGCAAAAGAAGCAACCGGCATCGATGTAACCTATTGGTATGGTGGATTTTTAGCATGTTTGTCAATTAGTATGTTCTTACTTGTAAAAGCTACTCAAGCTTTGCCTATTGGTACCGCTTATGCTGTTTGGACAGGAATAGGGGCAGTCGGAACCGTGCTTATTGGAATTGTTGTATTTAAAGAACCAGCGACTTTTTGGAGGTTATTTTTCATCACCACTCTGATTGCTTCAATCGTTGGACTAAAACTAGTTTCAAACGAGGGATAGAAATACATTTGCTGAAATAGTTAACTGCTTTTTCGGAACTTTACGGCTGGTTTTTATTACAATAGTAAAAACACTAAATATGGCTGCGGAGAATTATAGGTGTCCAGGGTGTGGTAAGCTTAGAAAGGCACCTCTTACACAAGATATTGCAAGATGTAGAATTTGCGATACTACGGTAGAAAAGATCGATGGGATTTGGTTGGAAACAATTCCTGAGAAGAGAGAAAATACATTTAATGTATCTGCCCTTTTAATTGGGGTCATATTCATGATTCTTGGATTCTTCACTATTGTGCCGATCGTTCAGACCAACTGGGCAGAACCGGTTTTAGATCAATCTTTCTTGTTTTGGGGAGTAGTGTCTCTATTGGTAATAAGCACTATCACATTGATTATCGGAATTTTTGAAAAACGAGGACATGCCTATCTATTCCTTTGTTTCAGTATGCTTTTTGTATTTTCAGCTTTAGTGAGATTAAGTTTTGTAGAAGAGAACCTTCCATTAATGCAATCCAGCTTATACAATCCCCCTCAATCATTAAATACAGCGGCAGTAGACTCTTCAGCAAACAAACCATTTCTTTATACAGCGGAAGAACGCCGGGATTTAACGGAGTTGTTTTTCGAACTTATGACGGAAGCCTATTTAGTTGATGATATAGACAATAGTAGTAACCTTAACGTAAAAAAAACGTTCGATACCGCGGAAAAAAATTACGATTATGAAATTACCCCTTCTGAAACAAATAATCGTTTTCCTGCAAGTTTCCACATTTCAATTAGAGATGTTGTAGAAGACAACCTTCAGAGTCTTTATTACAAAGAACGAACCGGCGGACTAGGCTTAAAAATTGCTGGTAAACAAGATGCTATCATTTTAAAGAATGAAATTGTTCAACGTTTTGAAGCAAATTATGACCTATTTGAGTCCAAAGATCAATCTAATGACCAAAATTGGATTGCTATACAAGGGAGCAACTATTTCTATATCCGGTTTTTAACTCTGGATGAAGATTTTATGATCCTTGAGATTATTAGGTATATGAATGATGCAGATGCACGTCAACATAAAAGAGTAATGGATCAAGTAACGGATTCGAAAACTAAACAGATTGTCGATCCCAAACCGCTATCTCCTCAGGAGGCTCTTGCATGTAAAAAAACATCGGAAGCATTGGAAGAAGAGAAACGTGCGCTTGATGAACTCGAGTTAAGACTGGCCTATTTAGACTTTGGAGATCCAAAATCGGCAGAACATATTAGTAAAGAAAACCTATTTAATGACCGCTCAAGGCAATACAGGATAACCTTGAAAAACTATAATTCCGGATGTAGCCCCAAAAATGCTGTACTAAATTTTGAAACTTATACTTCGGTTTGTACAATCGAAGATCTAGAGAGAAATAATACGACTGCGCCTTTTTTATCTTCGGGAAATCGCTTTTGTGCAGAGTTTAATGAGTTTGCATTACGGTTACAAAGCTCAACTCCTAACTAATGTTCAAGACCTTAAAGCTACCTGTAGATCGTCTAATTCTTCCTGCTTTATAAGATGATCGTCTAAGCTGAATTCATTCTTAATTTGACGGTTTCTTTCAGGTCCCAAGGCGAAAAAGATATTGAGTTGCTCAAGCTCGTTTAAAAAATACTTCTTGGTAAATTTATCTTTAAAAGTGGATTGATTAGCTAGCTTTTCAAAGTTTTCAATTAATGTAGTAGAATCTCCTGTTAGAAATTCATGCACTAATTTTTTTGTGTCTTTATTCACATCACATACAAATCTCATCGGAGCTAACCTTCCTAACAATTGTGATGGTAAATAATGAGCACTATCTATCTTTTCTTCTTGGAGGTATAAAAACCTTAATAAAGCTCCCAAGCCTTTTCGTACTCTTCGGTGCCCTTTAAAACATCCGTAAGTTTTAGAGTATCCATCTAACACTCTCATCGACAAACGGAACTCACGTTTATTTCCTCGTCTTCTTGTAGAGATATAATAATAGGTTTCCGGCTTCTTATTCACGTGATTGAATGGAGGACGTAAAGAACGTATTAATAAGTTCTCTAGTAGGATTGCATCCATCTCTGTTTTACAAATTTCGAAGCCGATCCGCTCTACATGAGCTATCATGCTTTGTACTTTTTTCGATTTAGAATATCGATAGGAGGTAACTCTTTTAAACAGATCTTTCGCTTTACCTACGTATAAAACTTCATCTTTTTTACCATACATAGTGTACACACCGGGACTATGCGGAGGCTTTTCTTGCATAGCCATATTCACGCGTTCTTTCTGCGTTTCAGAAATAGGTTTAAAAAGATCTAAAGTCACTATATTTTAATTTGCTAACAATTTTAAGTAAAATAAGACATGAGTTAATCATTCCTAAATAGAAGAATAGAAAAAAATCTTCATCTTCAACTTTAGCTTTAAAACACACTTGTTATGGATAAAGAAGCAATCAAAGAATTTATTCTCAAAAACTCTTCCGATTCAAAATTTTATGGGCTGTTTTATAAAGAAAAACAATTGCTAAAACAAAATGACTTAATGGGGTTTGCGCAATATCAGCTAAAGAAGAATAAAAATATGTTTATTGGATCGTTTTCAATTGTACCGCTGGTCTTATCACAGTTACTAATACAGTTCCCTGAGTATTTAGAAACAGGTGAGCTACTTCCGCTCATATTTTGTATTTCTATGTTACTAATTTCTTATGGAGTCATATTTAGATCAACCAAAGAATATTATTCTATAAAAAGCTCTATGACGTTGCTCATTGCTATTCTTGAAGAAGAACAGAACACTCAAGAAGAAGTTTCTAATTCCTCGGCTATCTTATCGAACGCTTGAACGAAAGCTTCAACCGGCTGTGCCCCTGAAAGTGCATATTTGTTATTCAGAATAAAAAAAGGAACACCTTGAATACCATACCTTTGGGCAAGGGTAATATCATCTCTGACTTCTGAAGCATGTTCTTGTTTGCTTAAAACCTCTTTCGCTTTTTCTGCATCCATACCAACTTTATCAGCGATCTTTAACAGCGCTTGTGTATCGCTGATGTTTTCTCCGTTCACAAAATAAGCTTCAAATAAAGTTTCTTTCAGCTTGGTTTGTAAACCTTCTTCTTTTGCTTGATGCAATAGTAAATGAGCTTTGAAAGTATTGGTCGGTTTTTGAATATCTACATTGAAAGTTAGCCCCGCCTTTTCTCCCATTTCGATCATATTGGCATTCATTTGCTTAGCCCAATCTACATCTTTGCCATACTTTTCAGCTAGAAGCTCATAAATTGATTGATCGGTTTTTTCAGGCGCATTAGGATCGAGCTGAAAACTCATCCATTCAATTTCGAGAGGGGTATTAGTTTGTTTTGCAGCTAATTCTAAATGCTGTTTTCCGATATAGCAAAATGGGCATGCTATATCGGACCAAATCTGTACTTTCATCAAATGGGGTTTATTTCACGGTAAATGGAATTGAATAAACAGTATTTCCCCAAATAAGTTCCAAGACACCTTCATCTGTAACTAATATGGTGAAGGCTTCCGTATTTTCTTCAACTGTACGCTTGTTCATCGGTACTCTACCAAGATCTCTAGCTTCATCATATGTTTGCCCATTTTGTCCGGTTTGCTTATTAATGATGAGAGTTCCTCCGTCGGCTTCCGGAATTGAAAATAGGGTGTAATCTCCAGCAGGTACACTTAAACCTTCAAAGTGTAAGTCTTTAGTGGTTGAAAAATGTGTAGCGCGATTAGCCCCGGTTCTCCAGCGCTCTCCGTAAGCAACTATTCCACCAAAAAGATCACGTCCTCTCCTTAATGGTGATCCATATGAAATATTAATCCGAGCTCCATTAACATTAAATTCACTTTCTTCAGCCCCTGAAAGAGCTCCAAATGGACTTCCTTCTTTATCAGATTCTGCAAACCTAGCAGCGATAGTACCAATATCTACGCTAGAAACTCTTTTAACTGTTAGTTTTCTAGTAGTTTCAGAAGCGTCTAACTCTATAATATTTCCTTTCCCATCAACTTGTGATCCCATTACTCCGCGAGAAGGGTGGCGAATGGTCATAGAGTCAGATTTTATTTTTGCTACAATAAAATTAGATGTTCTGCTGCCTGATAAAAGTCTTTGGTCTATGCTATCTGCATCCGATTTCATAGCATTGTTAAAAGCCACTTCAAAAGGCCAGTGTACCATATCTATAAATGGAAGAACTCCGGCTTCATACTCAGTTTTTATTACTCTAAAAGAGCCATCATTTGTTTTTATTGAAACGATAAGGCTATCACCATCTTTCATATAAGACCGAGCAACTTCACCTGTTGAATCAAAACCTTCCATCGGATCATGGTTGGTCATAGTTAATTCCTCAATACCACCAGTTTCATTGGTCTTAAGCTCATAAGATGTTAGGGTAGTTTTAGGGCTTCGCAGAACAACTTTGGCATTTACTCCGTCTTCAGTTTTTTTAAACATTTCGACAGCTAACGTATCATTTCCCAAAAGGGTTATATAGCCTGCATTATCTGGTGAGTTTTGTGTTGAGGTGCAATTCCAAGATGTAATGGCGAGCAAAATTATAAATAAAAAGCGAAACGGTTTCATGGTCACTGGTTTATGAATATTGTTAACCTATAAAAAAAACTATTTTTTCACATCAAAACTGAAAATAAATATTAAACTATGAAAGTAGTTTTTTTAGCGCATCTACTTGAACGGGCTTTTTTATAAAGTCGGAAACTTTTTCATCCCATTCTATTTTATACAATTCCTCTTTGTTAGCATCAATTCTTGAGCTAATAACAAATATTTCAATTTTCTTATCAACTTTGGCTCTGATTGCTTCAAATTCATTTAGAAATTCCCACCCGTTCATTTCGGGCATATCAATGTCCAATAGTATGAAGTCCGGCAATTCTTGACCGGAGTTTACTATTTCTTGAATTCCATCAATTGCCTTTTTCCCATTTTCGAATGTGATAACATTATTTTCTGGTAAATGACTCTTAATGATTTTTTTAACCCCAAAGGTGTAGACTTTATCATCGTCTATAATACATACGCTTTTAGCCTTGCTCATGTTAGTCTAATTTTAAATGTTGTTCCTTTGCCTGGCTCACTTTCAACTTCAATTGAGCCCCCCAGCGATTCTATCTGATTTTTTGTTATAAAGAGCCCAATGCCCTTAGAATTTTCGTTGCCATGAAATGTATTATACATTCCAAAAAGCTTGTCCCCATGTTTTTCCATATCAATTCCCAATCCATTATCTGATACTTCGAGAAATGCACTCCCATTTTTTTTGTAAAGGTTGATCTCTATTCTTGCTTTCCTTTCCGGGTCTCTATATTTAATAGCATTCGAAAGCAAATTTAAAGTAATGCTTTCCAAGTAAGCCGGATTATATTGTATGGCTAATTCTTCATCTAAATTTTCATCAAACTGAATATTGTATGAAAGTATTTCTGAAATTAGGATATCCTTCACCTTTTTAACCATGTCAGCGGGCTTCATGGTTTTGAGATCACTTTGGGTCTTATACTGCTGATCAATGATCTCATTAAGATCTTCAATAGAAACATTCAACCTTTCTGAAGCAGTTTTTAGATACCCCATCAGTTCTTCTTTTTCTTCCTCAGATTCCTCCATATCAAAAAGAGAAATAAGCATGGAAATATTTCCGGCATGATTTCTAAGGTTATGGGAGACAATATGTGCAAAATTCAATAATCTCTTATTCTGATCTCCTACAATTACCAAAGTCTCATTGAGTTGAGTCTCCTTTTGCTTACGCTGAGAAATATCTGTTACAACTGCTAAAACAGCCGGATTTTCAGAGCCCTCTTGGTTGAATGGAACTTTTATAGTTTGATGATATACTTCTTTTCCTGAAGCATCTACAGATTTAATTTCTGGGTAAAAAAGAGGTTCCCCGGTAGCAGTAACTTTTTTATCGGCCTCATTATATTCTTCGGCTTTATCTTTAGGTATTCCAAGGTCTACATCTGTTTTGCCTAAAATCTCATCCTCAGTTAACCCAAAAAATTCATAGGCTGCTTTATTCACCATTAAATACTTGCCTTCCAGATCTTTGACAAAGATCAAATTTGGAACATTATCTAAAACAGCTTGAAATTGTTTTTTTAGCTGTTTATTAAGTTCTGAAACAGACTTTTCTTCTGTTATATCTGTCAAATAGCCTGATGAAAGTACTGAGCCATCTTCTTGAATTTCCGGCTGTGCTCTACCTCTCACCCAACGCAGGCCTTTACGAGGCAGCTCTACTCTATATTCACAATACCACTCTTGCTGAGTTTTAACTGACCAAGTAATAGACTTTAATACTCTTGCTATATCATCCTTATGAACCACTTTAAAAAGTGGCTTCATACTGTCTTTCAGAATTTCGGGCTCTAGTTCTAATACATCCTTAATGCCTTCACTAACAAATGGAAAACTTACTTTATCATTTTTATCCACTTTGTGTAGGTAAAGAAAGCCCGGAGCTTGTTCAGAAAGTTTAGTAAAAAGTGCATTACGCTCATTGAGTTTTTGCTCAGCTATTTTTTGCTGAGTAATATCTCTTATATATCCATATGCAATTATAGCGCCATCCTTATTTTTACTTAAAGAGGCATTTCCCCTAAGCCATCGTAGACCCTTTTTAGGAAGTTGCACTCTATAGTCATGGTTCCAATCATTTAGTGTCTCTGCAGCTTTTTTTTGAGATGATAGAAAGTCTTCAAGATCCTCTGGGTGAATCACCCTCCCTATAATAGACACATCCTGTCGCACATCTTCAGGCTCCAATTCGTAGATGTCTCTTATTCCCTTACTTGCAAAAGGAAAACGAGATACTCCACCCTCATTAAATTCGTATTGAAAAAATAATCCCGGTATTCGCTCAGATAGCTTATCAAACAGCTCATTGCTTTTTTTGAGCATTTCTTTAACTACGGTTTCTTCTGTTATATCACGAGTAATCCCATAAGTACCAATTAACACACCCTTTTCATCATATAATGGGAGTTTGCTTGTACTTGCCCATTTTATGTTATCAGGATCATTGAGAAAAACCTCTTTTGCAACTTTGTTAAAAAGTGGTGTCTTCGTCTTTATAATATTCTGCTCATCATTGTATGTTTCTTTAGCATGATCTTCCTCAAAAAAATCGAACTCTGTTTTGCCGATCATCTCCGATGGATCATTTAATCCAAATTTTTGGGCGCATGCATTATTTACTTTTATGAAGCGACTTTCTAAGTCTTTGAAATACACACTTTCCTTGATGTTATCCATCAATCTTGTAAAAAAGAGAGCTTCTTCATTTACGGACAATGTAAAATCATCTGGCGAAGATCCTAATTCAGCATAACCAGCCATTTTAGTGATTTTGCCATTTTTACATTTTTCAATGGCTTCACCAATCCATTCCACATAGTAACGATTGTTGTTTATTACGTGCTGGGTTTTTCTATAAAAAGGAGTCTTATCATCTATATCAGTTGTGCCAAAATCTTTAATGATATCCTTTTTAAAGTTCGAAGGGACGTAATCTGCATCCTCACCAAATAGTCTTAAGAATGTAAGCCCTAAACTCAATTCACCTGAACTAATATCCCAAACCCAGCTAGATTTTGGTATTTCTTTTCTATGAGTTAAAGCTCTTTCCATGTTTATTTATTTAACTTCCTCCAACATTTTAAGTCTTGTAGCTTCAAACTCATCTCCTTGTTTCCATGCTTGTAACTTGGACTCATTTAGCGCTCTAAACCCAACCTCAAAAAATAGACGTGTATCTTTAACAGCTCCTGTTATGTCCCAGTATTCATTGATCTCGTCGTTTACTGAATGGTAATTAGCAGCTGAAACGCTATCCACAGTTTCCGCATAACCTTCTGGTTTGTTGATGAACTCATTACCGGGGTTTGGAAAGATGGCGGGAATTCCAACTTTCGCCATGTTGAAGTGGTCTGACCGATAGAAAATTCCCTGTTCCGGGTTTGCATCAGGTTTCACTGTTCTTCCTTGCTCCTTTGCTACTTCAACTACTTTCTCAGCAAGTGTGTTCCTTCCATAACCAATAATAACAAGATCAGAAGTTTCTCCATACACATTCATTCCATCCAGATTAATATTCCCTGTTACTTTTCCCGGATGGACTGTAGGGTTTTGAGCCCAGTATTCTGATCCCAATAAACCAACTTCTTCTGCTCCAACTACCACAGCTAGTACACTTCTTTTCAACTCAGACTGGATAGATTTGTATGCTTTCATAGATTCTAAAACGGCACTTACACCAGCAGCGTTATCTTCAGCTCCGTTATTGATCTCATCTCCATCAATAGCATTTGTAATTCCTAAATGGTCGTAATGAGCTGACATAACTAAATACTCATTTTTAAGTTCCGGATCACTGCCTTCAATTTTTGCTATAACATTTCTGGAATTAATATCTCTGTACTCAGCATCAATGCTAACAGAAAGTCCGGTATTTTCTAAAGTAACAGGCTCAAAATCAGGTGAGTCTGCTGCATCCAACATTTCATCAATATCTAATCCTGCTTGGTTGAATAAGGTTTTTCCGGCTTCGTAAGAAACCCAACCATTCATCTCGGTATTACCTTTGTCTTCGTTTTCTCCACTCTTCACATAAAAGCGTTCTCTACTCCATCCGTTTGAAACAACGCCCCATCCATAACCTGCCGTTGGTGTAGTATGAATAATGATTGCACCCAGCGCTCCCATTTCTTTTGCTTTTTCATACTTGTAAGTGTAGCGTCCGTAGAACAATCTCGCGTTACCGCCAAAAAGATTCTCATCGTATTCAGGATCATTATTCTTTATTACAATGATTTTTCCTTTCACATCTACACCTTTAAAATCATCCCAATTCTCTTCTGGTGCTTGAATTCCATAACCTACATATACCAGCTCTGCATCTTCAATGCTCACACGTTCACTTTGGTTAGCTGGCCAAGCAACAAAATCTTCAAAAAAGGTAAAGGTGTTAACCGTACTATTTCTCATCGGTCTTCTAACTTTCATAGTATGATTCATTGTCTTTTGCCCCAAAAGCGGAAATGGCTGTACAAAACTTCCATCTTCAACACCGGAGGTTGCGCCCATCGCCTTGAATTGCTCTACTAAATAGTTAACTGTCTTTTCTTCTCCTTCTGTTCCTGTGCTTCTTCCAAGGAAATCATCAGATGAAAGAGTCTCAATATGGCTCATTAATCCTTCTTCAGTAATAGATTTAGCCGCTTCATCCGTTTTTGATGAGGAGCATGAAACACCTATTGCAGCTACTAAAATTAAAGTGAAAAGCTTTTTCATTGTTTATAATCGTTGGTTATTCTTAAGTACAATGAGTATAAATACTTTTCGGCACTTATTTGAATTTGATTAGATACTTTACCAATTCTTTTTCACCAATATAGATTTCATGACATCCTTTAAAGACAGAACGGTTTTAATTACAGGAGCAGCTAGTGGCATTGGATTTAAAATGGGGCGAATGGCTTTAGAAAGAGGTGCCAAGCATCTGGTAATGTGGGATATCAAACCTGATGCATTAGCTGGCGCAGCTGAGGAGCTTTCTTCAAAAGGATATAGCGTATCTACACAAACAGTTGATGTGAGAAGTAAAGAAGTTATTTCTGCTGCTGCTAATGAAATATTTGGCAAGCTTGGAAGCATTGATATTCTTTTTAATAACGCTGGGATCATCATCGGGAAATCTTTCGCTGATCACTCATATGAGGATATTGAAAACACAATGAATGTAAACTCATTAGGGTTGATGTATGTGACAAGAGCTTTTTTGCCAACGATGATAGAAAAAGGATTTGGTCGAATAATAAACATCGCTTCCGCTGCGGGGTTATCACCAAACCCAGGCATGACAGTTTATGCCGCAAGTAAATGGGCGGCTGTAGGTTGGTCAGATTCACTTCGTATTGAGCTAGAACAAAGTCACGACAACCTAAAAGTTTTGACCGTGATGCCTAGCTACATCAATACCGGAATGTTTGAAGGAGTAAAAGCTCCTCTCTTAATTCCTTTTCTTGATGCTGAAAAGATCTCCGCAAAAATTCTGGATTCGGTAGAAAAAGATAAAATACACTTGAGGGAGCCATTTATTATCAAATTCAGTCCGCTATTAAAAGGAGTGTTACCAGCTCGTATATATGATTTCGTAGCGGGAAAACTACTGAAAGTTTACAGCTCAATGAATACATTTACAGGTAGAAAGGGTGATCAAAAATGATAGAGCTTCAAAGTTTTTTAGATCGGCAAAAGGAATTCTTTCAAACAGGAGCAACGAAGGATATTTCTTTTAGAATTGAACAGCTTAAAAAGCTTAAGCAGATTCTCATAGATAATGAGCAGTTACTCATCAATGAGGTTCATAAAGATTTCCAGAAATCAGCCTTTGAAACCTATGTTACTGAGATCGGTCTGGTAATCACGGATATCAATTTTGCGATTAAGAACATAGAGTCCTGGACGAAACAAAGATCCGTTTCCACTCCACTTGTGAACTTTCCTTCTAAGAACTTTATAATAACGGAGCCTTACGGAAGTGTGCTCATTATTTCGCCTTGGAACTATCCGATCTTACTCGCTTTGCAACCTTTGATTGGGGCGCTTGCTGCAGGTAATAATGCCATTTTAAAACCCTCAGAATTAACGCCAAATACCTCTTCAGCATTAGAGAAATTGATCTCTGAGAATTTCGATGATACGGTGTTAAAAGTAGTTCTTGGCGGAGTAGAAGAGTCATCGGCTTTGGTGAAAATGAATTTTGATTATATCTTTTTTACAGGAAGTACCAAGGTTGGAAAGATCATTATGCGTGAAGCCGCCGAACGATTAACTCCCCTCACTTTAGAATTAGGAGGTAAGAGTCCGTGTATAGTTGATAAAATTGCAAATTTGGAAGTTTCTGCGAAGCGTATTGCTTGGGGAAAATTTGTAAATGCAGGACAGACCTGCGTAGCTCCGGATTACCTATTGGTCGACAAGTCTGTAAAACCTGAATTGCTTGAACACTTGGAAACTGCCATCAATCAATTATACGGGGATGAACCGAAAGAGAGTCCTGACTTCCCTAGAATTATTAGTGAAGATCACTTCGATCGCCTGGAGGTTCTTCTAAAGGATGGAGAGGTTGTGGTTGGTGGTGACTCTGATAAAGAAACATGTTATATCGCTCCAACCATTTTGAATGATATAAAGTTAGACGACCCAATTATGCAGGACGAGATTTTTGGACCTATTTTACCTGTGTTGGAATACGAGTCACTAGAAGAATGCATCAAAATTATAAATGCTCGACCACGTCCTTTAGCTCTTTATGTATTCACTTCGAATCAAGATCTTGAAGATCGAATTATGACCTCTGTTTCTTTTGGAGGGGGTGCGGTTAACGATACGATTGCTCAATTGGGAAATCACCATCTCAGCTTTGGCGGTGTAGGTGCTAGCGGTTTTGGGTCCTATCATGGAAAAGCTAGCTTTGATTGTTTTTCGCATAAAAAAAGCGTGATGAAAAAACCATTTTGGCCGGATGTTCCTATTCGTTACGCTCCATATGATGACGTAAAGCTTGGGCTGGTAAAAAAAGTTCTTAAATAAAGAATAGGTGCTCGATACTCATTCGTTTTTAGAAAGTTAGAACTATAATTGAATCATATTATGAAAGATACATTTAAAGCCTACTGGGTTGAAGAACAGCAAGACGGATCATTTTCATCAGAAGTAAAGCAAGTTCCATTTACTGTTCTACCTGATAATGAGGTACTCATAAAAGTACATTTCTCATCGCTAAATTATAAAGATGGTTTGTCTGCTTCGGGGAATAAAGGTGTTACAAGATCTTATCCTTTTATTCCCGGTATCGATGCAGCTGGAGAAATCATTGAAGACAGATCAGGGACATTTAAAGAAGGCGACAAAGTCATTGTAACCGGCTACGATCTTGGGATGAATACATCAGGGGGGTTTGGTGAATATATTCGTGTTCCTTCTGAATGGATTGTACCGCTTCCTAAAGGCCTAACTCTACATCAGTCTATGATCATCGGTACCGCAGGATATACCGCTGCATATGGGGTAAAAAGATTGCAAAGAGAACTTATTAAACCTGAGTCAGGAGAGGTATTGGTAACCGGTGCAACAGGAGGAGTAGGAAGCATGTCTGTATTCTTGCTGTCAAAACTCGGATATTCGGTGATTGCTGCTACAGGTAAACTAGAGCAAGCCGAGTTATTAAAATCGTTGGGTGCTTCTACAGTTATTCATCGTGATAAAATCTATCCCGAAAAATCATCCCTTTTAAATTCGGGTATTTACACAGCTTGTATTGAAACCGTTGGAGGCAAAATGCTGGAGGCCATTATCCCACAAATGAAACAAGATGGAGCGATTGCTTGCTGCGGAAACATTCTTGGGCACGAATTAAATACTAATATCTATCCCTTCATTCTTAGAGGGGTAAGTTTGCTTGGTATCGATTCCGGGATTACAAAAATGCCTTTCCGTCTCAAAGTTTGGGAGCTGTTATCTTCATTTGATTTTGACTTTCCTGAATCAGCATCTAAAACGGTTGCATTATCCCAACTTGATGAAGAAATACAACAAATATTAGGTGGAAAGCAGGTTGGAAGAGTCGTTCTTAAGCATTTATGATCTAATATAAAACATTGATTTTATTGTTCTTTATTGATTTTACGAGTGTTAGATTGAACTAATTTACACGTAATAATGGTTTAGATATCGTATTATATGAATATCGCATTAAACGCTATTGCTTATTAATGAGTTAAGCTATTATGATTGATACAAGAGATTTTTCAGAGAGGTCATCTTTTATAACTAAGAGATTTCTTTTTGCTACTGCTTTACTATGTTTTAGTGTAAGCTGTACAAATGAGACAGATATACAAGATTCTGCACATTCTAGTTCTTTAGCAACGATTACAGACCCTGTATATCGAGATTTTGCTGAAATTAAGAATTCAGGAGTGCTTCGTGTTATTACGAGTTATAGCTCTAGCACGTACTTTTTACATCGCGGAATTCAAGCCGGATTTGAATATGAGCTAATTAAAAACTTTTCTAAAGAAAATGACCTTTCCTTAGAGGTTGTTATTGTTGGCGAGGACGAAAACCCTTATGACCTTCTCAACTCCGGTGCCGGTGATCTAATCGCTGCTAGTTATACTATAACAGAAGAGCGTGAAGAGGTTGTTAACTTCACGCGACCGTACAATGTCGTTGATCAGATCATAGTTCTTTCGGAAGAGTTGGGACAGAACCCTACAAGCATAACGGAGCTTAGTTCAATTCCGATTACCGTTCGCAGAAATAGTTCTTATTATGTAAAACTTAAGGAACTCCAAGAAGAGGGGTTTGACCTAAACATCAATATTGTGAGTGAAGAGATGGACACCGAAGCTCTTCTTTTTCAAGTAGCAAATGGTACATATAGTGCCACTGTTGCCGATGACAATTATTTTGAGGCTAGTAACAAATATATGTCGGGATTAGTTAAGGGACCAATAATTGCAGAAAATGATGCTATTGCTTGGGCTATTAGAAAAAATGCTCCTGACTTGGAGTCTAAATTCAATAAGTATTTGTATAAACATTTTAGATTTGATGAAGCAGGTATTCCGAAACGCTCTGCTTTTTTAAATGTATTGAGAAAGAAATATTTTCAAGGTAGTGATCCTATCGAGCAGTATTTTAGTCCGGATATTGAAGCTCAAGGTCTTGGAGGAATATCTCCATATGATAGCTTGTTACAGACAGTAGCTAACGAATTTGACCTTGATTGGGTTATGTTAACTTCGATTGCAGCTCAAGAATCCAAGTTTGATCCTAATTCTGAAAGCTGGGCAGGTGCTGTAGGTATTATGCAGGTGCTCCCCCGCTTCTCTGAAATTCCTCTCGAGTCTTTATATGATCCGGAAATCAATATTCGTGAAGGAGCTCGGATCTTAAAAGAACAAATGGAGCATTATTCTTATTTAGATTCCACCGCTCAATGGCAGTTTGCCTTAGCCACCTATAATGCCGGGCCGGGCCATGTAGCTGATGCCAGACGTTTAGCTATAGATCATAATGATGATCCAAATGAATGGGATAGTGTTGCTAAAGCACTTTTACGATTAATGCAGAGAAAATATTATCAAAATGCTAGATATGGGTTTTGTAGAGGTATAGAAACGGTTCGATATGTAAATGAAATTACAAACAGATCAAATACCTATGAAGCAATTCTTGCTTTGGCTGAAAATCGAAACAACTCTTTTCCTGGAGTTCTAGGATTTAAGACCTTTAATTAATCCAGTACCCCCTTAAAGGTTCTGTTATAGAGAGGATTTATTTGATCATAAAAAAGCCCCGTACTTGAATAAGTACGGGGCTTTTAAAGTCAATTAATCAAAGATTAATCTTCACCCAAAAATGGATATCTGTAATCCGTTGGGCTAACAAAGGTTTCTTTGATCAGTCTTGGAGAAACCCAACGCAGCATGTTGATCATAGATCCTGCCTTGTCGTTTGTACCGGAGCCTCTAGCACCACCAAATGGCTGTTGACCAACAACGGCGCCGGTCGGCTTGTCGTTGATATAGAAGTTTCCGGCAGATTGTTCTAATCTCTTAGTTGCAAGCTCGATAATGTATCTGTCTTGACTAAAAATAGAACCTGTCAATGCATATGGTGACGTATTATCTACCAGCTCAAGTGTTTCTTCGAACTTATCTTCATCGTACACATAAATGGTAATTACTGGTCCAAAGATTTCTTCACACATAGTAGTGTACTTAGGATCTTTTGAAAGAAGAACAGTAGGCTCTATAAAATACCCTTTCGATTTGTCATAGTTTCCACCTGCGATTACTTCTACATCATCGCTAGCTTTTGCATCGTCGATGTACTTAGCAATTTTGTCGAAAGACTTCTCGTCAATTACAGCATTAATGAAATTTGAAAAATCTTCTGTGCCACCCATTTTGAATGACTTAAGATCTTCAATCACATAATTTTTCACATCTTCCCATAGGTTAGATGGAATGTATGCTCTAGAAGCAGCTGAACATTTTTGACCTTGGAATTCAAAAGCACCACGAGAAATTGCTGTGGCAACTTGTTTTGCTCTGGATGTTTTATGAACCATGATAAAATCTTTTCCACCCGTTTCGCCCACAATTCGTGGATAAGAACGGTACTTATAAATATTCTCACCAATTGTTTTCCAAATATGTTGAAATACAGCTGTACTTCCTGTGAAATGAATTCCTGCAAAATCTTTATGAGAGAAAATAATATCTCCAGCAGTTGGTCCGTCTACATAAATTAGGTTTATAACACCATCAGGTACACCAGCCTCACGGAAAACTTCCATCAATACATTTGCAGAATAAACCTGAGTGTAAGCTGGTTTCCAAACTACGGTGTTCCCCATCATTGCAGGTGCAGTAGGAAGGTTCCCCGCAATAGCTGTAAAGTTAAATGGAGTTAGCGCAAAAACGAATCCTTCTAATGGACGCTGTTCAACTCTGTTCCAGATTCCATCTGATGATTCCGGTTGTTGAGCATAAATCTGAGTCATGTATTCAACATTAAACCTCAAAAAATCGACGATCTCACATGCAGAGTCAATTTCAGCTTGGAAAGCATTCTTTGATTGCCCTAACATAGTAGCGGCATTGATCTTAGCACGGTATGGCCCTGCAATTAAATCAGCAGCCTTTAAGAAGATACTGGCCCTGTGTTCCCAACTCATGTTAGCCCAATCAGCCTTAGCTTCTAATGCGGCATCAATAGCTTGCTTTACATGAGAAGCATCACCTTCAGAAAAATGACCTAAAATATGTTGATGATCGTGTGGAGGAGACATCGACACTTTTTTATCAGTGGTTACCAATTCACTTCCAATATACATCGGAACGTCTACCTGTTTAGACCGAGCTTCTTTGAGAGCTGCTTGCAATTCTTCTCTTTCTGGAGAACCGGGAGCGTAGCTTAAAATAGGTTCATTTATTGCGGGAGGGACATTGAAAAATCCTGTTGCCATAGTTTGTATCTTCCGTTTTTATAGTTCTGGTTTTATTTCAGTACTAGTAAATATACGACTTTGAAAAAGGATTATGAAACCGCTTCTATATCGAAACTAGCTATGGGATCAATATCTATTCTGGAACGAGGATTTATAGATAACTCAATAACAAAGCTCATGTTTTACAATCAGATAGTAACTGTGTTAATTTTTCGCATCAAAATGTAAAACTTAATGATATGAACGATTTTAGTTTAAATAATGGGTTTAAAAGCATTAAAAAAGACAATCTAGCCAATCTAAAGCCATGTGAATGAGCAAGCCCAAAGCTACCAAATGAATTATAAAAAATGGACTTCGATTCTCGTTCTTTTTTTGAAGGATGAAGAAAGTAGTTACAAAAAGAGTCGAATAAACGATAATAGCTGGCCAAGTATGGAGTGGGTGAAATCCAATGGAGCAACGAGTAGGATCATAAATTGGATTAGCCAATAAATGATCTAGATCCACCAACATAGTTCCTATTAGAATCCAGAATGAGAATTTCCAGTCTTTTCTATAAAACAGAAAAGAAATAAGTAATGGAACTATAAAGTGAAGTCCTATATGAAGCACGGCTGTAAACTAGTTGAAGACTCTTAGCATGAATTGTTCATGCTTTTCCAATCAGATCCTGAGCAATAATACTAGATGAAAGAACGCCTGGTAACCCCGCTCCTGGATGAGTTCCGGCACCTACAAAATAAAGATCATCTACATCTTCCGATTTATTATGAGGACGAAACCACGCTGATTGAGTCAAGATTGGTTCTACTGAAAATGCAGAACCTTTATGACTGTTCAGCACTTCTTTAAAATGAAGTGGGTCGATGTAATGTTCGGCTACAATATTCTCTTGAAGATCAGGTAGATGGTTTTCTTCTAGGAAGTTCATGATGGCATCACGGTATTTTGGAGCAAATTCTTTCCAGTCAGTTCCGCTATCTAAATGCGGAACCGGAGAAAGCACATAAAACCCTTCATGTCCTTCAGGAGCAATGCTTGAATCAGTTATAGTAGGCATATGCAGGTACAGAGAAAAATCATCTGCTACATGCTTTTTATGGAAGATATCATCCAGTAAACCTTTATAGCGTTTGCCAAGAATTATATTGTGATGAGCCAGTCCTGAATCTAAATATCGTTTCTTGGTGCCAAAGTAGATTACGAAAAGAGACATGCTATACTTAGTACGATCGATCTTCTTATCGGTATATTTTTTTCGATGTGTTGGATTAATGAGTTTTTTATAAGTAAATCCAACATCAGCATTTGATATAACGATATCAGCTTCTAATATTTCTCCATCTTTTAATCGGACTCCGGTTGCTTTTCCATTTTTAACCAATATCTCATCAACTTCAGTTTCTAATTGAAATTTTCCGCCCTGCTCTGTGATCAACTTTTCAAAAGCATTCACAATGGCACCGGTTCCACCCATGGCATAATGAACTCCCCATTCTCTTTCCAGGTAATGAATCATAGCATAAATGGAAGTGGTATCAAATGGATTTCCACCTACCAACAAAGGATGGAAAGAGAAGCATTGTCTCAAAAAGTCATCTTTTATAAACTTAGAAACGTATTTATAAACGGTCTTATAGGATTGAAGTTTAATGAGATCTGGGGCAACTTTCATCATATCCATAAACTTCAAAAAGGGTTGATCAGCAAGTTCTACAAAACCTTTTTGGAAAATAGCTTTGGTCGTGGCTAAGAATTTCTCGTAGCCAGCAACATCACCCGGGTTTCTTTTCTCAATTTCCTTGATCGTAAATTCATGATCATTGTTGTAGTCAAATTTATCTCCATTGTGATCGAATATTCTGTAGAAAGGATCGCAGGGAACAAAGTCTACATAATCAGATCTTTTTTTACCCGCAGCTTCCCAAATATCATCGAACATAAAAGGGGCGGTTATTACAGTGGGACCACCATCAAATTTGAATCCGTTTTTCTCATATACATAAGCACGTCCTCCGAGTTTATCTCTCTTCTCTAAAATCGTTACTTCATGTCCTGCTGACAATAATCTTGAAGCCGCTCCGAGTCCGCCAAACCCACTACCAATTACAATGATCTTTTTTTTCATACGCTTAATCTAATTGAAAACTATAAGCTGTTAACCTAAATGGTTGGGCAATCAATCCCGTAAGAGCTAATCGTTTTCAATTTGTTTAACAAAACCTTCAAACCCTTTCTTGTTCAGTTTTTTTCGATCGCTTTCTGCTTTGCTACGGTCAGTATATTGTCCATAATAAACTCTGTAAACGGTGGCTCCGTTTAAGCTTAATGTCTCAACCCGACTCCCTTTAATTTCCTGTGATCTTTTTTCAGCTGGCATCAAATCATTATAAGAACCAAGTTGTACCGTATAGTTGGGTACTTTTAAGTCAGTTACCCGAGAGTTTTTTAAATCACCTTTAACCAAGTAAAGCTTAACATTTGCAGTTCCGGGTCCTAACATGTCGACAGCTGTTGCAGCTCCTTTTGAAAGATCAATGATTCTATCTTTGGCATAGGGACCTCTGTCGTTTATTCGTACTCTTATCGATCTGCCATTGTCTTCATTTACAACAATTACTTCCGTATTGAATGGTAGGGTTCGGTGAGCGGCAGAAACACCATTCATATCAAAAGTTTCACCATTTGCAGTTAAACGACCATTAAAATTTGGGCCGTACCAGCTGGCAACACCAGACTCAATAAGCTCTCCTTTTTTTGTAGGAAGTGAAGTTGTTTCACTGGTTGTAACAGGGTTACTCTCATCTGTTTTCGAAGCTTTCCGAGTGATACCACAAGAAATCAGAAACAGCATGGTGATTGCTGCCAATAAGCTGTGTTTTACTAACCGCATATATAGATGATGAATTTGTTTCTGAGAAGATAACTAAATCGAAAGTCTAAATACCACCCGAATGGGTAGTGAAAAGTTAACCGTGTTCAATTAGGTTATTAGCAATTAAAATTAAACTGTATGAAATACAAAATTTTTATAATCGCAGCTTTTGTAGCGTTAGCCTTCCCTATTACAATATTAGCTCAAGGTAGTATTCTGCCTACTTCTGGTTTTGTTTCAAGTGGAAATGTATCACTGGTATTTTCTGCCGGTGAGACTATTGTAGGAAAGTTTGAAAGCGAATCCGTCAAGTTAGCCGTGGTTCAGGTTCCGGATTTATCTGTTATTCCAACTTCAAATGAAGGAATAGTTGATGTGCCAAAAGAATTTGGGTTAAGTCAAAATTACCCAAACCCGTTTAATCCGTCTACAACTATTTCATATGCATTACCAGAAGCATCTGATGTTTCGATAGATGTATTCAACGTATTAGGTAGAAAAGTTGGGTCTTTAGTAAACCAAAGAAAAACAGCTGGGAATCACACTGTTCAATTTCAAGCGGACAACCTTTCAAGCGGAATTTATTTCTATACGCTTCGGATTGGGGGAAGGGTATTGAAATCACAAAGAATGTTATTAATAAAATAATCAAAAGATCATGAAAAAATTTCTACAAAAAATAGTGTTTAGCGTTGTAGTAATTATTGCTACGGCAGGAAGTGTGTACGCACAAGTACCTCAGGGTTTTAATTTCCAAGCGGTTGCTCGTGGAGCAAGTGGGGATATTCTTGCTGAGCAAGATTTAGGAGTGAAAGTAAGCATTATAAAAGGTACTGAGACTGGAAACCCTGTTTATACAGAAACTCATAGTGTGACGACAAACCCACTTGGATTAATTCAATTAGTTATCGGAGAAGGGACACCCGCTGATGGAGAAACTTTTGCAGGTGTGGATTTCGGAAATGATAACTACTACGTGAAATTAGCTATTGATGTAAGTGGAGGAACAGAATACGAAGATCTTGGAACAACTCGTTTGCTTTCTGTTCCTTATGCTTTAGTTGCACAAAAATCTATTGAAGGAGGAAGCTCTGGAGGAGCAACAGAATTTAATTTGAATACAGATGAAGGAGATACCACTTTTTCTGTTAAAGCAACGGGAACGAAAGGATTAACTTCTATTCGTGGTACCGCTGAAACTGAGGGACAAAACACTGGAATAGCTGGTGTAGCTGTTTCAGAAGCGTCCAACCAAAATAATATGTTTGGTGTGTATGGGAATGCTGGTGGTGAAGGAACGGGTAATCATTTGGGTGTTTTTGGTTCGGCTGTGAATCCGGAAGCAACTGGTGGTTCAAGACATGGGGTCTGGGGTCAGGCAAGGTCGAAAGCCAAGTATAATTATGGAACATATGGTTTTGCCGGAGGGGACGGTAATGGCGACGCAGGCCAAGGTTTTGGTGTAGGCTCAATTAACTTCGGAGCTTTTGGATATGCAACGGGTAATACATGGAATAACACTGGAATGGAAGGACAAGCAGGAGGAGAGGGTGGCGCTGAAAATTATGGGGTGCATGGCTTGTCTTACGCGGGAACTGGAGAGTCAGTAAAAAACCATGGATTGGCAGGTCGAGCTTCAGGTTCGGGGATAAACTATGGAGTGTATGGAGCAGCTTGGGATGGAGTTGAGAACTACGCTGGCTTTTTTGATGGAGATGTTACTATCAATGGAAACTTACAAGTAAATGGAAGTGTAAGTGGAGGCAGTGGTGGAGATGCAAATGGAGCAACATTAGATTCACTTTTCATTTCAACACCTCCAGATGCAGGAACTGTCAGGAGCACAGCATTTTATCCGGGCTTTATGAGATTGGAGGATAGCAATGGTAATTTCTCAACTTTGAGCAGACTTGGGTTGCAGTATGGAGATAGTGAAACAGAAGGTTTAGGAAATGTATATAACTGGTACAGCAAAGGTGGTATGCAAGTAACAAAGCCAGACTATGCAAATGGAGAAAGAAGTGCAGGTATGGCTGGTGGATATTTATATATGGATATTCTACAAAATGATAGTTTTTATGTCCCTTTCGAAATGGGAATCGAAAATGCGACAGAAGGAGGAAAGTCTTGGTTTAGAATGAGTTCTTTGACCAGAAGGGTGAATGATTTAGGAGCTTTATATGAAATAACTATCTCTAATGATCCCAATGGTAATGATCCAAGCGGAGAATCATCACAGATAATGATGCATGGTGATACCTCTCCTAACTTTCAGTTTGGTGGACAATCTTGGGAGAACAATGATCTGGCTTTCCTAAATATGTATGGTAGTACTTCAAATGGAGATGGTTGGTTTCATAGCAACGTTGAAGTTGGCGTGGCTTCTGATGGTACCGATGAATGGGGGGCAATAAGCTTGAAAAAGACAAACATTTCAGGCAACACTTCTCAAGAAACAATCCTTATTGATGGAGGTAGTGGTAACATAAATATATCCGGGACATTAACTCAATCATCTGATAAACGACTAAAAAAGGATATTAAAACGATAGAGAATGCATTGGAAAAAACCACGAAGATGCGAGGTGTTTCATATACATGGAAAACTGACATGACCAATCAAGACCCTCAAATTGGTGTGGTAGCTCAGGAACTCGAAGAAATATATCCAGAGTTTGTTCAGACTGATGACAATGGGATGAAGTCAGTAAATTATGCACAGATGACAGCAGTTCTCATCGAAGCAGTAAAAGAATTAAATACTGAAGTTCAGGAATTGAAATCTGCTAACACCACACTTCAAGCAAAACTTGATACACAAGCTAAATTGGAAACAAGATTAGCGAAGATCGAAGAACTTCTTAACATGAGATCTTCCGTACAATTAAATCCAATAAACAGTACAAAAGAATAACAAACCAGCTTAAACCTGTTGAGGGAACAGGCTTAAGTAATTAAAAACTAACTATAGCTTAACCTGCTATGGTTGATGGGGTAAGCCTGTTCAATAAATATTGAGCAGGCTTTTTTATGTTTAAATTTTGGCGGAGGTAAACTTGGTCGTATCTTGGTTTTCACCATCTAAAATAACGCATGTACATTACTTACTATTTAATAGGCATCAATGTAATAGTATCCCTTCTTGGACTTTACTACTACCCAAAGATCATTGAAGCAGGGATGATGATTCCCTATCGGACAACTAGAAATAAGACTTGGTATGAGTTGATAACTTCTGGCTTCGTACACGCAAGCAACTCTCATTTACTCTTCAACATGATAACCTTGTTTTTCTTTGGTCCAATTTTAGAAAATCAAATAGGTGAGGTTCAGTTTGTAGGTCTCTACTTTACAGGGTTGTTGGCTTCTTCTGTGCCTTCTCTCATCAAACAAAAGGATAATCCACAGTATGCTACGCTAGGTGCTTCAGGAGCAGTAGAGGCGGTCTTATTTGGATTTATTTTGCTATACCCATTTGAATCACTCTATTTAATGCTCATACCAATTCCTATACCAGCAATATTATTCGGGTTTTCATTTATAGGATATAGTATTTATGCTAGTAAAAAAGAAGGAAGGATCAATCATGAAGCACATATAGCAGGCGCTGCATGGGGTGTTTTCTACATGTTGGCATTTGTACCCAACACCATCGATCACGTGCGAGCTGTATGGGGTTTAGGTTAGAAATGAATAGAAGAGATAAGGTGTTAGGCCAAAGGGGATTCTTAAGCCCAACATCTTAAATCTAATATTTAGAAGCTATCCATTTTTAGATCGGAAGTCTTTCATAAAATTAGTTAAAGCTTCAACACTACTAAGTTCGCATGCGTTATAAATACTGGCTCTGATTCCACCAACACTACGGTGTCCTTTCAATGCTACGAGATCATTTGATTTAGCTTCTTGAAGAAAAGTTTGTTCAAGTTCTTCTGAAGGTAAACGAAACGTCACGTTCATCTTTGATCTTGAGGCAACTTCAGCAGTTCCACGATAAAAATCATCATGATCAATTGTACTGTAAAGAAGATCTGCTTTTTGGGTATTTAACTTCTCGAAATACTCAACACCACCTTTATCTTCCAACCACTTAAGCACTAAGCTTACTAAGTAAATTGTAAAGGTTGGTGGGGTATGGAAAAGTTTTTCTGCATGGGTTCTATAATCCAGTATGGTAGGGATATTTGATTTCTTGATCTTAGCAAGGAAGTCCTTTTTAATTATTACCACAGCCACTCCGGATGGTCCTAAATTTTTCTGAGCTCCTGCATAGACGATTCCATACTTGTTGATGTCGATGGGGCGTGAGAGAAAATCTGAAGACGCATCACAAATTAAAGGCACACCATTTGTTTCTGGCTCAGTTGAAAACTGGGTTCCAAAAATAGTGTTGTTAGAAGTGAAATGAACATAATTGGCGTCCTTAGAAAGATTTAGATCGGATGAAGCAGGGACTCTATTGAAGTTTGAATCCTCACTAGTAAATGCAATATTCACATTTCCAAAGGCCTTAGCCTCTTTGATAGCTTTCTTTGACCACGCTCCGGTATTTATATAATCAGCCGTCTCTCCCTCTCCTAAGAAATTCATTGCCACTTGTAAAAATTGTAAGCTTGCCCCACCTTGTAAAAACAAGACTTCATAATCGTCACCAAGACCTAAAATCCTTTTCAAACTCTCTGTTGCATCAGAGTTAACGGCGGTGTACTCAGGACCTCGATGGCTCATCTCCATGATGGAAGATCCAGTGCCTTGGTAGTTTATAAGTTCAGATTGAGCCTGTTCTAAAACTTCCAGAGGTAAAGCAGCTGGTCCTGCACTAAAATTGTGAACGCGTTTCATTGAATGAAAAAGTGTTTTAAGTTATGTGTGTTATTTAAAAAGTGTGTACCAGAAATCCTGATTGGAGTTTTGGTTCAAACCAAGTAGATTTTGGCGGCATTAATAATCCGGCATCAGAAACATCCATGAGTTCTTTTATATTAGTTGGGTGCATACTGATTGCCATATCTGCTTGACCATCATCAACCAATCTTTCAAGCTCCTTTACTCCTCTTATTCCGCCTACAAAAGAAAGGTTTTTATCTGTTCGTTGATCAGAAATGCCTAGTAACGGTTCTAATAAATGTTCTTGTAATAAAGCTACATCTAATGAAGATGCAATATCTTCTTTTGTACTATCAGGAAGAGTAATAGAATACCAGTTATTATCTAAATAAAAGCTTACATCTCTCTTTTTTTGAGGTATAGCATCGGCATTGTCTGTAACAGTAAAATTTTCTCGAAGAACTTCGATGAAATTATCAGGTATTGAATATACAATTCGGTTATAAGAAAGAATGTCCATTTGTTGCATTGGGAATATGACAGCAGGAAAGAAATTATATTCTTCAAGCCCGGTATGGTGCGGATTTCCTTCCTTCATTTTTGCAGCAGCCCTGGATGCACTCGCACAACGATGGTGACCATCTGCTATATAAAGGTGCTGAATTTTAGAGAAAGCTTCATCGAATCTGCTTGTCTCATCTATCTTCCAAATAATGTGTTCAACTTCATCAGTGGTTACCTGATAAATAGGTGTGGAAGTTGCAACTTGATCCATCATTTCTGCAATGCCAACCGTATCATCATAAGTGATCATGACCGGTTCAGCGTGAGCTTGTTGTGTAAGAATGTGCTTTGTACGATCGTCTTCTTTATCTGGTCGCGTTAATTCATGCTTAAGAATAGTTTCATTATCATATTCGTTGACGCTAACACAGCCAAAAATTCCCGATTGAAAACGTCCTTGCCAATTCAATCTATATAGATAAAGGGAGTCGCTATTCTCTTGAATAAAATCATTTGAATTGAGTAGCTTTTCTAGATTCCCCTTTCCCTTTTGATACACTGCATCGGAATGTATGTCGGTGTCTTTTGGTAAATCGATCTCCGGGCGTATGACGTGAAGAAAACTATTCGGCTTATTTTCAGAAAGTGTTCGCGCTTCGGCAGTATTTATCACATCGTAAGGAACGCTAATAATACTCTTAGCTGATTCTGGTTTTGGCCTCCATGCTTTGAAGGGTTGCACTACTGCCATTTGTGATAATAATTTTGAATTAGTTGTATAATTAAAGGTAATTAAAAATCAGCTTTATTTATCCAAAAAGACCGTATTTTTAAATAAATTTAAATTAAATAATCATTATGAATACAGATAACTTAAATCCAGAACAGCAAGATCAACTATTGTGTATGATGTTAATTCAACAACATCAACAAATTGCGATGATGGGGCTGGGTAAATTACAAAACCCCGCAACCGGTGAAATGGATAGAGATCTTGCATCAGCAAAGTATGCAATTGATACACTCAACATGCTAGAGAAATACACCAAAGGAAATATTCCTCAGGAATTAAAGGGTTTCCTCGATCAAACACTTACTACATTAAGGCTAAATTATGCAGATGAAGCGAAGAAATCTGATGACTCAAAGCCTGAAGAAAGTAAAAGTGAAGAGTAATCACATAGAGGCAGCTGGTGGGGTTGTATCTAGAAATTCAGATGATAATGGAATAGAAGTTCTACTCATTTTAAGAAATGGGGTATGGGATATTCCCAAAGGGAAGAGAGAGAAGGGGGAATCCGTAGAGATGTGCGCTCGCCGTGAAGTAATGGAAGAGGTTAGTGCGTCAACATTGCCTCAAATCGTTGAGGAGCTAGTGACTACTTATCACGAGTACACTGAGAAGGAAAAGCACTTTAAGAAAACAACTTTTTGGTACAGCATGTTTTTTGAGAATCCATATCAAAAATTTACTCCTCAAGCATCAGAAGGAATTGAGGAAGTACGATGGGTAGCTATAGAAAAGTCGTTCGGCACGGTTGGCTATAAAAACTTAGAAAAAGTCTTGCTCGATTTTAAGTCAAAATTATAAGACATAAAAAAAGGCATGAATTTTAAATTCATGCCTTTTGATAATCGTTTTAGTAAGAATATTTAGTTACTTAGCTTAAATAAGATAGGTAAACTCATTTGAACTCTTACTGGTCTACCACGTTGCATGCCTGGTGAGAATTTAGCTTGTTGAACAACTCTAAGCGCCTCTTCATCACATCCTCCGCCAATTCCGCGGATAACACGTGGGTTTACAACATTACCTTGTTCGTCAACTACAAACTGAACGGTAACTCTACCTTCAATTCCAGCTCGGATGGCAACTTTAGGGTATTTTACCTTTCTCTGTAATCCAGCTTGTCCACCATTAAGTTCAGGCATGTTTTCTACTACAATGAAAACTTCCTCTTCTTCTTCATCTGGCGGCGGAGGTGGTGGAGGTAAATCCATTGGTCCATCCAAATCGAATTCCGCAATGTCTAAAATTTCATCCTCAATGATCTCGTCATTGGGTACTTCAACGGGGACCGGAGGACGAGGAGGTGGTGGAGGGGTTTCAATTTGTTTTGTTTGAATTGCTTCTTCCATCACGACTTCTTCCTGATCTTCAATCGGAGGAGGTGTTGGAGGAGGACTGTACAAGTTAATTCGTACAGTCGCAATCATAAAGCATAATGCAATGACCATACCTATTTGTAGGTATACATTGTAAGATCGCTTTAGATCAGCTTTAGAATCTTTTCTTCTGTTAATCATAATAAGTTGCCTTTAATCTTGAGTGTCAAAGAAAATGATATTTCAGTTTGACTGCAAGTTATATTTTACGATTTATGTAAAAAAAACGTACAATTTTGAATATTATTCTGTTTGTAAAGCATTAATACTACCTGTATAGTATACAGTAAATATTTTATAATAAATAACTTAAATTTAAAGTGTCTTTAAATCGCATATTCATGTGGTAGGATCGGAGCGATCTTTTGTGATGGATTGGAAGAGAAATCGTAATAAAAAGATTGCGGCCATTGCTCCAAACATATCAGCAACAAGGTCTAGAGCCTCGGGGTTTCTGTTAGTAGGTACTAAGAATTGCAGAAATTCTATAATTAGTCCATAAAAGCTCCCCAGAATGAATATTATCCATAAACTTGGAGGCTCATCACTTTTAGATGCGCGATATAATCCATACAAGAATGTCCATACAGCAAACATTATGAAATGGCCAAGCTTATCATATTCCCAGAAGCTAAATGAGAAAGAGCCGTTAGAGGGGTAAAGTGTAGCAACTAGAATTAATAAAGTGGCTACAGCTAAAAGCAGTCCGGGCAGGTATTTGTATTTTAGAAGAATTCTTATGATGTGTAACTACCTTTATATTAAGTCAATGGGTTCAAGATGAGAGCCTGAAAAATTGGATGCTTTTTCTTGGCCATCAAGTAGTGCGTATATACATGCGCTGGTGTGATCATTTTTTCTTAGCAAGTAAGCGCCTAGTTTTCCTGCGAGAATATCGCCAAATCCAGCTCTTGAAAAAACTCTTGTATCGTAGCCAGTTAAATAGACCTCACCCGAAGTTGTTCCTATAATTCCTGGAAATCCTTTTGAAAGAATTGTATAATTTTTATCAACAGCGGTTTTGGTTACCTGTGTAAGCCGTTCATGATCATCTGAAATATCGGTTTTTAACAGGCTTTTTAACTCCCCGGGATGTGGTGTTAAAATCCAGGTTGAGTGATCAGATTTTTGAATATCTTCGTTTTGAGATAAGGCAAAAATCGCATCCGCATCGATAATTACGTCGCCTTCGAAATGGGAAAGTAATTGTTGAGTAAAAGCTATTGTTTCCGGGTTTCTCCCAAGACCAGGGCCAATTAATAGATTCCCCGGCTTTTCTTTGAGAACGGATGTTACTTGATGCAAATGTTCAGGAGTAAAAAACACTTCATTGTTTTCACCGACTGGTTTCTTAATGATCTGAACAAGTGTCTTTTCATAGATATTCAACAACCCTTTAGGGGTGATTAACACGACTGCTCCGATACCGGTAGCCCAAGCGCTTTTTGCAGCGAGAGTAGCTGCTCCTGTAAGTCCTTCTGAGCCAGCAATTATATAAAGAACCCCTCCATCGTATTTATGATCTCTTTGCTTTTCCTCACTCGTAGACTTAGTAGCCCATTCTTCATCAATTAAAAAAGCAGTGTGTTCTTTGTATTGATTAGGAAAAGGAAGTTCACAAAGAATAACATCACCGGAATAACCATATCCATGATTAAGATAAAAACCGGTTTTCAGAGCTCCGAAAGTGATAGTGTAAGTTGCCTTAACAGCTTCTCCCATAATACAACCAGTATCAGGATGTAAGCCCGAAGGAATATCCAGCGAAAAAACCACTTGGTCTTTTGTATTTAAAGTTTTGATTACCTCATCATAAGGAGATCGAACTTCTGAGTGCAAACCTGTGCCAAACAATCCATCTACTATAAAATCATAATCCGAAACTTTAATATCGGAATCCCATTTTACAAACTGGATTTCTCCGGGTAGCTTTTTAAGCAACTCGAGATTCTTAGACGTGTCATCACTAAGTGATTCTGTACCATCAATGAAACAAATGGTAACGAGATAATCTTTCTCAGAGAGTATACGGGCAACTACTAAGGCGTCACCTGCATTATTTCCTTTCCCGCATACAAATAAACCATGAGAGCGAGACTTCGTTTTTGACAGAATGAAGTCAGCTGCTTTTGTCCCGGCTATTTCCATTAAAGTAAAACCTGATATCCCGAACTCATTGATAGTTCGTTCATCCATTCGCCGGCATTGCTCAGCTGAAGAAAGATGATATGGATAAGGAGGTATGTTCATTTAGTGTTTTATAGCACTTTGAAGGTCTTTCGTTCCGAAACCTCGGGATCAGAGGATTACATCTTGATCAATAAGACTTAGCGAACAGAACTTTCTGTTTAGATGGCTTTCCGGTCACCATACATGTGCCCTCAGTAGTATCACCATTCAATGGAATACAACGAATAGTTGCCTTAGTTTCGTTCTTTATAAGCTCTTCTGTTTCAGGCGTTCCGTCCCAATGAGCGTAAATAAAACCACCTTTCTCTTCTAATACTTCTTTGAATTCATCGTATGAATTAACCTCAAAAGTCATTTCATTTTGGCGCTTTTTAGCTGTCTCAAACAGATCATTCTGAATGATATCGAGAAGGTTTTTAACCATGTCGCCAATTCCGTCTCTGGATTCAAAAGACTTACTCAGTGTATCTCTTCGAGCCAATTCAACATTATTTTTAGCTACATCACGAGGTCCAATGGCAATTCTTAACGGAATTCCCTGTGCTTCATGTTCAGCAAATTTGAATCCCGGCTTATAATTATCGCGCGTATCAAGCTTAACTCTAACATCCAGTTCTTTTAACTCATTATAAATGGATTCACCATATTCAATCACACTTTCTCGTTCTTCATCACTTCTGTAAATAGGAACAATCACGACTTGTGTTGGAGCCAATTTTGGAGGTATCACTAATCCTTGATCATCGGAATGAGTCATGATCAAACCACCGATCAAACGGGTGGAAACCCCCCAACTTGTTGCCCAGACATGCTTGTGATCACCATCGCTATCTTGAAATTTTACATCGAAAGCTTTAGCAAAATTTTGTCCAAGAAAATGAGATGTTCCGGCTTGCAGAGCTTTCCCATCTTGCATTAATGCTTCTATACAATACGTTTCTACTGCACCCGCAAAACGTTCGCTTGCTGTTTTAACTCCTGTTGTAACAGGCATCGCCATAAATTCTTCGGCAAAAGTGCGATACACTTCTAACATTTGAAGTGTTTCTTCTTGTGCTTCTTCTTCAGTTGCATGTGCGGTATGACCTTCTTGCCACAAGAACTCCATCGTTCTTAGAAACAGGCGGGTTCTCATTTCCCAACGGACAACATTTGCCCATTGGTTTACCAGAATAGGAAGATCTCTATAAGATTGGATCCAATTTCTATAGGTATCCCAAATAATAGTTTCCGAAGTAGGGCGAACGATCAGTTCTTCTTCTAGCTTTGATTCCGGATCAACTTCGACTCCTCCATCTACCGCTTTTAACCTGCTATGTGTAACAACGGCGCACTCTTTGGCAAAACCTTCCACATGCTGCGCTTCTTTAGAAAGAAAAGACTTGGGAATAAAAAGAGGGAAGTACGCATTTTCATGTCCTGTATCTTTGAACATTTTATCCAAGCCTTGTTGCATATTCTCCCACAATGCCATTCCTGTAGGGCGAATAACCATACATCCCCTTACTGGTGAATGCTCGGCTAGTTTTGCCTCCTTAACAACATCTAAATACCATTGTGAATAATCTTTTTCTCTTTTTGTTATCTTCTGCGCCATGTTACTTTTTTATGCGATTTTGTTGGGAAACCAAAGGTAACAAACTTAGGAGTGAGTTTTATCAGATTTCCCCGAAAAATTGTTTACGGTTGATGTAGGAAGTCCTTATATTTGGAGCTCTTTGAGAAAAGATGGCGTGGTTCCGCCAAAAGTCGGACATAGCTCAGATGGTTAGAGCGCACGACTCATTAATCCGCCGGCTGGCGGACGGATTAATTCCATTGCTTGCTTATTGGATGGAGAATTTATTGAAATATGTATTGCCGTGGTAGCTCAGATGGTTAGAGCGCACGACTCATAATCGTGAGGTCGACGGTTCAATTCCGTCCCACGGTACATAAATAAAAGCTCGACTTGGAAACAGGTTGAGCTTTTATATTTTAAGGTATGTTTCAGGTGTATGCGATATATAGTTCAAAATTCGATGAGATTTACATTGGATACTCAACCAATGCTGAAATGAGATTAGCTTCACATAACTATGAGAGAAACAAGGGATATACCAAAAGATATCAGCCATGGGAAATAGTTTTTACTGAAGGTTTTAAAAACAGATCAGACGCGATGAAAAGGGAGAAAGAGTTAAAGACGGCAAAAGGAAGAGAGTTTGTGTGGCAAGAAGTGAAAAAGAAATTCGGTTAGAGCATACGACTCATTAATCCGCCGGCTGGCGGACGGGTTCATATCGTAAATTGCTTCTCGGTACATAAACAAAAGCTCGACTTGGAAACAGGTTGAGCTTTTTTATTTTGTAGGAGTTTTATCTCTATAAATAATGCATTTTTAAGTGATATTGACCTTTTGAAATAAGAGACTAAATTTAAACACATGAACATGACTGAGACTGAAATCCACGAGCAGAAAGTTCATGTGCTACACAAAAGAATTATTGGTGGATTATTTGTTCTACTTCTAATTGAATGGGGGTTGTTATTCTTTAGTCAAGCTTGGCTGTCTCTATTTTTAGTTACATGTATTTTAGGAACACTGTTTGTGCCAATTCTTTTCAAGAAGCGCTTGGAAATGGAGATCCCCGCTGAACTACATATAATTGCAGTAGTCTTTATTTTTTGTGCGTTCTATTTGGGGGAAATCCAAGATTTCTATAATAGATTATGGTGGTGGGATATGGTTTTGCATACCTCAGCCGGGTTATTGATGGGAATTCTAGGCTTTCTCTTGGTATACATATTGAATGAAAGCAAAAGAATTCACTTGAGTTTAACACCGAGTTTTATCGCGTTTTTTGCATTTACGTTTGGGGTAACTATTGGGTCTGTTTGGGAAATATTTGAATTCAGCATGGATCAGCTAATGGGCGCAAATATGCAAAAACCAATGCTTGGAGATCCTTCGGGGCTAACAGATACTATGTGGGATATTATTGTAAATGCAATTGGGGCATTTTCCATCAGTTTTGTTGGCTTTGGATATCTTAAAAGTGGCAAAAGCTTTTTTGTTAGAAACTGGATCAAGTCCTTTATCGATAAAAACCCTAAGATGTTTATGAAATAGTGGGTACTAGAAAGCTGTGTGGGTTAATAATCCGATGGTTCGTCAAACAAGGAATCTTAAGGTAAGTTTGTGTGTAAGTAAAAAGTCTATAGAAGAACTTAAGCAAGTAGAGCCTTTAGGCTCGTCTGTGTAACAATAGACAAGATTTGTACTAATAAGCTTATTCTCCAAACTCTTCCCATCCCCATGATGGAGCAGGTGTTTCCACTTCTTTAGTTAGATCAAATTCTACAGTGAATACACTTGGTCTACCAATTCGGCGTAGATTATATGAGTACACACTGTCATCAAGAGTTACCCACCATACATTCGAAAAAGCATATGGAATCAAGTCTAAGGTTTCTTGGTCGGCCGGAAACATTTGCATATTTGCCATTCCGGAATTTGCTGAAGTTCCGCCATACATAGTTACCTCGTCGTCCCTACCATCTTCATGACGGTGATCATGTTTTAATTCAATTCTTCCATTATTATAGGTGAAGATCCATGTTCTGGAAAGATTGTCACCAACATTAAATGGGACAAGAATTCTTTCTTCATCGCAGGAGAGAACATGCATTACTAGTTTTTTCCCGGCAAAGCCCTCCACAGGTTCAGTCACAAGTTCACCTTCAAAGGATTTCCCACATAGTGCAGATAGATTATCCCAGAATTGCTTGGCGTCAATATTTTGGGATTCAGCAGAGGCAGAATTGTCAGCTTGTTCCATTTGAGGAGAATTTGAACATGAAGCTATAAAAGCCATGCTGAATAGTGTAAAAAGATATTTTTTCATTTGTTCGGGAAGTGTTTAGAAAAGTATAATTTATTACCACACAATGATTTAAGAATAAACGAAAAACTAAATCAAGGAGCTATTTATAATTTCAATTAATTGCTTCCAAAGTTATATCGGAAATTCAGTCTGAACGATCTGCTAGACCAATTGTATTCGCTGTTTGTATAAGAAAAAGGCTGAATGATCTCTCTGTCGCTGTTTCTGGAATTGAAAAGATCCCGGATATTCAAGGAGATGTTTGCTTTACCGTCCATCAGATCCTTAGAAAGTCCACTGCCAACAAAAGACCTTCCCGCCCTTCTTCCTTGTGTTGTTCGTTGCGCTCCGCGGTAAGATAAGTAAGACTGAAAATTCCAACCGCCTGAAAGTTTCCATCGGAGTCTTACTCGGCTTGTAAAAGTTTCGGTCTCACTTTGATAGACTTCAGATAAATATTGTCCTTCTCGATTAGATTGATAGATATTTAAGCTTCCGGAAAGTTGTAAACCACTGAATAATTCTTGGTCCGCAGAAAACTCTACTCCCCAAGCATCTTCGGTAGCTAGATTAATGGGTATCTCGGTGGTAATACCATCTTCAATCGTTGAAACATCTTCTATAACTTGAGTTCTGTATCGATAGTAGAAGCTTGTGAGTACTGAACCAGTTTCCCAATATCTAAGATATCCGAGTTCAAATGAGTTCCCGAATTCGGGTTTTAGGTTTGGGTTGCCTGCTTCCCGATTTCGTTCATTTTCAATTTCTACAAAAGGCAGCAAGTGATGTGATCGTGGTCTTGAAATTCGGCGGCTGTAACTCGCTTGGATGGAGTTCAATTCATTGATCGTGTACGATAGAAAAGCACTTGGAAATAAACTCGTATAATTTTGGGAAGTAGAGGTTCCGGATTGATCCAACTCTGAACTGATCTGAGTATTTTCTGCTCGTAAGCCAATTTGATAAGTAAATGGTTTATAAGCTCCTGAATAGATCGCATATGCAGCATTTACATTTTCGGAATATTGATAGTTATCCGCTTGGCTGATATTATCATTCGATTCAACCCAAGTGCCATTTTCGAATTCTTCCACCTGATAATCATTGTCTTGCCATTCATAATCGAGCCGTAGTCCTGTTTCAAATTTACCATCTTCACCAATTGGTTGAGTATAGTCGATATCAAGTCGACCTTCCCGGTATATTTCTCCTGAATTAGTTCGTTGCTTTAAGCCTGATCCACTTCCTTGTTGCACGATCTGGTCAAAGTTTGTATCACCGTTTTCTTCACCAAACTCAAAATCAAGATCCGCAGTTAACCGATGGTCGCTACTTTTATTAAACTTTTTTTCATATTGAGCTCGTACATCAAAGTCGCTTTCGGTTTGATCCTCTAATACTTCTCTGTTTGTTTCCTGAGCAATGCCCCAATTATCTCCTGCTTCCTGATATACTTGGTCATTTGGAGTGTTGTAATCGATATAATTAATATCACTGTCTTCGATCTGATTCTCTAAATTCACTCTAGCTGAAAGTGTAAGGATCTGATCATTATTAAGAAAAATATCGGCTCCTAGATTTACACTGACTTCTTTTTCGGTTTCTTGATTATCCAGATCTTCAGAATAAGCATAAGTCGTATCATCACTAAAACTTTGGAACGTACTTCCGGATTCAGGTTGTCGCTCAAACTCAACCTGAGTATTCATAAACCAATTGATGCTCTTTTTTTGATAATTCAGATTAGCTCCAAGACCATAGTCTTCAGGAAGTCCGGCGTTTGCACGTATACTCCCGTTAAAGCCAAGGTCAGCGCCGTCAACCAAGATAATGTCGATAATGCCCCCTGTTCCATTGGCAGCATATCTAGCAGAAGGATTCGTGATTATTTTAACCTCTTCTATCAATCCTGATGGAATGCTGCTTAATGCATCTGTTCCATTCCTCACAAGATTAGAAGGTCGACCGTTAATTAAAATTTGAACACCTTGATTTCCGCGCAAGCTAACATTTCCCTCAAAGTCAGTAGATATGGAAGGAACATTATCCAAAACATCTAAAGCTGAACCGCCAAGACTCGTTATATCTTCTTCTACATTAAAGCTCCTGCTGTCAAAATTCATTTCCATATAAGAGCGTTGCCCTTGAACTTCTATAGCATCTAACTCTTCCTCATTAGATTCCATGGAAATGCTACCTATATCTAGCGTCTCGTCAGCCTCAATAGTTATTTCTTCGGTGTAATCATTAAATGATAGAAAGCTAATTGTAACTATATATTCATCAGGTACTAATTCGAGAGTAAAATCACCCTGGGTATCAGTAACAGTTCCTGTGATAAGATTAGACTCTGAATCTTTATATACAGCTACGGTTGCATTTATGAGAGGCTTATTTTCTTGATTAAGTACTTTGCCTTTGATTTCACCTTTAGATGCTGAACTTTGAGAATATAATGTAGAGGTGAGCCAAAAGGTTATGCATATCAATGACAATATTTTCTTCATGCTATGGGGTAGTAGATGTTTAAAATTTGTTCTTACAACAAAACTACACCCCAAACATGCTTCAAGTTTGTATCAATCCTGAAGGAAATTTGAAGACTAGGCGTCTTTTACACTCTTTAAATTAATTTCGATGTGATGCCACATATCATCGTTGATATAAGAAATTTCAAGGTCGTTTTGGTCTACTATTCTTTTAATTATGGCAAGACCTAATCCAATAGAGTTTGAATTCTGATCTGCCTTTTTGAATCGTTCGAATAAAAGACTGGTATCAGTTTCCAGTTTTTCCCCGGTATTTGATATAACTAGTTTATCTTTGGTGAGAATAACTTTTATCTCGCCATTCTCAATATTGTGACGAACAGCATTTTGGAATAGATTGGTCCATAAGATGTCAGTTAAAACCGGATGGATGGTAACAAACACATCGTCGTCAATGGAAGTGCTGACTTTTAGCTTGGCTAAATTGGTGAATTCCTGGAATGATGCTATTCCTTCCCTTATTAATTCGCTGAAATTAACCTGATCATGATTTGTAAACTCATGATTTTCGATCTTAGTAAGCAAGGCTAAAGACCGGCTTAATTTAGATAGTTTTTTAAGAGTGTATTCGAGTTGCTCTACATGTTCAAACTGTTCTTTATTAAGATCTGTTTCCGTTAGTAACTCTAATGTGCCGTTGGCAATAGCTAATGGTGTCTGTATCTCATGAGAAGCATTTTCTGCAAATTCTTTCAGGTTCTTATAATCAGATACAGCCTTTTTGGTCATGTTTTCTACAAACAGATTCAGGTCCTGGAACTCTTCAATATTGGTATCTTCTGTTTTTAGATACTCTTTATTATTCAGCTGGAAATTCTGAATTCGCTTTAATGTATTCCGGAACGGTTTAAAAAGTGAGCCGGAAATAGAGTAGCCAATTCCAACAGCGCCGATAACTTGTAGCCCAAGCATCCATAGTAAAATTTTGATGACAGCCTCTCTGATATCGTTTGATTCGATCATATTTCCATAGGTAGAAATATGGTAGGTGGTACCTTGGATGGTTCGATATGCTGAAACTTTCACATTCCGTTCCTCTCTCTCTAGCCTGTTATCCCAAATTAATGTATCGGTTACTTCTACTTTATCCTCAACATATTCGTCGAGTGTAAGAATGGCGATATTTTCTTCTCGATTTATTTTACGAAATGTTTTCCCTTTCTCAAGTAGGTAGACCACTCGGTCGATACGGTCGAGGAATTCCCATTTGAGTTCTTTCCCAATTTCATTTTTGATAACGTAGTATGATATCACTCCGCCAATTCCGAGCACTATTGTGCTTACACATAGATAGATCAGTAGGAATTTGTTAATCAACTTCATGATCTATCTTCTATTTATGTTAAATTTATAACCGATGCTATACACGCTTTCTATATAATCGTTAGCTCCGGCGCTAACTAGTTTTTTCCGGAGATTTTTTATGTGCTGATACACAAAGTCGAGGTTTTCTAAATGATCCACATAATCGCCCCAAAGATGTTCTGCAATGGTTTGTTTGGATAGCACATGATTTTTGTTAGAAGCAAAGTATAGCAACAGATCGTATTCCTTAGGTGTCACATCCGCAATATTTTCTCCGGCTTTTACTTCCATAGTTTTTGTATTGATCGAGATCTCATTTACCCGAATTATCTCCGATCCCCCCAGATTGTTGCGTCGGTTTACAGCCTTAATTCGTGCTAAAAGTTCTGCCAATTGAAATGGTTTAGTGAGGTAATCATCTGCTCCAAATTCTAACCCCTGAACTTTATCATCCAGTGAATTTTTTGCTGAAATTATAATGGTGCTCGTATTGGGTTTTACCGATTTAAGTTCGCGAAGAACTTGTAATCCTGTACCTCCGGGAATCATGATGTCGATCAAAACAACATCGTATGTGTAAGACATAACTTTGTCAAAAGCTGTGTCATAATCCATAGCCGTTTCGCAGAGATAGCCCTCACGCTCTAAATAATTAATGATATTATTTAGTAAATCCGGATTGTCTTCAACAATAAGTAGTTTCATTCTTTTAAAGGTAGTCTTAAACTTTGAAGCAAAACTGAAGGTTTTTTCTTTGAGATGAACAGGTAGTATATGTTAGATAAAAAAGTAAAACCCCCTAAATAAAGAAAGAGGCTTATTTTATAGGAAGATTCGTAACAATTTTCTTATTTAAAGGTATTAGTCAATTAATACGCACAATCTATATCAGAATAACTAACTACCGTGAATAGATCAGATCAGCTTGAACTTATATATGTAGCTCAAAATGTATTTCTTAAAGCGTTTGAAAAATATGAGGAAGTGGTTCAAGAGCTTGATGCTGAAGAGAAAGAGCAATCCACTTTAATTTCTTCAATTCATGATTCCCTTCAGAACTTGAACAGAAAGATAAAAGCACATCTGAATGGGAAAATAGATATCAACAAACTATTAGATGAGTTTGTATTCGAAAAAGGAATTCTATTAGGAGAACTTGAGCTGGCTGAAAACTCTAACCCAAGAGTAAAAAGACTAACAAAGCGAATTTTAGAAAGTATTGACGAATTTCTGGAAAAAGCGGGTACCGGAAAGAAGTCATTAATTCCGAAGAGATTAAAAGAACCAACTCATTTCAAATCTACAAAAATAGCTTATCTGCTTTGGTTGGTTGGGTTTTTTGGGACACTAGGTTTTCAGCGATTTTATCTTGAGAAATATGGAACCGGAATCGGTTGGTTTTTAACCGGTGGGATATTTGGCTTTGGGGCAATATATGACCTACTTACTATAAGTAGTAAAGTGAAAGAGCATAATGATCTGGTTGAAATGAAATTTCATGAAATCCGAAAGCTCGAACAGAAAAAGGCATTATCTGAGAAAAGCATAAAAAGGGATTAAAGTAAGGACGTTACTTTAAAAGGATCATTTTTTTGGAAACAGAAAATCCTTCTCCTTCTAATTTGTAAATGTAGGTTCCGCTGGCAAAGCTGGTAGCGTCAAAAGAAATGGAATGAGATCCACTTGACCTATATCCGTTAAACAAGGTTTTAACCGTTTGTCCGAGACTGTTGAAAATGGTTAATTTAACGTTTCCCGGCTCGTTGAGTTCAAAAGAAATAGTGGTTGATGGGTTAAAGGGATTCGGGTAGTTTTGGTGAAGTTTTACAGAGTTTGGAATCGCTTTATTTTGACTGATAGAAGTAGCTATTTCTTGTATCTGATATCGGAAAACTCCTTCCCCTTGTGTGGCTGCATATAAATATTCAGAATTTGACGAGATACTTAATTTAGCTACTGCACGTGTAGATAAACCATCGTTTATAAGTGACCAAGATTCGCCACTATCTTCACTCTTATACATCCCGCCATGCCATTCAGCTGCATAAACATTAGTTGGTGAGTTCGGATCAAAGACTACAGAAAAAATATGACCATGATCTCGGGTTCCGTTATTAATAAGTTCAGTTGGAGGAAGAACCTGAGACCAACTAGAGCCTCCATTTACAGATTTATAGATCCCAAAAATATTTCCTCCTACTAAAATGATCTCGTCATTATTAGGATGTACAGCGCAAGAAAGCAAAGAATGTCTTTGGATAGAATCGTTTACACCCCACTCATCAGTCCAGTTCTCTCCATCGGGAAGAGTGGTTTTAAGATCTTGCCAAGTGCTACCTCCATCTAAAGATCTATACACTCCACCTGAGCGAAGAGTTATATAAAGTTTATCTGCGCTTTGATAGCTGATGGCAATATCGGTTACATTTTTTGCTTGAGCTCCTGTAGGTAACCCTGTATTAGCTTCATTCCAATTTTGCCCACCATCGGATGACTTATAAATTCCTAAACTCTCAGAGAAGTCAAGTTTATGTGGGTCGGCATGTAAACCTGCAGCCATAAATCCTGCGTATACAACATCAGCATTTGAAGGAGCAAACCGGATATTTCTGGCACCATGTCTATTGTTCACTTCTCCTGTTTCTAAGTATAGAGCAGGAGTCCAGTTATTTCCATTGTCTGTACTTCTAAGAATGTAAGACTCATGTTCATCCGAACACAAAAGGGTTTTACCGGTTAGATCAGAAGGGTCGTAAGCTACCCCAAAACCTTCAGGGAAAGCGGCATAGCCATTGCTGATCCCTTGCCAGTTTTCGCCTGCATCATCACTTAGAAAGACCCCGCTTCTTCCATTAGCCATAATTTGAAGTGAATTCGATGGATGCACAGTTACTGAATGTATATCAGCTCCGGTATATCCTTTACTCCAGCTTATCCATGTTTGGGCACCATCGGTTGATTTAAATACCCCACCGCCATAATTGTTTATAAATAATGTATCCGGGTCATTTGGATCAACGACCATATCTATTGGAACACCACTTCTAACACCTTTTGGACCATAAGGAGCTCCCATTCCTCCTGTAAATCTTTGCCAGGTAAGTCCATTATCAGAGGATCTATAAATAGCTATAGCAGAACCAACATATACTATATCGGGATCAGAAGGCGCGAATGCAACAGCGGTATAGACTTCACCGAGTATTCCAACAGGAAGGTTGGGAGATACGTCTGTCCAATTTTGATCTCCATCTGTAGTGCGATAAACCGCTCCGTAGATTCCTTTATTGAAATCATTATTATTACCCGTTGCTACAATATGAGTAGAAGGATTGTCTGGATCTCTATCCGCACCGCCAACAAAAAGGCTTTTTGATGAATCCATTCCTGTATTAGACGAAATCCAAGTACTTCCACCATCGTTAGAAATATAGACCCCAATTCCAGGACCTGATGCGTGGGTTTCGTTGGGATCATCAATATCAGATTCTCTATCAAAAATACCGGTTGTAACCAATATCGAGTCTGTATCAGAAGGATCGATGAACATCCAACGTGTTAAACTGTTCAGCTCTTTTAAAAGTGAGAAATTCTCTCCGCCATCAGTAGATCTGTATATAAAACCTTTTACTCGCTCGAACTCAGTTCCCCAAACACCAGTGGGCATTTCTCCCATTACATAAACAGTATTTGAGTTTCCAGGTTCAACTTCAATATGTCGAATGGTTAAAGACCCTGCATCGGGGTTGGGATCTAAATTGATACCTGTGTCTTTTTTAACCCAGGTATCTCCCCCGTCAGTTGATTTATAGAGCCCACCACCATTTTGTGTGCCTGCCCAAAGTATGTCGTTGTTATTTGAATCTACCTTAAATGCGAATATGGGAATGGCATCGCTAGAAGGTCCGTTTCGGAAAGAAATTCCGGAATTCGCAGAAGACCAATTTTCTCCGCCATCAGTGCTTTTTTGCAATCCCGACCAAGCATCTGTTACAAAGATAGTACTTGGGGAATCCGGTCGATAGCGGACATTATAACCAAGTCCACCAATAGGTCCACCGGTTTTAAGCCATTTTTTAAGTTCGTCGGCATTTTCTAAAGTGAAAACTCCACGCAGCGTGTTCTTTTTAAGTAGAAGCGGTAATCCAAAAAGAGTGATCACCCCCGATTGCAAAAATCTTTTTCTATTCATACTTCTTAGATTGTATGAAATGAAAAGTATAAAAACAAAAAAGCCGTCCCCAAATCAATGTAGGACGGCTAATATCATCTACAGACGGCTATTACCCCATTTGCAATTTAAACATAAGTCTAAGTTGGAAAACGCTCAATGGAGAGATTTACGTAATTTACCTACGTGGTTTTACGTAGTTGCGTCATGGGAAATTAGATAGTTAACAGAATTTCAAATTGTTTGAGTTGTAACTTTTGGCTTGACCCAAAAGTCACCAAAAGGTCAAGAAAATTCCAAACTCCTCGTTCCTGATTCTAATTGCTACTTCGATTAATATAAAGTCAGGAACTCGTTAAACAAGGAATTTCCGACTTTTTCTAATAATACCCATCCGCGAGGCGGAAGGGCACAAATCGATTATCGTGGCAATTTCCCCGAAGCAATCTCATTGAGTTAGATTTGTTTATACACGTTTCACAAGTGAATTTCTTTATCCATCACTTAGAGCATATCGCACCAAGCTGGCAGTATTTTTTAAACCTAGCTTCTTTAAGAGATTAGTACGATGCTTATCAACGGTGCGTGGGCTTATGTATAACTTTTTCCCAATTTCTGAACTGGTTAAGCCTTTCACTAATAAAGAAAGTACTTCTTGCTCACGTGGTGTAATGGACGAATGCTTTCCTTTTTTTACTCTGGATAACCGCAGATATTCTCGAGTCATCATTTTGGAGAACTGCTTTCCAAGGTGAGTTTCTCCCGAAGCTATTTTCTTAGCAGCTTCTATCAGTTCTATTTTATCAGCTGATTTTAAGAGCAAACCACTAGCGCCTGAATCAAGAAACTCATTCAGGGTTTCTTCAGATGCATTCTGTGCTAAAATAAGAACTTTGGCATCAGTGAATTTATCGACAATTTTATTGGCTAGTTGTATTCCGCTTATCTCGGGCATATCAAATGAAAGAACACACAGATCAGGTAACACGCTTTCGTAGGCAGTTAAAATAAGTGCACCATTATCTACTTCGCTGAGAACATCAAAATTAGCCTCACGAAGAATGGAGCTTAATCCATGCCTAAATATTTCGTTGCCTTCCGCAACAACTGTGGTAATATTGCCCATGAGACCTCCCCAGGCTCATTGGTTTGCAAATGGACTGCTAATTTAATTAAAATAGTTGGTTAGGCAAGAATTTTCTTTTCATAAGATTTATACAGTGTTGAATAAGTAAAACGAGACTTGTTTAACGATGAAAAAAATAGAACTCAAAGCATATCAAACAAGCTATTCGTTATTGTATTCCTTATTTTTGGCGTTCGTTCCGTCCAAGGACGGGTTCACTTTACGATTCACTTAACCAAAAAATGACTTTAAAAAGAACACATACCTGCGGAGAATTAACTAGCGCAAACATCGGTGAAGAAGTAATCTTAAACGGATGGGTTGGCCCACGTCGAGATCTTGGCGGTGTTATCTTTATCGATCTTAGAGATCGTTACGGAATTACGCAGGTATTATTTACAGAAGGAGATAAAGAGCTTCATGCAAAAGCAGAAGAGCTGAGAGCAGAATATGTGATTGGTGTAAAAGGAAAGGTTATAAATCGTGGAGATGAAAATAAGAATCCGAATTTGGTGACCGGAGATATCGAAGTTGAAGCTACTGACCTAGTCTTTTATTCAGAAGCTGAAACTCCTCCTTTTGAAGTAAAAGACGGCATCAAAACAAACGAAGATGTACGATTGAAATATCGCTATTTAGATCTTCGTCGTGCTGAAATGCAGCAAAAAATGATGTTACGTTCTAAAGCATATCAGGCTATTCGTTCTTACTACCATAAAAATGAGTTTGTAGAAGTTGAAACTCCTGTATTGATGCGAAGCACTCCGGAAGGAGCGCGCGATTATTTAGTGCCGAGTAGAGTAAATGAAGGGAAATTCTTTGCACTTCCTCAAAGTCCACAGACGTATAAGCAGCTGTTAATGGTTTCTGGATTTGATCGTTATTTTCAGATTGTGAAGTGTTTTAGAGATGAAGATCTAAGAGCAGACCGTCAACCAGAATTTACACAGGTTGATGTGGAAATGAGTTTTGTTACTGAAGATGACATCTATACATACCATGAAGGGTTGATGAAGATGATCTTTAAGGAAACAATTGGAGTTGATATTGAGACACCATTTCCTCGTATGACTTATGACGATGCCATGGCAACTTATGGTTCTGATAAACCAGACACACGTTTTGGGTTGGAATTCAAAGATTTTTCTAATGATGTAAAAGATGCGGAATTTAAGGTTTTCTCAGGTACTGTAGCCAATGGTGGTGCAGTAATTGGAATTACTGTTCCAGGTGAAGGCGAAATGGGACGTGGAGCTATTGATCGCCTTACCGAGCGTGTAAAGCAAGAAACCGGCGCTGGTGGTTTGATCTACATTAAAATGCAGGAAGACGGACCACTTTGTAGTGTAGGCAAATTCTTGACGGATGATATTGTTTCTAATATGGTGGCAACATCAGGAGCAAAAGAAGGTGACTTGGTGTTAATACTAGCCGGGCCAAAGCCGGAAGTGCTTAACCAATTAGGTCAACTGAGATTAATGATGGGCAAAGATCTTGGATTGATCGATGACTCAAAATACAATCTTCTTTGGGTAACAGATTTTCCATTATTGGAATGGGATGAAGAGACCCGAAGATACCACGCAATGCACCATCCATTTACTTCACCAAAAGAAGAAGACATGGAATTAATAGATACTGATCCTGCAGCTGTAAAAGCAAGAGCATATGATCTGGTGTTAAACGGAAGTGAAATTGGTGGTGGTTCTATCAGAATTCATAACCGTAAAGTTCAACAAAGAATGTTTGAACTTCTCGGCATTGGGGAAGAAGAAGCTGAAGAGAAATTTGGTTTCTTGCTTACAGCTTTTAAATATGGTGCTCCTCCACATGGCGGTATTGCACTTGGTTTAGATAGAATTGTGATGCTATTAACAGGTGCCAGAAGTCTTCGTGATGTTATCGCATTTCCGAAAAACCAAAAAGCGCAAAGTATCATGGATAACAGCCCTGATGTAGTAGACAAGCATCAACTAGATGAACTTCACATTGCGCTTAAGAAAAAATTAAGCTGATGAAAACCGGGGGCATTGACGGTTGTAAGGTCGGGTGGTTATTTATCTCATTTGATGAGGGAAACGAGCGCTACGAGGTTTTGGAAACCAAAGATGAGCTGGAAGAAAAGTTTCTTGAATCAGATCGGATATTTATAGATATGCCTATTGGGTTAGAGGAAGAGGAGTACACCCGAGCATGTGATGAGTTGATGCGCAAAGAAGTGGGAAGTACTTATTCACCGAGTGTATTTTCACCCCCCATAAGGCCGGCGTTAGATGCTCCCAGTTATGTAGAAGCAAACATGATCAGCTATGAGTACAATGAAAAAAAACTCTCGCTTCAATCGTGGAACATCACTCCAAAGATAAAGACAGTTGATGACTTGTTAACTGAACATAAAGGTTTGGAAGAGAAGATATTGGAAAGTCATCCTGAACACCTGTACCAAAGGTTGAATGGCGGAGTTATTTTTCAAAAGAAGAATTTGAAGAAGGGCGTCAAGCACCGGCTAAGTCTTATTAAAGAAGAAGAGCCTATTGCAGATGATTTTTTCCGAGATATAAAAGAAGAATATCGTAGAAGCGAAGTTGCTGAAGATGATATTGTGGATGCGATGGTATTAGCTCTCTACGCAAAATGGTCGAAAGAAAAGTCTCTCAAAACCATTCCCACCGAAGTAGAAAAAGATACGAAGGGCTTCCCAAAAGCGTATCACTTTGTGTGAACATTGAACAAACAGAAGAACGTAGAACACCCAACCTTGAAATTCTTCTGTTTCACGGTCGGTGTTTAGTTTAGGAGTTTTTTGTATTTAACACCTGCTTTGTGCACAAAATTAATTCCGTTGAAAGCGGCAATTCTATAGGCTTCACTGTAGGTTGGGTAGTTTAGCACATGATCGATGAAATATCGGATGTCGCCACCAAGGTTCATAACAGCTTGCCCAAGATGTATTAGGTCACTAGCTCGCTCACCAATTATATGAATGCCCAGAATTTTTAGCGTGTCTTGATCAAAAACGATTTTAAGTAAACCTGTCTGTTGGTTGCTGACATCACCTTGAGTTATATTCTTATAGTATGCTCTTCCTACGGCTACATTAAATCCTTTTTCGGTAGCTTGTTTTTGGTTGAGACCAATGTTAGAGATTTCAGGGATCGAGTAAATTGCGAAAGGAATTTCTTCAGGCATTTGAAGAGTGTTGTCTTCACGAAACATTTCACAGGAAGCAATTCTGCCTTGTGAGAATGAAGCAGAGGCTAGTCTAGGAAACCCGGATGCATCACCGGCTGCAAAAATATTTGGAACCGAAGTTTTAAATGTAGCATCCGTTATTATGAAATCTTCTTCATCTGTTTTAACTCCAACATCTTCTAATCCTATACCTTTGGTGTTGGGAAGTTTTTGCCCTAGATATAACACATGCTCTGTTTCCAGTACGTAATCGCGATTTTTTTCCTTGTCATTCTTAATTTGGTGCTTTACTTCTGCGGTCCCCCTTAAATCGTTTATAGAAACAGAAATGGACTTAGCTGACTGTATTACTTCAATGCTGTCTCGGTTTAATATTGTGCGTAATTCGTCGGCAATATCGGTATCAAGAAAAGGTAGAAAGTCGTCTGATTCACTAAGTATAGTCACTCTTGTTCCTAATGAAGAAAAAGTGGTGGCATATTCTAATGCATTAACACCACTGCCAACAATAACCAACCTGCGAGGGATATGTGTTAGTGAAAGAACTGAATTGTCGTCAAGGATTACATCATGATCTACTTTAAATCCTTCAGAAGGTTTGTTTCTACTTCCTGTAGCAAGAAGGATAAACTCAGCAGTGAATTTCTTTTTTTCTCCTTCCCAATTTTTTACTTCTACAGTGTTTTTATCAATCAGTTTTCCGTATCCACGATAAGTGTCTACTTCATTTTTTGACAGATCTTTTTCCACCTTTTTATTTTTACTTTCCAAAATTTGGTCTTTATAGGAAAGTAGATCGCCCATTAAATATTTAGAATAGGGTTTTTCCTTTGCTTCATCCGGAAATTGGTTTTGGAAACGCTGGATAATTCGTGATGTTTCTCTAAGAGCTTTACTTGGAACCGTTCCGGAATTGATCCAAGCTCCTCCTAAATGTTCTGCATTAGCTTCTACAACCAATGCTTTTTTATCAAACTTTGAACTTTGCATCGCGCAAGAGAATCCGGCAGGGCCGCTTCCTAAAATAATAACGTCGTAATCGTATTTCATAAATAACTAAAGTGAAAGTGAAGTATAAAGATAGCCCATTTTTGAACCTAAATCAGATATAGTATGTGCTTATAGTGGAAACAAATTGTAAAGATAGACACTTTATATATGTATAGGAACGAAATTGGCAGAGGCATTGCTTATTTTAAGGAACAGAAAAGGATGGCATCAAAATTGTAGGTGCTAGATTAAGAAATTGAACTTTTAATTAACAAAGAGGAAACATGGCTTACGAACTACCTAAATTACCATACGCATACGATGCATTAGAACCTCATTTTGATGCGAAAACGATGGAAATTCACCATACAAAGCATCACCAGGGTTATACTAACAAAGTAAATGCAGCTCTTGAAGGACACGCTTTTGCTGATCTTGAAATTGAAGAAGTGCTTTCAAGAATTAATGAAGTACCTGATGAAGTAAAGCAAGGCGTTATAAACAACGGCGGTGGTTACGCAAATCACAAATTATTTTGGACGATCTTATCACCAAACGGTGGCGGAAATCCTGATGGCGATATAGCTGGTGCGATTGACGATGCATTTGGTAGCTTTGATAAATTCAAAGAAGAATTCAGTAATGCAGCAGGAACAAGATTTGGTTCTGGTTGGGCATGGCTATCTGTTGATGGAAGTGGAAACTTAAAAGTACATTCTACAGCAAACCAAGACAGCCCATTAATGGAAGGGTTAACTCCTATCCTAGGAATTGATGTTTGGGAGCATGCTTACTACTTAAACTACCAAAACAGACGTCCTGATTATATTTCAGCATTTTGGAATGTAATTAACTGGGATCAAGTAAATGAAAATTTCAAGAACGCTAAGTAATTAAGACGAACGGCTTTTAATAAATGGCGGTGGGAATACTTCCTGCCGTCATTTATCTTATTAAGATACTTCTTACCGAAAAAAAGTAGTATTTTAGAGAGCAGTTAATCTAAAGAGGAAAAATTATGCAATTTGGATTTGGAATGGGACCGGATACGTCCTGGATGAGAGAAGAACTAACACAATTTGGTGTAGAAGAGCTCAAAACTCCTGAAGATGTAGATAAAGCCATGAAAGAATATAAAGGTACCATGCTTATGGCTATAAATTCGGTATGTGGATGTGCTGCAGGTAATGCGCGTCCGGGGCTAGGTATAGCTTTAGATAATTCTGAAGTTAAACCGGATCATATGGTAACTGTTTTTGCAGGTCAGGATAAAGAAGCGACAGCACACGCCAGAGCTTATTTTAGTGAGTACCCGCCGTCATCTCCTTCTTTCGCTTATTTTGTGGATGGAGAGATCAAAGCAATGATTCCTCGCCATAGAATTGAGGGCAGAACAAGTGAAGATGTAGCTAATGACCTTGTTATGGTATTCGAAGCATTTGGGAAAAAAGAAGAAGAGAAGTAGCGCTTTTTATTTTAAAAAATGTAAACCCTGTATCCACAAAAAGATACAGGGTTTTTTTATGCAATCCATATTTAAGAATTTCGGAAAATAAACGATAATGAAGCAAATCCGGGTATATAAATAGGTCGTTGATGACAAGAACAATTGTGGTTGAGGATAATCTCCTCATCTCAGTGATATATAGGCATTACCTTAGAAAGCTTAACATAGAACTTGTTGCAGAAGTTACAACTGGAGAACGGGCTATTGAAGTAGTACGAGAAAATGAAATCGATTTTATTGTAATGGATATTATGCTGGAAGGTGAAATTGATGGTATTGAAGCTATGAGACAAATTAGAGAATTTACTTCTATACCGGTTATATTTGCGACAGGGAATTCAGATGATTTTCATGTAAAAAAAGCTGCCGCTATACCAAACTCTCTTTTTTTAGTTAAGCCCGTAACGGAAGAGAACTTTTCTGAAGCCATAGAGAAGCTCAAAGATTTTTAAGTATTATAGAAAAGTAAGATCATAACCCAAATGGTACGCATTGGTTTGGATGTCGAATACTGGACCAACTGTTGCTTTTTCAGAAATCGAAAACCACACTTGAGTTGCTGTCTCTTTATACGAATTTAGTGCAAGTATAAGATCGCTGGTGTGGATATAATTTCCATTAACTTGAGCGGAATTATTGTTCAGAATATCAACGACCAAAATTTCTTTACCAAGTTTTGAGAATGTTTCTGAGTCATAAACTTTAGAACTAATATTGGTTCCATTTATTTCATGTTTTAGAAGCATAGATGTTATGTTAGAAACACTTCCAAACCATGCATTCTCATCTAAGTAAATTCGAGCTTTCGTATTTTCTCCAATGGGTAGATTCCCTAAATGACTTTCTAAACTAGATTCCGTGATTTTCTGCCCATTAACCTGAAATTGACCATCTTGAAAAACCATGATATTAATTAACTCGGTTCTTCTAGAGGATTCTATATTAGTAGGGTCTAATTTAGATTTAGAATCTTGACAGCCAAGGATTATGGTTATACACAGAAAAAGATAGGTTTTGGTCATAGGTATATATTTTTGCTGAATAATCTATTATTTGCCACTACCAAAATCCACTTCTTTACCGTCTTTGAAAATACGTAACCCATCTGGATTACTTTTTGCACCATTTGGTCCAAACTCAGTTACACTAGCTGCTAGTTCTTCTTCCGTTTTAGATTCTCCTACTTGTCGCGGTTCATCTTTGTGAAATGAATCCACATGTAAAGTTTGAGTAGGGAAGGCAAACTCAACACCAACCTCTTGGGCTAGTTTAAGCACTTCAAGAAAGAAGTTATGTTTTTGCTGAAGCTCGGTGCTCCAATCAGGTACTTTAAAAAATACATACACCATCACATCTAACGAATGAGCACCAAATGCATTAAAATGAACTTCGTAGAAATCCTGACGGAAATGAGAATTTGATTTTACGATCGCTTTTATTCCCTCCACAAATGCTTCCATTTGCTCCGGCGAAGTGGAATAAGTTAGATTGAGAGTAGTCAGTAATCGACGATATTCTCTCATTCCTAAATTATCCACGTCATTATTTGAAATATTTGAATTAGGGACACTTACAAGAGAGTTATAAAAAGTACGAATTCTGGTTGATCGGAAACCTACCTCTTCAACAGTACCTTCTACATCTCCAACCTTGATCCAGTCTCCGATTCTAAATGGTTTATCAATAAAAATAGTTACCGAGCCAAAAAAATTAGCTAAAGTATCTCTAGCTGCAAGAGCTACGGCAAGCCCTCCAATTCCAAGTCCTGCAATCAAAGAGGCTACATTATATCCATTGTTTTGAAGGATAAGAATCACGCCCATAACTAGTACAAAAAAGCGAAGTGTTTTTCGGATAAGGGGAACAAGTTGATCGTCTAATTTTGTATCAGTTTTTGAAGTGAGTACCCCTAAATATTTAGAAAATACATCAGCTAGATTATAAAAAAGCCATATAAAGCCTAGCGAAGCTACTATTTCTAAAATAGTAGAGAGGTAGTGGTTTACTGTCACCGAAAGCTGAAGATTAGTAAAAGTTGCCAGCCAAAAGAATATTAGAAAAATGAATCCGGCGGGTTTTTCTACCCCATCAATAAGGTCGTCATCCCAAGAAAAAGAAGTCTTCTTTGTTAATCTATGGATATAATTGTCTACGATGAATTCGAAGATCTTTCTTAAGATAAGTCCTATAAGCAACCAAAAGAAAATTGCGATGTATTGCCATATTTGTAACCCTAACCAATTTGATTTTAGTGAATTAGGCAATTCGTTGACAACAGCTTCTACTAATGAGGAGAAAGTATTTCTGTAAAGTTCGGGAATTTGTTCAATGGTTGCTTTAGAAAAAACCCATTCGTTACCTTCTTTTGTTAAATAGACCTCGGGGAGAGCACCAAATAAAATATATTGTTTCATTCCCGAGAGACTATCCACATACTCTCTGTTATTAGGAATAGCATCATATTCGACCAACAAGCCACGAGCATCCAAAACCTTTTTAAGTTCGGTGGCAAGGTCTATCTTTTCTTCTTTAGAAACGTCTGCAAGTTTCATTGTGGTAACAACTTTGTCAAAATCCTGATGACCGGTTTGTTGCCAATGCAAAAATGTATGCACTGCTTTTTGAGGTGTCGCTAAGGTAGATGTTGAATTATTATTCTGAAAACCGAATACAGATGTGGAAATTGAGAACAATAAAGTGACTAAAGAAGCAGATAGGATATGTCGAAAGCTCATAAAGAATATTTTTTGATTACTTCCTAAAATTAAGAATGTTTAAGAGGCATTAAAAGGTGAATAAAAAAAGAAAAGAAGCAACAAAAAAGGTAAAAAGTCGTAGCTTGAAGAAGATTTAATTAAAATTGACAATAAGGGCAGATTAAGAGTGATAACAAAAAACTCTTACATATTAATATTGCTGGGTATTTTGGGTTTTTCGGGGTTCATTTTCCTTAGGCCTTATACTGATTTCTATGCAGGCTCCCCAATTTCGGAAAGCAGGCTACAGGTTGAGCAGAAAGTTTATGATTATTCCCAAGCTATGGGATTTTCGTTAGACAGCCTCGTGGTGTATAGTACAAGGAAACAGCATGGCAAATACTTCTCTAGTTTACAAGATACTTTAGGAAAATCATTTACTCCGTATGAGTTAAATCAACGAGACAGACACTTACAATCCTGGGTAAGTTTTATTGGTAAAAAGGGAGCTGTTTCAGAAACAATATTATCTCCAGGATCATTATTCGAGTCTTATGGTCGGCTTAAAATGCAGTTTTCAAATAATGGAAACCTGATAAGACTCTCATCGAATAAACAAGCTCCTAATCCTACTTTTATAAAAGGTAGCGCTCCAATAGAGATAGCAGAAACGGTTGTAGGTAATATCTTTGGATACGATTTGAGTTTGTACAGATTTCAAGGAGCTGATTCAGATAGTAATTCAATAAGTTTGGAAGACGAGAACATAGAACTTCCGTCAGAGAACGATGAAATTATATATAGTTCAGGATTAGAATTTAACTGGTATAGAAAAAAAGAGGATTCCAGATTACCGGCTACACTATCTATAAATTTAGAATCTCTGATAAAAGAATATGATGATGGAGAGACATTCCGAACAGAGGTGGGTTATAAAATCAATTCATTTGTAGCAAAGAATGAATATGAGCCCGTAGCACTTGAAGGGAGTGCAATGGTTACCCCTAGTTTATTTACGTTTGTATTCTTTGTGTCTTTAATTCTGATAGTTATTGCTGCATTTACAGTTGGTATAAAAAATATATTTAAAGGAAAGGTAGAGTGGCGTAGAGCCTTATTTATGTTTGCTTCGGTTGGTTTGGGAGTATATGGATGGCAGGCGTTGTTCTATATGAGTTCTTTTATTCCATTTTATGATCACACTATATTACTGGGTACAGCATTAAACAACTTATTATATGGCATTGGAGTTGGGCTATATATGGCTCTTGCTTATGTAGCATGGGAAGCTTTAGCCAGGTCTCAAAAGCATAAACAGGTAGATGTAATAGATGCTCTTTGGCAAAGAAAGGTTTTTGTAAAAGAAACTGGTTCGGGACTTATACACGGTTTCGCATTAAGTGGAGTAATAATTGGATTATTCTCTGTAATGGTCTTTCTCCTAAGCCTTTATTTTACTCAGGCGGATAGCCAATTTGGGTTTACGGAGCCAAGTAGTAAAATTCAACTATTGACGATGAATATGAGTACTTGGACAACAACTTGGTTGGTTGTGTTTATTCAGGTCGGATTTGTGTATGGAATGCTTCATCATTGGATAAGCAACAAGTGGTTAGCTTTTGGTGCAAGTATAGTCCTCAGTGCTATTTTCGTTTCTACCTTAGGTAGACTTGTTGGTACAAATGGTGATTTCTTTGAGGATTACCTAATATTTCTAGTTATATCAGTTGCTACAATAACAGGATATCGAAAATATGGTATTCTTACTGTGTTGACTTCATGGTGGGTGTTTTCAACAGTGTTTATGATCACACCTTATTGGAACTCGCCTAGTATTGAAGTAGCGTATATTCCTTGGGCTCAATGTGGGATTATCGTACTACCACTTATTTATGGATTAATTTCCTATCGGTATGGAATCCCATTGTCTGAGGTGGATGCCTATGTTCCCGAATATGAAGAAAAGATGACTCAGCATTTAAGAGTTGAGAGAGAAATTGAAATTGCACGAGAAAGCCAGTACAAATTAATGCCGGTAAAGCCTCCATCTGCTGAAGGGTTTGACGTACACGGGTTCTTCTTACCCTCATTTGAAGTTGGCGGAGACTATTTTGATTATGTATTAAGCCAGAATGAAGACGGCTCGGCAAAAGCGTTAACCATGGTTGTAGTAGATGTTTCAGGAAAAGCAATGCGCGCAGCAATGCCGGCAATCTTCACAAGTGGTTTAATACTTTCAAGAATAAAAGAAGATTCTCCTGCTCAAATACTTTCGGAAGTATCTGAACCAATATTTAACAGAACGGACAAACGGACGTTTATTACTTCTGCAATGGCAAGATATGATCTGGCTACTAAAATGTTATCTGTTGCAAATGCAGGGCATTGTAAGCCTATTCTAAAACGGAATGGCAAAGCAGATTTCATACAAACACCTGATCCTAAATTACCGCTGGGAATAAGGCCAGATGTAAAATATCAGAACTTAGAATTCAAACTTAAGAAAGGTGACTTTTTCTTGTTATACTCTGATGGACTTCCAGAGGCAGCAAACGAAAAAGGGGAATGGTTCGGATTTGATGAAGTTCCGGCTCTTGTGGAACGGATTGACACTGATAATCTTTCTGCTAATGAGATTGCACAAGAAATTAAACGAACGGTACAAAAGTTCAGTAACTATCAGTTAGCTGACGATACAACCGTAATTTGCTTAAAAGTATAACTAATAAATAAGGCCTAACAATATGGCTCAAGAAACAGAATTCTCATTCAACGTACCACCGGAGTTTGAGAAAATTACTAAGAACATTCGCTACATTATTGCAGGTGTAGTAGCGATAGGAACTATATTTTCCTCATTTTTTACAGTAGAAACAGAGGAGGTTGGTGTTATAATGCGCTTCGGTGAATATGTAGGGGAAGCCAGACCAGGTTTAAATTTTAAGGTGCCTTTCATTGACCAGGTTGAGTATGTTCCTGTTCAAAGACAATTAAAACAAGAATTCGGGTATAGAACAACTTCTGCAGGTGTTAACTCATCTTATGCAAAAGCTGGATATGTTGACGAATCATTGATGCTAACCGGGGATCTCAATCTTGCAGATGTAGAATGGGTTGTTCAGTTTAGAATCAATAATCCATACAATTATTTATTTAAAGTTCGGAATGCAGACGAAACATTACGAGATGTTTCCGAAGCAGCTATGAGACAAATTGTTGGAGACAGAACAGTAAACGAGGTACTTACAGTTGGACGTGCCGAGGTTGCTTCTGAAGCTGAAGTTATTATTCAGGCAATGAGTGATGAGTATGAATTGGGAATAAAAATTGAACAAGTAGTACTGCAAGATGCAAACCCACCAGATCCAGTGAAGCCTTCTTTCAATGGAGTAAATGAGGCGGAGCAGCAGCGTGAGACTTTGATCAACCAAGCTCGTGCAGATTATAACCGAGTAATACCTCGAGCAGCAGGTGAGGCTGAACAAACCATTCAACAAGCAGAAGGTTATGCATTGAATCGAGTTAACACTGCTGAAGGTGAGGTTTCAAAATTTAATGACCTTTACTCTGAATATATAAAAGCACCGGAAGTTACCAAGACCAGAATTTTCTTGGAAACCATGGAGGAAATACTGCCGAAAATGGGGCAAAAAATTATTACGGATGAAAAAGGTAATAGCGTGATTCCATTACTCCAATTGCAAATGGACGGCGCCAAAGTTAATAATCAAAACAACAATAACAACTAAGGATATAATCATGAAGAAGATCAATGGAGTAGGATTATTAGTGATACTTGGGGTTATTGGTTTTGTACTGATGAACTCCTTATTTATAGTAAATGAAAAAGAGCAGGTAATTATAACTCAGTTTGGTGATCCTCAAGGGGATGCAATTACAACTCCAGGATTGAAGTTTAAAACTCCTTTTCTAGAAGATGCAAACTACTTCGAGAAGAGATATCTCGAATGGGATGGTGATCCTAATCAGGTTCCGACGAAAGATAAAGTATTTATATTTGTAGATACCTATGCAAGATGGCAGATTACTGATCCGCTTAAATATTTCGAGAGGCTTGGAAATGAACGTGGTGCTCTATCTAGATTAGACGATATTTTGGATGGTGAGACTAGAAATGCCGTTGCCTCTCATGATCTGGTTGAGTTAATTCGATCGTCTAACAGAGTGGCAGTTACGGATGGTGTTATCGCTGATATCGTAAATGACTCGTTGGAAAATATAAGTGTAGGACGAGATCAAATTCAGGAAGAAATTCAGGAATTAGCAAATCAAAGGGCAGCAGATTTAGGAATTGTAGTTTTAGATTTCAGATTTAAAAGAATTAATTATGCTGAAGAAGTACGTCGGACGGTTTATGATCGTATGATTTCGGAACGTAACAGAATAGCAGACAAATTTAGATCTGAAGGGCAAGGAGAAGCTTCTCGTATTAATGGTGAAAAAGAACGTGAATTGAAACGAATTCAGTCTGAAGCTTTTAGAGAAGCTGAAACCATTCGAGGTAAAGCTGATGCTCAAGCAGCTTCTATTTATAACAGTGCATATAATAAAACGCGACAGGCTAGGGAGCTTTATTCTTTTGTGAAAAGCATGGAAGCATATGGCAGAACAATTGATAAAGAAACATCGCTGATAATTTCTACTGATAGCGAGTTTTATAAATATCTAAATACGATTGATAACTAAGAAGCATCGTTAAAAGAACCTGTCTAAATTATTGATAGGTTCTTTAATCAATTTTTAAGCTATGGATAGACAAGAAAAAATAGCTCGGGTAATCATCGGAGCTGTCTTGATGTTTATAGTTTATTCTTTAATTACGCACTTTTTTTCTGAATCAGGGTTTAGCATTTGGGAAAGTTTATTCGTAGCATTTTTCTGGTCAATAGGAATGTTGATTTTCGAAAACTGGTATAAGAAGCGACAAGAGAAAAAGAATGGATAAAGCTTGAGTGTTTTAAAGGAGTAATGTTTCCATTTCTATTTTAGATTGCACCGAAATAAACAAAAGTCATTCTAGGATACTTCCGAAGAATCTTATTGGTTAGTGACTTTACTCATTAAATAATGTGCTATTCATACATCTTTCGATATCGAAAAGTATTCTAAACTGATTCACGCACTTCATATTCTTTTGTGAAACTTTCATCTAAATGAAGTTTGCCATCGTTTATTTTTCGGGAATAAAATAGGACGCACACTACGATAAAGCTCATACCAATAAGCCCTAACATTCCTGCTTCGGGGCCAAAATTGCCACCTGTCCAGAAATCGGGACCTAGCTCATTCGTTTGAAGAAGAGATCGTCGTCCATCTAAGCCACTCACTGGTAAACCATAAATACCTCCCATAATCCAATTCCATGAAAAATGAATTCCTATTGATAATGCTAAACGTCCTGTTAGTAAAAAAGGAACTGCTAACATTAATCCTGCCAAAATAATATTAAAAGTAGATATAAAGGTAGCGTTTGGATTACCAATATGAGCCAATCCAAATAAAACAGATGTCAACAAAGTTGCGAACAGAGTGGCTTGCTTCGGCGTTATCTGTTTAAGAGAAAACCCTTCACTAAGATTCCTAAGAGGATATCCTCTGAATAAAAGCTCTTCATAAAACCCGACTGAAAGCATGGTTAAAAAATAAGTAAAAGCAGACCAACCCCACATTTCGCTTCCGGCACGTTCCCAGCCGAATCCTGTAATCTCTAACCATGAAAAACCATATTCAACAGAAAAAATGATCGTTTGTGCTAAAAAAGCAATGATCACACCCAGTCCAAATTCAAACCACCAGGTTTTGGTTACGCTTAACCCAATTGCATTTAAGGAACGCTTATCCATTCCTTTTATAGCTAAAAAAGCAGCTAATAAACAAAGCGGTGAAATTAGAAGGGTAGATATCCATTTGCTTTCGATAAAACCGGTTGGGATCATCAGCATAATTGACAAAACAAGGAATACGAGTATGCGAACTCCCGCGCGGAACCGTTGCTCAGATTTATTGTATAGAATATTCATAGGGGTTGGCTTGTTATTAAGCTGTTCAATCAATTCCTTAAAATACTAACTATTAAAAGAACTATACCATTATGGAAAGATATGTTTTGCATGCCGAGAAAGAAATTGTTGAGGAAGTCTTTGATGTCGAATCTTCATCAGACTCATTGTATGAAGCATCGTATAATGTATTTCCGGGTAGTCCAATGCCTATAATATTTAATGACTCAAGTAGAGAAGTATCATCTGCGGTTTGGGGAATTGAGAACGATAAAGAATCGATCACAAATATTTCAAAACAAGATGTGGACTCAGAGGAGTTTAAAACTTTAAGTGTTCGTCCATGTATAATTCCTGCCAGTGGGTTTTATCTTTGGAAACAATCTGTAGATGATACCTATCCGTTTTATATAAGAATGTTAGGGAGGGAAGTGCTTGGTCTCGCTGGATTATATCGTGAGATCGGCGATAAGCAGGGGAAGAAATCAATAGAGTTTGCTGTTATAACTAAGTCTTCAAATGTATTACTTCAACCACTAGAGCCTACAATGCCATGTATTTTAGATCCTGAAGATTTTGAGCGATGGGTAAAAGAATATGATTATGAAGTGCTCGAGTCTAAGTTTAAAGAAGCCCAATTAATTCCTGACTTAGCAGTATACAGGGTACCGGAACTGGTTAATGATCCTTCCAAAAACTCAATTGAGCTGATACAAGCTATCCCAAAACTAAGAGATACTGATTAATTAAATATCTTTTGAATACAGATTGGTTTCAAGTAATATCATAGATGCTATAAACAAATGGAGATAAAATGGTAAATAAGCATATGATGTCTTGGTTTGAGATTCCTGTTATGGATGTGAAAAGAGCCAAAAAATTCTATGAAACCATATTTGATATCGAGTTATCAGGAATGGATATGGGAGATGAATTTAAAATGGAAGTATTTCCTGGGGATCAAGAATCAGTGAGTGGGGCTCTTGTTTACAATGCTTCGTGGTATAAGCCGAGTAAGACAGATGGACCGCTAATTTATTTAAACGGTAATCCCGATTTACAAATAATTGAAGATAAGATCGAAGCTGCGGGGGGAACAGTTACTATTTCTAAACGAGAAATATCTCCGGATCATGGTTACATGGCAGTATTCGAGGACACAGAAGGAAACCGAATTGCACTCCACTCTAACAGTTGATGCAAGGCTTTCGAAAGGTTTACTTCATCTTTTGTTTTAACGAAGCATAGTATCCCGCTCCAACAATACTTGCTTCATTCTTAAAGGTAGCGGGTTTTAATTTCGTATTGATCTTAATAAATGGAAAAGTTTTTTCAGGCTTTTTGCTTACCTGTCCACCAAGGATTATAAGATCGGGATGAAAAATTCTTTCATAATGTTCTAGCGATGCTTGCAATCTTTTTGCCCACGCTTTTCTTTTAATGCCTTCCTCTTTACGGGCACGGTTCGAAGCTTGCTCCTCTATAGCTAAACCTTGAGTCTGCATAAGTCCAAGCTCTGTATTAGGCAGAAGTATTCCATTGTTAAAAATGGATGATCCAACACCGGTTCCGATCGTAAGTACAATGGTAGTGCCTCGTTGTTTTTTACCGGCACCAAACGTCATTTCAGCTAATCCGGTGGCATCTGTATCATTAATCACATTAACGGGACACCCTGTAATTTCTGAAAAAAGATGGGCGGCGTCTGCATCAACCCAAGCTTCATCAATGCGGGTGGCAGAAAGTACAATGCCATTATTCATTGCGGCAGGAAAAGCGCAACCAATTGGGCCCGTCCAGTTAAACTGCTTAACGATGTCATGCATTTTGGAAATTAGCTTGTGAGGCCTGGTATCCTCGAGCTCACCGGTAGTTTTTTTCTTAGATATAATCTCTCCAAGAAGGGTATCAACAATGGCCCCCTTTATTCCATAACTACCGATATCTATTCCAAGTACTTCCAAGTATTACATTTTTGATGCTTTCAAATTGGTAAAATTATTTTTCTACCATTACCCAACCTTGATTTTCAACCATGTCTTTACCGTATTTCCACTTGATCTCTTTAACTTCTCCAGTATTCATGTTTTGTATAGTAACATGATCATTACGGCCGGGCTCTTGCTCAACAACTACAGGCTTACGTTTTACGTTTGGTCCCATAGGTTTTTGTTGTTGCCCATTGTCTGCTTGTCCACCTTGCATTCCCATATTCGTGGAGTCTGCTTGGCTTGCCTGCATTTTGCTTGTATCGAAACGCGATTTTTGTTTCTGAGCTTGCTGCACTTCGTTATTAGCTTGAGATTCCGGCATTGATTTCCATATGGTAGAAATAACCTCGGTATTTATCATGCCTAATAATTGCTTGAACATATCAAAAGCTTCTCGCTTGTATTCAAGAAGTGGATCTTTTTGCCCATAAGCACGAAGTCCAATACCTTCTTTAACGGAATCCAATTCACGCAAATGCTGCATCCATTTTTCATCAATAGTTGCAAGTACAGCTGTTCTTTCCAAAGCTCTGGCAACTTCTCGTCCTTCATTTGCTAGAGCTGTATCTACATCAACAACCACACGCATTCTTTTTATGCCGTCTGTGAATATGATCTGAACTCGATCGGGACGATTTTCCGCTTCGCTCTCGGCAATTCTCTTCATTACTTCATAAAGAGGCTTCGCCATACGTTCTTCTTTTTGGCGATATACTTCCAGAGCTTTGTCAATAATTGTATCGACAAGTTCATCGGCATTCATTTTTCTCCAAGTATCCGCATCAAAATCAGCATCTACAGCCAAGTTGATGAGCACTTCTTGATGAAGTCCTTCATAATCTCCTGAAGCAACATGTTCCTCAACCAAGCCTTCTACAAAGTCCTCAAGCATGTCCATGATATTGGAAATGAGCTGATCACCGGAAAGTGCATTACGGCGCAGTGCGTAAATTACGTTACGTTGATTGTTCAGCACATCATCATACTCAAGCTGCTTTTTTCTAATGCTGAAGTTGTTTTGCTCCACCTTAGACTGTGCTCGCTCTAAAGACTTAGTCATCCAAGGGTGAGTGATAACCTCTCCCTCTTCAAAATTTAGTTTATCCATTACATTAGCTACACGGTCAGAGCCAAACATGGACATCAAATTATCTTCTAAAGAGACATAAAATTGAGACTCTCCCGGATCACCCTGTCGACCAGAGCGACCACGAAGCTGTAAATCAATTCGGCGAGATTCATGTCGCTCGGTACCCAAAATCGCTAACCCACCTTTTTCCTTGATACCAGGAGCTAATTTAATATCAGTACCACGCCCGGCCATATTTGTAGCAACGGTTACTGCTCCAACCTGACCCGCTGATTTTACAATGTCACTTTCACTAGCATGCTGTTTTGCGTTCAATACGTTGTGAGGAATACCAGCTCTTTGAAGCATTCTACTCATAGTTTCAGAAACATCAACACTTGTTGTACCAACTAAAACTGGCTGCCCTTTTTTGTGATACTCACGGATTTTCTCAATAGATGCGTTGAATTTTTCACGTTTCGTTTTAAAAATAAGGTCTTCCTTGTCATCACGCTGAATTGGGCGATTTGTCGGAATTACAATCACATCTAGATCATAAATTTCATTGAATTCCCCTTCTTCCGTTTCAGCAGTACCCGTCATACCCGAAAGTTTGTGGTACATTCTGAAATAATTTTGAAGAGTAATTGTAGCGTATGTTTGAGTAGAAGCTTCAATCTTCACTTGCTCTTTAGCTTCAATCGCCTGGTGTAAACCATCAGAATAACGACGACCGGAAAGTACACGGCCAGTATGCTCATCAACAATATTTACTTTACCATCTTGAACGATGTATTCTTCTTCTTTCTCAAAAAGCGTATATGCCTTTAATAATTGGTTTACAGTATGAATCCTGTCACCACGCTCGGCAAACAAGCGATGAAGTTCATTGAATCGTTGTTCTCTTTCTTGACGAACTTCCTGTTTAGCTTCTTCTATTTTCTTCTCTTGATAGTCGTCGCTTAGATCCTGCTTTTTAACTTCCTCAATTTTTTCTTTCTCGAGCTGTTTTATTTCTTCTTCAATGTCAGAAGTTTCAGCACCCAGATCCGGGATTACGAAAAAGTCAGGATCTTCTCCTTTCTTTGTGATGTACTCACGACCTTTCTCAGTCATTTCAATAGAGTTCAACTTCATATCAACAGCATAAAACAGATACTCATCTACTTCAGGCATATTTTTCGCATTATCCTGAAGATAAAATGCTTCTGTCTTTTGAATCATTTTCTGAACGCTAGGCTCCTGAAGCATTTTGCGGAAGCGGGAATTTTTAGGGAATCCTCTTTGCGCGCGGAATAAAGCTAATCCTGCTTTTTCCTCATTTCCTTTTTCTAACCATTGTTGAGCTTCTTTTACTAGTTCAGAAACCAATTTCTTCTGAGCATCAACCAATGAAGCCATTCTTGGTTTCATTTCTTCATACTTCCCTGACTTGTTATCGTTAGGAACAGGCCCGGAAATAATAAGAGGAGTTCTCGCTTCATCAATAAGAATAGAATCAACCTCATCAATAATAGTGTAGTGATGCACTCTCTGAACCAACTGCTCTTTCTCAATTACCATGTTATCACGAAGGTAATCGAACCCAAATTCATTGTTAGTACCGTAGGTAATATCTTTTCTGTATGCCTTTCTTCGACCTTCAGAATTTGGATCGTAATTATCAATGCATGCAACTTCTAGTCCATGGAAATTAAATATAGGTTCGTTCCACTCGGCATCACGTTTTGCCAGATAATTGTTTACAGTAATAACATGCACACCACGACCTGCAAGAGCGTTTAAGTACGCAGGGAATATGGCAACCAGTGTTTTACCTTCACCGGTTTTCATTTCCGCAATTTTACCTTGGTGAAGTGTGATGGCTCCAACCAACTGAACATCATAAGGAACCATGTTCCATTCCACTTCATCGCCGGCAACTTTCCAGCTTTTACCGACAAATCGACGGCAGGTATCTTTAAGTACGGCATAAGCTTCGGGCAAAATGTCATCCAAAACACCTTCGAGTATGTCCAACCACTCTTGCTCTAACCTATCCAACTCATCAGCTAAAGCTCTGCTTTCACCTTGTGAAAGATTCTCAAGATCATCCATTTTTGCTTTTACTTCTTCAATTTGTGCGGAAGTATTAGCGGTAGCATCAGATATTTTTTGTTTGAACTCCTGAGTTTTGGCTTTGAGCTGATCATCGCTCAATTTCTCCATTTCAGGACCAAAAGCTTTAATTTTATCTACAATTGGCTGAATAGCTTTGATATCTTTTTCGCTTTTGGAGCCAAATATTTTGGTAATGGCCTTTCCGATCTTGTCTAACATAAGTCTGCAATACTTTTTGGTAAAATAGGATAATGTGTATGCCGTTTACATACAGCACAATAAATTACGCAATTATTGTACCAATATTTTAAAGAAGAATAAGAGTGTGTGGGTTAATTGAGTAAAGAAATGAAAAGCGAAATACTCAATAGATAGAGACAAAAAATGGAAAAAATAGTAATTAGTGCTACTTACCTATAAAAATCATATATTGCGCACTTACACAAACAATTATATAAGTAAATAATATGAGTACAGGAACAGTTAAGTGGTTTAATTCAGATAAAGGATATGGTTTTATAACTCCAGATGAAGGAGGTAAAGATCTATTCGTACACCACTCTGAGATTCAAACTGATGGCTATGCAGAATTAAAGGATGGCCAAAAGGTAGAATATGAAGTAGGCGAAGGTCAAAAAGGACCTTGTGCAAATAATGTAGTTGGTTTATAAGCCAAACTTCATGTAGTTCCTGTCGTTAAGAAAGGAATTTAGGAAGTACTACTTCCACACAAATATAAAGTCTCATTCTGTTTACAGGGTGAGACTTTTTTATATCTCCAATCCAAAGGTAGTTTTACAAATGTTTAAAAAGCTGTTCATACATTTGTTGCTTTTCTCATTAATTACAATAATTTAGAGGGGAAATAAAAAAAGCCCTCCGCAGAGGGCTTAAGGATACTCTTTGAGCATAGCCTGCAGAGTCTATAACTCTTTGTTGTGATAAGACTCTTTTCGAGATGAACAGGAGTATAAGTTAACCGGGGAAATAAAACAAATAGAGATACGATGGAGAAGATTTTAGGTCTAGACTTAGGCGTTGCTTCAATTGGATGGGGCTTGGTACAAAAAGGTGGTAAAAATGGAGATATTCTTAAATCAGGGTCAAGGATTTTCCAATCAAATGAGCAAAGAGCAGATGCAGCACCGGGGGAATCTTCAAACGCTGATAGAAGGACTAAAAGGTCTGTAAGAAGACAAAGGGATAGAAGAACTCGACGAAAACTAAAACTTCATAACAAGCTTAAGAAGAATGGATTTGCTCCAAATAGATCTGAATGGGATAATTGGGTGAGTCTAAATCCGTATGAACTACGGGCAAAAGCATTGCATGAGAAAATTACCTTATTGGAGTTTGGTAGAGTCTTATATCATTTGAACCAAAGAAGAGGATATAAAAGTAACAGAAAAGCTGGGAATGATAAAGATGGACCAGTGGCTGAAGGGATTTCAAAAATCAGAAACCATATGAAAAAATATAATTCTGAAACCATCGGAGAATACTTTTATAAAATTTATGACAATCATTTAAGTAAAGGAACAGAGCCGGATGATTTCGATTGGAGAATTCGAGATAACTATACTCACCGATCGATGTTTATGGAGGAGTTTGATAAGATATGGGGGATTCAAAGTGCTTATCATTCCAAGCTTAATGATAAACTAAGAGGCGAGTTAAAAGAGATTATTTTCTATCAAAGAAAACTAAAAAGTCAAGCACACCTAATTGGGAGATGTCCTCTCGAAACTGATAAAAAACGAATCGCAAAAGCAACTTTGCTATACCAAGAATTTAGGATTCTAAAGAACGTAAATAACCTAATACTATCAGATGAAAATGGAATAAAAATCCCTCTTTCGGATACCGATAGAGATATCATAGTAGAAATCTTAAATACAAAAGATAAAACTACATGGAGTGTACTTAAAACGGCACTCATAAAATCGGGATGTATAGCTAACAAAAATGTAGTTTTTAACTTAGAAAGAGGTGGACGAAAACATATTGAGGGAAATAAAACCAATAAGTCTTTATCTAATAAAAAAGCTTTTGGTATAGATTGGTATGAAAAAGATCAGGAATTTAAGAACCATGTAGTGGATGTGTTAATTCATGTTGATAAACCAGAAGTTGTTTATGATTTGGCTCTTAATAAATGGGATAGAACAGAAGAGCAGGCAAAATATTTAAGTGAGTTAATATTAGAAAAAGGATATGCAGGATTCTCTGAGAAAGCCATCAAAAAACTCATGCCTTTTTTAAAAGAGGGTGATGAAGAGAGCACGGCAATAAAAAATACGGGATATAATTTGTTTGAGCAAAATCCGGGCAAAATGAATCAGCTATCGATGCCAAGCAAAAGTATTAAAAACCCGGTGGTATATCATGCCTTGATAGAATTACGAAAAGTGGTTAATGGCGTAATTAGAGAGTACGGTATGCCCGATGTTATAAGAGTTGAGCTTGCTCGGGATTTGAAGGCAGGTTATGAACATCGGCAAAAAATGAATAAAAAGATGAGGGAGCTTGAGAAGAAAAATGACAAAGCCAGAAAGGCGTTACAAAAAGCTCCATTTAATATTCAATATCCCAATTATAGTGACATCATTTGGTATAATTTATGGGAAGAATGTGATAAAATTTGTCCTTATACAGGAAAATCAATTCCTGCCGAAGCATTTAATTCGGGAGAATATCAGATTGAACACATCGTTCCTTTTAGTAAATCTTTAGATAATTCTTTTGCAAATAAAACACTTTGCGAAGCAGATTTTAACCGAAGAAAGGGTAATAGAACACCATGGGAGTGTGTGGAATCAGGTTTAATGGATGAAGACAAAATGCTTCAGAGAATTCGAAATCTACCATGGAATAAACGTAATAAATTTACCCAAAAAGAGATTGATCAGGATAAATTTTTGAATCGTCAATTAAGTGATACAAGGTATATTAGTAAAGAAGCGAGTTCGTATTTAAAACAGCTTTCATGCAAAAAAGTGGAAGTTGTGAAAGGGCAAACTACGTCATTACTTCGTCATGTATGGGGATTAAATAATGTGCTCAATAAAGAAGATGGCGACATGAAAAATAGAGATGATCATCGCCATCATGCAGTTGATGCCATAGTAGTAGCATTAACAAATCGCTCTACATTAAAACGATTGAGTGATGAAAATAAAATGATAACCAGTGCTGAATGGATGGATATAGACGAGAGCGAAAAAGAGACTTATCAAGAAATGAAGCGGCGAGTAGGAGAACGAATTGGATTAAGAGATCCTTGGGAAACCTTCTGGAAGGATGTAGAATCAAGTATAAATAATATTACTGTTTCACATAGAGTAAGTAGAAAAATTTCAGGAGCTTTACATGAAGAAACTTACTATGGCCCTACATTAGAAAAAGCTCCAAAAAAGAAAGAAATGATGGTTGTAAGAAAACCAGTTCATCAACTATCAAAGAAAGAATTAGGACTTATTCGAGACGAAGGCATTCGTGCCATTGTGAATAATGAAATAAAAGCTCGGGTTGATGAAGGTAAATCACAAGAAACAGCGATTAAAAGCTTAGAAACAGACCCTCCATATATTATTTCATCCAAAGCGAGTGTGCCAATCAAAAAAGTACGTTTACTAATGGAAAAAGATCCAGAGAAAATGCACGCATTTGAAAATGAAAAAGGAGATATAAATAGATATGCACTTTATGGTAACAATCATCACATAGCTATTTACAAAACCGTGGATGAAAAAGGAGAACCCAAACAAGTTGGTGAAGTAGTACAAGCAATGGAGGCGGCAAGAAGAGTAAAGGATGGAGAACCAATTGTAATGAAAGATTACAGACCAGATCACGAATTTATGTTCTCCTTGTCAATAAATGACATGATTATTAATCATGAAGATGAGGAGATTTATCGCCTGCAAAAGATTGAGAGTTCAGGAAAAATGACTTTTCGTCACCAACATATCGCATTGAAAGGATCAACAGATCCTGGAGTACTTAGAAAAATGCCAAACACATTAATATCTTCAAAAGTTAAAATTTCTCCAATCGGAGAAGTATTCCCAGCTAATGATTAAACGTACGGTAGAAATATCGAGTGGACCGGTCCATTTAACGATCAAGCATAAACAAATGCTGTTAAAAAAAGGAGAAAATACACACTCTATACCTGTTGAGGATTTAGGATTACTAGTTCTTTCTCACCCTGCCATCAGTTATACTCATCAGCTATTGTATGAATTATTGGAGCAAAATGTAGCCGTATTATTTTGTAACCGTCAACACATGCCAGAAGGATTGTTACTTCCTTTTGAAGATAATCAACTTCATCAGGCTCGTTTACAAATACAAGCAGAAGCCACAAAGCCACTCAAAAAACGATTGTGGCAACAGGTGGTAAAAGCAAAAATTAAAGCTCAGTCAGAAACTTTGAAAAACATACATGGAAAAGATGATGGATTGAAATTGCTAATTCCGAAAGTACTTTCCGGTGATCTAAAAAATGTAGAAGCACGAGCGGCAAAGAAATATTGGAAAGCTTTATTCAAAAACGATTCTTTTAGAAGAAATACTAAAGGAACCGACCTGAATTCATTATTGAATTACGGGTACGCTATAATGAGAGCGGCGGTAGCAAGAAGTATTACTGCCGCTGGACTTCATCCATCTATGGGAATACATCATCATAATCAGTATAACCCTTATTGTTTGGCAGATGATATGATGGAGCCGTTACGCCCTTTTGTGGATGCGGTGGTTTATTCGATGTATTCAGAATTTGAGACACTTGAAGTTGAAGTGACAAAAGAAACCAAAAAGCCACTACTCGAGCTTCTTACAAAACAGGTGATTATTCGAGAAATGAGCTATCCATTAATGGAATCATTGCATTTGATGAGTTCCTCTTTGGTTGAATGTTATACCGGAGCTTCAAAGAAACTGGATTTTCCGATACTAAATTAAACTCTCTACCATGAAAACGTTCGGGGGACTTAAAACAATGTGGATGATTGTAATGTTTGACCTTCCGGTTGATACGAAAGCGGCAATAAAAGAAGCGAATGATTTTAGAATTCGTATTAAGAAAGATGGCTTTATGATGACACAGCTTTCCGTGTATTCTCGTCATTGCCCAAGCAGAGAAAATGCAGATGTGCATGAGCGAAGAATTAAGAAAATTTTGCCTCCCGATGGAGAAGTACGCATATTTAGGATAACGGATAAGCAGTTTGGGAAAATGAAAATTTTCCATGGAAAACGTAGAAAACCCACAGAAAATGCCCCGAAGCAATTGGAAATGTTTTGATTTTTTAAAAGTAAGAACTGAACAAGTTCTTGTGAACCAAAAACTTGAACAGAACCTAATCTAATTCATCTCGAAAAGAGTTCAAACCACAACCAAGCTGTAATTGATAAGAACCAAGCCAAAAATCTAATTCATCTCGAAAAGAGTTCAAACCACAACGATTTACGCTGAAACAAGACAGATTGCGAAAATCTAATTCATCTCGAAAAGAGTTCAAACCACAACCCCAATCTTCAATTTCAGCAACCACAGCCGAATCTAATTCATCTCGAAAAGAGTTCAAACCACAACTAAAGTTGAAATGACCAACTCCATAACAGGAATCTAATTCATCTCGAAAAGAGTTCAAACCACAACAACATAGGCAGAAAACAGATTATAGATATGAATCTAATTCATCTCGAAAAGAGTTCAAACCACAACCCTTGTTCCTAGTGATGGATTTACTCTTTTAATCTAATTCATCTCGAAAAGAGTTCAAACCACAACATGTCTTCCTTTGCCTTAGACAATTCTTTAAATCTAATTCATCTCGAAAAGAGTTCAAACCACAACAGCGAATTCCTTTCTCTCGTTTTGGTCAAAAATCTAATTCATCTCGAAAAGAGTTCAAACCACAACCGGTTGTACCAACTGATGATGGGGGTGGTGAATCTAATTCATCTCGAAAAGAGTTCAAACCACAACTATTCAATAACTGCCGCTAATGCCTGTGCGAATCTAATTCATCTCGAAAAGAGTTCAAACCACAACTCTGCTATCTCGTTTGTATCCATGTCATTAAATCTAATTCATCTCGAAAAGAGTTCAAACCACAACGTAATTGTTGGCATTGTATTTGATTATGAGAATCTAATTCATCTCGAAAAGAGTTCAAACCACAACAGCGGTGAGGATTGAGGCACTTCAACTTGTAATCTAATTCATCTCGAAAAGAGTTCAAACCACAACTCGTGTGGGTTTATGAATTATTTTCTTTGAATCTAATTCATCTCGAAAAGAGTTCAAACCACAACCATCAAGGCTCTTAGTATCGCTTACCTCAAAATCTAATTCATCTCGAAAAGAGTTCAAACCACAACGGTTTATGATTTATAAACATACCGACTAAAATCTAATTCATCTCGAAAAGAGTTCAAACCACAACTTCTTCGATATTCTTCTGAACCTGATCCCAAATCTAATTCATCTCGAAAAGAGTTCAAACCACAACCCACATGAACGAGAAAGGCGGCTGGTGGACAATCTAATTCATCTCGAAAAGAGTTCAAACCACAACTGCTGAAGATGGGATACCGATTCCAGACGAAATCTAATTCATCTCGAAAAGAGTTCAAACCACAACTTAGCGATTAATAGAGACCTGAAGTAATGCAATCTAATTCATCTCGAAAAGAGTTCAAACCACAACGGCGCTCAATCTTCACAAACCAATCTTCCTAATCTAATTCATCTCGAAAAGAGTTCAAACCACAACCGTATCGAGGAATACAACACTTTTCAAGCAAATCTAATTCATCTCGAAAAGAGTTCAAACCACAACACATGGTAACTTATGGTCAGTGTACAACCAAATCTAATTCATCTCGAAAAGAGTTCAAACCACAACAGCGGGTATTTTTTGCTGAACACCTGATGTAATCTAATTCATCTCGAAAAGAGTTCAAACCACAACGTATCGATACACCACAAGCTGCACAAGTTAAATCTAATTCATCTCGAAAAGAGTTCAAACCACAACTAGATTTTGCCATGATTTTTACTTATTGGAATCTAATTCATCTCGAAAAGAGTTCAAACCACAACGTTTTGCCTCAACCATTGCAAGCATAGTTTAATCTAATTCATCTCGAAAAGAGTTCAAACCACAACCTTACTGATTCTTGACTATCCCCCCACTTTAATCTAATTCATCTCGAAAAGAGTTCAAACCACAACTAAGCCCGGACGAAGTACAATTTTTTTTCAATCTAATTCATCTCGAAAAGAGTTCAAACCACAACTGAGTATCTAAGTGATTGGGTTAATCGTTCAATCTAATTCATCTCGAAAAGAGTTCAAACCACAACAGTACGCCCAAACATTCACATACATCTGAAAATCTAATTCATCTCGAAAAG
>JBDVIC010000010.1:0-1315 GCA_039962805.1 Balneola sp. | reverse complement strand
AGTTAGGGTTATTTGTTGGTAAATCATCACTTGTATACCAATCATAACGAAGACCAGCAGTAATCGTAATATCGTATGACTCAAGGTCAAACTTGTCTTGGAAATATACAGTATTTAATTCATAACTAAACTCACCAGCAGCATCGGCAGGATTAAGTGAGTTTGCATTACCATAATAAACATCGTCAGCTATACCATTTTCAAAATCTTCAATATTATTGAAACGTGTTTCAGTTTGAGAATGTTGAATAAACAGGTTGAAAACCTCTAATTCTTCTCTTTCAAAACCAAAGTATAACTCATGATCGCCTAGGTAATATGTACCAGCAAGTTTAAATGATAATGTTTCGTAGTTTAATTCGTTTGATTGACGAGAATCATCTGGACCAATGTATACGTCAACACCGCCAACACCAACATCTTCAATTCTAAACTCACCAAAACCACTTGCTTCATCTAAAGAGATTTGACGATTTTCAAGTTTTGAGTAACCTACACGAACTTCTGTAGAAAAGTTATCAGTCCAATCTGAGTATAATGAAGAAACATAAGAGTTGAACTCAGCACCACGCTCGTAAAAGTGGTTAGATAAAGACAATCTAGTAGAACCTTCATCCGATTGACCGATTTCAAAACCGTCGTTGTAGTTATAAACAAAGTTTAAACGGTGATCGTCATTAATGTTCCAATCTAATTTAACTAAGATCTTTTCATCATCAACTGGGATACTAGGAACCATTGTACCTGGATCATAGTTATATTGTTCTTGAGAAATACGGATGATCTCATCAATATCACTTTGTGAAATAGCGCCGTTATCAAATGCAGAATATTGCATGATTTGAGCACCATCTAATTTTTCGTAAGCAGCAAAGAAGAATAACTTATCTTCAATTAATGGGAAGCCAAGGTTAAAACCATAACGTTTTTCGTTAAAGTTACCTGTTGCAATATCATCGCCTTCTAAGCTATCACCTTTTAAAGAATCACTTGTGTAATCAGCAAAAACACTACCTTTGAACTCGTTAGTACCAGACTTAGTTACAGCATTAACATTACAAGAAGTAAAACCACCGTACTGAACATCAAAAGGAGCTAATTCTACAGCAACTTGGTCAATAGCATCGTATGAGAAAGGAATACGTACTGTTGGGTAACCATTACCATTTAAACCGAAGTTATCGTTCATTCGTGCTCCATCAACAGTTAAACTGTTAAAGCGAGGGTTACCACCTGCACAAACAATTGCGCTTGAACTAGATTCATCAATATAAACACGAGGATCAACACGAATAACATCTTTAAGGTCACGACT
>JBDVIC010000009.1:0-1103 GCA_039962805.1 Balneola sp. | reverse complement strand
ATCTTCTTTTACAATTTTCAGCCCTGAAGCTTCCAGAAATTCCTCCTTGTAACCTCCATCCTTGGCGGCTTTAATAAGTCCATCCCAACTATCAAATGCGTAACCTAAATCAAATTCTTTTATAGTTTCATCAGAAAAGCCACGCTCGTTGAAATATGACAAACCAATACTCTTTCCTTCATCAGATTCCCAAATGTTTTTCTTGTAATAATCCTTTGCAAAGTTCAGGATAATAAAGAGGCTCTCTCTCTTACTCTGCTCCTCTTCATAATTAGCAGGTTTTTCTTCTTCTATGATTTCCACTCCATATTTCTGCGCCAGGTATTTCAGCGCTTCCACATAGCTCAATCCATCTATTTCCATCATAAAACTGATGGCATCCCCGCCCTTGCCAGAACTAAAGCATTTGAAAATTCCTTTGGCTGGGGACACCATGAAGGACGGTGTTTTTTCATTGGTAAAAGGGCTCATTCCTTTATAACCACTGCCAGATTTTTTCAGGCGCACAAAGTCACTAATCACTTCATATACGTCCATTCTGGACTTGATTTCGTCTATGGTAGCTTTATCAATCAACAGTGAACAGGAATTCGTTAATTATTCCGCAAATCTAAAACTTATTTCAATCAATTTGTTGATTCAAAAACACTATAAGGTTTAACTTACAGAAAATTTTCATTCTAACAGTTAAGAGCATGAGTGTCACGAAAGAACAGGTAATTGAAGCTTTAAAACCCGTATACGATCCAGATTTGAAGAAAGATTTGGTCACTTTAAATATGGTGAAAGATGTTGAAGTAGATGGAAATAAAGTGAATTTCACAGTTGAGCTTACTACTCCCGCTTGTCCATTGAAGGAATTAATAAAGAAAAACTGTATTGAAGCAGTTCAAGCGATATCTGAAGAGGCATTGACCATCGAGATTAGCATGACCTCAAATGTGACCACTTCGAGACAAAGTTCATTCGTACTTCCAGACGTAAAGAATATCATAGCGATAGCCTCCGGAAAAGGTGGTGTCGGCAAATCTACGGTTACAGCAAACTTAGCAGTTTCATTAGCTAAATCTGGAGCATCTGTTGGCGTGATCGATGCAGATATT
>JBDVIC010000008.1:0-1031 GCA_039962805.1 Balneola sp. | reverse complement strand
CATTTTATCAATGAAAAACATTCCACCTTGACGGTGTTGTTGAGTTTCTTCGATATAAAGCTCACCCATTTTTTTAATATCTTCAGCAGAGACTTTATTAAGAATACCTGGGTATTTAGGCGTTTCTTGTTTTAATTTTCGTCCGCCTAAACGATGAGCTAAGCCAATAATATTAGCTAACTCCATGGTTCCGTCTACTTGCGAATGTGATGATAATATTTGCTCTAAAAGGGTAGAGCCTGCACGCGGTAGTCCAACAATAAAAATAGGATCTTGTGCTTGGCAACCCGCGGCTTTATTGCGTTCAAAAAACTCTGCTTTGAAATCACTTTTTTGTACTTCAAATGAAGTTTCCAGACTCTTGCTGTTAAACTTATCTTGCTCACTTTTTAACTTGTTACCTCTATGATAAAAAGTAAACGCGGCGTCAAAATCTTTTCTATCTTCTAGGTCTTTACCTATAGCGAAACAGAAGTGAACTCTATCATTAACTGATATTTCAGAACTCGCCTCTTGTTCTAGCATTTGCTGGCGTTCTTCTTCAGTAAATCGATAGGTTTTTAGGTTAGCTAAACTCCAAAAGGCATCACCAAAGTCTGGTTTAGCTTGATAAGCACTTCGATAGGCTGTTATTGCATCTTCAACTCTACCCATGGTTTTAAGGGCGTGACCTAATGTGAGATGAATAGAATGATTGTTTGGACTGCTTTGTAATACATTTTCAAAGGTGTTTATCGCAGCTGCGAAATCGCCTGTCGCTTGTTGAGCATTGCCTAAGGCTATTTTGAAGTTAGCATTATTGGGATCTGCAGCTAAAAGAATATTGGCTTGCTCTAAAGCTTTATTAAATTTTTGGCGTTTTTGTAATACGTTAACGTAATCTAAACGTGCTCTTTGATATTTGGGTTCAAATTCAAGACAACTTGCTAATAAGAATTCGGCATCGTCAAGTATTTGGAACTTTGAGCCTAACTCTGCAAGTAAGCGCATTGCTTCAGGATGATGTGGGTTATCTTTTAAGAAATATCGAC
>JBDVIC010000007.1:0-1071 GCA_039962805.1 Balneola sp. | reverse complement strand
CATATCCAGCTGCTGCGGCTGCAGCAAACTCCATTACCGCCATTGGCGCTGTATCGAAATGCACATCGCTACGAGGGAAACCTGCTTTTTCAGCTAGTTCAATTTGATCCATATCACGCATGGCGCCCCAGAAAGGCTCGTTGTTATACCAAGTTTCGTTATCAAGAATAAATTGCGTGAATGGGTCCATTAAATCAAAAGGAGGTAGATCGGCATGTATCATTAAGCCGCCAGGTTTTAATAATCTTTCACATTCTTTAAATATTTTAGGCATCGCCACGGCGCTAGTTTCATGTAGCATAATATGGCTAACAACTAAGTCGAAAGAACCATCTTCGAAAGTGGTTTCTTCTGCATTCATTTTAGCAAAGTTAATGTCATGACCCATAGCTTTAGCTCGCGCATGAGCATAACGAATAACCGGTGCGCCAACATCTATTCCCCAAATTTCTGCATCTGGAAAGTATTCTTGATAAGGTAAAGTTGAATGGCCAACGGTACAGCCCATATCTAAAATTCTTAGCGGTTTAAAGTCAGGCTTATTACGTTTTAAGTAATTACAAACAGAGCGACCTAAGTCATCATTATTAGGGCCTGTGTAACCCATACTATAAAGATACACACCACGGTCATACAGAACACCAGCAGCCACATCATCTTTAGCGACTTCAGAACAATAACCGCCAGGCATACAATGAATATCTAAAGCACTTACATATTTAGGAGGAACAAAACCTTCAGGTATAACAAGTTTACCTGTTGAACTTTCAGAGTACTTTTTCGCTTTTTCGATTAACTCAGGCAATTCACGATCAATACTTACATTGGTTGATTCCCATAACAATTCTTGAGAAATACGATTAATAGAAGCATAAAGTTGGAAATAATTATCCGGTAGCATACCTTTGCGGATATCGTTTCTATTTTCAGGAGCTCTTCCATGTTCACGTTCGAAGTTTTTCGCAACACGATTTTCATATATAGGTTGTAAACCGGGCAACATAGATTGTTGAATATAACCTTTAAGGCTTTTAGCAAACTCTTGGCGAGAGGCATCATCATGAGTGATGT
>JBDVIC010000006.1:0-4632 GCA_039962805.1 Balneola sp. | reverse complement strand
TCAAATTAAGGAAAGGTATAACAAGCGTTTCAAGTCGGACTCGGGTATTGGCTCCGCAATTTTAACTTTCAGCTAACTAATTAATTCTGTTACTTTCACAAAAACCGAAAACCCTTCGCCGCTTAAACGCAGGGTCGTTAGTACCACTTAACAACCAGTCGCTCATAAAGTAATGACAATACTATTCTGGGTTTTATTAATTGGAGGTCCATGGATTTTAGGGTTATTCTTTTCTCCTCCTGGTCCGGGGTATATTCTCACACTCTTTCTACACTATCCAGTTTGGTATGGCCTAAAGCTGTTATCTGATTTTGCTGTTCGGAAAACAGAGATAAATGAATCCTATATAATTTTTGCAGTTATTCTGATTGGTTTAGGATTTACCATGAAGTTTTATCAAATGGGTGGTGAGGGTAAACCATTTTTGGAAGCCAAAACTTTTGTAAAAACTGTAGCGTCTCCCAGTAAAATAACTAATCTGGATAAGTACCCAGTTTATGGACATGAAGGTTATCTCAAAAGAGGTGCAGCTTTAGGAAAGTTCTATGGAGAAAGTAGTTTAGATATTGCACTGTTATTGAGTTCAGATGAATTTAGAATGCTGGAATCTTACTTTATTGAAAAGAAAAGTGATTCTTTAGTTTCAAATCTTCCGAAGTTTCAATTCACATCAATTAATGAAGATTATCAACTATCATTCAGTTTAAGAAATGAAGAGTTTGAGGTCTTACTTTCTGAATTAAGGTATGATGGAGTTAAATTTTCAGATGGATATAGTTTGAAAGAAAGAGAATATTATGGTCTTGGCTCTGGGTTAGGACATATTCTGTATTACTATTTTAGAATTTTATACTAATGTACATCGTGGTACTAACAAGCGTTTCAAGTCGGACGCAGGTAGGGTTCGCTGGAAAGCTTGCTAGCAATAAATTAATTCAGTTACTTCAACAAAAACCGAACACCTGCGCCGCTTAAACGCCGGGCCGTTATACCACATTCTAAATGTCTACCACCAAAAAATATGATTTAATAAAATGGGACACGCCTTTTGCTAAGGTAAGTTTTCCTTCTGTTTATATTATTGGAGACGAAAAGGAAGATGAGAGAAATCTGATTGTAGCAGTAGCACCTGATGGGGTAGATAATTATCCAAAATTCATCATTCGGTTTGAGAACGTATTAGCATTCAAAGCCGAAGAAGAAGCTCAATGGACTGAAAATTCTGACGAGAAGCTATCTTTAGATCCTGATTCCAACTCTTCCTTTATTCGTCCAAATGATTCATTTTGGTGGAAAGCTTATGGTAATCAAATGAGAGACTTCAACAACACAGAGCCAATGCATTTTTATCTTTTTGGTGGAGACTATTTAGTTCAAGTTTTTGCCTCTGATAATCCAACAATTGAGAAAGTAGAAGAATCAAAAACTATCATCCTAAAACATGTGGTATAACAAGCGTTTCAAGTCGGACTCGGTTAGGGTTCGAAACTTTAATAACTAAAACCAGACTCGCCGCTTAAACGCAGGGTCGTTAGTGTGCTTAACCACATGAGAAAACTACTTACAATATCTCTTTTCTTTTTGCTTTGCTCTTGTGGTTCAATTTCTCTGGAAGAAGATTCTATTGTTCAGAAGCATTTTTCCGAATCTGAAATAGCTTATCTCGATTCTATTCTAACTTTCTTTGATACTGAAGTAGTTAAACAGACCACCGGTACTGAAATTATTCCCAGCTATAAAGAGCTATTTCAAGTTGTTAAGGATTCTGTGAAATCTAGTCCTGTGATTGCAATAGAGATTGATCAAAAAAACTATCAAAGACTTTTTTCAACACTGCCTGATTCGTTTCAACAAAAACTTTGGTATACAGGATATGCTCATGATTCCAGAACGAACGATTCAACTTTTTACCGAGACCTTCGTTCTTCTGGGACTTATGCAGCTTTTTTAAAAACTGCTTCTGAAAAAAATAGTTTTTTATTTGAATACTATGACGATTTAGAACATGGTGCATCACTCACACCGACTATGAATGCAAACATGCTTTATTATCCAGAGAAATTAGATATCGAAAAGGAACGAGAGCGTTTAATTTATGCAGTGCACTTTATCACGTTGAGAAGACCATCAGCCCACTAACAATGCGTTTTAAATCGGACGCGGACGGGGTGCGATGGAAACTTGTTTCTAAGCATTTAATTTCGCTACTTCAAATAAATCATAATCCCCGCGCCGTTTAAACGCTGGGTCGTTATATGTACTAATCGATTTTCATGTCAGAAGTATATTACAGAAACTCCATTCTTGATTATTTAAAAAGCATGTCTGACTCAAAGAAACAGTCAGAAATAGGAGCAGTTGAGGCATTCTGTATTTGGTTTGATGATTTGTATTACCCTTGCTTTGATTCTTCGGTTTATAATGATGGAGTTTATGAAGAAGGGTTAGAAATATTTCGATCATGCTTCTCGGAAGAAGAATTGAAAGCAATGTCGAATTACCACAATTTCATAGATTCGATTGTTGATGAATTTGTTGTTGAAAGGGATTGGCCGGAAATACTAAATGATCCAAATTGGGAACAGTTAACCGAAGAAGCCAAAATCGCGGTAAATGCTTTCAATCAATCATAAAAACCGTACATATAACAAGCGTTTCAAGTCGGACTCGAACGCGGTTCGGATCCTTAATTTTAATACCAGACTCGCCGCTTAAACGCCGGGTCGTTAGTGTGCTTATCAAATGAAAGCTTTTTTACCTATTCTCATTGTTGTGTTTTCAACTCTTTTGTCATGCAGTAAACATGAACAAAAACAAAAAGGCGTGCTTACAAATTCTCAAATTTTTTATGATTTAGATGGACCTAACAGTTACCCAAGAATTCATTTTTTTGGACGAATGGAAAATAGCTCTAAAGATACTACCAACATTACTTTAGAAAATAGATTCCAAGTTACCAGTCACGAAAATCAATTTTTGTGGTTTCTGGAAAGTGACACTTTAAAACTAATTGTTAATAGTTTTAGTGGACGGTCAGAAGGAAAATTTGAAATTCTTCCAGATAGTACATTTCTATTGGTATTAGTGACAGGTTATTCAGCATTTTGGGATGAAAACAGAAAAGAATTGTCTGACAGCACCTTTTATAAGAATTTGTTGAGAAAAAGTTCTACAGAAGGTAAAATCTATTTTGTAGAAGAATCAGGAAACAGAATCCTGATGGAAAGAAAAGAGCCTTTTCACATTATTGAAGGGTATCAAAGACTTCCGTCAGCACACTAACAAGCGTTTCAAGTCGGACTCGTTTAGGGTTCGGAAATTTTTAATTTTAACTCGACTCGCCGCTTAAACGCGGGCACGTTAGTACGCTTATAAATAACTCTTAAGCATGGAAACAGTATTAGCCATATTTGTTTTATTAAGCCCATTGTTGTGGATCATAAGTTTGGTGACTCTAAATGGTTGGAAACATTTTTGGAAATTTTTCTTTGCGAATCTGTTCATTCTAGTATCGTATTTCTACATCTTATTATTTACAAACTTGATTGAATTTGGTCATGATGAATATGGATTAGCTGCATTAGGTACTACTTTACTAACTATTTCTACACATATATTGCTAGGGTTCTTATTCGCAATGACATATAAATTTCGCAAAACAACCTCAAACTTAACAGCGTACTAACAAGCGTTTCAAGCGGACTCGGTTAGGGTTCGAAACTTTAATTTTAAACACCAGACTCGCCGCTTAAACGCGGGGTCGTTAGGTGGCTCTTAGTAATTCTTGACTTTTTTTATATGGCTCGTGCAAAAATGAAATGTAATGGAAAAACGCAAAACGGAACACCTTGCAAAAATTGGGCTCTTTCTGGAAGCATGTACTGCCAGCTTCATCAAGGTCAGGAAACTACTGAAGATAGAAAAACAATGGAGAATACAGAATCCACAGCAAACTTTATTATAGTGGCAATTGTAGTATTAGGTTTTATTATTAGCTTGGCAATGGGATGCGAACAAGAATTCATAAATTGGCTTGGTAATTAAATGCCAGCCACCCAACAAGCGTTTCAAGCGGACTCGGTTAGGGTTCGAAACTTTAATAATTAAACCTCGACTCGCCGCTTAAACGCAGGGTCGTTAGTAGGCTTTAAATTCTGAATCATGAAATCTACATCATTCATTTTTACTGTACTTCTAGTTTCGATGTCATCTTCATTTTTTGTGAACTCATTAGCTCAAGAATGGGAGCCTCCATTTGAGTTTGAAGCTGATTATCTATCTACCAATCTTCCTGATGACAAGATTTTCAATAATTTTGATAGCGCATTGGTGATTTTGAAGGTTCAATTTCATGAAGACGAAAATCGAATTAATTGGTTCGACATAGTAAGAGTTGATTTATTTAAGAGTGATTCTGTCGCTTATAATTTCTATAACACAGAAATAAATCCAGATTGGAGCGAGAACACCCAAAAATCAAAAAATGAAGTATATCCAGATAGTATCACTCTATCACTTGTACAGTATTTAGAGAAAATAAAATCCGTCGAATTTGAACCAACAAAATATGCCGAAAAATACAGATTGGTACCTGTCTATATTCCAGTTCGGCTAAACTCACAAAGCAAACCA
>JBDVIC010000005.1:0-3337 GCA_039962805.1 Balneola sp. | reverse complement strand
ATTATCCCACTAGAAGAGGAACTAGTTTCTTTCTTAGAGGTTTTTCCGTCAATTAGAAATTTAAGCACTGAAATAGAATTTCGACATGAAGTAGATTCTAGAGAATCTGGACTTCGGATACTTGCAGTGCAGCAATTAGATATGGGCCGAACAAGCGCAATGACAGCAACAATTGGAGCCCTTACTGATTTTACAACTGATCTAATAGTAAATATTGGGATCGCCGGCGGAATAACAAATGATTATGTTCTTGGCGATATTTGCTACAGTGGAAACATAATTGACTTATATGATAACTCAAAAATATCTGATACTGATACTGGCGAACAAGTCACAGAATATTCCCCAAACAATTTTGAGACCCCACAATGCATAACATCCGCGCTTAATTTTTCTAGGGTTCAGCCAGATTTCTTGGCTAAATATAAAGAATGGCAATCTGAGAGAGAAGTTTTTGTAAAATCGTTAGTAAGTACGAAAATTACAAATAGAGATGGCGACGATATTGAAATTGGGAAACCCACTACGAAAAACGGTAAAATAACATGCGGCATCGTCAGCAAGAGCGACTTCTACAATAATAAAATCAAAGGAATTGATAGGCGCTCGCTCGCAATTGACACTGAATCTGGCGGAATATTTGAAATTGCAAAAAAATATAAAGTATCATGCCTAGCTATAAGAGGAATTTCTGACTACGCAGATAAATCAAAAAACAAACTGGAAAAAGCAACGGGTGGACAAATTCGTCGTATTGCGGCAACGAATGCCGCGTCGTTTTTCCGACTTCAGTTAATTAATCCATATTTTTTAAATGCCATTCATATCGTCCACACACAGAATCACCCAGAACACTCTCTTAATTCATATGAACAAAAAAATGACCCGCTCATCAATCTAATCGCGTCGTCGAGCCAAGAAATTAAGAACCACCTGGAAAGAACATGCCCCGAGTATAGGTTACATGAAAAAGGGTACAGCCTACCTGTACCGCGCGTCATTCCAATGAACTTAAAAACGAAGGAAGAAAAAAGCAGCTCTCCTATCGAATTAAAGAAAACATTACAAACAAACGATCGTGTAATTATTAAAATACCTCATACATTTCCAGAAAAAAGCTTACCCTGGATTATAGCTGATTCACTAATTTCGAGCGAAATTGACGAACGACAAACCGTTCCCATCATCATTAATGCAGACAACATTAGAGGAGCCTCTGATACCATTGAGAAACTCTCATCAAAAGAAGCTATTGAATTAGCGGAAAGTAAAAAAATAACTTTAGTCGTTGTTTTGTACGACTTTAATCCAAAAACAAAACACAGAGCCAATCTTGTTATCGATCAAATTAATAAATTTTCAAATATAAAATTTATTATAATATCAAGTGGGGAAGGCGATATTTATACTGAATCAAATTTTGAAGATTTAATCAATGCTAAACCATTCAAAATGTGTGGAATTTCCTTCAATGAAGTGACATTTTTTGTCGAAAAGCATTTCGATATGTCGATCAACGAGGCAGAAGTTGTAGCACTTCGACTTCGAGATACATTTAGAAAATATGCACTTGATGCTCATCCAACATATTTCGCGGGCATTTCTCGAGAAACACTTGCAACATTATTACAAGCAAACCGTCGTTCTGAACTTATCGAGCTCGCCGTTGCTGGATATCTATCTTTTGTTGTTGCTGGAGACAAAGAAAGCATACGATTAAGTCGCACGACTCGCGCTCGTTTTTTGACAAATCTGCTGATTAAAATGAAAGTAAACGGGGAGACGTTCACACACTCTGAGCTAGTAAAATTTGCAGAAGATTTCGCTGTGGAAAGTGACTTCAACATAAATCCACTTCAATTCATAAAATCATTTGAAGATTTCGGCATATTACACTTTAATGGAAATGGAGTACAGATATCACTTCCATTTATTGAATCATATTTATTAGCAAATGCCCTTAGTAAAGATAGCACTCTTTCTGCCAGATATATAAAATTTGATAATAGCTTCGTTGATTACGCGACACTTGATATATCCTCAGAAATAGGACCTTCAACAGAGATAATAGAAAAACTGGTTACAGCAGTTGATGGATGTATTAGTAAGCTTACAACGAACACTCCGGATAACGATTACTTATTGAGTGACGAAGCAACCGCAGCAGGATTAAAACACCCCAAGCGTCTAGAGGCACTGCAAAACAACCTAGAGGCGGCCTCTAAGTCTGTCCTAAGTGGTGCTAGAAACGCCGAAGAAAAACAGAAAATACTTGATGCTCAAGATTTCGTACGCCGCTCCGTATCTCATTCATCTCACGAAAAACAAGATAATTATGATGATGACGGGTTCGAAGCAGAAGCCGCTGAATTTGTCGAATGTGTCACAATTTGGGGAATTTCAGTAGTTGTACTAGGTGCTGGGGCCGAACACCTAAAAGCACCGATTAAAAGAAAATTAGGAAAAAAATAATAGAACTTTCCGCACGCATAATAGATAAATGGACCTCATATTCTTTGAGAATAAATTTCGACCGTTTTAGGGAAGAATTTTCAGACGAGGCTTTTCTACAGAAACTCCCCGGAGATGAAAGCATTGAGCAAAAGAGAAAATTCACGCTAAATTTGGTTGACCTTATGGAGATCGAGTCAAAGTCCTATCCGTTTAAAAAAATCTTAGGCTATGTATGTGAGCAGGCTCGACAAAATGTCCTAGCCGAGAGCCTTAGAAAAATTGACGTCTCCGGCAAAGTCGAAAAAATTATTCACGGGTCTTGGCTTACTGATATTGAAGCAGATCAAGGAAAACACTTACTAAAAGATGCGATAAAAAATCTCCCACATGCAGCCCTTCTTCGAATGACTTTATGTTCTCTTTATCTACATCGTATCTATTGGTCGCATTGGAAAAAAGACCATAAAATAACATTACTTGAAGCAGCAAACGATGCGATTCGACCGCTCGGGCGAGAAATTAGTGCTTCAGAAATGAAAAAATTGATTAAAAGCGAACCTTCAGAAGATGATTAACTTCTATAATTCCACATGCAGAAAACGTTTAACTCTCTGATCCCATACTTCAACCGCGCACGCCTTCGAACCCATCCAGAAATGCCGCCAGATTATCCCCGAGCTGATCGGAGATATAACCGCCCTCCTGCACCAGCAGGCTCGGATACCCGGCCTCCGAGATCGTACGGCCCATGCGGCGGAAGCCTTCCGTGGTGATCTTGCAGAAAGCCAACGGGTCTGCCTCTGAAGCGTCGAGGCCGAGGGCGACGACCAGCACGTCCGGCTTGAAGGCGGCCACGCTTTCCAGCGCGTCGGCGAGAATTTCG
>JBDVIC010000004.1:0-2127 GCA_039962805.1 Balneola sp. | reverse complement strand
GCTCTTATTGTTGGAGCTGTATTCGCTGTGGCTTTTTCAAGTTCAGGTAAGAAAAAAGAAATTGATTTTAAGAAGTGGAATCTCGAAAATCGGGAGAAGCTTAAAAACAAGAAAAAATAACCGTATAACAAGCGTTTCAAGTCGGACTCGAACGCGGTTCGGGGCTTTAACAAATTAAACCAGACTCGCCGCTTAAACGCAGGGTCGTTATACGCCTCAAAATGAAATCAACTTTAGCTTTCTTATTCTTTGTATTCTTTTTGAGTAGCTGTGATTCGAATCGTATTCTAAAGCAATTGACACACCCAATAACTGATGAAGTTGTCACATTGCTTATTCTTGGAGGCATAAGCGATGACTATACTTATGTTATTCAAGGCGAGTACAAAAGCAACGAAATCAAGAAGGGTAATGTGTTTGTAGCTTTTCGTGATTCATTTGGCATTTCATATAATGACACTTCTTGGGTGATTTATCATTTAGGAGATATTGAAGAACAAAATGATTTAGACCGAATGAATATCACTTTTCATAAGCTAAACAAAGTTGAATACAGTAATTTAATTGATAGTTCAGAAACAGAATTTATATATCGTTACTATTTTTAAACTTAGTACTTGGCGTATAACAAGCGTTTCAAGTCGGACGCAGGTAGGGTTCGTTGGAAAGCTTGTGGGCAATAAAATTAATCCGTTACTTCAACTAAAACCGAAAACCTGCGCCGCTTAAACGCCGGGTCGTTAGCTGTCATGGAAAACTTCAAAGCAATTGCCTTGATATCAATTCACACAAGTGGAATGCAAGTTCATGATTATTACATCGTTGGAAATGAAATTTGTATTTCCAGACCGAGATACCCATTATCCACTTTAGAAATAAACAATCCAGATGTACTGAAAGCAGGAATCAAATATCTTCAAGAAAATGGAGTACCTACTTTCGATTCTTGGAAAGATTATTCAGAAAATAATGGAGAAGAAATCATTTCAAACTATAGAAAAAATGTCAGCTAACAAGCGTTTCAAGTCGGACTCGGGTATTGGCTCCGCAATTTTAATTTTCAGGTAACTGATTAATTCTGTTACTTTCAGAAAAACCGAAAACCCTTCGCCGCTTAAACGCGGGGTCGTTAGTGCACTTTGATTAAAAATAGAAAACATATCATCTGGATTGCGACTTTAACTTTCATTTTGGTTGGTCTTGTATACTTTTCAACTCAATTCGAAGAAGTTGATTTAAAATTGTATAGTGAGTCCATTGTATTGGAAGCTTTAGAAGTTTCAGAGAGTGATAGTTTGACAGGAATTTGGACAGGGGTTTATGGTTATTATCACGATTGTAATGGATGTGAAACCAGAAATCGAATTTGGCTGAGTGTGGGTAATAATTACAATGTTGTTATGATTGAAGCCATTGATGTTTTTACCCAGCTCTTTCATATTCCAATAATTGATAAGATGTATGGAAACCCAAAGGAATGGATTGTTGAAGCAACGAATTTTAAAGGTCGTGGTGAGTGCTTAGTTGAAATGGCGACTGTTCCAATGGATAGTACAGAGAAAAATTACTTTATTGAGAGCTTTCAAAAATACAATTGTGAATTTCACCCAAACGATGCTCCCATTAATGTATACAAGATGGAAAGGCTAGGTAAAAAACTAATATTAACTCCTTAAAAATTCGTGCACTAACAAGCGTTTCAAACGGACTCGGTTAGGGTTCGAAACTTAATAATTAAAACCAGACTCGCCGCTTAAACGCAGGGTCGTTATACAACCTATGAGAACTACAGTATTTATCTTTTTTTTGGTTTTTCTGGTTTCTTGTAGTGACTCTCCTGAAAACAAGCTTAAATCTCTCAAAGAGAATTGGATTAAATCCGATACGACTGTAATCAGTGTAGAAAGGTTGAAAGTTCGTTTTGAAAAAGCACTCGAATATGTACAAACACATCGTGCTCATTGGGGTATGCCGTTGGATGGTTGTTATGAATTGGTAACTGACACATTAAGAGAAGAAAAGGCCACTTTTAAAGTTATTTCTACACCTTTACGAAAGAGCAATATAGATCGTGATATTTCTTTTACTTTGGATCGAGTATGGTCCTGTGAAGTATTCAAACAGCCT
>JBDVIC010000003.1:0-144358 GCA_039962805.1 Balneola sp. | reverse complement strand
CAATCGTATTTACATCCGTTGTCTCGTCAAGAATATATCCTTGATCAAAGAACTGACCGATATAAGAAAGAGAGATACCTTGTAAGAACTTTGCAGACGCAAGTACCATAGTGGTATAATCAGCATCTGAAACTCCTGTTTCCTGAGATACAATCTCAGTGAATAGAGGATCTTCACCAGTAAGGGCATTGATTACATCATTAGCCTGACTAATTGCACCATACATTCCATACCAAGGATCTTCGGTAATTGCTTTAGTACCGCTACCGGCTACAGGAGAATTATCGTAAGGAATACGAGGTTCTTCTCCTCTGTTTCTCATATCAAAGTTACCGTACGAAGAGGTCCAGATGTCTAAACCTACACCCACCCCAATTACATCGGTACCAACGGTAGCTTGCCACCACTGAACGAAGCCTGTAGGAATAAGTGCTTCAAGATCGGCTGGGCTACTAAGCACATCTTCAGTTTTAGGAGAATTTTCATTCTCTACAGCTAAATCCGCACAGCTCACCATAATGAACAGAGACAGAAAGCCTAAACCGAAGAGCTTTATTGTTTTGTTATTTAAAAATTTCATAATTATAAAATATTTAATGATTTGATTTAAAAGATCTTCTAGAATCTTAGTTCTAGTGAACCTGATACTGTTCTAAAATTAGGATAAGAAAATCCATCAAACGCAAAGTTTGTTGCATCACCACCAATTCCACCAACTTCTGGATCGTATCCTGAGTAGTCAGTAAATGTTAATAGATTTCTACCTGTTACACTAACGCGTACACTTTCAAATAATTCTCCAAGAGAACCTAGTTCATTTCTTGTGAAATTATAGCCTACAGATATTTCTCTTAGTTTCAGGTAAGTACCATCTTCAATGAAATACTGAGTAGTGTTGTTAGCATCATAAAAACCTTGGTAATAATTTGTCGGTTTTTTGTCAGCTTCAGCTTTACCATTTTGGTCAATAATTGCTGCACGGTTCTCTCTGAATAACCACTGCTTAGTTTGGTTGTAAATATCTCCACCAATTTTAGCATTCCAGAGCATATAAAGACTCAAACCTTTATAGTTGAAGTTTGTTGAGAAACCCATGTTGAAGTCAGGATTTACATCACCGATTGCAACAATTTGATTTCCATCTTCTTCTTCGAACTTAACAGGACTTTCTGATGTCGTTCCAAGACCAGTAACAACATAACCGTCACTGTTTACTTCATAAGTATTGCCAGAATTTTGCTGAGCAGTACTTAACTGATCTAAACTAGTAACAAACTTACGACCATAAATCACACCAAAAGTTTCTCCTGGAGCAACAAAAAATACATTTGCATTTTGAGTTGTTGAACCTTGGAAGAAAGGAGGTACGCTTAAAGCTGTAACTTTTTGACGTGTTCTGTCAAAAGTAAGACCGAAACTTAAGTTCATGTCTCTTTCCTGGATTGCAATAGCTCTAAGAGACGCTTCGAAAGTGTTACTTTCTAGAGTACCAGCATTTTGCCATTGAGAACCATAACCACCAGCAGCAGCTGACAACGGTACATCAAGTATCTGATCTTCTGTTACTGTATTAGAGTAAGCCGCCTCAAGTGAAAATCTATCTAAGAAATCAACATTAAGACCTAATTCTAACTCTGCAGCAGTTGCCGGCTTCAAGTTAGGATTACCAAGTCTATTCTTAGTGATAGTACCACCACTAATTGAATAAGTCAGGTATTGAGCAGCAAAGGTTGGTCTTAACCCAGCAGTACCATAAGAAGCACGAAGTTTCAATTCGTTAATTCCATCTACCTGGAAGTCTTCACTTACACGGTAAGCTCCAGAAACACGGTAATAAGTTTGGTATCGCTCATCTTCTCCAAATAATGAAGAACCATCACGACGCACAAGCACATCAACGATGTATCTGTCTAAATAATCAAAAGCAACGATTCCAAAAATGTTTTCAGAAGTAATTTGCTCATTGTAGTTTCTTAATGATCTAGTACCATCAGGGTTTGTAGCGTTGAAATTCTGAACATTTCCAACGATAAACTCAGAAGCAGTAGCACCATGAGAAACATATTCGCTATTCTCGTATAGGTAACTTGCTTTAGTTCTGATCGTTAGATCTCCAAAACGTTCATTATAACCAGCAGTAAGGCTCATGTTTTCAGCTACGTCATCAAATGAGTCATAAGCTAAACTACCGTTTCCAGGAGTTACCGGAGTACCTCTGTTAAGAACACCCTGTGGAGTAAATCTAGTACGTAATTGACTAGTTCTATCAATACTGTACTGACCTTCCACTAACACCTGAGAGATAGGACGGTAACGGAAATTCAAATTACCCAAAGTACGAGTTCTTTCTCTATTGTCATTTGAAGTAGCTAATGAATAAAGAGGATTATCTTCGATAATATATGGATCAGCATCAATATTGTAAGCAGAACCATCTTCTTCATTTGGAGCATAAAGATCTGTATTTGGCTGGAAGAACAAAGCACCCCAGAAAGGAGAACCAGGTCCCTGAGAAACTACATCATTCTCAGATTGAGAATAAGATAGACTACCACCGATAGTGATCTCATCAGAAATATACTGATCTAAGTTTACACGAGCATTTTGACGATTATAACCATCTCTTTGCTTAACAACTCCTGATTCAATGTTATTAGTGAATGAAACTGCAAGATTGGAGTTACCGAAATTACGTGCAACAGATACATAGTTATTTAAACTATAACCAGGATCAAAGATCTGCTCTTGTAAGTCATATGTTGTTCCGTAAGTATTGTCTTGAATATTATCTGCCAAGAGAACACGGTTTCCAGAACCTGCTTCAACTAAATAACTATTTGTAGCATCTAAAGAGTAGTCAGCAGTATTAGCACCTGGCTGTGCTGCTAACAATTCCGCTTCAGTTTTTGCAAACACATGGTTATTAGACAATGCAATTTGCTCTGGCAAGAAAGATCTACCAAACTGGTTACGTATAGTAACAGTAGTTTTACCAGCTTCCAAATTCTGACCACGCTTGGTGAATATCTGAACTACACCGTTCGCTGCTCTAGAACCATAAAGAGAAGCTGCAGCTGCACCTTTCACAAGCTCAATTGATTCGATATCGTTACTTGGAATATCAGCTAGAGATCCACTTAAAATAACGCCATCAACGATATAAAGAGGCTCTTGGTTACCACCATTTGTAGAACCAATAGAAGTAGACCCTCTTAAACGTATAGATGGAGCTGAACCAGGAGCACCGTTTGCACTAGTTACCTGTACACCTGCAATTTTACCTTGAAGTGATGAACCTGCATCACCCGCAGTAACTAATTCTAGCTCATCGCCAGATACATTATCAACTGTAAATGCAAGTTTCTTTTTAGGAGTTCCTTCAATTACACCTGTCACTACTACCTCATCAAGCCCAAATACATCTGGATTTAATGCGATATTAAGTTCAGTATTTCCGGAGCCTACAGTTACAGATCCTTGAAAATCACTATAACCGATAAAAGTTGCTCTTACTGCGTACGTACCAGCAGGTACATTATTTATTGTGTATTCACCGTCAGCATTAGTACTAATACCTCGGTTTAGCTCTACTAAAATTATGTTTACACCTGGTACTGTATCACCTGAATCTTCATCAGTGATTGTACCAGAAACAGAACCGCTTTGTGCAAAAGCAGTAGTAGAAGCTATGATGGCTAATATCACCATCGAAAGTAGCTTTTTTAACATAGATAACCTCATATTGTTGAGAGTTTTAATTGTAATATTTAAATCATGTATAAGTGAAATAAGTGGAAACGTAGTTTACATTTTTTTTCACTCAGATAATCTAAACATAATCATACCATAATAAAAAAGAAAAAAAGTTTTTTTATAACATCTTAGTACTTACAAAAAATTAGTTTTCCCCTAAATTACAAGGCTCCAATTAGTTAAGTATCCGTTCTCTGAAATACAATAGAAGATCGATTACATAAAAAAAATTAAAATCGAAAAGAGTGGGTATAAAAAAAGCCTGTATTAAAAATAAATTAATACAGGCTTTTATCTTGTGGCGGGGACAGGATTCGAACCTGCGACCTTCGGGTTATGAGCCCGACGAGCTACCAGCTGCTCCACCCCGCGATGTGGAATATCAAATATACGATTTATTCAGTATGAGTATCAACCTTTATTTTGGTTTTTTAGTAATGCTTTGTCATTCTATTCTTTATCTTTTATAAAATTTAAAAACTTATCTATAATCTATATATGATATCATCACAAGAAGCCATTAAGCTTGAAAATAAATACGGAGCTCATAACTACCATCCACTACCTGTAGTTTTAGAAAAGGGAAAAGGAATTTATGTATGGGACCCCGAAGGAAATAAATACTTCGATTTTTTATCAGCATACTCTGCAGTTAATCAAGGTCACAGCCATCCTAAAATTACACAATCATTAATTGATCAAGCTCAAACACTCTCGCTCACTTCAAGAGCATTTTATAATAATGTATTAGGTGAATATGAGAAGTACATGAGTGAGTACTTTGGTTTCGATAAAGTACTTCCAATGAATACCGGAGCAGAAGCTGTCGAAACAGCTATTAAAGTTTGCCGAAAGTGGGCTTATGAGGAAAAAGACATCCCAGAAAATGAAGCTCAGATTATTGTTTGTGAGAATAATTTTCATGGTAGAACTACAACGGTCATTTCTTTTTCAAATGATGAAGATGCTAGAAAGAACTTTGGACCTTACACACCAGGCTTTATTAAAATTCCTTACAATGATCTAGAAGCTCTTCAAAAAGCATTAGAACAGCCAAATGTAGCAGGGTTTTTGGTCGAACCTATTCAAGGAGAAGCTGGTGTTGTTGTTCCTGATGAAGGATACCTCTCTACCGCTGCGGAATTATGCAAAAAAGCTGATGCATTATTTATAGCTGATGAAGTTCAAACAGGGATTGCCCGTACCGGAAAATTATTAGCCTGTGATCATGATAATATTAAACCCGACATTCTAATTTTAGGTAAAGCACTTTCAGGTGGTGCTTATCCGGTTTCAGCAATTTTAGCTGACAATAGAATAATGGATGTAATTAAGCCTGGTCAACATGGGTCAACTTACGGAGGCAATCCTTTAGGATGCAAAGTTGCAATGGCAGCCTTAGAAGTTGTTGTTGAAGAAAATCTTGCTCAGAATGCTAGTTCATTAGGGGAGATATTCCGTTCCGAAATGCAGAAAATTGTTGAGTCCTCTGAATTGTTTGTGAAAGTTAGAGGAAAAGGCTTATTAAATGCTGTTGTAATAAATGATACTCCCGATAGTGATACAGCATGGAAGTTTTGTCTCGCTCTTAAAGACAATGGCTTACTAGCAAAACCAACTCACGGTAATATCATCCGATTTGCCCCACCGTTAGTGATGACCGAAGAACAACTCTTAGAATGTGTTTCTATTATTCGCAAAACTGTAGAAGGTTTTAGCAAATAAGGGTTTAAACACTTTAAAACCATTGGCTATTTTTTTTCTATTTGCTAGATTTAACAAAATTTAAATATTATAAATAGATGATATGGTCAAAAAAATAAACGTACAGCCACAAGACGTTCGCAAGGTTTTAGGGAAACACCTTCTTACTGATGGCTTTGATATGGTACTGGATCTCGAAAAGAGTGAAGGTGCCTATCTTCATGATTCCAAATCAGGTAAGGATTACTTGGACTTCTTTACCTTTTTTGCTTCAAATCCTTTAGGGATGAATCATCCAAAAATTGCTAAGGATGATGACTTTGTGGCAAAACTTGGACGAACTGCTATCAACAAACCTTCAAATTCTGATGTATATACTGAAGAGCTTGCTGAATTCATGAGTTCGTTTAGCCGAATTGCTGTACCCGATCATCTTCCTCACTCCTTCTTTATTTCCGGCGGAGCTTTGGCTGTAGAAAATGCTATGAAAGTCGCTTTTGATTGGAAGGTTCAAAAGAATTTTTCCAAAGGATATAGACATGAGCTAGGACATAAAGTCCTTCATTTTGAGAAAGCATTTCATGGTCGTTCTGGTTATACGCTTTCTGTCACTAATACTATTCACAATAAAGTTAAGTATTTCCCAAAGTTTGATTGGCCAAGAGTAATCAGCCCTGCTAACATTTATCCGGAAACATCCGAGTCTTTAAAATCTGTTATTGCCGATGAAAAGCTTTCCATTGCACAAGCTGAGAGATTCTTTGAAATCTATAAAGATGACATTTCTTGTATTCTAATAGAGCCGATCCAAGGAGAAGGTGGCGATCGTCATTTCAGACCGGAATTCCACCAAGCTCTACGTGACCTAGCTGATAAGCATGAAGCACTCCTTATATATGATGAAGTTCAGACGGGTGTTGGTATGACCGGTAAATTTTGGGCTCATGAACATTACGTAAAACCAGATATTTTAGCCTTTGGTAAAAAAGCTCAAGTTTGTGGGATTCTTGCAGGTCCCAGAGTTGATGAAGTAGAAACAAATTGTTTTCACGTTTCATCACGAATTAACTCCACTTGGGGAGGTAATTTAGTAGATATGGTTCGGTTTGGACGAATCCTAGATATTATTGAAGAAGATAACTTGGTAGCAAATGCGGCAAAAGTTGGAGATCACTTATTGTCAAAGCTACAAACTATGGCTGATACTCATGAGCACTTTTCCAATCCTCGTGGTAAAGGACTGTTTTGCGCTATTGATTTACCGGATACCGATCATAGAAATACGGTGATTAGTAATTGTATAGAGAATGGACTTATGATTCTTTCTTGTGGACCAAATACAGTACGTTTCCGTCCACCTCTTACCATCACTTCGGCTCAAATTGATGATGGTCTGGATATTCTTGAAAAGGCTTATAAAAACAGTTTGAAGTAAAATTCTAAAACAGAAAATACAATATGGACGTGAAATCAAATCACGTCCATATATATAAGGTATAAAATGCTTACCCCATAATACCCGGAAGCACTCCTTCGTAAATCTTATTCATATCATTAACAGCTAAATCGCAAACACCTTCAATGTTTAGCGTTGTACCTACTACCTGTCCTAAATCAATAACAGGTATATCTGCTTTTTTAAAGTGAGAAAGAACAGTTTTTAAATCCTCTTTTTTAGCTGTAATAACAATGCCTGATTGAGCTTCGCTAAATAGTACTTCATGTCTATTACCATCAAGTGAGCTTATATTAACAGCAGCTCCTTTTTTTCCATGAATAGCCATTTCAGCTAAGGTAATAGCGAGCCCGCCGTCTGATATATCATGCGCCGCAGTAATCAATCCTGATTTTATAGCCGCTAACAATGATTCCTGAAGTTTCACTTCAAATGGGATATCAAGTTCAGGAGCATCACCGGTTGTTAAGCCATGAACTTTTTTCAAATATTCTGTTCCACCCAAACCTTTTCTATCAGCACCGATGTATAAAACTACGTCACCATCATTCTTAAAACTTGGAGTAGTAGTATGCTTTTCCACATCTTCTATTAAGCCCAACATTCCAATAATTGGAGATGGGAAAATAGCACTATTTGGGTTTTCATTGTAGAAACTCACATTTCCACCGGTTACCGGAGTATTTAAAGCCTTACAAGCATCTCCCATACCGCCAAGTGCTTCTTTAAATGTCCAGTATACTTCTGGCTTGTAAGGATTTCCAAAATTCAAGCAGTTTGTAATAGCTAACGGCTTACCACCGGAACAAACAACATTTCGGGCAGACTCAATTACTGCAATTTGTCCCCCACGACGTGGATTCAAATACACATATCTACCATTACAATCTGTTTTTGCTACAAGACCACGATTCGTTCCTTTCACTCGGATAACACCTGCATCAGATGCGCCGGGAGCTGTTACCGTATTTGTTCTCACCGTAGTATCATACTGTTCGTGAACCCAGCGTTTTGAAGCCACATTTACTGAGCTTAAAAGCGTCTTAATAGTTTCTTCGTGATCGGTTGGGTGATCTAAACTGTCGATATCAAAGTTTTGAACTTCGTCTAAATACTCAGGCTTTTTCGTCTCACGAATGTACTGAGGTGCACCTCCGCCAAGAACTAAATGTTCAGCAAACATTTCACCTTTAACTTCCCCATCCTTCATGTAAGTGACTTTGTCGGTATCAACAACTTCACCAATTACTACTCCATGTAAGTCCCACTTTTCATACACGTCAATTACTTCCTGCTCTCGTCCTTTTTCAGCAACGATCAACATTCTCTCTTGACTTTCGGAAAGTAGCAGTTCATAAGCGGTCATTCCCTCTTCACGCGCCGGAACTTTATCCAGATCAACAAGCATCCCTTGTCCACCTTTGGCTGTCATTTCACTGGTAGAACAAGCAATACCGGCAGCGCCCATATCTTGCATTCCAACAACTGCACCTGTCTTCAAAACTTCAAGGCTGGCTTCAAGTAATAATTTCTCTGTAAATGGATCCCCTACCTGAACACTTGGTCGTTTTGCTTCACTCGCTTCACTAATTTCTTCTGATGCAAACGTTGCTCCATGAATACCATCGCGTCCTGTACTTGCTCCTACAATTATAACTGGATTACCAATTCCCTCTGAAATAGCTGAAACCGTTTTACCCGCTTCTACAAGTCCGATACTCATTGCATTTACAAGCGGATTCCCTTCGTAACTTTCATCAAAATATACCTCACCACCAATTACAGGGATACCAAATGAATTCCCATAATCTCCAATTCCACGAACAACACCATCTAACAAATAACGAACACGAGGGTTTTCAAGACTTCCGAATCTCAATGAATTTAAACTTGCTACCGGACGGGCTCCCATCGTAAAAATGTCTCTGTGAATCCCTCCTACCCCTGTTGCAGCTCCTTGATAAGGCTCTATTGCTGAAGGGTGGTTATGACTTTCGATCTTAAAAGCACAACCTAATCCGTCCCCTATATCTACTAAACCAGCGTTTTCCTCACCGGCACCAACTAACATGTGCTCACCTTCTCTTGGGAGCTTCTTTAACTCTACAATAGAATTCTTATATGAACAGTGCTCACTCCACATCACAGAATACACACCCAACTCAGTAAAAGTTGGAACCCGACCTAAACGGGTTTTTATCATTTCAAATTCTTCTTCGTTTAATCCGTGCTCTATAGCGAGTTCAAGATTTACTTCTGGTTCTTTAACGGTAGCGTTAGCCATGAATGTAGTTAGCTTGGGAGTTTGAATTTGAGGATTTCTGCATCATTGAACAGAAACCTAAAGGTACGAGGTTTTTAAAAGAATTAAGAATGAAAAATCAATAATTCAGAATTTTAGACTGGTCAATTCTGAATTTTGAATGAACTCACATAATAATTCACATCTACTTCTAATTGCTTTGCAGAACTAGGAATTGCAAACCAACCTCTTGTAGGATTTATAACTTTCTCTTTTCCATCTAAATGCACTTTTATCGGCATGTTAAAATTACTAACAGCATTATTCCATCTGAACATGAGCTTATTATCTCTGAAAAAGTACTCTAGCACAGGTATTCTATAATCTCTAAGGTATTGATCAAAAACAGAATCTAAGTCTTTACCTGATTTATCAGATATATAGTTTTCAATTTGCTGAGTGGTCACCGTTTGGTGATAAAACTCTTTATTCAACCCACGTAAAATTTCACGCCACAATTCATCATCATCAATAACCTGACGTATAGTGTGTAGTAAATTCCCTCCTTTATAATACATATCTGAAGAGCCTTCATAATTGACATTATAGATACCAATAATAGGCCCGTCATTCTGTATAGCCATTCGCGTACCCAGCACATATTCATCACCCGCTTGCTTCCCAAAATGATATTCCAAAAAGAGGCTTTCAGAGTAGTTTGTAAACCCTTCGTGAATCCACATATCCGCAACATCCTTACTGGTGATATTATTTGCAAACCACTCATGTCCACTTTCATGAATGATGATAAAATCAAATTTCAAGCCCCATCCCGTTCCACTTAGATCTCGACCTAAGTATCCATTCTTATATTCATTCCCATAGGTTACCGAGCTTTGGTGTTCCATCCCTAAATATGGAGCTTCAACAAGCTTATAACTGTCTTCGTAAAACGGATAAGGACCGAACCAATATTCAAAAGCTTCCAGTGTTCTTGGAGCATCTGCAAACTGTTCTATTGCTTTTTCGAGGTTGTAACTCAACACGTAGAAATCCATATCCAACTCGCCCTTCTCTCCCTCATAAACTTGTCCAAAATGAGTGTAATCGCCGATATTTATATTCACTCCATAATTATTAATTGGATTGCTTACAAACCAATGCCAGGTTTTGGTACCGTCGTTGTTATCTACTTCTTTACGCAACCTCCCATTTGATACATCCATCAGATCATCTCTCACTGTAATGCTCATTAACATGCTGTCCGGTTCATCATAGGCGTGATCTTTATTGGGCCACCATAAACTAGCTCCTATCCCTTGATTTGCAGAAGCCACAAATGGATTTCCATTCTTATCTCTAGTCCACGTAATGCCACCATCCCACGGTGCCCTAATTGCAACTTTGGGGTTACCCTGAAAATGAACCCTTACTTCATTTATCTCTCCGATTTTCTGGTTTGATGATGTCTCAACAAAAAAAGCATTTCCATCTCGCTTAAAAGAAAGTTCTTTACCCTTTTGAGTAATTTTTGAAATCTCCATTGGTTCCTGAAGATCAATTTGCATCACATTTGTCGTTAAGGAATCTATTCTATACTGAATAGTATTCGTTCCTGAAAACGTACTATCCTCGAAATTCACTTTCATATCAAGGTGATAATAAGTCACATCCCACCACGATCTTTCAGGAGTGATTGTTCCCCTTAGTGTATCTTGCCGGGTAAATTCAGGCTGACGTCCGAAAAGCTGTGCCTGAGCATTATCGGTAAAAACTATACCCAAAAGTAAAAGAAGTAAGATTCCTGATTTCATACAAATATGGTCAAATGTTTAATTAAGGATCGAATATAATCACAACTTAATTATTAGCCCAATTCCATTATATTATCTAACTATTTTATTAAATCTGTTTTAACCAACCTTCAATAGATATGAGTAATAGCTCAGAGCAACATTTACAAGAAGCAGAAGCTGAGGTCATTCGTCAAGCTTGTATTAAAGCTGCGAAAGAAGGATTTATGGATGCTTCTATAAGCGGATTATGTACTGAAGGCGCTATGGAAGCTGCTATAAGCTCGATTCAAAATCTAGATCTTTCAAGGGTACTTAAAGATTAGAAAAGTAAATGAAGCGCACAATTATCGGATTCCATCAAGATGAAAAACAAGATTGGGTAGCTGAATTAAAGTGTGGACATCAACAACATGTAAGACACAATCCTCCTTGGCAAATTCGTGAATGGGTAGTTACTGAAGTGGGGCGAAACAGTAAATTAGGACAATTCTTGAATTGTAAAGAATGTGATAAAAAAAGTTGATTTCTTCATAAAAAAGAAGGCAATCCTTTTAAGAATTGCCTTCTGATAGATAATCCAGGCTTTAAATTTCAGCTTAAATTATTCTTTTTCTATTTTTTTTGGCTCGCTTATTTGTTTCATCAAATCGTCATCCCACTCACCTTCAACTTCTACAAAACCAACTGCTCCAAAAGACATTGCCTCAATTAAATTATGATTTACATAAGCATAAGTACCCGGCTGTCTAAATTCGTAAAGCATGGGAACAGCTGCCCCTCCCGGAATTGCCCAAGTTTCATAGTTTGTAGAAGGTTTATCTCCAAAAGAACCACCGTTCCAAACAAGATCAGCATGGCCACCAATTAAGTGCATTCTCGTATCTCTATTAGCTTGCGCAGACACAAAAAGAACTTTATCTCCCACTTCTGCTCTAAGTGCATTCTTACCTGTTAATGCGCCTTCCACACCATTAAATACAATGTGAGATGGAGTTAATGTTCTAAATGCTTCCATCATGTCACCGAATCCTTCAGAGGGGAAATCATATTCTTTATAATCTCCACCCTCATCAGTTGGGATATAATAATCCTGTTCCACAACATAAAATGCTTTATCAAATGTGACAGGTTCGCCTATTTCATCAGTTAGTCCTTCTCTTGGGAGCACCATGATAACTCCGTTCATACCGGAAACTACGTGTAAGGGAACCATCATACCACCCGGTGCACAGTGATATACAAAAGTTCCTGATTTAGTTGCCTTAAATCTCATTGTAACTTCCTCACCTGGGTTTACAACCGTTAAATCGCCACCCCCCATTGCTCCTGTAGCTGCATGAAAGTCTATGTTGTGTTGTAAGCTATTACTTTCTGGATTGATTAAAGTAAGTTCTACATAGTCGTTCTCATGTACTACAATCATCGGTCCGGGAACAGAGCCATCAAAAGTCATAGCCCAGATAAATACTCCAGGAGCTATTTCGAGCTTTTTCTCTTCAATAGTTAATTCAATTTCAACCACAACGGGTTCTTTTGATCCCACTTGGTCAAATTCTGGTAAAAATGGAGGAGCTACCATTTCCTGTTTAATGCGTTTTAGATTATCTGCATTATCCTGTGCATTTACCCCGAAAGTAAATCCAAGAATTGCTACCGCAGTCATTAATACAGGAATTTTTTTAAGGATGTTTACTGAGTTTTTCATTGTTCTATATTTAAGATTTAAGACAATTTTATCTTATTTATGCCTGAATCATTTGATTCAATACAAATTTACCTCTGAATTGTGAATTTAAGATGAAGATGTCTTAAATATAAAACCCTCTCATTCTTAGCTACTTCTCATTCCATCTCCATACTCTGTGCATAGGAGATTTATTGTCTTTTCGGTGTTGCTGGGTAGGAATTAATCTAATCTTTTCTGTACACACGTAGCTTACTATACTTGAAATCGCCACAACCGGAAACATTGCACTTCCGGTGAGACTAATAAGAATAACGCTGGTACTAATTGGGGTCTTGGTTACGCCTACATTGACCGCTGCCATCAGGCCAATAATAGCTACAGGAAGTGATATTAAACTCTGAGAAACAAAAGAAATCGCAATTCCACTTGCTGCGCCAATAAAGAATAGTGGAAAGATAAATCCTCCTCTATACCCACTGTGTAATGTAAAACCGATAGAAAACATTTTAACAAGTACAAGTAATCCAAGTAGCCCGACAGCTCCCCATAACCCATAGCTAAGTTTAATGGTTTCTATTCCATTCATTAGATCGATAATTTGGTACTCGCTCCAAAATAATGGAGTTGTGACAAAACTTACTGGTATTATACTTGCAAGTAATCCTATCGCTAAGCCACCAATTACACCAAGTAATACCGGCCATTTCTTAATGGGGCTAAGTATTCGCTCTATATTCTTAAAAATAAAAATGAACAATACTGCAATCATCGCACCTATCAACCCCATAAATATGGCCTGAATCATCGAAAACATAGAGATTTCTGAGCCTACAGGTAGATTATATAATGCCCCATCGTAACCAATAAAAGCTCTGAAAACTAAGAAAGCTCCCAATGCAGATATAACGGAAGGAATTAATGCTTCATAGTATTCCAGCCCGCGGTTATGAGGAATTTCCAACGCAAATAAGGCTCCACCAATAGGCGCTCCAAAGAAAGCCCCTAGTGCAGCTGCCATCCCACAAAAAGTAAAGGTTCTTATCAAATCTCCGTGAAGTTTTAACTTCTCTCCAAGCTTACTTCCATTACTACCTATTAATTGCACCAATGGAGCTTCTGGACCCGCACTTCCACCAAAAATGATGCTGATCAAAGAATTTACCAGCATAGAAGGATTTTGCTTGTAATCCATTCGCCCTTCTTCAACGTGAATATTATTGACCACCGCTGATATCTCTCCGGGAGAACGCATCCATTTAGTAGTTAAACCCACCATTAACCCACCAAATGTTGTTAACAAGACAGTTCCAATTATAACACCTGATTTATCTTCAAATAATGACGCTAAGAAAGGAAGTGCGACATCCCATATAACAAAAAGTCCACCGCTCATCAACCAATAGTAACCGGTGGCAATAAAACCACCCAATATTCCTATAATGAGTGCCCAAAACAAGGTAAAATTGTATGGCATTAATCTATTTTCAGTAGATCTGCCTGGTATAGATAGAAAATTGAACTTCTTCAAAAGGTCTTTGAATTATCCATTATAAAAATGAAAGCTACGCAATAAAAAACCGAATCTCAGGTAGAAAATTTTCTAATCATATGCATTGGCCTCATTTTACTCTTGAATAACTCACAATTCTCTGCCAATGCAATTTAATAAACAGGACTACCGCTAACAGCTGAAAAAATCTCCCTATCATTCCCCAAGAAGGGTAATTTGGAAAAGCCTCGGAAATCACCATTAATAAGATTCCCGCATTCAAAAGTATAACCATCATAATTGCCGGCAAGGTCTTCCCTCTATCTTTTGTTTTTAAATACCGAGGAAGAATCCAATAAGCCGTTCCTAAGGTAAACTGAATGATCCATCCAAAAATCAGAAATTCTATATGAATGGGTAGTAAATTCCAAGCAAAGGATGCTATTTTCAGTGACTTACTTATCAATAAAAGCGCCCCTATACTTATCCCAGAAGCTAGATACAAAAAAGACATCCGAATCATCCAAATAGAAACTTTTGGCATTAAACTGATTCCCCTTTTTGTTTTCTAGTTCGCTTCTTTTTGCCTTTTACTCGTGGCCAAATTTCGATTAAGTAAGCCCCTATTGCAATGAATTGGAGTATAGCGGAAGTGATCAACAGTATCTTCCAGATCATGTAGCTTGACGACTGTATAAACGGCTCAGCAATAATTCTTGATAAAAGCCCTGAATTTAAACAGCCAAATGCTATCCACGACCATTTTTGGTTCGAAAAACTTTCTTCTCGAATCCTACCCGGGAACATCCACAACGACACTCCTATTATTATCTGGGTGATCCAACCCAGCATCAACATATGCCAAAAAAGCGCATGAAATATTGGAATAGATATGAATTCTAACTGAAGCAGTATGCCTGTTATCAATGCACAAAAAAGAAACACCAGCCCTGCTTTTAAAAAAAGCCTCGTAATTAAAGGCATAGAATACCTGATTTAACTAAAAAATTTATAAGAAGATCGAGTTGTGATCCAAGGCTCGATCTTCACTATGTATCAATTCATTTGAGCTTCAAGCGATAGTGCTTTAGGAAACAAAATATTATTCTCTAAATGAACATGCTTATGCAAGTCATTTTGAAAACCTTCTAAATTTTGAAATAATACACGGTAAGAAGTACAAGCATCTTTCGGTGGAGTAAAATTATTAGTAATAGCTTCAATTTCGAACATTAGTTCTCCAGCTTTTTCATGCTCAGACTCTAAAATTTCGAGTAATGATTCTTTTACAGAACCAGCTTGTTGACGTTGTACTAATTCTTTAATCTGAGGGAACAAATCTTCTTCTTCTTTTTCCATATGCTCAACCATTTCATAGCTGAGAGTTTTCACTTTTTTAAGAACATCTATGAGCTCTGGATGGGCATCACCATGTACTCTTGCTACTTTCTCAGCATAAAAATTTAGTTCTGGAAGAGCTTTTCGAACAAAATTATGATGATTTTGCACGATATACTCTGCTAAAAAATCTAAACTCCACTCATTAAAATGATGTTGTCCCTGATCCGGCTCATCCAAAAAGTTAAGCTCATTCAACACTTCGTTAAGCTCTATGCCTTTTTCCTTACAAACTGAAGAGAGTGTTTTTTTTCCACCGCAACAAAAATCTAATCCTCTGGCTCTAAAAATTTGAGATGTGCGGTAATCATCTGCGACTATTTGTCCTACGGATTGTTCTGCTAAGTCTTTCATAATTTGATTAATTTAAAGTTATAAGACTATTTTATCTTATTTATATGAATTTTTAATGAATAAAATGATTTAATTTAACTCCATTGAAAGTTGCCATCTTCCATTAATCTGAATTGTTTTTCTTTCCCCTCTTTTGCAATTTCATCTAGAGTAGTTCTTTCTAGCATTTCTTGAATCGAGGTCCTTGTCTCTAGCCAACTATCATGCAAAGGACAAGGATCTTTAGATCCACAACCAGGTAAACCAAGAGCGCACTGTGTAAAAAGCTCAGGTCCATCTATAGCAATCACCATATCTAAAAGCGTAGAATCTCTGCCCTTTTTTGTTAGCTTTATACCGCCATTGGGACCTTTATAGGATTCCATCAAATTTGCAGATGTCAGTTGCTGTAAGATCTTAGTCAAAAAATGGAATGATATATTTAGACCGGCACTCATTTCTTTAATAGAAATAAAAGTGTCATCTTTTTTTGATGCTAGATAGATGGAAGCTCTCAATCCATATACACATGACTTTGATAATAGCATAGAACTTTATTTAAGAGTTATCTGTCTTAAATATAAATTTATTGCGTTATGAATACAAGGCTATTTTGTTCAAATAACAAAGAAACAATCTCTTCCTTTATTACACAATCTATCCTGCTTTTTATTAGCTGAAAATCAACTAGCTGATACAATGTTACAAAATGATAATCTAGTCCCAGTAATTTACATTAATTATGTATAAAAAAGGAAATAAAGACCCAATCAAAACCAATTATATTAAATACTTAATAAGTATAATGTTTAATAAATCTTCAATATAAATAAGCATAATGCAATCGTAATACGGGCTTAACAAAGCCTCTTTAGTTTGCGGACTAATTTAAAATCCAACAACTAAGATTAGTATTACAATGACAATAATTTTACTTCTGATAATGCTGGTATTTCCGCATTCAGAGCTTCCTAGTCCACAAGCCGCTAGCACCCTCCAGGGTGTGGTGATAGATGCTATAAATGAAGACCCTATTGCCGGGGTAACAATTTCAATTAGCGGAACCACCATTGGAGTCGCTACCAATGCAGATGGTTCTTTCCTTCTTAACATCCCTGAAATTGATCTCGCAAATAAATCGCTTGAAGTGAGATTTTTAGGCTACAAAACCCTTTATATCCCATTCTCTGACATTGACTTAGAAGAAGAGTTGTCATTAGAACTCGAGCAAGATCTTTTAAAAGTGGATGAGATCGTAGTTACCGGTCAAGGTATAAACATGGAAAAGAGGAGACTTTCTACCAATATTACTTCAGTAACTGAAGAGGATATTGAGCTTTCATCATCGAACCGAGTAGATCAACTTTTACAGTCTAAGATCCCAAATGCTCAATTTAGATTAACAAACGGTCAACCGGGAAGTTCTTCCATAGTAAGAGCAAGAGGTGTAGTTTCCGCTTTTATAAATTCCACACCGATCATATATGTGGATGGAGCTAGAGTTGATAATTTGAATACAGCTGCTCAGCTTGGTGGAGGTTCCTCAAGTGGTGCTGCAAGTAGTTCTTTAGCAGATATACCTATAGAAAACATTGAAAGAATTGAATACATAAATGGTGGCGCAGCTACTACTATGTACGGTTCTGACGCTGCCAATGGTGTAATACAAATATTCACTAAAAAAGGTGGTGATGGAGACCTTCAGGTTAGTTATAACGCTCAACTAGGATCTACTGCTCCAACAAATGATTACCTTTATTTTGATCGTACAGCTGATCTACTTTTTCAAACGGGATTATATCAAAAGCATGATGTTCAGGTAAATGGTGGAACTCAAAAACTTGGATATAGCTTCTCAGCCGGAATCACTAATGATGAAGGTTTTAGAATTGCCAATCAGAATGAAAATACGAAGATTGATTTCCGATCTGGTTTTTCTTCAAAAATAAATGACAAAACCGATTATAAGAGCTCTTTTGGTTACACAACCAATACTTTCAGAAGAGCGAGAAATGGAAATGCCGGTGGATATACAGGTTTGTGGTATACCGAGTCGGGTTCTTCTTCTTTTACCGGACCAGGTTTTAATCCCAACTTGAACCAATTATCTGATGCTGACTTTGAACTCATGAAAAACTACGTTCAAAAAGCAGAGGAAACTCAGGATAATGAAACGAATATCAATCGATTCCAGACTTCACAAGTTATAGAATTTAAGCCTCTTAATACGTTACTCATAAAAGCTACTGCTGGTGTAGATTACAGGTCTCAAGACGAAGAAACATACACTACAAATGAGTACCTGAATCATGTGGATGACCTCTCTCCTGCTAACAGCCTGTTTAACCGAGGATCCATCAGTAAGTTCAACCGTACCTATTTGGGATTAACAGGAGAACTTAATGCACAGCATAAATATGATGTAAGCAATTTCTCTTTCATAAGTACGGTAGGAACTCAGTTTTTTAGAAATGAAGATCACCAGGTTGCTTATCGCGGAATTGATGTAAGAGATGGTGCTCGTTCTGTTTCACAAGCTGCAAATACTGAAAGCAGTGAGTACCTATCTGAGGTTGTAAACTATGGGATCTATTTCCAAGAGAACATGGGATATAAAAATCGTTACTTCTTAGAATTTGGAATTAGAGGTGATGGAAATTCAGCTTTTGGTGACAATGTGGGTACACAATATTATCCAAAAGCAGGAGTAGCATATTTAGTAAGTGCTGAACCATTCTTTATCAATACATTTGGTAATTCTGCATTTTCGTATTTCAAAATTAAAGCCAACTATGGTCTTGCAGGTAATTTTCCAACTCCTTTTGCAGGAGAAAGAACGGTCGATTTTGATGGATTCTTAGGTGGACAAGCAGCTACTTTTGGTCAAGAAGGAAATCCAAACTTAAAGCCTGAGAAGGTAACTAGTTTTGAGATCGGTGCTGATTTCGGATTTGCTGATGACAGAATCTTTCTAAACGCCAATTACTACTATACTGAAACGAACGACGCTTTATTCTACGTACCTCTTGAACCAAGCTTAGGCACAGGCACTCAATTGCAAAATGTAGGTGTAATCGAAAATAGAGGATTCGAGTTCGCATTGACAGCAATCCCTGTTTTAACCCAAGACTGGAATATTCGAGTAAAAGCAGCTGTAAATACGCTCGATAACAAAGTAGTGGATGCCGGTGGAGCAAGCCCTTTCAACATTAATGGGTTTAGTGCTAGAACCATCCAAACAGTTGTTGAAGAAGGATATCCGGTTGGTTACTTAAGAGGTAACAAAGGTACCTTTGTTAATGGTGTGTTAGACTCTACCACTCCACAAGCGTTTTTAGGAAGTACAATTCCTGATGTTTTCGGAAGTGTATCTTTAAACGCTAACTATAAAAGATTCGTTTTATTCAGTAATGCCGACTTCCAAACCGGAGCATATGCTCATTCTTTTGAACGACAGTTCCGTTTCAATTATGGCGCTTCTGACAACAATGAAGGAATCCCTCAAACTGAAGTAGATGCCAACGGTACTTCTAACTGGCTTAATTTCACAGATCATTTCGTTGAAAAGACTGACTTCTTCAAGATAAGAACCATCGGTCTTAACTATACATTTAGCAAAAGCTCTTTGGCTGGGCTAGCTGAAAGCGTATCGGTAGGATTTAGCGTTATTAACCCTATCAATTTTGCCAGCTCATCTTTTGATCCGGAAGCTACTCAAAGTGGTGGCGATCAAGGCCAAAATGGTGCAACAACAGGTGGTATCGCTTACGCAGCCGAATCTGCACCTCGCCAGTTCTTAGGATCAATAAAAATCACATTTTAAATATCATACATAACATATTATGAAGAATTCAATAATCGCTCTATCAATTCTTGTGTCTCTGTTTTTACAGGGATGTGGGCTTGATGCCGTAGAGAACCCTAATGTTACTACTGAAAAGTTTTTAGACTCACCCCAATCGGCAACAAATTGGGTGAATGGTTCCAGATCACAAATGGCTAGCACTATTAATGTGATCATAGAACTTACCGAGCTAACTTCTGACAATTACTATAACAATCGAACAATAAGCAGTAAAGTATTCGACATTCCTCAGATCGATTATACAGATTTGGATGTAGGACGAATTCAGTCAGCAATACATTCATTGCGTAGAACTGCAGATTTTGGACTTAATACAGTACTCCCAAATGACCCGGATAGTACTCCCGAGCAAGAGGCAGAACTCAAATTCTATTTAGCAGTTTCTCAACTTTTCTCAGGGGAATATTTTGAAGCACTTCCTAACGAATCTTTAGGAGCACCTCTTCCTTCAGAAACACAATTAGGATTAGCAAATACAACCTTTGATGAAGTGATCTCACTTGCACCAAATAGTGACTTTGCCAAAGCTGCTTTAATAGGTAAAGCTAGAATTGCCTTTCATCTTAATAGCACAAGCGACTTACGTACTTTAGCTACATCTGTAGTTAATAACACTCCTCAATTCACTTACCAAGTTCAATTTGATGGGATAAACGGTCCGTCTAATTCTTTCCAGAATTTATTATTCGACTCCTCTCAAGATGAATTTGCTCCATTACCTCGCCTAGATTTTTTAGATCCTAAATACTTCAGTATTGATGGAGCAGGAATCAGTCAAATTCCGGTAAACCTTTTCAAATCAGAAGAAGCATACCTGATGCTTGCTGAACTTGAGCTGAAAGAAAATGGACTTGCAAGTGCACAACCTGTTTTAGTTGACTTATTAAACGATGTTATCGCAAATCGTGATGTAACCTCGATCGATGATTCAAGAGAAACGAGATCCGGTGGTAACAGAACGGATTACCCGTTAAGTGATACTGTAAAAGTTAGATTCTCTCAAGGTGAACCTGCTTTAGACGATTTCATTTTAGACAGACAAGACGGAAATGTGAGCATTCCTACTGTCTCCGGTACTTCCGTTACTGTTGCTCAAATCAACAACGCAGCTACAGTAGATGAACTGCTTGAGATCATCTATTTGATGAGACAAGAGATTTTTATTGCTGAAGGACGCAGAGTGGTAGATCTTGGGATCAAATATCCAATATCTCAGCAAGAGCAAGCCGGCAATACGAACATTTCCGGTAGCAGTCCTTATCTGGATGCGATTATACCAGGATTTATTCCACTTAGCAGAAGCATGGATGACTTCACCGTTGACGAAACTCAAGGAATAGTAACTATCGCAGTAAACATGAACGAAGAACTGGTACAGAACAAAAGCTCTGACCTGGTTTTACCTCTTTGGCAATAAGATCAACCAATTTAAAAAGGGAGCACTGACGCTCCCTTTTTATTCTCTCAAAACTCAAACATTGCATAATGAATTTCTATAAACATCTGGGTTGCATAATCATTTTCGGATTATTTAGCTCAAACGCTATTGCGAAAAAACAGTTGAAAGAAGTAAGTGGAACCGTCTTTCTAGATCAGAACCAAAACGGAGCGCTAGATTCGAATGAAAAAGGATTAGAAAATATTCTGATCTCCAATCAAAAAGAAGTAGTTAAAACTAACGCTGAAGGAAGATATTCCATTACCCTATCACCGGGACAAGCATTAATGATCGTTAAACCATCCGGCTACGACATACCTATCAATGAATTTCAAATCCCACAGAACAGTATTGCATACGAGCCCAATGGTTCTCCTGAATTGAAGTATGGAGGTTTAAAACCGACCAAAAATTTTCCATCGGAAGTTAACTTTCCACTAACGGTCTCTGATGATGAGGAGACATTCAATGCCGTTATTTTTGGAGATCCTCAGCCACGGAATGATAAAGAGCTTACCTATGTAAGAGATGAATTCCTTAATCAGGCTACAACAGAAGACGCTCGCTTTATGATGATCTTAGGAGACATCATGTATAATGACCTCTCTTTATTTGACAGACATATAGAATTGTTTTCGAAACCTGAAATTCCTGTGTGGCATGTAATAGGTAATCATGATATCGATTTCGATACCAAAGATAACCGTCATGCCAGAGACACTTTTAAAAGACATTTCGGAGCTAATTACTATGCCTACCAATATGGGAAGGTTACATACCTCGCACTTGATAATGTAAACTACCTTGGCAGAAATGATGAAGGGCGCTCAAGATATGAAGGAGAAATTTGGGGAGACCAACTAACATGGCTGGAAAATTTACTTCCAAATATTCCCGAAGATCACCTCATCGTGATCGCTACTCATATTCCTTTATATGCATGGGGTGGTGAAACTCCAAATGTGAACACAAAGAACAGAGAAGATCTTTTTAAACTGTTAGAACAACGTGAAAAGGTGATAGCGGTTTCCGGTCACTTACATATGACCTACCATCACTATTTAAATGAAGAACAAGGATGGAATGGAAAGAACCCAATGCACCATCTAACAACTACTGCAGTATCCGGAACCTGGTGGGGCGGTCCTGTTGATGAAAACGGAATACCAACTACTACCCAAAGAGATGGCGTACCTAATGGATACCATCGATTCACATTTAATGGTTCGGATTATTCAGAACAACTTGTGGGTTTAGGTGAAAGAGCTGACCTGCAAATTCGAATTGAATCGCCTGCTTTAAACTTTTCTGCTGAAGAAATGCCTGAACGATTGGTGGTTAATGTTTTGAACGGAAATGAGAAAAATAAAACCTGGTATAGAATTAATAATGGAGCATGGGTAGAGATGGATCAAATATCAGAATCCTCTCCTTACTTCAAGACACTATTGGATAGCCATTCTGAAAAATGGTCAAATTCTACAACAGCTATTCCAACAAATCATTTATGGACAGCTCCCTTCCCTGAAATTGATCGTACTGAAAAAACTTTCGCCATCGAAATACGCACTATCGATGCCTATTCAAAAGAATGGAGAAACACCAAGATCTTTGAGATAGATTAACCAAGAGAGATTCATAGAACTCTGAAAAGACATTCACGGAATTGAATGTCTTTTTTTATTTCACGAAAAAATCACAAACATCGGTTAATCATTCGATTACGTAGGTTATAGAGGAGTGATTTATCAACTATAAAAAGAAATTAAAACTGATTTTCTATTTCTTTTTCTATCAAATTAAATTTTTCCTTTATCTCTTCACCTTGATAAAATGAGAGTAAATCTTCTTTTGTGAGTGTTCCTGTTTTTAAGAATTGAGTGAGATATTTTTGATTAAATTCTGCTAATAATAGGCTTTTCTCTAACTGTTTTAGTATAGCTCGATTATTGTCAATATTGCTTTCGATAAGCTTTTTAATTGTTAAAACTTCACCGAAATCTTTGATAATTCTTTTTACTATTACTTGTAAGAGATTATTATCGAATTCTATTTCGCTGGCATTCAAAGCTATATCTCTTGCTAACATATAGGCAATAGCCAAGTTTGAATAGTCTCCTTTTTGAGAATCAACAATTGCTACGAAACCAATACTTGGAATATATCCCACCTTTTCAAAATTCTTAAGTATTGACCCATCAATTAAAGAAATATCAAAAACTATTATACCAACTTTGGCATCACGGTTAGCTTGTGTTTCAATTAGTTGACTCCAAGCTGTATCTGTTTTTCTTATGAATAAGTCTTTTGATTCTATCTCACCTAATTTCACACTTTTATCAAACTTACATTCTATAGCTATTTTAATTTCTTTATCAGAATCTAAGATACTTATGATATCTCCAGTTTTATTTCTTTGAAGATTACCTTTTAAATTACCTGTAAGAGATACATTATCTTTAATCTTTTTCTCATTTAGAAACTCCTCTAAAAACTGAGCTATTTCTTCTTCAGCTGCAATACCTTTTACAGAGGTTTTATAAAATAGTTCTTGCTTCATGTCAAAAAGAAGCTTTAGGTTTTCAAGTTCAGTTCCAAGTTCATTGGAGGTCTTTGAAAGAAATGCTGACAAACGATCTTCCATCATAGCTAAGACACCAATATAAATTGCTCTAAGAAGTTTGTCGTCTCGTTCCGCTGAAGGAAGATTATCAAAATATTCGAAGCAGACTTCGCTTTCTATTTCAAAACCCGAAACCTCTATTCTTTTGAGTTGTTGGTTTAAACTTATTATCCCCATTCTATACTCTTGTATATCTATAATTGCCTTTGATATTCCTAGCTAAGTATTGTCCTTTTGATCCCTGCCCCATAAGTTCATTATAGACTTGTTGTGGTACATCGAAGTATTGATATACAGAGCCATTTAAAAATTCAATCTCTAAAGTTTGAGTTGCGTCATCATATCCGATTGACGCAATATTTGATGAATCGACAGCTGTTCTATTCATTTTCTTCTTCCTTTTTGATTAATAACTTAGGGTTTTGAGATCGCCAAACTTGAATAAATTCTTCATAATTAGGGTTTTCTTCCATCTTAACTCCCCATCCACCAGGATTCATAGAATCTTCCGGAGAAACCAAGTCAAAAACAATTGGATCCTGACTATCTGGTCTCTTATTTTTCTCAGGAGCATTAATTAATGCTCTCATAGGTAATTTTACACTTTCTCCCAAAACTATGGCTTCTCCAGTCCTAAGTATAGGAAGCATATCAGTCAATCCATCAAGATTATCTGAAACAACACTTGATACTTGTCCCCGATCTATTTGGTTAGCTAATCTTAATGAGATAAAAGTGCCGCACTGAGATAAAATAGTTGAGTTAATCTCAGAAGGTCTTTGACTAACAATCATAGCCCCTATCCCATATTTTCTTCCTTCCTTAGCAATTCGTTGCACGATAGTTGATGCTAAGCCTTTAAAATCATCATTCAGATAATTATGAGCCTCTTCCATTACTACTAAAAGCGGGCGATGTCTTCCTCCTTGTGAAAGGTTTCTTGTCCAAAATAAGGCGTCGTATATTATTCTTAATAATACACCAACAATCGTATTCAAAATTTCCGAAGGGACTCCAGACAAATCTAGAATAGTTATAGGTTTCTGATCTCCAATCCATTCTTTCATTAAATGATTTAAATCTTTTCCAACTTTTCCTTCATGATCTGGATCCCATTTCCCTGGTCTGAATAAAAAATTATACCGAGGTATTCTTAGCTTAGAACCTAATGCTTCAAGCTGTGACCTAATATTTAAAGGTGACTGGACATAGTTTATTTTTTCTGGGTCATCTCTAACACTTTTAACTGGTTTAAACTTTGGTGGAATTGCCCTATCAATATCTCCTTTTAGTTCATTTCCATCTTCATCTTTTTCATATGCCCAGTTTTCTTGTATTGGCTTTTTTCCGTTATCTGAATAATAAGTTGCAAAGACCTCACTATATAAATCGTACCAGAATTTATTTATGTTGAAAGGAATTGGTGAGTCTTCGCTTACAGTATCAATATTAATCCCAATCTTTGGATATTTATGGATTGACTCTCTTTTTAAATCTAAAATCCTTTCTAAGACTGCACTTCTATCTTGCTCTCTAGAGAAATTATCTTGAATAGTAACCTGCATTAGTTCTTCAAAATTTAATGCCCAAAAAGGAATGTGTAATTCTTTTTCTTCATATTGTGAAGTCTTTTCAGCTCCAATCCTGTAAATATTTGCTCTTTCATGCAATGCTTGTGGATATTCACCGTGAATATCTAATACTAATATCCTTGAAGACGGATATTTTTCTTTATTGCTTAATGCGTTCAATATTCCAGCAACTGTAGTGGATTTACCACTACCTGTAGAACCTACTATTGCACAGTGCCTCGTTATTAGTTTATTTATATCTAGTAAAGCTGGAATAGATTCAGCTCCAGCAATGCTTCCTATTTTTACAAAAAAATCTTCTTGGTTCTCTCCATATATTTTTTTTAAATCCTCTTCGGATACTAAGTGAACTTCATCACTAATTGTTGGATATTGGGAAATTCCTCTTTGAAATTTTCCACCTCCTTGTCCTTCACCAATTAATTGGATAGTCATCCATCTATTTCCATAAGGCTGATTTTCAACTTGGTTTTCAGGCACCGCACTTGCCCCAACCTGTGATACAATTCCATATAGCTGAATAAACCCGATTGGGATTTTTACAAAAGTTCCTATCTGTCCAATCCTATATCCCTGTCCATTAATTAGTGTTGTTCCTGAAAGGGCTTCATTTTCTAATACTAATCGTACTGTTGTACCTTTTACATCTTGTACAGTACCTAAATATGTTGAACTACTAATCATGATTTCTCACTTTCAATTTCCCCAATCATTGATTGAAGATATTTACCTAAGACAATAAAGTTTCCTAATTCGAGAGTATATTTCTTTGTAGCGCCACTATCCTCTTCTTTAAGAGCTTTAGATTTTAATGAATGTTGATAAACTTCATCTTCATCAAGAGCTCTTGATGTAGGTACTTCCCATTTATCATTTTTCGTACCTATAACTGCATTATCGAAAGCCCATAAACTTAAGTTATGTCGTTTTTCAGCTAGTTTAATTGCTTTATCATATTTAGATAATTTACCGTATAAAAGTGCTACAACATTAGCTGTTGGATTAGCTCTCAAAGCATTAACTATTACATCATTAATATGATCATCATTAAATGAATAACCACTCAAAATTAATAATGAAGGTCCGTGTTTAATAAATCTACTTAATTGGTCTATTAAAGCTAGATATGGCATCTTTTTACTCTCATCATATTTGAGATGAGAAGGATAAATTAAAGTAGAATCAATTTCACTCGGGTTTGAAATCCTTACGACTTCATTGTTTTCATGTCTATCCCAATTTATAGAACCATGAATTTTCCAAAGCCTAGTCCAATGATTCGGAATCAAATCCTCTTCAACCGCTCTTAAATCAAAAAAAGCTCGATGTGATCCTACAAATCCATCAAAATATGGAACTCCATTATTTTCTAGTGCCTTTTCCATCAGTAAATCATAATTAGTCGTAAAAACTTGAATCGATTTTACTCGATCAATAGAGTTAATCCATGAAACTAGTTGATGGTAAGGTGTCTTGTCATCAGGAAAATCAACATTGATTAATTCTGAAATTTCTGAACAAATCCTTTCCTCCAAATCTGTCAATTCATCTTCATTTAACCCCCTAACTTCCCCACCATGAGAAACAGTTTTTAATGCTCTAAGAAAGCTAAGAACATCTTCTATATTATCTTTTGATTTACCAGCTTTCCCTAACTCTTCTAATAGTTTTTCGTATGTGGCCTCTCCATCAAGCTCCTCAGAGACTTTTTTTGTCAACCCCGCTACATCAGGAATCAAGGGTTCGTCTGAACTACCTTTTATTGAAAAGGGGCAACCGGCTGAAATGAAAAAACCAACGGGCTTTTTATTTTGAGAAATATTTTGTCTAAAATATTTTAACTGACGTATTGGGTCGTGAGACATGATATAAAGGGATTAATATCATAGACTATAAAAAATTTAGAACTAATTACCCAATAAACTTCAGCATAAAGAAAATCACCACACCGGTAATGGATACATATAACCAAATAGGAAATGTCCATCGTGATACTTTTCGGTGTTTTTGAAATTTTCCGGTGAGTGCCAGATAAAAACTCGAAAGCACCAATGGAACCACAAATGCTGAAAGTGCAATGTGAGTGATCAAAATAAAGAAGTACACATATCGGACTATGCCTTCTGTCACAAACTTGGTATCACCTTGAAAGTGATGATAAACAACATAGCTCACTAAAAAGAACGTAGAGCTGATAAAGGCAGCTATCATAAACTTCATATGTCGGTTGAAGTTTCTCTTCCTTATTTCATTCAAACCGAATAAAAGGAATATTGTACTCAACGAATTAAATGCGGCATTACCAGCTGGCAAATATGGAACCCACGGATATGAACTCGTTGCACCCTCTTTCCAGTAGATTAACCATATTAAAAAGAGAAGAGCAGCTACACTAACTCCTAGAATGATTCTAAACGCAGTTTTAGCACTTACTTGATGTAAGATATTGGCTTGATTAGGGATATTGATTTGTTCTGACATTAAACCTATGGCTTTTAAAATTTTTAACCTCTGTAAGTTACGTAAACTCGTTCTAATCTAGGAACTTTTTACATTTTGATAAGAAACTTTATGAAATGAGTGGTATCTTTTCGCAGCTCTTAAAAAGGCTACAGTTTGATTCGGTGATCTTTTATTTAGATTCATTTTAAATAAAACAATCTTGTCTTTCCGTCCTTCATTTCGATGGAAAATATCGGTAGATTTGCACCGCTTCAATTACAGGTAATTAAGCAATGATCCGCTAACTAAATAAAGCAATCTTTATGGCGCAGATTTTCCCCAAGTGGACAAATCAAGTTCCTCAAAAAATTCTGATCGGTATTATAGTTGTTGCAAACGCACTGATCTTTTCAGTTTGGTACTTTTTCTCCCCAAGTTATACCGATGTAGGCTATGCTCCTGAACAGCCTGTTCCTTATAGTCACAAACTTCATGTTGATAAACTCGGGCTCGATTGCCAGTACTGTCATACAGGAGTATTCGATTCTAAACAGGCAAACATTCCTGCAACGCAAACTTGTATGAATTGCCATAACCAAATTAAAACAGACAGTGAAAAGCTGGCTCCTATCAGAGAAAGTTGGGAATCTGGACAACCTGTTGAATGGGTTAGAGTCAATAACCTTCCTGATTACGCCTATTTCAATCACTCTGCACACGTAACTGTTGGTGTAGCCTGTGAAAGTTGCCATGGACGAGTTGACAAAATGGAAGTTGTGTACCAAGCAGAGCCTTTAAGTATGGGATGGTGTTTAGATTGCCACCGTGAACCAGAGAAATTTTTAAGACCTATTGAAGAAGTAACTACAATGGGTTACAAAGCTGAAGACCAAGCGAAATTAGGCGCAGAATTGGTAAAGAAAAACAATGTTAGTCCTCCACAATATTGCCAGGGCTGCCACTACTAATTACGGACCTTAGAACTTTATACATCATCTAATGAGCGAAGTTAAACAAAACACTTACTGGAAAAGCTTAAACGAACTAGCTAAGAACCAGGAATATCAAAAATTTGTTGATCGTGAGTTTCCCGAAGATGCTACCGAATTATCGGATGGCTTTTCTCGTCGTGGATTCCTCGCTATCATGGGGTCGGCCGTATTATTAGCAAGCTGTGATTTTGCTCGTCGTCCTGTTCAAAAGATATTACCATATTCTAAGCAACCGGAAGATATTGTACCGGGCATTCCTCTTTTTTATGCCTCTTCTATTCCTTTTCAAGGAAGTTTAACAGGTTTAGTAGTTGAGAACCATGAAGGTCGCCCTACTAAAGTTGAAGGAAATGACATGCACCCGGCTAGTAAAGGTGGAACAAGTATTTTCCATCAGGCTTCAGTTTTGGGAATGTATGATCCTGACCGATCAAAGAAAGTATTAAGAAAAGGCACTGTTTCTACAGTTAACGATTTTATTGATTTCGCAAAAAAGAACTTTGCAGATACCTCTAAAAGAATTGCCTTTATTTCAGAAGCTAGCTCTTCTCCTACTTTATTAGGACTAAAAGCTCAAGCTCTTAGAAAATTCAATAATGCATCTTGGGTTACTTATGAGCCTTTTGGTGAATCAAATGCATTAGAAGGAACTCAAAAAGCATTTGGACAAAGAGTTCGTGCTCATTTCGATTTCTCTAAAGCAAATGTATTTGTTTCTCTAGATGATGATGTACTTAATGGTACGCATCCAAATAGTGTTGAGTACGGAAAGCAATTAAGTGCTGCTCGTAAAGTTACAAGCAATTCCGATTCTATGAACCGTATATATGCGGTTGAAAATGGGTATACCTTAACGGGTTCTTACGCTGATCACCGTTTACGATTGAAGGCTAGTGAAATTGATGCTTTTGCACATGCTTTAGCGGCTGCACTTTCAAGCAGACTTTCAGGACTAAATGCTTTTAGTGATTATTCAAATCAATTCAGCGATCACAAATGGATCTCTACATTAGCTGACGAATTAGTAGCTAACCGTGGTGAATCTGTAGTTTCTGTTGGAAATGCTCATTCAGCTAATGCTCATGCAGTAGTTGCTGCTATTAACAAAGCCTTAGGGAATGACGGAAATACTGTAAATTATCTACAGGTTCCACATTTAGAAGAAGAAAGCACTTCAGCGTTTGCACAAACTGTTGAAGACATGAAAAACGGATCTGTTGATACCGTTGTTCTTTTAGGAACTAATCCTTCTTTTACTGCTCAGAATCTTGATTTTACCGGAGCCTTATCTAATGTTAATGAAGTGATTCATCTTTCTGATTATGTAGATGAAACTTCAAAGAATGCATCTTGGCATCTTAACAAGTCTTTTTATCTAGAATCATGGGGCGACGGACTTTCTTATAGTGGTGTTCGTTCTGTAATTCAGCCACAAATTCAGCCTTTATATAATGGCTTGAGTGATATTGAAGTACTGAACATCATTGTAAATGGAGGAATGACTCCTGGTTATGATCTAGTTCAAAATACATTCAAAAATATTTATGGATCTAGCTTTGACTCTAAGTGGGCTACTCTTCTTCATGATGGAGTAGATACCAATTCAGGATATTCTAAAGCTAATGTTCGTCTTTCAAGTAGCTTCCGTCCGGATACAAGTAGAGATGCTGCAGTTTCTGGAATGGAGATCACAATTAAAGCAGACTCCACTCTACATGATGGCCGTTTTGCTAATATTGCTTGGTTACAAGAGCTTCCTGACCCAATGACGAAGATCACTTGGGATAACGTTGCTGCAATGAGTCCTGCAACAGCTGAACAACTTGGTGTTGAAAATGAAGATGTTGTAGAAATCACATCAAACGGAAAAAGTATTAAAATTGCTGCTTGGATCCAGCCGGGACATGCAGACAACAGTATCTCACTAACAGTAGGTTATGGTCGTGACGGTATTGGACGAGTAGCTTCTCGTTACGTTGATTACACAACCGGTGGAGTAGATACATATCCATTGGTAGGAAATAATGTATTTGCTGAAGCAACAGTTTCTAAAACAGGTGAAAACTACGAAATAGCTTGTGTGCAAGATCACCATAGCCTTGAAGGCCGTGACATGTACCGTATGGCTACTTTAGAAGAATATAAATCAAATCCGGATTACGCTTCATTTGAAAGTGTACATACTTATCCGGTTCCGGGAATGAAAGAAGCTGCGGAATTAGGTGAAGATGTACCTATTTCGCTATTTGATGAGCAAACATACCCTAAAGATGAACCGCAATGGGGAATGGCCATTGACCTTAACTCTTGCTTTGGTTGTGGCGTATGTGTGATTGCTTGTCAGTCTGAAAATAACATTCCTGTTATTGGTAAGAAGGAAGTGAATCGTGGTCGTGAGATGCACTGGATTCGAACTGACAGATATTATGTTGGAGATGATACTGATGCACCAATGACAGCTCACCAACCAGTTCCTTGCATGCACTGTGAGGCGGCTCCTTGTGAGCAAGTTTGTCCTGTTGCGGCAACTACACACAGTGACGATGGAATGAACCAAATGACTTATAATCGTTGTATTGGAACTCGTTATTGTGCAAATAACTGCCCATACAAAGTTCGTCGCTTCAACTTCTTTAACTTCCCTAAAGAGTTTTTAACTACAGGTGCTGAGCCGGATATTATCCAAATGGCAATGAACCCTGAAGTTACTGTACGATTCCGTGGAGTTATGGAAAAGTGTACGTACTGTGTTCAAAGAGTAAACCGTGCAAAAATTGAAGCCAAAAAAGAAACCGGTTCGCCAAAACCGGCTGAAGGCGCTGTAAAAACAGCTTGTCAACAAGCTTGTCCTGCAGATGCAATTTATTTTGGTGACTTGACCAACGAAAACAGTGAAGTTGCTAAGATGAAGAGAAACGAGCGTAACTATCAGATGCTAGAAGAGCTGAATACACGCCCTAGAACCTCTTACATGGCAAAATTAAGAAATCCAAACCCAGCTTTGGCATAAGAATTTAATCAGGAATAATTCCAAACATGAGTAAATACGATTACGTACCGGAACCCGCTCTAGTGAAAGGCGATCATGATTTTGCAAGCCTCACTCGGTTGGTTACTGATATTAACTTAAGACCTACTCCAAAAGGCTGGTATATAGCCATGATTGGAGCAAACTGCTTGCTCGCTATTCTCGGAATCTCCGTGGGCTACCTTATTTGGGAAGGAACCGGAGTTTGGGGACTAAATAACCCTGTTGGATGGGGTTGGGCAATTATCAACTTTGTGTGGTGGGTAGGTATTGGTCACGCAGGTACACTAATTTCTGCTGTATTATTCCTCTTTAGGCAAGATTGGCGTACTGCCATTAACCGTTTTGCCGAGGCAATGACTATTTTCGCCGTAATGTGTGCCGGGGTATTCCCAGCCATTCACGTTGGACGTATTTGGGCTATTTATTGGGTATTTCCTATTCCAAACCAGATGTCTATGTGGCCAAACTTCAACTCTCCTCTTCTATGGGATGTGTTTGCAGTTTCCACTTATTTCACTGTATCCTTTTTATTCTGGTACGTTGGTCTAGTTCCTGATCTTGCAACAATTCGTGATAGAGCTACAGATAAAATTAGAAAATACGCTTATGGCATCTTTTCATTAGGCTGGACAGGTAGTAACCGCCACTGGTGGAACTATGAGAAAGCGTACATGATCCTTGCCGGACTTGCTACTCCACTTGTACTTTCTGTACATACAATTGTATCCTTTGACTTCGCAGTTTCATTAATACCAGGTTGGCATACAACTATTTTCCCTCCTTATTTCGTTGCAGGTGCAATTTTCTCTGGATTTGCGATGGTGCTTACATTGATGTTAGTTGCCAGAAAAATTTATGGCATGAAAGACATCATGACTGATGACCACATGGAAAAAATGAACATTGTAATTATGGTTACAGGTTCTATGGTAGGTTTTGCCTACATGATGGAGTTCTTTGTTGCATGGTATAGTGGTGTTGAATATGAAAAAGCAATCTTCTTACTAAGAGCAACCGGACCTTATGCTTGGGCATACTGGGCGATGATGACTTGTAATGTGATCTCCCCTCAAATCTTCTGGTTTAAGAAAGCTAGAACAAGTGTAGGCCTTACATTCGCAATTTCTATTGTAGTAAACATTGGTATGTGGTTTGAGCGTATGGTTATTACGGTAACTTCGCTGGCGAATGACTACCTCCCTTCTTCTTGGGATTACTACTCTCCTACAATTTGGGATGTGTTGACATACGTTGGAACGTTTGGTCTTTTCTTTACCATGTTCCTTCTTTTCTTAAGATTTTTACCAATGATCGCATTGGCTGAAGTTAAAATGGTAATTCCACAAGCAGATCCTCATAATTATGATGAGAATCAAGAATACCAAGCCCCTAAAGTTGAAATCCCAACTCCTAAAGTTGCGGAGGCATAAAAATGAGCGCACCAGCTAAAAAGACAATCAAAGAAGAACCAAAAATGCATGGTATTTTAGGTGAATTCAAAAACCCTAAAGCTTTATATGATGTATCAAGTTTGGTTGTAAAGTCAGGCTATACAAAGTTTGATACATACAGTCCTTTTCCTATTCATGGAATGGACAAGGCAATGAACTTAAAGAAGTCCAAATTAGGATGGATCGTAATTGCTCATGGATTAGTTGGCTTTACAGGCGCCCTAACAATGATGTATTTCATGGCTGTGATGGATTACCCAATGAATATTAGTGGTAAGCCGTTCTTTAATGCTCCTGCTTGGGTTCCTATTACTTTTGAATTAACAGTTTTACTCTCAGCTTTTGGAACTGTATTTGGAATGTTTTTCCTCAACGGTCTTCCTAAGCTAAACAACCCTCTTTTTAACGTTGACCGCTTCAAAAAAGCTACCGATGATGGCTTCTTTTTATGCATTGAAGCTGAAGATTCACTCTTTGAAACAGAAAAAGTTAAAGAGCTTTTAGAAAAAGCCGGTGCAACACATATAGAGGAAGTATATGACTAACAAGAATGAAATAACTTCTTTAATGACCACCAAGAATATCCTTAAGATTGCTTGTCTTAGTGGAGCTGCTTTAGTGTTTGCTTCATGTAGAGGACAAATATCTGAGAAAACACCGATCCACCCTAACATGAACATGGATCAACAGCCTCGACTAGAAGCTCAAGAAACAAATGAGTTCTTCCAGGATAATCGTTCTATGCGTCAACCCGTTGAAGGTACTATTGCCCGCGGATTGAAGAAAGACGACACAGCTTACTACGAAGGCGTAGATGGTAATGGTGATTGGATCGCTGATATCCCTGTTGAAGTAACAAAAGAGCTTCTATACAGAGGACAGGATCGTTATGATATTTATTGTTCTGTTTGTCATGGAGGAACAGGTGATGGAAATGGTATTATAATGACTGGTGGCTACGGGTATGTTCCTGCTCCTACCTATCATCAAGAACGTTTACGTGAAGCTACAGATGGAGAAATTTACTCAGCTATCTATAACGGTGTAAGAACTATGCCTTCTTATGCTACTCAAATCAAAGTTGAAGACCGCTGGGCAATTGTAGCATACATAAGAGCACTTCAAGCTAGCCAAAATGCAAGCGAAGATCAGATCAGACAATATGATGTTGATCTAGAAGAGCTTAAACAAGAACATAATGCTGAACAAGAACGACTAGCAGCACTAGCTGAAGCAAGGAAGCCAGATTCTGAACCTGAACCAACTCCTGAGATGGGTGAAAACCTATCTGGTCAGTATGCATGTGGTACCTGCCATAGTACCGATGGCACTGATGGTGGAATTGGACCTACATGGAAAGGCTTATTTGGCAGTCAAGCTAATGGTGTTGATAAAGATGGAAATAGTATTACCATAACGAAGGATGAAGACTATATCCGCGAATCAATTGTTGCTCCGAATGCTAAGAAAACAGAAGGCTACGAACAAGGCGTAATGGCTCCGTTCGATTACCTATCTGAAAACGAAATTGAATCACTGGTTCTATACATCAAATCACTGAGTGATAACTAAGAAAATAGTTTAATACATTACAATGAGTCATAAGCCAACTATTACCGAATCCCTTGAATTTCCACAAGATAGCGTCATACCTCGTGCAGCTTTTGGACTAGGGATTGCAGGGTTAATTGCCAGCCTAATCGGTTACTTTTTTCAGCCTGCTCAATTTTTCTTTTCTTATTTAGTAAGCTTTACTTTTTTTGCTGGTATTTCATTGTCAGCTTTAATCTCCATTATGCTGCTTCATATTTCTAAGGCTAGCTGGGGAACAGTATTTCGTCGCATATTTGAGGTGTTTTCTTCCAACATATGGATATGGGCTATCTTTTTTATCCCTGTAGTTTTAGGAATGCATAACCTATATCACTGGACTCATCCTGAGCTGTTTGATAAAGCAAGTTCAGAGTTTGATAAAATTTTATACGGTAAATCAGCTTATCTAAATTCAACATTCTTTTTAATTCGTCAGGTAATTTACTTTGCAATTTGGGGCTTTTTAGGTCATAAATTGTATAAGGCTTCAGTTGACATGGATAAAACCAATGACTGGGGTTTCACTACTTTACTTAGAAAAATTAGTGCTCCTGGTATTCCTCTATTTGCTCTATCAGTTGCGTTTGCCGGGTTTGATTGGTTAATGTCACTTGATCCTCACTGGTTCTCAACAATGTTTGGCGTTTATTTCTTTGCAATCAACTTTCAGGCTTTTTGGCCAGTTATGATCTTGTTGGTTTTCTTCCTTCAAAAACAAGGAATACTTAAAGAAACCATTAGACAGGTACATATTTATGATCTAGGAGCTTGGTTCTTTGCATTCACTGTATTTTATGCATACATCGCTTTTAGCCAATTTTTATTGATCTATTACGCAAACCTTCCTGAAGAAACACTTTGGTTCTATAACCGTTTGGAAGGTGGGTACCAGTATATTGCTTATAGCTTACTGATATTCCGTTTTGCATTACCATTCTTACTTCTTATTAATAGAGAAGCTAAGCATAGCAGAACCATTCTAGGAGCTATATCTATTATTGTTCTAGTTATGCACTTTTTAGAAATTTACTGGATCTCAATGCCGGCAAATCATGCTGGAGATGCCCATGGCCTCCACTTTAGCTGGATCGATATCGCTACATTTTTAGGGTTAGGCGGAATTTTCTTTGGACTCTTCTTTAACAAGTTCAAAAAACAAAGCATGATACCAAAAAATGATCCTACACTGGATGAATGTTTATCAAAATCTTATCATCAATAATTGCTGAACAATGTCAACTAAGCACAGCGCAGAATTTAAAGCACAAGTAGCTCTGGAAGCAATCTCACTTCCATCAGAGGAATTAGACACATTCGCTAAAGAAAAAGGGGTAACTAAAGAAGAAGTTGCCAAGTGGGTAGATACTCTTAAGGAAAATGTAGCTGGTTTTTTTGCAGATGAGGATGACTCACTAAGAAATCAAGAAGGCTGGATAGAAAATGTTAACCTTGAGACAGACGATGAATTGTTATCTGCCGCTGTAGCTCATGGAGTAAATAATGACTTCCTAAATTACAACAGGTTAATTTTCTGGTCTGTTTTTGGTATTGGACTAGTTGTTGTAATTATTTATGGATTAATTCACTTTGCACAAGCAAGTGTGTTTGATGCGCAAACTGAAGCATCCCTTAACAGCCAGTATTCAGAGATTAAAGAATTAAAAGCTAAGGATGCTGAAAAGCTAAATAGTTTTGGAGTTGTTAATCTTGAAGAAGGCACATACCGAATTCCAATTGACCAAGCTATCAATAACATAGCTGAAAATTAATTTATGAAACGCTTTGCACTGTTAGCATGTATTTTGTCTGCAGTGCTTCAACTTCCTTCTCGAAGTTTTGCCCAGAATAATGTGGGTACTTCGCAAGCGCTGCAAGACGTAGGCATCGAGGAAAAACTCGGAGATTATATTCCGCTCGATGCAAAATTTTCCACCGTTCAAGGTGACAGCATCCGTTTAGGCGATTTACTAGAAGAAGGAAAACCGGTTATTCTCAATCCTCTGTATTACGAGTGTCCTATGCTTTGTGGATTAGTTGTAGATGGAGTAATTGATGTTGTAGATGAACTTGCTTGGCAACCAGGTGAAGATTATTTGGTAATTTCTTTTAGTATTGATCCGAAAGAAGACCACTTATTGGCAAAAGAATACAGAAGTCGCTATATCAGTAAACTTACTAACACCAATGCTGAAGAAGGTTGGTATTTCTTAACCGGTAAACAGTCTCAAATTGACGATGTAATTAACAAAATTGGTTTTAAGTATAATGAGGTTCAGGGAACTGGAGAGTATGCACATAGTGCAGCAATCATTATGCTCAGTCCTGATGGAAAAATTACTCGTTATTTGTACGGCATCAAGTATGATGAATTCGATACAAGAAATGCTTTATATGAGTCTGCTGATGGTAAAATTGGTAGTACGGTAGATAAAATACTTATGTACTGCTACCAATACGATCCAGATTCAAACAGTTATGTTCCCGTAGCTTTCAATATTATGAAAATTGGGGGCTTGGCTACTCTAATAATTCTCGGTATATTTCTCACCCTATTATGGGTGCGGGAAAGACGCAAAAAACAATCACAAAACATCGATATTAAATAATGGGCAGACTATTCGATTTTATGCTTCCTGAGGCTAAATCACCCACAGCCACTTCCACTGACGCCTTATTTCATTTTATTAATGAAGTGAGTCTCATTTTTATGATCGGAATCACTTTCGCTCTCATATATTTTGCGATCAAGTATCGTAGAAAGTCAGAAGATGATATTACTCCGGTAATTACACATAATAACAAATTAGAAATTATGTGGTCTGTACTCCCACTGTTACTATGTTTTGTAGTATTTGGTTGGGGTTATTCCGGTTGGTTAAATCTGAAATCCGTTCCTGATAATGCTTACGAAATTCAGGTTTCTGGCTACAAATGGGGATGGAATGCTAAATACAAAAATGGAGCGCAAACTCTTAATGAAATTCATGTGCCTCAAGGCAGACCTGTTAAAATAGTTCTTCAATCATCTGATGTTCTACATTCATTCTTTGTACCTGATTACCGAGTTAAGCATGATGTTGTACCGGGCAGATACACGTATGTATGGTTTGAAGCTAACGAAGTAGGTGAATCTCAAGTTTTCTGTACAGAATATTGCGGTACAGGACACTCTGATATGCTTGCAAAAATTATTGTTCACACCGAAGATGACTTCCAAACATGGTTAGAGAAAAATGGTGGTGGGGTTACAGGAACTCCGGTTGAACAAGGAGAGAAACTAGTTCAACTACAAGGCTGTGTAACTTGTCACTCTGAAGATGGATCTGACAAAATTGGCCCTACTTTCAAAGGCTTATGGGAAAGTGAAACTACTCATACTGATGGAGGTACCGTCACTGTAGACGAAAATTATATCAGAGAATCTATTCTAAATCCGGGGGCTAAAATTGTTGAAGGTTACGACAACGTAATGACTCCTTTTGAAGGTAGAATCTCCGACGAAGAAATAACCAATATCATCGAATATCTAAAAACGCTTAAGTGATATGGCAACTGCTGAAGTATCAAATAAAAAAACCTTAAAAGTTCAGCGCTTTAAACCCTCTGATAATCCTACAAACACTTTTCTAACTGATGAAAAAGGGGTTTGGGCATGGATGACAACTGTAGATCACAAGAAAATTGGAATCATGTATTTGGTTGCCGTTACTTTCTTTTTCGCAGTTGGTGGAGCATTAGCGCTTTTGTTAAGAACTGAATTACTAACACCTGCTAAGACGTTTATTGAGGCAGATACCTATAATCAGCTATTTACCCTACACGGTGCCATCATGGTATTCTTCGTGTTGGTTCCTTCTATACCCGCTGCATTGGGTAACTTTATAATGCCGATGCAAGTTGGTGCAAAGGATGTAGCTTTTCCTAAATTAAACCTCGCAAGCTTCTATATTTATGTAGCTGGTGCCATATTCACGTTTATAGCTTTGGCTCAAAACGGGTTAGACACAGGTTGGACATTCTATACCCCGTATAGTACAGAATCTTCAAGTAGTGTTATCTGGGTGACGATGGGGGCGTTTATATTAGGGTTCTCCTCTATTCTGACGGGAACAAACTTTATAACAACCATTCATAAGATGAGGGCGCCTGGTATTAGTTGGGGTAAACTACCGCTGAATGTTTGGGCACTATATGCTACTTCTATCATTCAGGTATTAGCAACTCCGGTACTTGCAATTACTCTTCTTCTTTTAACTATGGAAAGATGGTTAGGGTTTGGAATATTTGATCCTGCTTTAGGTGGAGATCCTGTCCTTTTTCAGCATTTCTTCTGGTTCTATTCTCACCCTGCGGTATACATTATGATTGTACCCGGATTCGGAATTATTTCAGAAGTAATTTCAACTTTCTCTAAGAAAACAGTATTCGGCTACTGGGCAATTGCACTTTCTTCATTAGCTATTGCATTCATTGGTTTCCTCGTATGGGGTCACCACATGTTTACTTCAGGACAGTCTGCTGTAGCAACTACAGTATTCTCTTTCCTTACTTTCTTGGTAGGTATTCCAACAGGTATTAAGATCTTCAACTGGATCGCCACACTGTATAAAGGCTCGATCAAGATGTCTACACCAATGATCTATGTATTCATATTCTTATTCTTGTTCTCTATCGGTGGTTTTACAGGAATTACATTAGGAGCTCTTTCAGTAGATATTCACTTACATGATACTTACTACGTAGTTGCTCACTTCCACTATGTTATGATGGGAGGAACGTTAATTGCGCTATTGGCCGGATTACATTATTGGTGGCCAAAAATGACTGGTAAACTTTATAATGAGCGACTTGGAAAAATTGCATCGATCTTTATTTTTGTTGGCTTCAATGTAACCTTTCTCCCTCAGTTTATAATGGGTGCACAAGGTATGCCTAGAAGATATTATAACTATGTAGATCAGTTTGCTCCATTCCATCAGACTTCCACTATTGGATCTTACATACTTGGAGTAGGCTTCCTGATCATCCTTTACTATCTAATGCATTCATTATTCAAAGGTGATAAAGCTACAGCAAATCCATGGAACAGCCGTGGATTAGAATGGCAAGCTACATCACCACCTGACTTCCATAACTTTGACCATACTCCTGTTATAATTAACGGGCCTTATGATTACCACAGACCAATGGAAGAATTCCAATTAGGTTTAGCAGTAGATACACATAATCACGATCCGGATTCGTCTAAGAAAATGTCTGATGACGATCGTAAAGATTGGAAGAACTACAGTTTAGGCTAACAAAGAGATTAACTAAAAAACACATACGGAAATTTAAATGTCAAATCATTCAGACGCACATCCTGCACATCTCGAGCACCACTTTGTGGACTCTGATCAGCAGTTTGATGCAGCAAAAATGGGGATGTGGGTATTTATCGTTAATGAGATCTTATTCTTTGGCGGTTTATTTTGTGCCTACATCGTTTTCAGAGCCTGGTACCCCGATTTATTTACGATGGCTGCAAAAGAACTTAATACCGTTTGGGGAGCAATAAACACGCTTGTTCTTATTGGTAGTAGTTTAACAGTTGCAATGGCCATTCGTTCTGCACAAAAAAATCAGATAAAGGGGCTTAAAATCAATCTATTGATCACTATTGCACTAGCATGTGTGTTCTTATTGATTAAATATTTTGAGTACTCTCATAAGCTTCATATCGGAATATGGCCTGGAGTTGAAAACTACACTTATGAAGGAGTTGATCATCCTTTAGCTCACGTATTCTTTAGCATATACTATATAATGACAGGAGTTCATGCGATTCACATCATTGTTGGTATTGGTTTAATGATATGGATGTACATACGCGCGAGCAGAAATGAATTTGGAAGCGATTACTATACTCCTGTTGAGATCACTGGTCTTTACTGGCACTTGGTTGACGTAATCTGGATTTTCCTTTTCCCACTACTTTATTTAATTGAATGATATTTGAGGACTGAATTATGAGCGAACACAAACACGAACATCACGTTTCATCTGCAAAACAACTTTGGGCAATTGGTATAGCACTAACTGTCCTTACAATTATCACTGTTGGAGTATCTTATGTTGAGATTCCTGCACCTTTTGATGTTGTTACAGCACTCTTTATTGCGTTTGGTAAAGCCTTTTTGGTATGTGCCTTCTTTATGAACCTCTATTGGGATTCTAAATTTAACTCCATGCTACTTATAGGCTCTTTTGTATTCTTTATATTGATGGTGGCAGTCACCCTACTTGATACTCTCTATAGAGTAGATGTAGTTCCTTCTTTCTAAAGGAATACAAAGTATATTTTTTAAAGCCTGATTCATTCACTTGATTCAGGCTTTTTTTTGGAGTGCTGATAATTTTCCTATTTGAGGTAAACTTCCTTAATTTCTTAGAAACAAATCTTTGAGTATTGAAACGTCGACCACTAATTACAATCCTTCTCTCTCTTTCTTGTATTGCCAGCGTTGTCATACTTGCTGCGGCTCCTGCTTATAAAGCTATAGATTATAGCGCTGCAGACAACTTAGATTCATTGCTTACAAATACATTTAAAGAAGATCCTTTAATAGGCTCAAATTTTAGGAAATATACCATTGAGGTAGATACTAATTTTACACGAACCGTTTATAGAGTTCCTGTGCACCCTAGTTTTTCGAAAACAATGTTCCACTACTCGTTACATAAAAATCTTTCCAGATTTGACATTGAATCACCTGCAAAGGTTCTTTTTCCTGAAAGGGATATGAATATATATATCTATGAAGATGGAACTATCAAAAGTACTATTCGCTTAATCACTACCGAACCAAAAGTGGACACAAGTAATGAGTAAGAGCAATACTTCTGCATTACTAAAACGTTTAGAATTGAAAGAGTTTACTCAGCCCGATATTCTTACAGTTAAATATCCGTTATTTCTCTGTCATGGTTTTGGGGCAATCGGATCTTTAGTAAAGCCTTCTCCCCTACATGATCCTTGTATGTTGATGAGAGAACATGGAGTAATAGCTTTTGCTCCAAATGTTGTTCCATATGCCTCTATTGAAACAAGGGCAAAAAACTGGGTTCGTTTGATTAATAAAGTATGCGATGAACATGGATATGAAAAAATAAATGTGATTGCTCACAGCATGGGTGGATTAGATATGCGTTTTGCACTCACTCATTTAGGTGTATCTGATAAAGTGGCTTCATTAACAACTGTTGCAACCCCCCACCATGGTACTTTTTTAGCTGATCTGATCCTTAAAACTCCTGAAATTATTACGGAGAAACTCAGTGATATCGTAGACTGGTTTGGTAACAGTGTCTATCCTAGAGAAAAAAGTGAGGTTCTCAGTTCTGTTGAGCAACTTTGCCGAAATTATATTCAAGAGGAATTCAATCCAAATACTCCTGATCTTGAAGGCTTCCCCTACTTCTCTTATAGCGCCGCTGTAGGGAAAGGAACGGACTATTCTATAAATCCGGTATTCATGTTTCAAAACAATCAAATCTTTGGAAAAGAAGACATAAACGATTCATTTGTATCTGTAAAAAGTGCTCAATGGGGAGAGCATATTAGCACCATCCCTCTTTCCCATATGAATCAAATAAATGTTCAAGTGAGTAAAGAAAATAAGCCCAAATATAGAGACTTCTGGGTTGGTATAGTAAAGATGTTGAGAGACAAAGGGTTTTAAAAGCTTGGATAATTAATATTCAAAACATCAGTCATTTCGAACGAATGTGAGAAATCTAAAAACTTACCTTAAAACAAACTTTAGATTTCTCAGTCGACAAGCTCCTTCGAAATAACAAAAAATCACTCTAAGTCGTGATCCCCAAACTCCTTCAATAAATTATAATCTGTTAGGTCATATTGAATTGGGGTAACCGTAGCTTTGCCTTCGTTTAAGAAATGAATATCTGAATCATTACCTTCATCTAAAAGCTCAAACTCTCCGGTAAGCCAATAATAAGCACGATTAAACGGATCCATTCGATCTTCATATTCTTCTACATAACGGCTGTCAGCCATTCGACTCCATTCAATTCCTTTGAATTCGCCTTCCGGTGCATTAACGTTTAAAGTAACCCCTTTTGGAAGTCCATTCTGTAACACAAATTTCACAACTCTTCGAGCTGCTTCCATTGCTCCTTTGAGATCTGCTCGTTCCGGATATGCCGTACAACTCACTGCAATAGATGGATAACCTAGAATTGTTCCTTCAGTAGCTGCGCTTACCGTTCCCGAATACAGAATATTAATACCAGCATTACTTCCGTGATTAATACCACTAAGTACCAGATCCGGTTTTCTGTCCATTAAGTTTCCGTGAGCTAATTTTACGCAATCAGCAGGCGTGCCGTTCACTGCAAAGCCTTTGTATTTCTTCGCTACAAGCAACTCATTAGCCCGTAACGGCACAGACATAGTAATGGCATGTCCTACAGCACTTTGCTGTCTGTCGGGCGCTACAACTACAACCTCTCCGAATTCGGAAGCCACTTCAGCAAGTGCTTTTATTCCCGGTGAAAAAATTCCATCATCATTACAAACTAAGATCAAGGGTTTAGAATCGCTCATTAGCCTCCGTACTGCTCGTCTTTATTAGGAAAGTCTTGTGATTTTACATCAGAAATATACTGCTGAACAGCATCAGTCATGGATGTATGTAGATCGGAATAACGGCGTAAAAACCTCGGATTAAATCCTTTGTTCAAACCCAGCATATCATGAATTACTAATACTTGTCCATCGCAACCTGCTCCGGCACCAATTCCAATAGTTGGAATATCTAATTCTTTGGAAACTCTTTCTGCCAACTTTGAAGGTATCTTTTCTAAAACTATGGAAAAACATCCTGCATCTTGTAGCAGCTTTGCATCATTAATCAGGTCCTGAGCTTCTTCGTCATCCGTTGCACGAACCTTGTAAGTACCAAACTTATAAATGCTTTGTGGAGTGAGCCCTAAATGCCCCATAACCGGAATTCCAGCATCTACAATTCTTTTAACTGTATCAATGATAGGTTTACCACCCTCCATTTTTACGGCGTGAGCTCCAGCTTCTTTCATCATCCGTCCGGCATTGCTCAATGCTTCTTTTGCTGTAACTTGATAACTCATAAATGGCATATCAGCTATCACTAGGGCTCGGTCAACTCCGCGAACCACACATGAAGTATGATAGATCATATGTTCCAAAGTCATAGGAACGGTCGTTTCATACCCTGCCATTACATTACTTGCAGAATCACCGACTAAAATAATCTCAATACCTGCTTGATCTATTATTTGTGCCATTGTAAAGTCATAGGCTGTCAACATGGAGATTTTCTCTCCATTCTTTTTCATATCTACAACGGTCTGTGTGGTAATTTTTGAAGGTCGATCGGAGGTATTGGTGCTCATAATTTCCTTATTGTTTTGGTACTACTGCGGCTGATGCTTCTAATTCACAAGCTACTTCACCATCAACGGTAGCAACTCCCGTCATTGTTACAAAATTTCGTCTCATTTGACCTAGTGTGACTTCTAGTTTTAACTGATCACCCGGAACTACTTGTCTGCGAAATTTTGCGTTCTTAATGCCCGTAAAAACCATGATTGAATTTTCAGCATCTTCCACTTTTTGAGTCATCAACAAAATAGCACCTGCTTGTGCTAATGCTTCAACTTGAAGAACCCCAGGCATAATTGGCTGTCCGGGAAAGTGCCCATTAAAGAATTCTTCGTTTGCTGTCACATTCTTTAAAGCAGTGATTTTCTCTTCAGTGGTTTCCAAAACGCGATCTACCAATAAAAATGGGTAACGGTGTGGAAGTATTTTTTTAATGTCTTCTATATGCATGTCTGATCTTTGTTATTAGAATGAATGAAATATACAATTATTGAACAACTCCTACATAAACGTAAGCAATTCCACCCGTCAGTTTTACTGCTTTAGTGTTTGAAAATGATTCTGAGTTGTCCATAAGTTTTAAAAATTTATCCCCGGCAGGAAAAGTGGCACTGGTTCTTGGTAAATAAGTATATGCCTCACGATTTCCACTTAATAAACCTCCAACTGCCGGCATAATATGTTGGCTATATAAATTATAGGGAAGTTTCAAAAGACCATTAGGTTGTCCAAATTCAAGTACAACCACACGTCCACCTGGTTTAACTACTCTTGCCAACTCTTTTAGAGCAACTACCGGATCATCAACATTCCTTATACCAAATGCGATACTCGAAATATCAAATTCATTATCTTTATAAGGGAGATCCATAGCATCCGCTACCTCGAAATCAATTTCTAATCCCTTTTCTTTTGCTTTAGCAGGAGCCGGCTCTATCATCGGTGCACAGAAGTCCGTTCCTTTCACATATCCTGAATCACCAACTGCTTTTTTAAATTCTATGGCAAGGTCACCCGTCCCTGTAGCACAATCCAACACATGATCACCCTCTTTGGCTTCACTTTCGAGTATTGCTTTCTTCCTCCACCCATGATGAACACCAAAAGACAGTACCGTATTTACCCGGTCGTAATCACTGGCTATATCGGCAAACATTGATCTTACTTTTTCACTCATAGTTTCTTTTGATGATGATTTCAGGTCTATTTTAAAACCAAGATTTATATCTGATGGTTTCGAGCTTTTTAAGATAAGGAAGAATAATCACAGAAATGTCGAGAGATTTTGAATACTCGACTGTTACTCTATCAATAAATGCTCCAAATGAGATATAATATTTAACTCTACTACTTCAAATTTTTCATTAGCCCATTTAAGATGGTTTATGGCTCCATTCTGATGTTCTATCTTGTGCATATTCTGCAAACCCAAGCCTAACCATTCGGAAAGAAGTATACGAATCAATCTCCCATGAACCACAAAAACAACATGCTCATCTTTCGAGCTCTTCAATATTTGTAACACTTTTGCATTGGCTCTATCAAATACCTCTTTAGGACTTTCTCCATTATCCGGTGCTATATCTAAATTACCTTCGCTCCAGTTGTTATGTAGAAATTGTAAATCTTGTTTCACATCTTCAAAAAGCTTGCCTTCTAATATTCCAAAATTCATCTCGTCCAAATCAGTATGATTTTCAGGATCGCTATCAAATAAAACACTAAGAGGTTGTGCTGATTCCATTGTGCGGTTCAAGCTGCTCGTAACGATCTTTGTAATGGGCTTTTCTTTCAAAAATTCAGAAATAGATGCTGCTTGCACTCTCCCTTTATCGTTTAAAGATGCATTAATACCTCGACCCTGCATCTTTTGTAGTTTATTAAACTCCGTTTCACCATGCCTAACTATATACAGATGTTTCATAAATAAACGTGAATCTCAATATTCTGAATCATTCATCTAATTTACGGATTCAAAGAATTTACTGATTCTTCTTTCTATTCTTATGATAGTTAATGGTCTTGAATAAGGAATCTTGCATGTTTTGAATATCTCCGGAATACAGTCCTTCTTTAATTCCATATCTAACTAATAACATATTGAGTATCCTATCTTGACGCTCGGCAGCTTTAGCATCTTTTCTAGAACTTATCCATTTCATCAACATTTTTAACAGCCCAACTTTAAAGAGAAAGAAAAGAATCAATCCGATCCACATCGCGGTTTGGCCACCTTGCATTGCGATATAGATAAGAGAAGCTGCAGTAGCAACATATAAAAACCCATCAAAATCAAATAATCGAGCAACGGAATTTAGCATTGGAGTTACAAAAGCACTTGTATTAAAATACCAAAACAAGAAAAAGATCACTGAGATCCCTGCTGAAATAAATGCTCCTACTCCACTTAAAACCAGAATTAAATACAATATCAATGACATACCATTCGGGCTACTTACCCAATAATCTGCATTCTTGATTATCTTTTCTATTTCGTGCTTTTTCAGCAATCCAGGTATATACTCCTGAATATTATCGCTAGTGGTATGATACCAATTCCCGTTCGAAGTAGTTATCCCATCGGGAAGTTCTACCATGTTCCATTTAAAACTTTCTGCTTTTCTACTCATTCTCTAAATATAGGCTAAACATAATCCGAATTCATGCTTGAGCTACAGTTGCTATAAAAATTTTACGAACGTCTCCTTTTTCAAGCTCAGTAACTAATTCAAAAGCCGTAGCTCCTGTTGTAAATACATCGTCAACAATAATGATATTTTTACCTGACAATTTTTTAGGGTTTGGTAAATTAAACGCATCCGCAATATTCTCCCTTCTTTTAACTAAAGAGAATCCTGTTTGAGTTTTTGTATTCTTAACTCGTTCAACAACTCCCTTTTTGATAATGTCGTATCCCAGAGTTAGTGAGACTCCTTTTGCGATAAAATAAGCTTGATTAAAACCTCTGATTCTTCTCTTTTTATCATGGAGTGGCACTGGCAATATCAATGTCTCGATTGGATCAAATAATTTCAATATTTCTTCTTTTTTGAGCGCATTTCCCAACACTAAACCTAGGTCTTCACCCACCCCGGTAAGCCGATGATACTTTAGTTTATGAAGCAGATCTTGTAAAAACCCTCCTTTGTCAAACTGCCAAAGTGCAAACCTTCCAATAACACACTCAGGTAAATTTATTCTATCTGATTTTGTAGAAACCGCCTTTTCAAATCTATTTTGGGCACATTCATTGCATATAAACTGTTGACTATTCAGTAGTGATATTCCACAAATTGTACAAACTTTAGGGAACATCAATTCTAAAACAGAGTTTTTTATGTATTGCAAAACTGACATAAAGAAATTTCATTTTAATTAACAAATATTGCTTTTGCAGTCTACTTTAATTACTTAGTTTGCTTCAACAATTACAAAAGAATTAATAAACCTGCTTCGCTATGTCTTTGGGTAATGATTTCACAACAATAAGAAAGGAGAAAAACCTTAGTCTCGAAGATATTTTTGAGGTTACGAAGATTCCCGTACACACGTTAAAATCTATTGAGAACGACACTCTTCTTAAAAGTTCTACCGAAAGCATAACATATCTTAGAAGTTTTATACGCTCATATGCTAAAGCACTAAAAATTCCTGATACTCATATTTTAACGGCTTTAAAAGCTACCGAAGATGGCACCTATGACCATGACCTAATTAAGCTTGTCGATCCGGAATCTTTCCCTGAATCGTATAGCGTAAAAAAGGATACTGTAGAAATTGAAAACCCTAAGAAGATTGAACCGGAAGGTTTAAAAGCAGATACCTATCAAGAAGAAATTCAATCATCTGAAGAAAAGGTGGTTAAATCTGAATTAGAGAAAAAAGACTCTGTCGCTCCTACAGTTGATACCATTAATTGGGCAGACATGAGTAAGAAAGTATACGCCTCTCCAACTAATTCTAAACTCGGTCTTCTGCTAATCGTTATTCTTATTATAGGTGGATTAGGTGCAGCAAGCTTTTTTTATGGAGGCGATCTTCTTAGCATGTTTTCTTCTGAAGAAAATTCCACTCCTCAAGAAACTGTGGATGGACCTGGTAATACTTCACAAGACCCTTTTGCCATTATAGATGATTCCACCTCAACCAATAATGAGAATCTGGTTGAAAACGAGGGCTTAAATACAACTCCTACTTCCCTACCTGAAACACTTACCGTGACGCTTTATGCTGCTTACGATAAACTAGAACCTGTTCGCGTTACAAGTGATCTCAATGGCAGAACAAATCCTTTTTGGATGAATCAAGGTGAAGCGTACTATTTCGATTTCAAAGATTCGTTACGAGTAAGAGGGCAATATTCTCGCTTTCTGCTAATGTATAATGGCAATGTGATAAACAATCCCAGACAGAACAATTTTGACCCGAATTTTGACTCAATTGTACTTACCAGAGAGGTATTAAGTGCACCTCAGTATCAACAAAATGCACAAAATTCATTTCCTGATAATCTAGGAATTGCACCACCGGATAGTATTGTTTACAGAATAGAATTTTAATTTTTTATGACTAAAGATCAGGCTCAACAGCGGATAGAGGAGCTGAAGAATCTGCTCCAGCAAGCAAATAAAGCGTACTACAATGACGCACAGCCCTTCATGGCTGATAAGGATTTTGACGAAAAATTAAAGGAGTTGGAATCACTTGAAGCTGAGTTTGATATTCATGATCCCAATTCCCCAACAAAACGAGTTGGAGGCGAAACTTCCTCAAATTTCGAAACTGTACAACATCCTGTTCCTCTTCTAAGTCTTGACAATACCTATAATGAAGAAGAGCTCAATGATTTCGATAAGCGGGTTCAAAAAATACTCGAACACACAGATTACGAATATCTGGTAGAACTCAAGTTTGATGGAGCTTCTATAAGATTGAGATATGAAGATGGTAAACTTGTATTAGGTGCTACTCGAGGCGATGGGCAAAAAGGTGACGACATCACAAAAAATGTTCGTACCATCAGAGATATTCCTCTTCAACTTGAAGGTAACTACCCTGATGTAGTAGAAGTTCGAGGCGAAGCTTTTATGGAACGAGAGGCTTTTGCAAGACTGAATCAGAAGCGCGAAGAAGAAGGACTTTCTACCTTTGCCAATCCTAGAAATTCAACGGCAGGATCATTAAAAATGCAGGATCCAAAAGCTGTTTCTCAGCGACCTATTCGCTTTTTTTCCTTCGATCTATTATTTGATGAAGAAGATTCGTCACTCACTCAATGGAAGAAAAATGAACTAATGGAAGAGTTTGGCTTGCCCATTAATGAATATCCCACAGTCTGCAAAACAATTGATGAAGTCCATAAGGTTATAGAAGAATGGGATCAACTTCGCCATAAGCTTTCCTACGAAACGGATGGCGTAGTAATCAAAATAAATCAAACTCATTTAAGAGATCAACTAGGAACTACTTCAAAATTCCCACGTTGGGCTATTTCTTACAAATTTGAAGCCGAGCAAGCTATAACAGTCATCAATGATATCACCTTGCAGGTCGGACGATTAGGCACTATTACTCCTGTTGCTGAACTTGAACCGGTATTGCTTGCAGGGACTACTGTTAAAAGAGCTTCTCTACATAATGAAGATGAAATCCATCGAAAAGATATAAGAGTTGGGGATACCGTAGTCGTTGAAAAAGCGGGAGAGATTATTCCTCAAGTGATTAGTGTGGTAAATCCTGACCGAGATGATCGATCATCAAAATTTGAGTTTCCTAAGGTTTGTCCCGCTTGTAAAACTGAACTTATTAAATATGAGGGAGAAGTTGCTTGGAGATGTATCAATCCGGAATGTCCACCTCAGGTTAGAATTAAGATCGAACACTTTGCAGCTCGAGATGCTTTAGATATTGAAGGTTTGGGTGAATCTGTAGTAGATCAATTAGTTTCGGAAGGCCTCATTTCTAACTACGCCGATCTTTACTCTTTAACAGTTGATCAAATTACACCTTTAGAGCGGATGGCTGAGAAAAGCGCTCAAAACCTTATTGATGGAATTGCTAAAAGTAAAACACAACCTTTCGAGAAAGTACTATATGCTCTAGGTATTCGGTTTGTTGGAAAAACAGTAGCTAAAGACCTTGCTAAGGCATTTAAAAATTTAGAAGGGCTCAAATCAGCTTCTGATGAAGAGCTCTTAGCTGTCGATTCTATTGGACCAAGAATAGCAGAATCCGTAATCGACTTTTTTGAAAATGAAGTGAATCAGAAGATAATTACGAAACTCCAAGAAGCTGGCTTACAGTTCGAGATTGAAGCAAGTGAACTTGCTTCAAACATTTTAGAAGGAAAAAAAATTGTACTTACAGGATCTCTTCCCACATTAAGTAGAAATGAAGCTAAAGAACTCATAGAGAAGCATGGTGGTAAAACTGCCTCTTCTGTAAGTAAAAATACTGATTATGTGCTGGCAGGAGAATCAGCGGGTAGTAAACTTACTAAGGCTCAAGAACTAGGAATTGAAATCTTAGATGAAGAACAGTTTTTATCAATGATAAACTAGGATTACAAGTTTAATATAAAGTCTGATCTTGGTTTTTAGTTCTCATATTCCTAATTCTCTTAAATATTACTTGGATTTATTATCTTGCTTAAAATTTAGCGTAAGAATATTATGGAACTCAACCCTTTGGATACAGAGCAAATTGGTTTAAAGACACTCGAAAAGCATCTTATCCGTTCAAAAAGTGAAGTTTCACTCCGTATAGGTTTGCCAAAAGAGAACTCCAATGATGAACGTCGCATTTCTTTAACTCCTGGGGGAGTTTCTATACTGAAGGCAAATGGTCACGAAATTTTTATTGAAAAAGGGGCCGGAGAAGAAGCCAATTTTACTGATCGAGATTATGCCGATGCGGGAGCTGAAATGGCTTTCTCACCTGAAGATGTCTACAAAAAATCTGAGTTAATTCTTAAAGTTGCCCCTGTAACCGACGAAGAGCTTGAATTCCTAGATTATAACCAGTCAATTATCTCCGCTCTACATATGGGCAGTCAACGAGATACCTATTTTCATAAACTACTAAATAAATCGATTACCGGAATCGCTTACGAGTTTATTTGTGATAGCGATAAAGAATTTCCCATTGTTCGCATGATGCATGAAATTACAGGATCAATGGCTGTACAAAAAGCAGCCCACTATCTTGAAAACCAAAGCTTGGGTCAAGGCATTATGCTTGGTGGAATTTCTGGAGTTCCCCCTGCTACTGTTGTAATTCTGGGGGCTGGAATTACTGGTGAATATGCAGCAAGAACTGCTTTAGGATATGGAGCTCAAGTTTTTGTAATGGATACCAACCTGAATGCTCTTCGAAGACTAGAGAATGCCTTAGATAGACGAATAATAACAGCGGTGGCTAACGAACAGTACTTGAGCTCTGCACTTACATTTGCAGATGTAATTATTGGTGCAGCTATGGCAGAAGGTGATCGTTCGCCATGCTGGGTTACCGAAGATATGGTAATGAGAATGAAACCGGGAAGTGTAATAGTGGATACGGTAATAGATCAAGGTGGTTGCATTGCAACAAGCCGAGCCACAACTCATTCAAACCCTATTTATAAAGCTTTTGACGTTACTCATTATTGCGTACCTAATATGCCTGCTGATGTTGCCAGGACTGCAACCTATGCTTTAAATAATGTACTCGTTCCTTATGTTTTGTCAATTGGGGATGCAGGAGGAGTTAAAGAGTGCTTATGGGAAAACATGGCTTTAAGAAATGGAACATATTCCTATAAAAAACACCTGACTAAAAAATCATTAGCCAAAATGTTTGATATGGATTATCGAGAGATTGAAATGCTCATTGCTTCAAAAATTTAAAGATTCTTTTAGGGCTGATTCATAAATATACTCACAACTAACCATCAATAACTTAGAACTAATTTGTCCGAATTATCAGAATCAAATTATAAACGCATAGTCATCATAAATTGGCTATTAAGTGTCCCCATGATGGTGCTTTTTGCTTGGCCTTATTACTATGCAGCTAAACTAGTTGGGATGGATGAAAGCTTCCGATATCTGGGTGCATTCATGTTTGCACTCCCATTCATGATCACCATTCTACATGGGCACGTAACAATGGCACTTGGTTCAGCACATCGCCAACATTATTACGACTGGTTGCATGATCATTCCTTCAGCTTTGGATTATTTTTCTTTCCAGTGATGGTTTCCACACGATTTAGAATGATCTTGCTAATAATCAGCCTAGCTTTTTTACCAGTTGGTTATTTGTTGGGATTGTGATTAAATCGCTTTCCCTTCTTTGATCTCCTCCACAACACTCGGATCGAGTAATGTTGAGGTGTCTCCTAAATTATCTACATCTCCGGAAGCAATTTTTCTAAGAATACGCCTCATGATCTTCCCGGAACGAGTTTTAGGCAATCCCGACACAACTTGAATTTGATCAGGTTTTGCAATTGGTCCAATAATTTTCACTACTAGATCTAACAATTCTTTCTTGAACGCAGCTGTATCCTTTATGTCTCCATCACAGATCATAAAAGCATACACACCTTGTCCTTTTATGTCATGAGGGTAGCCTACAACTGCAGTTTCTACCACTTTTTCATGTTCATCCAAGGCATTCTCAATTTCAGCAGTTCCCAAACGATGACCTGAAACATTTAATACATCATCCACTCGACCTGTTATTCTGTAATAACCATCTTCATCTCTTCTGCAACCATCACCGGTAAAATAATAGCCTTTATAAGCAGAAAAGTATGTTTGCTTATACCTTTCATGATCGCCGTAGATAGTACGCGCCACAGATGGCCAAGGGTGTTTTATACAGAGGTTCCCTTCAACATCATTCCCTTTAACTTCGTTACCGCTTTCATCCATCAACGCTGGGAAAACCCCCGGCAATGGAAGGGTAGCAAAACCTGGTTTTGTAGGAGTAATACCGCCAAGTGGCGAGATCATAATTCCAGCCGTCTCAGTTTGCCACCAAGTATCTACAATTGAGCACCTGTTGCCACCAACATGTTCATCATACCAGTGCCAAGCCTCTTCATTGATAGGTTCTCCTACTGATCCTAAAACTTTAAGAGAAGTAAGATCATACTTACGAACATAATCTAGATCAAACGACATAAGCGCACGAATGGCTGTCGGTGCAGTATAAAAATGAGTGACTTTATATTTTTCTATTACTTCCCAAAAACGTCCGGCATCTGGGTAAGTAGGGGTCCCTTCAAAGATAATGCCTGTTGTTCCTGTAAATAGTGGACCATATATAATATAACTATGTCCGGTAATCCAACCGGCATCTGCGGTACACCAATATACATCATCGGCTCCAACCTGGAATACATTTCGGAATGAATAGCTTGTGTACACCATATAACCGCCACAAGTATGAACAATACCTTTGGGTTTCCCTGTTGAGCCTGAAGTATATAGAATAAATAAAGGGTCTTCAGCATCCATCTCAACAGCTTCATGTTGCTTAGAGGCATTTCTTATCAAATTATGCCACCATTCATCACGACCTTCTACCCAATCTATATCTCTATTTGTACGCTGGCAAACGATTACACTTTCAACAGTAGAACAAGATTTTAGTGCTTCATCAGATATATCTTTTAATGGGACGTGCTTATCCCCTCTTCTCAACCCATCATTTGTAATCAGCATTTTAGCGTCACAATCATTGATACGGTCACTTAATGACTGTGCTGAGAATCCCGCAAAAACAATAGAATGAACAGCGCCAATCCGAGCACAAGCGAGTGCTGCAATTACTAGTTCAGGAGTCATCGCCATATAAATACAAACGCGATCCCCTTTTTTAATACCTTTGCTTTCAAGAACGTTGCTAAATCTACAAACATCTTCATGTAGCTGCTTAAAAGTGATCGTTCTTCTGAAGGAATCCGGATGATTAGGTTCAAAAATAAAAGCTGTTTTATTGCCTATGGTATTTAGGTGTCTGTCAAGAGCGTTCTCTGTAATATTGAGTTTTCCTCCCTCAAACCATTTAATATCAGCTTTTTCAAAACTTCCCGACTGAACTTTATCCCATCGTTTACGCCAGTAGAAAGTACCAGCTTCGTGTTCCCAAAAAGCTAATCGGTCTTCTTCACTTTCTTTAAAAGTTTTCTTGTACTCATCAAATGATTTGATATTAAGCCACATTCTAAACACTATTTTGTTTTATAATTGGTTTTAGATGTTGTCGCTTTTTAAGCGGATAATCAAGTATAAAAAAATGAAAAGTTGCTAAATTTTAAATGAAGCTCCTTTTTCGGATAATTTTTATACTGAAATGTCTTTATTCAATTATGAATAAATCAGCAATTAATTTGGTCGAATTATGCCTTTTATGAAAAAGTGTTACAAATTATTTTTTAGAAAAAAAGGCATCTTTATCGTCTTAATTCTTTTGCTAACACAGAATTTGTTACGCGCACAAAACAGTAACTTTTCTAGTGAATCCGCTCTCAAGAAATCTATTTCTGTACAAAAAAATGGAATGATTGTTCTCGGAAGCTGGGCAACTTTAAATATTATTTCCGGATCAATTGGTTTTTATAATACTTCAGGAGATGCTAAATATTTTCATCAAATGAATACTGCTTGGAATATTGTAAATCTTGGTATTGCAGGTTTGGGCTACCGAGGAGCTAACAGGTTGGATTTAAGCATGAATCATAATACAGCTCTTATGGAAATACAGAACTTTGAACAGCTCTTATTAATAAACGCAGGATTAGATCTAATTTATATAGGTTCCGGAGCTTTGCTTTGGAAACGAGGCTTAAAAGAAAATTCTGTGCGCCAAACCGGATATGGGAAGTCTCTGATTTTACAAGGAAGCTTTCTTCTAATCTTTGACACTACTTTATATTTATTTCATAGAAAGCATACAAAAGACCTACTTCAAATTACAGATAAGCTTACTTTTACCGGAAATGGGTTAGTTTTAAGCTTCTAATTATTCATTTGATTTTCTTTTAAAACAATGATGAAGTCTGCTTATAATTCTATGCTTCTTGGTTCTAACATTTGAACTTGACATGTCAAACTCTTCACTAGCTTCTTCCGTTGTTGTGTCTGGCTTATCAATAAAATGTTCAATAAAAGCTCTCGATTTCTCTTGAAGCTCGTCCAAACATTTTTTTAATATCTCTTGCCGTTCCTTATCCAATAGCCGCTGATATTGTTGCTCTGGCTCATATTGAGCATTCAAAGCCTCTTCTTCGTACTTAAATTTATGCTGCTTTTTTATGTACCTCAAATATTCGTGACGACAGGACTTTATTAAATAGCTAAAGAAATATTTAGGCTCTTTAATTTTGTCTTTACGCACCTGATCAAAAACATCTACAAAAGCTTGTTGTACACACTCTCCTGCATCGTTTGGGTCCGCTCCCATAGTAACGATTAGATAATCTTCTAATCTGGAAACTACTTCGGAAACCAGTTCTTCCGCCTTTGCATCGTCCCCGTTTTGTAGTGCCCGAACTAACTCTGAATAATCAACTCTAGCTTTTGTCAATGTAGACTTCGATTGTTAAAAATTATGCCAATCCTTAATTGAATTAGCGCAACTATTGCTGAATATAAAACTAAGTGGCTCACATCAAAAACCTTTTTTTTGACTTCTATCAGTACATTTTACTTGTAATGTTAAAATATTTTAATGTTTAATTGGATGTAAAAATATTTTAATCATAACTTAATGTTGTAACAAATACATAGCTCATTACTCTTACGATGAACTAATAATATGTCTTATAATTTTAAGGGTTATAATTTAAAATTGTAACAAAAGGGTTTTTAAATACTCTTGTACTTAACCAATAATTTATACATAAAATACACTATGAAATCTTTCAAATCTCTTTTCGCTCTACTTGCTATCGCTTCTTTATCATTCGCTTGTGCTTCTGTAACTGACGCCAGCCTAATTGACGATACTAACGAACCAACAGTGGAAACTACAGCTCCTGCTGATGCGGTATTTGGTGGCACTGACTCTGAGCCGATCATCACTAAACCTGTAATGTGATAATACTATCAATTATTTCATAAGAGCATTATTATCCGTTAAATAAATTCCTTTGTATGCTCTTAATATTGATATTTAGCTTACTGTTACCACAATCTACTGTTGATCCGTACGATGTAATCACAAATCAAGCTAGTAGATATATAGATAATATTGAGAAAGGCAATCAAGCTGATTTAAATTTTTGGGGAGTAAATGAGCTATACTCCTCCAACTGCGATCAAAATAAAATTGTAACACGTTTAATAGCACAAGCCAGATCAAATGTTTTACAAAAAGTCTTCAATAAATATGAATGTAAATCAACAGAATCCGAAGACTCTTTAAAGTTTGAGCGACTTAAATACTATGCGTTAGAAACCGGATCTTCGTCTATTGCAATACATTATTTATCTCAATCCGTTGCTCAAAAAGAACTAGATCAGTTCTATAACTCTTTTTTCATGGAATGGGAACAAGACCTTTCGCAAGAGACTAAAGACATACTACTTCTTGTTAAGAATCGAAGTTCAGTCTCTGAAATTAATTTTCCATTTTTAGAACAACCATTTATTGCATACTCACTATTGTATAGCAAAAATGTGTACGCTTATTTTGATGCTCAATACTTTGACTCAATAATTAAGGACTATGGTTCCAGTCAATCTACTACTAATGTTGATATTAATAATTCGCTAGTTAATTATTCATTACTGAAAGTAGCTTATGAAACCAATCGTTATCAATTCATTAGTTCAATTTTTGATCAATTAATTGAATCTGATCACTATCCGAATTCAGAAAAAAAAGTAGGTATATTTAGTGGACTCGATTACTCATTAAGCCTTACCGGTAATTACTCTGAGTCTCTCTATCTACAAAGAAACATACTTCTTCCCCTCGCAAAGCATTACAATCAAACACAAAGAGTCGATTATATACTCTTGCAACAAAGTGCAAATTTATATCATCTGGGAAAGTATAGCGAAGCTAAAATTATACTTGAGGGGTTATATAATGATCCAAACTCTTCTATTCCAAAGTCTCAATTGTATAATAATCTGTCTTTGAGCTATCAAAAATTAGGAGAGAAAAATAAATACACCTCTTTCTTACTACAAGCTATACAAGAAATTGAACAAGTAGGACAACAAAACAATAATTATTACACAGTTAAATTAGGCCTCTATAGAAACTTGTTTGTCTACTACAATTCCATCGGAGACTCAGTTAATGCTCTCACATACATAAACAAAGCTAAAACATTGGCTGAAGATCAAAATGACAACAATGAATTAGCTGCTATCTATTTATACTTAGGAGATTATTACCGTAAAAACTTTAAGAATCCAAAAAGGGCATTGGAAGAATATCTAAAAGCGGAAAGGATTCTAGAAAATATTGATAATTATCGTCGAAGTGTAGCTGTATTAATCAATAAAAGTTCTCTATTTATTGACATAGACTCCTTAGATGCTGCCGGTATTTCCGTTAAAAACCTTAAACAAACCGCTTCAGAAAATTCTGACACCCCTCGTTTTCTAGAAGCTCTGATTTTTGAAGCAGAGATCTCTTTAATCCGAAATAACCTAATTAAGGTCACCTCTATTTTGGACGAAATCAGTGCCTATTCACTTGAATACCTTGAGTTTGAAGTCCTTATTAGGTATCACCATCTATATGCCTCTTTATTACATAAAAAAGGTCTAGACAGAGAAGCATATACCTACTACGAGCCAATTATGGAGCAAATCATTGATCGGGCCAGGGGGACTGTAGATACACAAACAGGGTTTTGGACGGTAGAGGAAGAGTATTTGGACGCATTCGAGCTCATGATATCCATACTAAAAAACCTTGAAAACACTCAGGGGTCTATAGTCTATTTGGATAAGCTGAAAACTATTAATGATGCTTCTTTATATAATAATCCTTTATTAAAGGCTGCTAAATTAACAGAAAAAGAACTAGCTGAAGAGAAGAAATTAACCTCCAGAATTCAACATCTCAGGAATGAATATTTGGGAGCTAGTTCAGACTTAAAATCAGCTCTTAAAACAGAAATTGATAAGCTTTCTGCTCAAAAACAACTTCTTACCAATAAGGTAGTACATACTCAAGATAACAGATCCCTATCCATTTGGAAGATTCAGCAACAAATGGCTGGTGACGAGCTTTTACTTCATTATACTGAACTGAATGAAAAACTATATATAAGTACAATTACTAAATCAACCATTGACCTTTATAGCTTAGACCTCACTTCAGAAATTTCCTCCCTGTTAAATACTACTGCCAATGATATCGCTTCTGGAAACACTTCCCTGACAAACCTATTCGAGGTTTATAATGTTTTAGAATTAAAAAATATTCCAAAACACATAAGCCAAATATCTGTAATACCCGATAATGAACTCTATAGGATACCCTTAGATATTCTACCAAATGAAAAACCAAATTCTGCGTATAGTTTTGGAAGCACTCATTATTTAATTGAAGATTACAGTTTTAAGTATTTTACTTCTCTTCAGGACTACGCTAATAATAATAGAATTATATCTAGTAGTCTTAAGAATGATTTCTCTGCATTCGCTATTTCATATTTTGATGATTTTCAGGAAAAAAATCTTCCATCACTCCCTTTTGCAACACAAGAAGCTAAAAATATACAAGACGTTCTTACTTCTTTTAATCATAAAGAAATATTCTCCGGAAATAAGGCAACAGAACAAGCTTTTCAGGAGCAGCTTAATTCTTCCCGGATATTACATGTAGCCACTCATAGTGAAGTTTCGACTCAAGACCCTCTCTTCTCTACTATCTATTTAAAATCAGCAGAGACTAGTGGTGCAAAAGGAAATGCAGTTTATGCTTATGAATTGTTTGACCAGCAGTTAAGTAACGACTTGATCATGCTAAACTCTTGTAGCTCAGGAACTGGAAATTACATGCAAGGATCAGGCATAGTAGGAATTAGTAGAGCTTTGCGATTTGCAGGAGCAAAAAGCTTGGCTTTAAATTTATGGGAAGTTAATGATAAGATTGCTTCAGAATTTGCTACTGACTTCTACTCGTATCTAAATAAAGGATTATCAAAAAGCGAATCGATTAGACTAGCTAAAATCAACCAAATAAAAACAGGAAGTGCTGACCCTCACTATTGGGGTGCTTATACACTTATAGGTAATTCAAGCCCGGTCATAAAAAAACCAACAAACTCACAGTATATAGTACCAATTCTATTAACTGTTGGTTTGTTGGCTGGATACAGAGTCAGAAATAAATCTGATCGTACTTTCTAGCTTTTCTGAATTACTTATTTATCCATAGCATTTAACGCATTTATATAACTCTTAGCAATTCGGCTATACTGACGATCTAAATCGTACGTTTCTTGGAATGCAAGTTTTGCTTCTGCTAATTGATCAAGCTGAAAATAAGAGTTCGCCAACAGCCAATATCCCTTTTCTTGAATATCTTTTGAAATATCACCCTGGTCAACTACTCTTTTAAAGTTTGATACCGCTTCGTTGTATTCTCCTAAGTTATAATGAATAGAGCCTAAAGTAATAGAAAACTCAGCTATTAATGTTGGGTCTTCAGCTTCATTAAGTTCTTTGCTTAGTAATTCTTTCGCTTCAAACGTATTTCCATCAGCTGCCAGTTGAATAGCTTTCTTGATAGTTTCATTTGTTACATTAGCTGAAACTCCTACATCACTCCTCACTATATCTAACCCAATCTCTGAAATAGGTTCTAGTGAAGCCCCACTTGAAGAGTAATTCATTACACCAAGTGTCCCAACAAATATTAATACTGCAGCAGCTGCAACATAACTAGCATATTTTCTAATTTGCATTACAGCGGTAGGTTTAACTTCATCTCTATTTTCTATGATGACTGACCTAAGGTTAGCTGCACTTTTCATGTAATCCAGGTAATAGCCATCCTGAATTAGTTTTGCCCAGAGACTATCAATTTGCTCTTCCGACAACTGTCCGTTTAAATATAGATCTATTTCTCTCTCTAAATCTTTATTCTGATTATTTTGAATCATTACTGTTTACCTTTTTTATATAGTCTCAATGTTTTGTTAGTGTCAAAAACTCTCATTTCAACTTGGTTTTGTACCTATTTGTATAAAGAATTTACACTTTTGTGCTTCTTTTCGCTTACAAGAGTATTAGCCTTTCCATTTGTTACATTACTATTATTAAATAAATAACTAAGAAAGAAATCTTTGAATTCCTTTTCAAATTATTCTTTACTCTGTCATCAAAATATACTTTAGCTCTATATAAATACTATTATGCTCTCATCACGATTTACCTTTATAATATCTTTAAAGATAATATTATTAAGCACCTGCTTTAACAATGAAACAAAGCGAATGACAATATCGGGAAATATTGATTATATAGGAGATGCAACCGTTGCAATTTCAAAGATACCACTACATTATAAATATTCCCCAAAACAAGAATACTCAATAAAACCGGATAGTGATGGAAATTTTGAAATCACTGTGCGCTTGGAAGATCAAAGCCGATTAATTTTATCTATTGATGATAAATCTTTCCCTTTAATTGCTGATAAGGATGATCGTCTAGATGTAAATATAAACCGGTCTTCCTTTCCTCTAAATATTGAGATCTCTTCCAATAATATTTCCGACTATAATGCATATCAAAACTATTTAATGGAGATAGAAGGACTAGATAAACGGATTGAGAAGGAAATGAATAACTATAAAGCCGGGCTAGAAAATTCAGCTATTGTTTTGAGTAAAGAAAAAATAAGTATAGCAGAAAATCATCTGTCAGAGACTAGATATTCGGACTTAATACTAAAAGCTAAAGGAGAGCTACTCGTCAATCAAGTCAAATCAGTTGAGTACCGATTTAAGAATGAAAACTTTGATGCCGATACCGAAAGAGATTCAATCTTAAAACAAGCTAAGGATGGCGGCTTTTTTACTTTAGAATCATTACAAGCTCAACGAGCTGGTATTCGTGATGTTTCTCATTATTACGCTCGTACTTTCGGCATTTATGATAGTCTAACCAATGCAGTGGGACAAAGCCTCGCGGAACATGACATCAAACGACTTGCGTACGAAGAGTTAAACGAGAAACGAATGCGGTTACTCGAATATATTGATGATCGACAAGCTCGTGCTTATACAGAATTATTTTTTGTTGCCGAACGCATTGGAGAAATTGAGCTTGTTAAAGCGGAGCCAACGTATAGAACGTACCTAGATCAATATGCTGATTTTACTGAGTACACTGAGTTCTTAACTTACTTCTATAACGAGATCAAGTCTGTTTCTCCCGGAGAACCTGCAGTTCCTTTTTCTTTAACTGATAACGAAGGTAATACTCATACTTTAGAAGATTACCGAGGTAAATATGTATTACTCGATTTCTGGGCAGGCTGGTGTCAACCTTGCTTAGATGAATTTCCAATAATGAAGGAATTATACAGTGATTTTAGCAGAGACGATTTTGAAATTATTGGAATCTCTAATGAGATTGATAAATCTGTTTGGGAAAAAGATATAAATAGACTTAACAATCCATGGCCTCAATTATATGGCGGAAATGGCTTCGAGCAAGAAACTTTCAAAGCTTATAAAGGAGGCGGTATTCCTTTTTATATTCTAGTTGATCGAGAAGGAAATATTGCTCGTTATAATGATATTAGAGCAAGTTTCAACTTAAGAGACGTTCTAAATGAACTCATTGATTAATGATCATAATAAATTATTGACCGCATATGTCTCAATTAGCTGACACGGAGATCATTAATAAAACAGCTGCATACGTTCGTGAGAAACTTGAAGGCGAAGGTTCTGGCCATGATTGGTGGCATATTCAACGAGTTTGGAATATGGCGAAACGGTTAGCTGATGATACTAACACCCAAGTTCATCTTTATACCGTAGAGTTAGCTGCGCTTTTACACGATATTGCCGATCATAAATTTCACAATGGTGATACAACTATAGGACCAAAAGTAGCCCGAGATTGGCTGCATTCTTTGAACGTTCAAGAAGATGTTATTCAGCATGTATCAGAAATTATCACTGATGTTTCTTATAAAGGAGCTGGAGTAAAAACACCCATGAAAACCATTGAGGGTGAAATAGTACAAGACGCTGACCGACTTGATGCTATTGGGGCTATCGGCATTGCCCGAGCTTTTGCCTATGGTGGACATAAATCTCGTGAACTTTACAATCCGGAGATAGCTCCTACCATGCATTCAAATTTCAATGCCTATAAAAATGACGACGGACACACCATAAATCATTTCTATGAAAAGCTTTTTCTTTTAAAAGATAGAATGAATACGAATGCCGCAAAGAAGATCGCTCAAGAGCGGCATGCTTTTATGGAAAACTACGTTTCTACGTTTTTGCAAGAGTGGGAAGGACAAAAATAATTTAAGGAAATCGATCTTTTTTTCTTTTCCTCTCTGGATATCTATCATAAGGAAATAAGAATAAACCATACGGCTCATGTCCTTTTCTTCCTACATCTTGATGGTGTCGCTGATGAGCTCTACGAACTAATTTCATAAACCAATTATCGCTTTTAAACGATCCAAAACGTTTGTGTGTAAACACATCATGGATAATGAAATACAATAATCCATATACAGCTATACCAGTTCCAATTCCAAAATGGGCTGATGTAAACATCGTATCTGCTCCGGTTATCATTAACCCCATAGATATTCCTGCAAAAACCAATGAGAAAACATCATTCAGTTCAAACACCCCGTGAGATGGGGTATGATGTGACTCATGAATATTCCATAAAACGCCATGGAAAAGCCAGCGATGCACACAATAAGAGATCACCTCCATCCCTATAAAAGCAATCAATATATATCCCAATAAAACCATTCCGCTACATTCTATTCCAATAATTATACTCTTCACCCCAAGCTAATCAACTTTCAGAAAATATCATTCATTAAATGAAATTTCCTAAAAATGACTTTGTCTTACCGCTACTTTATACATATAATGCACATGTATAATATATGAAATGAGATCACTGAATGAGAAGTATAGAAGCACAAAAGAGTACCCCTGAAAAGATCCGAACAGGCAGATTAGATCTAGCCCGTAAAATGGAAACCGGATTCCCCTCCCCCGCTTCTGATCATTTAGAAAAAGCACTTAATCTAGAAGACCTTGTTGTATTCCGCCCTTCTGCTACCTTTTATGTACGAGCTCAAGGAAATGCAATGTCTCGTTCTGGCATTCATAATAGAGATATTTTAATTGTTGACAGATCTATTACCGCAAAACATGGTTGTATCATTATAACTTCTATTGATGAGGAGCCCTCTATTTGGCGGTTCGTTTTGCAAGGCTCTCGTATTTTTTTGGTATCGGATGATTCTACCCTTAAACCTATTGCTATTTCTAAAGAGACAGAATGGACTATTTGGGGAGTAGTAACTCATGTAATACATCGATTTAACATCGAAGGTGAATCAGATGGCTTTTAATTATTTCAAGAATTCATCCATTGCATATGCTATGGTAGACTGTAATAATTTCTATGCATCATGTGAACGAGTTTTCAACCCCACTTTAGCAGGAAAGCCTATTGTTATTTTATCCAATAATGATGGCTGCGTAATAGCACGATCTCAAGAAGCTAAAGATATTGGCGTACCCATGGGCGCACCGGAATTTAAATATCGGAAATTCTTTAAAGAGAATAATGTGGTGGTAAGATCATCTAATTATGCACTCTACGGTGAAATGTCAGATCGAGTGATGGATATCCTCAATCAGCTATCTCATAATATTGAAGTGTATAGCATAGATGAGGCTTTTGCTCTGGTTTCTACCAATGTTTTTGATGATTTGAATGAATATGGTTCATATATAAGAAATACCATTCAAAAATGGACAGGGCTTCCGGTTTCGGTGGGTATCGCTTCTAGTAAAACATTAGCCAAAGTGGCAAACGGTATTGCCAAACATGATTCTCAAACAAATGGTGTTCTTTGCTTTGAAAACTCAAAAAAAATAGACCAACACTTAAAACACATTCCCATTCAAAAAATATGGGGCATTGGTGCCGGCATGACAGTTAGGTTAAACCAGTATAACATCACCACTGCATTAGATTTAAAACAAACCATTAATAATAAAAAATGGGTTAAAAAAAACCTACATATCACAGGGCTACGAACGGTGCTTGAACTAAATGGAATTCCTTGTATTAAAATGGGCGAAGCACTAGATAAACGAAAAGGGATCTTAACTTCTCGGATGTTTGGGAAACCAATTTATGAATTAGAGCATTTACAAGAAGCTATATCTACCTATGTTTCGCGAGCAATTGAAAAACTGCGTGCTCAAGAATCTGTGGCTTCAATTCTGCATGTTACACTAATAGGTGATAAATACTCTAATCTAAAAGGACAATACAAATACACAGCCGGCACTTCATTACAGGTTCCCACAGCTCACACACCAACATTGATTAACCTAGCAAAGGGATTGGTAAATCACTTATATATAGAGAATACAAAATATAAAAAAGCCGGGGTTAGCCTTACCGGAATTATTCCAAATACAGAAGTTCAAATGGATCTTTTTGATCCACATCTTTATACCCAACAGCAGTTTAAACTGATGGAATGCCTTGACCAGATCAATTCAAAATATGGGAGAAATAAAGCGGCGTTTGCATCTACAGGATTGCATAAAGAAAAAGATCATCGCAACAAGTGGTTAATGAATCAAAACCACCTTAGTAAAAGATACACCACTCGCTGGGATGAACTTATGATTGCAAAGACAAAATAATCTAGACTCTATTTCCAGTAAGACCTCTGCACTACATCGCCTTGCGTAATTCTATCTACAACACTCATGCCCTCAGTAACTTCACCAAAAATAGCATAGCCTCCATTTAAATGAGGAGCCCATACATTCATAAAGAAATACTGACTTCCTTCAGTATCTGTACCTGAACTTGCCACGCCAGCTTTCCCTCTAAAATATTGAGTGGAGCTACCTTCCGTTGGTACTGTATAACCAGGTCCGCCGGAACCAAGTCCTGTTTCTACGTCTCCGCCTTGAATTACAAAATTTGGAACTACACGATGAAAAGCTACTCCGTCATAATCTCCATTGGTAATTAAGCTATCCATACCTGAAATAGTGGCTGGCGCAGTTAACACATCAAGAGTAACTTCAATATTTCCTTTTTTAGTTGCCAAAACCCAAACCGGATTAGGACCTAAATCAGCTAGTCTATCCCAATCTATGTTTCTAAATTTTACGGGTGGTAGAGAATCTTCTATAAAAGACCATTCTTGAGCTATTAAGCTTTCCTTTAATTTTTTTCCAGCATTGCTGTATAGCTCTGTTATTACTTGCTCTGAATCATCTTCAAACCTGTCTTTTAAAATAGATGTAACAGATATAAACACGTCACTATCATCAACAACGGATTGGTCATTCAAAAGTGTAACGAACTTCTCAAAATCATTCTCTGTGACTATATTTTCATCAGAATAAAGTGCATGAAACAAGTTTGATCGCTCCCCTTTTTCCAAAGCCGTCATTAGAATCTCTTTTGCAATCTCAGTTCTAGCAACTGATTTGAATTCTTTATCAGCATTAGCCCAAAGCCTATTGAGCTCGATAAGAAGATTACTATAAAGTAGTCCTGTGGCTTCATTAATCTCGGTAACTAAATGATCAAAAACCTTTGACTCATCCCATATCTTTTTAAAAGCTGAATATCGAAGATTTTGTAAGTATGGATTTTCTTGACCGATCGTCAATAGCTCATCTTCATATTTCTTAGCATTTGGCGAAGTATTAAAGCCAACGAGTCTCACATAATCCTCTACTCCCACATTCAGTGCTGTAGCATTTAAAATAGTATTGTCCAACTGCTGGGAATAATCTTCATTCTCAGCAATAGCTCGTAACGATTGTACAACAACCTGCGGGTTTTTATGATTTAGAAATGCGTTTAATGCTACCGGAGCATAAGCATCATCAGTTTCATTTTGCATAACTCCTTGAATAATTTCGATAGCCAATTGAGTATCCATGCTGATAAAATCTTCATCTACAAAATGATGATACACCAAGCCTGAATGTTCTTTCATTAATAAAGCAGAGATATATCTATCAGGACCAACTTCTGAAGGATAAAAATCTTTCCATAATTCTATAATTTTATCGATAGCCTCATCAGTTAGTTTTGGTTTTTCCGGGTTATTTCTTGTTCGATAAAAGCCATATAAATACGCCTGACTTGCTTTTGCATTAGTTATAGTTAATGCTCTCTCCACTATCTCGAGTTGTTGCTCATTTGTAATTTTTATGTCTCTAGTCAAACTCCCAATTGCATACGCAAGTTGAAATTCCATTTCAGCATTTGGAGGAACACCCTCTTCTATCAATAATTCTAGTGATCGCGAATTTCCCACTTGCCCTAAAGCAGAAACAAGTCCCATATTTGTGGCGTCACTTGCAATAAAAAGCTCGTTCAACCTCTCAACTTGCTCGTCAGAAAGTTCTTTTAGCCATAGAGATGCCCAAGCTTCAACAGTGTTAGCCTCGTTAATTTGATCAATAAATGCATCCATATCAGGTACCGGAGTATTGATTAATGCATTCCATGCTTGAGTTCGAATCTGCTCTTTTTGATGAGTTGTAAAACTTAAAAGTGCTTCTCCATCCCTTTCATAAACAGCTTCATATAAAGCCGGATATTCACCGGTAAGTAGTAAAGCTGCTTCCTTTTTTGCGGGATCACAATTAACTGTCATAATTAAAATCAGAAACAGTAAAATATTTTTATACATGAATTGCACACATTTTTTATTGACACTCATAAAAGAACTCCGTTTATTACACATACTTTACACATTAAGTAATTTATTACCATGGATAATGCGCATTTAACTAGAAAACAGCAGGAATTTTTTAACTATATCGTAGAATATAAGAAAGACCACGATGTTTGGCCTACATATAGAGAAATTGCTGAACATTTTGATTATCGGTCTCCCAATAGTGTAACCCAAAATATCCAAGCACTACTGAAAAAAGGTTTTCTCATTAAACGCAACGATGAAGAATACGATCTTCCATCTGAAAAGAAAAAGAATCTCTTAGAAGAATATGATGATCAAGATGGTATTCCTATTCGTGGCTTAATAGCTGCAGGGTATTTACAAGAAGCTGTAGAAGCTGATCTTGGAAAAATTACTCTATCTTCATTGTTCCCAAACTTAGATCAATTATTTGCTCTCCGTGTATCTGGATTCAGCATGAAAGATGTGGACATCTATGATGGGGATCTAGTGGTTTTAATGGATACAGATGTAAAAAATGGCGATATAGGTGCCGTTCTTTACAATGGTGAAACAAGTCTCAAAAAGATCTATTGGGACAATAATGGATTACGACTAGAAGCAGCGAATGAAAGTTATGACGATATAGTTGTTGAGCCCGATGTTTTTGAAGAAGTAAGAATAATTGGAAAGTATATTGGTCATATTAATCGTAAAGGATTTCAACGAGCAACTTCGAAAGTGGCTTAACTACAGAGTTTAAGACATCGTTTTATTGATCTTAGAACCGATTTAATTTAGCCGTTCAAAATATCGAGAACATTAGTTTTTTACTTTGTTTTATAAGAACAATCGCTTATCTTTGTAAGCTCTAAAATAATCCAAAAAAAGAAATTAAATACCATGTACGCTATAGTAGAAATCGGCGGACATCAATATAAAGTAGCTGAAAAAGACGTTCTTTTTGTTGATAAGCAAAATTCTGATTCTGACTCTGTTACTTTTGACAATGTTCTTTTACTAAAAGATGACAAAGGCGCTGTTAAAGTTGGAACACCAGTTGTTGAAGGTGCTTCTATAACAGCAACAATCCTAGATACTGTTAAGTCTGATAAAGTTCTTGTATTCAAGAAGAAAAGAAGAAAAGGATATCAGAAATTGAATGGTCACAGACAAGTGATGTCTCAAATACAAATTGAGTCTATATCTGCATCTGGAAGTACTAAAAAAGCTGCTAAGAAATCAGCTCCTAAAAAAGAAGAAACTAAGACTGAAGCAAAAGCTGAAACAGCTTCTTCAGATCTATCATCGCACACTGTTGCTGAGCTTAAGAAAATGGCTTCTGAAAAAGGCCTTACTGGATATTCCAGCATGAAGAAAGCTGAGTTAATCGAAGCGTTGAGTTAATTTTAATTCCTAATACCTAAGTATAATGGCACATAAGAAAGGTCAAGGTTCTACTAGAAACGGACGTGATTCAGAAAGTAAACGATTAGGCGTTAAGAAATTTGGTGGCGAATTTGTTCGCTCTGGAAATATTCTTATGCGTCAAAGAGGAACTAAATTTCACCCAGGCGCTAATGTTATGCGCGGTGGTGATGATACTCTTTTCGCTGTAGCTGATGGTCATGTAAACTTCTCTATCAAATCAGGTGGACGTAAGTTTATCAACGTAGAGCCTTTAAGCTGATAAAGCACAGAAATATTTAAGCCCCGTTCATGTTTATGTACGGGGCTTTTTTTATATCTTTGAAATATGACTGATAAAAAACTACCCGGGCTAAACCACCAACTAGGAACGATCTATTGCATCGGTAGAAATTATACCGAACATGCGAAGGAGTTAAACAACCCTGTTCCTTCCTCTCCCCTTATATTTTTAAAACCTCAAAGCTCTCTTTGTTTTGATGGTGCTGAGATTATAATTCCTCAACAAAGTTCTGATGTTCATCACGAGGTAGAAATTGTTATAGCGGTATCTAAAAAAGGAAAAAATATCCCACAAGATGACGCCATTAGTTATATAGAAGGTATAGGAGTAGGTATCGATTTTACTGCGAGAGACATTCAACAAAAAGCTAAAGATTCAGGTCATCCTTGGAGTGTTGCAAAAGGTTTTGATACTTTTGCACCTGTAAGTCAACTTATCCCCCTCAGTAAGTTGGAAGATCTAGATAATATTGACATAGATATTTCTGTTAATGGAATTAAAAGACAATCCGGAAACTCCTCCCAAATGATTTTTTCTATCAGCTTTTTAATCTCATACTTATCTGAAATATTCACATTACATCCGGGCGACCTCATCTTTACAGGCACACCAAGTGGAGTAGCACAAATTAAATCAGGGGATCAAATAACCGCAACCTTAGGTAAGAGACTCACAACTCTTTCAGTATCAGTTAAATAGTTTTGAAAAGATCACTCTCACTTATTCTATATTTACTTTGTTCAACACAGCTCTTCGCTCAATCTTCAGAGTATTTATGGCCTACAAACTCTGGACGTTTTTTAAGTTCAACATTTGGCGAAACTAGGTCTGCCCATTTTCATGCAGGTCTAGATATAAAAACATGGGGGCGCGAAGGTTATAAAGTATACGCCTCAAAAGATGGTATCTTGAGTCAGCTTTTAACTACAAATAAAGGATACGGCAAAGCCATTTATTTAAAGCATAACGATGGCTCATATACTGTATATGCACATCTGCAGCGATTCAATACTGAGTTTCAAAAAATTGCAGACTCAGTCCGTTTACAAGACTATTCCTATACTATGGATGAATTTTTGGAGCCTAGGAATATAGAAGTAAAACAGGGTGACGTGATCGGATATACAGGCTCTACTGGAATCGGACCTCCCCATTTACATTTTGAAATTAGAGATAAATATAATCAACCATTAAATCCCCTACAGTACTCTTTCGAAATAAAAGACACCTTACCGCCTGTCTTTTCTTCTATTTTAGTTGAACCTTTAAGCCCAAATACCAAGATAGATGGATTGGTATATCCCAAAACTATTTATCCGCAATCAGTTCATAATGACACCACCTATTTCGACACTGTGTATGTAACGGATAAGTTTGGAATAGCTCCTAATATATATGATGAAGCAAATTCTGTAACTAATAAATATGCGCCTTACAGAACCTCTCTAAACGTTGATAACGAGGTGTTGTTCATTGAGGAGATGAATTCATTCAATTTCTCTGAAGCTGATAAGATGTTTATGAATAGAATTCCTGCTCATAATTCCACTCGCAGAACATTTCAACGCTTATTTATAAACGACAATATTACGCATCCCTTCTTAGTAAAAAATAATCCTGTTATGCACGTAAAATCAGGTTCGTATGTTATTTCAACGGAAGATTATTTTGGCAATAAATCAATCGCTGTTATCCCTATAGAAATTCGCGATTATGAGAAAGATAGATCATCTGACAAAAATGATAACGATGTGGAATATTGGACAAACGACTGGATATCTATTAACGACTCAACTAATGTAGACCTAAGGAACTTTAGTAAAGGAGCTCTTTGGGATTCAACACTCGATCAAAGAATTCTCAATATTAAACACGACATTAATTACACTATTTCAAGATTAGAGCCAAACAAGAAATATAAACTAGCCTCTCCTGATCATAAGTTAATCACCCGGATTGAGCCTTATGCTTTTTTTGATACTCTAAGTATTATTCAGAACTGGGATCTAAGAAATGATTCAATCTTTGTTGAAATAGGTAAAGAAGAACTCCCCATTAGGAAAGAGATCTATACTCAAATACAAGTCAATGATAAGTACCTGAGTTTAGATCAAACAAATCTATATAGCTTGGATAAAAACGGCGCAGTGAGTTTTGTTGAATCATGGATATCAGGATCTACTCTGCATGCTTATCACGAAAATTTTGGGAAATTTGTTGTGCTAACCGATTCCATTCCTCCAAGGTTATCTTATCCAAAAGTAACCAAACTTGGAAATGGAACTACTACTTATAAAATTCGAACTCAAGATGAGCTATCCGGAATTGACTATAAAACAGCTATAATTACTGTAAATGGTAATCGTGGAATTCCTGAATATGATTACGAAAACGATACATTCACATTTTACTTACCTAACTTTACCCCATCAAAGATGGACACGCTACAGATTAAGGTAAAGGATAAAGCAGGCAACTCAATTTCAAAAAGTTACCTGCTTAAAAATTAAACGTAAGCTATACAACTAATCTCAACTAACACACTTTTAGGGAGTGTTTGTACAGCAACAGTTTCTCTAGCAGGAGGTTCATTTTTAAAATAACTTCCATACACTTCATTTACCGCACCAAAGTCATCCATTGTATCTAAAAATATAGAACATTTAATAACTTTAGAGAAATTAGTGCCAGCTTCTGTAAGAACAGCTTCTAAGTTTTTCATTACTTGCTTTGCTTGATCTGCCGCATTATCACCAACTATTTGCATCGTCTCTGGATCTAAAGGTATCTGTCCTGAGCAATAAACTACACCATTATACTCAATAGCTTGGCTATAAGGCCCTATGGCAGCTGGCGCACTACTTGTTGAAATAATATTTTTCATAAATTTCTTATATAAGATTAATTTGAAATTACCACCTTCTTTTTTGCGGAAAGCGCTTTATATAGTTATTTTGTTAACTTATAAAAACCATTTGAAACCAACCACTACCAATTTTATACTGATATGAAAAAGAATTTACAGAGACTTCTTTCTTTTGCGGTTTTAGCGACTTTAATAATTAGTTGCGGAGGAGAGTCTAACCCGCTCATCAAAGAAGCTAAAGACGGAATTGAAGCTAAGAATTACGGAGCAGCTCTCACATCATTAGATCAAGCAATTTCTGAAGACCCAACAAATGCAAATGCTTATTACTATAAAGGTCTTGTTTACTCTGAGATGGCTCAAAACAATCCTAATGTAAATGGAAGAAAAGACAGCTACTCTAAGATGAGAGAAAATCTTAACACTTCTATTGAGATGTACAGCCAGCAAGGAACAAAAAACCTTGAGTCTGTTGAAGCCCAGCTTTTAACGGATAGAACGTGGAGTAGAGAGCACAACCTAGGAGTTCAATATGCTCAAGGAGATTCTTCTCTTCCTCAAACAGCAAACCCTTTAGACATATCTGAAGATCATCTTGAGAATGCAATAATCATAAATCCTGATAGTGTTTTATCATACGAGGTTCTTTCTGAAGTTTATCGCCTTAATGACAACCTTGATAAAAGCATTACAACGTATGAAGATATGTTAGAGCTAAAATCAACGATTTCTGCTTATGATTATGACAGATTAGGATCGCTCTATTTACAAACTGAAGAGTATAAAAAAGCAAATACCATACTTGTTGAAGGAATTGAGATGTATCCTGATTCAATCTCATTGGTACAAAAGCTTGCTGATTCTTACATGAACATTGGAGAGAACCAGAAATCTATCGAAGTAATTAGATCTCTAATTGAAAGAGATCCTGAAAACCCACAGTACCATTTAGTACTTGGAACTCAGGTTTACGTAATGGCTAGAGATATTAATGAAGAAAATTCAGCGAAATATGATGAAATTTTTGAACTTGAGAGACAAGCTAGAAGCCTTTCTGGTACAGAGAAACAAAATGCTGAAAATAGGATCTCGACTTTGAGATCTGAGATCGAAACTAATATGAGCAGAGCTAATGAATTAACTGATACTTCTATTGAAGAACTAAATCTAGTTACCGAGCTCCGACCTGATGATGCTGATGCTTTCAGTACTCTTGGTATCATTTATCAAAACAAAGCGGCTGCATTATTCGAGAAAAGAAATGCTACTACAGATAACGCTGAATCTTCAAAAATAGACGATGAAGCAAAGGACAATCTGAGAGACGCTATGGTAAACTATGAGAAAGCGGTAGAAATTCGTCCAGAAGAACAGAGCTACTGGAGATCTCTATTTCAGATTTACACTTTGCTTAATATGAATGAAAAAGCAGAAGCTGCTATGGAAAAAGCAGGCATGTAATAAATCTGTCTTTTAAGATCAAAATTCTATGAAAAATTCCACTATTACCCGATATGCAAGCTTAGTTCTTGTAATCGGGTTTTTTGTTTCTTGTTCTAGTACTAAATTCTCAGTCGACAACCTTGTTGATCAAGAAAACTACCAAGAAGCTATCGATAAAATATCAATTGAGATATCTAAAAATCCTAGCTCTTCGCTTTACTTTCAAAAAGGTAAAGTACATGGGCTGGCGGCTCAAAAAGATACAGTCATAAACCGAAAGTCTAGTTATCAAAGTATGATATCTGCGTTTGATTCAGCCTTAGTATATCAAACCGAGCTAGCTGATAATTCTATTGAGGAAGAGATAGATAGCCTTAATAATTATTATTGGAATTTAGAACATCAAACAGGTCTTAAAGAATACGAAAGTGGCACTGAACAATCATTGCAAACTGCTATTGCTCATTTCAATAATGCAATTGTAATAGATTCTGAAAAAGTAGAAAGTTACAAATCACTTTCAATTGCGCTGTATAATAACGATGATTTAGACGGTGCTATTAATACCCTTAAAAAAGCCGAATCTATCAATAATGCAGATTCTGAAGTTTCTGAGAATCTTGGTTTTCTTTACTTAGAGATGGGAAACCCAGAACAATCAATTTTTTATTATCAAAAGGCTAATCAAGATCCTTTAAAAAATAAAAATATCGCATTTGGGCTTGTGAACGCATATATAAGTCAAAATAGAACTTCTGAAGCAGTTACTTTTTTAGACCAACTAATTGAAGAGTACCCAAAAGAAGCGAAGCTTCATAATGTATATGGAACTCAGTTATATATTCAAGTTTCAGAACTTTTTTCAAACCTGAAAACTTCTTATGCCTCTAACGACACATCTGCAGCTCAAACATTAAGGGTTGAAATTGAAGGATTGTCTCAAAATGCAGAAGAACAATTAGTTGAAGCATATAAATTAGACGATTCTAGTATTGAGTTTACTGAAAGCCTTGCGGTATTTTATAATAATATGTCAGGCAACTATTTTTCGCTCTACAAATCAGCTTTTGATTCAGATAAAGATGACATTAAAACAAAAGCGTTATCTCTTACTGATTTTGCCCTCGATTACTACAAAAAATTAGTAGAACTAAATAGTGAAAATGATAGTTATTCTACTAAAATCGATAATCTAAATAAGCTTAAAAACAGCTGGACAAATCAATAATGCGTTTTAATACTAAAACTATACATGCTGGTCAGAAAAATGAAGAAACTTCTGGCGCAGTAATGCCTCCAATTTTTCAAACCTCAACCTTTGCGCAATCTGCTCCTAACGTTCATCAAGGATATGATTATGCTAGAGTTGGCAATCCTACCAGAACTGCTTTAGAAAAGATGATTGCCGGCTTAGAAGGCACTGAATCTTGTGCTTGTTTTGCTAGTGGAGTGGCGGCAATGGATGCTTTGTTAAAAATGTTTCGCCCAGGGGATCATATCATTGCATCGGATGATTTATACGGTGGGTCTTATCGCCTATTTACCTCTGTTTTTGAACCGTATGGAATTGAGTTTTCGTTTATTGATATGACGGATCTTGACTTGGTTAAAAATACCATCAAGCCAACTACCAAATTGTTATGGATTGAGACACCTACTAATCCACTACTTCGTGTTGTCGATATACAAAAACTGTCAGACATAGCTCACAATAACAATGCTTTATCGGTAGTAGACAATACCTTTGCATCTCCTTATTTACAACGTCCGGCGGAACTAGGTGCAGATGCAGTACTTCATTCTGCTACTAAATACTTGGGTGGTCATTCTGATGTTATTCATGGGGCTATTGCTACTTCTAATAAAGAAATTCTGGACAATCTTCTATTTCAGGTTAAATCTACAGGTGCAGTTCCTGGACCAATGGATTGCTATTTAGTTCTAAGAGGTATCAAAACGTTGTCAGTAAGAGTTGAGCGTGCTGTTTCAAATGCTAAACAAATAGCTGATTTCTTGGATAATCATCCAAAAGTAGCGGAAGTGCACTACCCTGGTTTAAGTTCACATCCACAACACGAACTTGCCAAAAAACAAATGGATGATTTTGGCGGTATGGTTTCATTTTCTTTGAAGGATGACTCTATCGAAGCTGCTACAAAGTTTATGGCTAGTACAAGATTTTTTACATTAGCAGAGAGTTTAGGTGGCGTTGAATCACTTATAAGCCATCCTGCATCAATGACTCATGGGTCTATCCCCAAAGAACACCGAGAGAAAGCAGGATTGATGGACTCACTTATCAGACTTTCGGTTGGCATTGAAGATGCAGAAGATTTAATACAAGATTTAGAACAAGCTTTTTAACAAACAATCTTCTTTTACAATTCGTAATTTAAGAGTTAGAAAAGCGCTTACAGAATTATAACTAAAAAGATATTTATCATGCGAGATGTAGTAATAGTAGAAGCCAAAAGAACTCCCATCGGTGGATTTGGAGGAGGATTATCCTCATTGACTGCCCCAGAACTTGGTAGTACAGCAATTATTGAGCTTCTAAAATCTACTGGTATCGATCCTAATGAGGTTCAAGAAGTAGTAATGGGTAATGTTTTAACTGCAGGAATAGGACAAGCTCCTGCTCGACAAGCTGCTCTTAAAGCCGGTTTATCCCAAAAAACAGCAAGTACAACAGTAAATAAAGTCTGTGCTTCAGGTATGAAGGCAATAATGATCGCTGCAGATCAAGTTCGTCTAGGTGATGCAGACATAGTAGTTGCCGGGGGAATGGAAAGCATGAGTAATGTCCCTTATTACTTACCAAAACAACGTTATGGCTCAAAATATGGGCATGTACAAACCGAAGACGGTATTCTTAAAGATGGACTGTGGGATGTGTATAATGACTACGCCATGGGAAATGCAGCTGAAGTTTGTGCTAAAGAATGCAACATCAGCAGAGAAGAACAAGACGAATTTGCTATTGAGTCATACAAAAGAGCGAAAGAAGCTCAAGATAAAGGCTACTTTGATGGCGAGATGATCAAGGTTAAAATCACTGATCGAAAAGGAAATGTTACTGTTGTAGATAAAGATGAGGAAGTTGCTAAAGTTAACTTCGATAAAATTCCTACACTTCGACCTGTCTTTGACAAAGAAGGAACTGTTACCGCTGCTAACGCTTCAAGTATAAATGACGGAGCTGCCGCTGTATTGGTAATGAGTGCTGATAAAGCGAAAGATTTAGGTCTTAAGCCCCTTGCTAAAATTTTAAGTCATGGTAGCGCTGCAAAAGCACCCGAATGGTTTACAACAGCTCCTTCTGATGCTATCCCGATCGCATTAAAGAAAGCCGGACTATCAACCAAAGAAATAGATCTTTACGAGGTTAACGAAGCATTTTCGGTGGTTTCAATTGCGAATAATCAAATTCTAGAACTAGATCCTAAAAAAGTAAATATTCATGGTGGGGCTGTAAGTATTGGCCACCCTATTGGATGTTCAGGAGCACGTATAGTGGTGACTTTATTACATGCTTTAAAGAGAACCGGAGGAAAGTATGGTTGCGCCGGTATTTGTAACGGTGGTGGTGGTGCTTCCGCCCTTGTCATCGAAATGATCTGATTTTCAAAGGAGCTTTTTTAAAAGCTCCTTTTTTTTTGTTTGACATTATACCCTAACTCACATATTATCTGATAGGCTTTAACAAAACCCAACTGATCGGTAATACTGCTACAAATCTTATTCTTTCATTTTAACGAATAAATATTACTCTCAGGTTATCCTGCTCCACCTAAAAGTCTAAACCCACTATTACTATTTCAAACAGCTACTATTTCTACGCTTAACGCGTTATTTAATTTCAGAACACTATAGTAATTAATGAAAACCAAGCTTCTGCTTTTTTGTGGGTTATATGCTTTCTTTTACTCGATGACGCTTAGTGCACAATCAGTAACGGTTACAGCAAATACTGATTCATTTACTGACTACGAACTAGTAAATGATACTGATAAAACTCTGCCCCCTTATCAGATTCTGATTCCTATAATAAATAACCAGCCTGCATACAAAGTTTTAGAACAACGTATATCTGAAATTGACAGGGCTCTAACAGAAAATGAGATTACTGCTTCATTCATAGCTTCCAACGAAACAGGAGTTATAGAAGTGGCTAATACAGGATTGTTTAGAGGTTTTGAAAAAGCTCAGCTCTTAATCCATAGAACTAGATACTCAGCCTCTTCTACTCTTATAACTCGAAAATTAAAAATAAGAGTATATAAAGATCAAAATAGCAGAACTATACAGTCCAGAAAAAATATATTACTTAGCTCACCTTTGGCTACGGGTAATTGGTATAAAATACCTATAACCGAAAATAATATATATCAGTTGGACTACAGCTATTTGGAAGATATTGGTATTGATGTAGAAAATATAGATCCCAAAAAAATTCAACTCTGGGGAGCTAACGGATTTCAATTACCAGAACTAAACAGTACTTCCAGGCCTACTTTCTCTCAGTCTCCTATCCTTGTTGAGGGAGAGTCTGACGGTTCATTTGATTCGAATGATCGAGTCTTATTTTATGGAAATAGCCCGCATCAAGTAACTAGAGATCAAGATGATTTCTCACACAACTTGCACCCATATTCGGATGTAAAGTATGTGTATTTAACTGTGGGCGCTCAAAATGGAGCCAGATTAGCACCCGTAAATACTTCCATTAATCCTACTTCTACAGTCACTTCTTTTACTGACTTTATTTGGAAAGACGACGAGTTAACAAAACCTGAGGATAAGTTTAAATCAGGCAGGTTTTGGTTGGGACAATCTATCCCATCTACTCAAAGCAATACCCCCGTTTCAATTTTTGAAACTACAGTTACGGGTGCTTCAAACCCTTTAACTATTCAAGTTAATGCACGATTATATGCCAGATCTGAAGCTCTCACTACTTTCGATATTGATCTTAATAATGTTGATGTCGCACAAAGTAGCATCTCCAGTTTGTCTTCATCTAGCTCCACAAGAGGTTATAATGGAAACGAAGGCCCTGCTGCTTCTCCGTTTAATATAAACAATACTGTTTCAGCCACTCACAACAATGGTCTTTTAGATCTTACAGCTACAATTACGCACAGGCAGCAAAATAGTATCGCTTTTGTAGATTGGATTGAACTAACTTTTGAGCGTTCACTAATTACAGAATCAGATAGACTGCTTTTTTATACCAACAATAACTCTGACCCAATAGAAGAAGTTACTTACCAGCTACAAGGTTTTAATACGGAGCCATATGTTTTTGATGTTACAGAGCCTTCAAATCCATTGTTGTTGAATTCTCAACAGTCTGGTACAAATTATACTGTAAACTATTTTCAAAATACCGGAAGAACAATAATCGCTCAATCTGTTTTTCCTGAACCCGATTTAGGTGCAAGAATAGCTACTCAAAATTTAAGAGGACTAACAACCTATCCTGACTACATTATTGTTACTTCTGATGTTCTGAGAAACGAAGCACAGGAATTGGCTCAATACCGAGAGCAAAATGGCTTAAGTACTGTTTTAGTTACTCAAACAGAGATTTTCAATGAGTTTTCGAGTGGTACTAAAGATCCAACTGCAATTAGAGATTACGTTAAATTTTTGTGGGACAGAGCTCTTAATAACGGTCAGAATGAGCCTCAATACCTATTGCTTTTTGGAGACACAACCTACGATACAAAAGACATCGTTCCGAATGCTTTAACTAATCACGTACTTACTTATCAAAGTGAGCAATCTACTACTCGAGCAACTGGTGGAGGAACGGGAACATTTGGTACCGATGACTTTTTTGGATATCTAGATGATTCAGAAGGAGACTTGGGCAACGGCAATACATCTAGTTCTTTTTTAATGGATATCGGTATTGGAAGAATCACAGCCCAAACAACAACTGAAGCGTCCAATTTTACAGATAAGATTAAAAGGTATGAATCTCCCGAAAATGTAGGTGAGTGGCAAAGTTTATTCACTTTTGCTGCTGACGACGATTTCCCTGATCCTAATCGAAACAGAGATATACATACCATAAATGCCGATGTCTCAGCAGAAATGATGCAAGTCAACGAACCAGGCATTCGACTAAATAAAATCTATGAGTTTTCGTATCAGCCTGAAATAACCGGTGGTGGAAGGCGAATTCCAGAAGCTACTAAAGACTTTATTAGCGCGGTCGATAATGGAACATTAGTTCTCAACTATTCAGGACACGGGAATGAGCAAACATTATCGGATGAAGATTTATTCTTATCCGAATACATTCCAAATTTTACTAATACCAACAAACTCTGTGTTTTAGTAACAGCAACTTGTCAATTTGGTCGCTATGATGACACAAGTGATCAGTCTGGCGCCGAACGTTTTGTTAGTGCGGCTAATGGTGGAGCTATTGCTTCATTTACCACTACAAGAGTTGTATATACAAGCAGTTCTATAAGCTCTAATAATAACTTTGGGCTCAATATAGCTTTGTCTCAAAGAATGGCGGAACGTAAAACTGACGGAACTCCAAAAAGGCTTGGGGACATTATGCGAGAAACAAAAAATTCAGTGATCGGAAGTGGTTCATCACGCGTAGGCTCTTCAACTAACAACAAAAAATTCGTTCTAATTGGTGACCCAGCTACTCCGTTTAAATTACCTTCAAAAAAAGCATCACTTACTTCTATAAATGGAATTGACGTACTTAATCAAGATACAACGGTATCAATTAGAGCTTTGGATCAAGTAACCGTTATAGGCCGGATTGAAGATAATAACGGGCAACTTGACAGTTCATTTAATGGAGAAACCACGCTATCCATTTTTGATGCTAAAAGGGCTGTAAATCTTCCAGAGAGAGAATGGAACTGTGTACTGAATGGTGATTGCACTTACAATATTGAAAAGGACATTCTCTTCAAGGGTAAAGTAACGGTACAAAATGGAGTCTTCTCTCAAACGTTTATCGTTCCAAAAGATATTAGCAATTCCACTCTAAATGGCAGAATTGTTTTGTACGCAAAAGGAACTGATCTATCAGCAAGCGGTTCTTATTCAAAAATTTCTTTTTCCGGAGTAAACCCAAATGCAGTAAATGATGCCACCGGACCTTCATTGAATATATATTTGAACGACGAAAAATTTGTAAACGGAAACCTAGTCAGCGATTCACCTACTTTAATTGTAGAGATTGATGACGACTCGGGTATTAACACAACAGGAACAGGAGTAGGACATGAGATAATTGCTACCATCGATACAAAACCAACACAAACATTTATCCTCAATGATTTTTATGAGGGAAATTTAAATGACTTTACCGGAGGTCGTATCGAGTACCCTCTAGACCAATTACCAGAGGGTAGTTATACGCTGAAAGTTCGAGCATGGGATGTGCATAATAACCCCAACGAAAAAGAGATCTTTTTCGAAGTTGCACCTCAAAATGAGTTATCGATTAGGAATGTTTACAACTACCCTAATCCAATGAATAATAAAACTCAATTTACCTTCGAGCATAATCAGCCGGGAAACCCCTTAGATGTATCTATCAAAGTATACACACTAAGTGGGAAACCGATACAACATATAAAGCAACAATCACTTATTACTACTAATTCTTATGCCAATATTTCATGGAATGGCCGTGACCGGGATAATGATCGCTTGGGCAACGGTACTTATATTTATGTGCTACGGGTTACGGCAGAAACCCCAGAAGGGAAACAATCAATCGAAAAAATCGAAAAGCTCGTAATCATACGATAGAGAGCATAAAAATCATTTTAATACGTTATATTTAAAAAAAATTTACCTATATGAACAAAGTATTTTTATTATTTGTCGGACTATTTTTATTTGTATCACCAAAAGCGGATGCGCAGGTTGGGATTACAGGCGTACCATTTTTACAGATTGAGGCTGATTCCAGAGGCGCCGGTATGGGAAATACAGGTGTAGCATTAGCTGATAACGCAGCTGCATTATTTTGGAATCCAGCAGGCTTAGCCTATCAAAAAGATAATCAAGCTAGTTTTACACACTCCAATTGGCTAGCTAACTTTGGAGTTAGTGATCTATTTTATGATTACTTGGTAGTTAAACAATATGTAGAAGGTATTGGTACTATCGGGGGACATATCACATTCCTAAACCTAGGTGAACAAGTTAATACGGATGAATCTAATAACGTAATTTCACGCTTTAATAGTTACGAGTTTGCTGTAGGGCTTTCTTACGGAACTGAAATCAACAAAAACTTAGCCCTTGGTGGAGGTCTTCGTTTGATTTACTCAAGTTTAGCTAATGGTACTAGTGTAGGTGGACAAAAAGTGAATCCTGGCTCAAGTGTTGGAGTAGATTTAGCTATGCTTTATAAAACAAACCCTTTTGATGTAGGCGTTTCTGATGCTATTGCTAGTTTTGGAATAAATCTATCGAACCTTGGACCTGGTATTCAGTATTCTGATAATGCTCAGAAAGATCCTCTCCCTACTGTGCTAAGATTTGGACCTGCTATCAACATAGGTTTGGATGAAGATAGAATTAATGAAGTTACCGTAGCCGTAGACTTCTCCAAAATAATGGCTCGACAAGAGGCTACTGCTATTAACGATTCTACTTTCGAATTTAGAACCATCAGCCCTTTACGAGCACTTGTTGAATCATGGGATACGTACCGACCTTTAGATCCTAATACCGGCACACGTACCAATGTTAGCTTAATGGAACAGTTTATGATTGGTGCAGGTCTCGAATATTGGTACAATCGTCAATTCGCTATACGTGGTGGCTATTACTATGAAGCTCCAAACAATGGAGATAGAGAGTTTATTACATTTGGTGCTGGGCTAAGATACAATCAATTTGGAGTCGATTTTAGTTATATAAAAACATTAGAGTCACAAAGCCCCCTAGCAAATACTCTCCGCTTTAGTATTCTACTGAACTATTAAATTACATGCCGGTTTCGAGCCCCCTATTTATAAAGAGCATCTTAGCATTAAGTATGCTCTCTATAAGTTCTATTGCATCTTACGCTCAACAAATTCTTCCTAAAAAAAGTCATTCGATTTCTTTGTCTAATGATGTAGTCTCATCTATTCCAACTACAGGGACTTTAAACATAGTGGCTGTAATGATAGAATTTCAACCCGATGATAATGATCTAACTTCAGGGACCGGTATTTTTGAAGGAGGACTTCCTTACCTAGAAAATGATCCTACGAATATTGATCCTCTCCCTCACAATCAATCATATTTTGAAGCACATCTAGATTTCGCTAATAATTATTTCCAACGATCCTCTGACGGACAGCTAGACCTAAACTATCAAATGATACCAACTGTATATCGTTTGGATAAAGAGATGAAAGAATATTCCCCAACAGGAAAAACTTTTACGAATGAAAAATTAGCCGAGTTTATTGTCGATTCTTGGACCAAAGTTGAAGAAAGCAACGGTTTTGATGATATCAATCTAACAGGACTTGATCCCGATAACACTGCTTTTATAATTTTCCATGCAGGTATAGGACGTGATATAGAATTAGTTGGAACAAGCTTAGATATCACTCCTCAAGACATACCATCCATCACCCTCAAAAAAAATGATCTGTTAAGTTTGTTAGATCAACCAAGTTTTGATGGAATACCTGTAGCAAATGGGACATTTAGAGTTACCAATTCATTAATAATTCCTAGAACTGAGTCGCGACGTGGCCTAGATGTTCAAGAAAATGAATTCGTATTCCCATTATCTATCAATGGTTTGCTCTGTGCCTCTATCGGTAGCCATCTAGGTCTTCCTGATCTATTTAATACAGAAACGGGTGAATCTGGTATCGGGCGGTTTGGATTGATGGATGGAGCTAGTTTTTTCTCGTATCAAGGACTTTTTCCTCCCGAACCGTCGGCTTGGGAGAAAGTTTACCTAGGCTGGGTCTCTCCTTTTCAAGTAACTGAAGAAACTATTGGTGACGTTGCTTTATCTGCTGCAAGTAGTAATGATTTGAATAATATTGCACGTTACAATTTATCTTCTTCAGAATACTTTTTGCTCGAAAATAGACACCGAGATCTCAATAATGATGGGGTTACACTAACCATCCGCAAAAATGATGGAACTGAAGTTCAACAAACTTTCGAGAACGATAATGATACATTTCTCTATCAAGAATCTGATTTTGATGACCTTTTTGAACAAGGCGTACTTGTAGATGTAAGTGATTTTGATTGGAGTCTTCCCGGTGGTCTGGACATTGGTGCAGACAATACGCAAGGGACTTCAGATGATCGAGTTTTGAATGGCGGAATTCTCATTTGGCATATAGATGAATCTGTAATCGCTAAAAAAATCGCTCAAAATGTTGGTGTTAATAGTGATCCGGATCATCGAGGAATAGATCTAGAAGAAGCAGAAGGTTCACAAAATATTGGACTGCCATTAAGTGGTGCACTCGATAATAGTGCCGCATTTGGAATCCCCTTTGACTTTTGGTGGAGTGGAAATAATTTCACTGTGCTTACTCAAGGAAATGAAATTCAGCTTTATAAAAACGAGTTCAGTCCACAGACATTCCCTAATACAAATAGTAATTCGGGTGCTAAGACTTTTGTTCGTTTTTATGACTTTTCTGATAACTTGCCAACGGCATCCTTTAAAATAGAGAAATTTACAACTCTCGATTTTGGTTTCGATCAGGTGCTTAATCTAACGCAAAATACGGCCGACTTTTTTACTGAACCCAACTCATACCATGATTTTTACCCTTTATCGATTGGGCTTCATACTTCAGGGGTTGATAGCTTTGTAGTGATTCCAAAAACTGAAAATATTTCAGCCATTAGAATTAATGTTCCATCAAATCCCACATATGTAATCTCCAATCCAACCAATCAACAACCTTTATTGGGTCAACATTTTATAACTGCATCTAACCCAGTAACAGCTCCTAATTTTTTAGTAACTGCTTATGAATGGAATTCAGGTTCAGAAGATTTTGATCAAATATGGCAAGTAGATACCACAGCAAATAATGCTTTCGTAAGCTCTCAAGATGGAGATTCGCTATTCTTAGATTTTACAGATATTGCTTTAGACATTAATACAGGTGCGAATTTACCTAAACAATCCACTGTTCCATTCCAATCTGAATTTGTGAATAATGAGAGTGCGTCTATCAATGGACAAACGGTAAGTTTTAATAACAGCAGCATCTCGAATTACCTTTCTTTGTCGAACAACAGATTGTATTCAGGAGTTATAAAAGGGGAATCAGAAAACGCATATTACATTTTTGAAGACGAGGCATTTATACTTGCAGATCCAGCAAAGTCTGATCCATTTACGATCCTATTTAGAGAGGATGGTGCACAATGGCCTGCAATAAGTGAAGATTTTGAATTTTTCCGGGTTGATAGAATTCATAATACTGTAAATGGTTACAACAGAAATGGTGCTATTCTAAATAATACTCCTATTAATGCACCAGAAGGCTTTTCATTTATTGGAACACCATTGCTTGCCGATATTACGGGAGACAACGATCAAGATATTATTGTAGTAGGTCAAGATGAGTTTTCATTAAATATTTTCGCTTTTGAAAAAAATGGAACTTTGATAGAAGGGTTTCCTTTGTTTGTTGGGGAAATAGTAGATCAACAAGTTCAACCCATCCATCCTGCCTTCGTGGGGAACACCTTATATGCTGTAAGTCATGTCGGTGATATAAAAGCGTGGAAATTCCGCAACTTTACTACTTCACAATGGCCTACTCGTTATGGAAAAAATAGATTTAACAAAGTCTCGGCAGATATTAATCCATCCACTTCTAACAATGGAAATCAATCTTTCACTACCTTAAATAAGGATGAAACTTACAATTGGCCTAACCCGGCTGATGAAGAAACAAATCTAAGGTTTCAAGTTAAGGATGCAGGTCAAGTTGAAATAAATATTATCACCCAAAGTGGACAGCTAATTTTTAAAAATAGTTACACGGTAAATGGTGGAGCACCGGAAGAAGTGATACTCAATACTTCTAACTGGGCAAGTGGTGCATACTTCGCTATGGTCAAAGCGACTGTAGATGGGAAGTCTGAATCAAAACTCGTTAAAATTGCTGTGATTCATTAATGAAAAAGATTCTTCTTCTCATATCAATTTTAACCGGAGGGATTTCATCCTTTCTTCATGCACAAACCAGTCCTCTTTATTACGATTATTCATACAATCATTTGGAATGGTTTACTATTGAAAGCGATCATTTTTTGATCCACTTTCAAGAGGGAAATAGTAGATCTGCAAAAGTTACAGCCCGAATAGCTGAAGAAATTTACCAACCAACTACTGACTTATATCAATACGAACCAGACCAGAAAGTAAGTATCGTTCTAAAAGATCGAGAAGATTATTCGAATGGTGCTGCCTACTTCTTTGATAATAAAATTGATATCTGGGTTCCCGCTTTAGACTCTCCTCTTCGTGGAACGAATAATTGGCTCAGAAATGTGATTACACACGAATTCACACATATAGTGCAAATTCAGAAAGCGATGAAGCGTAAGCGAAAATTTCCGATTGCATACCTTCAGTGGTTAAGTTATGAAAATGTTCGGCGGCCTGATGTGCTTTATGGGTTTCCTAATGGGATTGTCACTTTACCCTTTGCTTCCATAAATGTACCCGCTTGGTTAGCTGAAGGTACAGCTCAATATCAGCGACAGGGATTATTGTACGAAACATGGGATTCGCACCGAGATATGATCTTGCGAACCCGCATCTTATCAGATGCCTACTTCACATTAGAAGAAATGGGAACCTTTTCTTCAAAAACGAGCATAGAAAGAGAGACTGTATATAACCAAGGTTTTGCTTTTGTGATTTACTTGGTTGACACCTTTGGGGAAGAAATTCTAAGAGAGATCACTTCGGCTCTCGCAACAAAGGGTACTTATAATGTCGCTGACGCCATTGAGATTGCAACCGGAATTCCTGGCAAACAAGTATTTGAAAATTGGATTACTGAAAGAAAAGAATTCTACCTTAACGCTACTGAGGACTTTGTTGAAAGTAACAGTGAATACATTGAACAAAATGGCTTTTTCAATTTTCACCCAAAGGTTTCTCCTGACGGAAACTCAATTGCTTATCTATCAAACAAAGGCAGAGATTATGGATTGGCATCTTTGTACTTGAAAGATAAAAATGGATCTAAAGAAATTGCTCAGGTTTCTAACCAACTTTTTGATGGGCATCAGCAACATACAACTGCAACAGAAAAACCTCTAGTTACTTTTATTAATACGTCATTTTCGTTCTCTCCAGATGGAGAAAATATTACCTATTCAGTAAATAAAGCCACTAAATATGGAGAATCATACAGAGACATATTCTTGTATGATATTACTTCAGAAGATAATATTCGCCTTACAAATGGTGCTAGGATAGAATCTCCCGCATGGAATCCCGATGGCTCAAATATTGCCGCCGTTCAGTATAACAAAGGAACTCAAAATCTTGTACTGCTTGATCCCGAGTCTAAAGAGATCACCCCAATTACTTCATTTCAGCATGGAGAAACAATATATACTCCAACGTGGTCACCAGATGGTCGGTCTATTTATTTTTCTTATGCTGATCTTGGAAATAGATCTATCCGAAAAATTAATCTAGAGACTAAAGAGATTCAATCAGTACTTGGTGATGAATTCATCGACGCCAGAGATCCTATGGTTTCTCATGATGGAACAACTCTGTATTATGCGAGTGATGAGAGTGGCATTTTCAATATTTATGAACTTAATTTAGCCTCAGGAATTTCTACTAAGGTCACCAATGTTATGGGTGGTGCTTTTATGCCTTTTGTGGATACTGATGGAAACTTGTACTATTCAGAATATGAAGTTGATGGGTATAAAATCAAAAAAGGACTTCCCTCTTCTCATGATTTTGAATCACTCAGCTACAACCCCACATATTCAGAGTCTGATTATGATCCAGTCTCAGTTTCCGATGGAATCACTCGATTAAACAATTTCAATGATAGTGATATTAAACCTTTCACACAGCTAGAACATGCTGTAGCTGATACGGGCTCTTATTCTTTTTCTTTGAGTAATGATGACTCAGCTACTAAAGAATTTTCTTATCGGGAATATGAAGATACTTTCATTGATTTTTCTTTTTATCCGGTACTTCGTTTCGATAATTACTCAAAATTGAATGGCAATAATGGTACTCTTCTTAAAAACGGTCAGTTTGCTAAGCTGGGTGAAAATTTACTACGAGATGTTAAACCCGGCGTCTACTTTTCTTCCAGAGATGTGTTAGACAAGCTAAGTATTTTTGGAGGTGCTATGATTGGGGTAGGATCACTTCCTGCCGAAAGTATCGGAGGTTTTTTTAAACCAAATCGTCTTTTTGAATTAGATCGCGACTTATTTCTTATTGCTGAATATCGCGGATTACCTTTTATCAAAAAGAGTTGGTCGCCAACAGTTTCTGTAGAACTATATAATCTACGTAGAAATGTAGCAGATGGCTTACAAATCGAAGAATTTCCATGTACATCTTGCGCCGAACAGGATACCATAAATGTCGATATAGCTTACCAAATTTGGGAAGCAAACTTATTCTTTAGAAGTAAAATTAGCCGACGCTCTTTGCTAGAACTGGGAATTGGTTATAGTCCTTATCGAGTGGAAACGGATAATTTCTATTCTAATGAATTACAAGGTTTTGTTACAGGATCATCATCAGAATACTTTAAGGGAACAACACTGTCTGCTTCTTATACTGTTGATTACTACGATTTTACTACAGATGCAGATATAGCTCCCATAGGGCTAAAAGGGTATCTCAGATATCAGTTTCAGCCTGGCAAGCTATTGGAAGAATATGATATTAAAGACGGAGCACTGGTTCCAATATTTAAAACATCGAAGAACCATTCTACTGAACTGCATGTGCGCTATGGATTCAAGCTCGCCTCGGGACAAGCATTCCAAGCCAGAGCTAGAGGTTTTGCTTATTTCAATAATCCCAATGATTCTTTTTATACGGATTATATTGGTGGATTTATGGGTATGCGAAGTTACCCTTATTTTGCACTTGGTGGAGACAGAACTGCTTTCACAAGTCTTTCTTATTTTGCACCAATCCTTACCAATATTACAAAACAAACAGGTCCATATACTCTAGACAAATTATACGCACGTGTTTTCTTTGAAGCAGGTAATGCATGGAATTCTCCGTTTGGCACCGATAACTCTCTGAAAACAGGAGTAGGAACAGAGCTTCGTTTAGCTATGAATGGATACTACTTATTCCCATTAAAGCTATTTGTTAGTGCATCCTATGGATTCAATGAATATCAACTTTCACTACCTGAGGATTTTGTAACGGGATCAGGAAATAATACCGTAAGTTATGGGCGTGAATTCCTATTTCATTTTGGATTAACTTTTGATTTTGAGTTGTTATGAAACAATGGTTATTGATTCTTATTTATTCGACTGTTTTATCAACGATTAGTTTTGCTCAGCTAAAATCAGATCTTGCTGGAAATATCCTCAAACCTACAAAGACGACTACTTCCGCACCTTTAGCAATTAGTGATTTTTCATTACAACCTTCTGAAACGGGTAGTGGATTTATTCACGCTCAGAGAACTAAACCCGGTGTAGCATTTCTATCTTCTGCAATTGTCCCGGGAACTGCTCAAGCTGCAAACGGGAATTGGGCAAGGGCAGGAATCTATCTTGCCACAGAGGCTTTTAGTATTTTTTATTACATCAACCGAACAAACGCTGCAAAAGAACAAGAACGCAGATACCAATCTTATGCTAACAGTGAATGGAGTGTTGTTGCTTATGCACAATGGCTGGTAGGTTACTATGATAATAATCCTGCAGCAAGCAATCCTCAAATCGAAGATCTGAGAACTATGGTGTCCGGGTTAACTCCTGATTACACCGACACTCGAAATGATTGGGATCGAGTTAATATTGGATTGCTACAATCTATTGAACGTAATACTCCCCTTATCTGTGGAAGTTGTGGTAGTGGTGATTTTTCCCACGTTCTTCCCGCATATGGTTCCCAGCAATACTATGAACTGATAAGTAAATACTACCAATTTGAAGCGGGCTGGTCAGACTTTCACGCTCAAAATGTAGCAGGCAATAATCCGGATTATAATTACCAATATGACAATACCGGAAAATTTGCCTCAGATTTTTTCTTACTTGGCGCATCACGAGCTGATAGATTTAATAATAATTATCGCCGTGCAGGGAACATTTTAAACCTTTTAGTAATAAATCATGTAGTTTCAGCCTTTGATGCTCTTTTCACCGTTAAGCTAAAAAATGCTCAACTTGAACCATCTGCAAATATGATGCGTGCTGATTCATTTTCATTAACCTTGCACTTTTAACATCCCCAGCAATGCTGTATTTTTGGAATATGCTAAAGAGGATATTTACCAGTAAAAAATTCTACCTTTCAATATTAGGAGTAGTACTTCTGGGCATTACATCACTTTTTCTTTTAGATAAAGTAATTATGCCGAATTACACTAATTATTATGAAGGATTAACCGTACCTGATCTTACCCGCATCACACTAGATGAAGCGGAGGAGCAACTAACCAGTATAGGCTTGAGATATGAAGTTGCGGACAGACGTGCTAACTCAGCATTTCCGGCTAACTATGTGATTGATCAACAACCTTCAGCGAACACCATTGTTAAGCCCAATCGTAAAATATATCTCACAGTAAACACTGAGGTGAAACCCGTTGTTGTGGTTCCTAATGTGATTAATCTGGGGATAAGAAATGCTCAACTTCAGCTTCAAAATTATGGTCTTGAAGTTGGCTCAATCAGTTATGAGTCTTCCCGGTTTAAAAATGTAATTCTTCGACAATCCATTACACAAGGTGACACTGTAGCAAAAGGAACTACCATCGATCTGGTAGTGAGTGACGGTTTGGGCAGTAAGGTTGTTATCATTCCGGAGATTGTTGGACTACGACTTCCACAGGCTCAATTAAAATTACGAGAAGCGGGATTACGCCTTGGTGAAATTCGGTTTCGCCCTAGTAGAGATGTAGCACCAAACACGGTGTTAGATTTCACTCCTAAAGTTACTGAAATTGTTGAAGGTGAAACTATCGACCTTGTTATTTCTGAGCGCTTTGAAGCTATTGAACCTGAAGAAGGTGGTGTTATAAATATTGACTCTACCGGAGTACCAATTCCACAAAAAATTCCAAACCCCAAAAAAGACTAAATGGACTTTCAACTTCCTATCCTCGCCCCATCAATTTTAGCTGCTGACTTTACTCAGCTCGGTAGTGATATAAATGACTGTGTTGAAGGTGGTGTAACTTGGATTCATTGTGATATTATGGATGGTCACTTTGTTCCTAATATCAGTTATGGGCCAAGTATTGTAAAAGCAGCAAAAAAAGCTGCGCCGGAAGCTTTTATGGATGTTCATTTAATGATTGAAAATCCTGATCAATTCACAGAAGACTATGTTCAAGCAGGAGCCGACCTCATATCTGTTCATTACGAAGCTTGCCCACATTTACATCGTTCGATCCAAAACATCAAAAAACATGGGATCATGGCTGGTGTTGTAGTGAATCCCGCAACTTCTTTATATAATATTGAACCTATCCTAGAATATGTTGATCTGGTTTTGATCATGAGTGTTAATCCGGGATTTGGCGGCCAAAGTTTTATAGAATCTAGCTATGAAAAACTTCAAGAACTTTCAGATCTCCGTGAAGCAGGTGGACATGGTTTTCTTATAGAAATTGATGGCGGTGTTTCTTTAAAAAATATTGAACAGGTTGCCGAGGCTGGTGCTGATGTTCTTGTTGCCGGTAGTAGTGTATTTAAAGCGGATGATATAACAGCTAGAGTTCAAGAACTAATGGGTAAGCTTGAAAGCTGATTTAAGAATTCTTCATCCAGAGCGATAGCGATGGATCTACACAAAGTATTTTATAGTTCAACAGATTTATAGATTCTACGGAAGTTTCCTTAGGATGACATTACTTTTGATAGTGTTAGGTTACTTCTCCCCTCTTATTTTATTATCTTAAGCTTTAATAATAACTCAATACAAAGTTCCATCGAAGACGAACGCACCCTTTTAGAACAAGTAGTAGATATCTCAGACTCTGATCCGATTTCACTATTCGGATTACATGATAAGAATATCCAGATCTTAGATAAATCATTTCCCGAAACACGGATTAATGCTCGTGGAAATCGAGTTAAAGTTACCGGTCCTAGTGAAGAAGTGGATCTGGTAAAAAATATCATTGAAGGCATGATTGGTGTAGCTTCAAGAAAAGGAGCTGTGACCGAAAATGAAGTAAAAACACTTATCACTCTTAAAAGTGGTGAGCACAGAGCACGCACACCTTTACCTAAAAATATTAGTGAAGGCGATCTCATTTTATACACCTATGATGGAATACCTGTGCATGCAAAAACTCCGGGACAAAAGCGTATTGTCACAACTTCTAACGAAAGTGACATCCTTTTTTCTATCGGTCCGGCAGGAACGGGAAAAACATATACTTCGGTTGCTCTTGCAGTAAAAGCTTTAAAGGAACAACGAGTAAAGAAAATTATTTTAGCCAGACCAGCAGTTGAAGCCGGTGAAAGTCTTGGTTTTTTACCCGGCGATCTAAAAGAAAAAATAGACCCTTATTTACGTCCGCTTTACGATGCGCTCGAAGATATGATCGAAACTGATAAATTAGATCTATATCTAACAAAAAATATCATAGAAATTGCCCCACTTGCTTATATGCGAGGAAGAACATTAAACAATGCATTCGTAATTCTGGATGAAGCTCAAAATGCTACCAATGCCCAAATGAAAATGTTCTTAACCAGAATTGGATTTAATAGTCGGGCTATTATTACCGGTGATGTTACCCAAACTGACCTTCCTAGAAAACAAGAATCGGGATTAATTACTGTTCAAAATATTCTTAAGGAAGTTGATGGAATCGATTTTGTGTACTTGCACGAAGAAGATGTAGTGCGCCATAAACTTGTTAAGGATATCATTAAGGCATACGAAACGTTTGAATCATAACAGTTACAGAGTATTTTTAGTGACATAGTAACAAAGTTGAAAATTATGATTAAAACATTTCGAGACCTTAAAATATGGCAGCACTCGATGGAATTGGTAACAGCAATCTATAAAGCACAATTCAATGAACTATATGATGGTACTCGAGAAATCGAAAGAATGATGAGTAGCTTTATCCGAACATTAAAATAATATAAACTCTGTTACTAAAGGCTACTTTGTAACTCAGTCACTTCTTAACTATGTCACTTAAAAAAACTTATGTTGCCGCATTATACGAAGGCACTTTCTCCGTTGGATTAGACAAAAAATTCAATCGTATTTCAAGAGATGACAAACCTGCTAAAGGAGCTCTTAAAATTTCATTGAATCCTTTTTTGGTTTCTACTCCGGAACGTAAATTTCTGTTTGATTGTGGAATCGGGGAATTTGGGGAAGATACCGGACCTCACGTAATCCGTGAGAATTTGGAACAACACGACCTCACTGAGTTTGATATTACAGATGTAGTTTGCAGTCATTTACACTACGATCATATCGGAGGATTGGCAAACAAAGAAAATGGATACTGGGAACTAACTTTTCCCGAAGCTAAAATTTGGGTCTCTAAAAAAGGTTGGGAAAAAGTAATGGCTAAAGATCTTTTTTACGATGAAGAAAAAACAGAGTTCGTTTCTTTTATAGATGCCAAAGCCGATCTACACTTTTTGGATGAGCAAGATGAAGTATATCCTGAATTGAAAGTAGAAAAAATAGGCGGTCATACTGAATTCCATCAAGTATTACTTTTTGATGATGGCAATGAAAAATTCATGCAAGCAGGTGATGTGATTGCAACTCGTGGTCAGGTTAACCGAAAGTTTGCCGCCAAATATGATTTCGACCCTAAAACTAGTCAACAGCAAAGAGAGCGATTGGCAAAACTGGCATTTGATGAAGGTTATACTATTTTAGGTTATCATGATGACAGCACTCCGATTATTAAACTTACCGGTTACGATGATAAAACCGGATACATTACAGAACCTGTAGATTCTTATGTCCCTGCCTGATTATATAACTGAGATAAAAGATTTTTTACTCAATAAAGGGTTTCCTAAAAAGATTGAAGCCGTTGTAATACTCGGTTCAGGACTTGGAGACTTTGGTAAGCAGATTCAAAACCAGTTGGTAATTCCCTATTCTGAAATTCCTAAGTTTCCACAATCAACAGTTCAAGGGCATTCGGGTGCTTTAATATTTGGCGAAGTAGAGGGAAAATCTACACTCGCTTTTTCCGGTCGTTTTCATTTTTATGAAGGATATGCATTTCAAAAGACGGTACTACCTGTTCATATTGCACAAGCTTTTAATGCTGATAAACTGCTCGTTTCTAATGCGGCCGGAGGAATTAACTTAGAATTTCGTGTTGGTGATTTAATGGTCATTGAAGATATCATCAAACAAAATATGGATCTTAAAGCCGCACCATCTTCAAAAAAATGGACGTTGGACCTCTACCCCATTGCTGACCGAGTGCAACAAATAGCTCATGATGCCGGAGTGACTACCAAGCGTGGAACCTATTTTTATGTAAAAGGACCTAATTACGAAACCAAAGCTGAGATCAAAGCCTACCGAATGCTCGGTGGTGATGCCGTGGGAATGAGCACCGCACCAGAACTGATGGAAGCTGCTAGACTTGGAATTAGATCCGCTGCTGTTTCACTCATCACAAATGCTGCAGCCGGAGTTACCGATCAAAAACTAGATCACGCCGAAGTAAAAGAAGCTGCCGAAATGAAGAAAGGCGAATTTGCTGAGTTGGTGATAGGATTGATTAGGGAGTTTTGAATGCTGAATTATCGGCTTTGAATTCTAGCTATAGATAATGCAAAAGAAATTCAATAGATAAGATTTCTAGTATGACGAAACATAAGCATTGACTGATTATATAATCTAATTACAAGTTCTACTCCCAACAGATCCTGAATCAAGTTCAGGATGACGTGCTAGTCTAGTTTATTCTAAATTCCTCGTCATGCTGAACAACGAACGAAGTGAGTGTGATTCAGCATCTGTAACGATTTACCCTCTTAAAGTAGGATACCAATCTATCAATTCAGGATTCGATTTCATAATCAACTCCCATTTCCAATCCTTTCTCCAAGCCTTAAGTTGCTTCTCTCTAGTAATAGCATCAGATATTGAATCAAATTCTTCTGCGTATAAAAGAATAGTGAGTTTATACTTTGCGGTGAATTTAGAGCCTTCTCCCTTCTTATGATTCCAAATTCTCTGAATAAGATTTGAAGTAACACCTATATAAAGAGTCGTCCTCTCAATATTTGATAATATGTAAACAAAGCCTTTGCTCATGGTTAGTAAGACGACTTGAGAAGTAATTCCTTACAAAAATTTTTAAGAAAGTTAATATCCTTTGATAAAGAATTATCTATTCAAGGCTCTACTCCCAACAGATCCCGAAACAAGTTCGGGATGACGTCAAGTTAAAAACTCCCCCACTCCCTCCCTCCATTAATCCGGAAGCCCAAAAACAGCCTCTATATTGAATGTGGAAAACTTTTCCCTATTTCATAAACAAATTTCTTGACACATATTATATTTTTAGGGTACATTGTGGGGTGATGTGGGAGATAGTGGGGACTACTCTTAAATCACTAATTTAGCAATCTTCAACACTTGTGAGGGAATCGTGCCTAGCTTTAAAGGACAATACGAGCATAGTATAGACGATAAAGGTCGTGTAGCCTTCCCTGCCAAACTACGCAAAAATCTCACCCCAGACGCACAAGAAAGATTCACTATCGTGCGCGGGCAGTCTGAAGAATGCCTCTATTTATACCCAGAAAACGAATGGCAAGCTGTGGAAAAAAAGCTTTCTACAGTTAATTCCTTTAGTAAAAAAGGCCGTTTAGTTAAAAGATATCTGTTACGATTTGCTGAAGATCTATCCCTCGACAAGCAAAACCGTATCGCCCTCCCCTCCGATCATATGGAATACTCTGCTATAGATTCTAAAGTGGTTTTTATCGGAATGGGCGAACACATAGAAATTTGGTCCCCAGCTAAATTAGAAGAAGCTGACGCTAATGTAAGTGCTGAATCTATCGAAGAGATTTTTGAGCAAGTGCTTGGCGATGAGTTTGAAACCGATGGTGCTTAGCATGACTACATATCATGAGCACATACCGGTAATGTTGAATGAATGTATGGACGGCTTAATTACTGAGAACAATGCTATATATATAGACGGAACTCTTGGTGGCGGTGGACATTCAAAAGAAATTTTATCCCGATTAGGTAGCGAAGCAATATTATATGCTATCGACCAAGATGATGAAGCTATTGCCGCGGCAACTTCTCGTATTGGTGATGATGACCGTTTTAAAACGATAAAAGGTAATTTCGGCTATCTGTCAACCCTTCTACCTCCCCATGTAAAAGGTCAGGTGGCCGGAATTTTACTTGATCTAGGTGTTTCAACACATCAGATAAAAGAAGCCGAGCGTGGCTTTAGCTTTCAGGAAGATGGTCCTCTAGATATGAGAATGGGAAATCTTTCCGGTGTTTCTGCATATCAAGTGGTTAACAATTATGATTACGAAACGCTTCGAGATGTCATCTTCCATTATGGAGAAGAACGAGCTAGCCGACAAATCGCAAAAGAGATCATCAATAATCGTCCTATCGAAACGACCGGACAACTCGCTTCTATTATAAAAGAGCTTGTACCTGCAAAGTTTGCTGTAAAATCACTAGCAAGAGTATTTCAAGGTATTAGAATAGAAGTAAATCGCGAACTCGATGTATTAAAAGATGTGCTTACTCAGTCACTAGAAGTATTGAAGCCTGGTGGCCGCATTGTAGTGATGTCTTATCATTCTTTGGAAGATCGCATCGTTAAAAAGTTTTTTAAAGCCGGAAATCTAGACGGAACACTCGAAAAAGATTTTTATGGCAATGTTATTTCCCCACTCAAAGCTGTCAATCGACAGATTATAACCCCTTCACCCGAAGAGGTTGCTAAAAACCCAGCTGCACGGAGCGCTAAACTTCGAATAGCTGAAAAAGTAAGCGGAGGTGGTCAATGATCGTGCAATCCCCACATAAAAAGCGCGAAACCCGACCTAACCTTCGTAAAGTACCTTTACCTGATACCGATTCCCCTTCTACTTCCTCCAAGAAAATCAGGTCATCAGGTAAGAAAGCAAGTAAGTCGGTAAAGAAAACTATTCGAGGTATTAAACCCTGGAAAGTGATTCTTGCTACCATTGCTATAGGTGTATTCGGATTTCTATATCTAACTCATGTTTTTGCTACTCAAAAATTATTAGAAGAAGTGCAAAAACTAGAAAGCGAGTACAATAAAGTGCGTACTCAACATGATGCACTAAAACTACAGTACGATCGAATGGTTGGTCCTGCTGAAATCTACGAGAAAGCAGAAAAAGCCGGTTTCATAAACGGTGGCCCTGCTGATAAACTGATCGAGGTTAAAAAGTAGATGACAGAAAGAACCTCCATATTAAGCAGAATGTTTCTGGTATTCGGATTACTCTTGCTCATACCTTGTGTATTGGCTTTTCAGTTAATTCGCATCAATTATATAGAAGGTGAGCAACTACGCAAACTGTGGAGTAAGCAAGCTGTAGACTCTATCCCTATCCCTGCCCAACGGGGTAATATATATGATGCTAACGGAACCTTGCTTGCAACCAACGCTGCCAATTATCTCATTGCATTAGATCCGAAAGTAAAGGATAGCAACGGTAAGTCTGTATCTAGAGAACAGATCAACCAACTTGCGAGTGTTTTAGCAAAAGAGACTAACAGATCAGCGGCTTATTACAAAAAACGAATTTCAGATGCGCCTTCAAGCTCTCAATATATAGTTCTTGCTAAAAACCTTTCCCCGATCTCAAAAGATGCCATTCATCAATTGGATATAAAAGGTGTAATTATTGAAGAGAGTTTCAGCCGTAAATATACATTTGGCTCACTAGCTGCTCATTCTCTAGGGTTTGTAAACCATAACATGGATGGAAGAACAGGATTAGAAGCTTATTACGATCAAGAACTTAAAGGACAAGATGGTGTGCAGCAAGTTCGAAGAGATCCAAGAAACCAAATTTCGGCTTACATAGGTGCTCCTAAAAAACTTCCTGAAAATGGAAACTCTATTCACACTACTATCGACTCTTACATTCAAGCTATTCTAGAAGATGAGCTCAAAAAAGGAGTTGACAAAAATTTAGCAGACTACGGAACGGGAATCATTATAGATCCTAAGACCGGAGCCATAAAAGCGATAGCAAATTATCCAACGTACGACCCTAATTACCCAGGTAGCGATGAAAATGAAAACCGCAGAAATTTTGCCATTTCTGATATGCTGGAACCAGGATCCACTTTTAAGCTTGTAACCGCTATTGCTGCAGTAGAGCAGGATAAGGTTGATTTCAATGAAGTTTTCGAAACCCCAGAAACGGGTGAAGTTGAAATTCATGGATTAACTCTACGAGATCATGATCCGCTTGGCAACATGACTTTTCAGGAGGTTATTCAAAAATCATCCAATGTAGCCACGGCTGAAATTGCAATGCGCCTTAAGCCTCAAGTTTTTTATCAGTATGCACGAAACCTTGGCTTTGGATCTGAAACGAATATCGATCTATCCGGAGAAGTTGCGGGTATTTTAAACAAGCCTTACGACTGGAGTTTAGTAAGCTTACCATGGATGAGCCACGGATATGAAATTCTTGCTACTCCTCTTCAAGTAGTTCAAGCTTATGCCGCGTTTGCAAATGAAGGAATGCTGATGCGTCCTTATCTGGTAGATAAAATTGAAGACCAGAATGGAAATATTGTTCATGATAACAAACCCGTTGAAATTAGACGAGTTGCAAAAAAGAACACACTTCAAAAGATTCTACCGATTTTCGAAAGTGTAGTTTCTGATTCAGGAACTGGTGAGTGGGCTCAAATTGATGGCCTAAGAATTGCCGGTAAAACCGGAACCGCTAAAAAAGTATACAAGGGAAGATACTCTAATAAATATTTAGCCTCCTTTGTTGGTTTCTTCCCTGCCGAAGATCCAAAATATGTTTGTTTAATTGTACTTAACGAGCCAAAAACCAGTGGCTATGGCGGTGTAACAGCTGCACCTATTTTTAGAGAAACAGCAAAACGAATTGCAGGTTTAGACGGCGATATTCAACGAAGTATGTCACCTAAAGAAACTCCGGAATTTATTACTAAGGCTCCTTCTTTAATTGGATCTAGCAAGAGCGAAAGTGAAGATCTACTCGAAAAATTCAATATACCTTATCAAATAGAAGGGAAATCAGGATATGTGGTAGCTCAAAATATTGAAGCAGGATCTACACTTGATGGTAAAAACGAAATTATCCTCACTTTATCGGAAACCTATTTACCCGTTGACAGTTCGAAAGTGAAAGAAGGATACGCTACCGTTCCTGAACTTCGAGGAATGAGTATGCGCCAAGCCACAAGCATTTTAGCTGATCTTGGATTAAGCGCAAAAGCTTTTAGATCTGGCACTATAGAACGTCAATTTCCTAAAGCTGGCGACGTGATGAAAGTTGGTAGTTCAGTTACTATTCGTGGTAAAGCAAAATCCTTAGAACTTGTAACTAAAAAGGAGCTCGATTGAATACGCATGAACTCATAGAGTTTATTAGCCCTTTAAATACTTCTCGGTACAAACCGGAAGGCGATATTGGTGCGCTTGTTCAAGATTCACGACAAATTACAGAAGGATCAGTTTTTATCGCCATTCGTGGCACCGAAGTTGACGGCCACATGTTTTTAGAAGATGCAATCCATCGTGGTGCAAAGATCTTAATCTGCGAAGAAGCTTTTTATACAGACGCTGAGGTTTGTGTCATAGAAGTTGAAGATACACGAGCTTTAATAGGCCCATTAGCTCAAAAAATGGCCGGGAACCCAGCAAAAGAGCTTAAAGTGATAGGCATAACCGGAACCAATGGTAAAACCACAACGGCGACGTTAGTCTATCAAACTTTGACTGAATTGGGACAAAAAGCCTCTCTGTTAGGAACGGTTGAAAAAAGAATTCTCGATAAGGTAGTAGATAGTAAACTAACAACATCAGATCCTATTGAGCTTGCCGCTGATATGAAAACTATGGTTGAAGCTGGTTCTGAGTATTTGGTAATGGAAGTTTCTTCACACGCACTGCATCAAGCTCGTGTGGCAGGAATAGACTTTTCAGTAGCTGCATTTACGAACCTCTCTCAAGATCATCTAGACTATCATGAGACGATTGAAGAATATTCATCCGCTAAAAAAATTCTTTTTGATGGGCTGACTTCAGAATCTGTGGCTATAGTAAATATGGATGATTCTCATGGCTCTTTCATTGCAAGTGATACCAAAGCCCAACTCGTAGAATTATCTTTTAGCAACGATGCTGAAATTATCGATAACTCTCCTTCCGGATTAAAGATCTCGATCAACAGCACAGAGATCACCTCTTCATTAGTAGGGAAGTTCAATGCCTACAACATAGCAGAAGCATTTTTGATCTGTACAGAACTAGGGTTTAATGATAAGGATGTTTCTTCCACCCTTTCTACAGTAAAAGGAGCGCCGGGAAGAATGGAAGCTGTTATTATGGACGAATTCGAAAACCTTCCAAAAGTTATTGTGGATTATGCCCATACTCCTGATGCGCTAGAAAATGTATTACAGACTTTGGCTGAGATGAAGACCAAAGAGCAGTTTATTTATTGTGTATTTGGCGCTGGTGGAGACAGAGATTCAAGCAAGCGTCCTAAAATGGCAGAAGCAGCTTCAAAGTTTGCTGATACTATTATTGTAACCAGTGATAATCCAAGAACAGAAAACCCTGATCTAATTATAGCTGATATTTTACAAGGCTTCGATAATACGGAGAATGTAATTACCATTACCTCCCGAAAAGAAGCCATCTTCAAATCTATTGAATTAGCCTCAGCGAATGATATCATCTTAATTGCTGGAAAAGGACATGAAGATTATCAGGAAGTTAACGGCGAGAGGCATTCTTTTGACGACCGTGTTATAGCTAAAGAAGCTCTCCAACTAAAAGCTCAAGGAGGATTCTGATGTTATACGAATTATTCTCTTGGCTTGATAAAGTATACGATTTCCCAGGTGCTGGGGCATTTGAATATATTTCTACTCGTACTGGTTTGGCCGCCGTAACATCTGTGATAATTAGCTTGATCATTGGGAAAAGCATTATCAAATGGTTGGGCAATATGCAGCTCAAAGAAGTATTTCGTGAAGGTATGGGACTAGATCATCACCAAGCGAAAACCGGTACTCCATCAATGGGTGGGGTTATTATTATTCTGGCTGTTGTCATTCCATCAATTCTATTTATGAAAATGGATAGCGTGTATGCTTGGCTAGTTGTCTTCGTAATAGTGGCTCTAGGACTGGTTGGTTTCTTAGATGATTACATAAAGGTAGTTAAGAAGGATAAAAGCGGACTTGCAGGTCGATTTAAGATTGTAGGACAGGTATTAGTCGGTATTGTTGTAGGAGCTGTTTTATACTTTCATCCGGATTTTGCCGAAGTAAATACTCTTTCGACTGTCCCATTTTTGAAAAACGTAAACATAGATTACGCTTTCTTTGGCGAACACCTTGGATGGATAATCTACATTCCCGTAGCTGTTTTTGTGATAACAGCGGTAAGTAATGCTACAAACTTAACTGATGGTTTGGATGGTCTTGCTTCCGGTGTTTCTGCAATTTGTGGTTTTGTCTTTGCGATCTTTGCTTATGTATCAGGACGAACAGATCTCTCCGGATATCTGGATATAATGTATTTACCGGGCGCCGGCGAACTCACTATTTTTTGTGCGGCGTTGATTGGAGGCTGTATGGGCTTCTTATGGTATAATACCAATCCTGCTTCTGTCTTTATGGGAGATACTGGTTCTCTGGCTCTTGGCGGTGCTTTCGGTGCACTAGGATTAATGCTCCACAAAGAGCTCCTCCTCCCTTTTATCTGTGGTGTATTCTTTTTTGAAACACTCTCTGTAATTATCCAGACAACCTATTTCAAATATACTAAACGAAAATACGGCGAAGGCAGAAGGGTCTTTTTAATGACCCCAATCCATCATCACTTTGAAAAAAAAGGTTGGTCAGAGCAAAAGATCGTAGTTCGTTTTTGGATCATAACCGTAATACTTGGAATTATTAGTCTTCTAACATTGAAAATCAGATAGTGGAAGTTTCAAACAAACATATCGTTGTGATTGGAGCAGCCAGAAGTGGTATCGCTGCAGCACTCCTTCTTAAGAAAAAAGGAGCTGATGTTTTTGTGTCTGATTTTTCCACCATTAAAGGCGAATGGAAGCAACGGTTATCAGAGGCTAACATAAACTTTGAAGAAAATGGCCATTCTGAAAAGGCTAAATCCGGCGATTTTATCGTATTGAGCCCCGGAGTGCCAACGGAATCACCGATTGTACAACACTATTTAAATGAAAACAAAGAAGTTTACTCAGAAATTGAGGCTGCAAGCTGGTTTACAAATCAGAGAATAGTAGCGACTACCGGTAGTAATGGTAAAACAACCGTTACAAATTGGCTAGATCATGTATGGAATACAGCTAAAATAGAACACTCTGTATCTGGAAATATTGGAATAGCATTTTCTGATGTAGTTGATGACAAAAACAACGACTTCATTCTCGAGATCAGCAGTTTCCAACTCGACCATATTGATTCATTTAAGCCAACAATTAGCCTATTGCTAAATATCTCGCCAGATCATTTAAACCGATACGGTAATAGCGTAGAGGCTTATGCCGCAGCAAAATTCAGAATCTCAGAAAATCAGACAGAAAACGACTGGTTCATCTTTAACTATGATGATCCGATGATAAAGAACCATGTGGAAGCACTTCAAAAAAAAGAAAGTGCTCCAAAATTATGGGCTTTTTCATACACCAAAGAAGTACCGGAAGGTGCTTTTGTACGCGACGAAAATATCATCTTCAAATTCAATAACAAGGAAGAAAAGCTTATGTCAGTTTATGAAGTAGGCCTCGCCGGAAAACATAATCTAGGAAATGGGTTAGCAACTGCTTTAGCTGCACGTGCGGCTGAGATCAAAAATGAAGCTATCCGTGAAAGCCTTAAATCGTTTATGGGTGTTGAGCATCGACTTGAAAAAGTATGCGATGTAGAAGGCGTGAAATATATCAACGACAGTAAAGCCACCAATGTAAATGCAGTTTGGTTCGCTTTAGACAGCTTTAATGTTCCTGTAACATTGATATTGGGTGGTAGAGATAAAGGAAATGATTACAGCGAGATCGTAGATCAGATCAAAGAAAAAGTTCATACGATCATCGCTATTGGTGAATCTAAAGATAGAATAGAAGATCAATTAGGTGGCGTTGCTCCCAATTTTGTAAAAGCTGAAAGTATGATGAAAGCAGTACGTGCTGCGTATAAAGTAGCCAAACGTGGCGAAATAGTTCTATTAAGTCCGGCTTGTTCTTCTTTTGATATGTTTGAAGACTACGAACACAGAGGAAAAGTATTCAAAGACGAAGTTTACAAACTATGAGACAACTTGTAACAAATAAATGATATACACCAGTCCACATAGCAACCTTTCCAACATCATCGGCACCAGCCCCGAAGATATTGATAAAGGTACGCAAGGCAGCGATCGCTTTTTGCTGATGGCCGTTGTTGCGCTAATGATGTTTGGCGTACTCGCTGTGTATTCCTCTATTGCTTATTTTGCTGAATCTAAGTCGACCACTGCTTTTACCTTAGTTACAGGACATATTATAAAGCTTGGTATTGCTTTTATTGTGATGTTGATCGTATCAAAAATCAATTATCACGTTCTCGCTAAATTTAGCCGTTTAGGGATGATAATAAGCTGGGTACTTCTTATTGCCGTGCTTATGTTTGGAACGGAACAGTTTGGTGCAAAACGCTGGCTTAATCTTGCCGGATTCACATTTCAGCCCTCTACTGTTGCTACAGTGGCTCTTTTGTTACATGTATGTGTATTGCTATCCGAGAAACAAGACTATGTTAAGGACTTCAAGCGGAGCTTTATTCCTATTATGATTTGGGTAAGTATAACTTGCGGACTCATTGGAATTCAGGATTTTAGTAGTGCCGGTATCTTATTCGGTATTTGTTTGATCGTGATGTTTGTAGGAAGAGCAAGTACATTACAACTTGGTACACTTATAGTAGTTGGAATTTTAGGAGGTGTATTACTTCTCAATCAATCTGAAAATCGCCAAAGTAGAATTGATGATTACATCACTCAAGTAAAAGATATTGAAAGTGGTAAAATTCTTCAGGGATCCGGCTATCAAGCGCAACAAGCTCATATTGCCATTGCTAAAGGAGAAATGTTTGGCGTAGGAATTGGGAAAAGTGCACAAAGAGATTTCTTACCCGCTCCTTACAATGATTTTATCTTTGCAATAATAGCTGAAGAGTATGGCATTTTTGGAGCTATGAGTCTTATTCTCATATTCACCCTTATTTTATTTAGAGGCGTCGTATTTATTTCAAAAAATGCAGAAGATACACTGGGTTCTCTTCTTGCCATTGGCTGTACACTTACTATTGTTTTATACGGATTTGTAAATGCTGCTGTTGCTAGTGGGTTACTCCCGGTAACCGGATTACCGATGCCTTTTGTAAGCTATGGTGGAACTAGTATGCTTTTTGCCGGAATGATGGTGGGAATTCTTTTGAATATCTCTAAGCATAATAAAGATCGGAGGACCATGTATTATGGATGATCCGAGAATTTTAATAGCAGCCGGTGGAACCGGAGGTCATGTATACCCTGCCATTGCAATTGCTGATGCTATCAAAGCTGTAAACAAAAATTCACAAATCCTATTTGTCGGGACCAGAGATCACATGGAGTGGAAAGCTGTTCCAAAAGCCGGATATAAGATCAAAAGTGTTTGGATCAGTGGCTTTCACAGAAGACTGACTTTGAAAAACCTGATGTTCCCATTTAAACTGATTACGAGCATTATTCAGAGCTTCGGCATTGTAAGTTCATTCAAACCACAAGTTATGGTTTCCTGTGGCGGTTATGCTGCCGGGCCTGTAGGATGGGTTGCAGGCAAACGAGGAGTTAAAGTGGTGATTCAGGAACAGAATAGTTTTCCAGGAGTCACAAACAGAATGTTATCCAAGTTTGCTTCAAGAATATTTACTGCGTTCAAAGAAGCGGCCAATTTTTTACCCGCTGATAAAATTACTGAATCAGGGAATCCTACAAGAAACTCATTAGATAAAGTACAGAAAGAGACTGGTTTACGATCTTTCAATTTTGAGCCATCAAAACCAGTATTAATGATACTTGGCGGTAGCGGTGGTGCAAAATCAATTAACGAAGCTGTAAAGAAGAATTTAAATGAGCTATCAGATCTACAAATAATCTGGCAATGTGGTAGCAGATATATTGATGCATTGATGAATGAAGTTGATCTGGAAAACAATAAGAATATTCGCCTCACAGCTTTTATTGATAACATGCCGGAAGCTTATGCTGCTGCCGATCTTATTGTTAGTAGAGCCGGAGCCAGCTCATGCTCGGAATTTATGATGACAGGAAAACCAAGTGTTTTGATCCCCTCTCCCAATGTTGCTGGAGATCACCAAACTCAAAATGCTAGATCTATGGTTGATGCCGGTGCATCTGAACTGTTGAAAGATGCTGATGCTGTAAACGCTTTACCTGAACTGGTAAATGCGTTGATCAAAGATCAGGAAAAGCTGAAAGCCATGAATAAAGCCGCATTAAGTCTTGCAAAGCCAAATGCTGCGCAATTGATAGCAAAAGAAATTTTAGAACTCGCAAAATCTCATAAGAACTGATGGAGAATAGAATTCAAACACAACCTGTATTTGGACGAACCAAACATATTCATATGGTTGGCATCGGTGGAATTGGTATGAGTGGAATGGCCGAGATATTGATCCAACGAGGATATAAAGTTACAGGATCAGATGGTGCTTCTAACGAAACTACAGACCGCCTTAAAGAACTAGGTGCTAATATTTTCCAAGGTCATTCAGCTGAGAATATTGAAGGAGCTGATGTAGTAGTCTATACAAGTGCTGTCAAAGCAGATGAAAACGAAGAAACGAAAGCTGCTTTAGAACAACGTATTCCAACCATCAAAAGAGCAGAAATGCTTGCCGAGTTGATGAAGATGAAATTCGGTATCGGTGTAGCAGGTACTCATGGTAAAACTACAACAACTACCATGATCGGTCATGTTACTCAAGATGGAAACTACGACCCGACAATAATGGTGGGTGGAAAAGTACATAGCTTCGATAAAACCAATGCCGTTGTGGGTAAAGGCGATGTTATTGTAGTGGAAGCGGATGAGTTTGATAGAACTTTTCTACGCCTCACTCCTTCTATTGCCATTATCACAAATATTGAGGCAGACCATCTTGATATATATGATGACCTTGAAGATGTGAAGGGTGCTTTTATAGATTATGCAAACAAAGTTCCTTTTTATGGAGCAGTAATTGTATGCCTTGATGATCCTAATGTGCGAAGCATTCTACCTGATCTTGAACGTCGAATCATTTCTTACGGATTAAGTCCACAAGCCCAGATCAGAGCTGTTGATATCAAAATGAATCAATTCACCAGTACTTTTACGGTGATGAATGATGATCAAAAACTTGGAGTAATTACTTTAAAATCTCCAGGTGATCATAATGTGAAAAATGCGTTAGCAGCTGTTGCAACAGGTATTGAATTAAACATTGAATTCAAGCTGATAAAGCAAGGCTTAGAACGCTATCAAGGTGTTTTCAGAAGATTCCAAAAGAAAGCTGAAGAACAGGGTGTAATGGTAATTGATGACTATGCTCATCATCCAACTGAAGTTGCGGCGACATTAAATGCTGCGCGAAAAGGCTGGCCGGATCGTAGAATTATCGCTGTTTTTCAACCGCACTTGTATTCTAGAACTCAGGACTTATACAAAGAATTCGGTCTTTCATTTTCTGACGCTGAAGTCTTGGTTATTACGGACGTATATCCATCTAGAGAAAAACCGATTGAAGGGGTAACCGGAAAATTGATCTCAGAAACGGCTGAACAATACGGTCATAAACGTGTGATATATGTTGAAGACAAAAATGATGTAACAGATAAGCTTAAAGAAATTTCAGAAGCCGGAGACATTATCATCACAATGGGAGCCGGAGATATTTATAAGTACGGTGAAGCTTTTGTAACTGAATTATCAAGTGGAAATTATAAACCGGGAGTTCAATAATTAGTGGCTGATACTACTCCAAATACCGAAGCTAAAAAAGGCAAATTGTTGCCTTGGGCTACCGCAATTATGCTGGTAGTTGGGATTGCTGTACTTGCTGCCATCTATTGGAACAAAAACGTAACGGTAGATGAGGTTACTTTTTCCGGAAATACAATGACCGACAGTGAGGAGCTTTATAAAACAGCAAATGTTCCTTTGGGCATCCATCCTGATAGCTTGGATCTAAGTGGAGTAGTAAATAGAGTTGAGAAAATTGATTATGTAAAAACTGCCATTCCATATATAGAACCAAGTGGCGAATTGAATATTCAAATTACAGAACGTAAACCCATTGCATTACTAATTGAAGATGAACGAAAAGTTTATGTGGATTCCGAAGGTATTAAGCTTCCTCTTATCGATGGGAAATCTTTTGACCTCCCTCTTGTATATGGATTTAATGCATCTGCCAATAATGACACTCTAAATTCTCAAGCTTTTAAACAGATCAGTTCTTTCTTGTTAGATGCTCAAAGAAACAAATTTGGGTGGATCACCATCAGCGAAGTGGCTTACAATGAAGAGGAAGGAGTTGTGGCTCTTAGCCAAGAAAATGGAGTAAAGCTTTTATTCGGGAGTAATGACTTCCAAACAAAATTAGAGAACTGGGAAGCTTTTTATACAGAAGTAATTCGTGTGAAAGGTATCCAGGCCATGCAACAAGTAGATCTAAGATTTACGAATCAAGTGGTAACGAGAGAAAGTTAATGAATATGAATTTTAGCAATCAACAAATAAAGCGGTATCAATAATGTCTGAATCAGAAAACATCATGGTCGGTCTCGATATTGGGACTACAAAAATTTGCGCAATCGTTGCTTCTATAGAGCACGAAAGAATAAACATTCTTGGGGTTGGTAAAGCTCCCAGTGATGGATTAAATCGTGGCGTGGTTGTTAACATTGACAAAACCGTAAACGCGATCAAAGACGCCATTGCTCAAGCTGAGCTAGCATCCGGAATTCAAGTGAACTCTGTAAATGTTGGTATTGCGGGAGATCACATCCGTAGCATGAGAAGCAAAGGTGTTATCACTATCAATAACAGAGATAATGAAATTACTGCACATGATGTAGAACGTCTTCTCGAAGATTGCCAACGCATTATGTTGCCTACCGATCAACAGATCCTACACGTAATTCCTCAAGAATTTGTAGTGGATGGACAAGACGGCATTAGCGACCCTGTTGGAATGAGTGGCATGCGTATGGAAGCCGAAGTACACATTATTACAGGACTAGTATCAGCAGCCAAAAACATGTATCGCTGTGTGGAACGTGCTGGCTATCAAGTAGCTGATCTTATTTTAGAGCCATTGGCTTCTTCCTACTCAGTATTAGATGAAGAAGAAAAAGAAGCCGGTGTAGTATTGGTCGATATTGGTGGCGGAACAACAGACGTTGCTATCTTTCAGGATAACACCATTCGTCATACAGCAGTAATTGCCATCGCAGGACAAAAAGTTACAGACGACATCCGCTTGGGATTAAGTGTACTTGACGATCAAGCAGAAATGCTGAAAAGAAAGCATGGCGAGAGTTATGCAGATATGATCGAAGAAGACGAAGTAATTACCGTTCCGGGAATTGCAGGACGTCCACCCAAAGAAATTACCAAAAGCATTCTTGCTAAAATCATTCAGGCGAGAATGGAAGAGATCATGGAGATCGTAGGAATAGAGATCAAACGAAGTGGCTATTCTGATGCTTTAAGTGCAGGAATAGTATTAACCGGAGGTGGATCTCTAATCAAGAATATATGTCCACTAGCCAACGAGATCTTAGGAATAGATGCTAAGATCGGGATTCCTTTAGGAATTACAGGCGGTTTAGTGGAAGAAGTGAACAGCCCAATTTACGCTACGGGTGTTGGTTTAGTTGTGCATGCTTTAAAAACAGGCATGGGTAATAATCAAGCAATGATGCCTTCATCACAAAAAAGCGGAAAGAATATGGAACAGGTGATGAATAAGATCGCCGACCGTATGAAAAGTTGGTTTAAGGAACTTTAGCAAATAGCAATCATCTACAAATAACAATTCAGTAAATAAATACAAAACAAGGAGTAATCATGGCTAACCATAATACTCGATTCTTTTTCGACGAACAAAGTCAAGAAAACGCAAAGATCAAAGTGGTCGGCGTAGGCGGCGGCGGCGGAAACGCAATCAACAATATGATAAATATGGGCCTCGACAGTGTGGAATACATCGCACTTAACACTGATGCCCAAGCACTTAAGAATAGTCAAGCTGATGTAAAAATTCAGGTTGGAACTTCACTTACAAATGGATTAGGAGCAGGTGCTCGACCAGAAGTAGGTAGAGAAGCGGTTGAAGAAAACCGTCATGAAATTGAAGAAGCTATCGAAACCGCAGATATGATTTTCGTAACTGCCGGTATGGGTGGTGGAACAGGGACCGGAGGCGCGCCTGTAGTTGCAGGAATGGCCAAACGGAAAGGAATTCTTACTGTTGGTATCATTACCACTCCATTCGATTGTGAAGGTAAGATCCGTAAGAAATTTGCCTTAGAGGGCATAACTGAACTAAAGAAAAACTGTGATACAGTAATCGTTATTCCTAACGAGCGACTTCTGGACATTGCAGACGAGAACACCACATTGATGGACGCTTTCGCTCTTGCTAATGAAGTTCTATATAACGCTACACGTGGTATCAGCGACCTAATTCTAATGCCTGGCTTGATCAATCTTGATTTCGCGGATGTTAGAACCACAATGACTGATGGCGGTGCTGCAATCATGGGCTCAGCAACAGCTGAAGGTCCTGATAGAGCTGAAATTGCTGCCCGTTCTGCTATCAACTCTCCACTATTGGATGGTGTTAGTATTCGCGGAGCAAGAAGCGTATTGGTTAATATCAGTGCAGGCTCACAACTGGGTATGCGCGAAACCACAACGGCTACCAGCATTGTACAGCAAGAAGCCGGCGATAATGCAGAGATCATTCTAGGTACTGTTCTAGATGAGAATTTCACTGATGAGATCAGAGTTACTGTAATTGCTACAGGTTTCGACTTAGCTGAAGATCGCACTACGGCAAAAGTGGCTCCTAAAGCTACATCAGCGTTAAATACTGCTGCAGAAAATGCATTGAAAAACCGAGAAGTAAAACCACAAGGAGTGCCAAGTAGAATCGCACGTACTCCAAGTGATTACTACAAGGGAGAAGGAAATCTTAAGAAACTAGACACTCCTTCTTATTTACGTCGTGATCTTTCAGTTCGACAAGAAGAAAAACTTGAAGAAGCTGAAGAAAACGATCATATGGCAGAAGAGCCTCAACAAGAAACTCGTACCAGAGATAACATTGCTCCATTCCAAAGTAGAACAGAGCGTATCCCGAAAGAAGATTCAGATCAGCCCGCATTTTTGCGCAAGATCATGGATTAAGTTGAGTTTTGTAGGTGATTCAAGAGTTACCATGGGAATGGTGGCTTTATGAATCAATGAATTTACTGAATATATAGTTGCTGCTCGCATTTTTGTGAGACGGCTATAGATTGCTAACAACAAAAGAAGCCTCTGGATAAGGGGCTTCTTTTTTATTTTGACTGATTTTCTGTTCTGAATGACTTTCGGTGATTAGTTGAATCTCATCTCAAAAAGCAGTTAATTCTAAAAAACTCAATTCTTATGGAACCGTTTGAATTTAAAATAGATACCTCTACGTTTTATATAAAAACCTTAAATGCTTTAGGATTTATTTTTTTGGGCTTCGCTTTTAGCGCAATCCTATCTGCATATAAACACGGTGAACCAATTGATTGGATGAATACCTCCACTTCATTAGTACTTAGTTTAGTTCTAGCGTTCTTTCCTGGTCGTGCTAAAATCCCTTCATTTACGATAAATGACCAAGGTATTTTTCTTAAAAACTATGGCTTACAAGATGCCGAAAGTAGTAAAATTCATTGGGATAAAATTTCCAGTATTCGCGTAGAAAGAAAGCAACTTTCGATTAAGAAAACTATAGGTTCGTATGAAAGCGTACGATTCCCAATCTTCACTAAGAATCAGGTAGAAGATTTAAAAACTTACCTCAAAGAAATTACCGCACAAAAAGAAGTAGAGTATTTGGGATGAGCTTATTCTTTCACCCGACCCTGAAGGGTCTCCTTGCTAAAGGTTTTAAATAAAAAAGACGTTCACGTCCAGCTGAAAACTATCTCTAATTTTCGCTTTGTCACTCTTCAACTCTGTCACTCTGTTACTTCTTTCCTTCCAACCATGCATTTCTTCTTTTCACTTCTTCTTTCCCTGCATTTTCGTCAATTGTAGTCTGTAAACGATTTGAAGCAACAAGCTTTACATTAAAGGTTTTAAGCTCTCCCCACCTTTCCACTTCAACTTTGATCGTAGTTCCCGGTCTGTATTTACTTAAAATATCATCTACACTTTCAACCGTACTTAGCTGAGTTCCTGCAATAGAAATAAATACATCTTCAGATTCAATACCTGCGTTGTAGATCGGACTCCCTACTGTAGCATTTCCCGTCATTCTCCATTCATCATCTCTTAATCTGATGGATTCCCCAAGACTAGCTTTCCTCGGTTCTGCTAATTCTAGCTTTACCCCTACTTGCGCTAATAATGATTTATAATCAGGAAGTTTGCTATCAAAAATGTAATTCTTGAAATACCGATCGGCAAATACTTTTCCGGCATATTCTGCTAAAGCCGCTTGTAGATCATGAACTGTATAAGGCACTTCTGTTTTCCCATATTTCGTCCAAACGTGCTTCATGAAACCATCCAGAGTTAATCCATTGTTCATGGTTCTAAGTGAAAGATCTAATCCCAGACCAAGAACGCTTCCGTAGGTGTAGTAAGAAATAAATGTATTAGATCTGTTAACCGGATCAACAGAACGAGCCGCATCAACAAATGGAGCTTGGTAGCTCATTTCAATAGGATTAAAGTAATTTCTTCCGGGAGAGTTCACTACATAATTCAATCCACCATCTAACCCTTCTATATATTCTTTACCCGTATCAATACCGGCTCTGGCAAGAATCAATCCTGTATAGTAACTCGTAAATCCTTCCGCAAACCAAAGCTCGCCACTCATATTAGCTTCTTCAAAATCAAAAGGCTCCAGACTTGCAGGTCGAATTCGTTCTACATTCCATGCATGAAAGAACTCATGCGAAATGGTTCCGATACTTGTTTCTCCCAAAGGTCTATCCAGAGGTTTAGAACTTACTACATAGGTAGAGTTTCTGTGCTCCATTCCGTCACCGCTGGCATTAGGCATATAGCATGACAAAAACGTGTACTCTCCATAATCGAAATCCGGTAGCTCGCCAAATACATCAGCCTGACTTTTTACGATAGCCATCACTTTTCTAAAATAGTCATCCGCCTCTTTTTTTGAAGCCGGAGTGTGCAACGCCAATCGGATTTTTTGTCCCTTTAGCTTTCCTTCCCTGAAATGCAGATCTGCGATCTCCGTTGGGCTGTCTAGAAAATACTGAAGATCACGTGCGTAGTATTTATTTCCTTCCACATGCTTTAACTGAGTAGCGATTTCCCAATTCAGATCTTCTCTTTTGTTAAAAGTAATCTCGATCGGGCGGTATTCATAATTTCTTGCCCAGGCAAAAGTCGCAGGCATATTCAAATGTGCATGTGTTTCATCAATTCCGGTATAGGTCCCCCCTCCTCTGTTTGCATACAAAGTGTAGCTAAACTTAACAGTTCCATCATGTCCGCTTACATCCCATTGGTGTGGATTTGGTCGTGTGACTTCTAACTGCTTTCCGCTTCCGTCAACGGCCTTTACGTTATACACATTTTTTGCAAACTCATGCAGTGCATATCTCCCAGGCGAAGTTCTACTCATCCTTACTTGCAGCACCTTATTCTCTATATTCGGGAATGTGACTGAAATTTCTGCTTCGTGATGAACAGCATTCTCGAATGAAATTTCGTACTGATTGTGGGTTTGGGCAATCGCTTCGCTGAATAGTGAAATTAGGAATACGGGAATTAGGAATAGTAAGTACTTCTTCATGGATGTAATTTTTGAATTGAACGGTGGAAGATGAGAAGCTTTAAGGATTGGTGCAACTAGAGTTACATCTCTTTGCTTATTCGTAGTCATCCTAAAAAAGTCATTCTGAGGATACTTCCGAAGGATCTTCACGAATAACGAACTAAACCTCAGTCTTCATTTCTGACTTTTGCCTTGATTCAAAAGTAATAAAAGATCAAGACTAAGAATTGCGAACGAGTTCACTGAACTTTCGCTGAATATTTCTAAAGGTTTTATCATGTCGAGCCAAGCAATATATGACAGAATAAAAGAACTAAATACTTAAACCACCTTTGTTAATATTATTACTTTAAAAATCTATCAGAAAATGTATTTTCTTTTTTATTCAATTAATAATTAACTACTTATATGATAACAATAAAGCCAACTGAAAAAGGAGCAGGAATTGAGTTGTATGGAGACTACAATGATCTGAAAAGCTTATACGATACAATATTATACTTAGTAGATGACAATTATATACATACACAAATAGGTGATTTCATCTTTGGTTTCTCTTATGAAATAAGACACGCTTATCAAAGAGATAGATTGATCGAAACTTTTGGTTTTGATAAATACGACACAGTCAATTATACAGGAACTAAAATATTATGGCCTCATCTGTTAATTTATCTAGCGTTATTAAGGCATTCAGCTGGAATGAAATCTACTGACAAAGAAGTTCAATCAAACTTATATAGAATTGAATACGAAGTTGAGAATTGCATCAATCAGTCTTTTGGTCAACATTCGCATGATCTAATTAATTTGTATCCCACAATGGATATGATCAATACTAAAAATTATTTAGTTCAATTTATTGATTATCAGACCGAGAGGTTTGTCTCAGATTTCAAAACAAAAACAAAACGTATTAACAATTTAAAATCAATCTTATTGGATATCTCACCTTTAAGTGATGGGTACGTAGAATTTGAAAAACATCTCAACAAGATCGCCAAAGAAAAAAATTGTTCTCCACATGAGCTACAAGATCCATTTTACAAGTGGGATAAATTTATTTGGTAAATATTGATTAACTACTACTTCCCCTCTAACCACGAATACGGATAACTAGGATCATCTAGTCGCATAGCTTCTTCAGTAACGTACATAGGTTTAAAGGTATCGATCATAACTGCATATTCATCGGTTTCTTCTGCGCCGATGCTGGCTTCTGCTTTTCCGGGATGCGGCCCGTGTGGAATTCCACCGGGATGAAGCGTGATACTCGCATAATCCATTCCTTTTCTGCTCATGAAATCGCCTTCCACATAGTACAGCATCTCGTCAGAATCTACGTTAGAGTGATTGTAAGGCGCCGGAATGGCATCAGGATGATAATCGAATTTCCTTGGACAGAAACTACACACCACGTAATTATGTCCGCGGAAAGTTTGATGTACCGGTGGCGGTTGGTGAACTCGTCCGGTGATCGGTTCAAAATCTTTGATGTTAAATATCCACGGATATAAGTAACCGTCCCAACCCACTACATCTAATGGATGATGATCAAAAGTGTAATGATGCATCCTTCCCCCTTTTTTGATACGAACTTCAAACTCTCCTTCTCCTTCAAAAAACAGCTGTTCTTGTGGTAAGCGGAAATCACGTTCGCAAAATGGTGAGTTTTCCATAAACTGCCCCATTTCAGATAAATATCGTTTTGGGAAATCTATCGGTCCGGTAGAATCTACCGTTAACACACGGTTCTTGTCCGTATCAAAATTCATTTGGTAGGTAGTGCCGCGTGGAATGTAGATATAATCTCCATAGCCAAAATCTAAACGACCAAAATTGGTTTGCAGATGCCCTGTCCCTTCATGAATGAACAACAATTCGTCATGTTCGCCATTGCGATAGAAGTAATTCATGGCATCGGTTGGACGCATAATTCCGATCTGAAGATCGTTGTTGAACATCAAAATTTTACGTCCGGTAATCGCATCTCCACCAGTAGGAATATCCTTCGTTTTTAAATGCCTGTGACGTAGTGTTTGATCATCAGCAGCCTTAACCTCGATCTTCGCTCCTTGCTCGATCTTGGTCACTCTAGTCGGCATATGATAGTGATACAGCAACGAACTGTTTCCGTGAAAACCTTCTGCACCGAAAAGTTCTTCTGTAAATAATTCTCCGTCTGGTCGGCGAAACACCGTATGACGTTTATGCGGGATAGTTCCTAATGCGTGGTAGTACATTTTAATGAATTAAGAATGAAAAATTTAAAATTAAGAATTCTTCTTCTTTGTCATATCGAGCAAAGCGAGATATCTAAAGATTGCTTTTAAGTAACTCTTTAGATATCTCAGTCGACAAGCTCCTTCGAAATGACAAATAATTCTTAATTTTTCATTTTGAATTTTAAATTTTTACAAGTTTCCTCTAAGGTCTTGTTCGCGTTCGATAGCTTCAAAAAGGGCTTTAAAATTTCCTTTTCCGAATCCACGAGCACCTTTACGCTGAATGATCTCATAGAATAAAGTTGGGCGATCTACTACAGGCTTTGTGAAGATCTGCAACAAATAACCTTCATCATCACGGTCTACTAAAATCCCCAGATCAGCTAGAACTTCAATGGGTTCATCAATTTTACCCACTCGGTCTTCTAGTTCTTCGTAATACGTGGTGGGTACTTTAAGAAAGTCTACACCTCTATCTCGAAGTTGCGTTACCGTATCAATAATATCCGGAGTTAGCAAAGCTACGTGCTGTACACCTGGCCCTTCAAAGAAGTCTAAATACTCCTCAATTTGAGATTTCTTTACTCCATCAGCTGGCTCGTTAATTGGGAATTTGATCATTCCACGTCCACCTGCCATCACACGACTCATGAGTGCTGAATATTCCGTAGAAATATCTTTATCATCAAAACTGATGTATTGCGTAAACCCAAGAACATCCCTGTAAAAGTCTACCCATGTATCCATCTCGCCTAGTTCAACATTTCCAACGCAATGATCTACAAATTGAACACCCACAGATTCTGCATTGATCAAGCTTTCTTTAGGAACAAATTTTGGAAAGAAAACCCCATCATACTCTGTACGATCTATGAAAGAGTGAACAACATCTCCATATGTTTTGATTGCAGCTTTACGAATTGTTCCATTCTCATCTGATATTGAATGCGGTTCTTCAACTGCAACAGCTCCTTTTTTTACACTTTCATTAAAGGCTCTATCTACATCTTCCACATGCAAAGCAATGTCTTTAATCCCATCACCGTGTTTGTGCACAAAATCAGATATGGGCGATTTACTGTTCAATGGAGCGGTAATTACAAAACGGATATTACCTTGTTCTAAATAATAAGATGATCTATCTCTTATTCCCGTTTCTAATCCAGAGTAAGCTTTAAGCTCGAATCCAAAGGTTGTGATATAGTAATGAGCTGTTTGCTTGGCGTTGCTCACGTAATGCTCTACATAGTCTACATCTTGTAAACCTAAATGGTCATCAAATTCTTCTTCTATTGGTCGTTCTAATGTATTGTCTTTCGTTTTCATTTTTATCTCTTTACAAACTGTTCAGGTTGGCATTCAACAGTACTGCAAAAACATGTAGTTGCTGTAGCTCTTGAATGAAATTTCTGGTCTACCCAACTATAAATATTATCCGCTGCTTGAAAATTTAATGACTACTTTTCACCATTTAATAGATAATTATACCACTTTGAGTAGAACTATTAATGTTGCCAAGTACGTCATTTTTGATCCATTTCGTCTCCGGATATTTAAACTTTGAATTGATTGTTCTTTTTCGACTTTTATAAAATGTATAAAAGGAAATGAATAAACAAAAATCAATAGTCTGCTTTTATTATATTCCGTGGAATGTAATTCTATTGTACCATGTTACAATATTGAATAAAAAAGCGCTTACACTATGGAAACACAACAGCAATTAGACGACTTTCAAGCCCGTATTGATGCGGGGGAAAAAATTGAACCTAAAGATTGGATGCCGGAACGCTATCGAGATCAGATCGTGAGAATGGGTAGCCAACACGCTCATTCCGAAATAGTGGGTATGCTTCCGGAAGGAAATTGGATATCCAGAGCGCCATCTTTAAAAAGAAAATTAGTTCTCTTAGCTAAAGTTCAAGACGAAGCAGGACACGGACTTTACCTATACAGCGCAATTGAAACTTTGGGTGTAAGTAGAGATGACCTTATAGATCAATACTTGTATGGAAGCGCTAAATATTCCAGTATTTTTAATTACCCCACATTAAGCTATGCTGATGTTTGCGTGATCGGATGGCTGGTTGATGGAGCTGCAATTGTGAATCAGACGAAGCTTGCTCATTCTAGCTATGGACCTTATGCCAGAGCAAATCTTAGAATTTGTAAGGAAGAAAGCTTCCACAAAAAACAAGGCTATGAGATGGTTGCTAAGCTTGCTTCAGGAACCCCTGCTCAACGTAAAATGGTACAGAATGCTGTTAATAGATTGTGGTGGCCAACTTTAATGATGTTTGGTCCTAATGATTCTAATTCACCAAATAGTGCCGAGCTTTTGAAATGGCAAGTGAAGTTAAATACCAACGATGAACTTCGTCAGCATTTTGTCGATCGTGTGATTATGGAGGCTGAAGCGGTAAATCTATCTCTTCCGGATCCTGACCTAAAATTCAATGAAGAAACCGGCCACTGGGAATTTGGTGAAGTGCCATGGGATGAATTTTGGGATGTAGTTAAAGGAAATGGAGTAATGAACCGAGAGCGGATGAAATCTCGCCGAACTGCCCATGAAAATGGCGCTTGGGTTCGTGAAGCCGCACAAGCACATGCTAATAAAAAGAAATTAAGCCAAGAAAAGGCTTCGTAAGTCTGTTGAAGTCATCCTGAGGATTATTCCGAAGGATCTTCACAAATAAAAATATGTAGCGATTTATCCGTGAAGATTCTTCGCTATCGCTCAGAATGACAATTTAATTCTTATATGTCCAAAAACAACGAAAAAGAATGGCCTCTATGGGAGGTTTTTTATCAACCTAAAAACGGAAAACCATACGAGCATGCCGGAAGTTTACATGCCACTGATGCTGAAAATGCCCTACAAAATGCTCGCGATGTATATGCTCGTAGAAATGAAAGCATTGGGATTTGGGTAGTTCCTTCTGATCAGATAACAGCATCAACTCCGGAAGACATGGGACCGTTTTTCGATCCTGCTTCGGATAAGCCTTATCGACACCCACAATTTTATAGTGTACCAAGAGCCGTAAAAAAGAGATCATGAGTACAGAAACATTGACAAAGAAAGATGCTTTTAAAACCTACTTACTCCGTTTAGCTGATGACAGGCTGATTCTAGGGCAAAGAATGTCTGAGTGGTGTGGTCATGGTCCCGTGCTAGAAGAAGATCTAGCGTTAGCAAACATGGCTCTCGATTTAATCGGTCATGCTTCAGCGCTGTATGCTTATGCTGCTGAAGTTGAAGATGAGGGGCATGACGAAGACCATTTCGCATATTTCAGAGATGATGATGAATTTACTAATCTGCAACTATGTGAGTTACCAAAAGGTGATTTTGCTTTTACTATAGCTCGTCAATTTTTGTTTAGTTCTTTTAGCTACTACCAATATGAGTTATTGAAAGGTGCTAAAGACGAACAATTTGCAGGAATGATTGACAAGCACCTTAAAGAAATAAAATATCACCTTCGCCATTCTCGTGACTGGATTTTTAAACTGGGAGATGGAACTGAAGAAAGTCATCAACGAATGCAAGATGCGTTAGACGAACTTTGGATGTATGTAGGAGAATTATTCTTTATTGACGGCGTTGATGAAATGATGCGGGCAGAAGGAAATGGCGCTGACTTGTTATCATTCAAAGATGAATGGAAGAAACTAGTTGAAGATACGTTAACGGAAGCTACATTAACTGTTCCGGATTGGGATCAATTTATGATGACAGGTAGCCGAAACGGAATGCATACAGAGCATTTAGGGCATATGTTAGCGCAAATGCAGTTTTTAAGACGTTCGCATCCTGAAGCTGATTGGAAGTAAGAACAGTATTGAGTAGTGAGGTTTAAATATTGAGTTAAGCTCAATTCAAACTCACCCAAAACTCAGTACTCAAATCTCACTACTATATTGAAAACAGAAACACTACATACTGAAGATCAAATTTGGGAATATATCCGAGAGGTAACTGATCCTGAAATTCCTGTGCTTAATATTATTGAGATGGGAATTGCTCGTAGTGTATCTATTGATGAGACCGGCAAAGTGTTAGTTAAAATCACCCCAACTTATTCCGGTTGTCCGGCTATGAATGCCATCGAAAAGATGGTAATGGAGAAACTCGAGGAAAAAGACGTTGACGATTTTGAAGTCAAATTAGACTTCTCGGAAGCTTGGACGACCGATTGGATGACTGAGGAAGCCAAAAAAAAGCTAAAAGAATACGGAATAGCACCTCCGGAAAAGTCTGTGTCTGACGATGATTTTCTCAATAGTTTATCCAGTACAAAGATCATCCCCTGCCCTTTCTGTGATTCTTTTGAAACGGAACTCCAAAGTCAATTTGGCTCTACTGCTTGTAAATCTCAATATTTTTGCAATTCTTGTCATCAACCTTTTGAACATTTTAAATGCATATGAAAACTTTCGTCTTTCTTTCCGTATCCATTCTATTTGCTTTAAGTAGCAACGGTTTTTCACAAAACCAGAACAGCGATGTTTTTAGCTCTGAACAGACAAAGCTGACATTTGTCCCAAACTCATTTGAGCCTATTCCGCTTATTCATTCCTATACCATTTCAAAAGAAAAGCCTAATACTATTCTTTACAGTGTGGGCAGTTTACTGCAAGGCTTAAAATTTCGTTCTGCTGTTGATCAATTCAACGCTACTGCTCCTTTTGATTTCAGAGGATTTGAACCCGAAAATTTCAAATCTTATACTTCACTTATCAAAGATAATCAGTTATTACTAAATCCAATCCAGTCATTAAAATGAGCCAGCAATTTATTGAAACCACTTTAGAACATGGTGTTCTTAAAATTATTCTGAACCGTCCCGATGTATTAAATAGCTTCAATTATGAGATGGCTGAAGAAGTTCAAGCGGCTTTCAAAAATGCTGAAACAAATGATGAAATTCGTTGTGTGCTATTGACTGCAAACGGAAAAGCATTTTGTGCGGGACAAGATTTAAAGGAAGTCACCGAAATAGCTAAAGATCCGAATCGGGAATTAAGTGAAGTTGTTCATCATACCTACAACCCCATTATAAAGGCTATTAGAAATTTAGAAAAGCCTGTTGTGTGTGCAGTTAACGGAACCGCAGCAGGGGCGGGAGCAAATATTGCCTTAGCTTGTGATATGGTCTTAGCATCGGTAGAAGCAAAATTCATCCAGTCTTTTTCGAACATTGGATTAATACCAGATAGTGGCGGAACGTATTTTCTTCCTCGTTTAATTGGGCTAGCAAGAGCTACTGAACTTACTTTTACAGGCCGACCGGTTAAGGCGCCGGAAGCTGTTGACATCGGTATGATCTACAAATCTGTAGTTCCCGAAGAGTTGATGCAAGAAGCTACTGAGCTTTGTGAGAAATTTGCTCAAATGCCTACACGAGGTTTCGGTCTTACCAAAAAAGGGTTTAATGCAGGGTTTAGTAATGACCTAAATACTCAACTTGACTTAGAAGCTGACTTACAGGCTGAAGCTGGTAGTACCGAAGATTATAATGAAGGTGTACAAGCCTTTTTAGAAAAAAGAAAACCCGTCTTTAAAGGGAAGTAATGAAAAACATACTCCGTTTAGAACAGCTTGCATTATTTCTTCTCTCAATTTTTATGTTTGCTAGATTAACGGAACTTCCTTGGTGCTTTTATGCCGGTTTATTCTTTACTCCTGATGCAGCTTTTCTTGGATACCTAGTCAATACTAAAGTTGGAGCTATTTGTTATAACCTTCTTCATCATCAAGGACTTTGGATTTTGATTGCCATTATTGGCTTCTCAACTCAAATAGAATGGGTACTCGGTTTAGGTCTCGTGTATATAGGTCACTCAGCTTTCGATCGTTTATTTGGATATGGATTAAAGTATCCGGATAGTTTTAACAATACACATTTAGGTTCAATCGGAAACAAAGTTCAGTAAAAAGAACATCTCTTTTCTACACAGAATTTAAACGATCGAAATTATAAATCTATATTCAATCTAAGCTATAGTTTGCCGAATATAAAAGACACAAAAAAGCCAACAGATAATTTCTTTCTGTTGGCTTTTCTTATTTATAAATAATCAAAAGCGATTAATTATGAATTCGCTTTACTTATCATAACTGCTTAGATCAACGGTATCTACATTATACTTAATAGCTTCTCCTTCTTTAGGAATCGCGTTTAGAATAAACTCACGTACATCGTTGTTTGAGTCTACTAACATATCTTTTCTAATATAGATCATGTGTCCACTCTGGTATTCTTTATAGTCGATACGATCTTGTAACTGACCAGATGGATCCATTTGCCATAACGAGTATTTCGCGCCGAAAGGATCGCAAGCACCATCATAATAACCCTGTTGATTTAACACTCTTAACGAAGGGTTCTGTTGCATCGCTTTTCTCAGCATGATTCCAGTATTTCCGTTCTCGTTGTTCCAAGGACGTACGTTACCAGAAATGTTATATTCAAGATCAGTTTGAAAACCCAGATCTTCTCTCAAGTACTCGTTAATTGCCGGTGTAAATGAATGCTTCCAAGAATCATATTCTGGGCTATATCCCGGACGAGTTCCTGAATTATCAGTATCCATACCGATGTAACGGGAATCAAGCCTACCAGTAGTATATCCTTCATCTCTTAACAGTTCTTTCCAAAATGCTGATGATGGGATGCTTAGGTTATGATCTAAAACAAACTCTTCCGAAACACCTGCATATCGAGCTATTTGCTTAGCAACTTGTTGTCTTTTCGCATCAGTTAGAGTTCCACCTAAAGCTACTGCCGGCAAGTAGGTTTCCATCATAAATTTCTCAACTTCAGGCATAATGTCTTCTAGCCTTCTGTTTTGTAGATCTGGTGCTAGTTGCTTGAAATACCAAGCTGTAGCAGTATAATGTGTTAGCTTATTGATATTCGTGATTGGGGTTTGAACACCAGTTACAGTTCCAGGCTGCCCAAAACCACACTGTGAGTGCATAATAACACCGTTTACAAAAATATTATGACCACCTTGTAATCGTCCTGCTAAACCAGCAACACGAGTAGTTCCGTAGCTTTCACCGATTAGAAACTTAGGTGACTTCCAACGATCATTACGTGAAAGAAAGTTTCCAATCCAATCAGCCAAATAAGCTAGATCTTCCTGAACCCCAAAAAATTGCTCGCGCTTACCATCATTTAATATTCTTGAGAAACCGGTATTAACAGGATTTACGTATACAATATCTGTCGCATCAATAACAGAGTAGTTATTATCTTCAACACCATAAGGCTGAATAGGAAAACCTTCGTCACTAAGCTTTAAACGCTTAGGGCTTGTAAAACCTAAGTGCATCCAAACTGAAGCTGCTCCCGGGCCACCATTAAAAGAAATCAAAAGAGGACGATTCTCATTGTTTTTAACATCTGTTCTTCGGTAATAGGTATAAAACAACGCCGCATCTGGTTTTCCATCAGCACCATAAACCGGCTGTGTTCCAACGGTAACTTCGTAAGGAATATCTTTACCATTTATGTTCACACTACGAGTTTTTGATATGGCAGTATCTGCAGGTAATCTTCGTTCTGGCTCTGCAGTCTTACCCTGTTTACTTTGCGCATAAGTAATGGTCGTTAAGCTAAAAAACAGCCCAAAGCATATTGCCGAGGATAGCTTAAAAATGTGTTTATTGATATTTAAATTGCTAATCATAATTGAAGTGATAAGTTATTTGTTTGATATAGAGATTGATACTATTTGCTACTGATGAACAAAATAATGCTAACTTAAAACCAGTATTTCAAAACTGAGTAAGCTTATTTAAAACAATTTACAACCGCTATCATACATCATCCTTCATCAATTTATACATAGAAAACAGCTAATTGATTTTATAACAATACTATACACTCCTCTTTAAGAAATCTTTTAGCCAAAAATGCTTCTGCAATGAACACACCTTCAAAGTATATTTTCGTCTTAAAAAAGTACTTAACCCATAATTCAGCTTTTTTTATTGTACTAATTTGAACCTTCCTTTTTTAAACGATATTCCAACTCATATTTCCTATCTTAGTGTTGATCTTTAATGTCTAAAACTTCTTTTTTAAATGATTAAGAACGATTCTATAATTGGTATCATTGGTGCAGGCACAATGGGAGCCGGAATTGCACAAATTGCATCTACAAATGGTCATGAAGTATTTTTGTATGACGCCTATGCGGAACAGCTTCCTAAAGCTAAAGCAGGTTTAGAGAAAATTCTCAATCGACAGGTAGAAAAAGGACGAATGGCACAAGATGAAGTAGACGGGATTCTATCTCGTATTCATTTTGTGGAAGACATAACTAGTTTCAAAGACTGTGGGTTTGTAATCGAAGCTATTGTAGAAAACATCGATATTAAAAAAGATGCTTTTCAGCGATTAGAAGGAATTGTCTCTAAAAATTGTGTGCTTGCCAGCAATACATCCTCCCTATCTATTGCGTCCATTTCATCTGCGCTAAAAAAGCCCGAACGATTTTTAGGTGTTCACTTTTTTAATCCAGCCCCACTCATGAAGTTGGTGGAAATAATTCCAAGTGTAGCTACGGATTCAGATTTAGCAAAATCCTCCAAAGACTTTATATCCGGATGGGGAAAGGTAACCGTACTAGCAAAAGACACCCCTGGATTTATCGTGAACCGTGTGGCACGTCCTTTTTATTCTGAAGCACTTCGTATCTTAGAAGAAGGTGTCGCCGACGTTCCTACTATCGATTGGGCGATGAAAGAATTAGGTGGATTCAGAATGGGACCATTCGAACTCATGGATCTGATCGGTCATGATGTTAATTATGAAGTGACATCAAGCGTATTCAAAGAGTTTTACTATGATCCTCGATTCAAACCATCTTTTACTCAAAAGCGCCTTGTTGAAGCCGGTTGGTTTGGAAGAAAATCGGGAAAAGGGTTTTATAATTATGGAGAACATGCTAAAAATGCTGAGCCGAATACAAATAAAGAGCTTGGCGAGGAAATACTTCACCGAATTTTAACGATGCTTATAAATGAAGCGTTTGACGCTGTATTTATGAATATTGGTTCTGCCGAAGATGTTGATCTCGCTATGCAAAATGGTGTGAATTACCCAAAAGGTCTACTCGCTTGGGCAGAAGAAATTGGATTAGAAAAAGTACTCGGACGAATGAATGCTTTGTATGAAGAGTATCAAGAAGATAGATACCGCCCGAATCCTTTATTAAAAAGAATGGTGCGTGAAGGGGCAATTTTTTAAATGAGTACCAACAAAAAAGATATCATTGCTCAAATGATGGAGAAAGATGCTTTCTCTCAATGGATGGGAATTGAGATTCTGAATTCTGAGCCTGGTTATGTGAAAATCTCAATGAAAGTCCGTGAAGAAATGGTAAATGGGTTTGGAATTTGTCACGGTGGAATTACGTTTTCTCTAGCTGATAGTGCTTTGGCATTCGCATCAAATTCTCGTGGATCTATTTCAGTAGCATTAGAAAACAACATCAATTACACTAAGAAAGTAGAAGTTGGTGATACCTTAATTGCAGAAACTGAAGAAATTCAAAATGGAAGAACAATTGGTGTTTATAAAATTCGAGTGAGTAATCAGAATGAAGATCTAGTCGCTGATTTTCGAGGCACGGTTTATCGTACCGATAGACACAAGACTTAAGATGTAAGATGTTAGTATTGAGTAGTTAGATTTTTAGTTTATAGAGGAGTATTATTATGCATCAGTTTAAAGAATTAAAGGTTTGGCAAAAATCTGTAGAATTAGCTACTGAAGTTTATAATTCCACTAAGAATTTTCCATCTGAAGAAAAATTTGGAATAACTTCACAAATCAGAAGAAGTGTTGTTTCAATTGGATCAAATATTGCTGAAGGAGCTGGAAGAAAATCAAAAAAGGAATTCAAACTATTTCTAAACTATGCATATGGATCATGTTCTGAACTCGAAACTCAACTTATCATCACCAAAAAATTTAGGATTTTTAAATCCTGACTCATTGCCTGTTTTATCTGAATCAATAAATGAAATTCAAAAAATGATTTACTCTCTGTCTAACAGTTTGAACTAGGTGATGAAAACTAATTTCTAAATACTCAATACTTACACATCATGTCCAAAAGCGAAGCTTTTATTATCGATGCAATCAGAACTCCAATTGGGAAATTAAAAGGTTCCCTCTCTTCTATCAGAGCGGATGATTTAGCAGCAATTCCCATCAAAGAACTCTTAAAACGTAATCCGGAATTAGACCCCAAGTCTATTGAGGATGTAATTTTGGGTTGTGCAAATCAGGCTGGCGAAGACAATAGAAACGTTGCCCGGATGGCTGGTTTGCTTGCCGGACTTCCTGTATCTGTTCCCGGAGAAACGGTAAATCGTCTGTGTGCTTCAGGAATGAGTGCAACTATCCGAGCATTTCACGCTATAAAAGCAGGTGAAGGAGATGTCTTCATCACCGGAGGTGTAGAACATATGACACGTGGACCGATTGTTTTAGGCAAAGGAAACTCCCCCTATTCCGGAACCAATGAAATGCATGACTCTACTTTTGGATGGAGATTTGTGAATCCAAAAATGCATGATATGCACGGAACAGATGGCATGGGTGTGACGGCTGAAAATGTTGTTGAAATGCATGAAATTTCTCGTGAAGATCAAGATAAGTTTGCGGCTTGGAGCCAACAGAAAGCCGGTGCAGCAAGAAACTCTGGAAGATTGGCTAAAGAAATTGTAAAGGTAGAAATTCCCCAGAGAAAAGGTGATCCTATCATTTTTGAGCATGATGAATTTATGCGACCAGATTCAACCGCAGAGATTCTTGGCAAACTAAGGCCTGCTTTCAGAAAAGACGGTTCAGTTACAGCAGGAAATGCTTCCGGATTAAATGATGGAGCCGGAGCATTATTGATCGCTTCTTCAAACGCTATTGAGAAATATGGATTCAAACCAAAATCTAGAATTGTTGCATCCGCTGTTTCTGGAATTGAGCCTAGAATTATGGGACTTGGTCCTGTAGAAGCGTCACAAAAAGCATTAGAAAGAGCAGGCTTAACATTAGGTGATATGGATATCATCGAACTGAATGAAGCTTTCGCTGGTCAATCTTTGGGCGTTACGCGAACATTGGGATTAGAAGATGATGACTCAAGGCTAAATCCAAATGGCGGAGCAATCGCAATTGGACATCCACTCGGAATGACTGGACAACGTTTGCTTCAAACCGCTACTATTGAATTGCATGAACAGGAGAATGCAAAATATGCACTTTGCACTTTATGTGTTGGAGTAGGACAAGGTTTTGCAGTTGTCTTGGAGAAAGTAAGTTAATAGTTATTGGTTATGAGTGATAAGAAAGAAATAGTAAGAACTTTTGAAGACCTAAAGGTTTGGCAAATCGCTCATAAAATTAGCATTGAAACTTTCGAACAAACAAAAAGATTTCCACCCGATGAACGCTATCGGCTAAAAGATCAAATGATCAGATCTTCAAGATCGATTTCAGATAATCTGGCTGAAGGATATGGGCGTTTTCATTATCAGGAAAATACTCAATACTGCAGGCAGAGTAGAGGTTCTGCTTACGAATTGATAAATCAATATATTACTGCATATGATTCTGGATACATAAGTCAAGAAGAACTTCAAAATTATAAGGATCTTATATCAGAATGCATTAAGCTTTTAAATGGATACATACGCTATCTTCAAAAGGCTAAAAATGATAATACTATCAGGGAAGATGAAGTATTCTACAATCCAAAAGTTGATACAGAAACCGAATAACCAACAACAATTAACCACCAATCTGAGCCGAATGGCGATATACGAATACAAAGGATACAAACCCGTAATTCACGAAAGTGCATATATACATCCGCTTGCTGCGGTGACAGGTAATGTAATTATCGGCAAAGATGTCTATATCGGTCCCGGTGCAGCAATTCGTGGTGACTGGGGAAAGATCGTAATTGAAGATGGATGCAATGTTCAAGAAAATTGTACCATTCATATGTTTCCCGGAATTACAGTTATTTTGGAAGAAGGCGCACATGTTGGACATGGAGCTATTATTCATGGTTCGCATCTCGGAAAGAATTGTTTGATCGGAATGAATGCCGTTGTAATGGATAATGTGAAAATTGGTTCCGGCTGTATCGTAGGGGCTTTAGCTTTTGTTAAAGAAGGGACTGAAATTCCAAATCGCAAAGTTGTAGTTGGGAATCCTGCTAAAATCGTGAAAGATGTTTCGGATGAAATGCTGAAATGGAAAACTGAGGGAACTGGTTGGTATCAAAGACTGCCTAAAGAACTGCATGAAACTTTGAAAGAATGTGAGCCGTTGAGAGAAATACCAGAGGATAGAAAAGATCAGGATTCTGATTACACTACATGGGGAACTAATAAATAAATGTACAATGGGATTTTTTAAAAACAAGAAAAAAGGTCAACCACCTCACACTTGGTATCCTGATATTTTACATTGGCGTGAAGGAGATAATCTTTATTGCTGGAATGTGATGTCAGCTATTGGTGCCAATAAAGAATCATTAGCTCAGATATACAAATATATTCCAGATGGAGGAGGCTTCGCTAAGGCACATTTCACATTCATAGGCGTTAATTCTGAGGGTAAAATTTTTGTTAAGGATAAAGAAGATCATTTATTAGAACTTCATTTCTACCGATTTATCAAGAAATCAGTAAATGAAAGCTTAGCAAGTAGAATGGTAGAAGATCGTCTTAAAGGAACAGAACACTACATGGAGTTGATGCAAAATTTCCAAAAAGCTTATGATGAACTTTCAGAAGCAGATAAAGTGAAGCAGTTAACAGACTGATGAGATTTTTTAAAAACGATAAAAAAGGAAAGCCGCCTCATACTTGGTATCCTGAGATTCTACATTGGCGTGAGGGAGATAAGATATTTTGTTGGAATATTGCCAAAGCCATTGGTTATATGAAAACGAAATCAAAGGATCTGTACAAGTATATGTCTGCTACTGAACAAGTACATGGTGGTTTTGGGAAAGCTAATTTCATCTACAAATCTGTGGATGAAAACGGCAGTATTTATTTGGAATACAATGGAGAAACGGTACAATTTGAATTTTGGCGATTTATTAAATCAGCTGAAAATGAAAGCCTCAAATCGAGAATGCTCCAAGACGAGTTTAAAAACTCAGAAAAATACATGGAGTTAATGTCTACCTTCCAACATGCTTTTGATGAACTTCAAGAAAAAGACAATCATCCTAAGAGGCTAGGTGAGAACTTTTCCAATAACCCAGATATCGAAACAAATTCGTCACAAAGTCAATCAAATAAAAAAGGCTTAAAAAGCTAGTTCAAAATTTTAGAATACAAGTATCTCCAATATGAAAATACAAAGCTACATTCAGGGCAAATGGTTAACCAAAGGTGCTGAATCCAATCTTATTAGTGCTATAAACGAGCAGCCGATTGCGCAACTCGTTGAGGCAGATATAGATTATAAATCCGCGTTAGAATATGGCCGTAAAGTAGGTGGACCAGCACTTCGCAAGCTAACCATTCACGAACGTGCTTTTAAAATTAAGTTTCTCGCAGCGTATTTGATGGAACGTAAGGAAAAGCATTATGAGCTTTCTTCTCACACTGGAGCAACACGTAAAGATTCTTGGATCGATATTGAAGGTGGTTACGGTTCAATGTTTGTTCTTTCCAGTAAAGCGCGGCGTGAGTTATCAGATCTCCCCTTTCATGTGGAAGGTGGAACTGAAAGATTATCTAGAGGCGGTACTTTTGTAGGGCAACACATTTGTGTTCCAAAAAATGGAATAGCCGTTCATATCAACGCATTCAATTTCCCAGTTTGGGGAATGGTTGAAAAATTAGCGCCGGCTATTATGGCTGGACAGCCTTGTATCATAAAGCCATCTCCCGTTGGTTCATATCTGGCTTATGAAGTTTTCAAAGATATTATCGAGTCTGATATCCTTCCAGAAGGAAGTGTTCAGTTTATCGCCGCTGATAAACCTGGAGACCTACTCGATCACCTTAATAGCCAGGATGCGGTTTCTTTTACAGGATCTGCCACTACTGGTAAAAAGCTGAAAGCACATCCAAATATTGTAGCTAATTCAGTACAGTTTAATATGGAAGCTGATTCATTAAATGCCTGTATTCTTGGACCTGATGTAACTCCTGATATGGAAGAATTTGGTTTGTTTATCAAAGAAGTTGGTATGGAAATGACTGTGAAAACTGGTCAAAAGTGTACCGCCATTCGTCGTACTATCGTTCCTAGAGAAAGATTAGAAGATGTGTCAGTAGCATTGAAAAAATTTCTTTCAAAAACTACCATCGGCGACCCAACTCAAAAAGAAACACGAATGGGGCCTCTTGCTTCAAGCTTGCAATCTCAACGATTTGATGAGCAATTAGCTGTTCTTGAAGATGTAACTGATACTATTTTTACTAATGGTGTTCATGAAGGCGCATTTACAAGCCCTAAAGTACTAGTTTGTCATCAGCCAATGAAAGTAGATAAAGTACACGAAGTAGAAGCATTTGGACCAATGACTACCATTATGCCTTACGATTCTACTGAAGAAGCCATTCAGCTTGCCAATAAATCAGATGGTTCATTAGTTGCATCGCTTTTTACTGCGGATGATGATATTGCAGCAAAAATCACTTTAGGATGCGCACCTTATCATGGTAGATTTATGGTGATCAATAAAGATTCAGCCGGAGAATCTACCGGACACGGATCACCAATGCCTCATATGGTTCATGGAGGTCCCGGTAGAGCAGGTGGTGGTGAAGAACTTGGAGGAGCAAGGGCGGTACTGCATAACATGCAACGAATTGCCTTACAAGGCTCCCCAACAACATTAATGAATATTGTTAAGCAACATATCAAAGGGGCAGAAACTAAAGAAGCTCCTAAACATCCATTCCAAATGTACTTTGAAGAATTGGAAGTGGGTCAATCTTTACTTTCTGATGTTCGAAAAGTTAAAGATCAGGATGTTGAAGATTTTGCCAATCTATCCGGCGATCACTTTTATGCTCATACCGACGAAGATGCTGCTTCCAGATCATTATTCGGAAAGATTGTAGCTCATGGTTATTTCGTTCTTTCAGCAGCCGCAGGACAGTTTGTTCATCCTGATGAAGGTCCTGTGCTTTTAAATTATGGATTAGAAAACCTATCATTTCTTGCCCCTGTTTTTCCAGGAGATACCATACAAACTAAACTGATTGTTAAGAGAAAAACTGTTCGTCAGCAACGAGAAGCAGATCTATTCCCATTTGGAGTGGTATACTGGGATGTAGAAGTAAAAAATCAAGAAGATGTTCTTGTAGCTGAGTACACCATCTTAACTTTGATAAAAAGAAAGAACAAACTAGAAATAGATCTTGTTTAAAATTTAGAATTTCAGAATCTATAATTAAAAAATTTACATCAAATTATGTCCAAAGACGGAAACGTAGAACTCACGATTAGTAATAACATAGGAACCATTGAATTTTCTCATCCAAAAGGGAATTCTCTTCCGGGTGCTATTCTTAGAAAATTAGCCAGTACCATTGATGAAGCGGGCAAAAATACTAACATCAACGTAATAGTGATAAAAAGTTCTGGTGAGGGCGCATTTTGTGCCGGTGCTTCTTTTGATGAGCTTATAGCTATTGAAGATTTCGATGCTGGTAAAAATTTCTTTATGGGCTTCGCCTTGGTGTTAAATGCAATGAGACAATCTACAAAATTGATCATTGTGAGAGTTCATGGTAAAACCGTAGGTGGTGGTGTGGGAATTGCATCAGCGGGCGATTACACTTTTGCTAAAAAAGGATCCTCCGTCAAATTAAGTGAACTAGCTCTAGGCATTGGACCTTTTGTTGTTGGTCCAGCCGTTGAGCGCGCTGTTGGTACATCAGCTTTTTCTACAATGGCAGTTGATGCCACTAATTGGTACAGCTCAACTTGGGCAACTGATAAAGGATTATTTAATCAAGAATTTGAATCGACGGAAGAACTTGATCAAGCTGTTTCAGAATTATCAGAACAGCTAGCCAAAAGCAGCCCTGAAGCTATGCAGGAATTAAAAATGGTATTATGGAAAGGCACTGAAAACTGGGCTGAGTTGTTAGATCAACGAGCTGAAGTAAGTGGTCGATTAGTACTTTCTGATTACACCAAAAACTTCATCAAAAAATTTAAGTCTAAGAAGTAATAAATTTTTTGTTTGGGATTTTCAACTCAAATAAAGCTCCTTTATCGTTTTTAATCTCTATCTCGGCCTCTAATTGTTGAGATAGAGATTTAACCAAAGTAATACCTAAAGAAGAATTCTTCGCATTTAGAATACTTTCTTCAACTCCAATTCCATTATCCTTTACAGACAGATAAAGATAGTTTCTATCCTCTATAAATCTAATAATGATATTCTTCTCTATTTGATCTGTAAAAGCATGTTTGAAGCTATTAGTAACAAGCTCATTTATTATTAACCCACATGGGATTGCTTGATCTACTCGAATCAAACCGCACTCTATTTCAATTTCTACCTTTATATCTAAATCTTTTCCATTCATTGTAGAAACAATTCCATCGCGTAGTTCAACTAAAAATTCTTTGAAATCTATTTTCCCAAGATTCTCGTTTTGATATAGATTTTCATGAATTTTAGATATTGCTAGTATTCTTAATTTAGAATCATTTAGGGCTTTAGAGGCCTCTTCGTTTTTTAAATTCCAACTCTGCATCTCCAGTAAACCCGATATAACTGCTAAATTGTTTTTTACTCGATGATGAATTTCCTGGATAAGCACTTCTTTTTCTTCTAGTGCAGAACGGAGCTCTTTAGTTTGTTCAGCTACTAATGTATTTAATTTCTTTTTTTCAAGATGAGCTACTCGTAATCTCATGCTAAATAGAAGCAACCCTGCAATAACAAAAAAACTAAGAGCTAAAAACCAATATTGACTCCAAAACGGTTCTCTTATTTTAAATTCGATGAATGCCGGTTCTTGATTCCAATCAGAATCGAATGACTTTGCATACAACTCCAACTTATACTCACCTGGTTTCAGGTTTGTATAAACTCTTGCTCTTTCTTTTTCGCTTAGCGTAAGCTCATCTTCAAACCCTAATAATCTATGTTTAAATATCGTTCTTAATGGATCTTTATAATTAAGAGCACCGAACTCAAATTTTACATTGTTCTTGTCGTAATCTAAAACTATTAGATCATTTGAGTCTATTTCTTTTTCAGATAAGCCCTCACCATTAATGCTAACTGATTGCAAAAATGGTGTTGGCGGATTTGAAACTGTAATTCTTTGTTCTGAATCATCAAATTGAAATTTAACTACTCCATTTCTTGCAGTACCAAACCATAAATTACCATCATCATCCATCACAGTTGCACTCTCATTAAATTCTACACCTCTTCCATATTCTTGAAGCGCGAAATGCATACTTTTTAAATCGTCAAAAACATCCCAATTATGAAGATTATAATAATTCAGTCCGGCATTCGTCCCCTGCCATAACCCACCTCTTCCATCTAATTGCAGAAAAATGGTTTCAGAAACATAACTTTCATCTAGCTTAAAAGTACTGATCGAATAAGAACCTTCTACATCTTTATTATCTTTAAATACAGTTACTCCCTTGTTTGTACCAAACCACAGATTTCCAATTTCATCTTCTCTGATCTCATAAACACTTTTACCTGATACCCCCTCTTCTTCACTATACCTAGTTTGAACTCCGTTTTGATACCGGACAATTCCTTTTTCTGTACCCATCCATAATGCGCCTTTTTTGTCCTGATAAACCACATTAACATACGATGCCCAGTAATCACCCTCTATTTCTATTGATTCAGTATCTTTACCATCATAAATATTTAGCCCGCCTTCTCTCGCAAGAATGATTCTTTCTTGATCATCAATGAGTATATCTGTTTTAAAATCTGGTACAATCTCTCCATTTAAGTTATATGGAGAAATTGATTCACCATCAAAAACAAGTAATGGATATTCCATTGGCATCAATAATAGATTCCCATTTGGAAGTTCTTCCATATCCCATATTTCGGCTAACTTATAATCACTTGGCAATGGATATGAATAAAAATTATCGCCATCATATTTACTTAAGCCATTTTCCGTCGTAAACCATAAAATTCCATCTCGATCTTTTAAAACTGTATAAATTTTTTCAGATCCAAAACTTGTGTCTCTATCATAAAAACTGAATCTTTTATCTTTAAATAGTGACACACCATAACCATCTGTTGCGATCCAAATGTTTCCAGTTTTATCTTTTACCAATCGGTATATATAGTTTCCACTTAGACCGTTTTTTGTAGTAATGTTTTTTTCTAATGATTCAGAATACCAAAATAACCCATCTCTTTCTGTTGCTATCCAAATAGTCCCGTCACTGTCTTCATTAACATTGAAAACAAATTCTAAATCGATTCCATCAATCTTTGAAATATTTTGTAGCGAAAGATTCTGATCTACTATAGTCACCCCTCGTGTTGAGCTAATCCACTTCCTTCCATCAGAAGCTTCAAAAGTATGATATGCCGCAACCCCATTTAGCCCATTCTCTAAATCAAGAAGTAACTTTTCTTTTCCTGCATTATCAATTACAAGTAATCCTAGAGAAGTTGATATCCAAGCAGAACCTTCGGAATCAATATAAACATCCCATATTGTATTTGATGGAAGCCCGGAATTATCCGATGTTAAATTTTTAACACCCTCATTTGTCCATAGATAAATTCCTTCCTCATTGGTAGAAAACCAAAGATCACCGGAAATAGACTCTGTAATATGATTAACATCGACATCATTAAGGAAGCTCAATTCAGGTAAATACACTACACTATCTCTTTGTAGAAGCCCAACTCCCGCATCAACTGAGGCTACCCAAAAATTATCCTTTGAATCAATAAAAAGATCATTGATGACTTCTTCTCTTAGCCCTTTTTCAGAACCAATTCTTGTAAAATTAATCCCATCTGTTCTTACCACTCCATACGCCGTACCAAACCATGCAAAGCCGTCATTATCAAATTCTATATCATAAACCTGACCTGAAGGAAGTCCTTCGTTTACTGAATATCTTTTAACATCATACCTTTGTGCAAATAAAGTAGTTGTGAGTAATAAAAAAAATAAAGTACTCGAGTAGTATTTTTTCATTCCTGTTTAAAATAGACCAGAATAATATGCACAAAATTTTCAAGCTATAAATAAATTTAATCGCTCTCTTTGTTATTTGTGAAAATCTTATAGTTCAAACTGAGTTTATTTACTTCAAATTCTAGTCTATAAAAGTAAATTAATGTTCTTTTTTGAATGTTAAAGAAAATACAGCTCCTTTTTCATTTTCATTATTACTGAAATTGTATTTCCCTCCAAGTTGCGCTACTAATGTCTTTATAAGTGTTAACCCCAAGGATTGAACTGCTTTTTTCTCTTCTTTTTTATCATCAAATCCTCTACCGTTATCAGAAATAACAACACTGATTCTTTCATTTTTCTCAAAAATATCTATTGTGATCTCCCCCTGACTCAAGCCTTTGAAAGCGTGTTTATATGTATTCACTAAAACCTCATTCACTAAAAGTGAACATGGTATTGCTTGGTTAATGTTAAGAGATATATCTTCTATATTCGTTATAACATTAATTTCTATATGCTCATTAGCATAGGTCTTATTAATTGTATGAATAAGATCTTGGATATATTTGTCATACTTAATATAGGCTAATGAATCGCTTCCATATAATTTCTCATGGATCAATGCTATTGACTGAACTCTAAGCTGGCTATCAGTTAAGGCTTTACTAATCTCTTCGCTGTCGCTTTGCATTACTTGGAGTTGCAACAATCCAGAAATCACAGCTAGGTTATTTTTAACCCTATGATGGATTTCCGCCAGCATAACATTCTTCTCTTCTAATGAATTCTTAATTTCAGTCTCCGCAGCCTTGAGCTCCGAAATATCACGTACAACAAATACTCTTCCTTTTTTTATGCCATCTTCAATTAAGTCTGATTCAGAAAATAATACAGGTACTTTTTTGTCATTCACATTCTCTAATTGATACTCTTGTATTCTACCGTCCTTTACATGTTCTTTTGGCTCCGTAAGGTTGAAAAAATCATAAATTGACTGCCCAATCAATTCATTTTTTTCTAGCCCTAACATTTTTGCTCCAGCTCCATTTAATCTATTTACAATCCCATTAGTATCAATTACAAAGATACTTTCACTAATAGACTCCATTAAATTATCTAAATACGTACTTGAAATAGTTTGTTGTTCCAAGTTTTCTGCCATCGTATTAAATGCTTCTGATACATAGCTAAACTCATCTACCGAGTTTATTTCAACTCTTTGATTTAGATTTCCTTCTCCGAATTTTTTTACTGAGTAAGTGAGCCTTTGTAGAGGCTGAACAATTGAACGGTATAGATATAAACCAATAAAGACACCTATAATCAAGATGACAAAGGTTGCAGAATAATTTATAATCCTTCCTTGACTGAGTTGCTTATCAAGCTGATTAATTACCTGCTCTTGCTGCTGGATAACAATATTCCGAATCTCATCGAATTTGGGCATAATGTTATTGAGAAAATAAGGGGCCACAGACGATAAGAAAAGAATACTTGATTCATCTACAAGTTCATCTCCTATTTCAAGCCAATCCTTTGATAGACTCTCATAAAGTAACACACGCTTTCTTAGTTCATTTACTTCTTCTTGCAAGAATGGTTTATTCGCCACCATTTCTTGTAGCTCATCACTTGCTGAATAATAGGATTTTATTCCGTTTTCAAATCCTTTTATGGATTGCGATTTAAGCGGAATATCTCGGATATCTTCAATGTTCTCTCGACCAGATCTTGTTTCATGAATTAAGTTTAAATATATCAGTGTTTGATATAATCCAACTTCCATCTGGTTAGTGTGATCGACAACAGTATTTGCATTCTTACTCTCTGCAAATTGTTTATTATTGATCTCCGTATAATAGAGCTCCCAAATCAAACCTATACCCACGAGTAAAACTCCTAGTAGTAAAAAGCTTGATATAATTTTTCGCTCTAACGTCAAGATAAAATAACCCGATTTTCAATTCCTAGAATTTATTCAAACACAAAGCTAATAACCATTTCTGAAGGTTATAATATCCTCATGTAACAAATGGGTTAGTAATTACTCAAGTAGGTTAACTTACTTTTAATTTTATCTACCGTTGGTAATACAGATTCCATTAACCCTACATTATAGGGTACAGGAATATCCGGCATTGTAAGCCTTTCAATAGGTGCATCTAAATCACTAAATGCTTCTTTAGCCAACACCGCTGAAATCTCAGCTCCAAACCCAGCTGTTTTATTGTCTTCATGTACTATCAGACATTTATTTGTTTTAGCAACCGATTTTAAGCAAGCCTCTTTATCCCAAGGCATGAGTGTCCTAAGATCAATCACATCTGCAGAAATACCTAGCTCTTCAACCGCTTGTTCGCTGCGTTCGCACATCGCACCCCAAGTAATAATAGTTACATCATCACCCTCTTTAAGGAACTTTGCTTTTCCAAATGGAACAACAAATTCGTCACCGGGATAAGGCTTACGTGCATATTTAGCGTCTAACAAGTTTCTATGCTCAAAGAACATCGTGGGGTTATCAGACCTCATTGCCGACCTTAAAAGCCCTACAGCATCCTCAGCATTACTTGGCATTGCAACTTGCCAACCTATTGCGTGTGTAAAAAATACTTCATTACTCATACTATGCCATGGGTCACCACACTTTGCAAAACCCCCCGGCATTCTAACTACTATAGGAGCGGCAAATCTATTTGCTGTTCTCCATCGAGTAGTACCACAGTTGTTAAGTTGTTCTGTTGCAGGGTCAGCGTACTTTCTGAATTGAATTTCTGCAACGGGCATTAAACCGGCATACGCCATTCCAACAGAACGACCAATAATTCCTTCTTCATTCAAGCTTGTATCAAAAACTCTTTCTTCGCCAAATTTTGACTGAAGATCCATTGTTGCTGCATGCACTCCACCTTTCAATCCAACATCCTCTCCAAAAACCAGTAATTTTTTATTGGTTTCTAATTCATAGGCCAGTGTTCTGCGAATAGCCTCTACAATATTTATTCTCTGTTTTTCAGGAGTTGCTTCTTCGCTTTCTTTAGGGAATTCATGTCCTTCAACAGCCAAACCACCAATTATTGGTAATTCTTCAGCAAATGCATGTTTTTCAATAGTTGAAGTATCAGGCTCAGGTCTTGCAAGGGCAGCTTTTGCCGTTTCTTCTATAACCTCTTTTGCCTTTTTTTCTAGATTACCCCAAACCCTTTCAGTAAGTGTTTTAGGCACTAAGTATTTTTTTAATGTGTCTAGAGGATCTCTTTGTTTTTCCTCTTTTACTAATTCCTCAGGCTTGTATGCTTGATTATCCTGATAAGAGTGGCCGTTTAATCTAGGCACTTTCAAGCGAATCATTGTTGGTCCTTTACGCTCTCTCACAGAACTAACCGCTTGCTCCATAAGTTCGGCTGCTTCTTCAGGATCCGTACCATCACCTTCTATGATTCGTAAATTTTTAAATGATTGAAGATTATCTGTAATGACACCACCCGGAGTTTGGAATTCACTAGTAACAGAAATTCCATACCCATTGTCTTCAATATAGAATAAAACAGGTAGGTTTTGCGTAGTTGCAATCGTTAGCGCTGACCAAAAGCCATTAGTGGCTACTGATGCATCTCCGCCTAAGATCACGGCAATAGCGCCTTCGTATTTTTTTTCTTTTAATACAGTTCGCCTGTATTCAATTGCTTGAGCCCAACCAATTGCCGGAGTGTATTGAGATCCTACATCTCCCGCCATTGGAAGAACTTTTACGGAATCCTCATTTGGTTTATTACAAACCACACCAATATCACGACCGTCACTATAGCTTCCTGACTTACCCATTGGAGCAGCCATTGCATCTTCTAAATCTAAACCTAACGACAATAACAGTGGCCGAGATCTATAATAGGCACTAGCAGCATCGTTATTGTTAGTTAATAACTTGCCCAACAAAATTTGCCCTAACTCATGACCCCGAGCTGAAAATTGATACAGAACATCCTTATTAGGCACTAATTCTGTTTCTTCTTTTTCATCCATTGCCCGAGAAGTCAGCATTAATTTTGCTACATCTCGCCAATCAACATTTGCTTCCTTTTTCTTTGCTTTCTTTTTAGTAGCCATCTACGGTCTCTAAACTCCTATTTATTTAGCATTACTTTTTCGAAGCATTCTTCAAAATGATTCATTTCTTCTTTCAAACCTATTGTGATTCTCACACAATTAGGAAGACCAAAAGCATTTATTCTTCTCAAGATAGTACCTAATTCTAGCATTCCTTGAGTAAATTGTATAGCCTCTTCTTCAGTATCAAATATCATCATTACTGAATTGGAGATTGATCTTTTATACTGCACATTGTGTTTATCAAAAAAGGCATACAACCTTTCTTTCCCTTCGGTTACAACATTAATACTCTTTTGCAAAAAGTCGTTGTCTTGGTAAGCTGCTAATGCAGCCGCCTGCCCTAAAGTAGTGGGCTCGAAAGTTAACTTTGTTTTAAGTAGGTTATTAATAATTTCTTCTCGAGCTATTCCATATCCAACTCTAAAGCCAGCTAGCCCGTATGCTTTAGAAAACGTTCTCATAATAATTACGTTTTCACGATCATACTCTAATGCTTTCGGATAATCTTCAACATCTTTTGCAAATTCGTAATAAGCTTCATCTGCAATAATTAGAATATGCTTTGGAACTTGTTCAATTAACCACTCATACTCTTTTTTAGTGATGTAAGTACCCGTAGGGTTATTTGGATTGGCTAAATAGATCATTTTTGTCTGATCATCAATCGCATTTACGATCGCCTTTACATCATAGCGATAATCCTTAGTAATGGGTATTTTTTTAAGGTTAATTCCTCTAACCCCAGCTTGCACAAAAAAACCAACAAAAGTGGCATCAGCAGTAATTGCATTTTGCTTGTTTAGAAAGAAAGTTCTGCACAACATTGATATTAAACTTTCTGAACCTGAAGTTAATATTACTTCTGATTCTTTAACTCCATTCCTTTCAGCAATCACTGCTTTCAACTTCCTAGCCAAAGGATCTGGATAGTCTTGAATTTCTTTAAAGGCTTCTAGTATAGCTTCTTCAACTTTTGGGCTACAACCTAACCTGTTTTCATTTGATGCCAGCTTTGCTATTTTTTCAGGACTGTAAGCCTCTTTTACTTCTGCAATAGTTTTGCCCGCCACATATCTGTTTAGTTCTTCGATATTTTTAGGCACTAAAGGCTTTAAATGAGTATTACTCATAAAATCAATTTCAATAAATTTAGGATTAGGGGTCAAAGATATTCAGAAAATCAATGTTTTCTAAACCTACTTTAGATAAGAAAGTAAATGTTTTGTTAACAAAGAGCATTCCTTAACTTGATAAAAAACTAAAATTCATGAAAACTATAGTAGTAACAGGTGCTAGTAAAGGAATCGGGTTCGAAACCGCTCTTAAACTAGTTGAACTTGATAACAAAGTAATTGCAATAGCTAGATCAGAAGATAAATTAAATGAATTAAAGCTTATCGCAAATTCTGACAATTTGATAACCCTTACTGCAAATATCACACAGGAAAGCGGACTAGATTCTATAAAAAATACAGTAGCTAAATTTAATTCCATTGATTGCTTAATCAATAACGCAGGAATGGTACTAAACAAACCTTTCATGGATACTACTATTCAGGAATGGGACTTAGTATTTGGAGTAAACCTTTTTGCTCCAATTCAACTAATAAAAACGCTCAAACCGTATTTTAGTTCAGACTCTCACATTGTAAACATTAGTAGTATGGGCGGCTTTCAAGGTAGCGATAAGTTTCCCGGATTAGCTGCTTATTCAACAGCAAAAGGGGCATTAGCGATATTATCTGAATCTCTAAGTGTAGAATTTTCTGCAGATGGAATTTCCGTTAACTGTTTATCTTTAGGAGCTGTACAGACCGAAATGTTAGCTGAGGCTTTCCCTGGCTTTAATGCGCCAGTTCAGCCTAAAGAAATGGGTGGTTTTATTGCAAATTTTGCGTTGAATGGTCACCAGTTTATGAATGGGAAAATTCTTCCTGTCGCACTAAATAATCCTGAATAGCTTTGGAATAGCACTTCAAGAATCGTTAAATTTATTGAACTTTTAAATATCATAGGATGAAGAAATTTACTTTCACTTTTGTCGCTCTTTTAGTCTTTGGGTTGTCTTCTTTTACTTCCACTAAAGCACAAACTGTTGAGCTTCTTGCTGGTAATACTTTAAATGGTGCCGTTCAAGGTACTCTTTTAGGAGGAGCAACAATGGCACTCTCCAGTTCAGAAGATTTTGCAGCTTTAAGAGTCGGAGTAGGACTTGGTACTCTATACGGTATTGGTATGGGGGGCTATGATATAACTTCCGGAAGTGGTCAAGAGGTATTGGTTTCAGGATTATTTAATGATGGGAACAATAGTAGCATCATAGTTCTTTTAGATACTTTTTATGGCGCTGCTTTAGGCTCTGTTGCAGTGGTTGCAGTTGCACTAGTTGCAAATGAACCTATTGTATCAGGACTTCAATATGGAGCCGGGATAGGTGCCTGGGCTGGTTTTGGCTTTGGTATATTTGATACATTCGTACTTGCAGAACGTACGTTTGCTCCCGTTTCTATCGCACAAATCAATACTAAAGCTTCAGGCTTGATCGGAATGAGCTTTGAAAATAATTCCAGCTTCGGTTTTCTAAATCCTACTTTAATAACAACTAAGAATATTTCAGATCACGATTTAACAGCTTCAATAAAACCAGCTGTTGAAATGGTAAATTTCAGGGTAAACTTCTAATCTGTAGCTACTTCAGATTCAGATAATTTTTTAAGTACTAATTTTACCGTACTCATATGACCGCTTAACGAATGATGTAAGCCATCTGCGATATAGTTCCAAGCCTCAGGGCCTTCTTTTCCCATTCTGCTTCCTAAAGAATCTACAATTACTCCATCTTTACCCGCAACTAATTGTCGAATTTGTTGTAGGTCTTCTTCAAAAATAGAGTACTCATATAAAGGGTTTTCAACTAGCAATTCCGTGATGACAGGTACCGGAGTTATCCAGATAACTGGATTCTTTACGTATTCACCTAAAATATTTTGAACAGACTCTAAGTTCTCCCATGTTTCGGATAAAGGGACGATAGTCCTTTCTGGCACAATATTTAAACGCTGTGCATCATATGTTCCCAATGCTACAAAAACCCAATCAGGCTCATGAACCAAAACATCTCTATCTAATCTTCTAAGAGCTTCTGATGTTGTATTTTCACCAATTCCTGCATTTATGAAGGTGAAATCTGCTTTTTCTACTGACAGCTCAAGTACTTGCTTAAGTATTTCAAACCATCCTTGGCCATCTTCTGTAATGGAATCTCCCAGCACAGCTATAGTCTCTGTACCATCTAATGGCAAAGAATCCATGCAGTCAATTACATCATCATCTTTCAATAATTCAAGAGCAGCCTGCTTAGCATTCTGATATATATTCTCTCTAAAAACTTTTAACTCATCTTCTGAAACACCCAATAAAGCCGCCTCTGCTCCTTTATCGTTTTTTCCGGGCAAAAGTGGGAACCTCTTTTCCAAATGAAAAAATGGGATGGTGAACTGTTCTAATATGCCTTTTACTTCTTCGGATGTCTTACCCATGATGTCTATCTAATTCTTGAATTAATTTTTTTATTCCGGAAGTTGCCGTCTCTTTAATATGATTACATCTCTCAAACGAATAAAGCTCTGGAGTTGAAGGGTCAATGATATACTTTGAACAATATTCTGGAGCGTAATTTATTAAACCTGCTGCGGGATATACAACTAGAGACGTACCTACAACAACTAAAATATCAGCCTCTTCAACTATTGATGCAGCTTCTTCTAGTTTTGGAACCATTTCACCAAACCATACTACATGTGGCCTAAGCTGCTCTCCATCGCTAGCAAGGTCTCCTAGTATTATAGGTTTTTCACCAATATATGAGACTAGGTTTTCATCTTTAACACTACGTGCTTTAGTAAGCTCACCGTGTAAATGTAATACTTTAGTTGAACCACCTCGTTCATGAAGATCATCAACATTTTGGGTTATGATTTGAACATCAAATAACGACTCTAAAAAAGCTAATTCAGAGTGTGCACTATTAGGTTGAGCTTTACAAGCCTCAGCTCGTCTTAAATTATAAAAATCTAAAACTTGTTCTGGATTTCTATTCCAACCATCAAGTGTTGCTACTTCATTTATATCATAACCTTCCCATAGCCCACCGGAATCTCTGAAAGTAGATAATCCACTTTCAGCACTTATTCCCGCTCCAGATAAAACAACTAGTTTTTTCTTATTCGGCATGAACCGTTTGAAGATTGAACCATGAACTTTCTATTTGATAATCCTCTACAACAGAAGCTTTCCCGCCATGCTTAAACAAGCACATTGTGCTATTCACTTCGTCTTGAAGAGTTTCAATAGCATTTTGAATCAATTCTTTATTGAAGCCTTGTTCTCCCAAATTAATGGTAAACTCCATCGAGATAATTCTACCGATAGCTTTTCCAAGATCCACAAGTTTGCGCTGTGGCATTTTTGTGTCTATCTCAAAATTCAAAGCTTCTTTAAAATAACCTGAAGATTTAATTGTAAGCTCATAATCACTAAGAAAATCATATAAATTTGAACTTTTAACTCTTCTCATCATTTTCATTACGGATTCAGAAATCTGCTGATATAAAATGTCGTTGGAACCTTCAAAAATTTGAAATGGCCGACTATCTACCACAGATCTTCCTGCAATATGATCTAAACGATATCCTTTTGCTCCTGTTAATTGCAGTAAAGACTGTGAAGCTCTTTGCATAAAGTCAGTAACAACAGATTTGATTGCGTTAGCTTCCAGATCCATTTTTGAAGTGTTTCTCTCTAAAGGAACTGTGCTTCCTGTAAAATTACACATAGCAGAACATACTGTAAAATATGCCTGTAATTCAGATATTCTACTTTTAACCTGATCGTAATTAAATAAACTTTGTCCACCTACAAAACGATCTTTACAGTGATCAACAGCTTCATCCAACATACGCTTTAGAAAACCCATCCCCATACCTGGAAATTGCAATCTACTTCTATGAAGTAGATCCAACATCATAGTAATTCCAGTAGTTGAAGGTTCTAGTTTATGAGATTCGTTAACTTTGATATCTATCTTGTTCTTACCATAAGGAAGCATATATAAACCAAGATTATTATAATACTCTTTAACTTCTATACCTCCATTACGTGTGTCATGAATAAAGAAAGAAATATCTCTACTTAGATTTCCATTTTTATCGAGCCCTCTTGCAGTCATTAACCAGTAATCAGCCATTCCTGTTAGACCTGCCCAATGCTTCATGCCTTCAATTTTATATCGACCATCTTCTTTAGTAAATGAAGTCTGCATTTTTAAAGCGTCTGAACCATAATCCGGTTCAGTAATCATTAACCCGCCCATTCTTTTATCATGCATAACTCGATCATAGATCTCGATCTTAGCTTCTTCAGATCCATAATTAGCAATAGGCTGAAGGAATAAAGCTCCATTTATACCCATCATTAATGATAAAGGTAAAGATTCATATGAACTAGCTTCAAGCATAGTCAACGCTTCTGCTGTATGTCCTCCAAATCCATCGTACTTTGATGGAATAAATGCTCCCAAAGGAGCTAGTTCCATTATCTTGTTAAAAGTATCTGGTTTAATTCCTCTAACTAAACTCTCTTCATGCTTCTCTTCTTCCGTTGAAAAAAGGTTAGATAATCTACTGCGATACTCTTCTATAAATTCTTGAAAATTAAAACTCATTTGTCTGATTTGTCCTTTTACAATATCGTAAGTGTTAAATATACGATTATTTAACGGGTTTTACTGCTTCTTTAGCATAAAAAAACCTCATCTCTGTTGGAGATGAGGTTTAGTATAAAAAAGAAGAAGGCGATGACCTACTCTACCACGAGTGCAGTACCATCGGCGCTGCAAGGCTTAACGTCCGTGTTCGGGATGGGAACGGGTGGGACCCTTGCGCTAGAATCACCTTCAAATTCGGAGAGTCCTGTTGGAC
>JBDVIC010000002.1:0-812775 GCA_039962805.1 Balneola sp. | reverse complement strand
ATCAATATTTTGTTCCAAATAATTCATTACTAAATACAACTGAAGGACGGGCAATATAACAGACCCAATTATTCCAATTAGATACCCGATACCAGTAAGAATTATTTTCTCTAGCTTTGATTCCAATTTGAAAGGTATAACGACCCGGCGTTTAAGCGGCGAAGGGTTTTCGGTTTTTCTGAAAGTAACCAAATTAATTACTTAGCTGAAAGTTAAAATTGCGGAGCCACTACCCGAGTCCTACTTAAAACGCTTGTTAGGCACCGGATTGGATTTTTATAAATAGACGAATTCTTGATTAGTTGAATACCACCAGATTATATAAACGGTAAAGCTCAATAAAATGATTGTATAAGTCAGTAAAGTTAATATCTGGTTCCTTTTCTTTTCTTTTATTCTCCATTCTTTGATTAAGAATATGTTCCAAAAAACTATGTAAGCGATACCGATTGTAGGTGTGATGTAATAAGCAGTTAATGTAATTGCCAGAAATGGATATAAGATTATTGGATCGGGTCCAAGATCAAAAATTGAAATAAGTAATGTCTGTAATCCAAGTGCAACAATTACGAGAAACGGGAGAAAAGAAATATAGTGTACGGATTTTGAAATCTTTGCTTCGTCCATTTTATTGGCTTAGGTGCCTAACGATCCGGCGTTTAAGCGTGCGAGCCGAGTTAAAATTATTAAAGTTCCGAACCCTAATCGAGTCCGACTTGAAACGCTTGTTAGGCTAACTTGCCAGCTAAAATAGATAACCTGAAATATAGATTAACAAACCTGCAATTAAGCAACCGTAACCCAAAAGTCTGGCAGGTTTTAAAAATCTACTCTTACTTTCAATTTCTTTTTTGTTACTCATAAATGATTTTTGCTCTTCCCGATCCATTCCAAATGCCTGCCACATAATAGTAAGGTTCCAGAATGCAAATAGGATGAAAGATGTGCCTATAAAATAACCTCCAATGTTAAAAAGCATGTGATTACAAATTTAATAGCAGGTAGCCTAACATAATATTATCCAAACAAGATTCCGGTGATTTAGTTGGGATATAATCCATGATCAGCATTAAAACAATGATAAAGCTCGATTTTTGGACGCTATCCAAACACCAGTGCCTTTTACATGTTGGATATAATCCAATTATTTTTGTAAGGAATGCCTTGCTTGGTTGTTTCTGAATATAGCAAAAAGGCTAAATAAAACAAGGAGTAAGGCGAACCCATCCCTTAAACATAGGAAGGGGACTTGTTGATGAAAATAGATATTGATAAAGAGTCTCCCTCCCTAAAGTTAGGGAGGGAACAAGGGTGGGTCAGACAAAGGGAGCAAGTCCACACTCCATAGTATTACTGCGGACGTGGGTGGGTCAGAACAACAAGTAAGTAGCTTAGGCTAACTTTTATAAGATTCAGTTTATTGGTTTAGTGTACTTTTGTACCGCTACTGAGCTTCCTCAGCACAGGCTCCAGTACCAAAAGCTCCCGATTAGAATTCTTTGCGTGAACTCTATTACATCGACTAATCATTACAAAAGGTCTTCATTCATATGATACATATTTACGAACCAGCCTGAGTGTATTGATTGCTCCTACAGAGCCGTCGATTTCATTACGTTCTTTCCACGCCCAGAATTCTAAAATCGGTGTTGAAAGAAACCTAGTACCAAAAGTTGCTTAGAATCTTTAATTCTCTAGGATTCTTCGTCCCGACACTTCGGGATCAGGATGACTTAATTAAAAACCATCCTCAAATTACAAGCACGTCTCTACCATCAACCTCAGCTCTCGAGTAAACACCCAAGATGACTTCGTGCTATTTTAGAACCAGCCCGCAACAGGAATTCTAAATGGCCATGGTATACCGGATAGCATGATCAGTAAGCCGATCAAATAGAATACGGCTACTCTTTTAAACTTGGTAATATCGGCTTTTGCTCTTTTTGATAAAGCATAACCAAGAGTAATGATAGCAATAGCTATGATCATCATAGAGAAATGTTCCATTGTATAGAAACGGAAGATCTCATTTTTAATAGCTCCTTCTTCAAATGAAACAAATGGGCTAATAAAGAATAATCCCATTCCTAGTAAAAGCTGTATGTGTGTAAAGATCAGTGCAAACAGCGAAGCTTTTTTATCAGCAGGAAGGAAATCTTTTTTTCCAAACCATCCGCTAAAAGCTTTGGCGATTGAAAGGATTATTAAAACTAGAACGATCCAACGATTTACGGAGTGTAGGTGAACTAATAAGCTATACATAATTGTTTATTGAGCGTTGAGTTTTTTTCGAGAATCTTTGATTATTCTGTTTATTCGGCGCTTATTCACACCAAGATCTGAATAACCTTCTCGGCTAGCACTTCGTAAATGTACGAAAGAACCAGATATATTTTGTCGGTTTGATTCAATAATAATATTCACATCATCCATCCAGCCGAATACAGGGATTTTATAGATAGCGTTTATACTTTGAACTGTGTCAGTAGAAATTAGTTCAACCTCATGAGCGTTCATCTCTTTTATGGTAGAATGTAACGCTGTAAAGACCAGTGAAGAATCCGCTTCAAAATATTGAGTGGTTCTGAAACAGTTTGGAGTATCAGGGCAAGAACTAAGTGGATTTTCCGGTGCTACTAATCCTTCCGGAATCTTATCAACAGTTGGAGTACAAGATGCTATGAGCAACATAGAGCTGATAAGTAAGAAGATCTTTACCGAGGTATTCATTTAAGAAAGTTTTTCCTGAAGAACAGCCATTGTTTCTTCAAGATTAGAAGTAATGGAGAATAACTCGCGGTTATTTTCACGAACAAAATTTTGATCGATGGAAGTATTTACAAATTCAGCAAGTCCATCAAAATAACCACCGGCATTTACCAAAATTATCGGTTTGTTGTGGATGCCTAATTGTCGCCATGTTAATATTTCAAAGAATTCATCAAGTGTACCAAATCCACCGGGCAGCACAACGAAAGCTGATGACCTTTTCTCCATCAAAGCTTTTCTGGTATGCATGTCAGGTGTTTCAATGATCTCGGTTACTCCGGTATGCACAACTTCTTCACGTTTTAAAGCAGTAGGGATTATACCTGTAACTTCTCCATCATTTTGCAACGATGAGTTAGCTACAATTCCCATCATACCCACTTTACCGCCACCGTATACAAGTCCCCAATTTTCGTTAGCGATGAATGCACCCAATCCTTTAGCTAATTCAATAAATTGGCTGTCCTTAGGAGTTCTTGATCCGCAGTAGACGCAAATATTTATACTCATGCAGAAGTGAACATGCGGGTTAATACTTTATTTAATTTGTCAACAAAATAGAGAACGTCTTCTTTGGTATTGGTTCTGCCAAAGCTCACTCTAATACTTGATTTAGCTAGGTCGTTATTTAAACCGATACCGGCAAGCACATGCGAAGGCTCAACAGCGCCCGAAGTACAAGCAGATCCATTAGAAACACAAATCCCATCAATATCGAGATTTAGCAGAAGCATCTCACCATCTATAAATTGTCCGGCTTGATTTGAGAAAGAGAGATTTAAGATATGAGAAACCCCGGTTTCAGGATTACCATTGATCGTATAATTTACATCAAGTTCATTATCCATTTTTGAAAGAAGAAGGGAGCGGAGTTCTTTATAATGCTTAGTATTCTCGTCCATTTCTTTAGTGGAAAGCTCTAAGGCTTTTGCAAACCCAACAATGCCGGGAACGTTTAAGGTACCACCACGTCGTCGGCGCTCTTGAGAGCCGCCAGTCATCCAAGGCATCCACCGGGAACCATTTCTAACATACATAAGACCAACGCCTTTGGGACCATAAATTTTATGTCCACTGCCACTCATTAGATCAATACCAAGGTCATTTACATCAACAGGAATTTTACCCAAACTTTGTACAGCATCTGTGTGGAAAGGAATGTTTTTCTCCTTACAAATTTCAGCTATTTCTTTGATGTGATTGATGCATCCAATCTCGTTGTTCACATGCATGATGCTTACTAATGCCGTTTTATCTGAGATCTTTTCTTTGATAGCATCAGCGGTAATTGTTCCACATTTAATAGGCTCTGCAAAAAGGTTTTTGAAGCCATTCATTTTAGACATTTCTACAGGATGAAGAACGGCGTGATGCTCAAGTTCGCAACTCACTATTTCATCTTTATCACCTGAGAGAGCGAGCACTCCTTTAACCGCAGCATTATCACTTTCGGTGCCACCACTGGTAAAAATTACTTCAGAAGGTTCTGCTCCGATCACAGAGGCTACGAATTCACGAGCATCTTCCACGGCAACTTTAGCTTTTTGCCCTAAATGATGAGCAGAGTTAGCATTCCCAAAGTCGTTTTTCATAAAAGGGAGCATCGCGTCTAGAACTCTTTCATCGAGAGGGGTAGTAGCAGCGTTATCGAAATAGACAGTCTTCATAAATAAAAATATGGTGTAAATTATAATCTCTAAAAATATTCAAATTACTGTTGAATATCATCACTAATATTGAGTAATAAATAGGACTTATTGGATGTACATTAATTTTAATAATTAGGAAACATAGTCTTACTTTACATCCCTTACATTCGTTAATAAATATATTCATTTAAAAAAGGTTCATGTCAAAACTTACAATCACTGATCTTCAGGTTAAAGATAAGAAAGTGCTTATGCGCGTTGATTTTAACGTGCCGTTGAAAGATGGAGTTATCACCGATGATAATCGCATTGTACAAGCTTTACCGTCTATTAATTATGTAATAGAGCATGGTGGCTTGTTAATTTTAACCAGTCATCTTGGTCGTCCGGGCGGGAAGCCTAATCCGGAATTTTCTTTAAAACCTGTAGCCGAATATCTTTCAAATTTAGTAGATACTACTGTTCATTTTGCAACAGATTGTATCGGTGAAGAAGCAGAGAAAGTTATTTCAAATGCCAAGCACGGTGAAATTGTGCTACTTGAAAATGTACGTTTTCATGAAGAAGAAACTGATAATGATGAGATCTTTAGTGGACAGCTGGCGAGTCACGCTGATATTTTTATAAATGATGCTTTTGGCAGTTCGCACAGAGCTCATGCTTCTGTAGCCGGAGTAACTCAGTTCATGGAACAATCGGCATCTGGATTTCTACTAGAAAAAGAGATCAAGTATTTGAGTGAAAGTGTTAATAATCCCGACAGACCTTTTGTTGCAATTTTGGGAGGAGCCAAGGTTTCCGACAAAATCGGCGTAATTGAAAATCTACTGAATAAAGTAGATACCATCATTATTGGTGGGGGAATGACCTACACTTTTTATAAAGCGTTGGGACTTCCAATCGGTAATTCTTTGCTAGAGGAAGACAAAGTTGATCTGGCTAAAGAGTTGGTAGTGAAGGCTAAATCAGCCGGCGTAAAATTAATGCTGCCAATAGATTCTGTGGTGGCTAAAGAGTTCAGCAACGACGCTGAATATGAAGTGGTGAACGATAATGGCATTGAAGACGGATGGATGGCTCTTGATATAGGTCCACAATCTGCAATATCATTCGGCAATGTAATTAAAATGGCTAAAACGGTACTCTGGAATGGTCCTATGGGCGTATTCGAAATGAGTAATTTTGCGGATGGAACTTTCGCCGTAGCTGAAGCGCTTGCCGAAGCTACTAAGTTTGGAGCCACAACAATTATTGGAGGAGGAGACTCTGCTGCTGCAATCAAAAAATCAGAATTAAGTGATCAGGTTTCTCACGTTTCCACTGGTGGGGGCGCTAGCTTAGAATATCTTGAAGGTAAAGATTTGCCTGGTGTTAGTTCTCTAACTGATAAATAATGAATTAAGAAGCAGAGTTAATACTATAACTCTGCTTTATTTTTTAAAGAGATTATCTGCCAAAGATCTCATTCAAGAACGTCGCCATTCTATAACCTGCTACTGCCATTCCTTGTTGAGCAAGTTCATAAGCCTTGTTTTGGTATTCTTCCGAAGGCAATTCGTTTTGTTTTAAATCGGCAGGATATACATTGTGCATCGTAATATATTTACCTTCTTCATTCCATTCGGAAACGTCTTGATTAGTTATGAACTCGGTATAATCATCAAGAGGATGTTCTTCAGTGATTTTATTTACTTGCTCCATGTAATAATCAAACTCTGATGTATTTTCAGGTTTTGGATCGGAAAAATCAATGATCCCATCCCAGTATGCGTGGAGATTGCTAGGCCAAGTATCGCCCAACCTAAAAGCATTACCGCCAAGGTCGCCGTCAGGAGTTTCGTCTGTAACTCTAGAAGTATTGTGCAGCGGATTATGGATATCACCAATTAGATGTAGAATCCAAGCAATTTGCACGGCTTTTTCGGCTTTAGAAACAGAAGGGTCGTTAAGGGTTTTTCTGAACAACTCAATTCTCTCTACGATATGTTCTTCATCCACAAAACCATCGGTAGTAACCGGTCCGTCTTCAGTTTGTTTCCAGTAGCTACCTATATAGTGCCATGTTCCTTTGTGATATTTTTCATATCGAGCTTCTTCATCTCTATCACGCACAATATCCGGCCAATAAGATGCATTCATAAAATAATATTTATCCGCATTCTCACTATCAGCATCATAAAGATCTTTGAGATCAGAGTCTTCAGGAGCGGCCTTTAGTATGCTCATGATCTGAGTTCTGGCAGCAGGAGTGAGGTTATCCCAGGCAATAGCAGCAATCACTCTGTGACCGGTTGAGTTCCAGGAAATTCCGGCAGTAGGATTTATAGTGAGCGAAAAGAGAAAGGTAAATATGATTGTACTGGCTAGAATTTTTTTCATGAATCTGAACTAATTTTAATTTAGCTAAGGATACGAAACTAGTATTATCTAAACATTAAAAAAGAAAGCCATATTTGCATTCAAAGAAGTGAAAGAAGACGTGGTATAAAGAATGGATGCACTGATATAGAATGTATCTAAATTATTAATTACATTCATTTAATGTATTCAAAGAAAATACCCTGATTATGATTAAAAATACCTTTATTGTCTTCATTTTAGTAGTTGCATTCTCTCAAAATAAGGTGTGGGCTCAAGAACAAAGTTTTGGAGATGTGTCTCAAAAAATTATGGAAATGGAGTTTTATGAAAAGGATTCAACAGCTGATGCAGTTGTTCTTTTTGATGTTGGCGAAGTATATGTAAATGAGGATTTGGAAGTTCGGTTTAAGCGTAAGGTTAGAATTAAGGTTTTGACAGATAAAGGGTTAGATTCGGGGGATATTTCTATAAGGTATAGAGATGAAGACCCTGATCAATCTATTTCGGGGATAAAAGCAGAGTCTTACTATTTAGACGAGAAAGGAGATTTTAGAAAGTCGAAACTAGGTAGACGTGATAAATTCACGAGTGAGGTATCAGACTCATGGAAAGAAATAAAATTCACGATTCCAGGATTGAGGAAAGGATCAGTATTTGATTATGAATATGAAATGAAATCTGAGTCACCAGTTGATATTCCAAACTGGTTTTTCCAGAGAGAGTATCCAACCGTTTGGAGTGAGTATAGAGTCTTTATTCCTGAGTGGTTCAATTATTTAATATATACAAGAGGCTATAATGATTTTACTTTGAACAGTATGGAAAAGTACAATGATATGGCTTTGTTCAATAATGGATCAAGGTTGTCCTATCAAGGAACTAAATATCATTTTATAATGAGAGACATACCTTCTATTCAAAATGAACCATATATGAGTGCAAAGGTAAATTATTTATCTCAGGTAAGGTTCCAATTATCTTCGTATCAGTTTCCACAGCAACGAATTACTAATGTGTTAAATACATGGCCATCTCTTGTTGAAGCTATAAATGAATCAGATAATTATGGTAAAAAGCTAAAATCATATTCAAATATTAAAAAAGATGCTTTAAGGGTATCTGAAAATAAAGAATCTGAGATAGACAAAATGATAGCAATTTATGACTACCTAAGTTCTTATATGAAATGGGACGATAGTTATGGGCTATATGTGGATAGAAACTTAGATAGAATTTATGAGGAAGGAACAGGAACAGGAACTGAAATAAATTTAATTCTTACCCAAATGCTTAGAGATATAGGACTTAATTCCGATCCTGTTGTTATAAGCACAAGAAATAACGGCGAAATAATTGATATTTATCCAATTGACAACCAGTTTAACCACACTATTGTAAGAGTTAAAATTAATGACCAAGAATATTTGTTAGATGCTAAGAATGCAAAAAGACCTTATAACTTACTTCCGGTATCAGATATAAATGGAAAAGGGTTGGTTATTTCAGATAATGAAATTACTGAATGGGTAACACTCCAAAATAATCAATCTAATAATTTACAAAGCTTGTTAGAAATAACTGTTCAACCGGACGGTACTTTAAATGGAGATATGGAATCAACTAACACAGGTTTTTTCGCATATTTATTAAGAGAGGCATTTTCGTCAGAATCAAAAGAAGATACTTCAACTTTCAAAAAACTAATTTTTAATGAGGAAGAAAAAGTTGAAATAGACTCAGTAAGAATAATTGAAGATGTTAGAACAGGACTTTTTAAGTATAAAATGGGGTTTGAAAAATCAACAGAATCTACTCAAGATGTTATTTATATAAACCCAATAGTTATAGACGCTATAACTGAAAACCCATTTAAGAAAGATGTAAGAAAATACCCGATTGATTATGAGTTCAATCACTCCAAAACTACTATACTGAATTACAATATACCAGATGGATGGTTGATAGACGAAACACCTGCTTCAAAGGCCTTTAAGTTAGAGGATGGTGCTATATTTTATAGAAGAATCATAGAAACATTTGATGACAAGATAACGATACGTTATGATTTTCTTCTGAATGAACTTCAATTCGAACCTGCGAGATATGATGAATTAAAAGCTCTTTATGATGTTCTTTCAAAGGCAAATTCTGAAATGATCGTTTTAAAAAGAAAAGAAGGATGAAAGCACTAAATAGCTTACTAATTGCGATTATTTTTTTCTCATGTTCCAGTTCAAATCAAGTATTATTTGAAGATAACTCCTTTGAACAAGAACCAATTGCTTCTCTTCTAAGTGTAGGTGCTCATTCTGTAGTTAGAAACAGCGAAACAAAAGTTGAAATTAAAAGTGAGTCAGAGGCTTATTTAACTGTTAAAAAAGCGACTACTATATTTAAAAAAGAAAATAAAGATGCAGCATCTTTAGTGCTTAGCTTTAGTCCACTTAGAGAGATAGAGTATATTAAAGCTAATTTGATCGATAAAAACGGTAATATAATTCGTTCTTTTGATGAATCTGATGCGATAGAGTCGGCAGCATTCGATGGTTTTAGTTTCTTTTCAGATAGCAGAATAAAAGCACTAGACTTTAATTATAGTAGCTTTCCATATACAGTAGAGGTAGAGTATAGGTTGAAATACAATGGAGTATTATTTTTACCTACATGGTATCCTCAACTTCCAGGTCAAGGCGTGCAAAAAGCATCACTCGAAGTACAAGATTATACGAAAGGAGTACGCTATCATACAAAAAATATTGAAGGTATTCCTGTTGAGAATAATGTTCTTGGAGCGCAAAATCTTAAGTGGGAAGTAGCGCTTTTAACAGCAAAAGAAAGGGAACCATATGGGCCTCCGGTTCAGGAAATTTTACCATCTGTAGTGTTAGCACCGTCAAGATTTGAAATTGAAAATACGAGGGGCGACGCATCTAATTGGAAGGATTTTGGAAAATGGTATTATTCTTTAGGACAAGGAACACGCAAATTGAGTTCTGAAGCAATTCGGGAGGTAGAAGAAGTAATTGACGGTATTAGCACCGAATCCGAAAAAATTAAAGCGCTATACAATTACCTCCAAGACAAAACAAGATATGTGAGTATTCAACTTGGAATTGGAGGCTGGAAACCATTTTCTGCTGACTATGTATTTGAAAATGAATACGGAGATTGCAAGGCTTTAACTAATTATATGCAAGCGATTTTGGAGCATATAGGTGTTAAATCTAATCCAGTATTGATAAGAAGAGGTATTTCTGAACCAGCTATTATTTCAGAGTTTTCAAGCAATCAATTTAACCATGTATTATTAAGAGTAGAACTAGATAATGGAGATATATTGTGGTTGGAATGTACAAGTAAATACTTCGCTCCAGGTCATATCGGAAGTGGGAATGAAGATAGAGACGCATTAATGATAAGTAAGGAAGGTGGAGAGATAATACGAACTCCAATGAGCTTACCTTCTGAAAACATTTCAAGTTCGATTTCAAAGATAGAGATTAGTGAATCTGGTAAAGTGATAATGAGCACTACACAAACAAATACTGGAGTACTTCAAGAAAGTGTGCAATATAGATTACTTCCAATTTCTGATGCTGCAAAAATCGAATGGTTAGAAAATAGTATTTCAGCTAGTAATTTCGACGTTATGGAAGCTGATTTTTCAGGGATCAGAAATGACACCAAAGATGTAAGTTATTCTTATACACTGGACTTTAGTAATTACACAACCACTTCTTCATCACGAATATTTGTACCCCTTGAAACAATAAACTCTTGGTCTTTTAATCCAGATAAAGAGGTTAAAAGAAAACAGGAAATATGGCTGCCATATGTATTAACAGAAAAAGATCAGTCCATATATGTATTGCCAAAGAACTATGATATTGAAGCTATTCCTGAGGAGGCATTTTTCCAAAGTGAATTCGCAAATTATAGCATTGAGTATACTATTAACGAAGAAGGAAATCTTTTGTTAAAAAGAGAACTAGTAATAAATGAAAAAAGAATTCCACCGGAAGCATACAATGACTTTCGGGAGTTTTTTATGAATGTTTCTAAGTCAGATAGCAAACAACTTGTGTTGGTTAAGAAAAAAACTTAGCTAAATATCATTTATTTATAAATGATAGATGTTTTTTAAACTTTTTTTGTAAGGAATTCTTCTGAGCTTGTCTTACTTTACAAACAAATTAACAAAACCAAATACGTAATGAGTTCACTAAATAAAGCACAATTAATTGGAAGATTAGGTCAAGATCCGGATGTACGCTACACGCAATCTAATACAGCTGTAGCTACATTAAGTATCGCAACAAGCGAGCGTTACAAGGATAGTAATGGCGAGCAACAAGAAAAAACAGAATGGCACCGTGTGGTTGCTTGGGGAAGACTTGCCGAGATTTGCCAACAGTACTTGAACAAAGGATCTTTGGTATATATTGAAGGCCCGATACAAACACGTTCTTGGGAAGATAAAGAAGGTCAAAAGCGTTACACTACTGAGATCAAAGCTTTGCAAATGACGATGTTAGATAGCAAAGGGAGTAACACTGGTGGCGGAAACCAGGGAGGCAATCAAAACTCCGGAAATCAAAGTCAGCCAATGTCTAGTAATGTAGAGCTGGGTAAAGATTTTGACAATATGGATGACGACCTGCCATTTTAAGCTAAATTCGAGACATTTAGAGCGGTGTGAGGTTAAACTTTCACCGCTTTTTTATTTTTGTTAGGTAGCGTTCTCCTCATTAAATTCAGTTCAATCAAAATATTGCATAATTGAACACAATAGTCGCATTACATAATTTTATTCTAGCCTCTTTTTTTAATTTTTCTGTACCTGCAGAATCTGGAGAAATAGATGTGGTGGTGGTATCAATTCAGGCTATCATAATGATTCTAGGACTGGTTATATCTGCTGTTTTCTCGGGATCTGAAGTAGCATTCTTTTCACTTTCTTCAAGAATAGAAACGCTTACCAATCCAGATGAGCCACATAATGGCGATTCTCGAATTTTAAGTATGCTGGATAAACCTCGAAGACTCTTAGCCACCATATTGATAGGAAACACTTTTGCAAACATAATAGCGTCAGTAATGGCCGCTGTTATTACAGGGTCTTTTGTTGCTCAGTTTGGACTCTCGGAAGTGGTGATCTTTACAGCTGAAGTGGTGGTATTGACGTTTATGATCTTGATCATAAGTGAAATTACACCCAAGATAATTGCAATAAATGATCCTTTGACCACATCCCGAAGATGGAGCACATTCATTTATGTTCTGTTCATTCTGTTAAAGCCATTCGCAAAATTGATCGCTGATAGTACTATCATCATGGAGAGATACCTTCCCAAGCCGTCAAATAAAATGACTACCGATGATATTCGAACTATGGCTGAAGTGAGTGAGCAAGACGGTTCTATCAAGGAAGATGAACGTGAGATCATCGAAAATGTAATAGAGTTTGGAAATATTACGGTTCGTGAGATCATGACTTCTCGTGTGAATATCATAGCAGTTTCTACCGAAGATCTACTGAAGGATGTTCTGACGATCATTCAGGATAAAGCACTGTCCAGAATGCCATTGTATGAAAATGATCTGGATAATATTCTCGGAGTGATATACGCCAAAGATATTCTCCCGTATATAAATGATCAGAAAGAAGAGCCTTCTTTTAACTGGAAAACTATTTCAAGAAACGCGCTGTTTATTCCCGCTACAAAGAAATTAGACGATCTATTAAGAGATTTTCAGCAAGAAAAAACACACATAGCTGTTGTGGTTGATGAGTATGGTGGGACTGAAGGAATTGTTACCATGGATGACATTCTTGAAGAATTAGTAGGGGATATTACGGATGAATCTTCGGATGATCAGCAACTATACACTCAGTTTAAAAATGGGATCTATATTTTTGATGCTCAGATAGATCTCGATGATATGGAAGATGTTGTTGGGATAGAATTGAGCTCAGAAGATGACGATTTCGAGACTTTAGGAGGCTTAATTTATCACCTTACTGAAAGCCTGCCAACAGTTGGAGAGAGAGTAAATTATAAAGGTTTGGAATGCACGGTCCATTCTGTACAAAATAACAGGATCAAAAAAGTACGTGTGAAAGTTCTTGAATCGAAAAAGGAATCTTTAGAAGAAGATTGATTCATATGTCCACTTCATTGAGTATCAAAGAAAATTTTGACCTCACTAATTACAATACAATGGGTGTCTCAGCTAAGGCATCTTTTTTTGTTGAAGTAAGTTCAGTGCAAGAGTTGCAGAAAGCTGTCGAGTTTGCACAGCAGAACCAGCTTGAAATTCTTGTTATTGGTGGAGGGAGTAATATGCTTTTCAAATCTGATTTTAAAGGTTTGGTTATTCATAACTCACTTCTTGGTAAAGAGCTTTTAAAAAACAATGAGATCAAGATAGCAGCTGGTGAGAACTGGCATGAGTTGGTGCTTTTTTGCATTCATAATGATCTAGGTGGTATTGAAAATCTATCGTTAATTCCGGGCTCAGTTGGTGCTGCTCCTATCCAAAATATTGGTGCATACGGAGTTGAATTACAAGATGTATTCGTAAGTTTAGAAGTACTTGTAATCGCCTCTGGAGAGGTGAAAACCTTTACAAAAGAGGAATGTAAGTTTGGGTATCGAGATAGTATTTTCAAAAAAGAGCTGAAAGGAAAAGTGATAATAACTTCGGTTACGCTAGGCTTAAAAAAAGAAAATGAGGTTAATGTTTCTTACAGAGCTCTTTCAGATAAACTTGAGGAAAAAGGGATCAAAAACCCAACTATTGAAGATGTTAGTAAAACTGTGATTGAAATTAGACAAAGCAAATTGCCTGATCCCAGTGAAATAGGAAATACAGGGAGCTTTTTTAAAAACCCTATTATTTCAACAGAGCATTACAATCAGTTGAAATCTGATTTCCCTCAAATACCATGTTATCCTATTTCTGAAAAACAAGTAAAAGTGCCTGCAGGTTGGCTCATTGATCAGTTGGGATGGAAAGGAAAAAAGGTGGGTGATGCCGGCGTTCATGATAGGCAAGCATTGGTATTAGTGAATCATGGAAATGCTTCCGGGAAAGAGATTTGGAACTTAGCGACCCAAATTCGGCTTTCAGTAAGTAAGAAATACGATATTACATTAACTCCCGAAGTAAATATAATCGGTTGATTTAAATTATCTACGAATATGAAATCATTTTTTAAGACAGCAGTACTAGTATTAATCACCACTTTGGTTCTTCCAAGTTGTGTTTCTATTCAAACCAGCCCCGTTTCAGGAAATAAAAGAGCATATGGTTATTCCTGGGAAGAAGAATTGAAAATTGGAAAGGATGCAGATTCCGAGATCATTGCTCAATATGGCTTATACGATGACCAAGAGCTTGCAAATTATGTGAGTAATTTAGGGGAAGAATTACTTGAAGTAAGTCATTTCGCCAGAGAAGGTACACCAAGTGAATACAAGAATACAGATTTTACGTTTCGAGTTTTAGGTAGTCCTGTGGTTAACGCATTCGCACTTCCCGGAGGATATGTGTATGTGACAAGAGGATTGTTGGCTCACCTTGAAAACGAAGCACAGCTCATGGTTGTACTAGGGCATGAGATCGGTCACGTCGCAGCTCGACATGCTTCTCAACGAGCAGCGGAACAACAATTTGGTCAATTAGCGATTATTGGAGGTGCTGTTTTAGGACAGTCAATAGGCTTAGATGGTGGAAATATCCTTCAATTAAGTAGCCAGACTGCGCAATTACTATTCTTAAGTTATAGTAGAGATGATGAAAGAGAATCGGATCAACTTGGGGTGGAGTATTCCGCAATGAAAGGATATGAGGCTGCTGAAGGTGGAGAATTTTTCAGGTCATTAAAAAGAATATCAGAGAAGTCCGGACAAAGTATTCCATCTCATTTGTCTTCTCACCCTGATCCGGGCGAAAGAGAGCAAAATATTCCCAAGCTTGCAAACGAGTGGGCAGAGAAAGGATATGAGCAGACCATAATTGACAGTGAAGAGTTTTTGAACAAGATCGATAACATTATGTATGGTGAAAATCCTCGAGAAGGATTTGAGGAAAATGGGATGTTTTATCACCCTGAATTAGAATTTCAATTTCCTGTACCTGATGGATTTAGTGTGATCAATCAGCCATCAGCTGTAATTCTTGTAAATGAAGATCAAGATGCAGTAGTACAGTTTTCTATTGATAGTAATAACTCAACTCCGGAAGCTTCTGTTCAGGAATTCTTGAATCAAGAAGGTGTAAACACTCTAGAGCAAAGTTCAACTCAGCCAAATGGATTGAATGGTTACGAAGCGGAGGCTAATATTCAGCAAGAAGATGGTACTTCGCTGACGATTGACATTACTGCTTTGAGTTATAATGGTAGTATTTATCGTTTCCTGAGCTACACTACTTCTCAGCAATTTGGGACTTACGAAAGACAGTTTGCATCCGTTCCTGATGGATTTGACCGACTTACTAATTCTTCTATTCTGAGTGTACAACCAGTGCGATTAGAACTTGTTAAGACGAATAGATCAGGATCATTTTCAAGCTTCTTGCCAAGTAATTTACCAATGGATATTCAGCCAACAGATGTGGCTATTATCAATCAGGTACAATTAGAAGAAAATATTCCTTCAGGAACTTGGATCAAGATTCCTAGGCAGTAGTATTACTTAGAAGCCATTTCGGAAAGATTATCAAGCGCCTTTGACATGGTACTTAATACATTGTCCAGATTTGTAAGTTTGTGCCGCTTAAGTAAGTATTCGGGATCGTTATAGGCTATTTTTACAACACCGTCTTCTTCGTACACCAACATTTTTTGAGGGAGATCGATCCCGGCAGTTTGGGATTGTTGCATAAGTGGGGTTCCTAGTTTTGGATTCCCAAACAGAATAATTCTTGTAGGCGGTAACTCTAGATCAACAGAAGCTGCGTTTTTTTGATGATCGAGTTCTGCTACAATAGATAAATTTGGGTTATCAGAAATTAGCCTATGTAACTTTTGATAAGTTGAATCAACAGAATTTGAACTGGTTTTAATAACAAGACCATCATCTAATTTTTCTACAGGTGGCGAACAGTTTAGACTAAATAGAAGAATTATTGAACTAAGTATAGCTATTGGTCGAATCATAGATCTAAGATTTAGATTAATTATTGGCGTTCACCCTCAATTTTACAAGAGCCTCAAATTCTTTAAGAAGGATATCACTAATATTTAAGTAGGGATATTCAAAACGCAAAGGACGATCATTTCTGAGTTTGCGAAACAAGACAGATTTGTCTGGTCTTAAACACAAATCACGAATATCAGCATCATACTCGCGTAGAGGATGTAATCTTAAAAGCAATTCGTACAAAGAATAGTTCAAATCAGCTATATCAAGTGTTTTTGGCTCATATAAATGAGAATAATCCAGAATAGAAATCTCAAAGAACTCAGACATTTGTTCAACCAACATTTTTGAAGCATTGAGTTTAGCTTGCTCAGAATACCCGGCAATATGTGGAGTAGCGATAAACGCTTTTTCCACGAGAGCAGTATTAAAATCGGGTTCACCTTCCCAAACATCAATAATCACATCTTGTACTGATTTTTCAGCCATCATTTTCAGAAGTGCTAATTCATCTATGACCCCACCACGAGCGGCATTGATAACTAACTCATATTTTCGATTTGCGAGCTTTTCTTCATCTAACCAATGAAAAGTAGCATCAGATCCTCCATGGGTTAGAGGAACATGGAAAGTGAGTATATCACAGCTAAGAACATCTTCTAAAGTTGAAGATTTGAATTCCGCTTCACGTTGTTCTTTGGGGGGATCATAACTTACAGTATCTATTCCGAAAGCAGCGCATTGTCTGGCTACGGCTGATCCCGTTGCGCCGGCTCCTACAATTCCTACTTTAAATTTAGTAAGATCTTTTCCCCGTTTGATACTCCAGAGCAATAGTCCCGTCATCACATATTCGCTCACTGCGTTAGCATTAGAACCAATAGCATCTAGTATTTTAACTCCGTTTTGTCGAAAATGATCTTTATCAATATGATCACTTCCTGAAGACCCCGTACCTATAATTTTAAGCGAACTTGGCAGTACCGGAATGGTCGATTTATTTATTTTAGAAACCGTTCTGACAAAAAGAGCATCAAAGCCATTTAGATCAGGTAAAGGTTCAGTCGGATCATATTCAACCAATTCGATCTCATTAGATAAAAACTGATCTAGTTTATAAGAGTGTTTGTCAGCAAGTATTCTTATCAAAAAAATATAGGTAAAGTGAGAAAATAAGTACTCAAACAGCTATACTTGAGCATGGATACAAAGTTCAACATAGTTTCACTCATTCGCAAAAAAAGAGACGGTAAAGTTCTCAGTAAGGAAGAAATTCGGTTTTTAATTGATTCTTATACGGCAGATGAAATCCCGGATTATCAGATCAGTTCTTTTTTGATGGCTGTTTTTCTAAAGGGTCTTAATGACGAAGAGTCCGCAGCTCTCACTGAATCCATGTTGCATTCAGGTATTGTTGTGGATCTTTCTCATGTTGCAGGAAAGAAAGTTGATAAACATTCTACGGGCGGAGTAGGGGATAAACTCTCTCTGATATTAGCCCCTATTGTAGCAAGTGCAGGAGTTCCGGTTCCCATGATATCAGGTAGAGGATTAGGGCATACCGGAGGAACGCTTGATAAACTAGAGTCCATTCCAGGTTTTTATGTGGATGTAGACCTGGCTCGCTATAAAGATATTCTTGAAAAACAGAATCTCGTGTTGGTAGGACAAACCGAGGAAATCGCTCCTGCTGATAAAAGACTATACGCTTTACGAGATGTTACCGCAACGGTAGAATCTATCCCATTGATTGCGGGAAGTATAATGAGTAAGAAACTGGCAGAAGGGATTGATGCATTGGTGTTGGATGTGAAATATGGTTCCGGCGCTTTTATGAAAACGGAAGAAGATGCCACCAAACTTGCCGAAGCTTTAGTGGGAATTGGAGAACAATTCGAAAAAGAAACCATCGCCTATCTTACAAATATGAAGCAACCGCTTGGTTATAAGATCGGGAACTGGTTTGAGGTTGAGGAATCGATTGACGCATTAAAAGGGGAAGGACCGGAAGATATAATGGAGATCTCACACCTTCTTTCCGGTACAATGATTTATTTAGGTGGGAAATCAGATTCTGTTGAAAAAGGAATTGAGGTAAGTAAGAAACAGGTGGCAAGCGGTGAGGCTTTTCAAAAGTGGTTGGATATTGTAGAGGAGCAGGGAGGAGATATTAGTTATATCAATGATCCCAAAAAGTACCCGGTTGCCAACTATGAATTTGAGTTGAAATCTGAAAGAGATGGATTTATTTCTGCAATGGATGCTTTTGAAATTGGAACAGCTTCGCTTGAACTAGGTGCTGGTAGAAAAGTTAAAGAAGATGACGTAGATCCACAGGCTGGTATAGTACTTCGAAAGAAAGTGGGAGATAAAATTACAAAAGGTGAAACAATTATGGTTGGATATACGAACAAGCCAACCATGATCGAGCCTGTAACGGAGCAATTATTCGCTGCAGTAACGATTTCAGATACAAAACCTGAAAAGGAGCATTTGGTTACAAAAGTTATTGACAAAAATGGAGTTCGGGATTTCCAACTTTAAAATGTTGAATTACGGTTATAATCACTTAATTTGTATCTATTGAACACAGGGCATTAAACAAAAGGAAAAAATTATGTTTAAACGATTTATACGCGCATTAAAGTCAATGTTTGGAGGGGTAATAAGCTCCATGGAAGATCCAAAGTTAATTTTGGAGCAAAACATTCGTGATCTGAATGATCAAATCCCACAGATGAATGAAAACATTGCTACCGTAAAAGCGAATCTGATTATGCTTCAGAAGGAATCAAATCGCAATGAGAAATTGATATCTGAGCTCACATCTAAGATAAAGTCTGCAATTCAGGCTAATCGTGATGACATTGCAGAAGGCTATGCACTACAATTAGAAAAGGCCAAAGAGAATTTTGCTCATACAAAAGATCAATTAGTTTTTGCGGAAAAAGCTTACGATAAAGCGCTGAAAGTGAAAAAAGTATTCATGCGCGAAAAAGATCGTAAGATCCAAGAAGCTAAAGAAGCATTACGCGCAAGTGAAAGAGCTGAATGGCAATCAAAAATTGCAGATACCTTAGAGCAGTTTGAAGTGGGTGGTATGGATCAAACCCATGATGAAATGATTAACCGTTTAAATGAAAAAACGGCTAAGAATGAAGCTCGAATGGAAATTGCTTTAGATGGTATAGATACTGAAACAATGGAGATCGAAGCTAACGCTGAAAAAATTCGTGCGCAGTCTCTGGTTGAACAGTTTAAAATGGAAATGGGTGAATCTTCAGGATCTATAAATGTTGATGAAGAACCTGTTGCAGAAGAGTCTCCAAAAAAGTCTGTTGGTAACAAAGAAAAAAGTTAACAAACAGGAGTTATCATGAGCAATAAGAGCGAAGAGGAGCGTGAACGACTAAAGCAAGAATACAAGGATCATTACCGACGTATAAAAGAGCTGAAAGAGCGTTCAAAAAGAGCCGAGCAAAAAGGAAAGATCGCACAAGCGGTTAATAATATGAATCCGGATAATCTGCTGGAATCAGTAGATGAATTTTTGGGAAAGGTTCGTGAAAAAGTTACTCATGTAGAAGCTCGTTTAGATGTTGCTATGGATAGCATGGAAGATGATTCTAAGCTGGAAACAGAAATAAAAAATGAAGAACACGAAGCGGAGCTAAAAAAGCAAAAGGCTAAACAAACTCTTCAGCAGGTAAAAGCAGAAATGGGAATGCTTTATTCTGAGATCGAGAAAACCGCAGATGAAATAAAAACGGAAAAGACGATCGGTACAAAAAAGGACCAAACGAAAAGTGATGATCCAACTTCCAGTAACGATACAGAAACAAAGTAATGTCAGCAGACGAACTCAATATCAATTATACGCGTGAAGCATTTATGAATCCCATTAATTTGGGAGGATTACTTATTGCTACCTTGACCGCCTTCTTTATTAGCGATTTTGGGGATGCATCCAGTGTGATGTTAACAACCATCTTTGGTTTAGAATTAATGTATTTGGGGATTGTGCCTAAACTTCCTCGTTTTCGAAAGAAGACAGAATTGAAAAAGATTAAGGAACGTCACGCTTCTAATAACGAAAAAGATCTATTCCAATCACTAGACTCAGCAAGCCAAAAGAGATTTCTAGTATTAAAACATCTTGCTAAAATGGTTCAAGAGAACTTTGAAAAGCTGCCGTACAGCTCTCAGGGTTTATTGGATAACATTGGGAAAAAGATCGAAGAATTACTAGGTAACTACTTAACGCTCTTAGATTTGATCAAGAGATATGAGGTGTATTTAAATACATCGCTTGAAAACAATTTAAAAGAGGAAGTAGTAAAGCAAATTGAAGAAATTAAGACGCTGGAATCTGAGAAATTAAAGCGCACTAAAGCACGTCGTGTAGCGATCATGCAGAAGAGGTTACAGAAATTTAAGATTGCAAAAGAGAAATATTTGGTATGTGAAACTCATTTGGAAACCATAGAAGATGCCGTTAGATATATATACGAGCAATCTATGACGATGAGTAACCCGGAAGAAATCGGTTTCCAACTAGATAACTTGTTAACAGAAGTGGATGAAACTTCTCAATTGATTGACGACTTAGATCAGGATATTTTACCTGAGTATACAACTGAATGGGAAACTGAACTGGATTTTGATTCCATTTTAGATGAACTTTCAGATGATGTATCAAATGTGTCAACAACAAAAAAACAAGTGAAAGAGTAATTCATGAGCTTATCATTCGAAACACTACTTTTGGAAGTTAGCGATTCCGGAGTATGCACGATTACAGTAAATAGACCTGAAAAAATGAACGCGCTAAACAATCAGGTTTTTGAAGAACTTGATAAAGCGTTAGATCATGTTAAATCAAGCTCAGAAATAAAGGGACTTATTGTAACCGGCGCCGGAGAAAAAGCGTTTGTTGCTGGCGCAGATATCAAAGAACTTAATACATTGGGAGACTCTGAAGCTGTTAAGAAGTCGCTTCGTGGACAAAGAGTTTTTCAAAAACTGGAAGATCTAACAATCCCTGTTATTGCTGCGGTAAATGGATATGCTTTAGGTGGTGGCTGCGAATTTGCAATGGCTTGTCATATTAGAATAGCCTCTTCAAATGCGTTAATGGGACTTCCTGAAGTTAGTTTAGGCTTAATTCCCGGATATGGTGGTACTCAACGTTTGCCAAAACTTGTTGGTGAAGCCAAAGCTTTGGAATTAACAATGACGGGCAGGTTTGCTAAAGCTGATGAAGCAAAAGAGATAGGATTGGTAAATATGGTCGCCGAAGGATCCGCTTTAGAAGCAGCCAATGAAATGATGAAAGGAATGCTTAAGCAGGGACCACTTGGTATAAAAAATGCTATCTTAGCTATTAAAGAATCAGGTAAAAAATCAGGATACGAATCCGAAGCGAATTTATTTGGAGAATTGTATAACACTGATGATTTTAAAGAAGGTACAACTGCTTTTCTTGAAAAGAGAAAGCCAACGTTTACCGGCAAATAAGAACTAACAAATCGTTAATGAACGACGAACCTCCACTGAGTTTCAACGCACATCTTAATTTAAAAGGAGCCAACTGAGTATGGAATGGCTTCTAATTATCGGGACTATTTTATTAAGCGGATTCTTTTCAGGATCTGAAATTGCTTTTGTTACTGCAAATAAACTCAAACTTGAAGTAGCTTCACGAAAAAACAACCTTCTATCCGGTTCTATAGGATTTTTCTCAAAAAACCCGGATACTTTTTTAACGACTACCCTGGTAGGTAATAATATTGTAAATGTTATTTACGCTACGTTAATGGCGCTATTTTTAGTGGAACCAATTACACACTATGGCAATCTTTGGTTTGGAATTGACCCTTCAGCTTTTCAGATCCTAACTATACAAACGATTATTGCTTCACTGGTAATCATGTTATTTGGTGAGATCTTACCCAAAGCCATTTTTCGTGCTCAAGCGGATATCATGGTGAACGTAATTGCTCTGCCTCTTAGGATGTTTTATTGGATATTACGTCCGCTCATTGCTTTAGCTAACGGTTCATCTAATGTGCTGATAAAGTGGCTGGTGCCTGATGCAGAAAAGACTCAACAGTTTTATCGAAGGCAAGATGTTGAGCTTATCGTAAAAGAACTCAGAGAAAGTGGAGGGAGTGAGGACATAGATGAAGATGATTCGGAGATCCTTCATAATGTTCTGGAACTCTCGAATATGAGGGTTAAGGAATCTATGATTCCTAGAATTGATATCGAGGCCATCGACAAATCAACAGCTATTGACGACGTACTAAAAACAATGATCGAGTCAGGGTTTTCTAAACTTCCGGTATATCGTGATAGCATTGACGACGTGATTGGAGTTGTTTTTGCACATGATTTTTTCAAGAACCCAAAAACTCTTCATGAGATTATAAGACCGGTTAAGTTGGTACCGTCTAGTAAAAAGTCTAAAGATCTAATGCAGGAATTCCGTCAAACAAATATGTCGGTAGCTATAGTGTTGGATGAATATGGTGGAACAGCCGGGATGATCACGATCGAAGATTTACTAGAAGAAGTTGTGGGTGATATTCAGGATGAATATGATACCAATAGTGAGCTAATGAAGAGAATCGCTCCTAATAACTTTGTAGTAAGTGGAAATGTTGAAATTGATGAGTTAATGGCTGCTTTTAATGAAATTCAAATTCCTTTGGAACCTTCTCAGTACGATACCGTAGCGGGGTACATAATTAATCATTTGGGGCGCATACCAAAAGTAAATGAAGAAGTTCTTATCGAAGGAAATAAATTCATAATAAGTAAAGCGACTCAAAGTAGAATTGAGACTGTAAGACTAAATATAATAGAATAGGGCATTATGTTTGATCATTATCCAAAGTGGTCGCAAGAATTTGCGAGGAAGTATCTAAGCCGAACTATCAATACCTTTTTGATTCATGGAAACGTGCACGATCTAGTTGCGCTAAAAACCGATGAAGGGACAGAATTCAATAGATTGAAGTCGTTCTTGTCTGATGAATTTTTTGGAGCAAGAGATTTCGTTGTATTCTATGATAGAGCTTCCGGAATTTATTTCAGAGATAAGGAATCTCAGCAGGATTTCAATCAAGCTATTGCAGGAAGAGACAGTCTTGTTGGTACAGATTACGCTCAGAAGATGCCTAAAGATCCTGTAAGAGTGATGTCACTTCTAGAACAGTATTTCAGGCTTCGTCTCGATCAAAAGAAAAGCGTGGCTTTGATTATTGATTATGCTGAAACGATCGTGCCGATGAGCGATGCGGGATCAACAGGTAATGAAGATCGTACTTCTCAGGTATATTTATCGAGATGGGCACATGATCCAATGTTTCTAGCGTCAGATTTTACTTGTGTGATGATCACAGAAAATCTAGCTGATCTTAATAAGACGATTGTTCAAAATCCTTATACCACAGAAATTAAGATTACGATTCCCGGCGAAGAAGATCGTTTGGAATTTGTAAAGTTTGAAACCAAGAACGACGATTTTGATGCTCTTTCTGAAGTTTCTCATGAGATCATAGCTCAGCAAACTGCTGGATTGAATTATGTGAATATCAGAAGTGTACTTTCTAACGCAAGAGAGAATAAAGAAAAGATCACTTTCGATGGTTTATCGGAAAACAAAAAAGACCTGATAGAAGCTGAAGCGTATGGATTGCTGGAGTTCGTAGAAACGCCGTATACGCTCGATAATGTTGCAGGACACAAACATGTTAAGGATCACCTTCGTCAAGCGGTAAAAGCGCTAAAATCAGGGCGACAAGATGTAATGCCGATGGGTTACTTAGTCTGTGGTCCGGTTGGAACAGGAAAAACGTTCTTGGTTACTTGTTTCGCCAGCGAGGTTGGAATCCCAATGGTGAAACTCAAGAATTTCAGAAGTCAATGGCAGGGTGTTACAGAAGGTAATCTGGAAAAGATATTATCCTTATTGAAGGCAATGTCACCGGTTGCAGTTATGATCGATGAGGCAGATGCTTATTTAGGAGATCGTAGTTCCGGTGGAGACAGCGGAGTATCTAGTCGTGTGTTTTCACAGATCGCAACATTTATGAGTGATACCACCAACCGTGGAAAAATTGTGTGGTTTTTAATGACGGCGCGACCAGATCTAATGCCCATAGATTTAAAGCGACAGGGTAGAGCAGAAGAGCATTTGGCGTTATTTCCTCCTCATACCAAAGAAGAGCGTATTGAGCTTTATGAAGCAATGGCTAAGAAAACAGGATTAAAACTTACGGAAGAATATATACCATCGGTTGTTCAGCAAGGTTTAAAAACTTTCTCCGGAGCTGATATGGAAGCTGCTTTAACAAGGGCAAAATTCCGAGCAGCAGCGGCAGGTGTTGAAAAAGTAACACCCGATATTTTAGATGAAGCTTTGGCGGATTTTATCCCTCCAACTTACCCTGAAGAAGTAGAACTACAGACCTTGAATGCGGTTATTGAATGTACTTCTAAGGAGTTATTACCGGAACGCTACCGTGAAATGGACAGAAATGAGATACTATCAACCATTGAGGAACTGAAGTTTAGAGTAGGGTAAGAAGGAATAATGAATATTGAGTATAGAATGTTGAACTTTGAAACCATATCTAACAGAATCGGGTATAAGTAGTAGTTTGGTTTAGTACTTAAATTTACAAATACACGCTAAAGTCAAATCTTGTGAAGATTTTCAGAAGTAGGTAAGTACAAGCAATTGCTTATAGCTAATATTAGTTACTGGTATTTTCTCATTTCTTTTTTAATAGTTCTGTTTTGATTTCCCAAGTATGAAAACTGTTCCTGCTGGGTCCATGATCCAATGATTTTCTTTTGGTATTTGCTCTATTTCATCACATGTTTTAATTCCATTGTCATTCAAATATTCAGTTGCTTTCTCAACATCAGGTGTTTTCAGTTCAAGCCAAGTTTCGGAATGAGTGTAATTGTCCACACAATCTATCCACAAAGTATTATTTCCGAACTTCACTTTGTGGGTTCGAGAGACAGTTGGATTGTCAATCTCCTGTTCACTTACTTCAAGATTTAGGATATCACGATAGAATTCAACGGTTTGTTGGTATTTAGCTTTCGGGATTTTTATAGCTATGTTTAATCCACCATCAAATTCAATTTTATCCATTTGCTTTTAGTTTGAGGTTCGTAGTTTATATTACTACCATCGTCTCGGATATGAGTAGTTGCGTGGTTTAGCACTTAACTTTGCAAGTATACAGCTAACTGAAAATCCGTGAAGTTTTAAGAAGTAGGCAGGAATAAAGATTATATAAAGTTATTTTATTTTCTTTTTTTGATTTCATTTAATATCCAAATCCCAATTCCTATCCTTACAAGTGGCTGCAAATAAGTATATATCCATTCATACAACCAGTTTACTGAGTTATTGAGTAAACTAACACCCAAATAATAACGAGCAAAGGAAGCAAGACTAAGAATACCTATGAACAACAAAGAAATACCTAGTAATTTACCTAATATGTTTTCACAAACTAATGCTAATCCAAATAAAAATGAACCAGTACCAAATCCATAAATAAGTAAGAAATAATTGCTATCAGAAATCCCATTTGCAACCTTGATTAAGGTTGTAAACATTCTCTTAGAAACTTCTTCATCTGTATTTGCATATCCTGGTCTCCAAATCTGATTTAGAGCGTCTATCAGCAAAGATTGTTGTGACATTTCCGTATATGCCCAAATTGACAGAAATAATGTTCCCAATATTATCTGCATTGGATACTTTCTGATTAACAAAAATGCTACACCTAGACTGGCAATTAGGTTGAACTGTGGGTGAAAGAATAGAATCCAAAGTCTACTTAAATATAGATTATTTTCATAAAGTAAAACTTGTGATTCAAAATCAGGAGCTTGTGCTGTTGGCAGAAGAAATAATAATGCAGTAGTCAATGCTCCTAGAAAAGAGCAAATAGCTGCAACTTTTAGAAAATTTTCAGATTTATTGGTAGGAATTATAGCCATTAATTTGGTTTTAAATCAAAGATCTAAATAAACATTTGTTTTAGTTTATTTTATTACGTGTTATCTCTTGTTTTTTTATCCTTTTCATTAAACCTCTTTTACCAAAAAGAAAGAGGTATTGGTCATTAAGAGCAGCTACATGAATATGACCTACACTTGATTCAACATAGTCCCAGTTTTTTCCTCCATCATTTGTCCTGAAAATTATGGAGCTTTCATCCTGTTTATCCAACGATCCACCAAAAATAAAGCCCACATTATTAGTTAGAAAAATTATATTTCTTAGCATAACTCTTTTGTATGGTGTTTCGGGTAAAATCAAAGTATCTGAAACATTGGCGTCGTACTTTGTTTTAATCAGCATTTCGGATTTCTCTTTGCTCTTTCCGGTTCTCCAACTTATATCTTTTGTTTGGAAGTATTCGTTTTCAAAATACATATTTGGAGCTCTAACTTTATTTTTGAAACTCTCAAGCGTATTGTGTTTCTCTAAATTATTCTGTTGTCTCCAAGTTAATCCTCCATCTTTTGTTAGAAAAAAGACCCTTTCATACGATTCTCTAAAACCCTGTTTAGGGTTATAACTATATCCAGAGACAAACCCGCTAGAATCAGATATAAAATGCATGGAATAATATGCTACAAAAACACCATCAGGTTTCTGATTTTTAGTAGAGTCATTTCTGAAGTTTGCTTTGATTCTATTCTTAATTGGTGGACTTATTTCAATCCACGATTCTCCACCATCTTTAGTTTTATATACATAACCATAATCTCCACTTATAAAGCCAGTGTTAGAATCCAAAAATTGGATAGATTCAAAATATTCCGATCTAAGAGTAGTTAATTCTTGAAATGTTTTTCCATTATCAATGCTCTTAAAGATTTTCCCATTTCCATAATCTGAAGCCCAAATTAGAGTGTCTTTTATTGCTATCTTATGAATTGGAAAGGATAATTGGGGGATTTCAATATCTGTTACTGAATCGTTGATGATCATATCCATATCGACCTGCGAGAATGCAGGATAATTTAATAGGACAAATATTAAAACGATTAATGTTCTTTTCATGTCGATAAAAGCTAAAGTTAAAGAGCATTAGCAGATTTCATTTCGATTTCTTGTCTGCCACCACAAAAGTTTATTAAATATACAGACCATATATTTACCACTTCGCTAGTAGCTACTCTCATACAATGTTGGTGTATTGTTATTTTATTATCAGATTAGTTTCCAAGGGTACAATTAAAATTGATCAATCAAACATCTCTTTTAAAGATTGATTGTAAATATTCAACCTTGGGAGATTTTCATAGCTACCGCTGTTCACAAGCAGAATAAATGTCGCATCATGTTCCGGAAAGTACTGGGCAATTGAAAGAAATCCGTCAATACCGCCTGTGTGACCTACAGATAATCCGTAGTCCGTATCATTGTGTTCCATGCCCAATCCATTTTGAAAATGACCAAATTCTTTATCTATCCATCCTTCGGGTAAATCGAACCAAGTTGTCATTTCAGTCAGTGAATTGTTTGAAATTAATTGACCCTTCATCAAGGTTTCAAAGAAAGTACCTAAGTCGTAAGCATTTATGACTATTCCACCGTCAGCTGTATTCAGTTCATCTTTATAAAGAAACTCACTTTCTACGTATTGACCATTCCCATAAATATCTACATATCCTTTAACTACGTCACTTGGAATAGGGATTTCCTTTCCAAAATATGCACTTGCTAAATTCAATGGAGTAAATACTTCATTTTGATAAACAGCTTCAAGTGATAATCCTGATACATTTTCTAAAATAATCCCTAAGAGCAGAAAATTGGTGTTCGAATAGTAATATGTTTCTCCTAAGCTATGGGTTGCTGATTTACCATAGGCATATTCAAGGACATCTTCTTGTCTCCAATTATTGTACTCTTTATTGATACGGTCTATTTCATATTGTAAAGTGTAATAATCAGCAATACCACTAGTGTGATTTAGCAGATGCTTGATGTTAGCATCTTTAGCGTTTTCAATTTTACTAACTACATCATTACTCAGCCATTTAGAAATATTATCATCTAAAGAAATCATGTCCTTGTCAATATATCTGAACACCGCAGCTGCAGTAAACACTTTACTAATGCTTGCAATTAGAAACCTATTACAAGGTTGTAAGTCAATATCAGATGAAATATCAGCCTTGCCACTTGAACCAACCCAGACACCATGTCGATCTTTTATCATCACAGAAGCACCTACAAGACCAAGCTTGCGATTTTTGTCTAAAATTGATTGATAAATAGCAGCTTTAGGATGGTTTTCGATTAAATCTTGATTTACAAATTCACAGCTATAAGTGTTAGTTGGTACAATCTCGTTCATTTCACATGAGAAAAAACCAAGAGATAGAATGATTGAAATAAAGTATGCTAATTTTCTTGACATCTTATTTTGAGTTTAGTTGGTAGGAGAGTCCAAGTTTTACAAATGAATGGATCATTACCGGAATTCCATTGGCGAAAGGAGATTCAATAGCGAGTTCCTGTCTTATATAAGGATGAACTTTTTTACTTTTTATATAGGTTAATCCAATGCCTAATCCTGCAAGAAGATGAGGTCTTCCGTATTGGGTAATCTTTTCAAAATCACCTGTTTGTTTGTTTAGCTCATAGACTTCACCGGGATAAAATGTATGCATGTATCCCAAATTTCCAACCAGATCAAAAGTTAAAATTGGCTTAATAACCGGTCTGTATTGGTATTCGCCTTTTAAATAAAAAGCATTGGCAATATTTTTATGATGGAATCCACCTATTCCTAGATTCCAACTTATTATGGATCTCTTTTTTATTTTTTCACTTAAGGTTGCTACAATTTCTCCACCCGGGTGAAAGGGGGAAAATCGTGTAAAAGGAAAGGCTGTACTTTCTTTCGAACCAGCTACCGATATCCGCTCAACCAATTGTGCTTTAGAAGATTCCCAAAAAGTAATTAGAAAAAGAAAAACTAAGATTTTTTTCATTTAGAACATTTATTTGTTTCTGTTAGTAAATAAAAGGTCTTTAGATTTTCTTTTCATTGAACTAGATCAAGAAATGTTTTTCTTCTTAATCGTGAAAGCATTTCGGGTGTCATATTGAGATAAGAGGCTATTACGTAATGAGGTATGCGATTGAAAAGCTCTCCATGTGTATTGCAGAACTTTAGAAATCTCTTTTCAGCAGAATCTGAGATAAGCGTGATTTCCTTTTGGTGTTTTTCTAAAATGAACTCTGTTAGTTTTTGATATCTAAACGTCTCAAATTTTTTATCTGTTTCCATTAGCCTGTCCAAGCTTTTCTTATTCCATTTGATCAGATAAACTTTGGTTAAAGCCTCGCAGGATATATAAGACGGTTCATTTCTAAAGAAGCTTACCACAGATGAATAGAAAAAATCGTTTTCCACAGATATTCGAATTGTTTTTTCATTTCCGTTTTGATCGATTATGTAATGTCTTACAACTCCTTGTACCAAAAAATACATATGATTTGAAATCTCACCGAAATTTAGAATTGATGATTTCTTTTTGAGATTTAACTCGTCTCCGTACTTAATTAACTTGTCTAAGACTCTTGTTTTCATGAAAGATATTTTTTCTTTATATGGATGTTTAGTTCGTATAGAAAAAGCTAAAAACACAAGTAGTATTCACTCATATTGTTGTCAGTTCCTGATTGTTGTTCTTATTCTTTTGATTCTTAAAAGAATCAATAACCAAGATGGAAATAGCTCATAAGTTCAAATAAAAAGACCTGCTTTTCACAGGTCTTTTATAATATGAGTTACTTCTTTTTTAAAACAATTTCTCGTCCAAATTGCTCAATAACTACTACATCATTTTTTAAAGAAAGGGTAGTGGAATTTTCTCCATAAGGAAAGCCATCAACGAATAGTTTGTTATCGGCAATAGGGTAAGCAATCATTTCTTTCGGAACTTCAGGGTTATAGAATTCTCGGTCATACACTCCCATAACCTTACCATCATCATTAAAGTAAATAATGAGGTGAAGACTACCATTATCGCCCTTCATTCGAAGCAAAGCAGAACTATCATTAACAAGAAAGGGGATGAGCTCTAAATTATCTCCTACTCTTTTCTTCATAGGACCAAAACCGAGTCTGAATAATCCTGAGTATGCAACGAACTTCATTTCTCCATTACAATACGAAGCAAATCTCCAATATTGACTTTTCTTTAAATGTCGGGCAATATTCAACACTTTTTCGTGAAGTTTATTTGTGTTATTAATTGGAGTGTTAGGGATGATATTTACAGGATTATTTTCCTTCATAGATACAAGTAATCCATCTTCAGTATTATTGATCGTAATGATCTCACCATTTTGAAGCTGAATGTTTTTTGATTCTAATGAGATGTCCGCTCTTGGGGGATGAACTTCAATTTCTTCACCGTTCTTGATCTGCCAGATGTTATTAGAAAGAGATCTTATTTTTGCACCACTTTTTCCGAAATCATTTATACTTTCAAAAGATCTATTGGTAAGAATCACATGATGATCTTTAGTATTAGGATCAAAGCTCAGAAAGCTCACAAAGCCATATGTGCCTCCATCATGTTCCAAAATTCCGTCTCTGGTTATCTGCCAACCATAACCGTATCCAACACTTGTTAGATCTTTTACATGATTGGTTATGAATTTTTCTCTTAATTCTTGAGTAAGAAAATCATTACTAGTAATTACGTTTACCCAATTTGAAAGATCCTGAGTAGTAGAATAAACTCCACCTGCACCTATACTCCAAGAAGGATGGTACACTGGTGCCTTAATGATGTTTGAGGGCATATAGCCAAAATAAGGCAAAGCAGAGTTATCATCGTAAGAGAAAGAAGTGTGCTCTAATCCGTATTGATCGAATATTTCTGTTTGCAAGAACTCTTCAAAAGATATTCCAGAAACTTCCTGAATAATAGCTGCTAGTAAAACATAGCCTGAATTACTGTAATTAAACTCTTTTCCAGGTTTATGCAGTAGTTTACCTGATGCAAATTTATTGATAAGATCTTCTAAGGAAATAGATTGTTCCTCAGGGAAGAAAATATCGAGTCCTTGTTCAGTTTGATAAATACTAGGAATTCCACTGGTATGAGTGAGCAGATGATGAATAGTAACTTTGCTCCATTTATCCTCAGCATAATCACCTAAATGGTCATTTATTTTGTCATTTAAGTTGAGCTTATCATCATTAACTAAAGTAAGGATTCCAGCAGCAGTGAATTGTTTAGTTAAAGAACCAATATTGAATCGTGTATTTTCATTAATTAGAGTTTGTTCTTCCAGATTGGCATAGCCAAACGATAAGTTATGTTTAACAATGTTCTTTTCTACAACTAAAACATTACCGTTAAAATGATGGTAATCTGCTTCACGATCGAACAGTTCTTGTACTTGTGCATTTGAAGCAGAAGTAATTAGGAGAAAAAATATTAAAGTGTATATCTTCATGATAAAATTAATTTAAGGTTGAAATGTAATCTCCTTTACAAGTAAAATTACGCTTAGTTTAAAGGAAGTGATGGAATACCATATTTTGTATGCGAATGACGGACTTAATTTTTACTCAGATATCAACGTACATAAAACGAATGCCTAGGAGTGTGAAAGCTACTCATCTGCTTTTCTGGTTGGGAGGTATTGTCGCTCTCAACTGGCCGGGTTCAAATTTAACCATGGGTGTATTTCATGGCTATGATAATTCGCTATTGATCGCAAGTATGTATGGGGCACTAACAAATGCCTTCCTTTTCTATGGAACGATTGTATTAGTTTCCAAATGGTTTCGAGCCAATATGAAGTTATTTTTAGTAAAGCTTTCTATACTTTTTATAAGTACAACCTTTGTAGAGATCGTTCTGGATTATGGTTATTACTTTACTTTCCATCAAAATTTCCCTAGATGGATATTGTTAGATGTGCTTGTAGGGAATCTATTACTTAATGCTCTGTTTTTTTTGGCACCCGGTCTTGTTTACGGAATTATAACGGATTGGAGTTCTGTAGAGTTTACGGACGCCCAACCCAAGATCACAATCAAAGATGGGGGTAAAAAGATATTTCTTGATTCCTTAGATATTTATTATATAAAAAGCGATGGTAATTATGCTATTTATCATACTGCGAGGGGAAAAATAATGGTTCGAGAAAGCTTATCAAGTTTAGAAGATGAGTTACCTCATATCTTTAAAAGAAGTCATAGATCCTTTATAGTTAATACAACGTTAATACAATCTAAAACCTATGATACACTTTCGGTAAAAGATCAGAAAATCCCAATTGGGAGAACTTATGCTAATTCATTCAAGTAAAACGAAGAAGTAGAACTACAGACCTTGAATGCGGTTATTGAATGTACTTCTAAGGAGTTATTACCAGAACGCTACCATGAAATGGACAGAAATGAGATGCTATCAACCATTGAGGAACTGAAGTTTAGAGTAGGGTAAGAAGGAATATAGAATATAGAATGTTGAACTTAGATTCTGATTCATAACTTTGATCTTTTTTACGATTGTTCCAAAAAGATTGTGATCATTCAATATGAATATCATATTTATCTAACAAGCCTGTGATACCGTGTAGTGAGAATTTTGCGCCTTTAATGTTATTAATTTCAGGATCGATACTGTAATTATATGCAGTTATAAAATCTACTTTGCCTAGTTTTGTATTATTAAATACTGATTTTAATAGATCTGTATTTTGAAAGATTGAATCGGTTAGATCGCAGTTAGAGAAATCTGATTCTTTTACAGTGCAATCTAAGAAAGGAGTTTTACGCATGCTCTTGCCTAAAAAAGCACAAAACTCTAGAACGCATTGTTCAAACTGAAGTGAGAAAAGAAGGTCGATGCATTCACTGAAGTTAACGCCTACTAACTTGCATTCATTGAAAGTAATTTTATCCAATTGGGAATGACTGAATTTAGTCATAGTTAAATTACAGTTTTCAAATCTACAGTTCGAGAAAGTACAAGAGAGAAACTCTCCGTTCGAAAAGTCACAATTTAGAAAAGAACAATTTTCAAACTCCCGATTTTTAGTAGTTTCATTTCTATAAACAACTTTATTAAATGATTTATCGAGATGAGTAACAATTTCCATTTCTTTCTACACGTATAATTTTAAAGAGACGGAATGATAGTGCTTTCTTTATCCTATTTCTTTTATTCCTTGTTAATAAAAGCAGATCCAACTCCATGCTTACCAATCGTGTAAACCTTTTCCTTCCATTATTTTAGGTGTGCATTTCTCAATTCTGGAGACTCTGGTTTTGGCTTGTTTAGCTCCAGAGAAGTGTAGAATATAACCTCGTTGTCTACCTGGAGTTAATGCATCAAATGCTTCTTGGAAAATAGGATCATTATCCAGTTTATCTTGTAGTTCCTCAGGAATAGGTTCCGGATTTTTCTTCATCGGAACTTTTAAACCGGCTTTCTCAATATCGATGGCTTCTTGAATGTAAGCTCTAAGTTGATGTTCCATTTCCACAATTTGGTCAACGCTGGTAAACTTGATCAATCGTGCAGCTTGGGTGTTTTTTCCAGGTTTCTCCAAAATATTATGGACATCATTGATCAATGCTCCTTTAAAAAACCCAATAGCGCAATAGTCTTTAAGGGCACTCATTGTGAAAACATTGCCACCTTGATAAGTATAGCAGGGCACTCCCCATTTTACTTCTTCAGTAAGATCGCAGTCCAAAATGATCAATCTTAACTCTCTCATTTCTTCCTGCCAACTGTTTACTTTACAATCAGGAGTTCCACCTAATTCACAGCGACCACAGCCATCAACAAAATATGTATCTACTTCAGGATTCATCTTAAGATCACTTTAAGTATTAATTATTAGTCGTTTAATCCTTTGCCTTCAAGAATGTCGGGAATGCACTTTTCTACTCTTGATGTACGTGTTTTAGATTGTTTAGCTCCAGAAAAATGTAGAAGATATCCCCGTTGTCTACCGGGAGTTAATGATTCAAAAGCTTTTTTTAATTCAGGAATCTCATCCAGTTTTTCTTTGAATTCTTCTGCCATTTCAAACTCGGATGTTTTTTTCTTCGGAACTTTTAGTCCTGCTTTTTCTACTTCAATGGCTTCAAAAATATAGGCACGTAATGTTGCCATTATATCTTCTATCTGTTCAGCACTTGTAAACCGAATTTGTCGCGCAGATTGCACATTCTTTGTTTGTTGGATCAAGATATCTTCAGCATCATTCAATAGAACACCTTTATGAAATAAAAGAGCACAATAGTCTTTAAATCCATGTATGAGCACGATGTTATTACCGTTAAAAGTGTAGCATGGCTGACCCCATTTTAACTCTTCAGTTAAACCTGTATCAAGAATAATGGTTCTGAGCAATTCATATTCGTCCTGCCATTTGCTGTCTTTATCGAAAAAAAACTCGACCTTTGGATTCTTCATATCCTATAATTCTTTTGCTACTGAAATTTTCCTTTCTTCGGGTCTGAAGTGCCACGACGTAACTGTTAACACAAGTAAGAGTAATGGACCAAAAAGCGTTGTAGCTTCATCGCCAACCACTATATGTGAAATAACTGCCCCAGTCATTATAAAGAAAAAACCGGCATAAGCCCATTCCTTCACAAGCGGAAATTTTGGTACAAGTACGGCAATCACACCTAGGATTTTACAAATTCCTAATATGATCAAAAGATAGGCTGGAAAACCCAATTCGATGATCATGGTTACTTCTTCTTCCATTTGGATGAGTTGTACGATTGCAGTGGATATCATTCCCAATGCTAACCACAGTGTAGCAACCCAATAGATAATTTTATTTCGTTTTGTTGGTGTCATATCTGCTTAGTTTGAGTTAATAAGTATCTCTTCGAGTTTGTTATGAGCCATATTCAACCCTTGAGCAAAAGGCAACTGAAGCATTTGATCTCTATGTGCAATAGATCGGTAAACAATATGAATGTTGAGTTTGCTGGTCTTCTCTGAAAGAGATTCAAATTCCAAGAATTCCAGCTGTACAGGAAACGGAGTATTCTCCATCTCAAATGTCCGAGTTATTTTTTGGTTCGGGCTATATTCATGAATGGTTCCGTTAAATCCATGTTTGTTTCCTTGAGGATCAGTTGTTTCAAACTGATAGCCGCCATGATTTTTATTCTCCAACTTCAGGACTTTTGTGCCCATCCATTGCTCTACGAGTTCAGGCTCGGTATATGCTTTGAATAAAAGTTCTAATGAGATGTCAAATTCCCGTGTGATACGAATTTGTTGTTGCTCGTCTTCGGCATGGATCTTAGTTTTTCTTTCCATTATTTGTCGTCGTTTGATGAATAGCTTTTCATAACATCTTCCAGTTTATTGAATCTATCGTCCCAAAATTTTCGAAAAGGCTCGATAAAGTCAGCAATTTCTTTAAACTTATGAGGATTGAGGTGGTAGTAAATTTGTCGTCCGTCTTGTTCTTGATTTAGTAATTCACACTCGGTAAGTATCTGTAAATGCTTAGATACTGTAGGACGTGAGGTCTCAAAATTTGCAGCGATAGACCCTGCGGTCATTGATTGTGCAGCCACCAGTAAAAGGATCGTCCGTCTGGTTGGATCTGCAATAGCCTGGAAAACATCTCTTCGTAAATTCATATATGTAGTTATTTGACTACAAATATATGTGTAGTCATTTAGCTACGCAAATTAAAATTGAATTTTTTTCTGAACCTTTCCTTTTTTTAAACGACTATTATCATGAAATGAGTAAAAGAGCCAATCACATAATAAACGAAGAACTTGCAAGGAGCTACCAATCCGGCGAAAGAGATGCACTTAAAGAATTGATTAGGAGATTTAATCCGATTCTAACATCTAAAGTATATAAACATACCAGAGATATTGAATCTCTTGATGATATCGTCCAAGAATGTTGGTACGCGATTATTAATAATTTGCATGAGGTTAGGTTCCAGGTCGGCTTTGAAGCATGGGCGCTAAACATTGGTCGTAACAAAGCAGTTGATTGGATTCGGGATCAACAAAAGCAACGAAAAAAATTGTCAGGTGTTAGAAGGGAAGAAGAAATATTTGCTAAGGAAAAAGAAGAAGTAAGAGATCAACAAATTCGGGAAATAAAAGCTTGTATGAATCTACTTCCAGAGTCCCAGAAAATTATACTAGAACTTTTTTATAAAGATAACTTCTCGTTAGCAGAAGTTTCAGAAATTCTAGGAATTTCAAAAGGGACAGTTAAGTCACGACTTTTTACTGCAAGAGAACATCTTAAAAAAATAATACACTAAAAAAGAGGAATATCATGAAAATCAATAAAGAAGATATCGACAAACTTATCGAAGAATCATTGAATGAAAATGAAATTAGCTTCTATAATGATCTGGAAGAAAAAGGTCTGTTCAAGCAGTGGTTTGGGTTATATAAAGGAGCTTTCAAAGGATGGGCGATCTTAATAACCACTATGCAATTGATACTTACCGCTCTTACATTTTACTTAGGGTATGCGTTTTTTACAGAAGACCTATCCACTGACCTGATACACTTCGGTGGTTTATTTTTTATTGTTTTTATTTCTGTAGCAATGCTGAAACTATGGCATTGGATGCAGATGGATAAAAATTCCATTCTTCGGGAAATGAAGCGTATTGAATTTCAGATTGCGGTGCTTTCAGAGAAGATGAATAAGGAAGGGGAATGAAGGACGTTAAAATGAATCTTTTCTCTTAAAAGGCTGAATCAAAAACGAAACCTAGGTGAGAATACTATTTAGGTCAGTAGTATTTCCAATACAGATCCTGAAATAATACTGAATCAAGTTCAGCAGATGGTTCAGTATTGTAGAAGTCAGATATTTCACATATAAAACCAATTCTCTTTTCTAAGAATGGAATGGTTTTCAATACACCTAAGGGTGTTAGAAAAACGTTCAACTACATCGGCCTTTAGAATTATGGGCGATGAAAGAACGTAATGAAATCGACGGCTCCAAAGGAGCAATCATTACATTCAGGATGCTTCGTGAATTAGTCGAAATTTTAACGCAGACCTTTTGTAATGATTAGTCGATGTAATGGAGTTCGCGCCTATAATTCTTGTCGGGAGCTTTTGGTACTTTTGGCGGTGCAAAAGTACATAAACAAAGAAGCCAGCCCATATATTCATATCTAGTTTAAATTCCCTTACCTACTTTTGTCTTGATACAAAAGTAGCAAAAGATCAAGCCGAGGTATGTAAGACGGGTTCACTGATTCTATGCTGAATAATTCTAAAGGTCTTCGTTCTCTCAGAGATTGTTCTATGGTTCTCGCCAGAAAGAATTATTTCTGCTTCGCAGACGCATTCGAATCATACTCACTATTCCGCCTTAGATACCAAGGGCAAATACTTCTTCCAATAAGTAATCTTAAACCTGTCAACGAACCTGTCTACCGACAGGCAGGTTACCTAACATCCACACGAATGACCTGAAACAGAAATATCATCTCCGAAGTATCTAATATCTTCAATCAACTAAAACCCAGATTTTAGAAAAGCTCAAATTAACTTCTTCCATTATTCTATAAATCTTATCTTAGATTCATGAGATTGAATTATTTGGTGCCACATACATGAGTATAATATTTTTACTGGGAGCTGCGCATGGATTGATGCTCACTTTTCTGTTGGCTACTAAAAAAGTAAATCAGCTTTCGAATAGAATTCTTGCCGCATTAATGCTGGTCTTTGCTATTGATTTAGGAATGGCAGCTTTTCTAAGTCTTGGCTTACAGCATGACTTCCCTCATATAATCGGTTTAGATTTTTCCGTTACGTTATTGTACGGTCCTTTGCTATATCTATATTCCGAAACATTGATAAAAGGGAGCGAAGAGCTATCTTTATCTCAGAAAAAGCACTTCATACCTTTTGTTCTTCTCACCCTGTATTTTTTACCATTCTACTTTAATTCAGGAGAAGTTAAACTGAACTTAATGAGTGAAAGTGGAGAATTACAGTACGGAAGTTCTTGGATCACTCATTTTAAAGTGGTTTATAATCTTGTCTATCTTCCGGTTATAATTTTTGATCTGTATACATATAGAAAAGAAATAAGAGCAAATTATTCCACACTCGAAAAACGAAACCTGGATTGGTTGCAAGGTTTTGTATTGGCGGGAACGTTATTGGGAGTTACCGCAGGAGTATTGTATACGGTGAGTTCATTCAGTGATGTGCTTTCTGAATACACCAATTTTACACTACTCGCTTCCACAATTTTCGTATACAGTATTGGGTATATGGGATTGAAGCAAGCAGAATTTTTCACTTCGCCAGAAGCTGAGTCTTTGCCTTCGGAAGAGAGCCCCGATCGGATAACAGAAAGTTATACACGTTCGGGTTTGGATGAAAAGTTAGGCAGAGAGTTACATGAACAGCTTTGTGAATTGATGGAAAATGAAAAACCATATTTACGAAGTGATCTCAGTCTAGCAGAACTTGCAGGATTGATGAATATATCTTCTCATCATTTAACCGAAGTCATCAATAAGTATGCTGATAAAAGTTTTTATGATTTTATAAATGGCTACCGAATTGAAAATGTGAAGAGAGCAATAGCTGATCCAAAGTTCGGGAATTATACTTTATTGGGCATTGGCTTGGAATCAGGCTTCAATTCAAAATCTTCCTTTAATTCTGTCTTTAAGAAGCACACAGGGTTAACTCCATCTCAGTATAAGAAGTCGCTAGAAATCTGATATTGTTTGGGTTTACAATTGGACTACCATCGTTGAGAATTTGGTGTGATTTTAAAAGTAAAGTCATTCCTGCGAAGGCAGGAAACTGTATCTTTATAGTGAATCTTATCTTTAAATGAACCCAGATCTCGGGCATTCGCCGCGAGGTGACCTAATTCCCCTAATGACAGTCAAAACTCTAAATATGATCACCTAAACAAGTCCAATCCCAACGGTATGGACGCTTAATGCAATATAAGAGGGTATAATTGAGACGAATTGTTAATCGTATCAAACTACCTAAATGAAAATATACTCTCTACTACTGATCATATTCTGCACAACGATAACTGTAGAAGCTCAGCAATCAGGTCAAATTCAAACTCAGGAAATATCGGGTGTAGTAACCGATAAAGTGACTCAAGAAACACTGATCGGGGTCAATGTTTTGCTGTTAGATCATGAGCCACTTTTGGGAACTTCTACTGATGAAAATGGAAATTTTATTTTAAAAAATATCCCTGTGGGTCGCCATGATTTCAAATTTACTTACTTAGGATTTGAACCGGTTATATTGAGAAATATTTTAGTTAGTTCAGGAAAGCAAACCGTACTGAATGTAGAAATGGAAGAAGCAGTTTTCGAAGGGGAAGCTATTGAAGTTGTTGCCACCATCCAGAAAGACAAACCCATTAATGATTTTGCTAAAGTAAGCGTAAAGCAATTCACGGTAGAAGAAACTCAGCGTTACGCAGGAGGATTAGACGACCCTGGCAGATTGGTTACTGTGTTTCCGGGAGTGAATTCAACCGGAGGTGTTCAGAATAATGCAATATCCATTCGTGGGAATGCCCCTAAAAGTGTGCAGTGGAGATTAGAAGGAATTGAGATCCCGAATCCAAATCATTTTGCAGGATTGTCGGTAGCAGGTGGGGGTGGATTGACGTTATTCAGCGCTCAACTTCTTTCTAATTCCGATTTTTTTACGGGCGCTTTCCCTGCAGAATACGGGAATGCACTTTCAGGAGTATTTGATATTAACTTTAGATCAGGAAATCGTAATAAGAGAGAACATGCGTTCCAAATTGGTATAAATGGAATAGAAGCTAGTTCTGGTGGACCATTCAAAGAAAATGGCTCAGCTACGTATCTGTTCAATTACAGATTTTCGACCTTAACCTTGTTAGAATCTTTATTACCTGAAGAAGGTCGTATTCAATATCAGGACTTGTCGTTTAAAATAGATGTACCAACAAGAAACAAAGGGCGATTCGAGTTCTGGGGAATAGGTGGACTGGATATACAAACTATGAAAGCCGAATCAGACTCAAGTAAATGGGAATATGCTTTTAGTGATTTTACAGATAGCCGAATCGACTTAGGAGTAGGAGCTGTGGGAATTTCGCATAGCATCACTGTAAATAACAATGGATATTTAAAAAGTACCTTAGCGTTATCAGGTAACTCAACTGAATATTCAGAAAAGAGATTTGATGAAGATCTGAATTTAGACCCTTTTTTAACTATTGATGATAATTCGAGTAGGCTGGCTTTTAAGACATTTCTGAACCAGCGTGTAGGTAAAAGGATCACCACACGGACAGGAGTAGAGTTACAGCAGCTATATTTTAATTTTGATCTATCCGGTACACCTGATAATTCTGCTCCTTACCAAAGTTTGATCAAACAAAAGGACCAGGCTCAGTTATACCAAGTATATCATCAATCTGAATTCAATTTATCACCACGAGTATCCATTTTAGCAGGGTTGCATGGACAATGGTTTTCCATAAATGAAGAATTTGTACTAGAACCCAGGGCGGCGTTTACCTGGCAGGCAACTACAAATACAGTATTAAATCTTGGATATGGTTTACATAGCAGAATCGAAGATCTGGATGTTTATTTCGTTCAACCGCAATCCCAATTCCCTAACAAAGACCTTAAAACCAGTAAAGCCCATCATTTTATTGCATCAGTAAATCAGGCATTGGGTGAAGTGCATCGAATAAAACTCGAGGGATTTTGGCAGCAAATGTTTGATGTTCCGGTAATTGCGGACAGTAGCTATTCCATGCTTAATTTTGTACATGATTTCACTTTTAATGAAGCATTAGTTAATGACGGAAAAGGTGAGAACTATGGACTTGAGCTAACTTTTGAGCGATTTATGAACAACGGATATTACTATTTGCTTACCGGAACTTGGTATTCAAACAGATATCAAGGGGGAGATGGGATTTGGAGAAATGGACGTTTTGATCAGAAAATAGCAGCTAATGCTTTGTTTGGAAAAGAATTTAGTTTAAAAGATGGGCGAAATATTTTAGGATTGAATATACGAGGAAGTATCACCGGGGGAGAGCGATATAGTCCGGTGCTTCAACCTGCATCAATGCAAGCCGAAGAAGTAATTCTGGATGAAAGCAGAGCATTCTCAGAGCAATTTGATACCCATTATATTGCCGATCTTTCAGTTACTTATCGCACAAATAAGAAAAACTATTCCACACTTTGGGCACTTCAAGTCAAGAATTTATTAGGAGCTAAAGATCCACGGTTTGATTATAACTTCAGAACCGAAAAAGTGGATGTTATTAAGGAAGGATTGGTTTTACCTTTATTAAGCTGGAAGATCGAGTTCTAAAATTAATAGATGATCTAGCGACCTCATGATCAATTCAGGACGTGCTCAGGGCAATCGACCCTTAACTCTTCGTCATTTAGAGGTTGTTTAAGCAGATTGCAATAATGACCATTATCATTTTTTCTATAGAATGAACAGGTTAAACACATTCGTTGAATTGATATAACTCCGGCTTGATTTAGATGATGGATAACACCGATCAAATTCAGGAGTAAATTTTCTTTTTCCTGTTGAGGAAGTTTGTTAATGGGGGTTTGTATCTCTTTAGTGAAGTGAGAAGTTCTGGAAGCAACCTCAGATCCTTTAGCTGTAAGATCTATAGTGAAGCTCCTGGCGTCATCCGGTTCATATGATTTCGAGATCAGCTGCTTTTTCTCAAGTGTTTTAACGGTATCGCTTATTGTAGCTTTGGTCACATTAAACTCTTTAGCCAAATGACTCACTTTTCTTTTGTCAGCGCTGTGATAATGTAGGAATATGAGTACTTGAACTTGAATAGGACTAAGCGAATGCTCTTTGCTTTCATTCCAAAGTAATACCCTGAAAGCTTCAGATATTCGTTCTAATACCACAATTATTTTGTGCTCAACAGAGTCATGCTGATCAGAAATGTTGAAAGGGGATGAGTTCATGCTTTTTGAATTTTATATATCATATTACGGGCAATGTGTACTGATCTTGTTTTAGCTGTTTCAGCAGTAGTTCCGGAAAAAAGTTCATCTACCGTTTGATGAAATAATGTTAGCCATTCATTAAATGCAGCTTCATTCATAGTGGCTTTCCTGCTAAGATCAATATGAACTTTCATTGGTCGACCCGAATAAGAATGTTCACCCAACAATATACTTGACCAGAATGAATACATTTTAGGTAAGTGATCTTCCCAGTCTACTTTTGCAATATCATTGAAGATCACCCCAAGAATTTCGTTAGCTCTTACTTTATCGTAAAAGGAATTAACCAATAGTTCTACATCTGCTCTGGTGGATAGATCTTTCTTAGTCATTACAATTTTCCATTTCAAAGATAAAATATCCTTGATCCGTAATTTCTTTCTCCCATTCCGGTTTAACAGATTCTATATGGCAGAATTCGCATTCTTTAGAAGTTAATGTTTGAGTGGCTACTTCTTTATTTGATAAATAATTGAAGCCATATCCAAAGATGGTTTCTTTGTCTTTAAGTTCTGCGGGAACGATGATATCAAAGTGCATAACACTTCCATCTTTCTTGGTAACATAAGTGTCCCAAACACCTACTTTCATATTGATACTGATTTGAAGTTTTAATTGTGGTGAGAAAACGAATATAAAACGAAAACAACTTGCCCTATAAAGATAGGATACCTAACTAAATAGGGCAAATTTTTTAACCTTTAACGTCAGCCATTGAAGCGCCAAAGTTTATATGTAGTACATTTTGATTGGGAGTTAGTAGGGCAGGTACAGATTCTACACCCGCTTGCTCCGCTTCATCTATTCGAGATCTATCCTCACCTAGATGAACGATCTCAACATTGGATTCACCAACTAGGTTAATGATATCCATTTCTGCGCTAACGCAAACCGGACAGCCGGCATGATAGAAAATTGATTTAGACATAATTTCATTGATTAATTAAGTAGCATTATTGCTAATGATAATATAGTTAGGATAACTAACTAAATGAAATATTTATTCATTTTTAAAAATTTCGAAGCACTGCTAATTATAAAAATGTAGTAAAAGGAGGGATTTTAACGGCATAATCTTTTCTCAATATTAACTATTTATACTAACTTCATGAGAAACAAAATTACAAGATATGAGCAAAGAGCTTGAGTCTATCCGTAAGCGATTAGATGAAATTGACAAGACTATTTTAAAGGCTGTAGCTGAACGGCAGGATATTGTGAAAGAGGTTTCCGCACTTAAAATAAATAAGAAAGCTGGAATTCGAGACCTCAAAAGAGAAGAACAATTATTGAGTAAGATTCGATTGTATGCGCAGGAAATAGGATTAGATCGTTATTACGCTGAACATCTATTCAGAGAGATCATTACGAATTCTGTACGCTTTCAAACTCATTCTTTAGTAGATGATCAGAACGAGAAAAATAGTGCTGATACTATCAAGGTGAGTTATCAGGGAACAGATGGGGCTTACAGCCATCTGGCTATTCAACGTCATTTTGGAGACCGTTTTTCTAATGTGGAGAGTTATGGCTACGATACTTTTTTAGAGGCAGCAAAAGCTGTAACTGAAGGCGTGGTAGATATGGCTTGTTTACCTATTGAAAATACAACAGCCGGATCTATCAATGATACGTATGATATTTTAGGTGAGGCAAAGTTACATATTGTTGGGGAGGAGATCCTAAAGATAGTTCATTGTTTGTTAACTGTTGAAGATGTCGGTGTTTCTCAGATCCGTAGGATACTATCACATCCACAAGCTATTGCGCAATGCACTCATTTTTTGGCTGAACTTCCTCGCTGTAAAGTAGAATCATATTTGGATACGGCTATTTCGGCTCGAAAGGTATTGGAAGATGGAGATCTGTCCCAAGCTGCTATTGCCGGTGCACATGCCGCAGAACATTACGGGTTAAAAGTGATTGCACATGACATCGCAAATCAAAAGAATAACTTTACACGATTTGTAATTGTTTCTCCAAAGCCCGTTAGTGTAGACTTACAAATTCCTTGTAAAACATCATTGTATATGGTTACATCCAATGATGAAGGGTCACTTATTGAGTGCTTAAATGTTCTTCATACTCATGGAATAAACATGAGTAAATTAGAATCGAGACCCCGTTTAAATGAACCTTGGAAATATTCTTTCTATATCGACATTGAAGGAAATATAGAAGATGATGCTATTAAAAAAGCCCTTACTGAACTTCGAGAAAAATCCGCTGAACTAGTTGTACTAGGCAGTTATGCTAAACAGTTAGATCTAGATTGAAAACGTAAATCGTAGGAAGGTACTGTATTGTGTTGGGATGAAACCTGATCGTGATTCTCTAATTCTATATCGAATATCAAAATTGAATTTTGGTCCATGCACATATCGGTAGCGAAATTCGACTTCATCTGAATTTGCTCCATATGCACTTGATGTTAACCATTGGGAATCGGTACTTGCGAATTCGATCATAAATTCATGATGATCGGCGAAGTTATTAATCCCAAAAGAAGTAACAGCACTGGTTCCATTTTCAAAAGCAGTGTTTATGTTTTGTCCAAGTTCACCTGCTATTCTAATTGAGCCACCATTAAGAGCATCTCGAGCAGGAAAATCTAAGGTTATTCTACTCATCATAGCGACATAAGTTGAATACCCATTAGGCTTTAGGAAAGCATTCCGTGCTACAAATAAACCAAAACCTTTTTGTATGATGTTATTGCTTGGAGTTCGGTTTTCGGCACCAAAGTAATAATTTAGGTTATGCTCATTATTTCCAAAATTTAGATTAGCACGGTAGGGGTAAGAAATATCATTTATATGCTGATATTCGATAACAGCTTCTCCAAACCAATTTTCAGAAATAGATTTTTTCAGGTAAAGTCCGTCACTCCAATGAACACTTGCACCGTTGCTTTGGAATCTAAAGTGAGATCTTTTAGCATTGGTCAATACATTTATGCTTTTCTGAAAACGACCTGCTTTTAAAAGGAAATCACCATTCTCATATTGATAATAGAATTCATCGAACGACATTGAACCTAATGCCAATTGATTATTTCCATCTGCCTTTAATGTGAAAGTTAATGGTTCAAATTCTTTGGAAAGCAGATAGGCGATTCTTCCTGAAAAGGAGTGGTTGTCATTGAAAACAAATCTTATACCTGGTCGTAAGCGCATTAAAGTATTAGGACCTCCAATTCCATCTGGCTCAGTATCTATGCCAATGTGTGCAAACCTAACATCTCCATAAAACGAATAAGAAGATTCTTGGGCGGTACTAATAGTAGATAGGCAGAACACAGTTAATATTCCAAAAACAGATAAATAAATTCTTTTCATAGATACAGCCAAATATTTTAGATGAGATCTCTAAAATTACGACTAAAGCACCTTAATTCCATCCATATATTTCTGCTTTGAAATTTTATATAAAGAATGAATTTTTAGTCGATGATCTTGTTTTACTAACGGATGTTCGAATTCACCATCCTTAATCATTCCAATCTTTTGCATCACTCGTTCTGATGGTTTGTTGATAATTGGAGTAAAAGAATAGATGGTATCTAAACCCAGTTTCGAAAAAGCGAATTCAAGACAGCGTGAAGCTCCTTCTGTGGCCAAACCTTGATTCCAAAAATCAGGAATTAATCTCCAACCAATTTCTACACACGGGGTGAAATCAGCTTCAAAGTTGGTACGCTTTAGTCCTATAAAACCAATAAAGGTATTTGTATCCAAATGATCGACAGCAAAAAAACCAAACCCATTTTCATCGATATGAGTATTGATCTTATCGAGTAAAGAATCTGATTGATCTTTGGTAAGAAGAGAAGGGAAGTACCGCATTACCTCTTCATTTGAGTTCATTGAATAGAAGTTATCCGAATCACCTAAATGAAATTTACGGAACCCAAGTCTTTGGGAGGTAAATAAGTAGTTACGGTTAGTTAAGGATGATTTTTCCATCTTTCCATTCTATTTCGAAGGCTTCTTTTTGCTGAAGTGATTTAGAATCTCTTATCCATTTACCATCTTGCCAAACCCTAGTAAACCCCTTTTCCAATGGCTCGTTGGGATTTAGTTTATCTAAACGATGATTCAAATTTATTAATAAGTCTTTTTGATTTCTGATGGAAGAAGTGGTTCGATTGGCTAACTGTTCTTGAAATGAAGAAATTTTATTCCTGGCGGTCGCCATTTTTTGCTGAACGGCTAGCAACGCATACGACTTAGCTAAACTTGTCACTCTGTCTTTATAAAATTGAACAGCACCGGTAGTATTAAGGTGCAATCTCCGTGTGAGATCTTCAATTTTCATGTTCACTTCATTAATATCAGGAACAGCCATTACTGCTGCATGAGTTGGAGTTGCAGCTCTGGAATCGGCTACAAAATCCGAAATGGAAAAATCAACTTCATGTCCCACAGCACTAATAAGTGGTATCTCACAATGGAAAACAGCTCTTGCAACAGCTTCTTCGTTAAACGGCCAAAGATCTTCTAATGAACCACCACCACGACCAATGATCACAACATCTACATTCTTATGATTAGAGAAGTAGTTGATTCCATTTACGATCTCGGGCGCGGCGTTAACCCCTTGCACACTCGCGTGAAATAACTTCACTTCTGCTAAAGGCCATCTTTTTTGAAGTGTAGCTCTTATATCTTGGAAAGCAGCTGTGGTTTTGGAAGTTACTACACCAATTGTTTGAGGAAATTTCGGCAAAGCTAATTTATGAATATCATCAAACAGGCCTTCTGCCTTTAGCTTTGCTTTCAGTTTTTCGAAAGCCTGCTGAAGCTTCCCAATTCCGGCTTGTTGAACTAAATTTACGATCATTTGATAGCGACCATGAGGTTCATACACTTGAATATCTCCCCCTATTACAATCTGCTGTCCATCGGTCAAATTTATACCCAATCGTTGAACAGTACTTCGCCACATCACGCAAGGGAGTTGAGCACCTGAATCCTTCAGTGTAAAATAGTAATGTCCATTCGCACTTTGCTTTACATTACTGGCTTCGCCTTCCACCAGAATGTCCATGAAGTTGTGCTCAAGTATGTTTTTGATCTTGCCTGTTAGTTCTGTTACAGAAGGGATATCGAAAAGAAAAGGAGTTTGTTCAGCCATAATTAGTTTTTATCTGTCTTGAACATACGAGAATTATTGATTCTGATTTAGTATAATGATGGAAAATCCGATGTTTTGAAAAAGATTTTTATACTTACTTCGCTTTTTCTTTTTATGTGTTCGAGCATTTCCGCTCAGGATAGAAATAAGTACATACTTGATGTAATTGAGTACGAAAGGGAGTTAAATGATCTCGTACTTAGAGTGATAGACTCCCTTGGGGGTAAAGCTAACAATCTGCAATACAAGTCCTATCAGTCCAATGGAGAAATTACTTATCCGAATGGAGAGAAAGCATTATTCGATCTATTCTATTTAGAAAAAGATTGGGCTCGGTTGGAACAAAAGAAAGAAGCTGAATATGTGTTATTTGGGAGTCATGGTAGAAGAGGGTGGAAGCGATTATTAGCAAAAAAAGGTACGACTGAAGAAACTCTGAAAGGGACCGAATTGGCTGAAGAATATCAATTCAATATATATGAGAATAACCTGTTTGATTATGACAAACAGAGATTAGAGATCTATTATGAAGGTGAAGTGCTTTTTGGTGATATAGAGGCTTATATAATCCGTTTAGCGGGTTTTAGCTATGGGGAAGAGATGTACTATATCTCAAAAAAAACATACCGACCGATTATGAAGCAGGTATATATTTTTCATAGAAGATCACAGTCTGTTATTAATTATACCATCAAAGATTACATTAAGATTCAAGGAGTCTTGCTTCCCAAATTAGTTGGTATCGAGAAGAATGGAAGTACAAAAATGATGGAATTTTACACGTATGATTTTAGTACAAAATTTGATAAGAACTTTTTTAAGAATTAGCCGATAATTTTTGTCATAGAATTTAGGAGTTAGAAATCTTCTCGAGTAAGTCAACGGTATCTTTAGGGATCATTGGATATGATTTACAGACTATCTTGGTTAGCTCCTCTTGCAATTTTCCTTCGCCTTTATTTTTGAAGCTTTTAATAAATTCATATGTATTTGCAAATTTATTGACGAGTTCTTCATGCTTCATATTGAGAAACCAAAGTGGGAGATTGATTTTTTTGGTGTTATGAAACTCAACTACTTTAGAATCTCCATTAAGTTGAAACTTCTTTTCTATTGGTCGGAGGATGCTAGAAGAAATATCTTGTAATACACTTTCATCAAAATCTAATATTGAATATTCATTCATATCAGAGGTTAAACCAGTAATTGAATATATGCTATGGCAGCCTTTATTTATTAAAAATAAAATAGAAATATAAATTGGGTCAAAGAGGTAATTTTCAATTGTGTGTCTCTTTTCTTCACCGTGAACGAAAATAAATTCATCAGGTTTATTGACTTGATCCCAATCAATAATTCCATAGCATGTAGCATTCCCTGATTCTCTTATTTGATTAATTGTATCTATTACTTGACTTGAGTTTCCTTTTCCCATTGAATTTGAAATGAAGTATAAAGGAGATTTTAAAGCATGTTCATTTCTTCGCAATGTTTCAAAAACTTTACTGTAATAGTCTCTGTCAGATGGGCTTTCAACAAAAACTTGTTTGTGATTTTTATAATCAATGTTCAACGTTGGAATAGAACCAGTCAACAATTCTAAAGCCTTGTCTCTTCCAATCCATTTTAGCGATGATTTATCTCCATTAGTGATTTCGAAAATACTTTCATCTGGAGATAGAGCTACAGTTGAAGGAGAGTGGGTAGTTATTATGACTTTAATTCCAAGCTTTTTAACAAAGGTATCTTTTAAGGTTTCGATAAGAATTTTTGTCATCTCGGGATGAAGGTGAGCATCTGGCTCGTCTAAAATTATTAGACTTGGGTAGGATATTTTTTCTTTGTAATAACTTGATATAAATAACTTATTAATTAATCCAAAGACTATTTGCTCCCCAGAAGACAAGGATTCAACTTTAATTGGAATTTCTAAATTTGTGTTGATTAACTCTATCTCAAAACTCATATCAGGATAGTAATCAGTTTCATTTGGACCAATAACTTTATAATTGAGATTGGTTTTATTTAGAAGTCGATTAAATTCTTCCCAAGGTGGGGAGTTCTCTTTATTATATTCTTCAATGCTTACAGCTTCATTAGTTTCTTTTCTTTCTTTTTTATTAAATAATCTTTCACTATTAATGTATCTATTTCGAGCATATACATAACAAATAGTTGTGAAATTTGAGTTGCGAAAAGAGTCGTTATCAATATACTTTGTATGGAAAGGGAACCTATGAAAATGAACTTTTTTTATTTGCTCTGCTTCAATCTTAAAATAATTAGATATTTCCGTGGCTATTTCAAATGAATTCGTAAGGCTGTAATTACTCAACAGGTTTTTATTTATTAAATAATCATATAATTCTTCTTTATTATTGTAGTCAATCCTATTGTTTTTATTACCCCAAAAGTAGCCTTGATCTTTTTTAGTTATAGCTTTCTCGTTAATATTTGAATAAATAGAATTAAAATTTTCTTGAATACTTAATTCTTCAAAAGAAAATCCAAGATTAATTGCAGAGCAAAGTAAGTAACGATCTTGAGTAGGTATTTGAAACCAGTTTTGGCTTAAGTTATTTACATGACTAGTCCAGTAGTCTTTATTGAGTGAATTAAAATTTTGAGGCTTTAATCCTTCGAATTGGATTAATTTTTTTTGTTTTGGAACTAATTCAACTAGATCATCTGAGGGATCATTTGCGTCCTTAATGATATCTAAAAGCTGGGTTTTCCCACTCCCATTTTTACCTGTTATAATTGTGAGATCAGGAAGCTCTTCACTTTCAAATTTCTTTAGTGATTTGTATGGTTTAATTAATCTAATTTTCATTTAACTCAATTGTTCTTTCATATTTAATCACGGTATATTCTAATATGCTAAATATTAAATCATATAGTAAACAATAATGCTTCTCAAAAATCTTCACCCAGTAAGTAAAGATCACAACGGAAAAGACTCCATCGACATCAGAATAACAGATGGAAAGATCACAAAAATTGGAAAATCACTTAAAGCAGAGAAGGGAGAAGATACCCACGATTTTGAAGGAGCGTATGTAAGTCCGGGTTGGATGGATATGCATATTCATTTACGCGAACCTGGTTTTGAGCACAAAGAAACTATTAAGACAGGCTGTGCTGCTGCTGCCTTTGGTGGCTTTACTGCTGTAGCTTGTATGCCGAATACCAAACCGGCAACTCACACACGAGATGTTGTTGAGTACATCATAAAAAAAGGAAATGAAACTCCGGTAGATGTACATCCGATTGGTTGTGTGACTAAAGAGCGAAAAGGTGAGTCTATTGCCGAAATGGGAGATATGAAAGACGGTGGTGCGGTTGCATTTAGTGACGACGGCGATCCCGTTTACGACTCTCAGGTAATGCGTGTAGCTTTGGAATATTCTTCTATGTTGAGAATGCCGATCATTAATCATGAGGAAGATCTGGCATTATCGCGCCCGGGACATATGAATGAAGGAAAGGTAGCTACTAGGCTCGGATTAGATGGAACTCCGGGAATAGCTGAAGAAGTAATGATTGCCAGAGATATTTTGCTAGCTGAATATACCGGTGGGCATGTACATGTTGCTCACATCAGTACAAAAGAGGGCGTTGATTTAGTGAGAAGAGGAAAAGCTAGGGGAATTAATGTTACGACGGAAGTTTGCCCACATCACTTTGACCTAACCGATGAAGAAATTGATGCTCAAAAGTTCAACACGAACTATAAAATGCATCCACCACTCCGAACTCAAGAAGATGTTGATGCTATGATCGAAGGGTTGGTAGATGGAACTATTGATGTGATTTGCACAGACCATGCTCCACATGCTATTGAGGAAAAAGAAGTAGAATTCATTTATGCTCCTAATGGAATTATTGGGTTGGAAACTTCTTGGAGTATTTCAAATATGAGATTGTTCAAAACAAAGAAACTAGATCTTCAGCAATTAGTTGAAAAGATGTGCTACAATCCGCGCAGTATTTTGAATTTAGATACACTAGGTATTGAAGAAGGAGCTCAGGCAAATCTAACTTTCTTTAACACCGATGAAGAGTGGACGTTTGATGCTAAAAATGTTCGTTCTAAATCGAAAAACTCTCCTTATTTAAATAAGAAATTAACAGGTCGTGCAGTAGGTATTTATAATAGAGGCGAGTTGGTAATTAACGAGCTGAAATAAGCAGTTTAACGAAACGATTAATACAATGATTAAAAAGGCATCGTTACTTTTAGCTTTTTTAGCAATAACCATTAGTTGCACGGCTAAGCAATCTAGCACATCAGAAGAGTATACACTTGTAACGTACAATGTTGAAAATCTTTTTGATGCGGATGGTGCAGCTATTTATGATGATTACAACACTACTGATGATAATGGTGATGATCTGTATACCCGACAAGATGTACTTACAAAAGTAAAGAATGCTGTCCGGGTTTTGAAAGCATATAATAGAGGGAAAGGTCCTGATATTGCCGTAATTGTAGAGTTGGAAAGTGACTATACGCCCGTAGGTAGAAACGCTGAAAAGCTATCCTATTCAGAATTCCTGACAAAGTATAGCTCAACAACTTTATATCAAATGTTAGGCGCTGACTTTAATGCTGAAATTGCAGATCTGCCTTCAGAGTTTTTGTTACTGAAAGGTATGGTTGATGCAGGAATGTGGAACTATGAATTGGTAACAGGTGACAGTCCTAAGGACAAAAAAGGATTGCCAACTACGGTTCAGAAGACAGCTGTTTTTTCCAGATTCCCAGTTGTTGCCGAAAAGACCAAAATTCATCCTCTCTATAGAGCTCGTCCTATTTTAGAAACCTGGATAAATATAAATGGGAGTGAGCTAGCTGTATTTGCAAATCACTGGAAGTCGGGTGCAAGTAGTGCTGAAATGGAAGATATCCGAGTACAAAATGCTAAGGTGTTAAGAGCACGGCTCGATGAACTAGTGAAGCAAAACGAATTCGTCGATTTTGTATTAGCAGGTGATTTTAACTCAGACTATAACCAGAAAGAAAGATATGGTTTTAGTCCATCTGCAGTAAATGATGTGTTAAGATCCGGTGGAGATGAAATCGGGTTCATCGAAAAAGATGGTAAGGAAGTATATAACCTGTGGTATGAGATCCCAGTAGATCAAAGAGGTTCAGATACCTATCGTGGATATTGGGGAACATTGATGCAACTAATAGTATCAAAAGGAATGTATGATAACCGAGGTGTTATATACGTCGATAATTCTTTGGAAAGAGGGGATTTTGGTTTCAATACTTTTAGTAGTTCCGGTGAACCCAAACGATGGAGTTCAACTTTTTCAGGCAGTGGATATTCGGATCACTTACCGGTTTCAATGAAAATAAAGATCGGTACAGGCGAAAATAGTAGTATATCACCTAAATTAGTTGAACACGGGGAGTGGCAAGAGATTCCGGTCGCATACAAAATGCCTTCGGAGTTTTTGACGGATACTGAATTCAACGAAGCAGATCCAACGAAAAGACCTGAATTCTACGACGTATATTTTTATCTAACGGCTACTGTAACCGGGCAATATGATTTCGTAGTAAACGGCAGAACGTATGATGTGTACACTCCATCTTTCAGATTGAACGAGGTGTTAAGTGATATAAAAGGAACTGATAAAGAGATCCAGTTTTATGGTCGTTTCTCACAATACAGAGGCAATTGGCAGTTTATCGTTGAAAGTCCGGAGTTTTTGATCATAAAATGATACTTGCTTACGAAACATCTACAAATATTTGCTCAGTAGCTTTTCTGGATGATGATGGAGAAGTTTTTGAGAAGAGAGTTCAGGGAAGAAGTGTTCATTCTGATAACGTGTTTTTATTTACACAAGAGTTAATGAAAGAACACGGTTTTAAGATTAATGATCTGGAAGCAGTGCTTACAAGTAATGGTCCCGGTTCATATACAGGATTACGAATTGCAGCAAGTGCACTAAAAGGACTTTTATTTGGTACTGATGTAGCTCTGTTTGCGATTAATACATTAGCATCATTCGCAATGGGAACTGATGCGAAATCAGGTGAAACAGTTCATGCAATCATAGATGCCAGAAGAACTCATTTATATGTTCAGTCTTTTGAAGTTGGAGAGCTATTATCAACACGCTCAAAAGCAGAGGTGATGGAGATCTCGGATTTTCAGAACAGAACTAAAGAAGAAGACCATATTATCGGCACAGGGATAGGAAGAATCTCTGGAGATACTTTAGAAGACATTAAAACATATGATGAGAGTCATATTAGTGCAAGATCATTAATTAAGTTATACAAACTGCCTAATTTTGGTGAATATGGTATTAAAACGGAACCGGAAGCATTAGATCCGAATTATATCAGTAGTAGTCAGGTTAATAATTCAAATACATAATCGGATTCTTATTTAAGTGTAAGAATGATTATTTTGGGACTTATAAAAAATTCAGGAATAAACTATGAGTTGGTTTAAAAGAAAGGACAATAACATTCAAACCGAGACCAAGAAAGAAATGCCGGAAGGCGTTTGGGTTAAGGTTCCAACAACGGGTGAAACGATTCATCGCCGTGAATTGGAAGAGAATTTATGGGTTGATCCATTAAGTGGTCATCATTTCAGAGTTGGCAGTAAGCATTATTTCTCTATTATTTTTGATGATGAGAAGTTTGAAGAACTCGGTCAAAACATTATTTCGACAGACCCTCTTGAGTTTTCTGATCGTAAGAAATATACAGACCGACTAAAAGAGTCTAAGAAGAAATCTGGTCTTTCTGACGCAGCTCGTGTAGGAGTCGGTAAGATGAATGGAATTGATATAGTCGTAGGCTGTATGGATTTCAGCTTTATTGGAGGAAGTATGGGCTCTGTAGTTGGCGAGCGATTATCAATAGCTATAGATCATGCCAGAGAAAACAAAATTCCATTGATCATTATTTCTCAGACTGGTGGTGCAAGAATGATGGAGAGTGTGCTCAGTTTGATGCAAATGGCAAAAACTTCAGCTAAACTAGCTCAATTAGACGAAGAAGGGATTCCATATATATCTTATCTAACAGATCCTACTACAGGTGGGGTAACAGCAAGTTATGCTATGCTGGGTGATTTTAATGTGGCAGAGCCTGGTGCTTTAATTGCATTTGCAGGACCTCGAGTTGTTCGTCAAACCATAGGTAGAGACCTTCCTGAAGGTTTTCAAACCGCAGAATATTTACTCGAACATGGTTTCTTAGATTTTATAGTTCCTAGAAATAAGATGAAATCAAAGTTAACCCGCTTATTAAAGATCCTTCTTCATAAAAAATAGTTTCGACTGCCTGATCAAATTCATTCAGTCTTTAATCTTGTTATTGGTTATTAATTAATGAGAGAACACTAATAACCAATAACTAACTACTACAAACAATGCGCTTCGCAGATTACGCTAAAATTTATGTCACTGCCGGTAAAGGTGGTGATGGTTCCGCTCATATGAGAAGGGAAAAGTATGTTCCAAAAGGTGGACCTGATGGAGGAGATGGTGGTAAAGGAGGGAGTATTGTTCTAAAAGGTAATGCTCAGCTTAATACTATTCTTGATCTTCGGTATAAGAAATATATCAAAGCCAAACCTGGAGCCAATGGGGGAAGTAGCCGTTCTTCGGGGAAAGATGGGGAGTCGATTATACTAAATGTCCCTTTAGGTACTGTTGCTTTCGATGCCGAAACCCGAGAGAGAATTGGAGAGATCACAGAGGACGGAGAGAAAATTGTGATTGCTAAAGGAGGAAGGGGAGGTTTAGGAAATTGGCACTTTAAAAGTTCAGTAAATCAAACTCCACAGTATGCGCAAGAAGGAGAGATTGGTGAAGAGCGAGTTGTAGAGCTTGAGTTAAAACTTATTGCTGACGTTGGACTTGTAGGATTCCCAAATGCCGGAAAAAGTACGCTACTGTCTGCATTATCTCATGCGAAACCAAAAATTGCCGATTATCCATTTACAACACTGGAGCCCAATCTTGGAGTAGTAAAATTCTCTGATTACCGAAGTTTTGTAATGGCTGATATTCCTGGGATCATTGAAGAAGCTCACCAAGGAAAAGGGTTGGGAATTCAATTTCTTAGGCACATAGAACGAAACAGCATTTTGTTGTTTATGGTCAGTTCTCAATCAGATATTGAATACGAATACAATGCTTTGGTAAATGAGTTAAAAGCCTATCGACAAGATCTGCTTGACAAGCCAAGAGTACTCGCTATTACTAAGATGGATTTAAAACAAGGTTTTAAGTTAGATAAAAAACTTCATTTTGATGATGAAATTCCCGTAATTCCTATTTCATCTGCTACCGGTCATGGGGTGGATGAACTCAGAGAAGCCTTATGGGAAAAACTTCAGCATGCAAAACAACTCGATTCTTAGAAACTTAATAGCACTAACCTTAATTCCGGGTCTTGGTACCAAGAGAGTCAAACATCTGGTACGTGAGTGTAATGACCTTGAAAATTTATTTTCGTTTAGCAAAACTCAGCTCAGAAGTTTTGAAGGCGTAGGAGAAGCTTCTGCTTTAGCAATACTTTCTTTTAAGGAATGGGAACAAGTGGATGCTCTCATTTCAGACACAGCAAAGACAGGGGCTCAGATTATTACTATATCTGATCCTGAATATCCGACGCTATTAAAAGAGATCTATGATCCCCCAATATTATTTTGGATGAAAGGAAATCCTGAGGCTCTTTCCAAACCAGGGATTGCAGTAGTTGGAACCAGAAATGCTTCCACCTACGGAAAGAAACAAACGGAGAGATTTACTACTCAATTAGCAGAGGCGGGTTTGTGTATCTTTAGTGGATTAGCCTACGGTATTGACACTATTGGTCATCAAGCAGCATTAAATGTTGGTGCACCAACGGTTGCGGTTCTAGGTTCGGGTATTGACAATTTATATCCCAAGAGTAACGCTGAAGTGGCTAATCAGATCGTGAAATCTGGAGGTGCTGTAATTTCGGAATTCCCACCTGGCACAATGCCTGATAAAGGTAATTTCCCACTAAGAAATAGAATAGTGAGTGGACTGAGTTTAGGCGTGGTAGTAATGGAGTCTGGGATAAAAGGAGGGAGCATGATAACAGCGGAATTGGCTTTAGATCAAAATCGAGAAGTATTTGCACTACCTCATCCATTGGGGAACCCTTCGGGAACAGGTTGTAACTATTTGATTAAAAAAGGAGCGGCAAAGCTAGTACAAATTGTCGATGATATTTTAGTAGAACTTCCTATTGATTTTTCCGGAGGTGTAAGGGTAACACAAGTAGAAGAAACAAAAGTACAAACATGGAGAGATTTCAATTTAGAAGATCTTAGCATACAAATTTGCGAAAAGCTTGAAAACGGTGATGCTCAAATTGATGATTTAGCAGATGCTTTGGAAAAGAATACAAGCGAGATTTTAGTGGCTTTGCTTCAACTTGAGATGGGAGGTCTTGTTTTGCAAAAGGCCGGAAAGATCTTTCAGCTTAAATAGCTCTTGAATTTAAAAAAGCTGATACGTCTATACGTATCAGCTTTAAAATAGTAACCCTTAAATTAGCTTTTATATCTGTAGATAGCAGCTAAACCTGAGTTTTTGGGGACTTCGGATTGAGGTAATCCATATAGCGTACTTCCGGTTTTTATTGCAGAAATAGCCGCAAAATTAATTAAGTCTACTGCTTCACCATTCTGAGAATCGGAGGTATTTATGATATTTTTCTTCGTATCAAAAACCCCATATTGGCTAGTTCCCATTGGTACAAATAAAGTATCTACTTTTCCGTAGTAAGCTCCTGTAACAATATCTTCTAACTCTGTTGAAATTAATTCACTGCCTTGGAGGTTATTGAATCGTTCGATATCACTTTTCACATCTTCCTGAAAATACTCTTCGGCAATTTCCCAGCCTTCGTCTGTGACCTCTTTAATACTTTTATCATCAGGATTTCCCTTAATAGCTTCATCCAGCAAATTAAAATATTTATTGGCTTTCCTATAGTAGGCCACCATTTTATCTAGACCACCTAGAACCAGAGGTCCGTGTTCCTTTTTAAGATATTTGGTTACCTTATTTTCAATATGCTTTAAGAAGAGCTCCAATTCCTTATCATCTACATTTTTATCACTGCCACCTTGACCATGAAACATTGCTCTATTACTACTGTTGCCCGTATGATGTTGAAGAGATCGTTCTCGAACATGAAATCTGAGGTGCTCTTCCATACTAGTTGGTACACTTTCAAACTCAACTTTTGTAGTGGCATCTGGTGTAATTTTAAACATTCTAGTTTCACTTTGGCTAAGCAGCAGTACATGATAGGTTTCATGATGATTCTGTAGCTCTAATAGTGGTGTTACTAAAAAATTACTACCGATATAATAATTTTCTTCGGGATTCTCGGAGACTTTGAAAAATGCGGAATAATCCTCATTTAAATATATGACAAGCCCTTTTTCTTGATGCTGCCAAAACTTATTTTCTTCTGTTTTTGCAATTACCTCTTTAAAAAGATCTTCAACTTGTGGTTCTTTCCATCCTTTATCAATAAGATCACCTTTTACTTTCGAGATCAAATTTTTAAGTCTTATTGAATCTTGTTTTCCTTCTTCTCCTGTTTTATGAGTTGGTAAAAATATAGAGACATTCACTTCTTTTGTTTTTCCGATAAGCTTTTCAATGGTTTCTCTTCTCACTACGCTCATAGTATTTCCTTAGTTAGTTTAAGATTAGGCTATACTTATACAACAAATTTATAAAGTTAGTGTTCCCGAATGATAGTTTTATCAAATATAGACGATAGATCTTAAAATGAAAGAGGATCACCTTTTTGTATAATATGGCCTAAAATAAAAAGGACCGGTCACATCGCCAGTCCTTTTTTACCTAAGAAAATTCTAAGATATCAAGTAATTAGCTTTTAATCCCTTCTATCATCAACTCTATTTTCTCATTAAGAGTAGTAACAACATGCTCGTAGTCTTCAGTATTATCAAGATTAGTGTTAACACTGCAGTAAAACTTAATTTTAGGCTCTGTTCCTGATGGTCGTGCAGAAACCATACTTCCATCTTCCGTTACAAATTGAAGAACATTAGAAGTTGGGAGATCAATATCAGATAGTTTTCCCGTAGATATATCGGTTTCTTTTTGAGTAAGATAATCCTTAAGGACTACAACTTTCGAACCTCCTAATTCTTGTGGAGGGTTCGCTCTGAAATCTTTCATCATCTGCTGAATTTCTTCTGCTCCTGACTTTCCTTTCTTTGTGATAGAGATCAGCTTTTCCTGAAACAAACCATGTTCTGCATACATTTCTAGAAGAGCTTCGTATAAACTACTTCCATTATCTTTGTAGTAGGCAGCCATTTCAGCGATAATAACAGCTGAAACAACGGCATCTTTGTCTCTAACGTGTTCGCCGATCAAATAACCATAGCTTTCTTCTCCACCCGCAATAAATTCTTTTTTTCCTTCAAGATCGGTCATAAGTTCACCGATATATTTAAAGCCTGTTAGTGTGTTGAAGCATTCAACATTATAGGATTCAGCAATTCGGTCAATTAAGTAAGAAGTAACAATAGTTTTGACGATGTACTGATTCCCATTCAGCTTGCCTGCATTCTTCCATGCGGTGAGCATGTAATTGATGATAAGAGTTCCAGTCTGATTTCCATTCAGCAATACCCATTCTCCGGAAGTATTTTTTACAGCTATACCAATTCTATCAGCATCAGGATCGGTGGCCATAACAAGCTCCGCATCTATCTCTTTGGCTTTATCAAGCGCCATAGATAAAGCGTCTTGCTCTTCCGGATTTGGATAAATAACAGTAGGGAAATTTCCATCTACTACCATTTGTTCTTCCACCAAGGATACATTCTCGAAACCATACATTTTTAAAGCCGGAGGAACTAGTACTCCCGCAGTTCCATGAATAGGAGAGAAGACGATCTTGAGATCTTTTTGATTACTTATAGCTTCCTTTGAAACGGATAACTTCTTCAATTCAGCTAGAAATTTGTCATCAATGTCTTTACCGATAGTTTCTATTAACTTCTCATTCCCATCAAATTTAACATCGTCGATAGAAGCTACTTTCTGAACTTCTTCCATAACAGCTTTATCATAAGGAGCTACCAGTTGACCTCCATCTGCTCCGTACGCTTTGAATCCGTTATATTCCTTGGGATTATGAGAAGCGGTAAGCACAACGCCTCCTTGGCATCCTAATTCTCGAACAGCAAAAGAAAGTTCAGGAGTAGGGCGTAATCCTTCAAAGAAATAGACCTTAATTCCATTTGCTGAAAACACATCAGCTACAACTTTGGCAAGCGTATCAGAATTATTTCTGCAATCATGAGCAATAGCGACTTTTATCTGCTCATCGGGGTATGTCTTCTTTAAAAAATTACTAAATCCTTGTGTGGCAACTCCAAAGGTATATTTGTTAACTCTATTGGATCCAGTGCCCATGATTCCACGCAGCCCACCTGTGCCAAATTCCAAATCTCTATAAAAGGCATCGGTCAGTTTATCGAATTCTTTGTTATCGAGGAGAGAGCGGATTTCATCTTTCGTTTGCTCATCATAACTGCCGTTAAGCCATTGGTCGATCTTATTTTGAACGGAAGGATCTAACTGTTGCATGAAACTATTTTGGGATTTAAAATTGTGGTCTCAAATATAATGATCTCGATCATAAACATTCGATAAAGCTTCTGTAATTATTTAAGAGAGGCTAGTTACTTTCTGGTTAAAGAAGATATAAGATTAGCATGATTCGGATATTCAGCAATTAGTTCATCTCGATTCGCAAGTTCAAAATCAGCGAAATCAAATCCCGGAGAGACGCTTTATGTGACTAAGAAAATTTTAAAATAAATACAGATTAATAATACCTAAAGGACTAAATAACTAATAAACAGTTAGAAAGTTTTAAATAAAATTTGATTTAATAATTAATATTCTTTTATTACAAAAAATTAATATTAGAAATGCTTAATAAATACAAAGCTTTACTTTCTTTTTTACTGATAATTTCAAGTATGTTGCTACTTGTAAAGTATTACGTGCAAAAACCAAGTGTTATCACTCATGGAAATAAATTAAGCTTATCACTTAATGATGAAGAAAATTCTTTTAATTCAATAATTAACAATAATTCTGAGAAAAATTTCTCAGTTTTTTTCTTTATTGATTCGAAACCCTGTTCGCCTTGCATTAATAATATTTCTGATTATTTAAGTTTATTTAAAGAAAGAGATATTCAAACCCACGCTATATTTTCGGATAAAGAAAAAGGTGAGATTGATCGTTTTTTTAGAATAGTGGGATTTGATATGGGTTGGTCTATTTTAAATAGTGAAAATATTCCAGTTTATTTTAGAAGTAATGAGAATATGTTTTTTATATATAACTCTATCTCTAAATCATTTGTCTATAGTCTAGAATTGTCGAGTAATAATACAACCACGTTAGAGTATAAAGAAGAGATTCTAAAGGAAGCTTTAGATTAAATCAATAATAACTAATGGAGAAAATAATGTTTAGAAAGGAAAATTATTTCTTAGTATTCTCAATCATTTTTTTTGGAGTAACAGTTGCTTTTACAGCAGCTCCAAATGAAGCGGTGTTACCACCTACTGATTGTTATAAATGTCAAATGGGACCTCAATGTTATAAATTAACCCGAAACGATATCGGAAATGGTCAAACTGAATGTGATGACCTTCCTGGCGTTTATTGTAATCTTTATGGGTATGATTGTGATGGTGGACCAGGTGGAAGTACTTAAACTTAATCTATAATTAAAATTTAGTGTTCAGCTTAGAAGGTTGAACACTAAATTAATTTGATCTATATGAATAAACTCTTACTTACATTTTTATTCTTTTTGGTTGTAAGCTTTACTAGTCAGGCACAAGAAAATTCATTGAATTTGAAGGAGGAAATCATTTTCGGATTAGATAAGGAACTTGATGGTTCTGAATTACTTGGTCAGGTTAATGGGTTTGTTGTAGACGATAACTTTAATTTATATGTCATAGATTCAATGACTCAAGAGATTAAAGTTTTTGATAAAAATGGAAAATTAATAAATAGAATTGGAAAACGGGGAAGGGGGCCAGGTGAATTTTTAAGACTGAATAATTTATACCTAGAATCTGATTTAATATATGCATTTGATCCAGTGCAATACAGGGTAACTATATTCGATACAAAAGGAGATTTAGTAAGTACAATTTCAACACCGAAAGAATCACAAGTAGCTAATTTTTTTAGACAGATAGTTAGTTATGATGAGAAAAATTTCCTGATATTTTATAAGCAATGGGGAGAAGGTAACTATTCTAAATACGATAAAGATGAAATATTTCATATTTGGGATCGTAAATTTAAGTCTAAGAAAAACTCATTTGGATCTTTTGAACGATTTAATTTTAAAAATTCATTTGGAGAAATAGTATCTAGAAGTAGAGGGGGCTCAATGCTATTTATAGATGAAGAGATAATTTATGTTTCGCCATATTTATATGATGGCTTTTTGTATAAATATATAAAAAGCAATAATAAATGGAGCTTCAATCAGAAAATTAGTGGTACTAAATTGGAAGTGGAAGCTTACATTGAAGCAAAAGATATAAACGAAAAGGAACTGTCTACATTTCGCTCATTTGGTAAGACAGTTCAAGGTAAATATAGTGTTATTGATGCTGGTATATATTCTTACATGAAGGATTTTATTGTTCATTTTATTCTATTCAAAAGATATGACCTAAACGACGTGGGGCAAAAGTGGGAATTTGGTGCGGAATTATTCAATAAAAAAGGAGAGTTTATTTCTTATTCAACATTATCAATAGTTGATGGAATTGATGTAAATCATTCAGAGCGAATTATTGATTATAAAGATAATGACGGTTCTTTTTATATGCTTTTTGGTAAGCAAGGTGAACACCTAATCAAAAGGTTTAAACTAGAGATTTCAAAATAAAACGTTGATATCGAATGATATGCATCAAAGTTTTGTATTTATTAGGTTGATTTTCTTCTCTATTATTAAAAATAGAAGGCGGAAACTATCCGCCTGTACTATTTTTAAAAGGCTTTAATTCCCTTCTTTAAATTTATTATTGATCAAAATTGGCTCACCAAAACCAAGTTGTTCTAGTCGATCCATTTGAGTTTTGGCATCTCCCACTACCAACCAGATCATTTTATTAGGATCGGCATATTTTTTAGCCAGACGTGAGATCTCTTCTTTGGTCATTTCTTTTACAATTTGCTCACGATCTTTTACGTAGTTAGGGCTCCAGCCGTAATCACTAATATTGTCCAGCATATTTAGCTTTGCTCCCATAGTTTCAAAACTACGTGCATTACTTTTTAGCAAGAAACTCTTAGTTGTTTCTAAGTCTTTATCAGAAAAAGTAGAAGGGTAATCTTCCAGAATTTCCTTTACTAAGGCAGCCGATTCATAAGTTACATTCGTTCTTACACCACTACTGATGGTGAAGGGACCGGCAATGTTTGATCCTGAAAATCCAGAACCAATTCCATAAGTGTATCCTTTACCTTCGCGAAGTTCTTGTGTAAAACGTGATGCAAATCCACCTCCGCCTAAAATGTAGTTCATCACTGTTGCAGGATAAAAGTCATCATCAGTTTCGGGTAAAGCTAAGTAACCAAATCTAATTACAGATTGTTTAGCATTAGGTACATCATAAAAATATACTGTGGATTCATCAGGTTGCTCCTGTATCTCAAATTCAGGGATCTCGACATCCTTTGCTTCCCATTTACTTTCGAGTTCAGCCAAAGAGCTCATAACTTCATTTTTACTGATAGAACCCACGATCATAAAATCTGCAACAGATGGAGATATATTCGCGTTGTAATAGTCTTTTAGATCTTGAAGGGTGATGGCATCTACGCTTGATGTAGTACCAATCGAATTGTAAGAAAGTATATGATTCTCTCCATAGAGCAATTTGTTGTATGCATTAGATGCAATGCTATTTGGATTGGCACTTTGTTGAGCTATTTGACTAAGTGTACTTTGTTTAGCCAGATCAAACTCTGTTTCATCCCATCTGGGTTCTAAAAGAATTTCCTCTACAAGGTCGAGTGTTTTCTGATAATTTCTGGATAGCGTATTAGCTGTAATAGAAACTGTTTGTCTGCCCGCATTTACACGGATAGAAGCCCCTAGATCGTTAATGGCTTCTTCGAGTTGCTCGGGAGTTTTTGTTGCAGTACCTCGGGTCATGAGTTCTGCCATTAAGTTAGAGACTCCGGTTTTAGATGTGTTTTCGAGTAATAAACCACCTTCTATTTCTATGGTAAATTGGACGAGTGGCAACTCGGTGTTTTCAATCCCTACTACTTGCAAACCGTTATTCAATGATCCTTCCCACACTTCTGGAGCGGTTACATCCGGGCTATCACCATATGGTGGTTCTACAGTTCTGTCAAAACTAGAAGCAGTTCTCTCATACTCAGTGTCTTCAGGGAGTTCAAATTCTTCGTTAGCTTTGCCTTGTACGATTTGTTCTTCCACAACCTGAGCAAGTTCCGAATTCTCGAGTGCAAGTTCTTTTTGACCTTTGGGCACAAAACTGGTTGCGATGAAATTCTGATCCTTGATATATTCTTCATAAACACGCCAGATATCATTTTCTGTAACCGCTAATGTTTTTTGAATATCTTTGTTGATGTAGCCGGGATCATTCGCAAAAATATTGTATTGAGCTAGTTGAAATGCCTTACCTAAAACACTTGAAAGCCCATTATAAAACTGAGTTTCAATCCCTGCTTTAATTCTGTCTAAATCAGCTTGATCAAATTTATCTGCTTCAAATTTGGCGAATGCCTTATCTACAGCTGATGAAACTTTATCTAGATCTGTACCTGGGTAAGCACGAACAATAAGAGATGTTTCACCTGCTATTTCGGAATTTTGACTAAACATGAAAACGTTAGAAGAGAGCTGCTCTTCTTCAACTAATACTTTGTTGAAAGGTGCTTTTTTGCCATCTGTTAAAAGCTGGGTTAAAATATCAAGAGCGTATGTATCTGGGTGATACTGTTCCACTGTTGGCCAAACCATTCTCAATTCCGGAAGTCGTGCAAAGTTATCTTCATAATACAATTGCTTTGTTTCGGTAACTTCAACCGGTGATATAGGGAGAGGAGAAATCTCTTCACCACGAGGTATTTCTGAAAAATACTTTTGGATCCAATCTTTAGCTTGTTCGGAGTCGAAATCTCCGGCAATTACCAGAGTGGCATTATTAGGTACATACCACTTACGATAAAATTCTTTCACATCAGCTAGCGTAGCGTTTTGTAGATCTTCGAGTGAACCGATTACTTGCCAATTGTAAGGGTGATTTTCAGGATATAAGTTCTTACCAATTACATAGCTGGCATGACCATAGGGAGCGTTATCAACACCTTGACGTTTTTCATTTTTAACTACTTGTTTTTCTTTAGCAACAACTGCTTCGGTTACAGTATTTATGAAATAACCGAGTTTATCGGCTTCAGCCCAGATCATTTTCTCGAGAGCGTCATTAGGTACTGTTTGGAAGTAATTAGTTCGATCCCGGCTGGTTGAACCATTTGCTCCTGATCCACCAATACGGCTACTCATTTTATCTAAACCACCTTTACCAAGATTTTCAGATTCTAAAAAAAGAAGGTGTTCGAATAAGTGAGCAAATCCGGTTTTACCTTCCACTTCACGTGCGGAACCCACATGAAAAGTTAATGCTACAGCTGTTACTGGGTCCGAATTATCTTTATGGAAGACAACTTCTAAACCGTTATCTAGTGTAAATTTTTCGTAATTAACGGAAAATTCTTCCTTGTTTGATGAGCATGATGTTAAAAAGAACCCTAGAAAAAATAGGGCAGAGAAAAGCTTAAATAGTGATTTCATTTTGAGATACAAATTAATTAGTTGAACGAATATAAATAGGACGAGTTCAACTCACAAAATGTTAAGGTAAATCACTAATTATTTTACCAAACTAAGAAACTACTTTCTCAGTTTGGTTTTCATGTACAGAAAGAGATCGGTCATTTCGAATGATTTGATAACCGGCAAAGATCAATAATATTCCTAAAAGCTCAGTAATATATAATACATACGTATGTCCAAATTTAGTAGCAGTACCACCAATTCCAGGTAAAATTCCACCAATAGCTATAAGTACATTTCCCCAAAAGCGCCCTTTAAATTCATTGTTTCTAAAGTACTTTGCCGCAGAATAAAATGCACCACCTACCAAAAAGATAACAGCATATATATTTATGAATGGAGTTATTAACCTAATGAAGCTCCATTCTAGTACATTTCCATTTAATTTTTCACCGACCTTTGTTGCATCTAAAGGGGAGAGGATCGTTAAAACACCCGATACTATTAAAACTATTACCAGGACAATTGTAAGAATATGAGCCGTTTTTCTTTTGATGAGGAGGTAAATAGTTCCTTGAGCTAAGGGGACACCACCTAAAAAAGCACCGGCTATATACCACGCTTTAAAAATAAATGGAGACCACCCATATATAGTGTGTATGCTCTCAACGAGCGTTCCAATACCATAGCATACTACTCCAATAGTCCACCAAAGCAGATAAAGAGCGTCTGGTTTTTGTCTCCAGTGCTTATAAATAATGGTGAAGAAGTAGATAGAAAAGAGAGTGGTTATAATAGGGATATAAGCTACAGCAGGCATCTAATAGGTGTTATTTTGGTTAAGTAAAACCAAATAAACGACTTTAATATGAAGGGGATATGAAGAATATTAATTTAGAAATAGAAAATTAAAATATAGGAATGTCTCAAGCTAACTAAGCATTTTTAATAAGCGGAACATTTGAGTTTAAAGTGCATTTCTATGAAAGTTTCAATTTGTGCAATTTAGCACGAAAAAGGATTGCCTCTCTTGGCATATCTCCCTATCTTTACCAGCCTTTGCAGGAGTGCAAATTTACAATTACTCAGACTATCAAAAATTTTAATAAAATCGCGATTTAGCACATGAATAAAGGAACTATTGCACAGGTAATTGGACCTGTTGTCGACGTTGACTTTACAGATGGAGAAACACCAGCCATCCTAAATGCCTTAACCATTAAAAACCCAACTGACGGTTCAGCTTTGTTTTTGGAAGTTGCTCAACATTTAGGGGAAGATCGTGTGCGTACTATCGCCATGGATTCTACTGATGGTTTGGTAAGAGGAATGGAAGTTGAAGATACAGGCAAAACTATTTCTATGCCTGTTGGCGAAGATATCCGTGGACGTTTATTCAATGTGGTAGGCGAAGCGATTGACGGTATTAAAGCTCCTGAAGGAAAAAGAAATTACCCAATTCACCGTGAAGCTCCTGCTTTCGACCAGTTAGCTACTTCAACAGAAATGTTGGAAACAGGTATTAAAGTAGTTGATCTTCTTTGCCCATATGCTAAAGGTGGAAAGATTGGTTTGTTTGGTGGTGCTGGTGTAGGTAAAACAGTATTGATCCAGGAATTGATCAACAACATCGCTAAGCAGCATGGTGGTTTATCAGTGTTTGCCGGTGTGGGTGAAAGAACTCGTGAAGGGAATGACCTTCTTCGTGAGTTTATCGAGTCTGGTGTAATTAACTACGGTGACGAATTTAAAGAGTCAATGGAGAAAGGCGAATGGGATCTTTCAAAAGTTGACGAAGAGAAGCTTAAAGAATCTCAAGCAACTCTAGTATTTGGTCAGATGAATGAGCCTCCTGGAGCGCGTGCTCGTGTAGCTCTTTCAGGATTGACAGTTGCAGAGTACTTCCGTGATGAAGTTTCTCGTGACATCCTTTTATTTATTGATAATATTTTCCGATTTACTCAGGCTGGTTCTGAGGTATCTGCGCTTTTAGGTCGTATGCCTTCAGCGGTAGGTTACCAACCAACACTAGCAACTGAGATGGGTGCTATGCAAGAGCGTATCACTTCTACTAAAAAAGGTTCTATTACATCTATTCAGGCTGTATATGTGCCTGCGGATGACTTGACTGATCCTGCTCCGGCAACTACATTTACTCACTTGGATGCTACTACTAACCTAAACCGTGCATTAACGCAGATCGGTATTTATCCTGCCGTAGATCCATTGGATTCTACTTCAAGAATTGTTGATCCTAAGGTTGTAGGTGATGAGCATTACGACACTGCGCGTAGAGCTACAGTACTTCTTCAGAGTTATAAAGATCTTCAAGATATCATCGCGATTCTTGGTATGGATGAACTTTCTGACGAAGATAAATTGACAGTAAGCCGTGCACGTCGTGTTCAAAGATTCTTCTCTCAGCCGTTTTTCGTAGCTGAGCAGTTTACAGGTTCTCCTGGAAAGTATGTGAAGATCGATGACACTGTTAAAGGTGTTAAAATGATTATTGATGGCGAACTTGATCACTTACCTGAAGGAGCTTTCTACATGGTTGGTGATATCAACGAAGCAATCGAAAAAGGCGAGAAGATGCTCGCAGAATCTGAAGAAGCTTAATTATAAAGTATGAGTACTTTTATAGCACAGATCTTAACTCCTGAAGGTTCTCTATTTGAGGGCGATGTGACTGGTGTAAAAATGCCGGGATCAGAAGGTAGTTTTGAAGTTAAAGCAAATCACGCTCCTATTGTATCTACTTTAGAAGAAGGAGATGTATTAGTTCGTAAGCCTGAAGGCGATGCTAACTATAAAATTTCAGGTGGGTTTGTTGAAGTTGCAGGAAACAAGCTTACTTTATTAGCAGAATCTGTTATCAAAGAGTAACACCTTTCTGATGAAATTTAAAGCCGATTTAGGAAACTGAATCGGCTTTTATTGTTTAGGTGAAAAGTGGGAAAAGAAATTTTCCTTTAAAGTAATATTTCAATACTATCTAATTAGTATGAAGATATTTTCTCTTATAACATTATTCCTGATTTGTTCTTCCCTGAGTATTAAAGGACAACAGACTCCTGACACTACCTTTGTTCCAAATATAGAGCATCAAAGCTATGAGTCAGGGAAAGGACCGACTATTTGTATCGATTCAGTACATAATAATCTACATACTCTAGACGGTGGTTTTGCTCCTTTTGCTGGACTAATGAAGATAGCAGGTTTTAGAATGAAAGATCTGGATCAGCCTGTTCTTAATAGTAAAGTATTAGCAGGCTGTGATATTTATGCTATCATTAATCCACTTCATGAAAGTAATCTTGGAAATTGGAGACTCCCGAACCCATCTGTTTTTACAAAGGAAGAGATAACTGAAATTAATAAATGGGTAGAAGTCGGGGGAAGCTTATTTTTGGTGGCAGATCATATGCCTTTTGCAGGAGCGACAGAATTATTGGGAAACTCTTTTGGGTTTAGTTTTAGCAATGGATTTGCAAACCTGGTAAAGGAGAGAAATCAACCGGATTATTTTTCTATAGACAATGGAAGACTTAATGACCATGCCTTATTAAAAGAGAATATTCAAACGATCACTTCATTCACCGGCTCTGCATTTACTTATCCTGATGAGGCTGAAATTATAATGAAGTTCAAGAAAGGCGATGTAAGTCTTGAGCCGGAAATAGCCTGGCAATTTACGGATACTACCAAGACGATTTCTTTAGAGGGCTATGCACAAGGGGCAGTTCTTAATTATGGATCAGGAAAGGTAGCCGTTTTTGGTGAAGCTGCTATGTTCACAGCTCAAAAAGTGACTAATCAAAATGGGACATTTAGTGTTGGGTTTACATCCAGAATAGCTCCGAATAATCAACTCTTCGCTGTTTATCTAATGGAATACTTAACAGCAGAAGTGAAGTAGGACACAAATAATACAGTCTTCTACTATAGGACAGATCTATTCATATCGAATGCTAAACCAAGATATTCATTATCATTAAACTCAAACTCATCAATTATTTTCCATCCAAGTTTTCGCGTGTGTGCTTGCGTAGACACCTGATTCACTTTGTTGATGAATGTAATCGAAATAGAATATTTTTGAAGGAGTTCTAATCTCATTTCTTCAAAAATTAAATTTAATACTCCTTTACCTCTATAGTTTTTATCAATACAAACCGGGCCATATTGGAAACTGTTTCCCACAGTTATTCTCGAATTGTTGAATGACAATTTGGGAAACCGTGAGGTCATTACATTGAATATTTCCCATTGCTGAAAATAATCCCAGGTTCCCGCAAAAGCATAGGCTATAATATCGTTTTCAGAATTCTCTGCAACAAACAGACCGTGCTGAGTTATTATTTCTTCAATTTGATCAACGGTAAAAGGAGTGGTCACAAATCCTGATTTACGTTCTTCTTCACTAAGATTACTAAAAAGGTTTTTTCCCTGGAGATCTAGAATACCTTTTATATCATTTTTGTTTCCAATTCTAGCTTTAATCATAGTTTACGTTAAATTAGTCTTTCTAGGCCATTTCCAAGCATACCATACAATTATAGCAGTCAGTATTGATTCAACAGTCGCTAGAAATACATAAAATGTGTACCATGGAGTTAGCGAACCTATTGCAATTAAAACCATCATGATTGTAAATAAGAGACCAAATCCTATATTTAGAATCCTATTCATTTGAGGTTTTAAAACTAGAGACAAAAAGATCATTAAGGGCGGAATTGCCAGTATAATTGAAGCGATGAAGAGTATCATGGGGCTGTTTAATACATTTTCTCCGCTTATCAAACTGTCTACTTTACCAGGAGTATATAATTCAAAATAATCTCCGTATAAGTAGCAAAATGTTGTAGCAGTCCATAATGCTGCAAGTTTGATCTTGATGTTTACTTTAGGGTTTTCTAGCATCACATAAATATTAAGTTATTCAAGAAGATAAGACGCAATGGTTCTTAAAAGGTTGCGTAGCTTTTATTATGCTAGACTGAATGTATTAAATGATCAATTCAAATCAAGCCAAGAAAATACTGTACATCATTTTTGAGATAAGTAATAGTATGATAACTCCAAAGGTTATGCGAAGAGTTCTAGGTTTGGCTTTTTGTGCTGCTTTTACTCCAAAAGAAGTAGAAAAGAACAAACCAAGTAATACCGGTATAACTAGAGGGATTGAAAGGTAACCTGTTTGATAAGGCAATAAAGAAGGTGCAGTACTAGATTCATTTACAAATAAGTAGCTAACACTTACAGACAGAGAAAGCAAGGTAATTACACCAATTGAAATAGAACTAGCTTTGGTGATCTGCTTTTTAAGAATATCCGAAAGAAATGGAATAAGAATCACTCCACCGCCAAGCCCTGATAAAGAAGTGACACCTCCCGTAAAGAAGCCTAATCCTGTCAAAAGAGTCTTACTCGAAGGATTTTCTTTATCATATTGTTCAGAATGAGCCCGCGGGTTAAAAAGGAGCATTCGAATCGCAAGTAATAGTAACAGGCATAAAAATATGATATCGAAATAGGTCTTGTCGTACCAGTTCGAATTTTTAATGAACTCTGTTAAAATGAAAGCAGAGACCATTCCGGGAATGCCGATGAATAGAACTTCCTTTAAATAGAAGTTCTTTATCTTGAATTGTTTGTAGCTTACCGAAATACCTAAGAATACAGTGATAAATAGGGAGTGCGCAATGATCAATTTTACTGAATCGTGTGGAGCTATGTCGTAGTAAATAAACAGAAAATCTAAAGCGGGGATCAAAATGATATTTCCCCCGGTTCCAATAAACCCGGAGTAGAATCCAGTAATAAGGCCGAGTATAATTAGTAGTAGAATTAGAGTAAGTGACATTTAGTCGAGGTATTTACCAACCAATTCTACCTCGGTTTTTATCTGTTCCTAATTCTTCGCGAACTTCTTTAGGATCTTCCGGCATCACAAATCCCGGAGGAGGGGTGAATGCATCGTAACCCCAGTAAGCATTTTCATCTGCTGTTACATTGTTTATAAAGGTGCCAACTATTGGAAGTGCAGTACGAGCTCCCTGACCGATACTATAACCTCCATCTTGTGGGAAACGGATTCTTCTATCTTCACCTCCAACCCAAGCACCCATTACAATATGTGGAGTCATAGCCATGAACCAGTTATCAGAAGCATCGTTAGTGGTACCGGTTTTTCCCGCAATATCTTGTTGAACACCATACACATTCCGTAGACGAACTCCGGTTCCTATATATCCATCACCACCTCGAATTACACCGCGTAACATATCCACCATCATATAAGCTGTTTCAGGGCTAATCACTTCTTTACGGTATTCAGGAAAATATTCTTGAAGCACATTTCCTTCTTTATCTTCTATCCTCGTAATAGCAATAGGCTCAATGTGAACACCATTATTGGCAAAAGTTGTGTATGCAGATGTCATTTCTAATAGCGATGCTTCAGCTGTACCTAACGCAATAGAAGGATAAGCAGGAGTATTGCTCATGTCGACACCAAGATTGGAAGCCATCTGCTTAATTTTTCTTGCAGCTCCATCTAGTTCCCAAAGTTTATTAGTCCCCGGATAACCTGCTAATTCAGGCAGTAGTCGAACGGTAACATTATTCATACTTCGTGCAAGAGCCTGTCTTAATGGTACTTCATCGGGACCGGATGCAACCGTTGCATCTTTAGGATTCCACACTTTTCCATTTCTATCTCTGAACGAGATCGGGTATTTGGAAAATTTATGATAGGGCTTAAATCCATTATCAATTGCTACTGAGTATACAAATGGTTTGAAGGTAGAACCTACCTGCCTTTTTGATTGATAAACGTGATCGAATTGAACATTTCCATAATTAGATCCACCAACCCAAGCTAAGATATTCCCATTAGATGGTTCTATAGCTACAAAACTAGCTTGTAGTCGGGTTTTTGCTTTCAATACAGAATCAACGAAAGCTTCATCAGCTTTTAAACTATCTAATACTACTTTTCTGATCTTAGTATTATAAGTTTGGTAACCGTTTTTATATCGATCGGTTTCTTCTAAAAAACTATCCTTGAATGTTGGAAACTCTTCCCACAGCTCATCCATATATTCTTCACTGCCATAACTAGTCCATTCTCGCTCAAAAATGTTTTGAAGTGAATCTAGTTTAGTACTTAATGCTTTTTCAGCATGTTTTTGTAAACGGGAATCAATGGTAGTGTAAATAACTAAGCCATCTTTATAAATATCGTAACCATTCTCTTCTGCCCAACCCGAAATTTTTTGGCGCACATATTCACCAAAATATCTGCTAACACGTCCTTCTTTTGAAGGCGGTTGGTAATCAAGCAGGATCTCTTCTTCTTTTAATTGGTTATATGATGTTGAATCAATAAACCCATGATTGTTCATTAAATACAATACAATGTTTCTACGTCTTTGAGATCTTTCAGGGAAAAGCCTAGGATTGTATGCGTACACCGCATTTACTGACCCAACTAAAGTAGCGGCTTCCGATAGATTTAATTCTTTTGCGGGCTTATTGTAATGAGTTCTTGAAGCTGCTTCAATACCAAATGCACTGTTACTGTACTCCACAGTGTTCAAATACATTTCAATGATCTCTCGCTTGGTATAGTTTTGTTCGATCTGAACTGCGGTGATCATCTCTCTAAATTTTCGTGAGATAGAGAATTTAAGACCAATTTCTTTGTAGAGGTTTCTGGCTAACTGCTGACTTAAGGTTGAACCACCCTCTACTCGACCTCGCAATAAATTGAGAGGTATTGCCAAAGTACGAATCATGTCGATTCCCCAATGGTTGTAGAATCGGTGATCTTCAGTAGCTACTAAGGCATCAACTACATGGGGGGAAATTTGATCGTAAGGCACCCAAGTTCGGTTTTCTGTAAAGTATTTATCTAGTACTACGCCATCTCTACTTCGTACTTCAGTGGCAATAGCTGTATCGGGATTTTCTAGTTTTTCGAGAGGGGGAAGACCTTGAATTAAAAAGATTAGATATCCAACAACACACACAACGATAAAACCTACAACACCACCCGTCCATTTCAAGACTTTCTTTCTCATTAGGTCAGACTCAGTTTCGTAGGGAGTTTCTTTACCTGAATCTTCTTCTCTAGCTTTTTTCTGGGCTAAAACCTCTTTACGATATTCCGGATCGTTGAAATATTTTTGATGATCAATAGGTTCTTTTTTGTCTTCGCTCATTCTAAAACACTTTGTTCGGTGAAAGGTACAAATTCTTTGTCAGAAGCACTCCATCTAACGAGTTTATATTCCCCTTTGTTATACAAAACTACAGTTTGGTGATGAAAGAATGTCCCAAGGTTTATATACGTTCCGGCACTAAAAGTTTCCACTCTTGGAATATGATCATGCCCCATAATAATGAAGTCTATATCCTTTTCTTTTAAAATGCGCTTTGCATGCTTATTAAGGGGGATTGGAGTACGTCTATCTTTTACTTTAGAAAACCCGGAAAATCTTTTCATTACTGAAATTCCAACAATAGGAGGGAATACAGTTTGAAATAGTTTTACGAAGTACTTACTTCTTAAAAAACCATGAAAAAAGGGTCTAAGCAAATCGTCACTTTTACCAAACCTGCCATCACCGTGCATTAATAGTGTATTAAACCCATTTTGTTTTATTATTCGGTAATTGCTTTCCACATCAAAGCCAAGCGTTTCAAAGTAACCAAAAGTCCAATTATCATGGTTGCCGGTGATAAAGGTAGTTGGTTGGCATTCCGAGTTATGCTTTTGAAAAGCCTTAAGAACATTAGCGCCAACGGTGGGTACATATTTCTTTTTTGGATATTCCATCCAATAATCAAAGAGGTCGCCAAGTATGTAGATCTTAATTTTATGGAGACAGCAATACTCGATCAAAGCAATTAGCTCTTGTTCAATTCTTGCTTCTGTTATTTTATCAAAAGCACCGAGATGAACATCAGAAATAAAAACACTTGTCTGTTCAGTCATCCTACTTTTTTCGAGTAATTACATAATGGATGAGATCTACGAAATCTAAACGAGCTTGTGATTCAGGTAGTTTTTCTAGTCCTTCAATAGCTTTGTTTGCATATTCATACATGCTCTTTTTAGCATATTCCATTCCTTCATTTTGATGAACAAAGTCTACGATAGTATCAATGTTCTTTGAAGTTTTTTTTCTCTTCTTCATCAATGCACGGATATGAGCAGCTTCTTTCTTAGGGACTCGTTCTAAAGCTTTTATTAAAGGCAGTGTAACCTTTCTTTCTTGAATGTCATTTCGCTTAGGTTTACCTATATCATAAACTCCGTAATCAAAAAGGTCATCTCTAATTTGGAAGGCTATTCCCACACACATTCCTATACTGGCCATGAGCTCATGCATCTCCTCATCCTCCGTTGCTGATACAGCTCCGCATTCACAACAAGTAGAAATCAGGCTAGCCGTTTTTTCTGAAATGATCTGGAAGTAGCGCTCTTCGGTCATATTAAAGAGTCCGGCAGTTTTGAGTTGCCTTAATTCCCCTTCACTCATTTTTTGAACGGCTTTGGATTGCACACTGAGCAATTTATACTCTTCACTTTCTAAAGAAACCAGTAATCCACGAGAAAGCAGATAGTCACCTAAAAGCACTCCGGCTTTGTTTTTCCATATTTTATTGATGCTCACGAAACCTCGTCTGGAATTAGCTTCATCAACCACATCGTCATGTATAAGCGTAGCGGTATGCAAAAGCTCGATCATTGTAGCCGCAATATGACTTCTTTTTGAGATATCCCCGAATAGATTAGCCGTCATAAACACTAAGGTTGGTCTTAATTCCTTTCCTTTTTGTTTATGTAAGTATCGCAAAATTTGATCGAGAAGAAACACATCAGACTTAATTGTTTCTTTAAAAAATGAGCGAAACTCCACTAAATGCTTAGAAACGGGGGCGGTTATTTCCTTTAAAGATTTACGGGTTACAGAATCTTTATCGATTCTTGGAAGCGATACGTTATCGATCATCAAATATGTTTAAATTTTCTTAAACTTCAGCTGTTCTAAATTTAGTTAATATATAGGACAAATATTTAGAACGAATCACACTCACTCACTTAAAAAATAATTATGACTACGAAGTTGACCGAAGTTAAGACCATTGGGGTTTTAACGAGCGGCGGAGATTCTCCCGGCATGAATGCAGCTGTAAGAGCTGTAGTACGTGTTGCAGTAAAAGAAGGATTAAAAGTATATGGAATTAGACATGGGTATCACGGGCTTATTACTGATGAAGTAAAGCCGATGAAAAATGATTCGGTGTCCAATATTATACAGCGGGGAGGTACTATTTTAAAGACAGCTCGCTCTCAGGAGTTCCGAACAACAGAAGGAAGAGCGCTAGCTGCAGAGACTTTAAAGAAATATGAAATTGATGCTCTGATAGTAATTGGTGGAGATGGTACTTTTACCGGAGCTCAAGTGTTTAGTAAAGAGCACGGTGTAAAAGTAATAGGAATTCCTGCAACCATAGATAATGATATTATTGGGACCGACGAGACTATCGGTTATGATACGGCCCTTAACACAGCACTCGATGCTATCGATAAGATTCGAGATACAGCAGATGCTCATGAGCGTATGTTCTTAGTAGAGGTTATGGGAAGAGATGCAGGATTTATTGCGTTGGAAACCAGTATATCAGGTGGGGCAGAACTCTCTTTATTGCCGGAAGAGTTAACCGATATAGACGATATTAAGTCTCAACTCCAAAATATGCTCAAGAACCAAGTTCGCAGCAGTTTGATCGTAGTAGCTGAGGGCGATGAAACAGGAGGGGCTATAAAATTAGCGGAACAACTCCGAGGCGATTTTAAGAAGTATGATATGCGAGTTTGTATTCTCGGACATATTCAAAGAGGTGGTTCGCCAACAGCAAGAGATCGAGTATTGGCAAGTAGGCTAGGAGCATCCGCTATTAAAACATTAATGGAAGGGCATACCGGAATAATGGTTGGTATTGTAAACAATAGTTTGAAAATTACTCCATTGAAAGTTGCCGTTGCTCGTAAGAAAGACTTAGATTATTCACTCATTGAATTAGCTAGACTACTCCGATAATGATTTCCGTAAATACAGATTTGGCAAAAGGCTTTGTAACGGAAGAAGAGTTTTCCTCTTCTTTAGCTAAATGTGAAGATGCATTTAAAAGTGTAAAGAATAAATCTGGTAAAGGCTCAGAATGGCTTGGCTGGAGAGATCTGTTGAAAAGTCCCAATGATGCTTTGCTCGAAAAGATTCATTCGCTTGCCAAATCAATTCGCGAAGAAGCGGATGTATTTATTGTATGTGGAATTGGTGGTTCTTATCTCGGGTCGAAGGCAGTTATAGAGGCATTAGTCCCTCATTTTGATAAGCGAGGCCCTGAGATTGTATTCGCGGGTCATCATATGGGAGGGAAATATCTAAAGGAGCTTTTAGCTTATATCCAATCTCCAAAGCCCGATGGTAGCCAAAAAAATGTGTACATCAATGTAATATCAAAATCTGGTTCTACTTTAGAGACCGCACTTTCGTTTCGGATGATACGAGAGGTATTGTATTCGATGTATGGAGAGCAAGCCACTTCAAAAATTATTTGTACTACAAGTAAGGAAGGAGGAGTGCTCAATGAGTTGATCAAAGAGAAAGGGTATCAAAAATTTGTAATACCGGATGATGTTGGGGGGCGCTATTCTGTATTAACTCCCGTTGGTCTGATTCCCATCGCTGTAGCCGGTATCGATATAAAAACACTATTCTACGGAGCTGTTTCAGCGTTTAATAAATACGAAGCAGATTGTAGTGATGTATTAAATCATGCCGCTGCAAGAAGAACTTTACATGAAAAAGGGATTACTATTGATATCTTTTCATGCTTTGAACCGGAACTGCAGTCGTTTGGTGGATGGATACAACAATTGATGGGAGAAAGTGAAGGTAAAGAGGGGAAGGGAATATTTCCTGTGATCGCTTCTTTTTCTACAGACCTTCATAGTATTGGGCAGTTTATCCAGCAAGGTACAAGAAGTATGATGGAAACATTTATTTCTATCGAAAAACCAATTTCAAATTTGAAAGTTAACTCGTTAGACGGTGACCACGATAAATTAAATTATTTGTCTGGGGAGCTGCTTCATACTATTAATACAAAAGCGAGAGAAGGAACGACTCAGGCGCACAAAGAAGGGGATGTTCCCATTATAAACATACATGTTAAAAGTTTAAATGCGGAAGCAATTGGAGAGTTAATTTACTTTTTTGAATTGCTGACGGCAGTATTCGTGTATAGTTTGGATTTAAACCCTTTCGATCAACCGGGAGTTGAAGATTACAAAAAAGCGATGTACCGTTTGCTTGGAAAAGAATAAAAGAAATTTATGACGGATCTGAATAAAACTACTTCTAAATATATAGCTGTTGCAGGGAATATCGGCGCAGGAAAATCTTCACTAACAAGTTTGCTGTCTAAGCATTTTGTATGGGAGGCATTTTATGAATCGGTAGATGATAATCCCTACTTGGCAGATTTTTATGAAGACATGCGTAGATGGAGTTTTAATCTTCAGATCTACTTTCTATCCAGCCGGTTTCGTCATCAGAAAGAGATGTTAGAAAATCAGATCAATCTCATTCAAGATCGAACTATTTATGAAGATGTGGAGATCTTTGCGAAGAACCTTCATGAAATGAGTTTGATGAGTGATCGTGACTTTAAAAATTACGAAGCGTTGTTTCATGAGATGAGTCATTATCTGCGTCCTCCCGATCTTCTCATATATCTTCGCGCTCAAGTTCCCACGCTCGTGAACCAAATTCAGCAACGAGGAAGAGACTACGAGAACACCATTCGTATCGATTATTTGGAAAGATTGAACCGACTTTATGAAGATTGGGTAGACCGTTATCCGCATGAAAAGTTGATTATTGAGACTGATGAGCTTGATTTTGTAAATAACAAAGAAGATTTAGGTTTTGTAATTGAGCAAGTGGATAAGCGACTTTTTGGTCTTTTTAATTGATTGTAAGCGTCTAGTATAATCCTTATATTTACAAGCTGTAATGGAGACGTTCTATGTTGAAATTTAAGATCTTTGAAATACCTGAAGGCCATAGCCAGAGAACCGTTGAATTAAAAAGCGATGATCTCGAAATTGATGGAGTTCCTTTTGATGGAGCAACCATGGATATCGACTTTTATCGTACACTTCAATTCATTCAAGTTAAATTTGAGTTGAAAGCGAACATAAAACTTATATGTGATCGATCTTTAGATGAGTTTGATCATCAGATAGAGACTAACTATCAGGTTTTATTTAAAGCTGAAGAAGTAGAAGAAGCGGCTGATGAAAATGGATCTATCAGGAATATAGATGTTAACTCTAAACAAATAGATCTCGAGCAGGATGTGCTAGACACTATAATGCTCAATCTCCCAGTAAAGAAATTACATCCCCGGTTTTTGGATGAAGATGGAAATCCTAAAGAGTTTGTGAACGAACAGTTTGGTGATCACTCTGAAGAAGATGAAGAAACTATCGATCCAAGATGGGAAGCATTAAAAGAACTAAAGAAATAATTAAGTAAATAAATGGCACATCCAAAGCGAAAAACCTCGAATGCACGAAAAAACAAACGTCGTGCACACCACGCAATATCTGATGTTACCCTAGCAAAATGCTCAAACTGTGGAGAGCTTCACAGATACCATCACGCTTGTACAGAGTGCGGATACTACCGCGGTCGTCAGGTTACAAAAGCAGCTGCTAACTAAATAATATATTATGATTGTTGCAGTAGATGCAGCCGGTGGTGACCATTATCCAAAAGCACCTGTAGAAGGTGCTTTATTAGCGATTAAGGAAAATCATGATCTTACTGTCCTTTTACTTGGACCTGAAGATATGATTAAGAAAGAGCTTGAAGGAAAAGAATACGATAAAGATCGTGTTCTTGTTCAAGATGCTCCTCAGATCATTGGTATGGAAGAGTCTCCATCTTCGGCTGTAAAAAACAAGCAACAGTCTTCCATTGCTATTGGTATGGGCTTACACAAAGCCGGAAAATGCCAAGCATTTGTAAGTGCTGGAAACACCGGAGCTTTACTAGCAGCTTCAACTTTTATTCTAGGTAAGCTTGAAGGTATTCTTCGACCAACTATTGGGGCTTACTATCCTACTGTTAAAGGCTTTCGTCTGCTGATTGATGCAGGTGCAAACCTTGAATTAAAACCTGAAGTAGCTCATCAATTCGCGAAAATGGGACAGGTTTATTGCAGAAATATTTTGGGAATCGAAGCACCGACTATTGGTTTGCTTAATGTTGGTGAAGAAGAAGAAAAAGGAACCGAAGCTTTAAAAGCAATTCATAAGCATATTAAAGACCTCCCTGGTTTTATTGGAAATGTTGAAGGTAAAGATGTTCTTTCCGGTAAAGCTGACGTATATCTCACGGATGGTTTAGTGGGAAATATCTTATTAAAGTTTGGTGAATCTATTCCTGCTACAATGATGAAGTTGGTAGAAACAGCAATTGCTAAACTAGATTTTGAAGCCGAAGAAATAATGGCGGCACAAAAGATTCTAAAAACAGCATTGGCTCCATTTAATTACGAAAGAGTGGGCGGTGTTCCATTTCTTGGTGTGAACGGAGTAAGTGTAGTAGGTCATGGTGGAAGTTCTCCACTTGCTATAAAAAATATGATTAAAAGCGCAGTCTCTTGCATCGAAAATGATGTAAATGGCAAAATCGTCGCATCTCTAAATTAGTTCTCCTTTATGGAAGTAAAACAAGCAAAAATTACTGCAGTTGGTCATTATCTACCTGAGTTTAGAATGACAAATTTTGAGCTCGAAAAATTAATGGACACTAACGACGAGTGGATCCGTACTAGAACGGGGATCTCTGAGAGACGTATTCTAAAAGACCCAGATAAAGCAACAGCTTTCATGGGCTTTGAAGCAGCTAAAGAAGCTTTAGATAATGCGGGAGTAGCTCCGGAAGAGTTAGACTTGATCATTTTAGCTACAGTAACACCTGATTATATGTTCCCGGCAACAGCTTGTTTAGTTCAGAACATGCTTGGAGCTAAGAATGCCTTCGCTTTTGATCTTTCAGCAGCATGTTCAGGCTTTTTATATGCACTTAGTACGGGTTCTATGTACATCGAATCTGGTAGAGCTAAAAAAGTACTCGTTATTGGTACGGATAAAATGAGCTCGATCTTGGATTATACTGATCGTACTACAAGTATTTTGTTTGGTGATGGCGCAGGAGCTGTAGTATTAGAAGAGTCAACCGACGGAACAGGATTGATCGATCAAATTCATCACACAGAAGGTGATGTGAATTGCAGTTTATATCAGCATGCCGGTGGAAGTAGAAATCCTGCTACTAAAGAAACTGTTGAAAACAGAGAACATTACCTAACCCAAGATGGTCGCGCTGTATTTAAGAAAGCGACAATGGGTATGGCAGATGTTTCTTTAGAAATAATGAAGAAAAACAATTTAGAGCCGGAAGATGTGGCTTGGTTAGTTCCTCATCAAGCCAACTTAAGAATTATTGAAGCAACAGCTAAACGAATGGGACTATCATCCGAAAAGGTGATGATAAACATTGGTAAGTATGGAAATACAACTGCTGGTACAATCCCACTTTGTTTATACGATTGGAAAGATAAATTGAACCATGGTGATAATTTAATTCTTGCTGCTTTTGGCGGTGGATTTACATGGGGAGCTATTTACTTGAAATGGGGGATTAAATAATGAGTACAGCTTTTCTTTTTCCTGGTCAGGGGTCTCAGTTTGTTGGAATGGGTAAAGATCATTACGACAGCAATCCTGATTTCGCAAAAATGGTTGACCAAGCTAATGATATTCTTGGTATCGATCTAAGATCAGTAATGTTTGAAGGTCCCGAAGACAAACTGAAACAAACAGAATTTACTCAGCCAGCAATTTTTCTGCATTCTATTGCTTTATATAAAACATTAGATGCAAACCCTGATATGGTTGCAGGACATAGTCTTGGTGAGTTTTCAGCATTAGTAGCTTGTGGAGCAGTTAGCTTTGAAGATGCTCTTAAAATTGTTCGCAGAAGAGGGGAGTTGATGCAAGCAGCAGGAACTTCAAATCCGGGAACAATGGCTGCCATTATTGGTATGGATGACGACAAAGTTGAATTAGTTTGTACTAAAGCTTCGGAACAAACCGGAAAAGAAGTAGTAGCAGCAAACTATAATTGTCCTGGACAGTTAGTAATTTCAGGTTATATAGACGCTGTAAAAGCTGCGGTAGATATTGCAAAAGAAGATGGAGCCAGAATGGCTATGTTATTACCGGTTTCCGGAGCATTTCATTCTTCGCTAATGGAACCTGCTTTTGTTGGTTTAAAAGAGTCGTTAGAGAATTTAGAGATCAAAGTTCCAACTTGTCCGATCTACAGTAACTTTACGGCAAAACCAACGTCAGATGTGAATGAAATTAGATCAAATTTGTTAGATCAATTAATGAATCCGGTACGCTGGACTCAAACATTACAAAATATGCTGGCAAATGGAGCTACATCTTTTGTTGAAGTTGGACCAGGTAAAGTTTTACAAGGTTTGGTAAAACGAACCGATAGAAAAGCGGAAATTTCAGGACATCAATAAAAAACGAATATGAGTTTATCTTTAGAAGGAAAAAGTTGTTTAGTTACAGGCGGTAGTCGTGGAATAGGAAGATCTATTGCACTTAGACTGGCTGAATTTGGAGCTGATGTTGCCATAACTTATGCTCGCTCTGCAGACGCTGCTAACGATGTAGTAAAAGAAATTGAAGCACTAGGAAGAAAAGGTAAAGCATTTCAAGCAGACGCTGTTGACTATGCTCAAGCCGAAGAAGTGATAAAGACCATTGGAGAAGAGTTTGGTAAGATCGATGTGTTGGTAAACAATGCAGGTATTACCAAAGATAATCTTATACTCAGAATGAGTGAAGAGCAATGGGATGATGTGATCACTACAAACTTGAAAAGTATTTTTAACTATTCTAAAGCAGTAGCTCGCCCAATGATGAAGAATAGAGGCGGATCTATCATTAATATCAGTTCTGTTGTAGGAATTTCAGGAAATGCAGGTCAAACGAATTATTCTGCCTCAAAAGCGGGAATTATTGGCTTCACAAAATCGTATGCTAAAGAGCTGGCATCAAGAAATATTAGAGCGAATGTTATAGCACCTGGTTATATATTAACAGATATGACCGATCAGCTTGATGAAAAAGTTTTAGAAGGAATTAAGGCAGAAACCCCTCTAGGAAGAGCGGGTGAAGCGAATGAAGTTGCAGATGCCGTTGTATTCTTGGCATCTGATATGAGTGCTTATATAACAGGTGAAACCATCCGTGTTGATGGTGGAATGGCAATGTAAATTGTTATTAGTGCTTGAATGAATTTTTATGTTTAATTTATTATAGTAAAACCTAACTACTAAATAACCTTAAAGGACACAATATGTCACAAGATGTAGAATCAAAAGTAAAAGACATCATCATCGATAAACTTGGTGTAGATGAATCAGAAGTTGTATCAGATGCAAATTTCACTAATGATCTTGGAGCTGACTCACTAGATACAGTTGAGTTAATTATGGAATTCGAAAAAGAATTCGACCTTAGCATACCTGACGAAGATGCTGAAAACATCGCTACCGTTGGAGATGCTACAACCTACCTATCAGGTAAACTCTCTTAAAAACTTTATTTAATTTATGACAACACGTAGAGTCGTTGTAACAGGAATTGGTGCCCTTACCCCTTTAGGTAAGAGTGCTCCTGATTTCTGGAATGGTTTAATCTCTGGTAAAAGTGGTGCTAAAACTATTGAGCACTTTGATACCGAGGGGTATGCCACAAAATTTGCTGCAACTATTCCTGGATATGAATCTTCTGATTATTTTGATAGAAAAGAAGGTCGTAGGCTGGATAAAGTAGCCCAATATGCTTTGGTAGCTTCGGATGAAGCTATTAAGGATAGTAAAATTGATCTTGAAGCCATAAATAAGGACCGTGTTGCTGTTATCGTAGGTACGGGAATTGGTGGCATGAAGACTTTTTATGACCAATCAGTAGAACTGAGTAATCGTGGAGCAAGAGGAGTTTCTCCTTTTTTCATCCCTATGATTATTCCTGATATCGTTCCGGGACAGATCTCAATTCGTTACGGATTTAGAGGTCCTAATTATGGAGTGGTATCTGCATGTGCTACAGGATCTAACAACATTGGAGCTGCTTACGATGCAATCCGATATGGTCAGTCAGATATGGCAGTTACCGGAGGTTCAGAAGCTCCTGTTACTCAAATAGGGATTTCAGGCTTTAACGCTATGAAAGCCATGTCTACAAGAAATGACGATCCTGAATCAGCATCTAGACCTTTTGATATAAACCGTGATGGTTTTGTTTTGGGTGAAGGTGCAGGAATGTTCTTCCTTGAAGAATATGAAATGGCCAAAAAACGTGGAGCTAGAATTTATGGCGAAATCGTAGGCTATGGATATTCAGCTGATGCATATCATATAACAGCTCCTGACCCTGATGGTGGTGGAGTTATGTTAGCAATGAACAACGCTCTTGAAGCTGCTGGTATTAAACCAGAAGATGTTGATCATATTAATATGCACGGAACTTCAACTCCGTTGGGTGATATCGCAGAAACAAATTCTATCAAGAAAGTTTTTGGCGATCATGCTAAGAAGATCAACCTGAACTCAACGAAATCTATGACTGGACACACTTTGGGTGCTGCCGGAGCTATAGAATCAGTTGCTGCTTTATTAGCTACTTATCACGATATCGTTCCTCCAACTATAAATTTGAAGGATCAAGATCCAAAATGTGATCTAAATTATACAGCGAATGAAGCAGTTGCAAGAAACGTGAAGTATGCTGTTAATAACGCATTCGGATTTGGTGGTCATAATACATCATTAGTTTTCAAAAAATTTGAAGAGTAATAGTATATGACGTCTTGGTTAAGATCTTTCTTTAGTAAAAGAGATCAGCCTAAGGCTCAGGATAAGAACGACAGAATTAAAGCATTAGAAAGGATCATCGGTTTTGATATCGATGATCCTTCTTTATTTTTAAAAGCTCTCCGTCATCGTTCTACACTGTCCGGCGATCAATATGCTAAACATGAATCCTATGAACGATTAGAGTTTCTGGGAGATGCCGTTCTTGATCTCATTACCGCTGAGATCCTATTCGAAAAATTTCCGGAAGCTAATGAAGGGTTTTTAACTAAAAGCCGTGCGAAATTAGTAAAAGGAGAAACTCTCGCTAAGTTTTCGTCGAAACTTGGTATAGACAAGGTACTAGAATTAGGTGAGAGGTCAGATCAGGCTAAAGTTGCAAAGAGTATATTAGCGGATGTTTTCGAATCTATAATAGCAGCTATTTATATAACAAAAGGCTATCCAAGTGCTTTCCTGTTTGTTTCTAAAGTTTATGATAAACAAGTTGATTTCAATAAGTTAGTTACTCAGGTAGACAATTTTAAAAGTGCGCTTCTTGAGCTTACCCAAGCTAATAAAATGAGCTTACCGTACTATCAAGTTGTTTCAGAATCAGGGCCAGGGCATAATAAAGAATTCGAGATTATGGTATCTGTTGATAATGAAAACCTTGGTACAGGAAAAGGGAAAAGTAAGAAGAGTGCAGAACAAGAGGCTGCAAAAGAAGCTTTAAAAACTTTACGGAAGAAATAGTTTAAGAAGCTGTATTGTTTTTTGCTGATTTAGTAGGCACATCTACCTTCAAAGTTATTCACATATAGTTTTGTTAAACACACACTTTCTGTCTTAATTTCTTCTCAAATCAGTGTTAACTAAACTTGTTTTTTGACTGATTTAACACGATTCTTACCATTCTTAAGGAATCATTTTTTAACAACTCTGAATATGCTCTTGCAGCTCATAAAACCTGAATTTGAAGAACTCATTCTTGCGAAGGATTGGGTTGCTCTCAAAGATGTATTGGTTGATGTTCCTGCTGCAGATATTGCAGATCTTTTGGTAGAGCTTGAAGGCGATGTAGCTGTTGTGATATTCCGGCTTCTAAAAAAGCCACTTGCCGCCGATGTATTTTCAGAACTTCCTTCTGGAAAAGGAGTAGAGTTACTCGAGCTTTTCAACAAACAGCAGTTGAGTGATGTAATGGTGAACTTGGAACCTGATGAGCAGGTTTCACTCATGGAAGAACTTCCTGGTCACCTTACTCAAAGAGTAATGAATTCCATGAATCCGGAAGATCAAAAGCAGGTTAAAAAGCTGTTAGGTTATCCGGAAGAAAGTGTCGGACGTTTGATGACACCACGGTATGTTCGTGTTAAAACGGACTGGACCATTGAGCGTAGCATGAGGCACATCCGCAAGTATGCAGAAGTAGCGGAGACATTAAACCGTATTTATGTAGTAGATGATAAAGAATATTTGATAGACGATTTACGTCTTACTGAACTTATTCTAGCAGATCCGGAAGATACTATTGAGAAATTAATGGATCGCACCTTCGAAACATTGATGGTTTATGAAGATCAGGAAGAAGCTGTTAAGATGTTTGCCAAGTATGATAGGGCGGCTCTTCCTGTTGTAGATACAGATGGAATTTTAGTAGGAATAGTAACGGTTGATGATGTGATTGACGTAGCAGAGGAAGAGGCAACCGAGGATATGCATAAAATGGCCGGTATGGATGCCTTGGATGATTACTATTCTCAAACCTCAGTAGGTGGGATGGTCAAGAAACGAGTGCGTTGGTTGATCTTATTATTTATGGGGCAAATGTTTACCGTTACAGCGATGGGAGCGTATCAGTCAATAATTGCAAGTGCTGTACTTCTCTCGCTCTTCATCCCAATGATCATTTCCAGTGGGGGAAATTCAGGTTCACAAGCAGCAACACTTATCATTCGAGCACTTGCCACTGATGATATAAAATCTAGTGATTGGCGTAGAATATTCGGCAGAGAATTTTTATCAGGATTGATGCTTGGTGGTCTTATAGGATTACTAGGTTTTGGAATGACGCTGCTTTGGGGGCATTTGAACTTCGAGGTCTCTTCTCAGGAGTTGTTGCTCACAGCAATTTCCATTGGTTGTAGTTTACTGGGAGTTATACTTTTTGGAAATCTCAGTGGTGCTATGCTTCCATTTATACTAACAAAATTAAAACTAGATCCAGCGGTAACTTCTGCACCTTTTGTTGCAACTTTGGTAGATGTTACGGGGATAATCATTTATTTTAGCATCTCAATGTTCCTGCTTAAAGGTGTCATATTTTAAAACTTCGATTAATACATGAAAGAATATCATAATCTCGTAAAAAACGTACTCGAAAACGGAGTAAGAAAAGAGAATAGAACCGGAACTGATACCATCTCAAATTTTGCTGAGTTCTATAAAGTAGATCTGTCGAAAGGATTTCCTCTATTGACGACTAAGAAGGTTTTCTTTAGATCTGTGATACTGGAACTGCTTTGGTATTTACGAGGAGAAGATCACATCCGTTGGCTAAGAGATGAAAATGATTGCCATATTTGGGATGCATGGGCAGACGAAGATGGACATGTAGGACCTATTTATCCGGTGTTGTGGAGAAAATTTCCGTATCTCGAAAAAGAAACGATTTTGTTGGAAGGAAATGGATGTGCATTTGAACACGAAACTTGGGTTCGAAAAGAATTTGATCAGGTTCAACGTGCAATCGAAATGTTGAAGACCAATCCTAATAGTCGACGTATCGTGGTAAGTACTTGGCATCCGGGATTATTGGGTGAAATGGCACTTCCTCCTTGCCACATCATGTATATCTTTAATGTGAGTAACGGAAAATTAAATTGTCACCTTACGCAACGCTCCGGTGATATTGCATTGGGTATTCCGTTTAACTTAGCATGTTACTCCGCATTGACACTAGCTATTGCACAAGAAGTAGGGCTAGAGCCTGGTACATTTGCTCATACGATCGTAGATGCACATATCTACGTTAATCATGTGGATGGACTAAAAGAACAGCTTAAAAGGGAACCTCGTGAGCTTCCAACTTTAGAGATCGCTAATAAGCCGATAGATGAACTTAGTTTCGATGACTTTAAATTACATGGCTACGACCCTGATCCTTTGATCAAGTTTGAGGTCGCAGTATGATATTGACCATTGTTGTTGCCCATGACCCTAATTTGGTAATTGGGAAAGAAGGAGGGTTACCGTGGCGCTATCCTGAAGATCTGAAGCACTTTAAAGCTACTACTATCGGCGGTACTATGATCATGGGACGTGGTGTATTTGAAGAACTAAATGAAATTCCATTACCAGGAAGAAAAAACATAGTTCTGTCACGTACCAAAACCTACGATAATGTAGACACTTTTACTTCTCTAGAAGGCGCATTAAAGTCCGTTGACGATGAAGAGGTTTTTATTATCGGTGGGGGAGTGTTGTACAGAGATGCTATTGAGAAAGCCGATAAGATGGTAGTTACTCTAATAAAGAAAGAATATGAAGGGGATACTTATTTCCCGGAGTACCGTGACGAGATAGGTGAAACTTGGAAAGAAACCGATCGACGAGAAACGGAAGACCTTACTTTTCTGACATACGAACGGGCTTAACGGTTTTGTGTATGATTAGTGGCGTGTTTAAGCACCTAATTTAGCAAATAAAAACCGAATAGAAAATCCGCGAGGATTTTCGTAAGTAGGCGAGAACCAGCCATTAATTATACACGTTGTTGTAAGTAGTGCTTTTTTAGTTCACTTACTTAATTTCAAAATCCGAAATGCTCCTTGAATTACCAATGCAAAAATAATTGTTCCGATAATCAAATCAGGTTTATTAGAACTCAAATAATGCACTAAAATTCCTGCAATAATTACTCCCAAATTGATAATCACGTCATTCGAAGTGAAAATCATACTCGCTTTCATATGTGCTTCTTCTTTGCTCTTTGACTTTTGCAAAATATAAAGACAAATTCCGTTTGCAATAAGTGCAAAAATCGAAACTATAATCATTGTTGAAAAATCGGGAAGTTTCTCGTTTCCGAAAAATCTTCTCAAGACTTCTACAAATCCAATAATCGCAAGTATTATTTGAAAATATCCAGCAAGTTTGGCAATCCGTTTTTTCTTTATTACTGTTCCGCCAACCGCAAACAAACTAATTCCGTACACAAAACTGTCCGCAAGCATATCTAAACTATCGGCAACAAGTCCCATAGATTTTGAGATAATTCCTGTTGTCATTTCAATAATGAAAAAAGCAAAATTTATGGCAAGTACAGACCAAAGTAGTTTTTTCTGATTTTCGTTTTCTTTAAATTCCGTTTGGTCGGTTTGTTCCGTTGAGATTTTTTTTCCACCTAAATTCAATTCGATAACGGACTTTTCGATTTGGTCAATTTCTCCGCTGTGAAAAACGGTCAATTTTCGATTCGGAATATCAAAGTCCAAATTCGCAATGCTTGAAATTCCGTCCAATTTCATTCGGATAAGATTTTCCTCTGAAGGACAATCCATTTTGGTAATTTCAAATATTGTTTTATTCACTTGGTTTCTGGGTTTTTCGGCATTACTTACAACGTCTCGGCTATGAGTAGTTGCGTGGGTTAGCACTTAACTTTACAAGTACACACCAAACTGAAAATTCGCGAGGATTTTCAGAAGTAGGTAAGAACAAGCAATTACTTATAGCCATTGTTGGCAGTAATTATTTTAGTTCGTTAGCATATTTGAAAATGGCGGGCAGTCCACCAGTGTGCCAAAAAAGAACATTAGCATTAGTAGGAATTTTTTTTTCTTTTAAGAAATCTAACATTCCATAAAATGCTCTTCCTGTATAAACGGGGTCTAATAAAACACCTTCATTTTTTGCTAATTCGTTGATGGCATTAATTTCGTTATTAGTGACTACACCATAGCCATCCTTATCATAATCTCTATTTAAGCGAATATCCGAAAGTTGAAAATTTTTGTTGATATTCAACTTTTGCCCTCCTTCTTTTATTATGTTTAAAACAACTTCTTCGAGAGAAAGACCATTTGTTTCATCTTTATCTATACTTATAGGAATTAATTTTGCATTTAATTGATAGAGTTCTTTTCCAAGAGTTAATCCCGCTTGCATTCCCCCTGAACTTGACGCAAAAAATATATAATCTATTTTTAATTTTTGTTCAATCAATTGTTCTTTTAGCTCCTTAACAGCATTAACGAAACCCATAGCTCCTGTGAAATTTGAACCTCCATATGGAATTACGAAACATTTGTTCCCTTTATTCTCTAGCTTTTTTTTTAAGGTTTCTTTATCTTCTCCTTTTCTATTTTCACCTGTAAAATGTATTTCTGCTCCTAGGATAGACGAAAGCAATAAGTTTCCATCATATATTTCAGGTTTATCACCTCCCAAGAGTAAATGACATTTTAGTCCAGCTATTGAACAAGCAGCGGCAGTTTGTCTACAATGATTTGATTGTTGTGCTCCAGCTGTAATAATTGTATCACAATTTGCATCAAGAGCTTGTTTGATTAGATATTCTAATTTTCTAGTTTTATTTCCACCAGAGGCTAGCCCAGTATTATCATCTCTTTTAATAAAAACATTATAATCAGGATATTTTTTTGATACTTTTTTTAATTCATTTAAAGGAGTCGGAAAAAAACCTAAATTAAATTTATTGTCAATCATATTCTCATTTTGTTAATTACTGCCAACGTTTATGTATATGAGCTGTGGCGTGTCTCGGCACGAACCTCTCCAAATAAATACTGGCTTTGGAAAATCCGCAGGATTTTCCAAGTGAGGACTGACCAAGCCATAGCTTATATACGGTGTTAGGCACTGGCATTTAAGGGTGTATAATTGTGAAAACATAAATTATAAAAAGCAAAATTAAAATTATTCCATATAATATATTTGTTCTTCCTTTTGACAGTGATAGCATTACCGTGAATATTGTTAGTCCTAATAGTACCATAGAAATATTATTAAGACCGAGAACAATGTCAATTTTAAAGATTGTACTTACGACTGCAACGGAAGGTATTGTTAACCCAATAGCTGCCAATGCTGACCCTAAAGATAAATTAAGACTGGATTGGATATCATCTTTATAAGCTGCTTTTGTTGCAGCTATGCCTTCGGGCAATAAAATTACTAAAGCGATGATAATTCCAAGTAGCGAATGTGGTAAATTAGCCTCAATAATATAATTCTCTATTGTTGGTGAGATAGTTTTGGCTAGTAGTACCGTAATTATTAGACTTATGATTAAGAATACTATATTCAAGATTAAGGAAGAATTTTCTTTAGAATACTCTTCGGATTTTTTTTCTGTCAAAAAATAGTTGCGGTGTCTAATTGTTTGGATATATATAAAAGCACTATAAATTACCAAACAAGAAATTGATACAAGGATTAATTGAGGCTTGCTGAAAGTTATATACTTTCCACCTTCTGAAAAATTAGGTAGTACTAAAGTAAGTACAAGGATTGCAACCAAACTTACTAAAGTTGTATTAACTGATTTTTGGTCAAATTTCTGTTCAAAATGTCTGAAACCACCAATTACGATACAAATTCCAATTACAATAGTAAGAAGTATCATTACTGCCGAAAAAACCGTATCACGTGCTAAAAACATTGCTTTTTCTCCGCCTGCAAGCATAAGTGAGATTATCAGGGCAACTTCTATGATAGTAATCGAAACGGCTAAAATAATTGTACCAAATGGTTCACCTACCTTGTGAGCGATTAATTCGGAATGATGAACGGCAGATAGTATAGAGCCAATTAATAAAGCAACTACAACGAATTGACCAAATATATTATAGTCAAATAGTCCACTTGCATATGTAATTATTGCCAAAATTGGTATTATTCTGTCCCAGTAAGATAGATATTTCATATTTTGATTTTGCTTGTGCCTAACAACAGAGTAAAGTGAACTCTATTCACTTTATCCCTATTTCATGTTTAAGTTTTATTCACTTTATTCCTTAAATAATAAGAGTAAAATGAATAAAATCAGTTTAATATCAAAATAGGAAAGTAAGCTTATCCTCAAAAATCATAGCTGATATTAAACCAATATTCTTAATTCAATATTCATTATTGAACTACTGTTTCCAAAAAGCAGGAGAGAAGATAATAAGGACAGTAAAGATCTCGAGACGGCCTATCATCATAAGAAAGATCATAACCCATTTCCCGAGATAGGGCATTTTGGCAAAGCTGTCGGTAGGACCGAATTCCCCCCAACCGGGACCAATGTTACCAAGTGCTGAAATACTTGCTCCGGCTGATGACATGATATCATATCCAAATAGTGAAATTACGAAAGCTCCTAAACCAAATATGAACATATACAGAATAAAGAAGCTCAACACCGTTCGTTGAATATTCTGGTTGATAGCCTGATCGCCGATTCGTACCGGAAGTATTGCTTTAGGGTGAATGATCTGCTTGATCTCACGTCCAGTGTTACGAATCAATATCATCCAACGGATCATTTTAATTCCACCACCTGTTGAGCCCGCACTACCGCCTGTAAAGAAGAAAAGCAGCAAGAGAAAGGCTCCAAAAGAATACCAGAGTTCGTAATCATCAGTACCAAAACCAGTAGTGGTAATAATAGCTACCGTTTGAAATGCACCTGATCGAATGGCTTCAAGAAGTGTATATCCATCGAAAAACCATAATGAAAAAGAAATACCCAGAATACCGATCATGGTAATTAAGGTGTAAAATCGAGTTTCACGGTTTGCAAAAAATGGTTCGAATTCACCACGAAGTAAACGGAAATGCATGGCAAAGTTTATACCTGCTAAGAACATAAACACGATAATTACTGCATCGATATAGCCTGAATCGAAGGCTGCAATACTATTGTTTTTGGTAGAGAAGCCTCCGGTGGCCATTGTAGCCATAGAATGATTGATGGCTTCAAACCAATCCATGGCGGGGTGTAACCATAACAATAGGAATTCAGCGGCTGTAAATGCTACATAAACCACCCAAAGCAATTTTGCTGTTTCTTGAACACGAGGCGTTAATTTATCTGCAGTTGGTCCGGGTGACTCCGCTTGAAATAGCTGCATTCCACCAATTCCCAAAAGGGGGAGGATCGCAATAGAAAGCACTATTATTCCCATACCGCCCAGCCAGTGAGCTAATGATCGCCAAAATAAGAAGCTTTTTGGGAGGTCTTCGATGGCAGGATTTAAAATTCCTGTAGAAGTTGTCCCACCGAGAATAGTTGATCCTGTGGTAGAAAGTCCGCTCATTGTTTCGAAAACGGCATCGGTATAGTTGGGTAGAATCCCAGATATGGTAAAGGGTAGGGCGCCTACGAAAGAGAGTACCAACCAAGTTAAACTTACCACAAGGAAGCCTTCTCTTATACGAAGTTCTGCTTGAGGTTTAAAGAAATACCAAAGAAGTCCACCAACAGTAAATGCAATTCCGGCGGAGACTAAAAAAGTATGCCAAGTATCTTGCCCATAAATTAAATCGATACCGGCAGGGAGGAGAAGGGCAAAGCCCATAAAAAACACAAATGCACCAAGTACACCTAGCACTACTAAGAAGTCAATAGCGGGGCGGTTAAAAGCATTTATAACGCTTTTTTTTCTACCCATTGCTAAACAGCTTAGTTATCTTATCAATAGCTTCGGGTAGGCAGAAAACCATCACACGGTCATTTACTTTGATCACTGTTTGTCCGGTAGCAATTTCTACTGATCCTTGGCATAGAACCCCTCCAATAATACATCCTTCCGGAAGCTTTATATCCTGGATTTTTTTACCTACGATCTTAGATTTTTCTGCAGTAAGTAGTTCTATTACTTCGGCTTTAATTCCTCGAAGTTCAGTAACAGAGATCACTTGTCCACTTCTTACATAGCGATGGATTTCGTTAGAAGCAGCTACTTTTTTATTTACTACAGCATCTAACCCAATTGTTTGGGCTAGCGGGATAAAGTCGGGCTTTGATACCAGCGCTACGGTCTTTTTTACGTCTAAATGCTTTGCCATCAAGCAGGAAATAATATTGGATTCCTCATCATCAGTTACGGCAATAAAAGCATCCATATCCGTGATCCCTTCAGAAGCTAAAAGGTCGGGGTCGGTTGGATTACCATGTAAGATCATCGCATTTTTCAATTCGATAGCGAGTTCTTCTGCTTTTTCGTAATTGGGCTCAATGAGCTTAACAGACCAATCTTTTTTATCATCTCCACATAATATTCTTGCAATGGTCGTACCTATTCCCGTACCGCCTGCAATCATAATTCGATTTAGATTCGTCTCATATTTCCCTGTAGTTTCGATGATAGCAGGAATATCCTGGGTTTTAGCCAATATGAAGATCTGGTCAAAAACTTGAAGTTTCATTGGTCCACGAGGCATTAATGTTCTTCCTCGCCGGGCTATAGCAACTACTCGGAAAGTTATATCTGAATTTTCAGAAGCGTAGTCTATCAAAGATTTGCCAATGAGTGGAGCATTGCGATCTAAACGGATACCAACCAATTGCATCATGTCATCAGCAAGATTGATAACGTCACTAGCTGCAGACCGTTTTAAAAGTTGTGCAATTTCTTGAGCAGCACTTAATTCCGGATTGATCATTACATCAATTCCAAGATCGGTTGCTTTAAGCGGTGAGTTACGATGGGAGAACTCATCATTACGAACGCGAGCAATTACCATTTTTGCGCCAAGCTTCTTACTTATCATAGAAGCGATCATATTCACTTCATCCACACTGGTTACTGCTATTACGATATCAGCTTGAGAAACGCCTGCTTTATTGAGATCAGTAGCAGAAGTAGCATTACCTTCAGTAACTAGTACATCGAGTGTTTCGGAGGCTTTTGAAAGGCTTTCTTTCTCCCGATCGAGAACTATTACATCATGTTTTTCTTTAGAGAGAACACTGGCAAGGTCGTAGCCAATTTCTCCAGCACCGATTATTATGATCTTCAAAAGAGCTCTTTTTTGGTAATTGATGAAAGAATTAAACTACTGTCTTTTCCAATGAAAAGAAAGGAAGAAGCCTTGGCTAGCAAGACTTCTACTCGGTAATTATAATGACATCTACACTTATTGGAGTTGATCTGGCAACTCTTTGGTCCGTAACTTGAACAGTGAATCTGTTTTCTCCTTTAACCAGTTGAACGCCAATCTGTTTTCCGGTTCCTAATGTTTGTCCACGTTGCTTCCAAGTGTAAAGAACATCCGTAGCATCTCTATTAACTGATGGTGCATTAAGAATAATGCTTGGGTTCGCAGGATTCCATTCTATCGTACGTGTATCTACTGTTTCTGTAAAACTTAATTTAGCCACCACTTGTATTGGGAAAGTTTTTGAAACTAATTCCGTACCATTTTGAATGTAAGCTAAGGTTAGTTCATTTGTATTTGTATCAGCAGCCGACCATGTGAGTTCGTATCGGTTCTGAACTTTAAACCTCCATGGGTTTTCTACTCTAATATCAGGTAGTGAAAGAGCACCATCTACAGCAATTAACCTTGGTAAATCAGGGCTTACAGTAGGTAAAGGTTTAGGTGTAAAATGAATAACAGCGCTATCTGCTGAATTAACAAGTCCTCTTTCATCATTTTGTATCAATACTAATGTATGTCCTTGAGGATTTGTGACATTAAATTCCGGAGATTGAATTTCTTCACCATCTAGTTTCCAAGTCGATGTCAGCATATCCTGATCAGCATCTTGATCAGTTCCGCTTTCAAAAACAGCACGTTGATTTAAATAGATAGCTTGAGGTGCAATGATCACAGGAGATGGAGTGCTATTCGCAAAAAATGATTTCTCTGCAAAACTAAGATTATTTGCAGCTGTAGTATTATCGGTGATTTCCAACCTTACCGTATGATTACCCGGTTCAATAGCTTTAATGATCTCAGCGGCGTTTTCACTTACTAGATCTCCATCCAGATACCATTTATAAGACTTAATAAATCCGTCAGCATCTTTAGACCTTAAAGCGTCTAATTTAAGATCGGTACCGGCAGGAACAGTAGGGGCCAGATCCCAAGCTATAACTGGTTTAGCATTTACTTTTATAGCTTTAGTCAAGCTGACTGTATTACAAGCTGTGTCAGTATTTGTTTGAAGCTCGAGAGTTACAAAATATTCCCCCGGCTCATCAAATGTGTAAGAAGAATTCAAACCTTCAACTACTTGTTGCCCGGCTTCAGAATCGATTAACCATCTTGCCGATTTGATACCACCTTCAGCAGTAGAAGCAGATCCGTCTAAGGTTACTACTTCACCAGGTTCAGAATATTCCGGAAGCTCAAAATCAGCTTCAGGTCCTTCAATTACAGTAACAGTAGCCGTAGTCTGGCTTATATTGCTACATCTACCTGAACCGGAACCTTCTACGGTTAATGAAACAGTATATACGCCAGGCTCAGTAAATACGTGATCAATTATTGCTCCTGTTTGTGATTTTCCGTCACCGGTATCCCAACTAAAAGAAGGTAAAGAACCGGATGGGTCTGTACTGGAAGAACCATCGAAACGAATACTATTGTTTACACAGATAGTAGTATCTGAAAGATTTAATTTTGCAACCGGTGAACCTTCAATAATCACAGGAATTGTAGCTACTGATTGTTCTTCTGTAAAACCGTCATTAAGTGTTAATCTAGCTTCGTAAATACCGGGAGTTTCATATACGTAAGATGGATTCGCTTGGTCGGAAGTTTGTCCATTTCCAAAATCCCACGAAACACTAAAAGCATCTCCATCCGGATCGAAGCTTTGAGAACTGTTAAATAATACTGTTTGTCCTGTACAGGATGCGATTTGAGAAGCTACAACGGCTTTAACCGGTCTGTTGATCAATACCCTGATGGATTCTTTAGTAATACTATTTTGAAGACCTAAGCCATCGTTTACTGTTAGTCCAATAATATGTACACCCGGTTCAGTTGCTTGCCACGTAAATGAAGATTCGTTTCTTTTTGTACCATTAGGCAAAGTCCACTCAAAAGTGATTGGGTTATTGTCCAGATCGTAGCTAGCCGCCGCATCTAACTTTACGGATAAAGAATTGGACCTTAAAACGGGTTCAGTAATAATTAATGGCTGATGATTTACTTTCAGCTCACCATCTAAGGTAGTACTTGAGTTTGAAAGGTTGTCGTTATCAACTACAGTAAGGGTAAAAGACTTAGTACCGCTATCTTTAAAAGTTCTTTGGATAACACGACCTTTTAATTCTACTCCATCATTAAATCTCCAAATGTACTGAGCAATAGAACCATCTAGGTCATAAGATTCTGCTGCTGAAAACTCAATCTCTTCATTTGGAGCTACATAATCAGTGTTCGAAACCCATACTGGAACAGGGGGGGTATTCACTCTTATTTTCTTTGTTTTGATGCCTTCAGCAAGTTCATAACCGGAATCATCTTTAACACGTAGTGAAATATTTGCATTACCTGTTTTATCGAGACTTGTAGTTAAGGTTTTACCAGTTCCTAATAATTCACCTTCATTATACCATTCATAACTTGTAATCAATCCGTCAACGTCCGTACTTGGTGATCCATCGATAGTAAATTCTTGTCCGGGAGCCACAACAATTGGAGCAGTGAAATCTGCATTCGGGTACTGGTTGATCAATAAAATGTGTTCAGTGGTTCTAATACTATTTGATAGACCTTCACCATCGTTCACTTGCAACGTTACTCGGTATTCTCCGGTACGGGAATAAGTGTGCTGAACATTAGGACCTTCTGCTTTTGTGCCATCCCCAAAGTCCCATGTAAAAGAAGAAAGGTTTGATTCAGAATCGGAACTAAGATCAGCAGAAAAGGCTACTTTTGAACTTGAAGTAACTTTTGCAGCAGTGATCATAGGTCGAGGGGCTGCATTCACCCGAATTGATTTGGTGAGTTCTTGTATGGAATTAGATACGCCTCTTCCATCATCTACAACCAACTTAATTTGATACTCTCCAGGCTCTGTAAACTGAAAATCAGTAATAGCTTGAGAAGCTACAAGACTATTGTTTACAAACCATTTGTATTGAAGATCATTTCCATTTTGATCGGACGAAGATGTCCCATTAAAAGTAAGACGTTCTCCGGGAGCAATTTTTTCATTTAAAGTAAACAATGGTACGGGAGGAGCATTTACTTCATATCTTTTTGTAATAGAGTACATTCCATTAGCAGATCTTGAACCATCATTAAGAATTACATTAATAGGGTAGATACCCGGTTCTGTGTGGCTAAGAGTAACGGTAGGTTCTGTAGAAGGTCCTGTAACACCTTCTCCTTGCCATCTATAAGTTAATGAATCACTATCAGCATCAGTTTGATTGAATACAGAAGCAGAGACAACTTCATTAGTACCGATAACCGATTCTACACTCATTTCAGCATAAGGCTGTGTATTCACACGAATCTGAATCTCACTCTCGTCAATAGAACAGTTTGGATTTGAACCGCCATCTGAGACTCGTAACCTAACTGAATAGACACCGGAAATGGTATTGGAAAATCTAAATGTTGAATTGTTTCCTCTTGGAGAACCGTTTACATACCATTCATAACTAAGTTCTTTACCCTCAATATCATAAGAGCCTTCGCCTCTTAATAAAACAGTTTCAGAAGGGGAGATGATTGTTTTGGTAGAGGTGATTCTTGCAACGGGAGGAGAATTTATGAAAACAGTTTTTTCATATGCCCAGTATTCAGGGAAGAAAGATCGCTGATTAGGTATAAGAACAGTATATCGTTGTTCTCCGGGTGTATCAGAAGAAATAGTAGGAGTTTTTCCAGAGGCAACTTGCGCGTTGTCCTGCATCCATCTGGAGTTACTTATTTCATAGTTGTTGAAGTCATTACCGGCTAGTTCAAATTGCTTTTCAACACATTGCTGGCTCGGCACTTCATTAATGGCAAGATTAGGCTTACGATTATTTTCTGTTACAAAAGACTCAAAAAGCCAAAGTACGGGTGCATTAAAACCATAAACAGTAAGTGTATTAATTCTGTCTGTTGAACCGGTAATAGTAAGTCCCCAGTTATTTTGGATTCCAAACTTTGTTGCATCAATACCGGAACGTGTAAGCTCATATACTTCTCCAAAAGAATCTATTTTACGAACTTTGGAATCTTCTTCACCACTTGCTACCAAACGAGGTGATGTATTTGAATCATCCAGTATATATGGTTTTAGCTGAAAAACGGAGTTTCTTTGTGAGTTAAATAAACCTATTGAAAGATCGACAGAGATTATTTTCCAATTCTTCCCTGATAAGATCTGTCCGGTTTCTGAGCTGACTCTAATATTAAAGCTATTCACATCATCGCCACCATCAGTTGTTACACGTACTACAAAACCATTGTTGCTAGAAGGGTCAATTTGTGATAGTGATACCCATCTATTTTTAAAGCGTTCTTCATCAGCTGTTGTTAATGAAGCAAGTTGATTGATTGGGTTTGCCTTAGAGCGCAATTTCCCGTTTTCAATTTCATACATTTCATCAAAAGGAAATACAGAAAAAGTGGTGTTTGTTAATGCACCATTCTGAGTAACGATGTCAACCGCACCACCTAGGCCGGCATCAAAGATCTCGAGTTTTCCATTTACGGCGTTGTCATCAGGCTTGATCCAAATATCATACTGATTTCGAGAGTCACCACTCTTTATAGCTGTATTTTTACCAGAAATAGAAAGATATACTTCTTGAGAAAGAGCAGAATGCGAGATGAATAATAAAGTAAGAACGATTGTTAGTCGTTTTATCATAGTAACCCGATGCTAATTTAGTTAACCGTATATGATTTGGTTAACGTTGCGATATCTTTTTGATTTGCCCTAAATGTAATGGAAAGTTTACCTTGTTGCACGTTCATTGTTATACCCCATCTACCTTGAGAATCGGTTTTAACTGTTTTGGTAACATCACCATTTATAAGGGTGACTTCCATTTCAGGAAAAGCTTTGCCTGTTATTGTTTTTATTGAACTTGAACTTTGTATGTCACTATTTAAATTAACTCCATCTATGCTGACATTAAACAAGAAATCTTGAGTAAGGTGAGCAATTCTAACTTCTTTTCTCGTACTATTTTGAGAGCCGTCAGTTGCTGTAACTGAGATTATTTGATCATTTGAATTTAGTGTTATTGTAGAACTGAAAGCACCTGATTTTGAAACTTTAACAACTTCTTCATCTACAGTGACAAGAGCATCCGGTTCTGTAACCCCATTTATAGTAAGATTACTTGATTCAGTAAAGAATATAGACTTGTTAAATTGATCTCCAAAAATTGGGGGTGCTTTAGTGTCTTCGTTTCTAATGATTCTTAAAGGTTCAGAAAATGGACCTCTAAGTCCTAATTCATCTACAGATTGAACACGTAAAAAAGTAGTTCCCAGCGGAAGCTGATCTATAAGTAATCTATTATTAGTGATTTCTTTTACTGTTACACTACTATCAAAGCTGTGAGAAGAGCTGTATTCAATTTTATAACTTTCTGCGTTACTTACTTCTTTAAAATTCAATATGAAATCATTTTGATAGAGAATTGTATCAAGTTTGGAAGATAAAAATTTTGGAGCAGCTAGTAGTTTAACAGGAGGGAGAGGGGCTTCGTTGTCTTTAATGATAGTCCCTTCATCTTTTCTAATAGTTACAATTACGTTATTAGCAGATACTTCTGCATCGCCATCATAATTAGAAAGTTTGATATTGTTATTCCCTGAGTTTTCTGCATAAAAATTCTGGGTGTTCAATTCTGTAGTTGAAGGTCCAGCATTTAGAATATATTTACTACGCTCTTTCCCTACTGCAGATAGCTTGGAGAGCAGCCCTCCCTCAACAAGTGTGATTTCAGCATCGGCACTTTTATCAAGTTTATCAATCCTAGATTTTCTAATGATGGCAGTTGTATTAGGATTTACAACGATATTACTTCCGTCTGTAAAAGCCAGAGTAGCGTAACTTTCTTTCTGTGTTCGTATACCGTGAGATTCCTCAAATAGATCTCCAACAAAGGCTTCGTTCCAATTAGCTAGTAGTCCAAGACGCTTATCAACTTGACCGTTTTTAGAGGATAACTGAGCTTGTATTGACACTAAACGGTTTCTATTTAATGTTCTTTCGATGGCGTCAACAGAGGGTTTTAATTCGTCTCCTAACCGTAAAGAATTTTCAAGGTTACCACTTTGAATCTCGTTTAAATATTCCCTGAATAGTTGGTTCGCATACTCTAGTTCGTTTTTTGCAAAAATCGAAGCTCCTTCGGTAATTAAATTTTGAACTCTTTTCTGTTGTTGCTCATGCAATAAAGTAGCATTTGATAAATTTCGAAGTTTTAATAGATCTGCCGGAGAGAGTGTGAATGTATTCACATCAATGTTGTGCTCGGCAAGGCTAACTACAATAGGCCAGTTTAGGGAGTTTCCGGAATAGCGAAGGGAAATCTCTTGAAGTTTATCGCTTGTAAAAGTAACCTCTTGTTGAGCAAAAGCTTCAACAGAAAACAAGAGGGTAAAAAATATGAATAATGATGATCTCATTTCTCAGGAGTATATTTTTTAGGGAATGTTAATATAAATCTACTTCCAATTTTTGGTGTAGATTCTAGAGAAATATCTCCGTTATGTCTTTGCATAATTTCTTTAACATATGCTAAACCAAGCCCGGTTCCTTTTTCTTTAGCCGCTTTATAATTGGATTTAACTCTAAAAAATTTGTCATAGACCTTACTTTGGTTTTCAATGCTTATGCCATATCCATAATCTGTTATTGCAACAGAAACATTCTTATCTGTTGATTTAAGATTGATATTTATAGTTCGTTCCGGGTCTCCATATTTAACAGCGTTACTTAAGATATTCTGAATGGAATCAAAAACAAGGTCTCCATCTGCTTCTATTACAAAATCTTTTCCGGACTTTGATATTGAAATTGCTAACTTTTTTGAAGTAAGTAAAGGTTTTGAAAGTTTTGAAACTTCGTTTATCGTTTCTTCTACATCAATATCTGTCACGTTCAAACTTATATTTCCTGCTTCCAGTTTTTGAACGTCTAAAAACCTATTTACCAGTTCGTTCATTCTTTCACCGGAATTCAGTACTTCTTTAATGAGTGATTTAGATTCTTCTTCCTTCATATTTTCACTTTCAATAATAAATCTTGAAAGCCCAACAACTCCTGTTATAGGATTTTTAAGCTCATGTATAATCACATTGATCATATCATTCCTCTTGATATCTAGTAATCTATCCTCCGTTTTATCATGAATAATTACATAAGCGCCAATTTCTTTTTTTGTCTCATCTAGTATAGATATGAATTGAAAATCATAGTAGTAATCTACTCCATTATCTGTGGTATGTATTAGCTCTGATTGGTTTACTTTAACCGTAAATGGATCAGGATAATGAATCGATTGATGTGACTCAGAAACTTTTATTTGAGGATGATGTAAAATCAAATCCAAAGAAGTATCCTTCGGATTAAGGTGCAAGCTTTCTAAAAAATCTATTAGCTGGTTATTAATAAACGTGAAAGTACCTGACTCACCTATTACCCCAATGAAATCGTCGGAATAAGTAACCATATACTTATTTTTCCATTCTTCGAGAATAATTTTTTCAACATTTATTTTCTGATACCGACTAAGTGTGGCTCGAATATTTTCGAGAGTATCGTGCATGGGTTGAAATTCGGGCAATGAAACTTGCTTAATGCGATGGTCGAAATCTAAGTTTCCAAGATATTCTACATCTTCAAGAAGCAGCTTAATGGGTCTGTTAACTCTTAAGCTTACATACCAACTAAAGAATAGCATCAACAGCAAAACAACCAGTGCTGTATAAAAAGAAAATTGTACTAACTGATTAACCGGTTCTAAAATAAATGAATCTTCAACAGCAATTAAATGCCAAAAGGGGATAGTTTCGAAACGGGAAGAAAGTACGAACCAGTTTTTGTTATCTATATTTATCACTTTCTGATTAGAAAAACTGTTATCTCCAATTAAGTCGCTAGGAAAAGTAAAGTCATTTTGAGGAATGAGCTCATTACCGGTTGAGTTTAATATGTTCGTATAATAAGTTCCTCCAAGTGGGATAGAGGTAAGATTATCATTCAAGCTCTGAGCATTAAAATATAATCTGAGCTTAAATACATTAGAGCCAACTTGAAACGCTCTTTCAGTAATGAAAAAGTCGACGTCTTGAGCCGGAGAACTTACCCATGCAGTATTTGTTGAAATGTCGAGCCGAGAAGGATGCCATGAAATAGAAGGAACGGTAAAATCAACCTCGCTATATATACCTCTAACTAGATCTATTTCTTCTGAACTTTCAGTATCAGAAATGAGCACACGAATTAACCCCGGAGTGTAATTTATAGCTTTGTTCGATAGTTCAGGTGCTTTGGCTGGTTCCAGAGCTAGATCCTCAGATAAACGAATAGAGGCATTGAGCCAATCTCTCAATACATGGTCTGTTTGGCGGAGTGTATATTCCTGTAGCTGAGAAACAATAGTGGTACGTTCTTTAACTACAGTTTCTTGATACTGAGGTTTAATAAAAACCCAAATGAGGGCAATGGCTACTAAAATAAGTAACGACGAAATAAGGAAAATTCGATCCCTTAAAGTAAGTTTGTTGAACATGTAACCCGATTTATTTGGTCTAAGTTCTACTTTTAAATGTTAATATTCGATTAGAAAGCTATCATATTTCATAAAGATATATAGTGGATCTTTAGTTGGGTAAGAATGCGTCGGTTTTACAAGATGAGTTTACAATAGCTTAATATAGAATTAACGTTAAGTTGAGATTAAATGTAGATAATCAGAAAAATTTAGAAGAAATATGATTATCGGAAAAGATTTCAATTCTAAGGCGAGAGCAATTCTTGGAATCATGATTGAGGAAAGTGAAGGAAGAGTAGGGCGTAGAGTCTCTGTCCAAGTTATTTGCGAGATAATGGGTATCGATAAATTAGAGAGCAAAAACTTATTAGAATACCTTGAGTCTAAGGATTGTATTAAGATAGAAACTTTTGGTGGGCCTTATCTTTACGGAGATGTTTCTTTAACTAAGAAAGGAAGTTTAAGATATAAGAAATAAAAAAGGCTCATCCATATTGAATGAGCCTTTTAAGAAAATATTAGTTATATCTATTCATCTTCATCCAAAATGACATCAATCCTATTTATAACATCGTTTAGATGTGCAGATGTTTCGTTATTTAAACGAGTTGACATTTTATTAGAGATATCTTTTTTCAATTCTGTTAACTCATAGCGCAAAGAAGGTCTAATATCTGAATCTTTAATATCCAGAGTTGGGCCTCTAAATCCGCCACCTTGTGTATCTTCATTAAATAACGTAGCAATGGAGCTTAAATACTCTCTTTGCAGGTTTCTTCTAAAGGCATCAATATTATTATTTCCAGACTTATAAATTTCACTCCAAATTCCTTTGCGGATGTCTTCCAATGCTTCCAGTAACGTGTAAGGATTATCGATCAACTCAGCTTGCTCAGATAATCTGACCATAGCACCTGCATTCATAGTAGAACGGAGAATACCTGACTGTAGATTTTTAATGTTATTAGTCACGCCTTGGGCTTGAATTCTGTACAAGATTTCTTCGTCTAATAACCAATCAGGTGTTGTAAATGCATGCTCATTTAGGAATTCCATCGCTTTAACTTGGTAATCTTTAGGAACCGGCGTATATACCCAACCGTTTTGGTTAGAAGCTTTTCTAGATTGATATACACCACCAATGTTGGTAGCTACATGGCGAGCATAACGCGACCATTGCCCTACAAGCTCACCATAGATCTCTTCTAGGTCATCATATCCTTCTCCATCAGTGGATGTCCACTCGATCAGGTTTGGAACTACTCGTTTTAGATTCATTAAGCCGTAGGTACTCGATTTCACAGGATCGTCACCTAGGTCTTCTGTTTGTGAAGAAGGATCATATCCGGTGGATGATGCAAACCTATAAACAGGATCATCAGCCTTGTCTTCAATCCAGCTATCTAAAGTTTCTAACTCATCTTCTGGAGTTTCAGCATCAGGTATAACTCGATAGCCCCAATTCACAGAATATTTATCATAGGGTCCAATTTGTCTGATAAAACGGATATTCTCATCACCGGGCTGTGCTATATAATTTTGACGTGCATATTCCATAATAGTAGTAGCAATTCCCCATTTCTGAGTAAAAGCTCCCGATCGTAGAGAATCGGTTGGATAAGCAGAACTTGATTGCATGTTGTGGGGGAGACCAATAGCATGTCCAATTTCATGTGAAATCACTCTTCGCATAGTTTCACCTATGAGATCATCATCAAGCTTTAATTTTCTTGCAGCTGGATTTGCAGCTCCCGTCTCGATCATCAATCTATTTCTGTATGACCTCATATGATTGTGAAACCAAACAATATCACTTTCTATAATCTCTCCCGTACGTGGATCAGAAACACTAGGTCCTACTGCATTACGGACGGTACTAGCTACCCATCTAACCGTAGAGTAGCGAATGTCTTCTGGACTCCAATCAGGATCTTCTTCTTTACTCGGAGGTAATTTTGCTTGAACTGCATTTTTAAAACCGGCTGCTTCAAAAGCTTCATTCCAATCCAAAATTCCCTCAATAATATATGAGCGATATTTTTCTGGGGTGGCAGGATCTAAGTAATATACAATAGGCTTAACCGGCTCTACTAACTCACCACGAGCATAAGCAGCAGGATCTTTAGGCTCTAATCTCCAACGACGAATAAATTCTTTTTGATCTGCTTTTTGTTCATCAGAACCGTAATCAATTTGACGAATGCTGAAATAGCCAACTCGGTAATCAGCATATCGCTTTTGCATAGGCTCTTCAGGTAGTAAAACTAAAGATTGGCTCACTTCTACAGAAAGTGTTTGAGTATATTCCGCACTAGGTGGATTTGCAGCCACATAAGTCATTACTTGGCGAACTTCTATATTTTCCGGAAAACTCTTTACTGATTCAATATAGCTACGGTTTCCATCCAATCTTCGAATTTGATATGATTTTCTGAGATAAGAAGGAATGCCACTGATTGCTTCCACATCTTGGCTGAAAAGGTCAGTTACATCTATGAGTACTCCTGAAGAATCTTTGCTCAATGCTTCGATATCAAAAGCAGCGATAACAGGCTCAAAATTATTAGCTTGAACAGAGCTATAAACCGGAAGTTCTTCATCAGCAATAGCTTCGTAAGACTTTTTCCTTATATAGATCTTATCCTTTTCTCTAGAGAAAGTTATTACTTGTTCAGCAGATTTTGATCCGGCAGAACTGAATCCCGAAAAACCAGGAGGAACACCTGCAATTCTACTTACAAGAAGCATCTCTTTATTTAATAAGTCATTACTTATTTCAAAGAAATATTTTCCGTCTTGTTCGTAAATGGTGAATACCCCTTCATCGCTCACAGCATCTTTAGTGATAACTTCATCAAAAGGTTTGATGCTGCCTTTTGGAGAAGGTTTGCTGGATTTTATGGATGGTTTTGTAGGAGAGGTCGTTTTGTTACTACTTGCACAACCTGCTATTAACAAGGAGGAAGCAATCAACAAACATAAATATGATATGCGTTTAGTCATTGAATGAGAGTAATTTGTAATTATTTATATAGTGCGATAGATAAAAACTTTAATGTGTTTAGTAAAATGATCAAATCATTAAAAAGAAGGTAACCTAAATAATAAACTCAATTATTAATGATTTGCAAAAATAGCATGTTTTTTCATAAAAATACCTACCTTTAAGTAGTTAAAAATTTTAAGCAATTAAATACGGAGCGTTATGATTATTGGTGTACCGAAGGAAATTAAAACTCATGAAAACCGTGTAGCTCTTCAGCCGGGTGGAGCATTACAGATGAAGCGTAATGGTCATGATGTTATTATTCAAAAAGGAGCAGGTATTGGAAGCGGTTTTTTTGATGAAGATTATGTAAATGCAGGCGCAACTATTATTGATGATGTGGAAGATGTTTGGAAGAAGGCCGACATGATCATGAAAGTGAAAGAGCCTATTGCAGAAGAATATCCTAGAATGAGAGAAGGTCAGGTTATTTTCACATACTTTCATTTTGCCGCTGATGAAGCTCTAACCAAAGCGGTTGTAGAATCTAAATGTATTGCTATTGCATACGAAACAGTAGAAAAAGCTGATGGTTCACTTCCACTACTAATTCCTATGAGTGAAGTTGCAGGAAGAATGGCTGCTCAGGAAGGAGCTGTTTACCTGGAAAAGCCAAAAGGTGGACGTGGTATGCTAATGGGAGGAATTCCGGGCGTACAACCAGCTAAAGTTTTAGTACTTGGTGGAGGTATTGTTGGAGTTAACGCTGCAAAAATTGCTGCGGGTATGGGTGCTGATACAACCATTATGGATATCAATATGCCAAGACTAAGGTATCTGGATGATGTGATGCCAAAAAACATTCACACTTTCTTTTCAACAGAAGCTAACATTAGAGCTTTACTTCCAAGTATTGACCTTATTATTGGTGCTGTGCTTAAGCCGGGCGCAAAAGCTCCACATCTAATTACTAGAGAAATGTTAAAAGAAATGCGTCCGGGGACAGTTCTTGTGGATGTTGCTATCGATCAGGGTGGATGTTTTGAAACATCAAAAGCTACCACTCATACTGATCCTGTTTATATGGTTGACGATATCGTTCATTACTGTGTGGCTAACATGCCGGGAGCAGTGCCTTACACTTCTACATTAGGGTTGACAAACGTTACACTACCTTATGCTGTAGCTTTAGCTAACAAAGGCTGGAAACAAGCTCTTAAAGATGACAAAGAGTTATTAATGGGTTTAAATATTGCTAATGGAACAATCGTTTATGACGATGTTGCTGAAGCTTTTGGAATGGATTGGGAACCAGTTGATTCAGTATTGAACTAGGTTTTAATCTTTTACAAAAAGAAATTATGGGCGTGAGAGATCACGTCCATTTTTGTTTTAAGTCAGTTCTAAAATAAAAGTAGGGTTATGCTTTTAGCTTTTAAAAGCTTTACTGTTTAGTTTCTGTGAAGCTTTATTTTTAATGCCAACCTAGCGCAAGCGTCTCGCTTGTGCCCTCAAGCCTAGCTCTAAAATTAGATAATTAGATTTTTGTAAGGAATTGCTATTCAACCGGTCTTACTACTAAAACACTAGAGTAATGAGCCGAAAATATAAATTCTTGAATCAGCAACATGCCTATTTCGTAAGCTTTGCAGTAGTACACTGGATTGATGTATTTACTAGGAAAAAGTACTGTGATACATTGGTAGAAAGTTTGCGTTATTGCCAGAAAGAAAAAGGATTAATTCTTTATGCATGGTGCATAATGCCAAGTCATGTGCATTTAATTATGGGAACCAGAAAAAAACCGATGCAAAATATCCTTAGAGACTTAAAAAGCTTTACTTCTCGTTCTATCAGAAAAGAAATCCAGAGTCACCCAAAAGAAAGCAGAAAAGAATGGATGAACTCAATGATGATCTCAACAGGAATAAGTAATGGGAATAATAAAGATTGGCAATTCTGGCAACAAAACAATCACCCGATAGAATTATTTTCGAATTCGGTTATAGATCAAAAACTTGACTACTTGCATTATAACCCCGTTTCTGCGGGTTATGTAGAAAGTCCTGAACACTGGTTATATAGTAGTGCAAGAAACTATTATGGGATGCAAGGAATGGTTGATATTGAATTGTGTTATTGATTCTTTGTTTTAGGATTGCACAAGCGAGACGCTTGCGCTAGTTTTTGGGTTACAAACTTGAAAATCTTGTGAGTATTTATATCGTCAAATGACAGAAATTGTTTTTATGAAAAATGAAGCTTTATTACTGTTTACCACAATTATAATTTTTACAGGAGTTTATATAGTCAAAAATATAGACCTGTATAGAACGTGGAGGGATCAAACTCCAGGCTTAAAAAAAATTCTATTTTATCAAGCATTTGTTTTTGTCATTATGTTCATGACAGCTATCATAGTACTGATCTTATAGATGCTTCAAAGTCTTACTTGAACCCAAGAATCAGTATCAACGCCCGTAAGAAATAACCTTTAAAGGATCGGTTTTAGCTGCAACACGAGCAGGAATCCATGATGCTAATCCACAAAGAAGAATGGTTATCACACTAACTATTAAAAAGTCGAAAAGATGAGGCTCTACAGGAACAAAGCTCATGTAATAATTTTCTTCAGACAGTGGAATAAAATGAAATTGATGCTGTAAGTAGGCGAATAAAAGTGATATACCCACACCTAGTATTAATCCTACAAAAGACACAAGAAGCCCTTCAAACAAAAATATCCGTCGTACAATGGAGGATTTAGTACCGATCGTTTTTAGTACACCAATATCTCTGGTACGTTCAAGTACCATCATAAGAACAGCTCCAATTAAATTAAAGGCAGCTACTATGATCATTACACCAATAACCAATGGAATAGTTTGTTCCTGAAGTTCTACCCAAGCAAAAATACTGTAAAATTTCTCGAATATGGATTCAGTAAAAAAAGGAAATGAAAGGGCGCTCAGAAGTTTGTCTTCAAAACTTTCAATATCATCTTCATCATCGAGTTTAATTTCGATGGCATTAGCTTCATTGGGTCCAAGGGTAAAAAGCTCTCGAGCTTGTTCTCGTTCAACAATTACAAAAACATCATCAAACTGATCGATACCTGTTTGATAAACTCCTGTGACCAAAAACTGTTTTATCTCCGGTGAATTTATAAGTGAAGGAGTGCCACTAAGAGTGTAAGTAGTAACGATGTCACCAACACTGGCACTTAATTGTGTTGAAAGCTTAGATCCGATTACCACACCAAACATACCATTTTCTTGCTGAGTAAGATCAAACTCTCCAGCATTTACGTATTCCTTCAAATTGGAAACACCACCATCTTCATCAACACCTTTTAGAATAGTGCCACTTATATCATCTTTTGTCTGGATCATGACCTGCCCCTGAATGACAGGTTGTTTTCGTGAAATCTCAGGAAGTTCACGATCTAGAAATGTAATCAGGGTATCAGCACGTTCAATCGTTGGTGTAATAAAAGACTGAGTTGCAATGGTGTAGTGTGGCGCAAACCCAAGTACTTTGTTATTAATGGTAGATTTAAAACCATGAACTACGGAAAGAGCGATCAATAACCCGGCAGAGCCAACAGCGACTCCTGTTATAGACATAATTTTAATGAACGATAAAAAGCGAGCGCCTTTACGGTTGCCTTTAAAATAACGCAGCGCTAAATACCATTCGAAATTCATATTGTTGAGTTATTGATTATAAGTTATTAGTTGAGATTGCCTTAAACTAATAACTTAATAACTATTCACTTTTCTCTGGTTTCATTTGAGGGAAAAACAGAACGTCTCTAATGGATTGAGAATTGGTCATGATCATAGACAAACGATCGATTCCGATTCCAATTCCGGCAGTAGGAGGCATTCCATATTCTAATGCACGAATAAAATCTTCGTCAATAGTCATTGCCTCATCATCACCATCGGCTCTAAGTGCTGCTTGCTCCTCTAATCGTTCTCTTTGATCGATAGGATCGTTCAACTCGGTATAAGCATTGGCAATTTCTTTACCGTTACAAATACATTCAAAACGTTCAACCAATCCTTCTTTAGAGCGGTGCTTTTTGGTCAAAGGACTCATTTCAATAGGGTAGTCAGTAATAAACGTAGGCTGAATTAATTTCGATTCAACATACTCACCAAATATCTCATCGATGATCTTTCCTTTACCAAAGCTTTCGTCAATTTCAATATGAAGTTCTTTAGCTACTTTCTTCATCTCATCAAGATCCATTCCAGAAAGGTCATGACCTGTTTCTTTTTCAATGGATTCCAATAATGGAATACGTGGCCAAGGTGCTTTGAAATCTATTTCATGTTCGCCAACAGTCACTGTGGTAGAACCATGCATATCCATAGCGATCTTCTCGATCATTTTCTCTGTAAAATCCATCATCCAGTTGTAATCTTTATAAGCTACATAAAGCTCAACTTGGGTAAATTCAGGATTATGAAATCTGGAAAGACCTTCATTTCTGAAATCTTTTGAAAATTCATATACACCGTCAAATCCACCAACAATCAGTCTCTTCAAATACAACTCATTGGCAATACGAAGGTAAAGATCCATATCCAATGTATTATGGTGAGTTACGAAAGGGCGAGCAGCTGCGCCACCATAAACTGGTTGTAGTATAGGAGTTTCCACTTCCAGGTAACCACGATCGTTCATGAAATTTCTCATGGTTTGAACCAATTGTGTTCTTTTTCTGAAAGTATCACGGACTTCAGGATTCACAATAAGGTCTACATAACGCTGTCTGTAGCGAAGTTCTTTGTCCGCGAAAGCATCATAGATCACTTTCTCACCATCTTCATTTTCCACTTCTTTTGGGATAGGAATAGGGCGTAAGGTTTTTGTAAGAAACTCAAACTCTTCGGCGTGTACAGTGGTTTCACCGGTACGAGTTTTGAAAACAAACCCTTTGATACCAACGATGTCACCAATATCTACCATTTTCTTGAACACAGTGTTATAGTTTTCAACACCAACATCATCACGGCGAATATAAACTTGAATGGTACCTTCAGAATCTTGCAAATTGAAAAAAGCTGCCTTTCCCATAATTCTACGAGTCATTACTCGTCCGGCTACGGCAACAGATTCTGTTTCAGGATTATTTTCTTCATCTCTGATCAGATCTTCATTCGCTAAAATCTGTTTACTGGAATGGGTTACATCAAAAGAGTATGGGTATGGATTTACTCCAAGTTTGTTAAGTTCAGTAAGTTTCTCGCGGCGTATTTCTTCTTGTTCAGAATGTGTAAGTTCTTGGTTCGACATGTAATCGTTTAATTAATATGTTGTATTGCGAATCAGAAGCTTAAAAATACCGAATTAAGCGGATAATTGTGGCATTAACCTTAATCTTTATTCAAACTTTTGAAACTACTGGATACTTCTTCAATTCTTGACTTTCCACAAGATGTAATACTAGGATATACAGAGATAAGATCGGATCTATCGGATAGTGTTCTCTCTGAAAATGAGCGAAACGAGTGGAATGGATTTACGAATCAGCAAAGGAAGAATGAGTTTCTTTCAGCTCGGCATTTATTTAATGAGCTAATAAATACTCAGCAAACAGATGATCAATTCAGTTTACTAAAACATCCGCTGGGTAAACCTTTTGCTTCTAATGGAAAGTCTCAAAAGTATGTGAGCTTTAGTCATTCAAAAGATCATGTATTTTGTGCGGTTTCAGATTCTGTAGATATCGGTCTTGATACGGAATGGTTAAATCGTGTTGTTGACGAACGAATTGTGAAAAGAATTTTAGGTGAAAATGAATGGAAAGTATTCTCTAATGAAGATCCGATCTTACTATGGACGATAAAAGAAGCGGCTGTAAAGTGCTTAGGCACAGGACTTAGAACCAATTTAAAAGAGCTCGAAATCCAAAAGAATGGGGAATCGAATTTCTTAGTAAGAATTAATGATGAAAAGACCTATCAAATTTGTAGCTTCCAAGAACTGAATCATCAAATTTCTATTGCTTACTAAAGCTTTAAAATACGGTTCTAAAAATTTAAGCCTGAAGAGACTTAATCTCATCTAATGGGAAAAGTGTCTTCAGGTTTTTTTGTGTAAAAGAGTTAAATAAAATATCAGCACATGGCTTTTGCAAACATCACCAAACAGGCATTATCTACAGCTTTAAATAATTCAAAGCATGTTAATGAGGGATTGAAGAACATCAGACTTCTTTTTGTCCCTACTCATATCGACCCAAACAACCCGGAAGAGCTTACATCCATTTATAAGAATGTATGTTCATCTAAATTTGATAGCGTTGTTGTGGTAGAATCTTATCGCGGAGAACTGGAAAAGAAGCTTAGCATTCCTTCCAATCATTCATTTAACACACCATTCGGAGAAATTCCTGTTAATGATAAATTAAGGAATGAGTTATGCGATGAAGAAGATGATTTCTATATCGATGACGGTGGAATGAGTGATGAGATGAGTTTGTACACGCAATTAATGATGCTACAAGTGTGTCAGGATGACTTTGATGTTGTTAGCATACAAATCGGAGATTACAATCCTGCCATAGTAAAAGAATTAGCTTTTGCACTAGATGAGTTGTGCAGAAATAGAAATACGCTATTAGTTTTTTGCTGTGATCTCCCAAATTCTGATACAGCGGAACTTGAAAAACTCAAAGCTCTTATTGATTCAAATAATGAATCCGGTTTACATCATTACTTAAATAGTAGTGATAAGAAAGTAGAAGGTGCGAGAGCATTTATGACAGGAGTATTGATCTCAAAGTATTGGGATCTAAATATTTGGTTTACTCCTGTGACTGAGAAAACAACATTTACAGGTGGATTTGCCTACGAGTCAATTAGTGAAATTGCTTATAAATGATTAAACCGTCGATAACCATATTCGGAGTTGGGAAAGTTGGTTCTGCTTTAAAAAAAGCTCTTCACAATTCAGGTTATCTCATACGATCAACGTACACAAGAGGTTCATTTCCACAAAGTGCTGAAGAACTTGGAGATGTAGTTTTTCTTACTGTTCATGATCGTGATATTAAAGAGCTGGCTGAAAGGATCAGCTCGAATTTCCCAACCCTTATGGGAAAACATATCGTGCACTGCTCCGGAACATTGGATTCTACTGTATTGCAAAGTGTTTTAAATAATGGAGCTGCAACAGCTTCTTTCCATCCACTAAAAGCCGTTACTAAAAATGATGATTCTTTTGAACACGTTTGGTTTGATATGGATGGTGACCAAAAGACTCTAGAAGTTTTAAAGAAAATGGCAGAAGCTTTAAAAGCTCATTCTTTTGAAATTAAGGCAGAAGCAAAACCTTTGCTACATGCGGCAGCAGTAGTTTCGGCAAACTATGTGGTTACACTGATGAAAATGGCGACAGAGATCGCAAAAGTTGGAGGTATAGATCAAGAAATTGCCCTGAAAGCTTTGCTTCCTTTAACACGATCATCAGTATCAAATATTCAAGAAAAAGGAATCGAAGGCTCATTAACAGGGCCTATAGCTCGTGGGGATGTAGATACCATCGCTAGACATTTAAAGAAGCTTGAGCAGAACAAAGAATTATTAGATCTCTACAAAACATTAGGGAGAAATACGTTACAATTAGCTACCGATTTAGATGAGAAGACCCTCAAGGATTTACAAAAGTTGCTAGAGTAGCATTAACATAAATGAAACCATCCACTAAAGATTTTTACGATCGTGTATACGAAGTGGTAGCTAAGATTCCGGAAGGAAGGGTTACCTCTTATGGAGTTATTGCCGGGTATCTTGGGGTAGAATCTGGTGCTAGAATGGTTGGTTACGCTCTTAATAATTATGATCCAATTGCACTGGGTTATCATGTTCCGGCTCATCGAGTGTTAAACCGATTGGGACAATTAACCGGAAGAGCTTTTTTTGAGGATGATTCTATGCGTGAAAGATTGGAACAAGAAGGGGTAGAGTTTATATCAGAATATACCGTTAATTTCGAGAAACATTTTTGGAATCCGTTCGATGAGCTATAACTTTCAGCAAATCAAGGATTGTATGATCATGAAGCAAAAGATATTGAAAACTCTATTCGTTCTGGCATTTTTGGTGTGCTCTACTGTAGCTGTTCGCGCTCAGACCGCTCTTTCTGTAGGAAGCAATGCACCCATGTTAGATCATTCTGTTGAAGATATTAATGGGCGTTCAATTTCGCTTTCGCAAATAGCAGAATCCAATGGATTGATCGTTATTTTTACAAGCAATACCTGTCCATGGGTTTCTCGATGGGAGGGACGGATCAAGTCTTTATCTCTTACAGCAAGAAGCAGCAACATTGGTATGATAGCATTGAATCCTAATGAGAGAATTAGAGAAAGAGGCGAATCTATTGCTGATATGAAGCAAAGAGCCACAAAACAGTCATATAATTTTGTGTACGCCATGGATAAAGATCACGCTATTGCAGATGCATTTGGTGCTACCAGAACTCCGGAAGTCTTCTTGTTTGATGCAGATATGAAACTGGTATACACAGGGAATATTGATGATAATCCGAATAATGCTTCGGGTGTTAAAAACAAATACCTTGAGAATGCTATGCAGGCTATGTTAGAGGGACGTTCAATATCAGCTGCCAGAATAAAATTGCAGGGATGTTCTATTAAGCGAGTGAAGTAATTCTCTTAAAAAACCCGTATTTTTATCAGGCTCGCTAATTCGTGAGCCTTTTTTATGTTCCAAAACCAAAAATACACTTTCTAGAATACATGCCAACTTGGACTTTACATACAGAATTTAAATTTGATGCAGCTCATTTCATCGATGGTTACAACGGTAAATGCGGGCGTATGCACGGACATTCTTATAAAGTGAAAGTATCTGCGAAATCGAATAAGCTAAATCCGTCGGCGTATTTAAATAGCGATGATATGGTTTGTGATTTTAAGGAACTTAAATGGGCAGCAAAAGACGCTGATAAAGGTGGGTTAGATCACGGATTTCTGAATGACCTAATGGACGTAAATACTACAGCAGAGCGCATTGCGGAATATATCCATACTGAGACCATGAAGAGGATTCCAGAAGGAATTGAGTTAAAAGTTGTTGTTTGGGAAACCGACACTTGCTGGGTTGAATACACGGATAAAGATGAGTAACACCAAAGAAATAGAATTGACTAGTAACTCAGATATTCTTGACGTTGAATATCCAATTGTAGAGCATTTTTATACCATTCAGGGAGAGGGTGCGCATTCCGGTAGAGCATCTTATTTTATTCGAACAGCTGGCTGTGATGTAAATTGTTGGTGGTGTGATGTGAAGGAAAGTTGGGAAGAAGAAGGTCACCCGACAATGAAAGTAAGCGAGTTACTTGAAGTTGTTAAAGAAAGTGGCGCTCCTTTTGTTGTGATAACAGGTGGAGAGCCTTTGTTACATGATCTTTTTCCATTGACAAAAGCACTGCATTCTTTAGGGGTAAAAATTCATATCGAAACGAGTGGTTCATCACCCTTAAGTGGAGAATTAGATTGGATAACGCTTTCTCCTAAACGATTTAAAAAGCCCACTGAAGATGTGTTTGAGTTTGTAGACGAGCTTAAAGTGGTTGTGCTCACCAACAAAGATTTGCAATGGGCGGAAGAAAATGCTGCCAAATGTCCGGAAGACACTACTTTGCTACTGCAACCAGAATGGGATACTCCAAAGTCAATTCCGCTAATTGTCGACTATGTGAAAGAAAATCCTCAATGGGGAATCAGTTTACAGACGCATAAGTTCTTAAAGGTGCCATAATGAGTTTCGATACCACTTCCGTAGTTATAACAGGAGGGAGTAAGGGGATTGGGCTTTCTATTGCTAAGAATTTTGCTGAAAGAACCTCGAGACCTATAGTATTAGTTGCCAGAAATGTGAAGGACCTTGAAGACGCGCAACAGCAATGTTTAAAATGGGGCGCTAAGCAAGTTGATATCATTTCTGTAGATCTTACTTCGGAAGAAGAGGTGTCAGCCATAGACTTTAAAGCATTTGATCCGGGTATCGTTGTAAATAATGCAGGAGTATTTCTGTTTAAGCCTCTCTCAGAAACAAGTGCCGAAGAGTTTGATAAGCAGTACCGCTTAAACACATTCTCCACATTTAATTTCACGAGATCTGTGCTTCCTGTATTGGAAAAACAGGAGAGGGGATTGGTCGTAAATATTTGCTCACAAGCATCTTTAAAAGGGTATGGAGCCAGCGGCGCTTATACAATGAGTAAACATGCTCTTCTTGGTTATACAAGATCGCTAAGGCAAGAATTAATGAATTCTAGGATTGCTGTAACAGCCATTAACTTAGGACAAACGTATTCTACTTCGTGGAAAGATGTAGATATTGATCCCAAAAAATTGATCGATCCCGAAGATGTTGGAAAGCTAATCGTTTCTCTTTCTGAACTAAGCGCTCAAAGTGTAGCCGAAGAAATTAACTTAATGCCCCAAGGCGGCGAAGTTAACCCGATGTGATTTCGGGATTTCTCTGTGAAGTTTAGTATTAAGTAGTTTTTTCGTATTCCCGCACAAGCGTGACGCTTGCGCTAGGGGTGAGTTCAGAAAAAGCTTCTAACTATACCGACCCTTAGAATTATTGGTGAGCCAAGAACGTAATGAAATCGACGGCTCCCCAGAGCAATCATTACATTCAGGGTGATTCTAGAATGTGTATCATACGAATGAAGACCTTTTGTAATGATTAGTCGATGTAATGAAGTTCGCGCCAATAATTCTTGTCGGGAGTTTTTGGTACTTTTGTCGGTACAAAAGTACATGAACAAAGGAGTTGAACCCTATAAACACATTTAGTTTAGAATACGGGTACTTACTTTTGTCTTGATACAAAAGTAACAAAAGATCAAGCCGAAGTATGTAAGACGGGCTCACTGAACCAACGCTAAATAATCCTAAAGGTCTTCATTCATTTTGAGAAAGTTACAAACCCGTCACCCGAAATGATTATTCCTGCTTCGCAGACGCATTGGGATCACGCTCTCTTCTCCGTCTTAAATACTAAGGGCGAATTTTTAGAATTGCCACTATTAAACTGTCAATAAATTACCTGACATCTACAATCCCGAATTTATTTCGGGATCTTTTGTTGAACTTAGTTTTAGCAATTTTTGCCAACGTCTCGGCTATGAGTAGTTGCGTGGGTTAGCACTAATCTTTGCAAGTACACACCAAACTGAAAATCCGCGAGGATTTTCAGAAGTAGGCGAGAACAAGCAATTACTTATAGCCATTGTTATGCACCGATATTTAAAAAGGTAAATCATCTGATAAATTATCAATTATTGATTTGATTTCATCCGATTTAATTTCTCGTTCTTTAACTTTTAAATTTAGAGTTAGTTTTTTACTTATGGGTTCCAAGAGGTTATTGGAAAGAATTTTTGTATGAAACTCTAATTTTACGTCTTTCCTTGGGTTTATTAAAATTATAGGCTTGATACATTTTATTTTATTAGGTAACACCGAAGTGGATTCCATATAAACATTCATTGTTTTCGAGTTAACCTTTTCTAAAGTTTCATTGAATAAAGATTGAATGTTTTTTTCATCTTCTTCTCTCAGTTTTCCATTGGTTAGGCTATTGCTTATTCCTGGATTTTTTGAAGCTCCAATAACTCTTATTGTCATAGAGTCAGTAATATTTACTTTAAGTTGTAAATCGATATTTAAATTGGTATGAATGATACTGTCTTTATTGTTAACACCTAAGACTATTGGTACTGAATTAATTTTTTCAATATATTTATTTAAATCACTTTTGAATTCCCAAGTTCTGTCTCCAATTTCATCTTCTTTTTTGAGTATTTCATCAATTTGAGTTTTTGAAAGTTTAATTAAATCAGATTCAATATTTATGGTTTCACTTTCTAATTCATTGTTGTTCTGATTTACAAACGATAAATCTAATTTCGTTTTTGCCTCTTTATTATTTTTTTGGAGTTCTCTTATTTTAAATTCTAATTGTCTATTTAATTTATCTCTAAAGTCTATTACAGAGTTAAAATTTTCTATAAGAGCATTTTTGTATACTTCTTTTTTAAATTTATTTAAAGCTTCTAGTTGCTTTAAATCTATTTCTGATGGGTCAATGCCTCTTTTGGAAAAGTATATCATAACATCTTTTCCGCTATTGGCAGCTCTTTTTATTTCTTCAATTGTTCCGCTAATTTCAATACCAGTGTCAGAACCAATTTTTGCCCAAAAAAGTCCAATGACCAAATCTGCACTATCTACAAGTTGTCTATTAATTGCTTCTTGTGGTCGCACGTCATAAGTCGGAGAAGAATGGGTTTCCCATTTTAAAGGAAGTAAAACAATTTTTTTCGAATAAGAATTTACATCATTCCAATTTTGTATTAATCGCGTAGTTATCTCTCTTTCCTCTGATACATCAGAAGGAGAAGCTATTAATATTCTATAAACGGTTGAACTGTATGACATTTAGTTTGTTTTTATGTTGCATAACACGCATTGTGTTCATGTTAGCCTAGTTACATCTGTATATTTATTCATGTTACTCTTAAAATAGTGAGGCTAATATGAGTAAAACCGATTTAGTATCAAAATAGGAGCATCATTTTATCCCATATATCCAATACTTTAGCCACGATAAATAAGAAAATACTTAGGACTGAGAAGGCTCTTCTTCCTTCAACAAAAACCAAGTTCCGCTGGCGAGAAGGGCTCCTATGATAGGGGCAACGATATACATCCACAGATGAGTAAGGTTTCCGGAAACTATGGCAGGGGCAATAGAACGAGCAGGGTTCATAGAGGCTCCGGTAATAGGTCCTGCAAACATCGCTTCCAGTAAAACAACAAAACCTACAGCCAAACCGGTGAATTCAGTCACGGCTTTGTTCTGACTAACAAACAAGATCACCACCATCAAAAAGTAGGTAAGAATAATTTCCAGGATAAACGTCTGGTGCCAATCTCCGGCAGGGAGGGTAGCTCCCAGTCCTTCATGTCCCTGAAACAGAAATGCTAAAATTGCAGATGCAAATAGTGCTCCACCAACCTGAGCGATGATATATGGAGCAACTTGTTTTTCGTTAAAACGATCGGTGACCGCAAATGCAATAGAAACCGCAGGATTGATATGTGCTCCCGAAATCTTTCCAAAAGCATAGATCATAGCAGTAACGATCAATCCAAATGTAATGGCAACACCAACATGAGTTACGGTTCCCCCGCTCACATCATTGATCACGATCGCCCCGGTTCCGCAAAACACCAATGCAAAGGTTCCTATAAACTCAGCAACATATTTTCTCATTGAACTGCGACTTTACTCATTACAAATAACATCTCTGTTCCAATATCTTCACAACGTTCAGAATATTTTTGATCTTGGATATCTGTCCCATCAAACTCTTTAGGATCATTGAAAGGAAGCGATAATCTGAAGTCACATCCCGGAACAAAAGGACATCCTTGATCAGCTTCCGAGCAAACCATAATAGCCGCAAAATCTTTGGTAGGATTTGGAGCTTCATCAAATTTAGTAGAAAGTGCAGTATAAGAATCCATTGTATCTGTCCAGGTTACTTTATACGCAGGATTAATTTTATCAGATTGACTGGTGTCTATTTTAAATCCAATTTTTCTTAAAGCATTTACTGCATTGGGATGAAAAGCGGTAGCTTCTGTACCTCCTGAATAAGTAAGAACTTCAGGCAATCCGTAGTAAGATGCACCAAGGGCTAACCAAAGTTGCCCCATGTGACTTCTTCTGGAATTATGTGTACAAATAACTACCAATTGAGGAGTTTCATCTGCTTTTATCTTACTTGATATATAAGAGCTCAAGCTATTTAACTTGATCTTACGTTCCTCAGAAATTGTATTGAACCGTCCTTCCAGTTCTATACATTTCTCTTTAAGGTCCTTAAACAAAGTTGGTTGATTCACAGTCATTTAATTCAAGATTATGATTAGCAACAACCACTTCCGGGAGCGCAAGAATTAGAGGTACTCATTTCTGAGAGTTTTACAACTGGCTTAGCTTGTGGTATACCACATTTATCTTTTGCTAAACAATCAGTCATTTTATTTGTAAGAATGAAGTCAGTACCATCAAAGTATAAACCATACTTTCCAATAGTATCTCCCTGATATTCAACTTCAACTTCCAGGTTTTCAATTTCTAAGATCTTTTCAGATAATTCGATGATGCTTAGCAGTTTTTCAGGATGTAGTCTGTGGTCGTAGTCATTTTCTTCCCAAAGCTGAAAGCTTACAACTTCCTCATTCCGAACAGTTCCACCACAATCGATAAAGTTCTTAGTAATTTTACCAACTTCTGTTACATGAAAATGGCTTGGTACATAGCTGCCATCCGGTAATCTAAATGCGATCTTGTCTAACTGTTTAAGCTCTGTCTTAACTTGTTGTAAGTTCATTGTGATAATTTTTTTAAGGTGTTTATTTTTGCTAACAACAATCTTGTGTTGGATCTAAATCTTGATTTAAAAACGATAGTATCAAAGATTTCATAGAAGCCCAGTTTTCTGTATCAATACAGTAACAAACACTGGTTCCTTCAATACTCCCTTTGATCAAACCTAAAAGTTTTAATTCTTTAAGGTGTTGTGATATAGTGGGTTGAGCTAATCCTATTTCACTAACTAGGTCACCACAAATACAGGTATTGGCTTGAAATAGTTGTTGAAGAATAGCAACTCTGGCAGGATGAGCAAAGGCTTTTGCAAGCATTGCAATCTTGTTTTGATCAGCGGTAAATATCTCTGTTTTTGTAAGTCCCATAGTGCAATATTAGTTCATTGCAATATTACGATGAAAGAATGACTTTTCAAACTGCTTTATAAGTTTTTATGAAAAAATTTCTGTAATCAGCGCAATCCGTATTTAGAAACTGTATCTTTGAATAATTCCAAAAACCACAAATTACTTATTTTATGATCTCTCGATATTCCCGTAAAGAAATGGAAGACATTTGGACGGAAGAAAATCAATTTCAAGCTTGGCTGGATGTAGAATTAGCCGCATGTTGGGCTTGGGCAAAAATTGGGACTATCCCGATGGAAGATGTAGACAAGTTATACGAAAAAGCGTCTTTCAAACTAGAGAGGATAAAAGAGATCGAAGCAAAGACCAGACATGATGTTGTTGCTTTTACTCGTGCAGTATCAGAGACGTTAGGTGATGAAAAGAAATGGGTTCATTATGGGTTAACATCAACAGATGTTGTTGATACGGCTTGGGGAGTTAGACTGAAGCAGGCTAACAAGCTCATCAAAGAAGACCTGGAACGAATCATTAATGTACTGGCTGAAAAAGCTAAAGCTCATAAGTATACCGTGATGATGGGTAGAACCCATGGAATCCATGCAGAACCAACCACATTTGGGCTAAAATGTGCACTTTGGTATGCGGAAATGAAAAGAAATTTAGAGCGATTTGAAAAAGCGGCTGCTGATGTTGAGTTTGGCAAGCTTTCAGGATCGGTAGGAACGTTTGCAAATATTCCACCGGAAGTTGAGCAATATACATGTGAAAAATTGGGATTAACCCCTGCGCCTATATCAACACAAACTTTACAGCGCGACAGACATGCTTATTACTTAGCTACTCTTGCGTTGATCGGTTCTACTATGGAGAAGATGGCGGTTGAAGTACGTCATTTACAACGAAGTGAAGTAAGAGAAGCAGAAGAGGCTTTTCGAAAAGGTCAGAAAGGTTCTTCATCTATGCCGCATAAAAGAAATCCAATTAGTTCAGAAAATATTACAGGTTGTGCTCGTGTACTTCGCGGATATATGGTAACCGGATTTGAGAATATTCCACTTTGGCACGAACGTGATATTTCACACTCATCTGCAGAACGAATTATTCTTCCTGATGCCACTACATTACTAGACTATATGTTGTCTCGTTTCGCTAATGTGATCGAGAACCTGGTAGTGTTCGAAGATAATATGGAAGCTAATATCTGGAAGACTCAAGGTTTGGTGTTTTCACAGCGCATTCTTAATAAATTGATCGATAAAGGGATTGTTAGGGAAGAAGCGTACGATGCTGTGCAACCATTGGCTATGGAGTCGTGGGAGAATCAAAAACTATTTCGTCCACTGATCGATAACGATGAATTTATTTCTTCAAAGCTTACCAAAGAAGAAATTGAAGATGCTTTTGATCTGAAACATCATACACGAAATGTAGATGTTATTTTTGAAAGAGTAGGACTTTAAAGTATCGAGTAAACTAGGACTGGTATCAAAGCCAGTCTTAGTATTTCGATCCAAACCAATTTCTTATTTTTTGATTCGAACAAGAGGCCCAGCATAGCGGTTGACAAAACTATCCACCCGGAAAAAGAGAGTTTTAAAACCATTGAGAAATCGGAAAAATTGAATAGAAAAAGGGCGGTTATTGCAGTGGCAATAATGAACTGAACAAAGATGTAGGTCTTCATCCATATAAAAGACACATCGGCGTTATATTTTTGAAAGTCTTCTGAAACAGCTTCGGGTGATTGAACCCCACCAAGATAATCAGGAAGCCAACCCGGTTGCTTAAAAAGCATATTCTTAGTGTCTGACCAAGACTGAGATTGCTTCACATAGTGAAAAAGATCCATGTAATGCGCAAAGTTTGCATAAACGGGATTCCAGCTCTCGATGGGTTTCGTAATGCCATAATTAGGGCGTTCTTCCTCTTCCTTAAAAGTACCAAACATTTTATCCCAAATTATAAAAACACCGGCATAATTTGTATCTATGTACTTGGGATCTCGGCCATGATGGACCCTATGATGAGAAGGAGTATTCATGAATTTTTCGAACCATCCAATTTTATTTATATGTTCTGTGTGGATCCAAAATTGGTATAACAAATTAAATCCTCCAACCAATACAAACTGGATAGGATCGAACCCTAAAAAAGCCAACGGTAAATAAAAGGGAGTGCTCCATATAAATGCTGTAGAACTTTGACGAAGTGCAACTGAAAGGTTGAAATCTTCGCTTTGGTGATGGACAACATGTCCACCCCAAAAGAGATTTATTTGATGAGACATTCTATGGCTCCAATAAAAACAGAGATCATAAAGAAAGAACAGAACTATAAAAGAGATCCAATTTGCAGTAATAGTAAAGATCGAGAAATACTGAAAAGCGAACGTGTAAATCCCGATGGTGACAATTTTGGTAAATATGTTAGTTATTTGATTGAGAACACCTAAGTTGATATTCGTTACGGCGTCATTTAATCTATAAGTACGTTTTTTTGTAACGGATTCATATACCAATTCAATACTCATAAGTCCAAAAAAAACAGGAATTGCGAATATAACAGGATTAAAGTTCATAGCTAATTTGTCGATAAGAGGTTAAACGTCTTAAATCAATTACGAATGAATATAAAATTATCCTTCTATAAATATATCAGTAGTTTAAAAAGGCCCAAAAGTTATACGGGAAAAATATTTCTTATAGCGTTCATTGGAACGCATATTCCATTAATTTCGGTATTTATTTATCTAGTTTTTTTAGCACCAATAGAGGGAAGGCTATCTATTCTTTTAACTTTGCTTATTGCAACATTAGTTGGTACGGCTGCTACACTATATCTTATTTATAGATTGTTAGCCCCAATATTGTTGACAAATGAAGCTATTACTAAATATTATTCAGATAAAGTAATTCCGGATTTACCTGTTATGTATACAGATGAAGCTGGAGAGTTGATGAAAAACACTCAAGAATGTATCAGTCAATTGGATGATTTACTGAAATTGAAGAACCGTTTGATAGCAATGGTCTCTCATGACTCAAAGACACCTCTAGGTTCGATAAAAATTGCAAATAGCTTGATAAAGGATGAGATAGAAAGTGAAAGCCCAAATGTAGATGACATTTTAAAATATATAGAGCTAATAGAAATAAGTACAAGAAGTCATTCAGAATTTCTTGACAATATGCTAAATCTAGCGAGGTTTGACGACGGGAAAATACAATTAAATAAAGAAGAAGTTTCTCCCAAGGAGTTGTATCAGAAATTAAAACAGAATCATGAATTCTATTTTTCTACAAAAGACATAGATTTTGTCATGAGTTCAACTTTGTCTGAGACAGTAAGTCTAAATATTGATAAGGACAAAATGATGTCTGTTCTAAATAACCTTATTCAAAATGCTATAAAGTTTACTGAGGAATCAGGAGTTATTGAACTAAAAGTTGAAAGAAAAGATGAACGGCATTTAATTCAAATTATAGACAATGGGATAGGAATCTCAGAAGAACGAAAGAAATCGATATTTGAAGCTTTTTCAAGTTCATCTCGTGGCACTAAAAGTGAAATTGGCTCTGGACTGGGATTATGGATAGTTAAAGTATTCACAGATTTACATGATGGGGAAGTTTATTTCGATACAAAAGAAGGAGAGGGAACAACATTTACGATTTCATTACCAGCTGGGTAATTAGAAGAGCGTCAATGTTTTTCTTTGATTATCATTTGGACTAATTCTGATCTTTTATATTTCCCCATAACAGTTTTTGGAATATCATCCACAATAATCAACTTTTTTGGAATCTTAAAGTCAACTAAACTAGTTTTAAGAAGTTCTCTTACCTCAGTGATATCCGGTGTTTTACCGTTTAATAGAGTCACAACAGCTGTTACTTTCTGTCCCCATTCTTCATCTGGTAAACCAAGTACTACTACTTCTCTAATGTGTGGGAGCTTTTGAATAGCGGCTTCTACTTCTGTTGGGTTGATGTTTTCTCCACCACTAATGATCAAATCTTCACGTCTGGATTCGATAAAGAGTTGATGAAACCCATTCAGGTGACCATAGTCTCCAGTTCTAAACCACCCCTTTTCATCAAAAGTCTCACCGATTTTATCCTGTTGATAGTATCCATCAAAAATTTGAGGTCCTTTTAACCAAATCATCCCCGATTGATTCTTTCCAAGTACTTTTCCTTCATCATCACGAATTTGCAATTGATTAGGAGGGAAGGGCTTACCAACGCTTTTCAAAGGCGTATACATGCCTGAAGGAGCTGTCATAGAGTTTGTAACAATCTGAGCACAAGTTTCAGTCATACCATAACTCGAGACAATTGGAACTCCTCGTTCTACAGATCTTTTTAAAAGATGTTGAGTGGTAGGTCCGCCGCCAAGTAAGATGGCTTTAAAATCTCTATGAGTTTTAAAAAGCGGGTTTTTTAAAAGACGCGTTAGCATTGTAGGAACTAATGAAGCGGCTTGAAATTTAGGATTTTCAGATAAGAATTCTGTTACCATTTCTTCATTAAATCGATCCATACGGTAAACTGCTGATCCATAAAGTATTGATCTGAGAATTATGGAAACACCACCAATATGATTTAAAGGTAAACAAAGAAGCCAGAAATGGTTTGGTTCGGGTTGAAAATTTCTGGCGGAAGCTTTAGCCGCAAAGATCATTTGGCGACGTTTTAGAGGTACAATTTTAGACCGACCAGTTGTACCGGAAGTCAAAAAATAGCCAAAAATCTGATTTTCTTTAATTTTGGAAGCGTCAGGTAATTCTAAATTCCTTGTGTCAAAAGTGAACGCATTTAGAAAGAAATTCTCGTCCATATGAATTACGTCTTCACCGGAAAGCCTGTTTCTGTTAGCTGTGTCACAAAAAATTAAGGAGGGGCTCAATTCATGTACAACTTCTTCAAGTTCTTTTTGAGATAACTTAGGACTCAAAGGGATAATTGGAATACCTAGCGACCAAGCTGCAGCCATTGAAAATATAAGCAGATCTGATGACTCAGATAAAAAAGCAATTGGCCATTTAACAGAGTCAGATTTTTGCTTTAAAATATCCAGAAAAAAACCAGTATATCTTTCTAGATCACTATATGTATACATTCCATGCTCAGAAGCTAGAAACACTTTTTGAGGTTCTATCTTTCCAAACTCGAACATATGTAGTCGAGACTTAAACATATTTATTTAATCTCTTTCAAAGTTTTAAAATTCACATTAACCCCAAGCCCCACTTCTGAGGAGGAATAGAAAGCCCCATCACTAATATGGGAATCTTTTCCAATATCATGTTTCAAAAGTGAACCCGTGGCTAACCCATGAGCATAATTTTTTGCTCCCCAGCCTAATGCTAGAATTGCTGTCATTGTCCTTCCTATTATACTTTCTAGCGAGGTAGTAAAAACCACGCTAATACCATGAGAGGTAGAAAGTTGTTTTGTTACGTTAATCTCTGAAAAACTCCCGAACATCATTGGCTTAAGAATAAATGTTTCTACCGCATTTTGTTCTTGTAGTTGTAAAGCATTCGCTTTGTTCCGAAAAGATTCGTCAGCTGCAAAATTAAATCCGGTACTATCTTTTAAATCCTTCCATCTAGTTCTTTCAGTAGCTATAAGTGGTTCTTCGCAGTATTCAATATCGAGATGTTTACATCGCTGTAAATTCTCTACTGCCTGGTTATAGCTCCACGCCTGATTGGCATCAATTCTGATCTTTATTTCAGGTAAAGAAGATCGTAACGCTTCTAAAATTTCGTATTCCTTCTCAAAGGCTTCCCCAGTTTTTAGTTTAAAAGTATTATATCCTAAACTAGATAGCTTTTGAGCCTGTTCAATAGTATTCTCAATGGTATCAATTCCAAGCGTTGCGTTTACATCAACTTTAGAGGAAAAGTCATTGTTAAATAAATATCGGACTAAAGGTAATCCAGCTTTTTTTGCTTGGTAATCATGATATAAAGTATCTAATCCAAATTTTAGGGATGGGATATTGTGTATCTGTCCAAGCACGTGAAAGTATTGTTCAAACTCATTTTGGATGAGTGCATTTTGCAACACATCTTTATTCAACTTAAGTATCGAAATGATAGGCTCTAATTGAAACTCTGAAAAGCCGGGGAGAGGTGCCACTTCACCAAACGCTGTAACACCTGAGTTCTCAAATGATATTATTAATCCTTCTCTGTGAGTAAATGTATTTCCTGAGGTTATAAATGGAGATACGAAAGGAATGCTATACGTATAAAATTTGAGCACTATAGTATAATTCCGGTTGCAAATAAGATCCCAAAAATCATCATAAACTTAGCAGTCCTTTCTAGTTGAGGGTTTAGGTTTCTTTTGTCTGTTTCTTTCCAAATTGTACGCGCATGTTTAACTGCAATTGGCAGTAATAGGAAAGGCAAAAATATCCAAACCTCATAATTAAATTGAACATAAAAATGTGGAGGGATGGCAAATGCTAGCAGGAGCATGAGTGTATATTCTACTTTTAAAACATTTTCGCCAAACAATACGCCTAATGTTTTCTTCCCGGTTTTAGAATCTTGTTCTACATCCCGCAGATTGTTTACTACAAGTATATTAGTACATAATGCGCCAACGGCTAATGATCCCCAAAATGCGTGCTCCGACCATTCTAAAGTGTTAACATAGTAAGTTGTCATAACAGCAACGATCCCAAAAAATAGAAAAACGAAAACATCACCCAACCCATTATAGCCAAGAGGGAAGGGTCCTCCCGTGTAAAGAATCCCGAATAACAGGGAGAGTAATCCTATAATTAGTACTACGGTTCCGCCAATCCACACCAAGTATAATCCAAAGATAAAAGCCAATGCCATGCAAATAATAGTTGCAAAAAGCATCGTTTTTGGAGCGATCAAACCTGCCGATGTAGCACGTTCAAAACCAATTCGTTCTTCAGTGTCAGCTCCCTTAATAAAATCGAAATAATCATTGGCAAAGTTTGTACCAACTTGAATTAGTAGAGCACAGAGTAAAGCAATAGACGTAGCAGGCCAGTGGATGGAAACTTCATTGAAAGCTATAGCTGCTCCGACTAAAACCGGGACAAAAGCGGCGGCTAAAGTTTTTGGGCGCGCAGCTTCTACCCAGATTTTAAATTTAGAACGTTCCAAATGAGATGATTTTGGTGATGATTGTTGTGGAAAGAATCCATACAAGAAGATAACAGTTTATAACAAGGCTAAAAAAATGAAGTATATTTTTGTTAGCTCTTAAATGTTAAGTCTGGAAGCGCTTTGCAAGCCAGTTAACATTAAAAAATTAAAGTGTATAAATTAAAAACCTCTTAAAATTAATTGTTAATAAAATTTTGACTAAAAAACATTGAGTGTTTGATGTTAATCGCTTTATATTTGGGGATAATTTTTTAACTCAAATAATTCAAAAAAATGTCTGCATCAAAACTCGAGTATATTTGGTTGGATGGTACAGCTCCAACACAGGGACTTCGAAGTAAAACTAAAGTTATTCATAATTTTTCAGGGAAATTAGAAGACGCACCTGTTTGGTCTTTTGATGGTAGTTCAACACAACAAGCGGTAGGAAATTCATCAGATTGTTTACTTAAGCCTGTAGCAATTTACCATGATCCCGCTAGAGTAAATGGCTTTTTAGTAATGACAGAAGTATTAAATGCGGACGGGACTCCTCATGAAACTAATGGTCGTGCATTGATTGACGATCACGATAATGAATTTTGGTTTGGGTTTGAGCAAGAATACTTTTTATGGGATCCAGAAACTAATATGCCATACGGATTTCCAGTAGGTGGTTACCCAGCTCCTCAAGGGCCTTACTATTGTGGTGTAGGTGCAGCTCATGCATTTGGGCGGGATCTAGTTGAAGAACATTTAGATATTTGTTTGGAAGCTGGTTTAAATGTAGAAGGTATTAATGCTGAGGTAGCTGCCGGACAATGGGAATTTCAGATTTTTGCTGAAGGAGCAGATTCAGCGGGAGATCAGATTTGGGTTGCTCGTTATCTATTAGAAAGAACAGCAGAACAATATGGGTTAACTATAAATTGGCATCCAAAGCCATTAGGCGATACAGATTGGAATGGATCAGGAATGCATGCTAACTTTTCAAATGCTTTACTAAGAGAAGCGGGTTCAAAAGATATATATGATAAGATCTGTGAAGCTTTTGAACCGGTAGTTAAAGAACATATGGATGTTTATGGTGCTTATAACGATCAAAGATTGACAGGGAAGCACGAAACAGCATCTATTGATGACTTCAGTTATGGAGTATCAGACAGAGGTGCTTCTATTAGAATTCCAATTGCTACTGTAGAAAACGGTTGGAAAGGTTGGTTGGAAGATCGCCGACCTGCATCTAATGCAGATCCGTATACAGCTGCTGCAAGAATTATTAAAACTGTAAAATCAGCTTCATAAGTTTTAATTCACTCACTTATCGAAGTTTTTACAGCCCCATTTTCGAAAGAAGGTGGGGTTTTTTATTATCTTAAAAATCCATCACAGAAATAATTACGTAAATCTAAAACAGATGAAAGAAATAAGTTGGAATGAATTTGAAAAAGTAGAACTCCGGGTAGGAACAATCATTGATGTGCAGGACTTTCCCGAAGCGAGAAAACCAGCCTATATACTCAGAGTAGATTTTGGCGAAACTCTCGGAGAAAGAAAATCATCTGCTCAGATTACGGATCATTATTCTAAAAAAGATCTATTAGGAAAACAGGTACTCGCAGTTGTCAACTTTCCTCCAAAGCAAATTGGCCCACTAATGTCCGAATGCCTTGTTACGGGTTTACCGGATTCTGATGGGAAGGTTGTTTTGGTAAGTCCGGATCAAAAAATAAAAAATGGAAAGAAGCTTTTTTAGAGTTCAGGAACAATAATCAGCTTTTAAAGCTATTAGAAAGTTTTAGTGTACAAATAATAATTTCATGAGAATAATTAGAACAGCAATTTTAGCTGTAATCATAGTTTTTGGATATTTAATTAATATATCAGCCCAAGAAATTTCGTTACCAAAGGTTCAAAATTCCACAAATTTTAAATTAACAATAAATGGGATTGATAAAATTGAAGGGGATATAAGAATTGCAGTATTTAATTCGGAAGAAAAATATACAAAAGACCCTGTTTACGCTATAGTTTTACCTGTTGATAGTACCACAATGGTATGGGAAAAGCCTAAGATGCCTTTTGGGGAATATGCAATTGCTGTATATCACGATAAAAATAGGAATGGAAAAATTGATACCAATTTACTTGGGATTCCGAAGGAAGATTATGGTTTCTCGAATGATGCTAGAGGAAGATTTGGCCCCGCGTCATGGAAAGATTCAAAGTTCAGGTTAGTTGAAAATAGACTTTCTGCAGAAATAAATATCAAGTAGTTATAAATTCCATTTTGATTTTTAGTCTAGATTATTGATAATAAATAAACTAACTAAATCGGGGTTTATTTATGGAAAATCAAGAAACAGCTTCATCGGTAATGACGGTGAAGGATTGGGTAATAACGCTACTTATTTCAGTAATCCCATTAGTGGGTTTTATCATGCTTTTTGTTTGGGGATTTAGTGATTCAGCTAATCCAAATAAAAAAAACTGGGCACGAGCCGCACTTATTATGCTAGCTGTAACCACGGTGATATACTTTATTATTTTTGGAGTTTTCTTTGGCTCTATGATGGCTGCAGGAGACTTTGATAGTCTTTAAACATACTTGGTGAGTGTAGAAGTTTATTCGACTCTCACTACTTCGGTTACATCGAAACAAGATATTTATTTTAGCGTAGCTGTCACATAAACAAATTCAAATTATGGGACAGTTTATAAAGTCAATTTCTATTGCTTTAAATAATATTAGGGCTAATCCTCTTCATACATTTCTTTCTACTCTCGGAATTATAATAGGTGTAGCAGCTATGGTGGGTATTCTAGCCTTAGGAGATGGATTAGAGCAAACAGGAAGAGAACAGATAGCCAATACCACATCTTTAAATTTTATATCTGTTAGCTCTAAAAGTACTAAGACAGTAGATGGAATTAAGGTTAAGATCAAGAACCGAGCAAAGCTTACAGCTACTCAAGCTTTGGAGATTCAAACGCTATTCTCAGGAAAAGCTCTAACAGACTATACTGCGACAGAAACAGGAGAGGTTGTTTATCAGGATTCTCTAGTTGGGGTTTACATACAGGGAAGTATGAACAATCGGATTCATTTTTCTGGAGATAGTTTGGTTGTTGGTAGGTTTATTTCGGAAAGAGATATTATTGATAACAGTAATGTTACAGTATTGACATACACTATAGCTAAAAGATTGTCATCTAATATGGAATCTTTAATTGGAGAAACGATACAAGTAAATGACAAAGAATTGGAAGTGATTGGAATACTACAATTGAGCAATGCAGAATCCCAAAAGATCTATGTTCCGATTTCTGAGTTTAGTGATGCAACAGACTTTCCCACGTTACTTATCAAATCTTTAAAAGCAGAGGAAATACCTGAACTAAAAGAGAAGCTGGAAGTTTGGTTAGATGATACTTTTAATGCAGAGGGAGAATCCTTCATTGTTTCTACAAATGAAGCAAGAGTAGAACAATTTTCTCAAGGTATATTAATGTTTAAGCTCATTATGGGAGCAATAACTGGAATATCAGTTTTAGTTGGTGGTATAGGAGTAATGAATGTTTTGCTAATCTCGGTCACTGAACGCACAAAAGAAATTGGGATAAGAAAAGCTGCGGGTGCCAAGAAAAAGGATATCATACTTCAATTTATGGCTGAGTCGGTTACCATTTCGTTTGTAGGAAGCTTTCTGGGTTGGTTAGTTGGCATTATAGGCGTTTTTACTTTTGTACCAATAGTAAACGCATTAACAGATCTAGGTAATTTTAAAGCTGCTATTGGAACTAGTACTGTACTTCTAATTATGATCATTGCACTTTTTGTGGGAGTAGTATTTGGTACTTACCCAGCTTGGAGGGCAGCTCAATTAACACCATTAGATGCGATACGACACGAGTAGATTTACTTTTGCTTGATTACTAACTCTAGTTGGAGACTTTTTCTCGTAATCCTGTTCTCTTCTCATTCAAGGCAATTCTAAAAACCCAAGTTTTAAAACTAGAATTACTTTTAAATTGAGAAAGGTCATAAAACTTTTTGAATCCATCTCCATAGTCCATCCATGTGAGTTTCTTGCAATATTTATATTTAGAGATATAAAGTTCAACAAACGTTACAGAAATCTGTAATTATTTTTAGCAAAAAAAAGGAGGCAAAGCCTCCTTTTAACACATTAGATATTATCTCCTTCTTCTATTAAAAAGGTCTTCTTTTAACTTTTCATACTTTTTCTTTTGGGAAGCATCCAATAAAGCTTCGAATTCTTTATCTCTTTTTTTACCGATAGATTCGATCCTGTTTCTATCTGGACGCGAACCTGATGACCTAAGTCTATCAATCGATTTAAAATATTCCGTGAATATTTCGTCAGAAGCTTTGATTTGATCTTCTTTTAGTTGAAGATCTGTTTTTAGTTTTTCCATAACCGTTTCAACTCGTTCTTCTATGGGAGGTGGGGTTGGACGGTTTTGTCGTTGTCGGTTTTGAGAATACAAAGAGCTACTTATAAGTATAAAGAATAAAGACGCGGTAAAAATTTTTCTGGTCATGATTTTATATTGGTTAATAGATATTCTATTAGGCGATATAACTGTGTTGAACTTGCTCTCACTTATATAGATAGCATGTATATGCTAACACGAAGATGCGGTTACAGGTTGAAAATTTTCAGCGTTACTTAAGGCAAGCAATTATGCTAGATCTTAAATAAGGAGGCATCATGAAACGTCTAATAGCATTAATCACTTTTCTAAGTTTATTTACTGTATTAAACAGCGTAGTAGCACAAACTGGTATCACTTTTAAAGTGACTTACAATAGTAATTCTGATTCTAGAAGTTATGCCAGTAAGGATATAAAAGAGTTTCATGCATTCCAGAAAGATGTAACTAAATTTTCAAGAGCAGCTCGTCTTGATAACACTAGAAAAGCAAGAAGGATAAAGAATGATGTTATCAGGAAAATGGAAAAAGAGGTTCGGGATACCAAAGAAAAGATCCGATATACAAAATGGTATCTAAATAGATCTCAAGATAAAGGATTACATCAAAAAAATCGCCGAACTAATGGATACAGCAAAAGAAGTGGGAGCAAGAAGGTTGATGGTTTGAATGATTTAAGAATTCTTAACAGACAATTAGAAATTCAGAGTAACATAATATTCAAGTTACATCGTATGCATCTGGATAATAATCGAAATTTTTCTAGGCAAGCCCATCAGCATAAATTATTGATGCAAGATTTTGAAGCAACATTAAAGGCTGATATAAATCATTCATTTAAAGAATACAGAAATAAAAACAGAAGGAACCATTAACTCAATAGGAGTTGTCAACTTTGGCAACTCTTTTTTATGTAACGTCTCTCAATTCTTTATTTTTTGAGAAAACAGATCGAGCAAAAGGGCATAGAGGGAGTATTTTCAATTGATGTTCTCTTGCAAATTGGACAGAATGAAAAACCAACTTATAACCTAAGTTTTCTCCACGATGGCCTTCAGAGACATCAGTATGATCAAGAATGATCCGTTCAGTACCTGCTTTAGAATACGTGAGTTCAGCTATTCTTTGATTACCCTCAACAATGTAGAAGGCACCTTTTGTTTCAGTCTCTTCGTGTTGTATTTTCATGATTAAATTTATTTATAAGACTCAGGTAATACAATTCTATAAACAATGAAGGTAACAAAACTTCTTCTTTTAATAGCTTTTTTGACTCCAATAATGGGGGGAGTTGTCTTAGGACAATCTACCACTGAAGTTAAGCTTAAGGATTATAAACGTATAGATAAACCTGCAAGGGATGAAGTTTCGGGTATAGTCAAAGACAAAAGGTTTAAGGACGTTATATGGGTTCATGGAGATTCTGGAACTAAAAACAGAGTATATCCAATAAATGAGAAAGGAGAGTTGCTGCCGAACAAAGATTCGAAAGGGCTAGAGATTAAAGAGGTAGAAAATAAAGATTGGGAGGATATAGCGATCGATGAAAATGGGAACCTGTATATCGCTGATATTGGAAATAATTGTAGTTGTAGAAAAGACCAATCTATTATAGTACTTAACAATCCCAAAATTGAAAATGAGGAGTCTAAGGATTTCGAAGTATATAAGATCAGCTATGAAAAGCCGGGCGGATTTTTATATAAGTTTCTGAATTACTCTATGGACGTTGAGGCTTTATTCATAAAGAATGAGAAGCTATTTGTTTTAACAAAACGGTATAGAGGAAAAGATACCAAGTTATTTGTGTTGGATACTTTAGTAAAAGATAAGGTAAACGAGTTTAAGTTAGTACAGGCTACAGATTTTGATGACGAAGTTACCGGTGCTGATTATGCCTTTGGGAAATTAGCGGTGCTTACTTATAGATCTATTTGGATCTTTGAAGATGATGAAACGGAGGACTTCTTTGATGGAGAAGTTAGCAGGTATGCTTTTGATGGAAAACAGATTGAAAGTGTGACTTTCCTTGATCCAGAAACCATTCTCATTGCTGAAGAAGAGGGAGAAATGTATAAGATTAAGCTCTAATCAACTTAGGAGTGTATCCGGATTATTAAGCTTATGCTGTTCTGAATAGGAAAGATCAAGTGTTGCGATCATTTCAGTTTTCTTTGGAAACACGCGAATCATTTGCACTAGACTTATTAAAGCGATAACAACAAAAAAGATATGGCTGGTCAGCATTATGAAAACCATAGCACAAAGTGCAGATGCTTCTAAGGTTACAGCTTGAATGAGCTAACTTTCTCGGTAAACGGCTAGTTTTTTAGCCAAACTCAATTCCTGTGTAATAGACTCTGTTTTACTTTTGAATACTGTATTTCCCACAAAAGACATTAGGATAAAGAGAGCTAAACTTCCTAAAATGAAATAAATAGTTAAGCTTTCGTCAAGATCACCTAAAGGAAGCATATCTAAAAAGAACAATACGATCAATACGATTCCAAAATTGATCACACCAAGTATAAAAGCACCAAAAAGAATTTTGGATGCTTTAAAATATTCTCCAACAGTATTGTCTTTTTGGTCTTGTATCATGATGGGTTTCGGTCAAATTTATCCCAGTTAGGCTTACGTTTTTCAAGGAAGGCATTTTTACCTTCTTCAGCTTCATCGGTCATATAAGCCAAGCGAGTTGCTTCTCCGGCGAACACTTGTTGTCCGATCAGCCCGTCGTCTATCATATTGAAAGCAAACTTGATCATTTTAATAGCAGTAGGACTTTTGCCTAATATTTCGACAGCCCACTCGTAGGCTGTATTTTCAAGTTCATCATGTGGGATTACAGCGTTTACCATGCCCATTTCAAAGGCTTCCTGAGCGTTGTAATTTCTTCCAAGGAAAAATATTTCGCGTCCTCTCTTTTGTCCAACCTGTCTTGCGAGCAGGGCAGACCCGAATCCACCATCAAAACTTGCAACGTCGGCATCAGTTTGTTTAAAAATAGCGTGTTCTTTACTGGCCAGAGTCAGATCGCATGTGACATGCAAACTATGTCCACCACCTACAGCCCATCCTGGTACTACGGCAATCACAACTTTAGGCATAAAGCGAATTAACCGTTGAAGCTCTAGAACATTTAATCGGTTGATACCATCTCCGGCTTTATACCCAGTTTTTGAACGTACTGTTTGATCTCCACCCGAACAGAAAGAATATTTCCCATCTTTTGATGAAGGACCTTCAGCACTTAGTAAAACAACTCCAATATCATTGTCTTCTTTTGCATCAGAGAAAGCTTCATACATTTCAAAAAGAGTTTTTGGACGAAAAGCATTTCTTACATCGGGTCTGTTAAATGCTATTCTAGCAACGCCGTTGCTCTTTTTGTAGGTAATATCTTCGTATTCTTTAACGGTTTTCCAGTTCATGGTAACGTATTAGTTTGAATGAATTTTTTTAAAACAGTTGCAATTTTTTCTGGCTGATCTAAATGTACTCGATGATTTGCATTTTCAAAAACCTCAAGTGAAGCAGATGCAATCCTTTTCTGCATCGAGCTCATAATATTAGTGAATTTTTGGTCCTGAGCACCTGCAATAAGTTGTACAGGCATGGGAAGGTTAGGTAGTCCCTTAATTAAACAAGGCATGCTTCCGGTACCAAAACCTAGTAGGGAGCTACTCATCCAAAGTGGGTTTTGAGATCGTTGAATTTGATCTGTTGAATCTTGGTCCTTTTCGGAATTAAAGATGGGCAAAAGTTTCCATTCATCAATGAATTGGTCAAAATTCCCCAAAATAGAATCTGCTCTCTGTCCATCTAAAGCCTGTCTGGCTTGTCGCTCTTGCTCACTTTCTATGCCGAATGTTGTGCTTTCTAAGATCAAGCCTTGAAACAGATCAGGGCGTTGTAGAGCAATTTGTAAAGCCAATCTACCTCCCATACTGTATCCATACAGAAATAAAGGGTATTTGAATTGCTCAGAAATCAATTTAACAATATCAGCGGATTGTTCCTTTGGTGCAAAACGATAATGCATCTCTGAACCTTCTGTATTTCCATGTCCCAATAGATCAATTGTAATAGGGTTACAAAAGGGGAGAAGTTTACTGATGTTTTTGTTGAAAGATAAAGAGCTACCTAAAAAGCCATGTAGTAATACCAAGTAGGGCAGTGACTCTTTTTGTTGATGTAGTTTGTAATAATATTCTATTCCTCTGAGTTTAATCTTCATGCTGTGAAGATAAAGAGAAATTCCAAAGCTTGTGGCGTTCAATCATGGAATCATCTGCGTCTGTAATGCATTCAATTACATGAACACCGGGCTTCTTAATACTACTTTCAAAAGCTGGGGCAAACTGTTCGGGTTTCGAAACCAGTGTATGATCAACATTGAAGCCTCGACATAGTGAAACAATGCGAGCATTCTGTGGAGTTTCAAAGTACTGGGAATGTTTTTCTTTGAATTTATATACCGGAAGCATTCTAAAGATGGTGCCACCCCCATTATTCAAAATAACGATGACAAGTGGTTTTTTAACATCTCGTGCATTCAGTAAGCCATTCATATCGTGCAAAAAGGCAACGTCTCCGATAAAAAGTATTCCGATCTTATCAAGAACTGTACTCAAACCAATGGTGGTTGATATAATACCATCGATACCTGCCGCTCCACGATTTACATAAATTTCGTTCCCTGTAAAATCAGTAAATAGTGCTAGATCCCTAACAGGAAAAGAATTGGAAAGCATAGTAAAGCTTTTTTGAGGTATCAAATCACTAGCCTCTTTAAAAATAAATCCGTCGGTTAAAGGAGTGTTTGAGTGTACTTGGTCAAGCAAAAAAGAGGAATATTTCTTGGAAATTTTCTTCCAGGAACTGAGCCATTTTGAGCTTGCATTACCACTAACATCAGGAATTAGTAATGAACCTTTTATATCTATTGTTCTATTAGCAATAGCATTTCCTTCATTAGGAAACTTAGAATTACTAAAACTTATATGATGAACATCAGCAGATTCATCGAGGAGTTCTTGCACACCTTTTGAAACAGGGTAAGAACCAAAACGAAGCAATAGGTCGGGTTTAAGCTTTTCTCGATACTCAGGGTCTTTCAAAAATCCCGAGTATCCTGAAATGACATGTTTTGATTTTTCGATATTGGAACCGGGTTCTGCAATAATTGGAGCAGATAAAATCCGTGCTAACGGAGTTATAAATTTCAACTCAGTATTACTTATAGAAGCACCTACTACCAATAATGGTTTTTCAGCTGAAATTAATTGAGACCAAAATTTTTCACCGAGTTCTGTTTCACCTTGGGTTTGTGAATAATCTGTTTGTGAGCGTTTAGAGTGATTAAGGTTTTCATTCTCTATTTGCTTTAAAAAGTCTGCCTCAGGTTCAAAAGGTTTATCAAAGGCAAAATTAAGATGAGCAACCCCTGAATATTCAATGGAATTTTGCACAGATTGCCTTGCCAATGTTTCAATTCTTTTTTGATTTTTAACATCAGCTTTAGGCTCACCTACTTCATGAAAAAATACAGGCTGATCTCCGAATATCTTGATCTGATCGATGGTCTGTGAAGCGCCAATTCCTCTTAAATGAGGAGGACGATCAGCACTTGCAATGATCATTGGTATTCCTGAGTTGGTGGCTTCAAATACAGCGGGAGAATAGTTAGCTAGTGCAGTTCCTGAGGTGCAAACAAGTACACTTGGTACACCGGAGGCTTTTGCTTGACCTAAAGCAATAAATGCAGCAGAACGTTCATCAATGGCTGTTGTTTTGGTTATTCCAGGATGAGCTGAAAAAGCAAGAGTTAAGGGAGTAGATCTGGAACCCGGAGAAATAACAACATTTCTAACTCCTTCAATAAAAAGAGAACGGACAAAAAGTGTGCTCCAAAAAAAGGCTAAATTTTGAGGTTCATTTTCTTGCATATTCTAAAGCCGAGAGCATCGGTATGAATTTTAAATTAGTTTCTTCCCATTCTTTCTTTGGGTTTGAACCTTTAACGATACCACATCCGGCAAAGAAAGTCACTTCATCTTTTTTTATTAATCCACTTCTAATAGCCACAATAAATTCGCCATCGCCATTAGCATTTATCCAACCTACGGGAGATGCATACCAGCCTCTGTCAAAATCTTCAAACTGTGCGATGTAGGGAATTGCTTGTTCTCGAGGAAATCCGCCCACAGCTGGAGTAGGGTGTAAGCTTTTTAGAACTTCTGTTTTGGAGACATTACTTTTTATATGAGCTTTTATGGGAGTGTAAAGATGCTGAACATTAGTCAGCTTTTTTACGGAAGGAGAACTGGAAATTTGTATTGAATCAGAATACTGCTTTAGTTTTTGACTAATGGCATTGATTACAAATTCATGTTCATTTCTATCTTTTGTACTGTTCAATAAGTCAGCTTCGAATCGTGCATCCTCTGAAGCAGTTTTCCCCCTTGGAATACTTCCTGCCAAGCCTTCTGTTAGTATAAAATCTTGACTAAAAGTGGCTAATCGCTCTGGTGTACATCCAATAAAGCTAGATTCAGAGTTCTGACGAATTAAAAATGAATAGCAGTCGGGATATTGATTTCGAAGACGATTAAGGATAAGTGTATCATTTACCTTTTTAGTAATACTGATATTCAATCTTCTGGCAAGCACAATTTTATCATACTTGTTTTGTGCTATATGATTGGTTGCTTCATTAATTGAATATTCCCATTTAGAAAAAACCTTGGAGTCTGCTTCAGGTATTTTAACATAATTCGTATCCGGTAAATCTTCTTCAATTTTATACCCTTCCGCAGAACAAAGCACATTGAGATGCTCTAACTGATCATAAATATTATTTGATAACGAGTTTGTAGTGTCAGATTCTGTGATCTCGAGATTGAGTGTCATTAAAGTTAAAGAGCCAGACACTATTATAGACCATTTGGGTAGAGTAAATGAAGCTGCTCCGTAATTAGACCATTCCTTGCTTACATTGTGGTCATGAAACGAAAAGCCCCCAAAAAGATGAGGCGCAGTTTTAGAATGCTTCAGTTTTGTGAAAGAGTAAATCTCACTAATTAACTTTTTACCCTTCGCTGAGGCCTCTTTAAATCTATTTCTTCCGGTTGTTTGAATTCTTCTCAGTTCGCCGGCTGCGGCTATGGAAAACAGATCGGTTGGTTTCTCCCAATAATACTCGAAAGAAGCTTTATCAGGATTTTGTTCTAATACGGCAAGTGTATCAACTTTTTGAATGGGAAAAGAAATTGAAAAAAAAGATTTACTACCATTCTGAAAAAGGCTCAGTATTTTTTTGAGTTCTACATCAAGTTCATTTCGACCTATTTGATGTTCGAATACCTCAACGAGAGAATGGTTCTTTAAATGATCTGTAGGCATAGTGCCTTATCAATAATTAATTTTCAATTTAAATTGAAAATAAGAAATGGTTAGAGAAATTCCCAAGAAAGAACAATACTTCAGAATGATTTGGATTGAGCAATCAGAGGTGATTACTGAGCATCGTCATCAGTACCGGATGAGAATGGGTTTTTGATCCCGTATTCGTTTAGATCGTATTCGGCTAATTCAAAAAAATACTCCCAAGCAGCTTCACTTTTGCCATTTTCATCTACCCAGGTAGGGTGGCTTTGTTTTATAAGACCAACTGCTCTTTTAGCATACTTAATTCGTTCTTGATCGTCTTTGATGCGGGGTAGTGCTGCAATCATTAAGTCAAGATTGAAACCACAATCAAAGTCTTTTGGTTTTTTTTGGTCTATAAACATTGTTGATCTAGATTTTTAGTTGATACCATATGATAGTGATAATAAACACTACTGTAAATAATCTTGACCAAATCTATCTAAATTGAACTAAAACAGTTAAGCTAGAATTTCTTAGCTTTAAACTTAACGTTTAAGCAAAATACATTTATGTACTATAATTCAGTTATTGAAGCCGTTGGTAATACACCTTTAGTGAAACTTCAAAAAGTATCATCTAAATTTGAAGGAACTATGCTAGCTAAAGTTGAGTATTTCAATCCGGGGCAAAGCATTAAAGATCGTATTGCTATCAAAATGATTGATGATGCAGAGAAAAAAGGTCTCATTAAACCAGGTGGAACAATTATAGAAGGGACTTCGGGTAATACAGGAATGGGACTGGCTTTAGTTGCAATACAAAGAGGGTACAAATGTATTTTTACTACCACAGATAAGCAGAGTCAGTCTAAAGTTGATATTCTTAGAGCTGTTGGTGCTGAGGTGATCATATGTCCAACAAATGTTGAATCAGATGACCCTAAGAGTTATTACTCCGTAGCTAAAAGATTAAACAAAGAAACACCTAATTCTTATTACCCCAACCAGTATGATAACTTGAGTAATACTGAAGCTCATTATGAAAGTACAGGTCCGGAATTATGGGAGCAAACGGAGGGTAAGATCACTCACTTTGTTGCAGGAATGGGTACGGGAGGTACAATTACTGGTACAGCTAAATTTTTGAAGGAAAAAAATCCTGACATAAAAATTATTGGTATTGATAGTGTTGGTTCGGTATATAAAAAATACTTTGAAACAGGCGAGTTTGATATAAATGAAGTTAAGCCATATCTAACAGAAGGAATTGGCGAAGACATTATTCCGAAAGCTATAGATTTAAGTTTTGTTGATGAAGTAATTCAAGTCAATGACAAAGATTCGGCGGTAATGACAAGGAGATTATCAAGCGAAGAAGGTTTATTTGTAGGTTGGTCATGTGGATCAGCAGTAAAAGGAGCATTGGATTACCTTGAGAATTACCCGATGAATGCGAACGATGTTATGGTTATTATACTTCCTGATAGTGGAACCCGTTACATCGGTAAAATTTATAACGATGAATGGATGAAGAAACAAGGATTTTTAGATTAGAGGATTATGGCAGAACAGAATCAAACGATGAACCCCGGACAAATGGAGATTGAACTGAAAGAAGAGGAGGCTACAGGTACGTATTCTAATCTTGTTATGATCACTCATTCCCCATCAGAATTTATACTAGACTTTATTGCTGTTATGCCGGGCGTTCCAAAAGCAAAGGTAGTTAAGCGAATGATACTGACTCCAGATCATGCAAAAAGACTAGCAAATGCTCTTAATGATAATGTTAATAAGTTTGAAGAAGAGCATGGACCAATTTCATCAAGTAAAGAGAAGGTTGATATCCCGATGTATAGAGGACCTGTACCTGAAGCTTGATTATTTTTTTGCAGTAATCAACATAGTTACTCCAACAGTGAAGAAGCATATGTGAGCAATAGAAGCAGCTAGCTCGGGTGGTATTGCTCCATAGTAACCAAATGGCTCAGCTATCTTCATAAAGGCTAAATATAAGAAACTGATAGCAAGACCCGCCGCTAAATAAATTCCTTTGCCTCCACGCCTGCGTACAGAAGCAACTGCAAATCCGATTATTATTACAATAATTATAGAAAGAGGATAAACAAGTCTGCCAAAAAATTGAACTTTAGGCATATTAATGTTGCCTGCACCACTTCGCTCTATGGAGTTTATATAGTCGATAGCCTCAACATAAGTCAACTGATAAATATCTGATGTAGATCGAGAAAGATCCCGAGGATAAATAGCTAAAGAGGTATCTATTTTTTCTGTGAATGTTTCATTATAACCGGTTTCTGAGAATGAGCGGCTTGTTACAGATTTTAATGACCACAGAGAATCTTCTTCATTCCAGGCCATCTGGTTTGCAGTAATACTCCGATTAACACCATTTTTATCACTATCTGTAAGGCTTATTTGGTAAGCGATTTTCCGTTCATCGTCAAAATAATTTACTCTGAGTATACTGTTTGAATTTATTTGCCGGTACACATCATTCTTATCAATAGATTCGGATTTTTTCTTCAGATATTTTTTCTCAAAGGCGATCTTAGTTTTGTTGGATGTAGGGATGATTTTAGAATCCAAGTAACTGATAGATCCGGCGCAAAAAACAGCAAATAGCATATAAGGCACGATCAATCGATATAGACTAATGCCAGCGGCCTTTAAAGCCGTAATTTCAAGTCGTTCAGATAGTTGGCCAGTTATAAATAAACAAGCTGTAAAAACGGCAACAGGAAGTATTAAGCGTGTCATCTCCGGTATGTAATTGAGATAATAATCTCCCCAAATTTCAGCCATCTCAGCTCCTTTATCGGTATAATCGTCACTATTTTCTGAGAAGTCGATCATGATGAAAATGAATACCAACACTATTATTACAAAAAAAGTAATCGTTAGTAGTCGAAAAAAGATATAGCGATCTAGTTTATTACCCATTTCTTTTGAAGAGGTCTGAAATTCGAAATTCTGTAACTAAACGAATTAATAGTATGATACCGACAAGAGAGAATACAATATTAAACGTCCACATACCTATAAAAGGCGAGATAAATAACCGGTCAGCAAGTTTTTCACCTTGTATAAGTGATATCCAGTAAAACGTAAGAATAACTGTGCTTATAATAGCGGCAACACCTAAGTTTCCTCGTTTGCTCATTATCCCTATTGGTGCTCCTAAAAGTATAAACACTATACAGGCAAACGGGATAGAGAATTTTTTGTGGATCTCCACCAAATATCTACTTATGCTTCTCTCTCTAAATAAAATATTAGCTTGTATATTCTCGAGAGTGGCTTGGTAATTATTGAGATCAGATATCGTTGTTTGGAGAACCATGCGTTGCTCAGAAAAGTTTTTCTGATTGTTAACAACAATGGAAGGTGTCATTAAAACAGTATCTGGAACAGTCGAGTCTTGTTTAATAGTTCGGGATCTGCCCATATTCTCAAGCCCTAAGTTTGGCAGTGTATTACTTAAATGTGTAGCTCCCTCATATTGTTTAGCAATATCTATTCTAAGAGAATCCACAATCACTTTCATTGCTTGTATGTTCATAGTTCTATCGCTTCTGTTTCTTTGATCGGGGTCAGATTTTTCAAAAGCTAGATCGGTTAAATCAAAAGTGATGCGGTGTTGGTCAAATTCAGAAACTTCAAGAGTAGTAGTATTTCTATTTGTTGTTCGTGGAAATTTTTGCTGATTGCCGTTGAATAGATACAATGTTAACATAGAACTGCTCTCTGATTCTAGGTATCCCTTTTCAGCTTTTATAAACGCTCTATCAGCATCTCTAGTGGGTTCTTGAAATAATGTGATTCCATATAGACTATCGGTTTCACTATCAATTTCATCCACTAAAAAAATATATCCTTCAATACCTGAGTAAAACTCATTGGGTTTAAGATCAAAACCGGGTTTTTTGAGCCTGATATCAATAAATAGTGATCTTGACTTATGATTTGCTTCAGGGAGTAGATCATTCGAAAACCACGCAAGCCCTATACACAGAAAGATACTTGTTAGTAATACCGGAAGAATAACCTTAAAAGGGTGGATACCGGAAGCTCGAATAGCAGTAAGCTCATGCATCTCAGAAAACTTACCAAAGGCCATTAAAGTAGCTACTAACACAGCCATTGGTGCTGCTAGAACTACCATGTATGCAAGGTTTGTAACTATGAGGTCAAAGATCACAGACAGAGGGATGTCCTTACCAATCAGGCGATCTATGTGTAATATCAGAAATTGCATTAGCAACAAAAACATCAAGGTCAAAAAACAGAATAGGAATGGACCTATATGCTTTTTAAGCAAATCAATTTGTAAGCTATTCACCAAATTTTTAATCATCAATTATGATAATAAGTACTTTTATTTCTTTCTACTTGTTTAGAATTATAAATTATTGAACGAAATTCATTAAAGCTTATTAGATTTAAACTTTCAAGATAAATGAATATATGTTATTATCGTTGCCAATTCGAATCCCAAATGAAGTAGATAGGCCTATAGTAAAATAGCTACAAAACTAAGTTTTAATTTTAGAGTTTACGCTATCTTTTGAACTCATATACTAGGCTTTTATTCATAATACCAATTTTGCTTTGTGGCGGGGTGTTTTTCACGTCTATGAATATCTATGCCCAGCAAAGCCCTAGTGTAATAGATACATCCAAAGTAGTACCGGATTCGGCTTTGATCGGTATAAAATTCTATTCCCCATTTGATAAAGGTCCGGTAAGCAAGTTTAGGACTCGCAACATCCCAAAAATATACCAAGCATCATCAAATGATTTTCAAACCGTTGTTGGGTGGGATTCTGTATCTACTTATACAATTCAGGAAACTATAAGTGGAACTTCTGTTCTAGTTCCGGAAGTTATAGATTTCGAAACATTTACTGCTCAGAAGAAAGAAGCACAGAAAAGAGAATTATCTTTGCTACTTATCCAAGAAGGTAAAAAAGAAGAGTTACAAGGTAGGGGATTATTAGATTTCAGCTTGAAGATTCCGGGTGGAGAGAATTCGGCTTTCACTACTATTTTTGGTAAACCTGAGGTAAATCTGAGAGTAAATGGATCTGCAAATATGAATGTGGGTGCTTCAATCCAAAATATAGAAGACCCTGCCATTCCTGAAGATCAGCAAAAAAGAGTAGATCCAACATTTAACCAAAACTTACAGCTTAATATACAGGGGAGTATTGGTGACAAATTAACCATTGCAACTGACTGGGATACTGAGCGCGCATTTGATTATCAGAACCGACTTAAAATTGCATATACAGGTTATGAAGATGAGATCATCAAAAGTATTGAGTTGGGTAACGTATCTATGGAAACCGGTAACTCTTTAGTAAAAGGGGGCGGCTCTTTATTCGGAATTAAATCTATAGCGGAATTAGGTCCACTTAGAGTAACCTCGGTATTATCTCAACAGAAGGGTGAGAGCAAGAGTCAGACGATCACAGGAGGTTCTCAAGAAGTTCAGTTTGAATTACAACCTACCGACTATGACGACGATCAGCATTTCTTTTTAGATTTTTATAACCGTCAGGAGTTTGAGGGAAATATGCTTGATAATCTACCGCTGATTGGTACGGCGTATAATGTAACAGAGCTTAATGTTTGGATAGAAGATGCAACCGGTTCCGCTCCTAGTGAGTCGAAACAAGCCTATGCTTTTGTTGATATGGGTGTGGTTGAAAATCCCGATGGAACTTTTGGGCTGCCGAATCAAGAGAATGATCGATTAGATGATCAGAAACTAGAAGATCGAAGAACAGATAATTCGGTACAAACAGATGACTTAAATCTGAAAGGAAGTGTGCAACCGGGAAGTTATTACGTAAAACTTAAGCCCGGTGAAGATTATGAATTTAACAGTGCACTTGGAATTATCAGTCTAAAAAGAAGAGTAGGTAATAATTCTACTTTAGCCGTTTCGTACGCCTATGTTGATCCTAACGATCCAAGCAATATCATTGAAGTGGGTGACCTCGAACCCAGAGATGGAGCTTTTACTTATCTAAAGCTACTGCGCCCCAGAAATTTAACACCAGATAAGTTCGCGTGGGAATTAACTTTGAGAAACGTGTACTCGTTGGGAGTTACCAACGTAACGGAAGAAGGCTTAACATTAGATTTTGAGATCACAAAGAACAATCAATCTATAAACCGAATACCGGGTAGAACTCCGACATTATTGCAAGATCTGGGACTTGATCTTCAGGATTCACAACAAGCATTAGGATCTGATAGTCGTATTGATTTTGATGGGTTGAGATTTAATCCATTCACCGGAAAGATAATGTTTCCCTATTTAGAACCTTTTGGGGAAAGAATAGACACTTTAGTATCGGGGTTAGGAACAGATCAATCTGAATTAGTATTCGACTCTTTGTATTCTGCCAAAAAGGAAATTGCATTTGAAAGTACTCAGAACAGATTCTACGAAATCAGCGGTAATTCTAAAGGAGGGGTTTCAAGCTCTTTCTTTTTAGGAGAGTTAGTAGAAGGCTCGGTTCAAGTGTTTGCAAATGGAGCTGAGTTAATTGAAGGTGTTGACTATGAAGTGGACTATTCATTTGGAAGTGTGACCATCTTAAATGACAGGTTTTTAGCGCCCGGACAAAATTTGCGAGTGGAGTATGAAAACAATCAGTTCTTTTCGATTGGCCAAAAGAACTTCACAGGTGTTCGTGCCGAATATTTAATTTCAGATGAGATAAGTTTTGGAAGTACTTTTTTCAGGCTTAATGAGCAAACCCTATCAGATAAGATAAGAATAGGGAATGAGCCTATTAACAACACTGTAATAGGATTGGATGCCAATGCAAAGTTTGATACTCCATGGCTTACACGGTTCATCGATAGAATTCCTTTGCTGCAAACTAAAGAAGAATCAAATTTTAGCATAAGCGGAGAGTTTGCTCAGTTAAGACCTGGGGTTGCTCAAACAAACGCTGTAAGAGATGCGATTGATAATGGGATTCTTTATGAAGATGAAGAGAGCGGGTTATCTTTCATAGATGATTTTGAAGGTGCCGAATTTAGTATTCGATTTAAGTTTGCGTCTAGATGGAACTTACCGAGTGCTCCTGCGGCTGTTCCGGGCTACGATGGCATTGATTTTGAAAATAACACTATGCCGGCATCGGATCTTATGTCCAAAGTTGCCAGATCCGATCTAAGAGCTCAATTCTCTTGGTATGAAATTCCGAGAAACATCACCAGCATTTTGGGGAATGTTGAAATTACTCCTGAATCAAAACCAGTATTTGTACGAGATGTATTTCGTGGAAGAGAGACAAATAATCCACAGGAAGAAGTAATAACTACATTAGATGTCTATTATGATCCTACTAAACGAGGCCCTTATAATTACAATACCGACCTAAAGAACAAGTTAGAAAACGAGCCGGAAGATATGTGGGGAGGAATGACCGCTACCTTACCTTCGGGTCAGGAGGATCTAACTCAAAACAATATTGAGTTTTTAGAGTTTTGGGTACAATCAGTATTACCGGGTGGAAAAACCCCTGATGCACAAGACATCAACCAAGACTATGCCGGAAAAATTTATATTGACCTCGGTATAATTTCAGAAGATGTAATACCAAACGAGGTTTCTAATACGGAGGATGGATTAGCACAGAATACGGCTAGTTTAGAGATCGATGCTGCCGGAAGATCTTATATACCAACACTACCGATACCTCCACAAGGGCAGTTTTCAAATCAAAACAGAAATCTGGAAGATGTAGGACTGGATGGGGTTCCTAATGAGAATGGTTTTAATTCCCAGGCCAATGAGAAAGTCCTATTTCAAAATTTCTTGTCAGCGATGGAAGCCGCGTATGGAATAGGAAGTCCGGAATATCAAGAAATTGCAGCGGATCCCTCAAATGATGATTACGTGTATTATGGAGAATCCAGAATTGATGGATTAAAACTTCATGAGCGATTTCACAGAGTAAGAGGGTATTATGATGGAAATACACCGAATGCCGGTGGAGATAAGCGTGCGGTTACATTGAAACCTGAGAAAGAGGGATTGATCACTCCTTCAAATGTGGAAATCCAAAACTCTTATTTTCAATACGAGATCAATTACAACCCGGCAGATTTCGATAATTTAGAAATTGGTTCTGACAGTACATTTATAGTTGATAAAGTAGATGGGGGAACACAAGACAGAACTTGGAGATTAATTCGTATCCCGTTGAATGAGTTCACCAGGAAAATCGGTGATATTAACAGCTTCCAAAATATTTCATACATCAGAATGTGGATGTCGGGCTATAAAGAACCTTTCACTATGCGCTTTGCCACGCTAGAGTTTGTGGGTAGCCAGTGGAGGGAAGCTGAGAATATTACTGAGTCAAGGGGCTCACCTTCAGAGTTTCAAGTATCCACCGTAAATATTGAAGAAAATGCTAGCCGTAGACCTATTCCTTATCGACAGCCGGAAGGTGCTATAAGAGCAGTGAATAGAGGAGCTCAATCACAATCCTTGGCTAATGAACAGTCTTTGGTATTGCAAACAGAAGGGCTTGGATCTCAGGAAATTAACTTAGTAAAGAGGGTATATCCTGGTGGATTGAATTTCTTGAATTATTCGAATATCAGAATGTTTGTTCATGGTGAAGGTTACGAAGAGAGGGAGGATGCAGAACTTGTTATAAGGATGGGTACAGATCTGGATAATGATTACTATGAATATCGACAGCCGGTAACACCTAGTGACCCCGATTTTAATTTCGGTTCATACGATCCACAGGAAGCAGGTCGATTAAATGGCGAGGCAGAAGAAGTTTGGAAGTATGATGAAAACAGTATGAATATTGTGATCTCTGCTTTTAATGTGCTTAAACAAGCTAGAATAAATGATAATGCAGACCCTACTCAGCTTTATGAAAGTTCAAGTAGCGAGGGAATGACACCCGGATCAGTAATTGCTATAAAAGGGAATCCATCGTTGGACAGGATATCAGAATTTGCCATAGGTATTCGAAACCCTCATGACATGGAAGACCCTAATTCTTCCGGTATTCCGGTACTGGATGCAGAGTTTTGGGTGAATGAATTAAGAATATCCGGTTTTGATAATGAAAACGGATGGGCCGCAAATGGAAAGGCGAATTTAAAATTAGCAGATTTTGCTACAATGAATGCGAATGTAACTCGCCAGACTACCGGTTTTGGTGGGCTAGATTCCAGATTGGGACAACGAAGTGTATCAGATGACTTAGGATATTCAGTAAGTTCCACAGTGAATCTACACAAGCTTGTGCCGGATCGTTTTGGATGGTCATTCCCGGTAACAGTGTCAGCCAGACGTAATTCTTCTACGCCAAAGTTTTTACCGGATAGAGGTGATATAAGACTGGATGATTTCATCGAAGCTGAACGAAATAGAACTGATATTCCCCCTGTCTTGATTGAACAGAATGTAGAAGAAAAGATTAAAGAGGTTCAGACAGTTACAGAAGGTTATTCATTGAATGTATCAAATATTTCAAAATCCAACTCGCAAAGTAAACTAGCTCAATACACTCTTGATAAAACAAAGTTGAGCTACGTATATAATGAAGGATTATCTCGAAATCCTCAGTTACAACTCCAGAATAATTGGAATTATTCCGCTTCTGTAAACTATAGCCTAACATTTGCACGGGTAAAGCTTTTTCGGCCATTTGGATTTACTGAGGATGTACCGGGACTCAATCTCTTATCCGGGCTAAGAATCGGGTATATGCCTTCAAGTATAAGTGCATCAACTAGTGTGTCCAGAAGTTATGATGAACGGCGCAGAAAGCTTTTGGGCGACGATACGATCCAGCCTATACAACAAACCCACTCATTTACTCAGCGCTCAAATTTTGGATTTAGTTACAATCTAACGCCGTCCATAAAGACCTCTTTTCGATCTAATACAAACTTCGACCTTTCTAATATTGGAATTGAAGATTTGAATCAAACGGGAGTAGATAGCTTACGTTTTAGGGTAAGACCGACCTTTGATGTTTTTAATGATATTATCAGCTCAGATTCTGTTTCAGCTCGTCGATCAAGTTATTCAGAATCATACACGGCAAACTGGAGTCCAAAACTCAACGAAGTTGATGCACTAAGTTGGCTTACATACAATGCTTCATATGGTGGTGGTTTTCAGTGGAATAACAGTCCAAGAGGTTCTAATCTCGGCGCGGGAATTTCTAATACTTTTGATCTAACAAACAGCTTCAAGTTTGATGTGGAAGAGATCATCGATGGAATTGGTTTTATTCAAAACATGAGAGATAAGGATGAAGCTGAGTCAAGAAGCAGAAACGGTGCGAATAACGCTGTAAACGATACTACAAGTTCCGGCGGTATAAATTTATTGGGTGATGCACAGTTTGTAGGAAGAAAATTAGTACTCGCTTTATTTAGTATGCGAAATATTGATCTAAACTATAAAAAGGGAAAAAGCACTAATCAACAGGGGTATAATGGACAATCCCAATTATTCTACGCTTTTGGCGATCAGTCTCAAGGATCATATTCACCACCTTTTGGATATAGAACGGGGTTAAGTGAAGATATAGACAGAGATCAATTTGTGAGAATTAATGACAATCCGCTTTCAATAAATAAAACCTACTCGGATAATATTACACTTGGTACATCTCTCCAGCTTTTTAAAAATATCTCTATTGATCTGGATTGGTCTACACGTTGGGATGAGAGAAATACGGAAACATTGACTTTTTCAGGTGCTAATGATGTAAACTCGATCAATATTTCCTCGGGAGATATAAATTCGTCGGTATGGGGATTTGGAAATGGATATGAAGAATTTTTCAGAACTCAACTTAAAACAGCTTTTGAAGATCTTGATGCCGGAGTTATTGATGATGCGAATGGCAATGGGGATGGAAGGACAGTTTTAAATAGGGTTACTCTTCAAGATGATTTTCGAAATTCTTACTTAGGAGGTAATACATCCGGAGTTGGAAACAAAAATTTCACACCTATTCCTAAACCTAATTGGCGAGTTACTTGGCAAGGATTTGAGAAGTTGATACCTATCATTGGTGAAAGCATGAGTCGAGCTTCGCTTACACATAGTTATAAAGGTACCTATAGACTAGGCTGGCAGTATATAAATCAATTTGATGACCCTACCACTCAGAATCTTGGAGGTATTACAATCAATGATAATAGAGATAAGTTTGAACCTGCATCCATTACCATCGACCAACGGTTTAGTCCACTAATTCAGCTAAATGTAACCTGGAAATCTACTTTAAAAACCGATATCGGATATGAGACAAGTAAACTTACGAGCTTTGCTTTATCCAGTAAAACCGTATCAGAACGGCGCTCAAAAGGTGTGAAGGTGAATTTGAACTATACCTTCCGTAGAGTTCGAATTCCATTATTTCCAAACATAACGAACAATATTGATCTAGCTCTGAGTGGAAACTATAGTGAAGATTCAGACCAGAATTTTATTCTAGTAAATGATTTGATTAATGCATTTCAGAATTACAATGAAAAAGGTGATGATGTAGACGCTTACGACTTTGATCCACAGAATACGACAGGACAAACAAGATATAACGGCTCGTTAATAATAGGTTATAGAATCTCGAGTACCATTAATTCGAATTTTGAATACACTTATAATCGTGTAATTCCAAAAGGATCTTCCATTCCCCCTAGAACCAATCAAGAGATCAGGTTTAATATTAGAATTGCGATAAGATCCAGATAAATTTACTTGTTGAGTAAATCATAGTTTTTCCTTCGAAGCCCATATACATAACAGGCTGAGTCATGAAACACTCTCTCTTCAATAAATTCGAATCCTAACCTTTCGTAGAATCTATGGGCATCTGTATTGGATTTAAGAGGGTCGATTAAGATCTCATCCACATTGCTTGATCGAAAGCATGTTTGAATGGCAATCTTCATCATTTGGGTTCCATATCCTTTATTCAAATTGAGCTTTTCGCCTATCCAGATATCAATAGCTCTTTTGTTCTTTTCGATATCACCCCAATAATGCGTTTCTTCATGATATGGATCTATTATTTGAATAAATCCTATTGGATTGCCATTTAATTCAGCAATCAATTGCTCTCGCCATTCAGGATCTCGTTCAAGCTCAACTTCCCAGTTCCAGTCATCATCGGGATCAGAGTCTATCACATGTTGCATAGTATCCCAATATTTTAGCAATTCAAGATCTTTTATCGATGCATTCCTTAATGTGATCATATTGTTTACTGGTTTAGCTGAACTCCTTCAATATAGAATCATATTTTAATCATAAATTCTAATGATCTCACCATTTCCTTTTCCATTTACACTTCGCACATAACCGTTAACAACTTTGGTCATAGGAATCGGATTATGTCCGGGGAAGTAATCCTTATATTTTTCATAAGCATCTTCAACCATACCGGAAGACACAACATTAACTCTGACGTTTTCGATTTCTAATGCAACGGCTTGTACAAAGCTGTGAATACCACCATTTACCATAGCAGCACTGGTTGTTTTAGAAACAGGATCATCAGCTAATATTCCGGTAGTCAAAGTAATTGAACCATTCTTGGTAAGATAATTTTGACCAATTCGAACAAGGTTGACTTGTCCCATTAATTTACTATTAAGACCGATATGATAATCATCTTCTGAGAGTTCATTAAACTCAGCCCATTTAGCTTCGCCTGCAATACAAATGATGGCATCAACTCTGCCTACCTTTTCAAGCATTGATCTTATAGAAGTACTGTCTGCAATATCTACGGTAACATCTCCACTGGTTCTGCCTGCAATTATTACTTCATTTTCTTGTTCAAAATTAGAAACTACCTTTTTACCAATAGTTCCATTTCCGCCTATAATCAGAATTTTCATAATGTGTTTATTTTAGTTTAAGTACGTTTTGATTTATTGGGATATGTTTCTTTTTTCTAGTTCTATAAATAGTCATTGTTGCAATTACACTCCAGATCAAGTTTGTGACAAAAGAGGGTATAGCACTGTAGTAGTAGCAGTTAATAGCTATCAATAAACCTCCAATTAAGTTTAGATATTTACCATAATCCAAATATTTCACACTGTTTAGCAGAGTGAGAGAATAGGCAAAGATCACCAGCCCAGATCCTGACCAACCAAGAATATCAATGAGTGTTTTCATACTTTGTTATATCGAAATATGTAGATGTAAGTGGATAAATTTTTTTATTCTAAAAACTGTGTGTACTGCTTTATTATTTTTTCATTGCGCCTGAAGTAAGACCATTTTCCATGTCTGGTCATAATCAGGATCCCACATTTTTCCATATTACTTAAATAAGTTGAAATGGTAGATTGTGAGAGTTCTGCTTTTTCCTGAATATAGGTTACACAAACGCCATCATTGAAATGCTTTAATGTTTCATGGGGAGGGAAATTCTTCTCAGGTTCCTTTAACCATTCCATTATTTGCACTCTTGTTTGATTGGAAAGACATTTGCCTATTTCAGTAGCTTCTTTTAAAGTCATATATCAATATATCGATAAATATAGATATATAAAAATGATTACTCCAAAAAATATATCCAATTAAAAACCTTTGCTAGGAAAGGGAGCCTAGTTTCAATTCTCATAATTATGGTAGAAATTGTAGCTAATGATGGTGATTTTATGGCCTCGAGATCAAAGCAGTATTTATGACGAATAAGAAAAAAGAGATCAGAAAGAAGAAGCCTTGGCCGACTAAAGATGCTATGGAACAGATCTATGAGATGAATCTATGGGGAGAAAATGATTCTAATTATTATTCCGGCGAAGGGTCTCATGATCCAGAAATAGTGGAACCCTATATTGATGTCATCACCTCATTTCTAACTTCTTTTGAACAACCACTTATAGTGTGTGATCTAGGTTGTGGAGATTTTAACGTAGGAAAGGAGTTGGTACAACATACCAAGAAATATGTAGCTGTTGATATAGTAGAAGATCTTATAGAACGAAATAAAGAAAAGTTTAAAGAAGAAGATGTAGAATTTAGTTGCTTGGATATTGCGGTAGATGAACTACCATCAGGAGATTGTGTTTTAATCAGACAGGTGCTCCAACATCTATCGAATGCTGAAGTAGAAAGTATTTTGAACAAACTATCAGATTACAAATACATCATTATCACAGAACATGTTCCTATCGGCGATTTTGAACCCAATGTGGATATTATCTCTGGACAAGGAACTAGACTAAAAAAGAAAAGTGGTTTGGATGTGATGACTGATCCTTTCAATTTTAATCCTAAAAAGGAAAAAAAGCTATTGTCTATTACACTAGATGATGGGAGAGGGGTTATAGTAACAACATTGTATACGATGTTTTAGATTCGTTTATAAGACAAGATAATCTAGTGGAAGTTGGAGCTTGCCCCTGTTGCAGATAGGCTTCCAAGCTGACATTCTTGTAGATGTTAGGTAATTCGTTGACAGTTTCTGGATATTAAAAACACATAGGGTCATCCCGAATTTATTTCGGGATATTTGTAAGGAATAGTTCTTGAATGTGTCTTACTAACAAAGGCTATGTGTACTTTCTTACTAACTATCAAAGAACTACGATTTACATCGGAGTTACCAATAACATTCATTCAAGAGTGTGGAAACATAAATTAGGAGAAGGCTCTTTATTTACTTCAAAGTATAAGCTAATCATTCTTATATATGCTGAAGAATACGATAACATTAGTGATGCAATCGCCAGAGAAAAACAATTGAAAAATTGGCACAGTCAATGGAAGTGGAACCTCGTAAGGCAATACAATCCAACGTTAGAAGATTGGTACGACACCTTAAGAGGGTAAATTGATAGTCATAAAACTAAGAGCCTTTTCTTAAGATTCTGAAACAAGTTCAGGATGACGAAGCTTTATTACTGTAAATAACTTAAATAAGTAGAGCCTTTAGGCTCGGGTACATGACCAGAAACAGTTCTAGAGTTCCACTCATTTTCTAATTGTTCTACACTACCAAACTGTTATACGTTCTTCTTTCGGTAAATACATTTTATCTCCGGGTTGCACATTAAATGCTTCATAAAATGGAGTAGTGTTCATTAGTGGACCATTCACACGCCAAACCGGAGGAGCATGAGAGTTGTTATTGATCCACAGTCGCAGGTACTCATCCTTCATTTTTACCCTCCATATATTGGCCACGGATATAAAGAAACGCTGGTCGGGAGTAAAACCATCAATTTTTGTAGTGTCCTGTCCCTGTTCGGTCATCTTGAAAGCATCGTAAGCAACAGCTATTCCTGCAATATCGGCCGTATTTTCGCCAACCGTCATATCGCCTTTAACATGTAAACCATCTAATACGGTATACGTGTTGTACATATCAATGACCTGCTGTATTCTGGCTTGGAACTGTGCATAATCTTCTTCTGTCCACCAATTTGAGACATTACCATCCTTATCATATTGTGCACCTTGATCATCAAAAGTATGAGTTATTTCATGTCCAATAACCATTCCGATTCCGCCATAATTAAGGGCATCATCGGCATTGTAATCAAAATAAGGTGGTTGTAGAATTCCGGCAGGAAATACGATCTCATTAGCAGAAGGATTATGATAAGCCGTAACTGTTGAAGGTGTTGTAAACCATAATGATTTATCCACCGGCTTATCTAATTTTACCATTTGCTCTTGATATTCTGCTGAAGAAGCCGACACAATGTTTTCAAAATAGGTATCACGAGAAATGTTCACATTCCTGTAGTCTTTCCACTTATCGGGATAGCCGATCTTTTTAGTAGAGGCAAAGAGCTTTTCTTTCGCTTTTTCTTTGGTGGCATCACTCATCCATTCCAAATTATCTATTCTTTTTGCATAAGCCTTCTGGAAGTTATTCACTAGTTCTAACATTCGTTCTTTAGCCTCTTCAGGGAAGTACTTCTTCACATATAACTGTCCAAGAGCTTCACCAAGATAATTATCTACTGCACTGGCTATTACTTCACCACGAGCTTTTTGAACAGCTTGACCGGATAATACTTTAGTAAATTCAAATGAGGCATCTACAAAAGGTTTACTTAGATCATCGGCATAGTTACTTATTGAATTTGCTTTCAGGTACGCCTTCCAATCACTAATCGAGATTGATTTTAACAATGTATTGAGTGCATCGTAATAAGCAGGTTGACTCACATCGATAGAATCGGTTTGAGCTCCCATGTTTTCCAACAGATTATCCCAACCAATGTTAGGATGTCTTCTTTGAAGATCTGCTACAGCCATTTTGTTATAATTGGCTTTAACATCGCGACGTTCTACTCTTGTTTTGTGAGAAGTGGCAAGTTGTTTATCGATATCATAAACGATCTCTGCATTTCTTTTTGCTGTTGCAGTATTACTGCCAGTAAGCTCAAATAGTGTAGCAAGATAAGTTTTATAAGCCTCCTGAATAGCAACCGTTGGTGCATCGGTTTTGAAATAATAATCTCTATCCGGTAAACCGATTCCTGTTTGACCTACATGAGCGATATTCATCCCACTGTTTTTATCATCAGGTCCTACTCCAAGAGCTATAATGGATCGGTTATATTTTGTGGCTTCATCAGCTACAAAACTCATTAAAGATGGTACATCATCAATAGCATCAATATTATCTAGTATGGGCTGAATAGGTTCATGACCACGTTGGTTAATGGTTTCAGTATCCATACCTGACGCATAAAAATCACCAACTTTTTGGGCAACACTACCCTCTGCGTTATTACTTTGCGATACGCTGTCTAATATTTCTTGCAGACGTAATCGTTGTGGATAGTTCATAAACCTGTATGCACCTACACCGGCTTGAGTTTCCGGTATTTCAGCTGAGTCGTACCACTTGCCGTTTACATATCTGAAAAAATTATCTCCGGGAGTTATTGTGGAATCTATTCCGGTGATCTCTACAATTTTCTTTTCCGGTTGGCTTGAACAGGCTCCAAAAACCAAGAGTGCAGTTACAAGAAATAATGCTTTTTTCATGATAGGCGTTTTTATTTAAATAAGATTAGACAAGCTTATGTAAGCTAATACGTTAGAGTGGTAAGCGTAATAAAGTTCTTTGTTGCTGGACGATATATAAATCTCTTTTTTAACGCCAACGGTTTTAAGTAAAATTACATCTTATATAATAAGAACTAGGAATAGGAGACAAGGTGTAAAGGTTTATAAATCTAAATCGATACTTACTTCTTATTTACCATCTCTAATTGTTCACTATAAGCATCAATCCTGGCTTTGGCTGTACCGTCAATCAGAAGAATAACCACCAGCATGGCAATGGTTGTGATGGCACTTGCACGCCAAACTGGTTTATCAACAAAAACGATCAACAGTGCAGCAACTACAATAATAAATGGGATCGCTTTGAAAACGATGGTTTGATATTCCTTTAACGTACTTTCAACACGTGTGATCTCGGATTCTACAAAAGCTGCAGCGTCCTTATTATAATCCATCTCAAATTGTGTAATTCTTGATTTATTGGTGAAAAATAAACCAAGACCAATGATCAATAGTAATGATCCGGCAACTAAGGTGGGAATGATATACGCTTTTGCCATATCAGTTTTAGCAAGTTGCCAAAATCCTATGCTTGCCAATACAAACAGGATTCCAAAAACAATGAAAAATGACGTTGAAAAAACTTCGGCTTTTGCCCAGTCTGTTGCTGTTCTTAGAATATCCATGATCTTAATTTAAAGTGTATTTTTCTCTGTATGCTGATGGGCTGATGCCTTCTTTCTTTTTAAATAGTCGCGAGAAGTAGGGCGGATATTCGAAGCCTAATTCATAAGCCACTTCAGAGATGGTTTTATTTGGGTTCAACAGAATATTCTTAGCTTCATCGATCAAATACAATTGCAGATGTTCGGTTGAAGTTTTGCCTGTTTCTTTTTTTAGTGTATCGCTTAAATAACGCTGTGAAACCGACAGCTGATCCGCAATCTGTTCAATACCGGGAATTCCGTGTTCTTCCAATTGCCCCGATTCAAAATAAGCTGATAAACGCTTATTAAACTGCTCAAGAAGATCATTCGACAATTCTTTTCGATTTAAAAACTGCCGTTCGTAAAAGCGGTTGGCGTATTTCAACAGCGTGCTTAGTTGCGAAATGATAATGTCTTTGCTGAACTCATCCTGATTATTCTGATATTCAATTTCAATATTCTCAACAATTGATTCGATCTGTTTTTCTTCTTTTGGGGAGAGATGCAGAGCCTCATTGGCGGAATAGGAAAAGAAACCGTATTTCTTGATCTGATTGGCCAATTCCGTCCCTTTCAAAAAATCTTCGTGGAAGTTAATTGAAAAACCTTTTTGGTCATAAACTACACTCTCATCCCATTGCAAAACTTGCCTTGGAGCGATGAATATCAATGCGCCATTGGTGAAATCGTATTTTGTGCGACCGTAGTTTAAGTCTCCTTTTACGATCTTTTTTAAGCTAATGGAATAAAAATCATTAGTGATAGGAGGCGAGCTCTCTTTCGGGCACGGCAGGAAACCATCTCCAATAGCAGAAAACACACTCAACATCGGATGCTCCGGACCCGGAAGTTCCAGATAATCTAAGTAAGCCGATAAAGTTTTAAAGTGCTGCATATCACTAATTTAAAAGTTCCATTCTAAGTTCGTTGCTTTTTCCGACACTTCCCACAACTTTTCCGCTACTGCTTTATCTTTGGCATGTGGTTCCAGTTTATGTGCTCCAACAGGTCCTTTAAAGTTGTTAAATCCTGTAGGACCATAGAATGCCTTTTGATCCAAATCGTGTTCAGTAGCACACATTAACATTGGGTAAGCACCTTTTTCAGCTGATTGTGTCAATGGTGAAAATTTCATCAAGTTAAAGATCATGCGCATCATAAAACTACCACTGGTATCGATCAGGGAGGTTCTGGATGAACCCGGGTGACAAGCATATACTTTAACATCAGTGTTGTCTGCTTTTTCCAATTTATCCTGTAATTCATAAACCGACATGATCTGTGCTAATTTGCTCTGGCTATAGGCATCATTTGGAGTGTAATCATTATTCCAGTTCATATCGTCAAACTTTATGGTTTTCAGTCCCATATTATAGCCCATGCTACCCACAGTTACGATACGTCCTTTGGATTCTTCAACCAGTGGAAAGAGCAGACCTTGTAGCGTGAAATGACCGTAGTGGTTCACACCAAGCTGACTTTCAAATCCATCAACGGTAAGTTTCTGGTTGGGCACCTGAGCAATAGCAGCGTTGCATATCAATGCGTCGATACGTGTAACTTTCTCAAGTACCTTCGCTGCAGCTGCTTTTACAGAAGCTTGTTCTGCCAGATCCATTTGGATAAATGAGACATCTATTTGGCTGCCCAACTCTTTTTTAAAAGTGGCAATAACACTTTCTGATTTTTTGGGATTACGGTTCAACATCACCACTTTTGCTTCTTTGGAAAGCAGTATCCGTGCGGCTTCGAATCCTGTACCACTTGTGGTACCCGTTATAACGTATGTTTTACCTTTAAGAGACCCAATTCTATCAGGTGCCCAACCTTGTTTGCCAAATTGATTTGTCTTCATCTTTGTTTTGTTTGTTTTAAAAGAACAAGACTAAGATCGACAGACAACTACTTTAAAGCCTTATACACATTTTCGTATTGTGTATACTTTTTGGTTTGGTTTAAGTCTAGGTTATGAGGAGTAGCTTGGTTTAGCGGTTAATTTTATAAGAAGGTACAAAACTGAAACCCCCTGTATAACGAAAGGCAGGCATGAGTATTCTTGTGAGCAGTGTATAACCAAGCAACTAAGGGTTATACATAGTTATTTTTTTAGCTTTTCTAATTCCTTCTTTAATGATTTCACAAAAGATTTAGGCATTTCTTCAGATAGATTCTCAAATTCACATTTTGTATCAGTATCAAAGGATCCATTTTTTTCAAATTGATAGCTTAATTTAGTGAAGAGTCCTAAATATTTGTAATGATCATCTCTAACCATCATTTCAATATCATCTACGGCCACATTGATATAAGAATTATCTCTCCCATAGCTTCCTGTTATGCGAAGAACAGCCAATTCGACTTCTCTTTCTATCCCATTTGAAGTTAATCTTTGGTAACGTTTTCTATCTGTAAAAAACACACCGGTTTTACTTGGAATTGTTGTAGCTAAAAAAATACCTAATGAGGCCATAGCTCCAATTCTTATAACATTCGAAAATTGAAAATCATAAAAATAATATAAGCCCCCTAAAATTATTGCAAGAAGAATAGAAGCAATTGGTCCGGCAAGTAGTAAATTTCCAAATTTTTTAGCGTTATCAGGACTTGTACCTACAGGTAAAGTAGCTGCAACCCCGCCGTAATACTGAATATTTTTATTTAGATATATTTTAATTTTATCCTTCTCCCTTTTAACTCCTAAGGGACCAACAACAAATAGTTCAAATCTAAAACCTTGTACTAATCCAGCAATTAAATGTCCTAATTCGTGAAAACTAAGTACAGCGAAAATTATAATTATGTTGGCAATTAATTCAAGAATTTTTATTTCCATTTAATATGTTTTTCCTAATTGTGTAACGTGTTTGTGTATGGCTCGTTGCGGAAAATATCCAACAGTATTTTCCACCATAACCGAAAGATAGCAAATTGCAATGAATCCCAATTTAATAACAAAACAGAAAAGTACACTTAATCAGGAAGGCTACGAACGCTTGTATTTCCTCACAAGCACAAAAGCGAAAGCACCCACACTCATCATCAAACAGAAATAGCTTAACCAATCTCCGAACTGTGTGTAGAATGTTGTAGTAGATTTTGAAGGGACATCGAAATTAAAGCCGGTGCGTTCCCAGTAGTTAGTTTTCTGAAGCACATTTCCCTCAGGATCTATGATCCCTGAAAAACCATTGTTGGCACTTCGAACTACCCAACGATCGAATTCAATGGCTCGTAAGCGAGCGTAAGCAAAGTGTTGGTGATGTCCGCTGGTATTTCCCCACCAACCATCGTTGGTAATAATAGTAATAAAATCAGCTTCACCTTTAATAAATTCCCGAATCCATGAAGGGTAGACTGAGTCGTAGCAGATCAAGCCCTGTGTTGTAAAACTCTCATCTATAAGCGGAGATGGAGTTTCTCCTTTACCGAAGCCAGCAATTTGTCCCCAGTTTAGCCAACCAAATACATCAATGGTGTTGAAAAAATTAACGAATGGGAAGCGTTCTACCACAGGTACCAGGTTGTGTTTGTCGTACCGAGATCGGCTTCCATCAGCACTAACATAGAGAGCTGCATTAAAGTAGTTTCTCGCTTGACCGCGAACCATATCTCGGTATAAAGCGGGAGGTTCATCATAGAGAGTGAATAATCCCGTGCCGGTTATTAGCGAGGAGTTCCATTTTTTAGCGGAGTCAGACAGTTCATAGGCAGTTCTTGAATTCATATAGATGCCTGCATCAATGGCATTTTCCGGCCAAACAATGAGTTCTGTATCTTCACTTATGGTGCGATTTGTAATACTGAATAAGCTGTCTACCATTTCTTGATATGTTGCCATGCCCCCAAAACTTTGGTAGGAATCATGATTGGGCTGTATCACTGCAACGCTTGTAGCATTATCAGCCGGAGCCTCGGTGGAGGTAATAAACATCATAAGGGATATTCCGGATGGAAGCAGTAAGCTGAACGTAGCAATAAGAGCTAGTTTTTTGCTTTCATTTTTAAGAGCCAAATAAGCTAAGGCACTAGTAAATACCACCCAAAATGTGATTCCTAAATGTCCGGTTGCAGAAATATACTGGATCAATGCAATTTGATTAGACCATGCGTTGGCAATGGCTAGCCACGGCCAGGAAAGATCCCAATTATGGTGAAGGAACTCATATCCAACCCAAACACTTGCCTGTAGCAGAGCGACCAGCCATTTCTGTTCAAATCGCTTTGAAAACACTCGGAACAAAACTAAAGGAATGGTCATGATAGCAGCATTTGCTAAAATAGCTGCAACACCTGCAACCATACTTGCCATCAAAAGCCAGTAGGTGGTAATAACATTCCAGACAACAAAGCCGGCATAGCTATAATAGGCTAGCTGTTTATTGGAATCACATTTATCAGCTAAAAGAAAGAGTAGAATAAAAGCCGGGAAAGTGAGAAATGAGAGGTCAATGGGAGGGAAGCTTAATCCTAATAAAATTCCTGCTGTAATTGATAACGCCCATTTATTTTCTAGAAACTTATTCATTGAATATTTACAGCAGATTGTCTTTTCAGTTTTAGATGAGGAATATAGTAAAAGTCATTCATGCAGATGTTAAATAATTAAGAGATATAAATGTAGTTGTTGAGCCATGATGAAGTGGATGCTACGAGGGTGGATTTAGGTGAAAGTCATCCTTGTAGATGTTACGTAATTCGTTCAAAGAACTACGGCTGTCATCCTGAGCGGTCCAAATCAGTCCGATGGTTTTTGGGTATAGTACGTCGAAGGATCTCAAATGTAATTAATGTTTTTTTGTAAGGAATGGGCTATGACCCCGTCTTACCTACATGGCTAAAACCTATTATATATAATTGATAAGCAATATCTCCAAGATGATCTACATTGGAATTATCAATAATCTTGAACGTAGAGTTTTTGAGCATAAATCTAAACAAAGAGATGGATTCACGAAGAAGTATAATCTACATCAGTTAGTGTATTATGAAGAAACTGATGACATTGGTAGAGCTATTGAAAGAGAAAAGCAGCTGAAAGGTTGGACAAGACAAAAGAAAGTAGCATTAATTGAGTCGATAAAATCCGACATGGAAAGATTTATCAAAGGATTGGTATTCGTAGAGTAAAAGCCGGTTAGTTCAAAATTTGAGACCCTTCGCAACCAGAAATGTACCCTCAAAAAAACCAAAGCTCAGGGTGACAGTATTTACATCATATCAAAACTGTCAACTAATTACCTAACATTTACAATCCTGATCCAGAAGTCTCAGTGACGAAGGATCTGTTTGAACTACAAAATATATGAATAGATTACGGGATGTGGCTATGAGTTTAAGCGTCTCTCTCCCTAACAACAGGGAGGGAACAAGAGTGGGTTAGAAATGATTTTTGATTAACTGACATCTAAAATCGACAAAAAGATGTAAGACAAAAAACCTCCAAAAGATTGAGATATTTGTTTCTATCGGGTTAATGTTTCCTTAATTTAGAATTACTCTAAATAAATAATTCTAAAAGTAAAACATGTCCACATTTAAGCCATCAAATTGGCATTTATTGATATTAGCAGCGGTAATTCTTTCAAGCTTTAGCTGTACAAAATCGACAACTGAAAATAATAATGATTATGGTGTATTAGTTCTCGCTCACGGTAGTAGAGATGATGCTTGGGATAATTCTATTCATGAGGTTATTAAGTCAGTTGAAGAAAGTTACCCTACTCAAGTTGCTTTCGGTATGGCGAACCCTATGACTATGCAGCCTGCAATAGATAGCTTAGAACAAAGTGGTGTTAATAAGATCGTTGTGGTTCAGTTATTCGTTTCATCATATAGCCCAATAATTAGACAGAACGAGTATTTACTAGGAATCAGAGATACATTGGCAGACCCTCCAATGATGATGCATCTTATGATGGCGAATAGAGGTGATTCTAGTAATGAATCTTCAATGTCACATTCTAAAGATGATATGAAGCTTGAACAACTTGATATCAACGCAGAAATAATTCTTACAGAACCACTAGATGATCATCCATTAGTTGGAGAAATTTTGATGGATAGAATAAACGCTTTGAGTAAAGAACCAAGCAAGGAAACTATTCTAATTGTAGCTCATGGTCCTAGTGGGGAGGAGGATAATGAAAATTGGGTAAGTACTATGGAAAGCTTAGCTCAGCAGATTGAGGCTACTGCAGGTGAGGAGAACAAGAAGTTCAAAAAAATAGATTATTTTACGGTTCGTGATGACGCTAATCCGGAAATTTACGAGCAAGCTAAAGAGCATTTTAGAAGCGTGGTAATTAAAGCCAATAAAGATGGAGAAGCTATTGTTATCCCATTATTGATGGCTCAAGGTGGTGTTGAAGCTCGCTACGTTAAACGATTAGAAGGCTTGTCGTATGTGTGGAGTGGAGAAACTCTTTTACCACATACAAATATCGCTACGTTTGTAGAGTCTGCAGTAGAAGAAGCTGTAAATTCTAAGTAGCTTACATCACCAGCATTTTAAAAAAAAGAGCGGTCTAACGATTCGCTCTTTTTTTATGAGTATTAGATCGAATTTTATTCAGAATAACCGTTTCCGGCAACTACAACAGCAATCTCACCTTTTATAGAAGCTCGTTCTTCATAGTTCTCTTTTAATTCAGATACGGGACCACGAGTTACTTCTTCAAATTTTTTAGTTAATTCTCTAGCTACAGCGGCTAACCGATCTCCACCAAAATGTTCTTCTAATTCGTTAAGTAATTTCACAATGCGATGCGGGCTTTCATAAAACACGATGGTTCGTTCTTCTTCGGCTAGTTGTGAAAGTCGTTTTTGGCGTCCTTTTTTTGGTGGTAGAAATCCTTCAAAGCAATATTTATCACAAGGAAGTCCGCTAGCAACAAGGGCAGTGGTGGCTGCATCCGGTCCAGGAATTACCACAACATCAATACCTTCTTGACGAATGGCACGAACAGCTAAAAATCCAGGGTCTGAAATTCCAGGCATTCCGGCATCTGAGATCAACGCCACCGATTGTCCACCGCGCAAAATATTGAGAACATGCTCCACTTTTCGGTGCTCATTATGCAAATGAAACGAAAACTTAGGAGTGTTAATATCAAAAGCACTGAGCAATTTACCTGAAGTTCGAGTGTCTTCACATGCAATATGATCGACAGACTTCAGTACTTCTACCGCACGGGGGGAAAGATCACCTAGATTTCCAATTGGAGTAGCAACGATATAAAAAATAGACACAGTTAACTTTGTTTTAAATAATTCGGAATGAAACTATACAATTAAGAATTAACTTAAGATATTGATTATTGAACAATACTTAATTTTTAATTGAACAAAATGAACTTTACGCCAACCGGTTTAAACCACATCACGATCAGAGTAAATAGAATAGACGCTTCTAAAGAATTTTATGGAGATATTTTAGGCTTTGAAGTTGTTAGAACTATGGGACAAAGTATGGCTGTCTACGATATTGGTGGTGGAGACACGATGGTTATTGTAGAAGCTGAAACCAGTTATGATCCCACATCCAGAGATTTTCGAGTAGATCATTTTGGCTTTTATGTTGATACTCCGGAAAAGATAGATGAGCTTGCTACGTATTTCAGAGATAAAGAGGTGACAATTATGAGCGGACCGGCAAACAGAAAAAAGGGGAGATTCTTATTTATAGCTGATCCTGATGGGAATATGATCGAGTTTATGTACGAGGAAAAGTAAGCCGGTTCTTTTACCTTTTGAAGGGTAGCCACTCAGGGTCATCCTCGTAAATGATAGGTAATTCGCTGACAGTTTAGCCGTGACAGCTCAAGGAAAATTCGCGCTTAGTATTTAAGACGGAAAAGAGAGGATGATCCGGATGCGTCTGCGAAGTAGGAAAAATCCTTTCTGGTGAGCAGTATACTAACTTTCTCAGAATGAACGAAGACCTTTAGGATTATTCAGCGCAGGATCAGTGAACCCGTCTTAAATATTTCGGCTTGATCTTTTGCTACTTTTGTATCAAGACAAAAGTAGGTTCCATTGTGCTAAGCCGAGCCTTTTCGTAAGATCCCGAAACAAGTTCGGGATGACCTAGATTTTGTCAACAGGCTACCTAGAAACTACAGATATGACCTAAGTTTTTATTATTAGTCCACTTTATTATTTTGGGGTATGAGTAATAAAAACAAGATAGAGAAAGAGTTAGACCAAAAAGAATTCGAAAGTGATATAGAGCGACAACTACGTAATCAAGAACTAAATCTAGAATACGAAGAAAAGCTGAACAGTAACTACCACCCGTTGGCAATTATGGCGGTGAATTTTTTTGGGAATTTGATGATTGGTTACATTCTATTTTTCATAGTGAAATGGTTTGTAAGACAAATTTTAGGTTTTATGTCTTCTGAATTGGTAAGTGGTTTATTTCTACTATTTCATGTGATAATATGGGGAATGGCTGTTATAGGTGTTGTAACAAAGACTTCGCCTTGGAATAGGTTTCTTAGATAAACTCAATTACTTCTTGATTCCTAATATCAAACCAATCTTCTTCATTCCAATCAGTATTTATAACAATACCACCCATTAAATATATCTTGTTTCCTTTTAAGGCATCTTTGCAATCATGGATAAGTTCTTTCACTTGGGTATGAATTTTCTCATAAGCTTTTTCTGTCACTTCTTTGATCTGATCATCTGCACTTAGAATTTGATCTCTTTCTGCATTCAGCATCTTAACAACCTGAGTTTGTTGATAATCAGATTCTGTTTCCTTACCGATCGTTGAAGGATTTTGAATTGCAGATAATCCGGCAATGAGAGAACCACAACAAGTTGAATTAGCATTCTGTCTTTGGCGTAATATTTCTCCAGCATTTCCTTCTTGTGATACTCCAATATGTGGACCGTATAAAATAAAAGCACCACCTTTTTCGGGAATGTGACTGGCAAAAGCCATTACACCGGTCTTTCCAGTAAACGGAAGTCCTGAAATTCCACCAAATCTGAAGGGTCCCGGACCAACAAAAAGTCGACTGAAAATATTGAATGAATTATTAACCTCATCTGAACATATAGAAGTACCCCAAATGGTACGTGAAAGAATAAATCCATTTAGATTTAGCTCACTAGTTATAGTTTGCTCAAGTTCTCTAATTTGTACTGCATTTGGATAGTGTTCAGTAATGCTCATCAATAATCGATTATAAGTGAATATTAGCTTCTCGGATTTTCACAAAATATAAATTATCAATGAAAATATTTCCTTTAAAAGGAGGGTATTTATCTATTAAAAAGATTTATAGAGAGAATCTCATTATTGGTGTAAATAATCCTTATCTTAGGCACTTATTGAAATCGTGAGTTCGCGATAAGACTGGAAACTATTACTTCTGTATAGAACCTTTCAGGTTTATAGATCATTGCTGGCCTTTATGAATCAAGCTGTCTTGCTTGCCTCTTGTCATTAGCTCACCTCTTTTACCAAACAATGATTCCGGGCAAGAACTACGAACAGCAAATTTTGAACGGGATAAAAATGATTAAAATTTATGCCAACGTTCAAAGAACTAGGTCTCAAACAAGAACTATTAGATGCCGTTGAAAAACTGGGATTTACAGAACCAACAAAAGTACAGGAATTAGCAATACCTACTATTCTTGCTTCTCAGCGTGATCTTATTGCGCTTGCGCAAACGGGAACAGGTAAAACAGGTGCTTTTGGGTTACCTTCGCTTAACCAAATTGATGTGAATTCTGACGATGTTCAGATGTTAGTATTATCACCTACAAGAGAATTAGCGATTCAAATTGCTCGCGATCTTAAAGATTTTGCGAAGTATCAAAAAGGATTAAAAACTGTTGCAGTATATGGTGGAGCAAATATCTCTACCCAGATAAAAGCGTTAAATAACGGATGCCAAGTTGTAATTGGAACTCCGGGACGTATGCTTGATCTCATCAATAGAAAAAAACTAGATGTTAGAAATGTTCGCACGCTTGTTTTAGATGAAGCGGACGAAATGCTAAACATGGGTTTTCAGGACGATCTAGATGCTATTTTAGCGGATACTCCTAAAGAAAAGCAGACGCTGTTGTTTTCTGCAACTATGCCAAAAGAGATCTCTCGAATGGCCAAAAAGTACATGAATAATCCTGAGGAAATTGAAGTAGGTGAGCGTAATGCCGGTGCAAAAAATGTTGAGCATCACTACTACATGGTTCATGCTAAAAATAGATTTGAAGCTTTAAAGCGAATTACGGATATGAATCCGGATGTCTATGGAATCATCTTCTGTAGAACTCGTCGTGAGACTGCTGAAATTGCTTCAAAATTGAACAAAGACGGTTATGACGTAGATTTACTTAACGGTGATCTTTCTCAAGCTCAGCGCGATGATGTGATGAACCGTTTCAGAACAAAAGATCTACAATTATTGGTTGCAACCGATGTTGCAGCTCGTGGTTTAGATGTGAATGAATTAACTCACGTAATTAATTATAATCTTCCGGATGATCTGGAAGTGTATATCCATAGAAGTGGTAGAACAGGTCGTGCCGGAAACTCAGGAATTTCAATTTCTATCATCCACACAAGAGAGACAGGCAGAATTCGTGCGCTAGAAAGAATGTCAGGTAAGGACTTTATCAAAAAAGAAGTTCCAAGTGGTGAAGAGATCTGTGGAATCAGAATGTTAAATCTGATCGATACGGTAAAAGAAACTAAAGTTAATGAAGAGCAGATGGCGAAGTTCTTGCCGGAAGCTTTAGAAAAACTTTCGGATCTGGAAAGAGATGATCTTATTAAACATTTCTTAGCGGTAGAATTCAACCAATTTCTAGAATATTATTCTAACTCAAATGACCTGAATGCTTCCGGTGGTGGTAAAGATCGTAACAACAGTCGTTCTGACCGTGGTAGCAGAAATGATAGAGATAGAGGCGGAAGATCTGGTGGTAGAGATAGAGGTGGTATCACTGAACCGGGTTATGAAAGATTCTTTATCAATGTTGGTCGTCGTGATGGGTTAAATCCTGTACGCTTAATGGGACTAGTTAACGAACAATTAAATGGTTCTAAACCTGATTTTGGTAAGATAGACCTTCAGAATAATTTCTCTTTCTTTGAAGTGGAAACTGGTTATGAAAGTGCGTTGACTAATGGCGTAACCGGAGCTAAATTTGAAGGTAGAGATGTTGCTGTTGAACGTGCTCAAGATGATAAAAAGAGCAATTCCGGTGGAAGCCGAGGTGGCGGAAAAAGGAAGAGCAGTGGTGGTGGTTTTCCAAAAGGAAAGCGTAAAAGTGGTAACCGAAAAAGAAGTAGAAAATGAAAAAATTTGATGTAGTTATTTTAACAGAATCCAGATATCTGAATCCGGAGAAAGTGAATGACTACATTCAAAACATTTTAACGGAAGAGGAACTGCTCAAAAAAGCTTTAGAGAGTCATGGTTTAACTGTGATTCGTAAAGATTGGGCAGATCCTAATTTCGATTGGACTTCTACAAAATGTGCCATTTTTCGAACTACATGGGATTATTTTGATCGGTTTGATGAGTTTAAACGTTGGTTAGATTCAACAGAAAGTAAAACTCAGTTTGTCAATCCTATTTCGCAGGTTAAGTGGAATATAGATAAGCACTATCTAAGAGATTTAGCGCACAAGGGAATTCATATTGTTGAAACCGAGTATGTGAAAAGCGGAGATAAGCGAGAGCTACATACTATCATCCAAGAGTTAGGTTGGGATGAAGCAATTCTGAAACCAACAATAGCAGGAGCAGCTCGGCATACCTACAAGCTCAATGCAAGTAACATTGAAGATCATGAATCGATCTTTGCTGAATTGATCGCAAAGGAAGACATGATGATCCAACCGTTCCAATATAATATAGCTACAAAAGGCGAAGTATCTTTTATGGTGATGGGAGGAAAGTTCACTCATGCTATTCTCAAGAAAGCTAAATCAGGTGATTTTAGAGTGCAGGATGACTTTGGGGGAACCGTTCATAAATACCAAGCTTCATCAGAAGAAATTTCCTTTGCAGAAAGTGTAGTTAAAGCTTGTGAACCACTACCAGCTTATGCAAGAGTTGATGTTATGTGGGATAATGATGACCAACTTGCTGTTTCAGAAGTTGAGTTGATAGAACCTGAGTTATGGTTTAGAGAATGCCCGAATGCAGCAGATGTGTTGGCTGAAGAAGTACTTAAACGAATTTAGTTTTTTGTTATGCCTAGCGGACTGAAGTCCTTGGCTTGTAAACTTGAATAGGGATGATTTTAGTCAGGTAAATCAGCGAGGAATTTATTCCGTAGCTAAACGAACCCGAATTATGGTTCAGAGAATGTCCGAATGCCGCAGATGTGTTGGCGGAAGAGGTTTTGAAAAAGTTATAAATCTTGATCATATAAATGTCATTGCTGTATAAGCAGGAATCTGGATCTTCAAAAAATATGTGAGCGTTTAAGCAATCCTGATCTCAGCCATACGCCGTGAGATGACAATTCAAGTATACGGATCGAATCTACCTATATACTTATATCCTAAACTCAATACATCATATTTGAATTTGCTGACTCTTTCGGAATTTGCTGAATGGAATCCCAATGTTCACATATCTTACCATCTTCATCGAACCGAAAGAAATCCATAGTTATATATTGGTCATTTCCCGGCCAAGTCTGATGCGTATGAAGCGCTACTAAATTTCCTTCAGCAATGCACCGTACAAACTCTATAGATTTATCTGGGTATTCCTTCTGCATACGTTCGAAATATTCTATAAAGCCTTCTAAACCATCAGATACATCAGGGTTGTGCTGAATATATTCATCCCCTACATAGGTTTCGATTGCTTTTCTGGGCTTGCCATTATAAGCGGTTTTATAGAATGAAATGGCGTTCTTTTTGTTCTTTTCTAAGTTGATCATTTAATACGTTCCAACTTTCCTTTTCGTTTAACGATGTTCTTGTAATCCCATTGAATTTCTCGGGATTTCTCAAGCCATCGTTTCAGATCTTTAGTATTGATTTGTTCAATATCAGTATATTTTATTGATGCATCTTTGAACTTTCCGGTTCCTGGGTGTAGTTGATCTTCTTCGAAGCTCATTCCACTCCAGAACATCAATCGGATGCAATCTTTCAATTTACTATACCCCACAATCGGATTTGCATCCAAAAACCAAACCGGATGAGCATGCCACATCTTATTTTCAGCTTTAGTAAGTGTTTCGTTGATCTCCTTGTAAAGTAAGTCGCAGATCTCCCTATCAGACTCAGTCTGTTTGTCGTGATATGCTCTGATGTCTTTTTTCATCTTAGTAAATAAATATTGAGGGGGATAGCTTATCTACTTATCCACTTATTTACAAATTGATTTTGTAATTGCGCTGTGTTTAGATTTAATTTCATATTCACGAAACAATCGTTGTTATGAATGATCAATGGAAAAGCTTTACAAAGAAAATAGCTGTTAAGGCACCAATGCAAAAAATTTATAATGCATGGACTACTCAGGAAGGATTAGAAAGTTGGTTTCTGAGAAGTGCAGGAGCAACAAAAAAGGATGGAAGTAAACGTCCTGCAGGTGAGCACTACGAACCCGGAGATATGTTTTACTGGATGTGGTACGGTTATCCTGATTCTGTGTATGAGGAAAGAGAAGTCCTGGAATTAAACGGTAAGGATTACTTCCGTTTTATGTTTACTGATCAGTGTGATGTAGAAGTTAAGTTATCGCAAATTGACAAATGGAATGTGATGGTGGAACTGTCTCAGCATAATATTCCCATAGAAGAAGACTCAAAGAAAAATCTTTATATAGGCTGTGGTGAAGGATGGTTGTTTTATATGACCAATTTGAAATCAATTCTGGAGGGAGGTATCGATCTTCGAAATAAAGATGAGAGCTTGAAGGGCGTTTTTAATGCGTAGTGAATATAAAGTTAGGAATAAATGAATTAGGAATAGTTTGTTTTAAAACATTATTCCTAATTCTCTTATTTTATATTCCTAAAGTTTCGTAGGATTTGGTGCATCTCCATACACTTCTTTAGGATCGAATACTTTTTCAGATTCTTCAAAAGCTAACTCGCCATCTTTTTCAAAGAATGCATCACCGGTAGGTACACTTCTGTAAAAACAAGAACGGTAGCCAACGTGACAGCTAGCGCCATTACCTTGAACTTCAACACGCAACCAAACACAATCTTGATCATCATCAATACGCATTTCTTTGATGATCTGTGTTAAGCCGGAAGTTGCGCCTTTATGCCATAAGGCTTCGCGACTTCTACTGTAATACACAGCTTCGCCAAGCTCAATGGTTTTCTTTAATGCTTCTTCATTCATGTAACCATGCATCAATAATTCACCCGATGTGAAGTCAGTGGTTACTACAGGAATTAATCCATTTTCTTGGAATTTTGGAGCCAGATCATTGGCTTCTTCTACTTGCTCTACTGTAAGACGTTCTTTGAATTGTATTTCTTTCATTTCTTTATTTGTCATCCCGAGGCTTCTGCCGAAGGATCTGCACTTTTAGTTCATTTTGAAGATTCTTCGCTATCGCTCAGATTGACTTTTTTAGTTTTCTTATTCGGATTTTCAGGAACTGGATCGTGACCATGATCACCCCAGGGATGACAACGCCCGATTCGTTTAATTCCTAACCAAAATCCTTTTAGTGGTCCCCATTCACTTACAGCTTCAATCATGTACTGTGAGCAAGTAGGGGAATATCGGCAGCTGCTTCCCATCCATGGAGAAATTGCTAACTGATAAAAGCGTACAAGTCCAATGATTACCTTGCTGAATATGAGTTTCAGCAAGTTCATTAGTCAATTTCGAAGGTGGTACCTTCTTTTCCATCCATAAGCTGTACACCAAGCTCTTTCAGGTCATCACGGACTTTATCCGAGAGTGCAAAATCTTTGTTTGTTCGTGCTTCTTTTCTTATCTCGATCAAAAGCTCGACCAATCCTTTAGTTAATTCTTCATTTCCACCAGAGTTTTCTTCCGGCCAAATGCCGAGCACATCATCAACTAAAGTTTTTATCAGTTCTTTAACCTCATCAATATTAGATGGGGTTTTCTTTTCGTTAATTAATTTCCTGATTTCCTTCAGGTTCTCGAAAACAACTGCTATCGCTTTCGCAGAATTGAAATCATCATTCATTACTTTTTCAAAAGAGGATTTAAATCCATCAATATCGAAAGCTTCACCAGAACCGTTTTCTGTTTTCTCAATAGTTGTAACCATTGAATGTAAGTTCTTCAATCCGGTTTCAGCTGCTTCCAAAGCATCTTCTGAGAAATCAGTTGTACTTCTGTAATGACTTTGAAGCAAGAAGAATCGAATTACTTGAGAATCCCAAGCTCTTGTAAGTAGCTTATGTTCACCTGTAAAAAACTGATGTAAGTTTATAGCATTACCAAGCGATTTACCCATTTTTTGTCCTTCAAGGGTAACCATGTTGTTATGCATCCAATACTTAACAAATAGGGTTCCATATGCACACTCTGATTGAGCAATTTCACATTCGTGATGTGGAAACTGATTTTCTAATCCGCCTCCATGAATATCAAAACTCTCACCAAGGTATTTAGTACTCATTGCTGAACACTCTACGTGCCATCCCGGGTAACCAATACCCCAAGGAGAATCCCATTTCATTAAATGCCCGCCATCGGCCTTTTTCCAAAGCGCAAAGTCAGCCGGATTCTTTTTATCTGAAGCTGTTTCAACTCTTGTGCCTGACTCAGCTTCTTCTACATTTCTGCCACTTAGCTTACCATAATCTTTATCAGATTGAACATCGAAATACACGTTGCCATCAACATTGTAAGCGTGGCCATTTTCGATCAATTTCTGGATCATAGAAATTTGTTCAGGAATATGACCGGTTGCTCGTGGAGCTATATCAGGACGAAGAACATTCAGTGCGTCCATGTCTCGGAAATAAGTGAAGGTATATTTCTCCGCAATCTCCATCGGATCTACTTGTTCTAATCGAGCCTGTTTTCCGAGTTTGTCTTCACCTTGCTCACCGTCGCCAACCAAATGGCCGACATCCGTTATATTCTGAACATAGCGAACTTTATAATCTAGATAACGCAAATAACGTAGTACAAGATCAAAAGAAACATAACTTTTAGCATGCCCAAGATGAGCATCACCATATACTGTGGGTCCACATACATACATGCCAACAAAAGGAGGGTTCAATGGTTTGAAGTCCTCTTTTGTTCTGGTAAGGGTGTTGTAGACTTGGAGCTTTTGTTCAGACAAAATGATTAAAGTTCGGTTTCAGTTCTGATGAAATCGATAAATTTTCTTTGAGTAGCTTCTTCTTTGAAAGCCCCTCTGAATTCAGTAGTGATAGTACTACTACTTACGTCACGAATACCACGCGTTGAAACACACAAATGTTTACTGTCAATAAATACAGCTACGTCTTCTGTTTCCATAGCGCTGCCTAAAGCATCGGCTATTTGAAGTGTTAAACGTTCTTGCACTTGTGGGCGTCGCGAGAAGTAATCTACTAATCTATTAATTTTAGATAGACCGATTACTTTTCCAGAAGCAATGTAAGCTACATGCGCTTTACCGATAAATGGAAGGAAATGGTGTTCGCAAAAAGAAGTCACCTGGATATTCTTTTCCATTACCAGATCTTTATAATCGTAGTTGTTACTAAAAGTACGAGCTTCCGGTCTATTCTTTGGATCAAGTCCGTTAAAAATTTCCTTCACGTACATTTTTGCCACACGATACGGAGTTCCTTTCAGGCTGTCGTCTTCAAGATCTAAGCCAAGGGTGTGCATAATTTCTTTAAAGTGATCTTGAATGATATCGATCTTTTCTGAGTCAGAAAGATCAAAAGCATCATCACGAAGTGGTGTAAGTTCTGAAGTTCCTACGTGCGCTTCGCCTAGGTCTTCAGCTGTAATTTTATCTAAATCGATGTTATCCAATAGTATGGGATTTATTTTCGAGGATTTAAAAGCTTTTTAGGTAGTTTAAAACCGAATCTTAAAGTTAAGGGTTCCTTTAATCAATTAACAGAGAATTTGAATATCCAGTAACGAATTTTCAATTTTAAATAATCATGTAAATGGATGTTGGCTATTCCTTGATGGAAGTTGGATATTCACCTATCAAATTTTACATCTAAAATTTAACACTGTATAAATGATCAAACACGTTGTAATGTGGAAATTGAAAGAAATTTCTGAAGGCAAAACAAAGCAAGAGAATGCAGAAATAATGAAGGAATTATTGGAGGGATTACCTGCTAAAATTGAAGTATTGGATAAAGCCGAAGTTGGTATCAATGTTTTAAAAGGGGACGACGCTGCAATTTGTGATGTTGTATTACTGACTGAATGCAAAGATGAAGAAGCTCTTAAAGCATATGCGGTTCATCCGGAGCACCAAAAAGTTGGCCAGTTTATCAAGAAAGTAACCGAAGAGCGAAGAGTGGTGGATTATATTTAAAAGTGAAAAGTGAATTCAACACTATTAACTCATAACTAAAAACTAGAATGGAACCAGTAGAGTTACCAATTGACGGAATACTCGATCTTCACCATTTCAATCCTAAAGAATTGGGAGATTTGATTCCTGATTACATTGAAGCTTGTTTGGACAAAGAGATCTATTCCATTCGAATCATTCATGGAAAAGGGAAGGGAGTGCTTCGCAGAACGGTTCATAGTTTGCTTGAGAGAAATGAACAGGTCTTTTCATTTAAACTAGCTAATGACAGTAGTAGTTGGGGAGCAACATTGGTGGAGCTTAAGAAGATTTGAGATGTAAGATTTAAGACGTAAGACTTGAGATGTGAAATTGAAAAATGACACATGGTAATATAGATTTACATACACTATTCCTTAAAACAATTACACTTATTTTTTAAAGATGTGAAGCCTATCTTAAATCTTATGTCTTAAATCTCATATCTACTAAACATTGAAGAAATTATTTGAACAACATATCGCTCGAATTGACAGAAAGATAGAGCTTTATACTAAGCTGAGCAGTAAAATTTCCACAGCACGGTTGAGCATATTTATTTTGGGTTTACTTTTCGCATTTCTGGCAAGTGGTAGGCTACATGAAGTAGTGTATTCTGTGATTTTGATCGGATCTGTCATTGTTTTTCTAAATATGATGGGACGTCATAAAAAAGTTGAGCAATTCATAGAAAAACTGGGATTTCTGAAGCAGATCAAGGAAGAGCAAATTGCGCGTCTGGAATTGAATTGGGATGAAATACCATTTAAAGATTCTAACAAAAATAAGTTTTCGGATCACTCATTCGCCCAGGATCTAAACATCATCGGCAAATCATCCTTATTCCAATTGATGGATACTTCAATTTATGAAGGAAGTGCAAAAGTGCTTTCTGATTGGTTACTGAATCAACCTGTAGATATGGAAGTGATAAAAGGACGACAGCATTTAGTAAAGGAGTTAGCTCCGCTTCAATTATTCAGGGATAAACTCAGAATGGAAGCTTTATATACTAAAAGTAAGGCAGGCAGATATGAGTGGACTATGGAGCAAATGGTAGAATGGCTACGACTCCCGAAAAAAACAGGTTTTATTCTTCCTCTTGTAATCATGATCGTTCTTTCGGTGTCAAATATGACATTAGGGATCTTGGCGATGATAGGTCAGCTTAGCAGTGTATTTTTTGTGATTTCATTTGTAAGCTATCTCTTTGCACTTAAATACACCGAACAAAAAACAAAAGGGTTATTTGATGCTGCTTTTCAAATGGAGAAGTTACTTGGAAGTTTTAGCAATATTCTGAGTCATGTAGAGAAATTTAAAGTAAATAATGACAAAGCGATTTCAGATTTCCTAAATGTCTACCAAAATGAAGAAGAAAAACCATCTGTAACTCTAAAAAAGGTGAGGAGGTTTTCTGTTGCTGCTTCTATTCAAAAAGATCAGTTACTAGGACCCATTATAAATTTATTTATTCCATGGAATGTATTCTTTGCAATGAAGTTGGAGAATCTGAAGGAGGAGCTGGAGCCCAAAATCTCTAAATGGCTCGATAAGTTCTACGAACTCGAAGCGTTAAATTCTATGGCAAATTTCGCGTTTCTTAATGGCGATTATTCTTTCCCAACATTCGGTAAAGATGCTGATGCTTTATTTAAAGCAGAGGATCTTGGCCACCCGCTTATTCCCGAATCTCAAAAAGTTGCTAATGACTTCGAAGTACATTCCGGTAAAGATCTATTTCTGATAACAGGTTCAAATATGGCGGGGAAAAGTACATTTCTTAGAACAGTGGGCATCAATTTAGTTTTGGCATATTCGGGAGCTCCGGTAAATGCTAGATCATTAAATACTGGTTTATATAGGATCTTTACGAGTATAAATGTGAACGATTCGCTAGGTGATGGTCTTTCTCATTTTTATGCTGAAGTGAAACGTCTTCGGGAATTACTAGATGAGTTGAACAAAGATGAAAGCCAACCTTTATTCTTTTTTGTGGATGAGATCTATAAAGGTACAAATAACAAAGAACGCTATGCAGGAAGTGCAGCTTTTCTGAGAGAAGTGGCAGGGAAGAATGGGATCGGAATGGTTTCCACACACGACTTGGAACTTGCTGATCTTGAATCAGAAATTGATGCATTGAGTAACTGGCATTTTGTAGAATCAATAACTGATGGCAAAATGAGTTTTGAATACAAACTTAAATCAGGTCCATGCCCAAGTACCAATGCCCTCAAAATTATGGAAATCGAAGGCCTGCCTGTTTAAAAAGTTATGAGATTTGAGTTGTGAGTGTTGAGCTATTAAGCCCACAAATCTAATAGCTCAATACTCAAAACTATTCTGTAACCTTTCCCAAAAACTTCAGTGTAACTAACAAACACAAACCTCGGGCATTGAGACGGTACGTAAGTGAACTCAACTACAGATAAAGCTTTAATGATGAAAGTGAAGGATGGAGACCTGGATAAGCTGGGGCTTTTATTCGAACGCTACAATCGACCGCTTTACAGTTTTTTTTACAAGAAAACGTTTCAAACCGATGTAAGTGAAGATCTTGTTCAATCGGTGTTCGAGCGAATGCTCAAATATCGAACCACCTATTCAGGATCAGGGGCATTTACTACTTGGATGTTTAGCATAGCTCGTAATGCGCATATTGATCATTATCGCCAAAACAAAAAGCATAATGAGAGAGAAGAGCTGGATGAAAATAGAGTGGGAGGAGCCTCTCCTGAATTTGGTGAAATGGATGAGCGAACAAAAAGAAAGAAGATACTAGAGCTAGCTCTGGAACGACTTGATGAAGATAAAAAAGAAGTTGTGATCCTAAGCAGATATGAAGGTTTGAAATATGCTGAGATCGCTGAGATTCAGGGAGTAACAGAAAGCGCAGTAAAAGTAAGATTCTTTAGGGCAATGAAAGATTTAAAAAACATTGTACACACATTAAGTGAGGAATACAGTGATGAATGAACAATATGAAGAACTGATCGCCGGTTATTTAAGCGGTGAATTAGATGACAATGAAAAACTTCAAGTTGAGCAGCTAATTGCTAGTGGAGAGATCGATATGATCGATTTCAAAGCGATGGAACAGTTGCACGATGAATTGGAGATGGTGTCAACACCGGAGCCATCTTCCGAACTAAGCAACAGATTCTATTCTATGCTTGAAGCTGAAAAAGCTGAATTAAAACCTTCCTTCAATCTATCAGAAAAGATAAACGCTTTATTTGAAGCTTTAACTATGCCTCGACTGGCTTATGCTTTTGTATTATTGATCGTTGGTGGCTTTATAGGTTCTCAGTTTGGAACAAATACTTCCCAGCTTGATGAGCTAACCTCTCAAATGCAGGACATGAGAGAAATAATGGTTGTAAGTATGCTTGAAGGAGCTTCAACTACGGATAGATTGAGAGCAGTAAATATAAGTGCTCAATTGCCACTTGCTGATGAAAAAGCAGTAAGAGCTTTGTTATTCACACTTAACAATGATGAAAGTGTAAATGTACGCGTTCAAACTATTGAAGCTCTGAAAAGATGGGGTGATGACGAAGCTGTTCGGAAAGGTTTAGTGAGTGCTATCGGAGTTCAGAACTCTGATGTTGTGATCATTGCATTAGCAGATGCGATGGTAGATCTGGGATTAGATAACTCAAAACAAGAGTTTGAAAATCTTATCAATGAAAGAGAATTAAATTTTAGTGTAAAAGAAAAATTGCAAAGCACTATTGCGTTGCTATAAGGAGAGTATTATGAAAAAGATTATTAGCTGTTTGATACTGACGCTTGTAGTTATTCAAGTTTCAGCACAGAATAAAAGAGTAACAGAAGGGATTGATATTCAGATAAAGAAGAGTGCTTTAACTTCTATTGAAGAATTTAACATCAAAAATATAAACGGTGATCTAAAAGTTTCAGGATATGATGGAGATGAAATTATAATTACCGGATCTAAAACAATCCGCAAAAAAAGAGGGGAGTTGGACCAAAAGATTATTAATGAGATCTATCTTCGACAAGAAGAACATGAAGGAACTATCTATGTATTTGTACAAGCTCCCGGAGTTGAGGTTGAATTCAAAGAAGGTAGAATGCGATATTCAGTGAATCATAATCGAGGTCGATGGGATGAATACGATGAAGTACACTATGAGTTTAATATTGAAGTGAAAATGCCTCAAGATATGATGGTAAAATCCTCGACTATTAATGGAGGTAACCTAATTGTAGAGAATATGCAGAACGGAGTTGACGCCGCAAATGTAAACGGTGATGTTTTTCTTAGAGAAGTAGCGGGTAAAACAAATGCCCACACAGTAAATGGAGATATTGAAGTGTATTTTTCTAAGAGTCCAACTGAGGATTCTCAATTTAACACAGTAAATGGAAGTATGGAGATCTATTCTCCAAAAGATTTAGGAGCTGTTGTAACTTTTAAAAGTTTACATGGTGATCTCTATACAGATTTTGAGCAGGTATCTCGATTAAAAAACCAATTGAACAAGGAAAAATCAGGGCAAGGCTTTCGTTACAGAATCGATAAAACTACTCCAATTCAAATAGGAAGTGGTGGGCCACAAATGGCTTTCGAGACCATAAATGGAAGTGCCTACATTCGCAAGAGAAATTAAAAATAAAGAAATAAACTCATGAAAAAGTTAATAATTACCCTATTTAGTGCATTTGTTGTGTTAGCTATAGCAAATCCTTTAGCTGCTCAAGACGATATAACGGTACCGCTTTCTAGACCAGGCCAAAATGGTAACTTAAATATTGATCTGGTGTATGCAGACGAAATTTACGTTAGAACCCATGATCGGAAAGATGTCATTGTCAGATATGACGGTGAAGAAGAGGATCGTGGTAGAAGTAATCGTAAAGATGGTCTTAGAAGGATTTCATCTGGAGGCTTAAGCCTAGAAATCACGGAGGATAATAATACCGTTCGTATAAACAGTCAGCCAAACCACAATGATCTAGAGTTAACCGTACTGGTTCCTAAAAACTTTTCTCTTAAAATAACAGCAGTTCATGGAGATATAAATATTGAAGGATTACAGGGTGAACTCGAAATTGAATCTGTAAATGGTGATATAGAGATCTATGACATCTCCGGGTCTGCAGTAGTTAGTAGTGTTAACGGAGACATTGAAGCGAGTTTTACGAGAATAGACCCAAAATCCCCAATGTCTTTTGCTGGAGTTAACGGAGATATTGAAGTAAGCTTTCCTGAAAACGCTAAGTTTTCAGCTAGAATGAAAACAGACTGGGGAGATGTTTACACAAACTTTGATATGGATATAGATCGAAGTCCCGCTAGCACGGATGTTACTTCCAAAAAAGGTCAGTATAAAGTATCTATAAATAAATGGATAAACGGCACCGTAAATGGTGGTGGACCGGAGTATCTATTTAAAACATTACATGGAGATATTTCAATTCGTAAAAAAATGTAAACCATAGTAACGAATTAAATTTCTACTCGTCTAAACATATAAATAATTGAAAACCTGTAATTTATTTTGAGAGAATAACTTACAGGTTTATCCCAACCACTATTTAATACCACTGTCATGCGGAAACTTACCATTACCATACTATTGCTATGCCTAAATTTTGGAGTTAATGCGCAGCAAATTTCACCCTTGGAAATAGATGAATCAGGTGAAAATTCAACATCAAAAAGAAATATAGATTACCGACTTGGGTATGAACAAAATCCAACCATGGATGCTGTTAGAATTAGTGCAAGCACTGTACAGCTAGATGGTTTATTGAACGAACCAATTTGGGCTACAGCTCCTGTAGCTACAGGATTTACACAACGAGCACCTAAAGACGGAGGCTCACCTTCCCAAAAGACAGAAGCCAGAATATTGTATACAGATAGTGAAGTGTATGTTGGGATAATGGCTTATGATACTTCTCCTGATTCTGTATTAGCTTCATTATTTAGAAGAGACGGCAATGAGAGTAGTGATTGGGTGTATGTAAGTTTTGACAGTTATAACGATAAAAGAACTGCATTTACTTTCGCAGTAAACCCAAAAGGTGTACAAAAAGATATACTCTACTTCGATGATAGGGGTGAAGATGTTTTATGGGATGCAGTTTGGGAAAGTGAAGCAAAGATGGTTAATGGAGGGTGGTCGGTTGAGATGAGAATCCCATTATCTCAATTAAGGTTTAGCTCTAATGATAATGTTAAATCTTGGGGAGTCAATTTTCAACGTAGAATTGCGCGTCATCAAGAGTTTAACTATTGGGCCCCAACACCACAGTCAGAATCCGGAATGGTATCTAAATTTGGAAGGCTTAATGGTATAGAAAACTTAGAGGAGCCAACGAGGCTTGAAATTATACCTTATGCGTCTTCAATATTAGAAAGAGCCCCTGGAAATCTAGCTAATCCATATTATGAAGAGAATGCTTTTGAAGGTAATATCGGTGGAGATATTAAATATGGTCTAACATCAGACCTAACTCTTACAGCTACTATTAATCCTGATTTTGGACAGGTTGAGGCTGATCCATCAAGTATAAACTTATCTCAGTTTGAGCAATTCTTTGAAGAAAGAAGACCGTTCTTTTTGGAGGGAAATGACATCTTTCGATTTGGGGGTACAAAAAGTTATAACAGCTATGGAAACCCCAATACTTTTTATTCAAGAAGAATAGGTAGGTCTCCCCAAGGTAATTTAAACAGAGCCAATGAATATAATAGTCAAGGTCTGTTCGATCCTAATAACACAACTGGAGTTTATTCAGATGTACCCGTTCAAACAAGTATTCTTGGCGCTGCTAAACTAAGTGGTAAAACTCAATCGGGCTTATCGGTTGGAACGTTATATGCACGAACAGTTCAAGAAGAGTCACCTTATACAGCTAATTTAAATAATGGTACTACCGAGTCAGGAACGTATGTTGTTCAACCATCAAACAATTTTTTAGTTACTCGGTTAAAGCAGGATTTTAATTCAGGTAATACAGTTGTAGGAGGATTTTTTAGTGGAATGAATCGAGATATCGAGAATACATATTTCGAGGACTACTTACATAATTCAGCGTTTATTACCGGAGCTGATTTTGAACATGCTTGGGATTCGAGAACTTGGATTCTGAGTGGTACAGCTTCATTTAGTTCTGTATTTGGAACTGCAGATGCAATTACTAGAACACAAAATGCACCACAAAGGTACTATCAAAGAATAGATTCTGATGGACTTTCAGTAGATCCAGCTAAGACAAGTTTGAATGGTCTAGCCTCTGAGTTAAGTATACAAAAAGCTAGTGGCGAACATTGGACATGGTCAGTAACCGGATCTATGGTAACTCCAGGTTATGAGACCAATGACATTGGGTTTCAAAACAGGGCAGACTATAAGGCTGTTTCTACCGGAATTCAGTACCAAGAAGATGATCCAAGTTTCTTTCAGTTTTATGAATTATGGAGTTATACCACCCATGCTTGGAACTTTGATAATGATTTGATATCAAGAGGATATAATGCAGGAGGTTACTTCAGGTTTCAAAATCTTTGGTCTTTTAACATAAACGGGAATGCTAATTTTGATACGATTTCAGATCGAATAACAAGAGGTGGTCCAACCTATGATATGCCTGGAAGTGGAAATTTCAATTTTAATGTAAATTCAAATAGGTCGAAAGAATTATCGGGTGGTTTTGGACAATTTCACCGTACAGATAGAGTAGGAGAATTTGATCATTATTACTGGTTTGATATTTCATATAGACCCACAACTTTTATACAAATTACGCTAGCCCCTGAAATAGGTGTGCAAAGAGATGTTGACCAATATGTTGCGACTAGAGCACGATCAACAGCAGCTCAAGACCCTAACAATACTTTTGGGAATCGGTACATCTTTTCAGATATAAAAATGGCAGATTTTTCTACTCAAATAAGATTAAACTGGACATTTACTACAAAGATGAGTCTTCAAACTTATTTAAGACCTTACATTGCCACAGGTAAATATTCGAACTTAAAAGAATTCAACAATCCGGGAGGCTTTGGATTTGATATTTACGGAGAGGATAAAGGCACCATAACACAAAATGCTGATGGTAGTCATACGATAGATCCGGACAATGCCGGAGGAGAAGATCCATTTGAGGTTAGACCGTTAGATTTTAATGTAAAGTCACTTCAAGGTAACGCCGTATTCAGATGGGAGTATCGACCGGGTTCAACTTTATTTTTAGTTTGGCAACAACAAAGAGATGGGTTTAATAGAAATGGTGAATTCAATTTTGGACGCGATTTGAGAGGCGTTTTCGATCCAGAACCAACCAATGTATTCTTAGTAAAATTGAGCTACTGGTTTGGGAATTAAAGAAAGAGCTGTTTTAAGCTCCTATCCAAGAAATGCAAGGTCCATATTAACTGACATCAAGTTTTGAACGTTTGATGTCAGTTAATTAAAAGCTCATTTAGATTTATTTTCACGCCACGTTTCACTTTCGAGAGAATCGATAGCAGCCATTACATCACGCTGGCTAATTTGACCAACTAATTTATTATTTTCTAAAACAGGAAATCGACGTAAGCGTAGTTTTAAAAATAGTTTAGCAACGGTTAAAATATTATCTTCTTTACCAACAGTTACAGGATCAGGAGTCATATAGTCTTTAACTACACCGATTAACTCAGGAGTATTTGTATATTTCCCACGCACAACTTGTTTAAGACAATCTCCTTCAGAAATAATACCAATAAGCGTTCCGTTTTCGTCTTTAACCGGCCCACCTGAAATATTTTTTTTTACTAGAGTGTGGAGTACAAAGTAAATAGAGTCATCTGGAGAGAAAGTTATTAGCTTTCTTGTCATAAAATCTTTCACCTTTAGTGCTTGTTCTACTGCTTTAGGTGCTTCTTTTCTGGGGCCTCTATAACTTATAACCATGTTTTCTCTAATGAGTTTGAGTTAAATGATAAACATCAGTCACGAACTTTAGAATTTAAATTCGAGATTACTTTAATAAGCAACATTAAGATGTATTTCACAAGAAAAGCATATAGATCAAATTATTAAAGCCAAATAGTACTCGATTAAGTTCTTTTCAATAGTATGATAAATACCTTTTTAGTTTAAGCTAAGTCTACTATTGTAATAAAATTTAAATCCTTAAGAGTATACCGTTCATAGTTTTTCAGATTTACTACATTCTGCTCAAATAAAAATCATCTATGAAAAATTTATTACTCGCAGTTCTTTTCTTTAGTTTCGGGATTAATGTACAAGCACAAACATTATCAAACAGTAACACTACTAATCAACGTTTAGGAAGTGATCAAGATCCTTCGATAACAGCAAAACGAATTGTTGGAAATGAAATACAACTAGATGGTTTATTAGATGAATCGATATGGGAAACTGTATCGTTTGCAACTGGCTACACACAAAGCTCTCCAAACGACGGAGCAAAGCCATCTCAGAAAACCGAGGCTAGAATTCTGTATACCGACACACACATTTTTGTTGGTATTATGGCTTATGACACTGCTGTAGATTCTTTGACTAAGCCATTGTTTAGGAAGGATGGTAGAGACGCAAGTGATTGGGTATATGCTAGTTTTGATAGCTATAATGATAACAGAACAGCTTTTAGTTTTGCAGTTAATCCTAGAGGAGTGCGCAAGGATATTCTTTACTATGATGATAAGGGAGAAGATATACTCTGGGATGCAGTTTGGGAGACTGAAGCACGTATTCTTGAGAATGGTTGGTCTGTAGAAATGAAGATCCCACTTTCTCAATTAAGATTTGATGCAAATGAGATCAACCAATCGTGGGGGGTAAACTTTCAAAGAAGAATTGCAAGATTTCAAGAGATCAATTTTTGGTCACCAACACCAAGAGATGAAAATGGGTTTGTTTCAAAATTCGGACGTCTGGAAGGTGTTTCGAACTTAGATGAACCAAGGCGGCTGGAGGTGATCCCATATGTGTCTTCAGTACTCGAAAGAGCTCCGGGTAATCCTGCGAACCCTTATTATGAAGAGAATGAATTTAAGACTAATATTGGTGGTGACATTAAGTATGGATTGACTTCAGATTTAACACTTACCGCTACAATTAATCCTGATTTCGGTCAGGTAGAAGCTGATCCTTCCACTCTGAATTTGTCCCAATTCGAACAATTTTTCTCTGAACGCCGGCCTTTCTTTTTAGAAGGAAATGAAATTTTTAGATTTGGTGGTACAAAAAATTTCCATTCGATTAGTTATCCCAACACCTTTTATTCAAGAAGAATTGGAGGTACTCCGGCAGGTAATTTTTCAAGGAAGAATAATAGCGAACCCGGCGGTGTGTACTATGATTCGAATGACCCAAATAATTCGGTCAATGTATTTACAGATGTTCCAAGGCAAACAAGTATTATAGGGGCTGCTAAAGTGAGTGGCAAAACCAAAAAAGGAACCTCAATTGGAATACTTTATACTCGTACTGCAGAAGAAACATCACCTTTTCATTTATCATCTAACGATCCAACCTTTAATAACTCACGCCCAATTACGGGTGACTTTAAAGTCCAACCGGCACAGAATTACTTAGTAACAAGACTTAAACAAGACTTTAGTGAGGGCGCTACTGTAATCGGAGGTTTTTTTAGTGGTGCAAATAGAGATATTGAAGGAACTTATTTTGAAGATTTTCTTCATACATCAGCATTTATCACCGGAGCGGATTTTGAGCACAGTTGGGACAATAGAAGGTGGATCATAAGTGGAGTTTCATCTATAAGTAGTGTTAGTGGAAGTAAGGAGTCTATTTTAAGAACCCAAAGAGGCCCGCAACGATATTATCAACGTGTGGATTCAGATGATCTATCTATCGATCCGAACAAGACTAGTTTGACAGGAAGTGCTACTGAACTAAGTCTACAAAAAGCGAGTGGTGAACATTGGACAGGATCTATTTCAGGATCTATAGTGAGCCCTGGATATGAAGCTAATGATACAGGGTTTCAACTACGATCGAACTATAAAGCAGTATCTGCAGCTCTTATTTATAACGAAAGAAATCCTGATTTTTTACAATCCTATACCATTTCAGGTAAGTGGAAAGCCGGGGTGAACTCAGATGGTGATGTAATTAAAAATGAATCTGTTTTGGGTGTAAATGCTAGGTTTAAAAACCTTTGGAGTGTAAATGTTAATTCAACTCTAGGTCTTGAAAACTATGATGAGAGAATTACAAGAGGTGGCCCAATGTATCTAATGCCTATGTTTATTAGTTATAATTTGAATGTAAATTCAAATCCAGCAAAGAAAATTACGGGTGGTTTTGGCCATTATTATTTTAAAGATGTAGAAGGTGAATATAGCTATAGCTTTGATTTTGATGTTTCTTACCGTCCAACATCATTTATTCAAATGACAGTTGAGCCTAGAATTAGTTTACAAAATAATTTAAATCAGTATGTAACAACCAGAAATAGATCAGCAAATGCTACAGATCCAAATCTGACCGATGGAGTTAGGTATATTTTTTCAGATATAGAGCAAACAACTTTTTCTACTGAATTTAGATTAGATTGGACCTTTAACACAAGAATGAGCTTACAAACCTATCTGCGACCATTTATTGCCTCTGGAAATTATTCGAATTTAAAAGAATTTAGGCTACCTAGAGACCGTAAGTTTGATATCTATGGCATAGATCAAGGAAGCATCACTACTAATGCAGATGGATCGCAAACTGTAGATCCGGATTTAGCCGGAGGGGAAGATCCATTTACGATCAGGCCTTTAGATTTTAATATTACCTCATTACAAGGAAATGCTGTGTTCAGATGGGAATATCGCCCGGGTTCTACGCTATTCTTTGTTTGGCAACAACAGAGAGATGGTGCTTATAGAGCTGGAGAATTTAGATTTAGAAGAGATTTACGAGAAGTTTTTGATCCTACACCAACGAATGTGTTTTTAGTAAAACTTAGCTACTGGTTTGGTTCGTAAATACGACTTGGTTATTAAGTAGTTTAACTAAAGGTGATTGATTTAATATAGTTTGTAACAATTTGTTTTAGAAATTCTCTTAATGTGAAATATACGTAGAGAAAATTCAAAATTGGTACAATCAAGCTTAATGAAATCAATATTCCTTGTTATTATTTTCGGAGTTGCAAGCCCCTTTTCTTCTTCAATAGTTGGGCAAGGCAAGTCTAACAACCCCATAAAATCACTTAATGCATTCAGAGTGCCAACAAGTGCAGAAATTAATATTGATGGAAGATTAGTAGAAGAAATTTGGAATAGGACAGAAAACTCTTCAGGCTTCACTCAGCGTTTTCCAAATGATGGATCAAGCGCTTCTGAGAGAACAACAGTGCGGGTAGCCTATTCAGATGAACATGTTTTCATTGCAATAAGAGCATTCGATAGCTCACCAGACTCAATTGCGGCAACTTTATTCCGCAGAGACGGGAATGCGTATAGTGATTGGGTATATGTAAGTTTTGACAGCTATGATGATAACAGAACAGCATTTACTTTCGCAGTGAATCCCAGAGGTGTACAGAAAGATATTTTATATTATGATGATACGAATGAAGATATAAGATGGGACGCGGTTTGGGATGCAGAAACTGTTATAGATGAAGAAGGATGGAGTGCAGAATTTAGAATTCCCTTATCTCAACTCCGTTACAATTCATCTTCTAAAATTCAGAAATGGGGAATCAACTTTCAACGAAGGATTGCTCGTCGGGAAGAAGTTTCATTCTGGTCTAGAACTCCAAGAGAAGAATTTGGCCTAGTCTCATTTTTTGGAGACTTGAATGGAATAGAGGGACTTTCAAAACCAATGCGATTAGAAGTTCTGCCATACATATCTACAAACGATATTAGAGAACCAAAACCTGATGCCATAAATGGTGATGAGGACCCCTTTTATGATAAAAATGATTTGAACTTTAAAGTTGGGGGAGACATCAAGTATGGAATATCTTCAGATTTTACGTTTACAGGTACAATTAACCCAGATTTTGGTCAAGTAGAAGCTGATCCGGCAACTATCAATTTAAGTGAGTTTGAAGTGTTTTTTGAAGAAAGACGTCCTTTTTTCTTAGAGGGAGGTGACATTTTTAACTTTGGTTCTACAAATTCGGAAAATACATATCGTACTCATCAGAACTTTTATACAAGAAGAATAGGTAGATCACCTTATGGATCACTAAATCAATATGGAGAAAATGGCAGTACCGCATTCGAGCAGAGGCCTAACGAGACTACTATTGCAGGAGCCGGAAAAATAAGTGGTAAAACAAACAATGGGTTATCGGTTGGGATTTTGAATGCATATACCCTAAAAGAAAGTGCAGATTTTTTTCAAACTACAAGTGATAATTCAGGTACATACACTATTGAGCCTGCAACTAATTATTTGGTTTCCAGAATTAAACAAGATATTGACGAAGGTGACGCCTACGTAGGTGGATTTTTAGGAGCTGTGAATAGAAACATGAATGGAAGTTACCTAGAAGATTATTTGCATGAGTCTGCCTATCAGTTTGGTATTGATGGTGGTTATACTTGGAAAAACCGTAACTGGGGAGTTTATGGAGCATTCTCCGGAAGTCAGGTAAATGGTTCAGAAAATGCAATTTTAAGAACTCAAACAACCTCAGCTAGATATTATAACAGAGTTGATTCTGATGAGCTTTCTGTTGATCCTAATAAAAACAGTTTGACAGGTTATTCAGCAGAAGTTAGTGCAGGTAAATTTGGCGGAGCAGGACTAAAATACTCAGTAACCTATTCCGAAACGAGCCCTGGTTATGAAATAAATGATCTAGGTTTTCAAGAAAGAGCCGATTATAGATCTCCGCATTTCTATTTAGAATATCTGGGATTAGACTCTGATCTATTTCGATTTTATTTGCTATGGGGATATGGAGGTTATGCCTGGAATTTTGATAATGATCTGATCATGAATTTTTATGCAGGGGGAGGTTATTTCCAGTTTAACAATTTATGGACTATGACTTATACCGGAGGTTTTACGGGAGTCATCTATAATGATAGAATTGCAAGAGGCGGCCCTGTAATGCGTCGTCCAAAATCTTGGAATACAAGAATTGAACTAGGTAGCAATTCTACTAAAGACTTTTATACAACTTTTGGAGGATCGTATAGGGCAGATGCCTCAGGAGAATATGCTACAAGTTTCTTTAGTACTTTGAACTTTCGCCCAACAAGTTATCTACAGCTTTCTATCGAACCTACTTATTCAAAGCAATATAATACAGATCAATACATTGGTTTCTTTGATACTGATGCTGACCCTCAAGCTGATTACGTATTTTCTGATGCTAGACTCGATATAATTTACACAGACTTTAGGTTAAATTGGACATTCTCTCCAAAGCTAAGCTTTCAAGGGTATGCCAGACCTATGTTCTACACAGCTAATTTCTCTAATTTTAAAACCTTCGAAGAAAGAAAGACCTATAATTTTGATCGTTTAAGTGAAGGAACCCAAACTGCATATAATGATCTGTTCGATTTTGACTATAGAATACTCCAAGGGAACGCAGTTCTGAGATGGGAATATCGTCCGGGATCTACACTCTTTCTAGTTTGGCAGCAAGAGAAAGAACAAACCTTAGATGGTCAAAGCTTTTTTGAGCCATTTAAGAATACAGGAGAGCTTCTTAAACAAGACCCGATCAATATATTTCTAATAAAACTTAGCTATTGGTTCGGTAACTAATTGCTTACTTATTGGTATAAGAATTCGTATTTTTTAGCGTTGTTAAACCAATTAATAGGCATCAATTTTACCATGATCAACCAAGCTCAACTTACATCAGAAGAAATTAGAAGCATCCAGGCTACTTTTATAAACAAGGTATACATTTGGATGGGGCTCGCACTAACAGTAACAGGAATTGTTGCAATGAGAGTTGCTGACTCAGGAGCTTTTATGGGGATGTTTACCGGAGCTTCAAGTGCAATGCCTTTTTATATTTTAATTGCAGTTGAACTTGGTCTTGTATGGTGGATGAGCTCTCGTATTGATTCTATGAGTTCTGGCTTTGCAACAGCTTTGTTTATACTATATTCAGCATTAAATGGAATTACGCTGTCCGTATTATTCTATGTATATACCAGTGCTTCCATTGCTTCTACTTTTTTTATTACAGCTGGTACTTTCGGCGTTTGTAGTGCTTATGGCTATTTCACAAAAAAGGATCTAACATCAATGGGTGGATTCCTGTTTATGGCATTGATCGGAATTATTATCGCTTCGGTAGTAAATATATTTATGGGAAGTTCAATGCTCTATTGGATCATAAGCTATGCAGGGGTAGCTATTTTCATCGGATTAACAGCATATGACACCCAAAAAATTAAGAATATGAGTTTGGGATTAGACGCTGAATCTGAACAAGGTAAAAAAGGAGCAGTTATGGGAGCTTTAGCTCTTTACCTCGATTTTATTAACATGTTTATTTTCTTACTACGAATTTTTGGAAATAGACGCTAAGCTGACATTTTCTTATTTTTAAAGCCCTCAAATGAGGGCTTTTTTGTATCTAGAGGTTTAACCTTCATACAAGTCAACTATGAATATACTTATTGCTGATAGCGGCTCTTCGAAAACTGATTGGGTATGGTTAGACTCGAACAACAATAGCAGATTCTTTTCCAGCAAAGGATTAAACCCACATTTCCTATCAAAAGCAGAAATATCAGAATCTATTGCTGATCTAGTTAAAACCAACATTAGAGATGTTAAGATAGATCAAGTGTTCTTTTATGGGGCAGGAAGTGTGAACTTGTCTAATAAGAAAATCCTGAGAGATGTATTTACTCAGACCTTTCCTTCAGCTAAAGTCTATATAGAAACCGATCTACTTGCTGCTGCAAAAGCTTGTTTTGGGAAGACTGAAGGAATTGCATGCATTCTAGGAACGGGCTCTAATACTTGTGTTTATGATGGCGAAAAAATTATAAAAAAGATTCCATCATTAGGTTTTGTGTTAGGTGATGAAGGGAGTGGGGGATATTTTGGTAAAAAGTTATTGAATAGCTATTACTACAAAAATATGCCTTCGGAATTAAGAGAAGAACTAGAGAGCAAAACAGACATGGATCTTGATTATGTATTGAATAGAGTTTACAAACATCCCCAAGCAAATAAGTTTGTAGCATCATTTACAGAGATCGTGAGTGCTTTTAAAGATCACGCTTTCATCAAAGAAATGGTAAGAGAAGGGTTTGAAGATTTTGCCGATAAACAGCTTAGCTATTTCGAAGAATCAAGATCTTTGAAAATTGGTTTTGTAGGATCTATTGCATCTGTTTTTGAAGATGTCTTAAGAGAAGTTCTAAAAGAACGAGGTATGGAAGTATCGATTATAGTACGAAATCCTTTAGAGAAGCTAGCTGAATATCATATCAGCCAATTGAGTTAATGAGCGACCCGTTCTTTACTAAGTATGTATTGCTAGCGTTTCGGACTAGATCTCAACTTCCTTTAAATGAACACAATAGTTCTTAACTACGGGTTCGGTAAGAGCAATGATGTTCTTTGTGTCAGCAGCTTTAGAAAATTCTATAGCGTTTTCGTTGTCTAATATCCAAATGCTTTCGTTCTTGTATTTATAGGCTTCAGAATAACTCTGGTCTAAGCTGAAGAAGTAGGATGCAGCTTCATCGCTCGATGGGAGTCCTGCTTTCTTTAATGCAATTTTCGTTTTCTTTAGAATATCATCTTTGATCGTTTTTGTTGGCTCGTGATCAAAAAAGGTAGTCCTGAATAGACTTCTATTTAAAAATCGACTGCACAATTCGGATAAGATCTTATCATTACTCTTAGTCCAGAATTTTATGTTTAGATAGATGTCATAATCATCGAGCTGGGTATAAGCAGACATCATCTTCTTGGTGATCTGTTTTTTTGCTGAGGGCTGATCCTGCAAAAAGTAACGAAGACTTTCAGAAGCAAAATCTAGTTCATATCCTGAGTCTAGCAAATCTCGGACTCTCTTGAAAACGGATCGAATTAACGCGTCGGCACTTAATACTGTTTTGTGTAAATAGACCTGCATGTACATCAATCTACGTGCAATGATATAATTCTCTATCGCATAGATTCCCTTTTTCTCCATTACGATGTTCCCTTTGTGAACTCGCATTGTTTTTAGAATCCTATTAATACCAATACGTCCTTCCGAAACACCGGTGAAAAAACTATCTCTGCTTAAATAATCCAATCGATCTAAGTCAAGCTGTGAAGAAATCAGTTGGTGAAGGAATTTCTTTTTGTACTGATTCGTAAAAATAGCAATCGCGGTATCAAGAGCTCCATTGAATTCTTCATTCAACTCTTTCATGATTGCCAAACTCATCATTTCATGATTAAAGTCTTTGATGAGTGAATGTTCTAATGTATGAGAAAGGGGGCCGTGACCAACATCATGAAGTAGAATGGCTATTAATGTACCTTCATATTCCTTTTTTGTGATGGTGGTATCTTTTTCCAACAGGTTATTAAGCACACGTTTAGCTAATTCTAAAGCTCCAAGTGCATGTGAGAATCTTGAATGTTCGGCAGCCGGAAAGACCAAATAACCTAGACCAAGTTGGCGTACTCTTCGCAATCGTTGAACATAAGGATGATCGATAAGTCGAAGAATAATTCCTTTAGGAACGGTAATGAATCCGTGAACAGGATCATTGAAAATTTTATAGCGAGTGCTTTTATCCATCTTGGTCTGATTTAATCAGTATAGCATCAAGATCTTTGATTTCAGGCAGCCGAACAGGGCGTTGTTTGTTGATATCGAACCAAACCCCGGTTGTATTAGCAACGCTAAGTAATTTTTTAGTTTCTGAATGATAGATTGCTTGAAAGGCATCTAAACTGGAATTGCCAACTTTGCTGATCCCGGTTCCAATCAAAATACTATCAGGAAACTTGATCTGACCAAGATATTCAATTTCAGATCTTACCATCACGAATGATCGTCCTTCATGGAATTCTTTATTCATCTTAAAATACTCTCCCAAAAATCTTAACCTAGATTCCTCGTAGTAAGTATTAAAAATAGCATTATTGACATGTTGAAGGGCATCTACATCACTAAATCGTACGGTTAACTTATGCCAGTGGTAAAAAAAATCGGGATCGTAGTCAGGTTTAATCATAAAGGAAATTAGGAATAAGGTAATTAGTAATAAAGGAATATAATTTTTTGTTCAAAATTCATTATTCCTTTATCGTTATTCAACATTCTAACGTTCTTTCGTTATATTCAATTCAGATAAATTCTACAATAAAATTCATCAGCACATGGCTAAAAAATCTAGCAATCAGTTTTTAGAAGATCTATTAATTACTCCAAGTCCAACGGGATTTGAAAAAGCAGGAGTACAAGTTTGGAAAGAGTACGTTGAGGAATTTTCGGATGAAGTTGTTACTGATGCATATGGTTCTGCAGCCGGCAAAATAAATACAAGTGGTGATGTTGCTACGGTTTTACTAGAAGCTCATTGTGATGAAATAGGAATGGTTATCCAGCATATTTCAGATCAGGGATTTATATATGTGAATAAGCTGGGAGGTAGTGATTCTACTATAGCCAGGGCAAAGAAAGTTTTCATTCATAATAAAAGAGGAAGAGTAGTTGGAGTTACAGGGAATACAGCCATTCATCTTCAAAACACTAAGAATGGTGGAGGCAAACAACCTGCTTGGAAAGATATTTATGTAGATATTGGAGTGAGTTCTAAAGAAGAAGCTTTGGAATTGGTACAAGTTGGAGATCCGATCACTTATTCATCTGATTTAGAATTTCTGAACGATGATATTCTAACCGGAAGAGCTTTAGACAATCGCATTGGAGGCTATATTATTGCTGAAGCGATGAAGAGAATCAGTGAAAGACGTAAAGATCTCAAAGTAAATGTAATTGCTTTAAATTCCGTGCAAGAAGAAGTGGGTGGATTTGGCGCAAGAATGATGAGCTATCGTTTTATGCCTGATGTTGCGATAGTAACTGATGTTACACATGCAACTGACACGCCCGGAATTGATCAGAAAGAGCACGGGACGGTAGAAATGGGTAATGGACCTGCTGTTCAACATGGAGGAGCAAACCATCCAAAAGTAGTCGATTTTATTGAAGAAGTGTGTAAGAAAGCTAAGATTGATGTTCAGCATGAAGCAACCAGTGTAAGAACCGGAACCGATACTGACAGCATCTTCTATCAACAGACAGGTATTCCAAGTGCGCTGATCTCACTTCCGTTAAGATATATGCATTCACCGGTAGAGACCTGCAATATGGATGATGTGGAAGATCTGATCAATGTTATGGTAGAAGCAGTATTAGCAATGCGTCCTGATCAGACATTTGGTGTTTTTGAGGATTAAAATCGTTTTGAAAAACCAATGCCCACTCCCGGGTTGTTTTGTGGGAGTGAAAAGCTTTTAAGCCTAACAGCATACGATTTTTCAGATTCATTTTTAATATTTAAAAGATTGTATGAGCTTAATGCGACTGTTAAGCTCCCAAATCCGATATTTAAAATAGAGAGTTCTCTTTTTCTTTTGCTTATTGATGGATCCTTCGGATAGTTAGCAACTCCAAGGACTAGTTGAGTTGTACCCGTGACTAATCCGGCAATGGGAACGGTTCTTTTTTGACTTCCTCTGAATGCTATAGATGCATTAACAAAACTCATTGCAGTATTTACTCCAACAAGGACAGAGCTTGATACATCATAAGCTTCAGTTACACCTGGGTCATTTGGTTCCTGCGGTGGTAATGAACCATACATTGGTTGTATCATGGCTAATTCTTTTTTCGTAAATCCGCTTTTTGCTACCCAGCTCTCAAATTCAATGCTTTGTATATCAAAAATACTAGAGAACTTATACTCTGCATTTATTTCTTCTGCTACTGATCTATCAACAGATCTTTCTACTAAATAACCTACGGCACAGATTGCTCCATTTTTATCAATAAAAACTGACTGCCGTTTTTTAGGGTAATGATAGTTTTTTGGAAAGGCTTCCTCTTCTATATATTCTTTTAAATAATCTAGTAGTTGTGACCTTTTTACTCTTAGTTCTGCTGAAAGATGAGATACGTCAGTAGTTCTGAGTTTATTTTCAACATATTTTAAATGAGTTGTGAGCCTTAGATTTTCTTCTGTGGTATTATCTGGTTCAACTCCGAATTTTTCTATGAAGCTTATATCACCAATTACAGCATTTACAGAAGTGTGATTAGAGTCATGATTTTTATTTCCAGTAAAGAATAAGCCATAAGAGAGAAGAAGAGGGAGGATAATTTTATAAATCATGACTAAACCAATTAGTTAAAGAATAACTAATTGTAACGATATGTTATTTCAAAAACAATATAATTAATAAGATACATCACATTGAATTTTAATCCACCTTCTTAACTCTCCCAACAATCCCCGATTCAAGCATCACTTTAATTCCATGTGGATGTGATGGCGATTTAGTGAGCAGTCGTTTTACAATCCCGGAAGTCAATTCGCCACTGCGTTGATGGTGCTTCTGAACCACTTCAACTTCACTTCCAACTTGGATGTCTTTTCTTTGCGTTCCGTCCATAATTTGTAGTATATCAGCTATTTTAGTTTCTATTTCGTGATCTGGAATTACGTGTATTTCGATTACTGTTACTCTTCTTTCTTGGGCTTCCGCTTCTACTTTTAGATCTATTCCTGTTCGAACCTTTTGAACTAGGTGCAGCAGGTTCTTTCGAATCATCCGGATATGGATGTTCTGAAATTACTTCTATTTCCTGTTTGATCAATTTCTCTATATCACGCAAAAAAGGACGTTCATCAACAGCACAAAAGGAGAGAGCGATACCACTTGCATGGGCACGACCTGTTCTTCCAATACGATGAACATAGGTTTCAGGGATGTTTGGAAGATCGTAGTTTATCACATGAGAAATATTATCTACATCAATTCCACGTGCGGCAATATCGGTTGCAACAAGAACTTTTGTAGCACCATCTTTAAAATTCCCCAATGCTCTTTGTCTAGCAGGCTGAGACTTATTCCCATGGATAGCTTCAGCTACAATATCAGCACGCCCTAAAAGCTTTACGATCTTATTGGCTCCATGCTTAGTTCTGGAAAACACAATGGTAGAAGTGATCACACATGTTTCTAGCAAATGAATCAATAATTTGATTTTATTACCCTTACTTACATAATACAACTGCTGTCCAACTCTTTCTGCAGTGGCTTGCTTAGGTTTAATAGTTACTTTTTCAGGGTTGCCAAGAATAGAGTCTGAAAGCTTAACTATAGCAGGAGGCATAGTTGCTGAGAAGAATAGAGATTGTCGCTTTCTCGGTAACTTAGCAATCACTTTTTTGATGTCATGTATGAATCCCATATCGAGCATCTGATCGGCTTCATCCAAAACGAAATACTCTACATCTTTTAAAGAAACGAACCCTTGGTTCATAAGATCTAGTAGTCGACCTGGAGTAGCAATTAAAACATCAACACCTGCCTTAAGTCTTTTGACTTGTTTCATCTGTTTAACACCACCATAGATCACCGTATTCTTGATGTCGGTGAATTGCCCGTAGGTTGAAAAACTATCAGCGATTTGAATAGCTAGTTCTCTGGTTGGTGTAATGATCAAAGACTTAATGGTGCGTCTTTGTTCATCAGGATTTTGTGAATTTGCCAGATGCTGTAAAATTGGAATAGCGAAAGCAGCTGTCTTACCGGTTCCTGTTTGAGCACAACCCAAAAGGTCTTTTTTGTTTAATAATATTGGTATTGATTGTTCTTGAATGGGTGTTGGTTCACTGTATCCTTGGGCTTTAAGTGCTTTTAAAATAGGATCAATGATTTGAAGATCGTCGAAATTCATATATAATTTGTGTAAGAAAAAGGGGGAGAGGTTTGAAGATAGAGCTCAGAAAAACTTCTCAATTTTAGTGTAGATAGCATACATGTGCCTTAGCAACCCTATTCTTATATACTACTTTGTGAATGAAAGATACGGTTAATTCAAGATGGAAATGGGATTATTTACTTCTGATTTACTCTTGTTCCGTATGCTTATTGAAGTGAGAATAATTTAGGGATCGTTGAGTCTTACTTTTGCCTTGATGCAAAAGTAACAAAAAATCAAGGCAAGGAATCAGGAAGGGGTGTTCGTTGTGCCTATGCTACAAGAAGTCAAAGGTCTACTTTCTTTTTTTAGAAGATATTCTAAATCAGCCTGAATGACTTCTTGGTACGCTTCGGAACAGACTCACGATTTCCCTTCCGATTCCAAGGCCGATTGAATAATATCAATGCAATGCTTTGTTGATCCTGTTCAAAAGAGCAGGAATTATTGAGTGTTCATATCGCTCATCAAAAGGTTCTATAATTACTGATTCATAGCCATCGATATCAGCTTGACGGAATCGGTCGTAAATTTCGGCGGCTAGCAGATCAAAATCTTGATCGTAATTGATGATATTCTCTGCTTCTATCTCTGAGTTAAGGAGTAAGAACAGGGTAGAGGTGTCTTCAAGATCATCATTAGAGTTCAACCAACGGACTTCAGCATTAGGCTTATAATGGGAATACTTTTGACCAGGGCTTTTGGGCTTGTTTGAAGTAGAATTATCGTTTAGAACTTCCCTTCCTAAAAGGGCTTCTAATTCTTTTTTTCCAATACTTCCGGGTCTTAATATGGTTGGATTTCCATCTGAAATATCAAGTACGGTTGATTCTAAACCAACTTGAGTTTTTCCTCCATCGATGACTAAAATTGAATTTCCAAAATCTGCTTTAACATGACTAGCTTTAGTTGGACTTGGTGCACCTGAACGATTTGCACTAGGAGCCACAAGTGGTCCAGTTTTAGAGATCAGTTCCAGAGCTATATCATTAGCGGGCATTCTAATTGCAACGGTATTCAATCCTGCGGTTACCGCATCTAAAACTTCCGGTTTCTTATTAAAAACTAATGTAAGTGGTCCAGGCCAGAATTCTTCGATTAACAATTGGGCTGATTCTGGAATAAATGATGCAAAATTATTTATTTGATCAGGATCTGATACATGAACAATTAATGGATTATCAGATGGTCGACCTTTGGTTTCAAATACTTTGGCAATTGCACCGGATTTCCAAGCATCAGCTCCTAATCCATATACGGTCTCAGTAGGGAAAGCTACTACGTCTCCATTATTGATGGCTTGAATATATTTTTGATCTACTGACATTTATTAGGATTGCATTTCTATAAAGGTAACGAAAAAGAAACAAGGACGAATCATTCTGAGCGAAAGTGAAGAATCTTAAAATTAATATATCAACTTATAACGATTTTTAAGATCCTACAGAAGTATCCTCAGGATGACTTTATTCTTTGGCTAACTTCTTCAAAAACTCTGTAGCTCCAAAAACATCAGGAATGTCTTGAATAGCCAACCGCACGGCTTCATTCTTTTGAATAAGTTGAAATTTATCTGGTCGTAATTCTTCCATCCGTTTAAGAAGAGATTGAAATTTACCTTGTTCATAAAAAGGTTCAGCAAGTTTAGAATTTGCTTTAGGACACACAGCCCACATTCTTTGGGAACGAATAGTCACTTTGGTGAATAAACATTTCGAAGCAAAGAGCTTGATCTTACTTGCTTCGATCAAGTATTTAGCTGCTTTAGGAATTGGACCGAATCTATCTTCAATTTCTTCTTTCCAGTCTTCGATTTCTTTTTCTGTTTTAGCTTGAGAAAGCTTACGGTATAAGTTCAGCCTTTCTACATTATCACTCACGTAATTATTTGGTAGTAGGGCTGATTCATCAAATTCTACTACTGTCTCAGGAAGTTCAATTTCAGCTTCAATACCCTCAAACATGTCGCTGAATTCTGACTCTTTAAGTTCACGAACGGCATCGTTTAAAATTTTAGAATAGAGCTCAAAACCAATGTCGTTAATAAAACCACTTTGTTCACCACCAAGAATATTTCCGGCACCACGAATGTCTAGATCTCGCATAGCGATGTTAAAACCGGAGCCCAGATCTGAGAATTCTTCGAGCGCCAAAAGGCGTTTTCGAGCTTCAGGAGTTAGAGTTTGAATAGGGCGTGTGATCAGATAACAAAAAGCTTTACGATTAGAGCGACCTACTCGTCCACGCAATTGGTGCAATTCGGCCAATCCAAAGTTATCTGCTTGATTAATGATAATTGTATTAGCATTAGCAATATCAATACCATTTTCGACGATGTTGGTTGAGACCAATACATCAAATTTATGAGCGTAGAAGTCTGTAATGATCTTTTCGAGTTGAGACCCCGTCATTTGTCCATGCCCAAATCGAACCCGAACATCAGGGACTAACCGTCGGATCATTTCAGCAACTTCTTCAATATTCTTTACTCTATTATTGATAAAGAATACTTGTCCGCCCCGACTCATTTCCTGAAGAATAGCGTCTTTGATCAATTCTTCGTTAAAGCTATGAATTTCAGTGTATACGGGCTGTCGGTTGGGAGGTGGAGTACTTATGATACTAAGATCACGGGCTCCCATTAAAGAGAATTGTAGTGTTCTAGGGATAGGAGTAGCCGTGAGTGTGAGCACATCAACAGCTGCTCTGAATTCTTTTAATTTCTCTTTAGCACTTACCCCAAATCGCTGCTCTTCATCAACAACAATTAATCCAAGATCCTTGAACTTGATATCTTTCGAAAGAATTCGATGAGTACCTATCAAAATATCAACTTCACCGGCGTCGAGTTTCTTTAAAACTTTGGTCTGTTCTGCTTTTGATCGAAATCGCGATAGAACTTCAACTGACACGGGAAATTTCCCCATACGCTTTTGAAATGTCTTTGCATGTTGTTCCGCAAGAATTGTGGTAGGAACCAACACACCAACTTGCTTGTGATCCATCACTGCTTTAAAAGCAGCACGGACTGCAACTTCTGTCTTACCAAAACCTACATCTCCGCAAACCAATCGATCCATCGGCTGCTCGCTTTGCATGTCTTGTTTAACGGCTTGGATGGCTAGATCTTGATCCGGTGTTTCTTCAAACTGGAAGTTAGCTTCCATCTCGGTTTGCCAGCTGGTATCTTCGTTAAAGGAATAAGCTTTTTGTGCTTTTCGTTTAGCATAAAGCAGAATTAACTCACGAGCTATATCCTTTACTTTCTTCTTGGTCTGAGCTTTTTTTCTAGCCCACTCCCCAGACCCTAATTTTGTAACACGTGGAGCTGTTCCTTCTTTACCGGAATACTTCTGAAGTTTATGAAGGCTACTTACATTTACGTATAGAACAGAGTCATCTTTATAGCGAAGTACAACAACCTCTTGCTCTGTTTCTTTGACTTGTATTTTCTTGAATCCGGCAAAATTTCCAATTCCGTAATCAACGTGAACTACAAAGTCCCCGATATTGAGATCTTTAAGTTCCTTAAAGGAGATGCCACCTTGATGCTTTCTTCGCTTAACTTTTGGACGATAATATCTATTAAAGATTTGATGATCGGTGTAGACACATATGTTACCGGTTGGATAAATAAAACCCTCGTGCAGCGATTCAATTAACAGGGAGTAATCGAATTCTTTTGTACGTTCTCCCAGTAATTCTTGAAATCTCTTTTTCTGACCTTCGTTGTCACAACAAATAACTACTCGATTGCCTTTTTCACTTTGTTGGCTGATATCCTTTCGTAGCAACTCAAAATTCCCATGAAAATCGGGTTGTGGCTTTGATTGAAACTTAAATACTGAATCACCTTTTGAAGAAGCACCAAAGAATACTTTTTTCTCGAAAGCATTTATTTCAGACAGATATTCCTCTTCTGTTACATAGAGTTTATCCGGTGTTGAAACTTCATCATTATCAAGTTCATTAAACGCTAATTCTGACTGGTGAAATAGTTCGTTAATATTTGCAGAAATTAGCTCAGCATTTATTAATACGATCAGGGTTTCATCATCAAAATAGGAGAGGAAGCTAGATTTTTCAGAGTCGGGTAGATTTGTGAGGTCAGGAACGAATTTCGCATTATTCAGAAAAGAAACGGAGCGTTGAGAATCAGCATCAAATTCTCGAATAGACTCAAGCTCGTCCCCAAAGAATTCAAGCCTGATAGGGTACTCTCCGGCAAAAGGAAAAACATCAAAAATACCACCACGAACAGCAAAATCTCCGGGTTCGTCTACAAATCGAGTTGGATTGTATCCTTGATCTACCAGTTGTTCTTTCAGCTTATCAAGGTCTAGCGTATCTCCTTTGGAAACAGAAACACTGACTTTATCTAATACATGGGGAGGAGCAACTTTTTCTGAAATAGCAGAAGCAGAGGTCAATACAATTTTTTTACCACGACTTTTTATAGCCTCAAGAGCTTCGGACCGCAACACTAGAGAACTAGAATCAACGATCTGGTCTGAATCGTATGGCTTGTGATTAGTTGAAGGGAAGCTAGTTAGTTTAGATTCTGATATTACCTCAAGGTCTGCTTTTAGGAACCGTTCGTTTTCTTCGGTATCTGTAATGACCAGAATGTTTTTATAGGACTTGTTAAGCTTACTTATTGCAAAAGAACTTAACGAGCCAACACTCTCTTTAACGAAGATGTGTTTTTCATTGTCACAGAAGGATAAAAATTCTGAGAAGAGATCGGTTTCAGATACTTGCTTTACTAAAGTGCTTTTCTTCATGAATAGGTTAGAAGATTCAGAAAATTATTTCAACACAAAGGTACGAAAGAACGAAGAACTTTGAACAGAAGAACTGATGAATAACGAACTTCCAATATTCGATATTGAATATCCAAAACCAAGTCATCTCACGGCGAATGCCTGAGATCTGGATTGTAAAAGCGCTGATGAGTTTTAAATAGGATCAAGATTCAGGAATGACTAAAGTTTTAGGCCTCTACAACACTTCTAAGAACAAAACGATCGGTAGAAAATGCAAGGGTAAAAAGGAGCAGCGAAAGTCCTAAATACAGCGGGTATTCATCCTCATAGTCGGTGTATATAAGTTCTTCTACTTCAGATTTTTCAAGCTGATCGATCTCATTATAGACTTCCATTAGCTCTTCACTATCCGTTGCTCTGTAATATCTTCCACCCGTTAGCTGAGCTACAGAAGTAAGCATTTCTTCGTCAATATTTACTTCAATATTTTGGTAGCGACGCCCAAAGATCGGATCTTGGATAGGGTAGGGAGCTGTGCCTCGTGTTCCTGCCCCTATGGTATAAATTTTAATGCCATATGTGAGAGCAAGATCTGCGGCAGTAACAGGATCAATTTCTCCTGCATTATTCTGCCCGTCTGTCAAAAGTATAATAACTTTACTTTTTGTCTCGCTATTTTTTAAGCGATTTATTGCCGTCGCAATTCCCATACCTATAGCGGTTCCGTCTTCTATTACGCCCATTTCAAGGTCGTCTAAAAGTTGACTAATTAAAGGATAATCGAGAGTAGGAGGAACCACGGTAAAACTCTTCATCGCAAAGGTAACAAGTCCGATGCGATCTGAAACTCGTTTATCAATAAATTGCTTAGCAACTTCTCTAGCTGCTTGAAATCTATTGGGCTGAAGGTCTTCAGCTCTCATTGAAGAGGAAATATCAATCACCATTACTATATCGATACCTTCTGCATTACGCTCAACGGTAGTTAGTTTTTGTTGAGGTCGAGCCAAAGCAATTATTAGAAGAGCAAATGCTGCCCAACTTGCTAAAGCAGTGAGCCAGTGTAAATGTGATTTCCAATTACCTTTTATATGTTTTGCATCACTTAAAGATGAGAAAGAAAGTCGTGCTCTTTTCTTGCCAAATATTCTATATAAGTATAATCCTATTGCTACAGGAAGAATTAATAATGCCCAAAACCATTCCGGATTAGCCCACTCCATTCTCTTCCTCCAGATCTTTTACAAATTCATTTTCAAACTCTGTTTTTAAACGTCGAATCCGACTTTCGTCTACAACTTTAGCTCTTTCGTAGAATGCTAAGCCTTCGTTAAAGGCTTTTAGTGATGCATCAAGTGTTGGTTCAAATTTTGCGAACTTGGTCATGTCTGCTTCATTTAAAACTTTGCGGGTATGTTTAACCAGTTCTACATCAACTCCGAAAGCATCCATATAGCGAAGAACCTCTCGTGTGGTAGATTCAAGTGCAGGGATTTTATAAAGCTCTTCAATGTACCAACGTAAGGCGTCACCCAGCTCGCTATAAAACCATTTATAATCTTTTTCAGTGGAACTGGTATGTTGCTCTTTAATTCTATCTAGTATTTCTTTTAATTCTAATAGAGGGTTTTGGAACTCAGGAATCTCTTTAGGCTCAATAACCTCCACTTCTTCATTTCTAAAGAATTTCCACCAAACAAATAATGCGATTGCTATCAGTAATATTAAACCAAGTAAGTAAGGCCAAATAACTTGAGGAAAATTGAAATTTGGTTTTAAGGGTTTGAAGGGATCTTCTTCAGAAGCGATGGTTTGTTTATAAAGCAGCTGAACAGGTTCCGTAAAAACTAAATTCGTATCTGAATTAGTAACGATTTTAATAGGAAGAGGAGAGATAACTACATCTTCAACAGCAAAATATTGTAGCTTGAATTCTGCACTGTCAGATGAGTTACTGACTTTAAAATGTTTAAAAGACAAAAATTCTAAGTTCTCACCAAAAGCATTGGAATCTGGAAAAACGACTTTATCAAAAGGAGTGGAGCTTTTAACAGCTACCGAGAGATTGAAAACTTCTCCTACGGTTAAAGAATCACTAGGTGCGTTTAAGCTAATTGTTTGTGCGGTGGTAATACCTGACAGTGCGCAAAAACAACAGATAAGTAATAATAGACGTTTTTTTATCAACAGAAGATCAAGATTGATCATTAATTAATTTTTTCAGCTTTAATTTAGATGAATATAAAATTTTGAATGAAATATAATGCCTTTTATATGCATTGTTTAATCAAATTTACATCTCAATGTTTTTATGAAATAAAGTTAAATAGTATTAGTTTTTAGCAATCATCTGCAAACTTAAAAGTAATACATGATTTGGGTTAAAAATTTAATTACAGGATTGGCAATACTATGTCTTTTACCAGCTTGTTCTGTATTCCAAAAAGATAGTCCTACAACAACAAATTCTGTAACCGTAGATAATTTTGAAGAAATTGAAGAACAGCCGGGCTTTGATTCCTACGGATTCGTAAAAAATCAGTCGATTATTAAAGAGGCTAAAGTAAAACGAAACGAGAGTCTGTATGTAATTCTTCGCTCTCTTGATGTAAGCCCTGAGGAAATTTATGACATAGAGTTAAAATCTAAAGGAAAGTTTGACACTCGTAGAATAAAGCAAAATCAGAAGTATTATACTTATCATGATCTTGATACTGGTGCTCCGTTAAGAATGGTTTTCCATCAAACAGCCACCGATTATATTATTTTTGACTGGCAAAATGGTGTAGATGTTAAAGTAGGAGCCAAAGCCATTAGAACTGAAATAGCCACAGCTTCCGGCACAATTGAATCTTCTTTATACGAAACATTGGTAGACCAAAATGTAAACATACTAGTGGCTAATGGTTTAAGTGAAATATTTGGTTGGGAGGTAGATTTTTTCCGTTTGTATAAAGGAGACAAGTTTAAAGTAATTTATGAAACGCGGTTCGTTGATGATAAACCGTATGGAATAGGGCAGATTATAGCCGCTGAGTTTGAGCACAGAGGGGAAGTTTATGATGCCTATTTTTATGAGAGTGATGAAGCTTTTGGTTATTATGATGGAGTTGGAAATAGTGTTCAAAAAGCGTTACTAAAAGCACCTTTTAAGTACTCTCAGCGGATAAGTTCAAATTTTTCTTATAATCGATTCCACCCTGTATTAAAAAAGAGGATGCCACACTATGGCGTTGATTACGCAGCACCTCTAGGAACTCCAGTAATCGCAGTAGGTGATGGTGAAATTATTCAGTCTAGATATAATGGGGCAGCCGGAAATATGGTTAAGATTAGACATAATTCAACATATTCGACTGCATATTTACATTTAAATGGATTTGCAAGTGGAGTAAAAGAAGGGAGGAAAGTAAAGCAAGGCCAGGTTATCGGTTACGTAGGGAGAACAGGAAGGGTTACCGGTGTTCACTTGCATTACAATGTATATAAAAATGACCGACCAGTAAATCCTGTGAAGTTAGTCTTGCCACCTTCAAAAGGTATTTCTAATGAGGAGTTAGAAACCTATAAGATAGCTATCGAAGCTAAAAAAGAAGCTCTGGATAAAATAGGGAATGAGAAAGTAATTGCTACTGCTTCATTCTAGTTAGTAACGACCAACTCTGCGTGTAAAGAAGTTCATCAGGGGTTGTACATATGACTGATTTGTATGTACTTCCACAGAATCTATTTTCATTTTTAATAACTGATCCATGAACTCTTTCTTGTTCTGAACACGTTTCTTTTTGAATGAATCTCTGACTTTTTTGCTGGAAGTGTCAATCAATATTTCTTGGTCAGACTCAGGGTCTCTTAAAGGTATTAGGCCAAGATCAGGTAACGAGTCTTCATGTTCGTCATTAACTATAATACTTACCAAGTCATGTTTTTGGTTGGTAATACTTAGTTGCTTATCAAAGTTTTTATCTTGAAAATCGGAAGCTAGCACTACAATAGCTTTTCTGTCTAACAAACGATTTATATAAGACAAGGCATTGGCAATACTGGTGCCTTTTCCTGTTGGCTTTGTAGTATACAATTCTCGAATTAATCTAAGAACATGTGTTCTTCCTTTTTTAGGAGGAACTACTTTTTCGATGTGATCACTAAATAAAACCAACCCCACTTTATCACTGTTTTTAATAGCACTAAAGGCTAGGACAGCACAGATCTCTATGGCTAGATCCATTTTAGTCTGATTCAATGTTCCAAAGGTTCCACTTGGAGAAATATCAACGCAAAGCATCAAAGTTTGTTCACGCTCCTCTTCAAAAATCTTGATGAAAGGATCACCTGTTCTGGCTGTAACGTTCCAATCAATCTGGCGGATGTCATCACCATAATTATAAGCTCTTACCTCTGAAAACTCCATTCCACGACCTTTGAACGCAGATTGGTACTCACCACCAAATAAAGTATTAACAATGCCTTTAGTTTGAACTTCAAGCTTTCTGATTTTTTTAAGTATTTCTTTTGAGACCACTGGAGTTTTTTCTTTTAAAGTACTCTTGTTAGAGGAAAATTTCTAAAACATTCTAAAATATATTATAAAAAACATTATAACGAAGATTAATCTACGTTAAACAAAAATGTGATTAAAAAATATTTTTCCTCTAAATCCAATCCTAAGACATTGTGAGTGCGTAATTAAATATTAGAAAGATCTAATCTTATCATAGATTTTAATCATTGTTTCATTAAAGCTATTTAACGGTGATTATTTTGATATCGGGGTATCTTTTCAGAGCGCAAAAAGCGCATAATAACAATAAATAAATACACTTATGAATTATAAGTACCTATTTATATTCGTTTTATTTCTGGGTTTATCTGTAAACACGTTTGCACAAAGTGGTGAGGTTTCTTCCGTTTTGAAGGCTTATCAAATCACAATTGATGCAGATGGTAATGAGGTTGCTACTGAAGTAACTGAAGTTAAGCCAGGAGATATGATTGAATATCGACTTACTTATCAGAATGAAACAGGCCGAGACATTTCTCAACTAATGCCAGTTTTACCAATACCACTAGAGATGTTCTATCTCGAAAGCACGGCATCGCCGCAGCTAAGTGGGGCAAGTGTTAGTACAATTGCTAACGACTTCAGACAACCTCCATTGACACGTCAGGTTACGTTGCCAGATGGGTCACAGGTGAACCGCGTCATTCCTGCTCAGGAATACAGACGCTTACAATGGCTAGTTCCTGCTCTTGCGGCTGGAGAAAGTATAACTCTTACCGCAAGAGTTGAGGTCCGATCATGACCAGAACTAAGACAAACATTCAAAAAACAAATCAAAACAGTGTTCATAAAATTAAACAATTGAACCATAATCATAGGATTCAAACAATGAAAACAACACATAAACTACAAAACAGGGTACAAGCTGTTGTAGGTATGCTGATGGTTTTTGCTGTGGTACTTGGTACATCTTCGGATGTATTTGCTCAGGTTCCACCTGCAAGTTCTTCTATCGGTAACCAGGCGACAGCCACGTATGTTGATAATGGTAGTAACAGTCAGTCTGTTACATCTAATACCGTTGTTACAACTGTGCAACAAGTAGCTGGTGTTACAATCACTGCCGGAGAAACTAAGCAAGTTAGTATCGGTGGTCAGGTAACATTCAGTCACATAATTACCAATACCGGTAACGGCTCAGATAGTTTTACTATTACAGCTGTTGATGCCGGAAATGGCTCAGTGAACTTTACGAATATCAGGATTTATCCGGATGCGAATAAAGATGGTATTGCTGATAACTTTACTGAAATAACATCAACACCAAATGTCGACCGAGCTGGATTAGCAAATAACTCATACGGCGTTGTAATTGTAGCTGATATTCCAGCAACTGCCCAAGACGGACAGTTTGAAGATATCACTGTTACAGCTACTAGTGCATTCAATACAAACGAATCTGCTACTGCAACTGATAAAGCGCAGGTAGATGAAGATGCTGTAATTTTAGTAAGTAAAGGAGTTAGTCAAACAACTGCTGATGTTGGAAACACTCTTACTTATACCATTAACTATTCTGAAAATGGTAACGCAGCCGCTACTAACCTTGTGTTAAAAGATCCAATTCCAGATGGATTGACTTATGTACCTGGTACTGCAGTATGGAGTGGTACAGGTGGATTCTTAACGGATGCTGATGATGGAAATGAAGGTGGGATTACTTTTGAACATATAACAGGTGGTACACAGGATACACTTAGTGCTGTTATCGCAAATGTTGCCAATGGTTCTGCAGGTACTCTTTCGTTCCAGGTAACAGTTGATGCCGGACAAGAAGGTGAAACTATTACCAACACAGTAATAACTACTCATGATGACATTACAGGTGACAATACAGTAAATGGTACTCCTGTTACAATTAATGAGAACTACGACATTGAAATAGTTGATGCACAAGATGTTGTTATAAACTCTGCTCAGCAAGGAGCTACTCTAAATTTTGTAAACAGATTTAAGAACACTGGTTCTACTACAGATACCTACAACATTGCTGTTAATACAGGTAATTATCCTGCAGGAACTCAGTTCTTCTTTTACAAAGCAGATGCTAGCAATAATCCTACGAGTACTTATCAGGATACAGGATCAGATGGTATACCTGATACGGGACCTGTAGCAGCGGGTGATACTGTAGTTGTAATTTTACAGGTTCAGTTACCTTCTGGTGAAAGTGGCGGTCCATTTTCTATTGATAAAACGTTGACGTCAATTGGTGATCCTGCTGAAAGCGCAACACACACTGATCGTGTTGACCTAGTTGTTGCTCCTACTGTTGATTTAACAAACGATGCTGCTGCTGGTACTGCAGGTGCACTTGGTGAGGGAAAAGGTCCTGAAACAAATGCTGTTAAGTCTCAAACAACAAATCCTAACTCTACTGTTTCATTTACATTATATGTAAAGAATACAAGTGCGGGACAAGATGCATATAACTTGGCTTTTGCAGCTGATACAAATGCTTCTGGAAATCTACTGAATGCAGGTACACTTCCATCTGGTTGGACGGTTACTTTTAGGGATCCAAATGCTGGAAACAGTATTATTTCTCAAACAGGAAACCTTGCAGCAGGTGCTAGTAAGCAAATTACTGCTGAAGTATTTATTCCAGCTGGATACCAGCCTGGAGTTCAAAATATTTACTTCCGTGCATTGTCATCTACTACAAATGCGATTGATATCATTCATGATGCAGTAAATGTGAACACTGTTCAAAACATGCAACTTACAAGTAATGGATCTGGACAGGTTGCTCCCGGTGGTTCTCGTAACTACATCCATACATTAACAATTCTTAGTAACGTTACAGAAAACGATAGTTCTCACTCAAATCTTGAGATCGAGTTAACTAACTCTAAGCCTGTAGGCTGGACGTCAACTGTTTACTGGGATACTGATGGTAATGGCGTAATTAGTGCTAATGATTCGCTTCTTACTTCTGGTGCAACCGCAGGTAAATACAACTTACCTGAAGAAGTTGGGAATCTGAACTTTAATGATCAGGTAAAATTCATCGTTAAAGTTACCGGACTAGTTGGATTAGATGATGGTGAAACTAACACCACTACTATTACTATTAGTGATGTTCTTACCAATTTAGCAAGTAAGTCTAACACTGACTTAACTGAAGTACAAGCAGGTCTTGTAGTAGTTGAAAAATTCCAAGCTCCTGATGTAAGTGGAACTGCAGGAACATTTACTAAAAACCCATTCAATGTACTTCCAGGAGATACAGTGTATTACAAGATCACTGTAAGAAATGATGGTTCTCAGCCTGTAACAACTATTTCTATTACAGATGATACGCCTTCATTCACCACACTATTAGTGGCAACTGCAACTAATGTTAATTCAGGTACTGTGAGTAGTGTAAATATTACCTCGCAGCCTACAGTTGGAGGAACAGGAACGATCCAGGTTGATATCGATCAATTAGATCCTACTGAAGAAGTCCAGCTCACTTTCGCAGTGAAAGTAAATAATTAGAGAAGATAATAATCTATAACCCAGATTAATGTGAATGAGGCTGACCCCTCTTTCACCTTTTAAATAAAAGATTTAGAAAAAATAAAGTGTACAAATTTAACTCTCTCATATCATTTCTGATGATTCTGCTTCTAGCAGGGATGGGAGAGTTATATGCTCAAAACTCACCTGTTAATGGCACTAAAATTATAAACCAAGCTTCTACGTCTTATTCATTGACAGGTGGTCCAGAAAGAGCAGAAGTTCTTTCAAACGAAGTAAATATTGTTGTTGAAAGTAAATTCGATGTATCTCTAGAATTAACTAATTCACGTAAAAAATTCAGAGGGGAAACGGTTGAATTTGATCATTACTTAGTAAATAATGGAAATGTATCATCAACATTTGATCTTAAGATTTATAACTGGAACGAAAGTGAATACAATCTTGAGAATTTAACATGGGAAGAAAGCTCAAAATCAAAACTAAAATCAGCGATATCTGATACATTAACACAGACTGTGACTTTAAGTCCCGGTGAGAGATTTGATTTTACTTATTCCGGCTCCATCAATATTACTGAAGATGATTCAATAACTTCTGTTGTAAATGTAGATGCAATTTCGAGAGATTTTGGAGTCACTCTTCAAAAAAGAGATTCCGTTTATATACTAGCAGGGGCTAGAGTTGAATTGGCGAAGTCTCAGTCCGGAGCATCTGACCTTAAACCGGGAGACAATTTCACATACACGATAACAGGAGAGAATACTGGTGATTCAGATGCATTTGCCAGAAATGTAATTATCGATAATGTTCAAACACAGAAGATAATAATGATGGATTCCATTCCTCATAATTTAAATTTTGTGGGGTTTGTAAATTCAGATAAAGGAACCAGACTTTACGGATATGAAGGAAATGATAAATTCGAATTTTCTTCCCAAACACCAGCAGATCCGACTTTAGTATCAGTAATAGGTTTAGCTTTTGATGTATTAATACCGGGAGAAACTTTCAATACAACGTTTGAGGTAAAAGTAAATCCAGGTACAAATGGAACTGTAGAGAATACAGCTGAAGCTTACTATGTTGATCCTGATGGGAATGAAGCTAGTACTGCAGCTTCAAATGATGTGGTTGCTGAAATTACCGGAGGTGCAACAATTGATTATTACACTGATGATACATTCGGTAAAAAAACTGGTACTTCAAGTATAGGAAGAAACTTATTCTTACAGGCTACGGCTGCTGCATGTAATGAGTTTAGAACGAGAGTAGATACTGCAACAATTAGACTTCAGTCATTTGAAACAAAGGATATAGAAAGTTTTGTAGGAATTGAAACAGGTGCTAATACTAGCTTATTCAGAATCGTTGGTGGAGTGCCAACAAGAAATGCTAATGATTTCTCTATAATATCTGGTAACGATATACTTGAAACTGTTGAAGATGATATTATAGAAGCGGTTCTTAATTGTAATGGAATCGGTGGAGGAAATGCAGGTGGCGGTGGCGGTAGTGGTGCAAGAATTCAATCAACAGTAGTAGTTGATCCTTATGGAGTTGTATTTGATAGTGAAACAAATCAACCTGTAAGAAATGCAAAAGTAAGTATCCTAGATATAAATGGTACTAATAATGGTGGAGATGTTGATGGATTAGCTCAAGTATATGAGTCTGATGGAACTACTGTTGCTCCAAGCGAATTCGTAACAGGTCCAGATGGAAGGTTTAATTTCCCATATTTAGAAGTAGGTTCGTATAGGGTAGAAGTTGAGACACCTGAAGGGTACACGTATTCTTCTGAAGTACCTTTAGGTTTATTGCCAAGTGGTAGAAAAGTTGATACGCTCGCATCATATGGAAAAGAGTGGACTCTAAATACTGTACCAATGGGAACAAATTTTGATATACCACTTGATCCACAAGCGAGAGGTGTTCTCTTTACAGATAAAACAGTAGATCGTACAGTAGCTGAAATCGGAGATTACATCAACTATACGGTAACTATTAAGAGTGAAGCAATTAATACAGTAAGAAACTTATTTATTGACGATTTACTTCCATTTGGTTTTGAGTATCAAATTGGGTCTGCTAAGCTAGACGATGTTAAATTAGAAGATCCAGATGGAGGAAAAGGTCCTAGTCTTAAGTTTGACGTTGGAGATATAGAATCCGGATCAACTAAAAAACTAACCTATCGAGTATTTGTAGGACCGGGATCAGAAAAAGGAAAAGGTATTAACTCTGCTATTGCAACAAGTGATGAAGTTGTAGTAAAAAGTAGTAATGAAGCCAAAGTGAAAGTAGAAGTTAGGGGTGGTTTATTTAATGACAATGCATATGTGATTGGTAAAGTATTCCAAGATTGTAATGAAAATGATATCCAGGATGCAGGTGAGATCGGAGTTCCAGGTGTACGTTTATATATGGAGAACGGAACCTTTGTAGTTACGGATAGTGAAGGGAAATATACATTTTATGCTGTTAAGCCTAATAAGCATGTTCTTAAAGTTGATAACTATTCTCTTCCTGAAGGTAGTAAGCTTTCTGTTCTAGATAATCGCCATGCTAATGATCCTTCAAGTAGATTTGTTGATGTTAAAAAAGGCCAGTTACACCGTGCTGATTTCGCAATTTGTGAATGTACACCTGGTGTAAATGAAGAAATTAACACTCGAAGAGAGCTGTTATTAGAGAATTCAAACGATGCGCTTTCAGGTTCGCTTAAGAGAAGCTTCTCATTAAATGAAAGTAGCTCACAATCAGGTAAAGGTAGATTTGAAGAAGCTAGCGGTACTGTTGATGGCAAAAAAGCAACTTCGACAAAAGTAACTACACCTAATGCATCAAATGAATTAGAGTCTGGTAAAGCTTCTGAAGCAGAAGTGACAGGTACTCAATTATTGGAAAATGCATTGCTAAATGCGGAACCGGGACTAGGATTTTTAAACCTTGCTGATAATGACACGTTATTAACAAATAACACTACTATTTGGGTAAAAGGACAATCAGGGGCAAAGTTCAATCTTACTTTAAATGGAGAACTGATTAGTGATGATCGTGTAGGTCAATCTTCCATTTCTCCTACGAATGGATTACAAGGATTTGAATATGTAAGTATTGATTTCAAAGGAGGAGAAAATATTCTCTTGCTAGAAGAAGTAGATCCATTTGGTAATAGCCGTGGTAAAGAAGAAATAAGAATTTACACACCAGGGAAGGCGTCAAAACTTAAAGTTACAGCACCAAGAAATAATGTATCAGCTGATGGTGTATCAACTGCTCTTATAAAAGTAGAAGTTCTTGACGAAAATGGAATGAGAGTTGGGGACAGAAGCTCTGTTGTACTTGACGCAGAATTCGGTACCTGGAAAGTGAAAGACAACAATTCCAGCGAACCGGGAACACAGACATTTATTGAGAATGGAGTAGCTGAATTTGAATTGTTATCAAGTGCGCAGCCAACAACTTCAAAGGTTAGAGTGAATCTTGGAGTTATTTCTGATGAAGTTAAAATAGAGTTCTTGCCAGATCTTAGACCTCTTATTGCTGCCGGTATATTAGAAGGTACACTTCGTTTTAAAGAGCAAGTTAACATCAGTTCTGCCAAAGATGACGACGGTTTTGAAAGAGAGCTAAAGCAACTTTCATACGACTTTGATCAGTTTACTGGTGATGCCAGACTAGCATTCTTCATAAAAGGTAAAGTGAGTGGTAAGACATTGCTTACTGCTGGCTTTGACTCAGAGAAAGCAAAAGAAGATCGATTGTTCCGTGATATCAGACCAGATGAATTTTATCCGGTATATGGGGAGTCATCTATTAAAGGTTTTGATGCTCAATCATCATCTAGACTATATGTACGTGTAGATCGTGGAAAAACCTATGCATTATATGGTGACTTCATTACTCAAGATAGAGATCAAGATATTCAGCTTGGTGGATATAGCAGAGCTCAAACAGGTGTTAAAACAAACTTTGAACAAGGTAATGTAAAAGCACAGGCTTTTGGTATTAATGCTTTTTCAAGCAGAAAAATCAGAGAATTTCAGGGGCAGGGAATTTCAAGATATGATCTACCTGATAATGATATAGTTGATAACAGTGAAATCATAGAAATAGTAACATATGATCGTGAACAGCCGGAAGTAATTATTAGTGTGGAGACATTAACACGCTTCCGTGATTATGTTATTGATCCTTTCTCCGGTGTTATAACATTTAAGAATGCGGTTTCTAGTGTAGATGCTGACTTCAACCCTGTGTTTATCCGTGCAATTTATGAGGTTACTAATAATCAGGATCGTTATTTAATAGGTGGTGTTAAAGCCGAAACGGAAATCTCTGAAGGAGTTAAGATAGGGGCGAGCGCAGTTCAGGATAATAACCCGGATGACAAACTTACTTTATTATCAGGTAATGTAGTTGCAGAGCTTGGTAAGAGCACAAAAATAGTAGGTGAATTTGCCAATACAGAAACCGAAAGTAAAGGTAATGGTAATGCTGCAAGAGTAGAGCTAAATCATAGAGGCGAAAAGTTAGATGTATTCGCTCAAGTAGGGAGTTCGGATAAGAATTTTAATAACGAAGGATCGACACTTGGTCAAGGTAGAACAGAAGCTAGAACTCGTACAAGATTAAAGATCAATAGTTCTACTAGTTTAAAAGGAGAAGTATTATATACAAGAAACGATACTACAAGTGATAGAACGTTCGGTGGATTGTTAACAGCTGAGAAATCATTTAAGAACAATATTAGTGCAGAGATCGGACTTCGATACTCAGAAAATTATAAAGCAGCTACAGATACAACTAACTACAACACCAATATTAGAGGTAAGCTAAAAGCAGATCTACCATTCTTGATCGGGGCATCAGCTTTTGGAGAGGTTGAGCAAGATCTGGACGAAATGGATAAAAGGCTCATTGCGGTTGGTGCGGATTATAGACTTAGAAAGATTGCTAAGGTATATGCACGACATGAATTTATATCAAGTGCTAGCGGTGTTAATTCATTGAATAATAATCAACAGAAAAATAATACTGTAGTTGGTGTGGACGCTAGCTACATGAAGAATGGAAAAGTATATAGTGAATATCGCTTAAACGATGCATTTGATGGAAGAAGTGGGCAAGCCGCAATCGGATTGAGAAATCAATTTCAATTAACAGAAGGGTTGGGTTTAAATTTTGGTTTCGAAAGAGTATTTACTTTAGAAGGTGCAGCTATAAATGACGGTACCGCAATTACTTCAGCAGTAGATTACACGGGAAGCACAAATTGGAAAGCAACAGCTAGAGCAGAAGCTCGATTTACTTCAACCACCAATACTTACTTAAATAGTCTTGGTTATGGTTTAAAATTAAGTAGAGATTGGACATTCCTTACAAAGAATATTGCTTCTGTAAATACACAAGATGGAATTGCAGGAATAAGCAAGCTTCAAGAAAGATTACAGTTTGGTGCAGCTTACCGTAGTACAGATACAAACAAGTTTGATGCTTTATTCAGATATGAGTTTAAGCATGAAATTGATAAAAACATTGATGCTGATTTCTTCAGAACAGCACATATATTCTCAACGCATGGTAACTACCATCCACAAGCAGACCTAACGCTTTCAGGTAGAGTTGCAGCAAAATACTCAATTGAATCAGACAGTCAACTTAGAACTTCAACATTCCTTGAGCTACTTTCCGGTAGAGCATTATATGATATTGACGATAAATGGGATGCTGGAATTAATGCGAGTTTATTAGCGAATAGTGACTTTACGACCAAAGATTATGGCCTGGGTGTTGAAGTAGGATTTTTGGTAGCTACAAACCTTCGTTTAGCTGCAGGTTATAATTTCTTCGGATATGATGATCAAGACTTGGTAGCAAATAATTATACACAGAAAGGTGCTTATATAGGTTTCAGTTACAAATTTGATGAGCGTTTATTTGATAACTTAATTCCGAACAAGCTTAAGAAAACTCCTATTATTGATCCAACAAATTATCTTACTTGTGAAGAAGTATGTGAAGTTCCTGCTGTTGAAATTTTACCATTTACAGCGGAACCAATTCCTCACAGCTTACCGGTTGCTTCTATTGAAGCAATAAAAATTGAGCCTGGTAAGCTAGAAGTATTAACAGTTTTACCTAAGCATATTCACTTTAATAATAACAGTACTTATATCAATCAGCCTGCAGCACAGATGTTAGATAAAGTGGCTAAATTTTTACTTGAGCGTGATGAGGATTACTTCATTAAAGTAACAGGACATACAGATAGTAAGAGTTCACCGGCATATAACTTGAAGTTATCTGAAAGAAGAGCTAAAGCGGTAAGAGCTTATATGGTAGCTGCTGGTGTTGATGCGAATAAACTACAATTCGAGGGCTTAAGTTTCAGTGAAAATGCTGTTCCTGAAAAAGATCGCGTAGATATGGCTAAAAACCGTCGTGTTGAGCTAGAACTTAGCGTTGATAACAGAAATATTCGATTTATATCTCAAGTTGAAGATTTACAGGTTAATCCTAGTATCAGAGGAATCAAGAGTTGGGATTACGTATTTGTAGCAGAACATAATGCAGTACCGAATGTGTTAAATATGAACAGCTCAACACTTAATAGAGTACATGAGTATTTAGTGAAGCGTATCGCACTTCCTATGCATGAATATGAAGGGTTATCATTAACGATCAACGCTCCATCGTTTGATGTTGGTAACAGAGTTGCTTCTATTCTTTATGGGGAAGGTGTGGGAATGGACAGAGTAGAAGTGGTAGAATCGTCAGGAAGTAATGTAGTGTTTGATTATTCAGAGCCATCTCTGGTAAATATATATGAACAGAAAGACGATATAAATCTCGCAAATAATAACCTTGCATTAAGTATGATGGACAATCTTATGACCATTCTAAAAGAGAGAGAAGATCTGTTATTGATCAGAGATTATTCTCAGAGTTACTCGGTACCTAATTCAATTCAGTTTAATGGAAATGAAAAAGTACTAAGCAATGAACTTCAAGGAATATTGTCACGGGTAGGCTCATATTTAAAGAATACAAGCTTTGTTACCATAGAACTTAATGGTGATGGAAGTGCTGTATCGAATACTAGAATTGAAGCTATTAAGAAGTATTTATCAGATTGGGGTATTGATGCTGATAGAATTAAACAAGGAAATGTCAACATCAGCAATTCAACTCAAATTAGTATCAAATATTTAAATGCTGATTCTATTAATCTTTTAGAAATGGACCTTATCAATAATGGTACAGGTGGGGGTAGATAATTGAGTATTAAAAATTCTATATATCAGATATTTGCAGTATGTAATTTGGTGATGTTTATTACCTCTACATCTTATGCACAACCTACAGGGTATGGCTATTATAAGCAGATAACCCTAAATACAGGACAGATCAACGGGACTCATTCCAATTTCCCAATTTTAATTAGTATTACAGACAGCGATCTAGTTGGAAAGACACAATCTGACGGAGATGATATAATTTTCGCTTCAGATATAAATGGAACTACGATTTATGATCATCAAATAGAGAGCTACAATTCTGCGAATGGGACATACCGAGCTTGGGTGAGAATTCCAACATTATCAGATGCTAACAATACACTGGTGATGTTTTATGGTAATGCATCTGCAACAAATACGTCAACGACAGATACCTGGGATAGTAATTACCAGTTAGTAATGCATATGGATGATCTAAACGATTATTCTGGAAAAGGTAATAACGGAGTAAATAATGGTACAGGTTCTACCAGTGGAAAGATCGGAAATGCTAGGTCATTTACTAGTGGCGGTGGAAACGATTATATTTCTATCGCTGATGATGCTACTCTCGATATAACAGGTAATATTACTATTTCCGCATGGATGAACATAACCAATTTTGGAGATACTCCTGATCTGGTTACAAAAGGTGATTATACTGATGCTTATTCCACTTGGCTAAGAAATGGGGGGACAGTTCGGTTCGCAACTGATGGCTCTACTTTAACCAGTTCCGGAAGTGTCTCTTCAGGAACAACAGCATATGTAACATTTACAAAGACCAATTCTGGAAGAAATATTTATATAAATGGAACTCCTTCTGGTAGCGATAATATATCGACAGCATTCTCTACTAATAATAATCCCTTATATATTTCTTCACCTGATTATGGCTTAGATGGTTTTGTAGATGAGGTGAGAATTTCAAACGTAGCAAGATCGGCAAATTGGATTTCAACAGAATATAATAATCAAAATACACCAGCAACATTTCATTCTTTTGGTGCAGAACAAATTATAGATCAGACTGCACCTGTACTTGAAACGGCAACAGTAAATGGGGCCACTCTTGTTTTGGATTATGATGAGACTTTAAACTCAGGTTCAATACCAGCAACTTCTGATTTCACTGTATTAGTTAATTCGATTTCACGTAGTGTTTCTAATGTTTCGATAAGCACGGATAAAGTTACTCTTACTTTAAGTTCTGCAACTATTGGAGAAGATGTTGTAACTGTAACTTATAGCTCTGGTTCAAATCCAATAGAAGACCCAAGTTCTAATGAAGCATCAGATTTAAGTAATCAAGCAGTAACAAATAATTCCCCGGAAACGACTCCGCCAACAGCTCCTCAAAATGTATCAGCAACCGCGATTCTTGCAGGTAGTATAGAAGTGTTTTTTGATGATGTAGATGAGGTTGGAAGTGGTGTTGCTAGTTATTCTGTAAAAAGGTCAACTACTCAAGGTGGTATATACTCACAAGTAGGTACTGTCACTGATAATGAAAGTGCTACGTATACCTTTACTGATAATTCAACATCAAATGGTGTAACATATTACTATGTGATTACAGCAATAGATGGAGATGCTAATGAAAGTATAAATTCTTCTGAAGTTTCTGCAACGGCAGATAATGCTGTTCCTCAGCTGGAGGCAGCTAGTGCGAACGGAATATCTCTAGTTTTAGATTACAATGAAGTACTAGATAATTCCTCGATACCAAATAGTTCTGACTTTGATCTTACAGTAAATAGTGTTTCTCGCTCTATTACAAATGTATCCATAAGCGGTGATATTCTAACATTGACTTTAGATCCTGAAGTTGAAGAAGGAGATAATGTTGTCTTAAGTTATACACAAGGAACAAATAGAGTCAAAGATCTTGCAGGTAACGAAGCAGTAACTTTTGCAAGTCAGTCGGTTACAAACAATACGCAAGATTTTACTGCAACACCTCCACAAAATGTAACGGCAACAGCTATTGCAGGTGGAGATATCGAAGTTACCTTTTTAGATGTTGCAAGTGGTGGAGAGATTGCTTCATATTCGATCAAAAGATCTACTTCCGAAAATGGTACATATTCACAAGTAGGTACAGTTACTGATAATGAAAGCACAAGTTATACGTATACTGACACTTCACCAGTTGATGGTACTAAGTACTACTATGTAGTTACATCCATAGATCAAAATTCTTCCGAAAGCAATCCATCTCCTAAATCATCTGCAACTTCAGATGCTACAAATCCATCTGTAGAATCTATTCTGGCGGGAGGAACTTCGGTATTGCTCGATTATGATGAATTGTTAAACACTTCTTCAATACCTAGCACATCTGATTTTACAGTGAAAGTGAATGGAAGTTCAGTTTCAATTAATTCTGTATCAATTGCTAATGTTAGAGTGAATATTGAGCTAACTAATTCCGTACAATCGGGAGATAATGTAACATTGAGTTATACTTCAGGAGCAAATAAAATACAGGATGTAGCAGGAAATAATGCACCGAATTTTACAGACCAAAGTACGGTCAACTATGCAAAGGTAAACATTCCTTTTGGTCCCGACCCATGTCCTATTATTAATGGAAATGATGCTAGTTGGGCATGTTTTGACGGAGCCAATGGTGGTACTTCTATGACCGCGAAAGTTGGTGATCTTGAAATTGCAACTATTACGGCAGCCTCTGGTAGTCAAACAACGTTTTCTCCAAATGCGTTACAAGAGTGGTCTACAGGTGCATTTTCTGGTGATGAATTTAATGGTCCACAAGCAAACCCAAGTGGTAATGCAAACAATGCTACTTCTTTTGATATCAATATTCCTGCAGGAGTACCATCCGATGCAATAATTTTAAGTTTGAACAAACTTCGCCCTAATGCGGGGGGGACTTCATATACACTTGAAGCTTTCAATTCTTCAAATACGAAAATAGCCATTAATGGTTGGCTAACAGGTCAAGGAGTTGATGGAGGTGTTTGTACAAATTCAGTTACTCTTAATTATACCTATGGAAATACGACATTAGAATTTCAGCCTACGGTTTCGGGAAGCCAAGCTTGTGTGTCTTCTTCTAATGCAATTTGGTTTCGCATTAATAATACAGGAATTGAAAGAATTGAAATTAGGAAAACGGTAGCTCAACCAGATAATATTCACCTTGGTTTAGCACTAGTTGCTGATTATGGAGATGCACCAAACACGTACCGAACAAACTACAGCTCTAGAGGAAACGCTCCTGCATTTCATCTTTTAAGTAATACAGGAACCAATAATGTGTACTTAGGTGCAGGCGTAGATGGTGATGGAAATGGTAAACCTAATGCAAGTGCAAATGGCGATGACACTGAGAGTACCGGTATCGATTTTGGTGATGATGAAGATGGAATTTCTTCACTACCAATTTTAAGAACTAATGATGCTACATTTAGTATTGATCTTGTATGTACAGATGGAGGCAAAGTAGGAGGATGGATAGATGTCAACCAGAACGGTGTTTTTGGTTCAAATGAATATGCTTTTGGGGAATGTTCTGGTGGAGTAACAACACTTAATTGGGGTGGTTTATCAGGCTTAATCACAGGACAAACCTATGCAAGATTTAGAATAGCATCCACTGCTTCCGAAATAGCTAATCCGTATGGAGCTGCTTTTGATGGTGAAGTAGAGGATTACACTATTACTATTGAAGAGCCTTCCACACCTGATTTAGAGATTCTAAAAGAAGTTAATAACTCAACTCCGATTGAGGGAGAGAGTATAGCGTATACTGTAACTGTAACCAATCCGGGAGAATTTATAGCCACAGGAATTCAAGTTACGGATCAATTGCCTAGTGGTGTTACTTATATTAACCATACTGTAACTCAAGGAACATACAATCCTAATACAGGAATCTGGAACATTGGTACTATTGCAGATGGTGATTCAACCTCAGTTACTTTAACTCTTAATGCAACTGTGAATAACGGAACACTTGGCAATGTTATAACAAATAGTGCAAGTATAACTGAGTTAAATGAAAGTGATCCGGATTTAAATAATAACTCTGAATCAGCCGGAATTACTGTTGTAAATGAAACCGCTGATATAGCAATTACAAAAATTTCGGATAAAGCTCAGGCTATTGAGGGTGAAAATATAACATATACTGTAGTAGCTACTAATAATGGTCCAAAGACAGCTACCAATATAAAAGTGATAGATCAAATTCCTTCAGGCCTATCAATAGTTTCTTCTAACCCTAGTATGGGTACTTACACTAGTTCAACAGGAATCTGGGATATCGGTGACCTCAATAATTCAGAACAGGCTAGCTTAGTAATAGTACTGTCAGTTGATCAGGGATCAGTTAATAGTACCATCACCAATACAGGAAGTTTGAGTAGTGTAGATCAGAACGATCCAAATACTGCTAACAATACTGCCTCAGTAGATGTGGATATTATTGAAGCAGGGTTCCCTGCATCATGTAGTGATGTTGAGAGCCTTAATTTTAATAACTTTTCTTTAATAAGCGGATCAGCGAATCAAGTTGGCGCAAAGTATAGATATTTAAATGTTGCTCCAGGTGTAAATGCTGAAATTACGATCATTACCAGCAACAATGCATCACTATTCGAATTTGATCAATCTTCTACCGGTACTTCTCAGAACTTTCAGCCTCAGGTTGAGGCCGTTGATAAAACGTTGTCAGAAGCCTACATGGATTTCGAAATTGAATTTTTCGATGCAAGTACAGGAAATCCGAAGTTTTTAACATTTGCTGCAACTGCAGTTGATGTAGATGGTGATAATGTAGATACGAGAGAGTTTGCAGGTTTTCAGAGATTAAACTCTTTTACTGTTGAAGGTTCTACCAACTTAGTAGTATCTAATTCAGGAATTTATACAACTTTTGAATCCGCCACTTCACAGGTTGTAAATGGTATCGACGTAAATGATACAGAGAATATTGCTTACACCACTTACACTAATGAGCCAAAATTTAGAATTCGTGCAGGTATAAAAGACCCTACAGACGCAACAGGTGCATCTACTCAACGACAATTTTCTTTCAATTTCGATCCTTGTTTAATTGAAAACTTTAATAACCCATCTTCACAAAATATTGTAGAAATCGGTGTAACTAAATCAGTTGATGATAATAACCCTTCTGTCGGAGAAACTATTACCTACACCGTTACAGCAACTAATAACCAAGGGAATGCTGTAGGTAATGTAGAAATAACAGATCAACTTCCTTCGGGACTTACTTTTGTTTCTGCAACTCCTAGTACAGGTACTGTTTCAGGGAATGTTTGGAATATCGGAACAATGAATGGTTTAGAGACTGCTAATTTAGAAATAAAAGCTACAGTTAATAATGGAACAGAAGGTAATACGATTACTAACACGGCTTCATTAACTAATTTTTCAGGAACTGATGGAAATGCTAGTAATAATACCTCTTCTGTAAATATTTTTGTTAACAACCCTGCTAGTACCGCTTGTACTGAGCCACCTTTATTCAACTTTAGTACTTATAATTTAGAAGAAGGAGTTACCGGCCAGGTAAATTCTATTTATCGTTTCTCTGCTGTTTCACCCGGATTAGATGCTTTAGTTAAAGTTAAATCCATCAATAATGCTACTATTGATCAAATTGATGACAATGGATTGTCAAACAGCTCTGCTAATTTTAGTCCACTTTTTACAGCTACCCAAAATGGTGGTTATATAGAATGGGAGATCAAGTTTGTTCAAGCAGGTACAATTACACCTGTTAAACGTAATTTTTCGATGACAGCATTAGATATTGATGGTTCAAATCAAGGTGGAGGACAAACCATTAGAGATTTCTTAGGCTTTTCTCAGAATCAATCTAATACCGTACAATCAGGAAACAATCTATCTGAGACTACAACTGGAGCTTTTCAGTATTTCACATCAAGCGTAACAACCGATGGTTCAGGTACATTTGACATCGACCACATGGCTTATATAGTATATAGATATACTTCTGTACTAGAATTTAGAACCGGTTCAAATACAGCTGGTGGATATACAGATGATCGATTAGTGGATATCGATTTTACTCAATGTAGAAACCAAGATTTCACAACCCCGGTAACAACAACAAGAAACGCTGATATTTCTGTTGTAAAAACAGTGGATAATCCAAATCCTTTGGCAAATGAGAATGTCAATTTTACTATTACTGTTGCCAATAATGGCCCGGAAGATGCAACAGAAGTAGATGTAAATGAAACCTTACCAACAGGATTAACTTTAGTACAATCATCAGCTAGCCAAGGTTCATATAACCAATTAACGAAGATATGGACGGTTGGCAGTCTTGCTAATAACAGTTCAGCTACGTTATCTATAGAGGCATCTGTAAACTCTGGAGTAACACAAGACTCTCTTGTGAACAAAGCGTACTTGTTAGGTTTAAATCAGTTTGATAATAATACAGCAAATGATACATCTAGAGCAGTAGTAAAAGTAAGTGACCAAATAGATGGAATTGTATTCAGAGATAAAACTGGAAATGGTATCTCAGATGGAGACACTAATTTTGGTGATGCTTCGGGCGACCAAACAGCATTAAAAGATGTAGTAGTTCACCTATTTAAAGATGGTGGAGATGGAATTGCAAACGGTAACGATGATACATATCTACGAGCCGATACTACTGATATCTCCGGTTTCTATTCATTCCAGCTAGGAGAAGATGCTGATTATTGGGTAGTGGTAAATTCAAGAACAGGCGGTTTATCAAATGGGACTACATGGGCTGAACAAGTGTATGGACCAAAGGGAAGTATTTGCACTGATGGAGATGGAACCAGTTCTAATAAAGCTTCAGCAGGTATTTGTTTTGGAGGTAGAAGAGGTGGTCAGTCAGACAATATCCCCGTAAATCCTTCTGCTTCCGATTTAGCTAATGCTGAACATGTTGCTAAAGTAACGTTGAACTCTGCAGCTATTACAGATCTAGATTTCGGTTTCAGCTTTAATGTAGTTACAGATGTAAGAGATGGTGACGATGATGGTTCAGCTAATAGAAGTATTCAAGGTTCTTTAAGACAATTCATAGCTAATGCGAATGAAATAAATGGTGCAAATACCATGAGATTTGTTCCTGCTGTTTCAACCAATGAAACAGGTAGCGGAGGAAATTGGTGGAAAATAGTTCTAGGATCTGAATTACCGGCTATAACAGATGCTTTAACCACATTAGATGGTCGTGCGTTTGATCTAACAGCTCCGTTATCAATACTAGATGAAAACGTTGGAACAATTGGAACGGGAGGCACATTAGGTACAGATGGCATCTCATTATCTGCTTTCCAAAGAAAAGAATTAGAAATAGATCTGGGTGATGCCGGAAATAATGCTCTTTCAATAAATAGTAGTGGAGCGGTTGTAATTAGACATTTCGCGCTATTCAACAATAGTAGAACTATATCATTATCTAGTGTTTCTGGTGGGACGATAGAGAATAACTTTATTGGTGCCCGAGCGGATGGAACAGACCCTTCTGGAGCAAATCAATCTGATTATGGTGTCTTTATTACAGGATCCGGTTCACAGACCTTGTTAACTCAGAAAAACTACGTTGCCTATACAAAAAACAGTGGTCTTAATTCTACTAACAGTGGTGCTACTATTCAATTTCATCAAAATGAAGTATATAGAACTGGACATTCTGTAAACAATGCAGATGGTTTAGAAGGAGTGGGAACCTGGTCAATCACTCAAAACTTATTCCATGAAAATGGTAAATCGAATGGAAGTGATGTTTATGGAGGAAGTGGAATAGAACTTGGAAATAGTACTGGAACTTCAACATCTGGAAGTACTATAAGAAACAATACGGTAAAGAATCATAAAACAACAGGTATTAATATTCTTAACCAAGTTTCAAATACCCTTATCGAGAAAAATATCATCACGGGTAATGGTACAGATTACTCAGGCACACCTTTTAAGGGAGCGGGTGTTAGACTTAGTTTCCCGGATGCACAACCCCAACAAGGTATTTTTATAACTAAGAATAGTTTCTCAAATAACAAGGGTCTGGCTATTGATATTGTTACTTCTGGAAATGGAACTGCTGATGGAGTTTCACCAAATGATGGTATTATAGAAGCGGCACCGACAGAGCCAAATAAAGGGCTGGATTATCCTGTGTTTACTCTTGCTACTATAAATGGGAACCAACTTACTGTTGAAGGATATATAGGTAAGAATTCTAATAAATTAACTGGCAATTATACCATTGAGATATATAAAGCTGCAGATGATGGTAATAATGAAGGATTGATCGAAGAAGGTGGCTCATTTATTCGTCCACATGGCGAAGGACAAACACTACTTGGAACGATAAATACCAATTCGAATGGTCAATTCAGCGAAACTATTACTCTATCTGGTACTAGTATTGTCATTAATGATAGAATAACCGCTTTGACATTCGATGCCGGAAACAACACATCCGAGTTTTCATCCAACCAACGAGTTGTTGCCACTGGGGTAACAGTTACCGGTTATGTTTACCATGATGCTAATCACAATGCATTGAAAGAAGGAAATGAATCAGGGTTAGAGGATGTGACAATTGTTTTATACAACAAGCAATTGAATAACTGTAAGAGTGTACTTACTAATTCAGATGGTCTTTATCAGTTTACAAATGTTTTAAATGGAGAATACGATCTAATTGAGGCTAATGGTCAGAGCGTGCCAACACCAGATGTTTGTACACCTGCCGATGCTGATCCGGATGATTATGTTTCTACTACACCAAACCTGAGAACGGTAATAATCAACAACCTCCCTGCACAACAAAATTTTGGAGATTTTGAAGGCTCTAAAGTGTCAGGTACTGTTTTTAATGACAATGGAGTAGGTTCAGGAACGGCTAATGATGGAGTACAAAATGGTACTGAAGGTGTAATTAATGGAACCATTGTGAAAGCACTTACCGGTTCCAATGTTCTTATTCAACAAACACCTACAAATGCGGGCGGGAACTACGACCTATTTATTCCAAAATCTGCTGTTGCTTCAGGTGGAACCATAAAAATTCAAGAAACAAATAACACGGCTTATATAACAACGGGTGGTAGCGCAGGTAATACAGGCGGTTCGTATGATAGGAATACAGATGTAACCACTTTTACAAATTCTGTAGGTAGTATATACACAGAGGTTGACTTTGCAAACGTACAAGCTAGTGTATTTCTGACAGATGGAACGCAGAATGTGTTACCAGGAGCAACTGCATTTTTCCAACATACTTTTGAAGCAAAAACGGAAGGGAGTGTGGTTTTTACTACTAACTCGATTAATAATCCTTCTAATTTGACATGGCCTGTTGTGCTCTATAATGATCTAAATTGTAATGGGACGGTACAGAGTGGTGAAACTATACTTAGTGGAAGTAACTCAGTCTCAGTAGTTGCCGGTCAAACAGTTTGTCTGTTATTAAAAGTTAGTGTACCTCAGGGATTGAGCAATGGATCAACAAGTAACACAACTATTACAGGTGTGATGGATTATGTGAATACAACCCCATTAATCCAACAAAGTTTATCACGTGGAGACTTAGTCACGGTAAGTAATGAAGAAGCAGGATTAGTGCTCATTAAGTCTGTAGATCAAAACCAAGCGTTACCGGGTTCTATATTGACCTATACAGTTAGTTATCAAAATAATGGTGATGACCCCATCAGTTCTTTAGAAATTATTGATAACACCCCAACATATACCAAGTTCAACACTGCCACTTGTGGAGTGTTACCTAATAACTTAACAGGTTGCTCAATAACGGCTCCGGCAGTAGGTGCAGCTGGAGGAATAAAATGGACGTTTACAGGAACTTTACAGCCTGGGGGCACGGGCACGGTGTCATTCACAGTAAAAATTGATAATTAAGAGAGAGTCATGGGAATTAAAAAAAATAAAAAAATTGTATTTATTGTTGAAGACAATGATGCTTATCGGATACTGATAGGAAGAATGTTAGAACAAAGAGGTTTCTCGGTTCTTATGTTTCGAAATGGCGTCAAAGCTTTAGAAATGTTGCAATACATTATACCGAGTATTATTCTTTCTGATATCGAAATGCCGGTAATGGATGGATTTATGCTCTATGAAAAAATAAATGAATTATACCCGAATACTTCTATTCCTTTTCAATACATCTCATCCACCTCAAAAATTGATGTTATTGAAAAAGCAAATGTATTAAGTGTTCATAAATTGGTTAAAAAACCGGTTCAGGCAGAAGAATTGTCCAATATTTTAACGCTTGGGATAAACAAATTTGCTGAGGCATAATTAATTAAATTATAGTTTCATTTTATAGTGCGTAGGGATAGATTCTGAATATGATATCTACATCCAAAGCAATCATACTTCGCTCTATTGATTACCAAGAATCCAGTAAAATAGTAAGGGTTCTTTCGCATGTTCATGGAAAGATTTCTCTAATTGCCAAAGGTGTTAAAAAACCAAAAAATAAGTTAGCAGGGGTTATTGAAGTAGGGAACATTTTAGAGGTTACATACTACTATAAAGCTTCAAGAAGTATCCAGACACTTTCTGAAGCTTCAATAATCTATCAATCATTAAATTTTAGGCGAGACTTCGACAGAGCCTCTATCTTATACTCTGCTTTAGAATTGATAAGTCATGTAGTACATGATAATGAGGAAAACGAAAATTTATTCGCATTTGCTAATAACTTTATTCAATGGTTAGGTAATGTTGAAGAAACTCACCCCTCAATTTTTGCCTATGTTCAGCTAAGATTGTCTCAAATAATTGGTGTGGGTTTAATTAATGAGTCTGGGGAAAGCAATGAAACAGTTTATCTTAATATCAGTAGTGGAACATTAGCAACAGAGCCTGATTCTGAGTTGGCATACAAGCTTACTAAGAAACAGTCGTTGTTTTTAATAATGGGTTTAAACTCAAAGAACACAGATATTTTTAAAATTGGATTAGAAAATTCTGAACTAAAACAGTTAATTCATCATTTAGATGTATACTTTAAATATCATATTGACAGTTTTAAAGATCGAAGATCAGATATAATTTTTGAACAGATGAAACAGGAGTAACGAGATGAGAAAAAGGGATAGGTTTTTAACAGGGGTACTTTTGGTACTCATAGGAGTATCAATAGGTACTTTGGTGGCCCTTTATACAATTAATGATGATCTGGCTCCACTTTCTGAAGTTAGATTTACAGAAGTAACAAAAAGTGAATCTCCTTTTTTTGAAGATGAAGAACTTGCTGATATTGATCCAAGGTTTGTATTCAAAACAATTGCTAGTACTGTTACACCATCTGTGGTTTATATCGAAACCATTATCCCAGTTTCAGACAATGAGGAAAGTGAATCTAGTAATTTTTGGAATCGTGTTATACCCAGACGTGCGAGAACGGTTGGCTCAGGAGTGTTAATTACTAAAGATGGATACATTCTTACAAATAATCATGTAATAGAACATGCTGTTGATCAAGGCATAAAAGTTGTTTTAAATGATAAAAGAGAATATCCGGCTAGGATTGTTGGCTTAGACCCTAGTACAGATCTAGCAGTAATTAAAATTTCAGGAGAAGATCATTCATCTATTACTGTAGGTAACTCAGAAAGCGTAGATGTAGGCGAGTGGGTGTTAGCTATAGGAAATCCATTTAGACTTCGTTCAACTGTAACAGCAGGTATTGTTAGTGCTTTGAGTCGCGATGTTCAGATAATAGATGACAATTTCAGAATTGAAAGCTTTATACAGACCGATGCTGCTATAAATAAAGGAAACAGTGGAGGGGCTTTGGTAAATACCAGTGGACAACTGGTTGGGATAAATACCGCCATAGCATCACAAAGTGGTAGTTATCAAGGATATGGTTTTGCTGTGCCGGTTAACTTGGCTATGAAGGTGGCCACCGACTTAATAGAGTACGGCGAAGTTAGAAGAGCTTTACTCGGAGTCAGTATTACTTCTGTAGATTATAATAGAGCTGTTCATCTTGGTATGGAGGAAGTTCGAGGTGTTGAAATCGTTGTGCTTACAGAGAATGGTGCTGCTTATAATGCCGGACTTGAAATAGGGGATGTCATACTTGAAGTTAATGGTGTTCAGGTTAATGAATCTAACCAACTACAAGAGAAGATTGCTATAGTAAGACCCGGAGAAAATGTTGATCTATTAGTGTGGAGAGATGGCAAAGAAATTAGCCAGACAGTAGAGTTGAAAATTTTAGAGCAAGAACAAATGGATGATCTAGTTGGAATTCCAGATCCAGAAACAGAAGAAGAGCCTGAGTCTAAGTTATTTGAGTTAGATGTCGATTTTAAAGAGTTCGATCTTGGTTTTCGAGTAATTGCGATACCAACACAAAATGACGAGAATAACCAGCTTATTATTTCCAAAGTGTATAAATATTCTGAAGCTTGGAATCGGGGCTTGAAAAAAAACCAAAGAATCGTCTCAGTAGATCAAATTGAGGTTGAAGATCTCGAAACTTTGAGAGAACTTATTACACAAAATTTAAACAAAAATAGATCGGTAACTTTAGAGGTATTAGATGAAGAAAATGCCCGTGGTTATATCGAATTGAAAGATAATTAATGAAGAATATTTCTCGAGTTTTAGTATTGATAGCAGTAACAGGAATTATGGCATGCTCTGGAGCTGAACAAGTAGCAACTAATAGCAGTGTAACTCCAAAAGATTCAGTTTATCCCGTCTGGTATAGTGGATTTGAATTTAATTCAGATAGCACTTCATTTACTGCCCGTGCAACTTCTGTAAGTTCAGAATCAGTTACAGCAAAAAAGAGAGCTGAGATTGAAGCTAGAGTATTACTAGAAAGCTATATTGCTGATGAATTGGAAGACATACGTACAGAGTTAGAGAGAGATGGTTCTTCCACAGTAAAAGAAGCGGGTTTTATACTTATGTTGCGAAATGCTCATCTTAAAATCGAAGAAGCAGCGTCAATTGTCCAATCTGAATCAGTAGAGAAAGAGGGCACACATCGAGGATTTGCTAAAGCTCAAATAACTAAAGCAGAAGTTGATGATCTTTTAAGACAAGGTTTTTCATCAAATAGTAGCTACTGGAGAGCATTTTCTGGTGCTAGATCTTACCAAGATTTTCTAAAATAATTTACCGCATATTTAGGCGTTTTTATTGTAGGCACTTTTTGATTACACTTATCCAAATCAAACTAATCAAAAAGAATTATGTCGAAACCTAAGATTATTAATGAGCTGAATAAAGCAATTAATGTTTTTGCTGAGATTGATGGAAGGGGAAGAGTAGGAATTGGCCCTAATGATGAATCTGAAATAAGTAATTCTAGTGAGTTAGAATTTGCAAAATATGACCTTAAAAGTGATGTTAAGGTTATAATCGAGGTAGATAAGATGCCAAATAATACTGACGGGGAAGGGTTTAAATATGCCTTCGGAGAAAGTATGGGTAGAGCTCCTCATCATATTGAAGTAAAAAGGAAGGGAAATGATTTCACACTTATTATTCATTATATGAAGAAGGATAAAGAGGATGTTGATCCAGCAATTAAGCATCCAGACTAATATCAGAGCAAAATTTGTAACTTTATTTTTTTGCTTTTTCCTGTGCCATAATTCATCAACTTTTTTATTGGCTCAGAAGGCATACGTCTTAAAAAATTATACGGTAGAGGATTTTGGTAATTCCAGGCAGCATTGGGATGCAGTTCAACTAGATGATGGTAAAATGATACTCGCTAACTCTAATGCTGTCAATCTCTATGATGGGGTTGAATGGAGTTATATTCATGTACCAAAGGGACAAACTGTTTATTCACTCGCAAAATCTGCTAAAGGGAGAGTTTATACTGGTGGTGAGGGAGATATTGGATATCTTTATTCAGATTCTTTAAACCAGATGAAGTTTCAGTCTTTGTTGCCAAAATTAGACTCAGCATCCCAAAATTTTTTATACGTTCGAGGAACCTATTTTTTAGAGAACAAGGTTTATTTTAGCAGTAAATCTCAGGTGATGATGTATGATGAGAATTTGGATTCAGTTTATGTTTATAAACCTGAGACTGATATAGTAAATTCTTTTTTAGTTGATGATGAGATTATCATGCAAACTGAAAAGGGGTTATACAAGATTACAAATCTGCAGAAGATTCCCATAAACACTTCAAGTGAATTCTCTAACGATAAAATATATGGAGTACTACCTATAGCAGGTAATCTTTTGATCTACTTTAGAAATAAAGGGCTTCAATTGTTTAATGGTTTCACACTAGAAAGTTTTTCAAAAGAAACAGAGGATTACCTAACTACTCACCTGGGGTATAGAATGGTTAGACTGAATGCAAACCAAATTGCAGTAGCTACACTTACAGGAGGCATTGTAATCGTTGATATTAACGGTGAGCTCAATCAGATCATTACCAAAAAAGATGGACTTAATGACGATTATGTATATGGATTGTTTGTGAACGAACAAGGATTACTATGGGCTATGCTAGATGATGGTATTTCAGTAATTGACCCATCTCAGAATTTTAATATATATGATGATAGTGATGGAATAGAGGGACTAGTTAGTGGAATATTTAAGATAGATGATACCGTGTATGCTATTTCGAATAAAGGGTTCTATTCAAAAAGTGGAAGGCTCAGTTTTAAAAAGATTAATACAACGCCCATTCAGGTTTATAACTCCATAGCTATCTCAAATAGAATTATTTCTGCTACTTACGATGGTTTGCTAGAAATCTATAATAATGAGGTAAGAAAAGTTTCTTCGGTAGTCTACGAAAAGATATTAAAGATTTCAGAAACTGATTTTTTAGGTTGGACGGATAACAAACTATTTAAAATTGAATTGAAGGATAATGAGTTAAAGGAGATCTTATTTGTATCTGAATTTTCCTTTCCAATGCGATGGAATAAGCTAAATAATAATTTATATGCCTACATAGGTAATGGAAAAATACTTTGGTTAGATATAACAAATAAGGAAAAGGAGTTAATCACAGTTCCCGGTATAATTAAAGATATTTATACACTGAGTAACTTTGATGAGAAAGTAATTATAGGCTCACCAGAAGGAATATTTGAAATTAGTAACACTGATATCAAAAAAATCGAAATCGACTATTTCAAGGAATTAAAGAACGTAACTTTAATTGAAACCTGTGAAAAAGATACTTGGTTAAGGTCGGGCGCAAAATTATATAATATCCGTAAAGTAGGTGATAACTTGGTTTCTGAATCGGATACATATAATAATATTGGATATTCAGAAGGGGTTTATTCCATCTTTTGCTCTGAAAATGAAGTTTGGTTTGGGCTTGAGAATAAAGTTATATCAATTGATAAAGATTACACTCACAATAAAAGCCCTTTTCAAACGAATATAACACGTTTGGTCATTAATAATGATTCTTTGATCTATGCAGGTTTTAATGATGCTAGTAGAGATATTAAGCTTAACTATAGTAAAGATAGATTGAGGTTTAATTATGCAGCTGCTAATTTTTACCGACCAGAAGTAAATACCTATTCTTATAAGTTAGTTGGCTTTGACAATGACTGGAGTAATTGGTCTGTGGAAACTCAAAAAGACTACACAAATATTCCTGAAGGTAGTTACACTTTTTTAGTTAAAAGTAGAGATCTCTTTAATCAAGAAGGGGCAACCGATGAATTTGTTTTTACTATTCTTCCTCCTTGGTACCGGACTTGGTGGGCATATACGTTGTACTTAATTACATTTTTTGGACTCCTTTACTTAGGATACAGGATTCGAATCAATCAAATTCTTCAAGTACAAAGGGTAAGAAATCGTATTGCTGATGACCTCCACGATGATCTGTCTGGCACATTAATTGGTATTAGTAACTTTGCCAAGGCTATTAGCTCTGCTTCTCACGAGAAGAATAAAACTAGATTTTTAGGATTAATTGAAAAAAGTGCTGACGAAGCTAAGGAAAAGATCAGTGATATTGTATGGACGATCAACCCCGATCATGACGATTGGCTAGCTTTTGTTACAAAGTGTAGACGTTACGCTTCTGATATTTTTGAAGCTCAAGAAATAGACTATCTGTTGGAAATGGATGAAACTATTCCCGGAGATTTAAACATGGAGTTAAGAAAAAATCTGTGGCTCATTTTCAAAGAAATTCTAACAAATATCACGAAGCATTCGAAAGCAGACTATGTATTAATTCGATTTAAAATTGAACCTAAGAAGCTGGAAATTCTCATTAGAGATAATGGAAAAGGTTTTAACCAAGAAAAAATAGTTAAAGGAAATGGTATAAATAGTATTAAAAAGAGAATAAATGCTATAAACGGAAGAGCTGAAGTTATCTCAGAAGTGGATCAAGGAACTTCGTGGAATATATTTATTTCTATATAAAAACTACATCATCATGTAGATTTTACAGATGTATGACTTACTATATTATGTTAAAACAACAAGAGTTATGAATACGATCATTAAAGTTGGGATAATAGAAGACAACCCTTACATGAGAGAGGGGTGGGAAGCTTTTATTGACGCTGAAAGAGACATGTGTATAATTGGAAGTTTTGAGTCCTTCGAGGATGCCTGGAAGTCAAACGAATTAAAAAAGTGTGACTTAATTATAATGGATATTGAACTTCCTGGCATTTCAGGAATTGAAGGCGTAAAGAAACTTAAGAGCGAAGGATACTCTGCTGAAATGATAATGGCTACTGTTTTTGATGATGATGAAAATATTTTTAATGCCGTTAAAGCTGGTGCTATTGGGTACTTATTAAAGAAGACTTCTCCTGAAGACCTAATTTTAGCAATTCGACAAGCTTATGAAGGAGGGTCTCCTATGACGCCAAACATTGCTCGCAGAATAATATCTACTCTACATGTTAAAAAGCTATCAAAGGAAGATAGGTTATCTGAAAGGGAACAAGAAATACTTCAGGAGCTGGCAACAGGCAGATCTTATGCTGAAATAGGAAAGAAAGTTTTTCTATCTGTGGATGGAGTTAGGCATCACATCAGAAGTATCTACAAAAAGTTAGAAGTCCATTCAAGATCAGAGGCCGTATCAAAAGCTATTAACAGAAATTTAATAGCAATTTGATCGATCATTAAAATTTAATCTGATAATCTCACTACGTTTTATTATCCTAGACTACTTTAAAATAAGAAGGACATTTTCGGGACGTTTAGTATGATTAGATTTACTTTTTGTGTGATCTTTATGTTTGCTTGTGTGCAAGCTTTTAGTCAACAAAGAACAAGGCAAGTCCAAAACCGACCTCCAAGCTTTTCTGAGTTTCAAATAATCATTGATAGTATTCAAGATCCTGATTCAGCCATTAATGAAATGGCTCAGTTTGCAAAAACTCTTGTCAATAGATATCCCGATTCTACTCTAGCACTAGCTAAAAGAGTAAGGAATTTTGAAAACCTTTCTCAAACAAAAAGAGATGCATATCATAATTACATCCTTACTTATTATTGGTTTAGACCAAACCCTGATTCAGCTTTATTTTATTTAAAACCCACACTTTCAGCATTTCAAGAATTAACTGACAGAATAAAAGTTTTAGAGTTAATGGTTCTTGAGGCACGTATTGAATCTCGTAGGAACAATTATTTGGTTGCCGAGGAAATTTATTTAGATGCGATAAATTTTATGCAAGCCAACGAGCTTAATTCGGATAATAATGATGTACTCTATAACGAATTAACAGACTTGTATATGAGGGTAGGTGCTGTAGATCTAGCCTTAGAACGATATCAACAATTGATAGAATTGGGGCCTGTTAATCCTGATAGAAGGTGTAATATTATTCTAAAAATAAGCAATGCGTATAAAAGAAATCAGGAAATTGAGAAAGCCAAAGAAGAGCTTTTAAAATGTGAAGATGAGGAGGGCCTCCAAGTTGGTTTAAAGATAGCTGTTTTAAGAAGTTTAGGAGATTTAGAAGCAGTTTTAGGAAACCCTAAAGAGCAAATAATTAGATTTGAATCTGCAATTGAATTAGAGGCTAAATCAAATGATAAACGATTTACTACTCAACTTTTCTTAGCTAAGGCATATTTTGAAGATGGTCAATCGAGTAAAGTTGACTCAATGATCATTGAGTTAAATAAACAAAACTTAGATAGAGTTCAGCCACCGGCAAGAGTAGATTTTTATTTATTGAGGGCTAAGATAGATTTAAAAGGTAAAAATTTTAATGAAGCACTATCTCATTCTGAAGAAGCTGTAAAACTAGCCAAAAGATTGCCTCCAACACCTCTTTTGATAGATGCTTATGGATTAAAGGCAGATGCATTATCCTCTCTCGGTAATTATGAAGAAGCTTTTAATATTACCAAAACTATAAACGAAACTAATAATTTTGTAAAAGAAAGAGCGCGAATTAGTGAAGAAGCAATGGGGAAGGTTCGGTTTCAAATGACTGCTAAGAACCGCGAGCTACAAAACGTTACTACAGAATTAGGTACAGTAAAAACTAGAAATGCTATCATCACGTTCGTTTTAATCCTGATCGGACTATATGTTATATACAGATATCGTATTTATTATTTGCTAAAGGAAGAGCGCACAAGAAATATTATAGCAAGAGATCTGCATGATGATTTAAGCGCAACTTTAAGTAGTATAAGTTTTTTTAGCGAAGCTGCGAAAAGAGAAAGCAAATCTTCCGAATCTAATAGTAAATTTCTTAACAGGATTGACGAAAGTGCATTAGAAGCAAAGGAGAAGATCAATGATATTATTTGGGCTATAGATCCTGAAAATGATGATTGGGATACTTTTATAACCAAATGTAAACGCTATGCCGCTGAAATGTTTGAGAGCAAAAGTATTAGCTATGATATTGACATAGATAACGACATAGAACTTCCGGTGAATATTAGAGCAAGAAAAGACCTTTGGCTGATATTTAAAGAGATCATAACAAACCTTGTAAGGCATTCAGAAGCCACTAGTGCTAAGGTGAGGTTCGAAGTGAATAAAAATAGATTAACTATATGTGTGATTGACAATGGAATTGGCTTTGATTCTAGTCTAAAGCACAAAGGAAACGGTATTTCCAATATTCAGAGAAGAATGAATTTGATCAGTAAAAAGAACCAGGTTCATTTGAACTCAGCAGCTGATGAAGGTACTAGGTGGGAATTGGTGTTTAATTTTTAACTTTATTTTTGATATTCGAATATATGTAATGTTGTTAGTTTGATATACATTAGGTTATGAACCAATTCATTTAACTGCTTACTCATTTAATAAACATGCGACTCTTGATTGTAAGTATGTTCTGTTGTGTATTATCCGGTTTAGAGGCGCAGGATATGCCTTTTAAATTCCAAAATTATTCGCTAGAGGAGGGGTTATCTCAATCTACTGTTTATGCATTTCTGGAAGATGACCTAGGCTATATATGGATAGGTACAAGAGATGGGTTAAATAGATTTGATGCTAATAACTTTGCCTCATTTTATCCCTCCTTCGACCAAAATAACTCGTTGAGTTATAGATCAGTTAGGGCACTGCTTAAGGATAAAGATGGGTTTATTTGGATTGGAACAGATGGGGCAGGGGTTGATCGTTTAGATCCAAGAACCAATACATTTACTAAATTATGCGAGCTAGTTCAATCAGCTACTTGCAATCTCGAAACGAATATAACAAGTCTTAAGTTAGCTGGTAATCATATTTTAATAGGTACTAGAAGTGATGGTTTATACTCTTATGATTTAGAGAACCAAGTATTAGAAAAAGAGTTAGAGCTGAGTTCTACTATTTGGGATATAGCTGTTGAAGGGGAAACTACTTTGCTTGCTACTTCAAATGGTTTAATAACCGTTGATTCTTCTGAAGTTAAATTTTTTCTGAAGAATGAAGAGATTAGAAGTTTTGAGCATTTGAATAATAAAGAAATATTGCTAGGTACTAAAAATCAAGGAGTTTTAAGATTTAGCTTAGCTCTAGAAAAATGGACTAGTCTAACTAAATCTATTTCATCTACAGAAATTTCATCAATTGAGATCGACAAAGTTAACCGTGTTTGGATTGCAACAGATTCGAAAGGGATCTTTTTAACAGACTTACAAGGTGAAATAATTCATCACTTTGTTGCTTCAAATTTGCGCCCTAACCAGTTGCAAAGTAACAGCATCCGCACACTTTATGAAGATTCAAATGGCATAATTTGGATTGGAACAAACAATAGTGGTTTAAGCAACTACTTTAGAAACCGTTATCAATTTCAAGCCTATTCTACTAACACGACTCAAGGAAAGCTTTCTTCTGATGTGATACTTTCATTCAATGAGTTAGATGACGGCAATATACTTATTGGAACTGAGCAAAATGGGTTGACCGAATTTGATTTTAGCAGCGGTTCATTTTCTCGTGTGGAGGCGTTTGATAATGAAAGTATTATCGCGATGGAAAAAGATAAAAGTGGACGCATTTGGGTCGCTACGGATGGTTCTGGCTTAAAACGTATAAACGATCAACAAAATTTAGAAGATGTAACTACTATCAATAACCTCACAGATCAAAGTGTTTTGAGCTTAGAGATAAAGCCTAATAATGATGTTTTGGCAGGGTTGTATAAAGGATTGAATCTAATTCACAACAACAAAGTTCAAGACACTAGTTTTATACCCGGTTATCTTCAATTAGATAGAGTACTAGCTATAGAAGCCGTTTCAGAAGACGAGTTTTTATTAGGTACCTTTGCCAACGGATTGATTAGTTATAGTCCACAGAAAAAAAATTTCAAAAACCTGAGTCTTGTTAAGGATAATGAGAGTACCAAGTCAAGAAAGCCTGAGCGTGTTCAGTCTATATATAAAGATTCAAATAATCGTATTTGGCTAGGAACCTATTCAGGATTATATCTTTATTCAAATGAAACTGAAAGTTTTAAGGGATATACCACAGAGGATGGCTTACTAAGCAATGTAGTGTATGGTATTCTAGAAGATTCTGATCATCAACTGTGGCTAAGTACTAACGCAGGAATTTCAAGATTTAATCCTGAGTCTGAACACTTTTTCAATTACACACTAACGGATGGGTTATTGAGTACAGAATTTAATGGAGGTGCTTACTTCAAAGATTCTAGAGGGAGTATGTATTTTGGGGGAGTAAAAGGATTTGTAAGGTTCCATCCTTCAGAGATTGAAGAAATTTATCTGTCTGGAAAAATACTCATATACGAAATGAACGTAGACGGAAATGTTCTGAATACACTTTTAGAAGATGATTTAGATTTTAATGGGAGACAAGATTTTATTCAGTTTAATTTTTCATACCTGAATTTTATCAATCCGGAAAAATATACACTTCAATACCAACTTTCAGGCCTCAGCGATAACTGGATTTCAGTTAACGGCAGAAGAACCATTAATTTTTCAGGTTTATCGGGTGGTGAGTACAGTTTTCGGCTGAGAGCTCTTGATAACAGGAACGAAGTTAGTACTTATTCCAAAACAATTTCATTTTATATAAAACCTCCTTTTTGGAAGACTTGGTACTTTACTTTGGCTGTTATGGCATTAATAATTGGTTCAATTTATTCTTTATTCAAATACAGAATGTTTTACTTATTGAAAGAGGAAGAGACTAGAAATAGAATTGCCAGAGATCTTCATGACGATTTAAGTGCTACACTAAGTAGTATCAGTTTCTTTAGTGAAGCAGCTAAAAGGGAAACAGGTATATCAACTTCACATACGCAATTTCTTAAGAGAATAGATGAAAGTGCCCTAGAGGCTAAGGAAAAAATAAATGATATTATTTGGGCTATAGATCCTGAAAATGACGATTGGCATGCTTTTATAACTAAGTGTAAGCGCTATGCAGCAGAAATGTTTGAGAGTAAGAATATTGGTTATACTATTGATGTTGATGAGTCTGTAATTGAAATCTCTAATTTAAACTTAAGACATGATCTTTGGTTGATATTTAAAGAAGTGATAACAAATATTGTAAGGCATTCAAAAGCAGAACGAGCTGAGATCATTTTTATAAAGCGAGCAAATAAACTATATATATCGGTAAAAGATGATGGAATTGGTATAAAAGAAGAAAGCAACAAAGCTAGGCATGGTATCTCAAATCTTACTTACAGAGTACATAAAATTCATGCCGAACTTAAGCTAACTTCGGATAATGATATAGGTACAAAGTGGGAATTTATAATTCCAATATAACTGCCCATTTAGGTAGTTACTTTAATTAAATAATGTTGTTCATTTAGTTATGATCAAAATCTCAATAATAGAAGATAATAAGTACATGAGAGAAGGCTGGGAAACCATTTTGGATTTCGAGCCCGATTTATGTGTTATTGCTACATATGGAAGCTGTGAAGAAGCACTTGAAGGAAATCAGCTTGGTAAGAGTGATGTTTTATTATTAGATATTGAGCTTCCCGGGATGCATGGTACAGAAGGGGTTAAAGTAATTAAAGGTAAATACCCCCAGTTAATTACCCTAATGGTTACTATGCATGATGAAAATGATAAGATCTTTAAGGCGTTGAGAAATGGAGCTGTTGGTTACCTGTTAAAGAAAACTTCTCCTTCAGAATTAATAGATGCAATAAAAGTAGCAGTAGACGGTGGATCGCCGATGAGTCCAAATATTGCGCGTAAAGTCATTACCTCATTTCAAAAAAGTCAGAAGTTAGATATTCAACTTACTGAACCAGAACAAGAAATACTTACAGAACTAGCAGCCGGCTTATCCTATAAAGCTATTGCGACAAAAGTTTACCTCTCGGTTGATGGAGTTCGATACCACATTCGTAATATTTATAAAAAACTTGAAGCCAAGAATAGGGCTGAAGCTGTAGCAAAAGGTATAAGTTACAATCTGATCCAATCTAAATAGAAGTAGAGTATTTTAAAATACCACCCAATCGGGTGGTGACTAAATTCTAACTATTTCATACTGTCATACAAACTCAATCCCATCATGACATTATGAAAATTTCTACTATTTCGTCTAGCTTATTTTTAGTTTTTATATTCACCTCACTAGTGTATTCACAACCCTCTAAAAAACCCATCAATCAAAACTTAAACTTACCAAATGGAAGTGAAATCACTGACATAGAAATGGACGATGATGGTTCTATCTATTTGTCAGGTACTTTTACGGAGGATTTTTCATATCAAGGAAACCAAATTATCCATGAAGGTTTAAATGATGCATTTATCTTAAAAACGGATAATGATGGTAAGTATATTTGGCACTATGTAAGAAGTAATAGTACTAGAAATATAGAGATAACAGATATTATCATCTATGATAACAAGGTGTTTGCTACTGGAGCATTTGATTTTGTTACTTCTCAACCCGCTCCAAATGGTGTTTTCTCAGTTATAAAACTACTAAAAAATTCAGGTTCATTTGTAGAAAGCTTAGACGCTAGTACAAGTTTGTCGACTAATAATTTGAGTAAAGGACTTGGTCTAACTTTTGGGAACAATGGAAATGTATATAGTGTAATTCACTTCGATGGAGCATTTAATGTAAATGTGGGTTCTACAGGTATAAAAGGGGGAGACTTATCAGCTAATGGCTCTGACGATTTTGTATCAATAAGAATAGACTCTTCTTTCACAGATGATAATCTTGAATTTATTCAGTTTGGTAACCAAACTGAAGATGAACGTGTTGATAAATTGTTTTTTGACTCACAATCAGGGGCTGCTTTTTTTGCAGCCTATGAAACAAATGATTCTATATTCAAATTCGGAACTCAAACCTTTAATAAATCGGCAAGTAAATCCAGTGTAATAGTATTAAGTGGTGCTTCATATTCAGACGCTCAAGCGATAGGAACTCAACAAAATATTTCAATTGGAACAGTTAGTACCATTACTGATTTTGAGGTGGTTACTGGTAGTATTTTATTGGCTTATAATGGATCTGATATAAAAAGATACTCTACAACTAACCTTAGCTTAGAAAGAACCACATCATTAGAAAATTATCTTGGTTTTACTGCAGGTATTGATGCTAAACTATTGAGTATTACTGAAAGTCAGGAATCTAGTTATGCATCACTTATCATCTCTGCAAAAGGAAGAAAAGATATCACAGGTACCACACATGGATTATATCCATTTGATAGCGAGTTGGAAAGAAATATTTATAAAATTGATGTAGTGAGAAATGGAAATAATGTTAACGCTACAGATATTAGAGATATTGATAATTTAGGTGAGGTTAAAGTTGATGAACCTGACTTTCATTTAGCTGCAAATAGAAATGCAAATAAAGAATATGCTTATACATCAACAGTAACTGCTGATGGAATCAATATTGATAGAGAAACTATTGAACCACTTAATACGTCAACATACCTATTCGCTCGGCCTAATACTTATATTGAAATAATTTCTCCAGAAGAGGACGCGGTTTTAAAACAGTTTAGTACATATGAGGTGAGTGTATATGGCTATGATCGAATCCCGAATGTTAACATGGGAGATGAATCTGATTCAGACCAAATCAGGACTTTTGCATCTAAATTTTTAGGTAGAAATACAGAAAGATTTGGTACTGTATCTTTAAATAATACTTCAGGAAACCTTCAAGGGAATTATTTCATTCATACTTTGCCAGAGTTTACTAATGGGGAGGCTGATACCGTAAACGTATTTGTAGAAAAAACCGGTAACTTAAAGAGTCCAATCACATCAAGAGTTTTTTCAAATATCCTCGCAAAAAGAGACACTACAAGATCATTTGTTTTTGAAAATACAGGTACAGCTAACCTAACCGTTTCCTCTACAACTTTTAAAGAAGGAAATACTTTCTCTGTTAGATCAAATATAACAACTCTTACACCAGGGGATAAGGACACAGTTTTTGTAAGCTTTACAACAACTGCAGGAGGGACATTCAAAGATACTCTTAAAATAGTGAGCGACGCTGCAAATTCAGAATTGTTATTGCCATTTTCTGCTACTGCACAAGACATTAACGTAGATGCGCAATTTGCAGCGACGGCTAATCCTACTAATGAAGTGGGATTTACCTCTCCCAGAAGTGTATTTTCTACAGACAGTACTCAGCTTGGAAAAATTGATACAGCTTCAACCTATATAATAAGTAACGGTACAGACAACTTAACACTTAGCTCATTCGAGTTTAAAAATGGGGAGGAGTTCCGTCTTTCAAATAAGCCTGAAGGTATAGTAACCTTAGGACGTAAACCGGAAGACTCATTTGAAAATCGTTTTCTCAAACTTGATATAACTTTTAACCCAAGTGAATTTAAATTAGAGACCGACACCTTAATCATTCAATCCAATGATTCCACATTTACCGATGGAATTATAGAAATACCACTTCGAAGAGCAGGAAAGGATTCTTTAGGTAGATTGGAGATTTTGCAAAATTTGATTTTGGAAAATGTACCAAGCGAGAACGGGCGTACCGGTTTAGAATTTAATATTCGTAACTCAGGGCTAAAAGATCTTACGATAACTGAGATTAGTTTTACTAACGATTTTTATGAATTTGGTGAACGTATAGAAGGTGGTTCAGGAAATTTGCTACCATTTACTAATTTTGAGTTAACTAAAAATGAAAGTTCTGTTGCTGCTATACAAACTTCACCAAAATTTTACGATTTAAAGGCAGATACCATTATAAATGATGTAATGACCATATTTCATACAGGATCAGGAGGGAAGTCAACATTTGATATTGTTACCAAGATCGTAAAGACAAAACCAAAACTGTTCATTATTAAGCCGGAAACACAAATTGTCAACTATAATTTTAACAACGGCTCACCCATATATAATTTGAATAATGTATTTATTCAAAATGCACGTATTCAAACAATTCAACTTATGAATGCAGGTGATGATACCTTGTATATAGATCGGCTTTCTGTAAAACCGGTTACAAATTTAGAATTAACAGAAGATGATATTAGAGTATTTCAAAATCTCCCTTCAAATGTAGTGCTGGCCGGTGATACCGTAAATATTGAAGTAGAGTTCGATATTTTCAAGCTTGAACCTTTTCAAATAGATGTTGAAGTATTCACAAATTCAAACATTCTTCTAAATCGCGTTACGGATACCGAACCTTTTCAGGAATTTATTTTGGAGGAAGAATTGGGCGTTACTTTGAAAGGTGTCGCAAAACTTCCATCAAGACTAAATGTAACTTTAAACGAATTTAGAACGGATACCCTTAGACCTAGTTTTGTTAATATCCTTTTTCAAGCAACAGATCAATTTGGTAGAGGACTAACCTATCTAGACCAACCTAATCCTAGAGTATTAGATGATGGGAATCCTAAAACTAATTTCTTTACGCTTACTGAAGAAGGTAGAGAAATTAAGCCTAATGACGCGGAATCTGAATTTCAGATAGTAAAAAGAGATGCAATTGATTTTGAAGTTGCAACAGCACTTGTATTAGATAACTCTTTTAGTATTAGACCAACAGATCTGCCTATAATAAAAGAAGCAGCGATAGAATTAATCAATCAAAAATTTGATGATCAGAAAATAGCCATCTATACTTTTTCTGAAACGGTTACTTTGTTGCAGGATTTCACTAAAGATAAAAGCACTTTGATTAATGCAATCAATGGAATAAACAGAGATAAACCAACCACCAACCTATTTGGAGCGGTAATCACTGCGGCGGAAAAAGTTAGTCAGGAAAGAGATTTTAACTTTAACCAGACCGGAGATAACAAAATTGTAGACGGTAACATCTTAGTGTTTACGGATGGCGAAGAAACACAGTTTTCACGAACCCTGAATGAGGCTCAAGAAGCTGTGGGAGATATTCCAATCTATTTAGTTGGAGTAGGTAATGGAGTAAATGCTGATCAGCTTAGAGATATCGGTGGTAATACTGGACGCGTATTTGAAGAAACGGATGTAAACAGCCTAGCGAGGGCTTTTAGAAGCATTCAAAGAGAAATAGAAAAGATAGCTAATAGTATTTATTGGTTAAACTATATTAGCCCTGCAAGAAATGGAAGTAGAGTTGTTGAGGTAACCGTTGATGGCAATGAAAACACTGGAACTAGCGGTAAGATACGATCAAATTTTAGTGCAGATGATTTTTCAAGTGTAGATCCTCAAGTAGTTATCAATCAATCTTTTCCAGATGTGTTTGGGATAGATACATTAATTGTACCAGAAAATTCATTGGAATTTGAAGCCAACGCATCTACCATATTAAACTTTGATCCACCGGGGTATAAATGGGTTTCATCTGATGAAAACATCGTTAAAACTAGATTGCTAAATGAAAGTGGCAGCAGAGTATCTTTCAATGCTATGGGTAGTCGTGGAGACGAGACATTCGTTACTATTACAGATACAGTTAACGTAGATGGAAGTAACGTACAACTTTCTAAAAAGCTCTTAGTTATTCTGGGAGAACCATCGGCAGAAACTATAGTAAATATAACTATTCCTGCAGGTGCAACTAGTTCTTATCCTTTAGATAGCCAAGGTTCTGAATTAAAAATTAATCAGAATAATGGTGATGAATTTTCATTAAAAATAACTAAATCTTCTAATCCTGGAGGATCAGAACCGGATGGTATAGATGCTATTTATAATGACTTCTATTTTTCAATAGAGCTTAATACTAATGGAACAATAGATATAGATTATGAACTCACATTCGACGTATCAGATATCAACTTTTCAAACGAAAGTTTAGCAACTATTTTAAAAAGAGAGGATGGTTCAAGTGCTTGGCAAAACGTTAAGGATCTTCCTAATACTACCTTATCTGTTGAAAACGGACTAATTACAGTAACCGGACTTACTTCATTTTCTGAATTTGCTATAGCAGAAGAGACAGACGCGGGCACTGTAAGTAACGAGTCATTAACGAGTGTTCCAGCTAAATTCTCTCTTGAACAGAACTATCCTAACCCTTTCAATCCTTCAACAACAATTAGGTTTGGATTGCCTAACGCTTCAGAGGTTAATATTGAGATCTATAATATGATCGGGCAAAAAGTAATGATCCTCTCAAATAATAGATTTGGAGCCGGATGGCACACTGTTTCATTTAATGCATCAGGCTTATCATCTGGTATTTATATCTATAGAATAAGGGCAGGGAGCTTTGTTGACACTAAAAGAATGACACTAATTAAATAATGAATTACTACATATTCATGCTGTATCAAACAATGCAGCATGTCTTATGTTAGTTCAACCTTACTAACCTGAACATTATATGTTCATCAAGAGACTCCGTTTTGAAAGACGGAGTTTTTTTATTTCACTAACAAACTATTTTTCACGATATTCACACAAATAAAATGACTTAAATCAAGACACAGCTTTAGTGAAAGAATTTATTCGTATCGCATCAGGACAAGGCTTTTGGGGAGACCTTCCAATAGCACCCGTTAATCAAGCAAAAAAAGGACCAATTGACTATTTAGTAATGGATTACTTAGCAGAAGTAACCATGTCTATTATGCAAAAACAAAGGATGAAGAATCCGGATTGGGGATATGCTCGTGACTTTGTAGGTGTGGTTGAACAAGTACTTCCTGAAATTGAAAAAGATGGAATTAAAGTAATCAGTAATGCAGGTGGAGTTAACCCTCAAGCATGTAAAGATGAGATCCTTAAAGTTGCCAAAGAGAAAGGGTACAAAAATCTAAAAGTTGCTGTTGTCGATGCTGATGATATTCTTCCAACTATTGATGATCTAATTGCAGACGGTCATGAGTTGAAAAATATGGAAACCGGTGAGCCTATAACTACGGTTAAAGATCAGCTATTGAGTGCAAACATCTATTTTGGTTGCCAACCTATTGTAGAAGCATTAAAATTAGGTGCTGATGTAATAATTACCGGAAGGGTTACAGACACAGGACTTACTCTTGCTCCTATGATTCACGAATTTGGTTGGGAGGCTGACGATTTTGATAAAATGTCGGTAGGTACTATTGCCGGACATATTTTGGAATGTGGAGCTCAGGCCTCAGGTGGTAATTTTACTGATTGGGAAAAAGTTGAAGATTTTGCTGACATTGGATTCCCTATAGTAGAAGCATATCCATCAGGAGAGTTTTTCGTAACCAAACATGAAGGAACCGGTGGATTGGTAAGTGCGCAAACAGTTAAAGAGCAATTATTGTATGAGATCGGAGATCCAAAAGATTATATCACTCCTGATGTTGTAGCTGATTTTACTTCAATTCATGTAGAAGATATTTCGAAAAACAGAGTACGCGTACACGGAATAAAAGGTGCTCCTTATACAGATTCTTATAAAGTATCTGCAAGTTATAATGATGGCTACAAACTTTCAGCGACGTTAGTTTATTCATGGCCGGATGCTTTAAAGAAGGCTCAGAAGGGAGCTGAAATTTTGGAGAAACGAGCAGAAAATCTAGGTCTTGAACTTACTGAATTCAATAAAGAATACATCGGTTACAATGGTGTAGATGAACATCCTACTAGTGATGATCCTGCAAATGATGATATCGATGAAATTCAGATGCGTATTTCTGTAACGGGGCCTAAAAAGCAGGACCTAAACAGATTCGGGATGGAGATAGCACCTCTGATTTTGACCGGCCCTAGTGGAGTAACAGGTTTTGCCGGAGGTCGTCCCAAAGCTAGTGATGTAGTTGCTTATTGGCCTGCTTTACTAGCAAAAGAGGCGGTAAAACCAAGAGTAACACTTTATGAAATCAATTAATTATTAGGTAAATCAACAAAATGCTCAGACTGAATGAACCTTGTTCGTTAGAGTTTAGTTAGACTGATAATTATAGATGATAAGAAAAAGCTTAAATTGATAATTCATTACTCAAGAGATCATCTTTTTCTGATTTTTTAGCTCATATTTAGAATCTTGAAAAACTTAAATCTGTTACATTGGGCGCTTTAAAGCGATTAAATAGTTATTTAAAAAGATATCGTTGGACGGTTGTATTAGGTGCTGTAATCTTAACTGGCGCTAACTTTTTTCTAGTCTGGATTCCTGGGTTAATCAGAAAGACCATGGACGAAGTAGAGGCTCTTAAAAATGCTAACTACGAAGCCGCTGATACTTTATTTGCTACATTATTTTCGAGTGAAGCAGGATTGATTCTGGCAAAGAATGCCGGATTTCTCATAGGAGCAGTGGCTTTATACGGTGTACTACTGTTCGCTACGCGCCAAACTCTTATCGTTACCTCTAGAAAGGTTGAGTTTGACATGAGAAATGAAATTCTCGAAAAACTAATGAAGCTACCTCAACGGTTCTATGCAAAATATTCATCAGGTGAAATTTATGTTAGAGCTACAGAGGATGTAAATAAAGTTCGTGAATACTATGGTCCGGTAATCATGTACAGCATTAATACGGTTACTAGAGCTGGTTTTGTAATTACTATGATGTATATAGTGAGCAAAGATTTAATGATATGGGCATTACTCCCTCTGCCTTTTATATCAATTTTTGCGTATTGGATTACAGGATACATTCACAAGCATTCGATCATCATTCAAGAACAATATTCTGAGCTTGCCGGACAAGCAAAAGAGACATTTTCCAGTATTCGTTTGATAAAAGCTTATAACAGATTGGATAACGAACAAAAAAAGTTCGAAAAAATGAGTGAGGCTTATCGGAAAAAGAAACTAAGATTGGATATGATCGAGTCTTTATTTCATCCAGCATTAAATTTCTTGATTGGAATTTCACTCATGATCGTCATTTGGAAGGGCGGAGAAATGATTATTGAAGGAGCACTGACGGTAGGTAATATCGCTGAGTTTTTGATTTATGTAGCCTACTTGATTTGGCCGGTAGCTGCTCTCGGTTATACAACTAATCGATTCCAGAAGTCATTAGCTTCTTGGTATAGGATCGAAGAAGTGCTAGATCAACCTGTAAATATTGAAACAAAAGAAGACGCTATACATGTTGATGAAAAAGATCCATCATTTGGAAGCGTAGAATTTAAGAATGTGAGTTTCAAGTATCCTGATACAAAAGAGAACATTCTAAAGAACATAAGTTTTAAAATTGAAGCAGGTCAAAATGTTGCGTTTGTAGGTAGAACAGGATCAGGTAAAACTAGTTTAGTCCAGCTAATACCTCGATTGTTTGACCCTTTAGAAGGTGAAATTTTGATAAATGGTACAAATGCTAAGTCTTTAGATTTGGAACAACTAAGATCAACCATTGGATTTGTACCACAAGATACATTCCTATTTTCGGACACTATTGGTGAGAACATAGCTTTTGGAGTTGATAACGCTACAACTGAGATGATAGAAGAAGCTGCAGAAAAAGCTCAGGTGAAGGATAATATTTTGGATTTTGAGAAAAAATTTGAGACCATGCTTGGAGAAAGAGGAATAACTCTTTCTGGAGGTCAAAAGCAACGTACTGCTATAGCAAGAGCGTTAATTAAAGATCCAAATATTTTGATTTTTGATGACTCTTTAAGCGCTGTTGACACAAAAACGGAAGAAGCAATATTGAAACATTTGAGACAAGAACTCAATAGTAGAACAACAATTATGATTAGTCATCGTATTTCTACTATTAAAGATGCAGATGTAATATATTACATAAAAGAAGGGCAAATTATAGAATCTGGGAATCATCAAGAACTATTAGCCCTCGAAGGACATTATACTAATATGTATAACAAACAAATACTAGAACAAGAACTGGCTGAAATATAGAACCAAGCTTGAGGATGGCTTGAACGCAAGTCCTCAGATAAAATATTATAACGGGAGACATAAATGATAGTAGTTCCATTAGGCGTAGCCTCGGCAACCCCAACCGCAGTACGACACTTACCTGCACTAGCACTTTGGAGAGAAGGAAGCGTTTTTCTTTTCGATTGTGGCGAAAATGCACAAATGAGAATGCTACAAGCAGGAATTAAACGCTCTAAAATTGAATGTATATTCATTTCACATTTTGATGTTGATCACTATTCAGGTTTGATCGGATTATTATCAACATTACAACTTCAACGCCGTGACAAACCATTGAGAATAGTTGCGCCAGAAGGTATTCAAGAATATGTTGAATGGAATTTAAGATTCTCGGGAGTAGAACTCGGTTTTGAGATTATTTTTATTGAAGTTGAAGAAGGTACTGACGAAGCTAGAGTTATTGATGAAGAAGAGTATTATGTTGAAGCTCGAGCTTTAAAGCATAGAAGATACTGTTTAGGGTATCGGTTCCAGGAAAAGGATAAACCAGGTAAAGTTGATGCAGAGAAAGCAACTGAATTGGGGATTTCTAAAGATCAGCAATTCAAAGATCTAAAGAATGGAGAAGATGTAACTTTAGAAGATGGAACGGTTGTAAAGTCTTCAGATATCGTAGGACATCCAAGAGCGGGCGATAGCTTCGCATATGTAACTGATACCGAATATTGTCCGAACGCAGTAAAGTTGGGATTAAACACTAACATACTTTATCACGAAGCTACATTTAGCGATTCCTTATCTGATAAAGCATCAGAAACTGGACACTCATCAGCAAAAGATGCAGCTAGAGTAGCAACAGAAGCTCAAACAAAATTATTAGTAATTGGTCATTTTTCAGCACGCTATACTAATGCTCATTTATTACTGAAAGAAGCTCGGGAAGGGTTTTATCCAGCTTGGTTGGCTAATGAACTTCGCCCAATATTCACTGATCCTACACATGAACGCGGAATTGTGAAAGCAAAAGTTGAGTTAAAAGATCTCACCAAGGATTCAGGAAGTAGTAACAACTACAGAAAAGGTGGAAGTAATAGAAGAAGTGGAAGTGGAAGTAGTAAAAACTTCAGATCTAGAAGACATAGTGGATCCAAAAGCTCAGGTAGAAGTAGCTACCGAAGCAATGACAGAAGATCTAGTTCTAGAGATGAAGGCTATAAAAGCAATAGAAAATCAGAAGGAAGTCGAGATAACAGTAATGATGAAAACCGCTGGAACAAAGACTCAAGTAATCGCGGAAGAACATCTTACAGAGATCAAGATAGATTCTAAAAAGAAAAACATTGAGTAAAAAAGAAAACAATAAAGCCGTCGATAAAAAACTAATTCGTCGGCTTTATTTTTATATCAAACCATATAAATGGTTTGTAGTTCTTGCCATAGCAATGACATTAACCGCTGCTTTTTTGGGTACTGTACGCCCAAAACTTACTCAAGTAGCTGTTGATGATTATATAGCCCTAAAGGATATGGAAGGGTTACTTAAGATCATTGTATTGCTGTTTTTAGCTCAGATAGGTGAGTTTTTACTTCAAGTTATAAACACCTATGTCACTCGTTGGTTTGGACAGGGTGCACTATTCTCACTTAGAAATTCCGTTTTTAATAAAATTCAGAATTTGAATGTGCAGTTTTTCGACAAAAACCCAATAGGTCGATTAATTACAAGAACTACCAGTGATATTGAAGCGCTTAGTGAATTACTTTCGGATGGGGTAGTTGCAATCATTGGAGATTGTTTCAGGATTATTTTCATCCTGTACTTTATGTTTAGTATGAGTTGGGAACTCACATTAGTGACTATCGCAATTTTGCCTGCCTTATTTTATGCTACTTTTTGGTTCAAAAATAAGGTTAGAATTGCTTTCTTAGATGTAAGAGATCAGATTGCAAGAATGAATTCCTTTGTACAAGAGCATATAAATGGTATGGATATCGTCCAGCTTTTTAACAGAGAGAAAAAGCAAAGTGATAAATTTAAAGGCATTAATGCTCAACACAAGAAATCCCATATCGAAACCATTTTCTATTTTTCAATATTCTTTCCTTTGGTGGAGGTTTTAGCCAGCTTTGCAATGGCATTAGTAGTTTGGTATGGTGGGGGAAGAGCGCTACTTGGAGGAGTTACATTTGGGGTTTTATTAGCTTTTATACAATACGCACGCCAGTTTTTTATGCCGATACGTGGACTTTCTGAAAAGTTTAACACACTTCAATCTGCATTAGCATCTTCAGAACGCATTTTTAATGTAATGGATGTGGAAACGGAAGTGAAAGAACCGAAGCATCCAAAAATTATCAAAGAACCCAAAGGAGAGATCACTTTTGATAAAGTTTGGTTTAGATATACCGAAGAAGGGGAAGAGATTCTAAAGAACGTTTCATTCACAGCAAAAGAAGGAGAAACAATTGCAATAGTTGGAGCTACGGGCGCTGGAAAAACTACGATTATAAATCTATTACTTCGGTTTTATGACATTCAGAAAGGTAAGATCACATTAGATGGGGTCGATATTCGAGAGCTTGCATTAAGTGATCTCAGGTCCAATTTTGGACTTGTATTACAGGATAACGCTCTGTTTTCAGGAACCATACTTGAGAATATTACGCTGGGGAACCCTGATATATCAAGAGAGGCAGTTATCGAAGCGGCTCACAAGGTGGAAGCACATCACTTTATTGAGAACCTTGTTGGTACTTATGATTATAAGCTTAGGGAAAGGGGCGCATCACTTTCTATGGGACAAAAACAATTGATATGTTTTGTTCGAGCACTGGTTTATAATCCTCAAATTTTAATATTAGATGAAGCAACTTCTAGCGTAGACTCTGAAACTGAAGCTTTAGTTACTGCTGCCAGTGATAAGATGATGAAGGGCAGGACATCAATTGTAGTAGCACACCGTTTATCAACCATTCAGGATGCAGACAAAATATTGGTTATGCACAAAGGGGAAATAAGAGAGTCTGGTTCACATCAAGAATTGATACTCCAAGAAAATGGTCTTTATAAAAAGCTCTATGAACTACAGTATAAAGACCAGTTAGTAGAAGGGTAGAAGAGCTGAATATTGAATCATGAGTAAGATAAACAAAACTAGTTAAGGTTCTTTTTTACCAAAAGATACGCAGCCCCTTGGGAAATGGTCTAAAGATGAATATGAACAGTTTATAACTGGATATTCCTTGTTCAGTATTCAATATTCTCAACTACTTTTTTTCGCTTTCTTTCTTCTTTCTAATTCCTCATCAAGAAATAAATATTCACGAGTTGCATCATTAGTAATAGAAGTGTTCTCGTGAGCTCTGCGCACTAGATAAGGAAATGTATCTTGAACTGAACCGTAGGGAAGATACTTCATACTTCTTACACCTTGGGTTGCAAGATTGAAAGTTAAGTTATCACTCATCCCATAAAGCTGGCAAAAAAACATGTTGGGATGGTCTTCTAATTTATTTTCCTTAATTAACTCCATTAATAAAATACAGCTTTCTCTATTATGGGTGGCACAACAGAATGCTAAATTTTGGTGATTTCTAAACCCATATAAAATAGCTTCGTTATAAGCATCATCTGTATCTCCCTTGGTTGGATATACAGGGTTTTCTATTCCTAGCTCTTCAGCCCTTGTGGCTTCTTTATCCATATAAGCCCCACGAACTATCTTAGCTCCGAATATCACTCCATCTTTACTTAATTCTTGATGATGATTGGTTAAACGATTATATGAAGTTTTTAAATACAACTGATATGTGTTATAAATGGTTGGAAAATCTGTATTAAATTTTCTCATCATATCCAGAACCATAGTATCTATTGCTCCTTGTATCCAACTTTCCTCTGCATCAACAAAAATACTTACTTTTGAGTCGCGAGCAGTTCGGCATATAAGCTCAAAACGTGCAAGTGCGTGTTCCCAAGCAATTGTGTCAACGTGAGAAGTAGGAGGAGTATCTGAACTATATCTTTCTAGTAATTCAAAATCTGCAAGGGCAGTAATTTTTATACTAATTAAAGGAATGGAATCATGATTGCTAGCAAAGCGAAGAGCTTTTAAAAATTCTAGGGTAACCGCTTCATATTCTTCTTCATTGTCTTTGGCCTCTGCACCATAATCGAGAACAGTTTCAACACCATACTTAGCAATATTATCAACAACGGATATACTATCTTTTAAATCGACGCCACCACAGAAAATTTTGTAAAAAGTTTTATACACTAATAAATCAGCAAAAGGTAAGCGCCATTTTACGGCAAACATTCCAAGTTTACTAAGCGCTAAAACTAGATCCGGATATTTATGCATAATACTATAAATTCCTTTCGCTAACTTTAAGTCGTTAGTTGATTTGTACTTATAAGCGGTTTCTGTATTTGTTAATAATTCTTGCATTTTATAATCATAAGAAGGGGTTCCTAAAGCTTACAATTATACTAATTTTTTTTTGGAATGCATCACTCACTGCCTATAAATATTGTATAACTCCAGAGTCCGCCATAGGCTTTTCTTGTTTGATAAAATTTAGGTTTAAATGAACGGCTAAGTTCTTTAAATAATTTACCGTCAACAGAAACATGATTTAGTGCCATCCATTTTTCAAAAGATTCGAATGGCGTTTTGTCAAAATCTACAACAGATATGATACCATGTCGCTTCATTGAATGTTTGAGTAGTTCAAAGAGATTACTATAATCTTTAATTATGCTTAAAGAATAAGAGCAAAAGATGAGATCATATTTATCAGCTGTAGGTAAAAAGCTTTGAATAGAATTATTTATAAGATCGATTCGATCATTACGATTGAGCTTAACAGAGGCTTTCTCAAGCATTTCTTTAGATGCATCAAGTCCTGTTATTTGCGCATTAGGATATCTTTTAGCGAGCTTAAGGAGTTGTCGTCCGGTACCGCACCCTAAATCAAGGATTTTTAAATTCCCTCCTGATAAACTCGGTAAGTGGTTATGAATCTCGTCTCGACCAAATAAAATACTCCAACGGGTAAGATCATATATTTTAGAATGAAACTTATAATATGAATCAACGGAATCAAACATTAGCCTCTAAAAGAAAAGTAGATGGATAAGTTCCTACGCGGTCATTCTCTAACAAGTAGTTCTGATCGACAGAAATTTGTCTAGTCTTTTTTTTCACGAATTCAGGTAGAAAGTCTAGATTTTTATGAACGGAACGAAATAAAATTTTAGCCTTTGGTTTTGCTGAATGTAGCAATGCAGTCCACTCGCTTTCCAGTTCATTAGTTCCATCACCAATTAGCCAGTCCTGATGATCGAGTAAAATAAAGTGAGAATATTTTTTTCCATTAGAAATTAAAGAAGTGGTTACGCTATCATTGCTGTGAGATAATTTATGAATTTGGGACTGTATATTTGCAAAATTATCTTCTTTAAGATAGTTAGGGCAACACTCAGTAGAATATTTTCCTTCTAAGTATAATCTCCAAAAATAGTTATTTTGCATTCCCTGAGTCACAAAAAGGTTTTGAATAGTCGATTTGATGTATTCGTTTAAGTTTGGAATGCTATCAATTTGAGTGTTAGGGATTCCTGCAAAACCTAAGATCAGTTCAGATTTCCATAAATGCTTACTAAATCCTTTCCAAAGAATAGGCTTAATACATTCTTCATATAGTAAAGCCCTTTGCTCAAGGGAATGTTCATTCATTAACTTTTCTACAGCTTCGTCTAAGCCTTTTATCTTCAATAAGAACTTTAGAAATCGAGCGAACTTACCTGTTAGTCCTTGTAGATAAAATCCCTTATTTGGAGAAAACCAGTGTTTCTTACTCTCCCAAAAAGTAGATGAAAAGTCATCTAAATCGGATTCTACTTGCTTAAAGATAGAAGTATAATTGTGTGTTTTCCCGGTTAAAAATAATTCAATGAGATGCTCATGACTTCCATTCTTAAACAATGCACATTTAAGATCAAGTAATGAATTTTGGTAGGGATTGATATCTACACAATCAATAGATGCAGGTTGGTCTAACAGATAGTCGAATGAATTGTCACCTGCACTACTAATCATAAAAATATCGCTGCTTGAATCGAATTCAAGTAAAAATCTATCAATTATGGGATCTTCCCAGCAAGTATTGTATATAAGATGTGTAGAAGTAAGATGTTTAAACCAAAGAGTTGATAACGTTTTCTTCATTTTCAGAACTTAGCATATTTTTTAAGAATGTTCATTGAATCATTCAAACAATTTGCTGTCAAATTTGTATTTTCAACATCATAAACAAGGAAAACAATGAATAAGTCAGAAAGTAAAAAAAGAATCGAACAAGGATTAGAAAAAGCCGGTGATGCTCTCGAACAAAAAGCTATCGAGAGCTATGACAAAGCTTTAGATCGACTTCAGTATGAGAAGGACAGATTAGAACGAGAAGTACGACATGAGTATCGAAATGCTCGTCGCTATGTTCGAGCAAATCCAGAGCAGGGACTAGGTGTTGCTTTTGCTGCCGGTTTATTTTTGGGATTGCTACTTACCAGAAGCGGAAAAGACTAAATAAATACAAGGAATGGGAATTAATAAAGATCATTTGAATGAACTCTATGAGCGTGTGGATTTGCTCAGGGGGTATCTTTGACTACGATAAAAGAAAAGTCCGCATAATAGAATTAACAGAGAAAACTCAAGACCCGGAATTTTGGAATGATCCAACATCAGCGCAAGCTATAATGAAGCAGATGGATCATGAAAAAAGCTTGGTCGAAGATTGGGATACATTAAATGATCTTCGTGATAGCATAAACGTATTTCTTGAATTCCAAGAAATGGGGGAAAACGTAGAAGATGAACTTGATGCTGAGTACGCCAAACTTGAGAAAAGACTCGAAGAGTTAGAACTGCGTAATATGCTCAACGGTCCGGATGATCAAAGAGATGCAGTAGTCACATTTAATCCGGGCGCAGGTGGAACTGAAAGTCAGGATTGGGCTCAAATGTTGTACAGAATGTATGTGCGTTGGGCGGAGAAGAATGGCTTTAAGGTTTCTAATATTGATTATCAAGACGGCGATGTAGCCGGTATTAAATCAGCGACCATCGAAGTTCAAGGAGTTAATGCTTATGGTTTTCTAAAGGCTGAAAGTGGAGTTCATCGATTAGTTCGTGTTTCTCCATTTGATAGTAATGCTCGTAGACATACTTCTTTTTGCTCTGTGTTTGTATCTCCTTTGATTGATGATTCCATAGAAGTAAATATCAATGAAAGTGAGGTAGAACTTCAGCGATTTCATTCCAGTGGTGCCGGTGGGCAGAATGTAAACAAGGTAGAAACCGGTGTGCGGCTAATTTGGGAAGGAGAGCTTTCTGATGGAAGAACTGAAAAGGTTGTTGCCGAATGTCAGCAAGAGCGATCTCAGTTACAGAATAGAGAAAAGGCGATGGTTCTTTTAAAATCCAGAATCTATGAATTAGAAAAAGAGATTCAGGAAGAAGAAAAAGCTCGTCTAGAAGGTTCTAAAGGTAAAAATGAGTGGGGATCTCAAATAAGGAGTTATGTTTTTGATGATCAACGTGTGAAAGATCATAGAACCAATCATGAAACCTCCAATGTAAACGGAGTAATGGATGGTGACTTGGATGAGTTTATTAAAGCATTTCTGTTAACTATTTCTACTCAACCTCAATAAAGATGATCAAAGTAGGAGTAACCGGAGGTATTGGCTCAGGAAAAACTACTTTATGTAAAGAATGGGAAAAGCTTGGTGCTTATGTTGTGTACGCTGATGATTTAGCGAAGCAACTTATGACGGATAATAAGGAGCTGGTTCAGCGTATTAAATCTACTTTTGGGGAACATTCATATCTCGAAAACGGTGAGTTAAACCGCTCCTTTTTAGCAAAAGAAGCATTTGAAAAAGGAAGGGTGCAAGAGTTGAATGCATTGGTTCACCCTGTATTGTGGAGAGCTGTTGATCAACTTGTTGCACAAAAAGAAAAAGAGGGCGTTAAAGTTTTTGTGAAAGAAGCCGCAATTCTGTTACAGAATGGTCGTCCAGACAATCTTGATGCTGTTGTGATTGTTTTAGCTTCGGAAAATATGCGAACTAAAAGAGTAGTTGAAAGAGATCAGAGTGACGAGAATGCGGTCCGGCACAGAATTAGTAAACAACAAGATTTTGAGTCGTTGATTAGCTTGTCTGATTTTCACATAAAAAACGATAGTACTTTAGATGATCTCAAGCTGAAAGCACGTTCGGTATTTGACCAAATTCTTAAACTTTAAAGAGAAATTGAGGTTAAAACATTCATATATTAGAGAAAAGCGCTTTTATATAATTATTAGGGATATATGACTACTCAAAAAGAAGAAAGAATTGTAACATTAGAAGAGTTTATTATTCAAGCTCAAAATAGATTTCCAGGTGCTACTGGAGAGCTTTCTCAACTTTTAAGAGACATTAGTCTTGCCGCTAAAATTATATCAAGAGAAGTTAATAAAGCCGGAATAACAAATATATTAGGATACGACGGATCTACTAATATTCATGGTGAATCTGTAAAGAAACTAGATTTATTTGCGGACAGCCAGCTTATTTCAGCGCTAGAGAGATCTGGTATTACTTGCATGGTGATTTCTGAAGAGAATGATGGAATTGTAAAGCTTAGCAGTACAGGTGGTAAATACATTGTATATATGGATCCGTTGGATGGCTCCTCAAATATTGATGTTAATGTCTCAATAGGAAGTATTTTTTCTATTTATATGAGAGAACCTCGTTTTGATAATACAGTTCGCGAAGAAGATGCTTTGCAACCAGGCGATAAACAAGTAGCTGCAGGATATGTGTTATATGGTTCGAGTACCACTTTAGCTTATACAACCGGTTTAAATGTGAGTTTGTTTACTCTTGATCCGAGTTTAGGAGAATTTATTTTAAGTGATAGAAAAGTCCAGATTCCTGATCATGGCAAGATTTATAGTATTAATGAGGGAAGCTACAACTCTTGGGATCTAGGTTTAAAGAAATATGTTAAGTATTGTCAGGAAGAAGATCCTGAATCAGATCGCCCATATTCTGCACGTTACATTGGTTCTATGGTTGCTGATCTGCACAGAACATTAATTAAAGGTGGGATTTTTATCTATCCACACAGCAAGCGATATCCTAGTGGTAAACTACGATTGATGTATGAGTGCAACCCACTCAGTTTTATTATAGAGCAGGCAGGAGGGATGGCAACCGATGGACATCGTAGAATAATGGAAATTGAACCTAAAGCAATTCACGAGCAAACCCCTATCTATATTGGTTCAAAAGAAAACGTGTCTCAAGTAATGGATTTTTTACACGAGTTTGCTGACAAAGAAGACTCAACTAAAAATAATTAGAGGAGTTGATTGAAGTTTTAGTATTAATAGTTAAAATCTAACTCTCATTCCTTCTTTTATATCATTTGATATACTGTAGCCTGCATTCGTTTCAATAACATATTTTGCGGGTTCGCCTGAGGGTAAGCTTTTATCAGAGAAAGGAACAGTACTTTTATAAATGCTAACTATAACGCTGTCAGCATTTACGTACATAATGTCTAATGGAAGTGGGGTATTCATCATCCAAAAACTTTGTGGTTCTTCTTTATCAAAGTAGAAAACCATACCGGCATCTTCAGGCATTGAGTTTACATCCATTAAACCTTGATTTCTCTCATCAGGATCATCCGCTTTAATAAAATTCAATCTAGAAACAGTTTCTCCTTCTTCATTTAAAAACGAAAGTTGGTTGGTGTATTCAAGCACTCGACCAACATTTTTAGATGGATCTTTTTTTTTGGAATCTGCACAACTAAATAAAAGTGCAATTGAGATAAGGAGTAGACAATAAGATTTAGCCATTGAAACTGGTTTGGTACTTTTAGGTAGAATTTAATTTAGTCTAGTAAATATATTGTTTAGTTCAGTCTTTTTCTGGTTTAAAAATGCTGTTTAGAATATCTTAAGCATATATTTCGATTTCGATGAATAAACTATAGCCGTTTTAACCTTCTTTGAAACACTTCTGTTTTTAACAAAATTGAGACTAGGAATTCAGGTGTTTTAACAGTTTGAAATTTCATTTAAACAAACCCTGTATCAATCTTTGAAATCTTACGGAAATAAGGCTATATTTAGAATCTAGGTGAGCGTCGAGAAGGCACTCGCTTTTTTTTGTCCTTATTTTCCGGATCATGCAGCTTGATACCACACAAATTATTAAAGATTTAGCGACTCCATTAGTAGAGCCTAAGGAGGTTTTTATCGTTGATATAGAACTGAAAACCGGTAGCGGTTTAAATGAAGTATGGTTGTATTTAGATGCTGAAGATCGCGGAGTTAATTTGGATGAGTGTGCTGAAATCAGCAGAGAACTTGGTTTTTTGATGGAAGCACATGAGTTATTCGAAAAAAAATACCGACTAAATGTTTCTTCACCAGGACTTAGTCGACCTTTATCAGATGTACGACAGTACAGAAAAAATCAAGGTCGGAAGGCTAAGGTCAAGTACAAAAATGAAGATGGGTACGAGAAAGTTGAAGGAAGCATTGTTAGTGTAGATGACAAAGGAATTACGATTGAAGACCAAAACGGTAAATCTGTTTTGGTTTTATTCGACGATATCAAGGAAACTAAGATCGTCCCAAATATTTAATACATACTAAGCCACGCTGATGCAGAACGACTTATCAAAACAAATTATCTCCTCATTTGCAGAAATCGCAAAAGAAAAAGGAATTGATCGTGATTTATTGCTTTCAATCTTAGAGGACGTGTTCCGCACAATGATTCGTAAAACCTACGAAACAGATGATGCTTTTTCAGTGATCTTGAATGCTGACAGAGGAGAACTACAGATCTTGCACATACAAGAAGTAGTACCTAAAGAAGAGCTTACTGATGAAGTTGCAGAAATTTCTCTGGAAGATGCTCAAAAGATCGATCCGGATATTGAACTATATGACGAATTAGCTCAGGAAGTACAGATTGTAGACTTTGGTCGACGAGCTGTGATGATGGCACGTCAGCAATTGGCACAACGCATTCGTGAGATTGAGAAAGATAATATCTACGAAGATTATACTGATAGAGTAGGTGAGATCATTCTTGGTGACGTTTATCAAGTTCGTCAAAACAAAGATATTTTAGTAAACCATAACGGTGTAGAATTAATGCTCCCTAAGAATGAGCAAATTTACAAAGATCGTTATAGAAAAGGTGATACCATACGTGCTGTAGTTACCGGTGTGCATATGCGTAATGGTAACCCAACAGTTATTATATCAAGAACATCCGAGTTGTTCTTAGAAAGATTGTTTGAAAATGAAATACCGGAAGTTTTTGATGGTATCATTGATCTAGTAAAGATCGCTCGTTCTCCGGGGGACCGTTCAAAAGTTGCTGTTATTTCACATGATGAGCGTGTTGATCCGGTTGGAGCTTGTGTTGGTATGAAGGGGATTAGGATTCATGCTATCGTTCGTGAGCTTCAGAACGAGAATATAGATGTGATCAACTATACAGCTGATAAGCATGAGTTTATTAAAAGAGCATTACAACCTGCTGAAGTTCTAAAAGTAGAACTTGATGAAGAAGGAAAAAATGCCAGCGTACTTGTACCAGCTGATGAAGTTTCTAAAGCTATTGGTAAAGGTGGGGTTAACATTCGCCTTGCATCAAAATTAGCTGAATGCGAAATTGACGTTTACCGTGAGGTTGAAGAAGAAGATGATATCGATCTTGCAGAATTTGAAGTAGATTTCGGTAAAGAAGCTATTGACGCTTTACATGAAATTGGCTGTGATACAGCTCGTGCTGTACTAGAAATGAATGCTGCTGAATTAGTAAGCAGAACAAAAGAAGTTATTGACGAAGAGCTCGCTAAAAAGATCATTGATATGATCAAATACGAGTTCGAAGAGGAAGGTTAATTCGCCTAGCTATAAACTAGTTCGTAATTTAATCTTCAAAGACACAAAAAATCATATATGTCCATAAATAGACCAAAACCATTATTTAAAGTTGCTTCAGAGTTTAATGTAACAACGCAATCTATCGTTGATGCACTAAATGATGACTTTGATGTAGCTAATCGACCGAATTTCAAGATCACACCGGAAATGTATTCGGCTTTGGAAGAAATTTATGGAGACGATAAAGCAAAAAGTGAAGATCACGAGCGTTCTCGAGAAGAATATGAGAGTCGTCGTAATTCTATGATGAATCAGCGCAATGACAGTGTCACACTTGATTCTTTGGAACCATTAGATGAAGCTGCCGGACTTGAACCGGAAGAATCACCTGCTGAAGAAGAAAAAGAGGAGACTTTAGAACCTGTTGATTTAGTCCCTGAACTCGAGCCTCAAGAAGTAGTTGAGGAAGAGGTAATTGAGGAAGCAGAAGAAAAGGCTGAAGAATTAGAGCCTGAAGCTGAGCCAGAGATTGAGGAAGTTGAAGCTTCGGAGGAAGAGCCAGAAGATGAGGAAGTAGAAGAAATTTCTGAAGACACATCGGAAACAGACACTGATGAAGAGCCGGAAAAAGAAGTAGCAGAGAAAGAAGAGCCTCAAGAAAAAGTTGAGGAAGTTAAAGCAGAGAAAGAGGAAAATGCTGAAACAGAAGAAGACTCTAGTGAAGATGCTGAAGAAGAGAAGGAGTCTGAAGAGGATAAAGAAACTATAAAAGGTAAAGCAGGAAAATTAAAAGGGACTAAGGTATTAGGAAAAACCTCTTTTACCAACGATCTAACTGGTGGAGCTAAAAAACGTAAGAAAAGAAAACGCCGTAAAGATCGTGATGATTCTAAATCTGATGCTACTAAGAAGGATGATAAGAAGCCATCAACAACATCAGCTAAGAATAAAACCCGTAAGAAACCTAAGGGTAAAACTTCTACTAAAACGGAAGTAGATGAGATTGATGTGGATCGTATGATGCGTGAAACCATGCAGAAGATCCAAGGAAATTCTAATGTTGGTAATAAACGTGGTAAGCGTAGACGTGCCAGAAAAGAAGAGAGGGAGGAAGAACAGCAGCTTCAGCAGGAAATGGAAGAAATGGAAGCTGGTGTAATTGAAGTTACTGAATTTATTACAGCTAACGACCTCGCTGAAGAATTAGAAGTTGGAGTAAATGATATTATTTCTGCTTGTATGAGTATTGGATTGATGATCACTATCAACCAAAGACTTGATGCAGGTACCATTGAATTAGTAGCTAGTGAATTTGGCAAAGATGTCAAGTTTATTGACGCTGAAGAAATGGATGAAGATCTTGAAATAGAAGAAGATGATCCAGAAGATCTAGCAGACAGAGCTCCTATTATTACGGTAATGGGTCATGTTGATCATGGTAAAACTTCTTTACTTGATTACATTCGCGAAGAAAGAGTAGCTGAAGGCGAGGCTGGAGGAATTACTCAGCACGTTGGTGCTTATTCAGTTCTACACAATGATAAGTTAATTACATTTTTGGATACGCCAGGTCACGAAGCTTTTACAGCAATGCGTTCTCGTGGTGCACAAGCAACAGATATTGTTATACTTGTAGTAGCCGCTGATGATTCGGTGATGCCCCAAACTATTGAGGCAATTAACCATGCTAAAGCAGCAGGTGTACCAATGGTTGTAGCTATAAACAAAATTGATAAGCCTGGTTCTACTCCTGATAAAATTAAACAGCAATTATCTGATCATGGAGTAATAGTTGAAGATTGGGGTGGAGAAGCGCAGTTCGCACTTGTTTCTGCTAAAACGGGAGAAGGTATCGATGAATTACTTGAAAAAGTATTGATTGAAGCTGAACTGCAAGAACTGAAAGCTAATCCAGATAGACGAGCAAATGGAGTAGTTCTGGAAGCTCGTCTTGATAAAGGAAAAGGTATTATTGCGAATGTACTCGTACAAGGTGGTACACTTAAAGTTGGTGATCCGTTTGTAGCTGGACCTTGTTTTGGTAGAGTTAGAGCAATGGAGAATGATAGGGGGCAGCGTATTAAAGAAGCTGGACCTGCAACTCCTGTTCAGTTGATGGGTTTTGACGAAATGCCACAAGCAGGTGATGCATTAGTTGTAGCTGAAGATGAAAAGACAGCAAAAGAAGTAGCTAATCAACGTCACCAAATTCGTCGTGAGCAAGCGATGAGAAAAACTAAGCACATGACGCTTGATGATCTTTCAAGAAGATTAGCTCTTGGTGAAGTTTCTGAACTGAATATTATCATTAAAGCAGATGTGGATGGTTCAATTGAAGCATTATCAGGATCTCTACAAAAAATTAGTAATGACGAAGTTGCTGTAAACATAATTCATACAGGAGCCGGAGCAATCTCCGAATCCGATGTATTATTAGCTTCTGCTTCCGATGCCATTATTATTGGTTTCCAGGTACGTCCTACACAACAAGCTCGTAAGCTTGCTGAAACTGAAGAAATCGACATTCGATTATTCTCAGTAATCTATGACGCTGTAGATGAAGTTAAAGATGCTCTTGAAGGTTTATTATCACCTGAATTGAAAGAGCAAATTCTAGGTAATGTTGAAGTTCGCGAGATCTTTAAAGTGTCTAAGGTTGGAACAATTGCAGGTTGTTATGTTCTTGATGGTAAGATCGACAGAAACAACCCTGTTCGAATTATTCGTGAAGGTGTTGTGATCTATGACGGAGCTGTCGGTGCATTGAAGCGATTTAAGGACGATGTTAAAGAGGTTGCAGCCGGATACGAATGTGGTATCAGTATACAAGGATATAATGATATCAAGGTCGGCGATAACTTTGAGAGCTACAAAATTACTGAAGAGAAACGTACGTTAGAAGACGCAAATTAAGTTTTAAAAGAGGTAGAAATGAGTATTAGAACAAAACGCTTAGGCGAAGTTCTAAAGCGCGATTTAGGTGAGATTCTTCAAAGAGAATATCAACCAACAGGCACTTTTATTACTGTTACTAAAGTGTTGATGACGGATGATCTTTCCATAGCAAAAGTATATCTAAGTGTATTTGCACCTGGTAGAGATGACAAAGCTATCTACCAGCATTTAGATGATCATATTGATGAAATAAGACATACTCTAGCAGCTAAAATACGCCATCAAGTTCGTAAAATACCTGAGCTACATTTCTATGTTGATGATACCGCTGAGTATGTTAACAAGATTGAAAAACTGTTTGATAAAGTAGATCAGCAGCCTAAAGCTCCTATTGAAGATGAAGGAGAGGATTAAACATGGCGAAAGCCTTGCCTCTTCATGAAATACAAGTTTTTGATCTTGAAAACCTTCCTTCTCAAGATTTTGATTTTGGTACAGCCGCTATAATTCTTGTAAACAAGCCTCAAACGTGGACAAGTTTTGATGTGGTAAAATATGTACGTGGTCGTCTAAGAACAAGAAAAGTAGGTCACGCAGGAACACTAGATCCGATGGCTACCGGCTTGTTAATTTTGTGCTCAGGCAGAGCAACGAAGTCTATATCTCAGCTGCAGGATATGTCTAAAACTTATATTGGTGAGATTACTTTTGGTGGATCAACACCAAGTTATGATGCGGATTCCGAAGTTGATGAAACAGCTCCTACAGATCATATCACTTTAGAAAATATTCAAAAAGCCCTCGATGAACAATTCAGTGGAGAAATTCAACAGGTTCCCCCTGTATATTCCGCGTTAAAAGTAGGAGGTAAGCGTTCCTACGAACTTGCCAGAAGAGGAAAAGCTGTTGAACTTGCTGCTCGACCCGTTACGATCCATAGTCATGAAATAATTGATTTTAAAGATGATAAACTTGTTGTTAGTATCACCTGTAGTAAAGGAACTTATATAAGATCTATAGCTAATGATCTAGGTAAAGCTTTGGGATCGTTAGGACATCTTTCAGCATTAGAGAGGACAGCTATTGGAGAGTTTTCATCAAAAAATGCGTTAACTCCTCAAAAGATAGATGAATTGCTAAATGTCAAAAACTGAACTAGTATTTCTTAATGATGTAGAACGTGTGCCAAATTCCGTTATAACGGTTGGTACTTTTGATGGTGTGCATGAAGGACATCGATCTTTGATTGAAACAGTAGTAAAGAAAGCCAAAGCTAGAAATGCACGCAGTGTCGTGATCTCATTTGATCCTCATCCGCGTGATATTATCAATCCCGGAAGTGCTGGCATTAAGCAATTAACTACACTTCAAGAACGTAGAGAGATTTTAGAAGAAATCGGAATAGACCTGTTGCTGGTCATTCCATTTACAAGGGATTTTTCGTTGTTAAGTTCGGAAGAGTTTGTTCAAGATATTGTATTCGATAAAGTGGGAGTGAGTGAATTTGTTATAGGTTATGATCACCATTTTGGAAAAGATAGGTCAGGTACTATAGAAACGGTCGAAAATTTAGGAGAGAAGCTCGGGTTCGAGGCTTTTATCGTCTCAAAAAAAGAGATGGGTGAAATTACAGTTAGTAGTACTAAAATTCGTAATGAATTAGCTAATGAAGGGAATGTAGAACAAGCCGCGAATCTATTAGGTCGCGAATATTTGCTAAATGGCATTGTCATTCATGGCGACAAAAGAGGGCGAGGTATTGGATATCCTACAGCTAACCTTAAACCAGAACATCCCAATAAAGTAATTCCAAAAGATGGCGTTTACGTTGTTCGTGTTCGCATAGATGAGAATTGGTATGGTGGCATGATGAATATTGGTAATAGGCCAACTTTTGAAGGTGCTGAAAAAGCCCTAGAAGTGAACATATTTGATTTCGATAGGACCATATATGGACAAACCATTCAAATTCGCTTTTTGAAAAGATTGAGAGATGAAGCCAAGTTTTCTGGAAAAGATGAGTTAGTTACTCAATTAGATAAGGATAAAGAACTCTCTCTAAATTTCTTAAAATCTGTCTAATTCTATTCTTTAATTAGACTTGAACTCATTTGAGATTATTAATCTCTAAAACGGCATTTTTGAAAGATTGTAAGATTTCTTCCATTTTTGATAGTAACTCTTCACTAGATTGGTTCTCGTAAAGGAAATAGGTCTCGTTAACCTGTTTCATTACTTTATCTATAGTATGTTCTCCTCGTAACGTAAATAAGCTATTTTCTGACCACAGCTCAATTTCGAAACTTTCTTCGAGGTACTGCGAATTTTTCCACTTTAACTTCCATAAATAATCAGACTCATTGGTATCAAAAGAAAAAGATTTATCTAGAGCTGTTTGTTGTAATTCACTAACAAATAATGCGATTTGTTTAGATATGTTAGAAGTAAAGTTAGATAGCATTTAAATTTCTTTCTAAGATTAAGCTATTTATTTTTTAAATATAGAGTATAAAGTAGACTACTGATTTCTTCTTCTCAAAAGAGATACAACACCACAAAAAACAAGAAGTTCATCAACTTCGTTATTTACTTCATACGAATCTCCTTTATATAACTTTGATGTGATTAAAGGAATATTTGTTTTACTGTATATACTCCATTTTCTGTAGAAAAACGTATCACTCTTCCATATATAGTCCTTATCAAAAAGAGTAATAGAGGCTTTAGTTCGCCATAAGTTAAAAACGATTTCACCGATTTGCTTCCTGCTATTCATATCAATAATATTAATGGCTTTATTACTTAAGCCTTCTGTTTCAAAGAAGTACTTTTTTCCACTAATTTTGATATATGAATTCTTGGATAGTCGTTCATTTCTTATTTCACCAACTAGTTTCCTATCTAAAAATAGATCATAACCGATTCCAATAACGTCTTTCTTCCAGCTAAGTAGGGCCATCTTATATGAATTAATTTAAATTCAAATTAAGCTTTGTTGGTTTATTCTGAAACTATGTTCTGACAATAGTAGAAAGCTATATTTTATTTGAATACTCATTGTTGGTTACCATTAAAAAGCGTATCTTTAGAATCTAGATAAAAACGAGTTTAAGAATAACTGAATTGTAATGAGCATTACTGCAGAAGAAAAAAAAGACATTTTCAAAAAACATGGCGGAGAAGAAGCCAATACCGGTACAACTGAAGGTCAAATAGCCCTTTTTACACACCGTATTAATCATCTTACTGAGCATTTAAAAACGAATCAGAAAGATCATGCTTCTCGTCGCGGATTACTGAAATTAGTAGGTAAGCGTCGTCGTTTGCTTAACTACCTTATGAAGAACGACATTCAAAAATACAGAGAGCTTATTAAAGAGCTTGGTATTAGAAAATAATTTAAAGGCTCCTCTATTTGGAGCCTTTTTCAATTCTCCCACTTAATTAATTATTTGTTTTAAGAACCAATCTTTAAGATTAGTGTGGGATAAAGCAATAAACAAAAGACAAAAAGAAATAAATGAAAGAAGATTTTAGAAGTATAGAATTTGCACCTGGCAAGACGTTATCTGTCGAAACAGGACGAATAGCGAAACAAGCAGATGGTTCTGTTGTAGTTAAAATGGGCGACACTATGGTACTTTGTACTGCAGTAAGTGCTAAAGAACCTAAGCCGGGACAAAGCTTTTTCCCACTTACTGTTGATCATAAAGAAGGTTTTTCTGCTGCTGGGCGTTTTCCTGGTGGATTCATGAAAAGAGAAGGCCGGTCAACAGAAAAAGAAGTGTTATCAAGTAGATTGATTGACCGCGTTTTAAGACCGCTTTTTCCAAAAGGATATGTGTGCGATACACAAGTAATTTCAAGTGTGATCTCATCAGATGATGAAAATGATGGTGATGTATTAGGAGCAGTTGGCGCTTCATTAGCAATTCACTTATCAGATATTCCTTTCGATGGCCCAATGGCTGAAGTTAGAGTAGGTAGAGTAGATGGTGAATTCATTATCAACCCAACACTTACTGAGCTTAAAGAAAGTGATTTGGACATGACTGTTGGTGGTACTGAAGACAGTATTTTGATGATCGAAGGTGAAATGCATGAGATCTCAGAAAAAGAAATGTTGGATGCTATCAAGGCGTCTCACGAAGCAATCAAAAAGTTATGTGTATTTCAGGACGAATTGCGCAAAGAGCTAGGAAAAGAGAAAAGAGAATTCGTTGCTCCAACTCTTCCTGAAGATATTGAAGCAAAAGTAGCAGAATTAGCTACAGAAAAGATAAAAGAGATCGTAAACATTGGTCTTGGTAAAGAAGAATACAACGAGAAAATTCGCGAAGTAAAGGATGAGGTTGTTACATCTCTTGAAGAAGAGTATGATGACGATCAAATCTCTGTTGCTAAAACTGTTCTCGGTAACATCGAGAAAGAAGAACTTCGCAATATGATTCTTGAAAAAGGTCGTCGTATTGATGGTCGTGCAACTGACGAGATCAGAGATATCTGGACTCAAGTTGGTTACATGCCAAGAACTCATGGTTCTGCGATCTTTACTCGTGGCGAAACTCAAGCATTAGTTTCAGCTACTTTAGGTACTAGAAGAGATGAGCAAAGTGTTGATACGTTATTTGACCAAGAAGCGAAGCAATTTTACTTGCATTACAATTTCCCTCCATACTCTGTAGGTGAAGCTGGATTCTTAAGAGGTCCGGGACGTAGAGAAATTGGTCACGGTCATCTTGCAGAACGTTCATTAAGAATGATGATGCCGACTTTTGAAGAATTTGGATATGTTATCCGTCTTATTTCTGATATCACTGAATCAAACGGTTCGTCTTCAATGGCTTCTGTTTGTGGTGGTTCAATGGCGTTGATGGATGCTGGTGTTCCTTTGAAAAAGCCGGTTGCAGGTATTGCAATGGGAATGATCGTTGGAAAAGACAAAACAGCTATTCTTTCTGATATTCGTGGTGAAGAAGATTTCATGGGTGATATGGACTTCAAAACTGCAGGATCTGCTGATGGAATTACATCTTGCCAAATGGATATGAAAGTTCAGGGTATTAGCTTCGAAACTATCGAAGAAGCTCTTGAACAAGCTCATAAAGGTCGTATTCATATTTTGGGTGAAATGGCTAAAACTATTTCTTCACCAAGAGAAAGCATTTCACAATATGCACCACAATTCCTAAGAATGGAAATTGACGGTAGCGATATTGGTGCTGTAATTGGACCTGGTGGAAAAGTGATTCAAACGCTTCAGAAAGAAACCGGAACTGAGATCATGATCGAAGAAGATTCAAATGGCAAAGGCCAGATTACGATCTCTGCAAACGATCTTGATAAAGCCGAAGAAGCTAAGAACAGAATTAAAATGATTGTTGGTCATCTTGAAGAGGGTGCAACCTACAAAGGTGTAGTTAAGTCGATCAAAGACTTTGGCGCATTTGTGGAAGTTGCTCCAGGAAAAGATGGACTACTTCATATCTCTGAGATTGCACACGAAAGAGTAGAGAAAGTTACTGACTATCTACAACTTGGTGATGAGATCGAAGTTAAATTACTGAAAGTAGAACATGGCGGAAAACTTCGTCTTTCTAGAAAAGCATTGATCGAAAAAGAAGATTAATCTTTTCTTAAATGATTTAAAGGCGCTGTTCAGCAATGAATAGCGCCTTTTTTTTGAAACTATTCAAAAACCAATACTGATTCTGCTTCTCAAGCTTCGTATATTTTAAAGCTATATAAAGCAGACTAAGCTACTTAAATAAATTCATGGAAAACCTTAAAGAACTAGATTTTGTAAAAAAGACCACACTCCCAAACGGTCTTAGAATTGTAACTGAAAGAATTGAAAGTGTTAAAAGTATTTCAGTTGGTATATGGGTAAAAACCGGTTCAAGAAATGAGACTCCTAAACAAGCAGGAGTTACTCACTTTTTAGAACACATGTTATTCAAAGGAACTAAAAAAAGAACAGCTTACGATATCGCTCTTAGTATGGAATCTGTAGGTGGATATTTGAATGCTTTCACTTCATCCGAATACACCTGCTATTTTGCAAGATGTGTAAATACTCAAATGGAACAAGCATTAGATGTTCTTTCTGATATGGTGCTAAATCCAAGCTTCCCTGAAGAAGAAGTTGAGAAAGAGAAGAAGGTGGTTATCGAAGAAATGAAAATGTATCGAGATTCTCCGGATGATTATTTATTTGAGGAATATAACTCCAGAATGTTTCAGGGTCACGAATTAGGAAGACCGGTACTTGGTTTGGAAGAAACCGTTTCTTCATTTACAAGGGAAGACCTTTATGAATATATGGAAGAACGTTACCGTGCTGGTAATTTATTGATTTCAGTAGCAGGTAATGTTGAGCATGAAGAAGTTGTTAAGCTCGTAACAGAATATTTAGGTGAACTTCCTGCTTTAAAAGTAGAAAATGAAGATCAGCCTCTAACTGATTTCGATTCTTCGAAATTAGAGCTCACAAAAGCTATCGAACAGACTCACTATATTTTAGGCAGGAGAGGTTTACACTATGATGACGACGATAAGTATTTGCTTTTATTAGCGAATACTATTTTAGGCGGTGGTATGAGTTCTCGTCTCCACCAGAATGTGAGAGAAAAGTATGGTTATTGTTATTCTATCCAGACATTCAACCAATCTTATACTGATTCAGGAATGTGGGGTGTTTATGTTGGAACCGATAAAGATTATGTCGAGCATGTTCACGAACTTGTTGTTGCTGAATTGAAAAAGATCAGCGAAGAACTCGTCCCAGAGAAAGAGCTTACAGAAGCTAAATCGCAACTTAAAGGAAAGCTTCTGTTATCTCAGGAAAATACTAGCAATAGAATGATGAGATTGGCAAAAAGTGAATTATATTTCGATCGTTTTGTAACTTTGGACGAACTGGTTGAAAATATTGATTCGGTGACTTCAGAACAGATTCTGGAATTTTCGAAAAAATTCTTTAACCAAAAGTATTATATGGAAGCAGTTTTAACTCCTGAAGGGTAAAATTAATAGTCATCCTGAGGATACCTCCGAAGGATCTGCTTAAACTCGGCAATCTGCAGATTCTTCGCTTTCGCTAAGAATGACTTAACAAGTATATTATATTTTGAAAATGACGTACATAAATAAATTAGCAGACCACGTAGACAAAAAAGTAACGCTAAAAGGTTGGGTTTATAACTATAGAAGTAGCGGCAGCCTTGTTTTTATTGAAATGAGAGATGGAACAGGAATCACTCAATGTGTGGTTGCTAAAGATGACGTTTCTGAAACAGATTGGGAAGGAGCAACTTCACTCCGTCAGGAAAGTTCACTCGAGATTACAGGAACGGTAAAAGCTGATGAAAGAAGTATCGGTGGGCACGAAATTCATGTTTCTGAAGTGAAAGTAGTTCAGATTTCAGAAGATTATCCGATCACACCGAAAGAACACGGTGTTGAATTTTTGATGAACAACCGTCATTTGTGGTTACGTAGTCAGCGCCAATGGGCGGCAATGAGAGTTCGTAATGAGATCATTTTTGCGATCCATACTTTTTTCCAAGAGCGTAACTTCGTTCAAATGGATTCGCCGATCTTTACAAGTAATGCAGCGGAAGGTAGTACCACACTTTTTGAGACGGACTATTTTGAAGAGAAAGCTTATTTAGCTCAAACGGGTCAGTTGTACGGAGAAGCTATGGCAATGGCACATGGATTGATCTATACCTTTGGACCAACTTTCAGAGCAGAGAAATCTAAAACTCGACGTCACCTTACTGAATTCTGGATGATCGAACCGGAAATGGCTTATTACGATCTGGATATGAATATGGATCTTGCCGAAGACATGATTCGATTTATTGCAGGTAAAGTCGTTGAGAAGAGAAAGAATGAATTAGAGATCCTCGAACGTGATATTTCCAAACTGGAAAAGATAGCTGATAATCCTTTCCAAAGAATTACTTATACAGAAGCTGTTGAGCAATTGAAAAGTCAGAAAACAGCTGACATGCTGGATCAAATGATCGAAGATCGCAAGCAGGAAGAAAAGGATATTAAGCAGGAGAGAGAGGAGGTCAAAAAAGAACACGGCTCTGCTAAGAAATGGAGAAAGAAGCAGATCGATCAACGTGTAATAGAAATTGGTCAGCGTTTAGATCAAATCGAAGAAGATTATAGAAACATTCCCCAATGGAAAGAATCTGCTCAGAACTTTGAGTGGGGAAATGATTTTGGCGGGAGCGATGAAACGGTATTAATGCTTCAGCAAGAAGTTCCGTTGATGGTTCATAGATGGCCGGCTGAGATCAAAGCTTTCTATATGAAGCGTGATCCTGAAGATGAACGATTAGTTCTTGGTGTTGATGTCCTTGCTCCGGAAGGATATGGCGAGATCATTGGTGGTAGCCAACGTGAAGATGACCTGGAATTCTTAGAAAACCATATCGAAAAGCATGACTTACCTATGGATGTATTCGGATGGTATCTTGATCTACGTAAATTCGGCTCTGTTCCTCACTCAGGCTTTGGCTTAGGATTAGAACGAACCGTTGCGTGGATGTGTGGATTATCGCACGTTAGAGAGACAATTCCATTCCCTAGAATGATGGGGAGATTGAGACCGTAGGAATATTGAATATCCAATACTGAATGATGAATATTCAATATTATTTACAGCAAAGTCATCTCACGGCGAATGCCCGAGACCTAGATTTTTTTAATAAAAAATGATTTTATAACACGATCTAGATTTCTGCCTCCGCAGGAATGACTAAGGTTTTATTTTTGATATATAAATTGGTCAATGAATCGAAGTGAAATTGTGTCTCTGTCATCTTGAGGATAATTCCTAAGGATCTACAAAATTAAACTGTAGCTTGAACAAATGTGAAGATTCTTCGCTTTCGCTCAGAATGACTTTACGCATTAGAAATCTACTTAATTAGATCTTTTATCTTCGTGATTTTGAGATTTCGATCTATCGAATAGATACTCCCATTCTCTTCGATGAATTCATAAATATGCAGGCTTTGAGAATATAATCTAAGACCTTCGTCGATACTATTATCTTGTTTGAAGTACGCTTCAGCTAGCTCGTATAAAATATCAGCAAAGATATTAAGGTGATCGTTATTAAAGTTTTTCTCTTCGATAAAATGTTCTATGCCTTTTTCTTCGAGAGTATCAGAAAATTTATCAAGATCGAAGCCTAATGATTCTTTAAGCTGTTCATTGGTATAGCTGACTATTATAGTTGCTGATTCTGATTTTTCTTTTTTTACCACCTGTTCAAGAATCCTACTCAATACCTGAGTCAACTGTTGAACCTGCCGCATTATATAATCCTGATTAAACATCGCAAGAAATAAAAACTATCAGGATCAATTCTTGATCTCGTTCATAAGTTCTTGAAGGTCAGATTTAGAATTCCAATTCCCATCAGCAATAACACCAAAAATTGAAGTAGTATTTGAAATATCTTCTAAAGGATTGTTATTCAGAATGAGAAGATCCGCGATTTTATCTGACTCAATACTTCCATATTCCGACTCTAATCCAAAGAATTTTGGACCATATACAACAGATGTAATTAAAGCCTCTTGAGGAGTTAGACCGGCATTTACTAAAAGTGCCAGCTCACTATGAATTGATTCTCCCGGATAAGTATACGAGTTAAATGGTCCGGAATCAGATCCGGCAAGAATATAGATTCCGGCGTCATACATTGGTTTTACCATATTGCTAAAGCTGGTAACCCATTGCGCTCTCATATTTGTATAACTCTCGCCGCCTCTTTCAGCTAAATTAATACGACGTTGATATGTATCTACAATTTTTGGTGAAATGTAATCTAGCAGTGAATCTTCTGAATGATCAACAACTAAAAGTTCTGCTAAGGTTTTTCCAACATGAAGGGTAGGTGTAACATAAAACTCAGATTCAGCCAGCGTAGCGTAAGCTTGCTTTGCAAGTTCATCATCATATGAATCCATTAAAGGAGTGATCATTCCATATCCTACGCCTGCTTTTATCAAGCTATCTCCCAATGGTGAACCTTCTGTAAGCGGATAGTATAAGTGTTCAGTGCCATCCAAACCTAGTTCAACTGCTCTCATTAAATTCGCTGTAAGAGGCATATGACCTGTTGTTTTAAATCCTCTTGCTTCGGCTTGCTCAATAATGTCGTAAAATGAATCTTTACTCAAACTTCCATCATACATCTTAACGTAGTCAGCTTTTATAGCTTCCAAGGAGTCCAAAGCATCGCTAACTTCGGTGCTATTGGTAACAGAAATAGAACCTTCCCAAGCTGGTTCTTCTCCATCTAGTTTAGGTCCCGGTGTAAAAATAGTTGGACCTGCAAGCTTATTCTCAGCAATCATTTGTTCCCACTCTTGTAATGAAGGAGTTATATCGCCACCGGCATCTCTAACAGTAGTAATCCCATAAGCCAAAAATAGGGAGAGGAAATCTTTATTCTCTTGAACCAGGTCTTCTCCACCTCTAAAATGGGCGTGATTATCCCATAACCCAGGCATTACAAATCTACCTTCTACACTTATAATTTTTTCAGAGGTATAATTACCAAGATTAGAAATATCATCCGTAGCAATGATCTTATCTCCGGATACTGCAATTAATTGGTTAGGTATAACAGAATTATTGATAACATCTACAATAGTTGCATCAGTAATTATGAGATCCGCAGATTGCGGTCCTTGACAATTAAGTAAAAAGAGTACACTTAGAATTAGGCTAGTAATTGGCTTCATGAGTAACAGAAAGTTGTTGATTTATGATTTGAAACTAAGTAGGTATCTTCTAACATAATGAAATAAAACACCTTTATACATAGTAAGTAATTAGCGATCATATTTTTTGTAATAAAGTTTAAGGATTACCATTTCATTAGAACTCACTTTCCTTATCTTCATCACCCGATGGCAGCAAAGAAAAAAAATAGCAACGATACTTTCCAAAATCTGATCAAAGAGATCGGAACTTCTGAAATGAAACCGATCTATTATCTTTTTGGGGAAGAGGAGTTTTATCTTGATCAATTGCTTGATAAATTTTCTAATGTCATTCAGCCTCACGAAAAGGATTTCAACTTTGACCTACTCTATGGTCAGGATATAAGTCCGGCAAAAGCATTAGGAGCTGCAAGAAGTTTCCCAATGATGGCCGAGAGGCGCGTACTAATTATCAGAAATTTTCTTCAAATTGGTAAAGGTGCAGGAGGAGAGGGATCAATTCAGGATTTTATACCTTATATAGAGAACCCAAATCCAACCTGTTTGTTGGTGTTATTTGATACGGGAAAACCGGCAGGGAACACAAACCTGGGTAAAGCACTATCAAAGAACAAGAATGTTGGTTACCACCAATTTGAAGCACTACCTGATTACTTGATACCTGATTGGGTGATTAGTTGGACAAAATCTCACCATAAAAAAACAATTGAGCCAGCTGCAGCCCAATTATTAGCCCAGTTTGTTGGGAATAATTTACAGCTTTTGTCTACTGAAATAGACAAAGTGTGCACTTTTCTAGACACTTCTGAAACAGTCTCAGAAGCAGCTGTAAAAAAAATAATCGGCTCATATCGCGAGTATACGGCGATTGAGCTCAAAGAAGCGCTCATGAAGCGCAATTTGGAACAGGCGTTATACATATCGGAACAGATGTTGCAACACAGTAAGACAGACACAGGAGAAATAATTCGTCTTGTGGGGTTCTTTAACAGTGTGTTTACAAACATCTGGCAAATTCTAAGGCTTGCCGAACAAGGCAAAGCCAAGAATCAGATTCAAAGCGAACTCGGTATTGCTAGTGCCTGGTACTTTAATAAGCTTTGGGATGATGCTTCGAATTTTCGCTACAGCGATATGCCGCGTGTTTTTGAAGCTCTTTTAGATGCAGATCGCTCTATAAAAGGTTTCACAACTTTAGACTCCACTTCGATTTTATTTCTTCTTGTTAAGCGAATTATCGGTTAATCCGATTTCGCGTTTCATAACAATTTGAACTAAAATTTAGTGGATTAACATGGACGCATTTAAAGCAGTATCAGTAAAGAATTATAGTGATGAAGATCTAATGGAATATTTCCAGAACGATCATGAACCTGCATTCACAGAGCTGGTTCGTCGTTACCAAGACAGACTTCACAACTTTTTATACAGATATACTCATGACCACCAAGACTGTGAAGATTTAGTTCAAGAGACTTTTCTTAGAGTTCACAAAAGCAAAGCTTCATATGAAAGAATTGCGAAGTTTTCTACTTGGATGTACACCATTGCATTAAACCTTGCTAAAAGTTTATACAAGAAAAAGCAAAGAATGTATAAGGTGTCAATTCATAAAGACCCTAATGATTCTGAAGATTTCGAAATGCATATAGAAGATCCTAATATTCTTCCGGATCAACAGCTACATGAGAAATTGAGTCTTGAACAACTTGAAAAGGCACTAATGTCTCTTCCTGAAGACTTTAGAGAAGTTGTAATGTTGAGAGATTTACAAGACATGACTTACGAAGAAATCTCAGATGCAACGGACATTCCAATGGGAACAGTAAAGTCTAGAATAAACCGTGGTAGAGCTCAGGTTCAGCAAATGATAGAAAGTTATGTTGATTTGGGAACTTCTTTCTAAAAATTGAATTAAAGGGTAGTGAAAACACACTAGCAAAACCCTGATATGAAATTTTTAGATAAAGAATACCACCCGGTAATAGAAGATTATATACTAGACTACTCCGATGATAATCTGGAGCTGGTCGAGAGAGACGCTTTCGAAGAGGTGCTTGTTTGCGATGATGATCTTCGTGAACTTGCATTCTCTGCGAAAGAAGGTAAACGTCTTCTAGGCATGTTGAAAGAAGTTAAAGCGAAAGATGGATTTATTGATAGACTAAATAAAAGGATTGCAGAAGCAAATTAATCCACATAAGGTGATGTATTTTAAATATATCACCTTTTTTTATTTCCATTATTTACAGTCAAGTACTTTGAATAGACACCGATAATTAATTTCTTTCAGTTCTTATTTAACTAATTAAAGAACTGATGAAATTTTGCTTACCCAAGTTGTGTAGTTTATTATGTATTCTTCTAATTACTCCGGCATTAAAAGCTCAAGGGGTTTTGTCTTTTGAAGATGTAATGAAGTTTGAAGACATCCATTCACCTAAGTTATCAAACAATGGTAATTGGATCGCTTATGGTGTTTGGCCAGATCGAGGTGACGGTAAAGTTGTTATTCAGCACACATCCAATAAAAATAGCTACGAGATCGACTTAGGGGCTAGTCCGGTTATCTCAAATAACGAAGATTGGGTAATTGCATATCGAAACGTCCCATTAAAAGAATCCTTAGAAGCAAAAAAGGAAAAACCTAAGAGAGGATTATCTCTTCTGAATTTAAGGAATGGTAATGTTCAGCAATTTGATGAGGTTTCTTCCTACAAAATCTCAAATGATGGGAATTGGCTAGCTATAAAGAATTATCAAACAAAAGAAGTCACAGATCTTAAGCACAAAAACAAGAAGCTCGGTACCAGTGTTACGCTTTGGGATCTTGATAATGAAGAAAGTCTTCAACTAGAGTTCGTTTCTGAAATGAGTTTTGACAGTTCCTCAAATTATTTTGCCTATTCAATCATTGATACTTCGGGTGAAGGGAATGGACTTTATATATCAGATTTGAATTCAAATGAAGTTAGAGATATACAAACCGAAGAAAACGGATACTATTCGAATTTAACCTGGGATACCAAAACTCCTCAGATTGCATTTACAAAAGCTAGATTTGATACAAGTTATACAGATAGTGATGCAAGTTTACATGTATGGAATGCTGCCAATAACCAACTCAAAGCATTAGTAACCCCTGATGATGTTAAAGATGGATGGGCATTGAGAAGTAATAATGATCTGGAGTTCAAACACAGTTATACATCTAAAAGTCCAAGATTATTCTTTGGATTAACGGCTCAAGAAATGGTTGATCTTGATACTAAAAAGGAAGCTAAGGAAGAAAGTGAGATAGATATTTATGACGTAGATGAGATCATTAAAGATAGAGGAATGGATCTGTGGCATGGTGACGATCCTCGCATAAAAACTCATGAAATTGTCACATTTAACAGTCGTAAAAATAGAACGTATACGGCAGTATATCATCTTAATGATGATGAATGGGTGCAATTAGCAGATTTAGACATGCCGTTTGTGCAAGTTTCAGATGGCGAAGAGCATATTTTAGGAAGTACAGACGAACCGTATTTACGTGAAGTGATGTATGATGGATTTTATCGAGATTGGTACTTAGTCAGCCTTGAAACGGGTAAGCGAACGAAAGTAGCTGAAAGAACTTCAAACGGTTCTGCAATGCTTACTCCCAAAGGACATCGAATTCTTTATTATGACAACAAAAACTGGCATGTATATAATGTAGATACTAAAGAGACTAGAAATATCACCGAAAGATTTGAAGTACCTTTCTTCAATGAAGATCATGATTATCCATCTGACGTTCCCGGATATGGAATAGGAGGTTGGGTGAACGGAGGTGATGCAGCACTTATTTACGACAAATATGATGTTTGGCAGATTCCATTAATTCGGGGAAATCATAGAAATATCACAGATGGAAAGGGTAGATCTGAAAAAAGAATATTCAGAGTACGATCTTTAGATGATGATAATCTTTATTCGAGCAATCAAGATATTTTACTTACTTCATACCATGATATGAAAAAGAATTTTGGCTTTTATTCAGCTAAAACGGGGAAAAGTGGAGTAGCGAAGTTATTAGAAGAAGACAAAAAATTTACTTTCGTTACTAAATCTGACGACTCTAAAAAGATCTTGTTTAAAAGAGAGGCTTATGATGAGTTCCCAAATCTCTGGGTTTCAGAGGATTGGAAATTTAAGCAGACTAAGCAGGTATCTCAGCTTAACATGGATATCAAAGAGAAATGGAATTGGGGTAGTGCTGAACTGGTAGATTGGCTTAGTTTAGATGGAAAATATTTGCAGGGAATTGTAATAAAGCCTGACAACTACGATCCAAATAAGCGATATCCAATTATGACTTATTACTATCGTTTCTATACAGATCGACTGCATGATTTCAATGAGCCTAAGACAAATCACAGACCTGTATTTGCACAGTATGTAAGCGACGATTATGTGGTATTTTTGCCTGATATCAGATTTGAGGTCGGTAGACCAGGCTTTGCTGCAACAAAAAGTTTAGTACCGGGAATTCAAAAACTTATCGAACTTGGCATTGCAGATGAAGACAAGTTGGGATTACATGGACATTCATGGAGTGGTTACCAAACAGCTTTCATCGTTACTCAAACGGATATCTTTGATGCAGCGGTATCAGGTGCTCCCGTTGGTAACATGACAAGTGCTTACAGTGGTATCAGATGGGATTCGGGGTTAGCTCGACAATTTCAGTATGAAAAAACCCAAAGCCGTATAGGGCAGAGTTTGATTGAAGCACCAGAAAAATACATTGAGAATTCCCCTGTTTTCTTTGCTGATAAAATCACCACTCCAATGTTAATTCAGCACGGAGATGCAGATGGAGCTGTTCCATGGTATCAAAGTATAGAGTTGTATTTAGCGATGCGTAGGTATAATAAAGATGTGATCTTCTTGCAATATCATGGAGAACCACATCACTTACAGAAATTCCCGAATAAGTTAGACTATGCTATTAGAATGAAGGAATACTTCGATTACTACTTGAAAGGAGTGGGAGAGCCGGAATGGATCTTAAATGGAGAGACTTTTCAGGGTAGATAGGATATTTTTAGAATGAAACAGGCGTTACTTATTTCTTTAATGTAATCGTAAAAGTAGCGCCTTTATCAACCTCACTTTTCACAGAAATATTACCATCCATATCTTTTAAGTGGTTATAGACAAGGTATAGCCCAACGCCTTTGCTGTCTTCGTGATCATGAAAATTTTGGTTTAATTGGAAAATCTTATCAGCATTTTTCTTTGAATCGAAGCCGATACCGTTGTCAGCAAACGTGACTATCACTTTTTCGTTATCTTCTACTGCTTTGATCTTGATAATTGGGCTCCTATCAAGGTGCATATATTTTATCGAGTTGGTAAGTAAATTCAATATCACGCTTTTTAGCTTACCTTTATTGAAAGGGATGCTGATATTTTCAGGCACTTCAATACTGACTTTAACATTGGTCTCATTTATAAGAGAACTAATTGAACCAACCACTTCCCGAATAATATCGTTAAGATTAATATTTAAAATTTTGGCGTGTTCTGTGTTTTTATTTTTTAATACATCAACATATTCATTGAGTGTATTTTTAAGCCCATCGGTAGCAGACTTAAGAATATTAATAAACTCAAGAGTTTCTTCATCTTCTATTTTGCTAGTATCAAGAAGACTAAAAACAGCCATTAAATTATTTACAGGAGTTCTAAGATCGTGAGAAGTAGTATAGGTGATATTCTTTAGGTCTTTATTGATCTGAGTGAGGTTAGCAATAAGCTCATTTCGCTCTATTTCACGTTGCTTAGTCTGTGTAATGTCTTTTGCTATGGCATATACAAGGCTTTTACTGTCTATTGGGATGGATGTCCATGAAAGCCATACCGTTTCTCCTTGCTTTGTAAGGTATCTGTTTTCGTAATTTTTAAACCCCTTTCCTTTGATAAGGTTTTCACGGTAAGCCCAGGTACTTTCTCGATCAAGTGGGTGGATAAATTCTTTAATAGGTTTGGAATAGAGTTCTTCTTCAGAATATCCTAAAATATTGGACACGGCCGGATTTACTTTTCTTAAAAAGCCATCATATCCTGCAATGCACATTAAGTCGAGCGTATCGTTAAAAAAAGGCTCTAACGGATACACTTCTTTAGAAGTACCAATGTCATTCATCTGCATTTTTTGAAACCCAAAATTTACTTATTTCATTAAATAAGCATTAAACCAATTATCGACCAAATTAGGTCTGTCCTTCAATTCCAACCGAAAAAGTTATAACAAATATACACGTATATGATTACAGTAAGTAGGGAAATAAAATTACCTATTAAAAAATAGTCATTTGAAATTTCGGAGTTCTTCTCTTCATGCAATCGTGTGCCAATTTTTAAAGCTCCAAATGCCGTTATTACATGTGGGTATCCGGTTAAAGTCCCACAGAGAGAAATATACGTTCTAATACCCCTTTAAATAAAGATTTGAATGTAGTAGTAGAAGGTCCAAGCCAAGGATTTATGACTAGAAAAATGATATTAACAACCACTTCCATTACTAACCAACCAACAAGCATTTCTCCATTCATAACTATTTTATGTATGTTTGTATGAAATCTTTCATCAGATTATACTCATTGATCATCAAAGTTTTTCGTCTTTTCCATATCTGAGCTCTATTTTTACCATGAAGCTCTCCAACCTCTTCATTGTTATCATTAGATATCATATCCAGAATTAACGGGTAATCTTCTTTTTTCCAGTTCAGAATAATGGCATCTAAAACTTCAAACAACTTCGTAAGTTGATCTGATTGTTCTTTATCACGAAGCTTAAACTTGAATCGTTTTCTATTTCTTTTTTTCGATGAGAGTAGATTTCTCGCTTCTGTAAGACCTTTCCCCAACATCTCATATGCGATCTTGGGATTGATCTCTGTTTCAATTTCTCCCAGCAGCAATACATAATGGAGTTTAAAGTCTAGTTCTTTTTCCAGGATGGCTTCTTCCATGTGGAAAAGTAAATTTACACCTGAAGCTGTCGTCTTTAACACTCCCTGAAATTCATCACCTAACGTAATAGTGAGAGGAGAGAGAATATTTTTCTTGAACGAAGAATTGGTTTCTGTGACCAGTTCGTTGAGTTCTTTACTTAGTATTTCTCCCTCATAACTGGAACTTGATACCACATCGCCCATGAAAATGGGATATATGTCTTTATTTTTTGCCATGCCTTATTGTATCAATAAAAATGAAACAATGCAACATGTATCAATAAAAATGATACTAATAATCAACCCGTTTTAGATTTCCCGAGAAAAAGGTCTAATTCGTAGTATTTATGCTTCATCAGGTTTAGAGCAAATGCTGCCGCCGCGGCACTAAAAACTGAATAGTCAAAAGCACCTTTTATACCGGTAGAAAAGGTCATGGATAGTGCAAAAAGGAGCAAAAGGAACCCGCTTAGTTTTGCAACTAATTCTGTTTTAAAGCCAGCTATTAGAAGTAGTGCAAAAATTATTTCCAAAGCCGTTGCTGTAAAACCAAACATTGGAATCAAAGATTCCGGAGCCCAGGGCATTAAAAGCTGAGTATAATCCAAAAAATTAGCCCAGTTTCCCCAAACGGATACATCATTACTCCATAATCCAAACCTATCAGCAACAGCGGATAGAAACCCCGCGGATAATGCAAATCTTAAAAAGAGTTTGATGATCTTAGCGCTATTACTTTTTGATTCCATGATTTTAATATTCTAAAAGTGATTTAATCTTCTCCTCAAAAACATTCCTTTTCAAAAACTCATCTTCCAGTGCTTTGTTGAAAGGAATCGGCATATCCAAAGCTCCGCAACGGATGATAGGAGCGTCGAGTTCTTCGAAGCAATGTTCGGATATCAATGCGGAAATTTCTGCCATTGGGCCCATAGTTAAAGAAGGTTCTTGTAATAAAAGAACTTTGTGAGTCTTGGCAACCGAAGTTTTAATGGTTTCCAGATCAAGGGGAAGTAGAGTTCGTAAATCGATTACTTCCAATGAAATTCCTTCTTTAGCTAATTCTTCTGCTGTTTCTAACGCCCACCAAACGCCCATTCCGTAAGTAACAATGGTAGCATCGGTTCCATCTCTGCGAACTTTGGCTTTACCAAGGGGCTCATACACTGCTTTCTCAGATACATCTTCTCGAATACTTCGGTATAGTTTCTTATGCTCAAAGAATAAGACCGGATTTGGATCGAACATAGAACTGTACAGCAAGTTCTGAGCATCTTCTACAGTTGCAGGCACAACTACTTTCAATCCGGGAATCTGCATAAACCAGCCTTCAGGAGATTGAGAATGGAAAGGTCCGGCACCAACGCCTCCACCATGAGGAGCTCGAATGGTCATATTCACCGCAGGACTCCATCTATAATGAGATTTTGCAATATTATTCACGATCTGATTGAATCCACAGGAAATGAAATCGGAGAACTGCATCTCCACCACAGGATTCATTCCGGCATAAGAAAGCCCTAAAGCGGCTCCTAAGGCGCCGGATTCTATAATTGGAGTATTACGTACTCTGTCAGCACCAAACTGCTCTAAAAAGCCCTCTGTAATTTTAAACACTCCGCCATACTCGGCAATGTCTTGCCCCAGAATGATGGTAGAATCATCTTCTTCAAAAGCTTGTTTCAGTCCAGCTTGAATAGCATCTACAAAACGACGTTCTACTTGTTTCCCATTTGAAGGGACCGGTTTGGATGTTGGCGCTTCCGCATACACTTTTCTAAGTTCTACTTCTTTATCAAATACCGGATTGGCAGCTTTTAATGCTTTATCAAGATCTGCTTTAAAAGAGTCTTTAACTTTCTTAGTGATCTTCTCCTGCTCTTTTTTATCAGCGAAGCCTTGTTCCTCAAGAAATTGCTTAAATCTTAGAATAGGATCTTTTTCAGCCCAGTCTTTAAATAGAATATCAGGAACGTAATGCGTACCTGAAGCTTCTTCATGTCCTCTCATTCTAAATGTTTGTGCTTCAATAAGAACGGGGGTTCCCTTAAGGGCAAGTTTACGTGCTTTCTCTACGGTTTCCATTACTTCAAACACATTATTTCCATCGATATGAAAGCCTTTTATTCCATAACCTTTTGCGCGATCAGATAACTTATCGCAAGCAAATTGTTCGTTGGTTGGGGTAGAAAGTCCGTAACCATTGTTTTCAATAACGAACACGACGGGAAGTTTCCAAACGGCTGCAAGATTCAGGGCTTCATGAAAATCACCTTCACTTGTAGCACCGTCTCCACAAAAAGAAAATGCTACACCATCTTCTTGCCTGATCTTTTGTGCTAGAGCTAGTCCATCAGCCACAGGCATCATTGCGGCAAGGTGAGAGATCATACCTACAATTTTATGATCGAGTGAGCCGAAATGAAAAGATCGTTCACGTCCAGAACTGAACCCATCAGCTTTGCCAAAAAGTTGACAAAACAAAGGGTAAAAAGGAACCTTCCGGGTTGTAAATACTCCCAAGTTGCGATGCATTGGTAAAATATAATCTTCTTTTTTGCTGGATAGTGTCACTCCAACTGCAACTGCTTCCTGTCCAATACCGGAAAACCATTTACTTATTTTATTCTGTCGCAATAAATTAAGCATACGTTCCTCGATCTTTCGAGGGAGTAGTAGAGAAGAATAGATTTCTAAAGCATTTTGTTTAGAAATTTTTTTAGAAGTCTTAATCATTGAGTTCTGAGAAATATGCGTATCTTTAGGACTTTGTGATGGTTATTCTACCGTTGAACTTTTGGAAGTATAACTCTTCAGCGATAATAACCAAAGCATTAAATCGATACTATTAATTTTATTTCTCAAATTATTGGAAGCACTTGGAAGACAGATCTTAGTTGAGTTTTACGATTGTGACAGCTCATCAATAAACGACGTTGATTACATTGAACAAGCAATGTTAAACGCCACGAAAGAAGCGAAAGCAACCATTATCTCTCATAACTTTCACAAATTTAGTCCATATGGTGTAAGTGGAGTGGTGGTTATTGCAGAATCGCATGTTGCCATACATACTTGGCCGGAATATAATTATGCTGCAGTGGATATTTTTACCTGTGGTGATACTATTGATCCTTGGATCATACAAGAGTTTTTGAAGGAAGCTTTTTCTTCAAAAAATATTTCTAGCATGGAGATGAAACGAGGTTTATTCAAAGTGCCACAAGGACAACGATTGTTGTTCAAACCATCAATTGAAACTGTAAAAGAGAATTAAGAAGTAATGAAATCTAAAATGACCATGGTAGAAACTCCAAATGTATACTGTTTAGTATCAGGTGCTGCAGAAGGCAATACACGTTTAAATGCTTTTGATAATGCTTTGCTAGAAGCAGGAGTGGGTGATACCAATTTAATGAGAATGAGTAGTATTTGTCCTCCGGGAGCTAAACAAGTTTCTCGAGAAGATATAGAACTTCCGGGCGGTGGATTGATTCCGTTAGCTTACGCTCATATTGATTCTCAGACTCCTCAAATGTGGATTGCTTCTGCGATTGCAGTTGGCATTCCTGAGGATGAAACGCAACCGGGAGTGATCATGGAATTCGAAGATCATACGCGTTTGGAATATGTGGAAACTATTGTGAAGCAAATGGTTGTAGATGCCTTCGAATATAGAAAGAGAGCTCTTAAAGAGATCAAGTTTGTAGGTGTTGAACATCAAGTAGAGAAGTGCGGAGCTACTTTTGCTGCGGCTGTTCTTTGGTACGAAAAATAGACATAAGATTTAAGATGAAGGACATAAGAAACTACCATAATGAGCGAGCAATCAAATTATATTATTAAACTAGAAACTATCTTAAATCTTACGTCTCATGTCTAAGGTCTATAACGAGTATTACCACAAAAAAACCGGACTCACTGTTGGCGTGAACAAAGTTTTGTTTTCAGAGCAAACCCCGTATCAGAAAGTAGAAGTGTTTGAAACGGATACTTGGGGCAATCTGATGACTATCGATGGGATGGTAATGCTTTCTGAGAAGGATGAGTTTGTCTACCATGAAATGTTGGCTCATGTTGGAATGTTTGCTCACCCGAATCCAGATAAAGTTTTAATTATTGGTGGGGGAGATGGGGGAACAGCTAGAGAGGTTTTACGTCATCCATCCGTTAAGCAGGTTGATATGGTTGAAATTGATGAGGCTGTTGTACGAGCTTCTAAAGAATTTTTACCGGAAGTTGGCGCATGGGGAGATCCTCGACTCAATGTTTTATTTGAAGACGGAATTGCATTCGTTAAAAATGCACAAGCAGAATATGATGTGGTGATTATTGATGGATCTGATCCTGTGGGACCGGCAGAAGGTCTTTTTGAAAAGGAGTTTTTTGAGTACTGCTATTCAGCTTTAAAAGGAGACGGAATTTTAACCGGACAAACTGAATCACCTTGGGTTGAAGAGTATCATTCAAGTATTAAACAAGTCTTTGATGCTTTATCAGAAGTATTTGCTAAATCATCTATGTATCTGGGGTTCATCCCACTATACCCAGCAGGAATGTGGAGTTTTGCTTTTGCTTCAAAAGGAATTGATGCTAATTCAAAAGAAGTGCTTGAAAGAATTGACGCTGGTTTACAAGAATTTAATGAAGATATGAAGTACTACAATAGATCAGTACATCAAGGTTCATTTGCTTTACCAAATTTTGTAGCCGACATTATTCGCTAGACCTCTTGTTTAGCAATATGATCAAATATATTTCCATTTTTATCCTGCTGTGTACTTCTATTGATGCTTTTGCACAAGTAGATACGGTAACAGTATTTAAGAGTAATTTTTTAAGCTATAAAACGCCTGTTATAGTACCTGAAGGTATGTCCACTTTAGAGGCCTTGAAGCGTAATTTTCGCAACAATGGATTTTTAGATATCAAGGTTGAACAAGTGAATGAGAAATCATTTCGGATATCTAATGATCGAAGATACACTATTAGTAATTTCACTTTAACCCTTGACGGGGATAGCGTTCTTCAGAATCCCGTTCTAAATGCAATGCAGTTCTATAATGAGCAGGCTATCAATGCTGCGTTGGAAGCAGAGTACTCCAAGTACATTGCAATGGGTTATTTAAATGCTAATGTGGTCGTTTCCAGGATTGATCTAGACTCCTTAAATAAAAACATTGAACTACAAGCAGATGTGAACAGAGGGGAGTTAACAAAGGTATCAAGTGTTTTATTTAACGGAAATGAAATCAATAGTCAGGAATATCTTTCTAAAATTTCTGGTGTAACTGAATCAATAGTAGCGAATAGAGAAAATCTCATACAAATTAGAGAGAATTTGATCGCGAGTGGCTTATTTCAAGAAGTTTCTGATGCCCAAGTATTTCAAGACGAAGGAGAGCCTGTCATAGTTTTTGCTGTGGAGGAAACAATAATGAATCAGCTAGATGGATTGCTTGGATATGTACCTGATGCTTCAGGAAAAGGTCAGATAGTCGGCGATCTAGCCATCTCTTTATGGAATGTTCTAAGTGATGGCAATGCTTTTGAACTGATGTACCAACGGCTACGCCCGGAAACCAGTCGTTTAGAATTAGGAATTTCTCAGAATTGGATTGGTGAAATTCCACTTATGTTGGGACTCAATTTTGGGTTTTACCAAAACGACACAACTTATCAGACTCGAAACATTGGGTTACATGGAAATTACTTTTTAACTCCAAATTTTAGCTTAGATGGACGAATTTACTCGTTAAACTCAAATTCTAGTCGTTCTACAGGTTTTCAGCAAGAACCAGATGGGAAAAAACAAGGTACTGATCTAGGGTTTACCTTCTCTACACTAGATAGACCAGAAGTACCAACTCAAGGTATCAGATTAAAAATGAGTTATGGAGTAGCCAGTAAGGATATTGAAAGTGATAGCTCTGTAGCATTTCGACAACAGAAGATAGAATCAGCATTTAGTTCGTACGTCAAAATTGGTAACCAATCTGTGATAGCTACTTCTATTAACGGTTTTTATGTAATAGGAGATCGATTTACAGAAAGTGATCTAATAAGATTTGGTGGAGCTAATTCATTTCGTGGTTATTCTGAAGAGCAGTTCACCGCTTCAGAATTACTTTGGGGAGATGTAGAGTATCGATTTTTAACGGATCGTGATTCTTATTTGTTTGCATTTGGAGCGACGGGATACTACAATCGTCCACAGTTGGCATCTGAACAAAACAACACCTTTACTCAATCAGATTTCTTGTACTCAGGAGGATTAGGTATTAGCTACAAAACTCGAATTGGAAGACTGACTTTTACTTATGCTTTATCTCCATCCGAAACGATATCCAATGGGAAAGTCCATTTCGGGATTAGAACTAGTTTATAGACACTAATTGGTGGATTTTTAAACGATCTGAAAAAGCATTTTTCGATATACTGCCTATCTCGGTGGTTCATTTCAAAGTAAATTGATTTATTTTATAATCCACAAGACAAAATCTAACAATTGTAAATTAAATTCTATCAGTGATGTTTAATAGTAAACTCCTGACTTTTAAATCGGTTTCGAATTATTTAATTATTGTTGCTTTATTGCTCGTTGTTGGTTGCCAGAAAAATGGTAATAGCTCACTAACCGGGTCAGAAGAGCCGGAGGATGAGGTAATAACTGCCAGCTTTCAAAGTGAAGATTCGTTATTTATCCCAGGTGAAATTATTCTTATTGATGTGCGGGGACATAACCTAACACAAGATGAATACGATGCAGAGCTAGAAAGTGGGGAAAGTGTTTTCCTCCAAAAAAACACCGAAGATGACACTAACAGTTCGTTGGTATTTATAGCTCAGGAAGTAAATGTTGGGGAAAATCAGTTAATATTTAGCCTAAATGAAGAAGAACTACATCTTAATTTTGCTACTGATGAATATGAAATAATTGAAGAGCCTGATGTTTATGTTCTTGATAAATCAGAAGAAATTAAAGATAGTTTGTTTGCGTCATTAGAAAGTTATGCAGATGAAGCGGTAATAAATAAAATAGAAGAGACAATACAAGGATTTGAGGCTGCGCTCATAGAGTTTGAGAGTTTGCCTTATGAAGAGCAAAAAATTATCGCAAGAATAATTGATACCAATTTATTTCTCAATAATTCAGGAAAATCTAAATCTAATAATATATTTCAAGGTTGTGCTGAGCAAACTAATTCTTTAAATAATTCATCAAGAGATATTGCAAAATCTGCAACAGTTGGCGCTAGTACTAACCGAAGCTTTTTATCCTATTTCACACTTTCTAATATATTTAGACAACTTTCAAACTTAATAGATGAAATTGATTTATATATAAGTGGGTGTGTTGCTCCAGAATTGGATTTAGACTCAATTGATTCCAAAAGGAAAGCTACAGGACTCAGTTTTATTCATAATGAACAAAAAGGGTTAAAACTTAGGAAAATATTGGTTTTAGATGAACCAGTAAAAGATATTATTGCGGATGTAAGGGAAGATATATCGTCATCATTATCATTTCTGCCATCCTCTTGGATTGATTACTTGGACGAGGTATTAGTGGGTGAAATTGAGGAAGAAGTTGATGTAGATTTATATGAATTAACCCAAATATCTTCATCAATAATAGAAGGTGAAGTTACCGGTGAAGGATCGGTAGCAAGTATTAGTTTCAATTTCAAAACGGATGAATTGGTTGATCCAGAAGGAATTGATTTCAGTTTTTCTCTTAAAGACGAAAACGAAGAATTATATGAAATTGAAGCCACTTTAAATCCACCTCTTCCAGTTTCCTTTGGTGAAGGAAGTATACCTATTAGCATAGGTGAGACGCTAACTGATACTATGGACGCCAGTTTCGCTAATTATTTTGAAATTATTGAACAACCTGAACAAGGAACTGTTGTTCTAACTAATTCAGTAGAGGGGATTTTTACCTATACACCAAATTCCGACTTTGAAGATGGCGACTCTTTTACATTCAATGCCCAAAATGCAACAGGTACATCTGAAGAAGCAACTGTGGGGGTTGTCGATAAGAATGAACTTCCTTTCTTGATGGGATACTATGAAGTTACATATGCCTGGGGTGTAAAATTATTACTTAGAATTGACAGAAATGTATATAGATATTCTAGAGGAAGAATTTTTTATTTTAGTACTGTAGAAAATGAATACTATTATGCTGGTTTTAATATTTCCTTTACCGCATATTTGAGATATAATGCTAATGAAAATCCTACTCGCTACATTAGTGTAAGTATAAACGCAGGTGGTTGTCTTTCAGAAAATTTTAAATTATATGACTTTGATGAATCAAAGCAACATTATTCAGGTACATATACTAATAGTAGATGTCATTATGAAGATGAGGAAGGTTCCGAAGTAAAAGTCAAGTATTTAGGCACAAGCTATTAAGTAAATAATTTCTCATTTCACTGTTTTCGATAACTGCTAATTCATGAAATTCTATTCCTACTTGTTGCAATATTAAATAGAGCTAAATGGTATTTTAGACATCCTATTCACTAAAATTATTTAGAAAGTTATTCTGATAAGGGTTTTACAAAAGCTGAATTTGTCTTACCTTTAGCGAATAATTTTAATGCTTATTAAGAAAGACTGAGGGAATGGGCCCTGTGAAGTCTTGGCAACCATCCGGTTTAATCGAGAAAGGTGCCAAATCCCACTTCGATTTACTTCGAAGAAAAATAAGAGATCTTTTTTCCTTCACTCTTTCTTAACGGCTAATCATTTTAAGAGTGGACATAACAACACAACTAGAGCAACGAATTCTGATCCTTGATGGCGCTATGGGGACGATGATTCAGCGCTATGACCTCAATGAAGAAGATTTCAGAGGAAACCTATTTACGGATTCTGAAATAGATCTAAAGGGTAATAACGATCTGCTTTCATTAACTCGCCCTGAAATAATTCAGGAAATACATGAGAAGTATTTAGAGGTTGGAGCTGATATCATAGAAACAAACACCTTTAGTGGTACTTCCATTGCTCAAGCTGATTATGGATTAGAACGAATAGTGTATAAACTAAACAAAGTGTCTGCCGAGATTGCACGCAAGGCAGCAGATAAGTACACTTCTTTAACTCCAGATAAACCCAGGTTCGTAGCCGGATCAATTGGTCCAACGAATAGAACTGCTTCTCTTTCCCCGGATGTAAACCGACCAGGATTTCGTTCAATCTCTTTTGACGAGCTTGCTATAGCTTACGCGGAGCAGGTGAGAGGTCTGGTTGATGGAGGTGCAGATGTTATTTTAATAGAAACTGTATTCGACACATTGAATGCAAAAGCGGCTCTATTTGCAACTCTTGAGGTATTTGATGAAAAAGGCAAAGAATTACCCATCATGGTATCGGGCACTATTACCGATGCTAGCGGCAGAACACTTTCGGGGCAAACAGCAGAGGCATTTTTAATTTCTCTATCCCATGTTCCTTTATTAAGCATTGGCTTAAATTGTGCATTGGGAGCAAAACAACTTCGACCTTATGTGGAAATCCTATCTAATCATTCAAAAGCTTTCACCAGTGCTTATCCAAATGCAGGTTTACCAAATGAGTTTGGGGAATACGATCAAGGTCCTCAAGTAATGGCAAAGGAAGTCGAATCGTATGTTAATGATGGTTTGGTAAATATTTTAGGTGGTTGTTGTGGAACTACTCCAGAACATATAAAGGCGATGGTAGATCTGGTTGAAGGAAAAAATCCCCGTTCTTTAGATAAAACGGAGGCTGTCTAATGAGATCTTTGCCATTAAAGCTAAGCGGACTTGAACCACTCATTATTACCGAGGATTCCAATTTCGTAAATGTTGGAGAGCGAACCAATGTAACGGGTTCTAAACGATTCTTGAACCTGATTAAGTCCAAAGATTATGAAACAGCACTTAGTATTGCGTTGGAACAAGTACAAGGTGGTGCTCAAATTCTGGACGTAAATCTGGATGAAGGGATGCTCGATTCTGAAGATGAGATGACAAATTTCCTCAATCTTATAGCTTCAGAACCGGAGATCTCGAAAATACCTATCATGGTGGATTCTTCTAAATGGTCAGTAATTCTTGCAGGACTTAAAACATTGCAGGGCAAAGGAGTTGTTAATTCAATTAGCTTAAAGGATGGGGAAGAAGAGTTTATTAAAAGAGCTAAAACGGTGCGTAGATTTGGCGCAGCGGTAGTTTCTATGGCATTTGATGAAAAAGGCCAAGCCGATAGTTTTGAACGCAGGATTCAAATCTGTAAACGCTCTTATAATCTATTAGTTAACACTGTTGGATTCGATCCTTCAGATATCATTCTGGATCCAAATATTTTTCCCGTAGCAACAGGGATGGAAGAACATCGCAGAAATGCGCTAGATTATTTTGAAGCAGCCAAATGGATTCGTGAGAATCTTCCTGGAGCTCATATCATTGGCGGAGTGAGTAACGTCTCATTTTCTTTTAGAGGAAATAATAAGGTTCGTGAAGCTATGCACAGCGCTTTTCTATATCATGCTATTCAACATGGAATGGATATGGGAATTGTTAACCCAAGCCAATTAGAAGTCTACTCAGATATTCCGGACGATCTTCTCATCGCGGTTGAAGATGTACTTTTAGATCGTAAGGATGATGCTACTGAAAAGCTTTTGGAAATCGCTGAAAAGTATAAAGACACTGACACTACGAAGGAAGAAGAGGTTCAGGAGTGGAGGTCTGGATCTGTAGAAGAGCGTTTATCTCATTCACTTATAAAAGGTATTACGGCTTATATAGAAGGTGATACTGAAGAAGCTAGACAGAAATACGATAGTCCACTAACGGTAATTGAAGGTCCGTTGATGGATGGTATGAATGTAGTAGGTGATTTGTTCGGTTCCGGGAAAATGTTTCTGCCTCAGGTAGTAAAAAGTGCACGTGTAATGAAGCAAGCTGTGGCATATTTAACTCCATATTTAGAAGAAGAAAAGAAGAAAAACAAAGACACAAAAGAAAGACCTAAAGTATTGCTAGCCACGGTAAAAGGAGATGTACATGATATTGGTAAGAATATTGTTGGTGTGGTTTTGGCTTGTAATAATTTTGATGTAATTGATCTTGGTGTGATGGTTCCAACTGAGAAGATATTAGATGAAGCTGAAAGACATAGTGTGGATGTGATCGGACTTAGTGGTTTGATAACTCCTTCACTAGATGAGATGGTTGGCGTTGCCAGAGCAATGAAGAATCGAGGAATGAACTTACCACTGATCATCGGTGGAGCTACTACATCAAGAATACATACGGCGGTAAAGATCGACCCTAATTATGAATCACCTGTGGTCCATATTTTGGATGCTTCTCGAGCAGTTACGGTATGTACGGATCTGTTGAAAGATTCAAAGCTGGAATTTGCGGGTGGCATTAAGTCTGAGTATTCAAAACTAAGAGACGATCATGCAAACAGAACTCAAAAAAAGAACTATCTGGGTTTTGAAGATGCAAAATCGAATAGAACGGAAATTGATTGGGATTCATCAGAATTACCAAAGCCAAAAGTCACCGGAACTAAAGTTTTAGATGATGTTGATCTGAATAAGTTGCGTGAATTCATCGATTGGACGCCATTTTTTAAAACTTGGATGCTGACCGGGAAACATCCTGCTATTTTAGAAGATGATGTTGTTGGAGAACAAGCCACAGAATTACTGAAAGATGCGAACGAATTGTTAGATCGCATTATTCAAGATAAATCTCTGAAAGCTAAAGCTGTGATCGGGTTATATCCTGCAGCTGCTGATGGAGAAGATGTGCTCGTATTTGAAGATGAGTCCAAAAATGAAATCAAGACTAAATTTCATTTTATTCGACAACAAGCAGAAAAACGATCTGGACAGCCAAATTCAAGCTTAGTGGATTATATAGCGCCTCTAAATTCAGGAAGACTGGATCACATAGGCTTTTTTGCTGTTACTGCTGGACTTGGAATCGAGAAGCTTCTAGAGGAATATAAAAATGATGATTATAAACAAATTATGGTCAAAGCCTTAGCTGATCGACTTGCAGAAGCATCAGCTGAATATATGCATTACAAAGTTCGTACCGACTTCTGGGGGTATTCAACCGATGAACAGTTTACCAACGAAGAACTAATATCAGAGGATTACCAGGGTATTCGTCCAGCACCTGGATATCCAGCATGTCCAGATCATACCGAAAAGAGAACGCTTTTTGATCTATTAGAAGTAGAAAAGAATATCGGGATTTCACTTACGGAATCGTGTGCTATGTATCCAGCATCATCGGTAAGTGGGTTTTATTTCTCACATCCTCAATCCAGATACTTTAGAGTAGGGAAGATAGAAAAGGATCAAATTGAGGATTACGCAAAACGAAAAGGGCAAAGCATAGAAGAAACTGAAAAATGGCTAGCACCTTATTTAGCGTATAATTGAATTTATCAATTATGAATAGGGGAATTAGGAATAATCAACATAGAAGAATCAATATTCAACTACCATTGATGTTTTTTATAAAACCCGTCATCCTGAACTTGTTTCAGGATCTGTGATGGGCAATTCGTATTAAATCGAAACACAATAGATAAACAAGCAAGGACTTCAGTCCGTAGCAACAAACAAAGATTTTAGTTAAGTATGAAAATAACGGAATACATTAATCGAGCAGAAGGAAAGTCCTTATTTAGTTTTGAGGTATTACCACCGCTAAAAGGACAGAATATTCAAACATTGTTTGATCACATTGATCCGCTGATGGAGTTTAATCCTCCGTTTATAGACGTTACCTATCATCGGGAGGAGTATGTATTCAAGAAAAGGGAGAACGGACTTCTGGAGCGAAAAACAGTACGTAAGCGTCCGGGAACAGTGGGAATGTGCGCCGCCATTCAAAATCACTATAAGGTAGATGCCGTCCCTCATATTATTTGTGGTGGATTCACAAAAGAAGAAACTGAGAATGCACTCATCGATCTGAATTTTTTAGGAATTGATAATGTATTGGTGTTGCAAGGTGATGTTCGTAAACCGGATCGACAATTTGTTCCTGAACCAGATGGACATGCTTATGCTTCTGAATTATTGGGTCAGGTAGTAGATTTGAATAAAGGCACATATTTGGATGGAGAAATAGAAAATGCAATGCCTTCAGATTTTTGTATTGGGGTAGCGGGTTATCCTGAAAAGCATGAAACAGCACCAAATATGGAATCGGATCTACGGTATCTAAAAAAGAAAGTCGATGGAGGAGCTGATTACATAGTAACTCAAATGTTCTTTGACAATCAAAAGTACTTTGATTTTGTAAATCGTTGCAGAGAAATTGGTATTGATATCCCGATTATACCCGGAATAAAACCCGTTACCACCTTGAGACAAATTACTTTATTGCCTCAGTTATTTAATATTGATCTGCCCGAAGCACTTACGAAAGAATTAGAGAAATGTACCAACAACGATGCCGCTAGAGAAATAGGACGGGAATGGACGATTCAACAAACCAAAGAATTGGTAGAGTTTGGTGTACCAAGTGTTCACTTTTATTCTATGGGAAAATCTACCTCGGTCTATGAAGTGGCTAAAGAAGTTTTCTAATGTATTAAAAAATACTTCCGAAAATGAAATAGTTCATCATTAATCAATTAGAAACACCTAGTAAGATTCTTTCTTCAAGATTTTCGTTCTCGGTAGATGGAGATCTATGTAATACGGAAATATCACCTGTTGATTCCAAAACAACTGCTAAAACTTGATTGAAGTTTAAAACATTAGCTTCTCTAAGCTTTGCAATTAATTGCTCTTCATGCACTCTAGCTGTTTTTAAATTCTCATATAGTATTTGATTTCCATCCATTAAAAGAACGGGCTTATTCGAGATAATTTTATTTATAATGCTATATTTTTTCTGTAGTACAGAGAAGATAAGTGTTAAAAAAAGCAACCCAAATATGGCAATAAAGCCATGAACTAAGCTGGTAGAAGAAGTAAGAATTGAAGAAATTATGCTACCTACAGCTATGGTAAAAGCAAAGTCGTAAGTAGTAAATTTAGCAAAGGAGCGTAAGCCTATTATTCGTGTGACAACAATAATCAATAGAAATGAAGCCAAACAACCGGCTAATGTTTCTATTAACGGGTCATCAAACTTGTATATCCATTCCATAGTTTTCTCTTTTAACCTTAATTAATTAAATCTCTAACATAACTTATGACAAGTTATATCAACTTCACGTTCAATTATTAGAAGAGACTTTACAGCAAATTAGAGTTCACCACTAATCCACATTACTCCATGTTTAATTAGATCCAAGCTTGATCTTCTTCTTCCACAGCACGGTCAAAATCGGTATCACCGGTATGTTTGGTTCCTTTTGGTTCTATTAACATAACCCAACATTCTTTATCAGCAATAGGGTAGTGGTCTACGCCTTTCGGAACAACATAAAGTTCGCCTTCTTTTAAGTGGACATCTTTATCTCTGAACTTGAGTAACAACTTTCCCTTTACAATGAAGAATACTTCATCTTCATCTGGATGATTATGCCAGACAAATTCGCCTTCAATTTTAGCTAATTTGATTAACTGCTCGTTACATTCAGCTATTATTCTTGGTGACCATTGATCATTGAATTGACTGAATTTTTCTAAAATATTTATTGCACTCATTATGATTGATTTTGTTATATAAAAAAAGGCCGTGCTATGCACAGCCTTTGATAAAATTACTAATTTATCTGATTTAGAAGTATACAGAAGCTGAAACTCTGGCTCCCGTTCTTAGAGTATTTGTGATGTCACCACCCATGTTTGCAGTAAGACCAGCATCAGCACTTAAGCTAAAATTACTTCCTAGAAAGTATTCTGCTCCATAACCGATTCCTAATACAAAGAAAGTTGCACTACCACCTCCATCAAAAGAAGTGTTGTTAAACCCTAAATTACCCATGAAATAAGTGTTTAAAGAATTTTCTGTATTGGTGTAGTATCTAGGCAGAATTCCAATTCCTATGGTTGTGGACGTGTTTTCTATTCCGGTAAAATTGATAGCCGGTGCAATAGAAAGTTGCTCGTTAAGTTGGTATGGAAGTTCAATAGAGTTCTGACCGCCAATGGTTGAACGTAAACCTAAGGAACCTTCAGCAGGCACTCCTTGTGCGAATGTTGCAGATGTGAATAAACCTAATACTGCAAAGATGAATGTATATTTTAATATTGCTCTCATTGTTTTCTCTTTTAATTAACTAGTTGACAAAGCAATTTTAGGATTAATCTTTAATTAATCCAAATAATTAGCTCAATCAAAAAAAGAGATGCCATAAGCATCTCTTTATAATTCAAGTATTTATTTAGTTTTAGTTACGGATGTCATATGCTTCAGCAACCTGATTGTAATCTCTGTAATCAAGGCCTTTAGATTTTAATATTAATGAAGGTGGAATAGCTATTACTCTGAGTATATCTCCATCAAAAAGGTCTTCGTTTACCTCGTTGTTATCAGCTACTTCACCTTCTAATAAAAGGTCGAAACTGTTTATATCAAAAACATACCTAAGGTTAACCAGATCATTTTCAAAAGGGGTACCAAAAGGCAATGCATGCCAAGAGGTGGTACCTTCAAACTGAATGTATCCGTGAACAAGTCCATAATCTACAGTTTCCTCATCGAGGATATCCCATTGAAATTCATTAATGGATACATATTCATCAATGATATCAAAATCATCAGCAAAAATAGTACTGGTACTTGAATATATTTGAACACCATCTGCACCATTATCTCCTCTGGGGCCACGAGGTCCCTCGTTGGTAATTGAACATGCTTGAAAAAAGAGTAAGCTAAAAGCTAAAAATAGATGTGATCGTGAAAATTTCATGGTGTTCTCCGTTTGATGATTAATACTTCATTGTTGAAGCTTGATAGAAATTATTACACTACAGCCAATAATTATATAGCATATTTGGGTTAGGCAATTAATGCGATGCCTGAAGATAGTAGTGAAACATAGCTGATTAAATTAAACCATGTCATTTAGATCATTCAGAAATATGTTATTCATGAAACGATATAGGTTTGCAATGTAGTTTAAGACTTTGAGAAAAAACCGTACCTTTATAATCAATTAAATAAGCGATCGTTTGAATAAAATACACATGGAAATTTTAGGTCTGTCAACAAGCCCGAGTAGTGGGGGGGCTTATGCATTGATATTATCTGAAATTACCGGTCACCGGAGACTGCCTATAATTATTGGTTCTTTTGAAGCCCAAGCCATTGCTCTTGAGCTTGAAAATATTAAACCTCCACGTCCCATGACTCACGATCTATTAAAGAATATGGTTCTGAGTTTTAACACAGAGGTAAAGTACATTTTTATAAATGAGCTTTCGGAAGGTACTTTTTATGCTCAAATAGTGTTTGATCGTGATGGTGAACTTGTAGAATTAGATGCACGTCCAAGTGACGCTATTGCTCTTGCTGTACGCTTTGGGTCAGATATTTTCGTTTCTGATGAAGTGTTGAAAGAGGCAGGGATTTCTACTGAACCGGATTCTTCTACCTTAGAAGAAGCGCTGAATATTGAAATTCAAGATTCGGATAAAAAGGGTTTGTCCAAACTGGAAGAACTTAACGAACAGTTGAAACAAGCCATAGAGAACGAGCATTACGAGAAGGCAGCAAAGATCAGAGACACTATCCAAAAATTAAAGGCCAATTAGTGACTAAGGAATCATACAATTTCGAGAAACTACCTTTTTCGAAACTTTTTAAAACATATACATCTGAATTTTCATCGCTAAAAAATTACTTTTCAGCTAATCCGTTTAGCGAGGACGAGGTTAGATCTCGAGCAAATTTAATAGAGGAAAAAGAAAGTCATACCGATTATGTAGCCTCGCTTAAAGAATTTCACGCTCATTTAGATATTGAACAATCAGAACAGCTAAAGAAGCTAGGTAAAAAGGAGTCGCTGGCTATTGTAACCGGACAACAGTTGGGAATTTATGGCGGTCCTTTATTTACTATTTACAAAACCATTTCTACCATATTACTTGCAAAAGAATGGGAAAAGAAATTATCTAAACCGGTAGTTCCGGTTTTTTGGTTAGCTGATGAAGACCATGATTTTGAAGAGATAGCTTGGTTTGGAATTCCAGGAAATGAGGAGTTTTCTAAACTTGAATACGAAGGAGAGTCTGACGGTAAATTAGTTTCTGATGTACTGATCACCGAAAAAATATCCAAGATCAAAGAGTCTATTAAAACTGAAATGTTTGATACAGATTTTTCGGATGATCTTTGGAAATTGTTTGATGCGTGCTTTAAAACAGGAGTTACTTTTCGAAAAGCTTTTGCACAAATGATGGATGAGTTATTTGGTAAGCATGGACTTTTGATTGTGGGAAGTAATTTTAAATCTATTAAAGAGATTGTTGCCGATACCTTTGTTGATTCCATTAGCAATGCGGATACCATAAATAGCTCTTTGCAAAATAAATCTGATGATTTGGCCAAAGAGTTTCATCAACAAGTAGTACTGGGTGATTCCAATCTTTTCTATATAGATGAAAAGAAAGGAAGAATCAAAATTGAACGTAATGGTTCTGACTGGAAAGCGGCTTCTCGCGAATGGACTGAAGCAGAGCTTACAGTACTTATTAAAAATAATCCTGAAAAATTTTCTCCTAACGTATTTCTGAGACCGGTTATTCAGGATCAATTGTTACCCACTTTAGGATATGTGGCAGGTCCCGGTGAAGTGGCTTACTACGGTCAGATGAAATCTATGTATCCGGAGTTTGGATTAGAGATGCCTGTGATATTCCCCCGATTTAGTGCCACGTTAATTGAATCAGGCATAGATCGAATTATGGATAAAATTCCATTCGAATTCAATAGATATGGAGAGCGTATAGAAGATCTTGAAAAGGAGTACGCAAAGAGATCAGAATCTACTGATGTAGAAGCTTTATTCAGGGAATGGAAGTTGTCGATTAAAAAGGGTTCTGAAAATCCTACGGAAATGATCAAGGAAATAGATGGTTCCTTAGAAGGTTTGGTAGGTAAAACGGTTTCGGGCTTTGAAACCGAATTAGATAAACTGAAGGGAAGGGTTTACCGCTCAATTAAGCAACAGGAGCAAACACAGCTACAACGTATCAGAAAGATAAAAGCTCAACTTTATCCGGATAATGGGTTACAAGAGCGAATGGTTTCTTTTATGTATTTCATGAACAAATACGGAATCGGTATTTGGGATGAGCTTATTATTGAACTCGAAAAAGAGCCACTTCAGCTAGATACTCATCATTTAATTCGATTGTAATGTCAGTCTCTGATCGTAAATCAGAATTAAGGAAAACTCTATTGCCAAAGCGCAAATCGATGTCTGTTGATGTTTGGAAACAGAAATCAATTCAGATCTTAGACAACCTTACGTCAATGGATAAGTTTCGATCCTCCACAGTTATTCATTCTTTTGTGTCTATGAATGATCGAAGAGAGGTAAATACTCATTCTTTGATCAAAGACTTAATAGCTGGAAATAAGTCCGTAATTATTCCTGTAACAGATTTTGAAACAGGAGAATTACAGCATTCTGAATTGAATTCGTTTAACGATCTAAAGCCGAATAAATGGGGAGTGTTAGAACCTTTGAATTTTAACCCAACTGACATAAGGCCTGATTGTATTTTGGTTCCTTTATTAGCTGCGGACAAACAGTTTAATCGTCTTGGATATGGAAAAGGGTTCTATGATCGATTTCTAGAATCATCACAAGCTGTAAAGATCGGCTTACTTTTTGAGGATTATTTATTTGATGAAATCCCTGTTGAAGACTTTGATGAGAAGCTCGATATTTTGATAACTGAAAAAAAGATTTTAAGGCGTAACAAAAGCTATTTAGGTTCGTAGTGGCGACAAGGAGATAAAAAAATGGCAGAAAAAACTCGAAAAAAGACCGGATCAAAAACAGGCTCAGCAACTCTTGAGTTCGAAGATTTTGAATTGCAATCAGCAATGCAAGATTTCTTAAAAGAAGAACCTAAAGAAGAGGGTAAAGGAGTGTGGAATTTCTCAACCTTTGCAGGATTGGGAATGCTTTTTATCTCGTTCACTTTTCTTTTGCAGCTAGTAGGCTTTCCAATGGGAGAAGGATTAGCTTCATTTTCAAGAGAGATAATTCAAGCATTACCTATAATCGGTGGAATTTTAGTAACGTTGGTTGGTTTCGGCTTTTTGGTAGGTGATAGAAAAAAAGAGAGAAAAGCTAAGAAGGAATCTAAGCGAAAGCAGAAACAACAAAAGAAAAGAAATATCTATTCTAATGATATTCATGGTGCTGAGGAATATTCAAGTACGTTGAATAACAATTTAGATGCATCGAGTAAGTCTTCAAGTTCATCTGATTATAATTATGATAATTTTGGCTACAGACATGCCAAAAGATTAATGAAGTCTAGAACTAACAAAAAGATTGCCGGAGTATGCGGTGGATTGGCAAAATATTTTGGGCTCAGCTCAACAGTTGTTCGATTTATATTCGGAGCTGTATTCATCATGGGTTGGGGAACAAGTCTTCTTATCTATATAGGTCTTGCCTTAGCGATGCCAAAAGAGCCTATTGAAATGATGGACGATTTCGATTTTTGATCGCTGATTTTCTGATTAAGCACTGATCTCTTTACCATATTTATCCATTTCACAACCGCATTTTTTACAAGTCCATCCTCCATAGAGAAGTTGATGCTCAGTTTGCGGTTTTCTTAGTATGGGTTGTTTTGTGTTACAATTTGGGCATTTAACTCTTTTAAGATTAACACCAAAGAAATCTTCTCTCGTAATCATAATAGCTACTCAATTATATATTAATCCAAAATAATTCAAATTAACTTGAGATTAAAATTCTTCTTAGATTCAACCTATGCTAATAACATTTGAAGGAATAGACGGTAGTGGAAAATCAACTCAGATATCACTACTTAAAGAAAAGATTACAGAGTCAGGAAAAAGGGTAGAAGTTCTAAGAGAACCTGGTGGGACGGATATTTCTGAATTAATTAGAGGAATGCTTCTTAACCCTGAAATTGAAATAGATCCCATTACGGAATTATTGCTCTTTTCATCTGCGCGATCGCAACTCATTGCCGAAAAAGTAAAGCCATTACTGAAAGAAGACGTTGTTGTAATTCTGGATCGATTCTATGATTCTACCACAGCATACCAAGGCTATGGAAGAGCAAGTTTACCTATCGATCAAGTGCATCAAATTAATAGAGTAGCTTCTCATGGTATTGCACCAGATGTCACTTTTTATTTACGATTGAGCTTGGAAGAGTCTTTTGAGAGAACAGCGCATATGCAGAAAGACAGAATGGAGCAATCCGGTATCGAATTTTTTCAAAATGTAATTAAAGGATTTGATGAGCTTGCCAACACAGAAGAAAGATTCATAACAATAGACGCATCTGAGAAAGTAGAAGATGTCCATTCAGCTATTTGGTCTAAGCTTTACCTTTAGAAAATTTTTTTCACTCTTAGTTATGTTTTACATATTTCAGTTTTGATGTGATAATAAGCTAGTTAAGCCAATCTCCATTTTTTAGAAACAATCCAGCCAGGAATTCATTGCGTATTGTCAAGTGAAATCAATCTAAAATCACAACAATACAATTATGAATTTCAAAAAAATAACCTATTCAATTTTGAGTCTTGTACTGGTTGGTACAATTATAGTTTTTGCCGCCGATCATATTGATGCTCCGGCAGTAACTGATACAAAAGCCGATATTACTGACTTTTATGCCTTCCAAGGTTCTTCAGAAAGTAATCTGGTATTTGTAGCCAACACACAGGGCTTATTATCCCCATCAGCAACAGGAAATGCAACATTCAGTGAGAACACCATGATTCAATTTAATATTGATAATACTGGTGATAACATTGAAGATCTAGTAATACAAGTCATCTTTGCAGACGGTAAAGCGTATGCATATGGACCTGTAGCTCCTTCAACAACCGGACTTTCTGGTGGAATTGAGTTTGATGCTATGAATTCTGTTTCAACTGACATTACCGAATATGGTAGTGAAGCAAATGTAGGTACAAGCAATGGTATTAAACTATTTGCGGGACCACGTGATGATCCATTTTTCATGGACTTTGCACAGTACGGAGAAATTATAGCCGGAAATGCATCTAGTTTTAATGATCCTGGTTCAGACACATTTGCAGGTACAAATGTAATGAGTGTAGTGGTAGAAGTTCCTAAATCAATGTTAGGAAGTGCTGAGACCATCAATACATGGGTTCAAGCTAGAAATAGAACTAACTAAGACGAATTTATAACACCAATTTTTAAATATATACAGACATGAAATTTTCAAAATTATTTACTCTTTTATTGGTTGCCGGTCTTGTAATAACAGGCTGTGGCGACAGTGATAACGGTGGAGAAACAGGTCCAACAACTCCAATCGATGAAAACGCTCAGTTTACAACAGCTGATCAAATGGGACGACCTGCTATTAATACAGTATTCGTAAATGCTGAAAGCAAGAATACTTTTAATACAACTATCCCTTCTGCACAAGCAGCTTCATTTGATGATCCATTTTTAACAAAGTTAAATGGTTTAACTCAAGATAAATATACCACAAATGCACTTGGTCAAGATGCTGAAACCTTTACAGGTTTGTTATCTACAGATGTGCTGAATGTATCTTTAACGGGAACAACTACATTCTTTGACGGGACAAATGTGTTAACTGGTAGAGCATTAGCAGACGATGTAATCAGTGTTGAGTTACTCCTCATTTTTGGAGGTCCAAATGGTGATGGCATGCAAATGGATGGAACAGATTTTTCTGGACTTATCGATGATAACGTAAGTGAAAACGACAAGGAATTTTTGTCAACATTTCCATACTTAGCTGCACCGTTCTAAACGAACAAACTAATATATAAGAACCCCGATTCTGGGGTTCTTCTTTTTTAAACCACAAACGAAAGGTTGATTATGTTAAAACGAATACTATTCGCAATACTATTGGTGTGTACTGGAATCAGTTGTACACAGGAGAACAAAACCCTCGTAAATGAAGACGATATAAGACCATTCTTAACAAAAGAACTTTATGTAGAAAAGAGTGGAATTGAGCAAGTTAATGAAGAGATTGAGTTTTGGACAGATAAATTAGAGCAGACGAATACTCCTACTTATAAAGTAAAACTTTCATCTGCGTATCAAGCAAAATTTGGTCTGACAAAAGATATTAGCTACTTGGCTAAAGCAGAGAAACTGCTACAGGAGTCCAATGAATTTTATAAAGAGAACAATGCAGGAGTACTGCAAGCTTTAGCTCAGCTTTCGATCACTAAGCATGACTTTCAAAGCGCAATTAAATATGCTGATAAAGCACTTTCAATTGGCGAAGATAAGCTGTTGAGTCATATGATCATTTATGATGCAAGCATGGAAACAGGGGATTATGAACACGCCCAGTATATTTTAGAGAATGAAATTACTAATAAAGCTTCGTTCAATTATTTAATTCGTAAATCACAATTTGAGGATTATTCAGGTAATGCCTCAGAGTCAATTTCAGCATTAGAAAAAGGTGCTCAAAGAATTAACTACAGTACTGCACTTACAGCATGGGCACAAAGTAATTTAGGAGATCGTCTAGGACATGAAGGCAATGTAGAAAAATCATACTCCATGTTTTTAAGTGTGCTTAATCAAGAAAAGTCGGGAGCTTCTTATTTGCACTCATTGAAAGGCATTGCATACATAGCGTATGCAAATGATAGAAATTTAGAATTTGCTAGAGAGATCATGACTTTTGTTTCTAGCAACCTAGATTCACCAGATGCTAATTTAATGCTTGCTGAAATGGCTGAATATGAAGGAAAAGAAGAAGAAAAGAGAGCATATTTGAATGCATTCTATACAGAAGCTTCGAATCCGAAGTATTACGGAATGTATGATGCTGAATTGATTCAGTTAGCTGCTACAGAATTTGGTGATTTTGAAGTGGCTGAGGCACTTACTCAAAAAGAGATAGAGAATAGACCAAGCCCCATAACCTATGATTTAATGGCTTGGGTAAAATTCCATAAAGGTGAGATAGCAGAAGCAAGATCTATATTAGAAGAAAAGGTCTTAAACAAAACATACGAACCAGTTCCAGCATATCATGCGGGAGTGATTTTAAACGAATCTGGTGATAAAACAGAATCCTCAAAGCTTTTAAATTATGCTAAAGAAGCAAGTTTTGAATTAGGACCTGTTACTGTAAGAGATATAAATACACGTTTAAACTAAATGATATGTCTAGGTTAAAACTTAATAGCTTTTCGTTCTTTTTGATAGTACAAGTTTTGTTTATGACATCGCTTGTAGCACAATCTACAAGTATAGATAAAGCAATAAAAGGACAGATCATAGATAAGAATTCCGGTGAACCTATTGCCGGTGCGACTGTGCAAATTGTTGATGAGTTCGAAGCAACTTCATCAGGTGCTACAGGTTTTTTCGAACTTAGCTCAACTAAGGAAGAAGTTGAGCTAAGAATTACATCTGTAGGGTATCAAACAATGATAGAAAAAATACAGGTTTTAGAAAATAGTGAGCTCAGGAAATTCTATTTAGATCAGAATGTAGTGTCTTTAGATGAAATTACAGTTTCTGGAACTACTTCTATTGAGTCTGTAAATCTTATTAATAAAATAGATATCCAAAATAGAACCATTGATAACTCTCAAGATATTCTACAAAATGTACCAGGGTTATTTATAGGACAACATGCAGGAGGAGGAAAGGCAGAACAAATATTTCTTCGAGGCTTTGATATTGATCATGGGACTGATATCAATTTATCACTGGATGGAATTCCGGTAAACATGGTTTCTCATGCACATGGGCAAGGATATTCAGATCTGCATTTTATTATACCCGAAACCATATCCGGAGTCGAGTTCAACAAAGGAATGTATTACGCGGATAAAGGCAATTTTGCTACCGCAGGATATGCAGAGTTCAATTTGCAAAACTCCATTCAGAATAACTTGTTAAAGGTAGAGGGAGGTCAGTACGATTCGTACCGTACTGTAGCTAAAATAAAGCTACTTAATAACAGAAATAGTAATGCTTATGTAGCTGGTGAATATGTGAATAAACAAGGGTATTTCGAATCTAAACAAGACTTCAATCGAATTAATTTTCTTGGAAAGTTTAACGCATGGTTGTCTGATAAAACACAGCTTCAATTAACTGTAACTGCATTTGAAAGTGAATGGCTAGCTTCGGGTCAAATCCCGGTTAGGGCAGTAGAAAGTGGTCAGATTTCTAGATTTGGTGCCATAGATGATACCGAAGGTGGAAATACAGGCCGCTATAATGCCTCGCTTAAATTACAGAGTTTTTTAGGAGATGACATGCTATTGAGCAATCAAGCATTTTTCTCAAGATATGACTTTGAGTTATTCTCTAATTTCACATTTTTTCTAGAAGATCCTGTTAACGGAGATCAGATACGCCAGACTGAACAACGGAATATTTATGGTTATCAAACAGAGTTATTTGTAAATCATAGTAATTCAATCATTCCATTAAGAACAAAAGTTGGTGGTGGATTTAGATACGATGATGTACAGGATATACGTTTATCCCGAACGTTAGATAGAGCTACAACACTGGAAGATCTAGCAAGAGGTGATGTAAAAGAGTTCAATGCTAATCTATATTTAGATGAAGAGATTCAGCTCACAGATAAGTTGCTTCTTAATCCAAGTTTGAGGGTAGACTACTTTAACTACAAATATAGGAACAAACTAAATCCAAATCCTCAATTTCAGAAAGAGAACAAAGCAATTGTTAGTCCTAAATTGATAGCGGAGTATGTTTTTAATGATAATATAAAAGCATTTACTAAAGCAGGGATTGGATTTCATTCTAATGATACAAGAGTAGTAGTTCAACAAGAAGGAGAAGAGATTTTACCTAAAGCTTATGGACTTGATATTGGTGCAGTTCTGAAACCAACCAAAAAGCTTTTAATAAGTCCAACACTTTGGTATTTAGAACTTGAACAAGAGTTTGTATATGTTGGAGATGCAGGAATTGTAGAGCCTAGTGGTAGAACTCAAAGGTATGGAATCGATATTTCCACAAGGTATCAACTTACAAAATGGCTCTATTCAGATCTTGATTTTAATTATACCTACGCTAGATCCTTAGAAGCACCAAAAGGGGAAGATTATATACCATTAGCACCTGAGCTTACAAGTCTAGCTGGTTTGTCATTTGATTTTACAAATGGCATAAATGGTAATATAAGATATAAGTATCTGGGTGATAGACCAGCAACTGAAGATTATTCTATAACAGCCGATGGATATTTTGTTGTAGACGCAGTACTTAATTATGATTACAATGCATTCAGAATAGGTTTAAGTATTGAGAATCTATTTGATACTCAATGGAATGAAGCACAGTTTGCAACAGAGTCTCGATTAGAGCAAGAACAAAACTCAGTAACTGAAATTCATTTTACTCCGGGAACTCCGTTTTTAATGAAAGCTGGAATAAGCTATAGGTTCTAGTTCTTAGCTAGGTCAAAAATCCTCATACATAGTTTTTAAATTTAAATGGTATTATTGGGTATAGAAAATCAATACCCTTAAAGATAATTGCGTAACCATGATGGATTTAAAAATTACACTCTTAATTTGTTCAATTTTATTATTGAGTTGTACGAACAATAGAAGAAGTGATGTAGCTTCAATGGAAGGAAATACTTCTTTAATTAATAATCAGGTTAGTTGGGAAGAAATAGAATCAATTAATATTGAAGAACTTAACAAGGATATAGTACCAGGTAAGTTAACTGTTGATCTGGGTGTATATTACCCTTCGAATCTTGATCCTGAATTTGATAAAGTACCACTTGAGAACGTAATAGAGAGTATTAAAGCGGCTAAAGAGATCTATGCACCAACAGGTATTCAGATTAATTTACTTTGGATCAAGACCGGAGAAATTTCCCCTCGTTTTCTTTCTTTACAATCTAATGTAGTACCCGGTATACCAAATACAGAATACACTAATACATATGAGCATATGTATAGACATCCTTCCACTTTGACTAAGGAAACAAAAGAAGCTTTTGAATCTATTATTGAGCCCAACCCAGATAATAGCAGAACTATTTATTTAGCGATCATTCAGGATGTTTTCTATCCTTTCATTGAAGTGTCAGAAGGAAGGAATTGGGTGGTTAAATCTGTAAGAACAGGAGGACTTTCATTTCCTCCGTATATTTATCATTCTAATATACCTAAGAATCTACGTGGTATAATTACTATCTCAAATCTTCAGAGAGAGGATAGATTGAGAGGTACAATAGCTCATGAAATTGGTCATAAAGTAATTAATGTTAGCCATGAATATAAAGAAACCGATCCCGGTCATGAAGTGTATCAAGATGGTGGATTAATGTTATATGGAGATGGGGAAGATATTCCATCAGGAGTTGAGGGAAGGTGGCATTTAGAGCGACTTAAATTATCTCCATTCTTGTATGTATTAGAAGAAAATGGGAATAAAAGATGGAACCCCGAATTTAAAGAAGGGGGGCATTATTATGATCCAATTTATGGTGATAAAGTTATTCATTTTGAAAGTACTCCTCCTATAGATAGTGATTGGTGATCACATAGAATTAAGTTTTAAGCACAGAAAAAAACACATGATAAAAATATCTAGGGCTAAATTTGATTAATTACTATAAAAAGGAGTAATTAAAAGTTTATTTATATCGTGATTGTTATTGAGGCTTAACCAATTTATCCGTATTTTTATCTCATTATGGTTAAATCCTATCTGTATCCGTGAAACTCGGTTCATCATCAAGATTTTAATCTCAAAACGAACACAATACTAAGAAATCTATTATGGCGCACGAAAGAATCGAAATTGATTTACCTCTTGCCAAAGCGTACGAGTTATTAAGCAATCCAGTTGAATTTCCTAAGTTTTTAGAGCGTATCGACGTTGTAAATCGAATTAATTCTCAAACATTCGAGTATAACACAAAGATCGGTAACGAAGAGTTTAAATGGACTACAAATTTAATTGATAACCTTCGCAATACAAGATTTGCTTGGATCACCATCAACGGTAATCTAAACCAAACAGGCACAATCCGCTTTACTCCATTAGATAATGGCGAACGCACACGTGTTGAGTTTTCTTTAGACTATCGCACATTTTTTGGCGAGCCTAGCGAAGAAGTTGCTAAATTTATCGAAGAATCAGCTGCTCAATTGGCAAAAGATTTAGAAACGTTTAAGAAACTTGCTGAATCTGGTACATTCAAAGAAACTGAATTAAAACCAACTGAAGAAACTGAAGAAGTAACGGCATAGTTACTCTACAAATATTTAGTATTTTAAAAGCACATCTGATTAGATGTGCTTTTTTTTTGTCATTAACCAAAGATTGTTACCCTTTGAAATTTTCAGATTTTATACACTCCGATAGAAGTCAGCTTTCTCATTATTTACTAATTGGTAATCCTGTCATGCATAGCCTTTCTCCAACTATGCACAATATAGCATTGAAGCACAACAAGATAGGTGGAGAGTATCTGTCCGTTTCTGTTGCATCCAAAGATGTTAATATGGTATTAGCTCATTGCACTAACGATGCCTTTTTAGGTGCTAATATCACTATTCCTCATAAGGAATTATTTTTTGATGCTGTGGATGAGTTAACAGAGGAAGCTGAAGAAATTGGAGCAATAAATACCCTTATCAAACAGGATGGAAAACTAATAGGCCATAATACCGATGCGTACGGTTTTATAAAACCGATTGAAGATTCAATAGATGATTTACATGGAGGTCGAGTAATAATTTTTGGGTCAGGAGGGGCAACAAAAGCCATTGTTTACGCATTGAAAAGTGTAGGAGTGGAAGAATTAATACTCGTTTCCCGACGACCTGAAATGTATGAAGATGATAATGAAACAAATATAATTCGTTGTAGCTATGATAACTGGATAGCTTATGCAGAAGAGGCATCTATGATCGTTAACGCAACACCCTTAGGTATGACGCCAAACACAGAAAGTTCTCCGATTCCAGATCAGGATATTGAAATATTAGATGGGAAGATCTGTTACGATATTGTCTATAACCCAAGACAAACCAAATTTTTGAAACAAGCTATTAGTGCCGGAGGAATTCCTGTGGGTGGTTTGGACATGCTTATCCATCAAGGTGCACGATCTTTCAATTTATGGACGGGGTTTGAATTTCCAATTGATAAAATTAAATCAAAGTTAGATGAAGTATTACCAGCCTGATTTTATAGAGCCTATAATATTTAATTCAGATCGAATTTCTTCATGGTTTACTAAGAAAGGGGAGTCATTTCAGGACAATTTTAAAATTGAAGGGCTTAATCTTGGATTTAATACAGCAGAGGATGAAGAAGTTGTCAAAGGAAATAGAAATTTTTTAGCAAATGCTATTTCAACACCAATAGCTGATATTGCTTTTGCAAATCAAGTTCATGGAAGTGATATAGTTGAGGTGACTACTGGTGGGATTTATGATAACATTGATGGATTCATTACTAAAGAGAAAGGGTTAGCACTAGCCATTCAGGTTGCAGATTGCGCAGCAGTACTATTAGCTGATTCAAACGAAGGAGTAATTGGTGCAGTACATGCCGGTTGGCGAGGAGCGGAAGCAGACATTGTTCCCAATGCTATTCGGGAAATGATAGATCTAGGTGCTAATTTAAAAGATATAAAAGTGTTTATAAGTCCGTGTATATCCGAAGAGAATTTCGAGTTAGAAGAAGAAGTGGCAAGCAAGTTTCCTGATGAGTTTATTAATAGAGAAAGTTATGCAAAGCCGCATTTAGATATTAAAAATTTTATTGAAAATCAGTTACTTAATGCTGGTATTTATAACTCAAATATTGAAATTGAAAGTAGTTGCACATACTCAGATATAAACTACTATTCCTATAGAAGAGATGGTAAAAAAGCCGGGCGAATGATGGGCATTATAAAACTGAATGATACGGTTTGAGAGTAAGCTATAGCCCCGGTTATTACGCAAGTATTCCAAATGAACATATTTTCCCAATGGGAAAATTTCAAGGACTGTATGCCTATTTATTAGAGAAAGAGATAATAGCACCAAGTGAGGTTATTGAACCTACAATGATTGATTTTGTGAACCTAATAACGGCACATACACAACGCTATGCACATGCTGTTTGGGAGGGTTCTTTAAACAAGAAAGAAGTTAGGAGAATGGGCTTACCATGGACAAAGAGCTTGGCTATTCGATCTAGATTAGCTGTTCAAGGAACACTCAATGCTGGAATAATGGCTTTGCAAGATGGCATTGCGGGAAACTTGGCCGGTGGAACTCATCATGCGATGCCCGATTGGGGGGAAGGTTTTTGTGTATACAATGATGTTGCAGTAGCTATAAAAGTGTTACAACAATCCATGTGGATCAATAAGGCATTGGTAATAGATTGTGACGTTCATCAAGGTAATGGTACTGCAGAGATTTTTAAGAACGATGAAAATGTCTTTACCTATTCAATACATGGAGAAAGAAACTATCCCTTTCAAAAGCCACCTTCAAGTTTAGACGTGGGGCTGCCGGATAAAACTAATGATCAAGAATATCATAAAGCTTTAATAGAGTCTTTGGATAGAGTTTTCAGCTTGTTTAAACCTGATATCGTATTCTATTTGGGCGGAATTGATCCTTTAGAAAGCGATCATTTTGGTCGGTTATCATTGAGCTTAAAAGGGTTAAGAGAACGAGACAGGATTGCAATTGAAATGACTACTCAAAAAGAAATTCCATTAGTACTTCTACTTTCGGGTGGATACGCTCCAACGTTAGAGGAGACTGTGATTGCACATTCACAAATGTTTGAAGTCGCTAGTGAACTAAGGCTATAAATCATATTGTTTTAGTTTTTCATGAATTTTGGTTTCCTTGCAAGCATATTTAAAAAAAAAAAATAATAAAGGGTAAGGAAGATGAATTTTTTCTTAATGCTTTTAAATCAAGTAATTCTCCCGCTTGTATTTATTAGCCTTTTTTATAACTCAAAAACTAAAAGTCGATCTAATTTCATCTTACAGTTTTTATTTACGGGATCATTTGTGGGGTTTACGTTAACGGTAGGGTCTCAATCTTGGACCAGTGCTTTTTTAGGCTGGATAATAGCTTTGTTATTCCTGATTTCAATTTTTATAAAAATTAGAACTCTTCCAAAAACCTGGGCTTTTAAGATTGGAGATAACTGGAAAGAGATTTCTTCAATTGTAGTTCAAACTCTGTTAACTCTTTTATTTTTACCTATTACACTATATGCTTTGTCTGGTTATTCATTTGATGAAAATGTTAGTGCAATAAATCTAGAGTTTCCTTTAAATGATGGTATTTATATTGTTGGTCATGGAGGAAGCAATCCGTTGATCAATTATCATAATGTTAATGAAAGCCAAAGATATGCACTTGATATTTTAAAGCTGAATGCGATTGGCACGAGGTCATGGGGAGCTTATCCTGAAGAGTTAGAACGGTATGCAATTTTTGATGATACTTTATATAGTCCCTGTGATGGAACTGTTGTGGATATGGAGAAAGGATATGTGGATCTAATTCCACCGAATAGGGGTGAAGGTCATCCTGCCGGGAACCATGTTGTGATACAATGTGGTACAGCAGAAGTAACTATAGCTCATATGAAAGAAAATTCTATTACAGTGGATAGTTCTCAAACTGTAAAAATAGGTGATATGATTGGAAAAGTAGGTAATACGGGAAATACTTCAGAGCCACATTTGCATATTCATGCCGAAGTAGATGGTATAGGTATTCCAATATTATTCAACAATAGATTTCTAGTTAGAAATAGCCTCATTTGGAGGTAGGTTTTAAGTATTAGCATCTAAACGAAGTTCCAATAATCCTCAACTCAAAACTGAAAATCTGAATAGAGAGAAAATCCTAAGGTCTTGTTGAATTAAGTTTCTAATTAAGTGTATTGAGCTCTATATTTGCATACAGAAATAAAAGACTTATCAAGATTTGAATAAACAAAAACTGGCAATTTTAGGCTCTACAGGGTCTATAGGTACACAAGTTCTAGAAGTTGTTCGTCAACATAAAGATGCGTTCGAAATTGTCGCTCTCACAGCAAATGGCAATTGGGAGTTGCTTGCTGATCAGATAAAGGAATTCTCTCCTCAGCTTGCTTTAATTTGTGACGATACTAAGTATTCAGACTTAAAAAAGAAGATAGGTTCAAATACCGAGTTACTTTCCGGTAGAGAGAAAATTCCAGCTATTGCATCTCATCCTGATGTGGATGTTGTACTGAATAGCTTGGTAGGTTTTGCCGGTTTTATTCCAACGATCGAAGCATTAAAAGCAGGGAAGAAAGTTGCCCTTGCAAATAAAGAATCACTGGTTGTGGGCGGTGAAATTATCCGAGAGATATTGAATAAATACTCAGGAACTTTAGTACCTGTAGATTCAGAACATTCAGCGATGTTGCAATCTATAGTAGGTGAGAAGTCAGAGAATATTGAAAAAATTATTATCACAGCTAGTGGAGGTCCATTTAGGGAGTTCACAAAAGAGCAGATGCAAAAGGTTACACTAGATCAGGCTTTAGATCATCCTAACTGGGATATGGGAGCTAAGATCACTATTGATTCTGCAACTATGATGAATAAAGGCTTAGAGATCATAGAAGCAAAATGGCTATTCGATATACCTGTTTCAAAAATTGAACCTGTAATTCATCCGCAAAGTATAATTCATTCAATAGTCACATTTATTGATGGATCTAGTAAAGCTCAACTTGGTCCACCGGACATGAAAGTACCTATAATCTATGCTTTAACATATCCGGATAGGTTGAAACTGGAAACACCAAGAATGGATTGGACACAAGCACAAGAACTTACTTTTACTCCCGTTGATTATGATAAGTTTCCATGTGTGAAACTTGCTATCAATGCAGTAGAAATTGGGGGCGTTGCTCCGGCAGTTTTAAACGCAGCGAACGAAGTAGCAGTAAAACGCTTTTTGAATAAAGAAATTAATTATATTGGCATCCCAAAAATAGTAGAGGGATGCCTTAACAAAATTGGGCTGAGTCAAGATGTTGAAATTGACTCATTAATTGAAATCGATAAAGAGACGCGTGAATTAGCAGCGCTTATTAATTAAATATGACATTTATAGAACTTCTATCAACAATCGGCATCTTTGTAGGTGCTTTAATGATTCTTGTTTTTATTCACGAGTTAGGGCATTTTTTAGCCGCTAAATTATTTGGAATGCGTGTTGAACGCTTCTCCGTTGGATTTCCTCCTAGAATCTGGGGATTCAAAAAAGGAGACACCGACTATTGTATTGGAGCAACTCCACTTGGTGGATATGTTAAAATTTCTGGTATGGTTGACGAAAGCATGGATAATGAGTTTTTGGAGCAAGAACCACAGCCATGGGAATATCGAAGTAAGCCTGTTTGGCAACGGATGGTGGTGATTACCGCTGGTGTTATTTTCAATATGATCTTGGCATTTTTCATATTCACAGGCATGATAATGACTAATGGTAAACTGGTTGTCCCTGTTGATAACATCGATGGAGTTTACGTGACAGAGCAATCCATTTTACATGAAATAGGATTCCGAAATAATGATAAGATCATTGGGGTTAATGGAGAAAGAGTGACCTATTTCAATGATTTGGTTTCATCATCTGCTCTTACTTCAGATAATTTAAACTATCAAGTAGTTAGAAATGGCGAGGAAATTACTGTTCCTGTAGCTTCATCTTTTTTAGATAGTATTCAAACTCGTGGGTTTTTAGATGCAGAACTTATTTTGCCTAGTACTCCATCTTCTATAGTTTCAAATTCTCCGGCTTCTGAAGCAGGACTTCAAAGAGGAGACAAGATCGTATCAATCAATGGCGAAGAAGTCAATTACTGGCTTCAATTAACTAGTATTATAACGGCTAATCCTGAAGGAGAGCCACTGGAAATGGAAGTACTGAGAGATGGAGATATATTCTCAACTTCAATTATACCAAGTGAAGGTACAATTGGTGTGTATCCTCCTGATCTAGATATTGCCGGCGGAGAAAGAATAGAATATGGTTTTTTCGAATCTATAGCAGCTGGATGGACTGAAACCGGAGATCAAACGACTGGAATTCTTCAAGGATTTGCTAGAATGATTTCAGGTGATATATCGGTTCGACAGAATCTGGGAGGTCCAATAGCAATTGCTAATATGACCAAACAAGCCACGGATGCAAGTGGTTGGATCGGTTTTTGGTCAATTACGGCTTTATTAAGTATTACTCTAGCTATAATGAATATTTTACCAATCCCGGCTTTAGATGGAGGTCACTTGGTATTTCTTATTTATGAAGGAGTTACAAGAAAAGAACCTACCGAGAAAGTTCGAATCGTGGCTCAGAACATCGGATTTTTTGTATTAGTAGCACTTATGATCTTTGTTGTTTTTAATGACGTAATCAAACTCTTTTAATCTATGTTCGCACGCGAAGGTTACCTTTCAATGGCACTAGCAGTAATTATTACTGTTTTAGTGTTTGCTCTTACTTCACTCTATATAACTCATTGGATAGCTTATCCTATCTATATTATTGTTGGAGTTTGTTGTGGAATTGTGATCTACTTTTTTCGTGATCCTGAAAGGACCACACCTCAAGGTGATAGCTTGATTATTTCTCCAGCTGATGGAGTCGTAGTTTTGGTGAAAGAGTATCAGGAAGATATTTATATAAAAGATAAAGCGACTCAAATCAGTATCTTTTTGTCACCGTTAGATGTTCATGTCAACAGAAATCCGATTTCAGGAAAACTTGAATATCTAAAATACCATCCGGGTAAGTATTTAATGGCTTGGAATGAGCACGCGTCTGATTTGAATGAACGAGCCGATTTTGGTGTACTTCATCCAACGGGAACAAAATTCTTTTTTAAACAGATTACAGGGTTCTTAGCCAGAAGAATTGTCTATCACATTAAGAAAGGTGATGACCTGGTTGCAGGTGAGCGCTTTGGTATGATGAAATTTGGTTCCAGAATGGATGTGATTGTTCCATCAAATGTAGAGGTCAAAGTAAAAGAAGGAGACCGTACGATAGCAGGAGAGTCTATTATTGGAGAGATCATCTCATGAAGTATCCCATTCAAAAGAAATATGGATCTTTTAAGGAAAAACGGGAACGAATTAAAAAAGGAAAACCACCCGTAAATCGAAGAATAGCTGTTCCTAGTTTCTTCACTTTAATGAATCTTTTTAGCGGTTTTTTAGCCATTATCTCGATTGCGGATGGAAACTTATATCGCGGTGCATGGCTTATAGCTATGGCTGGACTTTTTGATGTAATGGATGGTTTGATGGCAAGACTTGCCGATGCAACAAGTGATTTTGGAATTGAGCTCGATTCCCTAAGTGATATGGTCTCTTTTGGTGTTGCACCAGGTTTTTTGATTTACACTTTTAGTTTAAACGAACTTGGAACTCTGGGCATAATAATTAGTGCTATCCCACCTTTATGTGGAGCTGTGCGTTTGGCTAGATTTAATGTTAATGCTCGTTTATCTCCATCTAGCGATTATTTTATTGGTTTGCCGATACCGGCCCAAGCAATTATCATAGGTTCTTTTTTCCTCACTTTTAGAAATAAACTAGATCTATTTACCGGTTTTGAGCAAGGCATAAATTCTGTGTTAATACCGGTTGTAGTTGTAATTTCATTCTTAATGGTTAGTACTATAAAATTTGATAAGATTCCTCGATTTGATAGAAAATCTATTCGGGAGAACCGTGGTAAATTAGGTCTGTTATTACTCTATTTCATTCTGATCATATCTCTTAAAGAATATGGCCTCATGATTGTATTTACCATCTTTATTACAAAAGGATTAGTGCTTGGTGCTATTCATTATTTTGGAGATTATGAAGAAGAAGGTGAGGACGTTTTTCAGGACTATAGCTGAGAAACTAGTATCTCTACTATTTTTTTTGCGGCAGTTCCATTTCCATATGGACTTAAGCAGTTGATCTCTTTTGTGCTTCTAAGAACTGATTCTGTTTGGTTCACAATCATTTCAGTGTTTGCTCCCACCAATTTAGTAAAACCACTCTCAATCAATTCTTGACGTTCTGTAGCTTTTCTAAGTACTAACATTTTTTTATCCAAAGCGGCTGCTTCTTCTTGAATTCCACCTGAATCTGTAAGAATAAGATTACTTCGTTCTAAAATGTGATGGAAACTTAAATAATCTAAAGGTTCGATAATTCTTAGACGTTCATGTCTATACTTTTCAGAACGCAAAACAGTTTGCAGCTTGGGGTTAGGATGTGCAGGGAAGAGGATGATCCTAGATTTATCTTTATTCAGTAGTTGAATTAAAGCATCAAGAATTCCTTGTAGTGGCTTTCCAAGATTTTCACGTCTATGAACGGTAACTAAGATCAGTATTTGGCTGTCATTGACTTCATCTAAAATAGCTGGCTTCGAAGCAGAAAACTGGTTTGAGTCTTTAATCTTATAAAGCGCATCAATAACAGTGTTACCTGTTTCAAATACTCTTGAGTCATCTATACCTTCATTTAAAAGATTCAATTTGGCAAGAGAAGTTGGAGCGAAATGAAGTGAAGCTAAATTACTTATCTGCTTCCTATTCATTTCTTCTGGAAAAGGATTAGTGTTATCAAAAGAGCGAAGTCCGGCCTCAACATGAACTACAGGAATATTTAAATAGAACGCTGATAAAGCACTTAAATAAGCTGAGGTAGTATCACCTTGAACAATTACTGCATCAGGTTCTTCTGCTACAAATAGCTGTTTTAATTTAGGGAGTAGAAATTGGCTGAGTTCAAAAAGATCAGAAGAAGAGGTCATACTTTTCAAATCATAATCTGGATCTAAATTGAATATATCCAACATGGTTCTGGCCAATTCATCATGTTGACCGGTATGCAAAGTAATAACATCAAATTTACCAGAAGCCTTTAACTGATGAATAACAGGAGCTAGTTTGATTATTTCAGGTCTGGTACCGAATGCAACTAAGATCTTTTTCACGATACCACCTCTTTATATTGCTCAAGTGTCTTTTGGGCTACTTTATCCCATGTATAATTATCTAATATGTGATCTCTTAATGCATCGGATTTAGGTTTTGTAAGCGCCTTATTGATGCCTTGTGTTATGGAATTTATAATTGATGGGCTGATGTATTCCGCATAATGTTGAAAATATTCTTTGGTACCACCAGCTTCAGTGATAACGATATTGGCACCGGCTAAAGCGGCTTCCATAGCTGCAATTCCGGGTGTTTCAAAGTGTGAAGGCAATACAAATACTTTACAAGCTGCGTATGCAGATGAAAGCAATTCAGAATCATGTTCTAATGTATCCAATAAGTGCATGTGAGGATTTTCTTTAACTAGTGATAAACAACGTTGACTGTATTCAGAGTTACTAAAATCTCCAATAATTACGAGCTGTTTATCAATATTGCGAAACGCCTTTAGTAAGCTCTCTACATTTTTACGAGCAGCTGAAGCTTGTCCTACAAAAAGAACAAAATCTTTTAAGCCCGTTTCTTCTTCAAAAAGTTCAGGATTACTATTGGCAAACCGACTTTCAACACCGTTGGGGATAACTTTGATCGATGAAGTTGTGATATTGAATGCCTTAGAAATTAAACCAGCTTCAGCTTCAGTATTAGGAAGTAGAAGGTCAGCTTGATTGCATATCTCTTTTTTGAGGCCAAACTCAGAACGAATACCAGGATTTATGGCTGAGATCTTCTCTTCAAACGATAATAACCTGTTAATGCTAGATGCATTTCTTCTGGAATATAAGACAGGGGAAAGGACGATTTTTTTCCCTTGCTCGTGTAATCGAGCTATAATTCCTGCATTTTCCGAGCTTGCAGTAAATACATGAAACAGATCAATATCTAAAGCAGATAGATCATCCCACGGTGAGATGTATTCAATATCTACACCTAGCTTTTGCAGATGCTTTGCAGTAAATAAGGCTTGAGTTCGAACCCCTCCATTTACTGCGGCTATACTTTGTGGTGCTATAAAACCAACCTTCATAAACGTTGCCTATTATTCCAATCCAAGATGCTAGTCTTTAATAGTTTGAATCGATTTTCATGTAATCTGTTAAATTCTATTTCTGAAGGTAGAAAAGGAGTTTGGTATTTAAAAGTAGTTGTTGATTCATTTGAAATAATTTGGGTTTTCGAAGAGATTAAATCAAATGAATCACTGGTGTTTGAAACATAAAGCAACAAGGAATTGTCGTTAGAATTAATTGTGATGCGATCATCTTCGAAAAAAGCTTCGAAATTAAGTTCATGACGTCTTTTCCAAAACTCCGCATATTCTTTAAAAGTGAGATTGGTTAACCCATTTTCATTAACCATTTCAAATATTTTGTTGAACACTTTGAGCCCGGATTGAAGAGGGTGGTGATAAAATAGTATTGGTTTAAATAATCCCTTTTTAGTTTTAAAAATAGAAGTGAAATAATTGGTCATATCATCCAGAGAATATTCTTTACGACTTAAACTACCCGTACAAATTGGATGAATAGGTATTTGAAGGTTATTCGTTTTAGATTGGAAAAAAGGAAGGCAATCATAGCCGGAAGTGAACTCAGAAGTATATAAGAAATCCATTTCCCGAATGACTTTTTCAAGTGTGTCATTCCAAATTCCGTAAGGTGCGCAAAATCCAGAAGGATGGATGTTAGATGCTTTAAGTACTGATAAACCTAGACCCATATTTTCAGAGATCTTTGAGGTTGAATTGCTATACCCGTGCTTGAAGCCATGTAAAGCGAGTTCTTGGTTTTTAAATTCATTGAAGTATTCGAGCCAATGTTGATGAGCTTCAACATGCAAAAACCAAGTAGCTTTAATAGAATGTTTATCCAACATAGAATATGTGTTCCGGATGGACTCTTTAGTTCCGAAATCGCTATCTATACGAAAACAAAATACGGGGTTTTTATGTGGTGATGTCCATTTTTTGATGAATGGAAGACTTTGAGCATGTATTAATTTTTGAATGGAAAGCTCAATAATATCTGATAAGCTATCATAGCTGACTTTATTGACTATTTCATCAGGAAGAGGTTCAAAAGTGCTCAAAAATCTTTTTCTAATGTAATCAGATTCAGTTGTTAGAGATCTAAGATCGATGCCTAAAAAAGCCGAAGTAGGGTGTCCTTTAAAATTCTCTTCAAAATCTAAGAGTCCGTCGAATAAGTTTGTATTGGTTGAAAAAGCACATTTAGAATAAATATCTAAATGAGTGATCCTGTCAAAAGGTGAGTTTGTTTTAGTATTGTATATAGTCTGAATTTTCAGCTTCTTTATTGGAAGTTTGTAGAATATAGGATCAGTAGAAATCTCAAGAATACAACCTGAATTTTGTTTGTAATCAATGACTTTTTGAAGTGATTCTTTGTCTAAAGAAGACTTGCCATCAATAATTATTAGTGGGTAAATAGATAAGTTGGAGAAGTTATCTATTTCTTCATACCACACTCCAATAGAGTCTAACGTTCGCTTGAGAACAGAAGAGCCCGAAATTATTCCAATGCAAAGACGCTGTTTCATTTCAATAGCTTTTCTTTGAGCCAATTAATTTCACCAATTCTGATAACCTTTGTATACCAACTAAGCACAGGTAATATAATTAAGCTTGCAGCTGATGCAAGTAAGTAGTGTACGTCAAATTCATTGAAAACCAGAAACAGTAATACGCCGGAAGGCAGGATGATGATCAGTGTTCTAAATAAGTGAATAGGACTAATTTTTCTAAACCAGAAGTAGGACGAACAAGTTAGAATTAATTCTGAAATAACTACCGAAATAGCAACAAGGTGAGAATTTCCTAAAGAAGTAAATAGAACAATGATTAGCGCTGAAACAGAACCTCCAATACTTGTGGCCAGAAAGTATTTTCGATCGCTGTTGGTAGCTATCAAACCGAATGAGAACAAACTATTTAGAAAAGTTAGGAATATAAATACTGATAGGATTTGAAGTATTTCTATGCTTCCAACAAAATCAGTTCCATATAAGAAAAGAATGATCTGTTCTGCATTGATCGCTGTAAGTAACGAAATTAGCGTACCCCCAACGATAATGAGCCGTAGAACCATATTGATCCTTCGAATAGCATTTTTTTGATGAGTTTTCCATAGTGAAGCCAGATTTGGTAAAAGCAAGTTCACAAAAATACGATCGAGTAACATTGCAATGATAATTATTCTGAACGCTGCTCCATAAATTCCGGCTTCTTGCAACCCTAAAAATATCCCAATTAAAATAGGTGGTAAGAGTTGAACGATTCGTGCGAAAAAATCTCCTAGCCCAAGAACAGAACTGTTTTTAAGTAGAGATAAGTATGTACTGAATCCCCGTGAGGGAACTTTAAAAGGTTTATCAGTAATTGAAAAAGTACCAAGTATTACAACCGCAGAAGTCACCCCAATGGTATATAAGATAGGAACTAAAGTGACTTCATTTTCTCCTGATACTAACCAGTAAACAAGACCTAAATATACAGCGCCATTTACTATACGTGATAAAGCAAGCTTACCAAATTTTTGTTTTCCGCTGTAATACCATTCCAATAAAAGAGAATAAGGAATCAAGGAGTATAGGAAACCAAGTATAACTTGCTTTTGAAGTAATCCAATAGGGATTACAGATAGAATTATGGTACTTATGAGTAAAACAGAAGTACCTAAAGCTATTTTAAGATTGAAAATTTCTTTAGCTCTAAAATTTCTGAATTCAGGCTCTTTAGCTATTTCACGAATTCCAATATTCAGAAGACCTAAGTCCGTGCTCCAAGTGGCATAGCCAAGTATTGCAATGGCTACGGTAATCAAACCAAAAAACTCTGTGCCTAGCGTTCTAGCTAGATAAATGGAGGTTAAGAATGCTAAACCACGTCCACCAAAATCGCCAAATGCAATCCAAAAAGCCTTTTCCTTGAATTTACTCATGATTCAATGTAGAAATTACCGAACTTAACATTACTCTTTTCTCTCTATCGGATGAGAATAAAAATACATTCTTTTCATTTTTAAGATCACTAATACAACCAAGATCGGGAGCTATTATCTTTTTATGATAACTATGAGCCAATAGTACAGATCCTGAAGTCAAAATTTTGTCATAGTTAAAGAAACAGAAATCAGCAGCACCAAAGAAAAAAGGAATATCATTATCCTCAACATACTTCTGATGGAGATGTATATCAGTATTAGTACCGGCTCTTAATGAAAGTCGCTTCCCTAGAATTCCCTGACCTTTTTTAACAGGACCCGCAATAATAGTTTGAATAGGAATGACTTCTTCATCAACAAGATCCAAAATATTTTCTATTCTTTTATAAGTAGAAATATTTCCAAAAATAAGTAGAACGGGTTTATCCTGATCTAAATTAATATCGAATTTTTCATCAAGCACCTTAAGTGACCTTATCTTATCAATATCAACGCTAGGATAGGTAGGGTGAGGGAGAATAAATATTTTTTCTGTGGATATATTGAACTTTTTCTGAACAATTTCGGAAGTATTTTCACAATGGATATGAATTTTATCTGCTAGATTAGCCATCCATTTATGAATTTTGTGATGAGCTCCCAGCCATTTTTGATCGTGTGGCTGTAAGTTATGAATGGTCCATACAAGCTTTCCTCCAAATGCTTTAAACAGAAGAATCAAAAGTAACTTCCAAGGCATTCCAAATAATGATTTTAGATCTTGAAATTCCAGCCAATGATAGTGAAGAATTGTCTTTCGTTGAAAAAGAGTGTGAAGCACAAACTTATAATGACTGAAGAAAGATGTGCTTTTGATCGTATAATTTTTATTATCTATTAAGGATTTATAAAGTAGATATAAATAGTCGGTTTCAGGTTGTTCAAACCTGATCTGAGGAACTACGAATACAGTCTTAGCATCCGTTCCTAAAGAGGCATACATATCGCTAAGCGACTTAACCTTCATACACTCATTTTAGAATTTATATTGTAACCCGATAGAGTTTAATGAACCTATACCATATCGATATGGGACCAATGCGTAGTTAAAGGTAATTTGATCCATCATCAACTCTAATCCAAATGAAATAGGTTTTGCTGTGTCACCCGTCTTATATCCACTTGATAGTTGGAGTACTTCTGCAATGTTCAATCTAAGTCCTAAATTGAAATAAGATTCTGTTTCTACATCCCCAGTTTGTAAACTTTCTCTTTCATTTAATGGGTGCACATAATCAGATGAAAGACTTACTAATATAGGTAGGTCTGAATTTTTTGGAGGTGCAAATTCAAATACATCTAAAGATATACCGGCTCTAAGCAACTCAGGAAGTGGAGTGGATTGATTATTCAACTCATCTAGCTTACCAATATTTAATATGGAAATACCTGTCTTTAATTTAGAATCGAAGAACTCACTAGCTGCTCCAAAATTAAAAGCATAGCCGGAAGCTTGATATTGAGCGTTTTCTTCATTCAAAAACTGTCCGGCAACTCCTAATGAAATGAAATTAAAATCATAAGCAAGAGCTCCGCTCACTGATAGGTATGAAATCGCGAAATCTCCATTTGAAGGGCCTGGATTGTTGCGCTGTTCAATCCCACCGATCTTTGAATTATAAACGCCTATAGAAAAAGCTCGATTTCCATTAATGAAATTAGCTCCACCAAAGATATAATTACTCTCTTCAATCCAACTTGAATATCCAAGATCAATACTGGAAGAACTATTGAGTATGAGAAGTGCCGGATTAATATAAATCGAACCAGATCCTTGAGGAACTGCAGTAGTAGATTCATTCAATGCCAAACCTGCAGGTGTAGGTGCATTTTCTAACATCGAGAAACCTGTTCCTGTATTTTGAGCAAATACTAAAGAGCTTGTTAAAACAGATAGTATTAGTACGAGTAAAGATCTCATAATTTAAAACTGAGTGAAAATACATGCATATTTGATACCCTGTTTGGTTCCATTACAAAAGCGTATCCAATTGAGGGTGATAATTGATCGAATGGAAGGTAAAGTGAAAATCCGCCACTTGCTCCCCAACTATTTGTATTAGTTAGGTCGGGAACTGAGTACCCGGTTCGCAAGGTGATGCGTTCATGGGCTTGCCAAGCACCACCAAGGCGCAATTGCTGTACGTTGGTTTTAATTTCAGAAACAGTAGTAATTGTATTAAGGTTACCATTCACGATAAAGATCTCATTGTTTTCCACTTCTGAACTTAGTGATTGAATTTCGTAATCACCGGAGATCGTAAATGCCTTTTTCTGATAGGCAAGACCAAATTTAAATCGGGTTGGAAATTTATTTATAACATTTCTTGATTCAGGCAGATCATACAGGTTGCTTGAATTCCATCGGTACTCAGCGAAAAGGTCTTGTATTGCAAGTCCAAAGTTTATTTTGGATGTAATCTTATATAAAAAGCCTATATCTATTCCGACACTAGTTTCAGCGTCTAGGTCATCGTGATAATTTGCATAATTGATCTTAAATCCAGCACCTGCATTTAGTTTGTCACTCATTCTAATTCCGAAGGCTGTAAAGAGTTGATACTCAGAAACATCAAAAGAGCCATTGGGATAACCACTTTGAGTTCGTGCATCAATATCGCTAATACCACTTCTTAATAGATTTATGGTGATACCGGCCGATGGAGGTAATTGAAGAAACCCACCAACAGTTTGATGGACTCTGTCATATGAAAGTGAAGAAACAGACAAGTCTATCGGAGTATAACTTAAAAGTAAGGCAGAATGAGCCGGATTGTAATGAGCAAAAGATCCTTGAGAAGTAACAGCGGTCATGGCATTACCCATTCCTAAAGCTGTAGCTCCATACCCCAGCCGTTGTGGAGCGCCTGCAAACCCACCGGATTGCGCATATAAATTGCTAACCGCAAAGAATATTAGAACTAGTATGACATATAATCTTTTCATTATTCAACCACCAATATTTTACCATTAATGGTTCTGTCTGGCATTTCTATGAGATATATGTAAGGCCCATTTGCGACTTTTCTTCCACTGTTATCAATTCCGTCCCAAACAGCTTCATAAGTACCGGTATTAAAAGTTGAGTTTTCTATTTCACGAACTAGATTCATTCCAAAATCAAAAACCCTGATCTTTACGTTACCAGTTTTTTTGAGTTCATACTTAATCCGTACAAATTGATGTAAAGTAGGAGAGAAGGGATTAGGGTAAGCATATGTCTGAACAGATTTAGCATTCGGGTCAAATACATTTCCTCCCGAAAGTGGGAAATCTACTCGTGTAATTTCCCATGTATTTCCTAGATCATCCGTTGAGATAAGTCCGTCATTAGTACCAATCCAAACTCTTTCTGTGGTTGCAGATACTGATAAAAATTCAACATCTTCTTTTAAGAAACTATTAGCTCCTTTTATTTGTGGAGACTTGGTCCAACTAAGACCATCATTGTTTGAAATAAATAAACCATTCTCTCCAGCGGCAAAAATAGTCCCATCCTTAAATCCTATACTATTTATTTTTTGGCCAATTAAGTGTTGTTCAAAAGTCTGCCCTTCATCATTAGTTGAGACAATTCCGAATTGTTCACCGTTTTGGGAATCAATGATCCAGTTAGTCATCCAAATTTTATTGGTAGTAGGGTCTTCCTCGATTTCTATCACCCAATTACCCAACAAACCATCTGAGGAGTTTTCAAAGTTAATATGTTTCCAAGAGATACTATCAATCGAAGTAGAGACAGCATCTGGAGAAATATTAACACCGTTTGCAGATCCAAACCAAACATTGTTATCTGAGTCCAAATGTAATCCAAAACCAAGTAGATTTAGATCAGCCCGGGCATCAAATCTCTCAATGGTATTATTCTGATATGTTGATGTCCACGAATACTCATTCTCGGGTGTTAATGAAGAAACATTAAAAGGAGGGATTATCACTTTTTCCCAACTTGAACCTCTGTCTGTACTTCTTAGTAATCCTGAAGCCCATGTCGCGGCAAAAAGAGTATCAGATTTTATTTGAACATCATAAGGTGGGGATTGCTGAGGAACGGTATTTCTGATCCTGAAATATTGATTTCCTCCATATGTGAACTGGATATCACAATCTCCTGTATACGGCACACTTTCATCGTCACAGTTTGATGGAGGCTGTTCATCAAGAGGAAAAGTTATAAAGCTCCATGAAAGTCCATTATCTGATGAAATATAAAATCCATAACCGGTTGGTATTGAGGCTCCATCTAGTGAACTGTTATAACCTAATCCAACGGCAAAATTAGAACTATTAATGTCCATGGAGAAAATTCTACCCACTGAATTCGTAATGCTATCAATGCCTGAAGGTTGAAGCCAATCCATGCTATTTGAAACATTGAAATTCAATGATGGACTTATCCAAACAGTATCACCGGATGCGATCAGATTAGACACTCCATTTTGTTTTATGCTATTAAATGGAGAATCCACCGGATAAACGGTTTGTGCAATTAGGTTGCTCGAGAAAATGAGACAAGTAAATAAAAGAGCTAAAATCCTATTCATTGTCAACAATACTAAAAGTTGTTGTTACTGTATCGCTGACTAGTCCACTTTTATCTTTTGCATAATACTTGATGTCATAAGTTTGTAGCTGATTGCTAGAATTGACAGGGAAGATTAGTGTATAAATAGAATCTGATGCAATTAGATCACCTCTACTGCTACCATCATCAAATAATTGAAAGGGTGAATTGTTGACTTCACCGGATGTTTGACTAATCAGTCGTAGAAAAACTCCATCAATATTATTTTGTCCATCTGTATCACTTACTTTGGCCGTGAAATAAACAGTCGTTTCACCTGATTCAGGTCTTTCAACTTCATCAGGATTATTTACAGATAAAACTTCAGGTGCGTTAAAAGAAACTCCACTTTGTTTTACAATTGCTTGAGCATAGTTCTGACCGGAGCCATTATTTTTCGGAGTGACTAAAACAGTATAAGTTTCAAAATCTAAAGTATTAGTTGGGATATTTATATTTGCTTGAAATGTGGTGAGTTGGCTAAAGTTAACCAAGAACTTTCCCTGAATTGACGGAAGACTTTCCTCACCAACAAAGATCGAATAGTAAGGAACTGAATCAACTTTAAAATTAAATCCATCCACTTCAAGATCTAAAGTAATAGTAGTATCCTTTTGCCCATCACTATTAAGATCAAAATCTATGGAAGAAGGGTTTATTTGTAATTTTTGAACGTAAGGTTGGTTTTCATCTAAATCTTTAGGCGTTAGACTTTCATCACAAGAAGCTAAACTAATTCCAAAAATGGATAATAGAACCAAGGAAGAGAATTTATAAATCAAAAAATCGCGTTTAATGTTGAGTGATATAATTGTAACAGTATTAAATAGGCGATGTTTTTAAGGTTCATTAAATATTAGTAATTCATTGTTTAGATAGCAACTCAATACATTAAAATAAATTTTAACAGTATTTCCCGTTGCTATTAAATGATGACCCTCCTATATTCGTCGCGATGTTAAACACACAGCAACATAACACTTGGTGGTGGCCCAACGCTTACATAAGCAGTGGGAAAGTTGCGTAAAGAGTTTAACCAAGAAATTATAAACCCACTGTTCCTATGGAAGAGTGGGTTTTTTTTTGACCCTAAAATTAGGTAACTCAAAAATTAAATTAAAAGTAATCCTGAAGGAGCTGAAAATTTAGTAAGGTTTGTAGATTCCTCAATATCACTCAGAATGAGAATAGACATATGAATAAAGAACGATTTTTAGAACTTTGTAAATCATACACAGCCGTTCCGGTTTATAAAAGATTATTGGCTGATGTACTTACTCCGGTTTCATTATTTATGAACGTGAGGCAAGATGCAATAAATCCTTTTCTATTAGAGTCGGTAGAAGGAGGAGAGAAATTAGCTCGTTATTCTTTCATTGGACGTAATCCATATCAAACTCTTAGCTTTGATGGGGCCGTGACCACTTTGAGTTCTGAAAATGAATCGGAAATCATTGAGAAGCCTTATTTTGAAGAGCTTCGTTCTCAAACCACAAAATATACAGAACCAAGTATTCCTGAGTTACCCAGGTTGACAGGCGGTGCTGTTGGGTTTTCGGCATACGATACTTTCAGATTGGTTGAAGATCTTCCAAATGTGCCGGAAGATGATCTAAATCTACCGGAAGCTGTTTGGTGTTTCTATGATGAAATTTATGCTTTTGATCATGTCAAACATCAGGTAATTCTTATTAAAACTGTTTTTGTTGATGAAGATGCAGATCATGAAGAATTATACGATTCAGCACATCAAGATCTAGAAAGGATGGAAGCTTCTGCCATGTCCGGTAATTACAATCGAAGAGCATTTGATATCGATCCGAAATCACTAAAGAGTAATGTGGAAGAAAGCCGATTCAAGAACATGGTGGAAACGGCTAAAAAATATATCTATGAAGGTGATATTTTTCAGGTAGTTCTGTCCCAGCGTTTTGAAGCGGACATGAGTGGAGATTCATTCATGTTATATCGTGCTCTTAGAATGGTTAATCCGTCTCCATATTTATTCTTCTTAAACTTTGATGAATTCCAACTAGTGGGTTCCTCTCCGGAAGTATTGGTAAGAGTTCAAGATAAAGAAGTTAGAGTTTTACCAATTGCAGGAACTCGACCTCGTGGTAAAACTCATCATGAAGACCTTGAGCTTGAAGAAGATCTAAAGAATGACCCCAAAGAAGTATCTGAGCATATTATGCTGGTAGATTTGGGACGGAATGATCTAAGCAGAGTATCTAAACCTGGTACGGTGAAAATGGAAAGGGATCAGGTTATAGAAAGGTATTCGCATGTAATGCACATTGTAAGTGATGTTGTTGGAGAGATTTCCTACGATAAAAACTCAGTGGATGCATTAATGCAGTGCTTTCCGGCAGGTACGGTAAGTGGAGCACCTAAAATTAGAGCCATGCAGATCATTGATGAGCTCGAGCCTACCAAAAGAGGAGTGTATGCAGGAGCAGTAGGATATTTCGATTTTTCAGGAAATATGGATACTTGTATTGCCATAAGAACAATGGTTGTTACGGACAACAAAGTTTATATTCAAGCAGGAGCTGGAATTGTAGCAGATAGCGATCCAAAAAAGGAATTTGAAGAAACACAAAACAAAGCGGGTGCTTTAGTTCAAGCACTTAGCGTAGCACTAGATATCGAATGAGTAAAAAAACGATTTTATCAGGAATACAGCCTTCAGGAAAACTCCATATAGGAAATTATTTTGGAGCGATGAGGCAACATATTGGAATGCAAGAGCAAGGTGATGCATTCTACTTTATAGCTAATTTTCACTCCTTAACATCACTAAATGATGGAAAACAGCTCTATCAAAATACAATTGATGTAACACTTGATTACTTATCTTTGGGTTTAGATCCGGATAAAGTAACTTTCTTTGCTCAATCAGATGTCCCACAGGTTACTGAACTTGCTTGGATCTTAGGAACTCTTTGTCCGGTTAGCCTGATGGAAAAAGGTGTTGCCTATAAAGATAAAGTGGCATCAGGATTGAATGCTAATATAGGATTATTCACTTACCCAATTCTTCAAGCAGCTGATATTTTGATTTATCATTCAGATGTAGTTCCCGTAGGTGAAGATCAGAAGCAAAACATAGAAATGGCACGAGATCTTGCCGGAAAGTTGAACAGAGCCTACGGCGATGAACTTCTTAGAATTCCTGAAGATCACATTCTAAAATCAGTGGCAGTTGTACCAGGGACCGATGGTCGTAAAATGAGCAAGAGTTATAAGAATACCATCCCGTTATTTGCTGAAGGAAAAGCATTGAAAAAAGTAGTGATGTCTATAGAAACGGACTCTAAAGGACTTGATGACCCTAAAGATCCTGAAACAGATAATGTATTCGCTTTGATCAAGTTATTTGCTAACAAAGACAAGCAGAATGAGATTGCTGATAAATATAGAGCCGGTGGGTTTGGTTATGGTCACGCTAAACTAGAACTGCTTGCTATGATCGAAGATTATTTTGCTGAGGCTAGAGAAAAGAGAAAACAACTTGAGCAAGATCTGGATTATGTGAAAGATGTACTGAAAGAAGGCGGTAATAAAGCCAGAGAAAGAGCTGAATCTGTGATGGAACCGATCAGAGAAGCAACTGGGATCATCAGGAGTTTTTAAATGGTTTTAATTATCGATAACTATGATTCCTTTACCTATAACCTTGTTCATCTGGTTGCAGCTATAACAGATGATTATAAGGTAATTAGGAATGATGAACTCACATTGGAAGAGATCAAAGAGCTAAATCCGAGTAAGGTGTTAATTTCACCCGGACCGGGTAGACCTTCTGATGCAGGCGTAAGCAAAAACATTATTCAAGAGCTTGGTAAAACTACTCCAATCTTAGGTGTTTGCTTAGGACATCAAGCCATAGGAGAAGTATTCGGAGCTAAAGTAGATTACGCTCCTAAACTCATGCACGGCAAAGTTTCACAAGTTAAGCATGATGGGAAATTTGTCTTTAAGAATATCACTCAGAATTGTACTGCTACACGTTATCACTCACTGGTTTTAGCTCCTGATTCAATTCCTGATGTCTTAGAAATTACTGCAACAGCCGGGGACGTAATTATGGGAGTAAGACATAAAAAATACCCAATTGAGGGAATTCAATTTCATCCCGAAAGTATTTTAACGGTAGAAGGACCACAAATGATCACCAACTGGTTAACACAATCATGACATTCAAAAGTATTTTAAACAAACTTTCATTCTCTGAAGATCTTACTTTGATAGAGGCTGGTTGGGCGCTTACTCAAATCATGGAAGGAGAAGTGCCTGAAGAGCAAATAGCGTCATTTCTTACAGCAATGAGAATAAAAGGTGAAACCGTTGATGAACTTACTGCCTTCGTAAAGGTAATGCGCGAAAAGTCTGTAAAGGTAGATGTTGATGTAACTAATGCCATTGATCTGGTTGGTACCGGTGGAGATAAATCAGGTACGTTCAATATTTCAACGGCCGCGAGCTTTGTAGTTGCCGGAGCCGGCGTTCCTGTTATCAAGCATGGAAACAGAAGTGCTTCTAGTAAGTGCGGAAGTGCGGATGTGTTAGAGCACTTGGGAGCTGCTATTGAACTTGGAAAAGAAGGTGTAGAACAGGTATACAATGAAGTAGGAATGGCGTTTATGTTTGCACCTATGTTTCACCCTGCAATGAAGTATGTAATGCCTACTCGGCGATCTCTTGGCTTTAGAACATTCTTCAATATCCTTGGTCCGATGGCAAATCCGGCAGGAGTGCAGAAATATGTAATTGGAGCTTTTAATACCGAAGTAGCCGAAAAAATGGCTTCTATACTATCAAATCTGGATACTGAATTCGCTTATACATTCAACGCAGATGACGGTCTTGATGAAGTGAGTATTACAGGAAACTCAACCGTGTTTGAATTGAAGGATAAAAAAGTTTCTGAATCTTATCGTTTTGACCCAACATCTTTAGGTTTTAAGACTTATGAAATGGAACAACTGATGGGAGATGATGCTGAAAAGAACGCTTCCATCTTAAAAAAGATATTAGCGAACAAATCAACAGATGCTCAACGAGATATAGTTTTGATCAACGCAACGTTCGCCATTCATGCTTCCGGACTTGTTTCTTCACTTGAAGAAGCCAAAGCAAAAGCCATAGAAAGTTTAGAATCAGGAAGTGCACGGAAGATGTTTAACAACTTTATTGATGCAACCAACGACGCAATGGGGGTTTTTAAGTACTGATGGGAAATATTCTTGATAAAATAGTTCATCAGACTTCAGAAGATCTTATTAAGAGAAAGCGAGAGATCAGTTTTAATGATCTACATTCTTTAGAAGGATTTGAGAAGAACCGCATTGATTTCAAATCAGCGTTAAACAGACCAAATGAAGTATCGATCATAGCAGAAGTAAAAAAGGGATCACCTTCAAAAGGAGTTATTAGAGAAGATTTTGATCCGTTAGATATAGCTTTGAGATATGAAGAAGGTGGAGCTTCGGCTTTGTCTGTATTGACAGATAAACCATTTTTTATGGGCGATCTCGACTATTTGAGTACAATTTCAAAAAGAGTTCAATTACCACTTTTGAGAAAGGATTTCATATTAGATCCTTTTCAGATTAAAGAAGCACGAGCTTATGGTGCAGATGCCGTTCTGATTATTGTAGCGATCACAGATGGAAGTCAATTGAATGAATTATTAGCTGCTGCTAAAGAATTCGAATTGTCAGCGTTGGTTGAATGTTATGACCAAGAAGACTTCGATCGTTTAGACTTTAATCAAGTTGATATTCTGGGCGTTAATAATCGTGATTTAAAGAATTTTGAAGTAGATGTTCATCGAGGAATTAATATTCTGAAACAAGCACCAAAAGAAACAATATTAGTATCAGAAAGCGGACTTTCAACTGCTGATGATATTGCACTTTTGATGAAAGAAGAGATTCATTCAGCATTGATTGGAGAATCTTTTATGAGAGAAAATGATCCCGGAGAAGCCGTGAAAAAACTTCTTGAAGATGCTCATAATACATTTCAAAAGGTGTATTCTTAATGAAATTTGACAGATTTAAGGAATTGCATGAGAAGTATGATTTAGTTCATCCACAAACTAAAGAACAAGATACCGAGGAGTTTGAAAATTACTTAGACGCCTTTTATGAAAACAAGCTTTTTAGTAATTGGGTGTTAGAAAGAAAATTGGAAGATGCTGGTTTTGACTATTCATATTTCTGTTGCTTAACTATGGCAAATCATGTTTTTAATAGTTTTGATGAAGATGGAGAAATAAAAAATAGTGATGCAGATGTGATAATCAATAAGTGGAAAGATGGTACTTATGGCATTCCAATTCATGATGGTGGAGCCTCTGTAATTAAGATAAATTATTGTCCTTGGTGTGGATTAAATTTGAAAGATGATGAGTGAATCAACAAAAATAAAAGTATGTGGAATAACCAATCTCGAAGATGGAAGGTTTGCTTCGGGTTTATTTGTGGATTATTTAGGATTCATATTCTACGATAAAAGTCCAAGATATATTGAGCCAGCTAAAGCAGGAGCCATTGTAAATTGGTTGGAAGGTCCGGAAAAGATTGGGGTGTTTGTCAACCAGCCACTTGATGAAGTCAATACTATCGCAAAAGAAACAGGCCTAGACTTTGTACAGCTTCATGGAACTGAGACCGTTGAATACTGTGAGCTAATAGATAAGCCTATAATTAAAGTAATTCATGTATCGGAAGATTCAACTAAAGAATCACTAAAGGCAGAAGTTGATAAATATGATCCCTTAGCTGAATTCTTTCTTTTCGATACAAAAGTTGGAGATCAGTGGGGAGGAACGGGCAAAACATTTGACTGGAGTATTCTAAATGATATTACAGAGAAGCCTTTCTTTTTATCCGGTGGGTTGAATTCAGATAATGTAACAAGCGCAATTGAATTCGTGAATCCTTATGCAGTTGATGTATCGAGTAGTATAGAAGAAGAGCCGGGACTAAAAGATCTGGAGAAAATGGAAGAGTTTGTGAATACGGTTAAACCCGTGGAGCTTATTTAAGATTAAAATAGAAAATAATATTGATAATTAGGTCATCCTGAGGACACTTCCGAAGGATCTTCACATATAGGAATTGTGCAGATTCTTCGCTTTCGCCTACCTTTGCCGTAACGGGTTCATGCAGGCAGGCTCAGAATGACTTATTAAAAGCACTTTACATTAAACAATGACTGAAGAAACTAAGACAATCTACCAACAACCAGACATCAGAGGATATTTTGGCGAGTATGGCGGGAAGTTTGTTCCTGAGATACTAATTCCGGCCGTAAAGGCTTTAGAAGCTGAATATGAGCTCGCAAGTAATGATCCGAAATTCAATGAAGATCTTGATCTATTGTTGGATGAATATGTAGGCCGCCCAACAAAACTGACCTATGCAAACAGATTGACCGAGCATTACGGTAAAGCAAAGATCTATATGAAGCGTGAAGATCTGTGTCATACCGGAGCGCATAAGATCAACAATGCTATTGGTCAGGTCTTATTAGCTCAACGTATGGGTAAAAAACGCATTATTGCCGAAACAGGTGCAGGTCAGCATGGAGTAGCCACCGCAACCGCATGTGCAAAATTCGGTCTAGAATGTGTGGTGTACATGGGTGCTGAAGACATGGTTCGTCAGAAGTTGAATGTTGACAGAATGCATTTGCTGGGAGCTGAAGTTAGAAGAGTAGATAGCGGTTCTAAAACGCTTAAGGATGCTACTAATGAAGCTATTCGAGATTGGGTAACCAATGTAGAAGATACGTTCTATATCATCGGTTCTGTAGTTGGCCCTCATCCTTATCCAATGATGGTTAGAAATTTTCATAGAGTTATTGGTGATGAAACTAAACGTCAGATTATGGCTGCGGAAGGAAAACTTCCAGATCATTTAATTGCTTGTGTCGGTGGTGGATCAAACGCTATGGGATTCTTTTATCCGTTTATTGATGATGAATCAGTGAATATAATCGGGATAGAAGCTGCCGGGTTTGGAGTAGATTCCGGTAAAACGGCGGCTACAATTACTAAAGGAACTCCTGGAATACTTCATGGTTCAATGAGTTATCTATTGCATGATAAAAACGGTCAGATCGAACTTGCTCATTCTATAAGTGCAGGATTAGATTATCCGGGAATTGGTCCAGAGCATGCTCATCTTCATGACTCAGGTAGAGTAAAGTATCATGCCGTAACGGACGATGAAGCAATGGAAGCTGTTAAGCTTTTATCTAAACAAGAAGGGATTATCCCAGCATTGGAAACAGCTCATGCTTTTGCATGGTTAGAGAAGTTGATGCCAACTACGAGTGAAGATCAGGTAGTTATTGTAAACTCCTCCGGTAGAGGAGATAAAGATATGAGTACTATATCAGAAAATTTATGAGAGTTAGCCAAGGAGGCTGTCATCCTGAGGACACTTCCGAAGGATCTATACAGTGATTAATCTTGCAGATTCTTCGCTTTCGCTCAGAATGACGGAAGAGTAAAAATTTAAACAAGCGAAACCCTACACGTTTTCGAAAGCACCAAAAGAAGTAAATGAACAGAATAACTAAGAAATTTAAAGAAAAAGCTGCAGATGAAAAGCTCATGAGTTTATTCATCACTGCCGGATATCCTGACCTTGAAGCAACTGCTGAAATCGTTTTAGGTATGGAGAAGAACGGTGCCGATATGATCGAACTGGGAATGCCGTTTAGTGACCCATTAGCTGATGGTCCGACTATCCAATATTCAAGTGATATTGCCATCAAAAATGGAATTACCATCGACAAGATCTTCGAAATGGTAGTAGAGATAAGAAAACAATCAGAAATACCGATAATTTTAATGGGATATATGAATCCTGTTTTGCGATATGGGATTCAGAAGTTTTGTGAGAATGCTTCAAAAGCAGGAGTAGATGGACTGATCTTACCAGACATCCCGGTTGATGAAGATGATATTATTGCTAGCCATGCTTCAGCGAATGATCTGCCATTGATCCATTTAGTTGCGCCAAACAGCACTGCAGAACGTATGAAACTAGCGGATTCTAAGTCAGGTGGATTTGTATACTGTGTATCTGTAACGGGTGTTACCGGAGCAAGAGAAGGAAATGAGGTATCAGATTCAGTTTCAAAATTTATAGCACGTGTGAATGAGAATATCACTGAAAATCCAATCATGGTTGGTTTTGGAATTAAGTCTCATGAAGACGCAAATCGTATCGCATCAAATGCCGATGGATTCATAGTTGGAAGTGCATTAATTAATACCATTAAAAATTCGTATCCTAAGCCTGAGTGGAAACAAGAGCTTTATACGTTTGTTCATTCATTGAAATTTGGAAAATAATTAATTGAATATGTCTTTAAAGAAAACACCGATTTTATTCTTAGTACTAGCCTCGATAATCTTAACTGCTTGTGAGGGTGATTTTAGATCACGTGCTCAAGGAAATATAAATGAAGTATTCGTAGTTATGGATTCAACCCAGTTTGATAGTAAAACTGCTGAAGCTATCCGAGCAACTTATGGGAAATATCAATTTCACATGTTAAATCCTGAAGAGAACTACAATCTTACTTTCACGGATATTCGCTCAAACTCACAGTTAGAACGCTTAAAAGGAATGAAGAATATTATCTTTGCCGGTGTTCTTGATGATTCAACCGATGTGTCACGAACAATTCGTGGCTTTTTAGATCAAGGTGTTGAAAGTAGAGTTCGATCCGGTGAGAGCTTTGCATTCCCAATCAAAGATCAATGGTATAAAGATCAATATGCGTTGATCCTTAGTTCAACTTCTGATGAAGAGCTAGCCGAAAAGATCATAAATTCTGAGCGTTCATTGATGGCAGATATTCTGGAAAGAGAACTAAGTCGCTGGACATACGATGTGTATGAGAAGAAGGAGCAAACTCAGTATTCTGACTCAATGTGGGCTAATCACGGGTTCAAAGTTCGTATTCAGCATGACTATGTAGCAAGAATTGATACCACAGATTTTATTTCATTTAGAAGAAACCTTGAAGTCAATGATCGATGGATGTGGATTTGGTGGAAGGAGAACGTAACAGATATTAGCTTTTTAGATTCAGACTGGATCAATGCCACCAGAGATTCACTGAATCAGCAGTACATTAAAGGTAGCGATAACACCAAATTTGTGACTACTGAGTATAACGATCGCATTCAAAGAAGAGTAAATAACTTCCAAATGGGGCGTTATTATGCTTATGAGACCCAAGGCTGGTGGACCATGACAAACGCTGCAATGGGTGGACCATTTGTTAACTTTACTTATTACGACCCTGCTACGAGTAGACTTTTCATGATCGAATATTCTCAATTTGCACCTTCCGTTCGTAAAAAATTACCGTTTATTCGTCAGTTTAGAGCGATGGGTAGAACTTTTGAAAGTGATTCAACTTGGAATCAGGCTTCTAGTTAATTGAGTGTAGAGAAGAACAAATTAGCTTTTATAACCGATGCTTTAGCACAAAGAAAGACTGAGCATCGGTTTCGTTCTTTAAACCCCTTAGAATCTGAACTATCCACTTCTATTATCAGAGTTGATTGTTCAGAGTACATTAACTTTTCATCGAATGATTATTTAGGATTAAGTAGCCATCCCAAATTAATCGAACGATCTAACCAGTATGCAAAAAAGTATGGTGTAGGCTCAGGAGCCTCGAGATTAGTAACAGGTAATCTATCTATACATGAAGCTATCGAAGACAAATTAGCCAGTACTTTTAGATCAGAGGCGGCTATTCTCTTCAATTCAGGTTACCAGGCAAATACGAGTATTCTTCCTGCTGTTGCCGATAGAAATTCTTTGATCTTAGCTGATAAAAAGATCCACAATAGTTTGATCCAAGGTTCCTTACTCAGCAGAGCTACTTTAAAACGCTTTGAACATAACAACTATAAAGAGCTGGAATCACAGCTGATCGATGCAGAAAAGAGAGATTTTAATCGTATATGGATCGTTTCGGAGACCATCTTTAGTATGGATGGGGATCGAAATGATATTGAACGATTGATCCATCTTTCCGAAAAGTATAATGCACTTTTATACTCAGATGATGCACATGCTCTTGGTGTACTTGGGGAAAAAGGTCTGGGATTAAATTTTGGCAAAAATGGAATTGATATTTCGTTAGGCACTTTTGGTAAGGCTTTCGGATCTTTTGGAGCTTACGCACTTTGCACGAAGGAGATGAAGGATTTTCTGATCAACTATTCAGGCGGATTTATTTATACCACAGCATTGCCTCCGAATGTACTTGGAGCTATTGATGCCGGGTTAGATCTGATACCAACCATGAATGCTGAACGAACTCAATTGTTAGCCGATATCGACTATTTGAGAAGTGGAATTCAAAAACTAGGCTTTGATACCTTAGATTCAAACAGTCAGATCATACCGATCGTCATAGGGGATGAACAAGAGACTATCGACCTCTCAAAATATCTTAAAGAAAACGGACTTTGGGTTTCGGCTATACGTCCACCCACAGTTGAAAAGAACGCATCCAGGCTTAGAATTACACTTACAACAAAGCATGAAAGAGATCAGATCGATCAATTACTAGACAGGTTGGCCGAATGGAAAAGAAAGTAGAGATATTAGCCTATCATGGGTGGGGATTTGATTCATCCTTTTGGACTCCAATGGCAAAGGTTCTTCCTTCAGGAATTGATCTAAAACCTGCGAACCGTGGTTATATCGGAAAACCATTTCATCCAAGATTTGATGCCGATACTAAATACAGGATAGTGTTCACTCATTCCTTTGGGCTTCATTGGTGTAACTCGGCAGTATTAAGCAAAGCTGATCTATTGGTGATATTTAATGGCTTTGGAGATTTCAATCCCGAAGAAGAAAAACTTCGAAAAATCAGCATTAAAGGTTTAGAGCGAATGATCAGTGGTTTTGAGTCTTCACCAAAAAAGATCCTTGAAGCCTTTTATAGAAACTGTTTTAACACCGATGAAGAGATTCCTGATATCTCTACTAACATTAATTCAGAAACTCTTTTAGAAGACCTTAAGCAACTTAGAAATACTAAATTCCCACTCATTGATCTCGATTTCGGCTCTACCATGGTTGCCCTGGATAGTGGTAAAGATAAAGTGTTGTTAACACCGCGAGGAGAGCAAATTACAGCGTCTCATTATCATAAGAAATATGTGCATGTTTTTGAAGATGAGGTACATGCTTTACCTTTTTCAAATCCACAAGATTGTTGGTCGTATCTGTGCTCAATCATTCCTATTTTTCAGAGATATGAAAACAACCGTTGATCAACCAATTCCATCAAAAAATATAGCTGATACTTTTTCAACTGCTGCAGAAACATACCATCAGAAAGCAGAGATACAAAAGAAAGTAGCTTCAGGACTGATGTCTTCGCTGCTTCCGTGGAAGAATACCCTGCCTGAAGGACCAATTTTAGAAGTAGGATGTGGAACAGGTTTTTTATCTGAACAGCTTATAAAAGAGTTTCCGGATAGAGAATTAGTGCTAACAGATGTTTCTTCGGGGATGATAGAATTCTGCGAAAATAGATTGAAGGACGAAGATCTAGTATCAAAGCAAGTTACTTTTCAAGAACTGAATGTAGATAAGCTATCAGATGAAGAGCCTAAATACAGCCTTATTGTTAGCAACTTCGCTCCGCAATGGTTTTCAGACACCGCAATGGGTTTAGAGCGCTTATCGAAGCTGTTAAAACCTGATGGACTTCTGCTTTGTACATTTCCGGGTAATCACAGTTTTAGCGAATGGTACACCTGTTGTTTAGAACTCGGACTTCCTTTTACAGCGAATCCTTTTCCTGATGTAGAAGAAGTGGTTATAAAACTCTCGATGAACCCCGTTCAAGTAGACTATTACGAAAACGATCTATATCAAGAATTTGATCATTCTATTGATTTCTTTAAGCACCTTAAAGAGATTGGAGCCTCTAAACAAATAAATGGTAAATCCCTTTCATATAAACAGTTAAAGCTTTTAACTGATTTCTGGGATGAGAAAGAAAATGAAAAAATTAACGTTAAATGGCATGTGGTGTATTTAGCGGCAAAGAAGGAAGGTTAATGGAATTTCCGAAAGAGTTTTTTGTAACAGGAACGGATACAGGAATTGGTAAAACATTGGTTTCAGGTATGCTGATGTCGGCTTTAGATGCAACTTACTGGAAACCCATTCAAGCGGGATTAGATGAAGAAACAGATACAGAATTTGTGCAACGAGTTTCTAAAGCAAACGAGTCCCGAATTGTAGCAGAACGATATCGCTTAGAAACCCCCATGAGTCCGCACGCAGCTGCCGATATTGATCAGGTTGAAATAAGTCTGGCTGATTTTGAATTGCCTGAATACAAAACCAAACACATGATCGTTGAGGGTGCCGGTGGATTGATCGTCCCAATAAACTGGAAAGAAACGGTACTAGATTTGATTTCACACCTGAATCTTCCTGTGTTATTAGTTGCTAGAAGCAGCTTAGGAACCTTGAATCATACATTGTTATCACTTGAAGCGCTTAGAGCTCGTGGAATTAACGTTTTTGCAGTAGTCCTGAACGGTGAGAAACACCCATCCAACAAAGAAACGATTGAACGTTTTGGAAATATATCTGTATTCGAGATCGAGCCGTTAGTTAAGATAGATAAAGAATCTTTAGTTTCTTCCTTCAATAAAACTTTTAATTAAAAATGAAAAATCACCCTTTGTGTCATATCGAGCGGAGCGAGATATCTAAAAATAGCTTTCAAAGAGATGTTTAGATTTCTCATATACATTCGAAATGACGGAGGTCATTTTTCATCTTTAATCTTACATTTTTAATTCTATAGCATGAACAACGTCTGGCACCCATTTACGATCATAAAAGATGCACCGGAACCTCTTAAGGTTAAAAGCGGAAAAGGAGCTTATCTCACTTTAGAAGATGGTCGCGAAGTTCTGGATTGTATTTCCAGTTGGTGGGTAAATATGCATGGACATTCACATCCGGATATCGCAAAAGCAATTTATGAACAGGCTCAAACGCTTGAGCATGTGATATTCGCCGGATTTACACACGATCCTGCGGAGCAATTGTCAGAGTTGATCACTCAGGAATTGCCCAAAAACCTGAATAAGGTATTCTTTTCGGATAATGGCTCAACCGCTGTGGAAGTTGGAATGAAGATCGCTTATCAGTACTGGAAGAATTTGGGTCAGGAGCGCAAGACTTTTATCTGTTTTGAAGGAGCCTATCACGGAGATACGCTAGGGGCGATGTCGGTGGGAGAACGCTCTATTTTCACCGATGTATTCAAAGACTGGATGTTTGATGTAGAAGTTATTCCATATCCGGAAACATGGATCGGAGATACTGAACGCGCTAACAAGGAAGATGCTATCATTGAACAGCTGGAAGGTTTGTTGACGGATAATCCAGAGAAATACGCAGGAATACTGATGGAGCCTTTAGTTCAAGGTGCAGGAGGGATGCGGATGTGTTCGGAAGAATTCCTTCAGAAAGTACATTGGAGCAATCGACAGTTTGATACACTGCTTTTATTTGATGAAGTAATGACGGGATTTGGTCGTACGGGTGACTTCTTTGCGTGTAAACGTGCGCAGGTTCAACCGGATATCATATGCTTGAGTAAAGGCATTACAGGTGGATTTATGCCGCTTTCCATTACAGTTAGCAGTGATGAGATCTACGAAAGCTTCAATTCCTCAGAGCCGATCAAAACCTTTTGGCATGGACACAGTTATACCGGAAATCCACTAGGCTGTGCAGCCGGAATTGCTTCCTGGAAACTATTGAAAGAAAACGCTCCTGTATTCAAAGGAATGGAAGCCATTCATACCAAACATCTAGAAAAATTGGCCGATCACCCTCGATTAGAAAGACTTCGTGTAAAAGGAACCATAGCCGCTATGGATATCAAGAACGAAGAAGAGGGCGGATATCTGAACTCGGTAGCTTCACGCATCAAAAAAGAATGTGTGGATCATGGATTACTGCTTCGTCCCCTCGGAAATGTGCTGTACTTAATGCCACCATACTGTGTTACCGAAGATGAGCTGGATATGATCTATCGAAAGATCGGGGAGTTGGTGTAGGATATAAAGTTCAATAATATCATTAGTCACCGATTTATATGAACTACTTATATGAACATTATTTTGTTATAAGTTTGATTTATAGTAAGATAAGCGTGATTCTTAGCATATTTTTTATATCTTACTCAAGATGAAATGTTCATCAATAATATGTTAGTAGCACTCTATTGAATACCAAAAACACAATACTTCTTGGAGCTTCACTTTCAGTTTTGGGACTTTTTTTTAGTTCTTTTATTCTGGAAGGAGGAGATATAAATACAATTGGGTTAATCATAATTCTCTTTACGATTCCGTCAATAATCCCCTCTGTTTTGAATGGTTACTATCTTGAATTTGTAGAGAATCTCTCAAATTCTGGAATGCAAAAAGTATTGAGTTTTCTTCCCGTTGTTCTCTTTCTTTTGCTTGCTCTACCAAATAATATTCCACTTCCAATAATTGACATAAACCTATCATTTGTTTTCAAATTGGCTGTTATACCATTATTCATTACAAATATGGTTTGGTTATATAAACTGGAAAAAACTTAACCGCGCTACTAACAAGCGTTTCAATGGGACGCAGATGGAGTGCGATCAATAACTTGTGTGCAATAGAATAAATCAGTTACTTCAACAAAAACTTAATCTCTGCGCCCATTAAACGCTGGGTCGTTAGGCATTTAAAAGTGGAACTGGAGAAGGGGTGAGACATGAAATACGCACTATTTTTTTTAATGATAATGGCTATATCTTGTTCTGCAATCACTAAACAAGATATAGTGGTTGAAACTGCTACATTATATATTAAAGAAACTAATATTCGTGAAGTAGACGATCTCTATATTTATAAATTAAACTACAACAACAAGGATGTATTCAGGATATCCCCTCTGGAACAGATTAAAAGTGTAAACGATGGTTTTCTACCTTATGAGATAAAGAAAAAAAAAGAACATTATTTGTTGATGTTTGATATAAATAAGCAAAGTATAGACGTAAATAATATTCCAGATAAATTGATTATAAGAAGAGCAAATTACAATGAAGGAGATATTATTATAACTTATAATCCAGAAGAGTGGATTTTGGTTTTATGCCAAAATAGTATGAAACATAGCATAATAAGAGATGCCCAATATGTCCCATTGGATAATTTAGTAGAGTTACAAGATATTAAATGTAAGCGATAAGGGCTTTACCCTCGTTCCATAGCTCCGCTGTGGAAACTTTAAATAAAGCCTCGTTATCCCTCGGCGAATGCTAGGGATCTAGATAGTAAATTAAGCTTCTTCGTTTTATTAAAGATCTAGATTCCTGCCCAGCCTTTGCCGAAACGGCTACGTGCAGGCAGGCTACGCAGGAATGACTAATGAGAGGTAAAGTGAATTTGAATCCAAACAACAACCAAAGCCTTGTCATCTCACGGCGTATGCCTGAGATCTGGATAGTTGATTTAGCTTCTTAGTTTTAATAACGATTTAGATTCCTACCTTCGTAGGAATGACGTAGAATATTAGTTATCTGATTCAACCCCGCAACCCAATTCATTTCCTTTCGTAATCCGCTCCAAATCTAATTATAAATTATATTTACAGTGAGCAATTCTTCTCTAAGCCGACCCAAACAAATTTCCCTTTTCATATTTACCATATTTTTTGGGTTCACACTTTTTGTAATTCCGGATGTCTTTTTTGGAGTTACTAAAATTAACGGCGGTAAGATCGGGATCAACCTTTTGTTTATGGCGTTGTTTCAGGTGAGCACTGTTTCATTGTTGGTAAAATTCGCTCTTAAGAAAACAGGGAAGAGTTTCAAAGACATCGGCTTGGATTTCTCGAAGTGGAGAAAGGATTCTGTTCTTGGTTTAGCAGTAGGATTAAGTTGGTTAGCGTTGCAATTCATATGGATCATTCCTGCAACAGGTGGAGCAGAACGAGCAGACGTAACTCATATGATTTCCATGATGGACGGAACGGTTATTGGTCTAATCTCATATATCGCACTGGGAGTAATCGGCGGTGGTATTACGGAAGAGATCTATAATAGAGGGTACTTCATCACCGAAATGAAGAGCATGTTTCAAAATCCTAAAACCGGACTTTGGATCGCTTCCATAGTTTCAATTTTGTTTTTCTGCCTTGGACATCTTCCCGGCGATGCTCTTGGTTGGTTAGATATTCTGATCCCAACCATCGCTTATACTATTTTATTTATCGTAACAGGTAGATTAACTGCATCAATTGTTGCGCATGGAATTTATAACATGACTGCGATTTTGATGGTTTACTTTATGTATTTCTAAAGCCTTTTTAACAGATTTAAACTGATTTCATTCATTTGAAGTCGTACCTTAATGGCGTGAAAAAATTCGCGAACATATTCTTTCTGGCAATTCTGGTTGCTTTACCATCTATGGTGCAATCAGATTATTCAGCTTCTAAAGCAGATGAATTTAAGCTTGTTCAAACAGCGACAGCCACTTCCGAAACAGGAGTGCCGGCGAATGGAATCTATGATCCATTTTTGCTTTTCTCAGCAGAGGCTAACTTCTCTTTTTCAGCTAGAATTCCAATACCGCAAGTCTCAGAGAAATCACAAGATCAATTTTCAAGAGACACACAAAACAGGGCATCACATCCCAATAATACCACATCGTTCATTGTTTCAACCAATCAAATTGATGTCGGCTTACCCACCAGGAAACTGATCTTCCCATTCCATTCCTTTCTATAGCATAGTGACTTCATGAGCGTGTAGCTCAACCCAAATATTTTAACTATTACCGACGGTCTATAAGATCACTGTGTCGGTATGTCACTATTATCTATAAAATTATATTATTATGAAATTCGATCTAGGATCAATCATTATAACTGCAATTGCTTTATTAGCTTTCATCATACCCGTATCACTCGACCAGAGAAATAAGAAAAAGGCTTCTAAAATTCTTAAACAATTACTCAGTTACGCAAAAACACAAAAAATGAACGTAGATAAATCCGCTGTATTTCAGCATGCATACGCTTTGGGTTTAGACACCAAACAAAAATCACTTATCTACTTAAAAAAAGATATCAGTGAAACTATAGAAACTACCTACGATCTAAACAAGATATCGAATTGCAGATTACATCAATCTGAATTGACAGAGGAAGGTTCAGATATAAGCAAAATTGGGTTTTTGAAACTTCAGTTTCATGCTGCTGACACTGAGTCGATAGATCTTTTAATTTATAAAATGAAGAAGAATCTCGCTTATACTGAAGAGGAAAATAAAGCAAAGAAGCTGGTTAAAGATATAAAGACATTGCTTTAAAATTTTCAAAGAGACAACGATTTATTTTGTTGTCTCTTTTATACTCCAAGCTACGAGAAGATTACTGTTATAACTTGAAATTACGCCTTTATGGATTCATAATATTCTGTTACATTCATTTAAACCTATAACAGATGTAGAGTAAACATGGCGATTAATTGGAATGGAGTTTTCCCTGCAGTGACAACTGCTTTTTTTGAAAATGGTAATTTAGACCTCAATACTTTTCGAAATAATATTGAAGCTCAGATAGAAGCAGGAGTGGATGGTATTATTATTGGTGGATCACTTGGTGAATCAAGTACTATCACTCACGATGAAAGACTTCAATTGCTACACGCCAGTATTCAGCAATCAGATGGGAGAGTTCCTTCACTGTTAAACATCGCTGAAGGCGCCACTTTAACCGCTATTGAGTTAGCACGGAAAGCGGAAGAAAATGGTGCCGATGGGTTAATGGTACTTCCTCCAATGATGTACAAGCCAACTGATGACGAAACAGTTGCACATTTTAAAGCTATAGCTGAAAGTACTTCACTACCAATCTTACTATATAACAACCCGGTAGATTATAAAGTGGAGATCACCCTAGAAATGTTTGAAGAGTTTCTGCCTTATGAGAATATTCAAGCCGTAAAAGAAAGCACACGTGATATTTCGAACGTAACTCGGCTCAAGAATAAATTTGGTGATCGATTTAAGATCCTTTGCGGAGTGGATACCTTAGCTATGGAAGAGTTGGTTATGGGCGCTGATGGCTGGGTGGCGGGATTGGTTGATGCTTTCCCTGCTGAAACCGTAGCCATATTCAGATTGATACAAGCCGGTAGATTTGATGAAGCTTTAAAGATCTACAGATGGTTTCTACCATTACTGGAGTTGGATATTAATCCACAGTTGATCCAAAATATTAAACTTGCTCAGGTGTATACTGAATTAGGGACTGAGCATGTAAGAGCTCCTCGCATGAAATTAACAGGAGCTGAAAGAGCTCGCGTAATAAACATAATTGAAGAAGGATTACGAACACGACCTGAACTGCCTGACTATTTAAACATCTAAAATTAACTATGATCACAGGAAAGAACATTATTGGTAACTCCTATTCTAACAATGGAGATAAAACGTATAGAACATTTAATCCTGTTAAAAATGAAGAGAATCCTGCTTCTTTTTTTGAAGCTAATGAATCAGAAATAAATACAGCGGTTCAATTAGCCACTGAGGCGTTTAAGGATTACCGGAATACCAGAGGAAAGGATAAAGCGACTTTTCTTCGCACAATTATTGAGGAGATTCTGAATCTTGGTGATGAATTAATAGATATGTATTGCATGGAATCCGGCTTGCTTAAAGGACGTGCAGAAGGTGAAAGAGGTCGTACCGTAAACCAGTTACGTGCTTTTGCTGATCTTTTGGAAGAAGGGTCTTGGGTAGAAGCTACGATCGATAACGCTATCCCTGATAGAAAACCTTTGCCAAAATCTGACATTAGAAAAATGAATATTCCGCTTGGTCCGGTAGCAGTTTTTGGTTCCAGCAACTTTCCATTCGCATTTTCAACGGCAGGGGGAGATACCGCATCAGCATTAGCTGCCGGTTGTCCTGTAATTGTTAAAGCACATCCAATGCATTCCGGGACCAGCGAAATGGTAGGCAAAGCAATCATTACAGCCGCTAATAAGACCAATATGCCTGAAGGAGTGTTTTCAAATTTAAACAGTAGCGGTATCGAAGTTGGGCAAAAGTTAGTTTCTCATCCTAAAATAAAAGCAGTAGGCTTTACCGGAAGCATTAAAGGAGGTAGGTCATTATTTGATCTGGCAGCCAAAAGAGAAGAACCCATTCCTGTTTTTGCAGAAATGGGAAGTATCAATCCGGTAGTCATATTTCCTTCTGTATTAGAAGATGAAGATTCAAATTGGACCACTCAGTTAGCAAATTCGATAAATTTAGGAGCGGGACAATTTTGTACCAATCCCGGACTTATTTTTGGAATAGAAGGTTCTGATTTAGATCATTTTACAACTCGTTTAGGTAAAGAATTAACTGCTTTAGATTCAGGAGCTATGCTTCATCCTTCGATTCATACCTCTTATAAGAATGGAGCTGATGAAATTCTTAATGAAAAGAAAGTAAGTAGTATAGTTGAAAACAAAGAGGGATTAAAACCTAATTACGCTGGACAAAAGCTTGTAACTGTCGCAGGAAGTGAATTTCTAAGTAATAAGAGGCTTCATAAGGAAGTCTTTGGACCATTTTCGATGGTAGTTAAATGTAAAGATGAAGAAGAACTGCTCAACATAGTTAATAACTTGGAAGGTCAGCTTACAGGAACCGTTCTGGGCGATAATAAGGAGATCAGTAAGTATGCTTCCATCATTGAAGCGCTGCAAAATAGAGTAGGTAGAATCATTTTTAACGGAGTACCTACCGGAGTAGAAGTTTGTCCATCAATGATGCATGGAGGTCCTTATCCTGCATCTACTGATAGTAGATATACTGCCGTTGGAACTCACGCTATAGCAAGATGGGTTCGTCCATTTACGTTTCAAGATTGGCCAAATGATGCTTTACCTAAAGAACTCCAGGATGGAAATCCATTGGATATAGTCAGGTTGGTTGACGGTAATGTTACGAAGCAATGAGAGCCGAATTTAAGTGTATTGATGCACATACCTGCGGCAATCCGGTTCGGTTAGTAGCTAAGGGTGGCCCCATGTTAATGGGTAATTCAATGAGTGAAAAAAGAGCTCACTTTTTAAAAGAATTCGACTGGATAAGAAGAGGGCTCATGTTTGAGCCACGTGGACACGATATGATGAGCGGTAGTATTTTGTATGAACCGTCAAGCTCTGATAATGATGCGGGAGTTTTGTTCATAGAGACAAGTGGTTGTTTGCCAATGTGTGGTCACGGAACAATAGGCACCGTAACTATTATGATCGAAGAAGGTTTGGTTGATCCTAAAATTCCGGGGCAACTGCGACTTGAAACACCTGCAGGATTGGTTAAAGTCACTTATACAGAAGAAGACGGAAAGGTAAAGTCGGTTCGTCTCACTAATATTAAATCATACTTAGCAAAAGAAGGACTTGAAGTTGAATGCCCGGATCTAGGTAAGCTAATAGTGGATGTTTCTTACGGTGGAAACTTTTACGCAATAGTTGATCAACAGGAAAACTTCACAGGTTTACAAGATTATTCTGCAAGTGAGTTGATCACTTGGAGCAGAGAACTCAGAACTTTGATCAATAACGATCATTTATTCATTCATCCTGAAGATTCTTCCATAAATGGGTTAAGTCATATTTTATGGGCAGGTAAACCTACTAAAGGAAATTCCACTGCGAGAAATGCCGTTTTTTATGGAGACAAAGCCATAGATCGCTCACCTTGCGGTACAGGAACTTCAGCAAGAATGGCTCAGTGGTATGCAAAAGGTAAATTGAGTAAAGGAGATGAGTTTGTTCATGAAAGCATCATTGGTAGTCAGTTTATCGGTAGAATTGAAGAAGAGACTTCTTTGAACGGAGTAAAAGCCATTGTTCCGAGTATTGAAGGATGGGCTAAAATTACAGGCTACAATACAATTTTTATTGATAATGATGATCCATATGCTCATGGATTTCAGGTTATATAAATATACATCTAGTTCTAAAGTATTCTAATGGCAAAAACAGTTCATGTTATTGGTGGGGGAATAATTGGTTTAAGCTCCGCGTGGTATCTTAGAAAAGAAGGTTTTGAAGTTACAGTGGTAGATCGTACTGATCTCACAGATGGAGCGTCGCATGGCAATGCCGGAATGGTAGTTCCCAGTCACTTTGTACCTTTAGCTTCTCCGGGGGTTGTATCAAAAGGTTTAAAGTGGATGTTTAATTCTAAAAGTCCGTTTTTTATCAAACCAAGACTAGACAATGACTTGGTGCAGTGGCTTTGGAAATTTTATAATTCTTGTACTCCGGAGAACGTAAGTAATTCAGTTTCGATACTAAAAGACTTTAATGAACTAAGCAAAGGACTCTATAAGAACTTTTCTGAAAATGAGGGTTTTGAATTTTCTTTTGAGGAAAATGGGTTATTAATGCTTTTCAAAGATTCTCATGCTGGGGAAGAAGAAATTAAGATTGCTGAAAAGGGTAGGGAGTTAGGTTTAGAAGTTGAGATCTTAAATCAAGATGAAGTTCAACAAAAGGAGAAGAATTTAAAAGTAAGTGTCGCAGGGGGGGTCTATTATCCGGGAGATACACATTTATATCCGAATCTATTTATTCAACAAATGGTATCTCATTTAAAAAAGAAGGGTGTAGAATTTTTAACTGATCATGAGGTTGTTGGAATAAGCGCATCAAATGGAAAAGTAGATACCTTAAAATTTAGCAATGACAGTACGGAAGACATAGAAGAATTGGTTGTTGCTGCAGGAAGCTGGTCTGCTAAGTTATTAAAACAGATCGGAGTTAAAATTCACTTACAGGATGGTAAAGGATATTCATTCACACAAAAATCTCCGGATCTCAAGCCTACATATCCTACGATCTTATCTGAGGGAAAGGTCGCAATGACCCCAATGGGGAACGATCTAAGAATTGGAGGAACTTTAGAGATCAGTAATTTCAACTCAACAGTTAATCGTAATCGTTTAGCAGGGATTCTGGAAAGCGTACCTACTTACTTCCCTGAATTAAACAATATCACTCCTGAAATGGAAACTGTTTGGCATGGATTCAGACCATGTACACCAGATGGATTGCCATATATCGGAAGATCATCCCAAATTGATAACCTGACCGTAGCTACCGGTCATGCAATGATGGGCATGAGCTTGGGGCCTCAAACCGGAAAGCTAGTTAGTCAAATCATAACCGACCAAAAAACAGACTTAGATCTGAGTTTAATGGGAATAGATAGACTTTAGAAATAAAACCTCATTCCAAAAGCACCATTTCCTGCAAATTCTGTATCGGGAGCTAAGTCAAAAATAGGTACTGCTTCAACAAAGGCATCAAAAGGAATGTGTTCAAATACATAATTCAATCCAAAAGGCACTCGAACTCCAAATTTAGGATCACTATCAAGAATTGTTCTTGCACCAATTCCATAGTAAAAAGCTAGATTAGGTTGATCATTAAACCAATTATGTCTTAAAAAGTCAGCATGCAAATGTAGTGCTTCATTCTTGTCAGATAGCGACCAAGCCGCACCAATATCAAACGCTGAGTTATCGGTTACCCATTTCTTGATGGAAACTCCGGTAGGTTCACCAACCATGAAACCAATCCCAAAGTTATTTCCTTTTTGTTGGGCTGAAATAGAGCCAAATAAGGTGGTAACTCCTATAAGCAACACTGCTAGGAGTGAATTTTTTAAAGTTGTTTTCATTTATTTTTATTGTTCCTCTTTATTTGATAGTAAAGCCCAAGCTGTTGCTCCGGCTATTAAAGCAACTCCGCCAAGCATTAAACCTATATTAACATCTCGTTGAATTCGTTCAGCTTTTGAAAGATAACTAGAACCTACTCCATTTTTAGCAATAGCACGCTCAATTTTTTCGATTCTGTGTTCAACTTCGTTAAGTGTTTTCTCTTTTAAACTCATGATAGGGTGTTAGATGATAATTTTATATTTATTAGTCTAACATCAAGTATGCTCTATCAGTTTCATTATTTAATGAATGAAAAGAACTGATCAACTTAATTTTTCAAGTAAGGCATATAACATTACTGCAGCTGCTACAGATACATTTAAGGAGTGTTTCTGACCAAACTGTGGAATAGCAACAAACTCATCCATCATTTCTAGAATATCAGAATCAATGCCGGTAACCTCATTACCCATCACTAAGCAGATCTTATCATAGCTATCAATATTCAAGTTATTAAGAGCTATGCTTCCGGTTGTTTGCTCCATACCCAAAATTGAATACCCATCTTTTTTTAGTTCATGAATAATTTCGGTGGCCGTTTCAAAATGTCTCCAATTCACAAATTCCTCTGCGCCTATGGCTGTTTTATTAATTTCTGGTCGAGGAGGAGTGGGGGTATAGCCAGTTAGGATCAACTCAGAAATTCCAAATGCATCCGATGAACGAAATACAGAACCAACATTGTGTAAACTTCTAATATTATGAAGAATAACCTTTACTTCAGAAAGCTTTTGAGGAGGCTTTTGTGAAAGATTTTCTTCGAGTATTTCTTTGGTCGTAAGTTTTTTTAGCATCATGAAATCTAATTTAAACTAAGATAGGAAATAAGATTTGGTGTTGCAGTAAGAGATTAAGCTGATCTTTAATTTGCTGATGATCTATATAAGTTGTGATATACATTTATGCTTCCAATTAGTAAATCAAAGCTTTATCATTGGGCTCAAATTTATTTCATGTCAAAAGAACCACGTAAAGCAGCTCTCGCTTTTATATTTATCACAGTCTTAATTGACGTAATTGGATTAGGAATCATCATTCCGATCATGCCTGCACTAATCGTAGAGTTAACGGGTGAGGGGCTTTCAAAAGCGGCGATATATGGTGGTTGGTTGATGTTCGTATATGCTTTCACTCAATTTATTTTCGCCCCTTTTGTGGGATCGCTAAGTGATAAATTTGGACGGCGACCAGTATTGCTTATCTCTCTTTTAGGTTATGGCATTAATTACATTTTACTTGGGTTTTCTACAACAATATTCTGGCTTTTTACAGCTAGGATTGTTTCCGGTATGACCGGAGCAAGTATCACTACTGCAAGTGCTTACATTGCTGATATAAGTTCTCCCGAAAAGCGATCGCAGAACTTTGGATTGATAGGAGCTGCTTTTGGATTAGGCTTTATTATTGGTCCTGTGGTAGGTGGATTACTGGGACAATATGGCACAAGAATACCTTTCTTTGCAGCAGCAGGATTAACACTTGTCAATGTTTTGTATGGTTTTTTCATCTTACCGGAATCTCTTCCTAAAGAAAACAGACGTAGCTTTGATATAAAACGCGCTAATCCATTGGGATCATTAAAACAACTAAAGTCTTTTCCGGGTATTTCAGGTCTTGTCGTCGTCTTCGGATTGATCTATTTGGCTAGTCATGCAACTCAAAGTACATGGACTTATTACACGATGGAAAAATTTCTCTGGGATGAAAAAATGGTTGGAATTTCGTTAGGTGTAGTTGGTTTATGTGTGGCTATAGTACAAGGAGGACTCACAAGGATAGTAATTCCTAAGATCGGTGAAGTTAAATCGGTTTATTTAGGTCTTACGTTGTCGTGCTTAGGATTTTTAGGATTCGCGTTTTCACCATCTGGTGCAATAATGCTTGCAATGATCATTCCATACTGTTTAGGTGGTTTTGCAGGACCATCTCTACAAGGTATTGTATCAAACAAAGTACCTCAGAATCAGCAGGGAGAACTACAAGGTGCGCTAACAAGCTTAGTGAGTTTTACAGCCATTTTTGGGCCGCCTATGATGACTGGTTTGTTTGGATATTTCACCTCCGCTAGTGCTCCATTTCAGTTTTCTGGGGCCCCATTTTTTATGGCAGCCTTATTAATAATTGGTGCACTCTTCTTTGCAGTGCGAATTTTGAGCTTCAAAAATACTATTTCGTCTTAAAGTAGAAATTCTATTAAATATTAGAAAAACATCGTTTTTACTCTTATTTTCAGATAGTTGAAGGGCAGCCGAAAGGTGAGCTCTTCTTTTTATTTATGAAATTGAAGAAAAAGTAAAGACATGGGTAATATTCAATATTTATCGCAAGAAGGATACGATAAGCTAGATTCAGAACTGAAAGATCTAAAGACAAGAGGTCGTAAAGAAGTAGCTGAAGACATAGCTGAAGCCCGAGCAAAGGGAGATCTAAGTGAAAATGCTGAATACGATGCAGCAAAAGAAGCTCAAGGTCATATGGAAGATCGTATTACAAAGCTGGAAGATATTTTAGCTAATGCAAGAGTTTTAGATGCTAAAGATCTTGATCTTTCTCAAGTTAGAGTATTAACTAAGGTTACTATTCTAAACAAGAAAGTAAATAAAGAGATGCAATACACATTGGTTTCTCCAAATGAAGCAGACTTCAAAGCTGGAAAAATATCTATTGAATCTCCGATCGGAAAAGCTTTAGTAGGTAAAGAAATCGGAGATGTAGTAACAGTAACTGTTCCTGCTGGTGAACTTGAATTAGAGATCAAGAAAATCGAAATCTAAACCCATAAGCTTTTTATGAAAAAGCTCGTTGATGTATATCCCTATCGGACGAATGGAAAAGAAGTGGAATTTCTTATCCTCAAACGTTCTTCTTCTAAGATATACGCTAATCAATGGCGAATGATTGGTGGGAAATTAGAAGAATCTGAGACCTATTGGGCAGCTGCTTTAAGGGAGTTGGATGAAGAGATTTCTGCAAAACCAATGCAATGTTGGACGGTTCCATCCGTAAACACTTTTTACGAACATAAAACGGATTCCATTCATCAGATTCCTGCCTTTGCTGCTCGATTGGAATGGAGTGATGATAAAATATCACTGGATGATGAACATACCGGCTTTTTATGGGTTAAAGCGGAACAAATTGATGAATACATTCATTGGCCTGAACAAAAGCGATTGATCCGTCTAATAGAGCATATACTTACTAATCAACAAATTCTTCCAGAGTGGATCCTAGATTTAAAATAATCCGATTCTTATTGTTCTTCATAACTATAGGTGTGTTTAGCTCTAATCTATTTTCTCAAAACACTAAGGAACCTTATATACTTACACCCGCTCCGGATGTCTGGTATAATTCTGTAGATGGAGTGCGCTTAGGTATTCGAGTATTGGGAGAGGTTGAGGGTTCGTTCAAAGATGGCCCCCACAGGTTGGATGCAGGTCTATGGTTAGCTATCAATTTCCCCACTAATCCGGTTTCATATTATCTGAGTTATACAGAACCCATCAATTCAATTTCTGATTTTGGTGAAGAAGGCAGTATTCAAGGTATAAGCAGTATAAGAACCGGTATATCTAGTCACACTTTAGCTTTGAATAAGCGTTGGCAAGACGGTTTTAATGAGCTAAAATATCAAGAGATTGTATTTTCGTACTCTCAAGAGAAAATGTTTGATGCCTCTTATCGCCCATTTCCACTTCAGTGGTCGTCGAGTTGGAAATCGTTGGTAGGTTTAAATGCGATGTTACATAATGAAACAGATGAACATACATTTGAGGCGACTGTAAATTTTCAGCAAAATGTAAATCCATCTAGTCCTTCATTTTCAGTGTTGAATATTGAGGCTTGGGATGTGTATTCACTAAGTGATAAATTTGGTCTAGGAATCAGAGTATTTGGTGGATTTTCTTCTGATAACGCAACTCCTGAATATTTATACACGGCTAGTTTTGCCCAACCTGTACAGTGGAATGGTAATGGTGTAAGCAGAGCTAAAGGAACTATTCCCACCTCATGGTTAAGTAATGGTTTTGCACACGTTTCAGGAAGTGGAAACTTACGGGGTTATACAGATACGAAATACTCAGATCTTACTTTAAATGGTTTTAATTCGATCGTTGCATTAAATACCGAGCTTGAATTCCCCAATCCGATTAGTTCATCTTTAAAGAAAGGTATTATTGGTGATTTTGTATTCGTTAAGAGTTATTTATTTCTTGATGCCGGAACCGTACTAGAAGATAACCCAATATTGGCCGATGCTGGGGTAGGACTTCAGTTTTCACTGAACATACCTGACTTTTTAGGGAAGCCACGAGGTTTTGCCATTCGCTACGAAATTCCTTTATGGATCTCAGAACCAGATAATGGAGATTCGAATTTTGAATTTAGAAATCTGATCGGTTTTGGAGCCGTAATTTCCTTGTAATATGAAAGTACTAGTAATTAATTGTGGCAGTTCCTCAATAAAGTATCAACTCATTCATACTAAAGACCAAGAAACGCTTTGTAAAGGCTTAGTTGAGCGTATAGGTGCGGTTACATCCATTATTCGGCAAGAGTGGAAAGGAGAGAAGGTTGTAAAGAGATCGTTAGCTCTCGACAATCATGCGGTTGCACTAAAAACCATTATGGAGTTATTAGTAGGCGCAGATAATGATTATCTAAAATCACTGGATGAAATTGAAGCCGTTGGTCACCGAGTAGTACATGGAGGAGAAACCTTTAAAGATTCGGTACTAATTGATGAAGATGTTGAAGAAGCTATTCAGGAAGCATTCGATATTGCTCCTCTACATAATCCTCCAAATTTACAAGGTATAAGAGCAGCAAAAGAGCACTTGCCAAATGTTCCACATGTTGCTGTTTTTGATACAGCTTTTCATCAAACATTACCTGCTGAAGCTTATTTATATGGGATTCCAAATCGTTTGTACAGACGCTATAAGATTCGACGTTACGGTTTTCATGGTACATCACATTACTATGTAAGTCGAACTTACTATAAGCTGGCAGGTGTAAAGAAGAAAGGTTCGAAAATTATTACCTGTCATTTAGGGAATGGAGCATCAATCTGTGCTATTAAAGATGGAAACTCTATTGACACTAGCATGGGATTTACACCACTTGAAGGATTGGTTATGGGTACCCGTTCCGGGGATATAGATCCTTCTATCTTGTTCTACCTTATTGAGAAGGAGGAATTATCTTTAGCTAATGTTCATGCTCTTTTAAACAAACACAGTGGTTTGCTTGGTTTGAGCGGTTACGCCGCTGATATGCGAGATCTTATTGAAGAAGCTGATGACGGTGACAAGAGATCTCAAGAAGCTATAGATGTGTTTTGTTATCGTGCTAAGAAGTATATCGGCTCATACATTGCAGCTATGAATGGGGTAGATGCGATTATCTTTACCGGTGGTATCGGAGAAAACGCTGCTTTAATTCGATCTAAAATACTTTCTGATATGGATACGTTTGGAATAAATATGGACGAAGAAAAGAATTTAGAAATTGCAGATGATCTAAAGGTCAGTTCTGATAAATCACCAGTAGATGTTTATGTAATTCCTACAAATGAAGAACTCGTTATTGCAATAGATGCTGCTAAAATTGCTGTCACTTCAAAACAAACACCTTGGGCCTAGTGAAATTTCCCGCTAACATATTGTGCCTTGTAATATCAATACTCGTTGTAGGATGTTCTTCAACTACTTGGATCGTAGAGAATGAGAAAGTAGTTGATCGTGGGGATTATAAACTTTTAGATTCTAGATTGTTTCTCGAAAAAGTAGGTGAAACAAGTCCGGAACTACCTGTAATTCAGTTTAGACTCAAATCAGCGAATACATTTGAATACCCACAAAGAATTCAAACAGATCGTTATATACAGAAATACAAGCCTAGATGGGGATATGTAGCTTTAGGAGTTGCGGCATCTAGTTTAGCAGGATATTCCGCACTTCAATTTTCAGATCCGGATAAAAAGGGTCAACAGATAGCTTTATTAGGTGCTAGTGCAAGTCTTGCCGGAATCTCATTTCTTAACATGAAACCGGTAGGAAACCCTCAGCCTACTGGTGAAACCAGATTACTCCGAAAAACAGGAAATTTTGTAGATACAGATACTTTGAATGCTACTGTCAATGAGCCGTATACCGCATTCTATTCCATTAGTTATAAAGGACAGTCTTTGATTGAAAATTCCGAAATAAACATTGCTGAAAGCAGTTTTTCAATCAACTTCCTGGAAGAATTAAATCCGGATACTTTTGAAGGAAACGAATCCGAATCCATTGAATTAAATCTCACTTATAACGATAGCCTATATAACTATCAAATTCCCATAAAATCTATTTTTGATCCATTTGTAGTCGTTAATTCATCTGTTACAGCTCTTCGTAACCAGTCTGAAATAAATCCAAACAACGTTCTTACTGATCTAGCACAAGGAAGTCAGTTAGAGCTAGTAGAGCGTCAAGGCGAATGGATTAAGGTGCTATATGGAATATCAGAGAACTGGGTAGCAGAAAATGATGTGGATATTATTTGGCGACCTGCACAATTTTCTCGTCAACTTTCAGTAATTGCAATTCCTAATGTCCCGTTTGGCAGTGTTGATGTAGAAAGAGAAATTCCTCATCTCACTGAAGACAATAGAAGCAGATGGGGTTTTATTATTGCAAATCAGTCATATTCAGGAGAATATCAGGAAAAATCATACGCTCATAGAGACGGGACATTAATTGAGAAATACATGAATACCTCGCTAGGTATTGTGCCTGCTCAAACGATCAAATTTCAAGATGTATCGAGTTACCAAACTGCAAAAAATGGTTTTAATAGATTAGTTTCCAGAATAAATAATCGTAGTGTAGAGCTAGTGGTTTATCTTAACGGCTATGCAGAAATTGATCCACAAACTGATAAAGTGTTCTTAATAGGAACCGGTAACGATAGTTCTGCTTCTCGAATTGACCTAAATAGCTTATTCGATGGTTTTGCAAATTTACCAGTAACGGAGCTTTCTATTATTGCTGATATAGATTTTAGAAGCAATTCCGACAAATTGAATACTCTAGATGTTTTAGCTGCGACAGTAACCAATCAAGTACCAAATTCTACCATAGTATTTGCTTCAAATACTAATCAAAGGTCTTACATTTATGCTGAGCCAAACGGGGTTCAAAAAAGACATACTATATTTAGCTATTTTCTTGCTGATGCAATCAAGAAAGGCAATACAAACTGGTTAGATATTAAAAACTATCTAGAGCGGAATGTCTCCTTTACTTCCAGGAGTATTTTTAATGCAGCGCAAGATATTCGTTTCTTTGGCAGCGATTCTTTAAATCTTATCGAATAATGGGATTTTTGTTTCTTGGGCTTAGCGCAATCTTTTCTTTGTCTGTAGCACAAGTATTGAAATTCATTGAGATTCGATCTCTAAAAGTACTAAACATTCTAGTTATCAATTATTTGGTAGCTTTTTTGATAAGTATATTTTCAACTGAATGGGCAGGGGTTTCTGTTAATAGCGGAGTCATCCCAATTGTGATTCATTCGGCCATTTTAGGCTTTTTATTTATCGCCAATTTTATGGTCTACAGTAAAAGCATCGATAAAAATGGTATGGGAATTAGCATTGCAGCGATGAGAATGTCCTTAGTCTTTCCCATTCTATTAAGTCTATTTGTATATGGTGAAAGTATAACCACAGGATTGATAATAGGAATTCTATTAACTTTTGTGGCATTAGTTCTGTTGCTTCCTCCTATAAAAAAAGATAGAAGTGTTCAGCTCAAGTATGCGATTCTTCCCGTTTTATTATTCGTTATTTCCGGGATTACAGATTCAGGTTTAAAAGTATTTGAACAAGAATTTTCTATTTTATTTCATGAATCTCAATTCCTGGCGAGTTTATTCTTTTTTGCTTTTTTAACGGGATCCGTAATTCTGTTTGTGAGAAAAAAATTGTCCTTCACTGTTAAAGAAGTTGTATACGGAATCATTCTTGGTGTAGTAAATTTATACTCGTCCTATTTCATCTTGAAGGCGTTAAAAGAAATCCCAGGTTCAATTGCGTTCCCTTTGGCAAATTTAAGTATTGTTTTTGTTGGGACTTTTATTGGTGTTATTTTTTGGAAGGACAGACCAGACAAACGCCAGTGGATAGGATTAGCATTGGCTTCAATCTCAATATTTTTGTTAGTTTTATAATCATGGATATAATCAAAACAATTAGAGAGAAAGCAGCGGCTTCAAAAAGAAAAATTGTACTACCCAGATCATCTGATAGGAGAGTAGTTAAAGCAGCACAGTTCTTACAAGACGAGGGTTTAGCTGAAGTAATCTTACTTGCACATGATAAATTTTCCATCAATTCAAACAATATTCAAGTTATAGACCCTGAAACTGATCCTAAATTGAATGATTATGCTGAAGCCTTATATCAAAAAAGAAAGCATAAAGGACTTACAGAGGAAGAAGCCTTACAAACAGTTAAGGATCCTTTATTTTTTGGAGCTTCATTAGTTGCGGCAGGAGATGCAGATGGATGTGTAGCCGGTTCAGTATCAACTACTGGTGATGTTCTAAGAGCAGCTATTCAAACTATAGGACTTAAAAAAGGTTCTAATGTTGTATCAAGTATATTTTTAATGAGTTTTTCGGATGGGAGAGTGTTTTCATACGGAGATTGTGCAGTTGTTCCATACCCAACATTTGATCAACTAGCGACCATTGCTTACGATTCAGCAATTTCACATAGATTGATAACAGGTGAAGAACCTAAAGTGGCTATGCTTTCTTTTAGCACAAAGGGTAGTGCAGATCATGAAAGAGTTCAGCTAGTACAGCAAGCTTTCGAAAAGGTAAAGGAATACAATATCGACTTTTCTGTAGATGGTGAGCTTCAGTTTGATGCTGCTTATATTGATTCTGTAGCACAGAGAAAAGCACCTGAATCCGAGGTTGCAGGTAAAGCAAATGTGTTTATTTTCCCAAATTTGGATGCCGGAAACATTGCTTACAAGATTACAGAGCGATTAGCCGAGGCTACAGCGACAGGACCGATAGTTCAAGGTCTAGCAAAACCAATGATGGATCTTTCACGTGGTTGTGAATGGGACGATATCGTCAACACAGTTTGTGTGGCTTCTTTAATGGTCAATTAAGCGAATTAGCAATGAAATTATATCCTTTAAAATTTGAACCCATCCTAAAGAACAAAATCTGGGGTGGAGAAAAACTAGGTACAGTTCTTGATAAACCAATTGGTGATTCTAAAAGATGTGGAGAGTCTTGGGAGATTTCAGGAGTAGAAGGAAGTATTTCAAAAGTATCTGAGGGCTCATTAAAAGGAAAATCGTTAATCGAGCTTATTGAAGAATTTAAAGGAGATTTGATCGGTGAAGTTGTTTATAAAACCTACGGCTCAAAATTTCCATTACTGATAAAATTTATAGATGCTAATCAAGATCTAAGTATTCAGGTTCATCCTGATGATGAATTAGCAAAAGAGCGTCACAATTCATTTGGAAAAACAGAAATGTGGTATGTAGTGGATGCTGAAGAAAATTCAACGTTGATATCAGGTTTTAATAAGCCAACAAATAAAGAAGAGTATTTGAAGGTTTTTAAAGAGGGAAATCTAACTGATATACTCAACGTAGAAGATGTGGAAAAAGACGATGTATTTTCTTTGCCTGCTGGTAGAGTTCATACAATAGGTAAGGGACTACTAATTGCAGAAATTCAGCAGACATCTGATATCACATATAGAATCTATGATTTTGATAGAGTTGATTCCGATGGGAACCGTAGAGAGCTTCACGTTGAACAAGCGGTAGATGCTATAGATTATAATTTTTATCTTGATTACAAGACCTCCTACAATAAAAGATCTCAAGAAGTTGTAATAGGTAGAAGTCTCTATTTTATAACCTCCAGGTTGATCATTAGTGATTCCAGTTGTAGAGATTATTCTAGTTTTGATTCTTGCATCATTCTTATGTGTTTAGAAGGAGAGGGTACACTTGAATTTGGTGATGAAACTATATCATATAAGCTCGGTGATTCTATTCTAATACCCAATTCGATTAATGAAATCATTCTCAATCCGAACTCTACTTCAAAGCTACTAGAGGTTAAGATTCCAACTTAATTTTGTTTCCGCTTTTCTATCCCTCCAATAAACATTCTCAATCATATCTTATTTACTTCTGAAGCGGATATTTTGTATCTTTGGATAGAATCTAAATAAGCAGAAAGAACGTTGAATTAAGACCGTGTAATCTTGGTTATAGCAACGTAAATAAAGACTAAATTTAAGAGCATAAATGAGCGAAGAATTAAGCGACGGTGTAAAAGAATTAGAGTCGATGATCGGCGAGGAGTACAAGTATGGCTTCACCACCGATGTTGAGTATGAAGAATTTCCACAAGGTATTAGTGAAGAGATCGTAAGAGAACTGTCAGCTAGAAAGGAAGAACCGGAATGGATGACTGATTTCCGTGTTAAAGCATACCATGCATGGACGGAAATGGAAGAGCCTGATTGGTTCAATGCTACTTACAATAAGCCGGATTTTGAAAATCTATTATACTACTCAGCTCCTAAGAAAAAGCCTCAATTGGATAGCATGGATGATGTTGATCCAAATATCCGTGAGACTTATGAGAAGTTGGGTATTCCTTTGGAAGAACAAAAAATGCTTGCAGGTGTAGCTGTTGATGCAGTATTTGATAGCGTTTCTATCTTTACTTCATTCAAAGAAAAGCTTGCTGAAGCCGGTGTGATCTTTTGCTCAATGTCTGAAGCTATAAAAGAACATCCTGAGCTTGTTAAGAAATACATGGCATCTGTAGTTCCTGTGCGTGATAACTTTTATTCAGCATTGAACTCAGCTGTGTTCTCAGATGGATCATTTTGCTATATCCCTAAAAACACAAAATGCCCAATGGAGCTTTCAACGTACTTCAGAATCAATAACATGAATTCTGGTCAGTTTGAAAGAACACTTATTGTAGCTGAAGAAGGAGCAAGCGTAAGCTATTTAGAAGGTTGTACAGCTCCTATGTACGACGAAAATCAATTACACGCAGCGGTTGTGGAATTAGTTGCTTTAGATAATGCGGATATCAAGTACTCTACTATTCAAAACTGGTATTCCGGTGATGAAAACGGTAAAGGTGGTATCTACAATTTTGTAACGAAGCGTGGTATCTGTAAGGGAAAGAATTCTCACATTTCATGGACTCAGCTTGAAACCGGATCTGCGGTTACATTGAAATATCCTTCTGTAATTTTGAAAGGTGATAACTCAGTTGGAGAATTTTACTCAGTAGCTGTTACTACTAAAAAGCAGCAAGCTGATACCGGTACAAAAATGATCCATCTTGGTAAAAACACTAAGAGCACGATCATTTCTAAAGGTATTTCGGCGGGACAGTCTAACAACAGTTATCGTGGAGAGGTTAAGATCTCCAAGAATGCTACCGGATCAAAGAATTACTCCGTATGTGATTCGATGTTGATCGGACAAGAATGTGGTGCTCATACATTCCCTTATATTTCATCAGAAAACCCAACTAGTAGTGTTGAGCATGAAGCTACGACATCACGAGTGGGAGAAGAACAGATCTTCTATCTGATGCAACGTGGTATTAGTGAGCAAGATGCGATTTCCATGATCATCAATGGATTTGTTAAAGATGTATTGAAAGAACTACCACTTGAATTTGCTGTTGAGGCAAACAAGCTCCTAGATGTGAAGCTTGAAGGTAGTGTTGGGTAAACATTTACGAGCGGAGCGAAGTAATCTCCGGGAGTAAGTTGAACAGTGAGATTGCTTCGTCGTGATCTCCTCGCAAAAGAAATTAAATAAACAAACAAAAGAAAAAGCAGAATAGTGTTAGAAATTAAAAACTTACACGCCAAAGTTGAAGGCGAAGACATCGAAATTTTAAAGGGTGTTAACCTAAAAGTTAATGCCGGTGAAATCCATGCAATCATGGGGCCAAACGGAAGTGGTAAAAGTACCCTTTCAAAAGTAGTTTCAGGTCACCCGGAATATGAAGTGACAGAAGGCGAAATTCTTTTTAATGGCGAAGATATTACTGAACTAGATGCTGATGAAAGAGCTCATTTGGGTTTATTCTTAGCTTTTCAGTATCCGGTTGAAGTACCAGGTATCACTAATAAAACATTGCTAAGAGAAGCTTATAACACTATTGCTCGTGCAAATGATCGTGAAGAATTAGATCCGCTTGAGTTTGAAGATTATATCACAGAAAAGCTTGACGTGATCGAAATGAAAGATGAGTTTTTAAGTCGTTCTATCAATACTGGGTTTTCCGGTGGAGAGAAGAAGAAGAATGAGATCTTCCAGATGGCAGTATTGAATCCGGTACTTTCTTTCTTAGATGAAACTGATTCAGGATTAGATATCGATGCATTGAAAGTAGTTTCTGATGGCGTTAACAAAATTGCTAACAGCGAAAATGCTATTGTAATGATTACTCATTACCAAAGATTACTTAACTACATCAAGCCAGATTACGTACATGTAATGATGGCTGGTAAGTTGATCAAGTCTGGCGGTTTTGAACTGGCTGAAGAGTTAGAAGCAAACGGTTACGATGCATTAGAAAAAGAATTAGTACTAAATGGCGAGGCTCAATAATGAGTGAAGTAATCCAAAGAGACACGATGTTATCGTACATATCAGGCTCTGTGGAAAGCAGTGCTGAAAGTGTGGCGATTCGTGCAATCAACGAAAGAGGACGAGACGTTTTAGAGACTACATCTTTCCCAACTAAGAAAGATGAAGATTGGAGATTTGTTGATCTTAAGTCCATAACCAAGAATCAATTTTGTAAGCTAGAAGAAGCTAATGCATCAGAATTAGGTGATATTTCAGAACATTACCTACCTGAAGCAATGAATAGCCGTTTGGTGTTTGTGAATGGAGTGTACAATGATGAGTTTTCTTCAGTAGAAGATCTTCCTAAAAATGTAATTGTTGGAAACCTTGCTTCTAATACGGATAACGAATCTGTAAAGCAGCATTTAGGGACTATCACAAACTACGAAGACGATGTATTCGCACCTTTTAACGATGCTTCTTTTTCTGATGGTGCTTTTATCTACATCCCGGAAGAGACCGTTGTTAAAACACCGATTCATATTCTGAATGTATTTACAGATGCTGAGAAAGCTTTTTATGCTACTCCACGCTTGTTGTACGTTGGCGAAATGTTCTCAAAATCTACGATCATTGAAGAGCATATCGGTTTAGCTGATAACATGTATTTAAACGTTCCTGTAACTGAGTTCAAGATGTTTACAGGTTCTAATGTACATCATGCTAGAATTCAAAGAGACAGCAAGAAAGCATCTCACGTTTCTCGTCCGATTGCAATATTAGACAAGAACGCTGAATACCATTCTTACACGATCTGTTTAGGAGCTAAATTGTTCCGTAACGACCCGCGTGTTATTCAGAATGCAGAAGAAGTAGACTTTACTGTTGATGGATTAGTATTAATAGATGGTGATCAGATCGCAGATACGCATTCGATCATGGATCACAGATTTGCACATGCAGGAAGTCACCAGTTACATAAAGTAGTAGTTAACGACAGCGCACATTCTGTATTTAATGGAAAGATATTTGTAGCTAAGGACGCTCAAAAGATCGATTCTTTCCAGGAGAATAGAAATTTATTGCTTTCTGAAGAAGGCAAAGTAAATACTAAACCACAGTTAGAGATCTTTGCTGATGATGTATTGTGTTCGCACGGTGCAACTATTGGTCAGCTTCAGGATGAAGAGGTATTCTACCTTCAAAGTCGTGGATTGACAGAACAGAAGTCGCGTGAGTTATTAGTGTATGCCTTCGCTTTAGAAAGTGTGGAAAGCATGGCTGTAGAATCTGTAGAAAAGTTACTTCTTAACGAAGTGATTCAGTACACAAATAGAGATAATAAGTAAAAGTCATCCTGAGGGTACTCCCGAAGGATTTGCACAAATTAAGAGATGTGTAGATTCTTCGCTTTCGCTCAGAATGACAACAAAAGAAAAATGCCGGAAACAACTACAGACATACCAACTAAGATCAACTGGGAGGAAATTAGAGCTCAGTTTCCTGTACTTCAGCAAGAAGTAAACGGTAAGAAATTGGTATATCTGGATAACGGTGCTTCTAGTCAAATGCCTTTAGTTGTGAGTGACCGTATAGACGCTTATCACAAAAATGAGCATTCGAATGTTCATAGAGGTATTCATTCATTAAGCCAGAAAGCAACGGATGCTTTTGAAGAAACTCGCAGTAAAGTGCGTGACTTTATTAATGCCGGTAGCTTAGAAGAGATCATTTATACCACAGGAACAACAGATTCAATCAATTTGGTAGCCCAAAGCTACGGTCGAAAGAATTTTAAAGCTGGTGATGAAATCTTGGTTTCAGAAATGGAGCACCATGCCAATATTGTACCTTGGCAAATGGTGGCTGAAGAAACAGGAGCAAAGCTCAAAGTTATTCCTATGAATGACAAAGGCGAGCTTATTATGGAAAAATTCTATGAATTGTTCTCAGATAAGACCAAGATGGTTGCTGTTGTGCATGTTTCAAATGCTTTGGGAACCATTAATCCTGTAGAAGAGATCATTCAGGCTTCTCACAAAAAGAATGTTCCGGTATTGATCGACGGAGCGCAAGCAGTTCCTCATTCAAAAGTGGATGTTCAAGCTTTGGATGCTGATTTTTATACATTCTCAGCTCATAAAATGTGTGGTCCAACAGGATTTGGAATTTTATACGGAAAGAAAAATCTGTTGAATAACATGCCTCCATACAGAGGCGGTGGAGACATGATCGACAAGGTGACTTTCGAGAATACAACTTGGAACGATCTTCCACATAAGTTTGAAGCTGGTACTCCACCAATTTCAGCCGGAGTTGGGTTTGCAGCTAGTATCAATTTCTTAAATGAAATTGGAATGGAAGCTATAGCAGAAAGAGAGCATGAATTATTGGAATATGCTACTCAGCAGTTAACTCAGATCGAAGGATTGACCATTGTTGGTACAGCTGACAAAAAAGCTTCGGTAATCTCATTCTTGTTGGATGGAATTCACCCGACTGATGCCGGAACTATTCTAGATCAACAAGGAATAGCGGTTCGTACGGGACATCATTGCGCACAACCAATTATGCAACATTACGATATTCCGGGCACGTTAAGAGCTTCAATTTCGTTTTATAATAACGAAGAAGACATTGACCGATTAGTTGAAGGAATTGAATTAGTTAAAGAATTTTTTGGATAAATAAGGAAACATTATGGCTAAAATTAAAGAAATAGAACGTACTCCAAATCCAGACGCAATGCGATTTGTATTGGATGAACCGCTTACAAATGGAACTACTCGTTCGTTTGAGAATAGTATGGAAGCAGAAGGTGATGATCTTGCCTCGGCTTTATTTGCTATCGATAGCGTTATCAACGTGTATTACGTTGACAAGTACGTAACGGTAACTCAAGATGGTAAAGCTGTTTGGTCTGAATTACTTAGGAAATTAGCTCCTCCAATTCGTGAAGCTCAACCACAAATGGGTGTAGAAGAAGATGATGAGGTTCATGTTAGTAAAGAAGCTCAAGAATCTGACGATCCTCGTTTAATTGAGATAAATAAGATGTTAGATGAGCAAGTTCGTCCATATCTATTAGCTGATGGCGGTGGATTGAAAGTTCTCGGACTTGAAGCAAATAGATTGAAAGTTCACTATCAAGGAGCTTGTGGAACTTGTCCAACAGCTTCGACAGGAACACTTTACGCAATAGAAAGTATGGTGAAGCGCGTAGATCCTGAAATTCAAGTTATCTCCGTATAATCATGGATATTACAATAAGCGAAAGAGCAATTAAACGGATCGAAGAGATTCGTGCTGACCAAAACGTACCTAAGAATACGTTTCTTAAGGTTGGTGTGGTTAGTGGTGGTTGCTCAGGCTTAACGTATGAACTTGATTTCGATAAAGAAATACAACCTCAAGAGAACGATAAAGTATTTGAGTTGCACGGTATAAACATTCTCGTTGACATGAGAAGCTTTTTGTATCTGGCCGGTACAGAACTCGATTACACCGATGGTTTAGAAGGAGAGGGGTTCCATTTTCATAATCCCAACGCCTCCAGAACCTGCTCCTGCGGAGAGAGTTTTTCGATTTAATTTAATAGTCATCCTGAGGATACTTCCGAAGGATCTGCAAAGCTTAGTAATTGTGCAGATTCTTCATTTTCGCTCAGAATGACTTAGTCGTCATCCCGAACTTGTTTCGGGATCTTTGTGAGGACTTCAAACAGTAAAACAATAGATTATATAGTTTAAAGTTAATTCTTAAGATGCTGAAACGAGTTCAGCATGACCTATTATGCAAGAACCAATCATCAACAAAGTAAAAGCGAATACGAAGCTGGTCACGGTAGACCTGGCTAAGTTATTCCATGATCCTGCGCCAATTGCAGAGCTGGATATCAAGCAATTCCTTCATATGGACTTGTTGTTGAAAGAGAAGGATTTTCGTCAGCATTTGAAGGATTTTGATTGGTCACAGTTTGAAGATAAGTACTTATCTGTATTTTGTTCTACCGATGCCATTATTGCTCCTTGGGCATGGATGTTGATCACAAGTTATGCTGCCCAATCTTCCAAAGAAGTATTCCATTTATCGCCGAAAGAAGTCACCCACGAACTTTACAGAAGAAAGGTAGAAGCTTTCGATTGGAGCACCTACCAAGACAAATTCGTACTCCTTAAAGGATGCGGAGACATTCATGTCCCTGATTCTATTTATTTGCTGGCTACCAATAAGTTAATGGGAACAGCCAAGAAGATCATGTATGGCGAAGCTTGTTCCTTTGTACCTGTTTGGAAGGGATAGAATTGCTCGAAATCTGATGATACATCCGAAGGATATGCAAAGCTTATTAATTGTGAAGATTCTTCGCTTTCGCACAGAATGACACAGTCGTCATCCCGAACTTGTTTCGGGATCTTAGTGAAGGCTTTTAGTATAAATTCAATCAGTTAATAAATCAATGTCTCTGACATAAGATGCTGAAACGAGTTCAGCATGACGTCGGTATAAGCTTATACTACATTATGGCTTTTTATTTCATAATCTATCTCATACTTTAGAAATAATAATGATTTAAAATTATGAAAACACTTCTCACAGGCTCATCTCGAGGAATAGGAAAATCAATCGCTGAATTGTTGCTCGAGCACGAGTATTCGGTAATTGGAACGTCCACATCCAATTCAAACAGTCCTTTTGAAAATGATAGGTATACGCATATAAAATCAGACTTAAGCAAAGAGGAAGAAGTAGAAGCTACACTCAAGCTTTTATTTGAAGGAGATGAAATACCCGAGGTACTCATAAACAATGCAGGGATATTCACGGAAGCTCAGTTTGAAGATTCTGATGATGACTGGATAGCGAAATGGGACCGAACTCAGCAGGTTAATCTTCGTTCGGTAGCCATGATTTCTAAATGGGCGATTAATGCCTGGAAGGAACGTGGAATAGAAGGGAGAATCATTAATATAGCAAGCAGAGCAGGTGTTCGAGGAGACACAGGCGAATACGCCGCTTATGCAGCCAGCAAAGCCGGAATGATCGCTTTCACAAAGAGCATAGCGCGTAGCTTAGGAGAGTTTGGTATTACCGCTTATTCCATTGCTCCCGGATTTGTGGAAACAGATATGGCACGAAATTCAATAGAGGTTTATGGAGCCGATTACTTAACTAAAGATCTTGCACTAGACTCAATTGCTCCACCGGAGCAAATTGCAGAAATGGTGTTGTTGTTAGCTTCAGGTAAGCTTACTCATGCCACTGGACAGACTTTTCATATTAACAGTGGTAGTTATATCGTGTAGAGTTTTAACTACTCAAAAAAAATACGTCATCCCTAGCATACCTTGGAAGCCAATTGATTAATCCGAAGGAGTTTTCTTACTTATTGGATTTCCAAAAGCTACCAAAGCAAAAAGAGTTGCAAATATTCCATAGATCGATGCGATGAGCCATAAAGGAAGGATTTCAGGAAAAGAGAAAGCTGCTTTCAGTAATGTTAATCCACCGATAAAGAAATGTGCAAAGTTTCCCATTGCTACCGGCTTACTGTAAATACCACCGATCAAGTTTCCTCTAGCCATCCAGTTCATCACTGCGAATCCAAGATATAATCCTCCAAAGATCTGTATGAAGAGTATAGTTATAAAAGAAGGGTGTAAATCGATATAGCTAAGAAATTCTTCGGGGAGAAATAAAAAAGCAATTCCGGCAGGTCCCATAAATAAAGAACTTGCCGACATCAGAAATTTGGTATTCATTATTTAATAAGTGTATTTAACTCTAGTATCTGTATGTATACACGAAGATAAAGGATAGGTGTTTCGCTGTAGGGATTTCTAGATTCTACTTAACGATGATTTATGTAGACATTTGGTTTTAGAACCATAGCTATTTTATTCAGTTCATCAACGGTAAGGAATTTAGACTGTGCCGATATAATTTCATTAAGTTGATTAAAAGTACGGATACCTATCACGGGTAAATTTACGGCAGGGTGTTTTTGCACATATTGAATTGATGCAGCAATAGGCTTTTTAGTTTCAAGTACCGTGTCCTGCATTAGCTTAACTTCATGTTCAGAATAACCCAGATATTCTTTGGCTGGTTTATCCACGAGCATACCTTTAGCTAATGTTCCTCTTGTAATAACATTGATTCCGGCTTCGTCTAAAAGCTCAAGACATTCTTCTTCTGGTCTTCTATCTAAAAGGCTGTATTGCATCATTACAGAACTCATATTCGATCGTTTGATCCATTCTTTGATCACATTCGGTCGAATAGAGGAAATCCCATATTCCAAGATCTTTCCTTGTTCTTTCAATATCTCAAAAGCTTCAATGGATTCATCGATTGGATCTTCAAGCGTTCCTCCATGCAACTGATACAAATCTATATAATCGGTTTGAAGTCGTTTTAGGCTTTGATCTACGGCTTTTAGAATGTATTCCTTAGTTGGATTCCATCTCCAGTCTGTACCGGAGTCATTCCACTCATTACCTACTTTAGTAGCAATCTTAACTTTATCACGAATAGGAGAGAGAGCTTCGCCAACAATTTCCTCATTCCAACCTTGATCGTATAGATCGGCTGTATCAAAGAAAGCAATACCATGCTCAGTTGCTGTTCTTAGCAGTTCAATGCTATCAGACCCATTTGGGTCTAAAGACATACATCCAAAGCCAATATTTCGTGGCTCAGGCAAACTCATTGATCAGCTTTAGCAATTACCCAGATGGCATGAATAATTCCTGGGATATAACCCAGTATGGTTAAAATAATATTTATCCAGAAAGCTGAACCGATACCAACGGTCATAAATACTCCTACAGGTGGTAAAAAAACTGCAAGTAAAATTCTGAGTAAGCTCATTGTGGTGTATTTAGTTAGAGTTTTGAAGAAAGTAATAGAACAAGCATACTTTTAAAAAAATTCAAAGCAAAATTTAAGTCAAGATGATTTGTAACGATAAGTAAAATTAACACTCTTGTAATAAAAGTTTCGACAGATAAAAAATTCAGGTTACAGATATGAATGATTATTCAGATATAATATTTTTGACGGGCGCAATGATCATTTTTTCTACGCTATCATTGAATACCGTTAAATTTTTTAACACTAATGATCAAATAGAATACCAATCTAAACTACAGTATAATGGTATTGCAGTTGCTCAAGATAAAATAGAAGAAATACGATGGATAGCAGATGAAGATAGGTTTAAAGCAGGTTCATCTAGTTTTTTAGAAAGAGATTATCCTTCTACAGTTACCCAAACATATGGTGACGAAAATCAGTTTGAGTTTGACTACACAGTCAATGTTGACGTTGCCCCAACTAGCATCACTGGTTCAAACGCAACTAATTATCGGGTCACAGTTCTAGTTAGCAACTCTGAATTACCCGATAACCAAACGATTACTACTGAATACATTAAAAGTTTTGGTAATTAAGGGAGTAAGATCATGAATGTAGGAATTGTAACAAGTTTTGTAATTGGTGGGTTAATGTTGATATCAATTTTAACTCTAAACGTACAAACAACAAAATATGCTAGTGAATCAACACTAGAAATCGTTAACAACATCAGAATGGAATCATTAAGTGATGTCTTGACTAATGATTTCCAAAAAATAGGGCAGGGTTTACCTAGTGGAGCTAGTCCCTTTATTACATTGGAAAGTAATAGGATTCAGTTTAGATCAGATGCTTTTTATGGTGACGATCGCGATTTTAGCACTATTACTTGGGAGTTCAGAGCTAATGAAGAATTTACAGCCTCCTCGAATCCAAATGATTATACATTAATACGAAGTGATGTTATAACAGGTTCTTTAACTAATACCACTCAAGAGTTCGGTGTCTCACATTTTGAGATTACTTATCTAAATCAGAACGGAAGTGTTGTTACAGGTTTACCAGGGAATAAAAACTTGATAAGAAAGATCAGGGTCGAGATAATTTGTGAATCTTTTGAATCTACTTCTAAAGATGCATCAGGCGACCCTATATATAACAAAGTTATGTGGTCAAAAATATTTTACCCCGAAAATGTTCAATATCTAAATCAATAGAGGTCTATAATGGGTAAGTCAATGCTTTTTTTAACAGGAGGTTTGCTAATCGTTTTTGGTATGATTCAGATTTCGATAGGCGAAAGACAAAAACTGTTGCCCGAGCAAACCAATACGTACTTTAATGAAATTCAGGCTAAAAATGTTGCTGCAAGCCTTGTTGAAGTTGCAATAGAACAAATAAGAGAAGATCAATCTTGGGTTGGAAGTTTTGAATTCGATAACTTTATGGGCGCCTCTGGTTATGTAACTGCCCATGATCAAAGTTCTGGCACTATGCCTGATAGTATTGGGGTAGGAAGCTGGGATGAATATAAAGTTCTTCTCTATAGCTCAATTAATTATGATGGGGTGGAACTAACCACAGAGGTTTTGTTGCAAAGAGATGCTTTCTCTAAATATTCGTATTTCACTGATTACGAACCCTCAAATATATATTTCTTTAGTGGTGATGAATTATCTGGGCCGGTACACACTAATGGGACAATGAATATTGCCGGAACTCCTTCTTTTTATGGAATGGTTACAAGCCCTAATGCATGGCGAGGTATGTCAGGTAGGACAAATAACCCTGATTTTTTAGGAGGCTCTAACTTCAATTCTAGTAACAGAACACCTCCTAATTCTTACCAACTTACTCAATTACGTAACGCAGCAGGTTCTGGAGGATTAACTTATAACAGTCCTATTTATACTTTGTTTAATAGCAATGGAACAGTGACTATCTATGAAAATCCCGGTTCTTATTATCAAACACATACTACTGTTTCGTTAAATTCCTTCAATGGTGTTATATCTTCTTCGCAAAAAATATACACTAAAGGTGTAGTAAATGGACAGGTAACTCTTCACTCAGAAAGAGATATAGAAATTATGGGCGACATCACCTACCAAAATAATCCCACAAGTGATGCTAATTCTACCGATATACTAGGAATTGTAAGTGAAGGAGATGTTACCGTAGACCGATATGCTCACCAAGACAATGGGTCTCGTGATCTTACTATTCAAGCTTCTATTATGGCACTGGATAGGTCTTTTAGTGTTGAGGATTATAATTATGGTGGCAGTAGAGGGCAGTTAAATCTTTTAGGAGGTATAGTTCAGCAAAGGAGAGGGGCTGTTGGCACCTTTTCCGGTAACTCTGTCGCTTCTGGATTCAGTAAATCTTACGAATATGATGAGCGCTTATTAAGTATGTTCCCACCAAGTTTCCCACGTGAACAATGGTTCTCAGTTGTTTACTGGAGAGACAGAACGAATTAAATCAACAATAAATTTAACATCTACCATGAGAAATATCGCTACAATTCTTGCGACTATACTGTTTATATCGATATCGAGTAATGCTTTTTCGCAACATAAAGTAACCTTTAATATCAATTTAAAACCGCAGCTAGAGGATAGTGTTTTCATCCCAAATAGAGACGCAGTATATCTAGTTGGAAGTACATATCCATTAAGAATGACTCGACCTTTAACTATGAAGGATGAGGCTCCAGTTGATAGTATTTATACTGTTGAAGTTAATTTTAATAGAAATCAAATGAATGCGGTGGTAGAATACAATTTCATACTTCGTATTAACTCTAACCAACTCAAAGAAGATCGTACTAGATCACTTAATATAAGAGGGGATGAGATTCTAGACGCTTTATACTTTAATGCTTTTGCTTGGTAATAAAAAAGCCTTGTAAAACAATGTCTTACAAGGCTTAGTACCAAAGAGGGGAATCGAACCCCTACTTCCGAAGAAACACGAGTTTGAGTCGTGCGCGTCTACCAGTTCCGCCACTTTGGCTAATTAGATTTTAAAGATAAGCGTGTTCGCAATTCTTAACAACCCTTTTCTCAATTATATCCATTTGGATTTTCAGATTGCCATTTCCAGCCATCTTCACACATCTCTTGAATTCCACGTTTAGCAGTCCAACCTAATTCTGATTCTGCTTTTGTAGGATCTGCATAACAAGTAGCTATATCACCGGATCTTCGTGGTCCAATTTTGTAATCAACTTTTTTACCTGAAGCATTTTCAAAGGCTTTAACCATATCTAAAACACTGGTTCCTTTACCGGTTCCTAAATTGTATATAACTAAGCCTGGGTTGCTGTTTAATTTATCGATCGCTTTTAAATGTCCTAAGGCAAGATCAACAACATGAATATAATCTCTAACACCCGTTCCGTCAGGTGTAGGATAATCATCGCCAAATACAGAAAGCTGTTTTAACTTTCCAACAGCAACCTGTGATACATATGGCATCAAGTTATTAGGAATGTCATTAGGATCTTCGCCTATTAAACCACTTTTATGAGCTCCTACAGGATTGAAATACCTTAACAATGCAATATTCCAGCTCGAATCAGATGCATAGAGGTCTTTAAGAATATATTCTATAAAGAGTTTAGTTCTACCATAAGGATTAGTTGCAGAAAGAGGAGATTCTTCGGTTATTGGAACAGTCTCTGGATCACCATAAACAGTTGCTGAAGAACTAAAAACAAGGTTTTTAACTCCATGATCACTCATAACTTCACAAAGAACTAATGTGCTATCCAGGTTATTTTGGTAGTACATCATTGGTTTTTGAACTGATTCTCCAACAGCTTTATAACCGGCGAAATGAATTACAGACTCAATGTTATGAGCTTCAAAAACTTCATTCAATTGCCTTTTATCAATTAAATCGATCTCATAAAAGGCTACTTTTTTGCCTGTTATAGATTCCACTCTATTCAAAGATTCCTGACTACTATTCGAAAGGTTGTCTACAACAACGACTTCCTCTCCTTGTTCAAGAAGTTCGAGAACAGTGTGGCTCCCGATATAACCAGCACCTCCGGTGACTAGAATTGACATATTTCCTCTCTAGTTAGATATAAAATTAGTTAGAATACTATTAAGTGTCGTACTTGGTCTCATTGCATTTGCTGCGAGACTATCGCTTGGGTTAAAATACCCTTCTATATTTACAGGACTTCCTTGTACTGCAATAAGCTCGTCGTTAATTTTAGATTCATTATCTGATAACTCTTGAGCTAGATCTGTAAACTTAGCAGCTAATTCTGAATCGATCGTTTGATTTGCCAAAGCTTCTGCCCAATAAAGTGCCAGATAGAAGTGACTTCCACGATTATCAATTTGACCTAAACGACGAGCAGGAGATTTATCATTTTGTAGAAACTTTGATGTAGCTGTATCTAAAGCTTCACCAAGTACTTTAGCTTTTGAGTTATCAAAAGTTTTACCCAAGTGATCTAATGAAACAGCTAAGGCTAGAAATTCACCTAGAGAATCCCAACGTAAGTAGTTTTCTTCTACAAATTGCTGAACGTGCTTAGGAGCAGACCCACCTGCACCAGTTTCAAATAATCCACCGCCATTCATAAGAGGAACAATAGAAAGCATTTTTGCACTAGTTCCTACCTCTAAAATAGGGAAGAGGTCAGTTAAATAATCTCTAAGAACATTTCCTGTTACTGAGATCGTATCTTTTCCTTCTCGAATTCTATCTAATGAAAACTGAGTTGCTTTAACAGGACTCATAATATGAATCTCTAAACCATCAGTATTATGATCTTTTAAATACGTATTTACCTTTTTAATCAATTCAGCATCATGAGCACGGTCTTCATCTAACCAGAAAACTGCCGGAGATCCTGTATCTCTAGCTCTTGAAACAGCTAATTTAACCCAATCCTGAATTGGTGCGTCTTTAGCCTGGCACATTCTCCAGATATCGCCTTTTTCAACATTGTGTTCTATAACTACATTTCCACTTTTATCTATAACTCGAACTACACCATTTCCTTCTAGTTCAAAAGTTTTATCGTGGGATCCATATTCTTCAGCTTTTTGAGCCATTAAACCTACGTTAGGTACACTACCCATTGTAGTTGGGTCATAAGCTCCGTTTTTCTTACAATCTTCGATCACAGCTTGATACACATCAGCATAACTACTATCCGGAATAACAGCCTTAGTGTCTTGAGTGTCTCCGTTCTTATTCCACATACAGCCTGAAGTTCTTATCATTGCAGGCATTGAAGCATCTATAATAACGTCACTTGGTACATGAAGATTTGTAATTCCTTTATCCGAGTTTACCATTGCAAGATCTGGCTGAGCGGCATAACATGCTTCGATATCAGCTTCAATCTCCTTTCTTTTGTCTTCTGGAAGAGAGCTTAACTTAGCAATCAAATCACCAAAACCATTCTTCGTATCAACCCCTAATTCCTCAATGGTTGCTGCGTGCTTTTCAAATACATCTTTAAAAAATATTTTAACCGCATGACCAAAAATTATTGGATCAGAAACTTTCATCATCGTGGCTTTCATATGAAGAGAGAAGAGTACACCGGTTTCTTTAGCTTCTTTAATTTGTAGGTCTAAAAATCTAAGCAATGATTTTTTACTCATCGCCGTAGCATCAATTACTTCACCCGCTAATAGATCAATTCCTTCTTTAAGAACTTTTTTGTTTCCGGAAATATCTTCGAACTCAATTTTAACGGTAGTAGCATCACTAATTGTAACAGACTTTTCATTTGATCTAAAATCTCCATGATCCATAGTTGCTACATGAGACTTAGAATCTGAACTCCAAGCACCCATAGAATGAGGATTATTTCTCGCGTATTCCTTCACAGCCTTTGGAGCACGTCTGTCTGAATTTCCTTCACGCAACACAGGATTTACTGCACTTCCTTTAACCTTATCATATTTGGTTTTAATAGAACGTTCTTCGTCATTTTTAGGGTCTTCAGGATAATTTGGTAATGCAAATCCTTGAGCTTGTAATTCTGTAATGGCAGCATTTAGCTGAGGAATAGAGGCACTTATATTAGGCAACTTAATAATATTGGCTTCAGGTTTCTTCGCCAATTCACCAAGTTCAAAAAGTGCATCACTAATACGTTGGTTCTCTTTAAGATATTCAGGAAAGTTTGCTAGAATTCTTCCTGCTAAGGAAATGTCTCTTGTTTCAACTACAACATCTGCAGCACTAGAAAAAGCTTCAATAATAGGTAAAAAAGAATAGGTAGCTAAAGCCGGTGCTTCGTCTGTTTTTGTGTAAATAATCTTAGCTGTGTCGTTGCTCATGCGTTCTTTAAGTCTTAAAAATTGATTATTAATGTATCCCGAAAAAGAAATCGAGTCAGTAAAACTAAACGGGAGTGGAGTTTACGAAAAATCGGGTACAATTAAGAATAGTTCAGTTAAGAATTATCAATCAATTATGAGAGAAATTGATTGGCGAATCATTAATAATTGTTTAATTGATTACTTATATTAGCAATGATTGGCGGAGTTATTCCGTTGGTTTCAAAAGGTTAATTTAACTTCCAGAGCCATGATCAGACCTATGTTCGGTTTTAGACCGAAACCAAAAAAATTCGATTTACCATTTCGGTATTACGACCCGGAGAAAGAAGAGCGCGAAAATGATCGCCGAAAAAGAAGAATTAAGTTTCAAACTCATAACCGTGTAAAACCGAAACAAAATATACGCGTATTAGGACTAGCTTTATTGCTGTCTTTAGTTGTTTATATGATCACACTTTTATAGGATTTATTTAGTTGAGCGAAACGCAGGAAAGCACATCTATTATACATCAGTTACCACCTGAGATCAGTAATAAAATTGCTGCAGGTGAAGTAATCCAACGACCTTCTTCCGTAGTGAAAGAGCTACTTGATAACGCAGTGGATGCTGGTGCCGATGACATAAAAATTATTATTGAGCAAGCAGGTAGAACTCTCATTCAAGTTATTGATAATGGTTGCGGAATGAGTGAAGAAGACCTTCCTTTATGCTTTGAACGTCATGCGACTTCTAAAATTAATACGGTAGACGATCTGTTCAAGATCAGGACACTGGGATTCCGAGGAGAGGCTATGGCTTCTATCGCATCTGTTTCTCAAGTCACAGTACGATCTAAAAGAGCAGAAGACGAAAATGGATGGGAGTTTGAAGTTGATGGAGGTACCGAAAAAGATATTGTTCCGGTAGCTACACCAAATGGCACTTCTTTTTCTGTTAAAAATCTATTTTTCAATGTCCCGGCTCGACGTCAGTTTTTAAAGACCGATGTTACAGAGCTAAGACATATCCTTAGAACGGTTCAATATGCTGCACTAGCAAACACAGATGTTTCATTTCAAGTAGTAGCTGATCAAGAAGAAATTTATAATCTCCCGGCACAAACATTAAAAGAACGAGTATCGGCAATTTTTGGAGCTCCATATAAAGCTAGTTTAATTGAGTTCGAAGAAAAGACCAGCTATGTACGTATTTATGGTTTTGCTTCTGACCCAAAACTTGCAAAGAAAAGCAGAGGAGAGCAGTTCCTTTTTGTAAATGGACGACCATTTCAGCACCGGTATCTTACCCATGTTATTTTGAGCTTGTATGATGCATGGACAAAGAATAATGAATATCCGTTTTATGCTCTTTTCTTTGAGATAGACCCATCTAAAGTTGATGTAAATGTTCATCCTTCTAAGATGGAAGTTAAGTTTGAAGATGAACGCAGTGTCATTCAACTTGCACGATCTGTAGTAAATCGCTCTTTGAATGAACACTTCATGGTTCCCAATATTCAGCGAGAAGAAAGTACTTTCCTTGGTGATAATGAAGGAAGTAGTTTTAATACAGGTTTTGGGTTTAATGCTCAAAAAGATGTTCGACAGAGTGACTCTGGCTTTCACATTCCTTCAAGGATCAACAAAAATCCAATAAAGGGTAGAGGTGACGATTTTGGAGAGATGCTTTATGGAGAGACCTCTAGATCAGAACCAACTTTTGCATCAGGGGATTTTAGATCTGATGAAGCCAAGCCTACTGACGATCAAGGATTTTTTCAATTACATAATGCCTATATCATAACTCAGACCAGAACAGGAGTTTGTGTTATAGATCAGCATTTGGCTCATAAAAGGATCATCTTTGAAAAGGCTATAACAGCTACTGAAGAAGCTTTGCCAAGTACACAACAGCTTCTTTTTGCACAAACTATGGAGCTTTCAGCAAGCGATTATACTCTGTTAAAAGAGCTGCATCCAATATTACAACGTATGGGCTTTTCTGTTCAACTGTTGAGTGGAAATACGGCTATGATCAATGGCGTTCCTGCTGATATTGAAATTGGTAACGAGCAAGAAGTGTTGATCTCGATGCTTCATCAGTATCAAGAACTGGGACAAAAAATGAATCTGGAAGCCCGTGACAAAGTAGCTATTTCCTTTGCTTCAAAAGCAGCGATTCCACGAGGTAAAAAATTAGGGATTCAGGAAATGGAAGCTTTAGTTGACCAATTATTTGCGTGCGAACAACCTTACCTTGATCCTTTGAAGAAACCTACAATCGTTTATCTTTCTTTGGATGAAATACAATCACGGTTTCGATAAGAAATGAATATCCTGGCCATAGAACCTTTTTACAGTGGATCACATAAGGCATTTTTAAATGGTCTTATCGAGCACTCTTCTCATTCTGTTATTCCTATAAAGTTGAACTACAAGGGATGGAAATGGCGAATGCATGGCGATTCTGTAACTTTGGCTCAGCTTACAAATCAGATAAAGGAAGATATTGATCTATTAATGGTAAGTAGTATGACGAACTTGCCGGCTTTTATAGCGCTTACCAATCCCAGATTTTCTCATACTCCGAAGATCATGTATATGCATGATAATCAGTTTACCCGACCTATTCCTAAGGGGGAGAGCCGTGATCTAACATTCTGCTATATCAACTACCTAAGTATGTTGGTGGCTGATAAATTGGTGTTTACTTCTCAATTTCATCTCGATGATCTACTGGAAGCATTACCGAAATTTTTGGACAATTATCCTGATGGTAATCAATATAATACCGTTGAGCAGATCCGTGAGAAAAGCATTGTTATGCAACCGGGACTTGATCTAAAGGCGTTTGACGATCAGCCTGATACACGTTCTAAGAATGAGAATCCGGTCATTGTTTGGAACCAACGTTGGCAGTTCGACCGTAATCCGGCCATGTTTTTTAGAGTGCTGAATAGATTAAATGACATCGATCTTAAATTCGATCTGATCTTAGCAGGGGATACCAAACACGAAAAGCCCGAAGAATTTGAAAAAGCTTGGCAACGCTATGGTACTCAAATATCACATTTTGGATATGTAGACGACAAAGAGAATTACAGCAAGCTGCTTCATTCGGGAGATATCGTAGTTTCAACGGCAAGCTATGAATTCTTCTGTACACCCATTTTAGAAGCCATATATTGCGGATGTCATCCTTTTGTGCCCAATACTCTTCATTATCCTGAATTAATTCCTGATTCGCTTCACAGCCCACTTCTGCATGCTCCGGTTCTTTATAATGATGAGGATGGATTGTTCAAACACATGAAAGATCTACTCACAGGTAAAACAAAGCCTTTACCTAAATCATCTCTTCAGAATATTAATAGACATCTTGATTGGAGCCGTAAGATCAAAGACTATGATAAACTCTTTGAAGAAATGGTAAGTTGAATAAAGAGTATTGAAGTCTGAATGAATCTAAAGTTGAGCTAAAAACTCAATAATCAGTTCAAAATAGTCTTCAAATTCAGTTAAAGGAAGAGTTTCCGGTCGGTCGTAAATATCATGATAAGCCTTAATTCCACCGAGCGTGTAGATATAGAATCCGGGCACATCTTTTCTATCAAACATACAATGATCACTATTGCAGGCGGCTCCTCGAATTCTAACCTCAGGAACTAACTTATTTTCTTCATTTATACTGGTTAGTAAGTCAAACTTGTTCTTATATACCGAGCCATTCACAACTTGAATACCCTCATCTCCGGTTCCTGCAAGATCAAAGTTCATCAAAAATTTAATTTTTGAAAGATCAAAAAGTGGATGTTCAGTGAAATATTTTGATCCAATCAAACCTAACTCTTCGGCACCAAATGCGATGAAAACTGTGTTGAATTCAGGCTTGTATTCGGAATAATGCTTTGCTAGACTTAGAAGCATAGCAGTGCCACTCGCATTGTCGTTGGCTCCATTAAAGACGGCGTTTTTTCCTAACATTCCCAAGTGATCATAATGAGCGATCAATACAATCAGGGAATCGTTTCGTTGTCCATCTATGTATCCTATTACATTCTGAGTAGAATAATTGTCGTGAAATTTACCTTGGATCTTCAGCTCAATAGATTCGATATCTTCCTCGATCGAACTAGATTGAATTGTTACGATTGGTCTTGAACTTTTAACTGTAGAGCCTGACCAGGTTAATTTATCTTCTGACAAGATCACCAATCCTTCAGCAGGATTTTGGAAGTGATACTTTAAGAATCGAATTGCTTCATCTATACGTGTCTTTTGTGACTCTGTATATTTAGTTACATCAAAAGGAGTGAGGAGTATAAACTTTCCTCTGGAGGCTCTTAACTTATTGAAAAACTTATCGGAATCAAGAATATCATCTACGGTGATAGTAACAAGATCGTAAGTACCTTCAATGGATGGCGAACTGGGATCAATTAAAAAGTCAGTTCCGACTTGAAGAAGTTCACCATTTATTTGTACAGAAACTTCATCAGGAAAAGTATTTACAGCAGTTTCGAAGCGTTGATAGTAAGAATCGTTAAATGATCTAAGCCCGAATTTCTGGAATTCATTTCGAATAAAATCAGCGGCGAGTTTATCTCCATTATCAACATAGCCACGACCTTTGAATTCATCGGAAGCCAGGGTATTAACTACTTTTCTTGCATAATCTACCGTTTGGGCTATGGATAGATCGAAATTTAAACATAGCATCAAACAGACAAGAAAATATTTAATCATTCTAAAACGGGGCATCCTCATCAGGAGCTGGGTTATGTGGCAAAGGAGGTGGGCCTGAATCAAAACTATCAGGAAGTTGTGCTGTTCCTCCAGGCTCGTTAAGGAATCCACCGGTGTCAGCAGTAGTTAAATTCTCAAATCGAGCGTAATCTTTCACGAAGTAATGCATTCTACTTCCAACCGGACCGTTTCTTTGCTTACCAATAATGACTTCAGCAAGTCCGGCCGTAGATTGACCGTCTTCAGTTGTGTTGATCTTATAGTATTCCGGACGATATAAAAACATCACCACATCGGCATCCTGCTCGATCGAACCTGATTCACGTAAATCACTAAGCTGCGGTCGTTTATCACCACCACGTTGTTCTACTGCACGACTTAACTGAGACAGTGCAATTACAGGAACATCGAGTTCTTTGGCCAATGATTTCAATCCACGAGAGATAGAAGCAATTTCCTGCTCACGATTCCCGGTATCTCTGGTATTACCCTGCATAAGCTGTAAGTAATCAATGATGATCAATCCCACATCATGCTCACTTTTCAAACGACGACATTTAGTACGAAGCTCCATCAAAGTAATGGCAGGAGTGTCATCAATGAAAATATCCGCTTCATGTAAATTACTTGCAGCTTCAATTAGTTGTTTGAAACTATCATCGTTTAACGTTCCTTTTCTGGCTTCAGAAGCATTCACACGCGCTTCCATTGTTAGCAATCGTTGTACTAAAGACTGATTGGACATCTCAAGACTAAAAATTGCCACGGAAGATCTGAGCTTTTCATCGTGGTGCATAGCTGCATTTCGAGCAGCCGTTAATACAAAAGCCGTTTTACCCATCGAAGGACGAGCTGCAATAATGATCAGATCACCTTTTTGCCAACCGGCTGTCATCTGATCGATAGCCAGTCCTGTAGGTACACCCGTAATTCCACCTTCTTTACCTCGCATATCTTCAAGGTATTCCAAGGTGTCTTTCAGGATCTCTGAAACAGGCTGTGAAGCATTTTTGGTCTTGTTATTAGCCAGATCAAAAATACGTTGCTCTGCATCATCCAACACATCGTACGCATCAGAAGTGGTATCGTAAGAATCTTTGATAACATCCGTACAATTCAGGATAAGGTTTCGCTTAACAGCCTTCTCAATGATGATTTGAGAATGATATTCTATATTTGCAGCAGAACTTACAGAGCGAGTCAGGTCAGATAAATAGGAGGGACCGCCACAGGCATCTAATAAATTATTATCCCGAAGCTCGTTTTCAACCGTAAGAAGATCCAGAGGATTATCTCTTTCGGAAAGATTCTTAATGGTTTCAAAAATATGGCGGTGAGCAGGCTTATAGAAATCATCAGCTGTTAACATACCAAAGGCAATGATAGCCGCACCATTTTCAATGAGCATTGCCCCTAAGATCGCTTCCTCAACTTCTACAGCCTGGGGAGGCACACGACCTTCTTGCTCCAAAACCTTATTGGATTGTACGTAATTATCTTTTTTGTATGCTGAACCGTTTTTTGCCATTTAGTATAAAAATTCTAGTCGATCGGGTACTTACTATTCAAGTCATTCTGAGCGAAAGCGAAGAATCTGCACGAAGGAAGTATTAACAAAAAAAGTCGTGAAGATCCTTCGGAAGTATCCTCAGGATGACTAATAATTTATGTAATTAATTGGTGCCTAACTTGTCAACTTTCGAACAACTTTTCTACAAAGTTATTAACATTTATCAGGGTTTGCCGCCCAACTCATCGTATCGTTTGCGGAGTTTCTGAACGTCTTCCCAAGTAGGTCGCTTCCATTGCTGATTTCTGAGTAATGCTGCCGGGTGATAGGTCACCATCAATTCTCTGCCTTTAAATTCGTGAAATATCGAGCGCATATTCTTTAGAGAGTCATCTTTTCCTAAAAGCGTAGTCCCTGAAACCCTTCCAACACATAAGATCAATTTTGGATCAACCAGTTCGATCTGCTTCAATAAATAGGGCAGACTGTTTGCGCGTTCTTCAACTTTTGGATCACGATTTTCTGGTGGACGATGTTTCAAAATATTAGCGATGTAAATATCCTCTCGCTTAAAATTGATCGCGCCCATTATCTTATCTAATAACTGACCTGCTTCACCGACAAATGGCTCGCCTTGTTTATCCTCGTTGAAACCGGGAGCTTCACCAATGATCATCAGGTCTGCATTTGGATTACCCACTCCAAACACTAAGTTTGTTCCTTCCAGATCGGTTTTCAAAACTTCTGAAACTTCACAAAGTGACTTTAATTCATCCAAAGTTGAACATTCAGCTATTTTCTCTTCATCTGATAGCTCTACTTCTTCAACAACGGTTTCTGCTTCATACTCGTCAACAGGTTCTTGTACCGTCTCTTCAGGAACCTGTTTCACTTCCCCAACAATCTCTTCCGAACTCTCAACTTCAATAACCGGCTCAACGTCACTAGAGACAGAAAAATCTCCATATATCTCTTTTTGTTGATTCAGAAATCGAATGGTTCGGCTAATAAGATCATTATCGGTTTCAGCCATCGATAAGCTCCGCAATGGCTTGCTCTTCTTGTTGAACCGATTCAGATAACGTGCCGAGATAATGCTCATCATTGGTTTGTGTGGTCAGTTCCACATCCTGAATCGTATTTACCAATCGCTCGTTGAACGGGATAGCCACACTCACGTAATTGTTGGTCCACCCAAACATCATTCCATCTTTATCCGATTCTTCAAACAGGGCAGGGCGCACTTCGCCTTCAAATCGGGAATCGAAATCAAATCTCTTTTTCTTGGAAAGTCTTCTGAGCTTATGCGTTCGTTTCTTACGCTCTTGCTTAGGAATCACAGGCTTTAATGAAAGGGCATGCGTATTTGGTCGCTCGGAATAGGTAAACACATGTAGGTATGAAATATCCAGGGAATTAATGAAATCGAACGATTCTTGATATAACTCTTCCGTTTCGCCCGGGTGACCTGTAATTACATCTACGCCAATACATGCATCGGGAATAAGCTCTCTGATGAGTTCAACTCTGCTTCGATACAGATCAGATTTATATCGCCTTCTCATGATCTTCAGCATTTCATCAGAGCCACTTTGAAGAGGAATATGAAAATGAGGCTGAAGCTTTTTCGAGGTAGCTGCAAATCGGATGATCTCTTCCGTCAATAAATTAGGTTCGATAGAAGAAACACGTAATCGCTCCAAACCTTCCACTTCATCCAGTGCTTTTAAAAGCATGTAGAAATTTTCATCGGTTCCGTAACCAAAATCTCCGGAGTTCACACCGGTAACAATAATTTCTTTGAACCCTTCGGCTACCAATTGCTCGGCGTTACGAATTACGGTGGCTATCTTAGGACTTCTACTCGCTCCACGAGCCAACGGAATAGTACAAAACGAACATTTATAATTACAACCATCCTGAACCTTTAGAAAAGCACGGGTTCTGTCATCGGAAGAAAAGGCATTGTGGAAATCCACCGCTTCATTTACATCGGTGTTGTGAATGATGGTCTTTTCCTGCTTTACGAAATCATCAAACAGATCCAGCAGATGGAATTTATCCTTGGCACCAAGTACTACATCTACACCTTCGATCTGAGCAATTTCTTCCGGCTCTAGTTGTGCGTAACAACCCACAACCGCCACAAATGCATCCGGGTTTCTACGCAGAGCTTGTCGAACGGTTTTACGACAGGCAGAATTGGCATCCAGCGTTACAGAACAGGTATTTATGACGTATACGTCAGCTTTATCATCGAACTCTTTAAGCTCAAATCCTTCGTCCTCAAAGTCTCTTCTCATGGAAGATGTTTCCGAGAAATTGAGTTTACATCCTAATGTTTCAAATGCGGCACTTTTCATGCGCTAAAGATAAGCAGAAAGAGGAGGGAATGCAGGGGGAATTTTGGTATTGAGTTTATATTAATTATTGAGCTTTTAATAGTCCAAGAGGATGGTTGAACTAGGTGGGGTGTAATCTTTTATATAAAGTGATTTCTATAATGGAAGTTAATCTCGTTCCGCAGCGGAGCTACGGAACGAGGGGAACGAGGGGAACGAGAGCAAAAATGATAATATTTACGGGTACGGTTCAATCTATTTTTGACTTTCCCAAATTTCATTTCGTTTATTTACAAGATGATCTTCTATTTCTAATTGATAATTTGTGAATAGAGATGAACCTGTTAAATCAGGAAAAAGTGTAAGATTGTTAATGTTCATATTATTTAAACTGGCAAGAGCATCTTTAGTTAATGAATCATCAAAAATAATCTTAAAAGCAGTAATGCCATCAGAACTTGAAGATGTTTTTTTAATAACTTCCTCCAACGAATTATCAATCGGTAATTTTAAGAAGAGGCCTTGTTGACTTACTAATCGTGGATTTTCATTAGTTAATGACCTGATTTTTTTTATTTTTTTAGGGCTATCAATTCCTTCCATATCTGAAATAAGCGAATTTGAAATAGCCCATATGCATCTCTTTCCTTTATCTGAAACCCCTTGACATGCAAAAAAAAGACCTACATAAGGAGATTCAGTCCAATCCAAAAGTGGTGTATGTAATCCAAAATGTTGACCTAGTGCAAGGATTTCATCTTCAGATATCATATTCAAATTAGCTTTTACTCTGCCTCGAATATTATATTTAAAATTATCTAAGTGTGTTTCATATATATCTTCAATCGACTGTTTCCGTGATAAATTTTTAGTAGCTCTTGTGAAAGTACTTTCTAATTTCCATTCAGCATTTGCATGCCCTCGGAAAATAAATCCATTAAAATACGTGAATGTATAATGGAATAAATTTGTAATCTCATCCCAATTATTTAACTCTTTTTCAATTATACGAGCCATAATTCTTATCTACACATTATGATTTTTTAAATAACTATTTAGTTCAAATTACTATACAGATTTATAGAACAAACATAAATATTCGTTTATCCTTATTTTTTCATCAATACTTCCTTTCAAAAGAAGTGCCATCGAATATATAAACGCCACTGGGATCAGCGCCACCAAACCATAATTCACCTTGTTTGCTTTGGTAGATCGACCAAATGTAATTGCTTTCTAATCCGTCTTTCTGGTCAAAATTGATGAGCGATTCCCCATCATATCGCCAAACACCTGTATCTCTATCTCCAAACCAAATATTTCCTTCTGAATCTTCTTCAATTACAAAAACGTGTTCCATTGTCCCGGGAGGTGAGGGGTTTCCATTTTTAACACTATTCTCGTGAATAAGTCCTTGTACTTTCGAGAAATTTATGGTTTTACCATTCTCCATTAGTAACACTCCAATTCCGTTATTCCCTATCCAAATTCGTCCTTTTGAATCTACCAGTACACTTCTAATGTGTAATACATCATTGTCTTTAAGCTCTAATTTTTCATTGTCAAAAATGTTTGTCGATATACCATTATAATTAAATAAGGCTGCGTAAGTAGCGATCCAAACTGTACCATCTTTATCTTTTGATATACCGGTCACCCCGTATGAATTCTTCGAACTATAATTTTCGGGTTTTGGAAAAAGTAAATAGTTCATACTAGTTCCGTTAAAGCGACTTATTCCGTCTTCTTCTCCTGCATAAAACCATAGATCGCCACTGGTTTCATTCCAGTCGAGTATGGGGTTGTTAGATCTAGTAATATAATTTCTAAACTGACCTCCGTCATATACACTTACTCCGTTGGATGTTCCAAACCAGATATTCCCTCTTTTATCCTCCTGTATCGTACGAATCTGATTATGAGCTAAACCTTCATTAGTTGTGAAGTATTCAAATATTTGTCCATTATAATAGCTTACACCTTCATTATGGCTACCAAACCAATAATTACCCTTGCTATCTTGAAAGATAGAACGAACTCCGGAAGTAAAGTTTAAGGTGTCAGTGGTTATAGTCTGTGTTGATTCAGGATTATTTGTTTCCTTTTCGGTCGATCTCTTTTCAACACAAGAAAAGCTCAGTATCAGAAATAGTAGTACAACCGGATATCTCATTCTATATAATTTGTTCAATTGGCTTTATTTTCTGCATGAATTGTATTCCTCTTATTCCTATAAAGCAATAGGTCAGTGGAAATTAATGGTTATGCAGATTCTTCGGGAGTACCCTTAGAATGACTCTATTTCACAAGAATTGAATCCTAATACTATCAAAAGCCACATTCAAATCCTCCTTTGAAGGAGGTGTCCGCCGGCTGGTGGGGGGAGGGTGTCGTTCAGTTTACAAGCTCAGAAACTGCACGAGATCCCTCTGATTCTGATCTCACACAAGTATTCGATCGGTTTCTCTTCTGTCATTTCTACCGGAGGGAGAAATCTAAAGATGTTCTTAAAAGAGAAATTTAGATTTCTCAATCGACAAGCTCCTTCGAAATGACAAAATTAGTAGCTACATAATGATGGTGAAGTAAAATTAAAAAGCGCCTTAGAAATTTATGAAAGGCGCTTTTTAAGAATATGTACAATAGTAAATTAATTGCCCAAATTGTTAATCAATAACAATTGGAATATCACTTACAACCTTCCATTGATCATGTTCATCTTGAATTAGCACAAGATATTTATGCATATCTGATGTTTTGTCTGATAAAAAGTCAAGGTCAACGATGGCCGTGTGTCCTGTAATTTTTATGTCATTGTATTTGATGGTATAAGTAGTACCTCCAACTTTTTCAGCTTTCATCATCTCTAGGTATACTTGCTTAGAAATAATTGTAGCTGTTGTGCTTTCCTTAAAACGATTAGCTACTACACGATAGTTCTCATGCAAAAGCTCTGCAAGCTGTTTTACATCTCTATTTGCAGCAGCTTTCTCAATAGAGGCTACCGTCTCTTTAATTGTCTGTTCCATACTATGTTCATTTTGAGCATTGCAATTCAAAAAACTGATTGCACTTATAAAGGTTATTAGGATTAATTTTCTCATTTGCTTTAGTTTTATTGTTACCCAAAGCTATTGAGAATTCAGACCTTTTCATTTGACGAAAGTCACAAAATCAATTTTTAGATTCTTTTCCTGATTCTACTCAAAGACTCTCTACTTATTCCCAAGTATGAAGCTAAGTGTTGAAGTGGAATTCTCTCGATAAATTCCGGATGATTATTAAGGATGAATAAATATCTTTCTTTAGGAGAGTATGCTCTTAGGATAGAAGAGTATTTTTGTTCGCTTATTGTCAACCTTTCTAATATCAATCGACCTAATTTTTGGTAAAACGGGGACTTTTCATAAAGGTTAACTAATTTAATTTTATCAAGATAAAAGACAGTGCTTTCTTCTAGCGCCTGTATATTTTTTCGTGATGGTGTATTATTGGTCATACTTTCAATTTCTCGTAGAAAGTCATCTTTAAAATAAAAAGAAGTGCTTATATCTTTTCCATTATCATTAATATAAAAAGTTCTGAGGCATCCTTGCGATAGAAAAAATATTCCTTGACAAATTTGTCCTTGTCTTAGCAGGTATTCATTCTTTCTAAGTTTTTTCAATTCAATGATAGATTCAAAATCTCTCCAATCTTCATCAGTAATTTTTAAAATCTTATCAAATGTATTTTTTAAAGGCGCGTACATTTCTTTATTAATTAACTCCAAGAGCTGAGTATAATATTCTATTAATTTAGTCTCTATTTTCTGTATTCATTTAACCAGCTTATTCGTAACAAGTTCTTCGATGGGATGAATAAACAGAATTATCTAAAAAATACAAACATCCGTTTACAAAGGAAGCAAAAAGAGGTAGACTAGTCGGTAATTAACACCAACTCTAAACCGTACCAGATTAACTTACAGCAAATTCCTCATCCCTAAGTTTAGGAATCAAATGACTTTTTAGTACTGTCAGCACAGCAATGATCTGCTTTACAATGGCAGTATCTTCGATTATACAGATGTAGTATCACAAGAAAGGAGGCAGCGATATATGAGTAGACTTCAGCAAGTTCAATCCAGCCAACTTGTTCATTGATAAGAACAAAAGTGAGTATAGCCCAGCTGATCCAAAACAGGGGTTTCATATAACTCCGAGAAGTAGTTTGAGCAGAACGGTACACCGCTATTAATGAAATGAATAGAAAAATGTAGTTCATTGAAACCCACCAAGCAGGAGCTTCATCACCAGTAGATGTAGAGCCTGCTAGAGCTACAAAAAGAAGGGGAGTAGCCAAGCAGTGTAGCAGACATAATATGCCTGCTATTGTCCCTAAAGAATCTGGCTTACTTATTGATACGTTCATTAACTCTTTCCTGATTTTACAAAGGAAGTAATATACGTAATTATTTATTAATGCAACATTGTTGCGTTAAAATAATTGACCTCTGATTTAAGCAGGCACACCGTCTTCGATCAATTCTAATCCGTCTTCAATAAGCGATCTTAACTTTGGAGAATCTATAGCCAAATTGGTTAAATGTTCTCTTATTGAATGATTCAGAGTTACGTCTTCCGAGACTTCCAGGATCTCAAATATGAGTAACCATTCTTCCGGATGAACTGATCTAATTTCTTCAAATAATTTTTTCAAAAAGACTGAGTCTTCCAGGTTCTTGTCTCTATATTCTCTTATAGATAAATAGTGTTTTTCCAGTTCAGTCAAGGAATCAGATCTTTCATTTTTTATAGTTAGTGTAGAGGACTTACTATAAAGGTTCGGAAATGAGCTACTGTCTGCGCTACCAGCAAATGCAGATACAATATCTTTGCCGACTACCATATTGTAAATACCGTCTTCGGGAGTAAAAAGCACTTCTTCTTTGTAGGAAACTGTACAATCTTCTAGCTGAATCAATAATAACTTGCCCTGTAAACTTCTGATACCAGTGACGTTTAATCCTTCGACTTTTATACCACTTTCAAACTCAAACGACAATTGCTTGCCATCATAAAAATTATATGCTTTCAGGTCTACCGGTCCCATGTCTTCGATGGCAAGATTGATATTCTTTAGTTTACCAAGAGGGGAGCTGAATCCATTAGAATGAGTTTCAATTCCATGTCCAATAAGTTCTTTTTCCCGGTAAGCCAAAGCTGTAGGTCCTTCAGTTTCAAAGAAAATTACTTCGTTGTCTTCATCAAGAATTGCTCTGGAAAATTTACCCGAAATTTGAAGTCCGGTACTTAACTCGATAGTGCCCACCATCTGCGAATTAATAAGCTTCTGTAAGCCTTTACTGCCACCTTTTCTTAAGCTTAAATTGTTCGCAAATTCCTCTAAAACCTGCATTAGGTATGAAAAGTCCGGTGTAACAAATAATTGAGGCTGAGGTTTAGTAACATCAAATTCTTGGGTTGTAGCTTCTATAGAATAGGGAATTTTTTGTACGTCATCTTTAAGACAGGAAATACTTTCACCAATGGAAGATAAAAGTCCTGCTCCATAGATCTTTGGATCTTCAATTGAACCAACCAAACCATATTCAACTGACCACCACTGCATATTTCTGATCTTAGCCATTTCAGAAAGCTCCACTTTTTTGTTCTGTAAAGCTTCTATCTCGGATTCTGCAGCATCAATATCTTCTTGTGGAATTCCCTTGGCTTCTTTTAAGATCGATAACTTTCTAACAGCTTCGTAAACATCCATATCATGTTTCGATAGGATGGCTTTTGCGCCAATAGCACCCAGTCTTCTCAAATACTCGGCGTAATCAGGATTAGCAATAATTGGTGCGTGACCGGCAGACTCATGGATGATATCAGGGGCAGGGGTATACTGAATATTCTCTAATTGCCTGATATCTGATGCAATTACTAAGATCTTATACGCTTGAAACTCCATAAAAGCATTGGGGGGTATAAATCCATCCACAGCAACAGCGGCCCAACCAATTTCTTTTAGAATACGATTCATTCCATACATACTTGGAATTTCATCAATGCTTACACCCGTTTTCTTCAATCCTTCTAAATACGAATGATGAGCTACTTTTGACAGATGCTTAACTAATCGCTTCATTACATAACGCCATACAGCCTGATCTATGGGTGTATAATCTTCATAATTCTGCGGCTTGATGAACTGCTTTAGGTGTTCAGGAAGTCTATCAATTAATTCGTTGCTTTCGTACTCAGTATTATCCAGCATTTGATCTTTTTAATCAGAAGGTTTTAATTCAGTTTATAACATTAAACAATGAGTTTAAATTTCAAAAAAGGGTTATAAACATGGGTAAAAATTAAGCCAAAATGATAAGAAAATTTACTGCTAAAAAGTGTATTGATAGCTCCAAATATTCCTCAGAAAGGTTCTTGAATAAAAGCTTCCAGTATAAACAACTTTTTAAAGCTATAATTCGGGTTTAAATTAATCGTTACCGATAGTTCAACATATACTTATAGGTTCGTACCATTTTATCTTGAGATGCTCCGGCAAAGTACATCATAAAGATCGTTAGGTTAGCTATCTGAACTCTGAAATAACCATTATCATCGTACTTTCTTGATGACACAATTGCATTTTTTTGCATAATCTTAAATGAAGAGTGCTTCTGAATTTTTTGAATCAAATCGTAATCTTCCATGATCAAAAAATCTTCTCTAAATCCACCGAGTTCTTCAAATAGTACTTTGGTTATAAAAAGCGTTTGATCTCCTCCTCGACACATAATTCTATCAAATCGAGTACAATAGGCATTAATTTTCAGTAATGGATTGGGATAACTGTCAAATTGATATCTATAACAACCGGACTGAAAACCTTCTTTTAGGGCTTGTCCAATGTCGTTAATAAATAAAGAGGGAGGACGCGTATCCGCATGTACAAAATAAAGAATATCCCCGGAAGCCATTTTTGCTCCGGTATTCATTTGAGCTGCTCTACCTTTACGCTCTGAAATAACACAATTATATCCTGCTTCCTGTACTAGTTTAACAGTTTCATCCGAGCTACCACCATCTACAACCAAAATTTCAACGCCTTCAGTTGTGTTGCTTGAAGAATCAAGATGCTGAAGTAAATCCAAAATTGAGTTTGCTTCGTTGTATGTAGGGATGATGATACTTAAAGCCATTTACTTCTTTACAATTTTGTGATGATATTATAGAATGCTTGAGTGATATTAATTACGCAACTAATGTTATATAAGATTTATAACAACTAAAATACCAAACTATGAAATATCTGTGTTCAATTTTCTTAATAGTTATTTTTTTTTCTGGCAATCTGCTTAAAGCTCAAGAAATGGATACTACGGAAACAGATGTTTCTTACGCAGAACTTTCAATGGACTTATTAGAAGCTGTGAAAAATGGCAATCCTACTGAGGAAATTGAACGCAAACTAGCTAATGTTTCCCAACAAAATCTTAACGCGGATTTGGATACAGAACCAAAGAAGAAAGCTTTTTGGCTGAATGTGTACAACGCTTATGTACAAATCCTTCTTACAGAGAAACCAGAGCTTTTTGAAGACAGAAATTCTTTCTTTGGCTATAATTTCTTTTCATCCCCACAAGTAACCATTGCCGGTAAAGAACTCAGTTTTGATGATATAGAACATGGCATTATTCGTCATTCAAAAATCAAACTATCTATGGGATATTTGGATAAATGGTTTCCCAGTGACTATGAAGTAATGTTCCGTTGGGATCAAGTTGACCCAAGAGTTCATCTGGCACTAAATTGTGGAGCAAAGTCGTGTCCATATATTGCAATTTTTACCCCTGAAAGGGTAGAGGAGCAATTGGATATTATTTCGAAACAGTATTTAGATAAAACTACAATTTACGATGCTGCTAATGACGAAGTTAAGGTAAATGCATTGATGAGCTGGTTTAGAGCCGACTTCGGGGGTAAAGATGGTGCTATAAACATGTTAAAGAGATACGGAATTATACCTCATAATGCAGACCCTTCTATTAGTTTTCTAGAATACGACTGGACGCTGGAATTAGGAAACTATACTGATATCTAGCTGTATCCACTAAAAAATTTAATTGGAATCTGAATCAAGATCTCACTGCCTTTATCTTTTTCAGAATTTATGAATAGGTTTCCATTTAGTGAATTTATCAAATGCCGAGAGAGTTGAAAGCCAAAGCCAAAACCACGTTCATCATTCGTTCCCGGTGTTGAAGTTGGAGAATGATTAAGCATCGCGTCAATTTGATCACTTGTCATACCTACGCCGTCATCTTTAACAGAAAATGCTAAAGTGGCTCTTTTATCTTTAAAATTTTCGATGTTTAATGATACAATTACCGATCCGCTATTTTTGGTAAACTTAATAGCGTTGGAAATCATATTTCCGAAAATTTGCAGAATCTTATTCTTTGAAAAAGATAAAGAACGATTTTCTTCTGTAATGATAACCCTAAAATCGATCTCTTTTAGTTGGGCTTGTGGTTTATAAAGATCGATAAGCTTTTCCTTCAAACTTAGTAGTGTCAAAGATTCTCTTTTCAGATCTTGAGATTGCCCATTTTTCTTGTGAGTAGATAGTATCTCATCAGCAAGTTCAAGCACTGTTTTCCCACCTTTATTGATCATTTCAATCAACTCAATGATATTTGAGAGGTCGGCTTCTTCTGCGTTATCCTTAATAATTTGAGATAAACCAATTATACCACCTATTGGTCCTCGAATATCATGGCTGACTTTTCGGGATACGTCATCAGCTTCATCCAACTTCTTCTTCAGATCTTTCACAAGTTTACGATGCTCCAATCGTCTCATTACTTCCTCAGCAATGATCTTGAACATCTCAATTTTTTCAGGACTGAATGAATGGTTTTGTTGATCCATCACACAAATGGCACCAATATTAATTCCATCGTCTGTCTTAAGGGGAATACCGAAGTAGTAAGTTAGCTTTGGCTCCTCAGCTACATATGGTCGATCTTTGAACTTATCTTTTTTATCGAGATCTGGAATTTCTAAGTACTCATCTTTTTTGATCGTTATATCACAAATAGAGTCTTTTCTTGAAATTTGATCTACATCCATGCCATAACTTGAAATGGACCACTGTGTATTTGCCCCAATTAGATTTATGAGGGAGATAGGTGCTCCGGAAATGTGAGCTGCTAACTTTGAAAGATCATCTAGATCTTCATATTCAGTTGCATAGTCAATATCATATTCAGCTAAAGTTACTAATCTTTCTAATTCAAGCTTTTCGTCAACAATGTCGATCATAGGGTCAAAAAATATCTTAGTTCAGTTTTATGTTAATACGAATATTTTGAAAGGTGAGATCTATTTTTTAGCAAAACTCCAAAAATCCACTTTATTCAACGCAATGTAAGGAACCGCAACGATCTTATTCTTTCTATCAATACCAATATCTGCAGGTCTTCCCATTGTTTTAATCAAAACACGATCAGAAGTTCCATCATGAACCCTAATACTTTGATCTACTTGGCTGGCGGCCAATAATTTTCCATCAGCATACTCAATGCCATCAAAATTACCGCCTTCAAATTCATGGTGTTCATTTACTTCACCAGAAGCATTAAAAGAATAAAATTGAGTTTCTTGTCGCCATGGAGCAAGAACAAATAGGTCGTTGGATGAATCGTAAGTAATTCCATTTGGATAGATCTCTAGAGAATCTAAGAATGTGGAAGGCTCATTATTTTCGATCTTATAAACAATAGGGTTTCCGGTATCTGTGACATAAATATTCCCTGAACCATCACCCGAAACATCATTTAAAAATCCCGGTTCAAATGATCTAAAATCTATGAATCTCTGGTGAGTTCCTGTTTCTACATCAAATACGTGAACACCTTGGACATCAGCGACCCAAAGCGAGGCATTTTCAATATACATTCCTCGTGGGGCATGTAGTGGAAATTCATTTGTACCGACCATAAACTTGAGGGATGTAGTATTTCCATCTGCATCAACTTTGGTGATGAACCCGTTCGAGTCTAGATCGCCACCACCGCCATTAAAATTTGATATGAAGAAAGCATCTTGGGTTTCGTCATATCGTACAGCCTCAGGTCCGCTCAATCCGGTAACACTAAATAGGATGGAGGTAGAATCTTGAACCGTGACAAAATCGGGTTGAATAGATTCCTTTTTCTCTGATGTACAAGAAGTGAAGACGATAAAAAATAGTAGAACTGCGGAAAGTGATTTCATAATTCAATTTTTGAGTTAAATGAAAATCACCTTCTTCGTTCAGAATAACAAGCCTAAGATTTAAATCTGTTAGCAGTTTAAATGACTACACCCCAACAGGTACATGCTCCGGCTTTGCATTTTTGTAGGAAGGGCGAGGCTTCAATCCAAACAATTCAAACATATGCATGTCTTCGTCTAACTCGTTATTGTTGGTGGTAAGTAGTTTTTCACCGGTAAAGATAGAATTAGCACCCGACATAAAGCAAAGAGCTTGCTCCTCGAAGCTCATACGTACACGTCCAGCTGATAAACGAACCATCGATTGAGGCATTAATATTCTAGCTGTAGCAATCATTCTAGCCATGTCCCAACTAGGAACCTTAGGCTGGTTTTCCATTGGCGTTCCTTTAACCGCAATAAGTGCATTTACAGGAACTGATTCCGGATGTTGTTCTAAATTGGATAGGGTATAAAGTAAACCAATTCTATCTTCGTGAGTTTCACCCATTCCAATAATTCCACCTGAACACACAGAAATATTGTTATCCTGAACTTTCTTAATAGTATCTAAACGATCATCATAAGAACGAGTAGTAATGATCTTTTTATAAAAATCTTCGCTGGAATCTAAATTGTGATTGTATGCATATAAACCAGCTTCTTTAAGTTGTGCTGCTTGTTTATCGTTCAGCATTCCAAGAGTGGCGCAAACCTCTAATCCCATATCTGCCACAGAAGAAACTACATCTAATACCTCATCAAAATCTTTATTTCTACGAGCGCTTCTCCACGCAGCTCCCATACAAAAACGAGTGCTTCCCGCTGCTTTAGCTCGCTCTGCGGATGCAAGGATCATCTCTTTAGGCATCAGTTTCTCTGAATCTACTCCAGTGTCATATCTTGCCGATTGAGGACAGTAAGCACAATCTTCAGAGCATCCACCGGTTTTAATAGAAAGAAGAGTACATACTTGTACTTCGCCTGTTTCGTGGTATTCTCTATGAACGGTTGCGGCTTTATAAATCAATTCCATAAGTGGGGTATGGTAGATTTCAGATATTTCTTCTTGAGTCCAATCGTTGCGAATCACTGACATAGTTTGTTTTTTCTTGTGATGATTTACTTTTCCAAAAGTAAGAGGTATCACCTCAAATGCCAATGCAAAATTTCATTTATTAAATTTAAAAATCACTATCGTTAAGAAAAAAGTATGCACGAAGTATTAATCTCAGGAAAAACATCATTTAAAATCCAAGTTCCATATAAATTGTATGAGACGGGGGAAGGGCGTGCAAAGCCTCTAATTGTTTATTTGCATGGCTACAGACAAAATATATCAAAGTTTGAGAAGCTAGTGAAAGAGATGATGGAGATCGAAGCTTATCATCTGTTCATTCAAGCTCCGTATCCTATTTATGATGAAACCGGGAAAACAAAAGTTCATGAGTGGGGCGCATCTTGGTATTTATACGATGGTGAACAGCAACAGTTTATTAAGTCTCTTGAGTTAGCCTCTGAATTTATACAAGAAGTAATAGATAATATACTTCCTAATATAAATGTAAGTCGTATCTGTTTATTCGGTTATTCAATGGGTGGATATCTAGGAGGGTATTTTATGCTTTCTAGATGGAAGCATGTAAATGAAGCTATTATAATAGGAGCTCGCATAAAGACAGAAGCTTTTGAAGGTGCTTTAGAGGATGCTAAGCATATTAAAGTACTTGCACTTCATGGTAGTTCAGATAAAAGTGTTCTCCCAAAACCTCAAGAAAAAGAAATACAGATACTTAAAGAGGCCGGGTTCACAGCAAACTTTATAGAGGTTAATTCAGGTCATAAACTTACTAAACCTCATTTAAATGAAGCAATAACTTGGTTAAAGCAAATCGGGTACCAATCATAAATAGAGTTAGGTTTTCTTTCTAATGTTTGTTAATTTTTTCTAACCAACATTAGAAAAACTGGTTATCAAGCCACTTTATAACTATTTAAAAGCATATGAAAATTCTTGTTGTAGAGGATGATCCCTCAGTTCGAACACTGGTGAAGGCAGTACTAGAACATAATGGTAATACCGTAATGACTGCTGAAACTGCCAAAGACGGCCAAGCACTGGCAATTGAAGAAAAATTTGAAATGATAGTTTTGGATCTTGGATTACCTGACGGAGATGGGTACGAGGTTTGCAAAAAGATCCGCAGTGAAGGTGTTACTACTCCGGTTTTGATCTTGTCAGGTGAGCAAGAAACGGATGTAAAAGTTAAGTGTTTAAAAGTTGGTGCTGATGATTATTTAACCAAGCCTTTCAATACCGAAGAATTATTAGCTAGAATGGAAGCCATTCAACGTAGGGCTGAGTCTTCTGGAGACCAAACGCTTGTTTGTGGAGAAATCAATCTACATCTATTAAAACGAGAATGTTCTGTAAATGATAATAAATTGCAGCTCACAAATAATGAATTTAATCTTCTTGTTTATTTTATAAAGAATAAGAACCGCATTATTACACAAGAAGAGCTTGCCGAAAAAGTATGGGATATTCACTTCGATACTCAGACTAATTATATCAATGTGTATATCAGTTATTTAAGAAAAAAGATCAGAGAGTACTCTGAGAATGATTACATAGAAACCATTAGAAAGAAGGGTTTTACCTTTAGATGTAATTAAGACATAAAATTTTCGCAAAGCCGTTTCTGAATAAGAAGCGGCTTTTTTTATACAAAATTATGAGCACAGAGTTAATTGAACACCTGAAAGAATTTATTTCTGAATCTAGACTCAATAGAATTAATGAAGTTCTAGATCAGCGTACACAACATATTACGGTTGTACTTGAAGATATTTATCAACCCCATAATGCAAGTGCAGTTTTGCGAAGTTGTGATGGGTTCGGAATTCAAGACGTACATGTTATTGAAAACAACAACGAGTTCGATGCATCTTCACAAATTACTATTGGCGCAGATCAGTGGCTATCTATTCATCGCCACAATAAAAAGGATCATGATAATGTGAGTGACTGTTTTAACTCATTGCGATCTAATGGCTTTCAGATTGTAGCTACAACTCCTCATGAGAATGACTACAACTTAAACGATCTGGATATTTCAAGGCCTACAGCTCTAGTTTTTGGTACTGAATTAGAAGGAGTAACCGATCATGTGTTAGAACAATCTGATGCTTTTGTAAAGATTCCTATGTCAGGATTTAGTGAGAGCTTTAATATCTCGGTAAGTGCTGCAATTTGTTTATATGATGTTACCACAAGATTGAGACAATCTGATATTCAATGGAATCTGAATTCTGAAAGGAGGGAAGAACTCCTACTCGAATGGATAAAAAAATCTATTAAAGCAGGAGACCAAATTGCTGAACGGTGGTTATCCGAAAATACTGACTAACGCGGTAGCCTAACATCAAGATCAGCTACTGCGTAAGCGAAAACAGCCATAGTAGCTATACATTCATTGAAATCGTCAATATTAACTTTATCAATGGTATCTACAGCCGTATGATGAAACCAAAAATATTTGGTACCATCTACATTTAACCCCATTCCCGGAACGCCATTTTGCATCAGAGGTCCAATATCAGCTCCACCACCACCTTTTCTGACTTCACCAGAATCGACTGATTTTAGCAGTTTCCCTATAGAGCTTAGGATCTCATAAGCATCATTACTACCACTAAAACCAAATCCTATAGGATCAAAAACTCCGGCATCAGATTCCATAGCCAGTACATGATTATCTAATGATTTTTCATCTTCTTTTACCCAACGTAAATATTCATTTGCACCTCTTAATCCATTTTCTTCATTCGTCCAAAGAACTACACGTATTGTTCGTTTTGGACGAAAACCCGTTTCTTTGATCAACCTTAACGCTTCCCATGCAGCTACACATCCTCCGCCATCATCCATAGCACCATGACCATTATCCCAGGCGTCAATGTGACCACCCATTACAATAATCTCTTCAGGGAATTCACTTCCTGTTATTTCAGCTATTACGTTGTGTGATTGTGCATCAGGTAATGTTTTAGCTTCCATTTTTAGGGTGATGGAAACTGTTTCTCCTCTTTTTATAAATCTCTCGATTAAATTAGCATCTTCAACAGTAAGTGCTGCATGAGGAATTTTCTTAACGCCTTCCTCATAGCTCATGGTACCGGTATGTGGTGTTTGCATAGAATAAGAAGCTACAGAAGCTAGCACGCTTGCTACAGCTCCATGTTTAGCAGCTGCAATAGCACCATTAACTCTATACTGAACGGTTTCTCCATAAGATGTAAAAGGAACATTGAATAGAACGATCTTGTTTCTTACTTCTGATTGCCTCTTTTCAAGTTCATCAAAACTTTTAACGACAACCACTTCCGCTGTGATACCATTTTCAGGTGTGCCAATGCTACCTCCTAAGCTAGCCATAGGAAGTTCTTTTGTAATAGGAGCATTAAGTGTAGCCGACTCTTTCCCACGAACCCAATGTGGAACCATAACAGGTTGTCCCCAAACCTTATCAAAGCCGTCTTTCTTCATCTCTTCGATGATCCAATCAATACCATCTTCAAGCTCTTTAGATCCACTCAAACGAGGACCATAATAGTCTGTTAGATGAGTCAACCTCTCAAAGCCAACTGTACTAGAAAGAGAAGTTTTTATCAACTTCTCTGCCGTTTCATTAATATTCTGAGTGATCAATGGCTGACCAATGACAAAGGTAGGAGTGAAAAGAAATAGAACTGCGAGAAAGAGCTTGTTACGTTTCATGAATTCAAATAAGATTTAATTTGAATTAAGAAAAAGAAAAGGAGGGACTTAAACATATTTTTTTTGAAAAAATATAAAGTCTTAATCCATAGATTTTGTGTTCTTTTTTGCTATCTCTTGAAACAACACATATTCTTCAGGAGAGATATCAGCAAAAAGATAATTTATTGGATTTACTTTCTGTTTATTCAGATGAATCTCATAATGGAGGTGGGGTCCTTCAGTTAATCCCGAATTTCCGGAATAACCAATTAGCATTCCTCTTGTAACCTCAGTACCACTTCTTATTCCTTCAGCTGAGCTAGATAAATGAGCATACAACGTCTCATATCCATATCCATGGTCAATCACTATAATTCTACCTAATGTTCCTCTTAGACCAACATATCTTATTTTACCATTTGCAGTAGCATAAACCGGACTCCCAATATCTGCTCTAAAATCTGCTCCACCATGTCTTCTTGAATAACCAAGTACGGGATGGTCTCTCATTCCAAAACTACTTAATAAAATTCCCGCAGTGGGTTTAATCGCAGGAAGATGTTGTAGCTTATCTTTGTTGGTGTTGTATGCTTGCTTTAATTCTTCGAAGCTTAATTTCTGAATACTAACTCGACGTTCAAGATTATCAATTTTGGAAGACGTCCATCTTAGTAATTCTGCGGAGGATTGGTTGTATACATCAAATTCTGGATTAGGATTTGCTCCTCCGGTACCTGCTTCACGTTCATCGGTAGATATTTCTTCTAATCCCAATACGGATCTATACACTTCGTTATCTGCTTCAGCAATTGTTCTAAGCTGATCATCAATATCTAGAATAGATTTCTTGGTAGTCTCTAGCTGTTTGAATAGAACTTCATTTTCCGCTTTAAGGGCTAGCTCGGCAGGTGTTCCCACATAACTGGATAACAGGATGATACCAAGTCCTGATAAAACTACGCCTGTTAAGATCCAGATAGATAGATTATAGATAATTTGTTCTGCTTTGTTATACTCTATAGGTATAAACTCGCAGCTATCTTCGTCGTAGTAATAATGATTGTGTAGTGACATATCCTATTTTTAGACCGCGCAAAAGTTACGTACTCATAAGGTTCAAATCAAAGAGTAAGCCCAGATTCTAATGTTACTCAAAATCTCCTTCAAAATATTCAATTGCTCTTTGAGGAGAAGGGTCAAAATCACCAATTTTACTGGCGATCTTTGATTGAATTCTTTCTTGAAAGGCTTTTGCGGGATCGTAGCCATAATGTTTCAATAAATAATTCATCGCTATTACTTCCGCAATTACAGTAATGTTTTTACCCGGAGTAATCGGTAACTGAATAAGAGGGATGTCTAAATCCAAGATAGATACTGAATCATGATTTAATCCAGTGCGTTCAACATCATCGGTTTCATCCCAAAGCGTGAGCTCCAGAACAACTTCTAAACGTTTTTGATAACGAATAGAACGTATCCCAAACATAGACATAACATCAATGATGCCTAGTCCGCGTATTTCCATGAAGTGCTTACTCATATCTGTAGCAGAAGACATAAGCACATTACTTTTCTTCGTAAGCATTACAACATCATCAGCGACCAACCTGTGACCACGTTCAATAAGATCTAATGCTACTTCGCTTTTACCTATCCCTGATTTTCCCGCAATTAAAATCCCAATACCATACACATCAACCATAGCACCATGTACCATTGTCTGTGTCGCAAATTGATCTTCTAGAAAATCCCGAATTAAAAACATAAATCGAGTGGTTTCCATCTTTGTACTGTAGATAGGAATAGATGCACTTTCCGCCATTTTGATAAGCTCATCAGAAAGCTGATTTCCATCCGTCAGAAAGATAACAGGCAGGTCAAATTCTAATATATTTTTAAAAGCAGATTTTTGTTCATCGATACTTTGATTATTAAGAAACTGAGTTTCCGTGTTACCGATGATCTGAATTCTCTTATACGTGAATAAATCAATATAGCCGGCTAGCGCCATCCCCGGTCTGTGGAGATCCACTTCTGAAACAAACTTGTACTCGGCACAATCGCCGGAAGTACAAGCTGTTAAATTTAATTGTACGCGTTCTCTTAATTTTTTTACTAGATAAGAGACACTTATTTTTTTCTTGCGAGGAATAGGCTCGCCGGCTGTAAATGGCATATTTTAATGTACTGCTTGAAGTTTTTGTTTGTATCGTTTTAATTGCCGGGTAGCTATATCTACGGCTACAGATACAGCTTTTTCATAGGATTCAGCTTTTTCATTCACCGCAATTACTTTCTGAGGAACCTTAATAATTAACTCAGCTTTTTGAGGTTTCTTCGGATCTGATGTCGGTTCCAAAACGATGTCACAAGATACTATACGATCATAAAATTGTTCTAATTTCTCTACGCTCCCTTTACTAAATTCTTTAAGATTTTCGCTTGCATCAAAATGTCTTGAGGTGAATGAAATGTTCATTTTTGTATCCTTTTAATTTATGTTTTAGCTCTTGGATGTGCATTTTCATACACATTTTTGAGTCGCTCCACGCTCGTATGCGTGTAGATCTGGGTGGCTGCTAAATTTGCATGACCCAAAAACTCTTTTATTATTCTGATATCTGCCCCGTTGTCTAGCATATGTGTTGCAAAACTATGCCGTAAAACGTGCGGGCTTTTTTGTGTTACCTCACTTGTTTTAGTTAAATGTTTCTCAACTATTCGTTGAGCGTTTCGTGCATACATCCGCTGTCCGTGTGCGGAATGAAATATAGCTTTTGTTGCATCAGTGTCTGTTTTACTACCAAATAATTTTTCCCTCGTCTCCAAATGCTCTTTCAATGAAACAATTGCTTGTTTACCTAATGGAATAATACGCTGTTTATTTCCCTTACCAATAACACTGATCTGATTGTTAGCAAAGTCTACTTGTGAAAGGTTTAAGTTAATTAACTCACTAAGTCGAATTCCTGTTCCATAAAATAATTCTAACAAGGCCTTATCTTGTCTACCCGACGGAGTTTCTGTATTTATTGAATCCATCATTCGTTCAATATTTGCAGAGTTTACTGTTTTAGGAAGAGAGCGATCCTTTTTTGGAACAACCAATAAATGAGCGGGATTCTTTTCTACATGCCCACGTTTAAAACAATATTTAAAAAAAGATCGGAGCGCGGCTACTTTTCTAGCAATTGAAGACTTTGCCAAACCATCTTCTGAAAGTTCTCCTAACCATAATCTTATAGTTAACCTGGTTACAGAATGTATCTTAACTTTTTCAGTATCAATTTGTTCTTGTTCTGCAATAAAATTGAGAAAAGAGGAGAGGTCATTTTTGTACGACGTGATCGTGTGTGGGGATGAATTTTTTTCTACCGCAAGGTATTTCAGGTATTTGTCGATGATCACTTTCATTGATGGAATATGTATATCCGACATCAAAAAAGAAAACGTTTATGAAAATAAAATGAAGAAAATTTTAGCTTACGTCTCTGCCTTTCCATTGCACAGTTTTATTGGTGATAAAGTCCACCAAACACTGCACTCCCAAAGCCTGAAACCAAAGCACTCCAAGTGCATGTGTACAAGCTGAATAAATATCCCACTTAAATATAAAATTAAGTAAAGAGCGCTGTATAAATATAATAAAAATAGCAATTGATGAAGCAATTAACAGCTCGGAAGAATTGATCGAAAAACCATGAATAAATAATATTATAGGTGCAATGAATACTATCAAGTGCAATATTCCCATACTAAGGAAGAAAGGTAGATTCTTATTAAACCCGACAAAGAAGTTTTTCCGAAGTCCGTTCCAAAGTTCATTATGATTACTGTACATTCTACAGAATACTGAATCAGCTCCATGAAGCATTTTAAAGCTAGCTCCTGATACTTTCAGATTTTTTGCTAAATCAACATCTTCAATGATCTTATTTTTTACTGACTGATGACCTCCAATTAGATCATAGCAATTCTTATTAAAACCTATGAATTGACCACAAGCCGCAGCAAAAAGAGGGGACATCTTTGATTGCAATTCTTTTGGTAACCAACGAGGATTACGCTCAACATATTTAGCCGGTAATAATGTAAACAAAGCAAAGTAGATCAAAGGAATAACCTGTCGCTCCCAAAATGTTTCTACGATCTGTTCCGGCCATACCGTAATAGCATCAAATGTAGACAGCTCAGAAACGGCTTTAGGAACTGCATCTTCATCAAGCCACACATCTGCATCAATAAAAAATAGAATATCGCCTGAGGCTTTTTTGCTTAGCTGGTGGCAAGCCCAGGGTTTGCCTAACCAATCGTCTGGTTTGGGAGAACCCTTAATATGAATCAGATTATTTATAATTCCGGATAGTTGATCTAGAATTTCAGAAGTGCCGTCAGTAGATTGGTCGTCCAGGACTAATACTTCAAAATTTGGATAGTTTTGCTTTAGAGCTGATGTTACACATCGTTCAATTACATCCACTTCGTTTCTTGCGGGAATACAGATACTTACTTTTTTTGATCTAGGAGCTTCGGAAACTCGGGTCTTTTTTAAAGGTTTAAAATCGAACATATTCCGAATAAGTATCACACTTGTGTACAGCAAAAAAGTAATGGATATGTAGAGAATAATCATCATAATTGTTCTTAAGTTAACGAAGCTCAAGTTCTAGTCACAAAAAGATTCAAATAAATACATGAACATCTCTACCGATCATAATGAAGACCAGCCTTTCAATAATAAACCTTCCGGTGGATATGAGTGGTGGTATTTTGATGCTATTAGTGAAGATCGAGAATGGTCCTTCGTAGTAATTTTTTATATCGGCAACCCTTTTTCTCCGGAATACATCCGAGATATTGATGAAAAATCTTCCAAACCAGATGATCATCCCGCTGTAAGCGTATCTGTTTATAATAACACCAAAACAGAATTTTATGGATTTGAAGAGTATGAATCAGCTGATTTAGAATGGGATGAACTAGGAACACTCAAAATTGGTGCTAACACATTCACAAAAAAGGTAAACGACAATGAGTTAGTTTATGAATTACATATAGACCAACAGCTAGCATCTTCTCATAGTGTTAAAGGAAATCTTACTTTCAAAAGTAATAAGTCAAACCCTTCTCTAATAGTCAATACTACAGAAGGAGTAGAAAAACATTTTTGGAACTTGGTACAGCCCAAAGCTATGGTTGAAGGTAGTCTAAAAATTATCGGTAAAAGGGGAGAGCATCACGTTCAGTTTAAAGGAAGTGGATATCACGATCATAATGTAGGCCTAGAACCAATGAAAGATGATTTTATAGATTGGTATTGGGGGAGATTACATTTCAAAGATTCTACTTTGATCTACTATATGATGAATCGAAATAATGAGAAGCAATATCAAGCTTGGTTGATCTCTAAGGATAATCAAGAAGTTATTGATCGATTCGATGCTGTTGATATTGAAGACATCCGTTCTAGTATATTTGGTATTCGTTCGGGGAGAAAAATCATACTTAGATCCCAGCATTCCGAAGTTACATTACAAGCTAGTTCAATCCTTGATAGCGGGCCTTTTTATCAACGTTTTTATAGCAAGGGAATCTTAAAAAGAAAAGACAAACTCGATGTAGCTGAAGGTATAACAGAGTATATATATCCAGAAAATATATACAACAAATTGTTCTGGCCTGCTGTTAAAATGCGGCTCAGGTTTGCTTCACAAAAACCACATTGGGTACAAAAAAACAAAAGCCTTTACGAGTGGACTTGGTGACGGATAGCAAGTGATCAAAACTAGTCAGTTTCTAATTCTAGTAAACCCTTCTTCACCAAAGCCGGCTACTTTTCTAGTTTCAACTAATAGCTGATGAACCGCTATCTCAAATTCTGCGGTTAGCTTCTCTTTAGAAAGCGATGAATCTAATTCAATAGGATCTCCAATATTGATATACAGCTCAGGTTTGTCATCTCTAAAAGTATGTGAATAAAACGCAATGGGCACAAAATCTACAGTACTACCCATCTCTTTAAACAACCAAGCTAGGCCTTTTTTGAAGGTAGGTTTAGAATCTGAGATAGGAGTGAGTTCACCTTCAGGATAGATAAATAAACAAGCTCGGTCACGCTCCATACATTTTATGGCATATCTAAGAGATTTAAGTACAGATCTGGAATCAGAAAGGTTAACAGAAAAAGCTCCAATTTTTGGGAAGAACTTATATTTCTTGATCTGCGTGTCTTCCATCATTGCTCTGACAGGTTGATTGAAGAATTTCCGGCTTAAATAAAGTGGTAATAACCCATCCCACCACATGTTGTGGTTTGGGAAATACACTGTTTTACTATCCCTATTTGGAAGATAAGATTGTTTAATCCATACACTCTTAAATCTACGCTTAATTAGCCAGCGTGTATATTGGTCAAAAAACCAGACCAGAAAGCGAGATTCTTTTGCCGGGGTAAAATTCAATGCAACTCTTTTTGGTGATGATAGGATGTTCTACCGTATCTAACAAAAGAACTTATGAAGGCTTATGGATATAAAAAAACCTCTTTATGAAAATAAAGAGGTTTTAAATTTTTTGATAATTATTGATAGGGATCACTTCTCTATGTTTTTGATTAGCTCTGCAACATTTTGGTGATTTTTAGAAATTGCAAACTTAAGTGCTGAATCTCCGTTTCTATCTTTCATGTCATATGCGCCATTATTTATTAATACTTTAGCAAGCGATAAATCACCATTAATTGCAGCGTATTTTAGGGCAGAGAATCCACTCGTAGGCATCACGTTTACATCAGCTCCATAGGAGATCAAGGTATATACAGATTCCATATTTCCTTTAAAAGCCGCTACAGTAAGAGCTGTTTGTCCTGTACTGTGTTTGATCTCAGTATCAGCACCATTTTCCAGTAATGCTCTAAGAGCTAATTCTTTATTCAATGTACTTGCAACCATAAGCGGAGTATTGTCACTATTGTTGGTCACGTTAATATCTATTCCTAGCTCAACCAACATTTGAATTGCTTCATAGTCATTGGCATATACAGCATAATATAATGCGTTGTTATTGTTCTTATCTCTTGTATTGATGTCATATCCCTTTTCAATCAATTTATTAATCGTATTAAGATCGCCCTTTAGGGCTGCGTTGAACAGTTGATCATTATCGGGTTTTGCAATACTTGTTGCAGATGCAATAATTGCAAAGATCAATGTAAGAAGTGTTGTTTTAGTGGTTTTCATGGTCTTATCCTTTAATTGTAATTGTTTATCTAAACGATATCATTAAAACGATTGAGACCGGATAAGGTTAGAGCATCTTGCAACATTATATAAGCATATCATCACTTAAATTTTAAAGATGAGGAATCAAGGAGCTCTAATTTAAATTCTTGGGAATGTTGCTCTATTACAATTCCTGCCAAATACTCTCAGACTCACTAACATTTATTTACAAAGCTACAACGCATGATATCACACTGATTTAGCTTTTCATCACAAAATGATTCAATAAGCACTTTCTTTCGCAACCTTTTGATGGCTAATACAGTCTAAATGGTGTTCATATTATTTAAATGCAATAAAGGGAAGGCATGGAGAGCATAAAGACTATCATTCTACAAGACGAAAAAATTACACAAGAAAATTTCCTTAATATTATTTCCGGAGACAAGAACTTAGATACTGTTGAATACTGTAATAATAGTAACGAAGTAGCCGAAGCTATTTCAGCAAATAAACCTATCATTGTTTTTGTTGCTCCTTTCAGAAATACGAACAATGAGAATGCTAAGCTCAAAATACATAGATCAACAACTAACGGACGTATACATCACTCTAACGAACGCATATTGGATAGTACGGAACGTGTGTCTAACCAAAAACAAGCAACTCCAAAGGCTGATCATGTGCAAAGCGGTTCAAATTCTCTAGAGAGATATGTTGTAAAGAATGGTAGTAAAGTTCGCATCCTTAACATCCCTGATGTAATGTGGATCGAAGCAGATGGGAATTACATAAATTTAGTTACGAATGATAAGAAGCACTTGGTAAGGAGCACTCTTTCAGGATTTTTGAAAAAATTAGACCGAAATAAATTCTATCAAGTTCACAAATCATTTATTGTAAATATAGATCATGTAGAGTGTTTCGATGAACAACTTTATGGGGATTACTTAGTAATAATGAAAAACGGGGAAACAATTAAGATGAGTAGAAACTATTCTGATTTTTTGAAAACTATCTAGTTATCAATCTGTTTTAGTTTTGCCAAAATTGTATTCAAACAAAATTCTATACAAATCTTTTTGGTGATGATGGGGTGTTCTGCCTTATCTTACAATCATGAAGAAGCATAGAGGAAAACCAACCGTCCAAATAACTGACCCGAAGGTAGATCAATACTCAGAAGATCTCACTACATCAGAAAGTGAGGATATCAAGAAGTTAATAAGGTCTAGTGATGAAGAGCTTCAATATATAGATATGTTAAGCGGTCGAGTAGTCGGACAGCTACTCAAAATGATCGTAAAAATTTCTGGAGCTAAGCGCGTCTTGGAGATAGGAACATTTACCGGGTATTCTGCAATTATGATGGCTGAAGCTTTACCTGATGACGGGGAAGTTATTACTCTGGAAATGAATCTGAAATATCAGAAAATAGCTCAAAAACATTTTGGTCAAACTCCGGCAGGAGAGAAGGTTACTATGATATGCGGCAACGCTCAAGAAACAATTAAAGAACTATCAGGCTTATTTGATTTAGTTTATCTGGATGGCGACAAACTTCGCTACTCGTATTATTATGAGCAGATATTACCATTATTATCTTCGGGGGGGCTCATTATTGCGGATAATGTTTTATGGGATGGAACCGTACTTGAACCCGAAGACCCTAAAGCGGAAGCAATAGCAGCTTTTAATAAACTAGTAGCAGAAGACGATAGGGTAGAGCAAGTATTGTTACCAGTTCGGGATGGAGTTAATGTGATAAGGAAGCTTTAGCCTTATTTTAATGAGTAAACATCAATACTAGTTTCGTTTAGCATTTTAACCGTATAGATTTTTCCGTTTCTGACTGCGTGAACAGTACTTCCAGGAGGTAGTAATACACGACCTATTGGTTCTCCAGTGTAACTCAAGATTACAAATTCTTTTCCCTCAACAGTTTCATCCGTCATTAACCAAAATCGATTACTATCATCTAGTAATACACGCATAAATGGTGGTTTTACATCACTGATCAATCTTTTTCTGTCATTTATTTCAGAAGAAGTATTATCAGGAAAGTAATATTCAATATCTTTTTCTGTGACAGGTCTTTCTTCAACATTTAGTTTTAAGTGGTGACTTGGTTTTAAATCTCTATCTAAAATCTCAATAGAAGATTTAGAGGGCCTAGAAATCAATAAATTTCCGCCTTCTAACACAGAAAAATAATCTGAATATCGATACGGTAATCTTGAATAGCTCATCGAATTTCCACCGTCTGTAATTTCAACGTAAGAAGAATGTGATTTAAGAGACATTATGCTCTCTCCATCCAGAAGAGTATCATTTTGGATTTTTGTACTAATTATAAATTCTGTAGTGAATTCCGGAGGTATCTCTAGAAATGGATAATCGACGGAATCAACACTGACAAATAATTCATTTTGATCTTCCTCAACACGAAACCCCCTTAATCTACCTGGCAATCGAAACTTGTAGTCCTTTATATATTCAAATATTCCCTCTTCATTTTGTCCATATTCAGTTAAAAAATTATTATTGTTACTCATTACTAGTCTATTTTGACTAAAATGAGGATTCGCATATCTACTTAATTCTCCTGGTCCGCGGCCAGGTCCAGCCACCTTTAACATATAATTTCCTAAGCTGTCGAATTGATGTATGGAGTTTTCAGATCGTTCTGAAACTAAGATGGAACCATCCTGACTAACCATAACTCGCATAACTATGGCAGGTATATAGTTCTCAGACTCTGTTATACTAAACTCTTTATTAAGTTCAATGATTGGGATTTCAGAGTAGTCTAGTTGGTTTTCACTCTCGCTTCTGGCATTACAACCCAATACCATTAAGCCAATTAGAAAGATATATTTTATAGAAGAAGAGGAGGTGCCCGTTTTAAATGTATACATATTCAGAATCTTATTAACTGATAATAATGACTTTAGAGAGAATACATAAAATTAAGTAACAATAAAACAGAGAGTTACTTCTTCAAACACTCATACACAACAAATTTGTCATTTTCTGCTATAACAGAACAAGAAGTGAAGATCTTATCCAAGTGCGTTTTGTAATTCAAATGTTGATTGGCAACAAGTGTAAACCTACCGGATTCTTTTAAGCAACGTTTTACCTGCTCAAATAGACCAAGCGACACTTCAATATTGTTTTCGTATTCAAAGTGAAAGGGAGGATTAGAAACCACTAGATCTAGAGAATTGTCCTCAAAAGAATCCAAAGAATCATCCCAACGAAATTTAGCATTCTCTGCTACATTCAACTTAGAAGACTCAATGGCTAGAAAGGAATCATCTAGTAAATAAACCTCGCTCTCTGGGTTTTCTTGAATTATATAATCAGCAATCACTCCATTTCCGGAAGCTAGATCCAACACTTTAAGATCCGAATTAGTGACTGTTAAATGCTCCAAAAAGAATTGAGTAGCGTAGTCAATATGGTCCGATGAAAACACTCCTGGATATTGATTATATACCTTATCATTAAACTCGATGGTTATACTAAGTGATTGCTGAACAATATCTTTCTTATTCCTTAGTATCAATAAACGAGCTTTCTTTTTTGCTTTCGATTGTTCTACATCTTCAAAATATTTGCTCGCTATTTCTAATAATTGTGGAGTAAAATACTTGGTCATAAATCCACAAATTATCACTCCATCGTCAGTTACAGAGCTGTGTAATTGTTGAATCTGAAGTTCAAATTCTTCTAATGACTTAGGGATTTTTATCACCCCGATTTTAAGCTCAGGCAGTTCATTAAGTGGTTTAGCAAGATACCGTGATTTAAGTACCAGTGAATTTGACGTGTAATTTCTTTCTATCGATTTCTGATGACTTTTATAATCAACTACAGAGATAGGCTTCAAATGAAAAAGGGTAGTGGCCAGAAAACCAAACCGATCGTTTATTAATACTAAATTTTCAGTACTTGTATCCTGACTTTCTAAAAATTCTAGAATTAATTCATCAGCTGCGTTCCAAGGCTGTAAAGATCTGTTTGTTGTTGGTGGATATCTTTTTATATCAAAATCGCGACCGTTGTAACTATATTTCATTCCATAATGGATTTACAGACGAAATCAGGAATAATACCCGTAGATCGAATCTGTGATTCGTAATTATCCTCGCGAGTGTTTCCCGAAAGAACCAACATTGTTTTTACTCCAAATTTATTACCACCTAAGATATCAGTACGTAATGTGTCTCCAACCATCAGAATATCGTTCTTATTGATGTACTCATCTTTAATCAATTGCTCATAGGCATACATAAACATTTGAGAATCCGGCTTTCCAAAGTGGATGAATTTTTTACCTAACATATTTTCAACCAGTTTTGCGACACCACCGGTAGCAATGGCAATATCGTTATGTGAAACAGGGTAGTAGTAGTCAGAATTGGCCAAAATAACAGGCATATTTTTCTTTCTAAGCAGGTTTACCACTTTATTGATATCAACATTCCAATCAAAGCCTTCATCATCTAAGAACACACATGCTGATATATCTTCAATGTTATTCAAGTCTATATCAGAAACTGCAATATGCTCTAAACCAGCTTGCAAAATATAATCAGCTGAATTTTCAGTCCCCAGATACGCAATTTTCCCACTGGTTATTTTTTGTTTCAGAAAATGCTTAGCCATCATACCGGAAGTGATCATCTCATGAAGCTGAATATCGGGAAGTCCAAGCTCAACATATTTTTCAATTTGTTGCTGCGGACTTCTGGAAGCATCGTTCGTCAAGATCCTGAATAGTTTTTCTTCCTTTCGGATGAAATCTAACGTTCTGTCTGCACCAGCTATTAATCCATTATGATTTTTAACCACACCGTAAGAATCAAGCATGATTACTTTAAATTGTTTAGCAACATCAAAAAAAGAAGGGTAACTCATTAGTTATATATCTAAAGCTTTAAGTAGTAATTCCGGGTCAAATTTTTCATCAAGTGTAGGCAAATGAGTTTCTAATGCCTCTTTTTGTAATTTAGTTGCAAAGATCTCGTGGAAAAAGAAACGACCGTATTTGATCACGTAGTTTAGGATAAAAAATCGATAGGATTCTTTTAAAAATCGTATCTCAGGCTCGGTAATAGGAAACACCTTGTGGTATGTTTTTAGAAACAGTTTAAACCGCTCTGCCATCATTACATCAACATTATAGGTGAAAACCGTTTTATCTCCTATCTCTGAAACCACTCGGCTAAAAAAGTAAAAGTCGAGCATTCTAGTGCTCATTCTAAACCAATCATAATCCCATCTGGAAAAAAGTTTGAAATTAGGCGTCACTGAAAAATTCCCAATATTCCAGTCTACAAAAACAGGGATGGTTTCCAGCTTATCACCACCAATGGTATTATAGTTCTCCAAAAATTTATGACAGTGATCTCGTATAAGATCTCGGTGAATTGGGTATTCATATTTGGTAGATCTATCGTCTAAGATTCCCAGCAGATCATTGATATCATCTTGCATCGTTTTAGAAGATCGGGGTAAAGTTCCTTTAACAGTATCACACGCTTTGTGGAAATGAGCCGTTTGTACAGCTAATTTTTCTATCTGGCTCTTATCCAGTCTTTTAGGAAGTTTATTCTTTATATGAATAGGTCGATAGAATACGATCCACGCGTCTATAATTTCACTCTGGTAGCGGTGTACAAAAAGCTGATTACCCTTCATTAAAGAACGAGCAAGGAAATTCTCGAAGGGAGAAGGTAGGTTATTCGAAAGTGTATTTATGATGCTGTGATCTTCCACAAAATGTTCGAATTTTCCAAAATAGGAGAGCTTGGCTACAATATAATTTTTGTCCTTAAGAGCAATTCGATACACATGATTAGTGGACACTTTCGCACTTATATCAACAATATGAGCGATTTCTCTGGAACTATCATAAGAGCTCCAAGCCTTTCTTATGATTGTATTAAAATCTATAAAAGCCATTAAACAATCTCAAAGTAGCGTTTCAATTCCCAGTTCTTTTGTTTCGGATCGTATTGTCTCCATTCCCATTCACGGGTTTTAATAAAGTGATCCACGAACTCTTTTCCGAATAATTCTTCAGCAATATCTGATTCTTTCATAGCTTTAGTCGCTTTATGAAGATTAGTTGGAAATAAATCAGATTTTATATTTTCATATTCATTCCCGATCGTTTCCTCTTTTTCCAACTTAAGCTTGTTCTTGATACCATAAAGTCCGGAAGCAAGACTTGCAGCCATGATCAAATAGGCATTCGTATCAGCACCCGGAACTCTATTTTCTAATCTCATTGAGCTTTCATCATGATTAATAACTCGTAAAGCAGTAGTTCGGTTTTCAATTCCCCAACTAGAGGTTGTAGGCGCCCAAGAACCGTCCACAAAACGTTTGTAACTATTCACTGTTGGAGCAAAAACTGGAAGAATAAATGGCAAACAATGCAATTGTCCAGCTATATAAGACTCCATTATTTCACTGATTCCTTTTTTTGCTTTTCCATCAAAGAAAAGATTTCTAGACTCTTTTTTATCCCATAAACTTTGATGAACATGAGCACTACAACCAGGGAGATCTTTATTCCATTTTGCCATAAAACTTGGCATTATTTCATGATGAAAAGCAATTTCTTTCACACTATTTTTAAACAATACTGCCTGATCTGCCGCCTTTAAGATGTCATCATATTTGATACAGGCTTCATAAACTCCATCACCGGTTTCGGTATGTAAACCTTCTACAGGAATATCAAATTGGTGTAACAACTCAAAAAGATCATTAACATACCCACTGTACTGTGATGTCCTTAAAATAGAGTATCCGAACATACCAGGAGTTAGCGGGGTAGGATTAACATAACCTTTCTCACAAAAACTTTGTGGTGTTTCATTAAAATTAAACCACTCAAACTCATTGCTAAATTTCGGCGTATATCCCATTTCATCAGCTTGCTTTTTAACTTTTTTTAGCAACGATCGAGGACATACAGAAGTCAATCTTTCACTTTGTTCAAAGTCACCCAAAAAAAATAATTTTTCATCCTCCCAAGGAATGGATCTACATGTATCTATGTCAATAGTTGCACTTGCATCAGGATATCCAATGTGCCAACCACTTTTTTCTGTGTTATCGTAACAAGCGTCATTTATATCCCATCCAAAAATTACATTACAAAATCCTATTTTATCATCTTCAATAGATTTCAAAACCTTATCCTTGCTGAGTAATTTTCCGCGCAATACACCATCGATATCGGTAACGGCAAACTTTACACTTCGAGCAGGGTGTTCTTTAATAAGAGTAATTATTTCTTCTTTATTCAAAATCTTCCATTTTATCTTTTACAATATAGGAAAGCTATTCGTACTATAAATTTCAAAATTTATCATACTTCCGAAAAAAATATGAGTGATATCAGTAGTCGCAAAAAAGAACACGTTAAGTATACAATTAACGAAGAGACACAATACGGGCTAAAAGCCGGATTTGAGCGATATCAGTTTGTACATAACGCATTACCTGAAATCGATTTTAATGCTGTGTCTACGGAAGCAAATTTACTAGATAGAACGTTCTCTTTCCCATTATTCATTTCATCAATGACTGGAGGATATACAGATGCTGGACAAGTAAATGCAGTTATAGCAGAATTCTGTGAATACAAAAACTTACCTTTTGGTGTGGGAAGTCAACGCGCAATGCTTGAAGATGACTCACTTACAAAAACCTTTTCAATCGTTCGAAAGAAAGCTCCAAGTGCATTTATTTGTTCTAATATTGGCGGAACACAATTAATAGGAAATCTTAGTCCAGAAAAAATCAAAAGAATGGTCGAAAGCATCGAGGCTGATGCAGCTATTATTCACCTTAATCCATTGCAAGAACTTATGCAGCCTGAAGGTGATAGGAATTTTGAGGGAGTACTTGATGGAATTGAACATTTGGTAAACAATGTCTCTATTCCTGTAATTGTTAAGGAAACGGGTGCCGGAATTTCACAACATACGGCTAAAAGACTATTAAACGTTGGTGTATCTGTGATCGATGTTGCAGGAGCTGGGGGTACAAGCTGGGCAAAGGTAGAAAATAAAAGAGAGGTGAATGCTCATCCTAATTTTGATTTTGATGATTGGGGCATTCCTACCTCAGAGTGCTTAAAAGATCTTTCAAAACTACAATGGGAAAGGGAATTTGAAATTATCTCCTCTGGTGGAGTACGTTCTTCTTTTGATATCGCAAAATCATTTTGCCTGGGAGCAAATTTTGCAGCAAGCGCTCAACCAATAATTAAAGCAATTTCCATTAATGGATTAGATGGAGTGAACGAATTTTTTCTAAAATGGGAAACCGATCTAAAACTTATTCTCACGTTATTAGGAGTTTCAAGGTTGACAGAATTGAATACTACTCATTTAAAAGAAAAATCCTAGCTTTTTAGCAGTACAGGAATCCTTATATTCTTAAAATCATTCTATAAAGACGTCTTGGCAAAAACCGACTTACACACACAACTTTACTCACTTATTCAGAAAGGACTTACGGAACTTGATATTCCAAGTAAACCTAAGTCATTATACGATCCATATATCTATTCTATTGATATGGGAGGGAAGAGGATTCGTCCTTTTCTTACACTACTAGCAGCAGGAATTTGTGATGGAAATTTGAATGATGCACTTCCATCTGCTTTAGCCGTTGAGATATTACATAACTTCACTCTGGTACATGATGACATCATGGATGATGCTGACACTCGCAGAGGGCTACAAAGTGTATTCAAAAAATGGGATCAGAACAAGGCTATTCTATCGGGTGACGTAATGTTTGCAGATGCTTTCAAAGTTCTCCATTATTATGGTGCGGATGATTCTTTTTCCAAAAAGGAGTATTTCCAAATACATAAAACTTTCACAGACGCCACAATAACTGTTTGTGAAGGGCAAGCTTTGGATATGGATTTTGTAGATAGAGTTGAAGTTGAGGAACCTGAGTATATTGAAATGATTAAGGGTAAAACTTCAGCCTTACTAGCTGGTTCTTTAAAAATGGGGGCTATTTCAGCTCATGCCAATAACTCTCAAATTGAAGCTTTATTCAATTTAGGAATAGAGATGGGTGTAGCATTCCAAATTCAAGATGACCTATTAGATGTTACTGCAAATCCAGATAAATTCGGTAAACGAGTATGTGGAGATATTTATGAAGGGAAGAAAACATATCTCACTATACTTGCGTTAGAACGGGCAGATAGTCATCAAAAACAGTTTTTAGATACTGTATTAGCCGATGACAACCCAACAAAAAAAGAAGTTGAAGAAGCAGTTGAACTTATGAATACATTGAATGTTATTTCTGATACTGGATTAAAGGTGCAGCAGCATTATGATAATGCTATAGATTCTTTAAATATTTTTAAAGATTCGGAATACAAACATGAGCTTAAAAATCTTCTTATCTTTCTTCAGAATAGAGATCACTAATTATTAAATTTTCACATGAACAGATTTTCTTATTTTATTATTATCGTCGCTTTTTCATTCACAGCCTGCAAGAGTCCTGGTCTTGTAAAACCCGGTGATCCTATCAATGTAAGTTACCAAAAAGGAGCTGATGCTTTTGAAAAAGGTAACTATGACGATGCTGCCGAAATTTTTGAAACTGTTACTAGAATTGGAAGAGGTACTAATTACGCTCAAGATGCACAATACTATCTTGCAGAGAGTTACTTTAATCAAGGACGGTATATATTAGCTGAAGCAGAGTACGCCAGATTCATTTCATTTTATCCTCGAGATCCGAAAAGAGAGCAAGTAGATTATAAAAAAGCTATGAGTTTATATTATCAAAGCCCTCGATATAGACTAGACCAAACAGCTACTAAACGTGCTATAGAAGAATTCCAATTGTTTAATAGTCGTTACCCGAACTCTGAATTAGTACCAGAATCGGCCGAAAAAATAAATACACTTAGAGAAAAGCTCGCTCACAAATATTTTGAATCAGCTGAATTCTATTCTCGTACAGATCAATATAAGGCTGCGACTATCTATTATGATCTTGTTATAGATAGATACCCTGAATCTAAGTGGGCAGAACAATCTTTGCTTAAACAAATTGAGACCTATAACGATTATGCTTCAAACAGTGTGCTCAATAGGCAAGTTGAACGATATAACTTAGCCATTACTAATTATGAAAAGTATATACAACTTTTCCCTCAAAGTTCAGGAAGAGGAGAGGCTGAAGCTTTAAGAGATCAAGCTGAAAAAGGAGTAAATAGCGCAAAGAAAGAAATTCAGGAACGCGAGAATACCCAAACAAACTAATCCATTTTGAAAAAAATTGGACTATTGGGAGGGACTTTTGATCCGGTTCATAATGGACACATAGAAATAGCCCGTTCTTTTATTGAATCAGGCTTTATAGATGACCTGTGGATATTGCTTACTCCATTTCCGCCACATAAACTAAAGAACAAACATGTTCCTTACGACATTCGATTGAGGATGCTCAAAAAAGGATTTGCTGATCTGGATTGTAAGATTCTGACTATCGAGAATGAACTTCCAAAACCTTCATACACTTATCGTACCATCCAAATTTTAAAAGAGCAACAACCTGGATGTAAGTTTTATTTTTGTATGGGAGAAGACAGCTTATCTCAATTTCATACATGGAAACATTATACTGAAATTCTGGATGAAGCCGATCTTTTGGTGGCTAATCGACCTAGCTCAAACCATCAGCATGTTGAATCTTTAATTTTAGAACAAACATCATTCGTAAATCACTCACCCATTCAAATTTCTTCCTCAGATATTAGAGATCGAATTGAGGATAGCGAGTTTATTAAAAGCAATTTAAACCCCGATGTTATTTCTATCATTGAAAAAGAGAATTTATATCGCTAATTACCGCGAACTAAAATTCATATGGCTATATCTCGCAAACAATTTCTTAAAAATACCAGTTTAGCTTCTCTGGCGCTGGCAGGTTTCAGTAAAACAACTTGTGCTTCTGATGAAGCTGAACAAGATCACTCTTTAATTTTACCCAATTCCTTAAGCTGGAATTCCACGATTGGATTAGTCGCACCTGCTAGCCCGATTTATGATCCTGCTGAATTTGATAGAATGATCGTTACACTAAAAAGTTTAGGGTTTACACTAAAATTGGGTAATCATGTAACCGACAGACATGGTTATTTAGCAGGTAAGGATAAGGACAGAGCTACTGATCTAATGGAAATGTTTCAGGATTCATCAGTAGATGCAATTATATGTATAAGAGGGGGTTGGGGTTGTAACCGAATATTGGATTTACTTGATTATAAACTGATTAGAAAGAACCCAAAACCATTAATCGGATTTAGTGATATAACATCACTACATAATGCCATTCTTAATAAATCCGGATTAGTTACATTTCACGGACCCGTTGGTAAATCAGATTGGAATTCTTTTACTAAAAATAGTTTCGAAGAAGTTCTTATTTCTGGTAAAGAAGCCCAATATATTCTTCCTGATAACCAACCAGATGCTTATAAAATTTACCCGGGCATCTCGCAAGGAAGTTTAAAAGGAGGGAATCTATCAGTCTTAGTTGCAATGATTGGCTCTGAATATCTTCCCGATTTTAAAAGTTCTATTCTTTATCTGGAAGATGTTGGAGAAGATGTATATAGAATTGATAGAATGTTGACTCAACTCAAGCTCAGTGGCATCCTAGATGACATAACTGGCTTTATATTTGGTAAATGTACAAACTGCAACGCGGGATCTAATAGCTTATCTCTCAAACAAGTTTTTAAAGATCATATAGAACCTTTAAAAATTCCTGCGTTTTATGGTGCTATGATCAGTCACGATGATAAAAATATTACGATACCTGTTGGCTTGAAAGCAGAAATGAATGCGGATAATTTCAGTTTTAAGGTATTGTCAAGAGCCGTTAATTAAGAGTAAAACTTGAAGCCCATTACTTATAATTTTTGGACATATGAGAGATGTGATCGCCTTCCGATGTTTGATATCTCCCCATCAAATCAGCAGTTAGACAGGAATGAATTGGAAATATAACTACTACATCTCCAACATTTATATCTGAGAAAAACTCGGGGGTGCATTTAACAATACCATGTTCTTGTGAAATGGATTTCAAATAACACCCTTCAATTACATTTCCCCATCTATTGCTTTCGCGCGTTACTAACTGGCCGTAATAAGGTGTGTTATTTTCCGATATATCAGAATCTTTCGAAAAATGAATAGCACCGCCATGAATTAGAAGTTCATTTCTAGTGTCATATTTAGCAACAACTGGACAGTACATTACAACTGCTATTTGACTTGGCTCACAAGAACTTATTTTTGTTTGTATCCAATCATAAAACACAAAATTTCCGGGACTCATTTCCTCTATAATACCAAAATCTTCCAAAACAGAGCAGGAGGGAGTATCCCCAAAGCATACTGGTAAGTTATACTTTGCTTTTAGATCAGATAACTGTGTCACTATTGGTACTGACAAAGCTTTGATTTCGGCCTCAGAACGACAATTATAAGAATGTCCGGCATGGCAATAGAAACCCATTGGCTCAAGAAGATCTGAATCAGATATAAATTCAATAATTCTACTGATCTTATCTTGTTCAGATAAAAGAATTCCACTTCTTCCGTATCCAGGATCAATTTCTAAGTAAATGCCTAATGATGAGCTTAAGTTAGATTCAAGCTTTTGCAGTGTATCTAAATCAACAGAAAGAATTCTAAGGTCAATATTAGACGCTAGTTTATTAATTCTTTCAATCTCTAGTAGATTAACCGGGAATGCCACTGTAATGCTATCCCAGCCATCATCGGAAAAGAATTCAGCCATTTTCAATGAAGAAACTGTAATTCCATCTATATCAAACTCTCGAAACCAATTACCAACTTCTAACGATTGATGAGTTTTAAAATGAGGTCGGAATTTAATTCCCTTATCTTTAGCTTTTGATGCTAATAAATGAATGTTCTTTTGTGCTTTTTGTTTATCTAAAACTAAAGTGGGAGAATTAATAGAAAGATTCATTTTATCCTTAGCTTTCAAAATGTTATAAAGTAAGATTAAAGATACCTTTTATTTTTTTATTTAAATAAATGACAAAGTGAACCTCAACTAAATTACCCTTATCTTAGCAAGAGAATGAAAAAAGAAAAAAGAATTATAGGTAGACTCGAGTTTGTAGACCTCCCAATCTGGGATATTTCTCAAATAGAGGCAAAAATAGATACAGGCGCTTTTTCATCTAGCTTACATTGTCATAACATCGAAAAATTTTCGAAAGATGATGAAAAATGGGTTAAATTTAATCTTTTGGACCCTGAGCATCCCTCATATGATGAACGACTTTTTTCGTTGCCCATTTATGATATAAGGGAAGTAAAAAGTTCCAATGGGCAAACTGAAGAAAGAGTATTTGTTAAAACTAGAATATCTTTTTTCACTGAAGAATTTGACATAGAATTATCTCTGACAAATCGCTCTGAAATGAAATACCCGCTACTAATCGGACGCAAGTTTTTAAAAAACAAATTTCTTGTTGATGTATCAAAAAAAAATGTCTCAATTAAAAATCTAAATTCATCAGCAGAATTATGAAAATTGGAATCTTATCAAGAAATGCAAACCTCTATTCAACAAGTAGACTTGTAGAAGCTATAGAAGCAAAAGGACATGAAGCTCAAGTAATTGATCATCTGAAATGTGATATAGTTATTGAGGAAGATAAACCTTCCATTTTCTTTAAAGGGGAGAGACTTACCGACTTAGATGCTATAATTCCTAGAATTGGTGCTTCTGTAACATTTTATGGAACGGCGGTTGTAAGGCAATTTGAGATGATGAATGTATTTACTGCTGTTGAGTCGCAGGCTTTGGTTAGATCAAGGGATAAGTTAAGAAGCTTACAAATTCTTGCGAAAGCTGGCGTAGGGCTTCCAAAGACAGTGTTTACTAATTATTCCAAAGAAGTTAATCAATTAATTGATTCTGTTGGTGGCGCTCCTTTAATTGTTAAATTGCTTGAAGGAACACAAGGCTATGGAGTAGTTTTAGCACCAACAAAAAAGGCTGCACAGTCTATTATTGAAGCTTTTCATAGTATGAGAGCTCGTGTAATAGTCCAAGAATTTATTCAAGAAAGTAAAGGTGCTGACATCCGTGTTTTTGTGGTAAATGGACGTGTAGTTGGTGCAATGAAACGGCAAGGAAAAGAAGGGGAATTCCGATCCAACTTACATCAAGGTGGTTCAGGAAGCTTAATTAAATTATCGAAAATAGAACGAGAAGCAGCCCTTAGAGCTGCACAAGCGATGGGTTTACCAATAGCCGGTGTTGATATGCTTCAATCAGAGCGAGGGCCTCTTATTTTAGAAGTAAATTCGTCTCCAGGATTAGAAGGTATTGAAAAAGCTACAGATAAAGATATTGCCGGGAGTATCGTTAAATACGTTACCTCTGTAGTTGAAGAAAGGCAAAATAACCCTAAAAAGCGTCGTAAAATAAAAAGTAATGCCTGACTTCATTACTATTAATAAAGAAAAAGTTGGGTTAGGTGAACATAAGGTCATCAACTTTGATATTGCAAGCTTACCAACAAGAACTTCTATTGACTTGCCCGTTCACGTATACAGAGGTAAAGAAGATGGCCCCGTATTATTATTAACAGGTGGCTTACATGGAGATGAACTCAACGGAGTAGAAATTATCCGAAGAATGATAGATTCAAAATCAGTTATTCCAGAAAAAGGTACTGTAATTGCAATACCTATTGTGAATATTTATGGATTTATTCAAAACTCTAGAGGACTACCTGATGGCAAAGATATCAATAGAAGTTTTCCAGGGTTAAAAAAGGGGGGATCGCTAGCAAAATTATTAGCTTATACCTTAATGAAACATATAATTCCTCATATAACATGTGGAATTGATTTTCACACCGGAGGAGCGAGCAGATCGAACTTCCCGCAAATTAGAGTAGACTTAACTAATGAAAAAGCTCTTAATCTAGCAAAAACTTTTCAACCGCCCTTGATTATTAATTCTAAACCTATTCCAAAATCTTTTAGAAATGCATCTAATCGAAGAGGGAAACAAATACTTGTTTATGAAACAGGAGAGTCTTTACGTTTTGATGAATTTGGAATTAAAGAAGGTATTAATGGCACACTTAGAGTAATGAAATCACTAGGTATGATAAACAAAAGTGTCACTGCTCAAGAGCCAGAAATATTCTCTAACAGCACATGGATAAGGTCAACTTATGCCGGACTTTTTTCTCCAACCGTAAAGTTAGGTGACAAGATTAAACAGAAACAAATTCTTGGACATATTAATGGAGCTTATGGTGAATTACATTCAAGAATTATCGCCTCGAAAGATGGTAGGGTAATAGGTTTAAACTATTGTCCTGTAGTAAACAAAGGCGATGCTATCATTCATTATTCATATAATTAAATATTGTGGAACACGACTTACTATTTACCATTATTATCGACGAAAACTGGAAAGAAATTACTGCAAATGGGAATTTCAGCCCAAATAGTGTAGAAGAACTAGGATACATTAAATGTATCGATGAAAAACACATTGAAGATTATATAAATTCAGAAGCTTTTACTGATAAAAACCTTTTATTAGTTGTAATAGATCCGCTTAGAATAAAAGAATCCATCAAAAATGATCGAGAAGGGGAGTTAAAGATCATAAAGATCCAAGGTAACCTGAGCCTGGATGCTGTCATCGACAAAATCCCATTAGAAAAAGATAAAAACGGGAAATATTCATTAAATATTAAACACTTCGACTAAAATCGATTTATTGAGGTGTTAATTTAGATATAGAGCTCTTTAAATCATCTAAGCTAATTGGTTTTACCAAGTAATCGATGTAATCAGTGGTATTTGCTCTGTCTCTATTATAAGAGTCAGAATTACCGGTTATGTAAATGACCTTAGGAGCGTTATTTTCTTTCTGAAATTCCTTAGTAGCTTCAATACCATCGATATCATCTTCGAGCATTATATCCATCAATACCAAATCAGGGGAAAGTTCTTTGACTTTCTGAATAGCTCCCGAACCTTTTGTGGCTGTACCAATTACATTGTAATTAAGTCTCTCAACCATCTTAGTTAGCAAAAGTGATAAAACTTTATCGTCTTCTACAATTAATACGTTCATTTATTTTCTCTTTTGAATTTGTAAAGCAAGGTAATATTAAAAGCCATTTGATGGTGTTAGATTAGATTAATATATATTGTGTCGTATAATATATATTATGTAAAGTTAATCTAATTCACTTAAAGTCGATATCATCTTATTAAAGTTTGGTAATTCACTAGCATCTTCTAAAACCTCAGAATGAACTACCACTCCCTCTTTGTTTATTATGAAAACTGATCGCTTAGCTACTCCTTTCATTCCAAAAAAATCTTGGTATAAAACGCCGTACTGTTCCGATACTTCTCTGTTGAAGTCACTTAATAGCTGGAAATTTAGATTTTGAGACTGCTTGAATTCTTTTAGGGTAAAAAAACTGTCGACACTTATTCCTAAAATTTCCGCTTCTAATGAATTATAGACCTTTAGATTATCTCGCGTCTCACAAAGCTCTTTAGTACATGTACTTGTAAATGCTAATGGGAAAAATAATAAAACTACATTTTTCTTAGACCGATATTCAGACAGAGAAACATCTTCCCCATTCGTATTCTTGAGCGTAAATTCTGGTGCTTCTTTTTTAACTAAATGCATAAAAGTTAGGTTATTGTTTTATGAGTTCGATTAATACCATAGGAAACTTGAATAATTCCTGCTATGACTAACACCTTAGCTAGTAGTAACGACGTTTCACTTTCTAGGGGTAAAAACCAATCAGTAATAAAGGCCACCATAAATGTAACAGCTCCAAGAAGCATCCAAATATGTGTACCTAATTTTAGTTGATGAATTCCATAGATCATAAGGGCAACAACAATACATCCCCCTTGAAAAGTCCCAAAAAGTAGGTCCGTAAGGATATTCTTATCAATAATTAACGGAAAGAAAAAGAGTGTGATAAATGGTAAATAGATCAAAAAAGCTGGGAATCTTGCGAAAATAGGTTTTGACTCGTGTATAAGACCAAATAAAGCACTTAATAGTGAAGATAGTGTTATCAATTTAAGCCATTTAATCACATCAACAAGATCTGAATCAACCAAGTAAATGGTATTATTAGCAATATAGAATATCATTGCTACATTCAAGAGAATCAGATATGCTGATTTTTCTCGTTTGGTTGGTCTACTTATTAATGCTAACCCCACAAAAACAGATATTAAAGAAAATATACTTATCCAACTTAAAATAGTCATGTACTAACTGCTTGAGTTTACTTTATCAAAGGCTTTAAATGATACTTCATTTCCTTAAAATTACAACTAAAAAGATTTATATAGATTGTTATTTTTGACGAAATACCATCGTAATAGGAACTCCTTTGAAGCCGTATTTTTTCCGTAGTTGATTCTCAATAAATCTTCGATAATTAGGAGGTAGATCCTGTGGGCTATTCATAAAGAACTTAAAAACTGGTGGATTTGACTTCACTTGAGTGCCGTATTGAATTTTTAGCTGCCTCCCTCTTTTCATAGGTAAAGGCTTCATAGATAAAATATCTTCAATAAAATTATTAAAGTCCGACGTCGAAATAGTCTTTTTTCTTTCTTGAATAACCTCTTCTGCCAAATCCATCACCTTATGAACTCTCTTTCTATTTAATGCCGAAATCGTGAGTATCGGCACGTAATCTAATTGAGGCGTAGATTCATAAATATATTGCTCAAACTCTTTTACAGTATGCGTGTCCTTCTCAGTAACCAAATCCCATTTATTCAAAAGTATAATAAGTGCTTTATTATACTTTTCCGCCTCTCTAAGCACACGCTTGTCTTGATCTTCGAATCCACGCATAGCATCAAGAATTAACACAGCTACGTCACATTCTTGAATGGCTCTTGCTGTTCTTACCGTACTGTAAAATTCAATATTCTCCTTAACTTTTGTACGTTTTCTAAGCCCGGCAGTATCTACCAAAACATAGTCCTTTCCGTTGAAGTTAAGTTTACTATTAATCGTATCTCTTGTAGTTCCTGCTATATCTGTAACAATACAACGCTCATCATCCAAAAGTGAATTTACTAAGCTACTTTTACCAACATTTGGTCTTCCGATAAAAGCTATTTTAGGAGAAGAATCCGTTTCTTCTTGTTTCGCTTTAGGCAACAGCTCTGTCACCTTGTCTAACAAATCACCTGTTCCTATGCCGCTAATCCCGGAAATAGGATAAATTTCATCAAACCCAAGTTCGTAAAACTCAGAAGCGTTCATTCGTCGAGATTCGTTATCAGCTTTATTTGCTACCAAAATTACTGGCTTTTCTTGTTGCCTTAATAACTGAGAAACAGACTTATCTAATGTATTTATACCATGTTCAGCATCTACAACAAATAGAATAACATCGGATTCTTCCAAGGCAATATGAACTTGTTCACGTATCCCCACAACCATGACATTCATATCATCAGGAAGGTAACCTCCTGTGTCTATAACGTTAAAGTCTATACCGTTCCAATATGATTGCCCATAATGACGGTCTCGTGTTACACCATATTCATCGTGAACAATTGCTTTTCTTTTACCGATTAATCTGTTAAATATAGTTGATTTACCTACATTGGGTCTACCAACAATGGAAACTACTGGAAGCATTTATTAATTTGTCTTTATAAATTAGAACAGTAAATATACAACTATTATAACCCAACTTATATGTTAAAAACGTTCTATGAATCAATTGGATTTCTTGGTGCTTTAGCACTTGCATTAGGACTATTTGTACTTTTTATAATTTGGGTAGCCGGCATTGCAGGTATTACTCTACCAGTTGATGGTGGAAAACCAAGAGGATCTAAAGCCGAAATAATTTTAGCTATTTTCGTGCCTATATACCCTATTTGTTGGCTTTTTTATGAAATGTATCATCAGCGTAAGTTCATAAAGAAAGACAGCAATGATTTAGCTGCTTAATAAATTAGATTCACTTGAAGCAGGTAAACTCTCTCCATTTTCCTCTTCAAGCCTCCACTCTTCTAAACTGTTTTCTATTTCTATTATAAATCTAGAGGGGTTTGTGAAGTAATCCCCATAAGCAGATTGTGCGAGCATTGGATAAGAGTAGTACAACATTTGTTTTGCTCGAGTTGTTGCAACATATAGTAATCGTAATTCCTCGTCTAATTGTTCTTCATCGTCCACAGAATACGCAGAAGGAATTATACCATCTAGGCATTGAATTATAAAAACATGCTCCCATTCTAATCCTTTAGAAGAATGAATGGTGCTTAAAATCAAAGGAGGTTCTTCATTTTCTTTTTCTTCCGTTTCAACTGCTGTAGCTGTAATCGGATCTAAAGCCAGGTCTTCTAGCATTTTAGAAAGCGAACTAAATCCAACCGAAATATTTACAAAAGCCTCTAAATCTTTAATTCTTTTGGGATAATCATCATATCTTTTTTCACAAAAAATTCGATAGTAATCCACTAATAACTCAATAATTTCAGAAACCTGGAACGCTCCATTTTTTATCTTTTGCAGAAGCGCGCTCAGGTTTTCCATTTGCTTCATATATGACTTACTTACTGCATCTGCCATTCCTAAATCGTAAGGATTATTAGCTAATCTAATCCATTCGAAAAGATCTTGAGCAGTTTTAGGACCTATCCCATCAATTAACATTAGTACTCTATTCCAGGCAATTGTATCCATAGGATTAATTAAAACCCGAACATGAGCCAGAATATCTTTTATATGTGCAGCTTCAGTAAATTTCTGTCCGCCATATTTAACAAAAGGGATATTTTTACGATTTAGCTCGACTTCTAAATCATATGAATCACGTCCGCTTCTAAATAAAACAGATATATCGTTCAGTGCTATACCTTGCTCTCTTAGCTGCAATACTGCTTGCGTTATAAATCTACTTTGATCATGCTCACTTGGCGCTTGAACCAATGCCGGCAGATCTCCCTCCTCTTTTTTAGAAAACAATTCTTTATCAAACTTGAAAGCAGCCTGCTTTAGAAGATTATTAGCTGCATTTAGAATTTGTGGTGTTGATCGATAATTCTCTTCCAACCTTATAAGTTTAGTCCCTTCGAACTGTTTTGGGAAATCCATAATGTTTTGATGATCCGCTCCCCTAAAGGAATATATACTTTGAGCGTCGTCACCAACTGCCATTATATTTTTATGTACACTCGAAAATAATCCAGCTAAATCAGCTTGAAGTTTATTTGTATCCTGATATTCATCAATCATAACAAAGTCATGAGAAGAAGCTACTTTTATTCTTATATCATCATGTTGCTCAAGTAATTGCTTAGTTTTTATATGAAGATCATCAAAATCCATAACAAAGTTCTTTTCTTTGTAATCTGAATATCGCAATCCAACTTCTTCAATTTTCTCGATCAACTCTGTGAATTGAGGGTAATACTCCATCACAACAACTCTCATATCAAGGTGCTTATTGATGGATGTACTTATCATATTTAAAAGCGTCTTTTTGTTTGGAAAACGCTTGTTCTTTTTATGTAAGCCCAGCTCAGTTCTTACAAATTGGACGACCTCTAAAGCATCAGCAGAGTCTATAATTGTGAAGTTATTAGGGAACCCTATTCTATCTGCATACTGATGTAAGAGCTGACTACAATAAAAGTGGAACGTCCCTCCTTTTATGCTTTTACATCGATCATCTAAGATCGTACTTGCTCTGTTGATCATCTCTTGGGAAGCTCGTCGTGTAAACGTGAGTAGCAATATCTTTGATGGATCTGTTCCGCTTTCTACTAATCGCGCTACTCTATGAACTAAAGTTTTTGTTTTTCCTGTTCCTGCCCCTGCTATAACTAATGCAGATCCTTTATCAAAGAAAACGGCTTGTAATTGCTGCTTATTAAGCAACTCAGTATATGGAATGGAGTAATCTTCCAGCCGAAGCTTCGGCTCTTCTTTTTTAAGTACAAACTTCTTCATACCTCAAAATAGGAAACTTTTGAGTATATGTTAAATTTATGTAAACGAAATTGTAAAGTTGAAATTCATTTATATAAAAAAGGCTGATTTTGAATATTATCAGCCTTCTTGAATTGTAATTAATAACGTTATAAAATTAAAAAGTAGGGTTCAATCTAACCCAGAACGAAGTAAAGCCTTCAGAACCAACAACCGGTGTTGCAATTTCAAATCGTACAAAACCAGTACCAATGCCTGCACCTATATTATGAGCTAACTCACTGAAGCCGAATGACTCGAAACCTGTAAAAGGATCTTTGGAATTACTGGTAACGAAATCAGTCCATCCTGAATCAAGAAAGAGTGATAGATACAAACCATCAATCTCCAAGTTTCCTCGGTCAAAATCCCAGAAGTCACCAAAAACAACTTCGGTATTACTCAAGAACATTTTGTTTCCTTTGTAAAACTTATATCCAGTAGCTCTTAAAGATCCAACTCCACCTAATGCAAAATTCTTAAAATCCGGAGCAACTCCAGTTATTGACCCTGCCATCATCCTAACCTTTAAAAGCGTATTATTATCCAGTTTTAGATAGTTCAGAGATGTTACCTCGAACTTATTGTAAGAGAAGTCATTAGTAAATGATCCCACATCAGATAGTTCAGCTTCTACCAGGAATTTACTCGTAAAAGTCCCTCTCGTATAACCCTTCTTATTTAATGCTAATCTTACTCCAAAACTTTCCTGAGTTATAGCATCTGAAGTAGCATCTATACTAGGGTTTATTCTTTCAAAATTACCTCCGTTGAAAAATGAATACCCTGTATTATTATTGAGAGAGTTATATAAAGTATAATTGTAGCTGCCTCCTACTGAAATTAACCTTCCTAGGTTTAACTCAGAATAAATACCATATCCTTCGGCATTGTAATAGTCATGATAATCATAACCGGCTACCAAAGAGGTAATACTGTTTTCTGATAAACCGGTTCTCCAAAAATCATCCGTAGTAGAAGTATTCACGAGCTCACCTCCCACTAGAAAAGAATTTCCGAATAATTTTGATACGCTGGCTTTATACTGCCAATCTCTCTGACCTGTTGAGTAACCCAAAAATCCATCGAAATCGAGTCCTCCAATATTCACGATTTCTGAATGTGGATCTGCAAAATCTGTCCCTAATCCAACAAATAATGCATCTACCCTATTATATCTTATTGATTGTGAAGAAGGTAAAAATCTATAAGTACCGAAAGAATTATCGTACTCATAATCATCAAAAACATCATTGGTTAGGCTATTAGGTTGGCGAAAAATCTCATGTTGATTTATCTCTTGAGTAAAATCCTCAGTTCCATTTTGAGCATTTAGTGTAACACTAAAAGATAAAACTGCTATGCAACTTAGGAGTGATAAGTGCTTCATAACTAATTCTATTTCATTTATGGTTACTTCAATAAAGCAAAATTAATGAAATAAGCAAATTAGTTTAACTACCTATTATTTCTGAGCATTACTTATCAAAACATGAAATAAGAAATTTTATATGCTCATTAAGGTCTTTATCAATTAGATCGGCTCCTTTTCTTATATCCTCTCGGGGAACACTTTCAGCAAATTTTAACGTCTTTAGTTTTTTATTGACAGATTTAACTTTCATTCCCTCAAAACCGGTGGGTCTCATTAAAGAAACTGCGTGCATAAAACCTGATAGTTCATCGCAAGCAAATAGGTAACGCTCTATCTCTGATTCGGGATTTTTCCCTGTTCGCTCAGGAGCGTGTGCTTTAATAGCTTCTATTACGTTTTCCGGATAATTAAACTCAGGTAATATGTCGTTTATCGCCTTGTTTGGATGCTCCTCGGGAAACTTCTCCCAATCTAGGTCATGTAACAATCCAGCTGTCCACCATTCTTCAATTTCTTCTTTATTTTTACCAAGGTGGATAGCATAAGCTTCCATAGCATCAGCTACCATTTTTGAGTGATGCAACAAACTCTCCCCTTCAATATATTCGTGTAAAATTTTTAGGGATTGATTTCTATTTTCCATGGTAATTTTATTTTTAATTGCACCAAGAATAATAAGGACTAATGTTTTTTCAAATTGAAAATCTAAATAGTAGTTTTTCTTTCCTTTTGTTGGTTCCCCTAATATATTGCAAGCATTAGCAATCGCTTAAAAGAAGACGAAATAAATGATTAATGAACCCTCGTTTGCTCCCCGGGAATACGGATGGATTGAAGTAGTTTGTGGAGGAATGTTTAGTGGAAAAACTGAAGAACTTATACGTAGAGCCAAACGTGCACACATAGCAGGACAAGAGATTGTCGTAGTTAAACCCGCTATTGATAAACGTTATAGCGATACTGAAGTAGTATCACACAATGAAACAGCTTTGCCAAGTATTCTAGTAGATACAGCTGACCAAATTGTACTACTTACATCGAATGCTAAAGTTGTTTGTATAGATGAAGCACAGTTTTTTGATGATCGTATTGTGGATGTTGCAAATGTATTAGCTAATGATGGTAAAAGAGTAATAGTTGCTGGGCTTGATATGGACTTCGAAGGTAAACCTTTCGGCCCTATGCCCTATCTGCTAGCGATAGCAGAGTATGTAACAAAACTACACGCTGTTTGTGCAGAAAGTGGTACAATGGCTAACTTTTCACAACGTGTTATTGATGACACCAATAAAGTACTGGTTGGAGAATATGATGCTTACGAGCCCCGAGCCAGACATTGCTACCGACCATCTGTAGATCGAAGACGAGGACGACCAATAAGGCCCTTCACAAAACCTAAGGTAGAGCCTCAAGAAGAAGTAAATATTAATTTAGAAAACACTTAATGGAAAATGTGCTCCGCGGGATACTAGGTATGGTTTCAATTATTGGAATCGCCTTTCTCTTCTCAAACAACAAAAAAAGAATCAACTGGCGGCTTGTAGCTACAGGTCTTGGTATTCAATTTATATTAGCTGTATTTATACTAAAATCAGAACAACTTGAGTCTTTCTTCTCCCCTCTGGGTTGGCCTAAATTACTTTTTAAGCAGATTGCAGGATTCTTTGTAATTGTACTTCAATACACTACTGAAGGGGCTTCATTCCTATTTAATTTTCTAGGAAAGGGTCCTGAATATCAAGACAGTTTGGGTGTTATTTTCGCATTTCAAGTATTACCAACCATTATCTTTTTTGCATCATTAACAGCTCTGCTTTACCACTATGGTATTCTTCAATTCGTGGTTAAAATTCTTTCAAAAGGTATGCAAAAACTTTTAGGAACATCTGGCGCTGAAACATTATCAGTGATATCAAATATATTTGTAGGGCAAACAGAGGCTCCACTTGTAATTAAGCCTTTTATTAGTAAAATGACTAAATCTGAGCTTCTAGCTGTTATGACTGGTGGTATGGCTACCATTGCAGGTGGAGTAATGGCTGCTTATGTGGCTATGCTTGGAACTTCCTTTGCCACCGCTAATGGATTAGATATTCAGGTTGCTCAACAACTATTTGCCGAACGCTTATTAGGCGCCAGTTTAATGGCCGCACCCGCAGCCTTAGTTATAGCAAAAATTTTATACCCTGAAACAGAAGAATCAGCAACAGCCGGTGATGTATCAATTAGTGTTGAAAAAACCGATGCTAATGGTATTGATGCAGCAGCAACAGGTGCAGGAGTAGGTTTATCATTAGCATTAAACGTTGGTGCTATGTTATTGGCGTTCATAGCATTATTAGCAATGTTTAATGGTTTTTTTGGATGGGTTAGTGATTCTATCGGACTCACGGGTTTACTTGGAGCCCCTCTTAGTATTGAGATGGTTCTCGGATGGGCTCTCGCTCCTATTGCTTGGCTTATCGGTGTTGAATGGGCAGACGCAACTATTATGGGAAGTTTAATAGGCACTAAAATAGTTCTCAACGAATTTGTAGCATATCTTAAATTAGCGGACGAAGTTACTGCTGCTAATATCTCTCCAAAAACAATTGCTATGGCTACTTTTGCTCTTTGTGGGTTTGCCAATTTCTCATCCATTGCAATACAAATTGGTGGTATAGGCGGACTTGCACCGGAACGAAAGTCAGACTTAGCTAAATTTGGTATTAAAGCTGTTTTTGCAGGGACAATGGCAACAATGATGACAGCAACAATTGCGGGTATGCTTTTTTAAAATCTCCAAAACTGAAATACAAATACCAATTAAATACTTTTGAAAAAATGACCAAACAAGTTAGAGCATTAAGTTTATGCTTTTTACTGACAGTGTTTTTTACATTTCCTTCCTATTCGCAATCAAAGATAGATGGAGTAGTAGTTGGCACAGTAGGAGATCAAAAAATTACATATGGCGAATTAAAAAATAATTTAAATTCAGATCCTAACAAGCAATCTAGTTTAAAAGAACTAGAAGAGTTTTTACCCATCTATTTAGAGTATAAAGCTAAAATCAAATTTGCACAGGATAACGGAATTTTTGATAGCCCAAAGCTTGTCAAAGAACTTGAAATTTATGCAAAACAAGCTTCATATTCATACTGGATCAACAACAGAATTAAAGAAGCGGAATTCGATTATTATTATAAAAGAGCATCAACCGAAGTTAAAAGTGAACATATACTTATCTCTGTTCCACCAAATGCTTCTCCTTCTGATACCCTAGCAGCTTATAAAAGATTAATCGAAGCTAGAAATAAGTTTCTAAATGGTACTGATTTAGCTGAATTGGATCCTCAATATTCTTCCAAGCAAAATGGACGATCGATGGGTGGAGACCTAAGCTGGTTCAGTATCGGAACAACAATCAAAGAATTTGAAGATGTTGTTTACAATCTTGAAAAAGGCGAGATATCTATGCCATTCAGAACCCAGTTCGGTTATCACATCGTTCACCTGCAAGATAAACGTCCAAGAACGCCCTCAAGATATGTGTCCCATATATTTACAGCTCTCGGAACTAAAGAATCCAAAGCTAAAATTGAACAAGCTTATAATGAGTTAAAGAAAGATTCTTTATGGTCAAAAACTGTTTTAAAATATAGTGATGATAACCTCTCCGCTTCAAATAGTGGAAGATTGGGTTGGATAAATCATGGAAAATTTAGGACCGATTTTACAGATTCAGTAATGGCCATAGACCCAAATTTAGAATATACTCGCCCAATTCAGACTTCTTATGGATATCATATTTTCCGAATAGATTCAGTTCAAACGTTCAAATCTGAGAAAGAGAGAAAAGAGTCTTACATGAAGGAATTTCTCGAATCTTCAAACTTTAGTAAGAGTAATGAATATGTAATCAACTGGATTCAGAAAAATGTAAATGATCAAATATTTAAAGAATCTATAACTGACTTGGAAAGTTTTTTTCATTCAAAAAATACAAGTCTATTAAAAGATATTTCATACTCCGAAAATGAAGCAACCATATATAAAATCAAAGACTTCCATTTTACCAAAAATGAATATATTGAATATCTGACCCTAACATATCCAAATATCAAGGCAACAGATTATTCAAACACATGGATGAGTAAATTTATCTCTCAGTCTATTGATAGTGTTATTGTTGAATTAACAACTTCTGAATTTCCGGAATTTAAAGATGTAATCGATAATTACAAGAAAGGACTTGCTGTCTATCAAGTGAATGATGATTACTTATGGAACGCTTCTACTGTTGATACAACCGAACTAAAACAAATTTATAATAATAATCCACAGAATTACATCTATCAAAAACGATATCATTATTACCTACTAAGCGCTCTGGCTGATTCCACTTTAGAAAAAGCAGTGGATTTCATCCGTACGGGTAATAGTCCAGATAGCATTAGATCTTATTTTCCAAGAGTAGCGGTATCTAGCGACTCTGTAGCTTTAAGTTCAGATCCACCCTTTGATAAATTAAGAGACATGAAACCTAATTCTTTTTCACTTGAATTTGATCATAGGAACAGGAAAGCACTTTTTTATTTAGAATCAATTTTACCTTCAAGAAAAATGACTTTTAATGAATCTTTTAATAGAATTCTTTCCGAGTATCAGCCCATTAGAGAGAAAGAATGGTTAGATGATTTAAAAAAGACTTATAAAATTAAATCTGATGTTAATAAACTGCGTTCAACATTTAAGAAAGAGAAGGCTCTAAAATGAAAATACTACTATGGTTATCTTTCTTTTCATTACTCCTACTGTCATGTAATACATCACCCAAGACCGAGGGGCGGATATACGCAGAAGTTAATGGGGTTACTTTAACACTGGAAGAAGCTAAAGCGAATATCCCATTGAGTGATTTTCGACAAGATAGTGTACAAGCTTACCAAAGATATAAAAACAAATGGGTTGAGAATCAGCTTATTCTCCAAGAAGTAGCTCGCTTAAAACTCTTAAATTCAGACGAAGTAATACGTAAAGTTGAGCGAGCGAAAGAAGAGATGTTGATACTCAGTTTTCAGGAAGCAATTTTGAGTTCCTTAAAAGATGATGTGCAAGTTTCAACAGAAGAAGCTCGCAATTATTACCAATCTAATAAAGATAAATTCTTATTAGACGAAAATTATATACGGTTTAGGCATATAATCGCTCCAACATTAGCAGATGCAGAAAATGCGAAACAAGATCTACTTAGAGGAAGAGATTGGCAACAAGTTGCTAATGAATATTCTATGGAACCTGACTTAGTAATAAAAAATTCAGCTCGATTTTGGCCACAAAGCACAGCTCTATCTGAGTTTGAGACGCTGAATAGATATTTAAGACTAATCGGTGTTATGGAAATCTCACTTATTGAAAACATAAATGGGCAGTATCACTTCGTTCAATTGCTCGAAGAACGAGCTGTTGGAGAACACCCAGATCTTGAATGGCTTTTAGAACAAATTAAAGAATGGCTATCATTAGAAAAAAAACGTATTGCTTACAATACGTATGTAAAGAATCTTTATCTTGCAGCAGAAGCGAATAATGAAATACAAACTTATAACGTTCTACCAGAACATTTTAATTCGGAACTAACTTCCGATTCATTGAACTCAAATTAAAGAATGAGATACTTATACTTAGTTTTACTGTTAATAATTACAACAGTTACCCCACTTTTTGGACAATCATCCCCTACTTCAGCAGACAGAATTGTTGCTCTCGTTAATGATCAAATTATTCTAAAATCAGACATTGATCAAAGTATTGCTGATTACATACGCCAAGCAAGCTTTAACCAGCAAGAAATACCTTTTACAAAGGATCTGTGGTATACATTTCTTGAAGCTGAAATAGATAATAAAGTGCTACTCGAAAAAGCTAAAATTGATTCTGTTATTATTACAGACGATCAAGTTAACCAGCAAATGGATGCAAGAGTTTCTCAATTAATTCAACAAGCGGGTAGCGAAGAAGCTCTGGAGCAATCTTTTGGGAAATCTATTATACAGCTAAAAGCAGATTTTAGAGAGACTTTTAGAGAACAAATCACAGCTCAACGAGTGCGCCAACTTAAGATTGGTGAGATTCAAATTACACGTCCTGAGGTCAAAGAGTTTTTCGAATCTATACCTAAAGATTCTCTTCCTACTATTCCGGAGCAAGTTGCACTTTCACATATTGTAAAGCTCCCACAACCAAAAAATAATGCTAAAGAAGCGTCTTATGAATTTGCAGAGTCTCTTAGGGATTCTATTCTAAATCAAAATATCCCATTAGAAGAATTAGCTAGAAGGCATGGAATGGACGGTTCTGCAGCTCGTGGAGGTCAACTTCCAATGATGGGGTTAAATGAATTAGTTTCTGAATATTCAGCAGCGGCGGCGGCTCTTCAACCCGGTCAAATTTCAGAAGTTGTAGAAACTGAATTTGGCTTCCATATTATTAGATTAGATGAGCGAGTTGGCGATAAAATTAAAACCAGCCATATTCTTATTAGAGTTGATGCTGAACAACTTGACGACGCTTCAGCGATTGCAGAACTTAATTCAATAAGAGATAGCTTGCTAAACAATCCTGATTTGACCTTTTCTGGCATGGCAATACGGAACAGTGAAGATCCATCCACATCTAAATCTGGTGGGAAAATTATTGACTCTCAAACAGGTGAAAGACTTATTCCTTTAAATCGCCTCGATCCAGCTTTGTATAGGATCGTACTTCTAATGGATGAAATTGGTGCCGTTTCAGAGCCAAAGCCTTTTAATCCAAATAATGCTAATGCAGGTAAGGCTTATCGTATTGTCCGTCTCGACAAGCAAATACCTGAGCATATAGCTAGTTTTGAAACAGATTACCAACGATTGAAATCGATCTCATTACAGCAGAAGCAAAACAGAGAATTACAGATTTGGATGCAAGAATTAAGAGACGATATTTATATTGAATATAGAATTCCAAAAATGGATACTGGGGTTGCTCAATAATGTCAGATAATCAAGATGCTGTAGCAGCTGCAAATGAGTTCACAGAATCGTTTGCAGCAATAAAGAAAGAAATTCATAAAGTTGTAATTGGTCAAGATGCTATCATTGACCTGCTGTTAATATCTTTATTTTCTAAAGGCCATTGTGTTTTAATTGGAGTACCGGGTCTAGCAAAAACATTGCTTATTAGAACATTAGCTGACACACTAGGACTCTCTTTTAATAGAATACAGTTTACTCCGGATCTGATGCCTGGAGATATAACTGGTACGGAAATCATTGAAGAGGAAAAAGAAACAGGCAAAAAAGCTTTCAAATTTGTTAAGGGGCCTATTTTTGCAAATATAGTTTTAGCTGATGAAATAAACAGAACCCCTCCAAAAACTCAAGCGGCTTTGCTTGAAGGCATGCAAGAATATAACGTTACTACCGCGGGTAAAACCTATCATTTAGATACCCCTTTCTTTGTACTGGCAACTCAGAACCCTATTGAGCAAGAGGGAACATATCCTTTACCAGAAGCGCAGTTAGACCGTTTCATGTTTAACATCTGGGTTGATTACCCAACTTTTGAAGAAGAAAAAACAATTGTAAGTCAAACTACTTCTAGTAAAAGTGCTTCATTAGATTCTATTTTAGATAAAGCTAAGATTGAAGAACTTCAAAATTTAGTAAGAAAAGTACCTGTTCCGGAAACAGTATTAGATTATGCTGTTAAAGTAGTGGGTTCTACAAGACCAGATTCTGATCTAGCACCTGATTTTATAAAAAAATATCTAAGTTGGGGAGCCGGTCCAAGAGCATCTCAGTATTTGATTTTGGGAGGCAAGGCAAGAGCTCTATCCCAGGGAAGATATAATGTTACTAAAGAGGATATTAATGCTTTAGCTGTACCGGTTTTAAGACATAGAATCGTAAACAACTACGCTGCTGAAGCTGAAGGTTACACAACTGTGAAGCTTATAGAAATGATTATTGAGAACTTGAGTTAACGTGGAGTTCCAAGGATTACAGAATAGCTTCCCTGTCATTATTGCTGTAATTATCGGTGTGTTAGTGTGCATACTATCATGGTTCTCTTATAAAAATTATTCATCTATTCCTTCTAAATGGAAAATCCTTTTAAGTTCGTTAAGAGGATTAGCGCTTATTATTTTGTTAGTACTTTTTCTGAATCCCTTTTTTAAATCGGAAAAAGAGATCTTGGTTAAGCCAAAAGTTGCGGTACTGCTGGATGGATCTGAAAGTACTAGTATCGAAAAAGGAAATTATAGTGGTACGAGCTCTTATCAATCTGTGTTAGGGCAACTAAGAAACAAACCGGATGATGTTGACTTAGTTTTTTTTAGCTTTGGCAATTCTGTACAAATACAAGATCCCGATTCGTTCACCCCTTCCCTGCCTTCAACTAATTTATTCAATGCTGTTGAATCAGTAACAACTTCTGATGAAGAATTTAATTCAGCCATTCTGGTTAGTGATGGGATTATTACTGAGGGAAAAAATCCTGTTGTACAAGTCAGCAACTCACCTTTTCCAATGCATGTGATAGGAATTGGTGATACTAGTAAAGTCAAGGACATCTCAATCCAAAATATCTCTACAAATGCGACGGGCTTTACAAACACAACACATCTAGTTGACGTAGATATTTCTCAATTTGGCTTTGATAATACGTCTGTAGATGTAAGATTAAACTCTGGAAATACGATCTTAGATTCTGAGACATTAAATATTACTAGAGATAAAGAAATTGAAAGTATTCAGTTTGAAATCGAATTGGATACACCTGGATTGAAACAATACAATATAGAAATAGAACCAATTGCAGGAGAATGGATTACAGAAAATAACCAATCTAATTTCTCAATTGATGTTTTAGACAGTAAAAAAAGAATTCTTCATATTGCTTCTGCTATCCATCCCGATGTTAAAGCGCTAAGATCTATTCTAGCTGAAGATCAAAATATAGAACTCAGCTTTTATACGTATTTAACAGAATCTTCTTCTATAAAAGATATAGTTCCTACCGAGAGTTATGATCTTTTTATATTTCATGGGAATCCTTCAGATCAAGTATTGAATGAACTTGATATTGAAAACTCAGAAACCTCAAGTCTATTTATCTCATTATCTAATCAGGATTTGTTACCTGATTCGAAATGGTTCCATCTTGTATCACATAATTCTAGTGAGGTTTACGAAGTACAATTTCAAGCAAATCAAGAAAATTTCGACCACCCTATCTTAGAACTCAATGATATAAACCTGAACACATTGGCTCCGGTGTATTCGTCTATTACTGCTAGCAACATTTATCCTGAGTCTACAACCCTTTTTGAAGCTAACTTCCAAAACATCCCTACTGACTCGCCTTTGTTATCGCTCTTGGAGCAAGGAAATAGCCGTAGAAGCCACTTAAATGCTTTTGGCTGGTATAGAATGTATCTAAGTCCTAACTCAGCTGAGAGATCTTTTATTGAACAACTGGTTATCAATTTAGTAGACTGGACTTCTTCGGACCCCGACAACCGATTGCTAAAGGTGTCACCAACAAAAAATGAGTTTAATTCATCTGAGTCTCCCATTATAAATGCCAGCCTCATCAATGAAAACGGAGAAATTGAACCATCAGGTGTTATTGAAATTACAATTTCAGGGGATGACTATAATTCAAACTTTAGTATGGAAAACCTAAATAATGGAAATTATAGGCTTCATGCTCCAAACTTACCCAATGGAAAATATTCATTTACAGCAACGGCTAGAAAAGGCTCTCGTGAGATAGATTCACAGCAAGGTGAATTCTTAGTAAATGAATCAAATATTGAGCTTGCAAACACTATTCGTAACGAAGACCTTCTACAAAATATAGCCTCTAATTCAGGTGGGCAGTTTTTTGATTTTGAATCTGTCGAGAACTTTTGGAAAACCGAATCAATTGCTGATCAACTTGTAGCAAAAACTGAAATTCGCGAAAGCTACATCTTTCCTGTACGATCCCTTTACTGGTTCTTATTTGTAGTGTTACTACTAATATCAGAATGGTTTCTTAGAAAAAGGTACGCCCTACCCTAATTTTTCTTTAAAGCAGACGATGTCCTTTCAACTTCTGCTTTACCAACATCTGTGGCTTCTACTATAAATACCTCGTTATAATTCGATTCATCAAGTTGTTCAAACCTCTTCTCGTTAAGAACAGTATTCACTAGCATAGGGGTTGTGTTAGAATGTCCAACGATCAAAACGATTTTACCCGGATAATCCTTTATCAATGATTTAATAAATACATTAGGAGCTCTTGGGTCGTATTTTTGGATACTTAAACCAAACTCATCTGACGAAGGCTTAGCAGTAGAAAGCGTTCTCTTAAAATCTGTTGAAAATACCGCATCAATTTTAGAATAATTCTTCTTAAGCATGTTCTTAATTCGAACAGCTCTAGCTTCACCCTCTTTTGTTAGTGGAGGATTATTGGTCCCATCATCCATTTTCTCTGCATGCCTTACAAATATAAATGTGGATTTATCTTTACCTAGTAAGTTATTTTGGGCATTTACTGATGGTATAGAAACTATTACGAAACAAAAAAACAGAATTATTTTTTTCATACTGACATCTTTTTTTTGACAGTATAAAAAAAGGCTAACCTTTTGGCTAGCCTTTTTTTGCGTTTAACGTCTTTTATTTTACAATAAGTGCAATTATCAATCCTATAATAGCTACAATTGCTATCCCAAAGAATATCAATATACTCGTAGGAAAAGGCTTAGAGGCTTCTCCCCACGTATCAATTTTACCGTCAATAGTTGCTATTTGAGATGCAGTAAGTACATCTGCTTCTACTAAATAATTATTCCACTCATCCATAACTTTACTAGACCAAAACTCACTAAAAGTTTTAAAATCTTCGTAAGTGCTGCTACTTATAATTTCGTCATCACTTTTTTTAGACTCACTTGATACGAAATCATCTAGAGCTGTGAAAAAACTAGAATTATTATCAAATGCACCCAACTCTACGTTCCTTCCTTCTAGATATTCATCCAAAGAATTCCACATTGATAGCGATGCGCTTGCTTTCCAATCTTCTAGATCAGTTTCTATTTGCTTCTTCCAGCTAGACTTATCATTCCCACCATAAATTTCAACTAGATTATCTCCAATGTTTTCCCAAACATCGTTCACCTTAGTTTGTAAGGCATATATTCTAAGGTAATCTTCTGTTGTAAATGTTTTAGAACTAGCTTTCAACGTTTCAATATTCTCTGTAAGAATAGAATTGATAATAACCAACGGATTGTCACCTGACTGAATGGTTCCTGCTCCCTCAGTTTTAGAAAGCTCTTCCACTGCGCCTGGAGCTAATTGATTGTAGGTTACAAAAAGAGAGTCTACCATATCAAATATAAACTCATCTCTTTCCTCAACACTTTTTCTATAGTTAGTAACCAAGTTTGAGAGTTTTTTCTCACTTTGCTGCGAAGAAGCAATTTCATTTCTCAATGAATCACTTTTACCACTCAATGTGGCTAATTCAGACTTAAATTTAGTAACCTCATCAGTTAAACTTGCTAGTCTTTCAGCTTGATTTTCTATGATCAAAAGCTTGTGCTCCGCTGATCTAGCTTCGCTTTTTAGATTAGCAATTTTTGAATCAAAAGATTCAGGATAAAGAGCATAATCAAGCATTTCGGATTTATCTGAATACTCAGCTCTAAAGTCGTCAACTGCAGTAATTAAGCTATCTGTTGCGGATACACTTTCTGCCATTTCAATTTCAGTTAGTAGTTCCGCATGTCTGTCTTCAAATTGTTTTTTTATCTGATAATCAGATTGTTGAGCATTTGCAATTCCTATACTGAATACAGAAATCAATACTATCGTTAAATAATTGATTGAACTTCTCATGATTTATTCTCCTCTTTTTTGATTCCTTTTTCATTAAGCGTATAAATATCCGATGTTTCAGTATCTACTAGCTGAACAAAAGGTGCGCGTAAATTAAATGCCGGGCGTATTAATCCACTTTCAGACACCGTGATTTTCTCTTTGAGCTTAAGTCCACTTTCAATAGGTTCCATCACATATACATTACTGAACCCATTAGCGGTAATAAAATAATACCCACTTTGATTTCGAATAAGACGCACTTCATCCACTATTACAGAGGAGCTATCTTCCATTTCTTGATACTGAAAAGGAAGGATATTGAAGGAAATTCCATATCTAGAATCTGTAACCTCTCCTGATTGTGTTGGTGTAAGTACACTTTCTACTTGCTGAGAATAGTTTACATTTTGAACTTCAAAAGTTTTGCATGCAGATGTAAACAATAAAACTGCCGCTAAAACAAAGGGTGAAAACTTAGAGTATTTCATCGCCTGCTCCTTGTATATTAATTGATCTTGGTTTATCAATTGTATTAGAGGCGATGAATTATGTTCCCCATTACATGATTAAAATGCTTTCAACCTTGTTATTACTAAGCTTTGCTCTGCCTTTAAGAAAGCTAAGTTCTATAATAAAGGAATAACCTATAATCTCTCCACCAAGTCTTTCTACAAGCTTTGATGCGGCTAGAGCCGTTCCTCCAGTCGCAATCAGGTCATCATGTATTAGCACCTTATCCCCTTTTTTGATGGCGTCTTTGTGTATCTCTAAAGAATCAACTCCATATTCAAGTTCATAAGACTCACTGATCGTTTCAGCTGGCAGCTTACCTGGTTTTCTAACAGGCACAAATGAGGCGTTTAATGCTTCCGCTAAATTAGTTCCAAACAGAAAACCTCGAGATTCTAATCCCACTACAATGTCACAATCAACCTCTTGAAAAGGATTACTTAAAGCTAATGTTGTAAGCTTAAGAGCTTTTTTATCATTCAATAAAGTTGTGATATCTTTAAACTGAATTCCAGGTTTCGGAAAATCTGGAATAGTGCGTATTACAGATTCTAGATATTTTTTGATGTTTTCTTGATTCGAGAGCATTATTTTAATTTTATTAAAATCTAAATTAAGACTTTTTCCCTTCTTCATGAAAGAAAATAACCCGGCACTTTGGAACACTCATCAACAATACATGACAAAAGCCCTCTTACTAGCTGAAGAAGCCGCTGATAAAAATGAAACTCCCATTGGGGCAGTAGTTGTAAAAGATAATGTAGTAATTGGCAAAGGCTATAATCAGGTTGAACAACTCAACGATCCTACAGCTCACGCTGAAATGATAGCTATTTCTGCTGCATGTGAGACTCTTGGAAATAAATACCTACATAACTGTACATTATACGTGACATTAGAACCCTGCCCTATGTGTGCAGGGGCATTAGTTTGGAGTAAAATAAATACAGTTGTTTTTGGAGCTTCAGACCCTAAATCAGGAGGTTGTGGTTCCCTGTTCAACGTTTCATCCAATAACAACCTAAATCACCAAGTTGAAGTGATACAAGGCATTTTAGAAGCAGATTGTGAATATCTTTTAAAAAGCTTTTTCAGTAAAAGAAGAAGCTAAGATTTAGTAGCAAGATCATCAGTTATTGGAACAAATTCTTTAGTTACTCGCTCATGAAGATCTTTTGCTAGTTCTTTACGATTAGAATTAGTAACTGGTTTATCACCAAAATACAAAGTTCCTGAAATCGATCTAAGCTTCAGTAGCTCTATAAAATGTGCTATAAAGGTTTCGTCTCTCCACCAGCATACAGATTCTGATGCATGAGGCTCTGATTCTGAAGTTGAATAATGAATTGTAACATAATGAACCGGAATACCCACTTCAGCAGGATATGCTAATAGAGAAGCTTTGAATGGAAGTATGCTTGATCCTTTACTTGTGGTACCTTCCGGAAAAAGTAAAATTCCTTGAGTATCTGAAATTCTTTCTGAAATAAGTTTGTTAACTCGTTTCACGTCCTTCTTTTTATTTCTATCTATAAAAAGCATACCTACTGTTTTAGACATAAAACCAAACAAAGGCCAACTTAAAACTTCGCTTTTAGCAATAAATACACTTGGTGTACAAGAAATTAACAGGAATATATCTATGTAACTAAGATGATTTGAAATTAAAAAATATGGAGGTTTGGGGGCGTCTCCTTTAACTGTTATAGTGAGTCCTATAATTTTGCATACAACCCTTCCCCAAATACTTAAGAAATACGGTGACCATCTATTCCCTTTAAGTCCAATAATAGATGGGAGAAGGCAAATGGCTATTATCACATAGAAAAAAACAGTTGAAATACATATCAACAAAAGCTTTATGACTGCTATAAATAATCTCATGAATGGGGATAATAAACCATTTAGAATAAAATTTCAGTTCGTTGTAAATAATTTTTATGCTATAAATATAAACTTACATCATCAAATAAATCGTAATTCAATATCATTTTTTGTTAATAATTACTGTTTAAGTCAGAATGGTTTAATAACTTAAAAACTTATGCTCTACTACAAAAAATATATTAAATCTGAAGAATCCGAATGGGTTGTTTTCGTGCATGGTGCTGGTGGCAGCTCTAGCATTTGGTTCAATCAAATCAAAGCATTTCAAAAAGAATTTAATGTTTTATTAGTTGATTTGAGAGGCCACGGAAGATCTAAAGATCTACTTCAAAAGTATTATGAAGAGAACTATTCCTTCGAAAATATAAGCAAAGATATTATAGAGGTAATAGATCATTTAAAAATTGAAAAAGCTCATTTTATAGGAGTATCACTTGGTTCGATAATTATTAGAACACTGGGTGAAATTGCCCCTGAAAGAGTCAATTCAGCTGTTTTATGTGGTGCAATTACACGTATGAATATTCGATCCCGAATATTAGTATTTATTGGTCACATGTTTAAAAGAGTTGTTCCTTACATGTGGTTATATAAATTTTTTGCATGGATTATCATGCCTAGAAAAAGACATGAAAAATCTAGGAATCTTTTTATCGGAGAGGCTAAAAAGTTAGCTCAAAAAGAATTTATAAAATGGTTTAAGCTTACAAATGACGTAAATCCCCTTCTTCGATATTTCAAGGAAAAAGAGGTTTCAATTCCAATGTTGTACGTAATGGGAGAAGAAGATTATATGTTTTTACCACCAGTTGAGAACATTGTAAATAAACATACCATGTCTTTCTTGGAAGTAATTAAAGACTGTGGGCATGTTTGTAATGTTGAGAAACCTGAAATATTCAATCAGGTTTCAATAAACTTCTTAAAGGAAAATACTATTTCTTAATTTTGTTTTTTGAACTCAACTTCTGGTTCTAGCGTAAATAACCATGTACCCGGGTCTCCTTCAATTCTCATTCTACGGGTAGCTTCTACAGCTTCATCAAAATCAGAGAAAGCGTAATAAGCAACATAATTAAAACGAGTACTAGGATTGAAAAGAATTCTTGAATCGTATCCCTCAGTATCAAGAATCTCAGAAAACTCAGAGGCATTATTAGGTACAATAAAAGAGCCACCAATAACAAAATACTTATGGTCCGAATCGTCTTTTATAACCTCGCCTTCTTCTCGCTTTGCAAGAAATTCATCCAGATCAAAAGCCTTAGGAACAACTACCATTAATTCAGGATCTTTAATAGGCATCGATAGTTCTTCGAGTTCTTCCTTCTGATCTTTAGTCAACTCTTGATTATCAGGTTGTGGATCATCCTCAGGTTTTTCCTCTACCACTTTAACGTCTCTACCTTTTTCTGGCACCGAAGTCACTGTAGTAGTATCGGGTTCATCATCTCGAACTGGGAAAGGTTCAGTATCATTTTTCTCAATTACATAATCCATTTCATTTCGGAACCGATCTCTCTCGTTACTTAAAAGTGTACCCTTTGATTTGAGTTTGTCATCCATCCTTTCCGCTAAAGTCTTCTCTAGCTCTGCTTGAATTATAATAACTAGCTCATTCTCTATCCGGTCAGTTGAATTATATCCAAATAGATATTTTAGCCCAAAAAACCACCCAGGAAGATCTTTTAGAAAAGGTACCCCTCTTCTAATTTTAGCTTCTGTAGTTGTATATAAACCAGCGACCGCTGTGGCCTCCCCATCTAATAATAAGGTTTGAGTTGTAACCTGTTGTTTTTGAATGATAGTACTAACTGCATCAGGTTGAGCATTAGAACGTTCTGCAATAATATCCAGATGAATAAAAGTACTATCATTGTAATCAATAACTGTTGGAGTAACTGTTAAAATAGTACCTGTGCTAAAAAACTCATCCGTAACATTACCGGCAAAGTCTCTTTGTTTAACAGAAAAGTCTTGTCCATCCTGAATTTTACCTTCTTTGCCATCTATCACCTTAATGGATGGTGTAGCTATAATACTCCCCATATTGTTTGATTCGAAAGTACTAAAGAGTGCTTGAACACTTATACCTGGACCTATTTCTCCTAAATTTACAAGTGCATTAAATACATTTTGTGAAACTTGGCTAGCATTAACCGAATTAACCGAAACAAATTGATTAGCAAATGCCGTTTGTGGTATTGACTCACTACCGTCTTCTGAAACAAAATCTTGAATATTAGCTGGAACATTATTTGTTAATGTAGACCAATCTATTCCAATTTCAGCTAAAGCTCTTTTGTTTCCAATAAAGAAAGTTGCATTTATACGTACCTCTCTTGTATCTATATTTGCTAATGGTTCTTCCAATACGCCGGCTCCACCTGTTGCACCTTGTGCATTCTGTTGATTAGCACCATTATTTTCTACTGCCGGAACTACAATCTCATAGTAATCAGGTTTCTCAACCAATTCTAAATCTTGAATTGTAAGTATATAATTCAAAGCTTCCTTCCAATGCATCGGAGGTAAGCTCACTCCAACTGATCCTGAGTAACCTGATAAATCTACTATAAATTTATTTTCATACTCTTGAACGAATTGATTTAATATCTCAATTGCCTCAACGTAACTTGTGTTTCTATCAAAGGTTACAATCTCATCAGGATTAGTGTACTCCCTAAATGGATTCTGAGTTTGGGCAACGAGGGAACTGCTTTGTAAAAATGGCAAAGCCATTAGTACAAAAACAGAACATAAAAATAATTTGGTAAGCTTCATTGTAAATGATTTCATCTTTCCACCTTTAAAGTGAATAATTCTTTAATTCCACCCTTATCAAGGTTAAATATAACTTCTTTGTCCTTCATATTTATTTCTTGAAGATAACCCAAGTAAACTTTATCACCGGGTTTTAGGACCTGATTGTTTCCTTCTTGATCAACAATAAAAACTCGAGTACTTGTTAATCCAAGTAATCTAGAACTTTCAATATTAATCAATTCATCTACATTGCCAGGTATAGTCTCTAAAATAAGGGGTTTCATTGGGTTAAAAACTGATACGCTAGAATCCATTCTAAATCGTTCTTGAGGATTGTCGATAGATTCAAATTCTAATTTTTGATAGTAACTATTCAGCTGTAATGAGAAGTTTACATATTCCGGGATTTCAAAACCGCTTGCTGGGTTAACACTAACAGCTTCTATTTTATTTAAAAGTAGACTATTCTCAATTTTATTTATAAAAGTAACAAAGTCAGAATAGATTCCCGTGCCAACTATTCTTGATCTTAGTATACCATATTGATCTTGAATCACAGAATCTTGGAACACAAAATCATAAAATAGCTCCAAATTTGCATCATTGATTTCACTTAAGTAATCATAAACATCATCCGGATTACTAGATTCATATAACTTCTTATCGTAATTTTGAACAATATCTCTTGCTCTATCATATCGCTCCAAGAGAGGCTGATATTGATCACGAATCATTGTTTTTTCATCATAATCTTTATTTAAAGAAACCAACTCAGTTGAAAGGTCATTTATCTCAGAGTGTTGCACAAATTTTATATATGCAAAAGCAGCTCCACCTAATAAAAGAAGCGTAGTTAATAAAACTAAACTGTTTCGTAAGGCGTACGACATTATTGGCCTCCTTCTAAAATATCTTTAAGACCTTTTGCGTTTTCAGGAGTATATCTCTCGTTATCTGCTACAACATTTGTAATTGTATAAGTAAACGAAAACACTTCTTTCTCACGTATTAAAATCCGTTGAACATCCAATAAAATTGCACCACTAAAAATATCTGCAACCATCGGTATTCTATTTCTATATAAAGCAATCCCTTCAATATTAACTTGCGAATCGCCGGTTTCGGATAAATTTGTTAACCAAATTGAGTCAATATTATCAATTCCTTTGTTAACCAGATCTAAATTCACTGTCCATGTGAGTGTAGCTTCACTTAATTCATCCAATAATTCTAATCTTGCTTGAATACCTGAAAGATCTGAGCTGACTCTATTATACTGCTGTACAATATTATCTAAAGATCTAATTTCGGCTTTTCGAACCGAGACACTTTCTCTCAAATTATCTAACTCTATTACATTATTATTATAAAAGTAGTTAGAAACTGGAAAAGTTAAGATGATTAGTGCTACTAGTAAAAAGCCATGCCATTGTAGCTTAAAAATCTTCTGGCGTTCTTTTATATATGTTGGCAGAAAACTAATATTAGGGTAAGCCTTTTGCTCAAAACCAGCATCAACCCAAGCTAGAGAAATTGCCGTAGTAAAAGATGCAACGGTAGAGGAATCAATCTCACCTGTATCAAAAAGCTCATCATTATACCTAAAATCATCTACTTCTATATCCGGAAATCGATCACTAAAGAACGAAATAGCTTCATCGCCCAAGTTATTATTGCAAACAATGATTCGATCCAAGTTAGGAACTTCACCGGTATCCAATTGAAATAAAATTTTACTGAATACGGTATTTAGAAATTTTCTTGATGAAGATCCTTCTGTAATCATTGGTGAAATGATTAACAGTTTGTTTCCTTTTAGGAAAATAATTCTACAACTAGTCTCACTATACTGAATTAAAGCAGTAATGCTTTCAGGGTCTACATCGTAATTTGCCCGAAATAAGCCCACAATCAAAGACTCGTCTGGTAACACTTCATTTATGGTAATCTTACCATTATATATACCTTCTGAATCATGGATAAGCTGAAGCACCTGAGGATCATCATCGATAGATACTAGTAATAAAGAACCATCATCCCTTACCGAACTGGAATAATAATCAGAACCTTTAGGAGAGCCATAAAGTGCTTCTAATCGGTCATCTATGATGATATTGAGATCTTTTTTCTTTACGGTTGAAAAATCAATATCCTTTAAAACTTGAAATATTGTTGCCCCAGCAGGAATATTCAAACTCATCTTAACGCTAGAAGAATCTATGTCGTTAAGAACATTATAAACTAGAAGCTCATTACTTGCAGCCAACTCTCCTTCCGATTCCGCTGCCATATCTTCAACGTTGAGAATGTCTTCATCATCATCAAACTGTTCTAAATCAATATCTAGATCATCAGAATCAGAATCGGTATCACTTTCAAGATCGAGATCTAGATCAAAATCATCCTCAATTCCAAAAACACTATCATCTTCTAAGTCGTCCTCAAAAGCATCAAAAATTTCTTCTGACTCCTTAGTGTTTCCATTTTTTTGAACAGAATTAATAAGTTTTATTCTATCAACTTTTTCTAAAGTTGCAGTTTTTCCAGATATACTAATTCTGGCAATCTTAATTGCATCATCTTCAAGTACAAAACCGGTATATAGTTTTTTTCCTGCCATTTATATTAGTAGCTGGTCTCATTAAGTAGTTGTACTATTTTCGACTTATTGTTGGAATAATTAATAGCATTTTCTTTAGAAATTTTTCCTTCAATAAATAATCGCTTCAAATCCTGCTCTAGAGTATTCATTCCTTTTTCACTTCCTTCCATCAACATTTGATAAATTTCACCTATGTTATTATTTCTGATAGCTGCTTTTACAGAAGAATTAGCAATTAACACTTCTTTGGCTAGGACTCGTTTCCCATCTAAACTTGGAACTAATTTTTGACTTATAACACAGGTAAGTACATCTGCTAATCTTGTTCTAACTCTATTCTGCTCTTCTGTAGGCACTTCTCCCAGAATCCTTTCAATACTATCCATCGCGGATGAGGTATGTAGTGTACTAAAAGTTTTATGACCAGAGTCTGTAATCTCTAAAGCTGTCATAATAGTTTCAGGGTCTCTAAGCTCTCCAATAACAATAATGTCTGGATCTTGTCTTAATGCCTGTATAGCTCCTGCTTTAAACGACTCTACATCTCTCCCCACTTCTCTATGCCGCACAACAGATCTGACAGGTTTATGTATAAGCTCCACTGGAGAGGAAATCACCACTATATGAGAGTCTACTGTACGGTTATTAGCATCTATAATAGTATCTAAAGTAGACGATTTACCTGATCCCGTAATACCTGTAATTAAACTTAGACCGTATTTATAGTATTTTAAACTTAATGCCTTTGCTACTTCTGCACTAACTCCTAAACTTTTAAAAGGACGTATAGTATTATCGATACGTCTCATATTCATAGCTAAATGCTCTAAATCAAAGTAAATATCTACACGAAACCTTTGACTCTTTCCATTTTCAAGTTCAATTCCATATGAAAAATCAAGATTACGGTTTTCTAGTAATAACTTCCGTTGGCTATCTACAAGTATATTCAGTAGTAAAAAATCAGTCTCTTGAACTGTAAAATTTTGAGATTTACTATCCGGGGATTTATCTCCAAAAATTCTATACCAAATTTTACCGTTACACCCTGCCCCACCTAGATCGATATCAGAAGCCTGATTTTTAATCATTTTTTTGAGGAAACCATCCAATACTTGCTTTAAATCTAAACGCATTGATTCAGGCTGAGCATCTAATATCTCGCTCATTTTAATAAACAATCCATCCCCACGAGCAGAAATTGGAATCTGCTTAATTAAGGGTGCTGTGAGTGTACGTAGAATATGTTCTTTTTTTGCCGTCTGCATATTAATAGTAACCAATCAAATGATAGATACACGTCGATTAAGAATGTTACAGAATGATTTAATACTGGTTATTTACCAGGTATTATCATTTAAGAGTCTTTTCTTCAAGTTAAGTAACTGAACATTCATGTTACTGATCTTTCTTTGCTGTATTTCGATGATATTTTTTGTGAAAATATTAAAAAGCTTTTCTGGTTTTTTGCGGAAAAAATTTAGTGCATCGTACCGCTCATATCTTAATAATATTGTTTCTGTTTCCGACGTAACCTTAGCCATCCTGCTGTTTTTGCTAAACAAAAAAGCTTCCCCAAGAAAATTACTTTCAGATAAAGTAGCTAATTGTATCCCATCTTTCCAGATAGCGACTTTACCCGATGCTACTAGATACGCAGAGTTAACATTTTCGGATTCATTAATAATATTATCACCTATCTGATACCGTTCCTCTACACCAGTTTGTAAAAACTCTAGTACATCTTCATAATGAAAATTCCTTAACAACAAAGGAGGTTCTTTAAGAAACTTCCTTAAGTAGTCAGGCATTTTTTCGTGATTTTTATCTTGCATATCCATAGTTATTGTTCCCCAATCACTAAATATCGCTAAAATGATTAACTAATATTTAATAAGTTATCTAATATTTCAAATTAATCTTCAAGAGTACCTGCAATTATTTCTTCAATTGTAGTTATTCCTTCCTTTATACGTTCTCTTCCTGAACCTCTCAGTGTTAACATTCCTTGGGACATTGCTAAATTTTTAATAGCAGCTTCATCAATATCCCCACCTGATTCAAGTACCAATTCCTTAATTTCTTTTGAAAAATAAAGTGCCTCATGTATAGCTGAACGACCTTTAAAACCAGATTGCCCACATACATCGCAACCTACCGCTTTATAAAATGTTGTTTCTTCAAATTCCTCTTCAGTGAACCCAATTCCTTTAGCAACTCCTATATGAGGTCTATATTCTTCTTTGCAATCTTTACATAAACGCCTAATTAATCGCTGAGCCATTACTAAATTAACAGCATTTGCTATTAAGAAAGGCTCCACTCCCATTTTAAATAAACGAGAAACCGCACTAGGAGCATCATTGGTATGTAAAGTAGAAAATGTAAGGTGACCGGTATTAGCTAGTTTGATTGCTATTTCAGCTGTTTTAAGATCTCTCATCTCACCTACTAATACGATATCAGGATCATGACGTAAAATACCTCTGATAGATTGATCGAACGTCATGTGATTACTAATTTTCAACTGACGAGCCCCTTCAATTATATATTCAACTGGTTCCTCGATAGTTAAAACATTTTTTGTTGGGTCAATAACAGAGTAAAGTGCCGCTACTAAAGTTGTTGATTTACCGCTACCTGTTGGTCCTGTGATGATAACAATTCCAGAAGGCTGGCTTATCGATTTTACAAAACTTTCTTTGGCTATTTTTTGTAATCCTAATAGATCTAAATCACGAATAACCTTTCGATCATCTAAAACACGAATTACAATTGATTCAAATTTGCGATCATATTGGTTACCAACAATTGGCATAATTGAAACACGATACCTAATTCCAACGCCATCTATTTGTCTTTGAATAAATCCATCTTGAGATGCATCTCTTTCAAAGCGATCCACATTTCTGGTTTTATCTTTTACAACCGCAGATATAGCTTCCGGTTTAACGTTTTTTTGTTGATACCATAACTGTAATTTCCCATCTGTTCTAAATCTGATATCTGTAGTTGTAGGACCGCTCGGTACAATGTGTAAATCACTAACACCTTGCCTAACTGATTCTACGAGCATCCCTTCTACCAATGAATTAAGCATACTTTGATTGATCTCAGCATCAATCTCTTCTTCATTGATAGACTCTTCTTCTTCAGTCTCTAATTGATTTTCATCGTAATCGATTTCTTCAAGAAGATCCAAAAACTCATTTTTTTGCTCGTATACGTTTTCAAGAATGCTCTCAATAAACTCGTATTTACAATAAACCAACTCGGTTTTCTTGAAATTCAATTTTTGGATAACATTTTGAATTTCTGGATCAGAAGGATCTGCAGCAGCTACGGTAATTGAATTTTTGTTCCTGTGAAAAGGAATAGCCTTGAGAACAACAAGCTCATCAACAACTTCATTATTTAGGTCTTCTACATTCTTTTTTATGTGCTCAAGTACTTCATCAGAGACAGAATTAGCAGATTCTAGAACTTCCCTAAAGGCATAAATTTCTGCAATTTCCTTCATTATAGTATGGCGATCAAAATCTAGATCTTGAATAAGAATTTGACCTAGTCGTCGAGTACTATTCTCTGGTTCTTGCTCTAGAATTGATAAGGCTTCCTGTAGTTTATCGGAAGAAATTATCTTTTTCTTGACAAGAATATCACCAATATGTCTCCTAATATTGATCTTACCCATCTAAGTATTTGGCTTAATTACTGCAGATTCTGAAGAAACAACTGTTATCCCAATTAACGCTATCATAATAAATAGGTTAACGAAGAGACTAATAGTATCTATAACACCTTGCATTTTATATGTAGTTTGAACCTCGTAATACTCTGCTAATTGCTTCGCATTTTCTCTTAAAGAGCCTGACTCTGCTCCAAGCCTAAATCTACTTATTGCTGTTCGGGTAAATACACCAGTATCTTCTATCGATTCGATTAAACCTGCTCCATCCTTTAACATCTTCTTTATAGCAACTTCCTTAATTCTTTTCTCCATAAATGTATTTCTACAGGCCTCAGAAGCAACCTTAATAACCTCAATATTTTGTCCAGATCCACTATACAAGGTATAAAATACACGTGAAAAAATTTCGATACTTGTTTTATGTAAAAGGTCTCCAATAACAGGAATTTTAATAATGTACTTATCTAAAAAAAGTTTGCCCTTTTTTGTTCTTACATAATAGATAAAAGCTATAATTGGGCCAAAAGTGGCAACCAAAAGCATAATCCAGTTATCTGATAACCAGTAGCTAAGTTCTAAAGTAGTAGCAGTCATTGGAGGCAGCGTAATACCCATATCGACGAATAATTCTGCTGTAGCTGGAAATATATAGCCCACATAAAACAATACAACTCCTATTACTGCAAACACAGTTATAGCAGGCATCATTAATGATCTTTTTAAATTCTTTTTAAATTCGGCATCTCTTTCTAAAAATTTTGCAGTGCTCTCAAAAACAAGAGCCATATTACCGGAAGTTGAAGCCACACTTAGCATATAAGCAGCGAACTTACCGAATACATCTTCGTGTTTACCATAAACCTCAGACCCTTCCTTACCATCTTTAAGATCTTTCTGTATGGTCTTTATTACTTCCTTCATCCTTTTGTTAGCAGTGTCTTCATACAAAAGGTTCAATATTTCATCAAAGGTCAGTTGTTGATTCAACAGATCCGCCGATAAACTTATAAATGTAACTACCTCAGTGTGGGGGACCCCTCCTTTAAATTCAAAAATCTTTTTCTTGATACTGAGAATCTCATAACCCAGTTTAACAAGTGCTCTTTCTACTTCTTCTTTTGTATAAGCTTCTTGTTCTCCCGTTAACTTTGGCTTGCCCGGACGTTTAACTTTATACATGAACGTTGTCTTCTTTTCCAAAGACTGGACATTTAAACCATTGGTTTTCGTAAGTCTATCTACTTTAAGCTGAGCATCTTTCTTAGTTTCAGCTTCGAATTCTTTTAGAATTACTTTACCACCATTTGATACTGCTTTTAGACGAAACTGTGCCATATTAAATCTTTAAATATTAGGAAACCTATCAACATTAGATGATTAAAACTCTATACGAAAATTGTCATGACTAGGATGTTTAGATCGTTACAATATCCTATCAAGTAATAAACAAAAAAAAAGCTCGATTTGAAATCGAGCTTTTAAATCTAAAATAGATTATCTAGGATGGACAAGCACCAGCATTTCCACCTGGAGCACCCATAACTTGAGTATCAGGGCAAACTCTAACTTGAATAGTAGTACTATCTGCAACTGCTGCAGTAGCTGTTACTACAAATTCACCTGCAGCTCTATCCGAAATAAGGTAAGTACCATATTCGTTAGAAGCAGTTAAAGCACCAGCTTCAGCGTCGCCACTAAAGGTGATATTATCATACGTAATACCTGTAAACGTACGACCACCACCACCTAACTGAACAGGCTTTAGGTAATAACCTTGAGCAGAAGCGGAAATTGAAGTTAAGTCTTGTCTTACTGAGTCAAGAGTTGCAGAGTCTGCTGCGCTTGAAAAAGTGTTTATAGCAACTACAGTTGCAATACCTACGATAATTGTTACTAGTATAACTAGAAGTAATTGTTGTTGTCCCATTGGGTTTACCTATTTATTATTGTTTGTTTGTTGTTAATATAATTCTTTTGTCAATTTCTGAAAACAATTTCTAAAAGTAAATTAGAAATCATTCATACGCATTAACCTAATTTAATCACAAGAGTGACTCCATTATAGAAAATTACAAATTAATTACACAGTCTTAAATGTGCCGTCCTTCTTGTAATATTTAGTTAACCTGATTATAAATCAGTATCGTCATTTTTTTGGAGAACTTTAAGTTATTATGTTACCGTATAATTAAATTTATGAAATACCAATCGGTCACCCCTTATTTTGTATTGTTTTCACTTTGGTTACTAGTTTTTTCTGCTAGTAGCCAGATAATGATCATTGCTCCTATTCTTCCTGAAATAGGTAACAGCTTAAATACTCCTGTCGAGCTTCTTGGAAATTTAGTTACTGTTTATGCTGTAATGGTTGGTATTTTTGCAATAATAATGGGGCCTTTTTCTGATAAAATCGGTCGTCGAAAAATCTTGCTTATTGGTGCCGGTTCCATGGCTTTGTTTCTATTCTGCCATATTTTTGTAACTGACTTTATTAGTTTCATAATTGTAAGGGCCATGGCTGGAATGGCTGGAGGTGTTTTAAGTGGAGCCGCAGTAGCCTATGTAGGAGACTACTTCCCTTATGAAAGAAGAGGTTGGGCGAATGGTTGGGTTATGAGTGGCATTGCTGTTGGACAAATATTAGGAATCCCTTTAGGTACTTTCTTAGCAGATCAATTTGGGTTCAGGTCTCCTTTTTTGGTATTTGGTATTGTAATGGCACTCACTTTCATCATGATATATTTGAAAGTTCCACAACCGGATGTTAAACTACATACTGATAAACTTACAATTGGAAGCTCACTCTCAAAATACCTTAAAATTTTGAAACGCTCAGATGTAAGTTTTGTTGCTCTTTGTTATCTATTAATGTTCTTGAGTCTTTCTGTATTCATAACTTATCTGCCTACTTGGTTAGAAAACTCTTTTGATTCTTCTTTAACTACTATTGGATATATTTTTGCAGTTGGTGGTATAGCAAATGTTATTGCCGGACCAAGTTCCGGGTGGTTATCCGATAAAATTGGACGAAAGAACATGATTATTACCTCCTGTTTTGGACTATCCATTTTAATGGTTGGAACTACTTATTTCGTTACAGACTTAGCATATGCATTCATTCTTTTTCCGGTTGCTATGATTTTGATTGCGATGAGAATAAGCCCATTTCAAGCTCTTTCTTCTGAACTTGTAAAATCAAACAACAGAGGTACAATGATGAGTCTTCTAGTTGCCATTGGTCAAGTTGGTTATGGTTTGGGTAGCTCAATAGCTGGTCCACTTTACTCAATTAAAGGATATGACAGCAATACCTACTTTGGAGCTATTGCAATATTTATAACAGCTATTATAGTTTGGAAATTCGTTCCTGAACCAGAGCTAAGAACCCAGACTGTACCTGAACCAACTATACTTGAATAAAGCCCTTATTCGAAAGCCTGCCGATAATAGCATTAAGATATTCTCGAAGTGCTCATTACTACACTCCGAGGAATTTATTTTAACCTCCCAAATACTCGGGACTTCTCTCAAAAGGTTTAACACTTATCCTATTTGAATAAAACAATCCTTGTATCTATTATAAACGTAGATATGTAATATGTTAAGAAATTATCTATCATAGACGATAAAATAATCTGTAACTTTTATCCCTTTTAATTATCTCTTTAGGAAAAGCCATGAAAAAATATCATCTCCTAAGTCTCTTTATTCTATCATTCTTTTTAATCATCAGTTCTTGTGATACTGCAGGAGATGATGATGCTATAATTTCTGGTCAAGTAACTGATGCTACTACAGGAGATGCACTATCAGATGCTACAGTAGCGATTACTTCTCCGGATGAATTATCAGATTTTGCAAGAACAGACGAAGAAGGTAATTATGAAATAAGTGGTATTAATGTAAATGACGTTACCAGCGTAACTCTTACAGCTTCCTTTACCGATTACAATTCTTTAAGTAAAGACCTAACCTTAACTCCAGGAGCTACAGAAGAGCTTGATTTTAAATTATCAGAAGCCGGAAGTGATGATGGTGGAGATAATGGAGGCGGTGACGATCAGGTAAGTGGCGAGCCGGAAGGTGCTGCTGCAATTGTCCTTGAGTCTCTTTCTTCAGAGTCAATAAATATTCGTCAAACCGGTGGTGATATTAGCTCTCGATTTACCTTTACGGTGGTCGATTCAGCGGGTAGAGCTATTAATAGTGATGGAGCTGTCGATGTTCAATTTTCAATTCTAAAAGGTACCGGTGGCGGTGAAACTGTTATCCCTTCTGTTGTACGAACAAACCCTGATGGTCAAGTAGTTACTAGTTTGATTAGTGGAGATTCAGCGGGTGTTGTTAGAATTCGTGCGTTAATAGACCGTAGCGATATTGGGATAACCATTGTATCAGATCCAATTTTAGTAGCAATAAATGGAGGCTTCCCAGCTCCAGATAGATTTTTCATAGCTTCTGAAAATAGAAATTTAGAAGGTTATGGAATAAACACAGGTTCATTAAATTATGATATTATTGCTAGCGTTGGAGATAAGTTTGGTAATCCAGTAAAAATAGGAACCGCTGTCGACTTTAGAACTAATGCTGGAATTATAGAAGGTTCTGAATTAACGGATGAATTTGGTATAGCTACTGTTCGTCTTAGACCTGATGGAAGTCGACCTAACACAGATCCTCTTGGTACTGGTTTTTTTAGTGTGTATGCCAAAACTGTAGATGAGAATAATGACTTTGTAAATCAAGAGCTCAAACTATTATTCACTACTTCTCAGGCTTTGATTTCGGTTACCCCAAATAGTGTTAATATACCTGCCAACGGTTCCCAAACATTTACTTATACTGTAACTGATTTAAACGGAAATCCGATGTCAGCAGGTTCTCAAATTAGTGTAAGTGTTGCAACTGGTTTAGAAGCTAGTGGTGATATCGGTTTTACGTTGAATGATTATACAACGACAGGTGCTGGTAAAACCCAATTTGGTTTCACTGTTTCAGATACTGACGATGAAAATTCGGATGTGGTGGGTACATCTATTACAATTACCGTAGTCTCTGCGGGTACCGGTTCTACTACATCATTAACCATTACTGGTAACAGAGCAAAAGCCGGTGGGTGGACTTTTAATCCTTCAAATACTGAAACTGAATTCATTGAAGGTCGTAGGTGAAGAAACTATAAACAGAAAGAAATTTCTTAGCGTTAGACTGATGGCTTGGATTTACTATTCAAGCCATTTTTAATTCATGAAAAATAATATAATCTCCGAGCAAGCTCCCAATTCACTTTGGAGTGACATAAAGACTTCCCTATCCGGAACTGACAAAGATTTTACTAAAGGAAGTATAGGTCGCGCAATTCTAGTACTCTCTATTCCCATGGTACTGGAAATGCTCATGGAATCTGTATTTGCTGTATTTGATATCTTCTTTGTTTCCAAACTTGGAGCAGATGCCATCGCAACTGTAGGCATAACCGAGTCTTTAATGACACTCATTTATGCCATTGCAATCGGTTTTGCTATGTCAACTACTGCATTGGTTTCAAGAAGGTTTGGTGAAAAGAACTATGACAAAGCTTCTGTAACTGCCGTTCAAGCAATTTTAGTAGCATTGTTTGTGTCTATCCCTATCGCTTTGTTAGGAGGCTTCTTTGCTCCTAAGTTGCTAACTCTTATGGGTGCTGAAGGTGCGATCGTTACAGAGTTTTCGGCGTACACCACAATCATGTTTAGCACAAATTTTGTAATCATGTTGATCTTTGTTATTAACGCAGTCTTCAGAGGAGCCGGAGATGCAAATGTAGCAATGAAAACTCTCATTTTAGCAAATATTATAAACATAATTCTTGACCCGTTACTGATCTTTGGTATTTGGATATTTCCAGAGCTTGGAATTGCAGGCGCAGCTATTGCTACCTCTATTGGGAGAGGTATTGGAGTTGGATATCAGTTCTATAAATTATTTGATGGTAAAACGAGAATTAATTTATTAAAAAAGCATTTAGTTGCTCAATGGGATGTTATTTGGAATCTTGTAAGAGTTTCACTTGGTGGAATTGGTCAATTCATTATTGCAACGAGTAGTTGGGTTGGGCTTGTAAGAATAATAGCAGAATTCGGAAGTGTGTCGTTAGCAGGTTATACAATAGCTATTAGAATTCTGATTTTTTCTATTCTTCCATCCTGGGGAATGAGTAATGCCGCTGCTACCTTAGTAGGTCAAAACTTAGGGGCAGGTCAACCTGAACGAGCTGAAAAATCTACTTGGATCTCTGCTTTTGCTAATATGATATTTCTTGGATTGGTAGGCATTCTTTTCTTTACAAATGCTGAATTATTGATGAAAATATTTACATCTGATGTCGACATCATCTCTATTGGAGCCCAATGTTTGCGCATCATGAGCTATGGATATTTAGCCTATGGATTCGGAATGGTTATCATTCAAGCTTTTAATGGCGCTGGAGATACGCTAACCCCTACCCTTATCAATTTAGTCTGTTTTTGGATCATTGAAATTCCTCTAGCTTATTTTCTAGCCATGCACATTGACCTTGCAGAAGAAGGAGTTTTTTACTCGATTGTAATAGCGGAATCGTTATTGGGAATAATTGGTTTTATATTATTCAAACGTGGAAAATGGAAAACAACACAGGTTTAAATGAAAGTAACAGTAGCGCTAGAAACAGCAGGACGAAGAGGAAAAGAAGTAACTGTAATTAAAAACATACAGCACAATCCTCAGCATATTGAAAAAATTGCCAAAAAGCTGAAAGGACAGTTAGGCACCGGAGGCACTGTAAAAGGTAAAAATATCGAGATTCAGGGGAATCACGTAGATAGAGTGAAGCCCCTACTCGAAAAAGAAGGTTTCACATTTTAGAGTGAAACCTTGTTCTCTTGTCTAGGATCGAGGTCATATAAAGATGAGGCTGTAGCTTGCACCGTCTTATACCATTCATTTCCATATTTATCATTGATGGTGTAAAAATCAGAAAAATCGGGTTTTCTAAGATTCATTTTCCATTCTTGATTCTTAGATTTAAACGAAGGATCAATATGAAGTAGCTCATGATACAGAACCATCTCTTTTGTTTTGCTATCTAGCATGTCCCACAGTTCTCCCGAAAGCTCAATTAGATAATCGTTACCAGAATAGTATTTAACCTCTCGAGTAGCTTTCATACACTTTGCTGCTCTTTGTTTAGAGATATTAGGGTACACTAGGAAGTAGCCTATTTCTGCGGGACCAAATTCCATTTTATTCTTTTCGATTACATCTTTAGCAATTTTCTCCACTTCTGGAGATTCCATTAACTGCTTATCTTTTGATGTTGTTTCAACCGGCTGTAATAGGTCGTTATCGTTCATTCTTATTTTTTAGTTTCTTTTTGTAAGATTATTGAAGTTGCTACTATTGAATACTCAACTTGCTCGCCAACAATACCGTCACTGTTCTTTCCTGCATCTTCAGCATAATGCTTAGCTTGCTCTTCTGATAATACCTTTTTATTAAGCTTACCTACAATAGTAACATCTTTTCCTTTAGAATCTGTAGGAATAAAAAATGAATAATCTTTAAAAGTTATACGAGCGGTTTCATCGCCATCTTGAGCAATAAAAAAACATCCCTTCTTTTGGCACACTTGCATTATTGAAGTCTTAACAATTACATCTTCTTCAGCTGTTACAGAACTTGATGCTATTGTTGATGCCAAAGATTTCGACTCTTTTAACTTTCCCGGATCACTTCCGAACACTTCGTAAGTATCTGTTACTTTTACTGGTTCAGAAAGCCTGATAGCCTCTTTTTTATCCTGTGCTTGCAGAGAAATTGTTACACAAAAAATAGCTGCAATTAATAATATTTTTTTCATGATATGTTTTTAAAATTGAGTTCAAACTAAAATACTAATTAAGTCAACAATTGTTAACCTTGATTATGAATTATTATATATTGAAGTAAGTACTCTCTAAACAAATTAAATATCTCTTGAAGGTTTTTTTCTCTGCACTTTTTGGCTTTTGCTTTAGTTTATTCGTTGAAGGTTTTTCAAGAATAATTATTTCATTTTTTCATAAACAAGAGTTTTTCTTTTTTGGGGTTGGGGCTCTCCCTTCAGCTTCTTGGATTATCTTAATCTATATAGTTTCAATTGTATCCACCTGGCTAGGGGCAATGCTGGCCTTTAGTATGTCAGATTCGAAATCAAAAAAGACTTTTTATATCCTTTTATCATTTTTAGTACTTTGGATTAGTTTTGAAACTCTATCTTCAGTAAACATGGTGCCAAAATGGTATTCAATTACTTATCCACTTACTTCAATTATTGGGTTATTAATATCCAAATTCACCTATAAGCTCAAATAAAAAATATTATGCGTTTTATATTTCTCTGTATTCTCTCAGCAACGCTCCTCTACTGTTCTTCAGATCAAACTTACAATGTGCAAGAATTCCAGTCACCTTCTGGCGAGAATGCTTCTTTACCTAGACTTTTTACAGATAATGCAGGCATTGTTTATATGAGTTGGGTGGAATCAATAGATGATACAAGTAAACTATATTACTCAACATTGGTTCAGGACGATTGGAGTAGTCCTAAAATGATCAGTGAATCAGATAACTGGTTTGTCAACTGGGCTGATTACCCTTCTGTTATCGGGAAAGATGGTAAGGTATTAGCTGCTCATTGGCTTAACAAATCTTCTGGTGGCACTTATGCTTATAATGTTGAGATGGCCTCTTCAAAAGACAATTGGAGTAATCCTATAGTTCCCCATAGTGACAACACTCCTACCGAACATGGATTTGTTAGCATGGTACCTGTTTCAGATTCAACTTTTATCGGCATTTGGCTAGATGGTAGAAATACAGCGGGTAGTGGTCATGACGGCCATTCCGGATCATCAAACCTATCAACTGCTATGACATTAAGATCTGCTATGTTAGACCTCGATTTAAATATTCTAGAAGAATCTGAGATTGATAATAGTGTTTGTGACTGCTGTGGCACTTCCATAACAGAGATCGAGGGCGGGTTTATTGCAGCCTATAGAAATAGAACTGAAGATGAAATCAGGGATATTTACGTATCTAAATTTAAAGATGGATCTTGGTCTAATCCTACCCCTGTGCATAACGATAATTGGAACATTGCAGGTTGTCCGGTTAATGGACCTTCTATTAAATCTAATGGGAAAACTGTAATAACTGCCTGGTTTACAGGAGCTAATGGAGTACAAAACGTTAAATTTGCTATCTCAAATGATGAAGGTGACACATTTGAGGAACCTATTATAGTCGATAATGGCAACCCATTAGGTAGGGTTGATATTGAGTTTCTTGAAGATGAAACATTTTTAGTTAGCTGGCTAGAACGAAATATGGAAGACAGGAGTAAAGCTCAGTTCTTAGCTAACCACTTTTCTTCTGACGGTGAATTATTAAATGAGTATCAGCTTACTGAAATGTCCTCAAGTAGAAGTAGTGGCTTTCCACAAATAAGCAGCTACAATGGTAAAATCATAGCTGCTTGGACAGATTTAGGTGATGGATCTACATCTTCAGTTAAAACTGCTATTCTAGAATAACAGGAAACTCTCCAAAATTCATTAATTCGGCAATCTTAATTCCGATATCAGTATTATCATTCCAACCTGAGAATTGAATAGCTTGAGGTCCGTATGCCATTAAAGGAACCGGCAATGCTGTATGATAATCTGTTACCCAGTGTACACGAAGTTTTTTAGGGTCATCTGATGAATTCATCATGGTCATCCCACCTGTTTCGTGATCGGCAGTAAGTATTACAAGAGTTTCGCCATCATCTTCAGCAAAATCTAGGGCAGTTTTGACAGCGTCATCAAAATCTTTTATTTCACGAATGGCATATTCAGCATTATTTGCATGTGATGCCCAATCGATCTGACTACCTTCTACCATTAAGAAAAAACCTTTCTCATTAGTATTAAGTTTAGACAGTGCACTTGTTGTCATCTCTGATAAAGTAGGCGTACGATTTTCACTATCCATGCCAGAATCAGCAAAAAGACCTAATACTTTTTCTGAGGTGGAGTTTTTCATCTCTTCAGCTGTAGTTAAAAACTCATAGCCTTGGTTTTCAAATTCCTCAACCAAATTTCTATCATCTTCTCTCGAACTACCTTCTTGATCTTGAGGGATAAAAAACTCTCTACCTCCTCCAAGAAAAACTTCTACTCCAGAATCAACGTAATCATCAGCAATGCCGGCTTCATTATTTCTAGAACGTACATGAGCTGCAAAACTAGCCGGTGTTGCATGTGTAATTGTTGATGTAGCGACTAAACCTGTACTTAATCCTTTTTCTTCAGCTAATTCGAGTAACGTCTTACAGTGTTTACCATCTGGTAGATAAGCTATCATTCCGTTATCTGTTTTCATTCCGCAAGAATAAGCAGTTGCACCAGCCGCAGAGTCAGTGATTAATGAATTAGAGGATTGAGTCTTAATAATACCAGTAACCGGCATACGCTGGAGGTTTAAATAACCATCTGCTCCAACCAAACTCAATTGTCCAGATGAAATTTGTGCAATACCTGTTCCATCGCCAATTAGTAAAATTACATTCTTAATTTTATCGCTAGTAACAATTGGAAGTCGTTCGGTGTTAGAAGAACTTGTGGTTTCTTTAACCTGAATTTCTTGACTTTTTGAGCAAGCAATTGATAAAGTTAAAACAAGAATGAGTGCTTTTATCTTCATAGTAAATTAAATGTTAGTTTCGTTATAAATAATCAGATTATTATAAGTAACAAAGATTAATAGACTGTTAATTAATCACCAAATTTTGGTATAAAGCTTTTGATAATTCCCCAAAGTCCCTTTGATGGTTTTCTTACTTTCTGATTTCTGTCCGTAGCCTTTTCTATTCTATCCGGACGATCATATTCATTCCAGAGCTTTTTAGCCTTTTTCTTTTTCGGTTCTTTTTTCTTTTTGTCAACTTTAGGCTTAGTTGCTTTATCGCTCTTAAGCTTTACTTCAACTTTTTTCTTTGGCTTAGCTGATGAAGTAGTACTATTAGTTTCGTTTGACTCTTTAGGCTTATTCTTTAGCTCAACAATTACCTTACCATCTTTATTGGTAGAAATATTAACCGTCTTCTTTTCTTCATTCACCGGCTTACTAGGTGTAGAAGGTTTTTTCTTTTGCTTTGAAGAATCTTCTGTAGAGCGTTTTGAGGATGTTTTCTTAGAATCTTTAGAACTAGCTTTTGTAGTCTTTTTTCCATCCGGTAGTTCTAAAACCTTAAGATCATCACCAACTTTCTTTTTGATAGGATCGAAGTACTTTTCATCAGCTTTACTCACTAAAGTTACTGCAATACCCTCTTTATCATATCTACCCGTTCTACCACAACGGTGAATATAATCTTCTACAGCTCTAGGTACATCAAAATTAATGATTAAGGAAACATTATCAATATCAATACCTCTTGCCAAAACATCGGTGGCTACAATTACTGGTACTGTACCATTTTTAAATGCTTGTAGTGATTTTGTTCGTTCGTCTTGAGAGCGATCCCCGTGAATACTTCCAGCATTAATTCCTTTTTTATTTAGAGCCCTTTCAAGTTCATTTGTGCCTTTTTTTGTTGCGGAAAAAACGATACAAGATTTCCAATCTAGCTCATCAAGTAAAGATTCTACTGCTCCTAATTTTTTACGTGGTGGGGCGAAATATGCTCTTTGGTCTACTTGCTTAGATGTAGTAGAAACTTCGATCTCTATTTTAACCGGGTCTTTCATTACACTTCGCATCAGCTTCTGCAATTCTTTAGGCATTGTTGCAGAAAAAAGCATAGTGTGGCGTTCTTTTGGGAGCTTATCTATGATATGATTCACATCTGGTAAAAATCCCATATCAAGCATACGATCTGCTTCATCCAATACCAAAAAGTTGATGTTGCTGAAATCAACATCCAACACTTTCATTTGGTCAATAAGCCTTCCCGGGGTAGCTACAATGATATCGACACCCGCTCGTATCGCATTAGCTTGACGTGAAAAATCCTCTCCCCCAATAATGGTTGCAGAGCTAATTCCTGAATGATATCCCAGAGCAAAAATCTGTTCATCAATCTGTTGCGCTAACTCTCTAGTCGGAGACAAGATCAAAGCTCTTGTTCCTTTGGATGGCCTCCGTAAAATTAATTCTATTATCGGGATTACAAAAGCGCCCGTTTTACCTGTACCTGTTTGTGCAGCTCCCAAAATGTCTTTGCCCTGTAAGGCTTCTGGAATACTTTGTTCTTGAATGGGAGTTGGCTCTGAATAGCCTACATCGGTCAATCCCATTTGAAGAGACTCATGGAGCTCAAATTCTTTAAATGTCAAAGTGCTAAATTTCTTAAAAGTTCTAAATCATGTAAATATACACAGAAAGTTCGGAATATATATTCCACTTTGGCGCTAATTTCCCCTATTTTTAATAATGAATCTAAATTATAATCAAAAACATACTATGACTTTTAAAAATTCATCGAGATTTGCTCTTGTTATCGTGCTATTCATTGGATTAGCATGCGATAATTCAGGCAAAGTTTCAAAAGACACGTCTCTTTCAACTGCACAAGATAGCATTAGCTTTGCTCTTGGTTACCAAAATGGTGACTTCTTAGCTCGTGAAGGTGCCACTGACTTTAGTTATGATGCTTACATTTCTGGTTTTATAAATGGGATTGAGCAATCTGAAAAATTAGATCAAGCTACAAGAAATGCTTTAATTAATGATTTCAGAATAGAATTAACATCTAAAGTACAAGAGGTTAATAAAGAAGAAGGCGAGGCTTTCTTAGCTGAGAATAAAACTAAAGAAGGTGTTGTTGAAACTGAATCCGGATTGCAATACAAAGTGATTGAAGAAGGATCTGGTGCGTCTCCTACTGCCGAAAGTACTGTAGAAGTACATTATGAAGGGACTCTAATTGACGGAACTAAATTTGATAGTTCTTACGATCGTGGAGAAACTATTGAATTCCCATTAAATGGCGTGATTCCGGGATGGACTGAAGGTGTTCAATTAATGAAAGAAGGAGCAACTTACATGTTCTATATTCCTTCTGACCTTGCTTATGGTGCTAACCCAAGACCAGGTGGACCAATTAAGCCGAACAGTACACTTATATTTAAAGTTGAATTAATTTCTGTGAAGTAAGTACTGATCTAAAAAAGAAAAGCCCCACATAACAAATATGTGGGGCTTTTTTTATTTCGTAATTATTTACGAGGTAAGGTTTAATAGTAACATAATTGTTGTTACAGACTCAAGACTAGCTTCAGTCATTTCACCTGATGGAGTTTCATCAGATTCAGAAAATAAATTACTATCAAAATTAGTGAATATTTCTAATGCAAGATCTGCTGATAGAGTTGAAACAATATTATTATCAAAAATTGTTTTTGCTCCACCATTTGCATTGATTGAAGTATTTAAACTTACAATAAACTCACCTTCTACTGATGAATCACTAGACATTGATTCTTCAACGCTACTTTGAAAGTCTTCAAATGCAGTTTCTACATCAGACTTAACTCCAAGAGAAGCTTTGACATCTGCCATTAGTTGAACACCAGCACTTTCGATATCACCTTGTGTGTTTTCGCTCATTTCTGACGCTTGAGCTTCAGCTTCAACTGCTGTTCTTAATGCAATAGCAGCCATTATTGATGTTTGAGAACGAACTTCGTTTTCAACATCATCACTCATGCTTTCGATGTTATTAATCATCACCGTTGCCCACAAGCTAAGAGCTGTAGATGCTTTAGTAGCTTCTACTTCTGCACTTGTAAACGCATTCGCTGATGTTTCTAGAAACAATTCAACTGCTGCTTCCTCTTCTTCTGTATTAGAAGCGTTATCTAAATCAGATTCCAATCTCGCTTGAGCATCAACTAATATTTCAATTGAAGATTCAAGCTTTTCCTCTGAATTTTCTTCCACTTCTTCAGCAAAGAAATCAGCTCTTGCTTCTGCTGAACTAGCAACCGCAGCTGCGAATTGTGCAACAAGACTTGCTTCGTTCATTACTTCATCAGCATTATTAGCTGTTATTACAGCTTCAATATCAGATTTTAGAACTAAATCATCGTCTCCGTTAGATACAATTTCTGCAAAAATATTTGTCTCTGCAGTAGATTCTAAATCAATAGGCTTAAGAATAATGGTAGATCCATTTTCAACATTTGTTGCAAGGAAACCCATTGCATCTTCACCTTCTTGTTCTGCAATTACCACAAAATTTTGTGCGGCATTTGCATCAAACGATAAAGAAAATTCACCGTTAGCATCAGTTGTTGTTTGAACATCATCAATTGCTTCAAAAGAACCATTTGATGTTACAGTTGCCATTGTAATAACTGTTCCTTCAACAGCGGATGCTGCTTTGGCTTGAGATTGCTCAACAGAACCATTCACGGTAGCTGAGTCATTATTATTACTATTATTACTATCTGAGCATGCAAAGCCTACTATTGCAAGCATCAGAATCATTATTGGATATTTATAAATTTTGTTAGTCAACATATTATTTGATTTTGTTTTGATTAACTACTCCTTCAAACAGCTCTTAGTTATCATTGTTCCAAAATCAATATTAGAGATATTTAAACATCCACTTAATAACCGAATACGTAGAATTTTTAACCTTTGTTTTTTAACACCTTAGAGATATTAAAAAATTCTAAAGGCAAGTTTAGTATTAATAGTAGATATTAAAATAGGAGATCAGATGTCATCCAATCTCCTATGTATACGTTGGCTTTTTCGGGGTACAATAATTAAAGCTGCAACATAATCTGTTGTGGCTTTTTTATTATCGTTTTTGAATTTTTTGAGAAATAGAGCTGATTCTTTTAATCTTTTTCTGAATTATTTCAGCAACAAGTCCCTTATTTCCAATTACAAGAGTACTTTCCCTTGCTCTTGTTACAGCTGTATACAATAATTCTTTGGTTAGAACAGAATTCAATGTATCTGAAAGAAAAAGGAATACGTTTTTAAATTCTGAACCCTGACTTTTATGCACAGTTATGGTATATGCTAAGTCATAGTGTTTTAATTGCTGAGTAAGTATCTCAACTGAAGAGCCGAAACGTATACAATACTCATTGGCATCATTTTTATAACAAGTGCCGATTTCACCATTTTTCAATCCCGTGGAAAAATCATTTTTTGTTATGATGATCTTTCTTCCAACGTACCATTCTGTATAGGAAGGAATTTTTAATTTTTCTTTTATCGAGCTTTCTATCCTTTTATTCAGCTCTATAGTGCCCAACTTTCCTTTTTTATTGGAACATAAAAACTGTGACCCATTTTCGCCTGAAATTAAATCAGCTGTATAATTATCTATAAGTTCGAATAGCAGTTTTGATGAAGGTGGCTTAATATCTATTTGAGAGAATTGATCGATAACTTGAAATGTTTTGTCAACATCTTGTTCATTAATTGCTTTTCCAAATTCCGAAATACCTGAGCTTGATTTCGCCCTATACGATTTCTCAAGTAATACCACATGGTTATTGATGATATTCTTCGACTCACTTTTTAAAAGTCTATTTTCAGGTTTTTTAAGAGCATTTAATGTACTGTCGGAAAAACCATTATCAGTGTTAATGCAAATATCTCCTAGAATAGACCCAGCCTCAACCGAAGCCAATTGATCTTTATCACCAAGTAATATTAATTTTGAGGAAGTTCTCAATGCTCTTATCAAGCTTATCCATAATCTTAGATCTAACATGGAAGCTTCATCTATGATAATCACATCAAAGTAGAGTTTGTTCTCTTTATTGAATTTGAACTCTCCATTTTTTCGAGCTCCCAAAAGCTTGTGAAGTGTTGAAGCTTCTATGCCATCTAATTCAGGATCGATACTCTCTGAAAGACGCTCTGCCGCCTTTCCTGTTGGAGCAGCAAGAGCAATGCTTATATCACTATTCTGTTGTTTTAAAGCATCAATGATCTTGTTTACAGTGAATGTTTTTCCAGTACCCGGTCCCCCCGATATAATTAGGAAATCTTTTATGAGCGCTAATGAGGTAGCTACTTTCTGTAGGTTGAGTTCGTCTTTATTTGAATCTCTAAACAAAAGCTCTACAGATTCGATGTCTGATTTAGATAATTCGTTATCAGATTTTTGAGCCCTTTCTTTTAACCAACCTGTCAATTCATTTTCATATGACCAATACTTATGTAAGTACAGCTTATCATTATCCAGAATAATAGGAGTATACTCACCTGGCTTACCGACACAATCAAACTCTTTTAACTCATTAATCAACTTTGAAATATCTAATGAGCTCAGCTTTAATTTAGACGCTAATACGGAATCACCTAAAGCAGTAAGATCAGTACATATATTTCCAGCTAGTTGGTCATTAACTAATAATACTACTGATGAGATCAAGTTCCTGGAGGCTTTCGGCTCAAGCGTAGAAATAAACCGAGCAAATTCTAACTCAAAGAGACCTATCTCTCCTTCCTGTTTTAATTCCTCTATATATTTCAACCATTTATTCATGAATCAATAACCCCAAGTTCAGATTGAAGTTTATTGATCACTTGTATGGATGGTTTATCAAAAAATACTCCAGAGCCATTTTTAGTCTCATCTATTCCACGTAGAAAGTAATAGAAAACTCCTCCAAAATTATTTTCAAAATCAAATCCCGGAATTCTCTGTTCCAGATATAATTTTAGAGCTACCGTATATATATGGTATTGAACATCAAAACTTGAAGAAATGATCTTCTTCTTAAGAAACTCTGAACTGTAATCCTCTATTGAATTCCCCAAGTGATTACTCTTATAATCTAAAATATAGTATTTGCCTCTGTGCCTGAATATTAAATCGATAAAACCTTTCATAAAACCTGTTATCGATAGCTCTGAAACATCTTCCGCACTATCATCATGAATAGTACTTACAATCTTTTTTGTATTTATATCCTTTACCGGAAAATGAAATTCAAGTTCTTTAAGTACATCTACAGGTTCTATGTCACTTAGTTTTATCTCTTCGGTAATGTTATGGAATAAGCCCTTTTCTATCCACTTTTCTAAAATCGGTTTCCACTTTGGATCAATTCCGGATATTTCAAACTGAGCATCAATTATTTGTTGATGATTAGTAGCGTCTCTGAATTCTATATATTCATATATATTGTGAAGCAGATTTCCAGTAGACGATCCTTTTGGAAAACTAAAAACTGAAAGGTCTTGAAGTTCCTCAGCTTCATCCGCGACTTTTGTATCTATAAACTCAAGTTGATCGTAATCTTTAACAGGTGCCTCCTCTGTTTTCGAACTTGTTAATGAAGAGAAACTGACTAATCTTGAGAACTGGTTTATGTCAGTTCTGCCAAATTCTTTAGCATGATAATTCTTGGATGAAAATAGATCTTTTTGATTCTCAGAGCCACTTGAAGTAGAACTCTCGTTTAAAATTTTAGTTGAATCAAGTACTCTTATTAATTTTGAATCATCTAAAGCCTTTAAATCCGTATAGAACTGAGCCTCTTTTTCATCCTTCTTTAACGAATTATTTAAGAAAAATTGAGAACCGGATATCATTGCTGATAAAGATGATTTTGAGACTTCTTTATACATTCCAAATGGGATAAAGCATGCTGCTTCTGCCCTAGTTAAAGCTACGTAGTTTAGCCTAAGAGCATCAGCTAAGGCTTCACGGTAAGCTATATTATGAGCATCATCTGACTTCTCAGGTGCTATATCTATTTGAAGCTTATTCTCATCATCATGAAATTCTAAAATAGAATATCCTTTATTACTCTTGCCATCAAAATTATCCCACAAAAATGGAATGAACACTATCGGATACTCTAACCCTTTACTAGAATGCAGTGTAGTTATATTTACCAGATCACTATCACTTTCCAGCCTGATTATCTCTTCATCAGATGGAGTTGAAGTACTCTGCATTTTCTGGTTTATATATCGAATTACTGCATAAGGTGTCGCCCGATTCTTGGACTCATATTCATTAATAAGCTCCTTTAGGTGAGTAAGATTAGTAATTCGGCGTTCCGCATTAGCTAGTTTGGATAAATTTTCCTGAATATGAAAAAATTGATCCAACTCATTAATAGCATCGAGAAGTCCATGTTTGTCCCATTTTTCATAAGCGAGCCTAAAAACATTGATCATTTCTGCCCACTTAGACTCATGATCCATAATCTTCAAAATATCATTTGAAGTGTAACCAATATGTGAACCTATCAACGCTGCTCTTACCAAACTTGAATTAGAATGATCAATAACAGCTTTCAAAAGTATCTTTAGATCTTCGCATTCACGTGTTTTAAAAATAGATTCGTTACTTCTAGCTATACTTTTAATCCCAAACCGTTGAAGCGTTTCCTGAATAAGCCCTGCTTCTTTTTTCTTTCGAACCAATACAGAAATATCTTTAGGCTCAACAGGTTTATCTTCAATGCTATATTCTCCGGTGATAATTTTTTGGATTTGACCAGCTACATATTCACTAATAGTTTCTCTCGCTAAGTCTGCATTGAGTTCTTCCAGATTACAATCAATAAAAGTCAGAGGCGGTTGCTTATCACCTGATAATGTTAGGATCTTCTCTTTCTTACCCTCGGGAAAATCAGCATTTCTAAATTGCGGTTCATCAAAAACAAAAGGTTGTTCATGTCTACTAAACACATTGTTTACAGCATTGATTAGAGTCTTATTCGATCGGTAGTTATTATTTAATGAATAACGTTGCTCTTCGGAAACATCATTTGTCGCTTCAAAATAAGTAAACAGATCCGCACCTCTAAAACTGTAAATAGCTTGCTTTGGGTCTCCGATCATAAACAAAGCCGCATCTTGTTCTTTATAGATCTTCTTAAAAATAGAATATTGAATGGGATCTGTATCTTGAAATTCATCAACTAGAGCAATCGGGTACTGCGCAGATATTTTATCAGCTAATTTTTGATCTAGATTAGCTTCAACCTTTTGAAGAAGATCATCGAAGCTCAATCCATTTTTCTTCTCTTTTTGAGATTCGATGTTAATTTTTATCTCACTAATTGCCTGTTGCATGAAATTAGCTTTAATCTCATTTAAGTCCCCAATTTCTTCGAGGAATTTATCTAATATTTTACTGAATTCAGGGACATCAACTTGGTTTCCTTTTGTAACTGAGCTGAGAATCTTATCCTCCCCAAAATTCTCAATTTTATCAAATCCACTAAAATGAATTTTATCGCTACTAATCCATAATTCAAGACTCTTCCAATGAGCTTTAAAAGTTTCGGCTTTATAAGAACGCTTGTTTAACTTCCCAGAGAAAACAACCTCATTCAGCTGATCTTTATCGGCTTCCCACTGACTTCTTAATGCTTCATTGAATCTCTGAATGCTTTTTATCTTTGCTTGAACTTTTGGATCAAGATTGTGCTCAGGCAATAGATTCGCATATGGTTTAGCAACAATCTGCTTAACTACAGATTTCAATTCATCCGGATTGATCTTTTCACTCATCAAAAACTCGAGAAGACCTTCACCTAGTTTCGTGCCAGAGTACTCTTTAACGACTTCCCTCCAATATGCATCAACTACATCTTGAATGAGTTCCGAAGTATCTTGAATAATTTCAAAGTCTGACTGTACTCCAAATGCTAGATTTTCTTCTCGAAGTAATTTCTGACAAAATCCATGAATGGTAAAAATGGAAGCTTCATCAAATGAGAATAATGCACTTTTTAGTCTGGATATGTATTCATCATTAGCCTGATTCTTCAACTCACTTATAAAATCGTCTACCTCTCCCTTTCCTTCGTTGAGATAATCTATACAGTCTTTAATCCTCCCTCTAATTCTTGACTTTAGCTCAGCAGTAGCGGCTTCAGTATACGTCAGCACCAATATATTTGAAGGATTAAGTTTCTTTTCAACAATTGCCCTCACATAAAGCGATGTGATATTATATGTTTTCCCTGTTCCGGCACTAGCTTCAACAAGACTAAAGCCTTTAAATGAGGCATCAAATACATTCAAGTTCTGCATCAATTATCTCCAAATACTTTAAGAATTGGAGTCCAAATAGACATAGAAGCTTTCTCAAATTCATTTGTATAAATGAATGAATCGTCCTTTAAAACCAATTGATTGTAGAAGTCTTCTTGCTCTGAAGGAATATTAAAGCCTTCCGTCCATTTTTTTACAGCCACAGCCTTTGCCTTTTCTTTATCGTCTCCTTTTAATAAAGTCTCCACAAAAGCTTTGCTTACTTCAGCCGGATAAAAACCCAATTTTGACAATGACATTCTCTCGATAAAATGTTTAATCAAAAAATCCAATTGCTCAGTATCAGCTTGAATTGGTGTTAATGTAATATCTTGAACGCCTTTTTTCTTATCTATAAAATAAATAGTACTCGAATATTCACCTTCAGTATTTAAAGCCAAGTGATTTATCCAAAGCTCGAGCATATTCTTGGCTTTTAAACTTCCCAGTCTAATTACCACTCTATGCTGATCAAAAATAGAATCTATAATTCCATACAGTGTAGTTGCCTTATAAGTGTGTTCAACTTCAACACTACTACTTAGCGAAAAATCGTAGGCATCTCTAACAGACTCAAACTGTTCTACAATTCGCTTATTCTTTTCTAACTCTGCTGTTCCCGGATAGCCATCAGGAAGAAGGCCTTGTGCCCTGGTTAAAATATTCAGTTCAGATATTTCTCTGCCATTTAAATAAGCCTCCACAGAGTACTCTTTAAGAAAGTAACTGTCCAATCCTGATAATTTAAAAGGCTCTCTATCTTCCAGGTCTTGAAAATCATTCGTGTCTCTTATCCCAAATAAATTATTACTGATGTATTTGGTTGAATGAGAATAATAAGCGACTAAATCTCTAAGCGATATTTCTGACGAATCGAATTCTATCAATTTGGATGAGTTTTCATCAACAAATACCGACTTATACTTGTTCTCCTCAGTTACATTTTTAGAAATTGCCAGCTTTCTTTTAGAGAAACTTTGTAAACCATTGTCTTCAAAGTACACCGGATCGAAACCATGTAATTTATGCTCCGTTATTTTTAAGTCAATACCTTCTGAACCTACAACGTCTATCAATTGCTGCAATAAAATGGATGGTGCTTTTTTATTTTGGGTGTATTGATCTTGCCCTAAAAAGCTAAAATGAATGGCATTTTGAGCAGACTGAATCATATCGAAGAAAAGATGTCGGTCTTCCTCTAATGATATCCTATCTCCTGGCTGTGGAAATTTATTAATGAGGTCGAAATCAGGGCGAATATTTGTACTCGGGAATGTAGATTCATTGAACCCAAGAATCGCAACAAATTTATATGGAATTGCTCTATTAGGCACATATTCACTTACAGAAATGCCATGACCAAAACCAGTACTCGATGCATTCGACCCTGAAAACTGATCTTTGATCCATAATAGATAGGTTTCAAAATTGATCACTTCAGAGAATCCCGAAACTGAACTCTGAGCTTTTAACATATCCAATTTCTCGATAAGTGAACGGACGTTATACTCTTCATCATACTTATCTAATAGAAATACACGAACTATACTTTTAGACTTGGATATCCATTCAGCTACAGTAAATGATGCTGAAGTTAATTTTGAAAATTCCTTAAGGTTCTCAATAAAAGAAGATAATTTTCCTAGCAGCTCAACGGCGTCACTTGAATATATTTTTTCATAAGGAATACTATCATTTAAAAGCTTGAAGTCTTTCGTTTCCATAGCAAACCCTAAAAAAAGTCGCTTCAAACCATTTGTCCAAGAGAAAATATCTCCATCTAAGAAACGATGGACATGAAGTTCTTTCACCCAATTTCGGATCAAATGAATTTCATCGTTTGTAAATTGCCACTTAGCTGATACTACTGCGTTATCAAGTAAATCAATAACAGCATTTACTTTGAAATCAGAATTTAGCAACCCAAGTAAATTTATAAAGGATGACTCTTTGAACTCAGTATAATCTATGAATCCTAAATTTATAGGAATAGTTGGTTTATCTGTGTTTGAAGTAAAAACTTCTCTTAATTGTGATCTATAATCACTCAACTTAGGAACCAAGATCAAAATATCATCTGCAACAGCTGCGGAGTTATTATCCAAAAAGTTAAGAACGGAATCTTTTAAAACTTCAACTTCTCTATTTCTGCTACTACAAGAATGAATTGAAAAAGTGCTGTCAGAAGTATGAGAAGCTTGGCTTTTCTCACCCCATAATAAATTCTGAATCTTGACAATCGTAGAATCATTATTATTTGAAAGTTCTGAATCTATATTGCTATCTACGTTCGTTTTATGTCTTTTTAATGTTGACTCTAAAACCTTTTCAGAATTAAAAGCAGCGTTTAACAGTTTATCTGAAAAAAAATCTAGATCAGAGTTATTAGCTCCAATCGCAAAGTTGAAATTAAAGTTGTAGCAATTTATATGTTGCGACAAAGAAGCAATTATATCTGAAAATGGTTTTGAAATTTGAGGTACTCCAAACATCCAGATATTATTTGGGATACTTTCAAAAGGGAACTCTCCATTTTGCAGCCATTCTCTTAATTTTACAAAAGCCTCTACCCTCGTTGAAACTCCTTCTGATTTGCCCCAAGTAGTAGTTAAAGTTCTCCAAAGATTTGCTTGCCATTGCTCTTGGGGATCGTTGTAAACACGCTGACCAGACTCCCATTTTTTCAGCATCTCTGGCCTAAATACCTGATATAAATCAAAGACATCCGAAATTGATTTACTTAGTTGAAGTATCATTTTAGGGCTTTGCTCGCGATCTCCAAAAAGTGTATCTCTGAATTTTGAATCCTTATCCAACCGCTCAAAAATGCTCCATTGCAACGGTATTTTATCTGAAGGTAGATGAAGACTTAATTCGGGATCTTTCAGCCTATATAACTTCCATATAAACTCTGATGGGAATATAAATTCATTATTAGCTGCAATCTTTTTCCGTTTTGCGAGGTTAAGCGATAACCACTGCTGCATCTCTCTGTTTTGTACAATGATCCAGTTTTTTTGAAATGGATCGGTGGGTGAATTCTCAGAAAGAGTATCCAAAAAACGATGTGCAAGTTTAGTAAGAGATTTAGATCTGTAGTTATAATACATAAGCCATTTAGTATGGCAAAAGTATAACAAAAAGGTGGGCTCAAATCAGAACTATTCTATTTCATCTTTGCTTTTTAAAGCAGACTTCAAAAATTCATTAGCTACACTACTAAAGGACCTGTCTTCTGTCTCAGCAATTTCGCGTATTTCATCAACTATCGGCTTTTCCAGATAATAGCTTGCAACCTTTTTTTCTACAGGTTTAGCTTCTTCCGAATCAGAACCGTCTTCTTCTTGGATATCCCTAATAAAATCGAACGAAGCATGACTCTTTAAGCTATAAGCCAAAGGATTATGCCCCATACTCTGTTTTTTAGTCATTTTTAATGACCGTTCTTTATTTCTTTAGCTAGTGCAAAATAATCTTTAGCACCGTTACTATTTCCATCATATTCAAAAATAGTTTTATGATGACTCGGAGCCTCAGCAAGTGCCACATTATCTCTAATAATAGTCCCAAAAACTTTATCACCGAAATAATCTTTTATATGACCAACTACTTCCTTGTTCAGATTTTTCCTTCCATCATATAGTGTACAAATTATTCCACCAACAGATAACCTATTATTTAAACGTTGCTGAACTATCTTAATAAGATCTAGAAGTTTTGAAAGCCCATGAAGTGCTAAATACTCAGATTGAAGAACAATAAAAATATCCTCCACAGCTGTAAATGCATTTAATGTCAACAAACCTAAGTTAGGCGGACAATCTATTAGCACAAAGTCATAGCCTTCATCTTTAATTTGTTCCAATACGTTTTTCAGCAAACCTTCACGAGCGGGTTCATTTGCAAGCTCTAACTCAGCTCCAGAAAGCTCCAATGATGACGGAATAAAATCAAATCCGTTGTGTTTTATAATTGCCTCTTTTGCTTTAGCCTGTCCCTTAAGCGCATGATAGATATTTTTCTCCATTCGGTTGGAGTGCATCTTGAGGGAATATGTTAAGTTGGCTTGAGGGTCTAAGTCTACTAAAAGAACTTTCTTACCTAGTTTCGCTAATCCTGCCCCAATATTAATTGTTGAAGTAGTTTTACCGACTCCACCCTTTTGATTTGTTAATGCGATCGTTTTCATTGTGTCCAACTTTTATATCCTATTTCTACATGTAGTATACAATAGAGAAATACAATGAGTGATTGTTACAGCATACTTAAGACAAAACGAAAAAACGAGTATACAACTAATTACTAAAGTATTAGAATACACTAAATAGAGTAAAGCTATTTGTATCGATATAGATAATCGTCGTACATTGTTAAAAAAATAATGATATGCGCTTTTTTAGTAGAAAACTTATTAAACCTCAGGATCTAAACGCTCACGGTACACTTTTTGGTGGAACTGTTTTAAGCTGGATTGATGAAGAGGCTGCAATTTTTGTCCTTTGCCAACTTGGAAAGGGAAATATTGTTACCAAATATATGTCTGAAATTAACTTCGTTAATTCAGCACCACTTGGAGAAGTAATAGAGATCGGAATGGAGACTGTACGGTTTGGTACTTCATCTATAACGGTAAAATGTGAGGTAAGAACTAAGTTTGAAAAGAAAACGATCATTACTATTGATGAAATTATATTTGTACACGTAGATGAATTTGGCAAACCATCTCCTCATTTTATAACTCAAGCTCCAGCGGAATAAATTCATGGCTAACCTTGTTGATTTCTCTTCTCTTAATGACATGCTGTATGGAGATGAACAGTATATTAAAGAATTTGCGCAAGCAGCTATTATCTCTTTCACAGAATTCAAAGAGCATTACAAACAACATCTTAAAACCAAAGACGAAGAGAAATTTCGAAGGGCCGGGCATAAAATAAAACCCGTAGCTCAAATGCTTGGTTTGCAGCAAATTGTTGATGAATACGAACATGGAAAAAGCTTGCTTTGGGAAGAGGAGTCAGATATAAAAATTCAAAAATCTATCTCAAAAATTGATGACATTTGCTCACAAGTTTTAAGCGAACTTGAAGGGATGACCTCTGATCAGTAAATGTTATCAGTATGTGATACTTTTATTTTGATGTTGAGTTAGTTTATTCATTAAAATTTACAACTTATGAGTACAACATCTCACCCAATTCTTATCGTAGAAGACGATTCTGATCTTTCAGAATTAATAAAGATTCAACTCACCGACAACGACTACGAAGTAGAGCAAGTACTAAATGGAAAAGTAGCCCTAAATAAAGCTCTGGAGAATAATTATTCCCTAATAATATTAGATATAATGCTCCCTGAAGTAGATGGTTTTGAGATTTGTCAATCTGTAAGACAGGAAAACCAACAAGTGCCTATTTTGATGCTTACAGCCAAAGCTGAAGAAGTAGATAAGATAATGGGACTCGAATATGGAGCTGACGATTATCTCACCAAACCTTTTTCAATAAAAGAGCTTGTAGCAAGGGTAAAAGCTTTATTAAGAAGATCTTCTACTTCAGAAACTGAGGACAGCTCAAAACTAGATATGATGGACTTTGGTGAGCTTATCATCTATCCACAAAAACGATCTGTACAACTCGATGATGAGCTCATAGAACTCACTTCTAAGGAGTTTGAGTTACTTCTTCTATTTGCTAAAAATCCAGGTAGAGCTTACAGTAGACAAGAACTGCTTGATGTCGTTTGGGGGTACCAATACAGTGGTTACAGCCATACTGTAAATTCCCATATCAATAGATTGAGAAGTAAAATTGAGAAGAATCCTTCCGAGCCCAAATTCATTACTACAGTTTGGGGAATGGGTTACAAGTTTTCAGAACTTGAAGAGTTAGGTATACAATGAATTTTAAGAAAAGCTTCTATACTAAGATCTCAACTGCTTTTTTGGTGCTAGTTTTAGCCCTTGGAGTTTCATTCGCTTATATAGGTGTTTCCTCCTCATTTATGTTTATAGATGAAACAGGACAAAAAGTAAACAAAATGTTAGCAGCTGATATGGCTTCCCATTTTCAGCCGTATTTAATGGATTCTATTCAGAGCGACAGTATAATCTCCAGAATACAATACTTGAATGGGATTAACCCAGAAATAGACATTTACCTTTTAAGCAGTAATGGGATGATAAAATGGTTCTATCCAAGCCAAAATCCAGAAGCAGAATTACAGGTTGATAGAGTTAATACCAAACCATTAGATGAATTTTTATCTGGTAATAAGTTACCTATTTACGGTGATGACCCATTGAACTCAGGGGTTCAAAAGCCATTTTCCGTTGCACCTATTTCAATTATGGGGAGCCAAGGATGCTATTTATATGTAATTCTATCCGGGCAACAGTTTGATGAAGCAGCAGGAATGGTTCAGAACAGCTATATACTCCAAAATACGGTGATAGGTTTAGGCCTGATTTTACTTGTAACCTTAATCCTTGGATTGATTGTCTTCCGACTTTTAACAGGACGATTAAGAAATGTAAGTGATACTGTTAAATCATTTGAACAAGGACAATTAGAGAAAAGAGTTAAAGTAAACTCTAATGATGAAATTGGTCTTTTAGGTTCCTCCTTTAATCAGATGGCCGATACCTTGGTTGCTAACATGGATGAGATCAAGCAGATCGACAAACTCAGACGAGAACTAGTCGCTAATGTCTCTCATGATTTACGAAGTCCCCTAGCTTCAATTCAAGGATATTTAGAAACCATTCTTCATAAAGAACCTAATATAAAACCTGAAGAAAGAACAAAGTATTATGAGATCGTTCTTAGAAATACAAAGAAATTAGGGTCACTGATAGAAGAACTATTTGAGCTTTCGAAATTTGATGCACAAGATGTTCAGCCGGATATGGAGTTGGTATCGATGGCAGAACTTACACATGATTTAGTGCAACAATTTAAGCCCTTGGCTGAACAAAAAGGGATTAAACTAAATGCTGAGCTATCCGACGAAACCATTAACCTTGTTTATGCTGATATCGCTTTAATGGAACGAGCTATCGCAAACTTGATTGACAATGCTATCAAGCATACTCCTAAAGGTGGAAAAGTTTCTATTGTTTCTATAAACGAAAATGAAAATGTTAGCTTCACTATATCTGACACTGGAGATGGTATTGCAGAAGAGAACATCCAGCGTATTTTTGATCGGTTTTATCAAGAAGACCCAAGCAGAACAGTAGGTGCCGGTGCTGGATTAGGATTATCAATAGCTCAGAAAATACTTGAATTGCATGGATCTGAATTATCTGTAGAAAGCGGAGCTGGTTCTGGAACCTCGTTCTCTTTCGTGCTATCACCTAATATAAATTACACTAATTAATCTTTAGTGTATTAATACTTAGCCTACTCCCTTATTGTAAAACAAGGAGTGTCAAAATTCCGATTCTTTAGATTCAGACTCTTTTACAAAAACAATTTCAGTATCAAATTTAAAGTATTCACCTAAATATTCTTTTAGAAGAAAATAAAGCTCATCTGCATCTCCCAGTTCGTCAGCTGGAACTTTAGTGATTCGAGCATAATTACTCTCAAGAATTATATCGATGGTATACCATTCTTTAATAGTAAGTTTATCTTGTAAAGCATTGCCTGAATCCTGATTAGAAAAGTGTATAGATTTAACTTCACTAAAAGAAAACTCACGTCTTTTCAATCTTAAATAGCTAAACCACTTTATTGTCTGTTTAGCTTCATATTTATCTAGGTCAAATTCAAATTCGTAGCTTGAAAATAGCTTGATGAAAACCGCTATAAAGAACATCCAAAAGAATACTGCAAAAATAAATCCTAGTATAAAACAAACAATCAACGCAGTAAAATCAATGAGTGTAAACGTAGCCTCTACATTCAAGATCAGTTTAGCCGTTTGATTATCAATTTTATACTTCATATCCGTTAAATTTTTAGAGGATACGAATTAATAACAACTTAGTTTATCAGGATATCCTTTATAGTAAATACAGTACCAGGATCATTCCTAAGTCTGCATTACACCTGTTTTAAACTCTTCAATGTCAGGATTTAAGTTTGCACACTCTATAGCATTAGAAATTCGATCTCTCGTTTCAGCTGGGTGAATAATTCCATCTACCCAAAGTCGAGACGCAGCATAACGTACATCAGTTTGCTTATTATATCGTTCTGTGATCTCTTTCTTAAGTTCATTTTGCTTCTCTTCGCTAACTTCTTCTCCCTTCTTCTTCATAGTGGCAACTTGTATTTGTGTGAGCGTCTTTGCTGCTGATGCTCCACCCATAACTGCAATATTAGCTGTTGGCCACGCATACATGAATCTCGGATCATACGCTCTACCACACATTGCATAATTACCTGCGCCATAGCTATTTCCAACTACAATTGTAATTTTTGGTACTGTAGAATTACTCATCGCATTTACCATTTTAGCACCATCTTTGATAATACCCCCGTGCTCACTTCTTTTACCGATCATAAAACCGGTTACATCTTGGAAAAAGATGAGCGGTATTTTCTTCTGATTACAGTTCATGATAAATCTGGCTGCTTTGTCAGCAGAATCAGAATAGATTACTCCCCCGATCTGCATTTCCCCTGATTTTGTTCTGGAGACAGTTCGTTGATTTGCAACTATACCAACACTCCATCCATCAATACGAGCATAGCCGGTTACAATAGTCTGCCCATAACCCTTTTTAAATTCCGTGAAGCTATCTTCATCAATAATACACTCCAAAAGCTCATTCATGTCATACGGAGATGTTCGGGCTTCCGGTAAAATATCAAATATCTCAGCCGATGAGCGAGCAGGTAACTTAGGCTCCGTTCTATTGAATCCGGCTGTTTTTTGTGGTCCAAGCTTTCCAATTAAATCACGGATAGTTGCTAAACATTCCTCATCATCTTTCATCTTATAATCAGTAACACCACTAATTTCAGTATGAGTTGTTGCTCCACCCAAAGTTTCGTTATCTACGGTTTCTCCAATTGCAGCTTTTACTAAATAACTACCCGCTAAAAACACACTTCCTGTTCCATCTACGATTAAAGCTTCGTCACTCATAATAGGCAAATATGCTCCACCTGCTACACAACTTCCCATTATAGCAGCTATTTGAGGAATTCCTTTTGCTGAGATCACCGCATTATTTCTAAACATTCTTCCAAAATGGTCTTTATCAGGAAATATTTGGTCTTGCATAGGCAGAAATACTCCTGCAGAATCCACTAAATATATTAGTGGGATATGATTTTCTATCGCAATCTCTTGTGCTCTCAAATTTTTCTTTGCCGTAATAGGAAACCAAGCACCTGCTTTTACAGTAGCGTCATTGGCAACGATCATACAATTTCTACCTTCTACTTTACCAATACCGGTAACAACGCCTCCACTTGGGCAGCCTCCAACCTCTTCATACATCTCGTAACCTGCCCATAAACCAAGCTCAACAAAATCGGTATCTTCGTCTGTTAACTTCTCGATACGCTCTCGAGCTGTCAACTTACCTTTGCCATGCTCTTTATCAATTCTAGCTTGACCTCCTCCTAACATAATTTCATGCTCTTGAGCTCTTAGCCCGTCGAGTAAATTGTTTAACCAGTTATCTTGTTTTGTTGAGGTAGACTTAGCCATATTTCTTCGAATCTTTTATTATAATACGTGTGAATATTCTTACGTTAATTATAGGAATTTTAATGATTCATATCGTGATTTTGATGTAATTGAATTTAAAAACCTTTGGAATGAAAAAATTTACTGTATTACTGTCTACCTTACTGTTTCTAGCAACATCACTTGCATTTGGACAGCGTAGAGGCAATGTTAATTACGCAGTGTTAGCAAATCGAGCAGCTACTCCAAATTTCTTTTTTGAGAGCATTGTACTGCCTCAAGAAAATGAAAGCTCAGCACAACTTGTATTTATCTTTAGGATGGAAAATAGCTATCTACCCTTCAAGAAATTGTCATTCGATAATGAATTTAATGCTCCAGAAAATGCAGAATTTTATAGTATAGCACGACTTAATACAGAAATTTTTGAGGGAAAAGCATCAAAGAAAGATTTAAAAAATCTCACTGCTGTCTCTCGTGATTCATGGCAAGACACTTTGTTTGCTAAGAATTATGATGAAACTCAATCCAGAAAAAAATTCGCCACAGGCAAACTGGTTACTGAACTCAATCCGGGCATGTACAATTTTGTTCTTCAATTAAGCTTAATGGAAGAAACAGACGATCAAAACTCACAAAGACAAAGTATTAAGATTGAGAATTTTAATTCCAAAAAAACCGGTGAGATCTATCTAATTAAAGAAGGAAGTACCGCTTCTAATCTCGAACTAGTCAATCTTGGGAACAATGTTTTATATGGAAAAGATTACCAAGCACTTGTTCGAATTCCTAAGTACAGTTCATCAGAGAAGTACAATTTACTTATTAGCAAAGCTAGAATTGATCGCAAAGACACTCTAAACACTGAAGTAGTAAAAACTATTCCAATTAGTGAAAGCCTAATATTTAATAACTCTTCTCTAAAGTTACTCGATAACGAACAAACCGCTCTTTCGATTAATAATGATGGAGGTTCATTTACTTATGCTTTGGTCACTGTTCCAAACTCTAGCTTTGAAAACAGCATCTACAACATAGAGTTAAAAACAAATTCTAAAACTGATCCATTAGCAAAGAAATTGGTTCGTTCGTATTGGCCGGACATCCCCCCTAGTTTATTAAATCTTGATATTTCTATTGAAATGCTGAAATACATTATTTCAGAAGACCAACTAAAAGAGCTTAAAAAAGGAAATAGCCAAGAGAAAGAAAAGAAATTCAGAGCATTTTGGGAGAAACGAGACCCCACACCAGATACAGAATACAATGAGCTGATGACTGAATATTATAATAGAGTTCATTATGCTTTTGTAGAATACCGATCACCGGAAACTCCAAATGGTCAGGATACGGATCGCGGTGAAGTTTATATCAAATATGGCCCTCCGAATTCCAGAAATCGAACATTCCCCAAAAAAGGTCAGGTAATTGAAACCTGGTCTTATGGTAATCGATCATTTGTATTCGAGAAAGGAGCTGGATTCTCAGAATTCATGCTGGTTGGCAAATAATACGATGCGTTTCTTTTAGGTAAATGGTAACTTCACACCATGAAACCTAAGATCGGAATAACTATTGGAGATATTAATGGAATTGGCCCTGAAATTGTGGTTAAAGCTCTGTCGAGTTTAGACCTAGCCAAATCTACTCCTTTTCTAATATCTCCTGTTTCTGTTGTTGATTACTATAAACAGATAATACCAAATAGTTTTTCTTATACACTATTAGATCAAATTGAAGAAAGTTCATATGATGGGGTTTACGTTTTAGACAATTCGTCTTCAAACCCTGAACCCACACTAGGTTCTATTAGCAAAGAGTCTGGCTCAGTAGCCATGAAATCTATTGAATCTGCGATTGACTTATGCATGTCTAAGAAGATCGATGCTATGGTAACTCTTCCTATTTCTAAAGAAGCAGTTAATCTTGGGGGATATAAAATTCCAGGTCACACAGAATTTTTGGCAGAGAAAACGGATACAGATCTAGTATTAATGATGCTTGTAAATGCGGGACTCAGAGTCGCTCTTACTACTGTTCACATTCCTATCAGTGAAGTTTCATCTGCCATCACTAAAAAACTTATCGTAGATAAAGCTTCAATTCTGAATGAAAGCTTAAAAAATGATTTCGGTATAGCTAAGCCTAAAGTTGCGGTGCTTGGATTAAACCCACATGCCGGTGATGGTGGAATCATTGGAAAGGAAGAAATTAATACGATCACGCCTGCTATTAGCACATTACAAGAACAAGGAATTGATTTAGAAGGCCCTTTTCCTGCAGATGGTTTTTTTGGACAAAAAAGACACCTTAAATACGACGCAATTCTTGCAATGTATCACGATCAAGGACTTGCTCCATTCAAGTTAATATCATTCGGAAAAGGCGTTAATTTTACAGCCGGACTTCCAATCATCAGAACATCACCAGATCATGGAACGGCTTTTGATATTGCTGGGAAAGGTGTAGCCGACCCCTCTTCATTTATTCAGGCCTATAATCTAGCTGTTGAACTTGCAAACCTAAGGCAATGAAAATGAAGGACGCTAAGAATTATTCGTACCTCGCTCCTTTATATGACAAATTAATGGAAGATGTGGACTATGAGTCTTGGGCAGACTATATCGATGAGATTATCCAGGAGCATCATCCAGAAGCAGAAAAAATACTTGAATTAGCATGTGGTACCGGCTCTGTTGCTATTTCTTTAGATGAATTAGGGTATTACTCAGTTACAGCCAGTGATCTATCCCCTGAAATGATCGATGTTGCAAGAAATAAAGCCCTGAAAGCACAAGCTGATATTCGGTTTACTACACTAGACTTTTTAAATATCGATATTGATGAACAGTTTGACGTTATCTTTTCCGTGTTTGATAGTGTTAATTATTTAAAATCGGATTCAGAAATATTGAGAATGCTTGAACAGTGTGAGCGAGTACTAAAACCGGGTGGATTACTTATTTTCGATTTCTCAACACCACAAAACTCCCTTGAAGCTGTTGACTATTTAAATAATGAAGAAGCAGAAATAAAAGATCTAAGATTTTTTAGAACCAGCGAATACGATCCTCATCAAAAAATTCATACCAATACATTCGAAATTGAACGACTTTCCCATGATAAAAAACATGTGATCGATCAATTTAAAGAGATTCATCAACAACAGATCTATACGCTAGACGAAATGTTATTAATTTTGAAACAATCGCCCTATCATCTTGTTGCAAAGTATAGCGATTTTGATCTTATTGATGCCGACGAAAATAGCGCACGAATAACCATAGTACTCCAATGTCAGAAACATCTGTAATAGAACTTAGAAATGTAAGTTTAAGCTTTGAGAACCGTAAGGTGCTCAACAATATTGATTTTAAACTCCATAACGGTGAGTTTGCCTACTTGATAGGTTCCACAGGTATAGGTAAAAGCTCATTTTTAAAATTATTATATAGAGATATAGTTCCGGATAACGGATCGGTTCGCGTTACTGATTATCCCGTAAATAAGATCAGCATGAAAGAAGTGCCTATGTTGAGAAGACGATTAGGTATTGTATTTCAAGACTTTCAACTCCTTCCGGATCGTAATGTATTCGAAAATGTAGCTTTTGCATTGCAAGTAACCGGTGAAAAACCAAAATTTGTTAAGCAAAGAGTACTCGAAGTTTTGACAATGGTTGGGCTTAGTCACCGCAGAAAGCATATGCCCAAAGATCTATCAGGAGGAGAACAGCAACGTGTTGTAATAGCACGAGCACTGGCAAACGAACCTCGCATCCTTCTTGCTGATGAGCCTACCGGAAATCTTGATCCTGGTGCAAGTAAGAGTATTATGGATTTGTTGAAACAGATCAATAACCGAGGAATGGCTGTTTTAATGGTAACCCATGATTATGCTTTAGTAAAAAAATATCCTTTCCGAACAGTTAGAATGATAGATGGTGCGCTACAAGAATTACAATGGCACGGTGACAAACTAGTTCCTATTAAGTAATTAATCCATGAATGCTCAGGATTTAACCCAAGCAGTTAAGAATTATGCATTACAACTAGGTTTTGATGCATGTGGGTTTTCTAAAGCTGAGTTTTTAGAACCTGAAGCTCGTAGATTAGAAGAATGGTTAAACCAAGAACGACATGGATCGATGAGTTGGCTTGGAAATCATTTTGAAAAAAGAACGGATCCAACTAAACTTGTTCCCGGTTCCAAATCTGTAGTTTCAGTTATAGGTAGCTATTACCATCCAGATCACGATCATTCGAATTCAAATTCTCCCAAGATTGCAAAGTATGCTCTGGGAAGAGATTACCACAAAGTATTTAAAGGAAAGTTAAAGCAGCTTTTTAACTATACGGAATCCCTAGTAGGTAACATTGAAGGGCGTTTTTTTGTAGACTCCGCCCCTGTTCTTGACAAAGCTTGGGCAGTGCGCTCAGGTTTGGGTTGGATGGGTAAAAATTCAAATATTCTGAATCAGGATGTTGGCTCTTTTTTCTTTATAGGTGAAATGATAATTGATGTAGACTTTAATTATAGCACACCAGTAACAGACCATTGCGGAACTTGTACCAGATGTTTAGATGCATGCCCCACAAATGCGATCTACGAACCGTACCGTGTTGATTCAACGAAATGTATCTCCTACCTAACCATAGAGCTTAAAGATCAAATTCCAGAAGAGTTACAATCCCAATTAGGTGATTGGATGTATGGTTGCGATATCTGTCAAGATGTATGTCCGTGGAATAAAAGAGCTACGATCACTCAGATGGCAGATCTTCATCCTAGAAGGTATTTACTGGATCATGACATCGACTTCTGGAAAGAAATTGATAATGCCCAATATGACGAGCTTTTTGAAGGCAGCGCCATACGTAGAGCAAAGTTTGAAAAATTTAAAATGAATACCGCAGTTGTTTCTAGAAACTTACAGTAGCCTGTTATAAAAATTTATACTGAGAGTTTACTTTAGTAAGCTTCTTCTTCTCTAAGCCTACGCACTCCATTTCCATAGTATGATCAGAGTTGGATTTACTTTCAAACTTCATGTAAAGCATTAGTGTGTTCTCCATCTCGTCAAGATTTGATGAAAAATAATTAGGCATACCTTGATTTGGCATAGTTGTCATTCCTGAAAAGCTAACGCCAGTCTCAGAAGTTACATAAATAATCATTTCTGAATCAGGAGTATCAATTTTATATCCTTTAGCTGTGTACCCTAAAATTTCTTTATCCGGTAACTCTGTAACTTCAATATCATCTTGCTCCTCATAGTTAGACATCTCTTCATTGACCAGATTAGTTGGATATGAATAGGACATTGCAAAAGAATTCCCATCTTCCTCCATATATGATACCATAGCTTCTTGTTCACTATCAATAACAGTGAACACGTCTTCTGAATGTGGAGTAGAATATCCAAAATAGTCTCCCTCTTCAGACAAGCGGTAATCCAACATTATTTCATCAGCAGATTGGTTTGAAGTCATCTTCATCTGATACTGCCAATCAAATCTATATTCTTCCGGAAGATTATCTGGCTTTGAAATTTTAGTAGAACCTCTGTATGGATTAGATGAATCCTCAAGCTTACTACTCATTTTTTCCATTACTGCATCAGCCAGTTTATCGGAGATCTTATCTGCAACTCGATCTTCTACTTTTTGCTGAGTCTTATTTTTTATCCTTTTCCAAATTTGGGCGTTTGTGCTTTCTATTGGAATTAAAATCAGGACAGAAAAAATGCTCGCGAATATTAACTTCATTTTCCAAAAATTAGTTAGTTAGACTTTAACAACATAATAATTAAAAGAAGGCAATCTGTCACTAGTAAAATTAACTTTAGAAACTTCCTCTTTTATCGATCAAAGCTTTATAAAGAAGCTCACGAGCTCTAAATATATGAGCTTTAACCGTGCCTAATGGTAGATCTAGTTTTTCAGAGATCTCATCGTAAGATAATTCATCCATGTGGCGAAGCTGGATAACAGCCTTATATTTTTCAGGTAATTCCTGTATTGCTTCTTGAACTATTTGCTTACGCTCTTTACGAATTACTTCTTTATCGGTAGCATACGTGTCATCCGGCAACTGGATCTCAAATTCCCCATCTTTTGTCTTATAGGGATCGTTGATCGATAATGTTTGAAGCTTTTTCTTCCTTAAGTAATCAATGGTATGGTTTGTAGCTATTCGATAGAGCCAAGTTGAAAAAGCATATTCATTGCTATAACTGGTAAGATTTTTAAATGCTTTCATAAAAACTTCTTGAACCAGATCTTCAACAAGCTCTTTTTCTTTAATCATTTTACGAACATGAAAAAAAATCGGGCGATCATATTTGTTCATTAAATCCTTGTAGGCACTTTCATCTCCCTTTAAAGCGCGGACAACAAACCCATCATCCTCAATACTACTAGCTGAGGCATTTTCCCTTGGTGATGATGTATTTTTTTCGGAATTAGTGTCTGACATTATATGATTTTGTGCGAGGCTAAAATACAAAGCTTAGCGTAAATGAAAATAGATTTTTTAGAAAATCTATATAAAGATTTTAAACTGATTGAAGTAAAGCTCCGTGTCGAATTCCTCCGGTTGAAACTCTGATTTCATCCAAGTCAAAATAATCGAGAAAAACTTCCAGAATAAGTAATCCAGCTAGGAAAATATCTTCACGACCTTTCAATACTTTTGGGCTTAGTTCTAACAACTGTTTGTGGGTATGCAGGCTAAATATTTCAATACCCTTTCTAAGCTTTTCACTCACTATAACATGCCCATTCATGTGCTCAGGATCGTACTCATCAATCTGAAGATCTATAGCTGCAAGCGATGTTAATGTTCCTGCAACTCCTATAGCTTGAACTTTTCGCTTATTCTTGAATTTTTTAGAATCCAACAAATACTTAACCGCTTCTCTGCATTGATGTAGTTGCTCTTGAAAAGGCGGATCTTCGAGAAGGAAACGCTCAGTAAACCGTACACATCCCATATCAAAAGAATAAGAATCTACGAGCTTACCATTTCTACCTAAAGCGATCTCTGTACTTCCACCTCCAATATCCAAGACAAAAACGTCACCATCTAACTCTTCCTCAATTACAGTTAATGCACCTCTATAAGTGTATTCAGCTTCTTCCTCACCAGAAAGCAATTGTACTTTAAATCCTGTTTGAGTATCAACAAGAGTTAAAAACTCATCTCTGTTCGCAGCATCTCTAACTGCACTAGTTGCCGTCACAATTACCTTAGATACATCTTTAAAGTCTGATTCAAGAATAGCTTTGTACTCTTTGAGAGAATTGATAACTCTCTCCATGCTTTCCGGATCTAGCGTTTTATCAGCATCAACTCCTTTACCTAATCGAGGCATTCTCTGCTCTTCGTGTATAATCTGTAATCCATCTTCTTGCTCTTCAGCAACAAGCAGTAAAACTGTATTCGTACCTATATCTATAGCTGCTTTCATTTCTTTAGTAGAATTGCGATCCACTCTCCATTTTGTCTGGTTTCTAAGTGTGTTAATTCCTTAACAGAATCTAAATTTAATATGGTTTGTTCATCTTCCTCGAGCAAACCTGAAAGTAATAGAGTCCCTTCTTTTCTTAAATATGAAAGTAAGTCCGGAATTAATTCTATCAGTGCATTCCTGTTTATATTTGCTAAAATTACATCAAATGTACTGTCCTGAGGAATAACTTCAATTGAACCGAGCTGAATCTCAAAATTTGAAACTTCATTCAACGCAACATTCTCTTTACAGTTGTCTTCACTCCATTCATCAATATCAAAGCCAAAAACAGATTGAGCTCCCATCTTTAGAGCTGCTATGCCTAAAATTCCGGTGCCTGTCCCGGCATCTAAAACTTTATCACCTTCATTAATTATCTCTGAAACCCACTCAAGGATTAATCTTGTTGTTGCATGATAACCTGTACCAAACGCCATTTTAGGATCTATAAGTAATTCAGTAAGTCCAGAGGCTTCGGGTAACTTTTCAGCCCACGTTGGACGTACATAGAATTTTCCAATGGACTGAGGCTCAATTGATTCTTCCCATTTTTGGTTCCAATTCTGAGGTGAAATCAACTCTTCGTGTTTTAGCTCTGCACCATCAAAAGAATAGATACTACGCTCGATTTCTTCTCTTTTAACATCATCAAAATTGGTAGCAGGAATTGAAGCGATCAGCAAATTATCCTCTTGCTCAAATCCTTCAAAATCCATTTCGAATAGCTCAGCTATCAATAATTCATGAAAAGCATCTTGGATCTCTATATGTAGACGAATGTAATCCATTAAATCCTGTTATAAATTAGTTCAAGTAATACATCACCTACGGCCTGCAAAGTACTTTTATCTATAATTGGAAGATCATCATTATGAGTATGCCAGTGTGGAGCAAATTTAATGTTACCGTCTGCACCAACTGTATGATTAATAATATCTATAGTAGGAATTTTAGCATTTTCATATACAATGTAATGATCATCTAATACGCCAGCACCATCTTCATCCAGAAATATATCTGAATATCCTTTGCTTGCAGCAATACCCCAAAGTTCTTCAACTAAATTTGGAGCATAACTCATCGAATAGCTTTCTTTAGGAAACACTGCATGTTCCGCTCCTACCATATCTAACAGAATCCCAAAACGTGGACTATAACCTTTAACAGGTGGATTTTGTGACCAGTAACGTGAACCAAGAAAATACTTTTTTAGATCACCTTGAGTACCATAATCTTCCCCATCAAACAATACTATATCAACGCCAATGGGTGGTGGGTTTTCCGAGAATATTCTGGCGAGCTCTAATAAAACTCCAACACCGCTACCTCCGTCATCAGCTCCTGCGATATATTCTGAAGAACGCGTTGAATCTTCATCTGCTCTTGGACGAGTATCCCAATGAGCACATAGCATAATTCGGTCGGCCGATGTAGTATTAAAAGCAGCAATAATGTTCGCCATCTCTAATTCTTCTTCACCATACCCCTCTTCAGAAAATGCCTGCGAAAATACGGCATTATTCCCTGCGTAATTTTTCAATTTTGACTCGAGAAACTCCCTTGTTTTAACATGTCCATATGTATTTGGAACACGCGGGCCAAAATCGACCTGAGTTTTGATAAAGCTGTAAGCTGAATCTGATGAGAACTCCGGTACATTTCTTCCTTTTTCAGAAAACTGCAATCCTGCCCCTCTATTACAAGAAGTGATTACAAATAAGGAAAGTAGTACCACAAATAATTTATTCATCTTTATAAACCATAGTTGGTGATGATTGAGATACCGGATAAATGATCGTATCCATAATATTAACGTGTTCTGGACGATTTGCAACAAATACAATGATCTCTGCAATATCTTCCGCACTAAGTGGCTTAAAACCTTTATACACTGATTCAGCTTTTTGTTTATCTCCCTTAAATCGAACATTGCTGAATTCAGTTTCTACCATACCAGGAGATACGATACTAACCCGAACATTTGTTCCATGAAGATCTTTCTTCGTAGATTCACTGATTGCTTTAACTGCATGCTTAGTAGCACAATACACCACTCCACCTGCATACGCTTCGTGACCTGCTGTTGAGCCAATATTAATAATGTGTCCGGAATTTCTCTCTTTCATTTTTGGAGAGATCAACCTTGTGAGTGCTAATAATCCATTCACATTAACAGAGAACATTTGATCAACATCTTCTTTCTTTAGATCGAAAACAGCGTCTGTTCCTAAAGCGAGTCCGGCGTTATTAATCAATACATCAACTTCCTGATCGAGAGAGTCCACAAAATCTACACAAGCATTATAATCTGAGATATCAAAGTCAACAATGCGTATGCTTACATCAAATTTTTCAACCAGATCAGTTTTAATGGCTTCTAACCGCTCTACTCGCCGACCTGTAAGAATGAGATTAGCTCCCATTTCTGCAAACTGATAAGCTGAAGCCTTCCCGATTCCGGATGTAGCTCCGGTTATTATGATGTTCTTGGCATTTAGTCGATTCATAGTCTCCGTTGTTTGAGCATTTATTATTTCTCTAAAAGCTCAACAAGTCTACCGGCATTTAAGATATTCGATTCTTTAAATGAGTCACCAAGAAACTGAATTCCTATTGGCAATCCATCAGAATGTGTACCTGATGGAACGCTTAAACCACAGATCCCAGCCAAATTAGCTGATGTAGTATAAATATCATTCAAATACATTTGAACCGGATCATCAAGTTTTGCTCCAATTTCAAAAGCCGTTGTAGGAGTAGTAGGACCTGCTATTACATCTACTTTTTCAAAAGCTTGCTTAAAGTCTTCCTGAATTAATCTTCTAACTTTCTGTGCTTTCGCATAATAGGCATCGTAGTATCCTGAACTAAGCACATAAGTACCCAGCATGATCCTTCTTTTAACTTCCGTTCCAAAACCTTCTGTTCTGGATTTTTTATACAACCTAACTAAAGCACTATCCATTTTCGCTAATTGCTGCTCTAATGCATCTACATCCTCATCAGCAGCTGATTTTAACTCCGAACGAATAGCCTCTTCTTCTTTCTTTAGCTCGTTGACAACCTCGGTTTTATCTGCACGATGTCCGTAGCGAATTCCATCAAATCTTGCCAAATTACTTGAAGCCTCAGCAGTTGCCAATACATAATAAGTCGCAATACTATATTTTGTATGCGGTAAACTGATTGGAACTAATTCAGCTCCTTCATCTTCTAACTTTTTTAGTGTTTCATTGATATTAGAAGCTATTTCTTCATCTAATCCTTCCCCAAAATATTCCTTTGGTACTCCGATCTTTATTTTCTTTTCAGGAGATCGAACCACTTTTACATAGTCATCAACTTCTATATTTGCCGAAGTGTTATCTTTTTCATCGAAGCCGGCAATTGCTTGTAATACCCTGGCTGTATCTTCGGTATTTCGTGCAAAAGGCCCAATGCAATCAAATGAAGAAGCAAAAGCTACTAAGCCCCATCTTGAGACTCTACCATAGGTAGGCTTTAATCCCACCACACCACAAAAAGCAGCGGGTTGTCTAATAGAACCACCTGTATCTGATCCTAACGTAGCATTAACCATATCTGCAGCTACAGCAGCCGCACTCCCTCCTGATGAACCTCCGGGTACTTTCGTCTGATCCACAGGATTTTTGACAGCACCATATCGACTGAATTGATTAGCTGAACCCATGGCAAATTCATCCATGTTAGTTCGACCTATCAAGATCGCATCTTGCGCTTTTAATCGTTCAATAACCGTTGCGTCGTACACGCTCTCAAAATCTCCAAGTATCTCAGATGCGCACGTTGTTCGTCTTCCGCGCTCACAAATAAGATCTTTGATACCCAAAACTGCGCCTGCGAGAGAACCCGCAGTGCCGTCTTTGATCTTTTTTTCTATCTCTTCTGCTTGTGATAATGCTTCGTCAAAATAGGTGGAAACGAATGCGTTGATCTCAGAATTTTGATCTTCGATCTTAGCAATATAGTTAGTTACAATGTCTTTTAATGAGAGTTTGTTGTCGAGAATTTCTTGTCTTATCTCTGCAATACTATGGTTAGACAATCTTCTTTTATTTAGTTTTAGATTTTGTTTCTTCTGAATTTACGGCATCATCAATATCTCGAGAACCTTCTTCGATCTCTTTTTTTATATCGTTAGATGCTTTTCTGAATTCTTGAATTCCTTGACCTAATCCTTTTGCTAATTCGGGAATTCGCTTGGCTCCAAAAAGAACCAAAAGGATGATAGCAATGATAATAATTTCGGTAGTTCCAAAACTTCCCATAAAAAATAAACCTCTTTGGATTTAGTTGATGTAATTGTGCTAAGATAACAATATTTTCGGCACGATTTAAGATCAAAAATTTTTTGGAACGATACTTGTAAAATTCGAGTAGAATTGTATCATTCACTCACTTAATTAACACAACTATTTATTTATGATTTGGACAGTAGAATTAGCAGCAGCATTAGACGAAGCACCGTTTCCGGCTAATAGAGAAGAGCTTATTGAATGGGCAGAAAGAAATGGATTACCAAAACAGGTAATTACAAATCTCGAAGAACTCGAAGAACTGGATGAAGGTGAGAACACTATCTATGAGAATATTGAAGATATTTGGCCGGATTATATTCAGAAGGAAGATTTCTTCCACAATGAAGAAGACGAAGGCTTTGACTACGACGACGTATAAATCCCTCTAAAAAAGTCTGGTTACGTAATTGGTCGTAACCTTCCCCATTGAGAAATACATTATCTTTTATATCAGTCTTAATACCATCTTTCCTGTTAACGGTACTTATATTTTGTACCGTCCAGACTGAAGTATATGCTCAAGTTTCTACTATAAGTTCTGATTCTACTTCAGACAACATTGTTCGAAGAATTCGATTCTCCGGAAATAAGAACGTGAAAGACAGAACTCTGGAAACGCTGATTCGAACTAAAACGAATCGAGAGTTTTTGGGAATTCCTCGTTTTACACCTTGGTACTACTTCTGGGAACTTAGTAATGGTAGTTTTGGTGAAGACCCTATCTACTTAGACCGCGATGTGGTGGCAAATGATATGGAACGCATCAAGTTGTACTACGAATCATTAGGCTATCTTAGAGTAAGTGTTGACACAACCATCGTAGAGTTTAAAACCAATAAAGTAGAAGTGTCTTTTATAGTAAACGAAGGCATACCATCTACTGTAGAGACCATCTCTTATAACGGAGTTCCATTCTTTGCCGATGCACAGAAACGAATCGATTTTTTACGGAGCAGTCCGCTAACTAGAGATAGAATAAACGATTCTACTTTTACTGTAGATCGTCAATACAACACACAAGAACTTGGTACTGAACAACAGAGAATTATCGATTTTCTTAAAAATAACGGATACGCTTCTATCCAAAAGGATTCCGTAATCGCTCTGGTTAAACCACAAGTGAACGATCCTGTTAAACTTGATATTCAGTTTCGCGTGATTCCCGGAAATATCTTTCGGTTTGGAGATGTATTCGTCGACATTGCCGATGGCACCCCTCCTGACAATTACACTCAACTTGATACTTTAGCGAATCAAGAAGCTACTGAGGACTCGCTAACAGTGTACATGAAGAAGGAACCAAGCACCCAAACTAAATTTTCATTATTAACTGATCAGGTGCTTTTTAAGCCCGGAAGTATTTACAACCATGAATTATATCTAAATACTATTCGAGAATATCAAAACCTTGGAATGCTTTTTATTCGCCGTTTTGGGCAAAGTGATTCTACCAGTCAACCAGATTATTCAAACCCATATATTCCTACTTATCTAGACTTGCAAACCATTACTAAGCATAGTGTTGGAGCAGAGATATTCGGCATGAAGAGATATGGATTCGGTACCGGTGTTGGAGTAGATTATACAAACAACAATGTTTTTGGAAAGGCAGAAAATTTCTCGCTTTCTGCAAATGTAAGTTTTGAATTCGTAAGCCGAAGTGTACTTGAAGAGATCGCTGATACCTCTACTCAATCGTCTATTTTCAGAAGCTACGAACTCCGTGGTGATTACACTGTTCCCCGATTAAACTTCCCTTTCGCATTTTTAGATAACACTCGTTTTTTTACTAGTGGACTAACCAGATACTCGTTGTCCTATAGTAGATCTGATCAATTATTTTTTGATATCAATACTGATGTTCAGTTTAACTTACGCTACGAAGTTCAACACAGCCCACGTTATTCTAGTTTCTTAGATTTTATTGAGTTGGATATTGTAGATCCCTCTCCTACAGATGAATTTATAAGCAACCTTCGAAATGACTTTGGCTCAGATACGCTAAATGGGGAAATAATTGATCCAATTGAATTAACTAGAATCTTAGAAGATTTTAGACCACAGATTTCATCCGTTATTCGATATACATTCAGAAATCAAAATACTGATCTTATTAAAAGAGATCGAGGTTATTTCAGTGAGTTTTCATTATCAACCGGTGGTAACATCCCCTATTTAGTGGATAAATTTGTAATCACTCCTGACACCTTAGAACAAAGCTTACCTTCACTCTTTAAAGTTAGTGAGAATGAACTAAGTTACAGTAGATATCTCAAAGCAACCGCCGATTATAGGCGTTATATTCCAATTTCTAATTCCGCTGTATTTTCATGGAGAGTATACGCCGGTATAGCACAACCCTATGGAAATAGTACAACCATACCTTTAAACAGAAGGTTTTTTGCCGGCGGTAGTAATGACATTAGAGGCTGGGGTCCTTTTCAGTTAGGTCCGGGAGCTATCAATTCTGATGAAGTACGTATTAACGGTGGTGAAATTAAACTCGCAGCTTTTACTGAAGCGAGACAGATCTTTATAAGAGATTTTATTGGAGCTAACTGGCATGCTGCATGGTATACCGATGCGGGAAACGTATGGTACGGTCCTAAAAATGACGCTGCATCTAATGCAGATCTTAAAAACGGTCGTTTTTATGTGGATGAATTTTACAAACAAATTGCCGTCGGTACGGGTTTAGGCTTGCGTCTTGACTGGCAATATATTGTAGCTCGATTTGATTTCACTTTTAGAGCTCACGATCTTGAAGTAGGTTGGTTTAACAACAAAAAACTATACTTTAGTTTTGGTATAGGTCATTCTTTTTAACATTATTTAGATATGGGAAAATTAACCAATTTAAAACAGCAGTTGAGCATCGTTTTCGGCTCTAAGTTTCTTAAAAATCTTTCTTCTACTGAAAGATATGAGTTTCTTCAATTATGCCATCGTCGTAAGTATAAAGAAGGCGAATACGTTTTTTATAGAGACGATCCTGGTACAGGAATGTACTTTATCCAAGAGGGTAAAATTGAACTCATGCTTGAATCCGATAAAGAGGAAGAACCAGAAAATACCGATGAAAGTAAATTCGTTTTAGATGCTCCTGATAGCTTTGGAGCCTTATCAATTGGATATAACCTCAGAAGAAAATCTACCGCTAAATGTCTAACTGATTGCCAGCTTTTGGGTTTCTTTCAACCTGATTTTGAAGTTTTAAGAGATCGGCATCCGCAAATAGCTGTAAAATTCTTGCAATCTCTTACCAATATTGCACTTCGTCAGTTAGAACGTGCAACTTACATTATTGAAGATCTGGCAGGACATGAGAAAGCACTACAAGTTCAATTCGATTCTTACTACGAAAACCCTGAAGATTAAATATGGCACTTAAAAAAGGTGAAGAAGTCACATTAACAATAGAAAGTGCAGCTTTTAGAGGTAAAGGCGTAGCAAAAGTGGATGGACTGGCTGTTTTTGTTTATGGAACAGCACCAGGTGATGTTGTTCGAGCTCGCATCATTAAAAAGAAAAAGAGTTACCGAGAAGCCAAGCTTTTAGAAATCTTAGAACCAAGCTCTGATCGTATTGACCCAAAATGCCAACATGCTAATGTGTGTGGTGGATGCAGCTGGCAACACGTTCCTTACGCCAAGCAGTTAGAATATAAAGGACAGCAAGTTGCTGACCATATTCAACGACTTGGGGGATTAGAAACGACAGTACACCCTGCAATGGGAAGTGAGTCTGATTTCTACTACCGAAACAAAATGGAGTATAGTTTTAGTAATAGACGCTGGTTGACCCAAGAAGAAATCAGCAGAGATGAGTTTGTAGACGACTCCGGATTTGCAGCCGGTATGCATGCACCCGGTAGATTTGATAAGATTCTGAATTTGAACGAATGTCATTTACAAAGAAAGGAATCTTTTGAGATACTCGACTTTGTAAGAAGTTACTGTGTTGAAAACGACATCCCTCCTTTTGACGCCATGAATCATGAAGGTTTTATGCGTCATTTAATGATTCGAAATTCTTATCACACCGACGATTTCATGGTAAACTTGGTTACCTATCAAGATGACCAGAAATTGATACAGAAGCTTGCTGACGTACTTTTAGAGAAATTCCCGATCATTACCACGATCGTCAATAACATAAACGACACAAGAAGCCCTACTTCAATCGGAAGGATCGAGAAAGTAATTCATGGTCCGGGTTATATCGTAGATAAAATCGGTGAGCACACGTTCAAAATTCACCCAAATGCCTTTTTCCAAACCAATACAGCCCAAGCTGAGCGGTTATATGAAGTAGCCCGAGAATACGCTGATCTCCAAGATGGTGAAGTTGTCTATGATCTGTATTGTGGTGTAGGCACACTGAGCTTATTCATGAGTGAGAAGGCTGAGAAAGTACTTGGTATCGAACTTGTAGATGTAGCCGTTCAGAACGCGAAATTCAATGCTAAAGAGAATAAAGTTGATAATGTTTCTTTCATTAAAGGAGACATGAAAGATGTCTTTACGCAAGAAATGGTTGACAAATTTGGAGCTCCTGATGTCCTGATCACGGATCCACCGCGTGCAGGCATGCACCCTGATGTAGTTAAGCGTCTTAAAGAACTTAAAGTGCCTAAGCTAGTTTATGTAAGCTGCGACAGCTCTACCATGGCTCGTGACCTTAAAGAACTTGCTGAGGTGTACGAAATCTTAGAGGTTCAACCCGTTGATATGTTTCCACAAACGTATCATGTGGAAGCAGTTGCAAAGCTGAGGTTGAAGTCTTAAGGATTAGTTATCACTAGCTATGTAGAGACTTTGCAGATCCTTCGGAAGTATCCTCAGGATAACGCGACAGTTTCCATTTCACTATTAGCTCAATTTCTTAAAATGGAAGAACCCAACCCTAAGATTCCTAGTTGGTCATCCCGAATTCATTTCGGGATCTTTGTAAAGACTTTAAGTAAACATACAGCCTATTCACTAGCTCAAAGCTAATTCATAGGATCCTGAAACGAGTTCAGGATGACGCTGTTCTTTTCAAAAGATGGTAAAGAAATCTGTAATCGAACTACTTAGCATTTATAATCCACGCCCGTCATGCTGAACAGCGAAACGAAGTGGAGTGTGATTCAGCATCTGTATCGATTCATCCTCTTGATATTGGATACCCATTGCTTTGCCCTAGAATATGGAATTAACGTTGATATGAAATGGACCTAGTTCAACATTAGTTCCTCTACAGATCCTGAAACGAGTTCAGGATGACGTATAAATAGGCACCCAACCTAGTTCAAGCCTCACACTTGGACAACTAAGCCCTCTCACACCAAATAGCTTTTAATCCCTCACCTTCTATTTCGCAGAAAACAAGAAATTCTTCCCCTCCATCATGAAGTTTGAATTTCTTCTTGATGTCATTCGCCCCCATTGGATAATTCCTGACCACCACATTTACCTTCCCATCTCGAACCTTCTTTTTGATCTCTTTTTTCGAAGGACTGAAAATTTCTTTGATCTTTAATTGCTTGCCTGGGAACTCTTTAACAAATTCACCCGATGTGTATAGATGAGTGTTTGAATGGAGTTTCTTCACATCATATTTGCCACTGATCAATTTGTAAGCTCCTGCTTTCATCAAAGAAACATTCGGTTCATACAAGTATTTTTGAGGTTCACCTATATCAAAAATCAGTGCTTCATCTTCAGAATATTTAAACGAAAACAGCTCGTCTTTATCAGTGGAAGATAAATTCCAAGCCTCTATCTCTGCCTCACCATCAAAGCCGTCTTTTAAATACATCAATAATTCTTTCACTTCATTTTGAACCGCAACAACCTGAACTTTATAACAGCTGTTAAACTGCCGAAGTGTCTTTTTGATATCTAACATCGGTGAGGCTTTGATCAGCACATTATTCGCGGCACTTAATAGTTGCTCTTCTATTTCCAATACATTAGGAACACAATCTTCCAGTGCATACACTCGGTTCTTCAGCTCATCTCTTCTGGAAGGATCGATGAATACCCAATCTACTTTACCAAGATCTTCATCTAAAACTTCTTCTGCCGTTGTATTTCTGATCTCAATGTTAGCTTCCAACACACTGAAATTATGTTCAGCTCTTTCACAAAGCTCCACATTAGGCTCCACATATACACTAGAGTCAAAATTTTGAGCAATGTAGAACGTATCGATGCCTGTTCCTCCTGTCAGATCCATAAAAGATTTTCCTTCCAGAAAACGAGCTTTAAATTTTGCAGTTATTTCCGAAGAAGTTTGCTCGAGATTTTGCTTTGGTGGAAAGACAATCCGTTCATTATCAAACCATTCAGGTAACTTTTCTTTCGCTTTTTGGCGTGATGCGATCTGAACCACAATCTCTTTAATCGGTAGCTCTGGATATTTGTGAGCTCTCAACATCAATTCCGCAGGATCATCATTAATATGATCTTTTATGAATTCAATACTTTCTTCAGAGAATTTATTATTCATCCCTATCTTATTAATCGGATTGCTTATTCAAGTACGGGCGGATCGCGATCCGCCCTTTCTAATTTTGAGGATTGTGATCCTCTCCTAATAAATTTTATCTCATGAATATAATCATTATCGGAGCAGGAATTGGAGGATTATCCGCAGGATGCTTACTCGCTAAGCAAGGTCATGATGTGACCATTCTGGAAAAGAATGACTGCGTTGGCGGCAAAATGAACGAGATCGAAGCGGATGGATTTAGATTCGACACAGGTCCCTCTTTATTTACCATGCCTTATATTCTGGACAGACTTTTAAAAGAATGTGGCACTTCCCTTTCCAGTGAATTAGATATGATTCCGCTGGACATAAACTGCCGATATTTTTTCCAAGACGGAATGCAGTTCGATAATTACAGCGATCGTGCGCAAATGCTAAAGGAGATCAGGCGTATTGCCCCATCAGATGAAAAAGCTTATATCAAGTTTCTGGATTACGCTACATCCCTTGATAAAAAAACCAGAGACGCATTTATACTTAATCCTTTATACAGCTTTTCAGATCTAAAGAATCTAAACCTATTTTCCTTTTTTGGGATAGATGCCTTTACCACCGTAAGTGAACGGGTAGATTCACGGTTTTCATCTCCTTATTTACGCCAATTCTTTAAACGATTTACCACCTACAACGGCTCATCGCCATTTCAAGCTCCGGCTACGCTGAACGTGATCCCACATATTGAATTGAATGAAGGTGGTTACTATATAAAAGGTGGATTGTATCGCATTGCTGAATGTTTACGTGATCTCGCACTTTCTTTAAACGTGACCATAACCTACAATACCAAAGTGGATCGCATTCATGTACTCAAAGAAAAGATAAAAGGGATTGAAACAGAAAGTGGCACATTAACGGAATGTGATCTTGTTGTTGCCAACAGTGATGCCTCTGAAACCATTCTAAATCTCATTGATAACCAAAGTATTTCACCCAAAAGAAAAGAGAACCAAAAAGAGCTAGAACCCTCCTGTTCCGGATTTGTGATGCTCTTGGGCATTGACAAACAATACAAGGAGCTCATCCATCATAATATCTTTTTTAGCAGTGATTACGAGCGGGAATTTGAACAGATCTTTAAAGAAAAAGTAATGACCGACGACCCGACCATCTACATTGCTAACACTTCCTTCACTGATACAGAACATGCTCCTGAAGGACATTCAAATCTGTTTGTATTGGTGAACGCTCCTTATTTGAGTGATTCTTATGATTGGACTGAAAGTGAATATGGAGATAAAGTGATAAGGGAGCTAGAACAACGAGGATTAAAAGATTTGAGAAATCATATTCTATTTCGAGATGAAATCACCCCAAAAGATTTCTACGAAAAATATCTTTCCAACAAAGGCAGTATTTACGGAACTTCTTCTAATGATAAATTCTCGGCTTTCCTCCGACCCAGAAACAAATCTCGTGAAATTGAAGGCTTGTACTTTGTAGGTGGCTCCACCCATCCCGGTGGAGGAATTCCGCTGGTTGTTCAAAGTGCAATCAATGCGGTGGAGTTGATAGAACGATTTGAATGAGCTCTTAAAGACAAAAAATGCTTCTTACCCGATTCTGTTTATTTTACTCAGGATGAAATGTTCAATAATATCATTAGTAACCGATTTATATGAACTACTTATATGAACATTATTTTGTTATAAGTTTGATTTATAGTAAGATAAGCGTGATTCTTAGCATATTTTTTATATCTTACTCAAGATGAAATGTTCATCAATAATATGTTATACTACCAAACTAGTCAGAGATCATGAAAAAATGGAAAACTTTGTTCTTCTCCTCTCTTGTCCTTTTGGTGGTCACAAACCTTTTTTGGCTTTATGAAGCAATTGATACAGGAGTAAGTCAAACATACCAGCAAGATTCATTTGAAAAACAAGAAAGAGTAATTGAGATTCTTGGTGATATAATAGTTGAAGGTGCCCAAAATTATTCAAAAGTAGATATTCTCTTTTTACTCCGGCAAAATTATCCAGATGGATTTATTGTCGAGGAAGAAAACAAAGTTATTTATGAAGGAATTTACTTCGAGTTTAAAAATGACTCCTTGGTTTCTATTACCGAAAACTGGTAGTATAACAAGCGTTTCAAGCGGACTCGGACTGAGTCCCGAACTTTAATAATTAAAACCAGACTCGCCGCTTAAACGCAGGGTCGTTATGCATTTATCATGTTTTATGAAGTTTAGACTAACAAAAAACTTAGAGACTCCTTGTGCAGATATATCATTTAAATGGTTATCTGGTAGAAAGTCATCTCTTATAATCAGACTTCATTTTTCTAGAGTTAAAGATGGATTTGATAAGGATATTAAATTAGTTTTTACTCAACCTATAAGTGTGGTTTGGGAAGATGAGTCTTTTCAGATATTTGAGCTACCAGAAAATTTACCAAGATGTGAAAGTGATAATTTTAAAAACTGGACTTATCCAAGTTTAGTTTTACATGAATCTAAATGGGTTGATTTATATGCTGCTAGAATGTTAGATGATGAAAGTTTTAAAAATCATGAGTTAAAACATTTCGTGTTTCTTTCAATGAATGATTTATTACATGTTCTATCTTACGAGAATCCAAAAATTGAAATCCTAAATGCATAACAAGCGTTTCAAACGGACGCAGGTAGGTTTCGCAGGAAAGCTTGTGGGCAATAAAAATATTCAGTTACTTCAACAAAAAACGAAAACCTGCGCCGCTTAAACGCGGGGTCGTTATGTGCCCTTAGATAAACCTCAATTAAATGAACAATCTGGAAATTATCTCTCAACTTGAAGAACTCAAAGATCATATTGAGACATTAACCTCTCAACTAGTTGATGTTACCTCAGGTGAAGTTAGTAGGACATCCTTAAAAATATATCTATCACATTTAATGGAACACATTAATGTTGCTTGGCATTACTCTAAATTATCTGACGAAGAAATACATAATTTAGATCAGGAAGCTTATGAAAGAATTTCAAGCTCAATTCCAAAGTTGAGCCCTTATTTTAAACTTGTAGAACCAAATGACAAGGTCACATAACAAACGTTTCAAGTCGGAAGCAGGTAGGGAGCGAAATTCTGTTTGTTGGTAAAGCGCTATTTTTGCACATTTAGAAAAAACCGAAAACCTGCTCCGCTTAAACGCGGGGTCGTTATATACCATTTAAGAATGAGACTCTTATTTCTACTTACAATTTTTCTTCTTTTCAGTTGTAGTACTTGGAAGGAGTCTTTGGTAGAAAAAGGTGATAAAGAAGAGGCAATACAAAATGCTATTCTCGATTTTTCCCATACAAAGAGATTATTCAAGCAAGACTCTGTGTTTTATATTGGTGTAGATGATCCTCTTGTAATATTTAAAGAAGGAAAAACCCGTTGGCATCCTCACAAAACACATGACAAAATTATTGGAATCAGTATAGTTGGCGATAGTGAAAATCTTTATCACAAAAGTGATGTAGAGTTAAACAAGCCAAATGAAAATCCTAGAATACCATCGAGATTTGTCATTCATAATGAAAAGCTTTTTCTATGGTACGATGATACTCAACAAATTACTCAAGAGTTAGTAGATGCAATTTCTCAATTTGGGCTTGTCCGTGATAATGATGAAGAGCTTTTTGTAGTCATTGACGATGGTAAAAAAGGTGCTAATTACTTCTTTTGTAGAAATGATTTATCACGCTATAAAAAGGTGATCAACAATATTGCAATAGGATATTATGATATGCCAAAACTTAGTTGCCCTTAAAAATGGTTGCATAACAAGCGTTTCAAGCGGACACTGAATCAAGTTCAGTGCATGACCCCTACCCCTTTTCTAATCACTATTTTTAGTTATTCAAAAACACTAATTGTCGGTATTTCTAGAAACATTCCGGTTGATTACACTACTACTTCTAACTCTATAACTTAAACAGGAGTACAATGTCTATTCAGTCTGGATCACAAACATTTAATATTATTCCAACTACGAACAGTAATATAAAACAAGTAACATTTGATACCCCTTTTGATGAAGTCCCAGTAGTCGTCTGTTGTATTTCCGATACAGGGCCCAACTTTGGCTTTGGATATCTTACTTGCTCAGCGATGGATGTGACTAAAACAGGGTTCACAATAAAAACAAATCAAACGCAGGGCTGGATGCAAGCACATCCGGGTGGCCAAATAACCGTTTTTTGGATGGCTGTACCGGAGGGTTCTACCTCACAGTCGCTTGTAGGATCTTCAAATCAGTTCAATATCGAAAAGTTTGAACCAAGTGAAAAAAGTCAATACAGCCAAGCAGTTACTTTTCCTGCAGGCTACGATGGTGGTACTTCACCTCAAATCATTTATAGTCTATCAGATGCAGGTCCACACTCTTTAACTGGTTACTTGAGTTGTATGTCTTTGGATATCTCAGAAGCAGGATTTACTGAATATATAAAATTATACGATGTTGGAGGCTGGGGAAGACCAGGAGTTAAAGGTGGTCCCACCAACTATAACTATTTGGCAATTGATAAATCTGCATCAGCAACTCCAAAGCCTGTCTTATCAGGGACGGCTCCTTTTACCATACAGCCTTATCCACGAACTAAAGCAACCTGGAAAACTCAGTATGAGGTTGATATAAAATTTGAAACTCCTTTTGATGACATTCCAACAATTGTATGTGGAATGTCAAATGCGGCTCCAAATATAGATCAAGGCTATTTAACTTGCATGGCATGGCAAGTATCTAAGACGGGGTTTACAGCAGTTATAAAAGTTATAGATGTTACTAACAATACCGCCTTTTATGATGCGGGTGGTCCAATAACATTAAGCTGGATAGCAAAGTAAGAATCCAGTTGGCCGGAATGTTTTACTATCAAGGGTCAGCATTTTTAGCCCTTGATAGTTTAGCATTGGTCGGCTGATTTATTTACTCAATAAGTCCTAAAACAAAGGCTTTCTTGATCATTCCGGCTGTGTTTTTTACATCCAGCTTCGCCATAATGTTTTTACGATGAGTTTTAATAGTATGCTCGCTTAGGAAGATCTTATCAGCAATTTCTTTCATTGTTAGTTCTTCACCAATAAGCTTTATCAACTCAATTTCTCTGTCGGTAAGTTGACTCGAAGCCGACTCCTTTTTTTGAGAATCGTTAGATTCAGAAGAAGCTTTATATCCTCCAACAATTACTTCCATCACTTCCGGACTAAAAGCGAAACTCCCTTCAGCCACCTTCTTGATGGAGTCTTTCAGTTCGGTAAATCCTGTACTTTTTAAAAGGTAACCGGAAATACCGCTTTCCATTAGTTGGCTTACAAAATCTTCATTAAAATAGGTACTAAGCATAATCACCTTAATCGAAGGGTACTGATGAAGTACGTTTTCTGCAACCTCTACCCCATTGGTGGCTCCCATTTCAATATCAAGAAACAACACATCCGGCAGATCACCTTCTGCTAAAAAACGCATCAAGTCTAACCCACTATTGAAGGTATTCATCACTTCAATATCGTTCGACCTTGAGAGCAATGCTTCCAATCCTTGTACAAATACTTGATGATCGTCAACGAGAATAATTTTAATCATATTAGTTTAGTGGAATCTGAATATCTATATCCACACCCTGCCCTTTTGCTGTTTGTAATTGAAATTTTCCATCAAGTAATTTAACTCTGTTTTCCATATTTCCGACCCCATAACCTTCTCTATCAGTTTCAGAAATTTTAGACTGATTAGGGTCGAAACCAATACCATTGTCTTTAATTTTTAAGGTCAATGTTTCTCCATCACTTAGCAACAATTCAATTACATTTGCCTTAGAATACTTAAGTGCATTACTCAATGCTTCCTGTATTATTCTGAATACATTAATTTCAACATGAGTTTCAAGATCCATGCTTAAGTTGATATTGCTTTGTACCTCCACTCCTATTTTAGCGATCTTGGATAACAACTCATTAACATCATTTTTTAAACCATCTCCGGAAATTTTTCCTTCATGCATTTCTTTAATGATCGCGCGAACTTCCAGAAAAGCATCATCTAAAAACCTATTTCCTTCTTCAAAATGATTATAAAGCTCCGGCTGTTTGTCTTTGAGGTCTTCATTTAAGGAACTGAAGTATAGCTTAACCAATGAAAGGATACTTCCTAAGCGGTCATGGAGTTCTGATGCTAATCGTTTCCGCTCTTTCTCCTGACCTTCAAGCATTGCTCCAATAGTTTTCAACTGTTGATTATCAAGCAACGAATCGATCTCTTTTTGGTAAATATCTTCTTTCTGTGAAGCAATAATTCGCTTCTTTCTAGTATGATAAACGAACCAAGAAACGATGCCTATAATAGCCCCGAGAAGCGCTAAAAGACCAATCACTAGTAGTTTATTTTCGGCATTCCTTTGTTGAATGAGTGCCTCGTTTTGAGCTTGTTCAGCGGATAAGACTTTAATCTCAGCATCTTTCTTTTCAGTTTCGTACTTGGTGATGAGCTCTTCGATTACTTTGGTTTTTTCAGAATTCAACAAACTATCTTTCATCGTGTTATGTCTGTCTAAATACTCATACGCTTTAGGAAAGTCATTTTTGATCTTATACACATCTGAAATAGCCGATAATGCTTTGGTCTCAACACTCAGGTTATCTGTACGAAGAGCATTCTCCAAGCTTTTTTGGAAAAAGGAAAGAGCTTGATCAAAATCAGATCGAAAGTAGTAGTTGGAACCGAGATTCAGATAGACTTCAGCGAGCTCTCTTTCATTGCTTGATTTTTCATACACAGCCAAGGCTTTTTCAAAATACTGAAGAGCTGTGTTATACTCTTTCTGTGTATTATAAATTACTCCAATATTATTATGTACAAATGCTCCTAATTCCTTGTTATTCAATGCATCATATTCGGAAATAGCAAGATCATAGAAATGGAGAGCAGAATCCGGCAAATTTAAACTCTCATAAAGTATTCCAATATTTTGAAGTATACCTCCCTTTCTTTCAGGATCCTCGTACTTCTCATATACCAATAAAGCTCTATTAAAATAACTTATTGCCTCACGTGAATAGCCCTGTTTATCATAAACTAGCCCAATATCTTCCAGTTTAGATGCCATTAATCTATTGTCATTGATTTCAGCCTGCTGAAGTAAAGAAAGGCTTTCCAAGTAATTCTCCAGCGCTGATGCATATGCACCTTGGCTAAAATAAATATTCCCCATGTTAGAAATAACCATAGACAGGCCTACAGTATCTTCTACCGACTTCATCAAATCACTAAACTTTTGATAATATATCATGGCATTATCATACTCAGCTTCTTCTGAAAGCCAGTTACCTAAATTCAGATAAGCACCACCAACACTAAGTTCATCTCCTAATTCTTCCTTTATTTCAATACTCTTTAAATAACTCTCATAAGCTTTGTCTTTTTCGCCCATAATGCGGTATAGGCTTCCCAAGTTATTTAGCGTCCCGGCTGCACCTAGTATATTCCCGTCCTCTTCTTTATAGGCTATGCTTTTTTGGTAGCTTTCTAATGCTTCTTCATACCGGCCTGTTCCTCGGTATAACAAGCCAATCCGATTGTAAGAGTCTCCTAATTGAGTCGTGTTACCTCTTTGATCACTTAGTGCTATGCTCTGCTTAAAGAAATCTTCCGATTTTTCAGGTTCTCCCAATCTTCTGTAAATCCTGCCTTGCAAATCCAGCATTTGTTCTTCAAACGGGGAATTCAGGCCTTCGGATTTAATTAGAGAATACAGAAATTCCGCATAGTAGATACTTGAATCCATGTTTGCAGGATAGAAGTCTTCGGCTTTGGTAGCCAAATACTCAATTTCATCCTGTTTTTCCTGTGCATATCCTGATTGCATCAAGGCTACAAAAAATATTAGACCTAATACAATCAATCGAATAGCTTTATTTATCCCCAATACATGCTTAATTAGGGGACTATATTTTCTCATTATTCTTCTTCAAAATCTTCGTAGTTAACTTTTGAGCTTCCCTCTGGTACAGGAGGATCCCCACCTTCGACGTCATCTATTCCATCTTCAGGTGACGTAGTTACTGTTGCAGTAATCATAGAAGATAATGTTATGCCATCACCAACAGGTGGTAATGTACAAGAAGCAGGAACTACTATCCACGAAGTAGACGGATTAGATCCTGTGACAGGAATATCAACAGTTACATTTGATCCATTTTTTGTAGCAACACAAGTGCCCACAGAGTAATTATCAGGGATAGTTACCAAAATGTTTAGCGTAAATGTGGAGCCACTTGACGTCAATCTTAAGTATGGAACTATTTCGCTAGCGTCGAGAGAATTATTATTACTCATAATTGTATAGAAAGTTTATTAGTCTATTTGATATTAATAAGAGAGAGAACTCCCCAAAATGATACAGCGAAACATCTTTTAAGATGATTTTTTTTGAGATATGTACGCCGAAATTAGATATATATTTATTCCAACTTAATATCAATAGATCATGAATACAAGCACCCATTCTGTAAATTTATATTTTTATTTAAGCGTAATTGCCCCTCAATAAGAAGTAAAAAAATCCTCGCGAATCACTAAAAAGTAGTACTACTTAATACACTTTTGTGTGATGTTATTAGAATCTCATTCCCCCATCTTTGACGCAGTATAAGTGAATAAACATAGATAAAAGTAAATCTGATTTAATGTTGAAATACTGAATCAACAAACTCAAGACTTTAATCATTAGCGAATGATTGAATTGGGAGCGAAAAGAGAAATGAGGGAAACTAACCTCCTTCATTGCCTTCCGGGGCGTATGGTGTAGAAGCCATACGATTCCTTTTTATATGTTGTCCTTCGTGTCGCATGGTTTAGACGCTGTGCGATTCTTTTAGAATTAATAAACTTCAATCCTTAACGGAGAATAAAATGTTTCTTTTTTAAACTCAGAGACAAGAACTACTTTTAACATTACTCTTCATGATTTCCTCCTTTGATTTAATTGGAAACAAAATGCCTGTTTTTTTGGTTAGAATTAAAGACAGTAAACTTCTATGATGCATAATTTTAGAAAAAGGAATAGATTTTGGGGAATTTAAAAAAATATAAAGAGCTTGCTCTTTTTTTATGGAAGTATGGCAACAGTGATCTAGTTAAGAATGCAGGTCTAAATGATTCACTAGCCAATGAATTTTCTAATGAGGATCAACAAGATGAAGTAACTCCTCAAGATATGGTCAAAGATTTGCAAGATATGGGACCGGCTTATATCAAGCTAGGCCAAATGCTTTCCACTCGTCCTGACCTCCTCCCTCCTGAATACATAGAAGCACTGACAAGTCTGCAAGATGAAGTTGAACCATTCCCTTATGAAGATGTTGAACAGATCATTCAAGAAGAACTGGGAATACGTATCTCAAAAGCTTTTAACTGGTTCGATATAGAACCATTGGCGTCTGCTTCGTTAGGTCAGGCTCATCTAGCCGAATTAAGAAATGGCGAAGCCGTAGTGGTTAAAGTCCAACGCCCTAATATCAGAAAACAAGTTTTAGAGGAGCTGAAAGTTCTTGAAAAGACCACCAATTTTCTTGAAGAAAACACCGATTTTGGAAAACGCTATGGGGTAAACAAGCTTTTTAATCAGTTTAAAAGAACTCTTATCAGGGAACTCAACTATTTAAAAGAGGCTGAGCATATCAAATTGCTGGACAAGAATTTAGATGAATTTAAGCACATTGTAATGCCTGCCCCAATTGATGATTACACTACCGACAAGGTGCTTACCATGAAGTACTTAAAAGGTAAAAAGATCACTAAAGTGTCTTCATTGAAAAAACTAGAGTTTGATGGACATGAATTAGCAGATGAACTCTTCAAAGCGTATTTAAAGCAAATTGTCATCGATGGCTTCCTACATGCAGACCCGCATCCTGGTAATGTCCATTTAATGGATGATGATAAAATTGCGCTCCTTGATTTCGGGATGGTTGCTCATATCTCTCAGGATATCAAAGACAATTATCTTAAACTTCTTTTGAATTTAGGTAATGGTGAAGCAAGTGAAGTGGCTAATATCCTCATCGAGCTAAGTGAAGAACTTGAAGACTCCGATGAAGATAAATTCCGGTCCGAGCTTAGTACTTTGATCATGGAAAATCAGCATGCTACCATGAATGAACTACAAACCGGAAAGGTGTTTATGTTTATGATTCAGGTAGCGGGCGAAACCGGCTTTTTGCTTCCTGTAGAAATGAGTTTGATTGGAAAAGCACTACTTAATTTAGATCAGGTTGGTCGTTCCTTAGCACCTGATTTTGATCCAAATGAATCCATTCAACGTCATTCTATAGATTTAATGAATCAGCATATGATCAAAGACCTCACTTCTCCTCACTTGATGTCAGCATTACTAGAAAGTAAAAAGCTAGTAGAAAAGCTGCCTGAGCGAGTCAATAAATTCACCTCAAATCTAGCTGAAAATAAAATTAAGATCGAAGTCGACGCATTGGACGAAAAGCATTTAATGGAGGGATTTCAAAAAATTGCCAACCGTATTACTGCCGGACTTATTTTAGCTGCTTTAATAGTTGGCTCTGCCTTACTGATGCAAGTCGAAACCGAGTTTACCTTATTCGGTTATCCAGGATTGGCTATGACCTTCTTTTTGATTGCCATTTTGGGAGCCGGATATCTTGGTTTTAAAACTTTGCTTACAGATGAAGATTCTAACTAATTTTTTAATGGAATTAGTTTCAATAACGTAGCCAATAATACTTTAAAATAAGAAGTTCTTAATCACACTGATCACATACACCTGATATCACCCCATTAAAAACCGCTGGTTTATAGCTCTTTGGAAGATTAACCTTGATCTCGTTTTCTAAACACTCCACTTTCCCACAATTAGTGCATCTAAAATGAAAATGATCATGACTATGATCGTCTTCTTCACAATTAGAACAGTACGCAAAATATTGCTTTCCGTCATCGCAAATAACTTTATGTACCAAACCGTCTTCCTCAAACCTATTCAATATTCGATATATCGTTGTTCTGTCAACGTCTTTCTCTAGCTCTTCATTAAGCATATCGTGACTTAACGCAACCTTGCTTTGTTTTAAAACCTGAAGAACTGCATTTGTTGTAGGAGTATTTCTTCTGCTCATTTTCTTATTGCAACAATGTTGCATTAATAATATTGTTTATGTAATTTAAATTCAATATAACAATTGAGCAAAACCTTATATAGTTCAAATATCATGAATCAGTTTGATGTAATCATTATTGGCGGTAGCTACGCCGGGCTTTCAGCCGCAATGGCTTTAGGAAGATCTTTAAAGCAAACCTTGATCATTGATGCAGGGAAACCGTGTAATCGTCAGACTCCCCACTCCCATAATTTTTTAACTAGAGATGGAGAAACTCCCAAAGCTATTTCAGCCATAGCTTTAGAACAAGTAATGAAATATGAATCGGTATCTTTTAAGAAAGGTACTGTTGTATCAGGAAGCAGAACTAATAGCGGTTATGAAATTGTCACTAGCAATAAAGATGTATTCAGCACAAAAAAGCTAATTCTTGCAACCGGTATAAAAGATGAAATGCCGGACATTCCAGGATTTGCAGAATCTTGGGGAATATCGGTGATACACTGCCCTTATTGTCATGGGTATGAGTTTAAGACAAAGAAAACAGGCATTTTTGCCAATGGTGATCAAGCATTCCATTTGGCGGGATTGGTGTCTAACCTAACTAATGAACTTACTATCCTGACTAATGGAGATCATGAATTTACGGATGAGCAGATTGCTAAACTTGAGCAGCATAGCATTTCCATAGTTGAGTCGAAGTTATTGGAGATTGTACATCAAAAGGGAGCTATGGAACGTATAGTTTTTAAAGATGGAAATGCCCTAGATCTGGATGCAATGTATGCTCATGTACCTTTTACTCATCATATTGACCTTTCATCCAAATTAGGCTACAAGTATACAGAGCAAGGGTATATAGAGATCGATGCGTTTCAAAAAACAACGGTTCCGAATATTTTTGCTTGTGGTGATAATTCCTCCAGAATGCGTTCTGTTGCTAATGCTGTTTCTACCGGAAATTTCGCGGGTGCTATGGCAAATATGGAGCTGACTAACGAGAATTTCTAAATTTTATGAATGTTAGAATCACATTAGTCATTCCTGCGAAGGCAGGAATCTAGATCTCTTATAAAACTCTAAGGTTAAATTAACGATTCAGATCTCAGGCATTCGCCGTGAGATGGCAGCATAAAGAAAGTAATTCGTCACTCAGTATTCGAAGTTCTTTTCTTCCATCCTCTTTACAATCTCATCCAACATCAGGTTTCCGATGCTTCCCTCGTGAGTATGATTTAGTTCTTTAGGTGGCTCAAAGCTTCCATTTTCAATTTGTTGTGCTACTTGTTGATAGGCTTCTCTGAACGGTACTCCTTTCACGACTAAGTCATTCACCACTTCCACAGAAAAAGTGAGCTTGTATTTAGGATCATCAAGGATTCCCTGAATAGGTTCAATTTTTGAAACGGAATATTCGGCAATAGTCAGGCAATTTTTCAAGTCTTTGATCGCAGGAAACAACAACTCTTTCAGCAACTGAAAATCACGATGATAACCTGAAGTCAGATTTCCAAGAGCCATCATGATCTGGTTTGGAAGCGCCATTAACACATTCGTTTTTGCACGAAGCAATTCGAATACATCCGGGTTCTTTTTGTGAGGCATAATGCTGGAACCTGTAGTGAGCTCTTGAGGAAGCTTCAGGAAATTAAAATTCTGGCTGTTATACAAACAGACATCTGCAGCCAATTTATTGATCGTAGACGCCAAATTTGCCATCGATGATGCTACAATCTGTTCGGTCTTTCCTCTTCCCATTTGGGCGTATACCGAATTATAGACCATACTTTCAAATCCTAGCAAGTCAGACGTCATTTGACGGTCGAGCGGGAAACTTGAGCCGTACCCGGCAGCAGAACCCAATGGATTTCTATTTACTACTTTGTATGCTCCCTTTAAAATTTCGATATCATCTACCAAACTCTCAGCGTATGCTCCAAACCACATTCCAAAACTACTTGGCATAGCTGCTTGAGTATGGGTATAACCAGGCATCAACACTTCTTTGTGTGTTTCTGCTTGCTTGATGAGTGATTTGAATAAAGCTTGTACCAAAGAACTGATGTCCTTCAATTCCTCTCTCAAAAATAGACGAAGATCAACTAACACCTGATCATTTCTAGATCTACCTGAATGGATCTTTTTACCAATGTCTCCCAAAACTCTGGTAAGCATCAGCTCAATTTGGGAATGCACATCTTCTACCCCTTCTTCAATTTCAAAATCTCCGGTAGAAATTACTTCATCCTGAATTCTATTTAATTCATTGATCAGTTCGTTCAGTTCACTCTTTTCTAGCAAACCTACTGATTCTAGCATGGTTATATGCGCAATGGTTCCTTTAACATCATGCTTCGCAAGTTCAAGGTCTAACTCTCTGTCTTTACCAACCGTAAACTGTTCGATAAAAGCATCTGTTTCTATTCCTTTTTCCCAAAGTTTCTTAGCCATTGATCTCTAATCCGTTTAATAATTCAATATAAATATTTATGCCTTCTTCGATCTCTTTCAAATAAATGTACTCATCTGCTGTATGAGATCGGTGTGTATCCCCCGGTCCCATTTTTATACACGGAAACGGCATATGAACTTGGTCTGACATTGTTTGTGAGCCATATCTTTTGATTCCAAGCTTTTTCCCTTTCACCACTATGGGGTGCTCTTTAGAAATACCTGAAGCATTAAGGTTTAAAGATCGCGGAGTAACCTCACAATCAACGTGCTTTTTGATTTCTTCTACGATCTCTTTGTTAGTATAATGCTCATTCGGACGCACATCCACCACAAACTTACATTCATCAGGAACTACATTATGTTGAGAACCTGCTTCAATTTGAGTAACAGTCATATTGATCTTCCCGAGCACTTCCGAAAGCTTCTCAAATTCATATGATCTGAACCAATCGATGTCTTTCATCGCTTTATATAAAGCATTTTCACCTTCCCCTCTTGCTGCATGGCCACTTTTTCCATGAGCCACACAATCCAGGACTATGAGTCCTCGCTCGGCAATTGCCATGTTCATAGAAGTTGGTTCGCCAACAACGCCTACATCAATTGTACCAAGCTCCTCCAGTACAATTGGAACTCCCTGCTTGCCTGAAGTTTCTTCCTCGGCAGAAGCTAAAAACACCAGATTGTAAGGCTGTTCTGTTTTTGCCAAGTATATAAAAGTATGAAGCAAACTTACCAATGGACCACCTGCATCATTACTTCCGAGACCAATCAGTTTGCCATCAACTACTGTTGGGTTAAAAGGATCATAGTTCCATTTCGAAGAAGCCTTCACTGTATCATGATGAGAGTTAAGCAATAAAGTTGGCTTACCATCATATCTTTCTGTTGCCCAAGCCCATACATTGTTCTTCTTCCTCTGAGGAGTAAACCCATGAGCTTCCAAATAGTCTTCGATGAGATCAGCGGTTTTATCCTCCTCGCTACTATAAGACTGAATAGAAATAAGTTGCTTGAGTAGCTCGATTGCTGAATTAGTCAATTCCTCTTTACTCATATTGATCTCCTTGATTAAGAATGAGACAGAGGATGTTAGAATAACTGTATTTTATGCTACTCATTTTACTAACCTCGTTCCTTTATCCGGATCATTGATATAGTTAAATCCTACTATTCTAACTTTTTTAGCCCCGGTATTAAGCGCTTTAAAGCCTAGATCCAACTTAGGGATCATGCCTTCTTTGATCACTCCTATTCCTTCCAAGTGGCGGTAAAGTAACAAATTCATTTCTGTGATGAGCTTTTCTCCATTAAGTACACCTTCCAGATCGAAACATAGATCTAGTTCAACATCTTGAGTTTCAGCTAACTCAGAAGCTATAAATCCGGCAATATTGTCTGCATTTGTATTCAAAAGTTGACCACTTCCATCGTGTGTAAGTGGAGCAATTACCGGTGTGATACCTTCATTTAACAAGCTATTGAGTATTACACCATCCACAGATTCCACATCTCCGACAAATCCAAAGTCCACAGGTTCCGAAGGTCTTTTGGTTGAACGTATCACATTCATATCTGCTCCGGAAAGTCCCAACGCATTACAACCTAATGCCTGTAATTTTGCAACGATCTTTTTATTTACCAGGCCTCCATAAACCATTGTCACTACATCTATCATTTCGGAATCGGTCACTCGCCTTCCATCTATCATCTTAGTTTCAATACCTAGCTTCAGTGCTATCTCAGAGGCTATCTTACCTCCTCCATGTACTAAAACTTTCTTTCCTTCTATACTCAGAAAATCATTTAAGAATTGATCCAAATTAGCTTCATTATCAATAACCTTTCCACCAACTTTTATGACCTTAATAGCACTCATTTTGATAATATTTTGTGGAATACGGTTTGTGCAGATACAATTCTGTTTCCTGCTTCTTCAATAACCAAGGAGTTCTCACTGTCGATGACACCATCGCCAACTACTACATTTCTACGAACCGGCAAACAGTGCATGAATTTAGCATTGTTAGTAAGTTTCATCTTTGCTTCGTCTACCATCCAGTTTGGATCTTGTGAAAGAACCTGACCATATTCTGTGTAACTGCTCCAATTTTTTGCATACACAAAGTCCGCATCTTCAAACGCTTTCTTTTGATCATGTACAACATTAGCATCACCAACAAAAGCTTCATTCAACTCATAACCTTCAGGATGCGTGATTGTAAGATCATAACCTGCTTTCTGTGTCCATAGTGAAAAAGAATTCGCTACTGCTTGAGGAAGCGCCTTTGGATGCGGAGCCCATGTCAACACCACTTTAGGTTTCTCTACTTTCTTATGAGTTTCAATTGTGATCAGATCAGCAAAAGCTTGCAGTGGGTGTCTGGTTGAGGATTCCAAGTTTACTATCGGCACCGGACAATGTTTGATGAACTGACTCAAAACCTGTTCTGAATAGTCCTCTTGTCTATCTTCAAGCTTTGCGAAAGCACGTATGGCTACCACATCAAAGTAGGTTCCAATGACGGCAGCTGCTTCTTTTATATGTTCAGCCTTGTTGCCATTCATTATTACACCGTCAGAGAACTCTAGTTGCCATCCTCCGACACCTACGTCAAATACAGTAACATCCACGCCTAAATTCTGTGCAGCTCGTTGTGAGCTTAATCTGGTTCTTAAACTAGGGTTAAAGAATAACAGACAAATTGATCTATTCTGTAAACTGCCTTTGCTGGAAAATGGATTCTTCTTTATTTCCATTGCCTCGTTTAACAATGCTGAAAGATCGGTTACATCATTTATTGAGAAAAACTGCTTCATGCTAAAACCTCTTTTAACGCTTTAATAAATTGGTCAATTTCCTTCTTTCCGACTCCTAAAGAGGGTAAAACACGTAATGTATTTTTGTTGGATGAAGATCCTGTAAAAATGTAATGAGCGAATAAAAGCTCTTTTCTCATCTCAGCGATCTCGAAATCAAATTCAATTCCGATCATTAGACCAAGTCCACGAATCTCTTTAATCTCGGGGATAGTTGACAACTGAGACTTAAGATAATTACCCATTTCCGTTGCATTTTCAATGAGCTTCTCATCTTCCAAAACTTCCAAAACTGCAAGTGAAGCTGCACATGCTAAATGATTTCCACCAAATGTAGTGCCTAGCATTCCAAATGAAGCCTCAAACTTAGGATGCGTGATAATTCCACCAATCGGGAATCCATTGCCCATTCCTTTTGCCATGGTAATGATATCAGGTGTCACACCTGAATGTTGATGTGCAAAGAACTTTCCGGATCGGCCAAATCCAGATTGAATCTCGTCTAAGATCAATACCGTATTTGTTGTATCACATAAAGTTCTAAGATGTTGCAAAAACTCCTTGCTTGGTACCTTTATTCCCGCAATGCCTTGAATACCTTCAATTAGAACAGCGCAAACATCTTCCTCTTTCAAAGCTGATTCTGTTGCTTCAAAATCTTCCCAGGCAACACGAATGACATCCGCCCCTTCATTTACCGGAAATAGTATCTTTGGATTATCACTAGCAGCTACTGCCAAAGATGTTCTGCCATGAAATCCCTTTTCAAATACTAATACTTTCTTTCGGTTATTATGAGCGGATGCTACTTTTAACGCATTTTCAACAGCCTCTGCTCCTGAGTTACATAGAAATAAATTCCAGTCTTCGTAACCGGATATTTTACCGAGCTTCTGTGCTAATTCATTTTGAACGGAGATCTTAACTGAGTTAGAGTAAAATCCTATCTTATTAACTTGCTCTGTGATTCTCTTCACATAATGCGGATGCGAATGACCTATCGATATAACAGCATGACCGCCATACATGTCTAAATACTTCGTGCCATCATCAGTGAATACATAATTACCTTCTGCTTTCACCGGTTCAATATCAAACAAAGGATATACAGATAATAAATTCATTAAAACGCACTCCCTTTAAGAGTTAACCCTTCTGTTTCTTCAAGACCAAATATCAGGTTCATATTTTGAACAGCTTGTCCGGATGCCCCTTTTACCAGATTATCAATAATACCTGTTATCAATAATTGATCCCCTTCTTTTTGAAGATGCAAAAGCACTTTATTAGAATTCACTACTTGCTTCACATCTACAGGAGAATTTGAAATATGCACGAATGGATGATCTTTATAAAATTCAGTGAATAGATCTTTAGATTCTTCTAAAGAAAGTTCAGATTTTATGTAACAAGCAGATAAAATACCGCGCGTAAATGCACCTCTGAAAGGTATGAAGCGCAAAGGTTTATCAAATTTACCATGTAATTGTTGTAAACTCTCTTTTATCTCACCTAAATGCTGATGTGTGAATGCTTTGTAGATGGAAACGTTGTTGCTTCTCCAGCTGAAATGTGTAGTTGCACTAGGATTTTGTCCGGCACCTGTGCTACCTGTAATAGCTGAAATATGAACGTCATTGTTTAGCTTTTTAGCGGATGCTAGTGGTAGTAAACAAAACTGAATACAAGATGCGAAACAACCAGGGTTAGCTATGTGTTTAGCCTTTTTGATCTCTTCTCTGTTTAGTTCAGGAAGTCCATATATGAAATCATTTCCTTCCCCTTTTAATCTATAATCAGAGCTAAGGTCGATGATCTTTGCGTTATCTGGAATAACACCGGATTCAACAACGCCTTTTGACCTACCATGACCGGAACACAGAAAAACGACATCTATTTCGGGATTCAAGCTTTCATCGAAGATCAATTCGGTTTCTCCCAGTAGATCAGAATGAGCGTCTGTTACAGGCTTTCCTGCATGACTTCCACTTACTACCGATGTTATTTCTACATTCGGATGTGCGAGTAGAATTCTTATTAATTCTCCGGCTGTGTATCCTGCGCCACCAATTATGCCAACCTTAATCATTGTTTTGTACGGATTGTTGAATGAGTGTTGCGTTTGCCAAGATCTTGGTGAACCCTTTCACATCCTCACCACTCCATCCTTGATTCATTTCGCCATACTGTCCGTGTTTCGATTGCATCAGGTCGAATTCAGATTCAATTCCGATCAATTCAAATCTCTTTGGTTCCAGTTTAACAAATGCTTTTCCTGTTACTTTCTGTTGAGTGTTTTCCAGAAAGGCTTCAATATCTCGCATCACAGGATCTAAAAATTGTCCTTCGTGCATCAACATGCCGTACCACTCGCCCATTTGATCTTTCCAATACAGTTGCCATTTCCCTAATACATGCTTTTCCAGCAATTGATGCGCTTTGATCATGATCAATGGAGCAGCGGCTTCAAAACCTACTCTACCCTTAATTCCGATAATAGTATCTCCAACATGGATATCTCGGCCAATGCCATAAGGAGCCGCTATTTCTTGAAGCTTTTTAATAGCCTGAACAGGAGTTAATGATTCACCGTTAATAGCTACAGGTTCTCCATTCTCGAACCCAACTTCAACGATTACCTCATCACTATTAACTATCTTTGTTGGCCACGCTTCTTCCGGCAGTGTTTTATGTGAGGTCAGAGTCTCAGCACCGCCTACACTGGTTCCCCAAAGTCCTTTATTAATGGAATACTTTGCCTTCGCCCATTCTTTTTCTACTCCGTGACTCGTCAGGAATTCAACTTCCTCTTCACGGCTTAACTTCATATCTCTGATCGGTGTAATGATCTCCATTTCAGGAGCAAGTACGTTAAAAATAAGATCGAAGCGAACCTGATCATTACCGGCTCCGGTGCTTCCGTGTGCAATAGCATCAGCCCCAATCTTCTTGGCATATTCCGCAATGGCTACGGCTTGGAAAACTCGTTCTGCACTAACAGAAAGTGGATAAGTATGGTTTTTCAGCACATTTCCGAATAGCAGATATTTAATGCCTTTCTGATAGAATTCTTCTTCAACATCAATACAAACGTGATTCTGAATTCCCAGATCAGCCGCTTTTTGTGCTAATTCCTTTTGCTCAGCATCATCAAAACCACCGGTGTTAACAGCCGCTGTAAATACTTTATAGCCTTTTTCTTTTGCTAAATGAATGGCGCAATAACTGGTATCTAGTCCACCGCTGAATGCTAATACTACTTTTTTATTTTTATTCATGGTCATGTTGATTTTCTTTTTAGATTTCCCAGGATTTATTACAAGATCTAGATTCCTGCATCCACAGAAATGACTTCAGTTAAAATATTTTTAATGGTTTGAGGAGTTTCAAAAATGAAACTTTCTTCATTTGTACCCATCTATAGAATTTTTTGATATTCGCTTCTCTTTCTTCACGTGGTTTATCATTCGGTTTTTGAGGATCGTATAACATTCCGGTACACAAGCAGTTCTTTCTGTTGTTTCTGGTCAGAATATCGTAGTTCGGGCAGCTTTGGCAACCTTTCCAGAAAGTATCATCTTGAGTGAGTTCTGAAAAAGTAACCGGCTTATAACCCAGACCGCTGTTTATCTTCATTACCGGCAAGCTGGTGGTTATTCCAAATAATTTAGCTTGAGGATATTTCTTTTTAGAGAGCTCGAACGCTTTTGCTTTGATCTGTTTTGCAAGACCAAGTCCGCGGTAATCATCGTGGACAATCAGACCTGAATTAGCTACGTATTTTTTGCTTTCCCAAATTTCTATGTAGCAAAAACCAACAAGCTTTTCTCCGTCTAAAGCAATCACAGCGTTGCCGTTCTGAAACTTGGTTTTAATATACTCTGGATCACGTTTTGCGATACCTGTTCCTCTCTGCTTTGCAGCAGTTTCAATAAGAGCACAAATTTCTTCAGCATACACTGAGTGTTTAGAAGAACCGTAAAGTATAGAAATGGACATGTTTGTAAAAAGAGAGTTCCCGTTGTAGGGAGTTGACATTAGAATTGTAAAAGATGGGTGTTGCTAAGCAGCAACTAAATGATATAGCTTACCGCCGCTGCCGGATACGCCGTACAGTTGGTTGCTCAATTCTATGTGCAAGAGATTTTTGCATGGGTCAAAGATGAGAATTTGTGCGTTTTAAAACAAACGTTGATAAAAAGATTTTGTAAAAACTCTTATGTAGCAAGTTTACGGAGATTGCTTATTTGATCACGCGGACTGAAGTCCTTGCTTATGAAGTCTACCATTCATGAGATATAACGAAGTGATCTCCTATAATCTGCTTGTTGTTCTGACCCACCCTTGTCCCCTGTCTGCCGGACAGGCAGGCTCCCTAACTATAGGGAGGGAGACTCCTTATCAACGCTATTTTCATCAACGAGTTCCCTTCCCTTGTTTAAGGGAAGGGACAGGGATGGGTTCGCCTTACTCCTTGTTTTAGTTAGCCTTTTTGCTATATTCAGAAATAATCAAGCAAGGCATTCCTTATAAAATTATTTAAAAGATAATAGGTAAGGGATTTAGTTTTTATACGAACAATATCCATAATTACCCGTTCGCCTAATAAAATGTTATAGTACCTAATCAAAGTTATGAAGTTATCAGCCAGTCACGGAAAGAAAATATCAGAGCCTACAGATCAACAAATAAATAAAGCCATTGATGATATTGAAGACAAGAATGGAAGTTTCGTGATATTGGATACTGACAATGGTTTTGTCCAAGCTGCAGGGAGCTTACCAGATAAATTACTTGTTGAATATCAGATTGATGGGAAACACTTTCAATCTATTTCACAAAACCTTTCGGCAAATCAGGTACAAGATATTTTCAAACAATTCTGTCATGGCTTAAGTGATTACAAACGGGACTATGAATGGAAAGAAGTAGAATTAAGTAAATCTGGTGGTGCAGGTTGTGCTCCAATTTTGTTAATTCTATCTGTGGTGTTTGTTTGGCAAGTGGCGCTATAACAAGCGTTTAAAACGGACTTATTTAGGGTTCGGAACTTTAATAATTAAAACCAGACACGCCGCTTAACCGCGGGGTCGTTATACAACCTACAATTCACTAAATATCAATTTATGAGGTGCTTATTATTTTTCTTGATGTTGTACTTCATTTCTTGTTCAAGTCCTGACAATCCTCACTTTGAGTCGGCTTCAGATTTTATTCTTCTTAAAGAAGAAACCTCACCAAATGAAATGTTTAAATATTATGAGTATCAATTTAATACTGGCGCTTTTGGCTATAGTCGAGTGTTTTGGTCTTTAGTTAAAACAAGTTCCGTAAACCCTGACCTGTCAAAATCCTTAATACCTGACGGTTATCAAATTAAAGGATGGTCTGAGAGTGATGAGCTTATTTTAGAAAAATGGGAACCTTATTACTATAAATCTGAAGAGATTGATTTATCAAGCGGTATGGAATTTCTTGGTGTAAAAATTGTAGTTTTAAATGAAGATACAACTAATTAAAATCCGGTTGTATAACAAGCGTTTCAAGTCGGACACTGAATCAAGTTCAGCGCATGCTCGTTTGTAGCTTTTAACTAAAATCTTAATTTGTAATATACCTCTTAAACGCGGGGTCGTTACGTAAATAAGCATATCATAAATCATTTTCTTATAATTCTTTCAAGTTACTAGATTTTTAATAGTTATAGGAAACCATGAAATACATGTACTTTTCATTTTTGACTGTGGCGACATTTTTAGTTGTCAGCTGTACTTCTTCTACACAAGTTGAGGAAAACAATGAAGTAACTATCCAGAGTGCTAAACCTGTATTCTCTACCTCCGAAAATGTTCAATTCTCATTGACGAATTCTTCCAGTGAAATCCTTCATTTAAATTATTGTGGTCCTACTTTGATCTATAACTTAGAAACGAAATCACAGAATAGTTTGGAAAGCTATGCAGGAGGAATTTGTTTAGCTCTTTACTCTCCTGAATTCATTCCGATTCTCCAACCGGGAGAAACCAGAGTAATTGAATTAGATTCGCTCAATTCAGGAAGTTATCGTTACAATTTGGGCTATACTTTTTCAACATCAGAAAGTCAGCCAGAAAAAGTAACTGCAGAGTTTTCAGTTCAATAAAGAACCTACCTATACCGACCAGATTCTTTACACCTGTTTTTGTAAAACAGTTATTCTGCAAGCAGCTCTTCTGGAGAATCAGGCTTAAAATGATTAAAGAAATCCGGAATAACTTCTAGTGGATAGCTGGAATTAGAGTTGATAAGGATACAAATTCCCAAATTATCATCCGGAGCAAAAGCGATCTCGCTACGGTACCCATTTACATATCCTCCATGATATACCACCTTTTGACCATGATTGTCTAGTATCCTCCACCCCATTCCGTAATCAGATCTATTCACCCCTTCCCAGTATCTGCTGAATCTTTTATTGTTTAAAGGAGCCAGTGGTTCATAGATCTGATTTAATGTCTCTTCAGAAATAACTTCAGGATCATTTCCGGTTAGCAGAAGTAACCATTTTCCCATATCGGCTGCTGAGGCATTTATTCCACCTGAAGAAATAGAATTGTAGTATTTCTTTGAAATTGAAATAGGAACTCTGCCTCTTGCTTGCGAATGATACAAATGAGGTAAAGCTTTATTGCTGATAGTGTCAATACCTTCAAAACTTGAGGAGGAACTTTTCATTTCTAACGGATCAAAAAGCCGTTCTTCCAACAATGTACTGAAATCACTATTTGTCTGTACTTCAAGAACTTTTTCAATAACTGAATACGCTGCATTTTGATAGGCCAATTGCTCCCCTTCTTTGGAGATCAATGGAACACTTTCGAATCTTGGAACTATTCGTTCAAGTGATAAGCCGTCTTCCACAAGATTAGTATAGGCATGTCTTGGAAGTCCTGAAGTGTGGGATAAAATATGCTTTATTTTCACCCGCTCGGTTTGCTCGGGATCATGTAGCTTAAAATCTTCGTAATACTCGGAAACAGGTTCTTCCCAATTTATTATTCCTTCTTCTGCCAGCACACCGGCCAGAACTGAAGCGAAACCTTTAGATACACTTCCCAATCTAAAAACCGTGTTTTTATCTACTTTTTCGGGTGCTCCTTTTTCTCTTACTCCAAATCCTTTTTGGAAAACTACTCGACCGTCTTTCACAATTGCTACAGCTGCACCCGGAATATGTTTATTGATCATTCCTTCTTCAAACGATTGCGAAAATTCATCAAGATAATGAGCTAGAGAATCATCCATCACCCATTCTTTTTTTTCTGCAATGTAAGGCTCGGATTTTATATCAGAGCAAGCTTGAAAAAATCCTATTATAACGGCAATGCAAAATAAAATAGAAGAAAGTCGAATCACAGAATAGTTGTCGTAGTAAAAGATGATCTATAGAAATACTTATGCAAAGGATAAGAAAAATCTAACTTCGAAATCAATTTTCTCAGTATGAGTTTTGATAATTGAATTGATCCCTAAATTACCTATTAGATTATACTTATTAGATATTTAGATTTATTTATGATAGTTTTTACTAATTGATAGTACTCAAAATTAAAATGATACCATGAAGCGACAAGAATTGTTTAAAAATTTTATCGGAGCCTTCGTTGGTGTAGTGATCTATGAATTAGTTTTTGATATAACTGATCCTTTTCAAAATTATTGGGCCAACTATGTTAACGATATTGCATTGATCGGTATCTGCATATTTGTAGGTATTGTATTGGTAGGCTTTCTTATGAAAAAATATATTGGTGATTCCTCGGAGGAAAAAAGCTGAGAGCCTTGTCTTAAGATCCTGAAACAAGTTCAGGATGACGGAGCTTTATTTATATTGCTAAACCGTCAACAAATTACCTACCCAGCTCTAGAGCCAAGATTAATCACTTCCACATTTTCGATCTTTCCGGCATCAATAGAAAAGCGCATAATAGTTCTCTCAGTTTGAAAACCATGTCTACCCGCAGCACCGGGATTCATATAAAGCATTTTTTCGAGCTGCTGATCTCGGGCAACTTTAAGAATATGGGAATGACCACAGATAAAAAGCTCAGGGGTATTCTTCTCCATTTCAGAACGAATAGGGATACAATAGCGTCCGGGAATTCCACCAATATGTGTCATCCAAACATCTACGCCTTCACAAATAAATCGCTGATGTAGCGGATACTCACTGCGGATATCTTGTCCGTCAATGTTACCATAAACGCCCACTAATGGCGCCACTTCTTTGAGTTGATCTGCAATGGCAATACTCCCAAAATCTCCTGCATGCCAAATCTCGTCGCAGTCTTCAAAGTAATCCAATGTCTGTGGATCCAGGTAATTATGAGTATCCGAAATAAGCCCGATTTTCATCATTCTTTTTTGGTATCATCAAGTTCAAACTTATGGCATTAAAGAAACCACTTTTTCTTTAATTCTGCCTGTAAATTATAACATTTTAAACTAATACATCATTCTTTGAAGGGATTTAGTGTCATAATTGTTACATGGAATGGTTTAGACCATTTAAAGACCTTTCTGCCCTCCGTATGTGCTACAGATTACCCGAATTTTGAGATCATTTTAGCTGATAATGCTTCAACAGATGGTACTGTTGAGTGGACTCGTGAGCATTACCCTAAAGTCAAAATCTCTACCTTCGATGACAATTACGGATATTGTGGCGGCAACAATCGAGCAGTAGCAGTTGCGTCAAAAGAGATTCTTTTATTTTTAAATAATGATGTGGAAGTCAAGCCTAATTGGCTTCACGGTATCAACCACTGCTTTTCTGAAAACTCTGATATTGGAGCGGTACAACCTAAACTACTGTCGTACAAAGATTCTCAATATTTCGAATACGCAGGAGCAGCCGGTGGTTACATTGATAAGTACGGATATCCATTTTGCCGTGGACGTATTTTTGAAACACTTGAAAAAGATGACGGTCAATATGATGATATCACCGAAATATTTTGGGCAAGTGGTGCTGCTCTAGCTATACGAAAAGATATTTTTACAGAACTAGATGGCTTTGATGAAGACTTTGAGTTCCACATGGAAGAGATCGATCTATGCTGGCGAACCAAAAGGCTTGGATATAAAGTCATGTATACACCAAGCAGCGAGGTTTATCATTTAGGCGGTGGGTCATTGGCAATGGGTTCTCCACGTAAAGTATATTACAATTTCCGTAATAACTTGTTTATGCTTTGGAAAAACTATTCAACTAGTGAGTTATTATTCAATTTTCCGGTAAGATTTATACTCGATATTATTGCAGCTTGGAGATCTCTGTTATCCGGAAACAGTACGGAATTTGGTGCTATAGCAAAAGCTCATTTTCATTTCTTTTTTCAGTGGGTCAAGGTTCATAAAAAGCGAAGTCAGAATTCATCTCCCAAGCCTAAAGAGTTGACCGGTAAAAAATCCATTTCAATTATTTGGAAGTATTTCATCCAAGGGAAAAAAGTGTTTAATAAATTGGATTAAAATGGATCTTAGAGCCATAAAAACGAAGCTTCTCCCCTTCCTTAGCAAATGGTGGCTGTCACTATTGTTGGTTCTGTTCTCATGGTTTATTATCGAACAGTTTTATATAGCTCTTCGATATAACATCTTTTATGCCGTTAACTACACTCATGTATTTGGGTTTTCTATCCTCTATTTCCTGATGGATAACCTAACACTGATCCTACATGAAGCAGGTCATACTATATTCGGTATTTTTGGGTGGAGATTTCTAACCGTTCTAGGTGGTACACTCATGCAATTAATTATACCTACACTAATCATTATTTTTGGGTGGATGAACAGGAAGTTATTCATTACTCAAGCAGCTTTATACTGGCTTGGATTTGCGTGGCTAGATACGGCTGCTTATTGTGCCGATGCTTATTCAAAATCACTTCCATTATTAGGAAATCTTCCCAAATCAGCTCATGATTTTTCTAATTTATTAAGCTCCTTGAATATCTTAGATAGCTACAGTACAGTTGCATGGATATTATTCAGTATTGGATTAGTTGTTTTATCAGTTGGAATTCTCCTTCCTCTATTTCATTCGAGTAGCTACAAAGAGGTTGATCTAGATTTAAAGCTTTAGCAGAGTCTACTATAGCAGACAAAAAAAGAGCAACTCTATGGCTTGCTCCTTAAGTTTTAAAAATAAGCTTGTGACTATCTCCAAGCTCCTATTATCAATCCCATCAGAGTAAAAACGACCGTCCAAAAACCACCGTTGATACAGATATACTTAAAGGATTTTTGTTCATATAGTCCTGATACCGCCATCGATAATGCTACCCAAGCAAATCCGGTCAAAAATCCATAGAAAGCACCAGTACCGGCATTTATATCATTTCCAAAAAACATAGCTAAGCAATACGCCATTATAAATTGGAATACAGCCGTGAGACCAAATATTTTAGCCATGTTACCATTTTGAACATCTTCCTCGCTTAGTCCCGCTTCTTTCATCCACGCTTTCCCAAAAAGCGGACCATACCAAAGAAATCCTATTACAAATCCAACCAAGGTAGCTGCACCCACCGCTAACCAGTTAATCATTACTTCTTCCATACTAGCTCCATTTATTATTAGTTTAGGATCATTGACCTAATTATCATACTGAACCACAACGAATTAAAGAAATAAATGGCATTTGAGCAATTCTGAGTTATAGCAAAAAATTTCGATAGATATTAATTTCTGTCCGTATATCTTGTTTTATTATTATTAGACATCTGTGATTTAATTCCCGTCTTTAAAACCTTATATTCAAATAAATAAATGATTATGAGTTTGAAAGAAAAATTTGAAATAGTCCCGATTGACCGTGTCGGTATAGAAGAAAAAGTGAGTCGCCTTAATAAGCGAAGCATTAAGAAAGAATCTAAAATGCAGGCTTTAAAGCTAGCCTTGAGCATGGTCGATTTAACAACACTTGAAGGAAAAGATTCTGAGGGTAAAGTTCGTCAGCTATGCCAAAAGGCAATAAGTCCTCATCCTAGTGTAGCTGATATTCCACAGGTTGCCGCTGTTTGTGTATATCCAAGTATGGTAAAAATTGCTAAGAACACCTTAAAAGGTTCTGACATAAATGTAGCTAGTGTTGCTACAGCATTTCCAAGTGGGATGGCTCCTCTATCAATCAGAATAGAAGACACTAAATTTGCCGTTGAAGAAGGTGCTGATGAAGTGGATATGGTTATTACCAGAGGAGCTTTTCTGGAGGGAGAATACAATTTAGTATTTGATGAAATTGCTGCTATTAAGGAAGCCTGTGGTGAAGCTCATTTGAAAGTCATTCTAGAAACCGGGGAACTTCACACCTACGAAAATGTACGACTAGCCAGTGATATAGCAATGGAAGCCGGAGCTGATTTTATAAAAACATCTACCGGTAAAATATCACCTGCAGCAACACAACCTGTTACTTTGGTAATGTTAGAAGCCATTAGAGATTATTATTACAAAACAAATAAGATGATAGGAATGAAACCTGCCGGTGGAATTCGTACTTCGAAACAAGCTATTCAGTATCTGGTTTTAATTAAAGAAACGCTAGGTGCCGCTTGGTTAAACAACGAATATTTTCGATTTGGAGCTAGTTCTTTAGCTAACGATTTGCTCATGCAAATTGTGAAACAACAAACAGGGCATTATCAAAGTCCTGATTATTTTTCAGTGAGTTAAATAAAATATTATGTCTGAGTCCACTACAAAAGAAACTACTTACAAACCAACCTCACCAAATTCTAAGCTGGATTTTGCTTCTTTGTGGGAATATGCTCCAGCTCCTGAAAGCTCCGATAATTTAGAGATAAAGGATAAATATGAGCTTTTCATTGGAGGTAAGTTTCAAAAACCTTCGAAAGGAAGATATTTTAAAAGTGTGAATCCTGCTTCAGGTGAAGAGGTAACACAGTTTGCTGAAGCTACTCAAAAAGATGTTGATAAAGCGGTTAAATCTGCCAGAAAAGCCTTTAATGGTGAATGGTCTCAATTATCAGCTAAATCACGCGCTAAGTATATATATCGTATAGCTCGAATGCTCCAAGAGCGAGCCAGAGAATTTGCCATAGCTGAATCTATTGACGGCGGGAAACCTATTCGTGAATCCAGAGATGTTGATATTCCATTAGCTGCTGCTTACTTCTTCTATTATGCAGGCTGGGCTGATAAACTTGAGTATGCTTTTCCAGGAAAAAAACCTGAGGCTTTAGGCGTTTGTGGACAGATCATCCCGTGGAATTTTCCACTGCTGATGTTATCCTGGAAAATAGCCCCTGCCCTTGCTTGTGGAAACACTGTTGTATTAAAACCGGCTGAAACAACTTCGCTTACTGCGATGATGTTTGCTGAATTAGTAAAAGATGCCGGGTTACCGGACGGTGTAGTAAATATTGTGACCGGTGCTGGACAAACCGGTGCCGAAATAGTAAATCACAAGGATATTGATAAAATTGCTTTTACCGGCTCTACAAATGTTGGTAAGATTATTCAGAAATCTTTGGCTGGTACCGACAAAAAGTACACGTTAGAACTTGGTGGAAAAGGTGCTTTAATTCTTTTTGAAGATGCAGCCATAGATCAAGCTGTTGAAGGAATTATCAATGCAATTTACTTTAACCAAGGACATGTTTGTTGTGCAGGTTCTCGCTTGTTAGTTCAAGAGAATATTGCAGACAAAGTGATACTCAAGCTCAAAGACAGACTCGAAACTTTGATCGTGGGCGATCCTCTCGATAAGAATACTGATATTGGAGCCATTAATTCCAAAGAGCAATTTGATAGAGTTAACAAATATTTGGAACTAGGTGTTGAAGAAGGAGCTGACGTATATCAAAGTAAATGTTCCGTTCCTGAAAATGGGTATTTCATCCGTCCTACTCTTTTTACTAATGTATCTCAATCTAACCGTGTGGTTCAGGAAGAGATCTTCGGTCCGGTGCTAACTGTACAAACGTTTAGAACAGCAGATGAAGCCATTGAAAGAGCAAATAACACACCATTTGGCTTAGCAAGTGGTGTTTGGACTGACAAAGGTTCTAAGATATTTAAAGTAGGAAAAGGATTACGTTCCGGTGTTGTTTGGGCGAATACTTATAATAAATTTGACCCGACCTCTCCTTTTGGTGGTTATAAAGAAAGTGGTGTTGGTCGTGAAGGTGGCTTACATGGATTAGCTGCATACCTGAACTTGAAATAAGGATATTATCATGAGCGAAAGAATAGAAGTTCAAAAAACATATAAAACATACGTTGGTGGAGCTTTTCCACGAAGCGAATCCGGACATTATTATAAAGTGTTTGATAGTGAAGGAGATTTTCTAGCAAATGCCTGTAGATGTACACGTAAGGATTTCAGAGAAGCTGTTTTAGCTGCTCGCGGAGCTTTCGGTGGTTGGAGTTCAAGAACAGCCTACAACAAAGGCCAGATTCTCTACCGTATCGGTGAAATGATGGAAAATCGTCGCGATCAATTTGTTCGAGAACTAGGCGCTGTTGGCTTCACCAAAGAAGAGGCAAATGCTGACATAGATGCGTCTATAGATCGATTGATCTATTATGCCGGCTGGACAGATAAATACCAACAGGTATTTGGATCTGTAAATCCAGTTGCGAGCGCACACTTTAACTTTAGTATTCTAGAACCAACCGGTGTTGTTTCAGTACTCGCTCCTGAAAACAGTCCGCTTTTAGGATTAGTTTCCGTGATAGCTCCTATTATAGCAGGAGGTAATACTTGCATCGTTCATGCTTCAGAACAATACCCTCTCGCATCTATTAGTTTTGCCGAAGTACTAAACTCTTCGGACGTACCTGGAGGGGTTGTAAATATCCTAACAGGAAAAAGAGAAGAATTGGTGGAACATTTTAGCTCACATATGGATGTAAATGCTATCGTGTACACAGACACACTTGATAAAGAAACTAAAACAAAGATTGACGAACTAGCCTCTAACAATATCAAAAGAGTAGTGAAAAGATCAATTGAAGATTGGTATGAGAAAGACACTGAAAGTCCTTACTTCATCGTTGATTTTCAAGAAACAAAAACAACTTGGCACCCTGTAGGCTTTTAATGCAACTAAGAAAATACACATCCTTCCTTTTTATAATTTTAATTGGGCTAGTAATAAGTTGCTCTTCCTCTCAATCCGTTTCTACTGATAATGGTGCCGAGGTAACTACACCAACTGATGAAGAAACTAATCAGGCAGAAAATGAAAATACTTCCGATAATTTGATAAGCAGTTTATCTGATACCTATACTACAAATGAGATTCCTGAAAATTTTTCCGAAATAAAAATAAAAGTAGAACAAGAGGTTGACCTAACCAAAGGATATCGAATACAAATATATTCTGGTCAGGATGTTTTTACAGCAGATACAGTAGCCTCCACTTTTAGAGCTTGGTCAGATACTACCATAGTTGGGTATCAGGCGGAAACATACACCTTTTTTAAGACTCCCTATTATCGTGTTCATGTTGGCGATTTCCATGATAGAGATCGAGCTCTTTCCTTTTCGAAAATGGTAAAAAGATTGTTTAAAGATGCTTGGCTTGTTCACGATACTGTTGAACCATTCAGAGTTCCTGAAGACACTACAAAAATTGAATTTCAGGACTCATAGCCGATCCCTTATTTTTTAGTATATTCGATACAATCCTAAAAGTTTCTATCTACGTATATACCATAAAAGGCATGCTTAAAGCGCTTATTTTATCTTCTTTATTTTTCTCTGCTCTAGTTTTTATCGCAAATAAACCCATTGAAGAAACGCATACTCCCCCTTCATTCGTTTATGAAAATTTTAATGGTGGAATAACGGGAAGAGTTATAGTCCCCGTTGAAGATATACAAAGAAGAAGGTTTCGAGGCTCTAGCTATAGAAATAGAGGAAACAGTGCTTCAACATCCTCAGAGTCTGAAAATCAACAAAATAATATCGGTAATACAATCGTAAGTGCTCACCCTATTAGCTTTTCACTGCCTAATGATATAAGCGGAGAAGCTGTTATTATAGATCAAAAAGATGCTGTTTTTATACCTAATGTTACACCGGTTACAGTAGGCACTGTGGTTCAGTTTGTAAACAACGATCCGTTTTTTCACAACGTGTTTAGCTTAACTCCGGGTTCCCGATTCAATATTGGTCGTAGACCCACAGGTGACGTTTATTCAAAACAAATAGAAGCTCCAAAATGGAAAGTTACGGGAATTGGTCCAATTACTCTTTTTTGTGATGTTCATTCCCAAATGAAGGCTACTATTTTAAGTCTAGATACGCCTTACTTCACTAGATTAAATGAAGACGGAACCTATGAGCTTAATGATTTACCGGAAGGCACATACGAGCTTAGAGTTTATAATCCCGGCTTCGAATTAGAAAGCAAAGAAATAACTATTAGTTCGGATAAGAACATTGAATCCAATTTTAATTTAACGAGTTAAATTTGAACCTCCGCATCAGTACTAAACTCATTATTCTGTTGATAGGACTAACATTGATCGTGTTAGTTACTGTACTTAGCGCTGTAAATAATACATTTTCAAAAACACTGAATGAAGATATTTTTCTAGATTTCAGCCAATTACAAGGCTTCTTTAAACAACAGCAGAATTTACAGTACGATCGATTGGTAGAATCTTCTTATTTAATTAGTGAGAACTCTAACTATAAGGCGAATGTAGAACTCAATGACCCTGCTTCCGTCAATCAATCGATAAATGAATTTGCCCTTTTTATTAAGACAGACCTTTTCGTTACTACAGATAATGAAGGTATGGTTTTAGCTTGGCTTAATCGTCCGGAAAAAACCAATAATGATTTACTTGTCAGAACTACAGTTAAAGATGCGTTAAACAGAATTGAACCTCCTATTATTGTAGATTGGCCTGAATTATGGGCAGTTGATAATGAGTTATTTCAAGTGGTAACAATTCCAGTTTATGGAGGACAAACTATTATAGGCTCAACTACTTTAGGGAGTAAGTTTCAAGATTCTGAAGCCCGACTGTTAAAACAAAATACTCCCCTAGATGTGATCATGTTTTTGGATGATACTCCAATAGCATATTCAAACTCTAATGAAAATATTTCTGGATTTATTGATTTTGTAAAAGAAAAAGAAGTCTTAATCGATTCATTAACATCAAATTTACAAATTAGTGAACCGTTTCGAGCTAATATAAACAACCAAGAAGTTCTAGCTTTTATAAGTCCGTTGGGTAAAGGTGAAAGAGCTTATTATTTAGCATTTGTTCCCGTCGATGTACAGTTTCAAATTCTTGGCACTATTCAAAAGAATATCTTAATTATTGCATTATCCAGTTTCTTGGTGATAGTGCCTATAGCCTTTATTATTGCAGGCGCTTTTTCAGGGCCTATCCAGCGTTTAACAAAAGCAATGCTTAAAGTTAGAGAAGGAGATCTAGATGTAAATGTAGAAACCAACTCCAATGATGAAGTTGGTATTTTAACTAAAACCTTCAACGAAATGACCCAAGGCTTACGTGAGCGTTTTGCCCTTACAAAATATGTTGGAGATCATACCCTAAAAATGATCCAAACAAATCAAGATATTGATCTAAACGAGAAAGCATCATTTCAAGAGTTGGCTATTTTATTTACAGATATTAGGGGCTCCACTTCTAAAATTTCAACTTCTACACCTGAGGTCTTTCTAGGTCACCTTAATAAAACACTAAGCCAACAGGCAGATCTTGTATTAAAACATAAGGGCTCGATCGATAAATATGTTGGAGACTCTCTAATCGCAATATATTTAGGAAAAGATTCTTTGAAATCTGCCGTTCAAACAGCTATTGAAATTCAAAAAACTTTTGAGAATGATGAAGAGCTCAGTGATTTTTTCAATGGAATCGGAATAGGTGTCAATCATGGAAAAGTGATTCTAGGTAATATGGGAGCCAAAGAAAGAATGGATTATACTATAATAGGCTCCCAAGTAAACCTATGTGCTCGGTTATGCTCAGAAGCAAAGAACAATCAAATCCTTATCCCTAGCTCTCTCATTCAAGAACATGACCTACAGGAATTCGCTCATAAGATTATTGGGGAACTTGAGCTAAAAGGATTTGCCAACAAGGTTGATGTAAGTGAAATTATCTTCTAAATCACCGATTCTTAGGTCAATATAAATGCACTTTTATTTTCAAATTTTACTTATATGAATTTCTTCAAAAAGAGTCTTTTTCTATTCTTGGGTAGCATATTATTAATCCCTTTAACTTCATCTGCTCAGGTTCAAATTAATGGCTCTATAGATTTCGAACTATCACAAGGTGGAAACAGATCCCGATTCATCACTAACAGTATCCCTTCTAAATATAAAGAATTTAATTTGGGTGTAACTCAATTGAATACTTTTTTGTTTGCTCCTATTACAAACGAGTTCTTTTTTGAAGCCAGAGTACAACTAGATACCTGGGGAAACGGTGACCTTAACTCACCTAGAATAGCACTAGCAAACATAACATGGAGTAATCCTGATAACGATTACCTATTAAGGTTAGGTCGCATCATCTCTCCTTTTGGGTTTTATGCTAAGAGACAAATATCTACTGATAGGGTTTTTGTCAATCATCCCTTGGGATATACATATTTCACAAATATTTCTGATAAAAGAGGTTTTTGGCCTCAAGCAGGGAATAATTTAAATGCAGAATATCAGGTAGGTGATCTAGGGCTGCCTACTCTTTATTTTGGTGGTTATACAACAGGAATAGGGACAACCTGGGAAATAAAACAAGATCAATTATTTCTTGATGCTGCTGTCACAAATGGCACACCAATATCAATTTCTGATCGATCAACATCTCCTAATATAGCAGGTATAACCAGGCTAGAAATCATTCCTTCTATTTACTGGAGCCAAGGAATTTCTCTAAGCTACGGCAGTTTCATGCAAGCTGATGCAATAAATGAAAATGAACGTGAGAATAACAACTTTCAAAAATTTACCCAGTTGCTTATAGGTACTGATACAAAACTCGCTTTTACTTATTTTGAAATTGTTGGGGAAGCTATTTTCTCAAGATGGAATGTGCCAAGAAATGACGGTAGTAGCTTTGAAAGAAATACAAACGGAGTATTAACTGAGTATCAGGTTAGTAACTTTTCGGGGAATATAGATATCAAATATGAGCCGCCTTTATTTACCGGTGGATTTATAGCTTTCCGAACAGAAGGTCTATATTTCATGGAAACAACGGATTCCAATGGAAACACTTTGAAGTGGGATAATGATGTATCAAGAATTACCGGAGTATTAGGATATAAATTATCCAGAAATATATTGATGAAAGCATCATTCTCTGAACAGGGTGATTTTGATGGACAGGAATATGCTTTCAGATTCCAACTTTCGGCTTTCTTCTAAATAAAAAAAGGGATGATATACATCCCTTTCTTACTTCTCTTCAATAAGTAAATATCTATCAATTGGCGAAATAAACTGCGGCAGCACCACTAAAGTTTATCGAAGAAGAAGGCGATAGATTTCCGCCTGTACTAGGCAAATCAAATTCTAATAGCTTACCCCCTTCAACCTTTCTTTCCGCTACATAGATTTTTTCATTATCCACATCATAGCTAAGTCCTACCGGGTTCCCTAGCTCCGTGTTTGAACCTTTAATAACTATTTGATCGCTTAATGCTATCATTCCGTTTACTCCTGCGGCAGATAGCTTTGTGCTAAAATCAGCAATTATATGTATAGCACCATCTGTACCACTATCAGCATCTCCAATATCACTTAAAAACATAATGTCTTCTGAAACCGAATAATACTGCGCATGAGTTCTAACAATTCCTTCAATTTGTACCTTCTGATCTGCAGTAACAACACCACTGTTTTTATTAAGTAAGTTATTAAATACAGCTAAGGTGTCTGAATTATCTTGAATAGCATAAGCAGTACCTCCTGCAAATTGAACATCCCATAGGTTGATTTGTGGATCATAAGTGTTAGCCAAAGTTAGAGATCCATTATTGAATGTATATACAAAGAATCTGTTTTCTTCATTGTTTGATGGACCTGCATCTTGGCTAATTATAATATTGTTTCCCGAAACTGTAAGCTTTCTGGCATTCGAGAAATCCTGACTACTACTAACCTCTAATGTTAGGTTTGCATTTAATTCTGTTTCTGTTAATCCTGAATACACCTCTACTCTATTATTAGAACGTGACGCCAAGAATAACCGATCTGATGCGGAATCATAATAAATCCCGTCAGAATCTGATGAAGAAATCCCAAATTGTAAAGATTCCGGTTCATTGCTTGAACCCGTAAAATCATAGATTCCTATTATAGGAGTTAAATTACTTGAAACGAATACATTTCCTAGTTCTAATTTTACATCATTATTATCACTGCTTCCACAGGAAATAAAAATTATTGAAAATGATATTATGAGTAGTAAGAATAATTTATTCTTCATTGATTATTTTATTTTAAAGATTATAATAACTTTTAGATCCTTTAAGGATTAATTGTCAATACTGCTGATAAATAACCCTGAAACTCCTGGGAAATTATCCATAAAATCTGGAGAGTTGTTAAACGAATTTGTTTGATCAATACTCTCAGGCAGTTCGAATGATAATATCATTCCTCCGTTAGATGCATTTTCCGCTACAATAATACGATTAGCTTGCTCATGATAAACAACATCTACCGGATTTCTAAGTAAAGTATTTGATCCTGAAATTATAATTTGATCGGTACTTGAAATTGTATTTCCCGGAGTCTGTAGTGCTGCTGAAAGTTTTAAACTGAAATCCTTTATTATTCTGATTTCACCATCTTGAATTGAAGGATCTGCATCTCCGATATCGGTCATTATCATTATATCGCTGCTCAGTGAATAATGTAATCCATGAGTTCTTTCTATACCACTTATTCTAATTTTGAAATCAGGTTCTATCAATCCATCCGTGTTACCTAAAAAATTATTGAATACAGCTAAACTATCGCTTTCATCCTCCACTGCATACAATATATTTCCTACCAACTGTATGTCCCAAAGTGAAAAATCCACCGTATAGCTATTTCGAAGAGTAATAGATGCAGGACTTACATCAAACATAAATAAACCATCTTGTAGGCCATTAGAATCCGAAGCGTCCTGTGCTACAATAGCGATATTACCATCTGAAGTAAGTCCTCTAGGGTTAGAAAAATCAGAATTGCCAATTACATCAGGAAGAATACCTGAATCTTTTTCATTTCTGGAAAACTTAGCAAAGGCGTTAACTCGATTGTACTCTCTGTCTGCAAGATATACAACATCCCTATCTCTATGGTAATATATACCATCCGCATCACTCGTTGTGGTTATAAAATCAACTGAGGATATATTATTCGTATCTGAAAAGTCAAAAACACTAATTTTAGCTTGCGTGTTGCTAGACACAAACACCCGGCCAAATTCAGTAATTGAATCTTCATCTGTTGTAGATTCACAACCAGTTGTTGCGAGAATTAAAATAAATAGTAAATAATGAACTTTCATAAAACGCTGATATTTAGCACATAATATGATTTATTCATCATTTAAACATTAAATCTAAATAACATTACATCGCCATCATCAACTACATACTCCTTTCCTTCTTGCCTCATTCTACCCGCTTCTTTAGCTGCTTTTTCAGTCTGATACTTCTCATAATCGCTATAAGCGATAGTTTCAGCACGAATAAATCCTCGTTCAAAATCAGTATGTATTACCCCGGCAGCCTGTGGAGCTTTAGTTCCTTTTCTGATAGTCCATGCTCTTGCTTCTTTAGGGCCTACAGTAAAATATGTAATCAATCCGAGCTCTTTGTACGCTGAATTGATCAATCGATCTAAACCAGCACTTGTCAAGCCTAGCTCCTCCAAAAACATTTCCTTTTCATCAGGATCTAATTCAGCTATTTCAGCTTCAATTTTTGCACAAAACATTACCGTTTCATCATCGTGTCTTGCAGCGATCTCTTTTACTTTCTCTACATACTTGTTACCAGAATCAAGATCGTCTTCAGATACATTACATGCATAAAGAACCTGTTTAGCTGAAAGTAACATCAAATCATTATATGCGACCTTTTCATCAGGAGTGACTTCAAAGAGTCTTGCAGAAATTCCATTTTCCAAATGTTCTCTCAAGCGTTCGGCAACTTCAAGTTGAGCTTTCATTGCTTTGTCACCACTTTTAGATTGCTTCTTAAGTGTTTCTACTCTTTTCTCAACACTCTCAAGATCCTTAAGGATCAATTCTTCTTCTATAATAGTGATATCTCTTTCAGGATCTATGTCTCCTTCAACGTGGATAATATCGTCATCATCAAAACAGCGCACTACGTGGATAATTAAATCTACTTCACGGATGTGCGACAGAAACGCATTACCCTTCCCTTTTCCTTCGGCAGCTCCTTTTACAAGACCGGCGATATCTACAAACTCAATAGTAGTTGGAATCACACTTGCAGAATTAGCAAATCCAGCAAGTTTAGTTAAACGTTGATCAGGTACCGGAACAAGTCCAACATTAGGATCTATAGTACAAAATGGAAAATTTGCTGATTCAGCTCCTGCATTACTTAATGCATTAAAAAGGGTTGATTTTCCAACATTAGGCAAACCTACAATGCCACATTTTAAACTCATGATAAATATATATCTATGTTAATTCGATTGTTCAATTTATTATTTAACCGTGTGATCGATTAAGCCTCTGCCTTTTTTGTTAATTCTATCCGCTTTGGAGAGGTCTTCTAAAGATGCATCTAAAATTCCGTTTACAAACCTACCCGATTTGGCTGTTGAAAATTTCTTAGCTACTTCAATAGCTTCATTGATAGTTACTTTGGTAGGTATTTCGTCAAAATAAAGAAATTCGCAGAGCGACATTTTTAAAATCAACCTGTCGATTAAAGCCAGTCTCTGAATTTCCCAATTTTTAATGTGCTTAATTATGATCTCGTCAAGTTCGCTTTCATGCTCAAGAGTTGAGAAAAAAAGTTTTTCTGCGAAACGACGCGCTTCTTTTTCGGTTCCTAGTGCTTCTTTAATTACCGAATCTGTGATGTATTGAACCGTATCACCACTCTGTTTTAGTGCGTAAAGTGATTGAAGTACCGTTTCTCGTACGAGTCTGCGATTGATCATGCCAAATAACAATTTTGTTGTGAAGCTTAAAGATAAGAAAACTTACTTTTACCTGAAGTATAAATCTCGTTATATTTGTACTTCTTAAATGCGTCCTTAGCTCAGTTGGTTAGAGCGTTGCATTGACATTGCAGAGGTCGACGGTTCGAATCCATCAGGACGCACATTTTCACTTCTTTTGAAATCTAAATTCGAAACTAGCCCCGCCTTCCGATTTAATAATCGTTTCAGCATTAAGCTGTCTGCCAAGAGTTTTAACTAACGTCATACCCAAAGAATGATCTTTCTTGGAATTTTCTTCCGGTAAACCTATTCCATTATCACAAATTTTATAGGTAATACCACCATTTGTCCTTTTAAAGGAAATAGTAACCAAACCGTCACTTCTTCCTTCAAATGCGTGCTTATAACTATTTGTTAATACTTCATTCAAGATCAGGCCACATGGAATGGCTTGGGTAATTTCTAGTTCGATGTCATCTAAATCAAATTGAATATCAACAGAAACGCTCTCTTTAGTCAATGACCCCGAAATCACCTTTGCTATATCTTTCATATACGCTTTGATATCAACCTGAGAAAAATCATCGCTTTTATACAATAGCTCATGCACCAGTGCTATTGAATTGACTCTCATTTGACTATCCTTAAGTATTTTCTGTGCATCTTTATTATCAGAATTTAAGCGTTGTAATTCCAATAGTCCGGTAATTACAGCCAAATTATTCTTTACTCTATGATGAATTTCCGCTAATAAAACCTCTTTCTCTCTCAAATTAGCTTTAAGCTTTTCTTCTGCTCTTTTTCTCTCCGTAATATCTACATAGATTCCATACATAGCGATTACATTTCCATCCATAATAACAGGTACGGCACATACAATTACATCAACTATATCTCCTGCTTTTGTCTTTCTTCTGCCTGAATATACCTTTGAAATTTCACTAGCAGATAGTTCAATTGCATCTTCATACTCCTCTTCAGGAACAATAAGTTTATCAAGTTCAAGTCCTTTAATTTCACTTTCCGTATATCCGAATATTTCCTCGAAGCTCTGATTTATACTTTCAATCTCTCGATGATTATCTAACAGAGCAATACCAATCGGACTTGCGTGAAACAAATTGCTGAACATGCTTTCTCGTTGCCTTAATGCTTGATGAGATAATAACCGTTCAGATACATCTCGCTCTACCACAATAACAACATCATCATTTAGGTAAGAACCTAAGTTCATTAGTACTTCCGTTGGAAAAACCTCTCCATTCTTTTTCTCACCCCATCCTTCATAACTAACAGATTTTCCCTTTCTGGCTTTAGCCAAATACTCCTCAACTTGAATATCTGAGTATTTACCGGAAGCAGACAAAAATTTAATTTCCTTTCCGATAACTTCATTCTTTGAATAACCAAAAGTACGTTCCAAACCCGCATTGGCATCAATAATTCTGCCATCAATATTCAATAAATAAATGGCATCTGTTATTGAATTATAGAGATCTAAAAAGCTACTCATTAGTTGTTCAGACTTTTGCAGTGCCTTTTTCTGATCTGTAATATCTTTGATTACCGAATATATCGACTTTATATTCCCATCATTATCAAATAGATAGGAATTATACCATTCGCACTCTATTTCAGAACCTGATTTAGTTCTACTTCTTAGAGTTAGTATTTTTGTCTTAGCGCTCTCTGCCTGTAACTCCTTACTAGTATTCGTTATCAAATCGAGATCTTCTTCATCGATCATTTCTTCCAATAAATACGGGTCTTTGTGTATATCTTGGCTAGAATAACCAAATAATAGTTCAGCTCTTTTGGACCATCTTAATATCCTTTGATCAAGATTCCATTCTATTTCTGCCAGTGGAAAATCCTGAAAACCTACGGGTAAAGACAATGCCGCTTTTGATGCTATTTCCTTCCGAAAAATTTCAGTTACATCATGCGCAATAACAACTTTAGCGGGCTCTCCTTGATAACTTATCAAATGGGAGGAAAACTGAACAAATAGCTCACCTTTTTCTTTCGTATAGAGCACCCATGTTTCAATGTGAGGAAGATTCAGCTCTTCTAATTCGCCCTCTGTTAGGTTAATATTTTTACCTAAAAAAGAGAGCGAGCGCCCAAGTAATTCTTTTTTTGAATATTTAAGTTTTGAAACTGCAAACTCATTAATATCTAGAATTTTCAAATTAAGCTGATCGCAGACAAACATAAGCTGCGAGTCGAAAAATGTCATACTGATAAGTATATGTCCTTTTATTTTAAAGCGAGAATATGCACTATATCATTTACATTATCCAACTAAACTTTATTTATCTCAATTTTAATATGTAGCAAAATTTATTATTCCTATCTTTCAGTATAAATAAAAGTAGTTTTTCAATTAATATTTAATGTCAGAACAAAACATTACGATCACTTTACCGGACGGTTCAACAAGAGAATATCCTTCAGGAACTACCGGCTTAGACATAGCACAATCAATTTCATCAGGCCTCGCACGTGTGGCTCTCAGTATTACCGCTGATGGAGAAATAATAGACCTCGACAGGCCTCTTACAGATGACACAACGGTTGCTATAAATACTTGGGATAGTGAAGAAGGTAAATACACATTTTGGCATTCATCTGCGCATATTTTAGCAGAAGCGATTCAAGAGCTTTACCCTGAAGCCAAGTTCGGAATTGGCCCTCCTATTGAAAGCGGTTTTTATTATGACATCGATTTTGGTGAGAAGAATATTTCTCAAGACGATCTGGAAAAAATCGAAAAGAAATTTTTAGAAGTCGCTCGAAATAAAAATTCATTTGTTCGAAAAGATATTTCTAAAGAAGACGCTCTCGCTCATTACAAAAATAACGGTAATGAATATAAAGTAGATCTGATTGAAGGATTAGACGACGGAACGATCACTTTTTATACGCAAGGTAATTTTACCGACCTTTGTCGTGGACCCCATGTACCAAATACAGGGGTTGTAAAAGCTATTAAACTAACTAGTTTAGCTGGTGCTTATTGGCGTGGAGACAACAACAGTAAACAGCTTACTCGTATTTACGGTATCTCCTTCCCGAAGCAGAAAATGCTGGAAGAGCATCTCACTATGATCGAAGAAGCAAAGAAGCGAGATCACAGAAAATTAGGGAAAGAGCTTGGCATCTACATGATCGATAAAATGGTTGGTAGTGGACTTCCGATCTGGTTACCAAAAGGAGCTCGATTACGAAGAACCCTAGAATCGTTTCTAAGAGATGAACAATTTGAACGAGGCTACCAAGAAGTAATTACTCCTCATATTGCAAATATTGAGCTTTATAAAACTTCTGGGCACTATCCATATTATTCTGATTCTCAGTTCGACCCCATTCAGGTTGATGATGAAGAATACATGCTTAAGCCGATGAACTGCCCTCACCATCACAGAATCTTCTCGAATGAAATGAGAAGCTACCGTGATCTACCTCTTCGTTTGGCTGAATTTGGAACGGTATATCGTTACGAACAATCAGGTGAATTAAGTGGTTTATCGAGAGTAAGAGGTTTCACACAAGATGATGCTCACATCTACTGTACTCATGATCAATTGAAGCAAGAAATCAAGCATACCATCGACCTTACTAATTTTGTATTTGATACATTTGGTATGCCCGTTGATATCCGCCTTTCATTTAGAGATGACAATGATGAAAAATATGGTGGAGACATTGAGCTATGGGATCGAGCGCAAGCCGAAATTAAAGAAGTAGCGGATGAAATGAATCTCAATTATACAATTGCACCGGGCGAAGCTAGCTTCTATGGTCCAAAAATTGATTTTATCATTAGAGATGCTATCGGAAGAAAATGGCAATTAGGTACAGTTCAAGTAGATTATGTAATGCCGGAACGTTTTGATCTTACCTATGTAGGTTCAGATAATGAAAAACATCGTCCGGTTATTATTCACCGTGCTCCATTCGGATCTATGGAAAGATTTACCAGTATATTGATCGAGCATTTTGCCGGTAACTTCCCTCTATGGCTTTCTCCGGAACAAATTAGAGTTTTACCGATTTCAGATGATCAGAATGATTATGCTAAAAAATGCGTTGAAGCATTTAAGAAATCTGGAGTTCGAGTAACTCTTGATGAAAGAAGTGAACAAATTGGAGGAAAGATCAGAGATGCGGAAACTGACAAAGTGCCGTATATGCTGATAGTTGGAACGAAAGAACAAGACGCTGGCACGGTTTCTGTACGTAGACATCGTAAAGGAGATATTGGAACTTTCGATTTTTCTGATTTTCTTTCAACTGTTGAAAATGAGATTAACAACAAAGTACTTCCTGAAGATTAACCAAACATAAGAGGATAAATATCGCAAGAAGATCATTTGGCCGGCCCGAGCCGGTTGACAAAACCAGAATAAATGAAGATATACGAGCCGCACAGGTTCGCTTAATCAAGCCTGACGGGGATCACGAAATAACTAGTTCTGATAAGGCATTACAGATTGCAGAACAGTTTAACCTTGACCTTGTAGAAATTGCACCGGATGCCAATCCGCCGGTTTGCAAGATTATTGATTATGGCAAGTTCATGTATGAGAAAAAGAAGAAGGAAAAAGAAGCTAAGAAAAAGCAGCATACTGTTAATGTAAAAGAGCTTCGCTTCCGCCCTAATACTGACGACCATGATCTTGAATTTAAAACTCGTCATGCCCGAGAGTTTTTAGAAAGTGGTGATAAAGTTAAAGCCACAGTACAATTTCGAGGACGTGATATGCTATACACTGAGAAAGGAGAATTGCTCCTTCTTCAATTAGCTAAGAGCCTTGAAGATGTTGCAAAGGTAGAAACAAAACCAAATATGGAAGGTCGTCGAATGATAATGATGATCACCCCAAAATAAACTGTTATAATCGTTGATTACACGATGATTTCTACCTATCTTTGAAGTCTTTCAAATTTTCACAAAGCAGGTATATACACAATGCCAAAAATGAAAAGTAATAGTGGAGCTAAAAAGCGATTTAAGGTTACCGGTTCCGGTAAAATTAAGCGTAAGAAAGCTTTTAAGCGCCATATTCTTACTAAAAAAAGCAGTAAAACAAAGAGAAAGCTCACTGGAACTACCATCGTAACTGATGCAGATGCTCCAAAAGTAAAAGAGCTTATCCCATATAAATTTTAATCCTTAAATCTAGACAAAATGCCACGTTCATCAAACTTAGTGGCTTCCCGTCGCCGTCGCAGAAAGATTTTATCTCAAGCGAAAGGTTACTGGGGCAAACGAAAGAATGTATACACGATTGCGAAAAATGCGGTTGAAAAAGGTCTTCAGTACCAATACCGTGATCGCAAAAATCGTAAGCGTACATTCCGTAGATTATGGATCGTTCGAATCAATGCTGCTGCAAGAATCAACGGAATCTCTTATTCTAAGCTCATCCACGCGATGAAAGAAAAGGATATGCAGATCAACCGTAAGGTACTTGCAGACTTAGCAATTCACGACGCCGATACGTTTGCTGCCATTGTGAAGGAAGCTACAGCTTAATTGCTAACTTGCTATTTTAAAAGCCGGTAAATCTGTTTAATAGGTTTACCGGTTTTTTTATTTTAACCCCTGACTACTTAGTAACACAATACATTACATATGCTTGATAAAGTAAAAGCATTACAAGAAGAAATAGAGTCCTACTCTGTTTCAAATTCAGATGAGCTTGAAAATTTTAGGTTAGAGTTTCTCTCTAAAAATGGAAAAGTTCAGTCTATGTTTAAGATGATAGGTAAAGTACCGAAAGAAGAGAAAGCTGCTTTCGGGAAATCCATGAACGACCTCAAGAATATTGCTCAAGATCGCTTTAATGATCTTCAAAAAGAGTTTGAGTCTTCTAGCACCTCTGCTAAAACAGCTCTTGATGATATCACTTTAACGGCTCCTATCGCTCCTATTGGTTCTCTTCATCCTCTCACTCAAACACTGGAAGAAATGAAGAGCATTTTCTACAGACTTGGGTTTACCATCTCTCATGGTCCTGAGATCGAAGATGACTTCCATAACTTTACTGCATTGAACTTCCCCCCTAACCATCCGGCAAGAGATGAACAGGACACGTTCTTTGTTAGAAAAAGTGACGATCCAAAAGTAGATGATCTTGTTTTAAGAACACATACTTCCCCTGTTCAGATCAGATTGATGGAAAATCAGAAACCACCGATTAGAGCAATTATGCCTGGACGTGTTTACAGAAATGAAGCTGTAAGCCCTAAATCATATTTCCTTTTTCACCAAGTGGAAGCGTTGTATGTAGATGAAAATGTGAGTGTTGCCGATCTGAAAGATACACTCATCACTTTTGCGAAGTTGATGTACGGCAATGATGTAAAGTATAGATTAAGACCAGGATTCTTCCCTTTTACAGAGCCCAGTTTGGAGATGGATATTTGGTGGGGGTCTAAAGAAAAAGGAAAATGGCTTGAGATATTGGGATCAGGGATGGTTGATCCAAATGTATTTAAAGCAGCTGGAGTTGACCCCGAAAAATATACCGGCTTTGCGTGGGGAATGGGTGTAGAACGTATCGCTATTTTGAAGCATGGAATTGACGATATTCGCTCTTTCTATGATAATGACATCCGATTTTTAGAACAGTTTAATTAAAAGATTTCAATACGTTATAAATGAAAATTTCATATAACTGGCTACAAGAATTTATTGATCTGGATCTGAGTCCGGAAGAACTTGCCGACAAACTCACTCTTATTGGGTTAGAGGTTGAAGAAATTGAAGAATACGGAAGTATGCTCGATGGTGTAATTGTTGGGGAAGTGCTGGAGACCAAAGCACATCCTAACGCAGACCGATTGAAAGTATGCTTGGTAGATTTAGGTGAGGAACAAGTACAAATCGTTTGTGGAGCCAAAAATGTAGCTGCCGGACAAAAAGTACCCGTTGCCACCGTTGGCTCTACCCTTCCAATAAAATTAGACGATGGAAGTTTTCTAACACTGAAGAAAGCCAAATTACGCGGAGAAGCATCTCATGGTATGATCTGTGCGGAAGATGAACTTGGACTTGGTACCGACCACGATGGCATCATGGTTCTAGATAATGCTTTAGAAGTTGGAACTCCGATCAGTGAGATATTTGACCTCTATCAAGATACAATTATCGAAATTGCCATTACCCCGAACAGACCTGATGCTACCTGTCATTTAGGAGTAGCACGTGATGTAGCAGCTGCTTTAGACCTTGAACTCATCAAGCCTACTACAAAACTCACTGACGCACCACAAAGCTCAGACTATTCCATTAGTGTTGAAAGCGATAAGTGCCATCGATATGTTGGTAAGTTAGTTAAGAATGTAAAGATTGAAGATTCTCCGCAATGGCTACAAAATAAATTACAAGCCATCGGACTCCGCCCTGTTAACAATGTTGTAGATATTACTAATTATGTAATGTATGAATTAGGTCAGCCTCTTCATGCTTTTGATTTTGACAATATCAATGACAAGAAGATCACGGTTAAAGAATTTGATAAAGAGATCGAATTCGAAACGCTGGATCACATTAAAAGAAAATGTACTCCGGGAACACTATTTATTTGTGATGGAAACGGACCTGTTGCCATAGCGGGCGTTATGGGTGGATTACATTCAGAAGTTAGCGATACAACAACCAATATTTTGATTGAAAGTGCTTATTTCGATCCTGGTAGTATCCGTAAAACCTCTAAGCAACAAACTCTGCAAACAGATGCTTCATACCGATTTGAACGAGGCATTGATCCTAATTTACAAGCAATAGCTGCTCTAAGATGTGCAGATCTAATTCTGGAAGTTTGTGGTGGGGATGCTGAAGCCGGACTTACAGACATTCATCCTATCAAGACTGAAACTCATGAGCTAACCCTAAGAAAAAGCTATGTGAACAGACTTCTTGGTACTAAGCTTTCAATTTCTGAGATCATCCAAATTGTAGATGGATTAGAGCTTACTGTAGTTTCCAAAAATGAGGATGCTATCACATTTGAAATCCCAACATTCCGACCAGATCTAGAACGAGAAGTTGACCTTATTGAAGAAGTTGGTCGTTTATTCGATTACAACAAGATCGAATCAAAGAACCAAGGAATTTTTGTTTCTACGGAGCCTTTAACTGATTGGGAACTTCTGGTTTCTAAAATTAAAGATGTGGCTGTACAGCTTGGCTTTAAAGAGATCTATACAAATTCTTTGATCTCAAAAAAGGAAGCCTTGAACTTTATTACTGAAGAGGAAGTAATTGAAACACTTAATCCTCTGAATAAAGATATGAGCACTATGCGTCCTTCTTTAACGCATGGATTTCTAAAATCAGCTTCCTACAACTTTAACAGGAAAGCTAAGACTATTCGCTTTTTTGAAGTTGGAAATGTTTTCGTTCATAGTAAAGAAACTACCTATCATGAAGGTATCAATGAACAAACACACGTTTTGTTTGGGCTTTCCGGTCAAAAATCTATCGAGCACTGGACTGGAAAAGCTGTTCCGTTTTCCATTTTTGATCTTAAATCAGAAGTAGATGCATTTTTCACTAAAATAGGTCTAGGCAGTAAGATCAAAGCTAAACTCAATGATGAAAACAGCCTTATTTATTCATTCAAAAAAATTGAATTGGGTACGATTTCTGTTGTTTCTGATACATTGAAAAATGCATACGACCTCAAAGAAAATGCGTTCATTGCTGCATTCAGTTTAGATAGAATTTCTGAAGCTCTTTCTAAGAACAAATCAGATTCATTCACTCCAATTCCTAAGTTTCCTGCTTTTGATTTTGACTTTGCAGTAGTTGTAGATCAGGAAATATTTGCGGGAGATCTAATGACCTCCATAAAGTCGAACGCTGGTAACACATTAAAAAACATTGATATATTTGATGTTTTTGAAGGTGACTCAATCGGCGAAGGAAACAAGAGTATCGCCTTCAGACTAAATTTCATTGATCCTAACAAGACCTTGAATATCAAAGAAGTAGAACCTATTATTCAGCGCGTGGTAAAATCATTAGAGAAGCAATTCTCTGCTAAACTTAGATCTTAGGTTACAGCAATGAATCAAGTTGCACAACAAAGCGAGCGATTTAAACAATTACTGAATGAAATTGATCAAGAGGTTTCAGAACTCAAGAGTGAGATCAAAGAGTTGAACAAGGAAAATGCAAAGCTTAAAACAAAGCTTGCAGAAGCCAGGGACAAACAAACTGATATTTTCTCTGCGATCAATGAATCAGAACGATTGGCAATGCGCCAACACATTCAGGGATTAGTTAAAAAAATTGATAATCATTTGGGTTCAGGATCATGAAATCAATTAAAGTCACCATTCTCGGAAAGCAATATCCGCTAAAAGTGGAAGATAGCGAAGAAGAAAACATGATTCGCATCTGCAACTATGTAGATGAACGTTTTCGTAAATACCGGGAACAACTCGTTAAGCAACCTGAATCTACGGTAATGTCTCTTGCCGCTTTAAGTATTGCTGAAGAACTTTTTGAAGCTCGAAATAACTCTTCTGAAATGGAAAAGAATGAACATCACACGATGGACAGAGTGAATAAAAGCTTAGAACGTTTGTTAGAGCACATCAAAGAAGACTAATTAAAAAAGGAAAGTACTTTGGCTGAAACTGTCAGCATTTTGTTTGTAGGAGACATCGTTGGATCTCCGGGATTACAATTAACAGAAACTGTTTTACCTAGCCTCATTAAGAAGTATGAAGCTGATTTCGTTATCGCCAACGGAGAAAACTCCCATGAAGGACATGGCATTAATGAAACCATTATAAAAAACCTTCATAACCTTGGTGTTCATGTAATTACAGGTGGTGATCATTCTTTTGATAAATGGAAAGTGTTTCCATATATGAGAGAAAACAACACCATCCTCCGCCCTCTTAATTATCCTAAGGGCAATGCAGGTTATGGCTTTGGCGTTTATGAAATTCCAAATACTTCATTTAAAATTGGAGTGCTAAACATTCAAGGTCGAACATTCATGAAAGCGATCGACGATCCATTTTCCGCTGCTGATTGGGCCCTTTCAAAAATGAAAGAAGAGACCAATATCATTTTTGTAGATATGCATGCTGAAGCTACCGCAGAAAAAATTTCTATGGGCTGGCATATTGATGGAAGAGCTTCCGTACTTGTGGGAACACACACCCACATTCCAACGGGAGATGCTCGAATTTTCCCTGGTGGACTTGGTTATCAAACAGATGCAGGAATGACGGGTTCATTTAATTCATCTATTGGAATGGATAAAAAAGTAGCCATTAAAAGATTTGTAACCGGTGTTCATCAAAAATATAGAGCAGCCGAAGGTGACAATCACTTATGTGGTGTATTTGCTAAGGTTGATACTGAAACCGGAAAGTGTGTTCATATTGAACAAGTTACTTATCCTGAATTTTACTCTAGCAAAGAAAGCTGATGTCAGAATTACTGCTTAAGGCTCACGGTATTTATAAAAGCTACGATGATGACAATGGTGGTCCGCCATTAGAAGTACTAGAGAATGTGTCGCTTGATGTGACTAAAGGAACTATTACCTCGATCGTTGGCTCAAGTGGAAGTGGCAAAAGCACATTGTTGCATATTCTCGGTGGGCTAGACAAACCCAATAAAGGCTCTGTTCTTTGGGGAGATAAAGATATTAGCTCAATGAAATCTGATGCCCTTGCTGAGTTCAGAAACAAAAACATCGGCTTTGTATTTCAGTTTCACCACTTGTTACCTGAATTTACTGCTCTTGAAAATATTGCGATGCCTGCTCTTATTGCCGGTGAGTCGATAAAAGTAGCTTCTGACAGAGCTTTAGACCTAATGAAGCGATTTGGTGTGGCTGACAGAAGGTCTCACCGCCCTACTCAACTCTCTGGTGGTGAACAACAAAGAGTATCTATGGCTAGAGCTTTGATGAATAGCCCGGAATTGATCTTAGCAGATGAACCCACAGGAAATTTAGATGAAGCCAATACACAAGTAATTTTGGATCTTCTGTTTGAGCTAAGAGATCGAGATGGGGTTTCGGTGTTGTTAATCACTCATGAAAAAAACATCGCTGAGCGATCAGATACCATCCTTGAAATAAAAAATGGAACTATCGTTTAATTCAATTTTGCTTAAAGCTCAAAAGCCTTATTTTTAAAACTATAAAATCATATTTAATTAAATAAAAACATGTCTAAGAATTTTAGTAAAGAAGAACTCGAACACGATCCGTTGTTAGATAAATATACGCAAGCGGTGAGCTTCTTTAACGCAAACAGAACAATGATTCTGTCATTAGTGGTTGCTCTTGTAGTTGCAATAGGAGCCATAATTGGATACAAGTATTATGCTGTAGGTCAGGAAGATCAAGCTCAAAATCTATTAGCAGTAGCAGAACAAAGTTATTCTGCAAGCGATTATCAAGTAGCTCTTAATGGTGATGAATACACATTGTCATATGGATTTGTACAAATAGCTGATGAGTTTTCTGGAACAAATGCCGGAAATCTTGCAACGTACTATGCTGCTGTTTCCTATTTTAAATTAGATAATTACGAAGACGCCCTAGCTTACATTCAAAACTACAAGCACCCAAAAGGAATTATGGGCGTTGGCTCTGTATCGTTTCATGCTACTCTTTTAGAATTAAACGGTAGTTTAGAACAAGCAGCTACAAAATTTGAAGACGCTGCTAATTGGGATGAAAACGATTCTACTACTCCTTTCAATCTCATTAAAGCAGCAAACATTTATAAAGAGCTTGGTAACACGGATAAAGTAAAAGCTATCACTTCTACTATTATTGAAGAATATCCGGATAGCCCGGAAGCTACTACCAGCCAAAAACTGTTAGGCACTCTAGCTGCTTCTTAAGCTTAATGATTCTTATTTGAAATTTAAAAGGCTTCCTTTTGGAGGCCTTTTTTTTGTCTATACTTAAGAGAACATGATGAGCTTTACATCAGCTTGCTAAGTATTGTTTATTCAGTATATTCTTGATATTTAATAGGATAAAATGAATAAAGAGAACTTAGATAGAATTCTTGAAGAATATAAAGCCCAACCTGTAGGAAGCGGCTATATTGACATCATTGTCAAAAGAGAGAATTACCGAACCTTCGTTCAAAGCTTGATTGAAAATGGATTTAAAATTAGAAGCATTTCATGGTGGGAATGGTGTAATCAAGAAAAGGAATGTGAGTATGGTCTAGGCGGACCAGAAAGCGATTACTATAACGGATGGTTTGCAGAGATTCCTATAGACAAAGATGACCTAAGCTTCGATGGATTGAATAATAAAGAAATGATTGAAAAAACTCTTGACTTTATTGATAATAAATCAATTAAGTTCTCTGATGAAATGGTAAAGTTTAAAAACTCTGATTGGTTACTTCCCGCTCTTTGGCTGAAAGTACCTGAGGAATGGTAAAATAAAAAAAGTGCCTAACACTGTATATAGCAAATAGTGCACTCGGTGAGTTAGGAAAACTCTGTAGGTATCTGAAACACCGCCCTACTTGCTATTTACAAACCGTTAAGATTCAATCACTCCTACCTATACAACTTCGCTAAATCCCATTTTTTGATCACTCCATCAATAAGATCAAATATTCGGCTGTTCACTTTCTCGAAGTACTCTTTGGCTTGATCTTCCCGGAAAGTTGGATAGCCCTGCCCTGCTTCATACAATCCGATCGAGGATGGAAACGGGTATGCACTCCACGTTGAACCTGCCGGATATGGAGTAGTCATCTCCTCTCCCGTATATCGATCTTTGTCAATATGCTCTGGTACAATAGCTTGAATATATGCTGTTTCATTATTTCCGCTGTGACCACCGTTCTCTCCAAATACTGCAAAGGTATCTTCAGAAGCAACGCTCCACCAATTAATAACCATAATTCGAACTCGTAATTCGGGAGACAGTTTTTCAGCAGCAGCTTTGAGAATAGCTGTTTGAGGCCCACCGTGCCCATTTAAGATTATTATGTTCTTAAACTTATTATCCGCCAATCCTTTCAAGATGTCAGCGATAAATAACGTATAGGCTTCCGGTGATACAGCAAATGCTCCGGGATAGCCTTGTAATGAGCCTGTAACGCCATAATTTAACGTTGGTGCAATCATAGCATTCAATTTTTCTGAAACTTCCTTAGCCATTCTTTCCGGAGCTAAGTTATCGGCTCCATTAGGAATAACACCATGTGGTTCTAATGTCCCAACAGGAAGTAATACCGTCTCGATCTTATCGGGCACAAACTCCGAGAACTCCATCCAATTTATAAGATTCATTTCTCGGGTTGTAGGCTCATTCTGTGCAAAAGTAACCGTAGCTCCTATAGCTATAAACAGTGTAATTGCTATCAATTTTTTCATAGGAAATGCATTTAAAGTAAAAATTTATCGGATCTCATTTTTTCTAAGATATAAAAAAAGGACCTATTCCATATTTCAGAAATAGATCCTCTTTAATTTTAGTTATTTAAAGCGTTATAGTTCTGTACCAAATGATCAAGTACTAGAATCTTGACCACTCGTATCACTGAAAGTTGAACCGCTTGTAACAAGTCTCTTGTTAAAAAACTTAACCAAGCCAATAGCTATCGCAAATTGTACAACAACTGTTGCTACAGAAAATGTGCTCAATGGATTATACCAACTATCAGGTGCGTATTCAGTTGCACTTAAGAACATCCACCAACCTAACAAGGTAATTACCTCAACCGGTACTATATATTTAAGTACAATTTCCCACCAAGAACCAAGCTGCGTACCTTCATCATCAGTATTTACAAGCTCTGTTCTAAATTTATGTGGTCCGTATTTGATAACTGCATAGCTAATAAATGCACCTGACACTAGCAACCCGATTCCCCATACGAAATCTTGGTTCGCAAAAAATGTCAAATTCATTGCTGATGGAATACCAAATGCAAAACCTGCAACGCAGATCATCGTTGTTGCTTTCTTACGAGTTGCACCCGCATCTACAAATACTTTAGTCGCTAACTCTATCATCGAAATCAAAGAACTAAATGCAGCAAATGTTAGTCCCAAGAAGAATAGGATAGAGAAAACTCCACCACCACCCATGGTTGCAAATAATCTAGGCATCCATATAAAGGTTAACCCTGTTGAAGCTGGTCCGGAAGTTTTCATAACATCAAGAATCTCGCTATTCGACATTGAAGCACCTAGTGTACCGAATACAGTAGAAAAGATAATTATAGCTGATACAATAGAAACTAAGTTATTCCCAATCCCTGTCTGAAATGCACTTACTGTAACATTATCCTGTTTACGCATATAAGTAGCGTAGGTCAAAATAAGACCCCAAGCTGCTCCTGTATCCCATGCATTTTGAGTTAAAGCCTCTAACCAAAGAGCCGGGTTTTTTAAATCGCTCCAATCCGGTGTGAATAAATACTTAATACCAATTCCACTACCTTCAATAGTCAATGCTTTTACTAAAGAAATTACCAGTACTATTAATAAAGAAGGAATCAGGATCTTGTTCATCTTCTCTATCGATTTAATTCCTTTAATAACAATATATCCACCAAGTATCATTACGGTAGCATGTGTAATCATAGGCCAATTGGACCCCTGAAAACCTTCCCAAATTCCCATTGCCTGATCGGCAGTTTCAGGCAGTGGCGCAAAAATTGCTTGTGATAGGTAATACAGACACCATCCTGCTACTACACTGTAGTAAAACATAATTCCGCATGCTACAAAACCTATAAAGCCACCCATCCAACCTTTTTTCTCTCCGATCAAATCAGCAAAAGATTGAACCACTCCTTTTCTACCATTCCTACCTATTCCATATTCTGCAATTATTAAAGGAATAGACCACATTATAAGGAATATAGCCCATGCTATGAGGAAAGCCCCTGCTCCATCTTCTCCCCCATTTTGTGCTGCGATTCTAGGAAATCGCCATATGTTACCTGTACCTACAGCAATACCAAGTACGCTCAATATCATACCCAGTTTTGATGAAAAAACTTCTTTTTGTTCGCTCATTTTATAAAATTAATGTTAGTTGAAAAATACTATGTAAAATTAGCCGTTTCTTCACACCAAGATTATTATCTTCGTGGTTTCTATATTTTGAATAGAAAAAGGCTATGCCTATAATTGCAAGCAAAGCATAACGTTAATAAACGACTATCCAAAAAACAATTTAACGAGCTAAATTTTCGATGTTTTCAGACCATAAAACTACTAATAAGTACCTCGCTTTATTCACTTTCTTCACCTCGTTAATAATCTATTGCCTTACTCTTGCGCCCACCGCAAGTTTCTGGGATGCTGGTGAATTCATCGCCGTTGCGCACGGACTTCAAGTGAATCACCCTCCTGGAGCTCCTTTTTACTCTATTCTTGGAAGAATTTTTTCCATGTTTATGCCGACTGAGTATGTGGCTGTAAGTATAAACTTCATTAGTGCACTAGCTTCAGCGCTAACAGTAATGCTTCTTTATCTAATTATTGTTCGCTTAATTAGAGAATGGAAAGGAGATGTATCTACTTTTAGCTTAATGGATAAAATAGGAATGTATGGAGGCGCACTTGTTGGTGCATTGACATTCGCTGTAACCGATACTTTCTGGTTTAATGCTGTAGAGGCTGAAGTTTATGCTCTTTCCATGTTCTTTACCGCAATTGTAGTTTGGCTCGCTCTTAAATGGGCAGAACGCCATGAAGAACCATTCAATGAAAAATGGTTAGTGATGATCGCCTATATGTTTGGTTTGGCAATTGGTGTTCACTTACTGAATTTACTTACGCTCTTTTTTGTAGCAATTATTATCTATTTCAAGAAAAGAGATTTCACCTTGCTATCTTTTGCATTAATGGGTGGCGCTGCTGTTATATCATTTTTTGTTATATATCCATTCACCATTCAAAGCATACCGGATATTTCTTCTAAGGTGAGTGATGCTACCTACGGTTTGATCGGACCTATAACTTTTATCATTCTTATAATGGTGGCAGTAGCTTGGGGGATTTATTACACCCACGTTAAAAAGCATCGTTTATCGAATATTATCATGATCAGTTATGCAATGATATTGATCGGATATTCTTCCTACTCCATTATCATGATCCGTTCTATTGCTGACCCTCCAATTGATGAGAATGACCCTGAAACTGTGGAAGCTTTTGTGAAATATCTGAAAAGAGAACAGTATGGCTCCACTCCTATTTTAAAAGGGAATAATTACGATGATGCTACGGGGCAACTTACTCAAGATGGTAATGAAGAGTTTTTCCCAAGACGTCACTCACAGGATCCTCGCCATATCGAATACTATGGCCGCTATGACAGTGATTGGGATTTCTTTTGGGACTACCAAGTCAACCACATGTATATCCGGTATTTTAACTGGAATTTCATAGGTCGAGCTTCTGACATTCAAGACACAGGGTGGCAATCAGGATTCTCTCCACCCAAATATCCAAGTAATAAAGCAAGCAACTCATATTTCTACATTCCATTTTTGCTAGGTCTGTTTGGGTTGATCTATCACTATTCTGCCGATTGGAGGCGGGCATTAGCTGTTACCGTTCTATTTACGGTGACCGGTTTAGCCATTATTATATTCCTGAACCAACCCCCCTTCCAACCTAGAGAAAGAGATTATGCCTATGTAGGTTCATTCTTTGCCTTCGCTATATGGATTGGAATTGGTGTTACAGGATTGGTGGATCTACTCAAATCCTACATAAAGGAGAACAGTATTGCAGCATATGCCGTAATTGGATTGTGCTTACTAGCATCCCCTGTTTGGATGGGTTATCAAAACTGGGACGATCATGACCGAAGTGAACGATATGTAGCACCTGATTATGCTAAAAACCTGTTAAATTCTTTAGCTCCTAATGCACTCGTATTTACCAATGGCGATAACGATACTTTTCCTCTTTGGTACGCACAAGAAGTTGAAGGAATTAGAACTGATGTTCGGATTGTCTGTTTAAGTCTTTTGAATACTGATTGGTATATCAAACAGCTACGTGATCAATGGTCCCATGAATCGGCTCCGCTCCCTATCAATTTAACTGACAAGGAAATTGAGCAAATGACAGCGGGACTTTCACAATGGAGACCTAAGAACATTAATATACCCGTAGACAAAGAGATGCTTAGAAAAGCTTTTTCAGAGGATATGGATTATAAGGAAGCCATAGGTGCTAGTAATAGTGATATACCAATTCTGAAAACAGGTACTGATTTTGAAATGCCTGTAGACTCTTTAGATGACGCAATGAATTGGAACTTGCAAGGCCGTTTATATGGTCGTGATCAAGAAGGTAACGAGATTCGATATCTGCAAATTCAAGATCGATTGATTCTCGAGATCTTAGAAAGTAATGATTGGCTTCGCCCTGTGTATTTCGCGAATACAGTTTCTACACAAAGCCAGCTGAACTTACAGGATTATTTCCGCACAGAAGGTAAAGCTTACCGTGTAGTACCTAAAAAGATGGACCATCCATCAACCAATGGTTTCATTGACACCGATATTCACACACGTAGATTCAGGGACTTCAGCCACACAAATTGGAGAGATAAAGACGTCTATTTTGATGAAAACATTCGTCGTATGATGGGTAACTATCGATACAATTACCTTCAATTGGCTGAGAAATTCATTGCACAAGCTCAACCTGACAGCGCTCTCTATTGGTTAGATTATGGACAAGAAATAATCCCTTTAAGAGAAGATGAAGAAGTAAGTACCATTCTTGCTCTCTATGCAAACAGATATGCTCAGCTAGGCGCAAATGAAAAAGCTACAGATATTCTTGATTTCTCTGTAGAAGCATTTGTTGAAAAGTTAGATGTCGAACTAAATTCATTCTTAAGAATTCAAGGTGAAATTGATGCCATAGCTGCTCAATATGAACAAGCGAGAAGAAATGCTGATATAAAAGCTCAAAGAACTCTCACACAACGAAATAATGCATTAATACAACAAGCCAGAAGTATGTCGCAAACTGTTATGCGAGAACAACAAGCTATAGCAATTGTTCAATATGTATATTTTAAAGCAGGTAGTGATGAGCAAGGCCTTGAGTTAGCTGATCGTATAAATGCTAAGTTTGAAGGAACACAAATACCGCTTATTCCTACAACAAGGGAAGAAAGTATTGAATTAGGAACTCGTTACGGTTTAAATTAACCATCTATTTATAGTTAGCTCTCAGAAGTGTATATTCTGGGAGCTTAAATTTAATATCATGATCCATCAATTTACATCAGAAAACATCTCTACCATCGGAAAGGTACTTGGGGCTGAACCAAAACCTTTAGGTAAAGATGTATTCAGAATCGAAGTTAAGAACGAAGACGAAAACCGCAAATTAGCTCTCGAGATTCATCTTGGTCTTGACGTCAATGGAGAGCAAATGAACATGGTTTCTGTATACGCCTATAATACATTTCTTCAACTTCATAACTGTACAGCTTTTGTTGCTAGCGAAATGCTTCAACAAGTAACATTTTTCGGGAAATCAGGAGATAAAACTTCGGGATTGATCGTAGAAAAAGCTGCCGGATGTAGTTTATATGCCAATGTTGACGAAAGCATTTTGTTAGGTGACTTTACTCAACTTCCGGAAGATCTAATGATGTGCGGAATTGCTCTTTCACTTACGGAATCAATGGATGATGATTTCAGTTTTTAACAACTGATTGTGGCAGACTCCTATCCCCTACAAATATTTAATACAACTACACTAAAACTTCCATGTGAAGAAGCGGACTGTATTAAAGTTTTTGAATTTGTTGCCAAGCATGAACAAGCAAATTTCGATTCTGTTGAAGTTGCTTATGTTGATGAAGAAGAGATTATCAGGATTAATAAAGAATTCTTACAAAGAGATTACGTTACAGATATAATTTCTTTTAGCTACCATGAAGATGATTCTGATATCGAGGGAACTCTCTATTGTTGTTTGCCTCGCATTATTGATCAAGCAAAAGAATTCGATCAACCTATTGAAAAAGAATTTCTTCGCATTTTGATTCATGGTCTATTACACTTAATCGGTTACGATGATCAAACTGATACTGAAAAGGCTGAAATGACTCGGTTAGAAGATCAGTATTTATCTATGTTTTACGAGTAACCTCAGTTCAAATAACTCGTACGACTGCCAAAACAAGAAAGTATGGCTGAACAAAACGAAAAAAATCTACTCACAGAACGAACCAAAGAATATGGGCAACAACTTTGGGGCATTGTTCAAAAACAGATCGATAAACAATCTGATTCTAGTCCAAAGGCAGTATCTAGAACCAGCCCTCCAAAAAAGGAAAATAATCACAAAGTATTATTAAAGCTTTTATTCCTATTCCCCGTTTTATTGATCTTCACTTTTATAGGTTCTTTTTACTGGGATTTTGATGGAATACAAACTACAGCCTTTGGTTACCTCATTGAATTTGATGGACTAATGCGAATTCTAAGCATTAGTGGTTTGATTGGTTTTTTAACCAATTGGTTAGCTATTACGATGCTTTTTAGACCTGCCAACAAGAGGCCGATATTTGGGCAAGGTTTAGTACCTGCTCAAAAAGATCGCATTGCTTATCGCCTAGCTGCTGCCGTTTCTGAAGACCTTATCAACCCGGAGATCATTAAGCAGAAAATTCAAGAATCACAGGCTATTTCAAAATATAGAGCACAAGCAACAGACTACATCCGACAAGTAATTGACGACCCTGATTTCAGATCTGAATTGAAAGTATTAGCTGTTGATTATGTAGATGAAATGGTTGCTCAACCGGAAGTGAGAACTAATATCGCCGGTTCCATTATCAATCAAATTGAAAATAGCATCGAAGAGAATTCCTTCGAGAAAGTTGCCCTTAAAGCATATAGTTTCATAAAAGGTCAAGAGATGCAAACCTTAGTAGAAGATGCCCTCACTAAGCTTCCCGGCGGTGTAGAAAAAGGTTTGGACAAACTTGATGACTTTCTAGACACACTTCCTGATAAAATTGAAGCGAATAGCTCTACCATCGAGAACATTGTCACCTCTCTGCTGTATAAGCTAATTAACCAACTTGATGTACATGCACTTGTTGAAGATAACCTCAGAGAATATGACGAACAGCGTTTAGAGAAACTTATTAAGAATGCCAGCAACGATCAGCTTCAGTATATTCAATATCTTGGAGCTGTATTGGGAACCCTTGGAGGTTTTATCATTTGGAAACCAATTGGTAGCTTGGTGTTGTTGGTGCTTATAATTTCAATTACTTTAGCGCTAGATATAATTCTTGAATGGATTAAAAATAATAAAACTGATTCTTCAGTTTAAACTAATTTCATCTTTAAAAGAAATGACTAACAAATTTGTACTTCTATCTACACTATTGATTATTGCAGGGTGCTCTTCCACGAAGAATACTACCAGTTCAACCGCTATTAATGAAACGAACCGGACTCCTGAAAAGGAATCTATATCTATTGATGAAGCTCCACTCGATTGGCATCATCTTTCTATAGAAAACGAAAACTTAATGGGCATAGAAACTGAAAAATCGTATTCAGAATTACTTGCAGGAAAGTCTCCGCGTAAAAAAGTTATAGTAGCCGTAATTGATTCAGGTACAGATATAGAGCATGAAGATCTAGCTGATAATATCTGGATAAATGGAGATGAAATTCCCGGAAATGGAATCGATGATGACGAAAATGGATATATCGATGATGTCCATGGATGGAATTTTATTGGCGGAAGCGATGGGGACAACGTTGACAAGGACACGTATGAATTAACTCGTGTATATGTAAAGCTACGTGATAAGTTCGAGAATAAAGATATTAATGAGCTGTCAGGTGACCAGAAAGAGGAATATGAGTACTACCAAGAAATAAAAGCAACCTTCGAGAAAGATAAAGCAGAAGCTAAAACCAGTTTTGAAAACATACTGAATATCAAAAGTGCTATAGAAGGCACAAAGAATATTTTTGGCGTTGCTACTATAGATTCAGTTTCAAATGAAGAGTTAGAGCCTAAATCGAACGATGGACCTTATTTAAAACAAGCTAAACAAATTGTAACGTACTTTAGAGACCTTGGTGTTACAGAAAGTGACATTTACGAAGCTTATGATCAGTTCGATAAAATGTATAACTATGCATACAACACTGAATTTGATCCTAGGCACATTGTAGGAGATGACTTTGAAGACCTAGATAACAGGTATTACGGTAATAACGATGTTGAAGGTCCTAGGAGTGATCACGGAACGCACGTTGCAGGAATTATCGGTGCTATTCGAAATAATGATATAGGCATGAATGGTGTTGCCGGTAATATCTCGTTAATGATAATAAGAGCAGTTCCCGATGGAGATGAGAGAGATAAAGATATTGGTAACGCGATTCGCTACGCTGTCGAAAATGGTGCTGATATAATTAATATGAGTTTCGGAAAAGCTTATTCCCCCCGTAAATTTTACGTAGATGAAGCGTTGAAGTTTGCAGATCAAAATGATGTATTAGTGATCAATGCGGCAGGTAACTCTGGTGAAAATATAGATAGCACATTAAGCTATCCGAATAAATTTTATACATCAGGTGGTTCTATGGAAAACTTTGTGACCGTTGGTGCTTCTTCTTGGGAAGGAGATTCACTTACTGCAGCTACATTTAGTAATTATGGAAAGTCAGTGGATATCTTCGCTCCCGGTGTTGATGTATATTCTACCACTCCTGAAAATACGTATAAAGCAAACGATGGCACAAGTATGGCAAGTCCCGTAGTTGCAGGTGTTGCAGCATTGATCGAATCTTATTATCCAAGCTTATCCGCTTCAGATATAAAAGAAATTCTATTGGAATCAGCTAAGCCGTTTAGAAAAGTTGTATATCGCCCGGGATCAGATCAACCTATACCCTTTTCTGATCTTTCCTTAACTGGTGGTATTGTGAATGTCTACCAAGCTTTGAAACTTGCTGAAATCAAAACATCTGGCACTCATTAGAATAAATTGGCTTCAGAACACTCTATCTTTGATGCGTATGTAATTGGTTCTGGTCCAAATGGGCTTTCTTCAGCAATAGCTTTAGCACAGCAAGGGCTAAAAGTTAAAATATTTGAAGCAAAGGATTCTGTTGGAGGAGGAACCCGAACATTAGAGCTTACCGAGTCGGGCTTTAAACATGACATCTGTTCAGCCGTTCATCCTACAGCCGTATCTTCTCCATTTTTCAATACACTGCCTTTGCAAAAGTTTGGATTGGAATGGATCCATCCTGCTTTTCCATTAGCTCATCCTCTAGAAAACAACGAAGCATTAATCGTAGAGCGATCCCTGGAAGCTACTTTATCTCGGTTCGATAAAGACGCGAAGAATTACAAAAAGCTTTTTAACGATTTTATTAATTCTTGGGAGGATCTTTCAGAAGATCTTTTCGGTACTCTTAGAATTCCCAAACATCCTTTATCAATGATGAGATTTGGTTGGTATGGAATGTTTTCAGCTAAGTTATTAGCTGATAGTTTTTTTAAAACTGAACGCGCAAAAGCGTATTTCTGTGGCTTAGCCGCACATAGTATTTTACCACTAGAAAATGCCTTTACCTCTTCATTTGGACTAGTTCTTGGTACAACTGTGCACTCGTCAGGCTGGCCTATTGCTAAGGGAGGTTCACATTCAATTACAAAAGCATTGGCTGCACTTCTCGAATCGTTAGGTGGAGAGATCGAACTGAATACCAGAATAGAAACACTTGATCAGCTACCTCCGAACAAACCTGTTTTGTTTGATCTCACGCCTAGACAAATTATTACTATCGCTGAGAATAAACTCTCAAAATCACTAAAAGATAAACTTTTGAATTATCAATACGGTCCCGGAGCATATAAAATGGATTTTGCTCTTTCTGAACCAGTACCATGGTTAAATGAAGATTGCAAAAAAACAGGTACACTTCATTTAGGTGGTAGTATGAAAGAAATAATGCACTCTGAGCGAGAGGTATGGAAAGGTATTCATTCAGACAAACCATACGTCATCGTATCACAACCTTCAATATTTGATGGAACCCGAGCTCCAAAAGGCAAACATACACTTTGGGCATATTGCCATGTACCTAATGGAAGTACTGAAAATATGAATGAGCAAATTATAGCTCAAATTGAACGATATGCTCCTGGCTTCCGAGACACTGTGATCTCTTATTCAGGCATGACAGCTATGGACTTTGAAAAATATAACTCAAATTACATAGGTGGAGATATTAATGGAGGAGCTCAGAATCTAAAACAACTATTTGGTCGACCACTTTTTAAATGGGATCCTTACAAACTCCCCGTCGATCATCTTTATATTTGTTCTTCCTCTACACCACCGGGTGGTGGAGTTCATGGAATGTGTGGATTTAACGCAGCTCAGTCAGTTCTTAAAAACGAATTTGGAATCAATTCATAAGTATAAGATTCCACCGCTTAGAGTACTTTTTATTCCTTATGATTATCCGGATCTAAGAATCGCAGTGTCTCCCATCGATACATACCGGAATTGTGTCCATCTGACCAAGTTATTTGAATAGCATGGTTTCCTATCTGCTGAATATCTTTTATATCAATTTTAGAAGGACTCTCAACAAAAAATAACTTTGGTTCAAACTCATTCATATGGGCATGACCTCCCCTGCACATCACACAAGGGCAGTTTTTTCTAAGTCCAAAAAGTGGATAAATAGATTTCTTTCCATCTGACCATTCGATTTCCAGAACTTGATCATTGTTACTAACTTCTATACCCGTAGGTTGTATTGAATTTTCCATACTTAAAATTAAGAAATGATCTGGACTATTAGCACTGTTGTTTTGGTGTTTTTAACTAGTATTTGGCTAGGTAAAAAACGTTTTATAAAACTAGAACAAATCACCGGAAGACGGTTTCTTTTAACTAGTATAGTTGCACTACTCCTTTTTCTGATTCTCAGATATATGAATGATCTGGGTTATTTTCCTCAACCCGTTGGCGCAGCCTTCATGAGCAATTTATACGCGTCAATTTCGGGATTCTTTATGGGTGCGGCTTTTGATCAGTATAAAATGAAAAAATCGTTGGGTGATATCGAATATGTAAATACGGCATTCATTTCAGATCTACTTCCAAATCTCATAGCTCTTACTTTGATTATTTTAGGAATTGCCAGAACTTCAATTCTCGATGAATTACCTATCACTCCGATCCGAGCAACAGCTGGTTTATCTCTGATTAGTATTGGCCTATACGCTATAACGGTAAGAATAACTCCGGAACTACGTAAAAAAGGCTTTGTAATTTTTGATAGAGAAGTTCCCTGGAACAACCTTATCTCATACAGCTGGTATCAAGAACAGGTGATTGAACTGGAATTTACATACGAAGACACTATAAGAATTCATCATAGTATAGTCGCTCCAGAAGATGAAAAAGAAGTGGAAAAGCTTTTATCAAAAAAGATGATCGAAAAAATGGAAAAAGACACTGATAGCTGAAAAAATCACTAAATTAACCTGAAACGAAACTAACTAGAGAAAATGGCATCATTTGATATTGTAAACGAAGTAAACACCCAAGAAGTCGATAATGCGATAAACAATACACTGAAAGAAATTGCAACTCGCTACGATTTCAGAGGATTGCATACTGAGGTAACTTTCCATAGTAAAGAAAATAGAATTCATCTTGTTGCAGCTGAAAGTATGAAAATGAAAGCGGTACAAGAGATGTTGATCAAAAACTTCATTAAGCGTGGCGTTGATTCAAAAGTGTTGGATTTCGGAGATGAAGAAGGCACTTCCCAAGGTCATTTAAAAATGGATGTGACACTAAAGGAAGGCATTGACCGAGAGACAGCAAAGAAGATCGTTAAAGAGATCAAAGACCTAAAAATGAAAGTACAGCCTCAGATTCAAGATGATCAAGTTCGAGTTAACGGCAAAAAGATCGATGATCTACAAGCAGTGATCCAGCATCTAAAAAGTAAAGATATGGGCGTTCCACTTCAGTTTACGAATATGAAGTAAGAAAATTCAAAATTAAAGATGAAAGATTAAAAATCACTCAGGTTCTTAATATTTCATTTTGAACTTTTCATCTTTAATTCTTTCTCTCCCACTCCACCATAATGCACTTATTTTTGACGTAAGGAATTTGAGCTTTCTCAGCTATTTTCTCAGCTTCATCAGAAGAAACATCTAACTGTGTCCACACTACAGGATTTTGTCCTGTTTTATCATTCCAAGTCAATACTTCTTCTACAACTCCAGCTGTATGTTCATTTGAACGGAAAATATCCACTATATCGATCTTAGTATCTGATGGAATTTCGTTTAAATCATTGTAGCACTTCTCTCCTAATATTTCATTCTCTGCAGGATTGACAGGAATAATCGTGTAATTCCGTTCTTTAAGAAACTTGGCAATGTAATTGCTTGTTCTATACTCATTAGCTGAACAACCAATGATGGCTATGGTTTTGGATTTTTCTAAAACTTCATTGATATCAGGTGTATTCAGTGCCATTGGCTTAATTTTGGGTTTCAAATACTATGTGTTAGATTCCTTATCTTTAAGCTCTTAATAATTATTATAATTCCAAAAGAAAGAAAATATTTTGTCAACTATTAAAGACGGTAGCACCGTAAAAGTTCATTATACAGGTCAACTCAAAGACGGATCTGTATTTGATTCATCCATTCAAAGAGACCCATTAGAATTCACTTTAGGTCAAGGTCAATTGATTCCAGGTTTCGAAAAAGCAATCGAAGGTTTAGGTGTTGGTGATAAAACCACAGCTGAAATACCTTCTTCTGAAGCATATGGAGAGCCTAATCCGGAAATGGTTATCGAAGTAGAAAAAGCTCAACTTCCTGAAGACATGGAAGCTGAAGTTGGATTGCAATTGCAACTTAACCAACCAGACGGACAAGCTATTCCGGTTCAAATCACTGCAGTAAACGAAGATAAAGTTACTCTTGATGCGAACCATCCACTTGCAGGACAGGATCTTACCTTCCAAATCGAAGTGGTTGAAATCGCTTGATTTCACTCTCAATTTTAAGGCTGTGAGTTTTTGCTCATAGCCTTTTTTATATCTATTATTTTTCTATGGCTGATTTTTCCGAACGTTCCACCATTTCTATAACCTGCCCTAAGCTTATGACACCTTACCTTCGTAAGGAAGTTGAAGAATTAGGATTTACTGTAAATAATGAACGACTTGCAGGACTTGAAATAACAGGATCACTTCATGATTGCATGAAATTAAACCTTTGTTTGAGTACCGCTCACAGAGTTCATTTTATGCTGAAGAAATTTCAGGCGGCAAATGCCGATCAGCTTCATGAAAAACTGGTTAACATCCCTTGGGAGGATTACATAGACAAGAACGGATATGTAAGTGTTACCTCCTTCATTAAGAATATCACTATCACCAATACCCAGTTTGCGCAACTGAAAGTTAAAGATGCCATTGTAGATCGCATACGTGCGAAAACGGGAGTGCGTCCAGATTCCGGAGCTGATCTTGGGCAAACCGTAGTTTTCCTTTTCTGGAAAGGTGATGAAGCTATGATTTATTTAGATACCTCAGGGGAATCTATCTCACGTCGCGGTTATCGCGTACAGAGTCATACTGCTCCGATGCAAGAAACTCTCGCTGCAACTATTGTTCAAGCGAGTAAATGGGAACCGGGACAGCATTTTGTAAATCCTATGTGCGGAAGTGGTACGATTGCGATTGAAGCCGCTCTAAAAGCTCTTAATAAGCCTGCTGGACTTCTTCGTCCCAATTACGGCATCAAACATATAAAGGGCTTTGATGTGGGTGAATGGAACGGATTACGCACCGAATTGAAATACCAAGGTAAAAAAGATTTTGAAGGTCGAATATTAGCTACGGATCATGATCGTAAAGCAATTCAGGCTGCAAAAAAGAATGCCACTACGGCAGGGGTTGATCACTTGATCGAATTTAGAGTCTGTGATTTCCGTGAAACCGAAATTCCTTACGGTGATGGTGTGGTTGTTATGAATCCTCCTTATGGAGAACGAATAGGTCACGATCAGGAACTTGAAAGTCTCTACACCGCTATTGGTGATTTCTTCAAACAAGATTGCAGTGGTAAATGGGGATATGTATTCACAGGAAACTTCGATCTAGCCAAAAAAGTAGGTTTAAGAACCAATCAACGAATTGAGCTCTTCAATTCTACCATTGAGTGCAGGTTATTGGAATATGAGTTGTATTGAGAAATTGACATTCTGATCCCGAATTGTCGGGACGAAGGATTTACATTATCTATTTTCCAAACCTCGTTCAAGCGTCTCGCTTGGACGATTCTAAAATCAAGCTTATTTGGGTAATCTGGGATTAAAACTGAATTGTGCAGATCCTTCGGAGGTTTCCTCAGGATGACGAATTAATTTAGAGAACCTCCTCACTCCTCACTCCTCACTCCTCACTCCTCAAAAATTATAATTCATTATTCCCTCATTCATTTTTATCTTCGCATCAAATCAAATTCTATTCAATACCTTTAATGTCAGACAATAAACGAATTCTTGTTACCGCAGCTCTACCTTACGCAAATGGACCATTACATTTAGGTCACTTAGCAGGGGCTTACCTCACTCCTGATTTCTACACCAGATATAAGAGATTAACAGGAGCTGACATCGTTTTTATTTGTGGGTCTGATGAACACGGCGTTCCAATTACTATCGCAGCCGAAAAAGAAGGCGTGAAACCTCAGGATATTGTAGATCGATATCATGAAATGAATAAGAAAGTATTTGAGGAATTTGGAATCTCCTTTGATTACTACGGAAGAACGAGTTCTAAAACTCACAGAGAAACAGCCCAAGAATTCTTTACCAACCTGAATAACAAAGGCTACTTCAAAAAGAAGACTGAGAAGCAATTATATGATTCTAAATCGGATATGTTTTTACCTGATCGATATGTTAAGGGAACATGCCCAAATTGTAGCTACACAGAAGCTTATGGAGATCAGTGTGAAAGTTGTGGAACCTCACTTTCTCCTACAGAATTGATCGACCCGATCTCTGCACTGTCAGGTGAAAAGCCCGAATTAAAAGAAACTGAACATTGGTACATGCCACTTGGTGACACACAAGAAAAGCTAGAAAAGTGGCTAGAAAGCAGAAAGAACTGGAAACCCAATGTCATGGGACAAGTCAAGAGCTGGCTTAATGAAGGACTTGCTGACAGAGCAGCTACCAGAGATTTAACTTGGGGTGTTCCTGTGCCACTTGAAGGAGCTGAAGGGAAAGTATTGTACGTTTGGTTTGATGCACCCATCGGTTATATCTCAGCCACAAAAGAATGGGCAGAACTGAACGGAAAACCGGAAGCCTGGAAAGATTATTGGAAAAGTGACGATACGAAGCTATATCACTTCATAGGAAAGGATAACATTGTGTTCCATTGCATCATGTTTCCAACAATACTCATGGAACACGGCGAATATGTAATGCCTGAAAATGTTCCGGCAAATGAATTCTTAAATCTGGAAGGCAAAAAGCTATCTACATCTCGTGGTTGGGCAGTTTGGTTACACGAATATTTGGAAGATTTCTCACCTGATTTACTACGCTATGCATTAGGCACTACCCTACCCGAAAGCAAAGATTCTGATTTTTCATGGAAAGATTTTCAAGCTAGAATCAATAACGAATTAGCTGCCGTGTTGGGTAATTTCGTATTTAGAGCTCTTTCTTTCACTCAAAAATTTGCAGACAGCAAAGTTCCAGAGCTTGTTGAGCCTAAACAAATTGACCTTGATGCTTTAAAAGCGGTTCAAGTTCAAAAAGATAAAATTACTACGGCATTCGAAAGTTTTAAATTCAAAGAAGCTATTTCTGAGATGATCAGTCTTGCTCGTATCGGAAACAAATACTTCACAGAAACCGAGCCATGGAAAACAAGGAATGACGATCCTCAATCTTGTAATAACTCGCTTCATGTTAGTTTACAGATCTGCGCAGCTCTTTCTGTATTAATGGAACCCATTCTTCCTGATTCAATGAAAGTTTTAAGAGAACAGCTAGGTTATACAGGAGAACTTACATGGGATAGTATTTCTGATTCTATGCTCACTTCAGGATCTTCCATAAAACCAGGTGAAGTATTATTCACTAAAGTAGAAGACGAAGAAATTGAAGCTCAGATTAAACGATTAGAAGAACGTGCAGCTGCAAATGACCCAACCTCAAAATTTACACCATTGAAAGAAAACATCGGATTCGAAGATTTCATGAAGCTTGATATTAGGGCTGGAGAGATCTTGGAAGCAGAAAAGATCAAGAAGTCAGATAAGCTATTGAAGTTGAAGGTAGATATCGGTCTTGAAACACGAACCATCGTCTCAGGTATTGCTAAACATGTAGATATGGATAATATCGTTGGGCAGAAAGTAAGTGTGATCGCCAACCTTGCCCCGAAAAAGCTAATGGGCGTTGAAAGTGCCGGCATGATATTAATGGCCGAAGATACTGAAGGCAACCTTAAATTTGTTGATACAGAAGCAGAACCTGGTAGTACAATAACTTGAGCTTGAACCTCAAAAAAACATCTTCTGAATTAAATTTTGGCGCTCACAAGATGGGCTACACTATTACTGATAACGGTGTAGTCTTTAGAGTTTTTTCTCCCCTTTCTGAAGAGATCGAAGTAGTGATCTTTGATAACTATGAAGACATTGATGGAGAAATACATCCTTGCATCAAAGATGAATCTGGTACCTGGAATGCTTTTGTTAATCAAAATTTAAGCAACAAATGGTATGTATATAAGGTATTTAAAAATGACGAAATTAATTATGCTGCAGACCCTTATAGTATTTATGTAACAACAGTAAATAACTATCATCGCCTTCCCAAAACAAAAATTATTATCCCGCCATCCTTTAATTGGAAAGACGATACATTCATTAAAGTAGATGATCCAAGAGACCTCATTATTTATGAGACTCACATTAACGACATGGTTGCTCATCCCTCCTCTAAAACTTTTGTACAAGGAGTTTATAACGATTTTCGAGAAGCTAAAGTTGGTGGATTAGCTCATCTCAAGGAAATGGGCGTTAATGCGGTAGAGTTTCTCCCTCTTCAAAACTTCGCTTACTTCGAACCTCCTTTTAGAAAAGAAACCAAAGAAGGAATTACAAACACGTGGAATCCTTACGCTAGAAATTATTGGGGCTATATGACTTCCTTTTTCCTAGCACCAGAAACTACCTACTCATCTGAGGGGCGATTAACTCCCGAAGCAGTGACAGGAAGAACTGAAGTAGCGATAAATGAATTCAAGAGTTTGGTAAGATCTCTACACAGTGAAAATATCGCTGTAATTATGGACGTGGTATATAATCATGCATCACATTATGATCACAACCCCTTAAAGATCTTAGCTAAAGAACATTATTTTAAGCTGGGTGATAATGGAGATTTTTTAAACAATAGCTTGACTGGGAATGACATTAATACATCTTCAGAAAAGGCTAGAAATTTAATTATTCAATCGGTCTTACATTGGATGAACGAATATCATGTTGATGGATTCCGGTTTGACCTTGCAGGAATGATTGACTGGGAAACGATTGATCTGATCAAACAAGAAGCTGAAAAAATAAATCCAAATGTGATCTTAATTGCTGAGCCTTGGGGCGGTAATGCTGACTACAAACCCAATGAGTTTTCAGATCATGGATGGATATCCTGGAATGATAAATTTAGAAATGCCGTAAAAGGCTCCCATCCTATATATGATAATGGCTTTATTTTTGGGAATTGGAATAATGACACTTCTCGTTTTGCAATCGAAAATTTTATAAGAGGAACATTAAAAAATCAGGAAAAGGGCCTCTTTAATACCTCTGCTCATTCTTTGAATTACATTGAAAGTCACGACGGCTATACATTGGGAGATTTTATCAGGATCTCGCTTGATCACCAAAAAAGCACTCGTCAATTCGATAATAGATCTTCATTAACTCGCTTATCAGAAAAGGAATTAAATACTGCAAAATTAGCTGCTTTAACTCTTTTTGTAAGTCAAGGAGTTACTATGATTCATTGTGGGCAAGAATGGGCTCGTTCTAAACTTATCTATGATTCGAACGAAAACGATACTAACATCGGAAAACTCGATCATGACAGCTATAACAAAGATAACGCTACCAATTGGCTAAATTTTGAAGAGATAGAGATCAATAAAAATCTATTCAATTACTATAAAGATCTTATCGATCTTAGGTTACAATCTCCCGCTCTCAAAAAAGCCGATTCAGCTGACATTAATTTCAAGGTGTATCACGATCCATTACATATTACTTTTTCTATTCAAACAGACCCAAAACTGGATAAGTACGAGTATTTTATTTCTTTAAACGGAAATCCTGAAAAAAATCACTCTATTGATATTCCAAATGGCGAATGGGAGCTTATTGCAGATAAAAATTCAATCAGGCTAAATAAAGCTAAAATAACTATTGAAAATTCTTATACTCTACCACCAACTTCTGGTGTAATACTAAGAAGGTTGCGTATAATGTGATCAAGAAATATTTTAGGACATTAATCAACTCTTAAAGGAGGACATCTTTTGGCAGGTACATCAACAACCGAACGTGGTTCATGGAATTCGAAATTAGGATTTATATTAGCAGCTGCTGGTTCAGCTGTAGGTTTAGGAAATATTTGGGCATTTCCAACTAAAGTAGCCACGGAAGGTGGTGGAGCTTACCTATTAGTATATTTGATTTGTACTTTTTTAATTGGCTTTCCGGTAATGGTTGCCGAATTATCTATTGGTAGAAAATCAGGTAAAAACCCAGTTGGCGCCTTCAAAGCACTCTCATCAAATAAATTTTTCCCTCTTGTAGGTTTATGGGGTGTTATCTGTGGTGTAATGATTCTTTCTTTTTACACAGTCATCGCAGGTTGGGCATTCGGATACGCTTTCGAAGAAATCTTCTTTTATTTTGGATGGGAAGCCGGAGCCAATTGGCTTACAGATACCAGTAACGGCTTTAGAAACGCTATTATAGCCTCCGCTTTTATGTTTGGTACTATCAAAATTATTACCGGTGGTGTAAGTGATGGTATCGAAAAAGCAACTAAGCTTATGATGCCTTTATTGATCGGTATCATAATAATCATGATCGGTTATGTTCTAACTCAACCAGGTGCCTCTGAAGGTGTTCGCGAATATTTGTTACCAGATTTTTCTAAAATCACTACTGGTTTAATATTCTCCGCTATGGGACAAGCATTCTTCTCCCTTTCTCTTGGTATGGGTGCTTTAATCACTTATGGTTCATATCTAAACAAAAAGGAAAATATTCCTCAAGCTGCCGCTTATGTAACACTAGCAGATGTAGGTATTGCATTCCTAGCCGGTCTATTAATTATTCCCGCAATGTATGTTGCAAAGAATGCTGGTATAGATATCTTTGTTGGCGATCAACTTGCTTCAAGTACAGATCTTGTATTCCAAATTCTCCCTGCTTTATTCCATTCTATCGGTGGGGCTGTAGGGTTAATTCTTGGTGTAGTGTTCTTCTTACTACTAAGTATCGCCGCTTTAACTTCAACTATCTCTCTTCTTGAGGTTCCGGTATCATTTGTTATTGATGAATATGAAGTTCCTAGGAAAAAAGCATCGTGGGGTGTTGGTCTTGGCGTATTGGTAGTTTCTATCATTGTAGCGTTCAACACGTCATTGATTGGTACTTTTGATTACATCTTTAGCAACTTAGGATTACCAATTGGCGGCTTGCTTACGTGTATTTTTGTAGCCTTTGTTTGGAAAACGGATTCTGCGATAACAGAGATGGAATTTGGATTTGCAGGCATTCGTCAAACTTTGTTTTCTAAAGTATGGCCTATGTTTATCTATGTAATTTGTCCTTTGGCAATTTTATATAACATCGTTACCAATTTTCTTTAATTAACTTGTTATCGAAATTCCCTAGCTGTATTTTTAGGGAACTAAAAAACGGAGATATTTTTAATGGCTAAGATTTCTACTTCCGACTTCAGAAACGGGTTAGTTCTGAATATGGATGGTGAATTGTATTCAATTACTGAATTTCAACATGTAAAACCCGGAAAGGGACCTGCTTTTGTGAGAACAAAGCTCAGAGGCATCGTAAACGGTAAGAACATCGATAAAACTTGGCGCTCAGGTGAAAACACTGAAGCGGTTAGAGTTGAAAACAGAGATTATCAGTTTTTATATCAAGACGGTCCCCTCTTCTATTTCATGAACAATGACACCTACGAACAAATACCTGTCAACGAAAACCAAGTTGAACGTCAGGACTACTTAATTGAAGGACAGGTTTGTAATGTATTGTTCAATGCAGATGACGAGCAAGTTTTATATGCAGAACCACCAGATCAATTAGTCCTAAAAATCAGCCAAACTGATCCCGGACTAAAGGGTGATACCGCACAAGGTGGAAGTAAGCCGGCAACATTAGAGTCGGGTGCTGTTGTAAACGTACCGCTTTTTATAAACGAAGGTGAAGAAATTAAAGTTGATACACGAACAGGAACTTATCTCGAACGAGCTAAATAAATTATTATGGATTTAAAACTTATAAAGAATATTCTCAACCTTATTTCTGATAGTGATGTAGACGAAGTAGCTATTGAAGAAGGTGATTTCAAAATTAAAGTTAAGAAAACAGGAACTGTTGAGCAGGTTACATACACACAACCTATGGCGGCTCCGGCACAGCCAGCTGCTCCGGCTCAACCTCAAGCTGCTCCTACCGCTGATAGTGGAAGTTCTGAATCAGCTAGTTCATCCGCTGCAAAAGGTGAAACAGTTAAATCCCCTATTGTAGGTACATTCTATAAAGCAGCTTCTCCTGATTCAGACCCATTTGCAACTGTTGGATCTAAAGTTTCAAAAGGCGATACATTATGTATTGTTGAAGCAATGAAGATCATGAATGAAATTGAAGCTGAATTTAGTGGAACCGTTCAAGAAATTTTAATTGAAGACGGTCAAGCAGTAGAGTTTGATCAACCCCTTTTCATAATCAGCAAAGACTAAATTAGTCAGCATGTTTAAAAAGATATTAATTGCCAATCGTGGCGAAATAGCACTTCGAGTTATTCGAACGTGTCAAGAAATGGGTATTAAGACAGTAGCTGTTTATTCAACAGCTGATGCCGATAGCCTTCATGTAAAATTTGCAGACGAAGCTGTATGTATTGGTCCTCCTGCAGGCAAAGACAGCTACTTAAAAATACAGAGCATTTTAGCTGCTGCAGAAATCACTAATGCTGAGGCTATTCATCCCGGTTATGGTTTTTTAGCTGAAAATGCTGAGTTCTCTAAGATTTGCTCTGAGCATGATCTAAAGTTTATAGGCCCATCTCCTTACGCTATTAACTCAATGGGAGATAAAGCTGTAGCCAAAGCAACTATGATCAAAAATAAGGTACCTGTTGTACCAGGTAGTGATGGTGTAGTTGACACTTATGAAGAAGCTGTAAAAGTGTGCAAGGACATTGGATTCCCGGTTATTATCAAAGCCTCTGCTGGTGGCGGTGGCCGTGGAATGCGTGTTGTTGAAAAAGAAAGTGAGTTAAAGAAGAATTTCGAAATGTGCCGAAATGAAGCCGGCACTATCTTCAGTAACCCGGAAGTATATATTGAGCGCTTTGTTCAAAACCCGCATCATGTTGAGATTCAGATCATGGCTGATCAGCATGGTAATGTTATTCACTTAGGTGAAAGAGATTGCTCTCTTCAGCGACGACATCAAAAAGTATTGGAAGAATCTCCTTCCCCACTTATGACCCCGGATTTAAGAAAAAGAATGGGTGAAGCTTCTATAAACGCTGCGAAAGCAGTTGATTATGAAGGTGCTGGTACTGTTGAATATTTAGTGGATGACGATGAGAATTTCTATTTCATGGAAATGAACACTCGTATTCAGGTTGAGCATCCTGTAACTGAGGAAGTAACAGGATATGATCTTATTGAGCAGCAAATACGTGTTGCTGCCGGTATGAAGATCGAAGAGCGTGAGATCGAAATGCGAGGACATTCTATAGAGTGTAGAATTAATGCTGAAGATCCTGAATTTAACTTCCGTCCTTCTGCCGGTGAAATTACTGTATTTCACCCTCCGGGTGGACATGGTGTGAGATTAGATACTCATGCTTATTCAGGATACCGTATCCCGCCTCATTACGATTCAATGATAGCTAAACTTATTGTTTATGCACCAACCAGAGAATTAGCTATCAATAAGATGAAGCGTGCGTTGCAGGAATTTATCATAGAAGGGATCAAAACGACTATACCTTACCATATTCAACTTATGGATGATCCCAACTTCTTAGCTGGTAAATTCACCACTAAGTATTTAGAAAACAATTTCAAATTTGACCCGGAGGCAGTAAGATGAGTGTACCAAGTGATTTAAAATATACTCGAGAGCATGAATGGATTAAGGATAATGGCGATGGAACTGCTACTATTGGGATCACTGAATTTGCCCAAGGAGAATTAGGCGATATCGTTTTTGTAGAACTTGAAGAAGCAGGCTTTGATTTTTCAGCTGATGACACTTTTGGAACCGTAGAAGCTGTAAAAACAGTTTCTGAGCTTTATGCTCCTATTGACGGTGAAATCACAGAAGTGAACGAAGCTTTAGAAGATAACCCTGAGCTAGTAAATGAAGATCCTTATGGCGAAGGCTGGATGGTAAAAGTTAAAGTAGCTGATGCTTCTCAACTTGAGTCTCTCCTTTCTGCCGAATCATACAAAGAAATCATCGCTTAAATACTTTCAAATTTAATGAGCCGACATAACGAATGGATTTTAATTCTTGATTACGGATCTCAGTTCACACAGCTTATCGCCAGACGATTGCGTGAATTCAATATTTATTGTGAAATCCATCCCTATAATGTTGATTTAGAGACAGTTTCTAAACCTGTGCCTAAAGGCATTATCCTCTCAGGAAGCCCAAAAAGTGTAAATGATGAAGGTGCTCCTGATTTGCAGACCGAAATCCTGAATTGGGATGTCCCAATTCTTGGTGTCTGCTACGGACTACAACTTCTTGCCCACACAGAAATACCGGGAAGCGTTGAAAAAGCCGAAAAACGAGAGTTTGGTCGTGCGCATCTTATCATCGATAATGATACAGGAATCCTTAAAGGTATTGAAAACGAATCTGTAGTATGGATGAGTCACGGAGATCATATTCATGAACTTCCCTCCTCGTACGAAATTGTTGGTCATACCAATAATGCGGAAGTTGCGGCGGTTCATCACACAGAAAAAGAAATTTATGGTGTACAATTTCATCCCGAAGTTGCACATACCGATTGCGGAAAACAGATACTAAAAAACTTCGCGTTTGATATTTGTGAACTAAGTGGTGATTGGACTGCTAATTCTTTTGTTGATGAACAAATTGATGCCATTCGTAAGAAAGTTGGTTCTGACAAAGTTTTATGTGCACTATCAGGTGGAGTAGATTCCACCGTTGTTGCAACATTGATTCACAAGGCAATTGGCGATCAGTTAGAATGTGTATTTGTTGATAACGGTCTTCTTCGCAAAGGTGAGTTTGAGGAAGTACTAGATCTCTACATAAAAGAACTTGAACTACCTGTTCGTGGTGTTGATGCTTCAGAGTTATTTCTATCCAGATTAGATGGAGTTTCTGATCCCGAGAAAAAGAGGAAGATCATTGGTGTTACTTTTATTGATGTATTTGAAAAAGAGATCGGTGGTCAATCAGAGTTTAAATATTTAGCACAAGGAACGTTATATCCGGATGTGATAGAAAGTGTTTCCTTTAAAGGCCCTTCAGCTACTATAAAATCGCACCACAATGTAGGTGGATTACCTGATAAGATGAAGCTAGACCTTATTGAGCCCGTACGAGAATTGTTTAAAGATGAAGTGCGTGAAGTTGGAAGAGCGCTAGGTATTCCCGAGCATTTTATTGCGAGACACCCATTTCCGGGGCCCGGACTAGGAATTAGAGTAATTGGAGATCTCAGTAAAGAGAGATTAGATCTTCTTCGAGAAGCAGACAAAATATTCATCGATGAACTGAAGGCTCAAGGACTTTATGATGAAGTTTGGCAAGCTCTTACAGTTCTTCTCCCGGTGCAAAGTGTAGGCGTTATGGGAGACGAGCGTACGTATGAATTTACCATAGCCGTGCGTGCCGTAACAAGTTTAGATGGTATGACTGCTGATTGGGCTCATTTACCGTACGAGTTTTTAGGGCATATTTCGAATCGCATTATCAATGAAGTTAAAGGAATTAATAGAGTTGTGTATGATATCAGCTCTAAACCCCCTGCTACAATTGAGTGGGAATAAAAGTAAGAACAAATTCGTTTATTCTGAGTGTAAGCGAGTATACCAACTTAGCAATTCTATGAAATCAATTTTTTCTACTTTACTTCTATTACTAATTCTGATGTTTTCGGGGACAGGATATGCACAATCTCTTGACACCGGAAAAAATTTATACCAAAATGGCGATTATGAAAGAGCCATTAGAGTATTCACTAACATCGACGAACCCGAAGCTACACTCTTTATTGGCAAGAGCTATTTTGCGTTAGGTCAATATGTAAAGTCTAGATCATATTTAGATCTAATCCTACAAGAAGAACAAGCAGACGAACCTATTCTAGCGGAAGCTGCATACACAAAAGCTTTAGTTCTGTTTCAACTAGATGATTTATCTGCATCCTTAGATTTACTCTATCAACTAAAAGAGGATAACACAAGCAACGTTTTTACTAGTCGTGCTACTACTTTTTATAATCAAATTGTTAGCTATTTAAGCATTGATCAGATCAAGACCGTTTATCGTCATAATTCAAATCAAGAAATTCTTAAAGATGTACTTGACGGTTCACTAGGACGAATAAGTTATTCCAAAGCAAAAGTATTACTCGAAACGTTTAAGTCTTCTCTAATTAATGAGAGTACTGTAGATCTTTTCCAGGTCGAATCAGCATTAAGGGATTCATTGACCTATTCATCTCGATATCCTATGAGGAAATATCCTCAAGCACCTAACGGGATGTCTTACCAAATTGGTGTTGCACTACCCTCTTTTGAAATTCAGTCGGATAATTACGAAGTACCTCAACATCTATATTTTGGGATACAGCTAGCTGTTGAAGAATTCAATTCAAATCAGCCTAATAAAAAAGCTTTTCTAAATTTCGTTGAGACAAACTCAAACTCTACTCAGCCTGAAGATATTTTAAACAAGTTGATCTGGAATAAAGATGTCGATGTTGTGATCGGCCCCTTGTTCTCCGAAGTTGCAAAAGCTTTTTCCGGATTAGCAGAAGAATATGAAGTTCCGGTTATCACTCCTCTTGCAAATTCTGATTCTTTGAGCTTGGCAAATAACTACATGTTTCAAACGAATCCTACTTTTGCTGTTCAAGGTACAAAGATGGCTCAGCATGCCGTTAATGAACTTGGAATTGACACTGTAGCAGTACTAGCTCAACAGAATGCATTAGGTCGAGCTTCTGCTTTGGCATTCCGTCATGAAGCTGAACGACTAGGTGTTTTTGTACAACATTTTTTCTTAGAAGATCTGCAATCTAATGGATACGATATTTCTGAGTATACAGCTTATCTGTCTAAAACTGACACATTGATGCCAGCTCCCGGACTGAAAGCGGTCTACGCTCCTTTTACGGGCTCTGCTGCTCCAACCTTGATCAGAAACCTCATTACAGATCTGGAAGCATCTGAAAGTGATTATATTCTGCTGGGTTCTGAAGAGTGGTCAGATACAGATATTGCAAGTGCCCGACTTCCGGAAACCAGTCTGCATTATACCCAAAGCTTTGACATTCGTTATGGAGATAATGATGTCGAAAACTTTATTAGCAACTTCAGATTAAGATTCGAAGCTGAGCCAAATCAATTTGCCTTTATTGGATTTGATGTTGCAAATGCTGTGCTCTCTACTTTAAACAGAGTTGGAAATCCATCCTATCTAAAAAATGGTTTACACGAACTCAAGAATTTTCGAGGGCTAAGCAACAATATTGAGTTTAGTAGCGAGCATATAAACCAAAAAGTTATTATAAAATCGGTTTATAGAAACTAAAAAGATTTAATCAGTACCAGACTCTTCACTTTGCCTCTTAATACGGTATTGCTGTCTTAACCAAGCGCGCCATTTTTCGGCGTCAATAAGATGTTGCTCATAGGTTCTATTAAAAATATGACCACCTTCTGGGCTTGCAACCATAAATAAATATTCGTGATCCCCTGGATTTAGTGTAGCTGTAATAGTCTTTAAGCTTGGGTTTGTAACAGGCCCTGGAGGCAACCCATAGTTCATGTAGGTATTGTATGGGTGATCTACTTTGTAATCTTCCAATAACAAACGTCTTCTCTCTCCAACGGCAAAGCTGATGGTAGGGTCTGCCTGTAAATACATCCGTCGGTCTAAGCGATTCCAGTACAATCCTGCCACAACTGGTTTCTCTTCTTCAATGTTAGCTTCCCACTCTACAATAGAAGCCATGGCAATAACTTCATCAATGGTATGCCCTAACGAGTCCGCTTGATTAGCAAATGGTTTAGAAACTCTGTTCTCAAACTCATTTAGAATTTTTTCGATGGTACTTTTAGGAGTTGATGTCCAATAAATATTATACGTATCCGGTAACATTCTGCCAAAAAGCTGTTCCTTCGACAAGCCTAAAGATCTTGTGAATAGGCTGTCATTAAATGCATTCATCACATCCGAACTGTCAAAACTCATAACCTGTCCTAAGTTCCTGGAAAAGCGTTCTACAGTTATTCCGGGGAGAATAGTCACTTCAACCGGATCTTGACTTCCAAAAGCTAACTTGGTTAGAAATTCGTCATAAGAGTATTCCCCATCAAAAGTGTAAGCCCCTTTTCTGAAAGATCGCCAACCGAGTAATGAGCTAACCCATCGTAGTTCTTCTTCATCAAATTCAATTCCGGCAGAATCTATTATAGCTACTAATTCATCAATTCTAGCATTTTCTTCGAGGAATATTTCTGAATTCTCAGTCCCTATTATTGCTTGCGACTGCGAAATTCTAACTGTTCTCGATACAAAACTCATTAGAAAAAAAGTAACAAGGAGAGCTATGCCTATTCCAAGCTCTTTTTTGGTCATATCAAAAATTTGTTCAATTCTCATGTAACAAGATAACAACGATATAAATTAAACCCACTTCTTAAGTATCTTAAATTCAAAAAAGTCTTTAGTGCAACTAAAAGTGATTGCATTCGTAGTTGTATCACGAAGAGCAACCGAGCTTTTGGATGCTGCATAAGCACCAAATGCCCTAAAGATAAACCCGGGTTTTGAACGACTCGGGTTTTTTTATGGCATATCTATAGTTATGAAATGGGTTGATTAGATAAAGAACTTATAAGTTAAAAAGCATCACAGTCTTCTAATAAAATCACCTCTATTGAGGTGATTGATACTTTTACTCATATAATATTCATCTTTTAACGGTAATCGATCGAAGTACTTACTCTACAACAAAGAGCGGACTTCATGTGCTACCTTTCTATTGTATTGAAATGTGAGATCTTTATAGTTTACTAAATCTACTATAACTCCAATAAAGCATAATCCTGCGGTAAAGAAGTACAAAACTCCCATTCCAATTTGATTGAGAACGATTCGGTGAACTCCTGCGAGGCCCAAAAATCCTAACAAACACAGTATCAACACTGTTTGAGGGTCTTTTCTTCTTGAACGATATACATTCGAAAATCTTTGTTTATTTTCTTCATCGAGACTAGAAAGAAGCTTGTTTAAATAAAGGGCTTCATCTCCCTCTGCTTCGGGTACATAATCATATACTTCTGCCATCTGTCTGTCCTATTTGTGTAGTAGTTTTATTATTTAATAAATCCTTCCATATGTGTAGAATTCTCAAGCTAAGAATTACTACGGCAAGTGGTCCAAAAAGATTCGCTTCAAATGAGTTGTTTAACTCTCCTCGAAAAAACCATGCAATAGAATGTCCTAAGCCTTCACCCGGACAAAAATTTATCCCTACGAATTCAAGTAAACATAGTGAAGTTCCTTGTACTGTAGGATCTAAAGCACCCATCAGTATTAATCCTGAAAGAAAAGCTATCCATTCAATATGTGGTTTTATTTTTTTCACCCTAAACCATACGTGATTTTATTCAAATTGTTTTAATCTCTTAAACGATATCTAAAAAAGTGAGAAATAGTTAAAAATATTCTATTGGATTGGTAAACTGAACTGGTTGAAAGTTCTGAACCTACTTTCACTTGCCAGAAGTTTTTAAATTTATGTTCAATGTTTACTCTACCTGTCATAAAATAGCCATCTGTTGATGCATGTTTCCCCATTACTTCGAGTTCAAACAATGTGTCATAATTAAAGTCATTAGGATTGCGATAACGAAGATCTAGCCCCACGCCTTTAAGAAAGTAATTGTTTTGCGTGAAAAATGGATCAGCATTAACAAAACTCTTAGTAGCATCTTGCCATGCCAATTCACCAATTAATCTACCTCTGAATGGAGTTTCCCATGGTTGTAAGTAAGCGCGTCCGGTTACTGAGTAATCGAATACTTCATTCGTATAGAATTGACCATTTCCAGATAGGGTAGTTAGAAAGTTATTATTAAACCAAGGATCTTCTCTATAAAACTCACCTTTAACTTTATAAATATCTTGTAGAATAGCTTCTCTCGTATACTCCGGTTCGAAAGATAAATTCAAAGAGGTGAATGTTGAATCATAACTAATGGAATACGAAATAAACGCTTCAGCCAACAGTCCTTCATCCCCAAAAAATACAGAAGGTCCAAACTTAAATACTCTGCTGTAATCTTCTTTTCTTCGTTCATATTCATATCCTAAACCACTAAAATTAGAGTAGAAATTCTGTGTCCCAACTCGGTTGTTTACGTATATGTCTTCCAGTTTAAAAAGATGTGTTAAGTTTCTTCGGTTACCAAACTGAATTGAAGCTCCACCTCTCGCTGAGGAGTTATCAAAATTGTCACTGAAATATTCCCCATCCAAAGATAATCGGACACCTTCATTCCAGCGTAATTCATCTTTTAATCTCTCGCTTTCTTCTTGGTCAAAGAAGTTTGGATATTCTTTATATAGATCTTTTCGATCGTTGTACGTTATGAATTTAAATTCTTCCGTAATTAATTGATTAGCATCGTTATTGGTAGTTCTCCCATCATTAAAAAGCGGATACATTATCTCGTAACCCCTATCTTTTTGCCCTTGGTAGTACAATGTGGTTCCGGCAAAAGCTCGTAGTGAATCATCTTTCTGCGGTTGGTTCAGGTACTGTCTAGCTACATCATAAAACTGATCCAAGTCATTATTCTGAGCTATCCATTCAAGTTTAGCTCGATTAGAAATATCATCAGATCTCTCAGCCCAATACAAGGCTTCTGTAAAGTTAAATATCTCGTATCCATATATATTAGCAAACTGTGTAGAAAAACTGTTTAGCTGATCATGAGAAAAATCAGGGAAACCCTCCAACAAAGCTATAGTACTGTCAGACGGTTCATAATAAAATGATCGCTGAATAGTGTATGCATACAAGCTATCGCTTTCAGGATTATTCTCGATCAATCCTAAAAGTCTCTGCTTCACCTCAGGCCATGTTTCTTCGCTCTCTATCAAACTTGTATAAGCTAATACGGCTTCCGTACTCTCTCCTAACACATTAATTTCTCTCAAACGCCATCTTTTAAGAAATGCAGGAGAATATAATCCAAGTTGCTCAGCTACTCTATTTTTGAGCTGAATAACTTTTTCATCTCCATACTTTCTCCATAGTTCTTCTAAATAATTCTCTGCTCTTTCAAAAGCGCTTTCATATCCGTAGTAAGTTATTAACCTGGTAATATCATTCTCCACCCAGTTAGGGTTTGACTTCAACCTAAATTCGAGAACCTGAATAGCCCGTATTGTCTGATCATTTTCAAGACTGAGAGTAATGAGTTGTTCTTGCAAAGCCATACTCTTAGGGTTCCTTAGATAACTATTGATAGCATTTTTAAGTTGCTGTTCAGGAGTTATTTCAGGCTCACTGAAATCTTCATCAACATTATTAAACTCTCGTAAGTCGTTTAAAGAATTAGCTAAAAGCTGATCAACTGATAATCCGTCTATGGATTGGTAAACGGGTTTAGGTATTACCAAAATGTTTTCATTCGAATAAAACTGATATAAGTAACCATCCCAAAATTTGGAGAAGCTGAAGCCGTCTGCATTTTCACTTAGAAAATTCTCTATAACTTTCTTATCAGAATTTTGAACATACATGAACCAATGTTTTTCACCTTTGTTAGGAACAGTGGAAACATATGTTCTAGGTGGAATTACTTGAACGAGGTAGTTCTTTTGGTTCTCATAGTATTTTGTTGACGTTTCTAGCCAATCTTCTACAATTTTAGCTCCATAATCAGCTGAAACGAGTCTCAAAAAAGGATACTGTTCTCTTGTGTAATTGATTCTCTTTTTAAACTCGCCAAATAGGCTACGGGGATCTCCTTCAGTTGTTCTCCAGCCAAGTTCATCAGGGTTTCGGCTTTCAAAAGCATCCGCATCTCTTTGCACAATTTGAAATACATCATCGGGATGTACGAAATGGCTCCAAACCCCGGTTAACAATTGCATTCCATGTTGATCAAATAAAGAATTTTCCCTCATAGTAAACCCACTTGTAATCCGGGGATAATCAAACAATTTTGAATTATAAGGATCTACTCCAAACTCCCTACCACCTCCATCTACTACCTCTCCTAAATACAAAGAGCTCATTATCTTGATAGATGGCATTCCTTTCACTAAAGCTTGAATGCCAGTAGAATCGATGTAATTCGTCGGCGGGACATAAGTCACAGGTAATTTTCCAAGATCATCTATTCGCCATCTTTTTTGTACAGACTTCAAAGAAGACATCATGAATTCCTTTTGATAATCCCATTCATCATTTGTTAGTGAAAAATGGTTATAACCATGTAAAGCCAATTCGTGGCGAGTTTTTAGAATATCTTTAGCAAGCTCAATACTGGGTTTTATTTCTCTGCCTCTTCTTCTCAATCGTGCAAGTTCCCATTCATTATAATCGAATGGAGGAACAATATTGGCGTTGTAATTAAACGCAGTCATTGCAGAATAAGTCATAAATACAGAATCCGCATATTCTTTCATCTCCGGCCACCAAATGTCATATACAAATTCTGCTTGCTCTATTCCATACTCAGTATCTATCGGTTCCAATTTTGTATTGTATAAGGGAGAAGGGAAATCATCTAAAAACATAGTCCCTGCATTTGCAACCCTATAAGGAAGATTCGGTAACAACTTCAAAATCCCTGAAAAAATTAATCCTCTATATTGTTTTTCATAGAGTATGCTCGTATTAAAAATAAGAATGCTTCCTTTTCCAATTCTATTCTCTAACAAAACAGGGTACGCTTCATTAGTTGAAGCCACAGCATAAATTTGTACTTTTGAACTAAAGTTTTCGGCTTTTAAGCCATCATGAGGCACACTAGTAGGCGAATAAAAACTTCTATCTTTAAAGCCTGGAAAAATATCTTTCAATCCTTTAATACCACGCACATTAGCTTCTGTAGTAAAATCTGACTCTGACTTAATACCCTGAAGAAAAGCTAGTTTTTCATCTGTAATAACCCCAACGAATAACATCTTTCCACCCGTTGCTACAAATCGGATCAGCTCTTCTATTTCACTTTCAGTTAATCCTATAATGGACTCTGCCGTGTTAATGATCAACTGAGTACCGGTAGGAATTTCAAAATTATCGGTTTTGGTAAAATCGTATAGATCATGGTCAAATTCAGTATATCTGAAAATCCCTAATAATTGCTCAGATATTTCCATTGAGCTTTCATCAGCAGAATCTTGGAATACTAAAATTGAGGGCGATACAGCATCTACTTGGTAGTAAAATGCATATGCATTCAAATTCAATGATATGAACACCCCAGTTAGTACTAACTTTAAAATCAATCTATTTAAATAACCTTGCGGCACGTCCTTCCTCTTTTGGATATATATTCATGAGGATATCACCAATATATGATTGATCTTTTTGATTTATTATCTCATAAATAATCGCGTCTTCTGTTTCTTCGTAAACTAAAACCTGCCTGCCCGGAAGTCCTTTATATTCAGTTATCCAATTATTTAGATCTTCCATCTTTTGCGCAGGTTCAAATAAAATACCCTCTTGAATAGATTCATATGGTGGTTTCTGTATAAATACGAATATGCTAGCAGGTGGGATGTTAACAGTATCAGGTTTTAATTCATTAGGTAAATTTAAATATTCCTGATAAGTGGAATCAATCTCACTATAACTTTCTAAGAAAAAATCATAGTTCATGAAAAAGTGTCTATTCTTCGATAATGTATTATCTAATGGTGGACTTACTGTTGCATATGTATAAGGAAGCCTTTCATTAATGATTCTATAATAAGCTTCAAAAAAACCATTTGGGAGCGTTTGTGGCAGCGTAGTTCCCGTATTTATCCCTCCGGCTAAAAAGATACTGCTTGTTATTAATACAACTAAAAAAAAGGGTTGTGAGTATCCCACAAATCTATGTTTAACTTTAAACAATACTTCAATAATCGTAAAAAACGCGTAGAATATTAGTCCCGCTAAAATTGCTATTAAAATTGAATAAAAGGCAGATAACTGATCTATATCCAAAAGTGGTAAGCTTAAGTTATTGAAGGAAGAAAATATAAACGCTACAGATGCAAACATTGTGAAGAACACGAGTACATCAGAGACATTTTTATTCTTTTGGATAAACTGAGTTACGAGAAGCACGAAAAATACTCCTCCAGTAATGTATAAGTAAATCACACTTAACTGTTCAATATCAAGGATGAGAAATGGAAAATAGCTAAAGATCAGCGTATCCAGAAGCTCTAATTCGAAGAAAGGCCAAATCTCGTTACCATTAACTACTAAATGAATAATGTAAGGACTTAATGAAATTATATATACAACTACTATATATGAAATCACCTTAATAAAGTTTATTGCAAACTTCTTTTTAGGAAGAGCTAATAACCCATAGATCAAAAATGGTAACAGAACCACTAAAAGAACAAATATATCAGTTAACGCCGTTGCTAAGATCCCCATTGTAACATAAAACCATGGAGCTTTATCAATAGATCGAAGGTTTCTGATAAAAATAAACGCTGTTGGCAAAGCAAAGCATAAGCCTAATAAAATTGTATTAATTCCTGTCTCCGCTTCTAAACTTATAGGTAGAAATAGAGTGGGAACTATAGCAAATATACTTGCACCAAAAAGTGCTGCTGTTAATCTTTTCCCTTTTGTTATTTCTCTAATTATCCAAAAGATAATAACCGTTAACAGAAAGCTGGTTAAACTTCCTAAAAGACTTAAAGTAAGTTCAGGGCCAACTTGAGTTAGTGAACTAAACATAACGACTAACGAATGCATCCCTTTAGAAATTGGTAAATCCCCAAAATACTGTTGAAGGCGTATGTTTTTAACATTTTCAAGTTCAAAATACCAAGCTCGACTATACGGAGCTGCATTTTTTATAACCGGAATAATTCTAACAATACAAGCCGTAATTCCAATAATAGTTGCCGAAATATTGAATCTGTTATCATATAAAGAAAACCGCCTCGGAGTTGAAAACCTTTCTTTTAATCCTTTATAAGTAAACACTCTGATCGACTCTATTACTCTTACCTGATTAGCAACTAGCTTGTTTTCCAATACTTTAAAAATAGATCTTAAAGCTGTACCTCTCCTCTTCTCCTTATAAATTGAAATTAGAATAGGTATCAGTAATAGGACCACTAATAAACTTATAAGATCATATAGGTTCAGGCTCGTAAGAATAAAGATGCTTACAACGATAGTCCCTCCAATTCCAACCCAACTGTAGAGCATCTTATCTATGCCTTGTAGCTTTTTTGTATGAGATAAAAACTTGGGGCCGATCCATGAAAATAATATCACAAAGAATAATACTAATCGCGCAATAGAAAGAAATATGATCAACCAATAAGGCATATCACGCTCCTTTCTTCATTTTCTGATACGTATAGTTCAAACTAGGCAATCCGTTAAATTCAATATTACTGATGAAAAACGCATGCCCTGTGTTTTCTAATCGAGACTTTACTATAACTTTACTGCTATCATCATTCGCAAAGTCTATAATTAAGAAAGGAATTTTATAACGTTGGTACGTTTCATCAACTAAAACTAACCGTTCTTGAAATGCTTCTTCACTTTTGATCTTATATTCATTTGTATCAAAATTATATCCTGAAGCTATATCTTCTATGCCAATGCCATCGATATACTCATGAGTTTTATCAAGAAGAAATAATCCAGCATTCTGAATCAGTAATTTATCCGAAAAAGAAATTTTTATTCTTTTTATCAGTTCCACCATGTCAGCTTCCATTTCACTTCTATCAGTATAAGGCGCTACTGCATCAATCGTATCTAGGAAAAGTCCATCAAATCCTTTAGCTAATCGCTCCGGAATAATCTGTTCTATAAAGCTGTCTTTTATTACATCACTTGTGAGGTCAATATAAAATGAGCCATGGTTCCCATTTTCACCTTTGAAACCGACTTCTTTAAAGTCTTCGAAATATTTTCTTGATGGATTAACTTCCCCCAACGATAGGTAAGCAATTACTTTTATGCCTTTATCATGTAGCACTTCTATATCTTTTTCATCAAAAAAATTTGGTTCTACAATTACTGTTTTATACCCGTCAATTGTTAGAGGATCTATATCCGAATAAACAACACCAAAAGGATCATAAATAGGCGTATCTAGACTTATTATATCAGTAGATGATGTGCAATTTATAACCATCAAGCAGGTAAAAATTAGCGTTATTATTTTACTCATATTTCATCCTATTCCACACCCAGTTCTGAACATCCAGACCAACCAAGCATGGTCAATTGTTGGATAACCGTAGGAATAAGAACTAGATCGAATTGAATGTCTGCCCTCTCGATAAGATTGTTTTTCAACCTTTCCATCATTTTTTCTTCATCAGCAGGCACAACATTTGGATTAGATTCAAAGAAGTCTACTACATATTCATATACAGAAATAATTTTACCTGTCCATGGTATATCTTCACTCTTTATACCATTAGGGGTTCCTTTTCCATTCACCCATTCATGATGAGTTTTAATTCCATTGATCACATCTTCATGAATAGGTAGATTACTGATCATTGTGGCACCAGCTAAAGGGTGAGCAAGCTCTGATCCAATACTAGCCATTGAACTAATTCCTGCAGCTCCTACATAGCCAATGTCATGAAGTTTTGCCGTAGTTTTAAGGATCTTCATTTCGTTAGAATCGAGCCCAAAGATTGTACCAAACATTTCAACAAAAGCTATCATCCTTGGGGTATGATATTTCGTTTTCTCTCGATTCTGTTCAATTGCTCGAAGCATTTTATAAAAAGTCTCTACCAGACTGTCTGAAAAGACTTCATTCGTATTTCTAAACTCGAATAACTTAGCTACCAAAGTTGATATATCACCTAAAACTGGATGTCGATCTTTAAGTTCATTCTCCTCCGATCTATCTAACCATATAAACCCTTTTACACTTTCTGTTATATACGGCAGAAATATTGGAGGGTATTCGAATTCATTTATAATAGCAGCCCCTGACTCCGTAACTTTAAATCCTCCCTCTTCTAATGCGTACATAGTTTCGGTAGACAAACCCATTAATGACTTAATATGAGCTTCTTCCAGTTTATGAGAAGCAATCATACTAGGTTTGGAATCTACATACTCTATTACAGCACCTGATTTCGCCTTCAAAACATTAACCAAGTACAATAATAATAACTCTGAAACCCCCTTTGTATTCAAAGCGCCGGACCCTAGCTCCCCTACTAAACCATGAACTTTATCTTGGTACTCTTTTTGGGATTTTTTCTCTTGACTCTCCAATTTTATGAGCCAAGTAGAAAGTAAGCGGCTAATTATTGAAAATTTAGGAGACATATTCTCCGGGCTTTTGATATTCGGTCCTACTACATAAACACCCCAGAAATCTCCATTCTTTTTAAATAATGGGATGTGCTCACAATTTCCAATGGTATGTGCCGAAACGCCATGCTGTTTAAAATCTTCGTCCCATTGTCTTTTTTTCTCAAGATTCTGCATTTGATTTTCAAAATCTTGTACGAATTGCACTCTTTGACTTTCAAGCTGTGAACCTTTTGATTTACTTCCTTTATCTGTTAATAAGTTCTCTGAAATTAATTGTCGTTTTATTAGAACTAAATGTTCTTTTTCTAATTTGTAAACAAAATGTACCGGAGCCTCATATAGCAGATCGATCCAGCTAATTATATTCTGAAAGGTAGGGTTCTTTTTTCGTGACATATGCTCAGCAGAAAGTGCCCAAAATTGCAGCTCTTCTTCAGTACCGAACGAGTCTATGGAAAAAGCTTTTCCAAGCCTATGCCCAATTATGTTGATATAGTCTTTTACGTCTTTGCTCATATGGTTTCCTCAATATGCAGAGTAATAAAAATAGTCCAAATGTTTAAAAAATCTTTTCCCAATTAATCCGGTAGTTACTGCAAACGCAATAGACCCGGCAACTAACCCTACAACAGCATACTCAAATCCTATAATTCTGCTACATACATATCCTGTTAAAGCATTAACACATAAAGCAAATAACATGGAATACAAAACAAATTCAGGCCGGTTCATTGTAAAAAAGAACAGTGAATTCAATAGCCCAAATACAAGAAATAAATATCCAATACTACCTAACCAAAAGACCTTGAATGTGATTGGATTTGCAAAGAAGTCACGAATTTCCGGAATATCATTTTCGAAGACTCTTAGAGCTGAAACTCCATAGTAGGTAACTAGAATTGAGATTATCCCAACAAAAAATAAAATGACTAACTGTAAAGAATAGAAGTTGCTAAAATATAGATTGAACTTTTTAAGTCTAGAAATATCGGTTCTCTTTTGGGCAGGAATTATCCTGTGAGAGAATAATTGAATTATAAATTCTAAGAGTGCTATAGTAAAAATGAAACTTAGTAACGCCCAATCCATTCCTAACTCATAAGAGGTGTTAAACCAAATTATATAGGGTGGCGGTGGCGGTCCGGCCGACCAAGCCAATATTCTATCTACAAACAGAAAGGTGAAATAACTGAATCCGTATAAAAAATACCGATAGGTGTTATAATAGCTTACTTCGAGTTTAGGAAGAGATTGTTTAAATAGCTGCTGTCTACTAATTCTAATTTTAAAAAAATAGTACAGCAAAATGTAAATGATCTGGATACCGGCTGTTATTGAGATCCCTAACCATTGCGAAAAGTATATCCCCAGGTCAAATAATTCCATTCCAAAAACAACTGAGAACGTACCAACTAGAATACTGACTAAAATTATAAACTTCTGTTGACTCGCATAAAGTACTGCAGCGGAAAGCATCATCGTAGAAATAAGTATAAAGTAGGTAAGACCTATACTCACCATTCTCTGAGGATAAAATGGTAATACAATATTGACAACGAATGTTAGAGCTGCTATACCGAGGACTAATGGTATCGCAAAATACATCACTGCTTTAATAGCTCGCCAACTTAAATAGTAGTTTTCTTCACCCATGTATTTTGAAACTAACCTACCTAGTACCTGAATAAACCCTCCAGTCACGATAAAAGCACCAATTGTTCCCATAGCGATCATCGTCGCTTGAGCAACGTTGAATCTAAACCACGCCCAAAGTGCATATTCAAATACCATAATTGCTACAATCTGGGAGATCATAGGCATGGTAAATAAAAGTCCTACACCAAAATGCTTGAAGAATAACTTAAAACTCTCAAATACATTCCCGAGTTTAAAATCATCTTCTTTCTTCTCTTCATCTTTAGCTCTTATATGTGTTTTGATCTCTTGATACACATCTTCTGCCATATCGAACACGGAAGCGTATTCATAGTCTTCTTGTGCATCTACATCTCTTACTCCTAAAGATTCTATGGTTGCCGCAACCGCCCAAACACTAATGGGATTACCCACCAAGTCATAAACCTGTTGAACAAGCTCATCAAAAGAAGTTTTCTCTTCTTTAGTTGATATGATATCCTGTTCTTTAGTCTCCATAAACAGGCTTACTCATTTTTAAATGCTTTAATAATTTTAAAACTGATTCGGTCTTAACAGTTTCTTTAAGAGGCGATCTAGGTTTTACAGCGAGCTCGTTATAAGATTCTAAATAATTCTTCACTGAGCGATCTGTTGTAAAGTTTAAGAGTACCTTTTCTCTGGATTTATTGCCTAACTCTATCCGCAGGTCGGTATCTTCAAGTAGCTTGATAACCCCTTCCGCAATTTCTTTAGGAGCTCGTGGTTTACAGAGTATTCCACAATCTTCAAGTGCATCTTTAATCCCACCAACATCGGTAGCAACCACAGGTCTACCGCAGCTCATTGATTCAATCACCGTATAGGGAAATCCTTCAGAGATTGATGTAAGAATTGAAATATCACCCTCATTAAAGATCATGCTTGGGTTATTGTGAAAACCACCAAAAGTAAAATTATCGTTTAGCTTTAGCTCGTCGATCAGATCTCGGCAACCTTGTACATAATCCGGGTCCACATCCAAACTGCCATAAACTGTAAATTGAACATTAGGGATCGTTTCACAAACAATAGCACACGTTCTTATCATCGTTTCAATATCCTTTAAAGGGAATACTTGAGCTACGGCGATAACAGTTGGTACACCTTCTGTTTTTGAAGGCTTAGGTGTTGGCTTGAAAAGGTCTGTGTCTACCCCATTATAAATTGGGAGTATATTCTTTGGATCAGCTTCAAATCTTTCTTCCCACTTTTGGTTAGCTGTAGTAACAGGTGATATTTGATCAGCTGTATGATAAACCGCTCTTGTCACCATTGTGGAGAGGTCTACCAATAACTTTTTGGAGAAAAATGTCATATCAGATCGGCCGACATTTATCAGGCGCTCTCGCATATATACCCCGTGGTCAGTAACCATGCTCGGGATTCCATATTCATATTTTGCAGCTATGGAAGCTAATGCAGGAAAGCCGGCTAATGTAGAGTGAGATACATTTATTTCTTTTGGTATAGGAGCTGATACAGGCATCATAAAATGATATAACCACCTCATACCAAATGTCATGTCAATTACTTTGGGTGTATCTCCTAACTCAGCATCATAATTATCTACATATTTGTCTGTTAGCATCTCTTTGAACACATACCAAAGAATAGGCTCTTTCATAGTGATCTTATAGTCATAGTGCTGGAAGTATTTCCAAAATCCATAAATGACATCACTAATTTTATCTACATCCTGAAAAGGATCGTTCAAACATGAGATAAAATCTTTGAATAGTGGTAAGAAAAGCTCTTTGACAATTTCTCTAGTAGTATTCGCTTTTTTCTCGATTTGCCCCGAAAAAGGCATTGTTTTATCATAATAATGAACTGGCTCTTCTACACCCCATAGAGGAATATGAATAGTATCAACTACATTTTTGGGGATTTTATATCGAGGTTCAACAAATGGGTTTCCTGTAATTGCCAGCAAATGAAAATCGACATCATTTTCAAGTTCAGTACATAAAATATGAGCCCAAGTACTTACCCCTCCACCACTATATGGATAAGAGCCTTCTGTCTCAAATAATACAACTGGCTTTACTTGACTCATTGTTAGCTAAATTTTTCTAAAACAACTTCTTGAAATAATTCATCGTACTTGCTGAAAATTGATTCCCAGGTATGATCTATTGAAACCAATTCGTATTTCTGTTCAACTATGTTTTCGAATTGATCTTTATCATTCCAAAGTAACTTGATCTCATCCACCAACGTTTGAGTGCTTATTTCTTTTGGAACCACAAATCCAAATTCAGAAGTCAGGTCTCCTACTTGCCAACCTATAGGGAGTGCCTTATGTGATAACGCCTCAAACATTACTAACGGTTGTGATTCATTATGACTCGTTATGCAAAGCATATCTAACTTGTATAGATAATCATGAGCTTTCTCATTCCAGATCATCTCTACCTCAGGAAATGAATCTGCTAATTCTTTAACCTCAAGTTCTAGCCCCTTTTCATTAGCATCACTTAGCATCATTATAAATTTAGGCTCCATACCTGAATTCTTAAATGCACTCACTATCTCAAAGAATAACTTGGGATTTTTCATTTCAGCACAACGACCGATCCACCCAATTACAGGGTTTTTGCCTCTATTCTTTTTTGGCTCTAAAAGGTTCTTTGGAATTCCATTTGGAATATATTTTGGCGACAAAGCTCCGAAATAGATCTGATAAGGAATATTAACTCTCGAAACAGAAATCACTTCGTCAGATGCTTTGTAGACCTCAGCTGCTATCTCTTTAAATATCTCTACGATCTCTAATTTTGATTCAAAATTGTTTGGTATTTGATACCCACACTCTAATGCCACTGCACCTTTTTCTACTTCTTTCCAGTATAAAGCATGCTCTGTTAAAATCATCGGTGTAAAATATACTTCGGCTATTTTTTTGCCTAGCCAACCTGCAAATCCGGTATTAGTAACATGTATGAATGAATAACTATTCTTCGGAAACTCTTTTATAATCGAATGAAACCAACTTATCTTAGAGGAATTCCAATTACCCGATAATTCAGGTGGTGGTACTCGCGTAAAAGACTTTACATTTTCCGTAACTGGATATAACGCAGAGTGTGGATCAAGCTGTTGAAACTCATCTGTTGCCACTTGCAAAATGTGAAAATCATACTGGCTCAAAGCTTTTAAATATTGATACACCCACTCACTTACTCCTCCTCTATACCATGGGTAAGTGCCTTCAATAACTAATAGAACAGATTTCTTTTCACTACTCATTTATTCTGTTGATAAAGTCTCCAAAGTATTGCTCCGGTCTGCTTTATGAGGCGAGAAATAAGCTCATATTCTTTACTTGAGAATAATTTAGACCGCTTTATTATGATAGAACCAAAAAGCTCCGATTCTACAGGTGCACTCAAATTATTCATTAATAAGGCTTTCTCATTTGCAGAAAATAAAGGGACACCTATCTCTGCTGGCATTTCATTTTCTGTTGAAAACTCCAAAAAACAACCGAATTCTTCGTTGTAAATATGGTTACTCAAGTACGAGTCTTTATTATTAACTAAAAAATTGAACGAGTTTGAATCTTTAAAGCTTAATAATTCAACCTCATTCGGCTTTTTTTCACCCTGAACAATTAATGAGTGAGGATTCCCCTCTTCATGAATGAAAAAAGTTAACAAATCACTTTTCGTTATCTCTGATAGATGTTGACAAAATGTATCCGCAGTATCTTTGAATGAACCTTTGATAGCTGATTCCATCAACTTCATAACCAACTTGTTCTTACTTTTTTCAAGGTCTTCATCCAACCCTTTTATATTCACATCTGTTAGGATCTTCATCCTAACCAATTCTAAGATCTCTTCCTTTTCATTATTAAATCGCTCTTTCTTTATAAAATCAGCCGCACCAAGGTCCAATGCTTTTTTCTCTTTCTCAATAGTTGGAAGATTGGTCATTATTAAAATAGGAATCTTACTTTTCTCCTTATCATCTCTTATAGATTCCAATAATTCTAACCCTGATAATCCCGGCATGTGAATATCTGACAAAATTAAGTTCACAGATGTTTCCGAGAGTATATTTATAGCTTCCTGAGAATCCCGAGCATTAACAAGCTTGAACTCTTTTCCAAGTAAATTCTTAGCCATGATGTGAATTGGCTCATCATCATCTATTACTAAAATTGTGTAAATCATATCTGTTAATTTCTCAATGGTAATTCTATAAAAAAGGTGGTTCCCTCATTATCTTGTGAATTCACCCAAATTTTTCCACTATGGGCTTCAACATAGGCACGTACTTCCTCAAGACCAAGTCCAACACCAAGAACACCATGCGGATTATCTTGTTCTTCTCTTTGTGATGATACTACAAAATTAGGAAGCATTGCATTAGGAATTCCTATTCCTTTATCAATAACTTTAATTAATACAAAAGCATTCTCAGATTCTTCAATGGTAACCTTCACTTCACTCTTGGAAGCAGAAAATTTGATAGCATTAGCCAATAATGTGTTAAAGATATTCTGAATCTTTTCCTTATCAATTCTAAGTACTATCTCACTTTCATAAGATTCATACAATATCTTTATTTTTTTAAGCGCTGCTTTTGATCTATTTGCCTTTATTACTTGCTGAACAACAGCAACAATATTTTCATTTTTTAGTTCTATTGAATCAAATTGATTTTCAATAACCTCTCGGTCTAACAAATCTTTAACAAGAGATAATAATTTATCGCTGCTTATTTTGATTAGCTCTAACATCTCTGTCTTTTCAGCAGCATCAAGTGTATCGTCTTCCAATAATATTGAAACTAAACCCATTATACCTGATATGGGGTTCTTAATATCATGGCTTAACATTCTCATTAACTTATACTTCTTCTGATTTGCTTCGCTTAGCTCATGTTCTCGTTCTTTTAAAGTTTTAAGCTGTTGCTCACTTTCTTCTCGGAGAATTTTTAGCATCAAATGATTTCTAACCCTGATAAGAAGTTCATCCTTATCAAATGGTTTGTTCAAAAAGTCTACTCCCCCGGATTCAAACGCTTGAACTTTATCTACGGAATCATTGGAGCTACTTAAAAAAATTATTGGAATGTACTCGTATTCACTTCTTCTAAGTTCTTCTCCCACTTCTATCCCAGACATATTGGGCATCATGATATCTAAAAGAATTAAGTCGGGAGTGTTCTGTTTAATTTTTTCTAAAGCCTCATCCCCATCGTAACATTTTTCAACCCTAAATCCTTCTTTCTCTAGAATATGGGAGAGCAGAACTACATTTGCTTGAGCATCATCAACTACCAGAATTAAAAAATCTAATGGATTTACTTCAACTTGATGCATGAATTATAATTTTTTTAATTAATTATTATATTATTTTAAATAACGTAAAAAAAGATTGAAACTATACTGAAATTCAATCGTGTTAACACTATCAAATGACATTAATATTATTGATTAACGTCTTAAAATGAGATTTTTAAAGTACACATTATTATTCATTTTCGTTTTCACTTTTGCCGAAACTACCTTCGCTGACAAAAAGAAACCTGTTGAAGATAAGCCTCCTGTTTTCAAGGTCGAAGATAAATACAATGAAGTTATACTTTGTCTCACTAAGTCTTCTGTTTATATGCAATTTGATAATGCGGTCAAAGAATATATAAACCAAGAAATTGCCTACCGTCATAATATCGAAGAAAGTCGTTTTATTGACTCAGAAGGTCATTTTTTGTTAGAGGATATGATTCTACTTAGCTCAGATAAATTAGAATATTCATTTAGCGATATTGAAAAAGTAACTTTTGAAGAAGGTGTTCTAACTTTCACCTACAACAACCGCAAATCTTTTACTTTTTCTGATATTTTGAGTACCGATGGCAACCCTGCTCTCCAAAATTTTTATGTAGAAGATCTTGAGAACTTCTATATGAATTACAAAAAACTCGCCCCATAGAATTTTTGTAACGATATACGATACTTGGTACTCTTATATACAAAAAGGACAAACCAAGGTGATCAAAATGTTTAAGTATATATTTCTATGTGCAATAATTGGTTTATCAATAATGGCATGGTCTGAGATTCCTATTAAACGAGCTCCCGGAATCATCGTAGAATCACCCCCCAGATACTCTAAAGCAGATACAGAAAAAGATATTACTTTTGATGGCAACACGTTCTCTCCTTTTAGAAAAGTATCTGCTCAAGTTAGAGTTGTTGAAAAAGACCGATATTATCTTGATGAAATGTCCAAATTTTCTCCCTACGATGTATTAGTTAGCTGGGGTGAATCTTCTGATCAAAAGAATTTGGACTATATAAACTTTAAGCTGAAAGACAGAACTTTTAGTTATAACAAAATAAGGTTGCCGTTAGAAGAAAGCATCATCAAAAACCAAACTAAATTATGGCACATTGTTTCATCCACAAGTGATATTGAGAAAGAGCTATTTAATTTACGTGAAGGACATATAATTAATATAGTTGGTTACTTAGTTGATGTTACTACTAAAGAAGGTCTTAGTTGGAACTCTGCTTCATCTCCATCAGAGGTAACAAAATCTGGGAATAGCCATGACATTTTTTGGGTAACATCCATTTCAAAAAAATAAGTACTGTTACTTTTTTGAATTATCAGCTACCTTCATTCAAAAAATCGAATGAATTGGCTTAAAGACTCCGTATTAGATATAGTATTTTTAGCAATAATACTTTCCACCCTGTTTTATAATAGTAGTTCCTCATTTATAATTATTTGGGTCTATACCGCTTTATTACTTATCAGTAAATTACTTGCTCTTTTCATGCCTTCGCTCCAAAAAAGAGCCTCAAAAACTAGTACTCCAAATTGGGTTTATCACATTATATATGCACTATCTTTTGGAACATTGCTTTATATGAATAAATGGTATTTGGGTATTTCTTGGGCTGTTATTTGGATTTTATCTATAGTTCTTCTTTCAAAGCAAACCAAAAATACTAAGTCTTGAAATTTTCTTTAAAAGCTATTGGGCTTACTTTGATATCAGGATTCTTCCTACTTAATCCTATACAGGCACAGGAAAAATTGATAGATCAACCTCTTCAGTTTAGAGCTTGGTCTGGGTATTCCTTTGAATCCATATATTTACTTGGGAAAACTAAAAATGCACGTTCACTTATAGTTGGTATAGGTGCCAGAAAACCAATCCGTAAGTACGGAAATACCGGGATTCTTTATTATACTGCGGATATCATTCCTTATATTTATTACGACTACCCCAAAAGAGACGATAATGATAGATTTGTTGAGCATTCAGGATTCGGTATTTCGCCTTTTGGTTTCTTGTTTGAAAAGCAGCTTAATACTGTTTTTTCATTTCAGCTAGGTATATCAGGATCATTTATTTTTATGGAAGCTACCTTCCCAACTGACAAAGGCAGGCGGTTAAACTACACTTTTGATCCTTCTTTCACTTTACAAACAAAACTCACTAACTCATTAAGTGTTGCAAGTGGGTATAAATTCCATCACATCTCTAATGCACAGACTGGAAAAGAAAATCCCGGTCTAGATTCTAACTTTATATTTTTAAGCTTTATACTAAAATAATTAAACATCATGAAAGCAACTATTTCTACATCTAAAGGTGATATAAACCTTGAACTTTACCCCGATAAAACACCAAAAACAGTGGCTAACTTTGTAAATCTTGCACAGAGAGGATACTATAACAATTTGGCTTTCCATCGTGTAATTGACAATTTCATGGTTCAAGGTGGTTGCCCTAATGGTGATGGACGAGGTGGTCCTGGTTATACTTTTGAAGATGAGTTTGATAACGAACTTAAACACGACGCTCCTGGTGTTTTATCTATGGCAAACGCAGGTCCCGGTACTAATGGAAGTCAGTTCTTTATCACTCATATTGAAACATCATGGCTAGATGGAAAACACTCTGTTTTTGGAAAAGTATTATCAGATAGCGACCAAGAAGTAGTTAACTCTATTGCTCAGGGCGACAAAATTGAAACCATTACTATCGAAGGTGATACTTCCACCCTTCTCTCTAGTGTAGATGAAGTTACAATGTGGAATGAAGTATTAGACGAACGTGCTTAATACTCTTCTTTAGCTATAAAAATTGGTAACTTTTTTAAAAATTCTTCGTAGTCGATTTCAAACATTAAACTTGATCTCAGCTATGAAGAATTTAGTTACTCTCACTCTCTTTCCAATACTGTTTTTACTTATAAGCTCTTCTGTAATCTCAGCACAAAATTATGACAATCGTTACGGAGATCTAGAATATAGAAAATGGAGAGTAACCCTTTTTACTCCACTAGGCACAAATGGAGTAAATGCTCCTAACTATACAGCAAAATACTCTATCAATCTTCTTGGTGGTTATCATGGTGGATTAAATGGTCTGGAGATCGGAACACTCTTTAACTACAACAAAGAATACGCTTCTGGATTTCAAATTGCAGGGTTAGTCAATGCTACCGCTGGTTATTCAGAAGGTGTTGGTATAGCCGGTCTTGTAAACTATGCTGCAAAAGATCTATCTGGTATTCACGTTGCAGGTCTGGGAAATATTAGTAAAGATGATATAGAGGGACTACAAGCTGCTGGTGGGTTTAATTACGCTAAAGGAGACCTCTCAGGACTACAAGGAGCAGTTGGAGCAAACATTGCCCGAGGAAATGTTGAAGGAGCTCAAATTTCAGGACTTTTCAATCTCTCCGAAAAAACCATGAGTGGACTCCAAATTACCGGCGGAGGTAATGTGGGACTAGAAGATATGGAGGGTTTAATGATCTCTGGACTGTTCAATGCCTCTAAAGGCGACGCAAGTGGTCTATTTATTACAGGAGGAGGAAATATAGCTACAGATGATATGGAAGGATTAATGATCTCTTCTCTTTTCAACGTTACTACTGAACAAGCGAGCGGTTTAATGATAACAGGTGGTTTAAACTATTCTAGATATCAAGAAGGATTAATGATTTCCGGAGGAGCAAATATAACTCAAGAGATGGATGGTGCTCAATTTGGAGGATTCTTAAACTACGCCTCTAAAGCACGCGGTCTTCAAGTTGGGTTGATCAACATTGCCAAAGATTTTGAAGGTGCTTCTGTTGGCTTATTCAGTATCTATGGTAACGGTCGTAAAAACTTTGATGTAAGATACTCTGATGCGGGCTTTACCGATATTGGTATTACTACAGGTACACATCGCGTTTACAACATGGCTATTCTTGGCTATAATACTTCCTTAGATAGAAATGTTTACCGAGTTGGACTGGGTGTTGGTTTAGAAAAAAACATTAATGATTCCTTCAAAAAAGTTGAAAGTAACACCCTTTTTGTAAATCAAGAAGTCACCGTTCTTCATCACTTTGAAGAAGATTGGAGCAAAAAAACGAACTTGATCTTTTCATATAAGTACATGATTGGCAATAGATTTAACTCGGGATTATCTTTATATGGAGGCCCTTCTTATAATATTCAAGTTACAAGAGTTAATACCGCAAACGACTATACATGGTACAGCTTATGGGATCCAACATGGAAAGGACGTCAATACAGAATGTGGGTTGGCTTTACAGTTGGTATTCGATTCTTTAAGCAAAAAGATCTTCCTCTTCTTGATAACTACAATTTTGAGTATGAAAATGAGTGGTAATAAGTTTACACATCTGTGAAACAATTAAATACGTATTCTTGTTATGTTAAACGAAACTTAATCAAGCAAGTATTATGAAAACGATATTAATAATTGTTTCAATTGCTATTACAGCACTTTTTCTTATTTCAGCTCATTCGAGCAAAAAGACTATTACACATGATCATTCTGTTTCGCTAACGGATGCCCAGCCTGATCCAAGTAAAAAGTATCCGTACCAAAAAAGTGAAGCTGAATGGAAAGAAATTCTTACTTCAAAAGAGTATAAAATTCTTCGAGAAAAAGGAACTGAAATCCCTTGGTTCAATGAGTATGACGACAATAAAAAAGAAGGTATTTATGTATGTGCTGGCTGTGGACAAAAACTATATAGTTCTGAACATAAATATAACAGCGGGACAGGATGGCCAAGTTTCTGGAAACCCATTTCTGACTCGTTAGTAGCAGAAGAAGTGGATAAAAGCTACTTCATGACAAGAACAGAAATTGTTTGCTCTAACTGTGGTGGTCACTTGGGGCATGTTTTTGATGATGGTCCTGAACCAACCGGATTGAGATACTGTATGAATTCTGCAGCCATGGATTTTATTCCGAAAGGTGAAATGGCGAGTAAAGATCAATAGTACTCTACGACATTTTTATTTATACTCAAGGCGGACATATTGATCCGCCTTTTTTATTTAATCTAAATTTGAGTGAGTTATGGCAGAACAGGCAAAAACACTTTTAAAAGCTGAATTTAATCCCAGAATAAAATCCTATCTAGTTTGGTATGGTGTGTTTTTATGCCTCATCATGATTGTAACTATCCCCTTCATCCCGATCTGGCTTATATTTGCTTGGTATTTCGTGAACAAATATTTCGAACGTTTACACTGTGAGCTAACCACTCGCTCTTTGAAGTTTAATAAGGGTTATATATTCCGTACAGAAAAAACGATCCCACTAGATAAAATCCAAGATCTTACTTTTAAAGAAGGTCCCCTACTGAAAGCTTTTGGACTTAGTATCCTAAAAATTGAAACCGCAGGTAGTTCCGGAGCAGGATCTCCTGATCTAACACTTATTGGAATTGTAGACGCTGCTAATTTTAGAGATAGAGTCTTTGATCAAAGAGATATTGTCACTGAAAACACTTCTTCTACTTCAAATTCAGAAAATTCTGAAAGTGTACTTGAAGTGCTAAAAGATATAAGAGCTTCGCTTGATAGAATCGAAAAATCGAAATAAGTTCAACTTATCCGTTTCCTTGATTCAATCGAATTACATCGGTGTAACTCATATCATCAAGTAAATCTCTCTGATATAATCCTCGAAGAAATTCTTCTGAAACACCAGAAGTATACATACCTATAATTCCTGAATAATTAATTTCGTCTAGGTAATCTATATCATTCAAAGTGCTCATATAGCTTTCAGTAACACCCGATGTATACAAGCCGATTACACCTGGGTAATTAATTTCATCCAAATAATCGATGTCCTCCAAGTGTTGAATGTAATCTACAGTAACTCCGCTCGTATAAAGTCCTATAATACCAGCATAGTTTAATTCGTCAAGATAATCTACATCTTCTAACCCACTTAAATAATCTGAAGTAACGCCATTACTATGAAGAGCAATTATATGCGAATAACTTAACTCATTGAGATAGCCAATATCATCGAGTTGCTCTATATAATCATAGGAAACTCCACTATTTATCATGGTGTTTATTTCATTAATAGATGGTTCTTCTTGAAAATCCAAATCGCCAACTTTATCGATATAATCAAGTCGACTAAGATCTGCAATACCATCCACGGAAGTTTCTTGTATTACTTCTTCACTTGAGAATAAACCTGTTATTGAAGTTCCTATACCATAAGCCGCTTTAATCGGACTCCAATCAAAATGCCACAAAACAGCCACAAATATAAAAATGCCGATCACCCAAGTATTTTTTGCTGATAGTATATCTTCGGGGTCGGTTCTTTTTTTACTTTTTCTCTCGGTACCGATCTCAAAAAAACTTTCTTTCGCTGTCTCTTCTTGATCTCCATCAAGATCATTTGTTAATCTATTATTATTTCTCTGTCGACTCATCTCAAAGTGATGTTAAATTGCACTTACCTATAAAAATAATAAAACCAGCTAAGAATTCTTATTCTTTTCTTCAATCCATTTACTCATGTATTTATAGCTCTGAATTGTACTCTGATTGAGGACTGAACCCATAAAATTCTTATTTCTATGCTGAACAATTTCTTCACTCAATTGCTTCACCCTTCTTTTAAAAGCTTTTGAATGCATTTCCTTATCAAATAAGGAATTAAAATTTTGGAAGCCTTTTTCTTGTGCTTCTTCCCAATGCTCTTTATTCGTGTAGAGATAAATTGATCGATCAGCTATCTGTTTAGGAGCGTTTTCAATACTCCCTCCCCAACCATTCTCCGTGAAGAGTCCTTCGGCTCCAATATCTGTAGTCACCGATGGCGTGCCATATCGCATTGCATCAACTAGTTTACCTTTTAATCCTGCTCCAAATCTTAATGGTGCTAGTAATACTCTTGAATTCTGAACTACTTCTCTTACATCCTCTGCCCTGCCTTTTATTAAAAATCCTTCTTTTGCATTGTGAAGCTGTGTGACTTTAGGTGAAGTATAAGCGCCAAAAATATGTAATTCAGCTTGGGGTAACTCTTTCCTGATCAAGCGCCAGATCTCTTCTTTCAAAAACCTAACTGCATCCCAATTTGGCTCATGCAAAAAATTCCCAATAGAAACGAAATGTGCTCTATCTGAGAATCTCGGAAGTACATGTTGCTCAGATTCAGAAACCAGTTCTTTCATAAACGGTAAGTAATGCAAGATCGAGCTATCAACCTTAAAGAAATTCGTTAGTAATTCCATCTCATACCTAGAGATGATCAATGACAGATCACACCGGTAGATAGAAGCTATCTCTCGCCTGGCTTCATTAGAGTACAGATCATCATTTGAGAATTCTCTTCCTTCCTTAAATGCTTTATGTCGTCCGTAGCGTAATGAATGCAGATCTTCTGTATCTAGTATGCGGATGGCATCTGGACACTGTTCAATAATACGCCAGCCAAACTGTTCTTCCGTCATAAAACGATCAAATAAAACAATAGTAGGATTTAGCTCTTGGATAAAAGTATCAAACGCGGAATCATTAATTTTGATCTTCTTCGTTTTGACACCCAAGCTCCCTAGATCCTCAGAAAATTCAAGGTTAGAAGCTGAACAAGCGAAAGTAATTTCAAACCCATCGTGCTGAAAGAATTCTATCAACTCCATCATCCTGCTTCCTGCCGCAGATGATCTGGGCTCAGGCCAAACCGTTCCTATTATTAATAGCTTTTTATTCGTTGGAGTCATGTCTATCAGATACTATGCAAATCTATTCATATTAAGGAAATCAATGGGGTGATCTGTCTCCCCCTCCAGTGCAAGATCTGAAAGTATTTCACCAACTACAGGGACAAATTTAAATCCATGTCCACTAAAACCTGTAGCAATTGTCACACGCTGCTCGTATTCGGGCAAATGATCGATAACAAAATGATCATCTTTAGTGCATGTATACATACAGGGGGTTACGGAGATCATCTCTCCAAGCGCTTCTGGGATATAGGTATTTATGATCGAAGTTAACTTTTCGACTTCATCTCTTTCACTAAAGCCGAATAGCATAGGTGTATCTATTTCTTCTCCATGATAGTGATGTGCTACCTTTAGGAGCCCTGTTCCTCCAAATTTACCTGATGGAAGTATTGGGAAACCATAAAATATTCCGGGAAAGCCCTTTTCTGCAATTACCCAACATGGAAAATTACCTAATTTAAACTGAGTAGGATCTTTAGGTTTTATCCATGCCAACAGTTGACGCGTTACTTTTAGCACTTCAGAGTGCTGAGGTATTAATTCTTTAATATAAGCTCCTGCCGTAATAATCAGCTTTTCAGCATAATAGATATTCTCATTTGTACGAACTTCTACCCTTTCATTTTTTACTTCCCAATTTAGAACTTTTTCATTGGTTTTAAGAATTGCCCCATGCTTTTTAGCTACTTCACCATATGCCTTTATCGTTTCGTCAGCCAGTACAAAACCAGCTTCCGGTTCTGTTAAAGAAACAAATTCTTTGGGTAGTTTGAAATTCGGATGACATGAATTCGAACTTTGTAAATCAATAGGTATAGAATATTTGTTAGCTGAATTTACTACCCCATCTATCACTTCGTGTTCTCTTTCACCATAATATTCCAACCCTACTTCATGAAATAGCTTTTTCTCAACTTCTTCTGCTATTTCATCCCAACCCTTGTACGCAGATTTTAGTAACGGTACATAGTTTTCGTGTTCAAAATAAGCCTTACGTACTATTCTTGTTTGACCTGAATGTGAACCCTTCTCATGTGAAAGTCCAAATTGTTCAATGCCCAAAACTTTAGCTCCTCTTTTTGCCAATGCACTTAAAGCACTTAATCCCATCGAACCCACACCAATTACGATAACATCAAACATATTTTTCATATACATTCTCTTGAAAGCTTTTTTGAACATTCCTTAAAGATGCGATTATAAACGATGCATATTCGAAAAACAACGATCTTTCTCATTTTATTCATTTTCCTCATCATTCTTTTTGATGCCTTCCAGCAGCAGTATTATTTACGTACCTATGATATTCTTGAAAATGGAGCTTCTATCTCATTCTTTGAGCTTTTTTCTAGCCACTTTATTCGTTGGTGTATCTGGGGAATTTGTAGCGTACCTCTTGCTCTATTTAGCTGGAAAATGTTTGCCCAATCAAATTCTGAAATTAATACAAGTCAATGGCTGCGAATTATTGGCATTGGGCTAGTTGCCTGGGTTCTTTCAATTATGTTAATCAGTACTCTCTCAATTGTGACCAGTGAAGAGCCCTTTAATAGAAGTAATTTTCTTTCTTTTGTTGAGTTTTTTGTAGCACAAAAAGGGATTTCATTTCTATTTGCATACTCTGTTCTGGTTTTAGCTATTTACAATAATGCCAAAAGTATCGTTATAGATGCACAGTGGATGGAAATTAAGGAGCTTAGTACTGCTTCTCAGCTTAACGGAAAATCAAGGCTAGAACCTCAAGTGAGTATTAAGATTGGCAACAAAATGAAATTACTCCCATTGACAGATGTAACTTGGATCGAATCCGATGATTACTGTGTCAAGATCCATACCGAAGAAAAATCCTATTCCCTCCGCAAAAGTTTGAAATCACTCGAAAAACAACTCGCTTCCTATCAGTTTATACGAGTACACCGTTGTGCATTGTTAAACCTAGAATATCTGGATCAAGTTGATTTCGAATCTTCCTTAATAAAATTACAAGATGCATCCGAATTACCTTTATCTAAATCCGGTGCTCAGGTCTTGCGTACAGCATTAAAAGCTAGTTCTATATAGCTTACTGCAAATTGATATTCATTGACTGCATTTCAAAGAATTTGATTTCATTTCATCGTTTATTACAAATAAAACACTATGAAATACATAATCAGTCTTCTTCTATTACTTTTGTTCAGCTGTCATATCTTTGCACAATACGATTATGAACCCACGGCTGATCAGCCCTTCGGAAAACTAAATCCTGTAGCTTTTCCTCAAACGGGAGATTATGAACCTCTTATTGGAATTAGTACCTGCAAATCACAAAGCCGTGCCTCTGATGGGACATGGAATAATGAAGTTGATATGATTTGGAGGTGGAAATACATAATGAATGGAATGGCGGTACAAGATGAAACACTAAAAGCGGATGGTTTACACTCCGGAAGTATTCGTCAATTCAATGCTGACAGTGCTAAGTGGTATGTACATTACTATGCCTCAGCGACGGCTGTAACTTCGCTTCCGGTTTGGGGAGGCTCCAAGACTGAAGAAGGAAAGATCGTGCTTTACAGAGATCAAAAATCTCCAAATGGGTTAGATGGATTTTATAGACTCACTTTCTCTGAAATCACTAATGAAAGCTTCAATTGGGTCGGCGAATGGGTAAGTGCTGATGAATCTATTGTATTTCCAACGTGGAAAATTACATGTGAGAAAAATAAATCTTAGAATTCCAGAATCATCAATGATAAGCGCTACGGAATGAGTTCCTTGCTTATTTACTTGAGTAAACCTTCTTAGAACCACGTATCGAAATCCTCCTTTGAAGGGAGGTTTTTCTAACGTAATGTCTTTTTCACCACTTCCAAAAATCGATCGAGCTCTTCTTTTGAATTATAAATATGCGTGGATATTCGAATAGCATCGAGATTGCTTTCCGGTACTACTCGTATCCTGAAACCTTCTTTACTAACAGCTTGGGCAAATTCCCGATATTCCCATCCTTTAGGTTTAAAAGTCACCATACAATTTCGGGATTCGGACTCTTTGGGAGTCAACACGTGCAGTTTATCCGATAGATCGGATAAGCCTTCAAACAAATGAGTGTTTAATCCTCGTATACGAGCTTCGATCTTCTGTTTACCGATGGAAGCGTGAAAATCAACTGATGCAGCCGCTCCTTCATATAATGGAGTGCTTTGTGTACCATAATCGTAACGATGCGCTGTGGGAGCATATCCTTTGATCTGTGGCGGATTACTGTATAGATCCCAACCGGTATCAGAATAAGCCCCAACCTGGTAGACCTGTAACGTATCCAGCAATTCTTCCCGAACGTACAAAAACCCCGAGCCACCGGGACCTAGCATCCATTTATGGCAACAGGTTGCATAGAAATCACATCCCATTTCTTTCAGATCCAGATCTAATGTTCCTGCTCCATGCGCTCCATCAATTGCAGTGAAAATATTTCGCTCTTTTGCCAACTCACAGACTTCTTTTACCGGAAATACCAATCCCGTTGTACATGTAATGTGAGGAATAGCAATCACTCTGGTTTTAGCTGAAATCAAGTTCTTGATGCGATCCAGATTTTCTTCTTGAGTGTTAGCTGGTTCGAAAGTCTTTAAAACGATTCCGTCCAATTTTGCCCGATTTAGCCATGGCAATGCATTCCCGACATGTTCATGCAACGTCAAGATCACTTCGTCTCCCCTTTTTAGCGGCAATCCCCACGTAACAATATTGATTCCTTCGGTAGTATTATGGGTTAGACTGATCTCAGAAGTTTTTGCACCTACAAACTCGGAAAGACGTTCACGCGCTTTATTGGTATGACCGTATTCTCCCGTTGTATTCGTTTTGCTGAATGATTCTTCCATCGCTTTGAGAACAGGAAATGGCGATGGACCAAACGTTCCGTTGTTTAAATAAACCCGATCGTTAGTAAGTGGAAAATCAGTGCGAACTTTATCCCAGAACTCTTCTCCCTTCAACGAATGATCAATACCAGATTGGAATTCAGATGATCTCAACGAGCTCACTACTCCCGGAGCTAATAATCCCATGGATAATTTTTTAAGAAACGATCGTCTGTCTTGCATACCTATTAATTCCCAAATTGAAATACTTTCTAAGAATGTAACAAAAAAATATCGGCATTTACGAGGAGTCTGAACCCATTGCTGACTCATGTAATATATAGTTCGCTGCGGACCGAAGTCCTTGCCGGTGTACTTAATGAAATCCTCCAGACATCTATGGCGGATTGAGAATGATTCCGTAGAATCTACACCACATAACTGGGATATCATAAATTCTTAGCGCTATTTTCAATGAGTTTAAACACGGAAAATTTCAGCATTAAAGAGAAAAGTTATATGGCAAGATTGATTTTAGTTTGTGGACATACTGGTGCAGGAAAAACAACGTATTCACTGTCTCTTTCTAAGGAAATTGGTGCAGTTAAGTTTTCCATAGACCCATGGATGCAAACGTTATTCTCCGATGATATGACATCACTAGACTATTCCTGGATGATTGAGCGAGTAAACCGATGCTGTGATCAAATCTGGGATGTAAGTAAGCAAATTCTAGCGCTTGATGGAAACGTAGTTTTAGATCTAGGTTTTACTACTAAAGAACAAAGAACTTTATTTTCTGAGCGAGCCAAAGAGTTAAATATCGATTCCGAAATACATTTCCTAAATGTGCCAAAAGATGTCCGTTTGAAGCGTATTAAGAAACGTAATATTGAAAAAGATCCGACGGTTTATGCTTTTGAAGTTACAGATACGATGGTCAATTTTATGGAACCTAGATTTGAAATTCCGGATCAGGAAGAACTTAAAAATGGTCTCCAAGTAGATGTCTAACAAGCTCCAAAATCCAACCTAACGCCAGCGTCTCGCTGGTGCAACTAAGCACACCAATCTGATTCGGTTTTCAAATAAAATTTAACCAAGAAACTGAGATATAAAGAACTCTGAGTCTTATATTTCAGTGTTACGTTCAGTTAAAAATAAGGGGTGAACAAAAGCCTATATAAGAAACGTAAATAGTCTTCTTAATCCCCTGATATTCTTCAATAAATTCATACACTCAAAAAAAGCACAATATGTCACTCATAAAAGCCTTCCGTTACACTGCCATTCTAGAAGGTATAAGCTACTTGTTATTCGGACTTACCATGCCATTGAAGTATATGTATGAGATCTTGGAACCCAACTTTTATGTAGGTATGGCACACGGTATGTTGTTCATCTTGTATTGTATTTTGGGACTAAGCTGCGCTATCCACTACAAATGGAAATTCGGCTTTAGTGTTATGGCTTTTTTAGCCTCACTGGTACCTTTTGGTACATTCTACTTGGAAGCAAAGTATTTGAAGAAAGACGAATATGTAAACAACTAAATTACCAAGCTAGATGTGTGAACTAGCGGCTAAGTCATCCTGAGGATACTTCCGAAGTTTCGGGATCAGAATGACACTAGGATTGTTATTCTCTTTTCAAGCTCTTAACGAAATCCTCCTTTGAAGGAGGTGTCCGCCGGTTGGCGGACGGAGGATATCGTGCGGTTTACCAATTCCTAAACATCACGGCATCCCTCCCCGACTTCGTCGGTACCCCCTTCGAAGGGAGATTATATCCTGCTTCTTTTAGCGGTTACTAGCTAACCAATTATTTTTAGTGTTTTTTTAGTAAGTAATTGTTCTACGGATTTCTTTTATTTAGATTAAAAAATGATTCAAAACATAAAAATTACTGTTCAAAACTATAAATGTTTTGGAAGCGAAGGTGGTGGTTTTGAAAACATACTTCCCCTAAATGTCATTATAGGAAAAAATAATTCTGGCAAAAGCTCTTTAATAGATTTAATACGGTTCTTAACACATGATAAAGAGTTTAAGTTAATTTCAAATTCTGGAACTGCTAAAGTAATTATTGAAGAACCTCTGACAGAAGAAATAATTTCAAGAGGTTTTAGTGAAAGAACAAGTCAGGGAGGTATTCCTGCTCAAAATCACTTTATCTACGGGAAAAAATATATTGGTTCCAGATGGTCTTATGAGGTAAATCAGAATCAAGATAAATTATTTTTAAATGTTGATAAAGATTTTGTCTCCCATGCAAAAAGACTTTTCGTTGAATCTTTAAACCAAAATCCTCTCCCATTTAACAATAAAGTATTCTGTCATATTGCTGCTGAAAGGGATATAAAAGTTGAACCTTCAAGATCAGAATTTAATCTAGAACCTGATGGTGTAGGTGCTACAAGTTCAATACAAACTATAATAAATCTAGTAACATTAGAAAGCAAAATTGTCGAAATAGATTTGCTTGATGCCTTAAACTCAATTTTAAATCCTGATATTTATTTCAAAAGAATTTTAACTCAGCAGATAAATAATTCTAATTGGGAAATTTTTTTTGAAGACAAAACTGATAGAAGAATTGCTTTATCAAAAATGGGGAGTGGCATAAAAACTATACTCTTGGTGTTACTTAATCTTCTAGTTCGACCGAAAATTGAAAAGAATAATCCTTCAAAATATATATTTGCATTTGAAGAACTAGAAAACAACTTGCATCCATCTTTACAAAGGAGATTATATAAATTCATAAAAGATTATACAATAAAACATGACTGTCATTTTTTTATTACAACCCACTCAAATGTAACTATTGACGCTTTAGGTGCAGATGATAATGCTCAAATAATTCATGTATCTAATGATTCAAATACTGCAACAACAAAGACAGTACAATCTTTTCAGGATCATAAAGAAATTTTAAATGATCTTGAGGTAAAGGCAAGTGACTTACTACAAACAAATGGAATTATATGGGTTGAAGGACCTAGTGACAGGGTTTACATTAATTCTTGGCTTAAGCTTATTAATGAAAATTTAATTGAAGGCTTACATTATTCTATCATGTTTTATGGAGGAAGATTATTATCAAATTTGAGCTTTGAGAATGAGTGGTTCAATGAAGAATTCATCCCTTTGCTAAAAATTAATACAAATGCTTTTGTTGTAATAGATAAGGATAGAAAAAAAATGAACCAAAAAGTGAGTGAAACAAAGCAACGAATTGAAAAAGAAATAGGAGAAAATAATTGCTGGATAACAAAAGGTAGAGAAATTGAAAACTATCTTACTTCAGATACCATTCGAAATTGGTTAAAAGAAAAAGGTTTAAATAATAAATTTGAACAAACACAGTTCGATAAGCTTGAAGATTTAATTAGACCAATCACTCCTAAAATAAAATACAACCTCAAAAAAGTTATTTACTCTAGAGAAATCAGTAAATACTTTACAGTAGATTCCTTCAATAGGCTAGACCTAAAAGAGAAAATACTTACTCTAGAACAAAACATAAGAACTTGGAATTCTCTGTAAAGTAAAAAACTACCCAACATAGCGCGAGCGTCTAGCTGGTACGGCAATAACTGTCCAGGCGAGATGCTTGAACCAGTTACGACGTTGTTTTTAAATCAGTGGAATCACCGCAATCAGTGATCACATGTTACGTCGATATTGCCCGCCAACCTCATACAACGCATGAGAAATCTGTCCTAGCGAAGCTACTTTAACGGTTTCCATCAATTCATCGAATAAGTTGCCGTTGTTTCGAGCAACTTCCTTCAATCTTTCAATAGCTTCAGCATTGCGATCTTCATTGCGTTTCCAGAAAGCTTCTAAGTTATCGATCTGTTGCTTCTTCTCTTCTTCCGTAGAACGGATTAGCTCGATCGGCTTTTGCTCCTCTTCACCAGCTCCATCTTTCAGAAAGGTATTTACACCAATGATCGGAAGTTCTCCGGTATGCTTCTTCGTTTCATAATACAAACTCTCGTCCTGAATCTTACCACGTTGATACATGCTTTCCATAGCGCCCAACACACCACCACGTTCGGTTATTCTATCAAACTCTGTAAGAATGGCTTCTTCCACCATATCGGTCAGCTCAGAAATGAAATACGAACCCTGATTGATGTTCTCATTTTTAGCCGTTCCCATTTCCTTATTGATGATCATTTGAATAGCCAATGCACGTCGTACTGACTCCTCAGTCGGAGTGGTAATTGCTTCATCATAAGCATTGGTGTGCAATGAATTACAATTATCATATATCGCTAATAATGCCTGTAAGGTAGTACGGATATCATTGAACTGAATCTCCTGTGCATGCAACGAACGTCCACTTGTTTGAATATGATATTTCAGCTTTTGAGAACGATCGTTGGCATCATATTTATTCTTCATCGCCACTGCCCAAATACGTCGAGCTACACGTCCGATTACCGCATATTCCGGATCTAATCCATTGCTAAAGAAGAACGAAAGGTTATGTGCGAAATCATCAATACTTAATCCACGGGCGAGATAATATTCTACGTAAGTAAATCCATTCGCTAAAGTAAGCGCCGCCTGTGTAACAGGATTTGCTCCTGCTTCCGCAATATGGTAACCCGAAATAGACACCGAATAGTAATTTCGAACATTATGCTCAGTGAAGTATTCCTGTATGTCTCCCATCATTTTAAGAGCGAATTCTGTGGAGAAAATACACGTATTCTGCGCCTGATCTTCTTTTAAGATATCTGCCTGAACCGTTCCACGAACCGAAGAAAGTGTTTTGGCTTTGATCTTGTTGTACGTTTCTGCATCAATCACTTCATCACCGGTCATTCCAAGCAGACCTAGACCAAACTCATCATTACCAGCCGGAAGCTCATTAGAATATTGAGGAATTGGCAACCCAAGCTTCTCATATTTAGCTTTTACATCCTTCAGCGCTTGTTCCCACTTCCCTTCGGCTTTCAAATATCTTTCTACTTCCTGATCAATAGCTGCGTTCATAAACATCGCCAAGATCATTGGTGCCGGACCATTGATAGTCATTGATACAGAAGTAGTTGGCTTAGTCAGCTCAAAACCTGAGTAAAGCTTTTTCATGTCATCAAGCGTACAAATACTCACACCGGAATTACCGATCTTTCCATAGATATCAGGGCGATATCCCGGATCTTCGCCGTATAAAGTAACTGAATCAAATGCGGTAGAAAGTCGAGCTGCTTCTAGTCCTTCACTTACATAATGGAATCGTTTGTTTGTGCGCTCCGGCGTTCCCTCTCCTGCAAACATCCTGGTTGGATCTTCACCTTCACGTTTAAATGGGAATACACCCGCTGTGTACGGGAAATAACCCGGGAGATTCTCTTTCAATGCAAACTTCAATCGCTCTCCTTCGTGTTTCGTATCCGGCATTGCCACACGGGGGATATTAAGACCACTAAGTGACTCACGGTATAGATCATTCTTTATAACACGATCACGGATCTTAACATCAAATGTCTTTTGTTGATAACGTTCGTAAAGATCATCCCAACCATCCAAAATACGTTTTGGAGTCACATCTAGTTTAGAATCCCAGTGATCTTCCATCTTAGACAGATCATCAACTAATAACTCTTTATTATCTGGCTTCCAATTATTTAACTGATTTAGAGTACCACGAACCTCACCTAATTTCGAAGCAATTTCAGATTGCTGCTCTGCCCATTCGTGATAGTTTCTAATGCTTTCTGAAATCTCTGATAAATACCTAACTCGTTTACCAGGAATGATCGCCTGTGCCTGAATATCTTCTGCAGGACTTGAATCTGTATATAACTTCGGCTCCCAATTAAAACTGTATCTCTCATTGATCTTAGACACAATAGCTGCGAACAAGTTATTAACGCCTTTGTCATTGAACTGAGCTGCTATGGTTGGATAAACCGGCATATCTTCCGGTTTAGCGTGCCATTCTCCACGGTTACGGATCATTTGCTTACGAATATCTCTGTATGCATCTAGAGAACCTTTTTTCTCAAATTTATTGAGCACTACAATTTCAGCAAGATCCAACATATTAATCTTCTCTAGTTGCGTAGCTGCACCGTATTCGCTGGTCATTACATAAATCGGGATGTCTGAAATATCCACAATTTCAGTCCCGCTCTGACCAATACCACTTGTTTCTACGATGATAAGATCAAATCCGGCTTGCTTGTATAACTCAATAGCTCCAACAAGCGCCGCACTAGTACTTCTGTTTGACGCTCTGGTCGCCAGGCTTCGCATATACACGCGCTCTGTGTCGATACTGTTCATTCGTATGCGATCACCGAGTAGCGCCCCTCCTGTCTTAATTTTGGAAGGATCTACAGAAATGATTCCAATGTTGATGTTTTCAAACTCTGTAAGGAAGCGTAAGACGATCTCATCCGTTAAAGAACTCTTACCGGCCCCACCCGTACCTGTAATACCTAACACAGGAATAGTCTTCTCTGATTTAGCTTTTAATTGCTTGTCATCCTTCTTGATCAGCTTTTCATCAGCATAGCTTAACAGCTCATCATTTCCATTTTCTAGCGCCGTAATAGCACGCGCTATCGCTTTAGGCTCTTTTTCTAATGCCTTTTCAAGATCCACTTCAGTTTCGCTAACAGGATCGTAATCACATTCATGGATCATGTAATTGATCATTCCCTGTAATCCCATTGAGCTTCCATCATCAACAGAAAAAATTCTTTTTACACCTGCATTATGCAGATCATCAATTTCATCCTGAACAATAACACCACCGCCACCGCCAAATACCTTGATATGTCCTGCACCCTGCTCGTTTAGCAATTCGATCATGTATTTGAAATACTCTACGTGTCCACCTTGGTAAGAACTAATGGCAATACCTTGAACATCTTCCTGAATCGCACAATTTACGATCTCATGAACCGAACGGTTATGTCCCAAGTGAATAACCTCCACACCACTGCTTTGAAGGATTCGACGCATGATGTTAATGCTGGCATCGTGACCATCAAATAAACTAGCCGCTGTTACAAACCGTACTTTATGCGTTGGTTTATGAGGCTCGGTCAAGCTAAATGGGTATTTATCAGCTTTAAGTTCTGTAGATTTTTCTTCTGTCTTAATTGACATACGTATGCTTTAATTACTTGTTAATGGAAGCGATTCCAAAAATACCAAAAATTATGGCCTTATTTAAGAAAAGAGATAAAAAATCATTCTATCGTTGGGGGATCGGTGACATTGCCTGCCATCCAATCATTTAGCACTCTTATTTTTTCACGAAATGGTTTTACTGCGGGCCAATTATGTGTTGTAGTGTCCACCATTTCCTGACGTATTTCAAAAACCTTATACATTCCGTCCACGATCTCAGCTTTTTGCTCAGCGGTTAGATATTCATTCTGATTAACAGCATCAACCTCGCCTTGTAACTCTTTCTTTTCTTCATCAATAGCTTCCTGTTCGTCTATACCGGCTATGGTGTCATAGATCGCGCTTTCAATATCTTTAAACTCTTGAACATCCCAACCATTATCTACTAGATACTCATCTCTAGCTTTAAAGTAGGCTTCTATCACACTATCATATTTATCTGCATTCGCTCGGTATTCTCTTTCCAGTTTATGGGTTTCGATTCTGGTTTTCATCCAGTTCTCAACCTCCGTTGTATTAAGTGACCGGATCTTTTCTTGTGCATTAATACCAGTAGTTAGTGCTATTAAAAATGCTACATATATTCCCATTTTAAAGAATTGTACACTCATCCTCATGATACCTCCTTGTCGTTCTTCTTATCTTTATAAACCAGTGTTCTGTATGGAAACGGAATCTCAATATCTTCTTTATCAAAACGCTTCTTGATGCTTTCATTCAGATCAGTTCCCATTACGAATGCTTTTGCCGGTTCTTCTGCCCAGGCCCAGGCTCGTAGATTTACTGACGAATCGCCGAATGAGATCACTCTCACTGGAACCAATGGCTCTCCCGCTTCTTTTTGCTCATCGGTTCTTCCATCTATAAAATTAGGATGGGCTGCCACTTCTTCTTGCATGATTTTTCGAGCCAAATCAATATCAGAATCATAGCTTATTCCAAAATCGATCCACTTTATGATCTTATCATCCCCATAATTTGAGTTTACCAATACTTCATTACTAATTACAGAATTTGGGATGATGATGCGTTTATTTTCAAAATTCCGGATTACTGTATGACGAAGGTTAATATCCTCAACTACACCTGTTAATGTAGTTTGAACCGCTAATCGATCACCAATTTTATAAGGCTTAAAGATCACTATAAAAACACCGCTTACAATATTTGCCAATGCTTGTTGAGCGGCAAAACCAACTGCAATCGCCAATAAACCGGCACTTGCGAACATCCCTTTAGCAATTCCTCTAAGTTCTGGAACAATATATATAGCTACCCCAATTCCAATTATGTAAATCAGAACAGTAACTCCACGTTTAAGGAATTTTAAATTGGTAAGATCAGAATGACCTCCTTCTCGCTCAGACTTCTTTATGGCTCTTCTAAATAATCTTGCCGAAACTCCAGCCCCAAGAATTGTGAGAAATAAAATGATGCCTATTGAAACTAAGATCCAATATTGTTCTGGTATCAGTTCTTTAATAATATCCATTATCTAAAATCTATTTTCAGTTCTGAAGTAAAACCCTGCTGAACATTAATATTCTGCTGAATGTAATAAGGCTCGGGTTTAACGTAAGGGTCTACACTTCCGTAATCCCAAATACCATTGCCATTTGAATCCATAAATATAACTAATGTGTATTTTATTGGGGGGATATCCTCTAAAGCTAAGAAATTGGTGAATGTTGTATCTATGGAAAATGTATTTTTATCATCAAACAACTGTAGGTTAAATTGACTAGTAGAATCTTCAGAACTAACATCTATCTCGATTCCACCAAAATTAATTGGATCCCAAATATCCGGATCAATAAGTTGTCTTCGTCTTGTTTTCGGATTCCATACCAAGAAACGATAGTCCACTCCTTCTAACCAGCTTTCCTGTGGTGGAATGCTAAGCTTGTTATCCTGAACAGTAAGATTAGGCCAATTCTTAAAATCTACATCTCCTTCAATAACTACCGTGGAATCAATCACTTCTTGTTGCTCGATCGGTCTTATAAAATCTACAACCAAACTTTCATTAGGGAATATTCCGTTTTGACCATTGAAAGATAAAATGTCTTGGCTGACGGTATCTTCTTGGCTACTGCCTATAAATGACTCTTCTAAACCTATGGCTTCATTTCCTGATGGATCTGTTATCCCGCTAACACTTATGGTATAGCTTGTATTAGCTAGCAAAGGATCTCGGGCATAGGCAAACGCTAGGAAAGGCTCCGCTTCGGGTACATATAATGGAAATGCAGTGGTATATTCGTTACCTAATGAGTCATTGAAAGAGATATTAGTCTCCGGAGTAAACCTTATTTCTTCCCCAAACCTAAGTCTTAATCTTTGAGAAGATAGTAACCCGACTGCTTGTAACTTTGGTTTAAGAGTATCTGCAGTGAACCAATAAGCAACATCAACGGTATCTTTCCCATTGTCAGAAAGTTCTATAAATTCTTCGTTAAACGGTCGAGCAATCTCACTCTGTCTATCCCAAATTTTATTTACATTTCTATCATCAACTGCAATGGCTTTGTATTTCCCTTCTCGTAAATATCCGAATTTGATTACCCCTCCAGTATCAGGTCGAGCGGAATAGGTTGCAGGTTTTGATAGATCGGCAGGTACTCTATACAAAAGCACTGAAATTCCTGTCTGCCCCTTACCCGTGGCAGCATTCTTAATTGAAGCAGTGATCTCCCCTTTATCAATTTCATCTCCGGTTGATACAGCTAGCTGAATAGGCGCTCCAATTTTATTATTCCTTGTGTCTGTTGTGTTACCACCTACGGTGATAATCACTGTTGTAGAGTCAGGTAGATCTCTTTCAAATTCTACAGTAGCTGTTTTCCTTCTCCATTTTACAGAATATTCGATTCCCAATTCTGGTTCAATATTCAGCTCTTTCTCAAAAGTAGCTCGGTTTACAAATTCAGAAAACTCGAAACTAAATTTCTTTCCCTTAAAATTTACAGTGCCGGTTTTCGGAACAGTTTCCTCTATATTTGGTCCAACTTTGTCAGGTGGTCCTCCAGTAGGCGCTGTTGGCATGGCGCATGAAAACAACAAGGTTACAACAAGTAACACGTTTATGTGATGTATCAATCTCAAGGATTTATCGTACTATGGATTTGGGATTTATTCTATCTGAATATAACAAGCGATTACCAACTTATTTAACATAGATTGCAACTAATACGGAAACATAGTTTAAGCATTGCCTCTAGAAGATCATCGGGTGTTTTTTACCTAGTTTTCTTTTACATCATTTCTGTTGGATGTCATTCTTATTTACTGGATGATGCGCAATTCGATCTTCGAGATAGCTTTACTGCTGGTGACTACCAACATTCCGAAGAGCTCTTACAGAAATTTAAGAATAAAGATATTTACCGATCTAAAGATGCCGTTCTTTATAACTTAGAAAGTGGCATGATCCATCACTTTTCAGGAAACTACGATTCAAGTAGTGTATTCCTAACCACAGCTGAAAATGAAATTGATGAGAATTATACAAAGAGCATAAGCCGCGGTATTGGGGCTTTTCTAACCAATGATAATAAGCTGGTTTATGATGGAGAGCCTTATGAAGATTTATATTTGAATACATTTAAAGCGTTGAATTACATGCACCTTCAAAATTGGGAAGCTGCACTTGTAGAAACTCGTAGAATGACATTCAAAATGGAACAGCTTGATATAAAAATTAAAGGATTGGCAGATGCATTCGCTAGATCCGATTCGTCGAATAAAGCTGAATGGACCTCCGGTAAATTGAATATTCAAAATAGTGCGCTAAGCCATTATTTAGCAACAGTACTTTATGCAAAAGCCGGTGACATTGACGATGCTAGAATCGAACGTGAGAAACTTAATATTGCACTAAAAGAACAAGCAACAATTTCTTCTATTAAGAATACTCCTCTCTCTTCATTTAATGAGCTTGAAAATGCTAATTCTTACAATGTTCTGCTTTCTGGTTTTACCGGGCGGGCTCCATATAAAGTTCAAGAAGATGCTAGAATCTTTATAGATGATTACGATGATGAGAAGGATAATGAATTTTATTTAAAGTTCTCTTTCCCGGTCCTTAAAACATATAAATCAGAAGTGAGTTTTATACGTGCTGTTATAAACGATTCAGTAAAAATTCCTCTGAATTTAATTGAACAAATGGACAAGGTTTCAGCTGAAGTTTATAAAGCTAAGCAACCGATAATTTATTCAAGAGCCCTAATGCGGGCCACATCAAAAACAGTTGGTACTAAGCTAATTGCCGGAGCAGTTCGCGAGAAAAATGAATTTTTGGGAGATCTGTTACAAATATTTGGTTTTATAGCTCAAGAGGCTACAGAAAAAGCTGATTTGAGAAGTTGGCAAACAATGCCGGGGCAAGCATGGATGAATGTACTTAAGTTACCTGTAGGATTACACACAGTGCGCCTAGAATATATTGGAACTAATGGCAGGGTTAAGTACTTCGATGAATTTGAAGTTACCATTACACCCGATACAGAACTTGAATTGATTGAATCTATTTACGCAAACTAAGAATTTAACTTTTAAACAAACCCACTACTATGAAATATTCATTATTAACAGGCTTACTCCTAGCATTTTTAGTTATTGGCTGTAAACCTTCACAAAAAGTAACTCGCATTAACCCCGGGACAACAACCGATCTTTCCGGCAAATGGAATGATACAGATGCTCGGTTAGTCGCTGAAGAAATGATTGCCGATGCCCTTTCAAAACCTTGGCTAAATCAGTTCAACAGAAATAACCAAAAGCCACCGGTTGTAATTGTTGGTCGTATTCGCAACGAAAGCATGGAGCATATTGAAACAGAAGTATTCACCAAAGAATTGGAACGTTCTTTTGTCAATTCCGGAGAAATTTCAGTTGTTGCCAGTGCAGAAGAACGTGGACAAATTCGCGATGAACGCCTCGATCAACAAACCAATGCTTCTTATGAGACCACTAAAAAAATGGCTATGGAACTTGGAGCAGACTTTATGATGATTGGAAATATCAACTCTATTGTTGATGAAGCTATAGATAGTAAAACACTGGCTGTATTCTATACGATAAATCTAGAGTTCATAAATGTTGAGACTAATCAAAAAGTGTGGATCGGTAATAAGAAAATTAAAAAGCTCATAGAGAGAAGAAATTACAGAGGCTAATTTTAGAGACGCTTCATTTCTTAACGACCTTCATATAATTAAACTCTATCACAAAGGCTTTCAGTTTCTGAAAGCCTTTGTTTATTTTGAGACAATTAATTACATCTATGCTTAAGAATTACCCTGCTATCTATACCGACTTCTACGAACTGACAATGGCGCAAGGCTATTTTTTGTCAGGCCGAAAAAATGATACCGCTTCGTTTGATTATTTCTTTCGGAAAATCCCTTTTGGAGGTGGATATGTTGTCTTTGCAGGGTTATCTGATTTTTTAACCCTAATAGAAAACTATCGGTTTCATCCTGAAGAACTTGAATACCTGAGATCTCAAGGTTTTAAAGAATCCTTTTTAGAGTATTTGGCAGATTTCAAATTTCAAGGAGATATCTACGCCGCGAAAGAAGGAGAAATTGTATTTAGTAACACCCCTCTCATTCAAGTTCGTGGTACCATTATTGAAACACAGATTATTGAGACACTGCTACTCAACATTCTAAACTTCGAATCTTTGATTGCTACAAAAGCTTCTAGAATTCGAGAAGTGGCAGGTGAGCGATTGGTATTAGATTTCGGTTTGCGTCGTTCGCAAGGTTTTGGTGGGATACAAGCAAGTAAAGCTGCTGTTATTGGTGGATTAGATGGTTCCTCAAATGTTTACGCCGGACTGGAACATGGGTTAACATTAAGCGGAACTATGGCTCACTCATGGATCCAATCTTTTGAAGATGAGTTGACTGCTTTCAGAAGCTACGCCGAGCATTTCCCTGAAAACACCATTCTTCTCGTAGATACTTATGACACCCTTGACCAAGGTATTCCAAATGCTATTATCATAGCGCAAGAGCTCAAAGCCAAAGGTTATTCTTTAAAAGCCATTCGATTAGATAGTGGAGATCTCGCCTATTTATCAAAAAAAGCACGAGAACAATTAGATGATGCTGGTTTCCCTGATGTAAAAATAGCTGTATCAAATCAGCTTGATGAATACTTGATCAAAAGTTTATTAGATCAACAGGCTCCAATTGATATTTTTGGGGTGGGTACAAAACTTGTAACTGCTTATGATAATCCCGCTTTGGATGGTGTTTACAAATTAAGTTCGGTAAATGACATTCCTACACTTAAAATTTCAGAGAATATTGAAAAAATAACTCTACCCGGTATAAAAAAGGTCACTCGTTTTTTTAATAAAGACGGCTCTTTTTATGCTGATGGAATTTCATTAGAATCAGAAGCTGAAGCCACCTCAATTGAACATCCTTATTTCCCAACTAAAAAGACGAATGTAGAACATTTAGATTCGGAACCACTTCTTTCAAAGGTTGTTGAAAAAGGTGGTTTAATACAAGATATAACTACAGTTAAGGAAAGTGCTCAATATTGTAAACAACAACTTCAAAAATTAAATCCTGAGTATAAACGATTCGACAATCCACATGTATTCAAAGTTGGAGTTAGTACTAAAATTAAAGCACTGAGAAACCAAATCATTCAATCACATTCTAAATAATATGTATGCATTTTTAGTCATAGACGTTCAAAATGATTTTTGTCCGGGCGGTAAGCTCGCTGTTCCAAATGGGGATGACATCATCAAAACTATTAATAACATCTCCCCTTTGTTTCAATATGTGGTTCAAACACAAGATTGGCATCCATTAGATCATGCTAGTTTTGCATCAAACCATGAGGGTAAAAATGCATACGATACCATCACACTCCCTTATGGAGATCAGGTACTGTGGCCTAATCACTGTGTTCAAGAAAGCAGAGGTGCTGAGTTTCATCCTGAATTAGAAACTCAAAATACTAGCATGATCATCAGAAAAGGATTCAGATCAAATATAGATTCGTATTCGGCTTTTTTTGAAAATGATAAAACTACCTCTACCGGCCTAAAAGGATATTTAGATTCATTGGGTGTTACCACAGTATTTATAGCAGGACTTGCTACTGACTTTTGTGTCAAGTGGTCGGCTTTAGATGCTCTACAATGCGGTTATAAAACTTATGTGATAGAAGACGCGGTTAAAGGAATTGATATAGATAATTCTGTACAAATAGCTATGAAAGAAATGTATGAAGCAGGCGTAGAGTTTATTGAATCTTCATACTTAGCCCCTTTTCTTAATGCCTGATAGCAACTATGATTATTGTATTTTAGGTGCTGGATTAGCTGGTCTCGCCTTAGCTAAAGAGTTGGTAGAGCAATCCAACACCTCAGTTTTGGTGGTAGATCCAAATGGTATAGGTGGAGGTGCTTCAGGATCCCCAATTGGATTAGTAAATCCTGCAACAGGTAGATATGCGACAAAAACATCGCGAGCTGAACAAGCTGTTACTGCTATTAAAGAAAATTTACAGTCTGTCTCTAACTATGCTGACAAACCCTTTTATTCCGAAGATGGAGTTATTCGTCCCGCACTAGACACTAAGATTGCGCAACGCATGAAGGAGAATGTTCGATCTTCAGAATGGCCAGACGGCTGGTGTACCTGGTTGGAAGAAAGTGATATAATAAAACGCTATCCTAGATTAACCTGTGTGGATGGCGGGGTTTGGGTTTCTTGTGGAATGACTGTTCAGATACCTTCTTATCTGAATGCTTTGGCACATTATCTAAAAACACTCGGGGTTGATTTTGTAGAAAATCAAGAGTTCGAATTAATTGAAGGTAAAGCTGATCTTGAAAACGACGAATGGACCTTGTCAACAGACGGATCTGAATCAATTAAAATAGATTATTTGATTGTAGCAGCTGGTATTAAAACTAAAGAGTTTGATTTTTTAAGTGAACTTCCGTTACACGCTGTAAAAGGTCAGGTTGTTGTATACAAGTGTGATAAGAAATTCCCTTATGGTTCTGCTGTCTCCGCACTTGGATATTTTGCATCTCTTGATACTAAAACATTTGTAGCAGGTAGTACTTATGAGCACAATTTCGAACACGAAGAAACCGATATTAAAGGTCTCAATTATATTCAGGATCGATTATTCAGAGTAATGCCACAACTTAAGGGGCATATTACTTCAATTGATCAATGGTCAGGAGTAAGAGCTTCTACGCCAGATAGAATGCCGATCATTGGACAGCACCCTACAATAAAAAACTGTTCTGTATTTTGTGGCCTAGGCTCGAAGGGTCTGTTGTATAGTAGCTTGTTAGCTAAAGAACTCGCTAAAAATCTGATTGATAAAGAGGCAATATCTCAAGAGGTTTCAATCAGTAGATTTCTGTCTTAAAATAAAAAAGCCCATCACCTTAATATTTAAAAGATGATGAGCTAATGTTAGAAAGTATTTCTAGCAGTTTAGAATCTTAGTATCAATCCACTAAATGCTGTTGCAATAGAGCTACCGTTTCCGGAGTCACTTCCAACAACTGATAAACCAGCAGAGAGTTCAATAAAGTTGAGATCTATACCTCCACCTGCTGAGTATACTTTAGATGAATAACCACCTATTCTGGTTCCTACTCTTAGAGGAATAAAACCAAGAAGTCTATATTCTAAACCTAAGTTTAGTGCACTTCTTTTACTATTTGTACCGCTACTATTGAATCCAAATCCGTAATCAATAGAAGTTGTAAGCTTACCCATTACAAGAGAACCACCAAAATTGTACATGGCTGGTAACTTATAAGATAGTTCACTTAAGTCTTCTGCATCAAAATCGCCATAAACTTCATTCTGTAAGCTATCCGCTAAGTCATCATAGAAGTCACCTGGTTCATCATCATTTCCAGAACCTGTGAAATTAAATTGACCGTTTGCAGTAATAGAAGTTGGAGTTTTATCAAAGTTAAGTTTTCCAATATCTGTAATAGACATCGATAATCTTAACGTCTTTTTCTTACCAAAGAACCCATCTATAATTGGCACTCCTGATATATCCATTTCTAATGTTGCTCCTAGATCCAATCCAAATCCAGTAGCATTTACACCGGCGTATTCATCTTCGTTTACCAAATAGTCATCTAGTTTCGCTGAATCGTCTAATTCATAAGCTGCATCAAAAGCTCTTAAATCTTCTGCTAAAGCACCCATAGTGTTAATTCTATAATCGAAATTATGGGTTATACTATTTGCATATGGACTATTGTTAATTCGATCTATTTCAATAGATGAGTTAAAGTTTATTGTAGAGTGCTGAACTCCAATAATATACTTTGGTGCTACACCAGCGTAAAGTTTAACATTCTTAGCAAACAGAAGATTTGGCAAGGACAAAACCTCTCTAGCATAACCTACAGATATTTCAGAGTAAGCTACTGCTCCAAATCCAAAATTAACCGGAGTAACATCACCTAGTTCTTCTGGATCTAATCCATAGACTCCAACTTCTGCAAATCCTCGGTTAATATTAAAGTTTTCGGTTACTCTAACTCTAGTAGCTAAACTGAATGAAGACTTTTTCCCTCGGTTAGAAAAACCAAATGGTACTATACTAAAAGTAGAAGATGCTTCTCTAGTTAGGTTAGAATTGGTACCTCCAAATAGATCCGTTAGCATATTCTCAGCAACGTCTCCTTCCAGGGTAAGTCCCTTTGTGAGATACTTATCATATACATCTAAATTTAAAAGCGTACCACCAGCTCTTAAGCCAATCCCTCCAGCCAAACCAAGATTTCTCTTCGGTCTTCTATTAGTTGGATTGATCATCAGGTTTGCAGGATTGATAAAGTTAGCGTGGTAACCATCTACATAAGCAGTTCCTCCACCTCCCATTCCAATACTCATTGAATTAAAATGTCTTGATTGACTGAATCCCTCAAAAGAGGTAAACAGAATAACAAATAAACTTATTGATAATACTTTTTTCATTTTGCTACCTCCTATTTGCCTTTAACTTCAGATTGTATTTTAACTCGAGCTCCTAAACTCAGCGTAAAGGAATCATTTGCCCTTAATTTCACTGCTTTATTTTCCGACGATCTTAAATTGACTGAAAACTCAACAAAAGAAACATCCTTAAGCAATGTTAACTCACTTTCAGTTAAAGTAAACCTAAAGGAATCATCAGTGCTCGCATTTGAAAAGCCTGTACCGTCGTCAATAGTTGCTGCTCTTAACCTTATTTCCTCACCAGCAATTGGTAAAGCAAAAAGCTCATTATAAAGCTCATCTTGAAATGAGAGTAATACATTTAAACCCATTGGAAGGTTATTTGAATAAGCAATAAATATGGTTCCTTCTTTGAAATCTTCTCCAAGATCCATATCCAAATCTAAGGTATCTGTAAAACTAGCAGGTGAACCTACTTCAGTGCTAAATGCTAGTGGAAGATCTACATTGAGGTTTGGATCAAATTCCAACGGAGCTTTAATTGTTGCCTCAGCCTCACTTTCGTTAACTATAGCTCTACCTACAAAGCGTATATCACTTGGAAGGTTATTCAAAAAGTCATCTACATTTGTAGTGGTTGTGTTAAATGGAATCTGGCATGTATTGTTAATACAGTCACTGCTCTCATCAATAGAAAACTTAATTAAGTCTTCAGGATCTAGTTGCTGGCCATTTGCTACCAACCCTGTAAATGATGGTCGATCAGCCTCTACCACTTCATTATCACTACCTGTTTTCCCAGTGAGATATACTTCATTTCCTTTTGCATCAACACCAACTAATGCTGCGTATATCGTTGTACCAATTTTGATATTCGAATTGTAGTTAATGTTTATAATCGGATCGGTAAACTTAAATCCTGAAATCTTATCTGATAGATCTTCTAAACCATCAATACTTGTTATCTCTGCTTCATTATCATTAAAGACATCAAGTATTTCAGAACCTGTATCGTTACTAAGATCATTATCTCCAAGAAGTACATTCTGGGCAAGTACAACACCAAAAGCTTCGTCAATAACTAACCCTGAGATATCCACTGAAGCTGTAATCTCATCTGTTTCTGATATTGTTACAGCACCAGCATTAGGACCTGTTTGTGTGTTTTCAGTAGCTGCAACAATATTGTAAACTACCTCATTTTTAACGTCAGCTGGGTTTGTCGCATTACCATAAATTCTATATCCAGCTAGATCTATGTTTAGATCATTTGCTGTAGTATTTGCAGATAAAGTCGGGAAATCAATTGTTAAGCTATCTGCTACCCCAAAACTACCATTTCTAATATTTGGAAAAGAAATCTTAAGTGACTCAATTCCTATCCCCATATTGTTTACCAAATTGGTAACTGAAATTTGTCCCTCTTTTAATTCGATATAGTGACCAGCGTCATCAAACCGAAACTCTGTGTCACTAAACGTTGATGTACTTGAAGTGCTGAAATCCTGAGGCTCCAAATTCGCTGTCACAGATGAAGCAAAAAGATCGTTTCCTGATGCAGAATTAATAATTAGGTCTCCATCATTAGCCGGATAATTAAATCCATCCCATGAAATAACAACATCCACACTAATGTTACTCAAGTTATCTCCATCTGAAAAAACAACACTAGCAGTTTCCTCAGCTCCCACTGTGAGATCAGAAAAACTTGCAACAGTCCCTACTTGAACTCCATTTGAGAGTAAGGTGACATCAAGAGTCTTTATATCAAAGCCTAGTTCATTAGTTACCGTAAGATCTAAAGAACCACTTTTGATAGTCGCGCTTGTAAAAAAGTCTGTGTTGTTACCAATATTAATATTAACGGGCATTGCAGCATTGCTACCAGCTCCAACAGGTGTTCCTGTCGGAGGTGTAACTCCTCCCGTTATCTCTGCAAAATTCGTTGTACCTAAATCTCCACCACCTGATGAAAAACTTCCTAACTCAATTTCCCCTACTTCAGAATTGAAGGAAGTAGTAGATCCGTCTATTTCAGGAATAGCATCATCCAGATCACCGAAATCAAATTCTTCATCTGTTGTAATAGAAATTAAACCACTTGTTGGATCTACAACAAACAATGAATCTAGATCTTCACTAGTGCTATCAATTAGTGCGCCTGTGCTATCTCCTAAAAAGACGTAAGTTTTATTATTTATGAGAGGAACTTCTACCGTATGTGAAGTTTTAAAGTCGGGTTTGTCCGGAACACCTAAATCACACGAAGCAAAAAAACCCGTTATGATAAAGCCCACCAAGAGCAGTTTTAATCTAGCCATTTATACTTATTATTTTATTGTATTTCCCTTTTGATGCATCATTAAAATGATACATTTTTTTTATAAGGCTTCATATTAAGAATATATAATATAAACTGTGCTACCCATTTAGGTGGTTTTCTGATACCTACTTTGGAGTTCTTTTACTACCTATTTAGAGGTTTTGAATAGCACGATCTTGGTATATATGGAATTGAAAATCAAAAACTTGACCTAAAATTGGTTATTAAATGCGAATCGTATTACTAATTTATGAAAGCAAAAAAAATGTAGAGCCTCTGGGTAAATTGGTGCGCCAAACATAATAAGGAAATGGCGGAGAGGGAGGGATTCGAACCCTCGGTACCCTTGTGAGGCACACACGCTTTCCAGGCGAGCCCGTTCGACCGCTCCGGCACCTCTCCGTTTTCAATCAATAAAGAATGGGCGTCAATGATAGAGCTATTCTCAGCTTATATCAATATTAAAATCCAAAAGAAAAAACTTGTGTTGTGTAAGCTCTCACAGGTTCTCCATTGTCTTGGGCTGGATTAAATTTCCATTTCTCTGCGGCAGAAAGTGTCGCGTTGAGAATTCCATATCCTATGTCTTGAACTACCGAATAATCTTTACCATTGCTTTCATACATTCTTATGCTAGAAACATAGATTTCTTCAACCATTCCATTTTTACCAACCAAAAATGTAACATACACTTCTGCTATTATATTAGCTTTTTTTGCTTCATCGGGTGTTGCCGGTTCAACGATCCTAAGTGGAGTTGGACTTTTCTGTGGGCTTGCAACAGGTTCATTAGAATCTCCTGTTTGTCCGAACTCTTCTTCTCCTAACTTTTCTAGTGGCAATATATCTTCAAAATCGGGTAGTTCGATCTCCTCTTCTATTATTTCATCGTTAGGTACCGGTACAGGAATCTGAGGCCTTGGAGGGCGAGCAGGAACGTCTTCTTGTATGGTAGCAATAGACTGTTCTATGAAAATTTCTTGGGTTGGCTCATTAAAAACAAGGCTTTTATTTTCCCCTTCTAATGCCGGCCAAAAACGAAATATGCAAATCAATACTAACTGAGATATTATAATACATACCATTACCCTGTGTTGATATTTGGTTTGTTCATAAAATGAATCAGGATCAAAAATACTCAATGAGCTCGTATTCGTTGTAATTCTTTATCTATTAACTGATAACAATAGTCTTTTAATGTGTTAATATCTTCAAAGTCTTTAGTACTTACAGGATCGAGGATAGAAAGCTTAAAATCTACATTAGGTTCTACGATCTTTGTACCGGGTTTCATTGCTTTATGTCCACCATCAATTACCATTGGCTGAATATTAAAACCATATTCATGAGCAAGCAAAAACGCACCATTTTTAAATCGTTTCAAATCCCCATCAAGAGTTCTTGTTCCCTCAGGAAATATCATAACGGGCACTTTATCTTTTAATGGTTGAACCAAGTTGCCTAATTTTTTTAGTGCTGATTTACTTTTTCTGTTGATCGTTAAATGCCCTGTTAACCATACTAACCATCCCATTACGGGAATAAAAGCCAAACTTCGTTTTGAAACCCATTTCATCTGCCATTTTAGTTGGTAAGCAAGTGCCATATCTAAAAAGCTTTGATGATTTGCTATAAAAACAGTTGGAATATCTGGATCATATTTTTCTTCACCTTCAATATTAATAGTCCAATTTGGGCTAGCTTTCATCATTAGCTTAGCCATTATTGAAAGAATTTTATTGGGTACCTTTCGATAGGGATCAAACGGAAAGGTCACTAGAAAAGCGACTAATATGATCACAAAAAAACCTGCAAATAAAACGCAGAAATAACTCCACAAAAAAATACTAAATACTGTCCTCATTTTACTGGTAACCCTTCTAATGCTTTTCTTATAAACCCATTCGATTCTTCAATACGTTTTTGGGCTTCCTCTTTTTCTAAGTTGCCTTTAGCCATGACAATTGCCGTTTTAACATGATTTCCCGACTTTTTCAGATACTCAGAAGCTAGCTCATAATTCAGATCTGTAAACATCATAATGATCCGTTTTGCTCGCTCAACCAGTTTCTTATTTGTGAGCTGTAAGTCTACCATTACATTTTCGTAAACTTTTCCCAAGCGTATCATAGATCCTGTTGTTAACATATTCAGAACCATTTTCTGAGCAGTACCTGATTTCATTCTTGTACTTCCCGTTACAACCTCTGCCCCAACCGGTACATCGATCACAATATCGGGCTGAACCTTTATCTGATCTTTTGGCACAGTCGTTACTAATATAGTTTTACAGCCTCTCTTTTTGGCTTCGTTAATAGCACCAACTACATATGGTGTTCTACCACTAGCCGCTAAACCACAAACAACATCTGATGCTTTTATATTCTTCTCCCGTATTTCTTCAGCACCATTCTCTTCGAGATCCTCTGCTCCTTCTTTTGCGGTATACATAGCATCTTTACCACCTGCAATAAAACCTTGAACTAAATCAGGATGAGATCCGAAAGTGGGTGGACATTCAGAAGCATCTACTACTCCAAGTCTGCCACTGGTACCAGCTCCAAAATAAAATAGCTTACCGCCATTATTAAAGCTTTCTGTTATCACTTCTATAGCTTCGGCAATAACCTCAGATCTTTCGGCAACTAGTTTAGCTACTTTTTGGTCTTCTTCATTTATGATCTTAACGATCTCCAAAGATGAGGCCACATCAATGTGTTGACTAGCCTCATTTCTTTGTTCTGTAGCTAATTTTTCAAGTTGATTAAATAGATCTTGTGCTTCACTCATTATCCAGTTCGCTACTTATCTTCTGTTTAACCACCAGTCTGATTGTGCACTTCCTACAGATGTAACAGCTTCATTACTTCCGGACTCAACACTCTTTAACAGTGTAGCAGCCAAAGCAACTATACCCTCTTCCACTAGACTTTCTATCTCTTCAGGATTAAAATGATCTTTCACAAAATGAGTGTCATATTTTGCTTCAGCAAAGTCTGGATGATTTAAAGTAAATTCGCAAAATGGAATTGTAGTTTTACAACCAACAATTTCATATTCATCTAACGCTCGTAACATTTTACTGATAGCAGCCTTACGATCTTTTCCATGAACGGTTAGTTTAGAGATCATTGGGTCATAATTAATAGTTACTTCCTGCCCCTCTTCTACTCCAGAATCAACTCTTATCCCATCTCCTGTTGGTACACGGTGTTTCTCCAACAATCCCGTGCTTGGCAAAAAGTTATCTTCCGGATCTTCAGCATATATTCGACATTCTATAGAATGCCCATTTATTTGCAGATCTTCTTGAGTGAATGGAAGTTCTTTTCCTTCAGCAACTAAAATCTGTGTAGCTACAAGATCAACCCCTGAAATCATCTCAGTAACGGGATGCTCTACTTGCAATCGAGTATTCATTTCAAGGAAATAGAATTCGAGATGCTTGTCTACTAAAAATTCGATGGTACCCGCTCCCACGTAATCACAGCCTTTTGCGGCTTTAATTGCCGCTTCAGCCATTCTTGCACGAAGATCATCCGTCAGTAAAGCACAAGGAGCTTCTTCTATTACTTTTTGATGACGACGCTGTACCGAGCACTCTCTATCAAATACATGAACTACGTTTCCATGTGTATCTGCCATAATTTGGAATTCCACATGGCGAGGTTCTTCTAAGTATTTCTCTATGTAGATACGATCATCTCCAAAAGCATTCTTAGCTTCGGACTTTGCAGCTTTAATACTACTTTCAAATTCGTCCTTCTTGTGAACGATTCTCATCCCTTTACCACCACCACCTGCAGCAGCTTTTACCAAAATAGGATAGCCAATTTCATCGGCAACTTGTGAAGCCTCTTCAAGATCTTTAAGCTCAGACTTTAGACCGGGAGGTGTTGGTATTCCCAAAGTAGTTACTAATTCTCTGGCTGCAGTTTTATCTCCCATTACAGTAATTGCGTGTGGCTTGGGACCTATAAATATAATTCCCTCTTTCTCACATCTTTCTGCAAAAGAAGCATTTTCACTCAAGAAACCATATCCAGGATGAACAGCGTCTGCTCCGGTTTGTTTTACAGCATCGATGATCTTATCCATCACCAAATAACTTTCTGAAGAAGCGGCTTCTCCAATAAACACAGATTCATCGGCGTGAAGCACATGTGGTGATGCAGCATCAGGACGTGAGTAAACTGCTACAGTTTTAATTCCTAGTTCTTTACAAGAGTGAATTACACGTAATGCAATTTCTCCTCTGTTTGCGATAAGTACTTTCTTTATTTCGGGCATGTAATACGGTTTTTTTATTCGTTGAATAATACCGCTTTACAAAGAGATTCTCCAAGTCGTAATTAACTTGCTTTTTTTAGATCTAATAACACTTTCGGCAAGATGGAAAATTTCTCTGATTGGTTAAGAAAAGCTCTTTTATTGAACACATCGTAGTTATTCTCTTCAATTTTATCAAGAATACGACTATAGTTTCTGTGTGCTAAATATACAGGTAAGCGGCTATCTTTAGTTAGCATTTCTACTCCATCAAATGCATTTTTATAATAGCTACGCGCTCGGCTGACCTGAAATTTCATTAAATCTTTAAACTTTTCAGATAGCTCGCGAGCAAATAATTCTTCTTCAGTAATATTAAACCGATCAAGATCTTCTTTCGGAATATAAATTCGTCCCCGTTCAAGATCCTCTCCTACATCTCTGAGAATGTTTGTCAACTGCATTGCAATGCCAAGGTCAACTGCGCGCTGCAATGCTTCCTTAGACGAATAGCCAAAAACCTCACAAGTCATTAAGCCAACTACCGAAGCTACTTTGTAGGAATAGTCATAGACCTCTTGAAAATCTTTGAATCTAGTTTTGTCTAGATCTTGCCGAACTCCTTCAATTAATAGTAGAGGTAGTTCTTTGCCTACTTTATATTTTTTTATCGTGTCAGAATATGCCATCAATATAGGGTCGTCAACAAACTCTTCTTTGTACACTTTATCCAAATTGATCTTAAATTCTTCTAGCTTTTCGTCGACCTGAGAGAGCGTAATTTTTTGTTGAGTAATAAGATCTTCTCCATCATCTACCAAATTATCTAAATATCTACACAGTCCGTAAATTGCAAAGATTCCTCTTTGTTTTTCATTTGGCAAAAAACGAGTAGCAAAATAGAAAGTCTTTGCATGGTAACGGGTTATAGCTCTACAATGCTTGTATGCTTCCTTAAGTCCTTCATTAGAAACATCTTCTATAACAGATCTATGAAATGAGGTCATCTCATAGAATGGTCTAAAAAGTGAATATGGTATTTGAAGAAAGTTTGTCATTTTACTATCGATATAATGCTAATTTATACGACAAAAGTTCCTATCCGGATTTAAATAATTGCAAACAAACATCTTTGGAAAAGTTCATTATCTTCTCTTTTATAGCAATGTTGTTTCCTATTTCACCAAACTCCCAATGTTAAGACTTACATCATCAACATGAGTATGAATAAAAAAGTAACAATTTATGAAGTAGCCAAAAAAGCAGGGGTTGCTATTTCAACAGTATCAAGGGTCTTAAACAGTTCTCAAAATGTTTCCGAACAGACTAAAATAAAAGTTAACGCCACTATAAAGGAACTGAACTTTCGTCCTCAAGTAAATGCCAGAAAATTAGCCAGTAAGAAACCACAAATGCTGGCCATAGCTGTTCCTTCTTTTACCACCCCCTTTTTTAATGAAGTACTGAAAGGCGTTAAAGATGAGATAAAAAAAATGGACCTCGATATAATTTTATATAACACAGGTTCTAAAAATCCGGAAGAAGCTGTCCACAATTTTTTTGATAGGGGAACAGCTGATGCCCTTATACTTCTTTCCATTGACGTGACCGATGAAATTCATTCAGTACTTCAAGCTACTCAAACTCCAGTTGTATTAGTAAACACATCCCATGAGGCATACAATTACATTATGCTTAATGATTACAAAGGCGGATATATGTCGGCTGAACACCTAATTAATCAAGGATACAAAGATATTGGCATGATTAGCACCATCACTAAAAATCGTTCTTCAGCTAAAAGAGAAGAAGGTTTCATTGATGCACTAAAAGCTAATAATGCTAAAATTGATCATAGCCTTTTTATTACCGGTGAATCCGAAAAACATGGAGGGTTTACTGAAGAAGCAGGTTTTGAAGCTATCAACAAATACAAAGAAATGGGACATTTCCCTGACGCTATTTTTTGTGCTAATGATACCCAAGCGTTAGGCGCCATTCACGCTATTAATAAACTGGGGCTAAGTGTACCAAAAGATATAGCACTAATGGGTTATGACAATATAAAATTCTCTAAGTACATGGATCTAACTACGGTGGATCAAAAGATGTATGCTGTCGGTGTCAAAGCTACTGCTCTACTTTCAGATATTATTAACGATCCCAAAAGAGAATTACATCAAACTACAATCGATCCGGTTTTGCTTGAACGTGGATCAACTCAAAAACCAAAATAAGCCGCTCGTGAATACAGACTTTTCTACTCAGGAAGCATTAGATAATTGTGTTATACAAACAGAAGTTGAAGGAATGCCTTCGCCTTATAAAGGCAAAGTTCGTGAGGTCTATGATCTAGGCTCTGAAAAACTTGGCATTGTAGTTACAGACAGAATTTCTGCTTTTGATTACATCATGAAGCAAGCCATTCCTTTTAAAGGACAGATCCTTAATCAAATGGCGAAATTTTCTTTCGATAAAGTGAATGATATTGTTCCTACTCATATTATTGACGTTCCCCACCCTAATGTGACTATTGCTAAAAAGTGTGATCCTATTCCTATTGAAGTGGTTATCCGTGGTTATTTAACCGGACATGCTTGGAGAACGTATAAATCCGGATTGAGAGAATTATGCGGAGCTCCCCTCCCCGATGGAATGAAAGAGCATGACAAATTTCCAAGTCCACTATTAACTCCTGCAACTAAAGCTACCGAAGGGCATGATGAAGATATTTCAGAAGCCGATATTTTAGCTCGTGGAATAGTTGAAGAAAAACTATGGAATCAGATCAGAGAAACAGCTTTTAAACTTTTTGAACGAGGAACAGAAGTTGCTGCTAAGCAAGGCTTGATTCTAGTTGATACCAAGTATGAGTTTGGCTTGTTTAATGGTGAGCTCACGCTAATCGATGAAGTTCATACAACCGATTCTTCCCGCTATTTCTATTTAGATGGATATGAAGATCGTCAGGCTAAAGGCGAACCTCAAAAACAGCTTTCTAAAGAGTTTCTGAGAGAATGGTTGATGGAGCATAATTTCCAGGGATTAGATGGTCAAACACTCCCAGATCTCCCCGATTCATTTCGCATAGAAGTTTATGAGCGATATGCCGAACTGTTTGGATTACTTACTGGTAGTGAGTTTGTTCCTAAACTTGAGAAAGACTTTGATTCTCGTTTGGCAGATATCTTTGCACAATAGATATATCGTACATATTCTGATATAGCCTCCCCTTGTATAATATCGATAATCTTTTACTACAGCTAAAACATGATACGATTTACGCGTAATTTCTTTTTTGTTCTATACACTGTTATAACGAAACAAAACTTAGATCACTTTCTAGGCTTTAAATATGGTGCGATCAAAAAATATTATGACAAGGATTGCTTAGATATTGGAGCAGGTTATGGCCATTTCAGTAATTTTCTGGCAAATAACGATCACAATGTTACCGCCATTGATGTAACGAATAAATTCGCTTATACACATAACTTTAGTGAGTTTGATGGGAAAAAGATACCGTATGGTGATAAAATTTTTGATACCAGTATCTTAATGTTTGTTTTACATCATACCGATGATCAAATAGAATTATTAAAAGAAGCAGCAAGGGTTACAAAGAACTATATAATAATAGGCGAAGATATTATGAAATCTTCCTTAGACAGAGCTCTTGGGAATATTCATTTAAATACCTCTCCATGGGCTAAATCAAATGACTTATTTCATACCAAGGAGGAATGGTTAGAGATTTTTTCCAGCTTGAATTTAAAAGTGGTTGATACAATTCGCATACCAAGAAGCTCATATTCGGTTTATCCCGTTAACAGAAATATTTATGTCTTATCTGTTTAGCAAAATGAAGTTCTTATTCTTTGGACTTTGATAGTAAACCGTTTTTATTCATTTTACTCTAACTTATTTAAGTGTACGGTGAACAGTATTCACTTTGCTCTATTGTAGTACTCAATTAAAGTTTATGATATCAAAAAAATATGTAGCAAGTGGACAGGGAGAAAATTACAACTACTCACAGGACCACTGCTTTATCAAAGTTTCCTCAAAAGACACAAATGGAGAATTGTGCCTTATTGAAGATACCATTAAACCCGGATTCCATCTAAAAAGGCACCATCACAAAATCATGACAGAAGTGTTTTATATGCTTGAAGGTGAAATGGACTTGGTTTTTGATGATGAAACTTTCTTGTTAAAACCAGGAGACACCATTACCGTGGCTCCTAATGTTTGGCACGAAGCAAAATGCGAAGCCGGTGGCAAAATGCTTACAATTTTCAAAAATGGTCAATTTGATGTTTTCTTAGAACAGCTTTCAACAATGACAGAAGAGGATTTTTCTAACGCAGAATTGATGAAATCGTTTTCTGCTAAATTTGATATTTATGAAGAATAAAACTGAGTCTAATATTGTATAAACGATATCAAAGCGTCTATTTATGCGAAACGTTAGATTTAACGATCAAATCTACTCAGTCATTAAAAGCCAGTTTGAAGTATGAAAGATGTTGAAGAATATTGTCCGGTTGACAAAAAAGATTGGAGAGAATGGCTGGAATTGAATCATACTGAGAAAGATGCAGTTTGGCTTATTTTTTATAAGAAAAAGTCTCCGAAATATAATTTAAGCTGGAGCGAATCAGTTGATGCAGCTCTTTGTTTTGGCTGGATAGACAGCACCAAAAAGACCCTAGATAGTGAAACATATAAACAGTATTTCTGCAAACGAAAGCCAAAAAGTAATTGGTCTAAGATCAATAAGGAGAAAGTAAAAACCTTGATCGACCTTAACCTTATGCAACATGAAGGCTACAAAAGCATTGAAGTTGCTAAAGAAAATGGTTCATGGTCAGTTTTAGATGAAGTTGAAGCTCTTGTAGTTCCCGAGGATCTAAGATCTGCGTTTGATGAGTACCAAGGCTCATCAGAATATTTTGACAGCTTGAGTAAATCAGTCAAAAAACAATTATTGTACTGGGTTTTCTCTGCTAAAAGAAGTGAAACTCGGCAAAAGAGAATTCTTCAGATCGTAGAAAATGCCGCCCAAAATATGAAGCCAAAGCAATTCAGATAATAAAAAACAACTTGGCTTATTCTCAATAGCTTAGTGCTAAGCACAAAGTTATCTAGCAACTCATCTCAGTCCTCTCTACATTCAGTAAGAATTTATCCACAAATCTTTTACATGTCTAAGAATTAGTGAGCTTACAAGAAATTATAAACGTAATTAATAAAGAGTACACTCCACTATCACAAGAATGCCAGCAAGAGTTTATTAATAATGCAAAATTGCTATCGGTACCACGTGGAGAAATACTCGTTAAAGAAGGCCAACTTTCTTCAAAAGCTTACTTTATCGTTCGTGGTTGTGCCAGAGCTTTTTATTTAAAAAATGGTAAGGATGTATCTGATTGGTTTGCATTTCAAAATGACTTTATCAGTGCTATTGTTAGTTTTTTTGGAGACAAACCAAGCCCTCACTACATCGAAATATTGGAAGATTCGCTGCTTATTGAGATCTCAAAAGAAGACATCGAAGAATTAGCCACCAAGTATCGTGATTTTGAAAGCTTAATTAGAATAGTAGTTACTAAAACAATGCTAGGTCAACAAGAAAGGATTGCAGCTATACTTTTTCAAACCGCTGAACAAAAGTACGATAACCTTTTAAAAATCTATCCTGATATCACCCAAAAAATACCGCTAACTCATATAGCTTCTTACCTTGGGATAACACTAGAAACATTAAGTAGAATCAGAAATCCAAAGTACAAAATTTGATCTATGTCAAATGAAAGATCAAGAATATGAGCTAGCTTGTATTCATGATGAAAAGGATACATTTTTTTGCGGGATTAACTCTTACAGTTTTTATCGGTTTCCACTTATTAAACCATGTACTGAGTATTTTTGGACCAGACTACCACATTAGTTTTATGAATAAATTGAGACTAGTGTATAGGAATCCTATTGTAGAAATAATTTTACTCCTAGCTGTTTCTACTCAGATCTTTACAGGTCTAAGATTGTTTTCGGCTAAACGAAGAACAGCTACTCACTTCTTTGAGCAATTACAAAATTGGACCGGATTCTATCTCGCACTATTCCTGATCATTCATATTGGTGCCGTTTTTGTTGGTAGGTATTTCTTAAGTCTTGATACCAATTTTTATTTTGGAGTAGCAGGACTTAATGCATTTCCATTAAACCTATTTTTCATACCCTATTATGGACTAGCTATTCTCTCCTTCTTCGGACATATTTCAGCAATTCATTATCTAAAGATGAAATCGCCAATACTAGGCTTGAGTATTAAAAAACAATCAATGCTAATCCTCATGTTTGGTCTCATATTTACACTAGTCACTTTCTATGGATTAACGGACAAGTTTAAAGGCGTAACAGTACCAACCGAATACCAATTATTACCGGAAAATTAGACAACCTTTCATAAACCATTAAACAACTATTTATGACCCATCTTAAAATCCTGTTTTTAATTCTTATATCTGGTTTATTCAGTTCATGCTCAGATGCTAAACCAAAAGCAGATAATAGCATCCCACCTAGCACTGGAAATGTAATTGATAAGGAGTCAGGATTTATTCAGCAAAAGATAACCGAAAATTTATACGTCCTAAAAAGTACCGGTTATAATACCAACATCGGCGTTTTTATTGGTGCTGAAAGTCTACTTTTAGTTGATCCAATGTCAGGAATGAATAACCATGAAGCATTGCTGAGTACGATAAAAAAGCTATCAGATAAGCCCATTAAATATGTAATTAATACTCACAACCATATGGATCACAGTGGTGCAAATAGCTTCTTCAAACAGATAGGTGCAACTATTATCTCTCAAGAAAATGCTAAATACTCAAGGGCACTAACAGATGTGACATTCAAAAATACTTATACCGTAGATATGGGTAATGAAGAAGTAACCCTTTATCATAGTATTGCACACACTTTTGATGACGTATTGGTTCACTTTAAAGAAAATAATACTGTATTTATGGGAGATGTTTATATGACCAATTCCTTCCCTCATTTTTATTACGGTGGCGGTAGTAAAGGACACCTAACCATAATTGGTAAAGCCTTAGCACTTGGAAATACAAATACAGTAATAGTTCCTGCACATGGTAATCTGTCATCAAATAAAAAAGAACTCTCCACATATAGAGAAAACTCTGTGAAATGGATCAGCACGATCAAACGCCTTTATGGTGAAGGTATAACTTCTGAAGAAATTAGTAGTAGCGATCAAATAAAGCAGCTAAGCTTAATTTTCAATGATGGAAGAAATGTATCAGAACAATCTATTCAACGAACTATTGATAAAACAATTTCGGTAGATCTAATTGATAATATCTCGATATCTGAAAGCACCATTAATAGTTATGAGGGAATGTATACATATCAAAATGGACAAACAGATGAAATCATTTACCAAGATAATACCTGGATTTTACGAAGTGCCGGAAACTACATATTTGAACTCACTCCTCTTTCAGAAACTAAGTTTCTTTTAAAAGGACAGTTTCCAAACAAGTATATAACTTTCGATCTGCCCAAACAACAATTCATCCATTTTAACGGAAAAGAGAATTTAATAGCTGTTAAAGACTAACTTTAATATCACAGAGAAAGTAACCACCGTTTATATTCTCAAATTCTATTCTTGGCTCCACCCCAACCCTATCTTGAGATTCACAATCTTCAATTCTGTACCAATATAATTAAATACTTGCGCCGAATTGTCGCAAAACGGAATATTTGTCGGGTTTTTAAATTCATCAAATAATTCTACTAAGTGTTTATTTCTGATGAACTAGGATCATAGTTTTATAGAATTTTTCTATTCTAGAAAAAGAATATGGTGTAATAGGTAAGACACCGCATCATATTTGCACCAACTGTGAACTCATAGGATAATTTAATTAAAAAGAATAAATGAAAGTATTAGTAATTGGTGCAGGAAATATGGGATTAGCTTACGCTAAGGCTCTTGTAAAATCCGAGTTCTTAAGTAAATCTCATTTGATGATTTCCGACACTGATCCAAAGAAAACAGAAGAATTAAAAAAAATTAGTCGCTTTGATGTTTACACTGATCTCAAGGATTGTCTACCGAAAGCAGATATCGTATTTATAGCAGTGAAACCTTATCACACAGACGAGCTTTTTAAAGAATTAAAACCTATGACTAAGAAAGATCAAGTTATAGTTTCTTTAATGGCCGGGGTGACAATTAAAAGCATTCAAGAAGGTCTAGGAATCGTGAAGGTTGTTAGAGCAATGCCAAATTTGCCGGCACAAGTTGGTAAAGGATTAACCTCTTTCACCACCTCAAAAGAAGTATCCCGATTAGAAACTTCTACGGTTCAGCAATTACTAAATACCACCGGTAAATCGGTGCATTTAGATACTGAAAATGATGTGGACGCATCTACGGGAATTTCAGGGAGTGGACCTGCTTATGTTTTTTACTTTATGCAATCAATGATGGAAGCTGCAAAAAAAATGGGGTTTTCAGATCATGATTCTAAAGTGTTGGTAAGTCAGACTTTTGAAGGTGCTATTGAGTTATTTAATCAATCAGATCTAACACCTACCAAATGGATGGATAAAGTAGCTTCGAAAGGGGGAACTACCAGAGCTGCTCTTGATTCTATGGACGACAACAACGTTGAAGATTTAATTGAAGAAGCCGCTTATGCTGCATTTAACAGGGCAGTTGAACTCGGAAACGGGGAAACCAACTAGTAATGGAATATAAGAAGAGAGTTGTAATTAAAGTCGGCACCAACGTAATGGTGAATAGAGATAACCGTATTGTAGGACCAATACTAAAAAAATTAGTCGACCAAATTGCCCGATTATATGAAGAAGATATAATTACAGTACTAATATCATCCGGTTCCGTTATTGCGGGAAAAGAGGTTTTAGACAATAATGACATTGAAGACCGAACCATTCGTAGACAGGTATATTCTGCAGTGGGACAACCAAGGTTGATGCGTCATTACTATAGCATTTTCCATGATTATGGAATGAGATGTGCTCAGGTATTAGCCACTAAACGTGATTTCGATCCCGGCAAACATCGTGAAAACATGATCAATTGCTACGAAGGGTTACTAAGTCAGGGAATTATTCCTATTGCAAATGAAGACGATGCCGTTTCGCTTTCCATGTCTATGTTTACAGATAATGATGAGTTGGCGAGCCTAGTAGCAGAGTTAATTCATGCTGATATGTTGATAATGTTAACAGATACAGACGGTTTATTTGATGGACATCCTGATGATGCCGATTCTCAATTGATCAAAACAGTAACTACTGCTCAAAAAGTAGAACAGTTTATTCAAAGTTCGAAGAAAAAAGAAGGTGAAGGCCGCGGTGGTATGGGTTCGAAACTAAATGTAGCTAAGAAAACAGCTGCAAAGAATATCCCCACTTTTATCGCTAATGGTAAACATGATGACAGCATAATTGACATTGTGCATGGCAAAGAAGTCGGAACTAGAATATATCAAGAAGAACTTAGTACTTAATTTAAGTCACAAAATTTAGAAGAAGAGAATGAAGTTATTACCAACAGAAACAAAAAACGCAGTATTACAATCAATGATTGATGAGCTTAATAAAAACAGAGCCTCAATTATTGAAGCAAATCAAAAAGATCTGGAATCTTTCAGTGGAGAGGATCAAGCATTGTATGATCGATTAGTGGTGGATGAAGCCAAAGTAGATGATATGATTCGAGCGGTAAAGGAAGTAAAAGCACAAGATGATCCTGTGGGTAACACCATTAGTGAAGACACCTTAAAAAATGGCTTAAATATCACCAATAAAACTGCTCCATTTGGTACCATCATGATAATTTATGAATCACGACCCGATGTTACAATTGAAGCTGCTGTTTTAGCTTTTAAAGCCAATAATAAAATATTATTGAAAGGTGGTAAAGAAGCTCATGTTAGTAATGAGGAATTGGTAAAGTGCTGGCATAATGCGTTGGAAGCAAATGGTTTAGAAAAAGACTGGATTCAGTACTTAAAAATGAATCGTGAAACAACGCAAGAGTTCTTAAGAAATCCAGATCAAAAACTAGATCTGATCGTACCAAGAGGAGGAGAACGGTTAATCGGCTTTGTAAAAGAACACGCCAAATGTGCAGTTTTAGTAAGTGGCCGTGGAAATAATTTTGCTTACGTTGCTCCTGATGCAGACCCTAAAAAAGTGATTCCGGTTATCGTAAATGCAAAAACCGATAAAATATCTGGATGTAATGCCTTGGATAAGATCTTGATAGATAGAGATCATCCTGAATTTGAGACGATTTCCACGCAAATAGAATCAGAATTAGCACAACGTGATATTCATATTGTAGCTTCTGATGATCTACTTAAAATTCTTGATACGGAAGATGAAGTCAGTGATAACAATGTATGGAGTGAAGAGTTTCTGGCCAGAAAAGCTGCTATGGGTTCTGTAGATGGATTAGAAAATGCCATTGAGTTTATCAATTCATATTCCGGCGGACACTCTAATATTATTCTCACTGAAAGCACCGAAGATGCTTCTACATTTATGGAGCAAATTGATAGTGCCGCAGTGTACCATAATGCATCTACTCGTTTTACAGACGGTGGACAAATGGGTGTTGGAGCAGAACTAGCTATAAGCACTGATAAATTACATCACCGTGGTCCATTAGGCTTAAAGCAACTGGTTACTAACAAGTATCATGTTTTAGGAAATGGACAAGTAAGAGTCTAGATAAAAACGTAATAGCAAAAAAGCTTCAAGCCGAAAGGTTTGAAGCTTTTTTGGATATGATTTTTTCAGAATCATCTAATTCGTAGATACTGAGTAATTTAATAACAGAATAAATTTACTCGTCCAGTACTACGGTTACTTAAAATACACCTCTACCCTTCAACAGCGGCCATTTCCATGATCTTATTCCACTCATTTTCTTGAACGGGTGTAGTAGATAATCTGCTTCTTTTAAAGATCAACATCTCTTCAAGTTCCGGAACTTTTTTCATCGCTTCTCGAGTAACGGGATTCTCAAATTTTTGAATAAATTTCACATCCACTAATTGCCATCGAGGGTCTTCCTCACTACTCTTTTCGTCGAAATATTTCGACTTCGGATCAAATTGAGTATGGTCTGGATAGGGTTCACTTGCCACTTCCATTGTACCTACAATAGCAATTGGTTTAGCGTTAGAATGATAAAAGAAAACTTTGTCTCCGATCTTCATATCATCACGCATAAAATTCCGTGCTTGATAATTTCTAATCCCATCCCAAGGTTCAACCTGATCTCTTTCCAGATCATCGATGCTATATGCATCAGGTTCAGATTTCATTAACCAATATCTACGTTCACTCATTACTTTCGAATTAAAGATTCAAAATTAAAGATGAAAATCAGGTTCAGAACCTCAAATTTTCATCCTTAATCTTTCATTTTGAATTATACTTATTTACATACCACAAAACTGTTTCCTTCAGCATTCCATCAAAATTAATGCTTGGCTCCCATCCTAGTTCATTTTTAATTTTAGAAGCATCTATAGCATATCTGAAATCGTGCCCCAAACGATCTGTAACAAAACTGATCAAATTTTTATAATCTCCATCCGGACCTTCACCTACTTCTTCATTAAGGATGTCACAAATCTTATGAACCAGATCTAAATTCTTCCATTCGTTATTTCCTCCAACATTGTAAACTTCTCCTGCTTTCCCTTTTAAAAAAGCTGTTTCAAGAGCTGAACAATGATCCATAACATTCAACCAATCTCTTACATTTTCACCCTTTCCATACACCGGTATTTCATTGTGATAAACAGCATTCCTGATCACCGTTGGAATCAATTTTTCATCATGCTGATGAGGACCATAGTTGTTAGAACAATTTGTAGTTACAACATTCATCCCATACGTATGAAAGTATGATCTAACGATCATATCACTAGATGCCTTAGAAGCACTATAAGGGGAATTAGGCGCATATGGAGTGTTTTCTGTAAAAAGACCATCGTCTTCAAGCTCTCCATAGACTTCATCCGTAGAGACATGTACGAACCTGCTTTGCTTCCATAATTCTTCATCTTGTTGCCAAAACTGACGACATTCTTCAAGGATATTAAATGTGCCAACCACATTCGATTGAATAAATGGCTCAGGACCTGTTATGGAATTATCAACGTGTGATTCTGCAGCTAAATGAAAAACACCATCTGGTTTAAAAGTCTTTACTATATCCTGAACTTCTTCTCTGTTTACAAGATCTAGCTTCTTAAAATAATAGCGTCCAGAATCTCTTAGTGGCTTTAAATAAGATTGATCGGAAGCATAAGTAAGTTTATCAATATTGATAATTGTCCAATCCGGATATTCTTTAAATAACTTAAGAATCAAATTTGAACCGATAAAACCAGCTCCACCTGTAACAATAATTTTTTTCAAAATGTATCCTCTTCCTTAAGTGATGAAAATAATGGTAACCTTCTGTCTTTATCCGAAAGTATTGGTCGCGATACATCCCAGTTTACTCGGATAAGGGGATCATCCCATCGAATACCCCTCTCTCCTTCTTTGTTATAATAATCTGAACATTTATACGAAACGACAGCTTCGTCACTGAGGACTGAAAATCCATGAGCAAATCCTTTGGGAACCAAAATTGAACGATGATTCTTTTCCGAAAGCTTAAATGCTACATAATTTCCAAATGATGGAGAATCTCGTCTTATATCTACTGCTACATCTAGAATCTCTCCTTTTAAACAAGTAACAAGTTTATCCTGTGGATTTTCAATTTGATAGTGTAAGCCACGAATGGAACCTTTAAATGATTTTGACACATTGTCTTGTACAAAATCAATATCGTAACCTAATTCTTGAATGTGAGTTTTACGAAATGACTCGAAAAAATAGCCTCGATCATCCTCAAATATCTTCGGTTCAAAAACGAAGACTCCTTTAATTCTGCTTTCAATTATTTCCATTACAATTGTTTAAGTAATCTTGCTAATCCTTCTTCCCAGTGTATCATTTCAACACCACTAATGTTACTAATTTTTTGAGTACTTAACTTAGAAAAAGCTGGTCGCTTAGCTTTTGTGGGAAACTCTTCCGATGTCACCGGTATAACTTTTACACTGAGCTTCTTCTGTGCAAATATCTCTTTCGAAAAATCATACCATGTTGCAATCCCTTTCGAGCTCAAATGAAAAACTCCATCTTCGTTCTTCTCTAAAAGCTTAAAACTTTGTTCAACTACTTGATCAGCAAAAGTTGGGCTTCCAAACTGATCATTTACAACACTAAGTTCTTTTCTTGATTTAGCTAGCTTTAGCATTGTTTTAACGAAATTATTTCCGAATCTACCGCAAAGCCACGAAACTCTGATCAACAAATACTCACAGTCCGATTCAAGTAGAGCTTCTTCCCCTTTCCTTTTAGAAAGCCCATATACGTTCAGGGGATTGATCTCATGTTCTTCCGAATATCCTTCAGAGTATATCTTAGAATCTTCCTTTTCTCCACTAAACACATAATCTGTTGAATAGTGAACCAGCTTTATCCTATTCTCTGCACAAATTTGTGCAATGATTTTTACTGCCTCTCCATTTACTTGAAGCGCCAGATCTTTGTTATCCTCAGCAGCATCTACTTTTGTATAAGCTGCACAGTTGATGAATACATCGGGTTTATAATTTTTAATTGCTCTAGATACTGAATCCTTATCAGTAATATCTAATTCTCTTGAACTAAAGCTCTGGAAAGAAATATTTTTTTTAGTGCAGAAATCTACCCATTCCTGCCCTAATTGACCTCCAGATCCGGTGATCAAAATCTTCATCAACTAACCTTGAATTAGTTTATTAGCATGTTTATATGATTCCAGAGTACCAGCATCAGTCCACCAACCTTCCAAAAGGCTACTTATCATTTGTTCTTTTTTGATGTAGAAATTGTTGACATCAGTAATTTCCAGCTCTCCTCTACCCGAAGGTTTTAATGTTTTAATACATTCAAATACAGATGAATCATAAAAATATATTCCTGTAACTGCGTAGTTTGATTTAGGGTTGCTAGGTTTTTCTTCTATAGAAATAACTTTTTCCCCTTCCAGTTCTGCTACGCCATAACGTTCCGGATCCTTGACCTCCTGAATCAGGATCTGTGCTCCGGTTCCTTCATAATTATCAACCGCTTTTTGTAGCGAGTTCTCAAAGATATTATCCCCCAAAATAACCACTACTGATTCATTACCTGCAAAGTTTTCAGCTAATCCTAAAGCTTGCGCAATTCCACCTGCTTCATCTTGAACTTTGTATGTAAATCTACATCCAAAATCTTTACCGGAACCTAGCAAATTCACCACATCTCCCATATGATCGGTTCCTGTTACAATTAGTATTTCCTCAATACCAACTTCCGTTAACTTCTCTATGGGGTGAAATATCATCGGTTTATCACCAATAGGTAACAAATGCTTGTTTGTAACCTTAGTAAGCGGATAAAGGCGAGACCCTGTCCCTCCTGCCAAAATTATTCCCTTCATGAAAATCTAATGCTTTAAATGTTACGTATTTAAATACTACAAATGAGAGCGGGTATCAACCTCTATTTGAATAGTCTTCAAACTACTCTTAAACAAACAAAATTGAAACTTAATCTGAAACATTAACTTTCAGTAATGTACATTAAATAATGTTTAGAATTCGTCGTTTAAGGAATATTGGATAGCATTTTGCGTAAATTTAGGTCTCAGAAAAAATTACATGTTCACCTTAAAGAATTTTTCTTCATTACTTCTAGTTTTCGTATTAGCTTCTGTTAGTACAAATGCTCAGGACAAGGTGTGGACAGGAGCTGTTGATTCATCTTGGCATGTGGCAGGTAACTGGAATCCATCTGGTGTTCCCTCAGCCAGCCAAACCGTTTCTCTTCGAGGGAACACAACTCCCTACCCTGTCATTACTTCCAATGTCACTGTTCGTTCGGTTACCATTAACCAATATTACTCCAATCCTGGAGATAAACTCACCATCAGAAACAATGCTACTCTGACTATAACTGATGATTTTACCATGAATGGCGCCGGTAGCTTGAATATTGTAAATGGTCATGTTGAAATGACCGCAACTAGTGGCGGTGCTAACACTTTTAATCAGAACTCTGCTCAATCTGCTATTAATATCACCAATGGAAGTTTTACGGTAGGTACCATCTCAGAAGATATTGAAACTGAAATTATTGGTACAGTTAACTTAGGTAATGGTGCATTTACAGTTTTTGGGGATTTTGAGGTCTCCAATAGTGATACGTTTAATGCCCAAAATGGAACAGTAATAATTAACGGGAATACCACAGTTAATGGAACCTATAACGGCGATGATGGATCCACAACCTTCAATGGAACTTTTGATGTGCGAAGTGGTGGTATTCTAAATTTAGACAGTGGTTCTATCTCTTTCAATGGAGAGGTATTTATAGGTAATAACGGATATGCTAATTTAGGCACAGGCACCGTCAATGTTAACGATAATATTGAAGTTCGTAGTGGCGGGTATATGAATATTCAAGGTGCTACTGTAAATATTCTTGGGGATGCTGATTTCTCGAACAATGGTAACTTATCCATTACCACAGGATCGTTAAATGTAGGAGGAAACGCATCACTGACTAGTGGTGGGTCAATCAATTTGGGTGGAGGTCAACTTACCTTAGAAGGGGATTTAACAGTTCCACAAGGTGGTAATTTTAACGCTGATTCTAGTACCGTAGTATTTAGTGGCGATTCTACACAGACAATAAATACAAATACTGACATTACCTTTAATGATGTTAGAGTTGACTCTGGAGCCGTTCTAAACTCTGATGGGGGAAACGAAAATACGATTGTAATCGAAGGAGACCTTATTGTTGATGAGGGAGGCGGAGTTGTAGTTGAAGACGATGATCAAATTGATGTTCAAGGAGAAGTCGGTGGTGATGGTGCCGACAATGTTACCAGCCCTGCTCCTTTTGCTGTTTCTGCGACAGCTCCAACAAGTACATCAGTTGTTATAACTTTCAACAAGGCATTAGTAGAAAGCTTGGCAGAAAATACAGGTAATTATACTATTAAACGGGTGAGTAATGGGGCAACTATATCCGTGAGTTCCGCAACGCTTAATACGGGATCAAATAGTAAGATTGTTACTTTGGTTGTAAATACACTTACTGATGATGTGCAGTACGAGATCACTATGAATAATCTTGAAAGTACTGATGGTGGCGAACTTTCGAATAATCATAAAAAGAGATTCACAAGAGTAGGTGCCGTTACTTTTTATAGTCGTCAATCAGGAAATTGGAATGTAAATTCTACTTGGTCTAGAACTGGTCACGGTGGATCTGCAGCTACTTCAAATCCTTCTAACACAAATGGAGCCACAATAATTGTGGGTGATGGAGATGTAGTTACCATTACTAATTCAACTTCCATTGTTGGTCAAACCTCCGTTGAAGTGAAGTCAACTTCGACATTACAGGTTGGTAGTGGAGGAACACTAACCACCGGAAATAAAGTAATTACCGGTTTAGGTACTTTTAGCGTAACAACAGGAACTCTTCAAATTGGATTACCAACAGGTATAACAGCATCAGGATCAAGCGGTAATATTCAAACAACAACCAGGTCTTTTTCTAGTACAGGATCATATACCTACAATGCTTCATCCTCACAAGTTGTTGGTAGCGGACTTCCAACTACGGTTGCAAATTTAACGATCAATAATTCTTCTAATGTAACTATTGATAAGAATATTGAAGTTACCGGAACATTGACTCTTCAAAGTGGATCATTCATTATTAAATCAGGTAATAACTTAATTGCCAATACAAAATCTATAACATCCGGTAATCTCATCATGAGAAATACCATTGCAGGTTACCGAGGTTGGCGATTACTTTCTTCCCCCCTAAGTTCAACTTACGGAGACTTTCTTGATGCAATTACTACTCAAGGTTACACTGGTTCAACACTTGGGAATGCAGAGATTGATAGCCTTCAACCTAATGTATTATATTATGATGAAAGCTATCCTGGAACAGATAATCAACGCTGGAGAGCTCCGGTTAGCGCTGCTACTTCTTTAACTACTTCTCGTGGTTTATACACCTATGTTTTTGGAAATATACCAGCTGATTCTCGCTACAATAATGCTCTTCCCGTTGATTTGGAAGTTGAAGGTCAAGAAAACGAAGGCCCTGTTGATTTTGGTGTAAGCTACACTGCTACAGCCGATTCAGGTTGGAACCTTGTTGGCAACCCATATGCAGCTACTATAGCTTGGGACGATGCAGCAAGCTGGACAAAAACTAATATCGACAATACTATTTACATCTGGGACCCATCAACAAACCAATATAAAACTTGGAATGGAACAACAGGAGATTTAGGTAATGGCTTGATTTCCCCATTTCAAGGGTTTTGGGTTAAAGCGAATGATACAAGTCCATCACTTATAGTAACCGAAGATGCTAAAACTACAGGCGGGAATTTTGTAGGTAAAGCTAACTCAACAGCGACAAACCCAGCTCCGAAATTTTCACTTACTATCTCTGATGATGTAAACAGAACTTCTACCCATTTTATGTTCTCTGAGTCTGCCAGCATCAACAAAGATAATAAAGATGCTTACAGACTTGTTCCCCCTCCCGGCATACAATCATATCTAGATCTTTCGTCTATATCAGAACAATTAGATCGATTTTCTATTAATAATTTACCTCGTAAATTTGGTATGCCTATTGAAATCCCTCTATTTCTAGATGTATATGAAAATGGCTTTTCAGTGGATAAGCCCCTTCATTTTCTATTTGAAAATATAGACAACATCCCGAATGGTTGGTCTATTTATTTGGTAGATACTAAAACCAATACAGAGATCGATCTACTTGAAAATGACACTTATCTATTTTCTTATGAGGGAATTCATGGCAAACGCTCTCCTAATCAAACCTTAGGAAGTAAACCTAAAATAGTTGCTAAGGCTTCAGCTTCACAAAAACGTTTTCATCTTAGAATTGAACCAGGTTCAGATGCCGATGATTTACCCAACGAGTTCAAATTAAATCAAAATTACCCAAACCCATTTAATCCATCTACAACCATTGAGTTTAACCTTCCACTACAGTCACAGGTTTCTTTGGATGTTTTCGACATACTAGGTAGGAAACTCGAAACAATAGTATCAGAAAACCTCTCTGCCGGTGAGCACTCTTACAGCTGGGACGCTACTCGTTATTCAAGTGGGATTTACCTATATAGGCTATCTACAACTAAAGGTGTTTTTATTAAAAAAATGACTCTCATAAAGTAACGATCTATTTCCCTTATAAAACCTTAATGGTTAGAATTACCTAATTTAGCCATCACCTTTGCGAGTAATTTATATATTACCATTAATATAATTCATACATCTATATTAATGGCAATTATTTCTATTGAACACTCTTAGAAATTTATATAAAATCTTATTTTTGGTAGTTGCGAGCCTCTTTCTTGCAGAGGTAGCCTACGCCCAGCTTTCGGGATATAAGTACAGAAAAAAACTCACCGTTGATAATACACGTGTTAGCGGAGCCGGAACATTAACTAACTTTCCGGTACTTATTTCATTTACCGATCCAGATATTGCTACTACTTCAAATGGAGGACGAACAACAAACGTTAATGGATACGATATAGCTTTTACCCATTCTGATGGAAGTACACAGCTAGATCATGAACTAGAGTCATACAATGCCTCGACAGGTCAAGTTTTAGCCTGGGTTCGATTTCCATCACTAAGTGGATCAACCGATACAGATTTTTTCATTTATTTCGGAAATTCTTCGCAAACAACCGATCAGTCAAGTAATACAACTTGGGATAATAGCTACCAAGCGGTGCTACACATGGACGGTCTAACTGATGCTACTTCAAATGGTAATAATGGAAGTAATAACGGTACTTCTTCTACCGGGGGTAAAATTGGGAATGCTAGAGATTTTACTGCTTCAAACGATGATTTTATCTCTATAGCCGATGATGCTTCGTTAGACATTACCGGAGCCATCACCATATCGGCCTGGATTAATATCGATAATTATAACACCACTCCCGATCTTTTAACAAAAGGAGATTATAATGAATCGTACGGTACTTGGCTAAGAGGTGATAACACCTTTCGCTTTGCTGATGACGGAACAACTCGTGTAACATCATCATCAACACTTGCTGATGGAGCTACTGGATATATTACTTTTACAAATACTGGTTCAGAAACGGCAGTCTATATTAATGGGGCCAACAAAACAACAGGATCTGGTGCAAATTTCTCAAATAACAATGATCCCTTATATATCTCTACAAGTGCCTATCCATTAAATGGCTGGGTTGATGAGGTAAGAATCTCAAATGTTGCACGTTCTGACGATTGGATCTTAACAGAATACAACAATCAGGATAACCCAGGAACCTTTTATTCTGAAGTGGAAGAAAATCCTGTGCTTTCTGCTGTTGAAGGCACACCGCTAAATACTGTTGCTGGTGGAGCTGCTGTTATGGTAACGTCTACTATTTCTATTTCCACCCCTTTTGCAGATTCTCTTGAGAGTGCCACGATTCAAATTACCGGTAACTACGATAGCAGTGAGGATGAATTAGATTTCTCGGACACCGGTTTGATTACCGGATCATGGGCTTCAGGTTCCGGAACATTAACTCTATCGGGAAGAGCAAGTGTAGCTGATTACCAAGCGGCATTACGGACTGTTTCTTACCAAAATACAGATGGTTCTACCCCTGATCTATCTGCGCGTACGGTTTCATTTACCGTAGAAGATGCTTTCTATTCCAGTAATACGGTAACCAGAGATGTTTATATAACTCAAACACTAACTGATCTAACTACTGATATTGCAAATGTAGTATTTAATTTTGATGCCCAAGATGCAGATGGAGATGGCAATAGCGGTACAAACCAACCAGCTGATGGAGCATTTGCAAGCTGGGTCGATGTTACCGGAAACGTATCTACTACTGCCCCGTCACCGGATATTCCTGTATTAAATGCAAATTACTTTGGTGAAAGAGGAGCTATTCTTTTTGATTATAATTCTGGTAACGGAGGTGATCATTACCCTTTAAGTGAGCCTACTATAGCTCCTACTATTAATGACGGAACATTTACAGAAAAATCATTCGCAGCTGTTTTCAGAACCACAAATAACATCTCAGGCTTACAAGTTATTTACGAGCAAGGTGGAGGCAGCAAAGGGTACATGATAGCAATTAAGGATGGTAAAGCGTATGCCTATGCATACAGTAACGCTTGGTCATCCCAAAACAAATCAATTGATCTGGGCTCGGTTTCTCCGAATACTTCGTACATAGTTGTAGCAAGCCATGAATCTTCAGGAAGTGATGTAAGCAGTTACTGGAGAGCCTCCATTAATGGTGGCTCCATTCAAGAGGTTTCAGGTGCTAACGATATGGGCACTCATGGTGGTGATCCTAATATAGGTGAAGAAGATGGAACTAGAGACCCAGTAACATTTTCAAATAATCCGACAAATACTAACAACTTCGATGGATACATTGCAGAAGTTATTTCATGGAACTCAGCTCTTAACCCAGGAAAAATAGCTAGTATCTATAATTTCCTATGTGACAAATGGTGTAATACTCCTTCAGTACTGGCTTCCATTGAAGGAACAAATCTTGATTACACTGAAGGCGATTCACCAACTGCAATTACTTCTACCATTGCCATTTCAGATGTAGACAATACATTGCTTGATAGTGCAAAAGTTACTATTTCTTCCAATTTTGTGGATTCTGAAGATGAGCTGGGTTTTGTAAATGCAGGTGGCATTACCGGAAATTGGAATTCAACTACGGGTGTCCTCTCTTTATCAGGTAATGCAAGCTTGTCGCAATACCAGACAGCTCTTCGTTCTGTTACCTACGAAAATACAAATACTACCAATCCAAATACTGCACTTCGCCAAATTGATTTTGTGGTGTATGATTGGGATGATCCAAGTAATAGCATTGCCAGAAATATAAATGTTATTGCTGTAAATACTGCTCCTACCCTTTCTGGAATTTCGGGTCCAGCGCTTGGCTACACCGAAGGTTCTGGCGCTGTTTCTGCTCCTTTTCCTGTTTCCATCACTGATGTGGATGATACCAATATGGAAAGCGCGACTATTTCTATCACTAATAATTATTTCTTTGGAGAAGACGAATTAGGATTTGTTGACGCAGGTGGCATTACGGGAAGCTGGAATTCAGGAACAGGAGTACTTACACTTTCAGGAACGGCTAGTATTTCTCAATATGAAACAGCACTGGCAAATATTACTTATGAAAACTTGAGTTCTGACCCTGTAGAAGTAACAAGAACTTTTTCATTCACAGTAAATGATGGAGATGGTAACAGTAACACTCAAACTCGAGATCTTGATTTAGTTGCTGTAAACTCGGCACCCGTTTTAACAAATATAGAGGCTTCTGTGCCTGTTTATCAAGGTGCTGATCTTCAACTTACCAATACCATAGAAGTCTCAGATCCTGATGACACTCAAATAGATAGCGCTATTGTAGTTATTAATGGCAATTTTAAAGTTGCAGAAGACTCCCTACTGTATTCTTCCCTTTTTGGAATAACTGGAACGTATGATGAAACAATCGGTCGTTTAAAATTAGTGGGTACTGCATCTTTTACAGACTACCAAACAGCTTTGCGTTCGATCAAATACCGCAACTTTGGAGCCATTCCAACAGGGCCAGCCCGTGAAGTAGCTTTTATTGCAAGTGACGGTGCTTTAAAAAGTGACTCCCTTAAAAGAACAATTGAAGTAAATGCCGTAGAAGCAATTTCAGGTTTAGATGTGTGGCTCCGTGCAGATGTTGGAGTAGTTACGAGTGGTACACAGGTGACCACTTGGCAAGATCAAAGTGGTAATGGCAATGACTTTGTAGGTCGAACAGGCTCAGATGAACGTCCAACGATAGTAGCAAGTTCCGCTCCACTTGGAGGTCAGCCTGCTATAAATTTTGTAGGCAATGGAGACCATTTTGACGATACCGATGCAGAAACGAACTATATAAACGGGATGACCGAGTTTACTCTGTTTATGGTATATAAATCAGATCAAACAGGAACAGACCGTGGGTTATGGAATACAACTACACCAAGTGGTGATGATGCTACATTTACCATTAGATATGATGAATCTGGTGCTAATGGCGGTGGTTCTTTTACTGATGTTATTAAAACAGGTATTCTAGGAAATGATCCAGACAATCAGTTAGAAAGCTTTTCAGACATCCAAACTACTAGTGCGCAAATAACTAGTCTGCATTGGAAGTCTAATGATAGCTATGATATTTATGTAGATGGTATTTTAAATAACCCAAGTTCTGCAGGCCCGCCTCCTACTGGCACAATCAATAGTGCGACAACAGCTATAGTTGGTAAGGGAGGTAAAGATGAAGGAAACCAAAGTTGGGATGGTCAAATAGCCGAAGTTATTTTATATGGTAGGAACTTATCCACCGAAGAGCGTGAAAAAGTGGAAGATTACCTATCAGAGAAATACAGTGCTGCTATTAGAAAAATTACTCCGGCAGAGGGTGGTGAAGCCATTTCTGCGGATGATGCTAACACCAGTTATACCTCATTAACAGGTCCTATAATTCAAGAAGGATTTCCAGGAGAACTTACAGCTAGTGGAACAATCGTTTTAAAAGCTCCAACTGGTTATGCGTGGAATACAGGTGTTACCCCAAGTGTAAGCATTGCACCAGCCTATGGTGGATCTACTACTCTTGCTTCAACTTTTACAAGCATTACAACTAGTAATATTACATTTACTATAAACACTGAGTCTAGCTCTAATCCGGGGCAAATTACATTCAGTGGACTTCAGGTTAGACCGACAACCGGTACCCTTCCCAATACCGGTACTATAACAAATGTTGGTACTACTGGTCAAGGTGGTGCAACGAATTATGGATCACTAGTAATGGTGCCCGGTACTGTTGATAGCCTTATTTATGTTCAACAACCAACTATTACAAATGTTGACGATATAATTACACCTTCTGTTCGAGTTCAACTTGTTGACCAGTTTGGTAACTCTATAAACACCAGTGGTGTGGATGTTGGCATTGCCATTTCATCAGGACCAGGTAGTTTATCAGGAACATCCCCTGTTAGTACTAACGTGTTGGGGATTGCTGAATTTTCTGATCTTGAAATTGATGATGTGGGAGCTCATCAACTTATTGCAACTAGCACAGGGCTAGATTCTAAAATAAGCTCTTCTTTTAATATTGTAAATGCGGGGGTATTAGTTGGTTTTAAAATTGAACGAGTACCTTCGGGAAATATAAGTTCTAAACTAGCCGGGCAAGCCTTTGATATAAAAGTCACAGCTATTGATGGAACGGGTACTACAGTGACTTCATTTACAGGAACGGTATCTATAACATCAAGTTGTACAATGGGTACTGGGCAGGGAACAACTGCGAATTTCACTTCTGGAGTATTATCATCCAGATCAGTAAGTATAACTAGCGTTGGGAATTGTTCTATAACGGCTACAAATTCAGCAGGAGCTGAAAATGGAATTAGTAACTCATTTACAGTATCCGCTGGCGCAGCTAATGCTTCAACAACTACCATAACCCCTTCTCCATCTGTTATTTTAAACAATGGCTCAAGTACATCTACCATTACTGTTCAAGCTAAAGATGCATATGGGAATAATAAAACTACCGGTGGTGCAACCATTGTGCTTTCAAAAACTGCAGGAACACTAAGTTCAGTTACTGATAATGCGGATGGTACATACACAGCAACATTAACGTCTTCTACCTCTGTTACCACCTCAACGATTACAGGTACGCTAAATGCTGTAGCCATTACAGATAATGCCGAAGTGGAGTTCGCTGCATTCAGTCATATTTGGGAAAGTCAGTTAGGTTCAGCTTCAGAAGCTTCCGATTGGTTTGATAATGATAACTGGAATGTGGGTAGTGTGCCGGGAGCCTCTTCTGTAGTACTTATCCCAGCGGATCCGGACGTGGGTAATGAATTCCCTGTTGTAGATGTTACCAACACAGAAATTGCTTCTTTATCCCTAGAAAGTGGCGCTCAATTAACCGTATCCGGTTCTGTAAATTTTATAGTTGATGGAAATGTAATTGGTGACGGAGATATTTTAGGAAGTAATAATGATTCACTAACTGTGGCCGGAAACCTAAATGTTGCTGATATTACTTTAGGTACTGTTGTTTTTAATGGAAGTACTGATCAGACTATTTTAAACCCAAGTACTTTTGTTAATGTTGAAATTGATAACCCCGGAACAGTAACAATTACTGATAACTTTACCACTACGGGTACATTAACATTAACTGATGGAGAATTACTAATTCCATCGGGATTAAACCTGATCGCCAATACGCAATCATACGGATCAGGAAATCTACGCTTTCAACGAACAGTAACTGGTGTACGAGGATGGCGAATGGTCTCATCCCCTGTCGCTTCTACTTATGGTGATTTCTTAGACGGAACGTTAACACAGGGTTATTCAGGGTCTACACTCGGAAACGCTGCTTTAGATAGTTTACAACCTAACGTACTTACTTATCTGGAGTCTTTTGAAGGAACTGACAACCAGAGGTATAGAACAGCCACTAGCTCGGCCCAATCGGTTTCTCAAGGTCAAGGAGTATTTGTATTCTTCTTCGGTGATATAGCTGCAGATGATCGATATAATAACCCTTTACCTGATACCTTAGATGTAACTGGTCAAGAATTTGATGGGAATGGTACACAAGTAGACTTTGGTGTAACTTACACTACTGCGGCAGATTCCGGCTGGAATTTAGTAGGTAACCCATTTGGTGCTACAATTGATTGGGATGATTCTCCTAATTGGACTAAGACCAACATTGAATCGACTATATATGTATGGGATCCTGCTGCCAATTCAGGAAATGGCGAATACTTAACCTGGAACGGAACCACAGGAACGCTCGGTAGTGGATTGATCTCTCCTTTCCAAGGCTTTTGGGTAAAAGCTAATGCTTCAAGCCCTTCTCTCATTGTAGATAAAGATGCCAAAACTACAGGAGGTAACTTTGTTAGAAAGGCTAATAATTCTAGAAGCCCAGTAATTGAACTAATGGCTTCCACAGAGAATTTAAGTAAGCGAACGAACTTCATGTTCAGCGAAGCGGGAAATAAAAGCATTGATAGTAAAGATGGTTACCGATTAATTCCTTTTTCTTCCTCTAATATTGAATTTTATTCGTTACTAGATGATGGAACTCAATTAGCGATAAACAATCTGCCATTAAACTTCACTAATAGAGTAAAAATACCATTAAGTCTAAATGCGTATGAAAATCAAGTTCCTATATCCGGGGATTATGAAATTTCTTTGTCGGGATTAAAAGGTATTCCTGAAGATTGGATGATACTTTTAATTGATAACGAAATAGGAACCGTTACGAATTTAAGAGACGATTCTTCTTATGAATTTTATCATTCTACAAAAGGAAAGATCTCTTCTAACACCACCAATGCTAAAATCCAGCTTAAAAGTAAGAGTAAGTCACTTTCAACGAGGTTTACACTTCAAATAACTACAGAGGAGATAGAAGCAAATATTCCTCAGGAAGTCTACTTGAATCAAAATTACCCTAACCCGTTTAATCCATCTACCACAATTCCATTTGGATTAGACGTAGAATCTAAAGTGAGCCTAATTATTTATGACATCTTAGGTAGAAAAGTAAGTACTCTTATTAATGAAAACCTCTCTGCTGGGAAGTATAACATAAATTTTGAAGCCCAAAATCTTGCAAGTGGGGTTTATTTCTATCGACTTACTACAGGTTCTAGCGTTTATACCCAGAAGTTTACACTAATTAAGTAAGTAGTGTAGTTTAAAACTATTATTTGAAATTTACTCTTGCTCTAATCCGTTGTTATTAAAAAATACTAACTGGCTAATAAGCAATTAGATTGCAATATTTAAAGAAAAAATTAGCTCAACGAATGAAATACTTAATCTCGTTTACAGCATTATTTTTAGTGTTTTCAATCAATAGTACAGCCCAAACAAATTCAAGGTCTGTAAATGCTGAAATCAATATTGAAGCAACAGTTATACAGGCTATTGAGATGGTTACTGTGCAAAATATTCAGTTAGCAAATTTAGAACCTGTTAATAACGAAATTTTCATCCCTCCTGCTACTAGTGGTAACGCAGGACATATGATCGCATCAGGTAATCCAAATGCTGAGATTCGTATCACTTTTCAACCTAACCAGATCTTAAACCAAATAAATGGTGATGGTTTAATTCGTGTTATTTATCAGCTAACCGGAAATGATATTGACGAACAGTTGACTTCTGAGGTTCTTGGAGCTGAGAATAGGAGTTTCAGTTTTAATGCAGATGGAGATTTTTATATATGGGTTGGTGGTCGTGTTTTTGTGGAACAAGCTAAGCCTGGTAGCTACGAAGGTGAATTTACAATCGAAATAGATTATATCTAACTAGTGATAAAATCAGCTTTAACATATTCCCTCTTTATCCTTCTCTTTTTATTAAGCATTAGACCGGTACACAGCCAAGAAATAGATTTTGGCGATTATTATAACTATTCGCTTTCTGTTGCTGAACAAAATCCCGGAGCGGATTTTGAATTTGGCGCCATCATCTCCGGTAGTGGTACTAACAATATTGGTATCTCAAACTCAAAAGTGATCACTATTACCGGGGTAAAATATTTAGACGTTTTTTTAACTATCACTGCGGATAGCAAACTTTTGCTCAATGGAAACCCTGCTTGTACCAGCGACCCCAGTTGCAGTATCCCTTATACTCTGGAAGCTGCTTACGCTAATAGAGGGAGTGATAATATAGCTCAAGCACGTATCGTCAATGTTGTAGCTAATTCAGGTACTGCTCAATTCCCTATACGTTATAGAACAAGTGAGCCGCCCGCTCCACCTCCTACCCCGGTTTATGATGGATATGATCCCTCAATTTATAATGAGACTGCTTACTTATACTTGTATGGATCTTTAAATGTTGGAACCGTTGATGCTGGTAGTTACTCTGCTGAAATAGACATTACTATTATTTATGATTAAGAAGCATTGTTCATATCTCTTTTACCTCTATGCTTTTTGCTTCTCCCTATTATTATGCACTTCATCTACTGCTCAGTATATAAACATACAAATAGAGTTAGAACCTGAACTCGAGGCCACTGTGCTATCTGAGTTGAATTTCGGTGATATCATTGTAAACTCAGGTACAAAAAATATCAATCTAGGTGATCCTAGTATGGGTATATTTTCGGTTACTGCCATCAATTCCCAGATTCTTCGCATGGAATTGCAATCAACAAATATATTAAAACATCTTAATCCTGCAGTAAAAGCAACTATCCCCATAGATCTTCAGGCCGCTTACAACAATTCCGGCACTAATAATCCTGATGTAGCCACCCCTTTTGGTGGTGATAACATGTACCTCCAAGTAAACGAAAACGCCCAAAAAGACCGTTTTGAGTGGCAAACGGTGTTTATTTATATATATGGATTCATTGATGTAGGGAATGTACCGAACGGTATTTATGAAGGAGAACTAAGCCTTGTTATTGACTATGAGTGAGCTACTCCGCTTCATTAATAAACTCTAACTTGTGATATCTCAGAGAAAGTTTGAAATTTGTACAACTCAAAAAAACAAAATTTACTCTCATGAAAAATTTAAACAAATTATTTACTGCTTTCGCTTTGATGATCCTTGTTGGTTCTGCTAACATTCTTGCTCAGGAAACAGCTAACGTTGCTGTAACAGCTCAGGTTGAAGCCGCACTTGTATTAACACCTACTGATGTTGCTCTAGGAACTATCCAAACTGGCGCTAACTCAATTATTGATGCTAATTCTAATGATGATGCGACAGAAGCAAACTTAGGTGATGGAGCAACTGCTGGTGCTTTACAGATCGTTGGTACTTCTGGTGTTGACGTTGTTGTTGACTGGACTACCGCTACTCTTAATAGAACTGAAGATGATGATCCTATCGTTTTTACTCCTTCTGTTTGGTTAGGTGGCTCAGAAGTAACTGATGGTGGTACTGTAACTCTTACTGGTGGTGATATTACTTTGGATGTTGGAGGTGAATTAGCTGCTCCTTCACAAACTGGTGCGTACAGTACTTCTCTTGGAACATCTAACGTAATGACTTTTACTATCACTTACGACTAGGATTAAGTTTCTTACAAAAGTCTCATTATTCAATAATGAGACTTTTTTTTTATGTAAAAAGTACCCTCATTAATTCAATTATAATTTGCACCCGAATTTGTTAATTTAAAGCGTTCATATAATTAATCTACAGAAAATGAAAAAATCATTATCGCTTGTCATTTGGGTGTTTATGTTATGCTCTACCAACATATTAGGGCAAATCACCATCTCTCCAACAAACATCTTTATAGAAGAAAATACTCGCTTTGGAACCTACTTGGTTTTAAATGGGTCAAACGAACCACAGGAAGTGTCTATCGAGTTTATATTTGCATACACAGCAACTGATGAGGAAGGAAGTAGGAGTATTGTGTATGACGACATGGAACAACAAGAGGAACATTCTGCTCATACTTGGGTCCAGTCTTTTCCAAGGAACTTTACTCTCACTCCCGGTCAACGACAAGTAGTACGTTTGCGCGTTGCTCCTCCCAATAATCTAAATGATGGTACCTACTGGGCAAGAATTAAAACCAGATCTACTGCTCAAACTCCGCCGGTAGAATTACAGAATGACAATTCTGTATCTGCAAGAGTGGGCATAACCATTGAGCAAATAACTGGACTTTACTATAAAAAAGGTACTGTAACCACTGATATTAATGTACTCGGAACAGAGGCTCTGCTTACTGATGATGGTTTTGTAGAAGTAAGAACCAAACTAGAACGAGGCGGTAACTCCCCTTTTCTTGGATCTATTACTGTTAATGTGAAAGATGCTAACAATAATGTAGTTAAATCCTCTTTCCGTTCTACTACCATATATTTTGATGGTACACATAGTCAAGAAGTCGATATTCAAGGATTATCGGCAGGCACTTATACTGCTGAAGTTATTTTTGAAACACAACGTAGCGACGTTTCTAGCGAAAATATTGTTAAAATGGAGCCCGTATCAACCTCAACCCAATTCACTATACGGTGACCTCAAGAAAATGGAAATATATTTCTATCAACTTTCTTTGTTTGCTTGTGTGTTATGGGGCTTTTAGTTCTCTAAAGGCTCAATCTACAAGCGACGATGAAATAGAAGTGTATCTTTCATTTTCATATAGAAGTGCCATTAATTCTGTGGTAATAGCATATTATAAAAATGATACATTCTACATTCCTTACAAAGAAGTATTTCAACTGCTTGAAATAGATCATAACACAAGGCTTAATGCAGGTGTGGTTCTATATGGTAATTTCTTAGAAGAGGAAACACCTTATCAAATAAATTTAAGTACTTTTCAAGCTTCATCCGGTAACAAAAACCTCTCGTTAACCAGCGATGATTTTCTGATCAAAGATTTAGACTATTACCTAGAAATTTCCATTTTTAATGAGTTATTTGGTTTAGATTTTGATGTCGATTTCAACAATCTAGCACTTCTTCTTGAAACTGATAAAAACATCCCGGTAGTTCAAAAGCTTATTCGTCAAAATAGACGCCAGCAAATCCAACGCAATGACCGAACGCTTAATTTAAATTACCCGGTCGAGTACGGTAGAGATCGCAAAATTCTTGGTTTAGGATTTTTAGATTATAACTTATCTGCTATCACCAGTGATGAATCTAGTATCTTTCTATTTAATACAGCTATTGGAGCAGAAGCTCTCGGTGGAGATGTTCAGGGAGCTATAAATGGCGCATATTCAGCTGATGCTTCGAACGTTACTACAAGTAATTTACGTTGGAGGTATGCAATTACAGATAGTCCTGTTATTAGTAGTGTTACCGCAGGACAAACAAGCTCATCCGGTATATTAAACAATCCTTATCGAGGTATAAAAATTACCAACCAGCCTCTTGAGCCAAGAAGACTATACGATGAATTTGTGATCCAAGGAAATACATTTTCTCGCTCAGAAGTTGAGCTTTACATCAATAATACGCTAGCTGATTTTCAAGAAACTGATGAAACAGGCAATTACCGTTTTATCACCCCCCTTACTTACGGTACTTCAGCATACGATATAAAAATATTTGGTCCTACAGGTCAAGTTGTAGAACGTTCCAAGAGAATACAGGTTCCTTTTTCTTTTCTTCCTCCAGGTGAAATCAACTACAATATAGATCTTGGCGAACTCGAAAACCCACTTATAGGCACTCAGGAGCGTGGATTAACAGCCCAGGCCAATACTGTAATTGGTATATCAAATTGGCTCACTGCAAGGGCCGGAGCTGAATATTTTGAGTCTTTAAATACCTCCTTACCTACTTTTACAGGCGGTCTTTCAGCTCGTTTATTTAATAGGTATTTATTTAGTACAGAAATTGCTAATGATGCTTTTGTTCGAACTCGTGGTAGTACAATCTTAGCAAATGCTGCCAGTATTAGTTTAGCGTATACTAATTACTTTGCACAAAATAGAATTTATAACTCAGGAAATTATGATCAAGAATTACAGGGAAGTGTATTCTATCCTTTTTTGATTGGTAATATCCCTCTAAACATTCGGTTATTTGGTTCTCGAATTGAACGTGAACCTCGTCCTATTTCAAGATATAGAGTAGATCTAAGTACCAGGCTAGGGCGATTTAATGTTAGAACTGGCTTTAGCAACTCGAATACGACAAATGATTTTTTTGAGCTGAGTGAAAATGCTTCCGCTAATTTTTCACTTACATACAATTTCCCAAGAACCAATACCACTCCTAAGGTCTTTCATGGAATGTTTGCACGTGGAGAGATCTCTTTTCTACCAACTTCTAGTGAGCTGGATGACATTCAGTTTTTTCTTTCTCGAAAAGTCTTCAAAAAGGGAAATATTCAACTTAACGTAGCAAGAAATTTTAGATTTAATTATAACTCCATTTCAGCCAGCATTGTAATCGACTTTAATAAAACCAGAGTCAATTCTCGTTATAGAAATATCAGAAGCTCTAGTTCAGTTACAAATACCGTTCGTGGATCTATAGGTTACGATGCCAATAACAATAATCTTTTCCTAACTAGCCGGAATCAAGTTGGTCGTTCTGCAGCGGCTGTTAGATTATTCGTGGATTATGATGGAGATGAGAAATTCTCAGAGGGCGACGAATTGATCAAAAATAATGCTATACGTTTAGATAGAACGGGGTCTACAACCTCGAAAAATGGCATTACCTATATCACGCAAATGCAGCCTTATTTCAAATATAATATGGAGATCAATAAAGGTGCCATTCAGAATCCCCTGCTTGTACCTAAACAAGAAAAATTTGGGGTGATCTCTGATCCAAATTATTTTAAACCAATTGATGTACCGTTTTATTCCACTGGTATAATTGAAGGTGTTGTAAATCGTCGTTTTGACGCAGAAACAGAAGATGGTATTGGAGGGATCAGATTATTTCTAAATAATATAGATCAAAATACTGTTCAGGAATTACGGACCTTCTCAGACGGTAGCTTTTATGCTTATGAAATTCCCCCCGGAAATTATGAACTATCCATTGACCCTTCCCAACTGAACATATTAAACTCAAAATCTTTACCGAGTAAAGTTAGTTTTGATATCAAAGCTTTAGCGGATGGTGATTTTGTTGAAGGCTTAGAATTCATGATCGTACCAGAAGATTTTGAACCAGAACAAGTAAATACTATTTCAACTGAATCTATAATAGCTAGCGTAAAAGAAAGTGCAGAAATAATTGAACTTGAAGAAAAGCTAGATAAGGATGTAGATAATGCCCTACGTTTAATTATTCAAGCACAAACGGCTTTTTACAATAGAAATATTGATAGAGCTTTAACTTTTGTTAACGAATCGTTGGCGTTGTTTGAAACCGCTCAAGGGTATGCCTTAAAAGGAAGTCTGAATTATTTAAATGGTAATAAAGCTGAAGCACAAAAGAATTGGGATTTGGCTGCCGAATTTAATCCTGAAATCGTTATTCCTGAGATAGAAGTATTGGATCAAATAATTAAAACTCAACCAGAGGATTAAGAGAATCAATGATTTTTAGGTTGTCCGAAATATTTATGTTGATTAAACAAGTCGTGAGAAATTATTCTTCATTAAGAAATCTACTAGTAGCTCTGTTATTACTCTGTGTAATACCTAGTGATACTTTTGCCCAGTCAAATGCTTCAACTCAATCTGGTGATCTTCAAATTGCATCTCTAGAACAAGCCTACGATTCTCAAATCATTCAAATATTATCCAATCACTTTGATAGGAAAAAGTTTTTTGTTGATGTGAACATTGATGCAGAATTCGTTGAAGAAACTTTTCAAAGCACTGATAATCAAGTAGTAAACAGAAGACCTCAAAACACGTTTATGCCGGGTCTACCCTTCCTTCCTGAGGAAAACCTTCAAAATAATCAACCTGCTTCTCAATCACCGGAAGCAGTGTTGAGCAGGAACACCGTAAAAAGTTTGAAACTTAATAGTTTGGCAGTTAATGTTTATGCCGATACATCTCTTTCTGATACCGATTTAGATTTTATGCGACGTGTAACCGGTTTTGCAGCTAAAGTTGATTTAGCTCGGGGAGATGTGATAAACATTACTCAGCTTGCCATTCCTGATCCTAGTTTCAAGCCTACATCCGTAATTACTTTAGAAGACCCCGAGCCTAAAAGCCTTCTTTCCTCTTTTAAAGACTATACCGTAGAAATAATTCTTATGGGAGTCTTTTTAGTTGGCTTGCTTGTCGTGGGCTATTTCAGAAAACCAAAAGAACAAGCCAGTGTAAAGTCGCAAAGAGATAATATTAAAAGTGATATAACTGTTGAAGGGAGCCTAAACCCTGACAGCAATATGTCTTTTCATGGAAGCAGTAAAGAGAAGTCTCGTGATATTGCAACAGAATTTGAATTAGTTTCTGAGAACTTCTTCAAATACCCACAAGAAGTAGCACTGGTATTTGAATTTTGGATTGAAAGCGATCCTAAAAATGGTCCTAAGAATGTTGCTGAAGTCATTTCTGCTATTGATCAAAGCTCACTTAAACTGATTCATAATCATCTTGATGAAGAAAAATATGCCATAATAGCTAATGCTATTACTAACTTAGAGGCAATGTCGATTGATGAAAAATATAGAGCAGCTAAATATTTTAATTCAATCATAGAAGATGAAGAAACGGATGCTAAGTCTACCAAGAAACATGCTAAGCTTGGTTTGTTTAAGTTCTTAACTCACTTACCGGATAATTTGATTTCTGAGCTTATTAAAACTGAGAATAATGTAAGTGCAGCTTTAATCCTTGACTATTTACCACAAGAAAAAGGAGCTTCTATTCTAAACTCTTTTGAACGCTCCAGAGCTGCAGAAATAATGCTCAAAATGTCTACTCTTCATACCGTTTCATACAAGGAGCAAAGCCTTATTTCTGGTAACCTGTTTGAGAAAGCGGTTAAAGTAAGAGATAATGTACAGCAACAGGATTATGGAGTTGAAAATATCCTTCCAATTCTTGAAAACTTACCAGTTGATGAACAAAAGCAATATATAGAACAGTTAAAGTCTACCGGTTCTCCTATTGGTGATATTCTTGAAAGAGAATTCTTTACTATTGACCAGATTCCTGAGCTTGATGAAGAAGTAATAAAAAATGGAATCGAATCTATCGATACATCTACATTGTTAGAAGCTTTAGTGGGACTTGATAACATATCCAAAGAAAAAATATTAACAGGTAGACCAAAGCGAGAGCAACAACTTATCCGCTTAGAACTAGAGGAATTGGATGGCGAGCAGGAAAACACAGGAAAAGCAAAAATGATTTTAGTGAGTTCACTAAGAGAATCCTTAAAATTGAGTAAGCAAGATCAAGACTAATTTCTACATATCGAATAAAGCTTTGATAATGCTTTTTGGGCTTTCTCTTACATTTGTAACAGGTTGTGGAAGTTCTAAAGAAGCTATGGATAATTCACTTCCTGCCTCACCGGAAACCAGTGATACCATCCAGGCAGATACAAGTACGGTAGATCCTTTGGTTCTAAAAGAAGAAGCCCGTAGAGACTCATTAGAGCAGTTGTATAAAGATGAGCTCTATAAAACCCATCAAATACAAGCTAATAGAATAACTTCACTTTACATCTCTGCTCAACAAAAATTCTATAACAATGAATTTCAAGAAGCCCTTGCCTTAATAAATGTAGCTGCAAGCATTAAACAAACGGCAGATATCTTAGCGTTGAAAGGCAGTATTTATTTAGGATTAGGTTCAATAGAAAATTTTGTTACATATTGGAGACAAGCCCTCGATCTAGATAAAGATTTACCCATTCCTCCTTCCCCCTTAATTGTTGAAGAATTAAAAAGACAAGGCCTGATTGATGAATTCCCAGACAGAAAACCTAATTAAAACTAATATATGCGTACTTCATTTTTAAATATACTTAGTTTCTTACTCTCCTTAATCATCTTAGTGTGGGGGGCATTATTAGTGACAGGCTTCGCTCAATATAATATAGTACCGTCTAAATATGAGTTCTTGAATTTACCAAGTCTCGCTATTGTATTTGGCGGAATTTCAGCTAGTGTATTTATAAGTTTCCCATTCAAAAAAGTAATTAAAGCTCTTGGAGAAAGCACTCGCCTCTTTTCTCATAGCAATATTGATGATAGCTTATTAGAGCAAGACATTGAAAAGATTCTTGAATGGCAAAAAAGAATACGAGCTGATAAAATAAAAGCAGTTTCAGAACTAAGTGAAGAATATAGCAACCGTTTTGAAGGGTATTTGTTCTCAATTTTGGATACAAATTATTCTACAGAAGAGCTTCGTGAACTTGCCGAAATAAACATCCAGGAAACTTATACTAGGCAACAACAGATCAACCAAATTATAGCAAGTATGGGAAAAACAGCTCCTGTATTTGGCATGTTGGGGACTTTGTTTGGGCTTATTGTTCTTCTTTCAGGATTTAACGAAATGGATTCTTTATTAACTGGGTTAGCTGCGGCATTAATGACCACCCTTTATGGAATTCTTATTGGGAATTTCATTTTCGTACCTATGGCAAAGAAAATGAATAACATTGCCTCTCTTCAGTTCTTCAGAGAGAAATTAATTCTAGAGGGTATACTTCTGATTCAACAACAAAAGTCTTCCCTACAGATATATGACAAGCTAAAAGCACATATGCACCGAACAAGTCAACAGTTTTAGGCAGATAGTATAGTTGGATTCAGATCACGTAAATAGCAAAAAGAACTCACTATTTCCTAAACAGGAAATGGAACCGGAAGATGATGACAGTTGGCAGGTTAGTTATCTTGATATAATTACTATACTTCTTGGTTTTCTTGTGATTTTACTTTCATTTTCAGAATTGAATAATGGAGAATCATTCTCTGTTTCGGATTTATTCAAATCATCTGATGACCAATCAGAGTTTATCACTACCCCTATAGAAAAAATAAAAGAAGAACTCGAAATTCTATTAAAACCGGAAATTGATGCGGGGCAATTGGAGATATTTAGAGAGCTTAACGATGTAAGAATAAGGTTTAAAAGTGATGATCTTTACAATTCGGGAAGTGCTCAATTACAGGACGATGCAACGCAAATACTTAATCGGGTATTGGCTGCTTTTCAACTCATTGAATATAATGATTTCGAAATTGATGTAGAAGGACATACAGACAACGTTCCTATTTCCTCCTCCTCATTTCCATCAAATTGGGAATTATCTACTTCCAGAGCTTCTAATATTGTTCGTTATTTTAGCGAAATGGGGCTTCCTCAAAAACGATTAAAAGCTTCTGGCTATGCTGACTCACGTCCATTAGTTAATTTCGATGATCAGGGAAATCCAATGCCGGCTAATAAGGATGAGAATAGACGCGTAGTCTTGCGTTTATATTATTCCAACCCGGAATCAGTTGCAGGAGCAGATTCTGTACTTTTATCCAATGAATCAGAGATCAATACTGATAGTTCTGCTATTCTTGAAAACATAGTTGAGAATATTGCCGCTGAAGTTGATGAAAATGATACTGAGAATGAACCAACCAATTCCGATCCTGAGTTTTCAGATGATGAGAATACCAGCGCTTCTGTAACTCAACCTGTAAATACACCTCAAAATACAGAGAACACATCAACAACTACTCCTAGAAAAGTTGATACAGATGCAGCCGGATGTTCCTATGCAGTTCAGTTGGGGAACTTTGAATCTTTTATACAAAGCCTAAATGCTGCAGATGAAGCTGAGCGTCAAACCGGTTACACTTTTGATATCACCTATAATAATCGTTTGTTTTCCGTTCGGACGGCTAGCAAAGGCTCTTTTTCTGACATTTTAAGTATACAGGAAGATATAATTAGCAAAGTAGATGAGGATTTAGTTACTGGGGTAATTCAGCAATGCTACGAAAATACATCTAAACGTCCCTTACCTATAACTTATCAAATTCAGTTGGGCTTTTTCCAAAATGAACAAAATGCTCTTAATTTTAAAGAAACGATAGCTACTGATTTTGATATAGATGCTGAGATTAACCAGATGTCACTCCAAGCTTATTCTGTGCTTACAAAGCCCATTTCTAGTAGAAGGAGGATAGAACAGAGACTACAAGAAATTAAGAGTTTTGATGGGCTTAATAATGCTTTTATTAAGTATGATCCTGAATCTGTATCTGAGTACACTTTTTTATATCAACTCCAAATAGCATCATTTTCAAATAGAAACGATGCAGATATACTCGCCCAAAGAATAAAAGCTGAAATGGGTCTGGAGAGTAGCATCAAATTATATGATAATAACAGGTATTATTTAGTATCTCGACCATTTTCTAATTGGGAAGAAATACTATCCTTATACAATACTTTTAGCCGTGATAGCTCCGACCTCAGCTCTATCATTTATCTTATCGAGCGAGTTAAATAAGCCTCAAAAAAAAAAGCCCTGATGATTTATCAGAGCTTTTACTTAAATAATTTTTTCTAGTTAGCTTATAATAACATAGAAAGAGGATTTTCAAGAAGATTTTTCACCGTATTCAAGAACTGTGCAGCTTTTGCTCCATCAACAACTCTATGGTCGCTTGATAAAGTAACCTTCATTCTCTTGCCAGGAACAACTTCACCGTTCTCAATTACAGGCACATCTCTGATCGCACCAACAGCTAAAATACAAGCATTAGGTGGATTAATGATAGCAGTAAAATCTTCTATTCCGAACATTCCTAAATTGGAAATCGTAAAAGTACTTCCTTCCATTTGTTCCGGCTGTAATTTTCTATCTCTAGCTAAACCCGCTAACTCTCTGGTTTCTGCAGAAATTTCAGCTAAGCCTTTTTTGTCAGTATGATTAATTACAGGGGTCATTAAACCTTCATCGATTGCAACTGCAACAGCCACATGAACGTCACCATGCTCTTTAATTACATCATCATGCCAAGAGCTGTTTATTGCTTGATGACGCGTTAGAGCGATAGCACAAGCCTTCACAACAATATCGTTGAAGCTTATCTTTACATCATTTGCTTCATTCATTGAAGATCGAGCAGCAAATGCAGCCTTCATGTCAATGTCGATAGTTTCATAAAAATGTGGATTCGTAAATTTACTTTCAGAAAGTCGACGAGCTATTACTTTTCTCATTTGAGAAACTTTCACTTCTTTACTTTCTAAACTCTGGTAACTCTGAGTAGATGAAGTGCTCGATTTAGCTGCTTTTCCATCTGCTTTAAAGTCCTCGATATCCTTTTTAACAATACGACCTTCAGGACCTGATCCTTTTACTGAAGAAATATCAATTCCTTTGTCTTCAGCCATTTTCTTTGCTAATGGAGATGCTTTTACTCTTCCATCATCTGAAGAAGAAGTACTTTCTTTTTTCTCATTATCAGAAGCTGTCTTTTCTTCCTCTTCTGATTTGGAATCAGATTTTTCCTCAGTTTTCTCTTCCTTTGAAGAATCTTCTGAAGATGAGGAAGAACTACCACCTGCTCCATCAATGATATCTGAAATATCTTCTCCTTCTTCACCAATAACAGCAATTAATCCACCTAGTGGAACTGCATCGCCTTCAGCAGGAAAAATTTTAAGGAGTGTTCCATCATCAAAAGCTTCTACATCCATAGTTGCTTTATCTGTTTCCACCTCAGCAATAATATCTCCCGCAGAAATTTTATCACCTTCTTTAACATTCCATTTTGCGATCACTCCTTCTTCCATAGTGTCGCTCAGCTTCGGCATTTCTATCTTAATAGCCATAATTTCGTCTTATTAGTGAGTTTTATTAATTTCTGTAGGTAACTTGATTAACGGCATCAACCACTTGCTTAACAGATGGGTACCATAAATCGAATAGATTTTTAGCGAACGGTGCACATACATCCGGTAAGGTAACACGCTGTACCGGAGCGTCTAAATAATCGAAAGCTTCACGCTGAATTAAGAATCCAACTTCCGCTGCTAGTCCACCAAAAGGATGTGCTTCATCCAAAAGTACACAACGGTTTGTCTTTTTGATCGACTCAATAATTAAAGGAAGATCTAATGGCTTAACTGTTCTTGGATCGATGATCTCACATTCAACACCATCTTTAGCTAATTGCTCTGCAGCTTTTACAGCTAAGTGATACATTTTACCATGAGCAACTAAAGTAACATCGCTACCTTCTCTTTTTATCTTACCTTTCCCAATCGGAATGATGTAGTCCTCGTCATCGGGTACGTCACCTTTTAAACCGTACATTTGCTCTGATTCCATAAATAGAACCGGATTGTCATCACGAATTGCCGATTTAAGTAATCCTTTTGCATCGCCAGGCTCTGAAGTGTAAATAACTTTAAGACCAGGAAAGTGAGCATACATGGAATCATAAGCTACAGAATGTGTAGCTCCTAGCTGTCCTGCAGAAGCATTTGGACCTCTAAAAACTATTGGACAACTAATCTGTCCACCCGTCATGTATTTAACTTTAGAAGCGTGATTTATGATCTGATCAGCTGCTAATACTGCAAAATTAAAGGTCATAAATTCAACAATTGGTCGTAACCCATTCATAGCAGCACCTACTCCAATACCGGCAAAGCCAAGTTCTGAAATTGGTGTGTCGATCACTCTTTTATAACCATATTTGTCCAGAAGTCCTTCTGTGGTTTTGTAAGCGCCGTTGTATTCAGCAACTTCTTCACCCATTACAAGTACTTTCTCGTCTTTTGCCATTTCTTCATCGATGGCAGCTTTAATTGCTTCTCTAAATTGTAATTCAGCCATTATTCTATTCTTTGATATTCTTTTTAGGTGTGGAAGTATGGTTCATCTTCTACAAACATATCTTCGTAGAGTTCTTCTTCTTTCGGGAAGTCAGACTTGTCCGCAAATTCAACGGCATCCAACACTTCTTGATCTACCTTCTCTTCAATCTTCGTTAAAGCAGCTTCTTTAGCAATGTCATTTTCTAATATGTAGTTTTTCAATCGCTCAATTGGATCAAAACCCTGATATTCTTCTAACTCTTCTTTAGTTCTGTACTTCTGAGGATCAGACATTGAATGTCCTCTGTAACGGTATGTTCTAATCTCAACAAACCAAGGCTCAGAATTCTTACGAACATCATCTGCAATTTCTTTCATCTTCTCATATACAGAAAAAACATCCATTCCATTAATAACGGCACTTTTCATTCCATAGCCATCCGCGCGGTCAACAATTTCCGCAACGGTATGTCTTCTGGCAGCAGTTCCCATAGAATAACCGTTATTCTCAACAACAAAAATTGCTGGGAGCTTCCATAACTGTGCAATATTAAAAGTCTCGTGTAATGCTCCTTGATCTACAGCACCATCACCAAAGAAACAAGTAGAAATGCGGCCGTTTTGGTCATATTTATTAGCGAAAGCAAGTCCTCCACCAATAGGAATGTGCCCACCTACAATACCATAACCACCCCAAAAGTGATTTTCAGCTTTAGCGAAATGCATCGAACCACCTTTACCTCTTGAACATCCTGTTGCTTTACCAAAAAGCTCAGCCATTCCTTCATTTGGTGTAATTCCTCTACACAATCCCCAACCATGATCTCGATAAGCTGTTATAATATCATCATCATCATTCAGCGCAAATGTAGTTCCAGTTGAGACTGCTTCCTGTCCGATATATAAGTGAAGGAATCCTCCAAACTTACCTTTCTGGTACTGTTGCATAGCTCGTTCTTCAAAACGACGTTGCAAATACATTTGCTCATACATCGCTTTCAGCTTTGCCCCAGAAAGACCTAAGTCTTTATGTGTGGATTTTGTAGCATCCGGAAGATCGACTCCCTTTTGCACCGCCCCTGATTTTTCGTCTCCAATTCCTCTTGGAGCAAATTCTACATCACTTTTTTTCTTTTTTGCCATAGTTCTTTTTTTATAACCTTATCCCTTCAAAAAGGGTCTTGAATATATTCAATTTTTAGGAAGATTTCGTAATCAGATCCAGCTCAACTATTAAATGGATTCTGTGATAATTTCATTCACTTTTAAAAGTGCTTCTTCCAGCTTCTCTGGATTACGACCTCCAGCTGTTGCCAAGTTCGGCTGACCGCCACCACCACCACCAACTAGTCGCCCAAGTTGACCAACTAAAGCTCCTGCTTTCAATCCTTTATTCGAAATTAGATCTTGAGTAACAGCTACCATCAAATAAACTTTACCCTCTTCTTCATCTTTAGAAGCAAGAACGGTAACTGTTTCTGTGGAGGATTTTTCCAAGCTGTCATAACCCAATTGCTTGAGCATATCCATATCTGCACCTGGAATTTCACCCTTAACTAATTTGATATCTCCTTCAATCTTTTCAGGATTTGAAAGAAGTTCTGCTAATTTCGCACCGGTATTCTGAAGATTTTGAGCAGATAATTCTTTTTCGAGAGACTTCTTTTCTTCCTGAAGTTTCTTGATATCTCCTACCAAATCCGTTGATTGACCTATTACCGCTTTGATCTCTTTAAGAAGTTCGTTTTCATTTCTTAGAAGTTCATCAGCTGCTTTACCACAAACAGCTTCAATTCTTCGAACACCCGCTGCAACTGATGTTTCCTGAGTAAATCTGAAATAGCCAATTTCTCCGGTAGCTTTCACATGAGTTCCACCACAAAGTTCTTTAGAGAAATCATTAATTTGAGGAAAATTACCATCACTAGAATGTTTCCTTTTTCCTATTGAAACTACTCTAACTAAATCTCCATATTTTTCTCCAAAGAGCATCATAGCTCCAGAGTCTCTTGCTTTTTCAATATCAATTTCAACATCTCTGACATCCAGATTCTCCTGGATCTTCTCATTCACTCTTCGTTCAATCACTTTTAGTTCGTCTTCAGTAACTGCTTCAAAATGTGCAAAATCAAATCGTAAATGACTTTCATCAACTAATGATCCTTTTTGCACAACATGATCACCTAATTCTTGACGAAGTATTTCATGAACTAAATGAGTTGCGGAGTGATGCTTCTGAATTTCTTTTCTTCGGGAAGTATCAACTTGAGCAATCCAATTACCTGATAAATCCTCCGGAAGTTTATCTACGTAGTGCACATGAAAGTTATCGATACCTTTTTGAACGTCTAAGACATTCAAAATTTCATCCCCTTTTGATATAATACCGGTATCAGCTACCTGCCCACCACTTTCTGCATAAAATGGTGTCTGTGCTAAATGAAGAGAAAACTTGTCACCTTCTTGTCTATATCTTAAGATTTTCGTTTCTATTGAAAACTCATCATAACCTACAAATTTTGGGTCCGCTAATTTTTCTCCCTCATCTACGACTTGATTCCAAACATATGAACCACTCTGATCAACAGAAAACTTACCGGCTGCTCTGGCACGGTCTTTCTGTTCTTTCATCAACTCATCAAATCGATCTACATCAACTTCGATTTCTTCTTCTCTAGCCATTAACTGGGTAAGATCTATTGGAAAACCATACGTATCATGAAGTTTGAATGCATCATCTCCTGAAACTACTTTCTTCCCTTTTGATACTTCCTTAAATAGTGCTATACCTTGACCTAAGGTTTTGAGGAAACTCTTTTCTTCCGATTTAATCACATTGATTATATACTCTTTCTGAGCTTCCATTTCAGGGAATACATCTTTGAATTGATCGGCAAGAACATTTACTAATTTATAGAAAAATGGCTCTTTGAATCCTAGCTTATCCCAACCATATCTAATTGCTCTTCTAAGGATTCTACGAATTACATATCCTCTACCATCATTTCCGGGAGAAGCTCCGTCAGCAATAGAAAAAGCAACTGCTCGAATATGATCAGCAATCACTCGTATTGCAATATCTTTAGTCTCGTCCTTTCCATAGCTGATGCCTGCCATTGAAGCGATCTCATTCAGTAAAGGTGTAAATACATCCGTATCGTAATTGGAATTTTTGCCTTGAAGAACTGCACAAACACGCTCAAAACCCATTCCCGTATCAACATGCTGATCCGGTAATGTTTTTAAAGATCCATCTTTTTGACGGTTGAATTGAATAAATACCAAATTCCAGATTTCCATTACTCTAGGATCGTCTGCATTAACCAAAGTGGCACCATCTACCTTTTTACGCTCTTCTTCTGATCTAAGATCAATATGGACTTCAGAACATGGACCACATGGACCAGTCTCCCCCATTTCCCAAAAATTATCTTTTTTACCACATTTAAGTATGTGCGAATGATCGATGCTGGTCTCACTCTTCCAAAGTTCTATAGCTTCTTCATCAACAGGTAATCCATCTCCTTCATCACCACCAAATACAGTAGCGTATAGTTGATCCGGATTTAGTCCCCATTTATCAACTAAAAGCTCCCACGCCCAGTTTATCGCTTCTTTTTTGAAATAATCACCAAATGACCAATTCCCTAACATTTCAAATAAGGTATGGTGGTAGGTATCATACCCTACTTCTTCCAGATCATTGTGTTTACCACTTACTCGGATACACTTTTGAGTGTCAGTTGCTCGTGTCCATTCTTTCCCTTGATGAGAAAGTGTTTTCTCTTCTCCTAGAAAAATGGATTTGAACTGATTCATCCCTGCATTCGTAAATAACAGAGTAGGATCATCCTTTGGAGCTACAGGAGCACTATCCACAATGGCGTGGTTTTTCTCTTTAAAAAAATTGAGGAATTCTTGTCGTATCTGAGATGAAGTCTTAGTGGACATCAAGCAAAATTAAAGCGATTGAAAATTAAGTTGGTGAAGATAAAAAAAATCTACCTCACACTCATGCTAGCAATTGATTAGTTTTGTACTATAAAATAAACACCAAAATATTCTAGCTATGAAAACCATTCTAAATTTCTTTTTCAGAGGGATGTTAATTGTATTTCCAGTCGGAGCTACCATTTATTTAGTATCTATTGCCATAGGATGGGCAAATGAAACACTAAATTATCTCTTCTTCAGATGGTTTGAATACGATATTCCGGGTTTAGGGATCATCACCGGTTTTATAGCCATTACGTTGATTGGGTTTATATTTACCAGAGCCTTCACTAAACCCATTGTTCACATATTTGAAAAATTACTCACAAGAACTCCGATAGTAAGCATTATTTATAGTTCGTTGCGAGACTTAACCGAAGCTTTTGTTGGAGACAAAAAGAAATTTACCGTTCCTGTAGTCATTGATTTTGGAGTACCTGGTGTAAAACGACTTGGCTTTATAACCCAAAATTCACTTATTGATCTCGGTCTAGAAGATGAAGTCGCTGTGTATTGTCCCCACTCTTATAACTTTTCCGGGAATTTATACATCGTAGACAAAGCACACGTTAAGCTCGTTAAAAAAGATCCTGCAGATTTTATGAAATTTGTAGTATCCGGAGGAGTATCTGACCTCAGTAAGTTTCCTTAATATACTTCTTCAAAGGTTCTTGCTGATGGCTTGATATTCTTTTTAAGATCTTCCCATTCCCAATCTTTAGGGTCTACTTCAGCAAGATCTCCACGAACTTGTAGATACTCTGTATGACCTTGAAGAGCTAGGTTTTGGTAGATGCCTGTCTCCATCCCTTTCATTCCACAGATATAGATAAGAGTATTCTCTTTTTCAAAAATAGGATTCAAAGTGTCTGCATGGTCATTGATCACACTTTGTACATAGTATTTACTTCCATCTGATCTTCTGGCTTCCCTTGATACACAACTCAGATAATGAAAGTTTGAATGCTTTTCCGACATCTCTTTTATAAAGTCCGGATACAATAAATCTGTTCGATAAGCGCATCCAAAAACCAATGCAATTTCTCCCTTATAACCAGATTCAAATAATTCCATGATCATACCACGAAATGGTGCGATACCTGTACCCGTAGCAAAAAATACATAATTAAAATCTTTTGCATTTTCCGGTAACAAATATCTTTTACCGCTAGGCCCTGTTAATTTGACTTTATCGCCGGGTTTTAGATCTGCAAGGTAATTCGAAGCCACACCTAAATATAGCTTACCGTCTATCTCATCTATAGATCTTTTTACTGTTGTAGATATTAAATGTGATTTACCGTTTTCACCTTTTGTTGGTGAAGAAACAGAATATAAACGCAATTTATGAGGACGGCCTTTTTCATTCTCTCCCGGAGGTAATACACCTATTGATTGACCAACTCGAATTCTATCTACAAGATCTGTTCCTGAGATATCAAAAGTAATATGACGAACAACATTAGGACTACTTTCAGCAGTACATGTATAATTTTCGACAATGGTAGCTTCTGTTGGATCTTTTGGTGAATAAATATTGAGTTCAACTTCGGGAAGTATGATTTCAGCCATTCTAATTATTTATATTATGTGCATAAAAAAATCCGATATTCGTTTGAATATCGGATCTGTAAAGTACGGTTTTTCTAGTTTAGAAATAAAATGTTAATCCTGCTGATATCACATTTCCACTAAACTCTGTATCTGCTAAGTCATCACCTTTGTCATCCAGAAATAAATATCGGTAATCAACATTTAGTCCTGCACTTTCATTAAGAGGTAGATCGAGACCAAAGCCTAAATGATAACCTAGATTAAATTCTGCATCATCACCTGGGTTTACGAAGCCACCATCATAATCATAAAAAGTATAATAAGCTCCAAGACCGGCTAAACCGTATGGTTGGAAATTAGACGCTAAAGGTACATGCATCAATAAAGTTGCAGTAACTGGAATTTGCTTGATGGTTAGGTCACCATTGGTTGTAGAATAACTTTGCTCTCCTCTATATTCAGCAGCAAGTTCAAATCCAAAAACTTCTCCTCTTGTTCTTGTTTGTACTCCAATGAACATAGCGCCGTCTTCAGCATCAGGAGCTTTGTAATAACCTACTTTTGGTCCTATTCCAGACCTGTCTTTAGTGGGGGCAGTTTGTGCTTTTGTGTGTGTCGAAAACGTTAACAAAATTGCTAATGTTAGCGTAGAAATAAATAGTTTCATAATAAGTATTAGTTGTTGTTAGATAATACTTTAACAAAACTACATGCTCTAAGTTCCAACAAATAACAATTGTACTAGTAGCTACTTATTGATTACTAATTTTATACCGAACTAATTCATCCACGGTCGGTCTTTCCCCTCTCTGTTCAATTAGGCTAGATGCTGTTCGGTCAGTTACTTCAACTCCCCGCATTCGCATTAGATTTTCCTTAGTTAGTTCCTCTCTGGTGTAACCTAAGTCCATCATGCGACTTGTGAAATTAGCAGTGACCCCTGCTCTCCTTGTTTCAGCCAATTCCTCAACTGTAAATTGGTACCCAAGTTCTTGCATCATGCGGGCATAGGTTGAACTTACATCTGCTCTTTGTAATTCAACCAATTGATCTAATGTAACCTCTGTATAGCCTAAATCTCTTATACTTGACGTATATGTCGCCGTTACTCCTTCTTCCCTTAGATCAATGAGCTCCTCATCTGTTAACTCACCATAACCCATTTCTGTCATCCACGTCCCCATACCTGCAAGTAGCTCTGCATCCGGTTCATTAATAGCTTGTTCAATTCTATCTAGTGGGTTATCAATTCCTGAGAAATCAAATCTTGAACCTACATAAAACGTAAGTGTGGCAATAAATGCGAATAATAAAATATAATTTGAAAGCTTCCCTGAGTTGGAGCTTTTATCTAAAGAACTTTGATTTAACTGTGAAACAGTATCATCTTCAAGATCTTTAAGGTCGTTTTTTAAATTCCTGAATTTAGTGCTCATTGTAGTTCTTTTTTAGTTCAACCTGATGTACGATGATCTCAGAAAAAAGATGCGATATTTGTTAATCAACCAGTAACTTCAATGATTTATCAAGATCTCCAATTGTAAATGGTTTAACTATCAAATCAGCAAAGTCAGTGTCCTTGGCACGTTCAAAGTTTAAGCGATCTGAGTTGCCTGTTAGATAAATTACCTTAGGATCAATACTCTCTTTGATCTTAGCAACCGTATCTATTCCATCCATGTCTCCTTTCAAACGGATATCCATTAGTAAAATATCCGGCTGTTCTTCCTGAGCGATTTTTATCGCTTCTTCCCCTGAAACAGCTTTCCCTACTACTGAATAGCCTAACTCCTTAACCATATTCTCCACAACTAAAGAGATGATCATATCATCTTCTACGATCAGTATTTTCTTATTACTATTCATGCTTTGAGTCATTTTATCTCTTACCGTACCTTCTTTTCAAGGCTTAAAACATTATTGAAACCGAGATAAGGTACAAACTTTTGATTTGTTTTTTTAAAGTAATATAACTTCTAATATTTCTCCGGTTACAGTACTTATATAAACTCTCCATCTAGTTTCACTTTTATCTTCTTTTAAGATACTTATCGACCAAACTTTATGTATTTCAATACCTTCATCTACTTTTATAGGAGCAAACCTCAAACCAGGTTCTCCAGAGATGTGATCGTAAAGTATTTCTTGTTCAAAGATCTGATTTTCTTCATTAGCATATCTTAGTCTCTCTCCAACAATTTTCTCGATAGCTTTATTATAGCCAAAATCAATGAATCCCGGATCAATAACCGGGTACCAATTCCCCCAAATTCTATTTACTCCTTCAGCATCTATATATACGACGATCTCCGACTCTGAAACTTCAACTTTATTATAATACTGAGGTCGAAATGTAAACTTCCATTGTAAAGGAACATTATTTATGTCTTTTCCTTCACAGACTGTACAACCATCTAGTGAAATAATTTCTTTAGTTATTAAGTCAGAAGCATTTTTAACTCCTGTGAATTCCGAATTTTCTATAAGAACTTGCTTAGCTTGTTCAAGCAAATCGAATGTATATAGCAGCTCTTCTTTTACTACTGTTTGACCTAGACACGGATTTGAGTTGTTTGGGAAAAGTACTCGACTAAAGCCGGTGAAGCCATATTCATTGAGTGTTGAACATAACGATCCATTATTCTTTTGATGATATCGTTCGTTCAAAAGAATAAGATCCGATGTATCTATTTGTTTTATAAAAACAGGATAGCCTACATTTTCATCTTTTTGAGATAATGAATCACAGCCCAAAAAAATGGCGCATATAACTAAAACTAGATAAGCGTATTTTTTTATAATCACAGTATATTGTCCTCGTCCAAATTTAGGAAATGGCATTACTTACTACAATACTCTTACTAAATATTAGTATTTTCTATACATAATTAGCGTTGATTAATCTCTTTCATGAATACGAAAATAGCAGTAATTGGAGCCGGTGTTTCTGGTATAACAACAGGGGTTTTACTCCAACAATTAGGGTACAAGGTTACTATTTATTCCAACGAGCTACCGTTGACTTCAAAACAGAATCCTGCTTTTCCAAGTCAGTTTCCTTCGGCATCTATTATTCCTCATTCGGTATTTCATTCAGAAATTGATACGCTCTTTAACTCTAGTCAATTCCTTTTTTCTTCTCTACATAATTCTAATTTTTCAGGGCTTAGAATCCATGAGCATTACGAGTTATTTGGATATGACACTCCTGACGTTACTTATACTCGTTATATTGAAGGATTTAGTAAGATCGAAGAACTAGATTGGAGTCCACAACATCCTGATATTGAAATAAAGTCTGGATGGAAATTCAATAGCTATTTTGCTGATTGGAATTCTTATTTACCTCAACTGATAAAAATATTCAATGGAAATAATGGTCAATTCATCCAACAAAAAGTTGATCTAAACTCTTATGAAGGTATCTCTGAAGATATTGTTATTAATTGTTCTGGAACTGGATCTCATCAACTAGAAAGCGAGATTAAGAACCCATTAATTCTACTTGGTCATTTACTAAAAGTAAAAGAAACCCCAGAGTTATTATCTCCAAATAAAAATACAGTTTCTTTTAATTTCACTCCCGGCATTGATACCTATTCAGATTCATTTAAAACACCATTTGATGTCTATACTTATCCTCGCGGAAAAGATTGGATTCTTGGCGGAAGCAGGTTTAAAGGTACGCTAGATAATGAAGGAAAGTGGGTTTCACATGATGCTCTTTCAACCATATTTCCTGATCAAATTATTTCATTAAATGCTGATATTATAAATCATTCTTTCGGTATAGACTTAAAGCTTTACACGAATAGAGAATTTCAGCAAGCTTATCGCTATGTAAGAGATACTGAGAACGGACTACGATTAGAAGCAGAAGAAAACTCAAATAAGCTAGTCATCCATAATTATGGTCATGGAGGTGCCGGCGTTACATTGAGCTGGGGAACAGCTTTCAAAGTAAGCGAATTAATTTCTGCAAGAACCCAATCAACTAGAAAAAATTTGGATGAGATTTCAGAGTTACTGACTATTCTGTAGTACTTCGCTTAAACTTTGATTTATAGTTGAGCCAGTGTCCTGTGATAAGAAGTATACTTCCTATTAGCGTAATAGCAGCTTCTCCATATTCACCAAGTGATTCATTAAAGAACCATGCTACAAAGATCACAAAAACTCCTAAAGCTAAAAGCACCGTTATTTTTAGAGATTTATTCCTCCCTCTTAGAGAAAGATAAACAGCAGGAGCAATAGCAATAAAGAAGATCAAATGTGTGTACTCATGAAATTCTTCGAAAGCAGGCCATAATGGAATTAAAGCTACAGCAACAGGTACTAATAAACAGTGAATAGCACAAATACCTGAAAGCCCAATCCCTACTCTATCCCAAAATCCAGGTTTCGTTGTTTTTAACTCTTCCATTATAACTTTCTATCAACCTGCTTTTTTACTTTTGGTAGATTTTTTTCAGACCCTAAAGATATTAATATATCTGCTTAATTCTTGTAGAAATCTCCAATAGATTTTTAAATGATAAGGGTATTAGACAGATCTAATCGAGAACTCCGGAAACAAATATTCATTTCTCATCTGCAAAAAGTTTCTTATATACATCAGGCTATAATCACACCAAGATTTTCAAACCTCTAATTCTTTTTATGAGCAAAATCAGCAGCTTCAAAAACAATCCTTGGTCATGGATTCCTACACTGTACTATACTCAAGGCATTCCTTATGTGATGGTAGTTACTGTTTCTGTGATTATGTATAAAGATCTTGGTATTGCTAATTCTGAGATTGCATTATACACGAGTCTTTTATCTCTACCTTGGGCTTTTAAACCATTGTGGAGCCCTTTTATAGATATTTTCAAAACGAAGCGTTGGTGGACCTATCTAATGCAATCTCTTATAGGTGTATCATTTGCGGGAGCTGCTCTCACTTTAAATACTTCTTTTTTCTTTGAAGGATCACTCATCTTTTTGTTCATAGTCGCTTTTTGTTCTTCCACTCATGATATTGCAGCTGATGGGTTTTATATGCTTGCTCTAAATGAAGAAGATCAATCCTTTTTTGTTGGTATCCGGTCTACATTCTTCCGGTTAGCTATGATCAGTGGAGAAGGATTACTTGTAGTTTTAGCAGGTATTATTGCAACATCATCCGGCAGCGTGAATTTTTCATGGATTTCTATCCTGGGAATTGTAGCATTACTGCTCTTTGTAATGTCAGCATATCATAGTTTTATCTTACCAAAACCAGATTCAGACTTCCCTGTACGAAATGAAGGCGAATCACCTTTCAAAGCTGTTTGGGAGACTTTTGTCGTATTTTTCAAGAAAGATCAAATTTTACTAGCCATCCTTTTTATCATGCTATATCGTTTTGGGGAAGGACAGCTAGTAAAACTAGCAGCTCCCTTTTTGCTCGAAGCCAGAGAGCTTGGTGGACTTGGATTATCTGTTACTGAAGTTGGTGTTATAAACGGAACGATTGGCTTAATAGCGCTTACAATTGGAGGAATCTTTGGCGGAATTGTTATATCACGCCATGGATTGAAAAAATGGCTGTGGCCAATGATCATCTCCATGAACTTGCCCAATGCTGCCTATTGGATTTTAGCCCATTACCAACCTGAATCTTATGGTATAATTAGTTCTTTAGTAGGGTTAGAAAAATTTGGGTACGGATTCGGCTTTGCAGCCTTTCTAATGTATCTGATATATATTGCCAAAGGTAGTCATAAGACTGCTCATTATGCCTTCGGCACGGCTTTAATGGCTTTTGGGATGTCTATTCCCGGCTCGATAAGTGGTTTTATTCAGGAAGCTATCGGTTATGAAAAATTCTTTATTTGGGTACTGATCTCAGCCATCCCGATCATAATTGTAACCCCGTTTATTAAGATCGAAGATGATTTTGGCAAGAAGAAAACCAGTTAATTATTCTAACAAAGAATTCTCTCGATAAAATTGTTCTAAACCCTCTACTATTTGTGAAGCAATTTTAGCTTGAAAAACTGAATCTATTAACAAGATCTCTTCTTCAGGGTTTGAGATAAAAGCGGTTTCTACCAATACATTTGGGAATTCAATAGGTGCGTTTAATTTAAAATTAAAACTTCCTGTTAAACCATAATCATCCAGTCCCAAATCAGTCATTTTATTATACATTATTTCAGCTAGGGGTTTGAAAGCTATGTGTTTATAAAAAGATCCCGTCCCTTTTATGGCTAAAGGATCTGTACTATACCCTATTGAGTTGGCATGTATACTTACTAAGAGATCAGCTCGGCTTTCTAGTGTTATATCTCTCCTTTCTGACATGAATACATAACTGTCGTCAGTTCTTGTCATTACCACTTTTGCACCAGCTGCTTCTAATTGTTCTTTCAAGAGCTCTGATATTTGAAGTGTTACTTCTTTCTCCTGAAATCCACCGGCTCCAAGTGAGCCTTTGTTATCACCACCATGTCCCGCATCAACTGCAATTACCCTTCCTGTGAGTGGTTTATCAGTATTTTTTATAGTTGGTGGTCTTTTGATCTTTACATCCATTATGGAGCCCCAACCATAGCCTACTGAATACCCCCAATTTTGAGGACTCTTCATTTTTATAATCAACCTAAATCGATCGTTTTCGACTTGTTCCCAATCCACGCTTTCAATGCCTTCTGATGTAAGGTATTTGATCTTCCAGTTGGTATTAGATGTTGCTCCAAACACATCTACGATGATTTGATTTGGATCAATTTTTTGAGTTGTGATATAAGGAAGCTTTTCAGATAAAGTAACTCTGATTAGATCATATTTTGAGTTTCCTGAAACACGAATATTACCAGTTATGGCAGAGGCGCTAGTTAAACTTTCATCTACTAATTCCACAAAATCAGTTGGTATCCAAGCATCTAAACTTTGGGACAATCTTACTTTATACATCCCTTGCTTCATGCCAACTATATTGAGCTTTACATCCTCCTGTAAATCGCCATACCTAGTACCTCCTAATCTGTCCGTACCCAGCCCAACATTTAGATATGCTTCATCACCAATCACTTTTCCCACAATAGGTTCGGGTAAAAAACTAACTTTAAAAGTACTCACTCTTTTATGAAAGCCGAGCAACCCCTTTTTAATTTTAAAAGTGATGGGAGCGTCCTTAATATCATCGCCTTCCTTAACATAATAAGTTCCTCTGTAAACACCTTCTTTACCATCTACAAGCCTTGGTGAAACCTCTTTCATTTTAATATTATCCGTAAACTCATTGATATTAAAATAAGCTTCTTCTCCGGGTTTCCCTTGAAATTGAACATGTAGTGCTTCGCCCGGTTCAAGCCAAACATCACTTGAAGGCTCTACCATTAACTCAGAAATAATATTCTCATCCAAGTTTGGTTCTTGTTGCTTGGGTTTAACGAGCATCAATGTGTCCGTAAGAGATTGCCCACCCATCTCAACTCTAAAAATTATATTCGTACTATCTTCCTCGTGCTCAATCATTCCAATAAATGCACCGCTGGAATATACCTTAGCACTTCTTCCATTTATATATGCTTCTGCATTTGGGTTTGTATTAGCCGCAACCCTGTACTTAGAAAATGGATATACAACTACCTCTTCTTCTGGAATAACAATATTCAAATAAAGTGAATCACTTTTTGACTCCATCATTTGCTTGCTATACAAAGTCGTATTAGAAAGCATAAAACAGATAAACAGTAGCCCTAATTGCCGCATATATTACTTGTATAAATAATAGTTAGATGATTTTTTTCGAAACGAGTCAACGTCTTTATTAAGATAATTTTTAATATCGTTAAACGTATATGATGATTGAAATCTTCGCCTTATCTGATCTGTACCTGATACTTTATCAAACATAGCCCAACGATTTTCCGCCTTCTTAAATATGTCAATATCAGGATACATTTGCTTATGAATTTGCATAAAATAATACTGTAAACTCATTAATTTCACTTTTTCATAGTCGGATATATGAATTTGCACACCATGTAGTTCCTTACCTTGATCTCTACCGTAAAATGGTTTAAACACAACTGGTCTAAATTTCACTCCTTCTATTTGTAGAGCATTCATTTCTCTAGATAAAGCTCTTTCATCTATCCATTCAGCAGCAAACAATTTGAAAGGTAAGGTATACCCTACTCCTTCCGAAAACACACCCAATTCACCCATTATACCTGTAGACACATAATAATATGGAGAATTTGCCTCAGGAATATGAGGCGAAGTTGGTACCCAGTACAATCCTGTATCTTCAAAAGTCATGGATCGTTTCCATCCCTTCATTTCTACAATAGTTAGTGACACTTTCTTTCCACCTTTCAACCAGCCTTCTTCATTGATCATTTTTGCGAGCTCTCCAGCTGTCAACCCATATACGTACGGAATAGGATACTGGCTTACAAAAGAAGAAAACCCTTCTTCTACTATATTTCCTTCTATTTTATTTCCTCCGAGGGGGTTTGGTCTATCCAAAACTACAAATTCGATATCATTCTCAGCCGCTGCTTCCATAGCTAATCCCATCGTACTTATGTATGTATATGACCTTACCCCAATATCCTGAATATCATACACCAACACCTCTATTCCGGCTAACATCTCTTTAGTAGGCTTTCGAGTTTTTCCATACAAAGAATAAACAGGAATACCAGTTTCTGAGTCCAGGTAGTCTTCTACTTTATCTCCAGCTGCGATCTCACCACGTGCTCCATGTTCCGGACCATATAAAGCTATAAGATCTACATTATCAGATTCAAAAAGTACATCAATAGTAGGTTTCAAGTCAGAATTCAATCCAGTAGCATTAGTAATTAAGCCTACTTTTTTACCTTTCAAAGCCTTGAAATTATCACTGGCAAGAACATCTATGCCTGTTTTAACAGTCTCAAACTCTGCTGGGTTTTGTGCACAGCTTGATCCCGTAAAACAGAAGCTGATAAAAATTATTAACGTACTTATTTTCATATGAAATTATTTTCAATCTAAGTTGAAGTTAAACCTTCTGAAGTTGAACTTCTGTTATCAATTATTAAGCTAACCTAGTTAATTAAATAAAATTGGATTCACTGCTAATAAAAGAGTTATCTCTGAAAGAAAAAATTGCTCAATTGTTTTTAATTGGGTTTCATGGATCGGAGTGTGTACCCGGCTCAGCTATTTCAGATCTAATCCAACAATACAATGTAGGTGGGGTTATTCTTTTTGATAAAAATATGGTTGCTGATAAACCTGTCAGGAATATCGAATCACCCGAGCAGTTGAAGAAACTAACTAATGGCCTACAATCAGTTGCAAAAACTCCATTACTGATAGGCATTGATCAAGAAGGCGGTTTAGTAAATCGTTTAAAGCCTCAATATGGCTTTCCTAAAACGAAATCTCATAAAGAATTAGGTGAAATCGATGATCTACAAGTTACAAGAAATGAAGCCAGACTAATTTCCAATGTTCTAAAAGAACATGGTATCAATATAAATTTCGCTCCTTGTGTTGACCTAGCTATAAATCCGAATAGTTCTATTATAGCAAAACGAGAACGTTGTTTTGGTACTGATGCGAAAACGGTCATTAAACACGCAGAGCAATACATATATGAACATAACAAAAATGACATTATAACGGCCTGTAAACACTTCCCTGGGCATGGCAGTGCCGAAGGTGATACTCATCAAGGCTTTGTAGATGTCTCTGATTCATGGAGCTCTGATGAGCTTGAACCCTACGAATATTTTATAGCTAAAGACCAGTGCTCAGTTATAATGACTTCCCATATATTTAATAGAAATTTTGATCCTGAGTATCCTGCCACTTTATCTAGAAAGACACTCACAGACCTTCTTAGAGGGAAATTAGGTTTTAAAGGAGTTCTCGTTTCCGACGACATGCAAATGAAGGCAATATCAGATCACTATACCTTGAAAGAATCTTTACAAAAGGGTTTAGAAGCGGGGGTAGATATTTTTTGTTTTGGAAATAACCTACTAAAAAAGCCTGTTCTACTATCGGAAGCAATCCAAACTATTCTGGATTTGATAGAAACTGATAAAATTTCAATATCAAGAATTGACGAATCTGTAGAAAGAATTCTCAACTTAAAGAAGCGGTTTCTAACTTAATTTAATTGCTTAAACCAAATAAGCTTTTGGCATTTGATGAAGTTTGCTCTACAACCTCTTCCAAATTTAATTCAAAAATTTCTGCCAACTTTTCTGCAGTAAATTTCATAAATGCCGGTTCATTTCTCTTACCTCTTTTGGGGGTTGGAGAAAGATATGGTGCGTCGGTTTCAAGAACCATCTTACTAAGGGGGAGTTCTGCAACTGTCTTATCGACTCCGCCATTTTTAAATGTCACTACACCACCAATTCCCAAATGAAAACCTAGATCAATAGCTCTTTTCCCTTCTTCAACAGTACCATTAAAACAGTGCCAAATGCCCTTCATACTCCCATCTTGTTCTTGCTCAATCAGATTGAGTAGATCTTCTGTACTTTCTCTGTTATGCAGAATTATAGGCTTTTGTACTTGCTTAGCAACTCTGCAGTGAGCTCGCAAACTTACTTTTTGCTCATTAATGAATTCCTTACTCCAATAGTAATCGAGGCCCGTCTCACCCACTCCAACTATCTCTTCTTTCGAACAAAGCTCTAATAATATTTCTTCAAATCCATCTTCCAACTCTTCTACATCACACGGATGTAATCCAGCCATTTTATAAAAACTGATTCCATCATACTCTAAGGAATCCATCTCTTTTAAAGAACCAAAATCAATTGCCGGCATAAGAATAGATTCAATCCCTGCTTCTTTGGCTCGGGCATAAACCTCTGCCCTGTCTTCGTCAAAATCTTTCAAATAGATATGAGAATGAGTATCAATCATAAAGTCTAACAGTATTGAGTTAAATATAGATTAATATCTAATCCAGTTTTTATCCTCTAGCCACTGAATTAATGCAGGTAAAAAAGTAAGTGAGGTAAGGAGGGTCATTCCTATTCCAATTACAGCCATTACACCTAGTGATTGTAGACCGGGATGATTCGTAAATAATAGCCCTGCAAAACCTAACATGGTGGTTATTGAACCCATTGTAATATGCTGTCCTGTACTTGAAAGAACTTCCCACATAGAATTTTTTCCTTCATCACGATAGCGATGTGCTAAATGAACCCCGCTATCTTCCCCTATTCCAAGGATAGCAGGAAGTACTACCAGATTGTAGAAATTAAATTCAAAGCCAAAGATTATCATGATACCAAACAACCAAAGCAGACCAACCATTAAAGGTAGCATAGAAATAACCGACCATCTAAACGAACGAAAGGTAAAGATCATAAATAGATAAATAATTAGAAATGTAGCACCTACCATGTAAGGGCTCTCAGTTCGCATCAGATCTAACATAGAGGCAGCAACAATAGATGTACTTGCTGCATGATAAGTTTTACCATTCTCTAAAGTTACAGAGCCGATATCATCTTTAAAGGCGATAGATTTTTTACCATCAGACAACCCTACTGATGGATAAATAATTACAAACCTTCCTACTTCACCATCTTTGGTTATAAATCTGGATTTCAAATATGGAGGTATTTGATCTATCTCGAGAGGTTCACGAGTTTGTGCTGCACGTCGAAGTTTATCAAGATCTTCTTCCTCTTTGTTTCTGATAAAAGTATTATCCAGCAATTCTCGAACACGGGCTATTTTTTCAAGCTTCTCTTGAACTTCTTGTTCAGTTGAAGGAAATCGGTCTTGTAGCGACTCTATGCTCTTGATAGTCGGTGAGGTGGTATCAGACTCCATTTTATGATTTAGTGCCTCTACAAGCCCCTCTACTTCCGCATCTGAGTCTGCAATTATATAAGCCGGGTTCCTTTTGTCTGAACTCCCAACTTGTCCAGCTACAGCGCTAAATTTTTCATATTCAGGAAAAGTAGGTTCGAGTTTCCCAAAATCATACTGAAAACTCAAATTTCCACTATACCCGATTACAACAGCAGATATAATTAATCCTGCAACTACAATAACTTTTGCAAAAGGATACTTTTTGTCTGCATAAACATGGGGAATATCATCTTTAATAGAGAATAGCACCCAATTAAATTTTTCGAAAATCACCAATAATGACGGAAGCACATAAAGCATCGAAAATAATGCCAACATAATTCCTGTACCTGATATAAATCCAAATTCTGAAAATCCTCTAAAATCTGCGAACATTAGTACATACAAAGCTGCCGCAGTAGTAAAAGCACTTACAAATATAGCTTCGCCGGTTTTTTCATTGGTAGTAAGTATAGCCTCTTCAACATCTAAACCAGATGATCTCAATTCGATATATCTTGCGTAATAATGAATTCCGTAATCAATACCGAGACCAAAAAGAATTACAAATAGCACCGAAGTCATTGTGTTCAACATTCCTAAATAGAAGTAGGTAATCCCAAATGTCCATACCAAACTCATGATCAGAGGTACACCGATAATTAAAACAGGAACAGGTATTCTTATAATATGACTCCATATCGAGTGCTCAATATCCTTCTTAACTCCTCTTCTATAGTGGATATATTTTTTTATAAAGAAGTACAGCATCACTAAAAGAATAACACTTGAAATCCCCGTAGCAAAACTTCCCAATACATCATTCATAATAGAAGTAAGCTCTTCTAGATGTCGCTTGAGCCTTCCCCCAAATTGCACTTCCATTTCCGGATGGTAAGAAGCCGGATTCATGGCTGTAAGTAAAGAATCATACTTAACAAACATGTCCTCTAAGTACTTAATATCACTTTTAGAGCCTGTAGGAAAGAATTTCAGCACCATTATAGTGCTATCTTCACTTATCGGGTATTCTGATGGAACTAGAACATCATAGCTTTCTTTAAAATTTTCTGCTTTATCCTCAGCAGGCTCGGTTTCTCCTTCTTCATCATCTTCGAAATCAATAAAAAATGGATTCGCTTCTTCTCTGGCATTATCAATTTCTTCTTGTAACCAGTCTATAACCTCATCTAGCTCTTCATCACTTGCTAAATAAAGCGCATTGTCTTTGATTATTTCTGTTTCTTTACGAAACTCAGCTCTTTTGAAATATTTATCGTTATATCTGGGGTAAAATAGTTCGAGAGTTTTAGGTATTAGATCTTCCGCAAAACGCTTATTTGCTTCGAAGCTTGGAGATTTAATAGCCACTTGCATCTCTGTTTCCCCACCTACCGTATCGTTAAGCTTCTCTAAAGCCAATACATTGGGATTGTCTTTAGGTAGGAGATTGGCAATATCTGTGTCTATTTTTAACTGAACTGAGTAATACCCACCTATGATTGCTAAAATTAAACTTACCCCAAGTACCAAAAACGGATGTTTAATATTGAGTTTTAGCAAAGGCTGGAAAAGCCGAAGAATTTTTTTCATGAAACAATAGCCAAGATTTCTTTAAAGGATGAATTTACCGAAAAGATAGCTCAATTAAGAACGCTTTTTAAATGTTTAAAACTCGTGATAATTATTAATGAAAATGTAGATCAGAAATTATATTTAAATCCTAGCTCTACCATTCCAGCATATGCAGCCTCATTTATACCTTCTATATTGTTTTTATTTTCGATAAAGTTCATCCCTATGTTTAACTCTACCCAAAAATAACTAACTGGACTATAAAAACTTTTTATCCCTATTCTTTTGGTTGACTCAACTATTCCAGTCAATACAATTTCATAAGGCTCACCATTCGGGTATGCACTTTCAAAAGTTTGGTTTATCATCTGTTCTCCTTGCATTAATACGCCACCGTACGGAGAAATTGTTAAGCCTTTAACTCTATTGTCAACATAATAATCTATCCCTACTTCTGAAAAAAAGTAATCATTAAAAGCTGTGGCAATACCTTTTCCTAAATAAAGATACCTCCCTTCTGCTTGACTGGTGTTATATGCTTGGTAGGTTATTAATTCTGCATCCCAATTAAATGAAATAGGTCGCTCTCGTAGTCTATAGCTAGAATTAAATATTAGGCTAAAGTTATTTCGCTCAGTTATTTCTCGTTCTTCTCTATTGAAGATTAGATCATCAAGCATAAAATCAATATTTAGAGATAGCCCATTTTTATTATACCATAGCGAAGTCCCTAACATTAAATTTTCAATTTGATCTCTAGGTGCGGCGCCTTCTAAAAAAAAGTATATAAATGATGGTACCATATATTTTGGCTCAAGATTTACATTTAAGCCTGAATAAAGTATTCCTTCTTTAAAAGCTATTAGAAGATGATCTGTTACTCTCCAATCAATTCGTTTTAAACTTAAATACCTTCTCTTTGAAGAAGCATCATAAATTGTATTTCCCTGAAAAACATCATTACTATTAATTTGATCTAAAAAACCATTCAATGACGTAAAACTAATTTTTGGTGTACCAATGCTATATGTTAATTGGTCAAAAGTGGATGAATTTTCAGTTAAAAACGTAGATTTTTTTCCGTACTGACCCCAATTATTTTCGAATCTTCCTAGGTGAATTTTAAAATACTTTGAAGAAAACCCGATATATGAATCTTCGTTTCTCATATATAATCTATTGGTTGGATCTAACCCATCAGGCCCAAATTCATAATATAGGTCAAAACGTACGTCGGTATTTAATGTGAAGTTTTTAAAATTTAACGCCCATCCAAGATCTGCAAATGGCCATATATAATATTCATTGCTACTTGGCCTGTATAAATTTTTCCGCTCAGTATTGTTGAACACACTTCCGCCAATTATATAAGGATCAGAAGTATAATCAGCCACTTCTCGTTCTTTAGAATATCTTATTTCATTCCTAAGTTGCTTATACCACTCTTGATCTAGCCTACTTAATTCTTCAAATTTAATTTTTTCTAGTTCTTGATAAACCTCAAAATGAGAATAGGGCTGTTTTATAGGGTTGAGTGATTCGAGGTAGCCTGTTGATATTAACCTGTCAATTAGTCCATAGGCTTTTTTGTTATCTAGCTCAAGAAGTTGAGCACCCTGAGCATATAGTGTTCCATTAAAAGAAAAAAGGAAGCATATAAAAATAATTAAGGGTGCAAATACTATCTTCATTAAGTACTATTAAGTAAAAATACTGTTCGAATCTTCAGTGAAGTTTCTATAAAGTATAAGAATTAGATTTCGAATTTTTGTATCAATAAATGCAAGATAATACGATTAAATAAAGCTCTACTAACTCTCTAAAATTTTCTCAACGTATTCAAGCATTTCTGGAGTATCTATATCCTGCCAAAAGCCATCACCTATATCAATAGTAAACATTCTTCCTTTTTTCGCTAGGTCTTGCACCCCTTCAGAAATGGATGTATCACCGTTTTTTGAATAATGATTTTCTAGAGAATCTAAGAGCCCTTTGGTACAGACAAAAACACCTGTGTCAATACAATTAAAACCGTCTATTTGTTTTCCTATGGATACAATTTTCCCATCTTCTGAAAGGACTTTAGTTGCATCATCAATATCAAAAATAGTATCAATTTTGTAATCCACTAACAAAACAGCAGAAGAATCAGCAGGGTCGTATGTTCTTGCAATTTCCATCAATCCGTCACCAATAACATGATCTGCCATTGTCATTACAAATACATCACTTAAATGATCAGACGCCGCTAATACAGAAACACCATTATTTAAATGAAATTTCTCATTGAACACGAATACCAGCTGAGCTGATCCTACATAAGAATTCGTAATCGCTTCTTCTATTTCCTGATGACCGTAGCCTAAAACAATTACGATTTCAGAACATCCGGCTTTTTCCAAGCTTTCAATTGTTCTAAAAATGAGCGGTTTCTCTGCAACAGGAACTAGGGGTTTAAATCCTCCAATAGCACTTATGCCGTCTAATCTAGATCCATACCCCGCGGCTAAAATTAATCCTTTTCTTTCAGACATTTATTAGCTTACAACTTCTTCTTCGAAATTTTCAGAGAGATGTGTAACAGGTTTTTCTCCACCAAGCACTCGAAGAGTATTCTTTAATCTGAAATGTTGAATAAAAATATCATGCTCAGGCACGTGTCCTGCATTTACTTGTGGGCTTTTAAAATAGAACGATAACCATTCTTGAATACCCCCTTTCCCTGCTCTTTTTGCAAAGTCTAAGAATAGAGCTAAATCTAATACAATTGGAGCCGCAAGAATAGAATCACGACATAAGAAATCGACTTTAATCTGCATGTTATATCCCATCCAACCAAATATGTCAATATTATCCCATCCTTCCTTTTCATCTCCTCTCGGTGGATAATAATTGATTCTCACTTTGTGATAAAGATCTCCATATAGATCTTTATATAGCTCGGGTTGTAAAATTGAATCTAAAACACCCGTTTTACTTACTTCTTTAGATTTGAAACTTTCCGGATCATCAAGTACTTCACCGTCTCTGTTACCTAAAATATTTGTTGAAAACCAGCCTCTAATCCCTAACATTCTAGTTTTAAATCCAGGAGCTAGAATTGTCTTCATTAGCGTTTGACCAGTTTTGAAATCTTTACCTGCAATAGGTACTCTTTCTTGCTTGGCCAATTGCTCTAAAGCAGGAAAATCTGCCGATAAATTTGGAGCTCCATTAGCGTATGGAATTCCTTCTTTGATGGCCGCATAAGCATATAACTGAGAAGGTGCGATCGCATCGTCATTATTTCTCAGTCCTTCTTCAAACGCTTCTATAGATTTATGACAATCAGCATGATGAAGGTGAACTTCTGTGGAGCCGCACCAAACCATTACAGCCCTATCAGCACCTGTCTCTTTAATTTTGTCACGAATGTCTTGCCTTAGAGCTTCTGCAAGCTCCATTTTATTGGTTTGCTCTTTAACATTCGGGCCATCCAACAACTTAACATACCGTTGATTAAAAGCGGCTTTCATAGGCCTGATTTTCTCAAGCTCATCCTTTAGCGGATCTAAATCTTGTGGCTTTAAAACATCTGCATTCTTAGCTGCTTCAAATGCATTATCCATTTTAACATCCCAACCACCAAAAACTATATCATCAAGTTCTGCTAAATCTAAAAAGTCTTTAATAAGTGGATTTCTGTTCTCAGAACGAGATCCAAGCCTAATGGTTTGTAACTGGGTAAGTGAGCCAAAGGGTTTACTTAAATTCTTTCTTGCTGATGCTACCCCAGCCATAAATGTTGTGGCTACGGCTCCCATACCTGGTGTAAGTACGAGAAGTTTCCCTTTATGTGGGGCTATATCACTCTGGTTCATTATCCCTTTTTCATTTTTAAAATCTAATCCTTAAAAGATACATAATAAATCAAGATGATGTGACCGAAGTATTAAACTTTCTGAAAAGTCACTTACTTTTGATCAGATTTCAATAAAATATCATCATAGTCAGCTTTAGAGATATTACTTGTATTATTGGCATCACTTAAAATAAGTATGGCTAATGGTTTACGAGGAGGGTTATCTCCAAATAACCTTTTATAATCTTCTACAATATTTCTTTCAAAAGTTTGCCAATCTCCCTTTCCATCATTGCCCGAGCCCATTACAATAATTTTCTGATTTCCATAAAACTTGGACAATTCTGTACCAACAGGTAAGCTTGAACTCCAAGTATATCTAATGGTTTTGGGTACTTTTTTGAATAGTACACGTCCTAAATCGAATGCAACATAAATACTTGCAGCGGTATCGTTTTTATCACTATCATCTTCATTTGCACCATTAGGAATTTCATGAATTCTCCATCGCCAACTCAAAATAGGAGTTTCAAAAATATCTATATCTTTTTCTTCTAACAACGGAAAACTCATATGCTTTCCTCTCTTGCCTTCAAATCGTAGAAACTTATTATCGTTTTCTTTTAAAACTTCATAATGATAGGTTTTTCGAAGTTCTCCTGTATATGAAATTGGCTTGGCTTCGCCTTTTTGATTAAACCATTTTTGAGGCAAATTCCCTATTTCATCTTGTTCAAAATCTTCTATCTCGAAAACTTTCTTCGGTTGTGCAGATAGCTGCATTGATAGTAGACCAAACAAACTGAGTGTGATTAGTAATCTTGCTTTCATATTTATAGTAATAGCTCTTTTCATTATACTAACTAAACATAATTCGATAGATATAATTTCATTAAAAAATTATTATATCCGTTAATGTAGTAACTTGTTCATCGATGAAACATTATGATTAATTTTTTACAAATTTATGTCCTATTTCTCAGAGCTTAAAGTAAAACATGTAGATAATAAATTTATTTTCTACCCAGTTATTTTAACTATACTTGCATCGATACTTTGTTACCATTTCTTAAGACCTGAGGCTGCATTATTAGTAATAATATCCTTAAGCTTATTAATAGTTCTAGCAACCATTCTCCATGTTTACAGAAGTTTAAGCTCTGAACTTGAAGAAGAACGACGTCATAATCAGTCTTTAATTTCTATTTATCATTTTTTAGATATTCGCTCTCCTCTACCTTCTATGGTTCGATGGGCAGCATTCCCTAAATTTTGTGAGACAATTATTGAATTCTCTCAATTATTAAAACCCAAAGTAATAGTTGAAGCAGGTAGCGGTGTGTCTACAATCATATCAGGATATTGTTTAGAAAAATATAGTTCTGCTGGACAAGTACTTTCTTTAGATCATGACCAACAATTTGGGAGCAAAACTCAACATGAATTACTTAAACATGGACTTAAAGAATATGGAAAAGTACAACATGCACCACTTGTTAAACATAGTATAGATGGACAAGATTGGATGTGGTATGATTTAAGCAACTTTGATAAATCTGTAAAAATTGACATCCTTTCTATTGATGGGCCTCCGGTAAAAACACAACCTTTATCACGTTACCCTGCACTCCCTTTGCTCTATAATTATCTTAGTGAAAAAGCCGTCATCTTACTTGATGACGCTGCCAGAGATTCGGAACAAAAAGTTATCGCTATGTGGTTAGAGAAATATCCGGAATTCTCTTTACGCTACGAACCTAGTAAAAAAGGAATCGCCATTTTAACTAGAAACCTAGACTAAACTTTGCCCCTATCTAAGAAAATCTAGGCTTATCCATTTAAAAAACTTCTCTCGATCTGATCTTGTTATAACATTGAATACAGAACCAATTAACAGATAGGTTACCAGAAATAAGATAACACTGATGATTAAACTCAAAATAGGTTCGAATGAGTTTAGAAGATAATTCTTGATCAAAAATATTGGTAAGGCAGCAATTACTGAGCTCCCCAGTACTTTTCCATAAAACGGGAATGGAAGAACTTTATGAGCGGGAAGATCCATATGCTTGCCTATTCTACGAAGAACCATGTACCAATTATACATGTTAGCTATTAAAGTAGAGGTCGCGGTTCCTGCTATCCCAAAATAGATAGTGAATGGTATACTAAGAATGAGGTTAGCTGCCAGCAAATTCATACTCATCCACAAGACTCCCTTAGTATCACCGAATGCTTGTAATATACTCCCATAGTGAGTTACTCTAATTAACACAATGAGATTATAAATCTGGAATGGAAGTACTGCCGCCTGATAACTTGTCCCTTCGGTTTCAAAGAATATTGATACTAAATCACTAGCTGAAATTATAACCAAAATAGTAAGAGGTATCACCAACAGACTAACTTTTTCTATTCCTTTATACCATAGATCAAGTAATTCTTCTTTTTTAGATTCTAATTGATACCGCACATATTTACTAATCAAAACGGAACCAACGGCAAAAGGGATAACCTTAATAATGGGAACCTCATTTGAAGAAACATTATATTCCGCATAAGCTGTATCAACTAGGAAAACAGATACAACAAATTTATCAATGTATTTATTAAACTTACCTACGAGTGCAGATATCCCAAGTGGGATAGAGAATGTAATTTGATCCTTTATTGAAATCGATGAAGTAAGTGTTTCCGTTTTTGGAAGTATGATCCAAACCCATGCTAAGGATCCCACAAATCGAATTACTGAATATCCCACTAAACACTTCAATGCAAACTCTAATGGAAAGCCAAGCCATAAGGGAATGACCAAAGAAACGAAAGAAAGAGTGCTTGTTCCAATTTCGTACCAAGAAGCGTCTTTTTGACGATCAGCAGCAAGTAGAACATTTGTGGTTGGCCAAGTAGGTATTTCAAAGAATGCTACTAAAGCCATTAAAGGCATAAATTTTTGAACAGCATCAACAGAGGTTGGATCCCAGTTCGTCAAGAAAGTCGGCACAGCAAAATTAAACAAATAGATAACAATTGATGCTACCAGACCCGTAATAATGAGTATGCTGAAAGTTTGTAGAACAAACCCCTTTCGAGAGTTTTTCCCTAACCTTTCAAAAAAGTAGAACACACTTTCAGGAAACCCAAGTACAGCAAGGTTCCTTGCCATTTCATGGATCATCAAGAGATAACCAATAATAGCAAAATCTGTTTTTGATAGAATTCTAACTACAGCAATAGCTAGTATGATATCAATGAAAGAGGTAACAATTCTGGCAAAAACAACTACCCCTGCCTTTTCAGATAATGACGATTCCTTCTTTTTCATTTATTATCAATAAGAAGGTTATCAAAAATAGTTGCGAGCTTTTTTGTAGCACTTTTCGCATTGTACTGATCGATAATCTCAAAATCAGGATCGAATTTACTAACCTGGTGGCCATTTATAATCTCTTCTATCATCAATCCTAGTTGATTAACCGCATCTTCAATTTCATTAGGAGAAAACTGGACACCCGTTCCTGTTTCCGTAAGAATTCTATGCATCTCTTCATTTCTTCCTATTGAAAATATGGGAGTTTCTGATGGTAAATAATCCCAAAATTTTGACGGGATCACCATATTTCTTTTTGGGTTTAAAATAGAAAGCAAAATATCGGCTTTTTTTAGTACTTCTGTTGCCTCTTCATAGGAAACTGGATTCATGCTTTTAAATACTCGATCTAATCCTGACTCTTCTGCCAATTTAAGATCGCTATTACTCAATGTTCCCAAGTGTAAAACCTGAATTTTCTTTGCAAAATCTGGTTTTATCTTTATCACTTTTCCCAAAACTTCTATAATAACTGAAGCTGGTGACGAAGAGCGAAAATTCCCAAAAAACAATAGACTTACTTTATCTTTACTCTCAATTAATAACTCTGGATACTCCTTAACCTTTTCTTTACCTAGGTCAAATGCATTATGTATGAGTTCAAATTTTTCAGCAAAATTATGATATTTACTAGTATACATCTCTAAAGTTTTTTGTGATGTAAATACTATTTTATCGGCTGATCTGATCACCTTTAATTCAATGCTGCTTTCTATTCCTTGTAGAAACGAAAATTTCTTTTTGTATCTAACCGGACATAAACTCCATGGATCTCTAAAGTCGGCTACCCAAGGTAGGTTAAACTTCTTCTTTAGTTTTTTTCCCAATATTAAGTTCGACCATGGATCTGCAGTTGTCCAAATTACATTAGGCTTGCTTTGTCTTATAATTTCTTTGATTTCTTGGTAATGATACCTTAATAAAGGATACCAAGTATCTACCGGTATCATTTTGTCTATTAAATCTGGAATTACAGATAAAACCCCTTTCTTCTTACTAGTTTTCTTCTTGGATATATCACTTTTGGAATGCTTCTGAGTTCTATCATAAGGAACCTTTAAGTAATGTGTTTTGATATCCTCAAGAGCATCTTTTTCGAATTTTGTAAAGTCACTCCCTTTGGTTTCAAAACTAATTACTTCTGCTCTCCAATTAAAACCTGAAAGATATTTAGCAAATTTATACGTTCTCAGAGAACCAACTCTTCTTCTTGGTAAAAAATATGGTGAAATAAGAAGTGCTTTTTTAGGAAGAGAAGTCAAGAAAATTAAATCTAGTTAGTTTGTTCTAAAATAAAATAGCAGATAGGATTATAAAATACTTCAAATCATGACTCCACAGGTTGAAGTGCTTTAAGACTTCTTTGCGATATCAGATACAGAGTTAGTTTTACTCTTTATATTTAGATTCGAAGTAAGTTGCTTCCAATTAGATTCTGCAAAGGAATAAAATGGAGTTTTCTCGTGTAACCATCCGAAATGTAAACAGTATGGAGTGGTAATTAAGAAATCTCCTTTCCCTGGAAATAAAGATAGAATTTTAAGAAATATACTTCGCAAGGTACTAGATCTAAGTCCTCGTAAAGAATAAGCGAAGTCATTGCAGTAATATTTACAAGCTACATATTCAAACTCATCATCATGTTCTGTTAAATCCGATATGTAATCTAACTGAGCACTGTTATGACCTTGTAACCAGGGATATACCGGGTTATTTAACTTTGACATTGCCATAGCCAAACTCCATTCACAAGATTCTTCGCTTCTTCCTTGTTCCATTTTACGACTTCTAAAATGGGTCTCATCTTTTCTATCCAGCATTTCGGAAGCCAGTACACACACTTTTTTAGTTTGTGTGTAATCCTGAGCAAAAATAACTCCAGACTGAACTCTACTCAAATAAGTAAGCCCAAATTTCTTTATCGTTCTCTTCCTTCTACCAAAAAAGAAGTCCTTTAATACGCCTACCCCTTTTGCTGCGCCAAAGTACATATCTGAAACCAAATTTCCTGTGATGGTAAAATCAAAAATACTGAGTGAATGCCATAAAGTTGAAGGATTTTTACACCAAACAATGTCACTATCTAAGTAAAGGTTTTTCTCAAATAACATGTACTGATACACATTATGTTTAAATCCTACAATGGAGCAATGCTCTTCAGGTAAAACTTTAATGTGCGTAAAAATCCCATCCAAGCCTTTTTCATCTAGAATATTCTTTTGCTTTGCGCTACACAAAAGGGCAATCGGTCTTTCACTATCATGACGTCGGAGTGTAGTTACAGAAGCTAATGTATGCTTTAAATACTTTGGGTGACCATAGCTAACATATACATACCCTTCTTCAGCAAGCTTCTCGTTTTGAATTGATTTAAGCAATTTGTTTTATTTTAAAGATACATTTAATTGTTAAATCGAGAAAATCTATTCTCTCGCAGCTCTTTTTCTCAATGTTGAGAGAAGTGAATCAAATCCTTTTCTGTTGATTATTCGCTGAAATTGGCGATTGTATGACTCAGCCGTAGATACTTCATCCAATATAAGATCAGTAATTACCCATTCATCTCCTTCTTTCACCATTGTATAATCTACGGGTGTTCTTATATCATCTAGCTCCGCTAATGTCTTCACCATGGCTTCGTTACCTTCAACAGTGATTGACTTATAAGTAACCTCAGCTCTATAAATATCAAGTTTATTTAAAGATTGGTCTCTAACTATCGTTCCGAACAGATCAACAAATTCTTTTTGAGTATCTGTATTTAGTGTATCGTAGGTATCTTCAAGAGCATATTTTGCCATTGATTCAAAATCAATAACCCCATTGATCATCTCTTTGAGTTTTGCTCTTTGATCATCATTATACTCTGAGCCTTTAGGACCCAATAAAGTTTTAACTTCTTGATCTCTTTGTTCTAAAAGAGCCCGAATTTCATCTTCAGGAGATTGCGCTTGTACATAAGATGTTACTGTGAATAGTATGATTAGTAAAACTGAAAAAATTCTGTATTTCATTATATAATTAATTTTGTTCCAGTAATTGTAACGGAATACCTGCTGCATTATTTAGTTTGGCCATAGAAGTATTAAATTCAAAAATACTTTCTTTTTCTTTAAGTCTTAATTCCAATTCCATTTTCATTGCGTCAATGAGATCCTTTACTTCACCTATACCAAAATCATAGTCCTGTTGTTCCATTCTTAACCACTGTTTAGTAGTTAGTAATGCTTCATCCGTCCTACTCACTTTTACTTCAGCAACTGCTGCTTTTTGATATGCTTGGTTTACTTCAAGTAAGATTCCATCTTTTGCAGCTTCGGATGCAAAATTCATCCTTCTAAGTTCTAGCTTAACTCGCTTTAACTGAGTATTTACCTGAAAGAAGTTCAAATTTTGTCTTATGGACAATCCTATCCCAAAATTAAATGTGTTTCCCGGTGAACTAATAAATGGATTTGGTTGCCTAGGACGAACTGGAGTTGAAGCATATGTTCCCGTTAATCCCATATAAAGTCCCGGTAGATTTTGAGCCTTTTGAAAATCAATATATTTTCTTAGTGCTTCTTTACCCGTATCGATTCCTCTAAGCTCATTTCTATTTAAAAAAGCACTATTTTGATAATGAGTTACACCCATTAGATCTGATGATAGAGGATCTAAAAAACGAACAGAAGGTGTATATATAACTCCATCACTGTTCCTTAACAGATATTTCCAGGTTTCTTTAACAAAAACTAAGTTCTCTTCAACTTCAGCTTTTTGAATTCCAAACTGAGCTTTAAATACTTTAAATTTATAAATGTCTGATTCATCAATATCTTCTCCATCTTCTTGAGCATCATCTAACGAATTTTCTATTTGATCGATCTTATCTTCGGCATCCTTAAGAAGTCGTTCAATCTCTAGCGCAAGTACATAACTATAGTACAATTCATATAGCCTGACTTCCAAATCTTCAATTTTGGCGTCAACTTCAAATTGGGTTGCTTTAACAGCTTCCTCAGCTGCTGCAACTGCCTTATTAACTGATCCCCAAGTAAAAATAGGCTGAACTCCTGAAATTCTTAACCTTGTATAAAGTCCTGGATTATCCCAATCGTTTTCGGCATCTGGGTCGAGGTAAATTTCTTCTTCAGGATAACCTCTTGGAGAGGTTACACCAGGAACTAAAGCATGTTCAGATTGAAATTGAAGACTAGGAAGATAACGTTGGCTCTTAGCTAAGCTCGCCCTATTCTTCTCAAGGTCTACCCTTGTTCCTTCATATTTAACCTGCCCGGAATTACTAATTCCAAGATCAATAAAATCTTGTAATGAAATCTCTAGGGTATCTTGTGCAAAGATTGACGAATAAGAGCTTAGTAAACAAATAAAGAAAACAGGAAAGAGTTTTTTCATAAATTTTTTTTGAGCTGATAACGCAACAAAATATCAATTATTTAAATAAAAATAGCCCTTAACGGGCTATTTTAAAAATGCGGAGAGTGAGGGATTCGAACCCCCGGTACCTTGCGGCACAACGGTTTTCAAGACCGCCGCATTCGACCACTCTGCCAACTCTCCGGTACAAAATTCAATAAATTAAACTGAAACTAATTATTCGCTGAGCGCTTGAGCTCCAGAAACAATTTCAGATATTTCAGTCGTGATGGCGCTTTGTCTAGCTTGATTGTATTTCAACTTCAAATCACGCTCAAGTTCTTTCGCGTTTTCTGTAGCACTATCCATCGCCGTCATTCGTGCACCCTGTTCAGAAGCATTTGATTCAAGCACTGCTTTCCACAATTGAGTGTTCAAATGTAGAGGCAAAAGCTTATCTAAAATCGCTTTAGAATCAGGCTCGTAAATATAGTCAATTGAAGATTTAGAATCACCCTCAGTTTGTAAATTAAAACTGCTAGGATCTATCGGTAATACCTTGTCGATCTTTCGGTTTTGAGCAATAACAGTTCTAAATTCGTTGAATGCTATATATACCTCATCATATGTATTTGCAACAAAATCAGCTGTCGCAGATTCCATAATTGCTGAAGTAGGATCGTATTCAATACTATCAAAAAATCCTGGAAAAGACTCTACTACATTGTACTTCCTTTTCTTGAAATGAGCAGTAGCCTTTTTTCCAACGGTAATTAAAGAAATTGTTTCAGCTTCTAATTGCTCAGAAAAATCCTTTGAGAGTGTCTTTTCTACTTCTTTGAAAAGATTATTATTGAAACCTCCGCATAATCCTCGATCTGAACCAATGATTATAAATAAAAGATTTTCTTTCTTTTCAGATTTTTCAACAAGTGGACTTTCGATACTTCCACTATCAGCTAAACGTCCTACAACATTTTGAATCTTAGCAGCATAAGGGCGCGTTTTTGTCATACGCTCTTGGGCCTTTCTAAGCTTTGCAGCAGCTACCATCTTCATGGCTTTTGTAATTTGCTGCGTACTATTTACAGAACTAATTCTGTTTCTTATGTCGCGTAAGTTAGCCATAGTTTAAGCTTCTTGTCCAGCTAGAATTTGATCGATAACAGTATTAGCTGTATCAATTACTTTAGTTCCAAACTCATCCGATAATACTCCGGACTTAGCCAACGCTTCCATTTCTCCACTATACTTAGAAAGCATTGTTTCAAGGAATTGTTCTTCGAACTCACTAATTAATTCTACTGCTAGCTTATTTAATAACCCTTCGTCATTAACTTTTAAAAGTACTATTTGACGTTCTACAGATAATGGTTGGTAAACATCCTGCTTAAGTAATTCAACAGTACGCTCACCTGTTCTTAACTGTGCTTGCGTTGCCGCATCAAGATCAGAACCAAACTTTGCAAAAGCTTCCAATTCACGGTACTGAGCTAAATCAAGCTTCAATGTACCTGATAATTTCTTCATAGATTTAACCTGAGCAGAACCACCTACACGAGAAACAGAAGTTCCCACATCAATTGCAGGGCGAATACCTGAGTTAAATAGATCTGTATCTAAAAATATCTGACCATCCGTAATCGAAATTACGTTAGTTGGAATGTATGCAGAAACATCACCAGCTTGAGTTTCAATAATTGGAAGAGCTGTTAATGAACCACCACCTTTTACCATTGGCTTTAAACCTTCAGGTATATTGTTCATTGCTTGAGCTACTTTATCATCGTTGATAATTTTAGCAGAACGCTCAAGTAAACGACTGTGTAGATAGAAAACATCACCAGGATATGCTTCACGACCAGGTGGTCTTTTAAGAAGTAGAGACATTTCACGGTAAGCTACAGCTTGCTTAGATAAATCATCATAAATAACCAATGCATGACGCCCGGTATCACGGATATACTCTCCAATAGCCGCACCGGCAAATGGTGCAATATACTGCATCGGAGCTGAATCACTTGCAGGAGCTGATACAATTACTGTATAATCCATTGCTCCGTTCTCTTCTAGAACTTGCTTGATACCAGCAACCGTAGAACCTTTCTGACCTACAGCTACATAAATACAGAAAACTGGTTTCTCAGAGTTTTGTGTAGCTTTTTGATTTAGAATAGTGTCAATTGCTACTGATGTTTTACCTGTCTGGCGGTCACCAATAATAAGCTCACGCTGTCCACGTCCAACAGGAATCAATGAATCAATAGCTTTAATACCAGTTTGAAGTGGCTCGGCTACAGGCTCACGATAAATTACACCTGGAGCTTTACGCTCTAAAGGTAATTTAACTGTATCACCAGTTATTGGACCTTTGCCATCTATAGGATTACCAAGCGGATCAATAACACGACCTAAAACACCTTCTCCTACATTGATAGAAGCGATATCTTCAGTTCTTTTTACAGTATGACCTTCCCTAACTGCACTCGAAGCTCCAAACAACACAATACCTACGTTGTCTTCTTCAAGGTTAAGTACCATTCCTGTAACGTTATTACCGGCTTCATCTTTGGAATCAGGCAATTCTACAAGCTCACCCGCTTGTACTTTAGAGAGTCCATAAACACGTGCGATACCATCTCCAACTTCAAGAACGGTACCTACATCATAAACATCAGCTTCGTTATCGAAACCGCTAAGCTGCTTACGCAATATGGCTGAAACTTCGTCTGGTCTGACTTGGCTCATTGTATTATTAATTTCTAAATCTTTTCAAATTCTAATTATTCCACCGATGTCTCGAGGAATCGTGTTTCAAGCTGTTCTAGTTTGTGCTTAATAGTAGCATCAATAACAGTGTCTTCTATTTTTACCGAAATACCACCTCTTAGGTCTTCTTGTTCTAACAAATCAAGATTAACCTTTTTAGAAGTTGATTTTTCAAGCATTTTCGTCAATTCATCTATTTGATCTGACACTAATGCTTTCGCTGTCCTAACTTCAACATTGATAATGCCTGCATCTTTATTATATACATCCACAAATGCTGTCGCGATCTCGTTGAGAATATCTTCTCGACCTTTTTCTGTAATCAATTGCACAAACCGAGAAACCTCTTTAGAAACTTTATCATCAAATATTGAGGATAAAGCTTTTTGTTTATCAGCTGGCTTAACTACTGGGCTTTTGAGAAAATTCTGTAACTCTTTAGATTCCTCGATGGTTTCTTTTATACAAAGAATATCATTCAAGGTATTCTCTAAAGAATCTTGTTCTTTAGCACTTCCTAAAAGTGCTATCGCGTAACGATGTGCTGCTTTAGATACCAACATTAGCAAAACTTAGTTTTTAGACAGGTCAGTAATAAAATTATTGACCAGCTTGTTGTTCTTATCATTATCTAGTTCAGCATCGATGATAACAGAAGCTGATTTTACAGCTAATTGAGCAACTTCTTTACGAAGTTCGATCAACGCTTGCTTCTTTTCTTGCTCAATAGAGGCTTTTGCCTGTTCTACTATTTGAGCTGCTTCATCTTTTGCTTTTGAAATTCGCTCAGAGCGAAGGAGTTCTGCTTCTTCTAAAGCTTCCTTTCGGATTTTTTGCGCTTTAGCCTCTGCTTCACGAAGTGCTTTATCATTGTCTTTAGAAATTTGTTCTGCCTTAGCTAGTGCTTTTTCAGCAGATTCTAAAGAATCCTTGATTTTAGCTTCACGCTCTTCGAGCGCCTTCATGATAGGAGGAAGAGCAAATTTTATCATTATAAATAGGAATACGATCAAAGATATAGCAATCCATATCGCAAATCCTGTATTAAATGATAAGAGTCCTCCGCCTGCTAATAGATAAGTCATTGCTTTCTATTAACCTTGAAGTGCAAGAATGATACAAATAATAGCTCCAAAAAGAGCAACACCCTCGATGAAAGCTGCAGTAAGAATCATTGCACCGCGAATATCTCCAGAAGCTTCTGGTTGACGTGCGATACTTTCTGTAGCTGCTTTACCGATCATTCCGATACCGATTCCAGCTCCGATTGCTACGATTCCAGCTCCAATACCAGCTGCTAAAAGTCCCATATTATTTATGTTTTATTAGTTAGGGTTGTATTAATTAATTATGCTGCGTGTTCAGCATGATAATGTTCTTCGTCGTGATCATGACTTTCTGCAGCCATTCCAATAAATACAGCAGAAAGTAATGTGAAAATGTATGCCTGTAAAAGTGATACAAACAATTTTAAAATATATAAAACCGCAGTCATGGATACACTAAAAACACTTACTCCATATGCTGCCGCAGTACCGTACATATCATTAAAAATAAAAATCAATCCAAGAATAGCGATAATCATGATCTTACCAGACATCATGTTTGCAAAAAGTCGAATCGCTAATGCAAATGGTTTTGTTAGCAAACCAATTAACTCAACAGGAATCATCAAAAACTTAACTCCCAATGGAACTCCAGGGAACCAAAACACATGTGCCCAATGGTCTTTTGTACCACTAAATTGAGTAATCACAAAAGTAAATAGAGCTAAAACTGCTGTAACTGTAATATCCGCTGTTGCCGTTGCTGCCCATGGCAACAAACCAAAGGTATTCATAAACGCTAACGCCATGAAAATAGTGAATAAATAGGGAACATACTTGTCCGCCTTTTTATCATCTATATTTGGCCTAGCTACATCATCACGTATAAAAATAAAGAATACTTCAAAAAGATTCTGTAAAGCGCCTTTAGGCTCAACATCTTTTCCTACACCTTTTTTATACCTACCACCGGCAAACATTGTGAAAAGAGCTACTGCCCCAAGTCCAAACCAAAAATATATTAAATGCGATGTGATAGATAGGTCTACTTTAATAACACCATTTGTAGGAACTAGAGCGTGATCAACATCTTCAAAAAACCCAGAATCGATAGCTTTTTTTGTACTAGAAAAAGTACTTAACTGAGCATTACCCTCTTCATCAGCCCAATAAATTATTCTTGGTAGGTATATCTTTCCGCCATTTATGAATTGCGGGACTTTAAAATAATCATGGTCTGCTACAGTGCCCATGATATCTATTGGGGACTCACTTTCCGTTTCTGCATCATCTGCTGCAAAAAGATTAGGAGTACCTGCCGATAAAAACAAAATTGTCAAAAATAGACGACGAAAAGTCTGGATCATTTCTAAATTATTGCTTCTTTTTAAGAAGTATTTTATTGATAAAAATCATTTCCTTTACAGATTGATAAAGATAGGAAATTATCAAACTAACTGTAAAGTAGATTTCATCAATTTTTATTAGTCCTAATAAAATTGTTATGCAAACTATTATCAGTAGCATCCGAACAAACATTGAGAAAAAATAAATCTTCGTAAATGTATTAGAATCAATACTCCAAAAGCGTTCAATAATCCAAGAACTACTTAATACAAACATGGAGCTAAGTGTAAATCCACTCAAAATCGCTATAGCTTGACCTAGATCAAAAATTAAAAAACTTAAACCTATTAGTGGAAGCACAAAAATGCTGTGCTTGAGAAGGTATTTTATCACTCTAAAATTTTATTTTTTATCATCGGAATTGAATTGCTCTCGGGCAAGTTTTAGAACTAGAATAAAAAAACCTATAAGACCTATAATTGATCCTGTTATTACACCTATCGGTTCTACATTGAAATAATTATCTATCAAATAACCACTTATAATTGGCACAACCAGTAATACTGCTATTTCAGCCCCTAAGCCTAGATATTTAGCGTATTCTTCCGGAAGGCGCATTGGTTACGCCTTAGCCCCTTTCAACTTAGTTTCATCTGCATAATTTGCGTCGTTCTGCTGCGATAAGTTTTTGACATCGCTCCCCATCTTGCATGTTCCGTTTATTTGAGCACCTTCTTCTACCACCAAAGTTTTGGTATAGATATTACCATCAATAATGGCATCTTTTCTTAGCACAAGCCTACTGCTTACTTTAACATCTCCTTCTACTTTTCCAGCAATATCAGCATCAGAAGAAGAGACATTTCCTTTTACTTCTCCATTATTCGTAAGAATGATCTTACTTTTCGAAATTGCTTCACCAACTATCGTTCCGCTGATGCGAATATCAGAGTTAGCATGCACATTACCTTTAATTTTTGTGCCTTCATTTATAATATTCACCGATGGTGATTGATTTGTAGAATTACTCACAGTTTTACTCGTTTTTTTTGTGTTAAACATTCTTTACTAAAAAATTAAATATGAAATTGGATTTTTAGACACCCCGTTTTTCCAAATCTCAAAATGAAGATGAGGTCCAGAACTTGAAACTCCTTTGTTACCAACAAGTCCTAGTACATCTCCTTTCAAAACTTTTTCTCCTTTTGCTTTATATAACTTCGAACAATGCTTATAAGTACTTACCAAACCATCATTATGTTGCACAGATATTACATATCCAAAATCAATTGTCCAACTATTAGATATTACTGTTCCTTCTGCAACACTTGTAAACTCATCATTTTCTTTCGCAGCTATATCTAATCCGTAATGACCTTCATTGGGCTCATATCCTCTTGTTTTAGTTCCTGAAACAGGTGATTTAGCAGGGAAATCTGGCGCTCCACTTAATATATTCATAGATACAAAATTACCACTTTCAAAGTCTTCAAAAATATTCAAATTAGAGTAAGAAGTTGAATTAGCATTCCTTTCAGAAGCATTTGAATTCGAGTTAACAGTACTTAATCGCTGATCTAATGCCAAAGTTGTATCCTGATTTAATCGAATAACTTCTTTTATCTCCCCTAATTGCTGATCTCTTATATTTAAAGAATCCTGTAATGCCAATACTCTTTCTGAAATATTTTGAATTTCTCTTCTGATCTCCACTTCATCTGTATTATATAGTAAGCCACCAAGTGGAGTAAGCATAAAAATTAATGCCACAACAATAGAGAATAGAACAGACAGTGCTGTAAAACTCATAAAAAGATTATTTGGCTTAATTCTGTACGAATCATCTTGTCCCGGCTTTGTATCATCCAATAAAATGATATCCACCGTTTTATGCCTATCCTTAAAAAGTCTTTCTATAAATGATTTCATTGAATCTATAATACACTTTTATTCTTTGCAGATAACTCATCTAATAAATTTGCTAGCTCTGCAGTGACTATTCGTCTGTTAAATTTATTAATGAATTCACTATTTGCTTTAGGCAATTTCGAGTTTTGAAAATCTTTAATCAATTCTTTTAGCACTTCAATAATTTCTTCTTCTTTAAATGGGTGTGCATAATATGCTGCATTATAGTTATCTAACAAAACTCGTGAACTTCCATTAGGTACAAGAGCTAGTATAGGCTTCTTTGTTCCAAAATATTCGAACATTTTACCAACTGTTACCAATTCACTATTATTCATATGCCCAATCATTAACCATAAAACATCTGCTTTCATCAAATTATGAATAGCTTTTTTATGAGGTAGGTATCCATGATCTACTATAGATTTTTCAAGTTTAAAGTGGCGAGCCCAATTCTTTACCTCCTTACTTAAACCACCCTGAAACTGTAGCTCGATACTTTCCTTAATTTCAGGAAATTCATCAAGAATACTTCTCACAGCTTTTAAAAATAAGTATGGGGTTCTCTCTCCATAAAACAGCCCGCTATATAAAATTTTTATTTTGTTATTATCACGAACTTCGTTTTTAATTTTATTAAAATCTTCGGGGTCAAATCCTTGATTTAGAACTCTTATATCTAACTCTTTGAACCTCTCTTGAAATGATTTCTTATAACCCTCATTGATCACTGTTAAAATATCCGCAGATGACAGAGTGTCTTTTTCTATCTGCGCCATTTTCTTTCGGTGCCACTTAGTTGGATACTTGAGAAGATGACTTTCTAGCCATTCATCTCTTAAATCCATTAATACGGGTATTTTTGTTTTTTCTTTTAATCTTTTTGCTAATATAAGATTGCTATAAGGATTTGCTGTAGAAAATATGGCCTCTATATTTTTTGACTCAATGATTTCTAAGGCTTTCTTGTATGCTGAGTTTATCCACCCCTTCTTGTTATCAGGTAACCAAAAAAACGTAGACACCTTCCTGAGCTTATTCTCTAACCACCCTGGAAGGTTAACCTGTCTTCGCTTACCTGTTTTATGAAATGGAGTATTCCCAGAAACACGATGAACTTCCAAGTCTAAAGAATCTAATTCTTGTTGGAGAGATTCATCGAAAGTATGATAAGCGCCAGGCTCGGGACATAGAATTATTGGGTTCCAACCAAATTCTTTTAAGTATTTAGCAAATTTTAGAGGTCGCTGTACTCCACTACCTCCCATTGGTGGAAAGTAGTAGACGATAAAAAGTACATTTTTCCTCAAAATAAAAGAATCAAACTGAGTAGTTTGGAGCCTCTTTTGTTATTTGAACAGAATGCGGATGACTCTCTTTATAGGCTGCGGCTGAAATTTGAACAAATTCCGCTTTCTTAAGCGATTCGATATCAGCAGCTCCACAGTATCCCATAGCAGCTCGCAACCCGCCCGTCATTTGGTGAACTACTTCACTTAAATATCCTTTAAAAGGAACACGACCTTCAATTCCTTCCGGAACCAATTTATTTATATCGTCTTCAACATCTTGGAAATAACGATCTTTAGAACCTTTGTTCATCGCACCAATACTTCCCATACCTCTGTATGATTTGTATTTACGTGATTCATAAATAATAGTCTCTCCGGGACTTTCATCAACACCTGCAAACATAGATCCCATCATTACAACATCGGCTCCTCCTGCTAAAGCTTTTGGAATATCTCCGGTTTGCTTGATTCCCCCATCTGCTATTAGTCCAATTCCTTTTTCCTTACAGAACTCAGCAACTTCCATAACGGCACTAAGCTGAGGTACTCCAACTCCTGTTACAACTCTGGTCGTACATATAGAACCCGGGCCTACTCCTACTTTTACAACATCAGCACCGGCTTCAACCAATGCTTCAGCTGCTGCTCTGGTTGCTATATTTCCGCCAATTATATTTAGATCTGGGTATTTTTCTTTGATGGTCGCTACAGTCTTCAGCACCCCATCAGAATGACCATGAGCAGTATCTACTGTGATTATATCAACCCCTGCATTTACAAGAGCGTCCACTCTTTCTAAAGTATCAGCTGTTACCCCTACTGCTGCACCAACTCTTAATCTCCCCAGATTATCTTTACAAGCGTTAGGGAAATTCATTTTCTTTTCGATATCCTTGAACGTAATTAACCCTACAAGTTTATTGTTAGAATCAACAATAGGCAATTTCTCTACTTTAAAATTCTGAAGAATTTCCTCTGCTTGTGCTAAAGTTGTTCCCTCTTTTGCTGTATGGAGATTTTCTTTTGTCATAATATCTCCAAGTTTTTTGGACATATCGGATTCAAATCTCAGATCTCGATTTGTAACAATACCTATTAAAATACCAGCATCATCAACAATGGGAATTCCACCGATCTTGTGCGTCCTCATTAATGAGCGAGCATCTTTCACAGTAGATTTCTTATCTAATGTTACGGGGTCAACGATCATCCCACTTTCACTTCTTTTGACCAATCTTACTTGTTCCGCCTGGTCTTCAATACTCATATTTTTATGGAGCATGGCAATTCCACCCTCTCTAGCAAGAGCGATAGCTAAGCGATATTCGGAAACAGTATCCATTGCAGCGCTTACAATTGGAACATTTACCTTAAGCGTTGGAGTTAGTTGAACACTTAGATCAACATCTCTTGGTAACACTTTGGAATAGTTTGGTACTAATAAAACATCATCATAAGTAAGCCCTTGGCGGGTGATGCGTTCAAATGGAGAAGAATCGTTCATTTTATACATGAAACAAAAAGTTTGGCTTGCAGTTTTTCAAAGATAAGGATATCTGTATGGAAGTGCTTAAAGTTTAAACTATTTTTTATCTATTTCGTAGACAGCACTCAACTAACACTTTACTAATGGGCAAAAACAACATTTATTCAAAAGAAGAGATCAGCAAAATTTTAAAAAAGGCTTCTGAAATTCAGACCCAAAAAGATTTATACGGAGATCGAGACGGTTTGACCGAGGAAGAAATTCTACAGTTAGCGAGTGAAGTTGGGATCGATCACTCTTCCTTGTATGAAGCTTTGCAAACTATTAATGAGCCACAATTAGATACCTCTTACAACTGGCTAACAGCTACTTCTAAAATTCAAAACGTTTCATTTGTTGAGGGAGAAATGTCTTCTGATGCTTGGGAAGATGTAATTCATGAAATACGGAAAGTAACGGGTGGGATTGGAAAATCTACTCAAACCACAAAATCATTTGAATGGGAACAGCGCCGTAAAGAATTTGGATATAAACATATCTCGTTAAGTCCTCAAGATGGCAAAACCAAAATTCAATACGTTCATAATTGGACATCACTGAAGTTCTTAACCCTATTCATCTCAGCTTTTCTTGGATCTGTTTTTGTACTTATTCTTTTAAAAGGAATAGGTATGCCTAAATCTACCGCTGTATTATTTGCACCTATCGGTGGAATAACAGCGTTTTTAGGAAGCTTAACTTTCCTTCGTTTTCATTTTAAAAGAGAAAAGCGCCGATTGAAGAACATAGTCAATGCTATTTCTAAGAAGCTACGTAGCTCTAACACTCCCAATATCAGTATTGAAGATAAAGAGGTTTATTCAAATGAAAACACCGCGAATAAATCAAGGGATAGAACCGCTTAAATTATTCGCAGGTTTTTCTTTCACACTAATGATTTCACTTTTAAAGCTCTAATTGCCGTTTCTAGAGAGCATATTCCATCCTGAAAGCTGCTTACCCAAAAGTGTACCGTATTTCTTCGTTGTTGAACAAACTGATCGCAGCTTGAGTAATACCCTTTTAATTCTTGAACCATATAACGAACATCGTCATAAATTTCGATTTTCAGTTCATCAGGTAACTCTCCCCAGCCCATTAGTTCAAATGTTTGCTGTAGCTCAACAAACTCTTTCTTACTCTCTTTTCTAATTCGATTTAAAAGTGGGGCTACAAAAAGTTTAGTTTCAGATTTTTTTGAAATTGCCGGGGTTGTAAGTGTATGTAAAGTCATGATCGTTGAGTTTTGTTTTTTTGATTTACTCAAAGCTAATCACAAAGAGTGACAACATAGTGTCACTCTCTATCAGGATTTTTTCTTCTTTAATTTTGGTACATACTTATTTCCACAAAAAATATTCTTTAACAACAATTCTTAAATCTTTTGTTTTATTTAACTAACCTATTGTAAAACTAACTACAAAACTCTCTCTTATGAAATCCAAGATCTTACCATTAGTACTTGCGATCCTATTTTGTGCAGCTCCCCTTTTCGCTCAAAATGAAAAATCTATAGTCTCAACTACAAATTATAATGCTCTTAAACTAAGAAATATTGGTCCTGCTTTTACATCGGGACGAATTGCAGATATCGCTATTCATCCTGATAATGAAAATATTTGGTATGTGGCTGTAGGTTCGGGTGGTGTTTGGAAAACTGAAAATTCCGGCACAACATGGAAATCTATTTTTGATGGTCAAGGTTCATACTCAATCGGTGCCATTACAATCGACCCAAACAATCCTCATACAATCTGGGTTGGAACGGGCGAAAATGTCGGTGGAAGACATGTTGCATACGGCGACGGAATCTACAGAAGTGATGATGATGGGAAAAGTTGGAAAAATATGGGCTTGGAAGCGTCTGAACATATTTCCAAAATTATTATTCATCCTCATAACTCTGATGTTATTTGGGTTGCTGCTCAAGGTCCACTTTGGAGCAAAGGAGGAGATAGAGGATTATATAAATCTGTAGATGGTGGAGAAAACTGGACAAAGACCCTTGGAGATGATGAATGGGTTGGAGCAACTGATCTAGTGATGGATTCAAGAAACCCTAATGTGTTATATGCCGCAACTTGGCAACGTCATAGGAATGTAGCCAGTTATATGGGCGGTGGTCCTGGATCAGGTCTACATAAAAGTACTGATGGAGGAGAAACTTGGACAGAACTTAAAAGGGGGATTCCGAATTCAAATCTAGGTAAGATAGGATTGGCCATTTCATCCCAAAATCCTGACAACATTTATGCTGCTATCGAACTTGATCATGCAGAAGGTGGAATATTCATGTCTTCTGATCGTGGCGCTACTTGGCAGAAAATGTCAAATACAGTATCAGGTGGTACCGGCCCTCATTATTATCAAGAACTTTACACTTCTCCTCATCAAGAGGGTAAACTATATCTAATGGATGTTCGCACACAGGTTTCTGAAGATCATGGGCGTACTTTCAATAGAATGAATGAAAGTGAAAAACATTCTGATAACCACGCACTGGCTTTTAGAGAAGACGATCCAAATTATCTACTTGTTGGTAGTGATGGTGGTTTATTTGAAAGCCATGATGATACAAAAAACTGGAGATTCATCGATAATCTTCCTGTTACTCAGTATTATAAAGTAGCTGTTGATGATGCAGAGCCTTTCTATAACGTATATGGTGGTGTTCAGGATAATGGTTCTCAAGGAGGTCCTTCGAGAACTGATAACCGACACGGTATCAGAAATGCAGATTGGTTCAAAACTAATGGTGCAGACGGACATCAGTCGGCAACAGAGCCGGGAAACCCTGACATTGTCTATGCCGAAAGTCAACAAGGTGGTCTTGTAAGAGTAGATAGAATCACAGGTGAACAAGTTTATATTCAACCTCAAGCAAGAGAAGGAGAAGGATTTGAGCGCTTCAACTGGGATGCCCCAATAGTTGTAAGTCCATATTCTCCTACAACTCTTTATTTTGCTTCACAACGGGTTTGGAAATCAGAAAACCGCGGTGATAGTTGGACTCCAATTTCAGGTGATCTTACTAGAAATCAAGAACGCTTCGAACTGCCAATTATGGGTAGAGTTCAAAGTTGGGACAACGCTTGGGATCTTAATGCAATGGGTGTGTATAATACGATTGCTTCACTTGCAGTATCTCCCATAAAGCAAGGATTGATCTATGCTGGAACTGATGACGGAATTATCCAAATTTCAGAAAATGAAGGCGCAGACTGGACAAAAGTTGAGCTTAGTTCTATAAAAGGAATTCCTGAAACTGCCTTCGTAAATAATTTATATGCTGATATTCATGATGAAAATGTAGTATATGCTGCTTTAGATAATCATAAGTTTGGGGATTACAGCCCTTATCTTATTAAAAGTTCCGATAAGGGTAAAACATGGAAATCAATCTCGAGTAATATTCCAGATCGTACACTAGTTTGGAGACTAGTTCAAGATCATGTAAACCCAGAGTTACTATTTGCAGCTACTGAAACGGGAATTTATTTCACTGTTGATGGCGGTGATGAATGGGTTAAGTTAAAAGGCGGATCTCCAACTATTTCTTTCCGAGATGTCACTATTCAGCGTAGAGAGAATGATTTGGTTGCTGCTTCATTTGGACGAGGGTTTTTCATTCTGGATGACTACTCCCCTTTACGTGAGGTAAGTACTGAAACATTAAATAAAGACGCTGTTCTCTTCCCTTCAAAAGATGCACTTCTTTTTATTCCACGTGACGTGGCAGGAGGCTCACAAGGCGCTGATTATTTCACAGCTCCTAACCCAGATTATGGAGCGGTTTTCACTTACTATCTTAAAGAGGGTTCTTCAACTTTAAAATCAGAGAGAATGAAACGTGAACGTGCCTTGGGTGATGAGGATATCCCCTTTCCGGGTTGGGAGGCATTAGATGCTGAGAAAAACGAAGAGCGTACTATTGTACAAGTTGTAATAAGAGACCAAAAAGGTAATGTTGTAAATCGAGTAAATGGTTCTACCGCTCCAGGATTTCATCGAATAAATTGGAACTTGAGATATGCATCCAAAGGCTTAATTGATCCTGCCCAAAGTCGTGGATTTTTTGGAGGTGGATTCCTAGCAACACCAGGAACATATTCTGCCACTCTCATTAAAACGGAAGATGGAGTAGTAACCACTTTAGCAGAACCTATAGATTTCGATGTAGTACCACTTTACGAACCTGCAGTTAAAGGAGCTTCAAGTGCTGAAATAATTGCTTTCCGTGAAGAAATGGATGCTCTATTTGTAAAGATGTCTCAATTTAATAATGACCTTCAAAGTGCTAAGAATAAGCTTAAAGCGCTTGAAACAGCCTTATCAAGAGCGGACCGACCAACGCCTGCACTCAGAAAAAGAATTTATGATGCTAATAGAGAACTGATAGAATTTGAACAAGAATTCTCAGGTTATAGCTCTAAAAATGATGTAGGAGAACGTTCAAGTAAAGTATCTGCTCAATCAAGAGTATTTACAGGCTTCAGAGCATTGAACACTACTTATGGCCCTACTGAGATGCACAAAGCTTCGGTTTCTGCAGGTGCAAGGGAAATGCAAGCTATTCACACAAAGCTTAATATATTGGTGGATTCTATATTTCCTTCTCTAGAAAGAGATATTAAAGCAGCAGGAGCACCACCAATAAGAGAAAACTAATTATTAGCCCCACTTTTAAAAAAAAAGAGCCTTAGAATTTTCTAGGGCTCTTTTTTTATTTAGTAAAATATTTTTATTGAAAGGATCAACTACTCAGTCGGATAGACACTTTTCTTGGCGGCAAGGAGTGTATTTTTCATTAGCATAGCAACTGTCATTGGTCCTACACCACCGGGAACAGGAGTTATCCAGCTAGCTTTTTTCTTAACTGATTCGAAGTCAACATCCCCAACCAATTTATAACCTTTTTCACTGGTTTCATCAGCAACTCGATTAATTCCAACATCAATAACTACAGCCCCTTCTTTTACCATTTCTGCCTTTATCAGATGAGGCTGCCCTGCAGCAACAATTAAAATATCCGCATTGATAGTGTGTAGAGTTAAATCTCTGGTGTATTTATGGCAAATAGTAGTGGTCGCTTTACCGGTGGAGTTCTCGCGAGAAAGCATCGTTGCCATAGGCGAACCTACGATATTGCTAGCACCTACAACCACTGCATGCTTCGCTTTTACTCCAATACTATAATGCTTGAATAATTCCATCACTCCCGCAGGAGTACAACTTCTAAAGCAAGGTTGATCGAGGGCTAATCTGCCTACATTCATCGGGTGAAATCCATCCACATCTTTTTTATGATCGATGGTTTCAATTACATCATGTGAACTTAAATGAGAAGGCAATGGTAGCTGAACTAAAATTCCATCTATTGAATCGTCAGCATTGTACTTTCTTATTAAAGATTTTAACTCTTTAGCAGAAATAGTGTCTTGTAAAATCTCTGTGTGGGTTTCAATGCCCACATCTTGACAAGCCTTTGTTTTGGCTCCAGTATAAACCCTAGAAGCAGGATCATCGCCAACTAAAACAACTTGAAGGAAAGGAGCTCTATTTCCTTTTTCTTTCCAATCAGCCACATCTTCCCGAACTCTGTCACGGACCAATCCAGCTACTTTTTTACCATCAATGATTTCTGCACTCATTATCGCTCTATATTGTATTTTTTCATTTTGTTATAAATATGGCTTCGTTGTAAGCCTACCGCATCTGCAGTCTGTGAAATATTCCAATCATTTTTCTCTAACTGTTTTACTAAGAATAATCGCTCTGCTGTTTCTTTAAAATCTTGAAAATTATCTGTCTGATTTGCTACATCACCTAATCCTGAGCTCTCTATTTCTCGTGATTTCAAAACACTTTCTACGGCTTCTTTATCAATAATATCTTCAGAAGATAAAATCCCAAGTCGCTCTACCGCATTATACAATTCACGAACATTACCACTCCATTTCCGTTTCTTTAATGCTTTCAACCCTGATTTATCAAATTTAACAGAAGAAAAACTAATATCTGATACCTTCAACTTTTCTAAACAAGATTGAGCAATTAAGGGAATATCTTCCGCTCTTTCATTAAGGCTTGGCACTTCTATTGGTATTACACTAATTCTATGAAATAGGTCTTCTCTAAAATTCCCATTATCAATCTCTTTTTCGAGATCTTTATTTGTGGCAGCTAAAATTCTAACATCTACTTTAATAGACTCACTTCCACCAACTCTAGTAATCGTATTTTCTTGAAGCGCACGAAGTACTTTTGCTTGTGCATCAATACTCATATCTCCGATCTCATCCAAAAAGAGTGTTCCGCCATCAGCTTGTTCAAACTTACCTATACGCTGTTCATCTGCTCCTGTAAAAGCACCTTTTTCATGGCCAAAAAGCTCGCTCTCTAATAACTCTGAGGGTATTGCTGCGCAATTAACTTCAACAAATACCTCTCCACTTCTGGGGCTTTTCTCATGAATCCATTTTGCTACCAGCTCCTTCCCTGTTCCATTTTCACCAGTTATAAGAACTCGAGATTGAGTTGGAGCAACTTTATCGATCATGGTCTTGATCTTAGTAATTGCTTTGCTCTCACCAATGATCTCTTGAATTTTTGGAAGCTTTTTTCTTATCTGCTTTACTTCCTTGGCTAGATCTTGTTGCGATAATGCATTTCTAACCGTAAGTAGTAACCTATTTAGATCAGGTGGCTTCTCTAAAAAATCAAAAGCTCCCATTTTGGTTGCTTCAACGGCAATATCAATAGTGCCATGACCTGAAATCATAATTACAGGGAACTCGAAACCAGCGGTACGGATTTGCCTAAGAGTTTCAATGCCGTCAATTCCCTTCATTTTGATATCTAAAAACATCAAATCAAAATCGTTATCCGAGATTAACTCTAACGCCTCTGTACCACTTTCCGCAGTAGAAACTTCATAATCTTCAAATTCAAGAATTTCCTTTAAGGTATTACGAATACCTCGTTCATCATCGGTAACTAAGATATGTGCTTTAGATTTCGACATGGCTAAATCTAATCAATATTTTGCATACAGATATTCTAAAATCTGCTGATGAGAATTATCTACCGGACTAACTTTTCCAGCAAAGTGATTGGTCGCCAAACTGAATGTAATTTTCTTACCGGAACTTGTTGTCATATATCCACTTAATGTTCTCACTCCGCCCACATAACCGGTTTTGGCTCGTACATTATTGTAAAGCTCAGTTCCTTTAAAACGATGAGCAATAGAGCCATCAATTCCTGCGATCGGTAAGCTATTATAGAATACCACTGATTCTTCATGAAATTTCATCGAGTACAAAAGCTTACTAATATTTCCTGTTGTGGTGTAATTTCCCATGGCTAATCCAGATCCATCATTCATCTTCACTAACGTGGTATCAAGACCTTGTTCTCCTAGAAAGTTTCTAACTTCTTTTATACCGTTTTCAAAAGTCCCTGGAATTCCTTGTTCTTCAGCAGCCAACGTTTTTACAATCATTTCTGTGTAAAAATTATCACTTTCTTTATTAGCCCATTTAACTAGTTCAGAAAGAGGTTTTGATGAATGAGATGCTAGTACATCATAATATGTCCAGTAATCAGGAATATCATTTTCTTGAAGCTCAAATTTTGAGTTTGTTCTAATGCCATTATTATTCAAATAAGTGTCAAAGCTTATCAAAAAAAAACGTTCTGCATTAGAAATGGCTAAAGATTCTTCTTCCTTATATCCTTGAGGCAGTTTGCTTCCTAGGTATATAGAATTCAACCCCAGGCCTTTTCTGTACTCTTCATCGTATTTTTTATTCGCTTCAACAATCTTCTGTTCATTAATAAATGTTACATAACTAGTATTCTCTGGAAACCAGTTGATTGTAGGTGTTCCGCCAATTTTACCCCGCGCATCCACAACTAGATCTACAGCGTTGTTATTAAATGATAATGGAGCTATTTCAACACCGTAATAAAAAGACATATCATACCAGTCCCAACCAATAGGAAATTTTCGATCATCAAAATAGCCCACATTTGCTATGAGTGATCCCTCAATTTTATTTATTCCATTTGCTCTTAGTTGCTTGGTCAGCTTCTCAAATACACTATATCGATCTTCAGAGTATAAAAAACCACTTATACTTGGGTCTCCAACCCCTCGGATAATGATGTCCCCATAGTACACTGAGTCAACGACATTTCCATTACCATAAATATTTGTATAGTAGACGTAATCACTACCCAATCGATCTAGTGCAGTAGCTAGGGTATACAGTTTTTGGTTAGAAGCAGGAATTATCAACTTATCAGAATTATAATTCTCAATATTGTTTCCACTTTCATCTAATACTGTTAACGACCAAAATGCCTCTTGATTTGGCAAAGTCTTAAGCACCTGCTCAAAGCTCTGAGCAAAAGTATTTTGCGCTACTAAAACAGATATTGCAATAAAAAAAATGAACCTTATATCTCGCATATCAGCTCACAAAGTATTTTTCTTCTTCCGTCTGAAATGCTTCTAATATTTGCTCTGAATTTTTACAACTCAGTACTTGTTCACGAAAAGTTCCGCTATTCATCAATCGTGAAATACGGCTTAGCAATTTAATATGAAGACTGTTTTTAGCATCAGGACCTACTAATAAAAAGACAAGCCGAACCGGCTGAGAATCAACCGAGTTAAAATCTAATGGTTCCTTTAGTACCGCAAATGCACCATAATTTTCTTCCACCAACTTAGACTTACAATGAGGAATTGCCAACCCCTTTCCCACTCCGGTTGACATAATTTTTTCACGTTCCCAAACTGCGTCCTTAATTTCCTCAATATTCTCCGAGCCAAGTTCACTCTCTAAAGAATCCACTAAAACAGAAATCAGCTCTTTTTTACTACTTACTTCAAGCTCTGATAGAATATTTTCTGGTTTTAGTAATGAGAATAAGTTCATCTGCGGCTTGTTTGGGGTTCTGGTTTCAGGTATTACAATATAGACAGTAGAATGGGAATCAATCAAAGATTATTTAGGGGAATTTGGGCAACTCGATTGCTAAATCCTTAAACTTAAGCATGGAATGGCTATCAGGAACACTTACAATTTTTAGAAAAGACATAAGGACAGAGTTTCGTACTCGGTTCGCTTTTAATATGGTGATTGCTTTTGTGATATCATCTCTTCTATTAGTCATGTTTACTTTGAAAGCACAAGAGCTTAATCCCACCCCAAAAAGCGGATTAATTTGGATCATTATTTTATTTGCTGCGCTTTCCTCTTTGGGGAGAAGTTTCATCTCAGAAACAGACAAAAACACCTATAATTTACTTAGAATTTACGCCTCTGGAACTTCCGTTTTTGCGGGAAAACTAATGTTTAATACTGCATTCAGTCTTCTGATAAATATTTTCACATTTACTATCTATATTTTCTTAGCTGATATAGTCATTGTTTCATGGACATCATTTATGACTATTTTGATTTTTGGGACTATCGGTTTATCTGGAGTTTCAACTATGATAGCAGCTATTGTATCACAAGCTGATCGAAAAGGTGCTATATTTTCTGTGCTTACCATTCCACTTTTTATACCATTTGTATTACTACTTACTAGTATTACTAAAAGTGCCTTTATTGATGGGTCGCAGGAAGGTTTTACGAATGATTTCTCAGCACTAATTGGTTTTATAGGAGTAACAATTACAGCAGGCGTTTTACTTTTTGAATATATATGGGAGGAATGATTGAATATTTCATTCGGAAATAACAGACTGATAGGGCAAAAACGTGCGAAAAGCCAAATTGAAAGAATGCTTGCTTCAGAAAGAGTAAGTCATGCCTATTTAATATCAGGTTCTCCCGGAGTTGGGAAAACGGCTTTTGCTTTAGCTTTTGCAGAAGCCATGAATGGCATTGATAACATCTCGGAACTGGGTGACTATAAGACCTCTAAGAAGTCTTCATGGTTTTCTCATCCAGACATTCATGTTTTTATTCCCAAGCCTACATCAGCCAAAATTGAAGAGCTACGAGAGCGATTAGAGTTACTAGCTGAAGATCCTTATGAAATCATCAGTTTTTCTCAGCGTCCATCGTTGAATGATGATAGTTCTTCTAAAAACTTACAAGCGTTTTATCCGATAGATTATTTTAGGGATGAGATCAGACCTATCGCAAAACTTCGTCCAAATGAGGGTGAAAGAGTAGTCATCATTATGACTCAAGTAGAGACAATGCGAAAAGAAACAGCAAACGCTTTTCTTAAAATTCTTGAAGAACCTTCCGATCGTCTCATGTTTATTCTAACCACAGAAAGCTATGAGAGCCTTTTGCCTACCATAACTTCTCGTTGTCAGCACATCCCTCTAGGAACGCTTACGCATGAAGAAGTAAAGCAAGGCTTAACTGAAATCGATCATATTCCTCCAGAAGACGCAGCTTATTTAGCAAGAGTCTCAAATGGAAACTACGCCGCTACTAGGTTCTTTGATATAAAACGCTTAAAGCAAAACCGTGAAGAAGTTGTTCAATTCTTGCGGTTATCATACAGCCAAGATGCTATTAACTTGTCAAAACTTTCACAGGATTGGCAAAGCTCCAACAATATTGAAGGTATTATTGCAATCACAAACTTATTGGAGATGTATGTTCGAGATTTAATTGTGTATAGAGAAACAAAGAATGAATCTCTAATAACAAATGTAGATCAAATAGATTCTATTAAGAAGTTTGTAAGCTCGCTAGATAATGCAAAGCTAGACGCAATGATTTCTCATATTGACGAATGCCGACCAATGCTTCGCCAAAATGTATCAGCTAAACTAATTTTTGTGGTGCTTTCATTTCGTTTTTCCGCACTAATGAGAGGTCTTGATCCTTATATTTCTGATCAGGAAAACTGGAAACATTTACCCGCATTTGTAGAATAATGGCTCAAATTAAATTTCAAAAAATGGAAGGCGCCGGTAATGACTTTGTTGTTATCGATAATAGAGAGGCTCAATTTTCATTGGAAGAGATCATCGCTTTTACACCAAAGCTATGTGATAGAAGGTTTGGTATTGGAGCAGATGGCTTGATGGCGTTAGAAAACCCGAGTATAGACAATGTAGACTATACCATGTTATACAGAAATGCTGATGGTAGTGATGCCGGAATGTGTGGAAATGGTAGCCGCTGCCTAGCTTTATTTGCAGCAACCCGTGGTTTTAATTCTTCTCAAATTTTTAATGTCCATAATTCTATTTATAAAGCTGAAGTGGAATTAGACCATCAAAGAGTATCTGTTGGTTTTCCTGATGTTAAAGCACCTGTTAGTCTTGAACTAGATAAGACTAAATTCATTCAAGTGTATACAGGCACCGAACACGTGGTGCAGTTTGTGGATCAGTCCCTTCTAGAAGACGAAAAAGAATTAGCTAACACTGGGTCAAAAATTCGATACCACGAAATTCTAAATCCACCCGGGACAAACGTAAATTTTGTGAGTTTAATACAAAAAGAAGCTATTGAGTTGCAGACTTACGAACGTGGTGTAGAAGGTTTAACTCTTGCTTGTGGAACCGGAGCAATCGCCTCAGCAATAGCTACACACTTTCATGAGAATACTGCTGGTAGTTCCTTTAATTACTCTGTAAAAGTGAAAGGTGGAGTATTAAGCGTTCGCTTTAATTTCAATAAAAAGGAGAATATCTATCAAAACATACAACTCATAGGTCCGGCAAACTTTGTCTTTGAAGGCATTGTTCATGTTTAGAACTCACCTATTTCTTATTGTTTTTGTTCTCTTTGTTTCTTGTTCAGGTTCCTCTGGGCTTCAAAATTCTTACCTTTCTCCAGATGCCCAAAACGATAGAGGCTTATTACTAGTAAAAAATCAGCTCCCTGCCCCAAGCTCATTTCAAAGTATTCAATTATATAAAAAAGGCAATTCGAACAACCCTCCTATCATCAATTTAAATACAAACGATAAATTGGTTCTAGAATTTGATGAATTAACATCTATATCTGGTCAGTTTAGAATCACTTTTGAGCATTTCGACCAAAACTGGAATCCAAGTAATCTCCCTGAAGCTTGGTTTATAGATGGGTTTAATGAAATAAATGTTATCGGTGGAGAAAAAAACAGCCTTTCAAAACCTAGTTATTTCCATTATAAAACAGAATTTCCCAATCGGGATACAAAGTTTCTAGCTAGCGGTAACTACATGCTTCATGTTTTTGATTATTCATCCAATAAAAAACTTTTTAGTCTACCTTTTTTTGTGACTGAGCAACTTGGAAAAATAACATCAAACATTGAAACTGTTTATAATTCTGGACAAAATTTCTCCTCCATTGATCAGTTGTTTTCAGTTTACCAATATCCGAGTGAGGTAGAGTTTCCTCAGTTTGATTTAAGTTTTGAGTTTGTTCAAAATCGCTTTTGGGGAAATTCTACATCTACCCAAACTTTTGATGTTACTACTCCAGGCAGTATTAGATTCTACACTCCTAGAGATGAATCCTTTTCGTCAAACTTCGATTTCATCCCGTTAGATTTAACCCAATTCAATATAAATATTGATAAGATTGAAAATTGGCAACCGGAATTTACTCCTCCACGAATTATTCTTAAACGAGATGTTTTGAACTTTTCAGCCTCTTCTACTGAGCTATATAGGTCAAATTTTGGTAAACCTAGTTCTGATAGAGATGCTGCATATGCAGAGGTTAATTTTAGATTTTCAGCCAATTCTCTGAATTCTAAAAACCCTAACCTTTATGTAGCTGGAGATTTTAATGCTTGGAGAATCACCGAAAACTCTAAGCTTCGATATGATAAAATACAAGATGTATGGACGGCTAAATTGTTAATCAAAGAAGGAACTTATCGATATAAGTACTTTAGAAAAAGCAACTCTTCAACAAGTGCTAATGGACTACCTATAAATGATACTTCCGCTACCCGTACCCAAGAATATATTTCTTTTGTATACTACAAAGATCCAATTAAGAACTATCAACGACTGATATCTTACAATCTATTTAGAAGTATCAATTAGTTCCTAGAAGTCGATTCCGATTGTAAAATAATGAACTGCGTTTCTACTAAATCCAGTTCTATCATAAGCCCAAGCGATATCATAGCCTATTGGTAATCCAAAGATGATAGATCTAAGCCCAAAACCCCCACCGATAAGAACATCCCCATCTAAGTAAGTAAATTTACTAAAAGTACCATCTCCATTGGGTACAAATCCATCCCTTTTCTTGGCAACAGTGAAATCTAATCCTTTATCGTTAACCGCTAAGTCCGCATTAATATCAGGTTCGACTAGTAAATTATGGTTTATCGTCCTTCCCCAAGCAGTACCCGCATCTAGAAAAGCAACACCTGTTACATTATATAAGGGTAAGATAGGAACAGCACCAGGAATTACAGCAGCAAATAATGGAAATCTAAATTCTGCATTAATTAAACTAAAATTATTTCCGTTTACTGAATTATACTCGAAACCCCTAAGCGGGATTGCCGGTACTGTAAAGAAATTGTCCGTAATTCTATCAGAAGAAAATCCGTTATTCGAATACTTAGCATTTATCCATCCAAGTTTTCCACCTAAGAAATAGTTTTGGGCATCCTTACCAATTGATGCACCCCCCGAATATCTTAACGCAATAGAATACCTTGAACCAAGATCTATATATTTTCTAAAATCACCTAAAATAGAAACAAATTCAGGAGCTGTTTTACCGATAACAGGACTACCACTAAGACCTACAGAATACCTGTAACCACCAGATGGTGTAATAAAACCCGGTTTTGTTTTATCATCTGTAAAAATAACCTCTGGGTAAATAAACTGGCTACTTTCACTTCTATCACCATTATTATTCAATGAATTAGTTGGACGATTATTCACAGAATTAAAATCTAAATCTACGTTCAAGAACGTTAAATTAAAATCTATCCTTTTAAATTTTGAGAACGGATATTGAATTGTCCCTCCTAAACCATAAGTCCTATATCTAATTAGCTCTCCATAAAAACTTTGATACTTTCTTGAAGTATGGAAATAATTAACAAAATAGTTTGTTCTGTTTTTGAAATTACCATACTGAATGCTGTAATCACTTTCTCTTAGATCAAATACGAAATTCGTACCTAATGCTAATTGATGATCACCTAAAAGGTCACTAATTACAAATTGCGTAAGTGCATACGAGCCATAAGTAGATGCGACAAAAGAAGGACTATAAGCTATGTCTACATCAAATTTTAATCTATACTCCCTTGGTACATATCTACCGTCTTCGGTCAAATTATCTTCTACTTTAAATGCTTCTACATCTTGCAAATAAATAGTTGAGTCTTGAATAACATCATCTGCGAAAACATAATTTCTAAAGTCAATATCTGTGCCGTCTTCCGTTTTATTAGAAAGTGAGTCGGCTTGTACTTTTTCGTTCTCCTCTACTTCTGTTATAGAAACAACTCCTTCATCAAACAGCTCTTGAGCAAATTTAGTAGCCGGGACTCTTTGACCTTGTGATTCTTCTACTCTACGTTTTGCCCAGTAATTATCAGTAATTGGTTTCTCTATTTTTCTATTCAATGGTGATTTGAGTAAGAAAATATCTAAATATCCATCGTTAATAGCATTGAAAACCAGTTTACTACCGTCTGCACTAACTGATATTTGAGACAGACCTGTTTGCAGATCTGTTAACGGGGCGGTTGTTCGTGTTCTTAGATCTAATTCTTTTAAATTTTGGATACCATTTTCATCCGAAATAAATAACAGTTTACCTGTGCGAGTTGTAGTGGGTTGTATTTCATTCCAATCAGAAGTACTTGTTATACGAGAGGCAAAAGAATTCCCAATCTTAGTCTCGTAGATGTCAGTTTGATAGATGGTATTTTCTTTAAAAAGTAGATTTGACTTAACTGTTTCTCCAAGAGCTAGATTATCTCCTCTATCCGATACAAAAAAGAGTGATTCTGAATCTGCCCCCCAAGCCGGCTCTCTATCTGAATATATATCTTTTGTAAGATTAGTTAGGTTTTTAGTATCCAATTCGTACACGAAAATATCTTGAAAAGGTCCAATATTTGCATCAAATGCTACTTTATTACCATCAGGAGACCAAGAAACTGAGCCTATTGCATCAATATTCGGAAACTTAAGCTTTTTTACTTCTTTTGTATTGTAATCAATAATTGCAATATCATCTCTACCTTTGGTTTTGGTTGATAAAGCAATCTTTGTTCCATCAGGTGACCAAGTAAGGTTTGGATTTAGAATATTTAATTCTTCGAAATCTGGATTGTCTTCTCCTCTTATAAGTGTTTTTAACTTATTTCCATTAATTGAACTAATAACTTCTACATCAAAGTATCCTCTACCATTTGTAATAAAAGCAATTTTATCGCCTTGTGGAGAAATAGCTGCACTTGTGTTATATGTTCCAAAATCTCCTCTTTTTGTTAGTAAGGTAGCCAAAGCATCTGATCGTTGACGTTCAGCAACTTCAGGATAATACCGTTTCTTTAACGCTTCTGTCCAAGCTTTGGAGAGCTCTTCAATATTCATCCCTAACGAAGTTCTCAATCCATATTCAACACTTCTACTTGTTCTAATACTTTGTAAGATTTCAGATATTTTTTCTCGACCGTATTCTTCAACTATATAATTCCAAAGAGATTGACCTCCTCGATATGCGTAGTATCCACTTAGATATTGTATTGGAGCTAAATAATTATTTATAATTGCATCTCTGATATACATATCAGTATTTGTATCCCATCCCAAAGCGGTATACTCTGCTAAACCCTCTTCAAACCACAATGGAAATACTAACTGTATATTATTTTGAAGAATCGAATTGACAGAACCACCATAGAACATATCATTAAATACAGCATGTACTAACTCGTGATGTATTGTTCTACGAAAATCAGAGTAATTCCCATCAAAGGGAATTGTCATTCGATTCTTAAACTTGTCAGTTACACCACCTATTCCTTCTGCACTAGTTGGTAATGTAACTACATTAGTTTGCGAAAAGTCGTTATGAGAATCGTAAATAATTACTGAAATACGATCTGATAATTCATGATCAAAATCACTTTTTAATTGCTTATAGGCACTTTCAACACTCATAGTAGCAAATTCAGCTAGCTTATAATTCTTTGCCCCATAGTAATAAATATCAAAATGTTTTGACTGTAAATACCTCCACTCAAATTCTTCATATTGAACTCTATTCTTGCCATAAGAAAAATATTGTGTATAGCCTGTACTTGAAATGAACAAGCCAATAATAACGGTTAGCAATAATCGAACTTTCATATTAATACCATCTATTTTGCTAGAGTAAAATCAATTTGTCTTTTTTGAAGATTCGTACTTTCAACCTTAACCTTAATAGCATCGCCAAGTTTGTATGACTTACCTGAAGACTTACCTACTAAGGCATGAATTTTAGGATTAAAAATATAATAATCTCCTTTAAGGTCTGAAACTCTTACCATGCCTTCACAATAAATATCATTTAGGTTTACAAAGATACCTCTCTCTGTAACCCCTGTTATTGTTCCATCAAAGTTTTGACCTATTTTCGTACTCAAAAATTCTACCTGTTTAAGCTTAATTGAATCTCTTTCGGCATCTACTGCTACACGTTCGCGCATACTACAATGTTCGCCATGTTTAGCAAGAGCTTCAAAGTTATAACTAGTTGTTCCCGCCGAATATTCTTTTAATAATCTGTGAACAATCACATCAGGGTAACGACGTATTGGGCTTGTAAAGTGTGCATAGTATGGAAAACCCAAACCAAAGTGTCCTATATTTGCAGGAGAGTACTCTGCTTTGGCCATTGAACGTAACATTAAGCCATTTACAATAGATTCCACAGGAGTATCTTTCACTTTTTGAAGAAGATTATTAATTCCTTTAGGGCTAATATTATCAGTTACTTCAAATTTAATATCAAATGGAGCTACTTGCTCTGCAACACCTGCAAGTTTTTCTTGGTCTGGTTTATCATGAATACGATAAAAAAATGGAAATAGATTTTTACTCTTCTTTTTACCCGAATCTTTTCTGAGATTTTCGATGTGCAATGCCACTGTTTTATTGGCCATTAACATGCACTCTTCAATCAACCTGTGTGCAAAAATCCTTTTTTTGATTATAACATCAACTGGTGTTCCTTTTTCATCCAATACAAACTTTGGTTCAGGATTATCAAAATCTATAGCACCCTCTTGGAATCTCTTTTTATGAAGAATCTTAGCTAAATCTTCAGCCGTTTTTAGCTCTTTTTTATACTTGTGATTTCCTCCATCCAAAACTTCTTGTGCTTCTTCGTATGTGAATCTTTGCTTAGAATGAATTGCTGTTTCTTCGACTGAATAATCTATAAGCTTGCCTACTTTATCAATTTCCATAAAGCAACTATAAGTCAACTTATCTTCATTTGGGCGCAAACTACATACCCCATTACTCAGTTTTTCGGGAAGCATAGGAATTACTCGATCTACTAAATAAACACTAGTCCCACGACTGTATGCCTCTTTGTCTAGGATTGTATTTTGCAGTACATAGTGACTCACATCTGCAATATGCACACCAAGATAGAAATTACCGTTTGGTAGAATTTCAATACTTAAGGCGTCATCGAAATCTTTAGCATCTGCAGGATCTATAGTGAATACAAAATCCTTTCGCATATCCTTTCTTCTCTTGAACTCTTCCTCCGGTATCTCTACAGGAATTCTGTCGACAAAGTCTTCAACTTCTTTTTCGAAATCAGATTTTAGCTCATTCTCTGCCAAGATAGAAAGTATATTGGCATCATTGGTTCCTGATTTCCCCAAAATGGAAGTTACAACAGCTTCAGGTAATGCTTTAGGGTGCGTCCAGTTCTTAAGATTAAATAGAACCTTATCGTCGTTATGCGCTCCATTTATGTTATCCTTTAACACAAAGAAATTTACGTGTGCTGATTTTTGATCCGGTTCAATAATGTAAGTACGATCTCCTGTTCTTTTAAACGTACCTACATAAAATTCTTTCCCCCTTTTCTTTATTTCTACAACTTTCCCTTTTGGCTGACCGCTATTTCTCTTTCCAGTTATTTTAACCGATACAATATCTTCAGGTAAACAAAGTCCCGTATCATGGCTTGGAATCATTATATCTTGATCCATGCCCTCCACAATTACATAACCTGTACCTCTTGGCGTTAATTGAATATGTCCTTCAACAAGATTGCTATCTTTTTTGCTGGATTTTTTCCCGCTACTTCTTAGTTGAACCTGTTGACCATTTCGACTCAATATTCCTTTGCTGTCAAGCTTACCAATTACCTTATCTAACTTTCGATGTTCTTTTTTACTATTTATTGCCAGCGCATTTGCTATTACATCTCTCTGTAAAGACTTACTTGGGCTACTTTTAACTAGATCTATTACTATTTCTTCTAAATTACTTATTCGTGAGCTTCTACTCATTCATTCCTTTTTTAAATGGGATTCTCATCCTCTTTATCTTGTTCATTATTGCCGAATAATTTCCTAAACGGGCTTCCCAACCTTCGAAAAAAGTCTTGCCATGTATTAAAACTAGTTTCTGCTTCTACTCCAACCCCATTAATATCTTGTCCTTGTTGGGATTCTTGTCCATTTGATAAATTACTAAAAGTTGGGTCTTGACGATGGAACGCCGTTACTGAAAATGTTTTATTGATTCTATATGTTGCCCCCAAATCTCCAATGTTCGATTGAGCCCCTGTAATTTGGCCGTCTCTTCGAATTATAATCCTATCATTATACAGCCTTAAAGCGAGTCCGAGATCAACTTGATTGTACGTATTTAAGTTAAAATCGACATCGAAACTGCTTATATCACTGCTTAATAAAGAATTAATTTGATTGGAAAGCAAAGGACTTATTACTTGATTTGATATCAGTGGGTTTAGAACAGCGCCACTTCCAGTAAAGTTCTCTGTTAAAGATGACGCGCCATTTACGGATGTAGATGGGATAAAGTCTCCCATTAACAAAAAGCTTGTTGCTTGTAGCAATTTCTCATCTTCGTTTCTATTTAATGAAGCAATTTGTGTAGATAGTGTTGAATTTTGTCGTGCCTCAAATGTATTTGGCAACCTGAAATAAAAATTATTTTCTATACTCGATATTGACCCACTTATGGTTAGTACCAAATCTACCGGTGTTCTTTGAATGCTATTCGGATCAGTAAGATCAAGTTCTGATCGAGCAGTTGTTAGTGTTCTAATATTAGGTCTGCCTGAATATGAAGCATTTATATCTAAGCGTGCATTATTAGGTTCCCCTTCCCAAATAATGCTCCCACCCGGCTCCAAATTGAACCTTCTTGTAAAAATATCACCACTTACTAACTGATAGTTACCACCGCTTATATCAAATCTTCCAAAGATACTAAGATCTTCATCTTCTAGTCTAATTCTCAGCCTTCCTGTGCCATCTGCTGTTATTATATCTCCTGTCACTTGGTCAAAAATTAGGCGCACTGTCATCGGATTGTTTGCAATAAACTGAAGATCTAATGTAAAGCGTTCGACAAAAGTAAGGTCTTGAATATCAACTTGATCATTGATTGTAAATGAGTTTCCATTTGAACTTGAGTCACTATTAACTGTGTCAAAAGAATCTACAAAGCGAATAAATTTATTGTCTTCATTAAAATCTGTTTCATCCAACAAAGGTAATTCCACTGTTGAAAAATCAGATATTAACATTGGTTCTTCAGTTGTTAACACCGGATTGAGGTTGGTGCCTGCAATTCTAACAAGCCCTGTTCCATATGCTTTACCAAAAAATGGTGCTGTTGCATCAAAGTCATTGTTGAGAAACTGAAACTCATCGGTATCAATTTTTATATCCATATTATGGATAGGCTGAAAATCATTAAAATTATACCAGCCATCTAATACAGCTACCCCACCGGAAGGGTCTATTAAAAAGATATCTTCAAAAACTAATCCCTCATCTCGAGTAAATGTAATAGGCCCCTGGCCATAGTAATACGTATCTAAAAAGCGTGGTTTCATATATACAGCATCTTCAGAGCCGATATTGTAATCAACGCGAAAATCATATGTATCCAGATTGCCCCATACTTCTCCAGAGCCGCTAGCAACACCCGACATTTCTGTAAATACTTTGGGGATCAAAAATGGAACAACCCATAAATCAATAGAATTAAAATCGAGGTCGAAATGAAATAACGAATCCACCTCAGGAAACTCACCGTTTACCGGAGCTAAGACATAACCTGAGAAAACAAGATTTTGTCCTTTCCTGTCATTTCTTTCAAAATACTGGGGATAGATAGTAGAATCTGTCTTTACAGTGACTTCAGTATCAAATCTATTTAAGTCTTGATTAAAAGCACTTGAGACCTCAAAATCACCAACTGTTTGATCGTTGATAGAGAACGCATCTAAACTAATCAACCCTTCTACAGTAGGAACTTGCGTGAGTGTTCGTGTTGTAAATGTTCCGTTTAGATTCCCCCCAAAATCTACTTTCCCATTTATGAGGTCTGAAATACGATCTAATTTAACTCCTCTAAAAAAGTAATTAACAGAATCTTCCACGTTGTTACTGAACGCCCCATTTACATCAAATAATTCTTCTCTATTCTGAAAGGTGAAGTTACTGAATATCAGTTGCTCATTATTGGTATATCTGAGTGAAGGTGTGCCTCTGTTTTCCCAAGAATAAATATCTGAGCCTAACCGAAAAGTGTCGATATCTACCACTATCGAAGAATCTGAAAGTTGCCCCTTACTTTTTAATGCTAGTTTTGCTTCCTCTCCAATTACATCAATATTATTAGAGATTGATATCGAATCTTTATTTAGAGCGAAATTCAGATTAAACCCTTCAGTATCAAAGTATGGAGTTTGAAATTTCTCAATATTTGTACTCACCAAAAAGTTCGAAAAATCTTTCAGAGTCTGATTATATCGGAAGCTACCTGTTACTTGTGTTCGAATCGAATCTGCTTCAAACTCTTTGTACTTAAATTTTGGATCAAAAATATCCGCATTAAAAAGTAGGCGATTTGCATCTACTGTTACATTCGAGCTCAACCTTGTTGTTGCAATAAGACTTGGAAATTTAGGATAGTATTTCTTTATCAAATCCACATTCTTAAGCTGCCCGGTAATAGTAAAATCCTGATTACTTAGATCTCCCTGTATAACATTTTTAGTCTCAAAATTCGGCGAAGTAAAAAGTTCATCTTCAAAACGTTGCTTCATGTACCCTAGCCAGTGGTTAGCTAATGGACCTAAGTCTGTTACCGTAAAATCACCTTCTATACTGATATCAGCAGCAGTAGTTGTAAGTCTTACCGAGCGATTTTTTGGAGAAATGTTTGCGACATCAGCATAAATGAGTTGAGGGATTAAAGTATCACCATCTACCACAGAAAAAGGAATATCAATATTAAGTACACCAGTAGCATCATTTAAAGAAGTACCTTCAAACTCAGCGCTATACTTAATATCCATAATTACATCTGAGATATTTTCTATTTGTGATAAATGGCGTAGGCGTAAATTCTCACCTTTCCCATTTATTTTAAGTGAAGACTTTTCTCCAGATATATCAATAGTACCTTCCCCTTCCAGCCTCCCATCTTGAGTTTCAACTACAAAACTTGGAGAAATAATATTGTTATTACTACTGGCATTAACTTCTAACAACGAATAGGTAGAGTCATTGATTTGGAAGTTTTGTGAAGAAATACTAGCCAAATCAAAACTCGATATATCATTAAAATTTGATGACTTGAATTCTCCTTTAGATGTAATATTTGTGCTTTTTATAGCATCAACAAAAAGATTACCTACATCTAAAGAATCTGTTTCAAATTGTACATCTATATTTTTTTGTTCAGCTAACCCAACTACTCCAACAAGTTTGATCTTGCCTCTTGCACCATCACTTTCAAAAGTACCTCTTGTACTTGTAAGATTACCTTCTAAATCTGCAGTTAAAACGGCGTCAGAAATTGCTTCTAATTGGTACTTAGTAGCTTCATTATAAAAGTATTGTACATCAGCTGTGTCAATTGCTACATCTGAAAAACTCAAGTCATAGGTAAACTGATCCTTGTTAGTGACATTGAACAATTTACCGGCGGCCGTAATTGAAGACTCTCCATAGTTCAACTTCGTATTATTTACATTTAACTCATTTATGTCCCCAGAAAAATCAGCACTTAATAAAATTGAGTTTTTAAACTCTCGCATTTCCGGAGTCAATGCATTTATTCTTTTTTCAGATACTAGTAATTCTTCTATATCCAGATCATAATTAGCGTTTCTTAACTGGTTAAGAAAATCTTCTCCGTAAATGTTCACTCCATCAATACGTCCTGTAAAGTTGAGATAAGATTCTTGATTTATAAAGTTGAATGAATTGAACTCAAGAAATTGGTTGTCACTATATATCTGTCCATATATCTGAGTTCTTGATAAGCCAACTTCATCAGCAATAAAAGAAAAGGTTTCAATATCCAGAAATCGTTCATCTTGTTGGTATTCGAAAAACATGGACAGATTGATTTCTTTGATGGTAAGACTATCTGTGTATGAGTTAAATCTGCTGGGTTTATAGGCATTTCTTATAAGTATCTGTCCATCCGAAATGGTGACATTGGGAGCCAGAATTTCAAAGAAAGGTGTTTTCGCATCTGTGCTATCTTCTGTTTGAATCAGAACTTTCTTCTTTAAAGCATACAAAAGAGAGTTTTTAGATTCTGGATCAATGGTGACTTTTGGAGATTCAATATTAAGCCCTGTAACCACAAATCGTTCTTGGAATAGCGCTAAAACGTTTAGATCAGCAGACACACTATCGCTATTAAATACAGGCTCAACACTCGCGGAATCTGGATATAAATTCACATCTTTGAGTTCAATTCTAAATGGAATCAACCCATCTAATTCACCAATAGTAAATACACCATTATATTTTTCACTGAAATTTCTTTCAATACGTTCTGCAATATAAGTTTTGGCGGGTTCTAATTGGATCAAACCAAATATAATCCCTCCACCAATTGTAACAGTAATAATTATTGCTGCTACAACTGCCCAAAATGCATTCCACGTTTTATGAAGCCACCTAACTACGGGCACTATTAAACTCTTTAATTATAAATTTCCAGGATTCTTTTACTACAGAAACATCTGTTAGAATTTGTGATCTTGCTTTTTCTAATTCTTCCAGAATAATAACTTTTACTGCACCATTTGTAACTTTTTTATCATGTAACATCAATGAAGTCAATTCTTCCACAGATTCTACCGGTTCAAATGTTGATTTATACAACGCTCTAAACGCAGATAAATTTGATATATCAATATCAAAGCCTAATAATTGTGAAAGTTTTACTGCTCCCCACATCCCCATAAAAACTGCTTCGCCATGAGAACAGTTTTTATAGCCACCAACTCGTTCAATTACATGAGCGAAGGTGTGTCCAAAGTTAAGAATTTCTCTTATCCCGGATTCTTTAAAATCTTTAGAAACAATATCAACTTTAATGGTAGCACAGGTAGCTATTAATTGTTCCCAAGTTTCCGAATAGGTGTAGGTTTTTGTTAAAGGAATGGTCTTTAGCTGATTCAGGATATCGCTATCACTAATCATCCCATACTTTATTACTTCACCTAGCCCATTTACGATTTCTCTATGTGGTAAAGTTTCCAAAAACTGCAGATCTGCAAACACTGCCTTGGGCTGATAAAAAGCACCCACTAAGTTTTTACCAACTTCATGATTAATTCCCGTTTTACCTCCAATGGAACTATCTACCATTGCAAGTAATGTAGTTGGGATGTGAATAAGAGGCATTCCTCTTAAGCATGAAGCGGCAACGAATCCACCCAAATCACCGGTTACACCACCACCTATTACAATAACTGGTGTAGAACGCTCGATTCCAGAGCTTAAAATCTTAGTTACTATTTCTGAATATATTGATAAACTTTTGCTCTCTTCGCCAGAAGGAACTACACAAAGAATTGTCTTATCAAATTGAGAAGAAATTATATCTATAAATGAAGTTTTGTAAAGAGATAGAACGTTTTCATCAACAATAAACACCGCTTTTTGCCGGTAAAAATTCAAAGACAAATATTCAACTATTTCATCTTCAATTCTGAAACCTACATTGATTGAGGAATTACTTGAGTATGTTGTATCAAGCTGAATACGCTTAGACATGTTTTTTAATTTTATCGATAAGCCTGTCAACTACAATTTCTTTCGAGTCACTCCCCGAATTAATTATTTTAACTTCTGCTTGTTTATAGAGTTCAATTCTAGATGAATATAAGGTTTCTAGTTCTATTTTGAGTGCTTCTCTACTTTTAATTTCACCCTCCGCATTTCTTACAATCGGTCTTTTTGGATTCCCAAGTACCCTGTCCAAAACTTCTCCTAAAGGTGCTTCAATAAAGATCAATAAACCATGAATTTTTAGGTGATCAACAACATGTTGATTTTGGAGCGCTCCTCCTCCCAAAGATAGCACCCCCTTAAATGAATTGGTAAGCTCCAATAAATACTCTTTTTCTTTTTCTCTAAAGTATTGTTCGCCATGTTGCTCAAAAATATCAGGAATTGATGCTTCCTCCCGATGCGAGATATACTTATCTAAATCATGAAAGGGCAATTGCAACTTTTGTGCTAGTCTAGAACCTATGGCACTTTTACCGGCTCCCATAAATCCAGTTATATAAAAACTACCAATGAAGTCTTTCAATCTGTGGTCATTCATTGTTTCGGTTTTTTGGGAGTCACAAATTCCACTTCTTCTTTCTCTACAAGTACTGCTCCAGCAGGAGCTCCTTTGGGTTTCCGTACATATTTCATTTTAGTAATTATTACCGGTACAATTTCCGCCCCCTTGGCTTTAGAATTAAAGGCTGCAAATGATGCGGCTTCAAGAAGAACTGCTTTCGAAGGCATTCCTTTATTATTTTCCATTCTAATTAATGCATGTGATCCAGCAACACCACGAGCATGTAGCCAGATATCCTCTTTATGAGCCATTCTAACCAATTTATCATTACTCTTAGCATTTTTACCTATCCATATTTGATAATCGCCAATTTCCGTAACATGAAAAGGTAAAGTTTGATCATTTGATGATTCTTTTTCACCCACATTAAGCTCGTTCAATAAACTAGATCTTTCTTTTTTCCAATCATTAAGGTCTCTTAAACTGGTGATCTCACCAAGCTCCTCTTCTAATAATACTAACTTAGCTTTCTTCTTTTCTAATTTTGGGATTCTTTCCAAAGCTTCCTCATACGACCGAATTGAACTCTTTGATTTCGAATAATATTTCTCCGCATTTTCAATAACTGATAACTTTTTATCTAAAGGAATTTCAACTTCATTTCCTTCATTGTAGAGATCGATCACTTGTATTTTTTTGGGATTGTCTGGATGTACATGACCATTTGCCATTAAAAGATGTCCATATTTCTCATATTTCTCAGCTCGCTCTATACCTTTATCCGCTTGATCCAAATTTCTTAGTCCGGAAGAAACCCTTTTTATCATTCGCTTAATTTGTTTGGTCAGCTCCCCTTTTTGTTGCTTTAAACGCTGAGTATGAGAATAATTTTTATATCTGAACGATACAAGATCATTAATGGACTCGAACACTCGCTCAGTCTTCATCGGTAAAATGTTCTCATTAAGTAAAGCGGTGTTGCCATTTTCCAACATCCGCCACTCAGGAGATTCTTCTACGCTCTCTGTTAATTTCTTGGTAAAACTGACTAAATCCTCATCGCTAAAATCCTCTAAATTATAATGTGATATTATTTCAGAAAGATTATTTCTAGGTATAAGGGGATTTAAAGTCGTTATCTTTTGTTTTACGGAACCCTGTTTTTTTAAATTTTCAAAAAGATCAATTTCCTTTTCTTCGGGCACTTCTATGTCCGAAACATCACCACCTTTAAATGAATGTATGAGTTCATCATTTTGTAGAAGCATCACATTCGCACTATTGCTAAATACCTTAAACACCAATTTATAATTCTGCTCTAAGCAAATGGTAACAATTCTGTCCGTATCAGCTAGTTCGATATCTGTAATTGGTAGTCCATATATCTCTTCAAAAAAAGAGATTGTATTCTTTTGCTTAGGGTTAGAGTAATAATCTAAAAATAAAGCAATATTTCCCGGTGATGTACTATATACAAGTTTGTGATTTCCACTCTCACCTTCTATAAAAAATTCGATTAAATTTTTGTATCTGGTGTTAGAGATTACAATTTCTTTACCTAAAATTTTGGCTTTAATGAATTCGATTAAATATTTTAGTTCGTAATAATTCAAGGAGACGTTGAGATTTTAATCATTTTTATTAGGTAAAGACTTATGGAATATCCAATTTTCAATTCAATCATAAATACGGTTGATACAAATCTTGAACAAAGAGGTATTTCCACTGATGTATTTAAGACTTGGGAAAATAACAAAATAAATGCCACCGGCTTAGAACTAGAAATAAATCTTTCAAAAATTTCAAATTATTTACGTTCACTCACTATTAACTTTGATTGGGATAGTTTTAGAGAGGCTTCTCTTGCTAAAAAAATACAAGGAATGGAGTCTCATCCTTTCTTAACTCAAGATAAACTAAAGAAAACAACAATTACTCCTACCATAGATGTTGAGATGGCCTGGCTTTTTGAAGAAGATGCGTGCCAACCCATTACGCCTGATAAAGATGGAAACTATAGGGTTGAAAATGCTAGCAAATGGATGGAATCAGTCAGCAAAGAGGTAAATAGGTTGCTTGCTAAGGATGACATCATCACTAGATGGCATGTTGAAATTGAAGGAGATCAGCATGGAAAGTATTTATCAGCTATTAATCTAATCTCTTACTTTCAGTATAAAATTGACTCGCCATCAACCATAGATGAGGTTAACCAACTAGTAAGTAGAAGCCTACAAAGCTTATTATTTAAAGCTAATAGAGTAATTTCAATTTCTGAGAAAACACTCTCCACTGCTGTAGCGGCATAATTTGCTATAACATAGCCAAAAAAAAGGCTCTGATAACTATCAGAGCCTAAAATTTATTTCTTCTTCTTGTGTCTGTTTTTTCTCAGACGCTTTTTACGCTTGTGCTTTGCAATTTTTGAACGCTTTCTTTTTTTACCGCTTGGCATAAATGTTCACCAAAAATTTCTGATTGTTATTTCTATGAATTGATTAGCTCTAAAAATAAGAACTTTTCAAAGTATTTCTAAATCATTTTTCTATCGACATACTTTCGTTAACTGCTTCTTTAAAATCTTTCGACATTTTTAACATAGGAGCGTATTGTTCAGGAACAATTACTTCCTCATTTGTTTTAGGATTTCTAGCTACTCGTTGTGCTCTTTTAACAACTTTAAAGCTCCCAAAACCACGTAATTCTATATGCTCACCTCTCTTCATAGCATCAATTACTGTTTCCATGAAGCCATTAACTACGGCTTCAGTCTCTACTTTTGTTAGTCCTACTGAAGATGATATAATATCGACCATGTCTGCTTTTGTCATAGTTCTCTATTTTTTAATACGTTTATTTTATGTTAAGCCAATCATTTAAAAAAACAAAGCTTAAATCAAATCGTTCATTTATTTAGCAACAAATTTAAGGAAAGAATTAAAGAAGTAATGTTATTAATAATTATTCCTAAATCTTTTTTACTTTCATGGGTCGCAAAAAGCTACTAATTCAAAATTAATCGATTGCATGGAATTATTTGAAAGTATTGTAAACAGTTTAAATGACCTAGTGTGGAGTACCCCTTCTAACTTCCCATTAATGGTTGTAGTTCTTCTTAGCTTCGGGATTTTTATCACTTTACGCCTTGGCTTTGTACAAATCAGAAAGTTCGGGCATGGTGTACTTTCAGTAATGGGAAAATACGATCATCCCGATGCTGTCGGTGATGTTAATCATTTTCAAGCACTCACAACTGCGCTCTCAGCGACGGTAGGTATTGGTAATATTGCCGGAGTTGCAATTGCTATTCATTATGGTGGTCCGGGTGCTCTTTTTTGGATGTGGATTACTGCTTTCTTGGGTATGGCTGTTAAATATACAGAATGTACATTAGCTGTTAAGTATAGAAAAGTGAATGATGATGGTTCTGTTTCCGGGGGTCCAATGTACTATATAGAAAAAGGTCTCGGAGAAAACTGGAAGTGGTTAGCTGTATTTTTTGCTGCAATGGCAGTTATCTGCTCGTTTTTAACCGGTAATGCTGTACAAGCTAACACTGTTGCGGATACAATGAGAAGTACTTTTCTTGTTCCTGGTTGGATAACAGGTATAGTTACAGCTTCTTTAGTTGGAGTAGTAATACTCGGCGGTATTAAAAGAATTGGTAAAGTAACTGCCACGTTGATGCCTATTATGGCTCTTATTTATGTGCTTGGTGCACTAATAATTTTACTTCTTAATGCCAGTGAAGTAATTCCTGCATTTAAAACTATTTTAACCTACGCATTTACTCCTGAAGCAGGAATATTTGGAGTTGGCTCAGGTGTTTTCCTTACCACCTTGGTTTGGGGTATCAAACGAGGGTTATTTTCAAATGAAGCAGGACAGGGTTCAGCTCCTATAGCTCACGGTGCTGCAAAAACTAAAGAACCCGTTCGTGAAGGAGTTGTAGCTTTACTAGAGCCATTTATTGATACTTTAGTAGTTTGTACTATGACTGGTCTGGTAATTATAAGTACAGGCGTTTGGGAACAAAAGCATGACGTTCCATTTTTAGCTTCTAGTACAGAAAACACATATGTAATTGAGCAAGGAAATACGCTATTAGTTGTTGACGGTGTTCCTACTAACGGTGAAGTGATCCGTAACGATCATGCAACTGGTAAATTCTATACAGATGAAGCAAGAACTCAGTTATTCAATGGTTCTATCAGCCTTCAAGGCAATACGTATGTAGCTAAAGGTATTGACGGTAATGAAGTTGCAGAGCTTCACTCTTCCATTATTGAAAATGGAGCACCGCTAACCGCACTTGCATTCGAACGAGGTCTTCCTTTTGCAGGAGGTAAATATATTGTGACTATTTGCGTGATTCTCTTTGGTATTTCTACAGCTATTAGTTGGAGCTATTATGGAGATAGATCTATACAGTATTTAGCGGGTGACAAATCTATTATTTACTACAAAATATGCTATTTAATAATGCACTTTGTTGGTGCCGTACTGGCTCTGGAAACCGTTTGGGCAATTGGTGATATCGCACTCGGCTTAATGACCTTCCCTAACATAATTGCACTATTCGCATTATCTGGAACAGTTGCTGTTGCTACTAAAAAGTACTTCGAGAAAATGAAAGATTTTAAATCGGAGTAATTTATGAGTAATGTATTGGAAGTCGATCATCCCGTAATAGATATTTACCTAACAGCATTACGTGAGAAGACCACCAATACTGCTGCATTTAGACGTGCTATGGCTAATATTGGTAACATATTAGCCTACCATGCACTTAGTGAGTTACCACTTAAAGAATTTGAAATCGAAACACCGATTCAAAAGACAAGTGGCTTTACTCCTTCTTGCGACGTTATAGTTATCCCAATTCTCAGAGCAGGTCTAAGTTTAGTAGATGGTATCATTAACTTTATTCCTGAAGCAAAAGTAGGCCATATAGGTGTGTACAGAGATGAAGAAACACATGAACCTGTTAACTACTATCACAACCTGCCCAATGGTATTGAAAAAGCCTTTACACTTGTTGTAGATCCTATGCTTGCAACCGGAGGAAGTGGAAGCCATGCTATTAAATTCTTAAAAGAATCCGGAGCTAAAAATATTCGCTTTGTAGCACTTATTGCTGCTCCTGAAGGGATTGAGCGTTTACAAACCGATCATCCTGATGTACCAATTATTACTGCCGCTATAGACGAAAAGCTTAATGATCAAGCCTACATCATACCAGGCTTAGGCGATGCCGGAGACCGATATTTTGGAACTACCTAGGCTTTTAATTAGTGTATTAATTGTAATATTAATTGCTCAATGTTCAGAACTCTCTGAATATGATAATGAGCGTATTAAGGAAGCACTTGGGGATTCCCTGGTTACAAGTTCTACATCCAATAATATTAGCATGAATATCATAGAAGATGGCGTGCTTAAATTATCCCTCAAAAGTAGCCGAGCACACACCGTCTCAAAAGATAGAGATAAAACAACTTATCTTAGCGGTCCTGTAGAAATATCTATCTTCAAAGGAGACACATTGGATACTGAAGTATTTGCTGACAGTGCTATCTATCTTCCTCAAGATGCACAATTTGAGCTCTTTAAAAATGTTATTGTACACTCTGGAAATGGACGCTCTTTGTATTCGAATTATTTAAAATGGTTAAGAGAATCTGATGAAGTTAGTACTGATGGTCGCGTAATGATTATTACTGAAGCAGATAGCATTGTTGCCAACGGATTTGTCGGCAACACAGATCTTACTAATTACACCTTAACAGAAGTAACAGGTAAAACTCAATTCAATTGACAAAAGTAGCCACTTATATATACTTAGTTGGTCTTTTCTTCTTTATCGGGGAAACTAGTTTTGCCCAAACCACTATTGATATTGAAAGTGTCAATAAACTTGACCGAGTTATGGTTGATGGAGAACCTGTAAGAAAACTTTATGACGCTCGATTAAGAACCGGTGACTTCACTATTGTTTCTGACAGTGCTTGGCAATTTTTAGAGAAAGATGAATTTCGTGCATTCGGTAACATTCAAATAAATACACCAACAGAAATAATCTGGGCAGATTCACTCACCTACTTTAATGTACTCGAATTTAGTGAACTTCGCGGGCGAGTGATCATAAAACAAGACAGCACTCTATTGTTTGGGAATAAGGTTGACTTCAACTTTGTAACTAAAGTTGGTAATTTTTTAGATGATATCCGACTAGAAGACAACGAAAATGGAATACTAACCGCTCTATCAGGAGTATATTTTCAAAACCAAGACAGTGCTGAGTTCAGAGGAAACGTCCAACTAGCAGATTCCGCTCAATATGTTGAAGGTGATAGCCTATTCCTCAATCGTAAATCTAAGTTTCTACGCCTATTTGATAATCTTTTAGTTATTGACAGTACAAATAATGCACTACTAACCGGTGATTATTTAGAAGCAGATTCTACCGGTAGAAGGTATTTAAGAGGTAATGGTTATCTGCGTCGTACTATAGTAGATTCTACTTCTTCTGATACCACACATATTTTTGCTGAAGAAATAGAACTTATTGAAGGAGATTCGGTTACTACTATTGATGCCTACACTGAGGTTAATGTATGGACTGAAAAATTCTCCTCTCTATCTGATACTTTACTCTATAATTCTGAAACCGAGCTTTTTAGATTAAGGGGGGATCCCAAAGCTTGGAACAAAAATATTCAACTCACTGGGCCATATATTTTTGTTCAATTAGATAGCAGTGAAGTTCAGAACTTAACTTCCTATCCTGAACCTTTTGCAGTACAAGAAGATACTATATCCGGTCGATTTAATCAGATTATAGGAGATACACTCATTGCCGATTTTAAAGATGGTGATATTTCAAAAATCACTGTTCAACCTAATAGTGAAGTTTTATACCACATCACAAACGATCAGGGTGAACCCGATGGTGCTTTCGAAAGTACCTCACCTAAAACCATTCTGGTTTTTGAAAATGGAGATATGGTAGAGGCCAAAATGGAGAAAAACCAGGGCTTGTTCCTTCCTGAATACACAGAGCTAGCAAGTAGAAGATTGGAAGGTTTTGTATGGACACCAGAACTACGCCCAATTAAGCCCAGCATCTATCCTCAACCGACTCTCCCACCCATACCAATAGAGCGTCCATTCCCGCTACCCCAGAGGTTTTTAGACTTCTTAGATTCAGAAGAATACTGAATTTAAAAATATGTAACTACACAGTGGTATTTAAGCATGATTGATTTCTCTGTGCTATTTTCATACTGAACAAATTAACTAAGCTTTACTATGAAAAAAATATTCAATATTCAGTTTCTATTTATCTTTGTATTTGCCACAACGGCAATGGCACAAGATTTTACTCTTCCGGAAGATTTCAACAGAACCGTAGAAACTTCTCATGAAGTAACAGTAAACGGGCAAAAGATCCCTTATACAGCTACTACCGGTTTCCAACCTGTTTTGGATGAAAACAGAAAAGAAATTGCAGCTTTAAATTACACCTATTATAAAAGAACCGATATTAAAGATGATACTCGTCGTCCGTTGCTAATATCATTTAATGGTGGCCCTGGTTCAGCTTCAGTATGGATGCACTTAGCTTACACCGGACCAAAAGTTCTAAATATTGATGACGAAGGTTTCCCTATTCAACCTTATGGTGTAAAAGACAATCCACATACAGTATTGGATGTGGCCGATATTGTATTCATAAATCCTGTAAATACAGGATATTCTAGAGTTCTTGACCCTGAAACAGATACCAAACAATTTTTCGGGGTTAACCAAGATATTGCATATTTATCAGAGTGGTTAAACTTATTTGTAACTAGAGTTAACCGATGGAGATCTCCAAAGTACTTAATTGGAGAAAGCTACGGAACTACTCGAGTTTCAGGTTTAGCTCTTGCTTTACAGGGTAGACAATGGATGTATCTAAATGGAGTAATTTTAGTTTCTCCTACTAGCCTTGGAGTTGAAAGAGGAGGTCCTTTAGGTACTTCACTACAGTTACCTTATTTTACTGCGGCTGCGTGGTACCACAATAAGCTACCATCAGATTTGCAATCTAAAGATTTAGATGAAGTACTAGCTTTATCAGAAGATTACGCTGTTAATAAACTTACTGCAATTCTAACAAAAAGTGGTTTTATAAGTGACGCTGAAAAAGAACGTACAGCTGCTGAAATGGCTCGTTTTTCAGGAATTTCTAAAGAATCAATTTACCAACACAATTTAGATGTACCAACAAGCTTCTTCTGGAAAGAATTATTGCGAGATGAAGGTCACACAATAGGTCGTTTAGACTCCAGATATAAAGGTATTGATAGAATGGATGCCGGAGTGAGACCAGATTTCAACTCTGAACTTACTTCTTGGTTACACTCCTTCACACCTGCTATAAACTACTATTTCAGAAATGAATTGAACTTCAAAACTGATATAAAGTATAATATGTTTGGCCCTGTTCATCCTTGGGATAGAAGCGGTGACAACACAGGTGAGAATCTTCGCCAAGCAATGGCTCAAAATCCATACCTCCATACTATGGTACAAGCTGGTTATTATGACGGAGCAACTCAGTATTTTGATGCTAAGTATACAATGTGGAACATTGACCCAAGTGGCAAAATGAAAGATCGTTTTTCATTTAAAGGCTACCGAAGTGGACACATGATGTACTTACGTGCTGAAGACCTTAAGAATGCCAATAATGACATTCGTGATTTTATCAAAAACTCACTTTCTCCAGCAGGAACTCCAGCAAAGTATTGATCATTATACTATAAATCTCCTGTCCCTTACTCGTTTGTCACAAATTGAGTAAGGGATACTGAGGTTTTATTCTACCCTCTCCTATTTCCCTCTTCTGGGACTTTTCACCTCTGATTTTACATATTAGTTTATTCCATGCCTAACTTCGTTGTGCCTAGGTTCTTTTGTTCTTACTTTCAGCCATGAAAAAAATCCTCCTTATACAAACAGGTGGCACCATAGCGATGAGTGCCAAAGGCGAAGGCGTAGAACTTGATCCAGATTCGTGGTCAGATCTTCTTATTAAGCAAATTCCTGAGCTGGAAGAACTCGCAGAAATAACTACTTACCCTTTGTTCTTTGAGGACAGTTCAGATCTAAATGCAGAACACTGGGTAAATCTCGCTAACTGTATTGATGTTAATTATGAAAAATATGATGGGTTTGTAGTTCTTCATGGAACCGACACCATGGCTTATACAGCTTCGGCCTTATCGTTTGCTCTTCAGAATTTATCCAAGCCTGTAATTTTTACAGGTAGTCAAGTGCCTATGAGCAGTGTTCGAAGTGATGCTCGACGCAATCTCATCAACTCAGTAGAAATGGCTACCACCAATCTACAAGAAGTAGGTATTTGTTTTAACGATCATGTATATCGAGGAAATAGAGCAACTAAACTGAGTATTGGAGACTTTGATGCTTTCGGATCACCAAATTTAGATCCAATTGCTGAAATAGGATTAGATATTGAATTACATGTATCCTATCAAATGCTACTCCCTCCTTTTGAAAATAAAGCTGCTTTTTCGAATGAAATTTTTGTTCTTACCGTACACCCTTCTCTAAGTCCAGATGTGTTAAACTGTCTGGATCTTTCTAAACTAAAAGCTGTTATTGTTCGCACATTTGGAAGCGGGAATTTTCCTATGAAGGGTGAATTTAATCTTATTCCTTTTTTTGAAAAATGTAGAGAGCATGGCGTAATTGTAGCTATTGTTTCTCAAGCAGATTATGATGCTGTTAATCTAACAAAATATCCTGCTGGAAAAGCCGCATTAAATGCCGGAGCAATTTCCGCTCGCGATATGACTATGGAGGCAGCGCTTACAAAGCTCATGTTTTTATTAGCCCAATCTGATTCAAAAGAATATATTGAGCAGCAATTTCAGATTTCGATGGCTGGTGAGCTATCTGAAAAAATCGTAACTGACAGTCTATAGCATTATGAGTATTACCTATACAAATTATCTTAAAATTGATGCGCTTTTAGAGCTTCAACAGCTCAAATCAGATCCAAAAGAACATGATGAAACATTGTTTATTATCATCCATCAAACGTATGAACTGTGGTTTAAACAGATTATCCATGAGTTTGGAAAACTTAACAAAGAACTAGAAGCTGGTCATACATGGACTTCTATTAAAACTCTTCGTAGAATCCTAACCATTATGAAAACCTTGGTTTCTCAGGTAGATATACTTGAAACCATGACACCGCTTGAGTTCAATAGTTTTAGGAAATTTTTAGGCCAATCCAGTGGATTTCAATCGTTACAATTTCGAGAAATTGAAATTCTCTGTGGATTACGTTTTCCATTGATGAAAGAAGCACACCAAGACGTGCCTCGCCATATCGAAATTTTGGAAGCCAAAATGGAAGAACCTACTATTTGGGAAAGTTTCTGTAAGTATTTAGGCACTAAGGGATATTCGGTATCGTCTCCAAGAGAAAATGATCGTGGTTTAATATTTAATACTTCTGATGAAAATCAAAAAGAACTCATCAAAATGATGAATGATCATCCCGAAGCTGCATTGGTTAGTGAATTATTGGTAGATTTTGATGAAGGTCTACAAGAATGGAGATACCGCCATGTTAAAATGGTACAACGAACCATTGGTACTAAAAAAGGCACAGGAGGATCTGAAGGTGTAGCATATCTTCAAAAAACCTTAAACCAAGTAATTTTCCCGGATCTGTGGGATATTAGATCAGAATTTTAGCATCAATTTTAAACATTAAAGTTATCCTGAGAATACTTTCGAATAACCTTATTGATATTCTTTGCACTCACTTAAAATGCCCCTTTAGCATATGACAAACATCGACGAATTAGCACAAAAACTTATCCCACATTACTCTCATTTTAGAGTTTCTGAGCGCCTTCTTTTTACGGGGCATTCTCACCAAGCATGGCCAGATGTTGCTTTGGAAGGACAAAAAGAATATTTCATGGATACGGCAGAACTCGTGGATAAAAAGTGGGAAAAAGCTGCTGAAAAAACTGAAATTCTAAGAAACTATCTCCGAGGATTTTATGATGATCCTGATGGTTTTTATTGTCGTGAAGAAAGTACCCACGTTTTATTTGTAAGCTGGATGAGCAGTCTCGATCTTAAAAATAAGCCTAAGATCGTGTCTACTGATGGAGAATTTCATTCGTTATTTCGTCAGTTACATCGTTTAGAAGAAGAAGGCTTAGAAGTAACTTATGTACCAACTTCTCCTGATGAGAGTTTTGCAAGACGAATAATTGCTGAAATCGATGATAGGACATCTGCGGTAATGCTTTCCAGAGTTTACTTCGAATCCAGCTTGATCAACCACCATCTTACAGAAATAGCTCAAGCTGCCAGAAAGCATGGAGTACCGGTTTTGATAGATGATTATCATGGAACTAATGTAGCTCCTATTTCTATCAGAGAAGCAGACTTAGAAGATTGTTTCATACTTATAGGTGGATATAAATATTTGCAATGGGGTGAAGCAAACTGCTTTCTACGTTTTCCAAGAGATTGTGAAATGCGCCCGGCAATTACCGGTTGGTTCGCTTCTTTCAGCACACTTGAGAAAACCCGTGATAATTCTCTAACTCATTATGATCATTCCGATCAACGCTTTGCCAGTGGTACCTATGACCCTTCTTCTCAATACAGAGCTGCAAAAGTTGTAGAATTTTTTGAAGAACAAGGGTTAACTAAAGAAATTCTTAGAGATCAATATGTTCAAAAAGTGGAATTGCTTAAGAAACATTTCTCAGAGAAAGATTTCGATCCTGCGGTAATTCGCCTCACGCATGAAAAATCAATTTCTGAAAATAATGGAGGATTCCTCTCCCTCACTTCACCTAAAGCAAGAGAAATAAGGGCAGAACTTCTTGCCCGTGATATATTTACAGATGCTCGAGATCAGATCTTAAGATTTGGACCTGCACCTTACACCACAACTTCCCAAATTGAGGATGTAATGGTAGCTTTAAATGAAGTAATTAATGAACTATAAATTTATAAAGGTAAGCTTAACCCTATTTGTAGTATTTATATCAATTTCCATAAATGCCCAAGAAGTTTTTACAGTAAATGGTTCAGTATATTCTGAAACCGATTCACGGTCAATCCCTGGAGCCCAAATATTCATAAATGGTTCAACTATTGGTACACTATCCGATAATGAGGGAAATTTTGTTTTGAGGAATATTCCCGAAGGTAAACATGAGCTTATAATTCAGGTTCTTGGCTTTAATAGTGTCAAAAAGACAATCAGTACAGAGTCACTAGAGAGTAATTACGAATTTATTCTTAATGAAAAAATTTATAACCTAGATCAGATTACAGTTGAACCTGATACTGAAGATTGGGAATATAATTTCGAGGAATTTCAAGATAACTTTATTGGTAAGGGACCCTTCTCAAAAAATACCATCATAAAAAATAGAGACGTTATTAATTTTGACTATGACTCTGAGAAAAGAACTCTAACAACTTTTGCATACGAACGCCTAATTATTGAAAACAAAGACCTAGGTTATACAGTATATTTTTATCTAGAAGACTTTCAACTTAACTACAAAGAAGGGACAACCTCTTTTTATGGACAAACATTCTTTGAGGAGCTAAAATCAAATAGAAGTAAAACTAACAGAAAATGGAATGAAAATAGAAAAAAAGCCTATCTAGGTTCTTTTTTACATTTCACTCATTCCTTAATAGATGGTCAAGCTTCTCAAAATGGTTATGTTATTAAGGGTGAAAAACGAGAACCTAAAGCACGATACGTATCAAAAGATACGGTTTCAACTACCCAGTTTTTTCAACCAATTGATAGCTCTACATTTGCATTCAGCTTTATAAATTTTTTGAATGTTACCTATACAAAAGAATATGAAGATATTAGCTATTTACGCGCTATCGCTAAACCACTTGATAGCAACCCACGCACTTTAGTAGATTTTCAAAACTCTTCCTTCACATTACTAGAAGATTCTGTTCTACTAGATAAAAATGGATTTCTTCTTAGCCCTACCAGCATTCTATTTGATGGTTATTGGGGATTCGAAAAGCTTTCTGATATGCTACCTAATAACTATACAGTTTCTATTGATTAGTTAAGTGTAAAAAAAAGCATAATCCTATCTTTATGTGATAAGTCATTTTGTGATTGATTTGGTTTAATGTACATTCAACCACTTTTTAGAAAATTAATTAACTACGATGAAACCTTATATTTTAAAATTATTCTGCTTGGTTTTGTTCTTTACAGGACTATTTTCAAGCCAAGAAACAATTGCTCAATCAATACCTGATAATGTAATTGACGAACTACACTTCAGATCAATTGGACCAACTAGACAAGGTGGTAGATATGTCGATATTGCGGTAGTAGATAAAAACCCAAAAGTATTCTATACAGCTACAGGTTCAGGTGGATTATGGAAAACTGAAAATAACGGAATTTCTTTCTTCCCAATTTTTGACAATGAAAATGTAGTCTCTATTGGAGATGTTACGGTCGATCAAACAGACCCGAGTATTGTTTGGGTTGGTACTGGTGAAGCTAACAATTCAAGAAGTACATACTATGGCGACGGCGTCTATAAGTCTACAGATGCAGGAAAAACATGGGAAAATATGGGACTTCCGGAATCTCACCATATTGGTAGAATTCTTATTCATCCCTCCAATTCTGATATTGTATATGTAGCTGCATTAGGTCACTTATACTCTGATAATCCGGAAAGAGGTCTTTACAAAACTACAAATGGTGGTAAATCTTGGAATAAAGTACTAGATATTGAAGTAAATGGTAAAAAAATTGGTGTTGTAGATGCAGCTATGCATCCAACCGATCCTAATACTATTATCGCTGCTACTTATGATAAAATTAGAAGACCTTGGACATTCAATGAAGGAGGTCCTGGCAGTGCACTCTACAAAACTACAGATGGTGGTAAGAATTGGAAGAAATTAGAAAATGGACTACCGGGTGGTTTTCTAGGTCGTATTGGAGTTACATTTTCGGCAAAAGATCCGAATATTGTTTACGCAAATATTGAAGATGTTAACGTTGACGGCATTAGTGACGAAGAACGTCTCCGTATGCTTACCATTGGTATTCCTCTAGAAAGAGGTCAGGAAGTAGCTGGCACACATGTATATCGCTCTGATGATACTGGTGAAAGCTGGAAAATGGTTGGTGACGAAGACGAAGACGTTGGTGGATATCCAAGTTATTACTACCAACAAATATATGTTGACCCTAATGATTCTGATCACGTTTATGTATTAGGAATTAGAGTTTGGGAAACAAAAGACGGTGGTAAAACATGGGGACAGCCCTTCCGTTTTGGTGGAGATAATCATGCTTTATGGATTGACCCAAGTGATTCTGAGCACATGGTATTTGGCTATGACCATGGAATGGGAATAACCTATGACGCTGGTGCCACATGGTATCATCCTGATGAGATTCCATTAGCACAATTCTACTCTATAGATGTTGACATGGACTACCCCTACAATGTTTATGGAGGAATACAGGATAACGGGTCTGTCAAAGGTCCAAGTTCAAATCCTAATGGTGAACCCGTTAAAATGGGTGATTGGATGAGAACAGGTGGTGGAGACGGTATGTATAACATCGTAGATCGTTCCAATAACCGATACCTTTACAATGAATCTCAGTTTGGTCCAATTAGAAGAACAGACATGGTAACAGGAGAATCAAAAAGCATTCGTTATTCAGGTGCCAGAGATATGAGATGGAATTGGAGCTCTCCTATCGTTGTATCGGAACATGATACTGATGTAATATATCATGCCGGTAATAAAGTATTACGCTCTGGCTTTAGAGGAGAATCATGGGAAGAAATAAGTCCAGATCTTTCGAATAACGATGAGGTAAAAGCGGCAGGTACTGGGAATATTCAATATGGAACTATTACCACATTAGAAGAATCCCCGATAAACCCTAATGAGTTATGGGTAGGTACCGACGATGGTAATGTTCAAGTTACCACTGATGGTGGTAAAAACTGGACCAAGTTAAATGACAACATAACAGGCAATCCTGGTTACTGGGTAAGCAGAATTGAAGCTTCCGCTCATTACCCTGGAACGGCTTATGTAAGCTATACAGGCTTAAGAAGGGATGATTTCCGTCCTTTTGTGTATAAAACAACAGACTTTGGTAAGACTTGGACTTCTATAGCTTCAAATTTACCAAATGAGTCAATCAACGTAATTAAAGAAGACCATAAAAATCCTAATCTGCTATTTATTGGAACTGATAATTCAGTATTTGCCTCTATTGATGGTGGGAAAAAGTGGACAAAAATGACAAACGGAATACCTACAAACCCAGCGCATGATCTTGTAATTCATCCAAGAGAAAATGATTTGGTAGTAGGAACACATGGTCGTGGAATCTTCATTGCTGATATTAGTCCACTTCAAGAATTAAACTCAAAAGTAATTAATAGCTCAGCTCACTTATTCGATATTGAATCGAAAATTAATTGGGGTAATTATACTTCAAATAATTCGCCATATACCGATTATAATGGAGAGAGTGAAAAACCTGGGATACATATCAATTTCTATTCCGGTAAAGCAACGAAAGCAACCGTCAAAGTTTTTGAAGGCGAGAGAATGATCCAAACAATGGATGTTGATGCCCAAGCTGGATTAAATCAAGCTATCTGGGATATGGATCAAATTGTTAGAGAAAGAACAGAACAAGAGCTTCAAGGTATTCAACGCCAAGTTGAACGTTTAAAGTCTTTTGGACTCTCTGATTCTCAAATTAAAGGATACCTCGGAAACACAAAGTATATCACATCAGAAGTAAATGAAGGTGATTATACAATAGTACTTGAAATTAATGGTACTCAGTTTGAAAAAACTGCAACCGTATTAAAAGATCCTCGATTTATAGGAAAATAATCCCCTCACTCTTCTATTAAAAAGGATCAATCTTCAGTTGATCCTTTTTTTTGATCATTGGTTTTATAAATAATTTTGAACTTTTTTGTAAGGAATTCCTTTTAAGCTGTCTTACTTGGAAAGGCAGGACTCTTAAATTTTCCTCAAAGCACCAACTGATTTTTTATCTAGTGTATTCGTGGACACCTGTCTCTTTCGCTTTGAATAATATTTAGGATAGAGATTTTAAAAATTTAGAAATAAATTTTTTTCTTACATATATCGAACATATATTCTTTCCCAGAAGATAGTGACACGATATGACACCCTGCCTTGTTAACTTTGCAGTAAATAAATTAAAAATAAATTGTAATCATGGCTGACTCAAAAGAAAGAATTAAAGCATTAGACATCGCCGTTGGGCAAATTGAAAAACAACATGGAAAAGGTACCATCATGAAACTGGGTGGAGATGCTGTTCAAGATGTGGACGTGATCTCGACCGGTTCAATTATGGTAGATTATGCGCTAGGCGTTCAAGGCGTGCCACGTGGTAGAGTAACAGAGATCTATGGCCCAGAGGCAAGTGGTAAAACAACCTTAGCACTTCAAGTAATAGCTCAAGCGCAAAAAAAGGGTGGTTATGCAGCTTTTATTGATGCAGAACATGCTTTCGATCCTCGCTATGCTAAAGCTTTAGGAATTAAAGTAGATGAGTTATTGGTATCTCAGCCAGACAGTGGTGAGCAAGCTTTGGAAATTACTGAAACGCTGATCCGTTCAGGAGCCCTCGATGTTATTGTAGTAGATTCTGTTGCTGCATTAGTACCAAGGGCTGAACTTGAAGGCGAAATGGGCGACTCGCATATGGGACTTCAAGCAAGGTTGATGTCTCAAGCTCTTAGAAAAATTACAGGTATTGTCAGTAAATCTCACACTTCTTGTATTTTCATTAACCAAGTACGAGAAAAGATCGGTGTCATGTTTGGTAACCCAGAAACTACTACGGGTGGTCGTGCTCTTAAATTTTATTCTTCTGTACGTTTAGATATACGTAGAATTGGAGCTATCAAAAAGGGAGATGAAGTAGTAGGTAACCGAACAAAAGTGAAAGTTGCTAAGAATAAGGTAGCCCCTCCTTTCAAGGTGGTTGAGTTTAATATCATGTATGGAAAAGGAACTTCTCTTATTGCAGAGATTCTCGATCTTGCCGTAGAATTTGATGTCATAGAAAAACGTGGAAGTTGGTTCCGTTATGACGGTGAACCTATAGGTCAAGGTGCTGATGCAGCTATGCAATTCCTTGAGGAAGATCCTAAATTATGCGAGAACATTGAAAAAATTGTTCGAGCTAAGTTAAGAGGAGAGGAATTAGACGAGCCTATACCTGATGCTTCTAACGAGAACGAAAAGGAACCGGAAAAAGCGAAAGCTTAATTTTAGCATTCCATTTTAAAGCTCTGTTTATACAAACAGAGCTTTTTATTTATACAGCGATGAGTTACAACAGTAAAAAATACTCAAAAAAAGAACCGCAACTACCTCAAACAATTCAGCGGATTGAAGTACAAAAGAAAAATGCATTTCGTTATTCTTTGTTTTCGGAACAAGGTTTTATAATTGGAATTTCTGACTCTACCCTCACTAAGCTCAATCTTAAAAAGAATACTGTAATAGATGAGCAACTCTATAAAATCATTTCCGAGGATGAAGAACGATGGTCGATCAGAGAGTATTTAATCCGATTATTAGGCAGACGTGATCATGCGAGCCATGAGCTCAAAATTAAGGGGTTAAAAAAAGGGTATAGCGCTGATATTTTAGATGAAATCATTTCTGAGCTAGAAGAAAAAGAGTACATAAATAATTATGCCTTTGCTAAAAAATACGTACATGACAAATTCAGATTTAACGAATGGGGTCCAAATAAAATCAGAACAGAATTAGCTGGCAAGAAAATTGATCCGAAAATAATTCAACGAAGTTTAGATGAAGAAATAGAAGCTAAAACTGTGCAGGAAACTATTAAGAGTCTAATTCAAAAAAAGAAACCATCCCTCCTTCGAGCTGATTCTACCAAGAGAAGAAAAAAAATATTCGATTATTTGTTTAGAAAAGGATACGATTCAAATGTTATATTAAAGCAGATAGACAGCTTACTAGAATTAGTAGATAAATGAAAAATATTACCTTTGAACGTGTTGTAAAATTTGCAATAGGGATTGCCGGATTAGCAGTTCTTGGGTGGATATTAATTGAGTTAGGCAACTTAGTTCTCTACTTGGTACTTGCACTAATGCTTAGCTATATACTTGACCCTATTGTTAACTGGTTACAACGTAATCGTGTGCCAAGAACCCTATCAATTACGCTTACTCTATCTGCTGTCATTCTTGTTTTTGTTTATGCTTCCACAACCGTTATCCCTCTGGTTGCTGAACAAATGGTTCAATTAGCTAGGCAACTTGATTTAAAAAATATTGAGATGATTGCTAATAGTATTGAAACTCAATTAAGCGATGATTATGAATTTATACCCAATGGCTTTTTAAGTGACAATCTCTCTCAGGTATTAAATTCATTATTCGATTTCGATGAATTTTCATCTTTATTCAGTAATCTTGTTGGCGTTTTTACTGATATCTTTTCTGCTATTCTTGTGGTGCCTTTTGCCGCTTTTTTCTTCTTAAAAGATGGTTCAAAAATTCGCCGAGATTTACTCAAATTGATTCCTAACAAATATTTCGAAACTTCTTTGTCATTAATAGACAAAATTGAAAAGCGTTTGGGTCTTTATTTTAGAAGCGTATTACTTCAAAGCTTTTTGGTAGCATGTAGTTCTTGGGGTACCCTTTCAATTGCTGGATTAGATAACTCACTATCAGTAGGTATTGCTGTAGGGCTTGCTAATACTATCCCTTACTTTGGGCCAATAATCGGATATATACTCTCTATCATAATTGCATACATTGAAACAACCGGCGATTTCTCTCTCGTTTTAGCCTGTATGTTGGCAATATTTATCGTCCAGATGTTAGATAATATTTTGTTTCAACCACTTTTATTTTCAAGGTCGGCAGATATGCACCCTGTAGCCATACTCTTTATAATTTTAGTTGGTGCTGAAATAGCAGGAATTCTGGGTATGTTAGTTGCTATCCCACTCGCAACCGTTATAAGAATTACAATTCTTCAGATTAGTTGGAGTTTTAATAATTACCAAGTATTTAACCAGGAAATTGAGCTCACTAAAAAATCATCTGGTTAGCTACATCTCTTCTGATTAACAGATAAAGTTTGCGTATCTTCATATGCATATCCGGAATTACTTAATCTATTAATCTTTGAAGAATCTTGTAGTGTTTGCCTCTGGTTCAGGGTCAAATTTTCAATCTATTATTGACGCTATTTTTGAAGGCACACTAAATGCCCAAATCGTTGGCTTCATATCTAATAATGAATCTGCATATTCTGTAACAAGGGCACAAGACAATAACATACCGGTATTAATAATTTCTCAGTCAGATTTCGATGATGGGGAAAGTTATTCCGAAGTACTACTGAATCAACTTAAAGATTGGAATGCTGAAGTATTAATTCTTGCGGGTTACTTAAAGAAAATTCCCTCTGAAATTATTTCAGCTTTTGAAAACAATATTCTCAATATTCATCCATCATTATTACCTAAATATGGAGGAAAAGGCTTTTATGGAATTAATGTTCATAAAGCTGTTCTTGAGAATAAAGAAATTGAATCTGGATGTACAGTTCATATTGTAACAGACGAATACGATCAAGGACCAATATTAGGGCAATCAAAAGTTAAGGTTTTAGCAGCTGATAGCCCATCGGATTTAGCAAAAAGAGTGCTCGAAAAGGAGCACAATTTGCTTCCTCTAACAATTCAACAACATTTAAAAAATAAAAAGTAACCAAGTGGCTTTAAAACCTCTCTCTTCTTTACCTCAAAATCCGTTAAAAATAAACCGAGCTTTACTTTCTGTTTCTGATAAAACAGATATTGTTGAATTGGCAACAGCACTTAAGGATAATGGAGTAGAACTAATTTCTACTGGCGGAACCGCTAAAGTTATTGCTGATGCAGGTATTCCCGTTAAAGATGTTTCAGAAATAACAGGGTTTGAAGAATGCTTAGATGGTAGAGTTAAAACTCTGCACCCCTTAGTTCATGGTGGAATTTTAGCTAGAACGAGTCATGAGAGTGACCTCAATGAGATCAAAGATCTTGGCATTACACCGATTGAACTAGTTGTGGTAAACCTCTACCCTTTTAAGAGCAAGATCAAAGAAATTGAAATTACACCCGCCATTGCAACCGAATTTATTGATATAGGCGGCCCAACAATGATACGAGCTGCTGCAAAGAACTTCGGGCATGTCAGTATTTTGAGTGGTTCTAATCAATACAAAGATTTTATCTCTGAACTAAATAGTGGTGAAGGTATTTCTTTCGAGATGAGAAAATCGCTTGCAAAAGATGCTTTCAATCATACTGCAGATTATGATTCAGCCATTGCCAATTACTTTAATGATCTTTTAGAAGAGGAACCTGCAAATCAGTTTAATATCTCAATCCCACTCTCTCAGGAACTTAGATATGGAGAGAACCCACATCAAAAGGCAGCAGTTTACGGAGAACAAGATTCTATCATTGATTGTTTTCATGGAAAGCAATTAAGCTACAATAATTTTATTGATGTAGATTCAGCATTAAGTATTATTACTTCATTTAGTGAAGACAACCCAACGTGTGCCATCATTAAGCATACCATTCCTTGTGGTGTTGGTATTGGAGATACACTCGTAGATGCTTACAAAAAAGCATTCAGCACTGATACTGTCTCTCCTTTTGGAGGAATCATCGTTGTTAATAAAAAACTTGATCTTGAAACAGCACAAGCAATTGATGAAATTTTTACTGAGATTATAATTGCTCCTAGTTTCAGTGATGATGCTTTAGAACTTCTTACTCAGAAAAAAAATCGTCGTTTAATTCGGATCAAAAGACAGCTTAATGAAGTACAAGGAAAGTCTTTCCGATCTATTTTTGGTGGATTATTAACACAAGACTCAGATCTAGAGCCCGTTGATAAAAATGACTTCAAAGTAGTTTCAGAAAGGCAACCAACAGAAGAAGAAATTAAAGATCTACTATTTGCATGGAAAGTAGTTCGCCACGTAAAATCAAACGCTATTGTCTACGCTAAAGCGGGTAGAACGCTAGGTATTGGCTCAGGACAAACAAGTCGTGTAGATTCTTCTGAAATTGCGGTTGAAAAAGCTAAAAAAGAAGGGTTAGATCTCTCTGGATCTGCTATTGCTTCTGATGCTTTCTTCCCATTTTCAGACGGCATAGAAGCAGCCGCAAAAGCTGGAGCAAAAGCAGTGATACAACCCGGAGGAAGTATTCGGGATGAGGAAGTTATCGCTAAAGCAAATGAGTTTGGAATGACTATGATTTTCACAGGAAAAAGACATTTTAAACACTAAAAAATTATATTTCGCATATACAATCTCATTGTAGTATTTTCACAAAATTATATTAATCAGCACTTTTAACATCTACTATCTTGGCAATGTCTGATAATTATGGAATTCCATCCCCGGCTTCTTCAAAGAACAAACAGAAAAAAGGTCTTTTAGACTTTCTATACACTGATATTGCAATTGATTTAGGAACAGCTAATACGTTAATTTATTCTCGAGGAGAGGGTATCGTACTTGATGAACCGAGTATCGTTGCATTAAATCAAAACAATGTACCAGTCACAACCGGACACGAAGCTCGGTTAATGCATGAAAAAACTCACCGAAATATTCGAACAGTTCGTCCCCTGAGAGATGGTGTAATAGCAGATTTCGAAGTTGCTGAGCATATGATCAGAGGAATGATCAAAAAGGTAAAGATGAAATGGTATTCCTCTACTCGCCAAATGGTAATCTGTGTGCCAAGTGGAATTACTGAAGTAGAAAGAAGAGCGGTTAGAGATAGTGCAGAACATGCTGGTGCTAAAGAAGTATATTTGGTAGATGAACCTATGGCTGCAGCAATCGGAATTGGATTGGACGTTCATGAACCGGTTGGTAGTATGATCGTTGATATTGGTGGAGGAACTACTGAAATCGCAGTTATTGCACTTTCAGGTATTGTCTATGCACAATCTGTTCGTCTTGGTGGTGATGAATTGAATGATGACATCATAAATTATTTCAGAAGAAACCATAACCTTCTAATCGGTGAGCGTACAGCGGAAAAGATTAAATGTGAAATTGGTTCTGCAGCTCCTCTTGATGAAGAACTTGAAATGATTACCAAAGGTAGAGATTTAGTTAATGGCGTTCCAAGAACCCGTCATATCACATCTAAAGATGCACGTGAGGCTATTGCTGAATCTGTAAACACTATAGTTGAATCGATAACAAAATCATTAGAGCAAACTCCTCCTGAGCTTTCTGCGGATATTTTGGATCGAGGAATTATGCTTACTGGTGGTGGGGCTCTTTTAAAGAACCTTGACAAACTAATTATGGAAACAACAGATCTTCCTGTTCATATTGCTGAAGACCCTCTCACAGCAGTTGTTAGAGGTACCGGAGCTATTCTTGAAAACCTTGATTACTATCGTCCCGTGATTTCTTAATTAAATTAATGAATGCAATTTAAAACTCTTAAAGTTGGTGAAGCAAAGGATTATATACTAACTGCTTTTTTAATATTACTTTCAGTTAGTATAGCTGTTAGTAGGAATCAAGGCGGTATACATGGTTTGCGTCAACTTTCAGCAGTTACCGTTAGTGTTCTACAAGCACCACTAGCAAATATTAGAGTCTACCGGCAAGCACTAAAAACAAACACCTACCTTCAGCGTCAAAATATTCTATTACAAGACGAGCTTAGTCAGCTTCGTGCTATCGAACTAGAAAACATAGAGCTTCGACAAGCATTAGCATTTAGAGATTCTTCTCAATTCAATCTTATACCTGCATTAATAATAGGCAAAGAGCTCACAGGAATTAATAAGAGTCTCACTATAAAAGCAGGAAGCAATGACGGTATCAAAGAAGGAATGCCCCTCGTTACTTCAGATGGGCTATTAGGAAAAGTATTAATTACCGACTCAAAATATTCGATGATACTACCCTATAACAATAGTTTATTTAGAGTAAGTGGTATGGTTCAAGAAAACCAAGCTCCAGGAATTGTATCTTGGAATGGGGAAAGTCATTCAGAAATGGTTATCGATTTTATCCCTCAAACAATACCGGTTCAAGAAGGTTATACAGTGGTTACTTCTGGTTTTAGTAACGAATTTCCAGCCGGTATTCCTATTGGTTCAGTCATTAGAACGGAAATTGAGGAAGGAAAAGAAACACAAAGAATTTTTCTAAAGCCTTTTGCCTCGATAGAGCAAGTATCACAAGGGTTTATTATTAATTTCTCTCCTGACTCCTCTCTTTTAAAGCTTGATAATCAATTTGAAGAAATTTTTGAATGAGAAATAATGTGCTCAAACATATCGGAATTGGAATATTATTTGTTCTATCTCAGTTATTGATTTTTCAATACTTAACTATTTACAATGCTTATGTAGATCCTTTGTTGATCTTTTTGGTTTGGTCTACTCTGAGATATAAAAGACATGAAGTTCTTCTTTTTGCAGCAGCACTTGGTTTTTTTCAAGACGCACTATTTGATGTATGGGGACTTAACATGTTTGCTAAAACCATCACCGTATTTTTAGTTTATAAAATTGTCTCACGAAATTCTGAAGTACGATTATTAATATGGCAAGCTTTTGGATTTATATTCGGAGCTGCCATTCTACATAATATATTTTATCTTAGTTTCTCATCTTTTTTAGATACTTATAATTACACCTCTTCTCCGATAATTTTATTACTCGGCAGCAGTTTATATACTGCATTAATAGGTAGCATCCTTCATGTACTTAAAGGAGATTCAAACTAGTGAATAACTCGTCCAACAGAACAAGAACTTCCATACTTGCATTGCAGGTAATTATGGTATTGATTTGTTTAGCTGTACTTGGGCGTATCTTTTATTTACAGATTATTCAATACGAGGTCTACGATGAGTTGGGAGATCAAAATTCAATTCGTCAAGAACATGTTGATGCCGCTAGAGGATTAATTTATGATAGAAACATGAATCTATTGGTCGACAATCAACCTATTTACTCTATCACAATTACTCCCATCAACTTTGACGATGAGCAAATACCTCTGCTAGCCAGATTACTTAACGAACCGGATAGCTTAGTTAATTCACTTGTTAGCGATGCTCGTAATTATTCTAATTTTCGTACATCTAAATTGATTTCAGACATCGATTTTAGTGCCTTCTCATTAATTCAAGAAAATCTTTGGCAACTACCCGGAATTGGTCATCAGATTGATAGCAAAAGAAACTATCCAACTGATTTAATTGGATCTCATATTTTTGGATATCTAAGAGAAGCGGACGAATCAGAATATAGAGGAACAGAATCTATTAGACTTGGTGACAAAATCGGAAAAAGTGGTCTCGAGTTAACGTATCAAGATAACCTAAAAGGAGAATTAGGGGTTAATTATCTAAAAGTTAATGCGTTGGGTCAATCACTAGGTAAGTTTAATGAACAAAAATCAGCTAAGCCACCAGTACAAGGTGATAATATAATTACTACTATTGATGCTGATCTTCAATTACTAGCTGAAGAGTTAATGAAGGGAAAAAGAGGCGGTGTAGTAGCTATGAACCCTAATACTGGTGCCATACTAGCATTAGTTAGCTCTCCTGAATACGAAGTTAGAAAACTTGCTGGTAGAATTGATAAGGAATATTGGCAATTTATAAATTCAGACTCAACTCGTCCTTTATACAACCGTGCTATTTCTAGTCGACAACCACCAGGTTCAACATTCAAACCTCTGATGGGCATCATAGGTCTACATTTAGGTTATATTACTCCACAAACAGAAATCTATAATTCCGGACAATACTTTCGAGGTAGAGCTTATAAAGATCTAGCCGATCCGGGAAACTACAATCTTGAAAAAGCCATTACCTTTTCAAGTAATACTTATTTCTATAGCTTAATGGATAAAATTGCTACTTCAGGTCAACTTAATACTTGGAGTAAGTTGGCAAAGGATTTTGGTTTAGGTGTCCCAAATGATATAGATTTACCTAGTGCAAATAGAGGAATTATTCCTGATAGTAGTTATATGGACCAAAGATGGGGTAAAAGAAAATGGGGTTTAGGTGATGTAATAATTTTTGGTATTGGGCAGGGTGCAGTTTCTGCTTCTCCCCTTCAAATAGCTCAAATGACAAGCAGTATTGCAAATGGAGGATATGCGATAAAACCTCATATAGTCTATGCTACGCAAAGTGCAGATGGTACAATTAACCGTAAGCCTATTGTTCAAAATAAAATTGATTGGGTTAAAGATGAATATCTAAATACGGTAAAAAAAGGAATGCGAAGAGTGGTACTGGAAGGTAGTGGCCGATTCTATGCAAACCTTGACTCCATAGCTGTGGCAGGAAAAACAGGAACAGCTCAAAATCCCCACGGCCGTGACCATGGCTGGTTTACTTCTTTCGCTCCCCTTGATAATCCAGAAATAGTAGTTACAGCTTTTGTGGAAAATGCTGGTTTTGCTTCTATTTCGGCTGCCCCCATTGCTTCCCTTTTAGTTGAAAAGTTTCTGACCGGTGAAATAAACCGACCGTATGTTTATAACTACGTGTTGAATTTTAAACCTCGAGAGGAAACGACTTCTTCGGAGGCTGACTAAATGAATAATATTCGCGATTTAAATTGGTCTATTATAGGAGCTTGGTTAGTGCTCGCGATCATTGGTCTATTCGCTATTTACAGTGCAACTAAAGGACCTGTTTCTCAATTTTTACCAGATTTCATACAGAATAATTTTGCAAAACAGCTTATTTTTGTTGCCCTTTCTATAGTCGTTGTGTTGGCATTTCAGTTTTTCACGCCACGCTCCTATATGCAGCTCTCCTACTTATTTTACGGTATTAGTCTTGCGTTGGTAATTTCTACTATGTTCTTTGGTGTTGAAATAAATGGTGCAAAAAGTTGGATTAGAATAGGAGGCTTTAACCTTCAGGCTAGTGAATTAATGAAAATAGCTACTATCCTCGCAACTGCTCAGTATTTAACAAGCAGAAGGGATATAACTGCAGAAAACATCAGATATGCATTTGTCGCTGTATTAATGATTCTGGTTCCAACTGTATTTATTTTTCTGCAAAATGATACAGGTACTGCTATTGTTTTCTTAGCTCTAATTCCTGTAATGCTCTTTTGGTCAGGACTTCCATTCGGAGTTTCCATATACATCGTATCTCCTGCTATTATTCTTTATTTAACTGTGTTTGATTGGAAATTAGGAGCAGTCGCTACCCTTTTACTTTCAGTACTTATATTTGTTGTACAAAAAAGAGTATGGCTTACCGTTACTTCATTAATAACAGGAATAATTACAGTGGTTGGAGTAAATGTTGCTCTTACTGACATTCTTCAACCGCATCAAGTTGCAAGAATCACAGCATTTACTAACCCGGCTTTTGATCCAACAGGTGCTGGATGGAATGTGATGCAAGCAAAAACTGCGATTGGTTCAGGAGGTTTACTAGGAAAAGGTTTTATGGAAGGAACACAAACTCAATTAAAGTTTCTTCCTGCACAATGGACTGATTTTATTTCTTGTGTTGTAGGTGAAGAATTTGGGTTCGTAGGATTAGGGTTACTCGTTCTTACCTTTTTATTTCTGTTTCTAAGGCTTTTAAAACTTGCTGGCAGCCATAAGCATCCTTTTGCACAATTAGTCACCGTGAGCGTCACTTCTGTGTTCTTTATTCACTTTGTAATTAACATAGGAAGTGCTACAGCTCTACTTCCTGTTATTGGAATTCCTCTACCCTTCGTAAGCTATGGAGGTTCCGCATTTCTCACCAATTCGCTTATGTTGGCAATTTGTTTAAATATGGATTTTCATAAACGTGATTTTAGTATCTATCGCTAGGTTACTGATACTTTTTGTTCGTGCCCAAATTAAATCCCAATCTATGATGTGGTGTAAAGCCAAATTCTTTTAGGGCATTCTTATGCTTTAAAGTGGGATACCCGACATTTTTATCCCAACCGAATTCCGGGTACTCTTTATGTAATCTTTTCATATAACGATCTCTGTAATTCTTAGCTAGTATCGATGCGGCTCCAATAGTAATTGATTTGTCATCTCCTTTAATGATACACGTATGAGGGATAAGTGAGCTTGTATATCTATTTCCATCAACTAATAAATAATCCGGATCTGCCTCGTTGTCTTCCGTGCATTTTCTCATAGTGTTAATTGAAGCCCATAGTATATTCATTTCAAATATTTCTCTAAGAGATCCTTCTTTTACAGTGTAGAACAGTGCTTTATCTTTGATTTCCTCTTCTAGCAGAAGTCTTTGTTTCTCATTAATTTTTTTGCTGTCTTTTATCCCATTTATTTCAATGCCTTCTTCAAATATAACACCAGCTGCTACAACAGGTCCTGAAAGACAGCCTCTTCCCACCTCATCTAATCCCATTATTCTTTTATATCCTTCTCCCCATAATTTTTTTTCTATCTTACTTCTATCTATATGCATGTCATAATTTATATTGTACCAACTTATGGAACTGATTTAGCGTTAGATGTATTTATCTAATAAAATAAGATATGAATTTTAAATACACACAATGGGATGAGCGTTTTAGTAGAGGAAAAAGATCTACTCCTTTTGAAACGCTTTGGAATTTATTTCAAGAGCTTCTCACTATTTCAAGTGGTGATGTAAGTCAAGCTTTAAAATGGCTTACCGAGCTTGATAAAGAGTATGAAATCACTAGTCAATTTAGCGATGACTATTCGATAGGTGGTTTTATGGAAGATTTAAAAGATAAGGGATACATAGAAGAGGATAGTGATCAGGCTAAAATTGTAATTACACGAAAAACAGAAAAAAGCCTTCGCCAAAAATCGTTGGAAGAAATTTTTAAGAACCTCCACAAAGGTGGTTTTGGCTCTCATAAAACTTCATACAGTGGCCGAGGACAAGAACGCCAACCGGAAACCAGAAAATGGAATCCCGGAAGTGACATTGGTCAAATTGATACTGTTGGTACAATGCTGAATATGCTTAACCATAGCTCTATTGATAATGTAAACTTGGAAGAAGATGATATAAGTGTTTATGATACCGATCACTATACTTCCGTTTCAACTGTGCTATTGATAGATATTAGCCATTCAATGATTCTTTATGGTGAAGACCGTATTACTCCTGCAAAGAAAGTTGCCATGGCATTATCCGAACTCATCATGTCGAACTATGCAAAGGATTCTTTAGATATCATTGTATTTGGTAACGAAGCCTGGGAAATATCGGTTGAAGACCTCCCCTATTTAAAAGTTGGTCCATATCATACCAATACTTTACAAGGCTTAGAAAGAGCACGACACCTGCTTCAACGTAAAAAATTTGCTAACAAACAGATATTCATGATAACAGATGGAAAACCATCTTGTATCGTTGAAAATGGCCGACTTTACAAAAACAGCTTTGGACTTGATCGTAAAATTATAAATAAAGTACTTGATGAAGCTGTTAAATGTAGACGAGAAAATATCCCGATAACAACTTTCATGATTGCCAGTGATCCTTACTTACAAAATTTTGTGCGAGAAATGACTGAGGCAAATAAAGGTAAAGCTTACTTTTCTTCTCTTGATAACTTGGGGGAATATATCTTCGAAGACTATATTAAAAACCGTCGAAAAAACGTCAAATAAAAAAAGCCGCTACTTATAAGTAACGGCTTTGAAATAGTCAGTAGCAAAGAATTTTATATTCCCAACTCCACCATAACAGCATCTGTGATATTATACTCAGTTCTATATGATTCTGAAGCATACAAAATCAACATATCACCTGTACTTGTTGTGGTGTTAAGTACATAACCTAAACCTTTTCGTTTGGCCACAGCATCAATAGCTTCTGTAATTTGCTGTTGAAGTGGTCCCAAAAGCTCATTTCTTTTGGCTTGTACTTCTTGCTGAGCTACTCTGGTTGCTTGACTTAAGTCGTTACTCATTTGTTGTAATTTCTGCTCTTCAGCTTGTTTTGCTGATTCAGAAATAACTTCTCTTTTTTGCTCATATACATTAACTGCATTCTGTAGTTCAAGCTCTTGCTGCTCTATTTTTAGAGATTGTCTATCAGCAAAGTTTGTTAGTCTTTGTTGAATAGCCTTCATCTCTGGCATTCTATTTAGAACAGCTTGAGGATTTACAAATCCGATTTTAAGATCTTGAGCTTGAGTATTTACTGCTATTAATGCAGAAAATATTGCGATAATCCCTATTGAAAACTTCTTTAACATGATTCTTATTTTATGATTGTTTTAATTTTTCTAATACCATCTCTGTAATATTCACCTGATCATCAGATGCATAAAAAATGAAGGCTCCTCCATTTACGGACCCTTGGTTTAGCACCATATCTAATCCTAAAGAGTCTGCAACACTTTTTATAGTTTCATACACTTTAGCTTCTATTGGTTGTAACAAAGCAATTTGTCGTTGCTGTACTTCATTCAAACTGCTTTGACGTTCTTCTTCAAACTCCTGGTTTTTTTCCAATAATGCCTGTTCTCTAGCTTGGCGTTGCTCTTGAGATAATGTATTTTTTGAGGCGTTGTAATCGTCAAATTCCTTTTGCAAACTTTGAGCACTTATTGCCAATAATGAATCCTTTTTATCTAGTAAAAGGCTGATTTCTACATCAATATCATTAACCTCCGGCAATTGTGAAAGAATAGTTTGTGGATTAGTGTAACCTATTTTTACCTGTGCCTTAGCTTCTAAACCAACAAACATCAACAGCAAAATAAGTATGGGTAATTTTTTCATGTAATTCTTATTCAAATTTTAATTGTTATTCTATTTCAATTCCTAATTCTAGTAGAATGTCCTCATTCAAATTCCATTCCGATCTTGCGTAAACCATATATATATCGCCTGATCTATCAAACACAAAATCGAAACCATTTCGTTGTGCAACTGTCCTCACAGCTGCAAAAACCTGTCGTTGAATTGGCTCTAATAGTTCTTTTTGTTTTGAAAAATACTCACCATTAGGTCCAAATTTCTGCGCAGTATAATTATCTAACTGTTTTTTCTTAGAATTTATTTCCTGCAATTTTTCCTTCTTTATCTCATCAGTATAAAGAATTTCTTTTGCTTTGTAATCTTCTTCAAGAGTTTCAATCTCTAATTTTTCCTGCTGAATCTCATTTTTCCATGTATCACTTAAAATATTAAGTCTCTGCTCTATACCAACATATTCGGGTATTTTAGTAAGTATAAAATCAGACTCATAGTATCCTATTTTTTGATCCTGTGCATTCACAGTTCCAGCAAATAAAACTGCTAAAAGTATAATATAGCTATATAAATACTTTCTATTCACTAAAATGGAGCTCCAATATTAAATAAGAATTCCCACTCACCAGCAGTTACTGCCGGATTAGTACCAGGTATACCGTCAAATCTGTAACCATAACTTAAATCAACAAGACCTAAGATTGGTAGAAACAATCGAACACCAAAACCTGCTGATCGCTTCAGTTCAAATGGATTGTATGATGAAAAATCAAGGTAAGAGTTACCTGCATCTACAAAACTATAAGGTATTAACTGAAGTTGCTCACTTTGAACAGCAGGATAACGCATCTCTAAACTATACTTATTGAATATACGTCCACCCACTTGTACACCTTCAACAAAAGGAGCAATACTCTGCCCTATACCACCAGGATATCCCCTCATATCGATATTTTCATATAGGAAACTTTGACGCTGCTGTAACTGAGTACCACCGACCAAGAACCTTTGGAAATCACTTCTATTCGATTTTGTTAGATAACCGATGTAACCAAAATCAAACGAACTTGTTAGTACTAGTTTATCTACTAATGGAAAATGGCTTTGGTAATATGATTTGATCTTATAATAGTCAGAGAACCCTGCAATTGGAAGTGCTACCTCGCCCGACAAACCTAACTTTGATCCATTAGTTGGTGAAATAGGATTATCTAATGAATTACGTTCAATCAGCTGTTCTATTGAAATAGAATTAGATATCCCTGCTGTTTGGAAACTGTTTGTTTGCGATACATCATATAGTTGATAACCAAGAGTCGTTCTTATTGAAAAGTAGTCATCCGGCCATTTTAAGCGCTTTCCTAGTGAAATACTTCCTGCAAATAATTCACTTTTCCCTGCATTATATGCGTTATTGTTAATAAGATTATACGAGAAATTCACCCCTAATGAAGTTGGTTTTCCACCCAACCAAGGCTCAACAAAATTAACTGAATAGCTTTGGTATCCCTGCCCTGTTACTTGCACGCCTAATGATAGTTTTTGTCCATCTCCAGAAGGAATTGGCGTCCAACCACCTTTTTCAAAAGCTCTCTTAATTGAAAAGTTATTGAAATTAATTCTTGCAGAAATAATAGCACCTATAGATTGACCACCATAACCTCCGGAAAATTCGAAATTATCAGTAGATACAGATTCATCTAATACATAATTGATATCTACCGTTTTACTATTTCGTTCTGGTATAATGTCTGGTTGTAAGTTTTGAGCATCAAAATATCCCAATGTCCCAAGTTCTCTTATTGTTCGAATAATTGCTTCTCTACTATATTTACTACCTGGAACTGTTCTTAATGTTCTTCTAACAACATCATCATGAGTTTTCGTATTTCCAGAAAATGACACTTCTTTAACGGTAGCAATCTCATCTTCATAGATATCTACAATAATATCCACTGAATCTGCTGCAATCTTCTCAATGGTTGGGAAAGCTTGGAAAAACAGATAGCCAATATTCTGATAAAGTGAGGTAACATCAGTGTTATCTTTATTAATATTTAAATTGGTTTCGAATTTTTCCTCGTCAAATATATCGCCTTTTTCAAAACCTAATGAATAGGATAATTGTTCATCAGTATAAACTGTATTCCCATCCCAAACTATATTTCTGATTTTGTACTGAGGACCTTCTTCCAGTTCTATAGTTACTCCAACACCGTCTAAGTCTTTTACATAATTATAAATGAACACCGAATCATCAACTACGCGAACATCCGAATACCCATTTTTTCTGTAAAGAGCTAAGACATTGTCTATTCCTTCTTCAAAATCACTTTGCTTATATACTTTCTTTGATAAAAATTTCCACCACTTATCTTCTTTCAATGGCTTCATTGTTTTGGTGAGTTTTCTATCTGAAAAAGCTTCGTTTCCTTCAAACCTAATATCTTTGATCTCTAATCTTTCACCAGCATCTATATTGAAAATAAGTTCAGCTCTATTCTCCAGTTCTTCAGATTTCTCTATCGAAGTATTAACTTTGGTATACCAATATCCCTTTTCTTTATAAAACCGTCTTATTGTATTCTCGGCTTTTGCGATTATTGCGTCTGTTATTGCTGTACCCGGAATAATGACAATGAGATCTTCTAGATCTCTTCGTTGAGACTTCTTTACTCCTTCAATTTTGAATTCTATAAGTCTCGGCTTTTCAGTAACTCTGATAACCAAACTTATTTCAGAAGATGTTTTCTCCGCAATTAGAATCTCCACATCAGAGAATAACCCTGATCTAAATAATCTTTTGATTGCATCAGGTATATCGTCACCAGGATAAGTTATCTGCCTATCTAAAAATAGAGAGCTGGTGTTTATTATAAATTGTTCCCGAGTGCTTTCATTTCCTTCTACGGAAACATCTTTTATTGTGTACTCCTGAGGGGCAACTTGGGTAGGATCAGTAACCTCAAATGTATCTTGAGCGTATAACCCGTTGAAAAATGTTCCAATACTCAATGCTAAAATTGTAGCGACAACGATTTTTTTCGACAAACTAAATACTTCTTTTTTAAGGTTCACTTATTCTTTGTTTTTCAGTAAACGGGCTGCCAACCCTTTTTCGTCTTTAGATGAATTAATTTTTCCAAATCTTCTATCTCTACTCTGATAGGCATTAATTGCTTTGTACAATTCATCCCTTCTAAAATCTGGCCAAAATTGTTCTGTCATATATAATTCTGAATATGCAAGTTGCCAAAGTAGGAAGTTACTGATTCTATATTCACCACTAGTTCTTATTATTAAGTCTGGATCTGGTACTTCAGCCGTAGACAAATGATCGGCTATCATCTGGTCATTTATTAAAGTTGGATCCAAACGCCCCTCTTTAACATGTGTTGCAATTTTCTTTACCGCCTCAGTAATATCCCATCTGCCGGAGTAACTTAGTGCAAGACACAACTGTAGTCGTGTATTATCTTCTGTAAGCTCTATAGCTTCTTTCAACTGTTTTTTACAGTCATTAGGAAATCGATCTGTTTGACCAATTGTTACCAACCGAATATTATTTTCATGAAGATTATCCGCTTCTTTTCTTAACGAAGAAACAAGCAGTCTCATTAATCCTCGAACTTCAGCTGAAGGTCTTCCCCAGTTTTCTGTTGAAAATGCATATAAAGTTAAATATTTAACTCCTAGCTGAGCACAAGATTCAGTTATATCTCTAACAGAATCAACGCCTACTTTATGCCCATGTAATCGTATACTTCCTTTACTACGAGCCCAACGCCCATTACCATCCATAATAATAGCAATGTGCTCTGGAATTTCTCCAGACTTCTTCAGTTCCAGTTGTTTATTCTGGTCTGCTTCCGTTTGTTCTGTATTTGTTAATGTAAGTTTTTTCAAAAATTATAGCTGATTTTCAAGCCTTAAAAAATAGGCTAATAATCCCCTTATATCAAGGTAAGAAATGAGATCAATCATTAAGATTTTGTTGTAGTGAAATCATCTCCAATAAAGCTAACGCAGCTTCTCCACCTTTGTTACCTTCGTCCCCTACTCTATCCAATGCTTGTTTCACATCATCTGTAGTTAGCACTCCAAAAGCGACTGGTTTCCCTTTTTTTAGATTTATCTCTAATATACCTTGGGTCACAGCTTCACAAACATATTCAAAATGGGGTGTACCACCGCGTATCACAACCCCTAAGGCAATCACTCCATCTAATGGTTTGCTATCCATCAAACTTTGAACAGCTAGCGGCAATTCAAAAGATCCGGGGCAGCGAGCAATAATAATATCATCCTCAGCAATACCATTACCTTTTAATACTTTTAAAGCACCTTCTAACATTTTCTCTGTGATGGATGAATTCCATCTAGAAACAACAATGCCGATCTTAGCATCTTTAGGTTTAGTACTACCTTCTAAAATTTGTAATCCCATTCTATTCTTTTACTAAAATTGTTTGTTTTCTTTGACTAGTCATTCTTTGCATAGAATCAATATGCTTTTGGGGGATTGCCACAACACCTACATTGCCATGCCCATTTTCGATACTACCGTGATAATCACTACCCCCGGTTTTGAGCAACGAATGTTTATCGCATAGTTCAGTATAATATTTTTGTTTACGATAATTATGGCTAGGATGAATGCATTCAATTCCATCAATTCCCAACTCTATAAACTCATCCACTTCTTCCATACTGTATAACCTGCCGGGATGAGCTAAAATTGCGGCTCCTCCTACGTTCTTTATCATTTGAATAGCTTCTTCAGCCGTTGGATAATTACTTTTTATATCCCCGAGCTTTTCGTTACTCAAATACATTTTAAAAGCTTGACTAAAATTAGAAACATATCCTTTTTCAATTAATACTTTAGCAATATGGGGTCTTCCTAAATTTCCTCCATCAGCACCTGCCCATACTTCTTCGTATTCAATATCAACCTTCTGAGATTGTAATGTTTTAACAATTCCTTTAATACGGTTTGTACGCGAACGCCTTTGTCTTTCTAAAAAGTCAGCGAAATAATTCGTTTCTGTTTCAAAATAGTAAGCAAGTATATGAGACTCTTTGCCATTAAATGTGGTCGTAACTTCAACCCCGGGTATCAGTTCTATATCATACTCTTCCGCAAAGGGTTTTGCTAATTTATAACCTTCAAAGGTGTCGTGATCTGTAATAGCAACTGCTTTAAGATTCTTTTGGGAAGCTAATTTCAATACTTCTTCAGGAGAAAGCTGTCCATCAGAGCACGTTGTATGGATATGAAGGTCAACTTTAGCCGGCATCACTTGCTGCCTTTGAGTATGGATTCGATTTCTGAGGGATTATTTATCAAATCTAGCGCCGCATTTAATTGTATATCTTTTGTAAGAGAAGCATTTGTTTTGGCCGTTGCACCACCTGATCTAGCTTTAAGTTCCAGCCAAATTGTTTTTTCTATAAAATCCTTGCTTCCATTTAATTCGATCTCATTTTGAGATTCAAGTATGCTTCTAAGCTCGCTAATTTTTGATTCAGCGCCTTCAACTCCTTCTAAATCATTCTCAATAATATCCAAATGATCTTCTGTCTCATTCGCAAAACTAAACTCAGTTTCATCTAGGTATAACTTAAACTGACTAAATAAATCCTCGGGAATTTCATCAAAATTTGAGTCTGAGTTTTTGGCATAATATTCGGTAGCAAAATCGAACAGAACACCATTCTGTAATAATGAGATTTCTAGTAAACTTGGCTGGTCAATTTCTACAACAACATCAGGTTCAATTCCTCTTCCTTCATTTACAGCTCTACCATTTTTAGTTTTAAATACCTTCGATGACTCTTCTCTTTTAACCACACCCGAATTTCTACCTTCGTGAGTATAATCTATTGATTGAATACTTCTTCCACTAGGGATGTAATACCGAGCTATAGTAATTTTCATTGACGTATTGTAAGGTAGTGGCTTAACAATTTGCACCAATCCTTTCCCAAAACTTTGTTCACCCAACACCACTGCTCTATCCAGATCTTGAAGGGCGCCTGATACTACTTCTGAAGCACTTGCACTACCACCATTAACCAACACCACAACAGGTTTATCAAAGAATACAGGTTCTTCTGTTGAAAACGTTTGATTGTACTCGGCAATCCGACCTCGATTTTCTACCACCATTAAGCCTGGTTCAACAAATTTATCAATAATAGAAACAGCTTCTTGAAGAATTCCACCTGGATTATCTCTCAAGTCTAAAACCAAACCCTTAAGCTCAGCTTGCTCACCTAACTGAATCATAGAGCTTCTTATTTCATCTGCTGATCTCAACCCAAACTGACTCAGCTTTATGTATCCTATGTCGTTCTGTTCTCCAATTAAAATAGTATGGGAGACATTGGTTACTTCGATTCGCTCCCTTGTTAACTCAAAGTCTAATACCTTATCCACACCAAAGCGTGATATAGAAATTACCACTTGCGAACCAACCTCACCAACGGTTAGTGTTTGTACTTCTTCGGGTTGTAATTCGGTCGTTGAGATACCATCTATAGCTACTATCTCGTCGCCGGCTCTTATTCCACTTCTCTCTGCGGGACCTCCTTCATTTGGAGCTACAACTACCACTTTACCATCTCGGTAACCTGCCTCAATCCCTATTCCAGCATAATTTCCACGAGACAGGATTTCTGCTTGCTCGTTCTGAGATTCATTATAGATCACAGTGTATGGGTCCAGCGTTTCTAACATTGCATCAAGCCCGATCCTCATTAATTTTTCCGGATCGACCTGGTCAACATAATCCAATGCTACATTTTCGTAAGTTTTACTGAAAATCGAGAAATTCTTCTTGATCAAGAAATAAGGATCTGCTTGTTGGGCAGACCCTTGGCTCATTATCAAAACTGAAAAAAATAATAAAGCAAAGGATCTGGAAACCCACATAATTCTATTACTCACTGATTTTCAAAACTTGACCAACCACAATTGTTGAACCTGAAATACCATTTAAGCTACGTAAGTTAGATATACTTACTCCGAAAGTTTCCGCAATTTCACCCAAGGTATCGTTCTTTTGAACGCGATATGTTTTATTCCCACTTGAACTTGTAGAAGCCGCTGAAGCTATTAATATATTTTCGCCACTTCTTTGTTTTCTTTCAAGTTCTTGCTTTTGGCTGTAGCTCATAGAATTTACTTTCTTGTAGTAACTTTCATTCTTATTTGGTACGTAAACAGTCAAATTTTGTCCCACACGTATAGTATTACCAATACCATTCCATGCTCTAATTTCAAAAGCCCTTACATCATACCATTCCGCTATATGCCCTATGGTATCACCGGTTTTTACCTTATAAGTCATTTTAGTTGAATTCGAAGGTGTGCTTGATCTGCTACTCGATGAGCTGGTTCTTGAGCGACTGGTGTTTGTAATATTTGTAGGTCTATTTACAGAAATTTTACCCGCACTCCCGGCCGGCAATGGAATAACAAGTTTCTGCCCCGGATAAATTACGTTGGATAGATTATCGTTACTAGCAAATATTCCTCGAACAGTAGTACCGTATTTTTGAGCAATTAACCCAATTGACTCCCCTCTATTCACTGTATGCACTGTCATGTCTTGCGCTCTATCGTCTTTCGGAATATCCTTATAAGCAATCAAGAAATCTTCAATTACACCTTTAGGGAGTTTGAGAGGATATTTATTACCTGGAGGAGTTGCCCACCGTAGTAATTCAGGGTTGTATTCTTTAAGCTCTTCTGTAGTAACACCGGAAGCTTTTGCAAGTGCATCTAAAGGCATTAATCCATCAACTTCAACTACATCATAACTATATGGTTCGCCTTCATACTTTCGCTGAAAACCAAATTCTTCAGGATTTAATCCAATCATTGTAGTAGCAATAAAACCGGGAACATAGCCACGTGTTTCTCTTGGTAAGTAAGGATAAGCTTCCCAATAATCTTTTTTACCACCCGCTCTATTTATAGCTCTGTTTAAACCTCTTGGGCTAATATTATAGTTCGCCATTGCAAGGTGCCAATCTCCCCAAATATCATAAAGATCACTTAGGTGCCTTGCAGCCGCTCTTGTTGCCTTTTCCGGATCACGTCGTTCATCCACCCACCAATTTACTTCTAAACCATATACTCTACCTGTTGCTGCTATAAACTGCCACATTCCTGAGGCTGCTGCCCAACTTCTGGCCGTAGGATTTAAACCACTTTCAATAAAAGCTAGATATGCCAGCTCAGATGGCACGTTTTCTTCTTTCAAAATTCTTTGGATCATCGGCATATATACCTCTGATCTTTGCAACCACTTCTCCATCACCTCTGGTCGCTTTAGGGTATAATAAACCAAGCTGTTTGTCACATACCTATTTTGGATAAGCGGAACATCTGTCTTGGTTAACATCACATCTTTAGGGAAATCAAAATCCTCATTTAAATACGCGTCGTCATCAGCAAAAAGCTCTTCCTGTATAGCAAAAATTTCACCCTGAGCTTCATACGCTGACTCTGAAATTCCATAAAATTGACGATATTCAGTAATTACAGCCCTTGATAATTCTACAAAACGTCTATCCGATCTAATTTCCGGATAATCGTCTAGTAAAGATTGAGATGCATTTACCGCATCATTGATATGCGTTTCTGCCTCCAGAGGATTATCTGAAAGCTGAGATTCTAAACTCAATACATGTAATTGATAAATATCTGTAACGCGACGTAAAATATCTTTCTGAAATGAATCCAACTCAATATTTACAGGGTCACGTGTCGGTTCTGATTCTAATACTTTATTTTCCATCGGATTTGTAACCGGTAACAGACGCAAAGGCATCTCTTCGGTTGTTATGATGGTTGAATCTTGCGCAAAAATGGTAGCAGTGCTGAGTAATAACACACCGCATAAACTGGTCTTAAAAATCTTATGCATATTTGTCTGTAGTTTATAGCTCACTAAAAGTAGTAAATAAATGCCATAATTATAAGAAAAAGGCATTTTTTATCCCCCGATTGACAACCGACTAAAGTCCGGGTTATTGTTTGCCTGAAATAAGTTTTTTCGATTTTTTTTCTTGTCCTGTCCAACCTTGCACAACTGGCCATCTTCGTCCAGATCCAAATGCTTTAGCTGACATTTTTAATCCAGGCGCAGCTTGATATCTTTTATGCTCATTCAGGTCGACTAGCCTAAGTATTCTTCCCACTAATTCTTCATCAAAACCTTTTTGTACAATCTCATTTTTAGAAAGCTGATTCTCTAGATAGAATTCTAAAATTGTATCCAAAACTTCGTATTCAGGAAGCGAATCAGAATCCTTTTGATCAGGTCTTAATTCAGCGCTTGGTTCTTTTTCAATAATAGAATTAGGTATAATTTCTTTACCATAATAAACATCATTTAGCCACCTGCACATCTCATAAACTTCGATTTTGTATAGATCTGAAATTACGGCTAATCCTCCTGCCATATCTCCGTAAAGTGTACAATAGCCAACCGCAGTTTCTGATTTATTACCGGTGTTCAAAAGCATATAACCAAACTTATTCGCAATAGCCATGAGCAGATCACCCCTGCTTCTACTCTGTAGATTCTCTTCCGCTACATTAAATTCAGTTCCTTGAAAAACAGGAGAAAGTTGATCTAGGTAAGCATCGTAAATGGGTTTTATAGGGACTTCAAGTAACTCTATCCCTAGATTTTTGGCCAGTAATTCTGAATCTGAAACACTCCCCTTTGATGAAAACTCCGAAGGCATTGTAACTGCAATAACGTTTTCAGCGCCGAGCGCCTCTTTTGCAATAGTTGCTACAATTGCAGAATCTATACCACCACTTAAGCCAAGAATGACTTTCTTGGCTGCTTTAGATTTTCTCAAATAATCCTTCACTCCGAGAACCAATCCATTGAACATACTTTCAATTCTTTCAGGCACATCTAATCTATCCGAGGTATCTCCAATAGCTTCCACTTCTTTTGTGGATGGATCGAATGCAACATCGATATGGGTACTTGCAAATCTTTTGGCTCTGCTTTTTATCTCCCCATCTTTATTGAGTGCCAGCGAATCTCCATCAAAAATAAGTTCCGTATTCGCTCCAACTTGATTCACATAGAACAGAGGTAAATTTAATTCATTGGCATGCTTTTGAAGCATAGAAACTCTGCTAACAGGTTTCGTTTTGGTGAATGGAGAGGCTGAAACATTTATAATGGCTTGCGCACCTTTTTTAGCCAACTCTTCAGCCGGATTTACTGAATATGTATGGTAATTGATCTCATTGTCATTATACCAGATATCTTCACATACTGTGATCCCAAAAGAAACACCATTTATCGAGATCGGCTCGAACTCATTACCAGGCTCAAAATATCTGAGATCGTCAAATACATCGTAGGTTGGTAATAATGCTTTATGAACTCTGGAAACCTCTCTTCCATTTTGTGCAACTATCGCCGAGTTAAAGACTTTTCTACCTACTCCATTATGTTGGGTTATTGAACCAAAAATGACAGCAATGTCTTGGGTTGAGTTTATAATCTCATCATTGACCTGATAACACATTTCTCTAAAAATTTCTCTTTCAAGAAGATCCATCGGTGGATACCCACAAACGATTAATTCAGGTAAGACCAACAGATCTACATTATCTTCTTTGGCTTTATTGATAGAATCCAGGATCAGATCCTTATTGCCGGAAAGGTCACCAATAGTTGGGTTAAGTTGTGCTAAGCGTATGTTCACGTTCTGTATTTTTGATTACTCGTAAAGATACAGTGATTAACGGAATAATGAAGATGGAATATTCAAGAGATAAACAAAGGTCTCTTCGGATGTAGCTGTTATTTTAAACCATACAAAACCGTCATGCTGATCCGAAGTACTGGGACGAAGGATCTTAATTATATCCCTAGCAAAAGCTTGGAAGAGAGGCTAAACAAATCTGCTTGAAACCCTTGTTATACCAAAACTTACCAGAACTTCCATGAGTCTATTTTTACTTTAAGCCAGTCGATAAAATTTTCACCTACAAACCAGCCCAAAAAACCGCAGATAATCAGATAACCTATAAACCAAAGGCTCTCGAAATAAATAATTATTGAGGCTGGTATAAATGAACCACTTTTTGCATCCCCATAGAATAATATCATTTGAACTAATACGGCACCTAAAACCACTGCAATTGCAACATTTCTGATTTTTTGTAATAGCGAAGGTTCTTCTTTGTGAGAACTCTCATCGATTTGAATATTTGAATTATTCACGAAATAGTTATTTACCGGTATAGCATAATGTTATCCGAACAAGATTTCAGAATACTAGTTCGAATAAAATCCAATTGTTGTGTAAGGAATACCCTGTTTGGTTGTTTCATAAATATAGTAAAAGAGCTAACTAAAACAAGGAGTAAGAAGAACCCATCACTATCCCTGAAACAGAGAAAGGGACTTTCTATCCAGATCCGGAATTAATTTAAGCCTCTCTCTCCCTAATGTTAAAGAGGGAACAAGAGTAGCCCAATGGCTTAAAAGTTCTCTATCTCTTGTTTAATTGTACGAGTGATATCATTTACTTCGAATGGCTTTTGTAGATATCCGCAGATCAATCCCGTTTCTAAAGCTTCCTCAATTTCAGGAATTTTGTCATAACCAGACAGGATCATGTATGGACATTTTTTATAAAATTCTTGAGCCATTTTGATAAATTCTAATCCATTCATGCCTGGCATTTTCATATCTGAAATAACAAGGTCAAAAGAATCATTCTCTTTAAGAATTTCTATCCCTTTCTCCGGGCTATTAGCAGTAACTATATCAAAATTTCTTGCTAATAAATTTTCGAAAAGAAATAAGTTCATTGCCTCGTCATCAACATAAAGTATGTTCTTAGAATCTGACATATTAGCTCTCTAAAATACCTTTTTTAAGTTTAAGTGTAATTGTTGTTCCATTACCGACTGTAGAATCTACCTCTATATCTCCACTAAGTTCTTTTATCAAATTATATACAATAGAAAGTCCTAGACCTGTTCCTTTTCCTTGTTCTTTGGTTGTAAAGAAAGGGTCAAAAATTTTGCTCATAATTTTGTCCGGAATTCCGCTACCGGTATCAGCTAATGATATAAATATCTCCTCTTTATTTTCTTGAATTGAAATGGTTATCTCACCTCTACCTTCAATAGCGTGAATAGAATTTGTCAATAAATTGGAAAAAATTTGGTATAACTTTCCTTCGTTACCAACTACATATACTTCTTTGTCCTCATAAGACTTTACTACATTTATTCTGTCTTTAAGGTCATGATCGAGAATAGTAAGAGTGTCGTCTATAACTTTATTTAAATATACAGAGCTGTCTAGCCTATCCGAAGTAGTTGTAAAAGCGCCAAGGCTTTTGGTAATATTCAATATCTTACTCACACCTAAGTCAATGCCTTCTAATACCTTATAAAAAGTAATCTTATCTTTTATAACAACTTCAGTACCATCTTCTTCTGTTAGGTTTTTAACGACCTCTTTACCTGACATAATGTAGTTTAACGGATTATTAATTTCATGCGCTATGCCGGCCGTCAGCACTCCTAAGGCTGCCATTTTCTCTGTTTGAACAAGTTGAGTATGTGCTTCTTCTAACTCTTTATAAGCTTCCATCAAATTTCGATTTTGCATATCGATTTCTTCAGTTCTTCTATTTACAAGTCTTCTAAGCGTTTCACGTTGCTTGATAAGAAAAAGAACTCTCAATCTATATATAGTATATATGATAGCTATAAAAAGAAGGATACTTAAGAGAATAAACCACAATTTTTGATAAAATGGTTTCTGAACGATAAAGTGAAGAGAATAAGGCTCACTCCAAGTTCCGGATTCGACTCGCCCTTTAACCCAGAGCGTATAATTTCCAGGATTAAGATTGGTGTATCGAATCGGGCTCATAGAAATGTTTGAAGAAGTATTCCATTCTGTTTCAAATCCTTCTAGTTTATACTCAAATGACATTTCATCTTCATTAAAAAACGATATGGTTCTAAACTTTAGCTCGACACTATTTTCACTATAGCTAATCGACTTTTCATCAGCTTTACTTAGTTCAGTTCCTTGTAAAGTTTTGAATTCCTTTAATTCAATATTTGGGATATAATCTGTCGCTGAATCTTCTCTTTGATCAAATACAGAGGCTCCTGCATCAGTTCCAATCCAAATGTCACCATTGGAATCTTCAATTAAAGCATTTCTATTAATCTCATTTCCTATTAATCCATTTTTTTTATTGTAATGGATCACTTTTTCACCATTTGTTGTGAAAACACCATCATTTGTACCTATCCACAAATTCTCGTTTTTGTCATTCAATAATGAGTATGCAGAATTGCCCTCGAGGTTAATTGAATTGTATCTAATTATTTCATCCTTTACTAAAACGCCTAATCCAGCCTCTGTTGCTACTAAATAATTATCGTTCCACTTCTGGATGTCATAGGTATTATTTAATGACTTTTCAGGACTAGAGTACTCTTGAGTATTCTCTCCATCTGTTATATAAACCCCATTATTAGAAAGAATAGCTACTTTACCTGAACTCAGAATCTCAATATTTCGAATCCCTCTAAAATTTCCAAAAAGTTCTAACTTCTGACCTTTAAGCCTATAGACTGTATTCAGGTTGGCTACCAATAGTTCACCTTTATAGAGCGAAAGAGAAGTAACTACATTTTCTAAAACTGAGAAATCATATTCATTAATTTGGCCATTTTTAATGCTTATCAAACCACCTTCAGAAAGTGCTACAAATATTCGGCCATCTTCTGTTTGAACCAAGTCTAGTATTCTAGTTACGAAATCAGGATAATTATTTCGCAGATCAATAGAAGAAATCTCCCCATTATCATAAAAATTTATACCTCTGGGATTTGCTAGTATTATTCTCCCGTCTTTAGTTTCATAAATACTACTTACCTCATCTTCTACCAGATCTGTATTGCTATTCAAATTTTTAAATCGCAGTAAATTAAACTTGAATAATCCCCTATTATCACCGACCCAATAATTATTTTCAGCATCCACAAATACTTGATTACTCAGCACATTTTGCTGTCTTCCTAAAACCTTTAGCGGGAACCATCTGCCTGTTTCTTCATTTAAAACAGATGCCATACTAAAGCTACTGTAAAATATCCTGCCTCTATTATCTATCTCTAAGCTATATTTTTTGTATGTAGACTCTGAAAAAACTCCCAATTCATCAGAAATAAGTTCAAAATCCTGATCTATTATTTTACCGATCCAGTTAAAACCTAACACATAAAAAGAGCTTCCATGTCTATTTATAGAAAGTATATTCTTGGACTTTAATCCCAATTCGTTTATCTCACTATATATAATTTCATTATTTCGTGAAATAAAAACTCCCTCATTAGTAGCTATAAATAGTTCCCCTTCTATACCAACAAGATTATTAATTAAAGCCTTTTTGCCATTGCTATTTATTTCCTTAACTGACCATTTTGAGTAGTCTTCATTTAGCTTGAAAAGCTGATTTTTAAACCCTAAAAAAACACTGTTTTTTACTGTTCTAAATGAAAAAGGAACCCTTTCCTTTACCCATGAATCAGGTATTGCTACTTTTGACCATTTATCTTCATTGTAATATTGAACCGTAAAACCTTCCCTGTTATATCCTGCTACCCAAATACGGCCTGAATCATCTTTTTGAATGTAGGAATGTTCTGTAAATGGTAGATCTAAAGAGCTCGGAAATAAATACCATTCATTAGCATCAAACGTGACTACACCTTTTGATGTGATAAACCACATTATCTTGTTATCGGCTTGAGTGATAGAATACACAGAATTAGAAGGCATACCATCAGTAGTAGAATAGGTTTTTGCCGGATAAAATTGCCCTAATACTAATTCAGGCAAAAACAAACACGCAAGCACCACCACAAAGAAAGAGTTATAGAATCGCACGGTATAGATTTCTAATTGAATATGAAAGATAAAGGGATTGGTATTTAAAGGCGATAAATAAAAACAAAATCTTCGGCGCTCAATGCCATAAAAAAGGAGGCTTAAAAGGAGCCTCCTAATAACTATAAGATATGCTATCTAAATTATTCCACTTCTTTCAGCAATTCTTCGATTGCTCTTTCTAGTTGCTGATCACGACCGGTATTAATGACACCAGGCATATTTTTAACTTTGATATCAGGCTCTGTCTGTAGGTTCTCCATCCACTTTCCATCAATGTTTTTTGCGCTCACAGGAACAACTCCCCAATAACCGCCATTTGGCAATCCTTCCCATCCTGCAAAACTACATGTCCCAGGAACCGGCATTCCTAAGGTCGTTCCAATTTCTAGGTTAGAGTACCCTTCTGCGTAGCAATGTCCATCAGAATAGTTGCTTTCGTTGAACATGGTAAGGGTTGGTTTTGTCCAACGAGAAGTAGGTTCTCCCCCAACTACTTTTGCTTCCGTTGCATAGGTAATAAATCCTTTACCTGTAAAGAACATTGCTAAGTCAGCAACCAGATCTCCACCACCGTTAAAACGAGTATCTACGATTATTGCTTTGGCGTCCAGATACTTACCTAACATGTCTTCATAAATATCGCGATAAGGTCCGTCACTCATTCCGGGTATATGTACATAACCCAGTTGACCATTACTCTTTTTTGCGACCTCCTCCTCATTCATTCTCACAAAACGGTCATACAACAATCTGTTTTGTGCTCCCATTGAAATAGGCTTGATCGTAATCTGCTTTGCATTTTTTCCTTTATCATCTGTTACTTCAAGTAACGTAAATTTATCTGCCTTACGATTTAGATAGCTCGCAATATCTTTGCTTTCAGAAATTGATTCTCCATCAATTTTCTGGATGATCATCCCAGCTTTGATGTCCAGTGATTTCTTATCAAGCGGACCACCATCAATTACTTCTGTGATCTTGATGCCATCTCCTTTGTGATCATAATCCCAGAAAATACCTAGTGCAGCAGTTGCATCACCGTTATCAATATTGGTGCTGTAACCTGCTCCGGCGTGAGAAACATTCAATTCACCCAGCATCTCCGAAAGCACTTCTGCAAATTCATATCCATTTGAAGTATGCGGGATATACTTCTGATATTCTTTGTACAACATATCCCAATCATTGCCATGGAAAGTCGGCTCATAGAAAATATTCTTAGTTCGGATATACATGTGCTCAAACATCTTCAGACGTTCTTTATCCGCATCATATTCCATTTCACCTGAAATCGAGATTCCTTTGGTACTTCCACCTGACAGATCAACCTTTGAAATTCGTCCACTGCTTAACAGGAATAAATTTTCCATGTCTTTATCCCAAACCAAGCTACCACCACCTGTTCCTAAACTGATCAACTTCTTTGTATCACGAGATCTCAACTCCGTTTCCCATAGATCGTAACGACCTTCAAATCGTGTTAGGTAATAAAGCTTCTCTCCATCTTTAGAAAGGGTTGCATCAGATAAATTGCTGGAGTGGATTGTCAGTTTAGCTTTTCTATCCTTCATTCCATCCCAATCGAATGTTAAAGCTTTTACTTCATCCTCTTTATCTTCGTCCTTCTTCTCGTCCTCTTTCTTTTCTTCTGATTCATCATCTTTTTTATTCGCTTTTTCAATTTCCTGCATTAGCTCATAATCTTCTTTACTCATGCTGTATTTATCCCAAGCTTCTTGATCGAAAAACATAGCATAAACATCAGATTGACTATTTCCGCTTGTAGCATAACTTTTCAATCCGTCTCTGTTACTAAACCAGATCATTTGCTTTCCTTCGTTCATCCATTTCGGGGAATAGTCATAGTAACCGCTTTCTGTTAAATTTATCCTCTCTTTGCCATCTGCCGAAAGCAATAAAACTTCACTATTATTTAATAACTTACCCCAATCAGCTAATAACCATTTGCTATCAGGACTCCAAGTGAAATACTTGTCTCCATCGCGCATATGAAATAGGTCTTTTGGAGTGAGTAGGTCTACCGTTTTACCTGATTCTATATCCTGAATTCTAAGGGTTCTTCTTCCGGCTATATAAGCTAATTTTTTGCCGTCGGGAGAATATTCAGGCAAATAATTATCTTCATTCGTTTCTATTACTGCTGCTTCTTTTAATAAAGTAGAAGCAAAGAAAAAAGGTTCTTCTTCTCTTACTTTTTCAGATTTGTAGATACTCCATTTTCCATTTCTTTCTCCTGAGTATACCACGCTTTTTCCATCAGGTGTAAACGTCACGAAGCTTTCTGTTTCAGGAGTATTTGTGATTCTTTTGGTGAGAGAGCCATCAATTGAAGTAACAAACACTTCTCCACGGGCTATAAAAGCAATCTCTTTTCCATTGGGATGAATAGCCATTTCCTGAACACCACCATTTATAGTGATGAATTTATCAGCATTACTCTTTTCCTGTGTGGTGATGTTTACTTTTACTTTTTTTGGTTGCTCACCTTCTTTCATCGTATAAAGTTCACCATCGTAACCGAAAGAAAGTGTCCCACTTCCCATACTTAAAAAACGCACCGGATGTGTTTCAAACTGAGTAAGCTGAGTATTTTGAGAAGGGTTTGCCAGCGAGAGTTTATGGACGTTAAAATTTCCACTTTCTTCACTCAGATAATACAGTGACTTTTCATCTGTGCTATAGATCGGCTGACGATCTTCTCCTTCAAAACTGGTGATCATCTTATGCGCTTTACTCTTTGTATCATATGTCCAGATATCACGAGTAATGGAAGAAGTGTGATGCTTTCTCCATTCGTTCTCTCCCCCTTTTTTATCATGATACACCATTTGAGAACCACTTTTGTTTATCTGTACAAATTCAGCAGGAACCGTAAATATCTGATCTACTCGTCCACCGTTTACAGGAACTGAATACAATTCGGGCTGTGATCCTGTTGGGTACTGACGATGTTCTTTGGTATCCATACGAACTGCACCAAAAACAATACTTTTTCCATCTGCTGAAAAAGTGAATGGTTTCTCATCGTTAGAATGGAACGTTAATCTCTTTGCTGAACCACCTTTTGCACTCATCGTGTAGATATCAAAATTTCCGTAGCGGTCAGAGGCAAAAGCTATAGATTTTCCATCTTTGCTCCATACCGGCATATAATCATGCGCTTCGTGAAAGGTAAGTTGAGTGGCGTTTCCTCCTGATGCAGCTACCGAATAAAGATCACCTTTGTAAGTAAAAACGATGGTTGAACCGTCCGGTGAAATAGTTTGGTAGCGAATCCACTGCGGATTGGTTTGAGCAAAAGTGATGCTTGATAATAGCAATACAAAACAAGTAGATAGAAATGATTTCATTGTTCCCGAATTAGTTAAGTTTAAAAATCAGCCTTACGAATGTAGAAAAAAAAGTTGGAAAGGAATTGAGTTTTTTTATAGTCTTCTTAAACCGACCTTAGAATTATTGACGGAGAAGTGAAAAGATCTTTGAGCGTATCGAAGTATGAAAACAAATTTCAATTCGCTGCGGAATGAATTCCTCGCTTGTGAACCTGACCAAAGAATAGACTTGTATCAAGAGTAGTTTAAGTAAACCAGAAAGGACTTTAGTCCGCCTGATCACTATAAGGGAAAAACATCCCTCGGATCAAGCCGAGAACCGTCGGCTTGATCATCTCCCTTCGAAGGGAGATTTATCTAATGTAGCTAGAAAAACTACCTCGGATACCTAATCCCCTCCACCATTTCCTGTACATCTTCGGGTGGATCCGGATAGAATGATTTTACAGAAAGCGCTACTACCAGATTTACGATCATTCCTAGAGTTCCAATTCCTTCCGGTGAGATTCCAAACCACCAGTTTTCAGGAATATTCAATTCAGGGAATGCGATCTTAAAATAAATGATGTAAGCTAAAGTGAATATCAATCCCACGACCATCCCAGCAAGTGCTCCTTGTTTATTCATTTTCTTATAGAATATTCCTAGAATAATAGCCGGGAAAAACGAAGCGGCTGCCAATCCAAATGCAATAGCTACAACCTGAGCCACAAAACCCGGGGGATTGATCCCAAAATATCCGGCTACAATCACAGCAACTGCGGCGGCAATTCTTGCATATCGCAATTCAGCTTTATCAGAAATATCTTTGTTGAACTGCTTCTTGATCAGATCATGAGAAACCGAAGTAGAAATTACCAATAACAATCCTGCTGCAGTAGAAAGTGCCGCTGCTAATCCACCTGCGGCAACCAAAGCTGCTACCCAAGCCGGTAATCCTGCAATCTCGGGATTTGCCAATACCATTATATCTCGATCAACATATAATTCATTGTCATTTGCCGTGACTTCATTAGAAAGCATCACCTGATTATTTACTCCTCGACGAATATCCAATCCATCCCGAATAATATTCGGAGCACCAACAATAGCCGCTCCCGGTGCGTAGTTTATGAGTCCGTCTTCATTCTTATCTACCCAGTTTAATAGCGCTGTTTCTTCCCAAGTGCTGAACCACGGAGGCATTTCTTCATAGGGTTGCTCGCTTACAGTTTCGATCAAATTTGTTCGTGCAAACACTGCGATTGCCGGTGCTGTCGTATAAAGAATAGCGATAAAGATCAGTGCATAGCCCACAGAAATACGAGCATCCTTTACTTTAGGAACCGTAAAAAATCGAACGATAACATGTGGAAGTCCGGCAGTTCCCACCATCAGAGCTACCGTTATAAAAAATACATCCTGCATACTTTTAGTACCTGAAGTGTATTCAGCAAAGCCAAGCTCAGTATGCAACTGATCCAGCTTATCCAATAAATACATTCCCGAGCCATCGGTTACTGTTGAACCAAATCCTATTTGGGGAATCGGACTTCCGGTTAGCTGCATCGAAATGAAAAATGCGGGTACCATGAATGCGAATATCAAAACACAATACTGGGCTACTTGGGTATATGTGATTCCCTTCATCCCTCCTAAAACAGCATAAAAGAATACAATTGCCATCCCGATAATAACTCCCCAAAATATATCGACTTCCAGAAATTTTGAGAAAACGAGTCCAACACCACGCATTTGTCCGGCCACGTAAGTAAAAGAAACGATCAGTGCACAAACTACAGCTACTGTTCTTGCCGTGTTTGAATAATATCGATCACCTATAAAATCGGGAACGGTGAACTTACCGAATTTCCTGAGATAAGGAGCTAAAAGTAACGCAAGAAGTACATATCCACCTGTCCATCCCATCAAATACACAGTGCCATCATACCCCTTAAAAGAGATCAAGCCAGCCATTGACAGAAATGAAGCCGCCGACATCCAATCTGCCGCAGTAGCCATTCCGTTAGTGAGCGGATTAACAGCTCCTTCAGCAACATAAAACTCACTAGTTGTACCTGCTCGCGACCAAATCGCTATCCCGATGTAAAGAGCAAAAGTAATTCCTACTAAAATATAGGTCCACGTTTGAACATCCATTATGCGTCCTCCTCATTTACACCGAATTTCTTATCTAAACGATTCATTAGGTATACATAGATAAAGATAAGCACCACAAACACATAGATAGATCCCTGTTGTGCAAACCAAAAGCCTAGTTTAAATCCACCCATCTTAAAATTATTAAGCCAGGGAGCTAATAAAATTCCAAACCCATATGAAACGGTAAACCAAATACTTAATAGAACACTTAGATATTGAAGGTTCTTCTTCCAATACCCTTTTAGATCTTTTTCTTGAGTCATGCTTCCGGATAGTTAGTTTCAGTGAGTATGCAAGTTTTAAAGAAGTGATGCAAGAATGGAAGCAAAAAGTAGATCTTTCTGCTTTTACTTAATCTACTATAAGAAACTGTTAGTCCATCAAATTACTCTAGTCCGCTTGTTCCCTTCCACCAAATATTTTACCATTAGCTTTCATCAAGAAGCCACTATTTTGAATCGTATAGATCGCCTTACTGCAATGATCATTTTTCTTCAAGGTCATAAACATGTTACTGTTGAAGAAATAGTGGAGCGGTACAATATTAGTGAGCGAACAGTTTATCGTGACTTGAAAGCTCTTCAAGAAGCAGGGGTTCCTATTGGTTCTGAACCTGCTAAAGGTTACTTCATTGTGAAGGGGTATCATTTACCTCCCGTTATGTTCAGCAAAGAAGAAGCTGCGGCATTGCTTACAGGAGAACGATTAATGCAGCAATGGCAAGGAAGCTCTTTAAGTGATTCCTATCAATCATCTTTAGACAAGATAAGAGCGGTTCTTAGTGGTCAAGAAAAAGAGTATCTCGATGTACTTGATGAACACATAAAAGCATTTCCATATACGGAAACATCAAACGCTCCACATGATCGAGAGATCTTCAACTTCCTTCAGGAATCTATTTTTAAAAGAGAAGTAATCACCATCGATTACTATTCTCCTTATCAAGATAAGATCACGCAAAGAGATATAGAATCTTTAGGATTGTTATTAAGAGGTACGAAATGGTATCTCGCGGCATGGTGCCGTTTTAGAGAAAATTACAGAATGTTTCGGGTTGATCGGATCAAAAGTCATAGAAGAACCGGTATTATTTTAAACGAACCTTTGGCACATACACTAAAGGATTTTTACGAAACCAATCTAAAAAGTGAGGAGAAGGAAATTCAGAAAGTCGTTGTTAGATTTAGTCATGAAATGTTTCGGTATCTAGGCGATCAGAAATATCATTATGGATGGGTATCTCAAGAAGAAGTTGATGACGGAAAAGAACTCACCTTTCTAACCTACTCAATTGAATATATAGCCCGATGGTTACTTAGTTGGGGGAATGATATTCAAATAAAAGAGCCTCAAATACTTATAAATCGCGTACAAGAACTTTCCGCAGAGTTGTATCAACACTACAACAAATAAAGTCTTTAAAACTATTTTTTATCTACTGACATAGGGTTGTCAGAACCCGCTGTTAAGTTGCGTTCAACCAATAAATCAAACACTTGATGATGCAACAAACAGATAGTTCACAGAAAAATACGATAGTAACTCTAGACGAACTTTTAGAACACTGGCAGGGACATCGGCGTCTTACTCGTCGTATGATCGAAGCCTTTCCTGAGGATAAACTTTTCACCTATTCGATCGGAGGAATGCGTCCATTCTCAGAGTTGGTAATGGAAATGAATCATATGGCAGCACCCGGAATTCATGGAATTGCTACCGGGGAGTGGGAAGAATTTGGCACTATAGATGATGATTCGATTTCAAGTTCTCCAAAAACTAAGCAGGAAATGCTTAATCTCTGGGATTGGAGTACGGAACAGATCAATAAGTTTTGGGCAAAAATTCCTGAAGGTAGATTTCAAGAAACTGATACCGCATTTGGACAATGGAAAGGCAAAATATGGTGGCAACTCTTCTATTTTATCGATAATGAAGTCCATCATCGCGGTCAAGGCTATGTATATCTCCGCTCTCTTGGTATCGAGCCTCCTGCTTTCTACGATAGATAAATAGCAAAATAGAATCCTATGTCTTATTTCTTACCAGATTCTTTAGTTCCCAAATCTAGAGACATCAAGAAAAACAGAATGCAAACCAGACATTCCGATGATAATATCGAATGTCTGGTATTTTGTACTTCTCTCACCAAAAAAGAGGATATAAAGTACATTTCGAAGATTTTGAACTCAGTATCTGAAATACACAGATGGAGCGTTGATCTGGAAGATTGTGAGAATGTCCTGCGAATAGAAGTTTCAGAAATTACGGCTGATGATATTATTCAGATACTAAAAAAGAACGGAGTTCACAGCTCTCTTTTGCTATGAAAACATACTTATAACTAAGCAACTGCCGCTTCTTGATTGTACTTATTTCTGTAATCGATCGGGGTAAGCCCTGTTATTTTCTTGAATGTATTTCTAAATGATTTGGTATCAGAATACCCCACTTGATACATGACTTCATTTACATTTTTCCGACTAGTTTCAAGATCTCGTTTAGCCGCTTCAACTTTCACGCGTTGGATATATTCACTCACAGTATTACTCGTCGCTTTTTTAAATCTTCGTTCTAATGTACGGCGACTCAGTGCCACTTTTTCTGCCAGTTCATCAACACGGATGGTATTTTCATAATTATTTTCGATGAAATCCTGTGCCGCAATTACCTCCTTGTCTTCATGGTCTTTTTGTCCTTGGAATATCATGAAAGCAGACTGGCTGTTTCTATCGATGTCAATGGAAAAAGCTTTAGAAATAAAAATCGCCATCTCTCGACCTGCATATTTTTCTATCAAATGGAGAATCAAATTCAGAAACGAGTAAGCGCCTCCACTTGTATAAATTCCATCTTCTGAAGTCATAATCTTATCATCAACTAAATCCACTTGGGGAAACATATCTCTAAAATTACCCGCATGAAGCCAATGTGTGGCGCATTTTTTCCCATCCAACAATCCCGTTGATGCCAAAAAGAAAGCGCCAATACATAAACTTGCTACTTCTGCCCCATTTTTATACTGGTTTATAATCCAAGGTTCTAGATCTTTGTTCTGTTTCAACCCTATTTCTATATCGCCATGAATAGCCGGAATAATGATCAAGTCTGTTTTTTCTATTTCAGTAATCAATAAATCAGGGCTCGATGTAAAGAATCCGGTTGACTGAGGAATTTCTTTTTCTAACCCAACCAAATGTACTTCAAAAAAAGGTTCTCTCCCCATTTGCTGCGCAATTCCATTAACCTGTGAAAAGATCTGATGTGTACCGGCAATATTTACCAAACTGGTATGCCCACGTGGTATGAGTATAGATATATGTCTCATAATTCGACTATTGTTTAAAGCTCTTTTGTATAAATCTATACAAGCTTCTTGTCGCAATCAACCCGTAAGATTGCCGTATTTACACCTTCCCAATAACCCTTTTTGATGGTATAATGGTTACATACATTCAGAAGAGAACAAATAAGTAAATAAAATCAAATGAGTAAAATAATTTCGTTTATGCACATATCGCTTGACGGTTTTGTAGCAGGACCAAGCGGAGAAATGGACTGGATCAATGTTGATCAGGAAATATTTGACCATGTTGGTAAGCGGATAAGTGAAGGTGATACCGCGCTATATGGAAGAGTAACTTATGAGATGATGGAAAGTTACTGGCCAACTGCAGCAGACAAACCGAACGCAACTAAGCACGACATTGAACATTCAAAGTGGTATAAACAAGTACGAAAAGTTGTTTTGTCAAAATCCATGGAGGACGCGGATCTGCCTAACACAACAATTATTAGTGACAATATTTCCGACAGACTAAATCAAATAAAGCAAGAGTCCGATAATGAGATCTTACTTTTTGGTAGCCCCACAGCAACACATTCACTTATTCAACAGAACTTAGTTGACGGCTATTGGCTATTTGTCAACCCGATCATTCTTGGACAAGGCATTCCACTATTTGTGGACAACCAAGAAAAGACCAATCTAAAACTACTACCTACAACTAGACAATTTACTAGTGGTGTAACTGAATTAAACTACGAAGTAGATAGAAAGTAAAACTAATCACTAACCAAACTCAATTCACATGAAATCTGTAAATCCTTACCTCAACTTTAAAGGCAACGCTGAAGAAGCTTTCAACTTTTACCAAAGTGTTTTCAGTGGAGAATTATCTATTGTACGTTTTAAAGATATGGACGATGATATGGGAGCTACTGGTGATGATCTCAATAAAGTTGCCAATGCAACACTACCAATTGGTGGTGGAACCGTTCTGTTAGGATCTGATGTCTTCGGTTCATGGGGAGAATCATTTCAACGAGGAAATGACTTTTATATCAATTTAGAACCTGATGATATGGGAGAAGCAAAACAACTTTTTGATAATATCTCAGAAGGTGGTCAAGTAGATATGCCGCTCCAAAAAACCGAATGGGCAGAAAGTTTTGGAATGTGTACCGACAAATTTGGTATCCGATGGATGGTAAACTATGAAGGAAAGTAGATCTTAAAAAGAATAATAATCAGAATCTAAATTCACGCACAATGAACACTAAGAAAATCTGGGCTAATTTAGCGGTCGAAGATGTTGAAAAAACTCGAGATTTTTATCTGAAAATAGGATTCAGGCCGAATGGTCCTAATCACACTACTGAAGAATTAACCAGTTTTCTGGTGGGTGAAGACGATTTCGTTATTCATTTCTTTAAAAAGGAACGCCTTAAATGGAGCCTTGAAGGAGAACTGGCAGACTTGTCTAAAGGAAATGAGGTAATGTTCACTCTTTCAGCAGATAGTAAGGAAGAAGTGGATGAATGGGCAAGAGAAGTTAAAAAAGCCGGCGGAACTGTTTTTAGTGAGCCTAAAGCAATCATGGAAAAATGGTATGGATGTGGATTTGCTGATTTAGATGGGCATAAATTCAACGTGTTTTACAACGGAAAATAATTCGATATGAATACTAAAATTTTGAATGAGTTTACTAATACCACTGATGAACTACTTCAACTGCTTTCATCTTTGACGGAGGAACAACTAAACGTAACTCCAAGTGAGGGTGGCTGGACAGCAGGTCAACTTGGAGATCACTTATATCGATCATATAGTGTGATGGAGATACTCAATGGAAATGTTGAATCCACTGATAGAAAACCGGATCAAAAACTTCCTGAAATAGAAAAACTCTTTCTTGATTTTTCTATTCAAATGGAATCTCCAAAAGAAATACTGCCTTCAAATAAGCACATAGAAAAAGGCCCATTATTAGATCGCTTACAAGAGCGAATTGAACTACAAAAAGGTATCATCCGAACTAAAGACTTAACCAAAGTCTGTCTGGATTTCGAAATTCCGGAATATGGTCCTTTTACTCGGTTAGAATGGATCGGCTTCAACACGGTTCATACTCAACGACATATCCATCAGTTGAAAAATATTATTCAAAGATTAAAGAACTAAAAATACCCGAAATTGAATGGTAAAGGTATTTAAAACGAATATTGATACAACTGAAAATGCCAGATCCGTAATAGATCAATTACTTCAAATACACCCAACGGGAAGAATTACTCTTGATATTGAAGATTGTGATAATGTACTGAGAATTGAAACGAAACAAGCTACAGACTCCGGCATAATAGAAGCCGTTCACAACGAAGGATTTGAATGTGAAGTTTTACCTTAAGCTTCTCATTAAGCCAATCCCCAGACTCCCTCTCATAAAAAACCCCGACTCACGTTCAGTAAGTCAGGGTTTATCCTGTTCTCCATGAAAGAAAATTTTGGTAAGGGCGGATTGCCATCCGCCCCAACTTTTAACTACAACCTGAAGTTGATCCGCAGGTAATACACTTCATACAAGTTCCATTACGAACCATGGTCATGCTACCACATTCCGGACAAGCATCGCCTGTATAACCAAGTTGCTTCGCTTTTTCATAATCTGTTTCGTAGCTGGAACCTTCTTTGCTTTTTGCTTGAGGTGCAACAGCATCTACCGTTTCCGGTTTTGGCTCTGCAACAGGAGCTTTAGCAACAGTTTTTGTCGTTTCGACTACTTCTCCACCCGGCGTTGGACGCAGATCTCGTGTTGAAATTTCATCAGCTGGAACATGCGCCAAGTCTTCACGACCTAAGTAAGAAACTGCAAGCTCACGGAAAATGTAATCGATTACAGAAGTACTCATTTTCACATGAGGGTTTCCTGCAACCATTCCACTTGGCTCAAACTTGGTAAATACAAAAGCATCCACAAATTCTTCGAGTGGAACTCCATGCTGTAAACCAAGAGATATTGAGATAGCAAAACAGTTCAGTAAACTTCTGAATGCAGCCCCTTCACGATGCATATCAATAAAGATCTCACCAAGCTGACCGTTTTCGTACTCTCCGGTTCTCAGGTAAACACTTTGTCCACCGATCTTAACTTTCTGAGTATAACCTTCACGACGGAATGGTAATCTCTGGCGACGAGCTAAATACTTATGAATGATACGCTCTGCAACTTCAACAACTTTATCCTGTGCTGCTGCTGTTGGTGCATCTGCTGTATCTTCTTCCTCATCTTCTAATTCTTCAAATACATCTGCAAGACTATTAAGCGGCTGACTTAGTTTTGAGCCATCACGATACAGCGCATTTGCTTTCAACATCATTTCCCAAGAAAGCATGTACGCATCTTTCATGTCTTCGATGGTTGCTTCGTTTGGAAGGTTGATTGTTTTAGAGATCGCTCCGGATAAGAACGGCTGAGCTGCAGCCATCATTCTAATGTGACCACGAGCTGAAATAAATCTAGTTCCCGTTCTACCACATTTGTTTGCGCAATCGAATACTGCAAGATGCTCATCTTTTAAATAAGGAGCCCCTTCAATTGTCATTGTACCGCATACATAATCGTTAGCTTCTTGAATTTGCTCACGACTGAATCCTAAGTGGCGCAACATGTCAAAGGTAACATCACTTAGCTGCTCTTCGGTAATTTCAAGAACATCTTTGCAGAAATCTTCGCCCAGTGTCCACTGGTTGAAAGCAAATTTAATATCAAAACTACTTGGCAGTGCTGCGTTTACCGCTTCAAGTTTTTCATCAGTAAATCCTTTGGCTTTTAGGCTTTCAGGATTCACATGAGGACAGCCTTCCAAGCTTGCAGCACCTTTAGCGTAATCGATAATCGCTTTGGATTCTTTTGGAGAATAGCCAAGCGTCTTTAATGCTTTTGGCACACTTTGGTTGATGATCTTGAAATAACCACCGCCTGCAAGTTTCTTAAATTTCACTAGTGCGAAATCAGGCTCAACACCGGTAGTATCGCAATCCATTACTAAACCGATCGTTCCGGTTGGAGCAAGCACAGTTACCTGTGCATTTCTGTATCCATTCTTCTCTCCAAGTGAAACGGCACGATCTGAATTTTCTTTAGCTGCCTTTAACAGGTAATCAGGACAAATTGTAGCATCGATTCCCATCGGCTTAACAGTCAATCCTTCATATTCTTTAGGATCAGCATTGTAAGCAGCTCTTTTGTGATTTCTCATCACACGGAGCATATGCTCTTTGTTTCTTTCGTAACCTTCAAAAGCACCAAGTTCACCGGCCATTTCAGCACTGGTTTCATACGACTTCATGTGCATTATAGAAGTGATAGCTCCTGCTGTTGCAATTCCTTCATCACTATCATAAGGAATTCCCTGAACCATTAAAGCAGCTCCAATATTTGCGTATCCAAGTCCTAATGTTCTGAATACATAAGAAAGATCTGCAATTTCTTTAGATGGGAACTGAGCCATCAATACTGAGATCTCAAGTACAGTTGTCCAAATTCTTGAAGCATAACTAATTGACTCAACATCAAATGTTGTACAGTCTTCATCAGTGAAATACTTCATCAAGTTTAGTGAAGCCAAGTTACACGCAGTGTTGTCTAAGAACATATACTCAGAACAAGGGTTACTTGCTTTGATCTCGCCATCTTCCGGACATGTATGCCATTCATTGATGGTATCATGATACTGTGTTCCCGGATCGGCAGAAGCCCAAGCTGCATACGCAATTTGATCCCAAAGATCGTTTGCTTCAAGAACCTTCATTGGTTCCGGCTCACGACCTTCTTTTTTGGCTTTAGCTTTCTCAACTCTCCAAATAAGATTCCATTGTCCGTTGTCTTTAACCGCTTGCATAAATGCATTTGGTACACGAACAGAGTTGTTAGAATTTTGTCCGGCTACAGTGTTATAAGCTTCTGAATTCCAATCAGTATCGTAAGAATCAAACTGAATATCAGTAACACCTTGTGCTGCCAATTGGATCACACGTTCAATATAGTTCAAAGGAACCTGATCTCTTTTTGCCTGACGAATAACTTTTCCTAGATCTTTATTCTTCAGTGGATCACGGCTCATTGCGCCATTGAAAGTTCTGCCTTCGATCTCGATCGGAGTATGGCAAAGCTTGATAATTTCTTTTAAGTGCTTTTGTGTGATCTTTGAACCGGAAACAAGAGCTGCTACTTTTTGCTCTTCTTTAACTTTCCAGTTGATATACTCTTCGATATCAGGATGGTCTAGATCTAAAGTAACCATTTTAGCTGCACGACGAGTTGTTCCACCTGACTTGATGGCTCCCGCAGCTCTGTCACCAATTTTCAAGAAGCTCATTAATCCTGATGATTTACCACCACCACTTAAAGGCTCATTAGCTCCACGAATGTTAGAGAAGTTACTTCCTGTTCCTGAACCGTACTTAAAAAGACGAGCTTCACGAACCCAAAGATCCATGATACCGCCTTCGTTCACTAGATCATCATCCACACTTTGAATGAAACAAGCATGCGGCTGAGGATGAGTGTAAGAATCTTTTGATTTTGTAAGCTTACCTGTTTTAGCATCAACGTAATAATGTCCTTGGGCAGGACCGTTAATTCCATATGCCCAGTTTAAACCTGTGTTAAACCATTGTGGACTATTTGGCGCCGCCATTTGATTTGCAAGCATATAGCACAGCTCGTCATAAAACACTTTTGCATCTTCTTCAGAATCAAAATAATCATGCTTCCATCCCCAATAGGTCCAACAACCTGCTAATCTGCTAAATACCTGACGACTATCAACTTCATGAGAAAATCTTTCATTCTCCGGAATTTCTTTCATTGCTTTCGCATCAGCGTCTGAACGCTGCAACCATTTAGGCACTCCTTTCTCAGCTACCTTTTTAAGTTTTGCAGGAACTCCGGCTTTCCTAAAATACTTCTGCGCAATAATATCCGTAGCAACCTGAGACCAACTCTCCGGAACTTGAACGTTAGCCATATGAAAAACCTGAGACCCATCCGGGTTCTTGATTTCCGATGTTCGAGATTCAAACGTCATTGAATCATATGGGGTTTTCCAATCTGCTTGGGTATAAAAGCGCGTAAATTTCATGTGTTTTTCTCCGTTGTTTCTTTGCTAAAATCGTCAGTTTTCTTCGGGCTGATATTAGGAATTGCACCTTAAGCCAGGAACTTATTTATCCTTTAGAAGTGAGAATTAATATATATGAGAGACGGAGAGTGAGCAAGTAAAATCTCAATTACTTTTCCACAAAATCGCCTATTTATCCACATTAGGTTTTTTCGAATTTTTAAATACAATTTATCGATACAAATTATTGAGTGCTATAATATACACTAACCGTTGCTATTTTTGGATAAAATAAAAAAGCTTCCCTATATAACTCATAAGGAAGCTTTTTCAAACTCTCAGGCATGAAAGTTATCCACAATACAAATATTTAAAAACTCATTTTTATATTTTAATAATATATATTTTAAATAATTAATATCTATAATTTAATAATCATTTATTAGTTTAATAACAATCAATTATAATGAAATTTTGCTGTAGTTTTTTTACTCCGCAGAAAAATAAAATGCTCCGGGAATTATCCCTGTTGGAAAGCTATCAATCTTAGCACCGCTAAGTTCATACTGCACCGCTAAACCCGCTTGAGCAAAATTCTTAGCATCTCCTCCCCATAAAAATTGACCGTCATCTGATGTTGATAATCCTAACGAATAAAAATTCCTGTTTATAAACGTAGAATTTAAAATATCAAAAGAGTTCATATCGATACTCATTACTGTACCATTCATTAGGTATGCAATATCATCTCTGTCGTTTAGAACTAAGTCGCCAGGATGTCCACCTACTTCAAAATTAGTAATCGTTTCTCCTGTTGAACCATTTAGAACATAAATTTCACCAGGAGTCCCGTTGTCATCAGGATCATTCCAATCTCCATAAGCACCGACACAAACTACCCAAAGTCTATTGCTATCGTCTTTTATAATGCTGCTAGGATTGTCTCCTATAGTAAGTGTGGTAGACACCTCATCAGTACTTGTATTAATTACAGTGATAGTATTACCATTACCTAAACCACTATTAGTTATGTAAGCCTTTTCACCAACTACAGCGATTCCTTCAGGATTTGCTCCAACCGCAATTGTACCATCTACTTCATTAGTTTCAAGATTGATGATAGAAACAGAATTACCATATAAATTAGTTACGTATGCTTTTGAATCACTAACCTTAGCTAGCTGTCTTGGGCTGGCTTCATTTGCAATGCGAATTGTAGCAATTTTTGTGAGTGATTCTTTGTCAACCACTTCAATTTTATGTGAATTATTTACTACGAGATATAAACGATCTCCTATTTCAGTAACACTATTAAGAACATCCCCTATTGGAACTCCGTTTTCATTTTCATACTGATTTTGGGATACCTCTTTTGTCTCTGGATTGTAAGCTGTAATACTGGCATTTGTTCTAGTAATATTCCCTTCGTTTAAAACAAATACTCCATTTAAAGTAACTTTAGATTCAGAATTATTTGAATCACATGCCGTGGATACAAATAGTAAAGCTGTAAAAAGGTATAGTAGGTTTTTTCTCATGATTAGTTAGTTTTTTGTTTAATAGTTAATGTGAATAGAAAATTTCTTAACGGTTGTGGATAGAGCCGGACTACTTCATATTGCTCATCAAAAAGATTATTTAATTGTAGCCCCAGAGAAACTGTGGTTTTGTGGAAAAGCTTTGAATATGAAAGTGAGGCATCCATTACGAAATAAGCAGGCTCGGGATCTCGAACTTCATTCTGTTCGGTGCTGTATCGTTGGCTTACCCAATTCCCATAAATTGAAGTGACTATATTCCCTTTTTGAATTGATACTGCTCCCGAATATTTCCACTTTGGCACATATGGAAGTTGATCATTTACTGCCGCATCTCCACTGAATCTTGCTTCATCAATAGTAGCTCGAGTATAACTTGTGGATTGCGAATAGCTCAGATCAAACGCATCGAACCTAAGTGTTTTTGAAGCGGTCCATTCCACACCGTAACTCAACAACGACAGATAATTCTGCGCTTGAAAAGATGAGCTCGAACCCGGAGTCCAGCGGATACCATTGGAAATATCTGCTCTGAACAGAGTAATATTATGATCACCTATCCCTTTCCATTGATCTGTGATTCCTACACCGGCTTCAAATTTTACCGCAGTCTCAGGATCAAGTTCGCTGTTCCCTCCTTGTGGCCAATACAGATCGTTAAACGTTGGAGCCCTAAAATTCCTTGAAACTTGGGACTGTACATAAACCTCTTCCTCAATAATTTGATAATTTACTCCTAAAGAGGGACTTAATGTCAAACCAAAATCATTGTAGTGGTCCAGCCTTATACTTGGAAAAACTCCCAGTCGATTCGTTAGATTTAACTCAGCCTGTAACTGTTCACTTACCGTTCTTCGAACTTTTTTCTCGGTATAGTTATTCGTTTCTACCTCGGTATAATAAGTTGATGCGACGTTGGTGAGTAAAAATTTAGGCGAAAAATATATACTTGAAGTCCATTCAGTATTCCACTCCCTTCCCGTACTTATGCTTTCAATCCCTCTATTTGGATCGAAATAATCCAATTCTGTTTGGGCTAAATAAACCTTAAATCCATGTTGAACTTTTCCTCTTCTGAAGTTGAAACTATTCAACCATCTGTAAGCCGCATCATATTGGCGAGCAGTACCTGATCCTACAAAAACATTCTCCGGAATTTCATGATCTGATTTTAAATGCCAAAATTTAGACGAAAATCGTTTACCCTCTTTTTGCCACCTTACTTGCGCCTGTAATTGATTGTTATCGAATTCAGCATGTCTACGATGTTCTTCTTGCTCCGTATTTCTATCAAAATATCTGTAATCGTTTTCATTCTGCTGAAACGAACCTCCTAAGCCGATCGTCCAGTTTCCTATCCCAAATCCTGCTTCCCCAAAGCTGATGAAGTTTGAGTTAGATCCAACGGATTGTCCTAAGCTAATCTGATCTGCTCTAAGTGAGGATTTCAATGCCACCGACCCGCTTATCCCACTTCCATAGGTAGAGCTTGCCGATCCCGGATTTACCTCGACTGCAGAAAATGAACTTGTATTCAATAGTGATAGATCTACCAAACCCAACATAGAGTGATTGATAGGCATCCCTTCCCAAAGCACTCTTGTTTGTTCTCCTCCAAAACCACGGAAAGATGCAATTGAAATAGCTCCCGGAGCGTTTGACCTTACAAAAATAGAGGAATATCTACTCAAGGCCTCTCCCAAAGATTGACCATGCGAATTAGCAAGTCGAGCCGAATCTAAGACGACCGTGAGGCTGGGTTGTTTTATTATGGGAACCCGGTATCGTGTTGTGGTAACCGTAATTTCCTTCATCTGTAACGTATCTGAAACTACTTGAGCCACAGCATTTACGTTCAGCAAAAATAAAGCAGGTACAAAAAGAGATAGAAACCGCATGTGTAAAATTCGACAGATCTTTTTTCCCGAAAGATGCTATGAAAAATTAACGTATTGGCAGGTCTCCTGGCTCTCCTTGTGCAGCGCCTTCCCGTCTCAAACTAATTCAAGACAGTGGCAAAGGTAAGACTGCGATTTCAACTATTGTTGAAAAGGATTACAGTTGCGGGAACAGCTTCCGATTTTTTCTGAGTATCTCAGTAATCACGGAATTCCCTTTTAATTTAGAAACTAACAAGTTTCCAAAACCAATACTGTTGAAACTAAACTACGAACAGATTAAATCACAAACAACAGTAATACTGAATATCGAATAATCAATGTTGAATCACGAATATTGAAGTAATTAAGTCATTCTGAGGATACTTTCGAAGAATCTGTAAATCCTTATTACTACTTGGATTTTATATTAGATATGATTCCGTTAGCTACGGGTAAATTCCTTGTTGATGTACTTAATAACCTCTTTTGTCATGCCGAATGGAAATGAGACATCTAAAGATCTTGTTGCGGACTGAAGTCTTTTCTTGTGTACTTGAGATGGAAATTGAACGTCCCTTGTTGGCTGTTGGATATTCAAAACCTTCTTTTACAGATATGTGATACTAACCGAACATTCCCTGCCTACCTTGTGTTTACAGTACTAAGAAAACTGTTCGAATGTTTACTTCGTAGTATTAAGAAACAAAACCTTAACCAACAAGGAATCTTATGCGGTCACTATTATTCACTTTATTATTCATTTCAACATTTAGTATATCTGTTGTTGCACAAGACTCATTAGTAATTCCTATCACTAGCTTTAATCCTGCTGAGTTTAACGAAGATGCAGAAAACAATAAGTGGCAGCGCCTTACTCTTCCCAAAAAAGACTGGACTGAATATACCTTAGTTACTGACGGAGATATGCCTCACATAAAAGCTGTTAGTAACAATTCTGCATCCGGTTGGAAGTATTTGATAGATATCGATCCAAAGGAATACCCTATTGTTGAATGGCAATGGAAGATTGATGGTGTTCTTGAAAATGGTGATATGACAGAGAAAGACGGTGATGATTATGCTGCAAGAATATACATCACGTACGAATATAGCCGAAGAGACCTTCCTCTCGGGGAACGTATCAAATATGGAACCATGAAAACTTTCACTAGTTTTGATATCCCACTTCGTTCAATGAATTATGTATGGGCTAATGAAGCCAAAGTTGGTAGAGTTCAAGAAAATGTATTTACAAATTGGGTGCATATGGTCGCTACTGAATCAGGCAATGACAAAGCAGGAATGTGGGTAACATCTACTGCAAATGTATATGACTCTTATAAAAAAGCATTTGAAGAGGAGCCTAAAAATATAACCGGTGTTGCAATTATGACTGATTCTGACAATTCAAAAGGTTCTGCAACTGCGTATTACGGCAACATAGTATTCAAAAAGAAAAAATAAGGTTTGGAACAAATTGGGGATTAACCAGCTTTCTATAACAAATACCAACAACTTATCTTTTTATGAAATCGATTAAATCAATTTTCGGGTACTTATTTCTCGCCACACTACTTTTTTCTTTTGCGTGTAGCAATGACGAATCAAAAAAGCAGTCAGATAAAGAAATCGATCCGGAATCAACTATTGTTGTTCCTGTAACAGAATTTAATCCTGCTGAATACAGTAAGGATGCAGAAGATAATAAGTGGGAAAAGCTTACGCTCCCAAAGAAAGACAACACAGAATATACTTTAGTTACAGATGGTGATGAGCCTCATATTAAAGCTGTAAGTAAAAACTCTGCTTCCGGATGGAAATACAAGGTAGATATTGATCCAAAAGAATATCCAATTATAGAATGGAGATGGAAAGTAGATGGTGTACTTGAAAACGGTGATATGACCGAAAAAGACGGTGATGATTATGCTGCTAGAATTTACATTACCTATGAATATGACCGTAAAGACCTTCCTCTTGGGGAACGCATCAAATACGGCAGTATGAAAACATTCACTGATTTTGATATCCCACTTCGGTCAATGAATTATGTTTGGGCAAATGTTGCTGATACTGGTACCGTTCAAGAAAACGTGTACACAAATTGGGTAAATATGATTGCTGTTGAATCCGGCGATGCTAAAACTGGTGAATGGGTAACTTCAACTGCTAATGTTTATGACACATTTAAAGATGCATTTGATGAAGAGCCCAGAAATATTACGGGAGTTGCGATCATGACGGATTCTGATAATTCCGGGGGTTCAGCAACCGCTTACTATGGTGATATCATATTTAAGAAAGCTCCTACAAAGGATAAAGAATAGAAACCTTGCACTACTAAGATCTTTAAAGCAACTGAACTCACCCTAAGATTCCTTGTCTGACGAACCATCGGGCTTCTAATCTAATCAGAGAATACTAGTTAATTTCGATGGGAGGAGTTTGGAATCTTATTGACTTTTTGTTCACTTTTGGGTCAAGCCAAAAGTGAAACGTATCATCCAAAATTGGTTGCCCTCCCTCGGACTGAAGTCCTTACTTGTGTACTTGTGAGATTTCAAACGACCTCTGTTAACATACCTAGCCTCTCGGAAGAAGAATAGAAACACCTAAATTACTTTCAGTATCTCGTAATCTTAACCAACCTGCCCCTCTAATTCCGTTTTTTCAGGAGACAGTTGTAACATCTTTTTCAAAGTGCCGTCTAAGTGTTTGAAATCAATTCAAACGCTTTTTTATTATGAAAATTAAACAACTCGGCTACTTATCCGCAGCATTACTCCTAACATTATCGGCATGTGGTAACGAAAACGAATCCAATAATTCAGAGAACGACAACGAAGAAATTGCAGTCATTCCTGTTGAAGCCACTTCCGTATCTCGTGGAGATATTTCAGCTTATTATTCTAACACAGCAACTCTTGAAGCAGAACAAGAAGCTTTAATTGTGGCAAAAGTACGTGGTATTGTTAATGAAGTACTTGTAGAAGAAGGTGATTATGTAAAAGCCGGACAGGTCATTGCTAAGATCGAAGACGAACAGTATCGAATTGAAAGTGAAAGAGCTAAATCCAATATGGATAGATTGCACAACGATTATAAAAGAAGTAAAGAGCTCTTCGAAAAACAAGCTATCTCAGCAGAAGAATATCAGAACAAACAGTTCGAGTATGAAGCGCAAAGATCTGCTTATCAATTAGCTATGCTAAATCAGGAATACACTTCCATAAAATCTCCACTGAATGGTGTTATTTCAGAGCGTTTCATCAAAAAAGGAAACATGATCGGCGTTGATCAAGATGTTTACAGAGTAACAGATTTCGATCCATTACAAGCTATTCTATACGTTCCTGAACATGAAATGGCAAAGATCAATAAAGATCAACCCGCAGAGATTAAAGTAGATGCCTTACCCGGAAAATCATTCCGAGCACATGTAGAAAGGATAAGCCCAATAGTTGATCCAACTACCGGAACTTTCAAAGTTACCGTCATCATTGATGAAAAAAGTGGAATGCTTAAGCCCGGGATGTTTGGTCGAGTTAAGATTGTTCATGATACCCGTTTAAGTACCAAGATGATTCCGAAAGCTGCTGTAATGTCAGAGGATGAAACCCAAACTGTATTTATAGTTAAAGACTCTCTTGTGTACAAAAAGGTCATCAAAACAGGTTATGTAAACGGAGTTAATATTGAAGTTTTAGAAGGGCTTGAAGATGGAGAGATCGTAGTTACCACAGGACAAGGTAGTCTCCAAGACAGCGCTAAAGTTAATGTAGTTAGAAGCTAATAGGATCTACCATGAAACTCATTGACTTCTCAATAAAGCGAAAAGTTACCATTTCAATGTTCACGGTAGCGGTTCTACTGTTTGGAATTGTTTCACTATCACGTTTAAATGTAAACTTACTACCTGATCTTAGTTACCCAACACTAACCATAAGAACTGAATTTGAGGGTGCTGCTCCAGTTGAAGTAGAAAACCTCATTTCAAAACCAATTGAAGAAGCGGTTGGGGTAGTAAAAGGAGTTAAACTTGTTCGCTCAATTTCAAGAGCAGGTCAGTCTGATGTAGTTCTTGAGTTCGCTTGGGGTACCAACATGGACATCGCCAACTTAGATGTCATCGCAAAACTAGATGCCATTCAGTTACCTCTGCAAGCTAAAAAGCCTGTTACGTTACGATTTGACCCCACTCTAGATCCTATTATAAGATATGCTCTGTACTATGAAGCACAGCCTAATCAAGACGAATCCCCTGCCGACACAAAGATTGATCTTGCTTCTTTTTCTGATCCTCAAGGAGATTTAAATGACCCTGCTGCTATTTCTAGATTAAAACAACTCCGTATCATCTCTGATGAAATTTTGAAGAAGAGTTTAGAATCTTCTGATGGTGTGGCATCCGTTAAAATAAGTGGTGGACTAGAAGAAGAGATTCAAGTTAATATCGACCAAGAACGTCTCGCTTATTTAAACATCCCTATTGAGTCTATCACACAAATATTAGGTGCAGAAAATATAAACCTTTCCGGGGGGCGTCTAGAAGAAGGCACTCAACAATATTTAGTACGTACTCTCAATGAATTTAAAAGTGTAGATCAGATTCGCAATACGGTTCTTACAGCTGTAGCTGGAAACACTGTTTATCTAAAAGATGTCGCCGATATTCGTCAAGGGTATAAAGAAAGAGAAGCCATTACCCGACTAAATGCTCAAGAGGCTGTTGAAATAGCTATTTATAAAGAAGGTGATGCAAACACGGTTGCCGTTGCTGAAACTGTTCTTGACCGTATTAATGATATTAGAGAAAACCTCCCCGCAGGTATGAAGCTCGAAAAAGTATATGATCAGTCTATCTTTATATCTTCTGCTGTTAATGAAGTAAGAACTGCGGGGATCATAGGTGGAATTTTAGCCGTTCTTGTTCTCTACTTTTTTCTAAGAAATTTTTGGAGCACAGTGATCATTTCGATCTCCATTCCTGTTTCTATAATCGCCACGTTTAACTTGATGTATGGAAATGACATCACCTTGAATATAATGTCGCTGGGTGGAATTGCTCTCGGTATTGGTATGCTGGTAGATAATTCCATTGTAGTACTTGAAAATATTGCTCGGCATAAAGGCATGGGCAAAAATAGTCTGGAAGCGGCTAAAGATGGAGCCAGTGAAGTTGGTACCGCTGTAATTGCCTCTACCCTTACTACTGTTGCTGTATTCTTCCCTCTCGTTTTTGTGGATGGAATTGCCGGGCAGCTTTTTAGAGATCAGGCTTTAACCGTTACGTTTTCTCTTATTGCTTCATTAGTTGTAGCCGTAACACTCATTCCTATGATGTCATCTTTAGGAAGTAAGAAAAAAGAAATTCAACCATTACAACTAAAAGAACCTAAAACAGCTTTTGGAAGAATGTTAAGAAGCGTACGTATTTTCTTTTTCTATACCATTCCTACATTAATTACAAAAGGCATAAGAGCAGTCATTGGTTTTATAGCAAAAGCACTTAAGCTAATTTTCTCTCCTTTTGTGTGGGCTTTCGATAAAACATATAGCGCTACTGAAGATGCTTACGTTAAGCTTTTAAAAAGCTCTTTGAATAACAAGACTATTGTTCTGTTGATCGCCATTCTTTCATTTGCAGGCTCATTGGCGTTAGTTCAACAAATTGGAATTGAGTTAATTCCTCAGCTTTCTCAAGGTGAATTTAAAGTAGAATTTAAGTTACCACCGGGAACTCCCATCGAACAAACGGATGCCGCATTAAAATCGGTTCAAGAAGCTACCAGATCATCTCAAAATGTAAGCTCTACGTTTGCTGTTGCAGGTACCGGAAATAGAATGGATGCCAATCCTGACCAAGGTGGAGAAAACTGGGGAGAACTAAATGTTCTGCTCGCCTCAGGTTCTGCTTCTTCAACCGAAAATACAGTTATGAATTCCATGCGAGGGTCCCTACAGAATGTACCGGGACTTCAATATAAATTCTCTCGTCCTTCTCTTTTCTCATTCTCTACTCCTGTTGAAGTTGAGATAAGTGGCTTTGATCTTGAAAAACTTAAAAGCGTCAGTGACGAAATTGTTCAAAAAATGAATGCTAACAACCGCTTTGCTGATGTTAAAAACTCTATGCAGATCGGTAGTCCTGAAATTCAAATTCTATTTGATCGTGACCGCGCTGCTGCACTTGGGCTTCAAGTACATGAAGTAGCTGATCGAGTTGTAAGTAACGTTCGTGGGGATGTAGCTACCCGTTACTCGTGGAGAGATCGCAAAATTGATGTACTCGTTAGAGCTCAGGAAGATGACCGTTCTTCTATTGATGAGATCAAAAACTTGGTTATAAATCCTAATGGTGAACGATCTATTCCTTTAAGCGCTATTGCTGAAGTTAAAATTGCTAATGGTCCGGGTGAAATTCGAAGAGTAGCACAACAACGTGTTGCTGTTATTTCAGCAAACCTAAACTATGGCGACTTAGGCGAAGCTGCTGTTGATGTTCAACAAGTGATCGACGAAACAACTATGCCAACCGGAATTTTTGCACGAATTGCCGGACAGAATCAAGAAATGGGCGACTCATTCCAGTCTTTACTTTTCGCTCTTAGTCTAGCCATATTCTTAGTCTATTTAGTTATGGCTTCACAGTTTGAGTCACTTTTGCATCCTTTTATTATCCTCTTCACTATTCCGCTTGCTTTGATTGGAGCTGTAGTTGCGCTATATATAACCGGCACTACAATTAGTGTAGTTGTATTTATAGGATTGATCTTACTGGCAGGAATCGTAGTAAACAACGCTATTGTTCTTATCGACCTGATCAACCAATTAAGAGAACGTGGCATGGATAAATTTGATGCCATTATGGAAGGTGGAAAATCTAGATTACGCCCCATTTTAATGACCACTCTTACAACTACATTAGGATTACTTCCACTGGCAATTGGTTTTGGTGACGGTGCTGAATTGAGAGCACCGATGGGTATCACTGTGATCGGAGGACTATTAGTTTCCACCTTGCTAACGCTAGTTGTTATACCTGTGATGTACTCAATTATGGATCGCAAGAAATACGATTCAACTTCTGATGCTGTAGTGGAGAACTAATTATGAGCATGACAGAGATCTCCATAAAACGCCCAGTTACAACCATGATGGTTTTTATAAGCCTTGTGGTGGTTGGTTTTATTGCAACCCGCCTAGTTCCATTAGAATATTTCCCTCAGATCTCATTTCCCGGGGCTTTTATTAGTATTCCATACCCAAATTCTTCCCCAAATGAAGTGGAAGAACAAGTTATTCGTCCTATTGAGGAAGCTCTTGCAACAATTAGTGGCGTTAAAAATATCAATTCTAATGCCGGTGAAAATAATGGGGGCATTAGTGTTGAATTTACCCAAGGCAGTGATATTGATCTGAAAGCCATCGAGATCAAAGAGAAAATTGAAAGTGTTCGCAATCAACTTCCTGATGACTTTGAATACTATCAGATTAACAAATTCGAAGATGGCGGAGGTAATATGCTCCAATTACGTATCTCCAGTCAAAGAGACCTCTCTAACTCCTACGATCTTCTAAACAGAAATCTGAAGCAACGTATTGAGCGCATTGATGGTGTTGGACAAGTAACATTATATGGCGTGGAGAAAAAAGAGATCCGGATCGAGCTTCTATCCAATCGACTTCAGAATTATAACATTGATCTAAATGACCTGAATCAGCGACTTAGCAGAGCTAATTTTTCGATTTCGGCAGGTAAGATCAACGATTCAGGAATGCGCTATAACGTTCGCCCGATGGGTGAGCTAACCGAGATTGAAGACTTTGAAAATCTCATCATTGGTGATAATAATCTTCGCTTAAAAGATATTGCCAATGTAGCATATACTTCCCCTGTTAGAAATTATGCACGACACCTCGATCGCAAATACGCGATTGGATTGGATATCATCAAAGAATCTTCAGCTAACACCGTATCCACTGTTGAGAAGGTTTTGGAAGAAATTGAGCTCATCAACCAGCTTCCGGAAATGGAAGGTATCCAGATCTACGAAATGCAGAATCAAGCCGATGGAATTTTAAGTTCTCTGGAAGAACTCATGAACGCCGGAATTTTAGGCGCCGGTCTGTCGGTATTTATGCTCTTCTTTTTTCTTCGCCAGTTTGGTACAACCATGATCGTTGCCACAGCTGTTCCCTTTTCTTTAATAGTGACACTAGGCTTTTTCTACTTCCTAGGAATTTCTTTAAACATCCTTTCGATGACCGGACTTATACTTGCCGTGGGGATGCTCGTTGATAATGCCGTTGTAGTAACAGAAAACATTCACCGCTACCAGCGGAAAGGAATGGAGCCTGCTAAGGCTGCTATTTTTGGTGCTAAAGAAGTAGGTATTGCGGTAACTGCCGGTACATTTACTTCCGTAGTGGTTTTCTTACCAAATATTATAAACGAAAGTTTTATCAAGCAGCACATGTACTACATTGGTATGCCGATCATAATTTCATTGATCGCTTCCTTGTTGATATCGCTTACAGTAATTCCGCTACTGACATCTAAGATGGCGCCTAAAACTAAAAAGCCAAAGCGAACTATCGTTGATAGCCTTTCGGAAAAATACTCTACTTTTTTAGCTTGGTTTATTGAAAGAAGATTGGTTTCCACAGTCAGTATAGTTCTACTGTTTTTTAGTATTGCCATTCCTATTGGTCTTGGGATGAACATCGATATGTTTCCAAATAATCCTGAACGGGAATTAAGACTCCGGTATAATCTCAATGGATCATATACTCTGGATCGGGTAAAACAAACAGTCGATAAAGTAGAAGAGTATCTCTATGCCAATAAAGAGAAATTCGAAATTGAATCTGTTTACACATACTACGAGCCCGAAATGGCGGAATCGACGATCATTTTGATCAATGAAGAAGACGCCAAAAAAGCTGTAGAATTCATTAAAGAAGAAATTGAAAAAGATCTGCCTGTTGTAACTATTGGTGAACCTGCTTTTGAATACAGAAGTAGAAATAACGGCGAATCTATACGTGTGTATGTACAAGGCGAATCTATGGATGTACTTACCGAACTTGCCGAACAGGTAGAATGGCGTATTTCTCAAGTGGAAGGATTTACCGATGTAAAATCGGATGCTGAACGTGGTAAAGACGAAGTTAAACTAACCATCGATTCAGAAAAAGCTCGAAACTATGGACTCAATTCTCAAGCTATAGCTCGGTCTGTTTCCAATGCCGTGCGTGGTCAGAACCTTCGTAAAGTTCGAAGTGCTCAATCTGAAATTGATGTAGTCTTAGCACTTCAAAATGTAGATCGTCAATCCATTGAAGATCTCAAGAATCTACCCATTACAACTTCAGATAACAGAACTACTGCTCTTTCAACCTTAGCGAATTTTGAACAGTCTACCGGACCGGGAAGAATTTTCAGGCAAAACAGAAAAACGTCTTTAGGTATTTCTGTAAATCTTACAGAAGATTTTACGCCTGATGATGCCCGTGAAGCATTAACCAAGATCATGGATCAAATGGTCTACCCTGCGGGATATGCTTGGAGCTACGGACGAAGTTTCAGCAATGATGATGAAGCTATGGGTTCTATGTTATTTAATATCGGTATCGCCTTTTTCTTGATCTATTTGGTGATGGCATCCTTGTTTGAATCACTCATGTATCCTACCGCTGTACTTGCTTGTATCTTGTATGGAATTGTAGGGATCTTTTGGTTTTTCTTTATAACCGGAACCACTTTTGATCTTATGGCAATGATCGGAATTCTTATTCTGATGGGGATTGTAGTGAATAATGGAATTGTTCTTATTGACCATATCATTCACCTTCGGGATGAGGGGCTTTCACGAACTGAAGCCGTAATTCAAGGTGGAAAAGACAGAATGCGCCCTATTTTAATGACTGCAGGAACTACGGTACTAGGGCTAATTCCTTTATGTATCGGTACTACTCAGATCGGTGGCGACGGACCTCCCTACTTCCCGATGGCACGTGCTATTGTAGGTGGATTGTTATTCTCAACCGTGGTTACTCTGATCGTACTTCCTTCTATCTATATTATTCTGGATGATGTTAAACTTTGGGCTGGAAGAATCGGTGAGAGAGCGAAAGGGTAAGAAGATCCCATTCACGAGTGGAACGAAGTGATCTCCTAGTCTAAGCCTAAATCTGGAAACTACTTTATTTTTCTAACCCACTCTTGTTCTCTCCCTATCATTAGGGAGAGAAACTCTTTAATTATATCTGTTCAACATATTCACGTCCCCTTCCCTTGTTTAAGGGAAGAGACAGGGATGGGTTCGTTAACTTCGAGAAACAACTTCCACTCTTTCTCTAAATCAGCGCAACTATCTGCTGTACCACATACTCGTAGTGCGTTTTAGAATAGCGATCTGTCGTACTATTTAATGCACGTTCAATATCCGACTTCAGCTCACGAAGTTGCTCCAGAACCAGAGGACGAATATCAGACTGCTGAATGTGAAAATCGGTTCGTAAATTCTCCATGCCGTTATCAGGTCTGTAATCACTCGGTGGATTCGGAGCATCAGCTTCAGCTTCGGTCAATAAATACTCCATTCTATCAAGCCAAGCGCGCTGAAGATTTCGTCGGTAGGTATCAGGGGATTCACCTTCACTAAGCTCTGCCCAGATACTTCCACGAAGGTCATCAAGCATTTCAGCCGGACCGTAAGCTTTATCACCCAGCATCGCATGCTGTTCCACCAAACGTTCGAGTCGGTGTGGAGCTAGAAGGTCGTTCAATCCCGTGGTCTGGTACCAACGTACACGTTCCACAGTACCTACATGCTCGAATGTGCGTACCAGATTATGGTCAAGCAACCATTCAGGAGTATCGAATAAATGCTCAGCAAGGAAATCCATAGATCGTTGCTGTTCCTCTTTAGAAATTGCAGTATAAACCGGACCATCTTGACCAAACCGTTTGTGTTCTTCTCGTGAGCCACCAACAGCAGTAATCACCCGTTCAGTCATTCGTCCCCAGTGAACAAACATCTGCATATAGCGCATTTTTATCTCTTCATAATCTTCTCCCTCAACACCCATCCAGTCTATAAGATTTGGAATTACAGCATGTAAATTCTTCATTCCTAACTCGCTGGCACGTACCCAATCGTCACCAATTGATTCTGTTGTCTGTGTTGGGTCAAAATCACTACGGCCATACCCAAACTGCATGGCGGGATCATCAGCCCGTTCTATAACCCATTCGTTCAGCAATTCTTTCTCATCTTCAGCGGTTTCAAACTGAGGTAAATAAGAATAAGCCCATTTTACAGCCCAAACATCATACTCCCCTACAGTTCGATGAACTTTCACATCACCATCTTCAGGTTGAGCTACATAATTGAAACGCGTTCTCCCAACTACAGAAGAAGAGTTTCCAAATTCATTCGTGAATTCAGGATCACGCAGATCTTCAATGGAATAAGCAGTATTTCCACGTTGGTTATGGGGATACCCAAGTGCATGTGCTAACTCGTGGGATACTACATATTGCAGATACAAACCCATCTCTTCGGTAGAAAGATGTGGTTTCTGAACTTCAGAATTTCGTGGTCCGGTCTGACTCATCGACCACCAGTGTAGACGCTTCATTACGTTATGATACATATTCATGTGTGCTCGAATGGTCTCGCCAGATCTCGGATCGATAAGATCAGGACCTGCATTAGCAGAATGAACCGGATTTGCGACATAACGAATTACCGAGTAGCGAGCATCCAACATACTAAAGTCAGGATCATCTTCCGGAGCCATTTCAGCTCGAATAGCATTCTTAAAACCTGCCTCCTCAAACGCTACATTCCATTGCTCAACTCCTTCAATAAAGTATGGTCTCCATTGCTCAGGTGTAGCCGGGTCGATGTAGAAAATAATTGGTTTTATAGGCTCTACCAATTCACCACGCATGTATGCAGCTTCATCAGAGGGCTCAAGACGGAACCGTGTCACATATCGCTTCATTTTGCTGTACTGAGCTTCATCACCATAATCCGTTTGGGAAACACTACCCATCGCTACTCGCTCATCATATAAACGAGGGCGCATCGGCTCCTCGGGTAGAAGGATCATACTATGGTTCACTTCAATAGAAATTGATCCCGTTCGTTGCTGAGACGGTGGATTGTCAGCATTATACGTCAAAACAGTTCTCACTTCGATATTCTCTGGAAAGCTCTTTATAAATTCTATGTATGATCGGTTACGGTCGAGTCCCCGAACAGAATATGCTTGTCTATGTCGATTCTGAAGTCCAAAAATTCTGGAGTCTTTCAGGTATAATTCACTAACATCAATCTTGATATGACCATCTTTTTCTTCAACTATATCAAACGATTCAATGATTGTAGGAAAATTTGAGTTTTGTACCGCTTGATAGATCGGTAGATCTTCATCCGCAGTGTTGCTGTAAGATACTCCACGAAGTAAGATCTTAGCTCCACGTCGCTCCCACTGTACCACTTGTTGACCCGCTAGACGATCCCCCCCCCCAACCAAGGCCTTCCGCAGTTTTTGCAATACGACTCAGAATAGCCAAATCGCGCCCTAAAAGAGATTCGGGAATTTCATAGAATATCTTTCCATCTGTTTGGTGAACCTTAAAAAGTCCTTCATCAACCTGGGCAGTAGATGTTGTTGAAGTGCGCTCCTGCGATGTACTAACAGCTTGAGTAGTTTGACAACCAAATAGCAGTAATGAGGATGTAATCAGAAATGGCAAAAGAAAATAGAAAATGGATTTTTGTTGCATGAGGCTTGTCATTTATTATTTAGATTCGAAACAGTTTGTAAATATGAAGAACGGCTTGGTTCTGCAACAGCTTTACCTTCTTTTACTTACTTATTTACACTATAAAGCGACTAAAATGTAGAAGGCGGCTGCTTATACTGACCGCTTTTCATGCCAATTTATTGCCTTGTATACTCCTTAACTTTAGGGAGGGAGACTCTTTATCAATATCTATTTTCATCAACGAGTCCCCTTCCCTTGTTTAACCTGCCTGTCGGCAGACTGGGGGAAGGGATAGGGATGGGTTCGCTAACCTGAAGAAATAGCTTCCATTATCCTTTCAAAGACACGCTCCTCATTCACAAGTTCTTCATTCTTAAAGCGAACTACTTTTAACCCTAAGTTTTCAAGCACAATCGTTCTTTGTTTGTCATAACCTTTCCGGTGATCATGTACTTTACCGTCAATCTCAATTACTAATTTATGCTTTGCGCAATAGAAGTCAGCGATATAAAAATATCTTTTTTTACCATACTGAGAATGAACAAAAGGTTTTTGCCGAAGAAACCGTAATCCTTTATGCCTTCTTTTTCTTACCAGCTCCCAGAATTTACTTTCTGATGGAGTTGGATTTTTCCTAAGCTCTCTTGCTAGTTCTGTAATATTTTTTCTAGACAAGTCCATTGAAAACAATACTAATTTCGTATTTAATTTTCTAGCCTGTTGTCTGATCCACCCTTGTTCATGTTTTTCTGACCCACTGTTGTTCCCGTTGTCTGACCCACCCTTGTTCCCTCCCTAACTTTAGGGAGGGAGACTCTTTATCAATATCTATTTTCATCAACGAGTCCCCTTCCCTTGTTTAAGGGAAGGGACAGGGAAGGGTTCGCCTTACTCCTTGTTTTATTTAGCTCTTTTGGTATCTTTAGAACACAACCAAGCAAGGCATTCCTTATAAAAGGAATTGGATTATATCCAACATGTAAAAGGCACTGGTGTTTGGATAGCGTCCAAAAATCAAGCTTTATCATTGTTTTAATGCTGATTATGGATTATATCCCAACTAAATCACCGGAATCTTGTTTGGATAATATTATGTTATACCTTTCAAATTGGAATCAAAGCTAGAGAAAATAATTCTTACTGGTATCGGGTATCTAATTGGAATAATTGGGTCTGTTATATTGCCCGTCCTTCAGTTGTATTTAGTAATGAATTATTTGGAACAAAATATTGAT
>JBDVIC010000001.1:0-1226 GCA_039962805.1 Balneola sp. | reverse complement strand
CAATCGTATTTACATCCGTTGTCTCGTCAAGAATATATCCTTGATCAAAGAACTGACCGATATAAGAAAGAGAGATACCTTGTAAGAACTTTGCAGACGCAAGTACCATAGTGGTATAATCAGCATCTGAAACTCCTGTTTGGCTAGTAGGAATTTCTGAAAATCGAGCATCTGGACCTGTCAATTCATTTATAACATCATTAGCCTGACTAATTGCACCATACATTCCATACCATGGACCTTCTGTTAAAGCCTTTGTGCTGTTATTGCTTAAAGAAGAGTTGTCGTAAGGAATACGAGGTTCTTCTCCTCTGTTTCTCATATCAAAGCTACCGTACGAAGAGGTCCAGGTGTCTAAACCTACACCCACACCAAGTACATTGGTACCAACCGTAGCTTGCCACCACTGAACAAATCCTGTAGGTATAAGTGCTTCAAGGTCAGATGGACTACTAAGCACATCTTCAGTTTTAGGAGAATTTTCATTCTCTACAGCTAAATCCATACAGCTCACCATAATGAACAGAGACAGAAAGCCTAAACCGAAGAGCTTTATTGTTTTGTTATTTAAAAATTTCATAATCGTAAAATATTTAATGATTCGATTTAAAAGATCTTCTAGAATCTTAGTTCTAGTGAACTTGATACTGTTCTAAAATTAGGATAAGAAAATCCATCAAACGCAAAGTTTGTTACATCACTATCAATACTTCAATTTCACTAATTGAGATCTTACAATCAAATTAAATAATTCTTTTCGCCTAAGTGCCATTTAATTAAAAACTAAAAGTCATAAAAAAAGCGCCTAGAAAACTCTAGGCGCTTTTTATCTAAAATAACTCTTCTATTATTTAAAATTATTAATAATAGATTTGTCCAGCTTCTTAGGAGGAGCTAAGTATGGGTTGTTTGAAGAAGCTTTTGCTCCACCATACGTATATAATTCCTCAAGTAAGATCAACAATTCACCCGCTGGTACAGGATAATGCTGAATTGAACCTGGCTTGTACGTGTTGAATCTTCTTGCGTCTCCCATTGCAGTAATGGTTGAAGACATGAATAATTCAATAGTTCTTTCGTACTGAATAGCCTCAAGAATGTCTGCATCTGAGTCTGCTATTGTTAATGGCGTTAAATCTCCACGAGTTACACGTGTATTGTTAATCGCATCAACTGCAGCTTGACGATTTGCAGCATCTGTGGTTCTAATTACCGCTTCTGCATAC